>NZ_CP087190.1:1957500-4357500 GCF_024749165.1 Pseudomonas sp. B21-023 | reverse complement strand
TGAGGGCTTCGTAGCGCAGGCGGATGCGCGAGCTGGCGAATTCCAGGCTGTCCTGCACGTAGAGGCTGTAGGCGGCATCCGGCAGTTCGACGCGGTAGGCCGGCAGGCCTTGCGGGCGCACTTCGATGATCGGCAGGCCGCCTTCGCGCAGGCTCAGGGACAGCGCCGAGGCATTGAGGCTGACGCCTTCGAGCATGATGTCGTCGCGGTGTGGCACCAGCACCTGCCATTGCGCACGGGCCGGCACGCTGTCTGCCGGCGCATGGAACAGGGCGAAGTTGATACCGTCCTGGTTGCTGCGGATGAACCAGCGCCATTGACCGTCGAGCTGGCCATGGTCGGGGAAGTATTCATGGCCTTCGACCCGTGGCGCCAGGCAGGTGAAGTCGGCATGCGGCGTGGCCGCATCGAGCACCCAGGCTTCGCTGGTGGTCTTGCTGTTGAGCAGCAGCACCAGTTGGCGTTCGGAGCTGGCGCGGTAGCAGTGCAGGAAGAAACGTCCGTCGGGCTCTTCGAATACGGTGGTGGCCGCGGCCTCGCCCAGGGTGTGGCGACGCAGGCGCCAGGGGCGGTGGGTGTCGTCGAGCTCGGCAAAGAACAGCGTCTGGCTGTCGTTGGCCCAGGTCATGCTGCCGTCGCAGTCGTCGAAGGGCAGGGCGCTCAGCGCGCCGCTGGCCAGGTCCTTGACGTACAGGGTGTAGACCTCGTCGCCGCTGGTATCCAGGCTGTAGGCCAGCAGCCGGTGGTCGGGGCTGATGCTGAAGGCGCCGAGGGAGAGGAAACCGCCGTTCGCCAGCGCATTGGGGTCGAGCAGCAGTTCCTCGCGGCTTTCATCCACCGTATTGCTGTCGTCAGCCGGGCGCGGGCAGCGGTAGTGGCGCGGGTACTCGTCGCCGGCGGTGGTGCGGGTGTAGTAGAGGTACGGGCCCCAGGGCGAGGGCAGCGACAGGTCGGTCTCGAGGATGCGGCTCTTGATCTCTTCGAACAGTTGCTCGCGCAGCGGCGCCTGGCCGGCCAGGCAGGCTTCCTGGTAGGCGTTTTCCTCGGCCAGGTAGGCCAGCACCTCGGGCGTGTCGCGGTCCTGCAGCCAGGCGTAGGGGTCGTTGCCGTCGGCTTGACGGGCGATAGGGGCGGGAAGGGTCAGGGGCATGGGTGATCTCATCGATTGTGGACCCCATCGCGGGGCAAGCCCGCTCCCACGCCTGATCGAGGTCTGAACGTGGGAGCGGGCTTGCCCCGCGAAGGGCCGCTGCAGGTCCCTTGCGGTGCGGGGGCAGCCTGCGCCGGTAAAAGTGTTTATCATAGGCGTCTCTTTGCCTGGCTTGCACCAACACCATGACCGAACACGACTATACGCTGGCCTGGGGCCTGTACGCCGTTGCCGCCCTGGGCTGCCTGCTGGTGGGTTTCAAGCTGACCGGCTGGATGTGGCGCTGGCTGCGCGAGCCGCTGCGGGTGATCATCGCCGTGCTGCTGTTCGCCCCGACCATCGTCGACCCGGTCAAGGAAAGCTTCGCCCCGGCCATCGCCATCACCGCGCTGGACCTCGCCTTCAAGGTCGGCAACAACGCCTGGCGCGCAGCCTCGGACCTTGCCATGTACGGGATGATCGCCTTTGCCCTGTACTTTGTCTTCGTGCTGATCCGCTGGCCGCTGGAAAAGCGTGCCCGCGAACGCCGCGCCCAGCGTGAGGCCGCCGCCCAGCGCCAGGCCAAGGAAGAGGAAGAGGTCGTGGCTGACGCTTCCCTGGCCGCCAATCGTCACGACCGCTACCGCGACGATCCGCCACCGGCCCCCGTGCGCCGCTCCGGCCCCGGGCAGGGCCGCGTCGAACCCCGTCTGTAAGCCAGGAGCCGCGAACATGTGCGAACTGCTGGGCATGAGCGCCAATGTCCCCACCGATATCGTCTTCAGCTTCACCGGCCTGATGCAGCGCGGCGGGCGCACCGGCCCGCACCGCGATGGCTGGGGCATCGGTTTCTACGAGGGGCGCGGCCTGCGCCTGTTCCAGGACCCGGCGGCGAGCAGCGAGTCCGAGGTGGCCAACCTGGTGCAGCGCTACCCGATCAAGAGCGAAGTGGTCATCGGCCATATCCGCCAGGCCAATGTCGGCAAGGTCTGCCTGTCCAACACCCACCCGTTCGTGCGCGAGCTGTGGGGCCGCAACTGGTGCTTCGCGCACAACGGCCAGCTGGGTGACTTCGCCGGCCAGCGCACGTTCTACCGACCGATCGGCGATACCGACAGCGAGGCCGCCTTCTGCGACTTGCTCAATCGTATCCGCGAGGCCTTCCCCGAACCGGTGGAAGCCGAGCAGTTGCTGCCGGTGCTGGTCGAAGCCTGCGCCGAGTACCGCGGCAAGGGCGTGTTCAACTGCCTGCTCAGCGACGGCGACTGGCTGTTCTGCTTCTGCTCGACCAAACTGGTGCACATCACCCGCCGCGCACCGTTCGGCGCGGCGCGGCTGAAGGATGTCGACCTGATCGTCGACTTCCACACGCAAACCACCCCCAACGACGTGGTCACGGTGATCGCCACCGAGGCCTTGACCGAGAACGAGACCTGGAACCGCTACGAGCCGGGTCAATGGGGGCTGTGGCGCCACGGCGAGTGCGTCGCCCACGGCCAGAGCTAAGGACGCTCCATGTTCAGAAGTTACCTGCGTTTGCTGTTGTTCACCTTCGGCCTGCTGGCCGGTCTCCAGGTGCCCGGGCTGGTCAAGGACTACAGCCAGCGTGTCGAGGCGCACCTGCTCGAATCGCGCCAGGCCCTGGACGGCTTCCGCCAGACCGCGCAGCGCTTCTTCAACGGCGACCTGCAGGCGCTGGTGCGGCATTACCGCGGCAGCGACGATCCGGTGTTCAACAGCGATGCCAACAGCATCGAAAGCCTGCTGATCCGCAACCAGGCGCTGGAGCATGAATGGCAGGCCCTGCAGGGCTCGTGGGTGAGCCGCACCTGGCATGTGCTGGTGCAGCCGGAGCCGACATTGCGCGAGGAGACGCTCAAGGGCTACAGCTACCAGATCCTGCTGGTGCCCGAGGCGATCGGTTGGGGGATCGGCAGCGGGTTCGTGCTGGCGTTCGTGGTCGAGAGCCTGTTGCTGGTGATTGGCTGGGTGATCCTCGGTGGGCGGCGCAAAGTGGTGAAGGAAAGCTGGCGGTGATGCTGTTGCTGCCCTGATCGTCGGCAAAGGCGACCGTTCAGACCAGCACGATCCGTTGCCCGCCCACATCCCGCGCATAGCGCTCCAGCACTTGCCGGCACACATCGACGATCTCGCCCACCAACGCCACGCCGGTCTGCCAGGCTACCACCAGCTCCAGGCTCGGCGGTGGCTGCAAGCCGTCCAGCAACACCAGCTCGCCCCGGCTCAGTTCGCCATCGACCAGTGCCGGTGGCAGCGCGCCGATGCCGAAACCGTCGCGCAGCAGGCGGGTGATCGCCGCCACCGAGTTCACGCAGTTCAGGCGTGGCGCCTCGGCCCCGGCTGACTGCAACAGGCTGAGCACTTCCTGGTGCGGTCGTGAATTTTTCGAGAAGGTGACGATGCGTTCGCGGGCCAGCTCCGCCAGCGAGGCGTAGGTGCGGTGGTGCGGGGAGCCTGCGGCGACGATCCAGCCCATCGGGTAGCGCGCCAGGTCCTGGCTGCGGATCGACTGCTCGCGCAGCAGGTCGGTCTGCAGGATCACGTCGAGAAAGCCTTTTTGCAGCTGTTCGCGCAGGTTCAGCGCGGTATCGGCCACCAGCTCGATCTCCACCTGCGGGTAGCGCTCGCCCAGCTCTGCCACCAGCGCGCTCATCCAGGTATGGATGACGGTGTCCATGACCCCCAGGCGAATGCGCCCGGTCTTGGCGCGGTCGCTGTCCAGCGACTGCTTCATGGCCTTGGCGGTGTCGAGCATGCGTTCGGCATATTCCAGCACCTTGGCGCCCTCGGGGGTCAGGCTGACCCCGCGCGAATCGCGCAGCAGCAGTTTCACGCCCAGGTCGGCCTCCAGCGCGGCGATGCGGCTGGACACCGAGGCCTGGGTGGTGAACAGCTTCTCGGCGGTAAGGCGGAAGCTCTTGAGCCGGGCGACCCAGACGAAGGTTTCGAGGAAACGAAGGTTCATGATCAGTTTTTCTTGTTCCAGACCGGCGGATTTTCTCGTTGGACGTGCCGGGCGCGGCCTCTGAACATGGTGTCCAGGCCGCGACGCCCGACGTCGCCCATAGAACAATACCAACAAGCCGAGGCAACCATGAACCCGACCGGCGTGCAGCAGCAGGCCCCCGCCCGAACCTCGAGCGGCCCTTTCGCCTGGTACCGCGACATCGACTCCCAGCAACGACGCACCTTCTGGAGCTGCAAGATCGGCTACGGCCTGGACGGCATGGACACCCAGATGCTGAGCTTCGTCATCCCCACACTGATCATGCTGTGGGGCATCAGCACCGCCGAAGCCGGATTGATCCATACCAGCACACTGATCGCTTCGGCCTTGGGCGGCTGGATTGCCGGCATCCTCTCCGACCGTATCGGCCGGGTACGCACTCTGCAGTTGACGGTGCTGTGGTTTGCTTTTTTCACCTTCCTCTGTGGCTTCGCGCAAAGCTATGAGCAGCTGCTGATCGCCCGCACGCTGATGGGCTTCGGTTTCGGCGGGGAATGGACCGCCGGCGCGGTGCTGATCGGCGAGGTGATCCGCGCCCAGGATCGCGGCAAGGCGGTAGGCATGGTGCAGTCGGGCTGGGCCATCGGCTGGGGCCTGACCGCCATCCTCTACGCGCTGCTGTTCTCCTGGCTGCCGGCCGAGCAGGCCTGGCGCGCGCTGTTCCTGCTCGGGCTGCTGCCAGCGATCTTCGTGATCTTCGTGCGGCGCCTGGTCAAGGATCCGGAGGTCTACCGCGAGGCCAAGGCCGCCGAGACGGTCGCGGCGCCCTCACACTTCTACGAGATCTTCGCACCCGGCATGCTGTGGACCACGATTCGCGCTTCGCTGCTGACTACTGGTGCCCTGGGCGGCTACTACGCCATCACCTCGTGGCTGCCGACCTTCCTCAAGAACGAGCGCGGCCTGAGCGTGCTGGGTACCGGCGGCTACCTGGCGATGGTCATCGTCGGCTCCTACATCGGCTATGTGGTCAGCGCCTACCTCTGCGACCTGCTGGGGCGCCGGAAGAACTTCATCCTGTTCGCCGTGGGCTCGTTCGTCATCGTCCTGCTCTACACGCAGCTACCGGTCAGCGACAACGTGATGCTGTGGCTGGGCTTCCCGCTGGGCTTTTTCGCCTCGGGCATCTTCAGCGGCATGGGTTCGTTCCTCACCGAGTTGTTCCCCACCCGTATCCGTGGATCGGGACAAGGCTTCTGCTACAACATCGGCAAGGTCATCGCGGCCATGTTCCCTTTGCTGATCGGCCTGCTCGGCGAGAAAGTACCGTTGGGCCTGGGGATTGGTGCCTTCGCCGCGGTGTCCTACGGTGTGGTGATCGTGGCCGCGCTGAGCCTGCCGGAAACCCGCGGCAAAGCGCTCCAGGCACGCTAAGGTAGGCATCATGAACATTGATACGGAGGTCCGCCAGGTGAAACGCCTGCTACTCAATTGCGACATGGGCGAGAGCTTCGGCAACTGGCGCATGGGCCAGGATGCCAAGGTCATGCCGTTCATCGACTGCGCCAATATCGCCTGCGGCTATCACGCCGGCGACCCCGGCACCATGCGCCGCACCGTGGCCCTGGCCCTGGAGCACCGGGTGGCCATCGGCGCGCACCCGGCCTACCCGGACCTGGCAGGCTTCGGCCGCCGCTCCATGGCCTGCAGCAGCGACGAGATCCGCGACCTGCTGCACTACCAGATCGGTGCCCTGGACGGCATCTGCAAGGTGCTCGGCGCACGGGTGGCCTACGTCAAGCCCCATGGCGCGCTGTACAACGACATGATGGCCAACCCGGCCATCCTGCGTACAGTGCTCGAGGCCGTGGCGGCGTTCGACAGCGGCCTGCCGCTGATGCTCATGGCCACCGCCGACGACAGTGCCGCCCAGGCCCTGGGCGACGAGATCGGCGTGCCATTGTGGTTCGAAGCCTTTGCCGACCGTGGCTACACCGCCAGCGGGCACCTGATGTCGCGACGCCTGCCGGACGCGGTGCACCATGACCCGGCGCTGGTGGTCGAGCAGGCCTTGCGCCTGGCCAAGGGCGAGGCCCTGGTGGCCGACGACGGCAGCGAAGTGCGGTTGAACGCCAGCACCCTTTGCGTGCATGGCGACAACGATGGCTCCGTGGCCGCGGTACGCCAGATCCGCCAGGCTCTCGACGCGCTGGAGCAGGCATGACCCCACGAATCGAAGTGGTGGCCGTCGACAGCCTGATGGTGCGGCTGTTCGATGCCATCGATGAAGGCAACATGCCGTGGATCCTTGCCGCCAGCCAGCGCTTGCGGGACGCTTTCGGCCAACAGTTGATCGACCTGGTACCGTCCTACACCACGCTGATGGTGCAGTTCGACCTGGCGCCGGGCGAAGGGCGCCAGCGCATCCTGCACGCACTGGAGGGCCTGCGGCCCGATGCCGGCAATAGCGGGCGGCGGCATGAGATCCCGGTGTGGTACCACGCCAGCGTCGGTCCCGAGTTGCCGGTGCTGGCTGCGCGCAGTGGACTGAGCGAAGCCGAAGTGATCGAGGTGCACTGTGGCCGTGATTACCCGGTGTTCGCGCTGGGGTTCGCTCCGGGTTTCGGCTTCATGGGGCTGGTCGACGAGCGCCTGGCCACACCGCGCCTGAGCACCCCGCGCAAGCGTGTGGCAGCGGGCAGTGTCGGCATCGCCGAACGCCAGACCGCCGCGTATCCGGCGGTGTCGCCGGGCGGCTGGAACCTGATCGGCCGCACGCCGGTGCGCCTGTTCGATCGTGAAAGGGATGGCTACAGCCTGCTGCAACCGGGCGACCGGGTGCGTTTCGTGGCGGTCGGGCACGCCGAGTTCATCAACCTGGGCGGTGATGACAGCCCGCTGGAGGCCCAGGCATGAGCGAGTTGAGGATCGAGGCCAGCACCGCGCTGTGCCAATTGCAGGACGCCGGGCGGTTCGGCGTGCGTCACCTGGGGGTGACCCAGGGCGGCGCGCTGGACTGGGTGGCGATGCGCTGGGCCAACTGGCTGCTGGGCAATGCCCTGGACAGCGCCGTGGTGGAGATTGCGCTTGGCGGCTTCAGTGTGGTTGCCGAGCAGGACTGCGTGCTGGCGCTGGCCGGGGCCGACCTGGATGCGCAAGTCGACGGGCAGGCCGTGGCGCCCTGGACCAGCTTCAACCTCGGCAAGGGCCAGCAGCTGACGCTGCGTCAGCCTCGCCAAGGGGTACGTGCTTATCTGGCCGCGCCTGGCGGGTTCGTGGGCGAGTCGGTGCTGGGGAGTTGTGCCACGGTGGTTCGGGAAGCGCTGGGCGGGGTTGACGGCCAGGGCCGGGCGCTGGTGAAAGGGGAGTTACTGCATGCGGCTGAAGCCATCGCGGGGCAAGTCGGGGCGCCGAATCGCCGCTCCCATGTGCCCGAAACGTTGCGGCCGGTGTATGCCGAGAAGCCGGTATTGGATCTGGTGATGGGCGCGCAGATCGGTAACTTCGGCGGCACCAGCCTGTTCGAGGCGTTCAACCGTGACTGGACGCTGGACAACCGTGCCGACCGCATGGGCATTCGCCTGCTCGGGCCGCAACTGGTCTACCAGGGCGCGCCGATGATCTCCGAGGGAATCCCGCTCGGCGCCGTGCAGGTGCCGCCGGACGGGCAGCCGATCGTCCTGCTCAACGACCGGCAGACCATTGGTGGGTATCCACGGCTGGGGGCGCTGACACCGCTGGCGCTGGCGCAATTGGCGCAGTGCATGCCGGGCGCGACGATACGGTTCAGGGCGGTGGTGCAGGACGAGGCGTGGCGCGAGCAGCAGGCATGCTTGCGCTGCTGGGGTTGAGTCTGCCGGCACCATCGCGGGGCAAGCCCGCTCCCACGCCAGACCTGCAAATGCGCAAGTGGTGGGAGCGGGCTTGCCCCGCGATGAGGCCAGTTCGGTCAATAGATTACTTGGACAGGTAACGCATCCCGTCTTCCAACCCCTGCAGCGTCAGCGGGTACATCTTGTCCTCGATCAGGTCCCGCACCAGATGGGTCGAGGCGGTGTAGTCCCAGGCCTGCTTCGGATACGGGTTGATCCAGATAATCTTCCTGAATTTCTCCATGAAGCGCTGCATCCACACGTACCCGGCCTCTTCGTTCCAGTGCTCGACGCTGCCGCCGGGCTGGGTGATCTCGTAGGGTGCCATGGCCGCGTCGCCGACGAAGATCACTTTGTAGTCGTCGCCGTACTTGTGCAGCAGGTCGAAGGTGGAAAAGCGCTCCGAGGTGCGGCGCAGGTTGTTCTTCCACACCGACTCGTAGACGACGTTGTGGAAGTAGTAGTACTCCAGGTGCTTGAACTCGGTCTTGCAGGCCGAGAACAGTTCCTCGCAGACCTTGACGTGGGCGTCCATCGAGCCGCCGATGTCGAACAGCAACAGCAGCTTCACCGTGTTGCGCCGTTCGGGGCGCATCTGGATGTTCAGCAGGCCGGCGTCACGGGCGGTGTGATCGATGGTGCCGTCGATGTCCAGCTCCTCGGCGGCGCCTTCGCGGGCGAACTTGCGCAGCCGGCGCAGGGCCAGCTTGATGTTGCGAGTGCCCAGCTCGACCTGGTCGTCAAGGTTCTTGTACTCGCGCTGGTCCCAGACCTTCACCGCCTTGCCCTGGCGCTTGCCGGCCTCGCCGACGCGGATGCCCTCGGGGTTGAAACCGCCGGAACCGAACGGGCTGGTACCGCCCGTGCCGATCCACTTGTTGCCGCCGGCGTGGCGTTCCCTTTGCTCCTCGAGGCGCTTCTTGAATTCCTCGATCAGCTTGTCCAGCCCGCCCAGGGACTGGATCTGCGCGCGCTCCTCGTCGGTGAGCGAGCGTTCGAACTCCTTGCGCAGCCACTCGTCGGGGATCAACGCCTCGATATGCCGGTCGAGGTTTTCCAGGCCCTTGAAGTAGGCGGCAAAGGCGCGGTCGAACTTGTCGAAGTGCCGCTCGTCCTTCACCAGGATGGCGCGGGCCAGGTAGTAGAAGGCGTCCATGTCGGCGAACACCACGCCCTTCTGCAGGGCATGGTGCAGGTCGAGCAGTTCGCGTACCGATACGGGTACCTTGGCCGCGCGCATTTCATTGAACAGGTTGAGCAACATGGCCCGGCTCCCGTCAGCGGTTGCCGCGCCGGCTCATGAAGGCCAGGCGCTCGAGCAGCGTCACGTCCTGTTCGTTCTTCACCAGGGCACCGGCCAGCGGCGGGATGGCCTTGGTCGGGTCGCGTTCGCGCAGCACCGCCTCGCCGATGTTGTCGGCCATCAGCAGCTTGAGCCAGTCGACCAGCTCGGAGGTGGAAGGCTTTTTCTTCAGGCCCGGCACCTTGCGCACGTCGAAGAACACGTCCAGTGCCTCGCTGACCAGCGACTGGCTGATGTTGGGGTAGTGCACATCGACGATCTGTTGCAGGGTGGCGCGGTCGGGGAAGGCGATGTAATGGAAGAAGCAGCGGCGCAGGAAGGCGTCAGGCAGCTCCTTTTCATTGTTGGAGGTGATGATGATGATCGGGCGCTGCTTGGCCTTGATGGTCTCGTCGATTTCGTAGACGTAGAACTCCATCTTGTCGAGTTCCTGCAACAGGTCGTTGGGGAACTCGATGTCGGCCTTGTCGATTTCGTCGATCAGCAGGATTACCCGCTCGTCGGCCTCGAAGGCCTCCCACAGCTTGCCTTTTTTCAGGTAGTTGCGCACATCGTGGACCTTGTCCACGCCAAGCTGCGAATCGCGCAGGCGGCTGACCGCGTCGTATTCATACAGGCCCTGGTGGGCCTTGGTGGTCGA
This sequence comes from Pseudomonas sp. B21-023, assembly GCF_024749165.1. NCBI lineage: Bacteria > Pseudomonadati > Pseudomonadota > Gammaproteobacteria > Pseudomonadales > Pseudomonadaceae > Pseudomonas > Pseudomonas sp. B21-023. Next base: position 4,347,588 of record NZ_CP087190.1, on the reverse strand, counting down.
CTTGATGTGCCAGGTGATCAGGCGTGCGCCGAAGGAGGCGGCCAGCTGTTCGGCGAGCATGGTCTTGCCGGTACCCGGCTCGCCCTTGACCAGCAACGGGCGCTCCAGGGTGATGGCCGCGTTGACCGCCAGCTTGAGGTCATCTGTGGCGACGTAGTCGCGGGTGCCTTCGAACTTCATGAACCGATCCTCTGGGGTGGCTGGCTGGCGTCATTGCGGGCAGACCCACTCCCTGTGGGAGCTGGCTTGCCGGCGATAGGGCCGGCCCAGGCAATACATGTTTATTGATGTGTCAGCGACTATAACGCCACGCCCGACGCGTGAAAACGGAGACCGGGTATTCAGTCCCTGAATGGTCCGTCACCCAGGGATCAGTCGGATTTGGGCGCGGGCTGCTCGTAGCGTGCGTTGAACGCCTGGATGAAGCCGTTGCGCAGGATCTGCAGAAATGCCTCGAAGGCGCTGATGTCCTGCTGGTGCACGCTGCCGCTGAGTTCCACGCGAGTGGCGAACTGGTTCTTCGGCTGGTTCTTGAGCACGGTCTCGGTAGCCCCCACCAGTGCCTCCCACACCGAGCGCAGGAAGCCCTTGTCCTTGTCTTCCACGTCCTGCTGCCAATTGAACACATCGACATCGCGCAACAGCGGCTTGATGTAGCCCTTGAGCCGGCCGTTCTCGGCCTCGGCCTCGATCACCACATCGCCATGCCCGGCATTGAAGTCGAACTTGCCGTAGGCACTGGCGAAGTCGTTCAGCCGGCGCAGCTCGATGCCGGTGGCGCGCAGGCGGAGCTGGAAGTCGTCGAAGTCGCTGAAAGGGTCGAAGGTAGCGCGGCTTTCCACCTTGGCATCGCCCAGCAGCAGCGCCGTCCCGTCGAAGCGGGCATCGCGCCGGCCCTTTTCGTCGCGCACGTTGGTCAGGTTGCGGATGCTTGCGTCCAGCCGGGTGGCCTTGAGGTCCACCGGCGGTCTGGAATTGAAGTTGCGGAAGGTGAGGGTGCCTTGTTCGATGCGCACATCGTTCAGGGTGATCGGCAGCAGCTTTTCCAGTTGCTGGCGCCAGTCGGTGCCTTGGCCGGTCTGAGAGTTCTGTTTGTTGCCGCCGTCGACGAAATTGAGTTCAGGGCGTACGAAGGCCACTTCGGCGACCACGGCACGGTCGTACCAAAGCGAGTGCCAGCTCACCGACAGGTCGATCAGCGGCGCTTCGAGCAGCGGCACCGGCACCTTGCCGCTGACCTTGACGATCTTCAGGCCGTTGATCTGATAGGCGCCACGCCACCACGCCAGGTCGACGTCGCGGACCTGGCCGCGGTAGTCGCCCATGTCTGCCAGTTTGTCGTTGAGGTAGTCACGCACCAGGTAAGGCAAGGCCAGGTGCAGGGCCACCAGCAGTGCGACCAGGCTGGCGAAGCCGAGCAGTGGCCAGCGGTAGCGCGCTTTCATCGGGTTTCTCCACGGGAGCATGTGCGGTTGACCGCAGGCCGTTTCGTCGAGTTCGAACGGGCTTTACGCTCACCGATTGCAGGCTTACCCTCAGGGTTTTCCCTGCACTTTTTTCCTGTTCAAGGACCGCCGCCATGAGCCGTATCTACGCCGACAACGCCCATTCCATCGGCAACACGCCGCTGGTGCAGATCAACCGCATCGCCCCGCGCGGGGTGACCATCCTGGCCAAGATCGAAGGACGCAACCCGGGCTACTCGGTGAAGTGCCGGATCGGCGCGAGCATGATCTGGGACGCCGAGGACAGCGGCAAGCTCAAGCCAGGCATGACCATCGTCGAACCCACCTCGGGTAACACCGGTATCGGCCTGGCCTTCGTCGCCGCCGCCCGTGGCTACCGCCTGGTGCTGACCATGCCCGACTCGATGAGCCTGGAGCGGCGCAAGGTGTTGAAGGCGCTGGGCGCCGAGCTGGTGCTGACGGACAAGGCCAAGGGCATGAAGGGCGCCATCGAGAAGGCCAACGAAATCGTCGCTTCCGACCCGGCGCAGCACTTCCTGCCGGGCCAGTTCGACAACCCGGCCAACCCGGCCATTCACGAGAAGACCACCGGCCCGGAAATCTGGATCGACACCGATGGCGCGGTCGATGTGCTGGTGGCCGGGGTCGGCACTGGTGGCACCATCACCGGGGTGTCGCGCTACATCAAGCACACCCAGGGCAAGCCGATCCTGTCGGTGGCGGTGGAGCCGGTGAACTCGCCGCTGATCAGCCAGACCCTGGCCGGCGAGGAGCTCAAGCCCACCCCGCACAAGATCCAGGGCATCGGTGCCGGCTTCGTGCCGAAGAACCTCGACCTGTCGATCGTCGACCAGGTCGAGACGGTGACCGAGGACGAGTCCAAGGCCATGGCCATCCGCCTGATGCAGGAGGAGGGCATCCTCTGCGGCATCTCTTGCGGCGCGGCCATGGCGGCGGCGGTGCGCCTGGCCGAGAAGCCGGAGATGCAGGGCAAGACCATCGTGGTGATCCTGCCGGATTCGGGCGAGCGTTACCTGTCGAGCATGCTGTTCAGCGATCTGTTCACCGAGCAGGAAAACCAGCAGTAAGCGACACGCTGCACGCCGCAAGTCGAGGGCATGTCCGTATTGACGCGGATCAGCTTGGGCTTGCCGCGTGCAGCTTCTGGCTTGCAGCTGCTCCTGATGGGTTTATGATGTCCGGCTATCTGGGGATGGCCTGATTTCCCCTCCAAGGAGTGTTGCATGACCTTTTCCTTCGTCGCCAAGGCCGGTGTCCTGCTGGTGTTCTTCGGCAGTGTGCTGTTCGTGCACCTGCGCGGCAAGGCACGCCTGCCGGTGCTGCGCCAGTTCGTCAACCATTCGGCGCTGTTCGCCCCTTACAACAGCCTGATGTACCTGTTTTCCGGCGTACCCTCCAAGCCGTACCTGGACCGCCAGCGCTTCCCCGAGCTGGATGTGCTCAAGGACAACTGGGAGGTGATCCGCGAAGAGGCCATGCGCCTGTTCGACGAGGGTTACATCCGCGCGGCGGAAAAAGACAACGACGCCGGCTTCGGTTCGTTCTTCAAGAAGGGCTGGAAGCGCTTCTACCTGAAGTGGTACGACAAACCGCTGCCTTCGGCCGAAGCGCTGTGCCCGAAGACCGTAGAGCTGGTCAGCAGCATCCCCAACGTCAAGGGCGCGATGTTCGCCCTGTTGCCCGGCGGCAGCCACCTGAACCCGCACCGCGACCCGTTTGCCGGCTCCCTGCGCTATCACCTCGGGCTGTCCACGCCGAACTCCGACAACTGCCGCATCTACGTTGATGGCCAGCCCTACGCCTGGCGCGACGGCGAGGACGTGATGTTCGACGAGACCTTCGTGCACTGGGTCAAGAACGAGACCGAGGTCACCCGCGTGATCCTGTTCTGCGACGTCGAGCGCCCGCTCAACAGCCCGCTGATGACCCGCATCAACCGCAAGGTCAGTGCCTTCCTCGGCCGCGCCACCGCGCCGCAGAACACCGATGACGAGCGTGTCGGCGGGATCAACCAGGCCTATGCCTGGAGCAAGCGCTTCAGCAATGTCATCAGCACCCGGGTCAAGCAGTTCAAGCGTGCCAACCCCAAGGCCTACCGCGTGCTGCGTCCGGTACTGGCGGTTGTCGTCGCCTACGCCCTGTACCACTGGTTGTTCTGATCCGGTTGAGCAGGCCTGCTTTCGCACCTTGTGCAAGCAGGCTTGCCCCGCGATGATTCCCCCGCTATATTCCGAAACACTCTCTTCCCCGAAGACCTGTTCATGCCAGCCATCCCTTCCACCACCGCTTACGTTCTCGCGCCTGTCGCGGGCGTGGTCGTGCGTGGCAGCCAGCAGCCGGCCATGATCAGTCACTATCCACCACCTGTCAGTGGCGTGGTAGGCGGCGTAGCTCCGCCTCCTTGCGCAGTCGTGGTGCTGGGCTGACCGGCCGCTGGCCGCTCCCCACCGCACTCGCAACCTACTGAACACGGTCGGCTATCCCCGCAAGTCGCGATAGGCCCTCCGTACGGCTCATTTGCCCGTATACAGGTGGCAATACATGTCTGTCCTCAACAAAGCATCCGTGGCCTCGGCGGCCACGACCAGCCTGTTCGTCCTGCTGTGGAGCAGCGGGGCGATCGTCTCCAAGCTTGGCCTGGCCCAGGCCAGCCCCTTCGCCTTCCTGCTGCTGCGTTCGGCCCTGGCGCTGTTCGGTCTGCTGTTGATCGGTCCGTTGCTCGGATTACGTTGGCCACGTACCCGGGGCGGCATTGTTCGCGCCCTGGGGACCGGCTGCGTATTGCTCGGTGCCTACCAGATCTTCTACCTGCTGGCGCTGAACACCCACGTTACTCCCGGCGTCATGGCCACGGTCATGGGCGTGCAACCGATCCTGACCGTGGTGCTGATGGAGCGTCAGCGGTCCTGGAGCCGATTGTTCGGCCTGGGGCTTGGCCTGGGCGGCCTGGTGATGGTGGTCTACCAGGGTATCAACCTGGGTGGGGTATCTCTCGCCGGGATGCTGTTCGCCCTGCTGGCGCTGGCCAGCATGACCTTGGGCTCGATCCTGCAGAAACGCATTACCGACAACCCCATGGGCACCTTGCCCTTGCAATACATGGCGGGCTTTGCAATGTGCGCGGTGTTCGCGCCGTTGCAGCCGCTGCACGTCCAGTGGAACGCCAGTTTCCTCGCGGCGCTGCTGTGGATGGGGCTGGTGGTTTCGCTGCTGGCCACGCTGCTGCTGTACCGGCTGATCGCAAGGGGCAACCTGGTCAATGTCACCAGCCTGTTCTACCTGGTGCCGGCGGTCACGGCGGTGATGGATTTCATCATCTTCGGCAACCGCCTGGCGCCCCTCAGTCTGCTGGGGATGGGACTGATCGTGATCGGCTTGCTGTTCGTGTTCCGTAAACCTGCCTTGCGCACGGCCGAGGCCTGAGTCAACTAGCGTTGGGAGCGGGGCAAGCCCGCTCCTTTTTTCAGCGCCGTGCCGGGCGCAGCACCAACCATAGCGCCGCACCAATCAGCAGACCGCCATACAGGTGCGCCATCGACAGCGGCTCATCCAGCAGCCACGCCCCCCACAGCACGCCGAACACCGGGATCAGGAAGGTCACGGTACTGGCCTTGACCGGCCCGATTTCGTTCAGCAGGCGGAAGTACAGGATGTAGGCGAACGCCGTGCACAGCAGCCCCAGGCCCAGGAGCGACAGCCATACCTGCCAGCCGCCCCAGCTGGCCGGCGGCTGGGTCAGCGCGCTCCAGGCGAACAGCGGGCTGAGCAGCAAGGTGGCGCCGAGCATGCTGCCCAGCGCCGACAGACGGCTGTCCAGCGTGCCGACCCAGCGCCTTGCCAGGAAGCCCGCGAAGCCGTAGCAGGTGGTGGCGGCCAGGCAGGCCAGTGCGCCTTGCGCCAGGGCCATGTCCAGCGCCACCGGGCCGGCACCGCTGAGGATACCGACACCGAACAGCCCGAGGAAGATCCCGCAGAGCTTGGGCAGGGTCATGGCTTCGCGGAAGAACAAGGCGCCGATCAGCACGCCCATCAGCGGCGTGGTGGCGTTGAAGATCGCCGAATAGCCGGCCGGCAGCACCTGCGCCGCCACGGAATAGAACGTGGCCGGAATGCCGGAGTTGATCATGCCCAGCACCAGGCAGGCGCCCAGCTTGCCCTCGAAGTCCCAGCGCACGCGGGCGGCGGCGAGGATGGCGATCAGTCCCAGGCAGGCGATCGACACGCGGAAGAAGGCGGTCGGCACCGTGCCCAGCTCGGGGGCAATGATGCGCATGAACAGGAAGCTGGCGCCCCAGACAGCGGCAAGGGTCAGCAGGCGGGCGAGGGCGATGGGGCTCACGGTGGTCTCCGGCGGTAGGGCAGGGCGCGAGTGTACGTCAGGGCGAGCGAGGGATTCTTGTGCTTTCTTGCTGTGTGAATCCGGGGCCGCCTCACGGGCTTCATCGCCGGCAAGCCGGCTCCCACAGGGCTCGTATCCGACTAAGCTCTCTCGGTGACCATTGCATAGAGGCACGCGCATGACCCCAGCCTGGCCCGCCGTCGACATCGCCCGGATGATCCTCGATGGCTTCGACGACTACCGCGAGCACTTTCGCCGTATCACCCTCGGCGCCCGCGAGCGCTTCGAACAGGCGCGCTGGCAGGATATCCAGCACGCCGCGGCGGCGCGCATCAACCTGTATGAAGAGAAGGTCGCCGAGGTCAACGGTTGGCTGCGCCAGCGCTTCGACACCGCGGTGCTGCTGGACGTCGAGCAGTGGCCGCTGGTCAAGAACGCCTATATCCGTCTGATCGACCCCCGGCTGGACGACGAGCTGTCCGAGACCTGGTACAACTCGTTGTTCTGCAGCCTGTTCAGCCATGACCTGATCAGCGACGGCTGCATGTTCATCCACACCACCCGGCCGTCGATGCGCGGCCATGAGCGGGCGGCGCAGACGCGCACCTATACGCTGCAGGACGGTCTCAAAGGCTTGTTGCGAGCGATCTTTGCCGATTATGCGTTCGACGTGCCGTATGGCGACCGGGAAGGCGACATCGCGCGCCTGGAGGATCAATTGCGCGAATGCCTGCCCGACTGGGTGTGCAAGGATCCGGCCCTGACCGTGGAGCTGTTCACCCCGGTGCTCTACCGCAACAAGGGCGCCTACCTGGTCGGTCGCTTGTACACCCCCGACGAGCAGTGGCCACTGGTGATCCCGCTGCTGCATCGCGAGGGGCATGGCATCGAGGCCGACGCGTTGATTACCGACGAGGCGGAGGTGTCGATCATCTTCTCCTTCACCCGATCGTATTTCATGGTCGATGTGCCGGTGCCGGCGGAGTTCGTCAACTTCCTCAAGCGCATCCTGCCGGGCAAGCACATCGCCGAGCTGTACACCTCGATCGGGTTCTACAAACATGGCAAGTCGGAGTTCTACCGGGCGCTGATCAACCACCTGGCCAACAGCGACGACCGCTTTGTCATGGCTCCGGGCGTGCGCGGCATGGTCATGAGCGTGTTCACCCTGCCGGGCTTCAACACCGTGTTCAAGATCATCAAGGACCGCTTTTCGCCGTCCAAGACTGTCGACCGAGCAACGGTGATCGAGAAATACCGCCTGGTGAAAAGCGTCGACCGCGTCGGGCGCATGGCCGATACCCAGGAGTTCGCCGATTTTCGCTTTCCCCAGGGCAAGTTCGATCCCGACTGCCTGGCGGAACTGCTAGAGGTGGCCCCCTCCACCGTAGCGCTTGAGGGCGACACAGTGCTGATCCGCCATTGCTGGACCGAACGGCGCATGACCCCGCTCAACCTGTACCTCGAGCAGGCCAGCGAAGCCCAGGTGCTGGAGGCGCTGGAAGACTATGGGCTGGCGATCAAGCAATTGGCGGCGGCGAACATCTTCCCCGGCGACATGCTGCTGAAGAACTTCGGCGTCACCCGTCATGGCCGGGTGGTGTTCTACGACTACGACGAGATCAGCTACCTCACCGAGGTCAACTTCCGTCACATCCCGCCGCCGCGCTATCCGGAGGACGAGATGTCCGGCGAGCCGTGGTACTCGATCGGGCCGCACGACGTGTTCCCCGAAGAGTTTCCGCCATTCCTGTTCGCCGACATCGGCCAGCGCCGCTTGTTCAGCCGCTTGCACGGCGAACTGTACGACGCCGATTACTGGAAAGGCCTGCAGGAGGCGATCCGGGCGGGGAAGGTGATCGATGTGTTCCCTTATCGGCGCAAGGGGCGTTAGGCCTTAGGCTCTGTACGAAAAGCCTTGATACTTGTTCATGCTGCGTTGAAAACAGCCTCGGAATGCTCATGTACTCCAGTACACTGCGCTTCCTCGGCTGTTTTCGCCTTGCCTGACCTGCGTCTCAAGACTTTTCGTACAGAGCCTAGCTTTTTACCCTTTGAGGCACTTGAGCTCGCTGAAGTCCGCGCGCACCTTGCTCAGCCGCTGCTGCAGGAATTGCCGCTGGGCCGGGCTGCTCTGTTTCAGCAGATCCACCAGCAGGCTGCGTGCCTGGCGCTCGGTGTTCTGGAATGCCTGGCGGTACTCCGGCGTCCACAGGCTTTCCTTGCGCTGCAGCAACTGCGCCAGCCGGGGCTCGAAGCTCGGGCTGGCGCGCTGGTCCATCGCCAGCAGCAGTTGCTGCTGCCAGTGGGCGCGGTTGGCGATCCACTGCTGGTTCTGGTCACCCAGGGCCTGCGACCAGCTCATCACCCGCAGCCGTTGCTCGGCGTCGAGCTCGCCCAACCAGGGCTCGAGGCGCTTGCGCATGCGTGCGGCACGGTTCTCGACCTGTTTGGCCAGTGGCGTGTCGACGTATTCCTTCTGGCGTTTGTCGATGTCCTTGCGAAAAGCCTCGCGCATTTCCGCTACCTGGCTGTCATTCATGCCCTTGAGCAGTTCCGCGGCAGAGGGGGTTATCGCTTCGGTGACCCGGCCAATGGCCTGGCGCGCCTCGACCGTGCGTTGGCGCAGGTTTTCATCGGTGACCGCGTCGTTGGCGACCATCAGTTGCACCCGGTCGAGCCAGTCGAGGTAGCCGGGCAGTTGGGTCTTGCAGTGCCAGGCCAGATGCGCCTTGAGCCGTTCGTCGAGCAACTGCTTCTGCTCGCGGTTCATGTCCAGGTAGTCGCCCAGCGACCACGGCACCAGGCGATCGAGGTTGCGGTAGGCCAGGTCGATGCGGCTGCAGGCCGCCAGTGCCAGGGCGAAGCCGATGAGCAGGAGCAGGGCTTTGGGCAGGCGAAGGGGCATGAGCGAATCCTTGCTGGGCTGGCCAGGCGGTAGACGCATGGTGGGGCCGACGGTTCCGGCGAATGTGCGCTCGGGCGGCCGGGCGGGTCAGGTGTTAGAATAGCCGCCTTGTCTTGAGGATCTTCGGAAATGGCTCTGCTTGGGCGTTACAACAGTTTGCAAATCGTGAAACACGTGGAGTTCGGCCTGTACCTGGACGGCGGCGCCGATGGCGAAATCCTCCTGCCGCGGCGCTACTTCCCCAAGGATGCCGAGCTGGAGCTGGACGATTGGCTCAACGTGTTCATCTACCTGGACAGCGAAGACCAGCTGATCGCCACCACCGAAAAGCCGAAAATGCAGGTGGGCGAATTCGCCAGCCTCAAGGTCAAGGACATCAACGGCGCGGGCATCTTCCTTGACTGGGGCCTGTCCAAGGACCTGTTGATGCCCTACTCGGAAGAGTCGCGGCAACTGAAGATCGGCGATTACTGCGTGGTCCATGCCTACCTGGACAAGCGTACCCGGCGCATCACCGCCACTGCCAAGCTGGACCGTTACCTGGACCGCACCCCGGTGGACTACAGCGTCGGCCAGCCGGTCGAACTGCTGGTGGCCGGCGAGACGCCGATGGGCTTCAAGGCGATCATCAACAACCGCCACTGGGGCCTGATCCACAAGAACGAGGTATTCAAGTTCCTGCGTTCGGGGATGCACGAGAAGGGCTTCATCAAGGAAGTACGGGGTGATGGCAAGATCGCCCTGAGCCTGCAGCCGGTGGGCCAGGCCTTGGCCGACAGTCTGCACGAGCAGATCATGCAGCGCCTTGAGGCCAATGGCGGTGTGCTGCCGGTGTGTGACAAGAGCGACCCGGCGCTGATCAGCCAGATGTTCAACGTGAGCAAGGGCAACTTCAAGAAAGCCATCGGCGCGTTGTTCAAGCAGGGTCGCATCGTCATCCATGACGATCGGATCGAGCGGGCCTGATCAGGCCTGCACGAAGGCGCTGAAGTCCAGCTGCTCGCCACCTGGGCGGGTGTCGCGCAGCAGTGAGTCGCGGTCGGCGCTCAGGGCCAGGCTGATGGTCGAACGGCGCTTGCCGGGGTTGCGTACTTCCATCTGTTCCTGATGAGCCTTGAGGAAGTTGGTGGGCACCTTCAGATGCTGCAGCCCGTCGTTCTCGGGGGTGTGCAGCAGCAGGTTGACCCAGTCGGGCTGGCCCTTGCGCAGCAGTGCGACCGGCACTTCGAACCACCACAGGTTGCGCTTGGTGTCGAGAATGGCGAACAGGGTGTTGGCACTGGTGAGTACCGGCTTGGCCAGCGCCTCGTTACGGCGAGCGATGGCGGTGGGTTTGTCGAGTTTCATGCAGGTTCCTGCGGGTTGACGCGAGTAAGGCCTGACATTGTGGGGTGGGGCTTATCGCGGGGCAAGCCCGCTTCCCCGAAATCACCGAACCTGAACCGTGCAAGCGTATCGAGCCCAGCCAATTGCCGTTTGGCTGACAGGGTGCAAAAGAATTGAAACTCTGGCCAATGGCCTTGGGTCGATCAGGTGTCGACACGATTTCCCGTGTCTTTCCCCCGAGGAGACATCCCATGAGTGGCACCAAGGACAAAGCGAAGGGCCTGGCCAACGAGGCCGTGGGCAATATCAAGCAGGGCGTCGGCAAGGTGACCGACAATGACAAGCTGCGCGCCGAGGGCAAGGCCCAGGAACTGAAAGGCGAGGCGCAACAGGCCGTGGGCAAGGTCAAGGATGCCGTGAAGAAACCTTGATCGCCGCAGCCTGGCCGCGGGGCATGCCCGCTCCCGCAAGATGGGGGCGGGCTTGCCCCGCGCTTGCTTTGGACTGTGCGCAAGGTACAAGCGAACAGCACGCCCGCCGCCTGGTCTATTAGACTTGCAGCATTGCCATTCCGATCAAGCGGCGAAAGGAGACGCTATGATTTTCCCCGACCTGCGCGGCCTGCCCCTGCACCGCGTGTTGGTGCGCACCGTCAAGGAGTTCCTCGATGACGAGATGTCCACCTATGCCTCCGCGCTGGCCTACCAGATGCTGTTCTCGCTGTTCCCCTTCTTGCTGTTCCTCATCGCACTGATCGGTTTTTTGCATTTGCCGGACTTTTTTTCCTGGCTGCGCCTGCAGTCGGAGCTGGTGCTACCGCCCCAGGCCCTGGAGCAAGTCAACCCGGTAATCGACCAGTTGCAGCAGTCCAAGGGCGGGCTGCTGTCGGTGGGTATCGTGATTGCCTTGTGGACTGCCTCGGCGGGCGTGCGCCTGATGATGAGCGCGATGAACGCGGCCTACGACGTGCCCGAGGGGCGGCCTGTATGGAAACGCATTCCGCTGTCGGTCATCTATACCGTCGGCATCGCCGGCATGCTCCTGGCAGCGGCGGCCCTGATGGTCCTGGGGCCGCAGGTCATGGAGTGGATCGCTTCGCAGGTTGGGCTCGAGGAGGCGGTCGTCATCGTCTGGACCATCCTGCGCTGGCCGGCGATCATCATTCTGATGATGGTGGCGGTGGCGCTGATCTACTACGTGATGCCCGATGTGAAGCAGAAATTTCGTTTCATCACCCCAGGTTCGGTGCTGGCGGTGGTGGTATGGATCGTCGCCTCGCTGGGCTTTGCCTACTACGTGAAGACCTTTGCCGACTACAACGCCATGTATGGCAGTATCGGGGCGATCATCGTGCTGTTGCTGTACTTCTACATCTCTGCCGCGGTGCTGCTGCTGGGCGCCGAGATGAACGCGGTGATCGAGCACATGTCGGCCGAGGGCAAGAACCCAGGCGAAAAGGAATTCGAGCAGGACAACCCGCAACAGACCATCACCGTGCTCGGCCATGAGCACCCGGTGACACCCGAACCCCAGACCCGCGAGCCGAATACCTGATGATCCGCGACATTCTCAAGATGGGCGATGAACGCCTGCTGCGCATCGCCCCGCCGGTTCCCGAGCACATGATCGGCAGCCCGGAGCTTGCGCAACTGATCGACGACATGTTCGAGACCATGGCTCATGTGGGCGGTGTCGGCCTGGCCGCGCCGCAGATTGGCATCGACCTGCAACTGGTGATCTTCGGCTTCGAGCGCAGCGAGCGTTACCCGGACGCCGAGCCGGTGCCACGCACCATCCTGCTCAACCCGGTGATCACGCCGCTGGCCATGGAGGTCGAGGACGGCTGGGAGGGTTGCCTGTCGGTGCCCGGCCTGCGTGGCGTGGTGCCGCGCTACAAGCACATCAGTTATTCGGGCATCGATCCGCAGGGCAACCCGATCAACCGCTTTGCCGATGGCTTCCACGCCCGGGTGGTGCAGCATGAGTGCGACCACCTGATCGGTCGTTTGTATCCTTCGCGCATCCAGGACTTCAACAAGTTCGGCTATACCGACGTGCTGTTCCCCGGGCTCGACGTGGCTGACGACTGACCCCGCCTCATCGCCAGCAGGGCCTTGCTGCGCTGGTAGCGGGCCAGGCGTGAGGCCAGGGCCTCGGGCAGGGTGGTTGTCGGTGTGAAGGCCAGGCGCTGGTAGAAAGGCGCCAGGTCCGGGTGGCAAAAAAGCCAGGTAGCCGTGTTGCTTTCGGCCAGCGCCGCGTCTATCAGTCGGGATGCGATCTGCTGGCCGCGCCACTGCGGGGCGACGAACAAGCCGGTCAGCCAGTGATCGCCACTGATGGGCGTCAGGTTCATCCCACCGATGATTTCTACGGCACGCGCCACCCATTGCTCGCCTTCACCGGCGGCGCGCATGCGCGAGCCGTGCTGGCGATAGAAGTGGTCCAGCAGGCGGCGCTGGGTTGGGGGAAGGCGAGTGCAGGTCAGGGGGAGCATGCTTGGTTCACGCGGTGTGGCTATCTCAGGCAGGAATTCATCGGTGCTTTGTCGCAGATTGTTGCAAATACGGCAAGGGTGAATGTCCGACTCCGGGGTTCAACTATTTCAGGCGCGGAGTAGACTTTCACTCATCCCTCCGGCAGTACGATAAAGCGGGATCGGTACTTCGTGTCATCTTCGCAGTTGATGACAACTTCTCCGGGCCATTGACGGCGTCAGAAGTCACGCGATCAGCTTGATAGCCATCAAGGTCGACACCCATGAAAGCCTTACTGATTCTTGCATTGGTCGGTATGTCCCCGTTCGCCTTCGCGGACCAGGCCAAGACCGCAGACACCCAGCCTGTGGTCGAGCAGTACGATTATTCCACCAACCTCGACATCAAGCGCGTGATCAGCCTGTCGACGATCCCCAACGTCTGCGAAGTGGTGCCCGCCACCATGACCTACGAGGATCATCAAGGGCAGGTCCATACTCTTCAGTACCGTGCATTGGGTGAGGGTTGCCGGCTCAATTGAGCCGCGTGGCCGAGACAAGGCTCGTGGGAGCGGGCTTGCCCCGCGATGGCGTTCAGCCGAGTATCAAGTGCAATCGCGGGTCAGGCCCGCTCCCACCAGTTCCAGTCCTTGCTTCAACTGTGCCCGGCTGTGCGCCGCCGACAGGCTGATCCGCACTGCCCTGACACTGTCGGTGCCTACCGCGAATACGCTGGCCGGCACGATCTCGACACCGTGTTCCCGACACCGCGCGACCAGCGCCTGGGCGTCTCCAGGCGTGGCCAGCCAGATGTGCGGCGACGGCACGCCCTCGGCGGGCAGCGCCTCGCCCAGCACCGCCCGCGCCAGCCGCCAACGTTCTCCCAGTTCCTCCCGTTGCCAGGCCAGCCGCCGGGTGGCAGTGCCATCCGCGATCCATTGGCAGGCGATGCGCAGGTTCAGCGGTGACACCGACCAGTGGGTGGCCTGGGCATAGGGATCGATCTGTTCCAGCAATGCTGGCCGGGCCACGATCCAGCCCAGGCGCAAGCCGGCGGCCACGGTCTTGGACAAGCTGCTGATCAGCACGCCACGGCCCTCGAGCAAGGGGTAGAGTGGTGGCCGGTCGGTCAAGGCGCCATACACGTCATCCTCGATGACCAGCAGTTCGTGGCGCCTGGCGACTTGTGCCAGCGCCAGGCGCCGGGCCTCGCCCATGCACGCTCCGGTCGGGTTGTGCAGGGTGGGCGTGGTGACCAACACCCGCGCGCCGCTCGCGCGGACCACTCGGTCCAGTTCGTCCGGGAGCAGGCCTTGCTCGTCCAGGGCCACTCCGTGCACAGGCAGGCGCAACTGGCGACAGGCCGCCTTGATGCCTGGGGCGGTCAACGCCTCGACCATCACCGGCTCGCCCGCCTGGCACAACGACTGCAGCACGAGGGTCAGCGCCTGCTGGGCGCCCCCGCAAAGCAGCACGTCTTCCGGCGTGAGGTCCAGGCCGCGGTTGCTCAGCCAACGCGCGCCCTCGATCCGCCCCAGCAGTAACTGCTCGGGCCCCAGGTAATGGTCGAGCAGGGTGGTATCGCCCTGTTCTAGCAATCTGCGCAGGCTGTGCTCAAGGTCGAGATTGCAGGGATCGGCCACCGGCACATTGGTCGACAGGTCGATCACTGAGTGCTGGCGGCCGGGTTGTTTGAGGCGAAACAGCGTCGCTTCCTTGCTGCTGGCCAGCACATAGGTGCCGCGTCCCACCTCCCCGGACACCAGGTGCCGCGCCGCTGCTTCACGGTAGGCCTGCTGCGTGGTGCTCGGGTTCAGGCCCAGGGCCCAGGCGAGGCGGCGTTGCGGGGGCAGGCGTTCACCGACCTTCAGTTCACCCTGTTCGATGGCGTTGGCGATGGCCTCGACCAGTGCCAGGTAGCGCGGCTGGTCGTTGGCCGGGAGGTTCGGAATCCACACGAAATTGCTACCCATGCAATATTTATTTGGACCCATACAATGCCCGGCGCTTAGGATCGGTTCAAGCCCATACCGATGAAGGACGTTTGCCATGTTCGACTTGCCCGCCCTGCGCGAAGCCGCCGCTTTCGTTCACCAGCACGTGCCGCCGACTCCACAGCACGCCTGGCCGCTGCTGGCCGAGCGGCTGGGTTGCCAGCTGTGGGTCAAGCACGAGAACCATGCCCCCACGGGGGCCTTCAAGGTGCGCGGCGGGCTGGTCTATGTCCGCTCGCTGTTGGCCAGTGGTGCAGTCCCCCGTGGCCTGGTTACCGCCACCCGTGGCAATCATGGCCAGAGCATGGCCCTGGCGGCGCGCCAGGCCGGTTTGCCGCTGGTGATCGTGGTGCCGGAAGGCAATTCGCGGGAGAAGAATGCCGCCATGCGCGCCTTGGGTGCGGAGCTGGTGGAGCATGGCGTGGACTTCGACGTGGCCCGGGAAGAGGCGGCGCGCCTGGCCGAGGCGCGGGGCTTTGCCATGGTTCCCTCGTTCGATCCGGAGCTGGTGCGTGGCGTGGCCACCTATGCTCTGGAGCTGTTCGAGGCGGTGGCCGACCTGGATTGTGTGTACGTGCCGATCGGCATGGGGTCGGGCATCTGTGGGCTGATCCAGGCGCGCAACCTGCTTGGGTTGTCCACCGAGATCATCGGCGTGGTATCCACTGTGGCAGACGCTTATGCCCAGAGCTTCGAGCAGGGCCGCATCGTCACCACCGCCAGCGCCGATACCTTCGCCGACGGCATGGCCTGCCGCATGCCACATCCCGACGCCTTTGCGATGGTACGCGAGAATGCCGCGCGCATCGTGCGGGTGAGCGATGAGGAGATCGCTGAAGCCATGCGCCTCTACCACGAAACCACCCACAACACCGCCGAAGGTGCCGGTGCCGCCGCCCTGGCTGCACTGATGCAGGAGTGTGGGCGTCAGGCGGGCAAGCGGTTGGCGGTGGTGCTCAGTGGCGCGAACGTGGATCGCGGGCGCTATGCGCAGGTGTTGATGGGGACGAAAGATCCTGTATGAAAGGCTGCGATGGCCTGACCTGCAAATTCCTCCTGTACCGCCAGGGGGCATTCAGGTTCAATCGCTGACTTTCGTCCGCGGTCGAGCCTGCCATGCCCTTTTCAAATGGTTTCCTCCTCAGCTTGTCCCTGTGCCTGGACATCGGCGTGGCCAACATCGCCATGATTACCCTGGCCATGCAGCGGGGGTTTCTTCAGGGCTTCTGGCTTGGGCTGGGGACCTGCGTCGGCGATCTCATCTACGCCATTGCGGCCCTGGCCGGCATGACCGTTTTGCTGCAGTTCGAAAGCGTGCGCTGGACGTTGTGGCTGGGGGGCTCCGCGTTATTGGCGTGGTTCGCGGTGAAGATGCTGCTGGCGGCGTGGCGCGGCGGGCACCTGGAGTCGCGTGGCCAGGTAGTGATCGAATCGGGCTGGCGCGAATTCCTGCGCGGTATCTTCCTGGCCATGTCATCGCCCAGCGCGATTCTCTGGTTCGCCGCAGTCGGCGGCGTACTGATCTCCCGCTCCGGCGCCGGCAGCGCGCTGGATGCGGGCCTGTTCCTCGGTGGCTTCTTTGCCGCAGGGCTACTCTGGTGTGTCTCGTTGTGCGGTATCGCCAGTCATGGCGGGCGGCTGCTTGGTGATCGCCTGCTGACCTGGTCGTACCTGTTGTCGGCGGCGATCTTCTGCTATTTCGCAGGTTACGTGGTGCTCTCCGGTTACCGCGAATTCATCCTGGCAGTACCGGCCTGATCATTCGGGCTGTTCTGTGCCGCTGACTGTTTTTTCTCATCGGATTGTCGATTCTCCATTTTCCCGTTCGACCATGGGTGAAGGCGCCGGAATGGACCGGCGCCAATCATTGTTGAACGCTGGGAGGAAGCACCGATGAACAGCGCAGCCGAGACTGAACTTCGTCAACTGATCGAGCAGTGGATGCAGGCCGTGCGCGAGCGCGACGTGGACCGTATCGTGGCACCCTATGCCGACGACATTCTCGCCTTCGATGCCATCCAGGCCCTGCAGTTCAAGGGCAAGGCCGCCTACCGCGCACACTGGGAAGTGTGCATGGGCATGTGCACGGGGCCGATGGTCTTCGAACTGGCGGAGCTGAAGGTATACGCCGACGGCGACCTGGCCCTGGCTCATTGGCTCAACCGCTGTGGCCCGGGCGACGACGAAAGCCAGTGCGGCTTCATGCGCGCCACGGTCGGCTATCGGCGCAGCGGCGGCCAATGGCAAGTGATCCACGAGCATTGGTCGGCGCCGTTCGACATGGAAACGCAAAAAGCCTTGTTCGACCTCAAGCCCTGATACCGCTCATCGCCCACCGCACCGAGCCGACCTGCTGGAGACGATCATGAAATACCTGTGCCTGGTCTATTGTGATGAAGCGCTGTTGCACAGCCTGCCCGACAGCCCCGAAGACGCCGAATGCATGGCCTACGCCGAATCCATCCAGGGCAGCGGGCGCATGCTCGCCGCCGAGGCGCTCAAGCCTGTGCAGACGGCCACCACGGTACGTGTACGCGCCGGGCGGATGAGCCTGACCGATGGCCCGTTCGCCGAAACCAAGGAGCAACTGGCCGGTTTCTACCTGGTCGACGCCCGTGACCTCAACGAGGCGCTGAACATCGCCAAGGGCATCCCGGCAGCCCGGGTGGGCAGCGTCGAGGTTCGGCCGGTGCGTGAACTGCAACCCTGACGCAACGGGAGAAAAGCCGCATGAGTCAGCAGGGAAAGCCCGATTGATGGTGGGGGAAGCGCAAGTCCGCCAGGAGGTGGAGGCTGTCTACCGCCGCGATTCGCGGCGGATCCTGGCGACCCTCATCCGCCTGCTGGGGGACTTCGACCTGGCCGAGGAGGCCATGCACGATGCCTTCTTCATTGCCGTCCAACGCTGGCAGCGTGATGGTATCCCGGACAACCCGCGGGCTTGGCTGGTGTCTGTCGGCCGCTTCAAGGCCATCGATGCCCTGCGCCGGCGTGCCCGCTTCGACCGCTCCCAGGCCGACCTGATCATGTTGCTCGAACGCGAAGCGGACGATCCGGGCGAGCAGACGTTGCTGGCCGATGACCGACTGCGGCTGATCTTCACCTGCTGTCACCCGGCGCTGGCTTCCGACGCCCAGGTGCCGTTGACCCTGCGCGAGGTGTGTGACCTGACCACCGAGCAGATCGCCCGTGCCTTCCTGCAAAGCCCGGCCACCATCGCCCAACGCATCGTGCGTGCCAAGGCCAAGATCCGTGATGCGAAGATTCCCTATCAGGTGCCGGAGCTGAGCGAGCTGCCCGAGCGCCTGGAAAGCGTGCTGCGGGTCATCTACCTGGTATTCAACGAAGGCTATTCGGCCTCGGCGGGCGAAGATGTCACCACCCGCGAGCTGACCGATGAGGCGATCCGCCTGGGGCGTCTGGTGGCCCAGTTGCTGCCCGATGCCGAAGTGCACGGGCTCTTGGCGTTGATGCTGCTGCAGGCATCGCGGCAGCGGGCTCGCAGCGATGCCCATGGTGAGCTGGTGCTGCTGGATGAGCAGGATCGCAGCTTGTGGGATCGCGGGCAGATCGACGAGGGCAGCCAACTGGTCCAGCAGGCACTGCGCAGTCGCGACCTCGGGCCGTATACCGTGCAGGCGGCCATAGCCGCGGTGCATGCCGAAGCGCCCAGCGCCGAGGCCACGGATTGGGACGAGATCATCGGCCTGTACGATGTGCTGCAGCGTCACTGGCCATCAGCGGTGGTGGAGCTGAACCGGGCGGCGGCGCTGGCCAGGCGGGACGGCGCCCAGGTGGGGTTGCAGGCGGTGGAGGCAATCCTGCAGCGGGGCGAGCTGGGTGATTATCACCTGGCCCATGCCGCGCGCGCCGAACTGCACCGGCAGCTGGGCAACCTCGATCAGGCCCGGGATGCCTGGCAGCAAGCGCTGAGGCTCACCCGCCAGGGGCCGGAACGGCGGCATATCGAACGGCGGTTACGCGAACTGGGCTGAGCTATCGCCAGCGTGCCCGCGATGGCCGGCGTGGTGAATCAGCTGGCGACAAAGTTCGGCGGGCTGACCAGCTCGACCGTCTGCTGCTTGCGCGGCGCGAGGATCTCGGCCTCGCCACTGACGACCAGCTCATCGTTCTGGTTGTAGACATTGGTGGCGATGCGCACCTTGAACTTGGGCAGCTTCTCGAGAATTTCCAGGCGCACGGTCAATTCGTCCCCGATCTTCACCGGCTTCTGGAAGCTCATCTGCTGGCCCAGGTAGATGGTGCCCGGGCCAGGCAAGGTGCAGGCCACCGCGGCGCTGATCAGCGCGCCACTGAACATGCCATGGGCGATGCGCTCGCGGAACATGCTCTTGGCGGCGAACTCGGCGTCCAGGTGCACCGGGTTGTGGTCGCCGGACATGGCGGCGAACAGCTGGATGTCGCGCTCTTCGACAGACTTCTTGTACTCAGCTTTCTGGCCGACTTCGAGGGCTTCGTAAGGGGTGTTGGTGACCTGGGTCATCGAGGCTTCCTTGTAGGGCGCGCGAGGTGGCCGATCATTCACTGCGGGCAGGGCGGCCAAGGGCCAGCGCCTGGTCCAGCCAGCCGATGATCTCGGCGGTGACCTCGTCGCGATGGGTTTCGTTGAGCACTTCGTGGCGTGCGCCGGGGTAGATGCGCAACTGTACATGACGGTTGCCGGTCGCGCGCAGGGCGTCGGCCAGATGGGTGAGACGCTTGCCGGCACTCACCGGATCACATTCGCCGCCGATCACCAAAATAGGCAGGTTTGGGTCGATCTGCCCTAGGTGCCTGGGCTGGCTGATCTGTGCCAGCCCCTGCAGCAGGTCGAGCCACAGCTGGTTGCTGCAACGGAAGCCGCACAACGGGTCGGCGATGTACTTGTCCACTTCCCCGGCATCGCGGCTGAGCCAGTCAAATGCCGTGCGGTTGGGTTTGAAGGCCTTGTTGAACGAGCCGAACGACAGCCAGTCGATCAGCGCGCTCTTGCCCAGGGGGCCTTGGCGCCAGGCTTCGAACCGGGCGATCAGGCGCGCGGACCGGTACAGTGCCACCGGCTGGAAGTTCGAACCGCTGAGGATCGCGCCTTGCAGGCTGGCGCTGTGGTGCAGCAGGTAAGCCTGGGCGATGTAGCTGCCCATGCTGTGGCCGAACAGGAACAGCGGGGTGCCCGGGAACTGCTGGCCGACGTGCTGTGCCAACAGGCCCAGGTCGTTGACCACGGCATTCCAGCCATTATGGCGGGCGAACAAGCCCAGGCTGCCCAGTTCGGCGGTACGGCCATGGCCGC
This sequence comes from Pseudomonas sp. B21-023, assembly GCF_024749165.1. Taxonomy (NCBI): domain Bacteria; kingdom Pseudomonadati; phylum Pseudomonadota; class Gammaproteobacteria; order Pseudomonadales; family Pseudomonadaceae; genus Pseudomonas; species Pseudomonas sp. B21-023. Next base: position 4,327,768 of record NZ_CP087190.1, on the reverse strand, counting down.
GCAGGTCGGGGGCGAGCAGCCCGTAGCCAGCTGCATTGAGGGCATGGCCCAGGCGCTGGTAGCGCCCGGCATGCTCGGCCATGCCGTGGGCCAGCAACACCACGGCCTTGACCGGCGTGGCGGGCAGCCATTGATGAACATAAAGACTGCAATGCTCGCTGGCGGGGAGCCAGAAGGCGTCATGGGGCATGGCGGGTCCTTGCGCGCGAAGGTTCGCCAACAGTGTATGCGCAAAGCGCTCGATTGCAGGAAGGGTAGAAAAGAGATTCACAATGTTAATGGCGGCACTTGGCGTATTTGCCACCCTCGACAGAGCTGCTAACGTCGGCTGAACACCTTTTTGCCATCAGGCGATCAGGTCAGGGACGTCCCGGTAGAGGAACAACAATAAATGCAAGCCGATTTCTGGAACGACAAGCGCCCGGCGGGCGTGCCTTCCACCATTGACATGAATGCCTATACCTCCGTGGTCGACGTGTTCGAACGCTCCTGCAAGCGCTTCGCCGACCGGCCGGCATACAGCAACCTTGGCGTCACCCTGAGCTACGCGGACCTCGAACGCTACTCGGCGGCTTTCGCCGCCTGGTTGCAGCAGCACACCGACCTGGCGCCGGGCGACCGCATCGCGGTGCAGATGCCCAACGTCCTGCAATACCCGATCGCCGTGTTCGGCGCCTTGCGCGCCGGGCTGGTGGTGGTCAACACCAACCCGTTGTACACCGAGCGCGAGATGCGCCATCAGTTCAAGGACTCCGGCGCCCGCGCGTTGGTGTACCTGAACATGTTCGGCAAGCGCGTGCAGGAGGTGTTGCCCGACACCGGCATCGAGTACCTGATCGAAGCGAAGATGGGCGACTTGCTGCCGGCGGCCAAGGGTTGGCTGATCAACACCGTGGTCGACAAGCTGAAGAAGATGGTCCCCGCCTATCAGCTGCCCCAGGCGGTCTCGTTCAAGCACGTCCTGCGCCAGGGGCAACGGCTCAACCACCAACCAGTGGCGCAGACGCTCGACGATGTCGCGGTGCTGCAGTACACCGGCGGGACCACGGGCCTGGCCAAGGGGGCCATGCTCACCCATGGCAACCTGGTGGCCAACATGCTTCAGGTCCTGGCCTGTTTCGGCCAGCACGGGCCCGATGGCCAGCCGCTGATCAAGCAAGGGCAGGAGGTGATGATCGCGCCGCTGCCGCTGTACCACATCTATGCCTTTACCGCGAACTGCATGTGCATGATGGTAACCGGCAATCACAACGTGCTGATCACCAACCCCCGCGACATTCCGGGGTTCATCAAGGAACTGGGCAAGTGGCGGTTCTCGGCGCTGGTAGGCCTGAATACCCTGTTCGTCGCGCTGATGGACAACCCGGGGTTCAAGTCGCTGGATTTCTCCGCGCTGAAGATCACCAATTCCGGCGGCACCGCGCTGGTCAAGGCCACCGCCGAGCGCTGGGAGGCGCTCACGGGTTGCCGCATCGTCGAAGGCTACGGCCTGACCGAGACCTCGCCAGCGGCCAGCACCAACCCCTATGGCCAGCTGGCGCGCCTGGGAACGGTGGGGATCCCGGTACCTGGCACGGGGTTCAAGGTGATCGACGATGACGGTCACGAACAACCGTTGGGCGAGCGTGGCGAGTTGTGCATCAAGGGGCCGCAGGTGATGAAGGGCTATTGGCAGCAGCCGGAGGCTACCGCCCAGGTGCTGGACAGCGAAGGCTGGCTGAAGACCGGCGACATCGCGATCATCGACCCGGACGGCTACACGCGGATCGTCGACCGCAAGAAAGACATGATCATCGTCTCGGGCTTCAACGTGTATCCCAACGAGATCGAGGACGTGGTGATGGGCCATCCGCAGGTGGCCAGCTGCGCGGTGATCGGCGTGCCGGACGAGCGCACCGGCGAAGCGGTGAAGCTGTTCGTGGTGCCGCGTGCGGGCGGGGTGAGCGTCGATGAGCTCAAGGCGTTCTGCAAGAGCAATTTCACCGGTTACAAGGTGCCCAAGCACATCGTGCTGCGCGATTCGCTGCCGATGACACCGGTGGGCAAGATCCTGCGTCGGGAATTGCGTGATATTGCCTGATAGCAGGAGCGGGTTTGTCCCATGATCGCGTGAGCCTGGGTGAAGGCCATTGCCAGGCAAGACGCCATCAAGGGGCAAGCCAGCGCCTGTAAAACCTGTCTAGATCGAGATTTTCAGGCGCTTTCGCGACATTTTGTATAATTACTCTAAAAATGACCTGTATTGTTCATTGAGTCATTTTTGTGGCCTGCCGGCCCATTCCGGCCTCTAGGCGACCCCTTGCAAAGCTGTTACTCTCGGCGCGCTTTCAGAGGATCCGGTTTGCAATGAGCCGTCCTCTCATATCAATAATAAGCGCATCGACGCGTACCGAATTCGCTGTTGCTGAAGGAGCGGGCTTCCATGATCGAACATTTTTGGAAGGATAAGTACCCAGCCGGGGTCACGGCGGACATCAATCCTGACGAATTCCCCAATATCCAGGCGGTACTCAAGCAATCCTGCCAACGCTTTGCCGACAAACCTGCCTTTAGCAACCTGGGCAAGACCATCACCTACGGCGAGCTGTACACGTTGTCCGGTGCCTTCGCCGCCTGGCTGCAGCAGCATACCGACCTGAAGCCGGGTGACCGCATCGCGGTCCAGTTGCCCAATGTCCTGCAGTACCCTGTCGCCGTCTTCGGCGCCATGCGTGCCGGGCTGATCGTGGTCAACACCAACCCGCTGTACACTGCGCGGGAGCTGGAGCACCAGTTCAACGACTCCGGCGCCAAGGCGTTGGTGTGCCTGGCCAACATGGCGCACCTGGCGGAAAAGGTGGTGCCCAAGACCCAGGTCAAACACGTCATTGTCACCGAAGTGGCCGACCTGTTGCCACCACTCAAGCGCCTGCTGATCAACAGCGTCATCAAGTACGTGAAGAAAATGGTGCCGGCCTACCACCTGCCGGGCGCGGTGCGCTTCAATGACGCGCTGGCGCTGGGCAAGGGCGGCGCGGTCACCGAGGCCAACCCGCAGCCCGGCGACGTCGCCGTGCTGCAGTACACCGGCGGTACCACCGGCGTGGCCAAGGGCGCGATGCTCACCCATCGCAACCTGGTGGCCAACATGCTGCAGTGCCGTGCGCTGATGGGCTCGAACCTGCACGAAGGTTGCGAGATCCTCATCACTCCGCTGCCGCTGTACCACATCTACGCCTTTACCTTCCATTGCATGGCCATGATGCTGATCGGCAACCACAACGTGCTGATCAGCAACCCGCGTGACCTGCCGGCGATGGTCAAGGAACTGGGCAAGTGGAAGTTCAGCGGCTTCATCGGCCTCAACACGCTGTTTGTCGCCCTGTGCAACAACGAGACTTTCCGCAACCTCGATTTCTCGGCGCTGAAGATCACCTTGTCCGGTGGCATGGCGCTGCAGATGAGCGTGGCCGAGCGCTGGAAGGCGGTGACTGGTTGTGCCATCTGCGAAGGTTACGGGATGACCGAGACCAGCCCGGTGGCGGCAGTCAACCCGACCTCGGCCAACCAGGTGGGCACCATCGGTATCCCGGTGCCGTCCACCCTGTGCAAGATCATCGACGACAACGGCCAGGAACTACCCCTGGGCGAGGTGGGCGAGCTGTGTATCAAGGGGCCGCAGGTGATGAAGGGCTACTGGCAGCGGGACGATGCCACCGCCGAGATCATCGACAGCAATGGCTGGTTGAAAACCGGTGACATTGCCTTGATCCAGCCTGATGGCTACATGCGCATCGTCGATCGCAAGAAGGACATGATCCTGGTGTCCGGCTTCAACGTGTACCCCAACGAGCTCGAAGATGTGCTTGCCACGCTGCCAGGTGTGTTGCAGTGCGCGGCCATCGGTGTCCCGGACGAGAAGTCTGGCGAGGTAATCAAGGTGTTCATCGTGGTCAAGCCTGGCATGACACTGACCAAGGAACAGGTCATGGAGCACATGCGTGCCAACGTCACCGGCTACAAGGTGCCCAAGGCCATCGAGTTCCGCGATGCGCTGCCGACTACCAACGTTGGCAAGATCCTGCGCCGCGAGTTGCGTGACGAAGAGCTGAAAAAGCAGGGCCTGAAGAAGATCGCCTGATCCGCAGTCTGCTCTGGGATTGAGGCGTGGGAGCGGGGCAAGCCCGCTCCCACGTTGGCGATATGAAATTCAGCGCAACTTTTCCAGCATCTGGTAGTACCACATCCCCGCCGCCAGCAGCGGATTCCCCAGTAAGTCTCCCATCGGCACCTTGATGTGCTTGCACGCCGCAAAGGTATCGAATTTCCCCAGCGTCCCCGTCAGTGCCTCGGCCATGATCTCGCCCATGATGTGGCTGGTAGCGATGCCGTGCCCGGAGTACCCCTGGCAGTACCAGACGTTGTCCGACAGCTTGCCCAGCTGCGGGATGCGGTTGACCACGATGCCCATCGCGCAGCTCCATTGGAATTCGATCGGCACACCCTTGAGCGCCGGGAAGGTACGCTCGATGCACGGACGCAGTTCGTCTTCGATATCTCGTGAGTCGCGCCCGGAGTAGTTGGCGCCGCCGCCGAACAGCAGGCGTTTGTCGGCGGTCAGGCGGTAGTAGTCGAGAACGAAGCGGCAGTCGTACACCGCCAGGTCCTGCGGGTTGATCTGGTCGGCCAGGTCGCCCAGTGGCGCGGTGGTGACGATGCCGCCCATGGCCGGGAAGATCTTGCCCTTGAGCTGGCGTTTTTCCAGTTTGTGGTAGACGTCGCCGGCCAGCATTACCTGGCGTGCCTCGATCCGTCCCTGCGCCGTGACCACGGCCGGACGAGGGCCGTGGATGATCTCCAGCACTTCGGAATTCTCGAACACCAGCGCGCCGAGGCCATGGGCGGCGCGGGCCTCGCCCAGGCACAGGTTGAGCGGATGCAGGTGCAGGTTGCGGCGGTTCTTCAACGCGCCGAGGTACAGCGGGCTCTGCAGGTGCTGTTGCATGGCTTCGCTGTCGAGCAACTGCACCAGGTCGCCCATGCCGCGGCGTTGGGCTTCGGCCTCGAAGGCGCGCAGTTCGGTCATGTGCGAAGGTTTCATCGCCGCGTGCAGGTGGCCGTGCTTGAGGTCGCACTGGATGCCGTAGCGTTCGACGCGCTGTTCGATGATCTGGTGGCCGCGCCAGCGCAGGTGCCAGATGAAGTCGTCCACCTCGGCGCCCAGACGGTCGCGCATCTGCGTGCGCATGGCCTCGTCGCCCGACAGGCTGCCGGTGACCTGGCCACCGTTGCGCCCACTGGCGCCCCAGCCGATGCGGTTGGTCTCGACGATGGCTACCTTCAGGCCACGTTCGGCCAGCTCCACCGCAGTGGCCATGCCGGTGAAGCCGCCGCCGATGATCGCCACGTCCACCTGCACCGTGCCCTTGAGTGTGGGGTATTCGGTCGCGTCATTGAGGGTGGCGCTGTAGTAGGACGGCGCGCGTTGGGCCGGCCCGTTGTTCAGTGCTGCGTTCATGGGTGTTCCTTGTTGTAGTTCGTCTGTCAGGCCTGATGCAGGTACCAGCGCCAGTCCTGTTCGCCGACCTCGGCCATGAACTGGCGGTACTCGGCACGCTTGACCTTCAGGTACACGCCGAGGAAGGCCTCGCCCAGCGCCTCCCGTGCCCAGGCCGACTGCTCCAGGGCTTCCAGGGCAGTCAGCCAGTCGGTGGGCAGGTACTCGCTGGCCTGGGCATAGCCGTTGCCTTCGACTGGCGCGCCGGGATCGAGCTGTTCGCGGATGCCCTGGTGCGTGGCAGCAAGTATCGCGGCGGCGGCCAGGTAGGGGTTGGCGTCGGCGCCGCAGATGCGGTGCTCCACATGCCGGCTGTTGGCCGGGCCGCCGGGCACGCGCAGGCTGACGGTGCGGTTGTCCACGCCCCAGGTCGGCGCCAGCGGGGCATAGCTGTTGGCCTGGAAGCGGCGGAACGAGTTGGCGTTGGGGCAGAACAACAGCAGCGACTCACGCAGGTGGCGCAGCATGCCGGCCACCGCCTGGCGCAACAGTGGGGTGCCGGCCTTGTCTTCGCTGGCGAACAGGTTGTTGCCAGCGGCGTCCGCCAGGCTCAGGTGCATGTGCATGCCGGTGCCGGCCAGTTGCGCGAACGGCTTGGCCATGAAGCAGGCCTGCATGCCATGGGCATTGGCAATGCCCTTGACCAGACGCTTGTAGCGCACGGCCTGGTCCATGGCCTGGAGCGCATCGCCGTGCTCCAGGGTAATTTCCACCTGCCCCGGGGCGTACTCGGAGATCGCTGTGCGCACAGGGATGCCTTGGGCCTTGCAGGCAGCATACAGGTCGGCAAGGAACGGTTCGATCTGCTCCAGCTCACGCAAGCCATAGACCTGGGTCTCGCGCGGGCGGCCGCCGTCGCTGTCCAGCGCCGGCTGCGGCCGGCCTTGGGCGTCGCGCTGCTGGTCGAGCAGGTAGAACTCCAGCTCGCAGGCCATCACCGGGTGAAGGCCATCGGCCTTGAGGGCGTCGATCACCCGCAGCAGCACATGACGTGGATCCGCCACGCTGGCCGGCAGGCCTTCGCTGGGGTGCATGCTGACCTGCACGGCGGCGGTCGGCACCCGGCGCCAGGGCAGGCGCACCAGGCTGCCATCCAGCGGGTAGGCGCGGCAGTCGATGTCGCCGACGTCCCAGACCAGGCCGGAGTCTTCCACATCATCGCCGTTGAGGGTCAGGCCGAGGATGGTGCTGGGCAGCGGGCGGCCGCTGTCGAACACGGCCAGCAGTTCCTCGCGGTGCAGCAGCTTGCCGCGGGGTACGCCGTTGGCGTCGAGGATGAACAGTTCGATCAGGTCGATATCGGGGTTGTCGGCCAGGAAACGCCTGGCTTGCTCTGCGGGGGCAAAGTGCATGGTGGATTCGCTCTGGGGCACGCAGGACCGCCGCGCAGGCGAGCGGTCAGGCTGAGTCAATCGGCCAAGGGTGGCCGGGTCGGGTCAGGGGTGCGTAAGCGAAGTGTCCGGTGGGCGCGCGTGGCGGCAGTGCCACAGGGCCCAGAAGGCGAGGATGATGTGCACCAGCGGATTTTCTCCGACACAGGCCCTGGCCTTCGGCAGCGAAGGATGGGGCAGCGGGCGGGCGATCATCGGGGTGGGAAGCATCTCTCGATACTCACATGGCCGGTAAGGTTGATTAAATCAGTGAATGGCGACGTTCATTCCGGTGGGAGCTAAACATTCGTGCAGGGCCCGTGTCGGGCTTGACCTGCGCCAGAGCCGCAACAGGCAGCATCCCGCGGGCAAATCTGCGACAATCGCGCCTCTTACGCCTGCCGATCATGAAAAAGCAGCACTCGCCTGCATCATTAAAAAGCCCCATGACAGACCACGCCATCGACCAACTGCTGAAGAACCTCGACCACGCCATGATCGCCGACCGCCATCGGTTGCGCCGGCAATTGCACGAGCTGCGCAAGCGCCCCGACGAGGGCAAGCTCGCGCAGTGGGTGGAAAAGGTACAGGCCTCCTGCGCCCAGGTCACCGCGCGCCAGCAGAGCGTGCCGAGCATTCGCTACGACGACAACCTGCCCATCGCCGCCAAGCGCGACGAGATCAAGAAGGCCCTGGCCGAGCACCAGGTGTTGGTCATCGCCGGCGAGACAGGTTCGGGCAAGACCACCCAGTTGCCGAAGATCTGCCTGGAGTTGGGCCGTGGCAGCCACGGCCTGATCGCCCACACCCAGCCTCGGCGAATCGCCGCGCGCAGCGTCGCGGCGCGGGTCGCGGAGGAGCTGGGCACGCCGTTGGGGGCGCTGGTGGGCTACCAGGTGCGCTTCGAAGACCAGAGCGATTCGAATACGCTGGTCAAGCTGATGACCGACGGTATCCTGCTGGCCGAGACCCAGCACGACCGCTTCCTCGAACGCTATGACACGATCATCGTCGACGAGGCTCACGAGCGCAGCCTGAACATCGATTTCCTGCTCGGCTACCTCAAGACCTTGCTGCACCGCCGCCCTGACCTGAAGCTGATCATCACCTCGGCGACTATCGACCTGGAGCGCTTCTCCAAGCACTTCGACGGCGCGCCGATCATCGAGGTGTCCGGCCGTACCTACCCTGTGGAAACCTGGTACCGCCCGCTGACCAGCGAACAGGATGAGGAGGGCAACCAGGTCGAGGACGACCTTTCCGTTGACCAGGCGATCCTTGCCAGCCTCGACGAGATCGCCCAGTACGAGCGCAGCCAGGGCAAGGGCCCGGGCGATGTACTGGTGTTCCTGCCCGGCGAGCGCGAGATCCGCGACGCCGCCGAGATCCTGCGCAAGGCGCAGTTGCGCCACACCGAGATTTTGCCGCTGTATGCGCGGCTGTCGCCAGCCGAGCAGCAGCGGATCTTCCAGTCCCACAGCGGCCGGCGCGTGGTGCTGGCGACCAACGTCGCCGAAACCTCGCTGACCGTGCCGGGCATCCGCTACGTGATAGACAGCGGCACCGCGCGCATCAGCCGCTACAGCTACCGCGCAAAGGTCCAGCGCCTGCCCATTGAGGCGGTGTCCCAGGCCAGCGCCAACCAGCGTAAAGGCCGTTGCGGCCGGGTCGAGCCGGGCATCTGCATCCGCTTGTACAGCGAGGACGACTTCAACGGCCGGCCGGCGTTCACCGATCCGGAGATCCTGCGCACCAACCTGGCGGCGGTGATCCTGCAGATGCTGCACCTGCGCCTCGGCGCCATCGACGCCTTCCCGTTCATCGAGCCGCCGGATGGCAAGGCCATCAGTGACGGCTTCAACCTGTTGCAGGAGCTGTCGGCGGTCAATCGCGAGAACCAGCTGACGCCGCTGGGCCGCCAGCTGGCGCGTCTGCCGATCGATCCACGGTTGGGCCGCATGCTGCTCGAAGGCGCCCGTCAGGGCAGCCTGCAGGAAGTGCTGATCGTCGCCAGCGCATTGTCGGTGCAGGACCCTCGCGAACGCCCACCGGAGCGTCAGCAGGCCGCCGACCAGGCCCACGCCCAGTGGAAGGATGTCGATTCCGACTTCGCCGCGCTGGTCAACCTGTGGCGCGGCTTCGAGGAGCAGCGCCAGGCGCTGACCGCCAACCCGCTGCGCAACTGGTGCCGCAAGAACTTCCTCAACTACTTGCGCCTGCGCGAGTGGCGCGACGCCCACCGCCAGCTGGCGCTGATCTGTCGCGACCTGCAATTGACGGTGAACAAGGATGCCTGCGACTACCAGCGCATGCACAAGGCGATTCTCAGCGGCCTGCTCAGCCAGATCGGCCAGAAGACCGAGGAGGGCGACTACCAGGGCGCACGCCAGCGGCGGTTCTGGATTCACCCGTCGTCGGGCATTGGCCGCAAGCGGCCGCAGTGGGTGATGGCCGCCGAACTGGTGGAAACCACCAAGCTGTATGCGCGCATGGTGGCCAAGATCGAGCCGGACTGGATCGAGCCGCTGGCCACCCACCTGATCAAGAAGAACCACTTCGAACCGCACTGGGAGAAGAAGCGCGGCCAGGTGGTGGCCTACGAGCAGATCACCTTGTACGGGTTGATCCTGGTCGGACGCCGCCCGGTGCATTTCGGTCCGATCGACCCCGTCACTTCCCGCGAGCTGTTCATCCGCGATGGCCTGGTCGGCGGCGAGATCCAGTCCCGGGCCAAGTGCCTGGCGGCCAACAAGCGCCTGCTGGAGCAGCTCGACGAACTGGAGGCCAAGGCCCGCCGGCGCGACATTCTGGCTGACGAAGAAACCCTGTACGCCTTCTACGAAGCGCGCCTGCCCGCGGAGATCCACCAGACCGCGACCTTCGATGCCTGGTACCGGATGACCAGCCAGAAGGACGCCAACTTGCTGATCATGCGCGAGGAGGACGTACTGGCCCGCGAGGCCAGCGAGGTCACCGCAGCGCAGTACCCCGACCATCTGCAGGTGGGCGAATTGCGCCTGTCGCTGAGCTACCACTTCGAACCGAACCACCCCCGTGACGGCGTCACCGTACGGGTGCCGGCGCCGTTGCTGCCCAACCTGCCGGGCGAACGCCTGGAATGGCTGGTGCCGGGCCTGCTCGAGGCCAAGTGCATCGCCCTGGTGCGCAACCTGCCCAAGGCCCTGCGCAAGAACTTCGTGCCGGTGCCGGACTTCGTCAAGGCGGCACTGTCGCGCATGGTCTTCGGCCAGGGCGCGTTGCCCCAGGCACTGGGCCATGAGCTGCTGCGCATGACCGGGGCGCGGGTGTCCGACGAGGCCTGGGCGGAAGCGACCGGGCTGGTCGAGGGCCATCTGCGCATGAACATCGAAGTGGTCGATGCCCAGGGCAAGTTCCTCGGCGAGGGCCGCGACCTGGCCGAACTGACTGCCCGTTTTGCCGCCGCCAGCCAGGCCGCCCTGGCCTTGCCGCGCAACGACAAGGCCGAGCAGCCGGTGCAGGCCAAGGTATTCGAGCAAGTGGCGCAGACCGCCCAGCAGAAGATTGCCGGGCTGTCGATGACCGTGTACCCGGCACTGGTCGAGGACAACGGCACGGTGCGCGAGGGGAGGTTCTCGACCCAGGCTGAGGCCGAGTTCCAGCACCGACGTGCCCTGCAGCGCCTGCTGCTGCAACAGCTGGCCGAGCCGGCCAAGTTCCTGCGCGGCAAGCTGCCGGGGCTGACCGAATTGGGCTTGTTGTATCGCGAATTGGGCCGGGTCGAGGCACTGGTGGAGGATATCCTGTTGGCCAGTCTCGACAGTTGCGTGCTCGAAGGCGAAGACCCGCTGCCCCGTGATGGCGCGGCCCTGGCCTCGCTGGCCGAACGCAAGCGTGGCAATTGGAGCGAGCATGCCGAGCGCCTGGCGCGCCTGACCTTGGAGGTGCTCAAGCTGTGGCATGGCTTGCAGAAGCGCTTCAAGGGCAAGATCGACCTGAGCCAGGCGGTGGCGCTCAACGATATCAAGCAGCAACTGGCCAACCTGGTGTATCCGGGCTTCGTGCGCGAGACGCCGGGGGCCTGGTTCAAGGAATTGCCGCGGTATCTCAAGGCAGTGGAACTGCGCCTGGAGAAGCTGGGGTCGCAGGTACAGAAGGACCGGGTGTGGAGTGGCGAGCTGGCCAATTGCTGGGCGCAATACCAGGCCCGTGCCGACAAGCATGCCCAGGAAGGCAAGCGCGATGAGCAACTGACCTTGTACCGCTGGCTGCTGGAGGAGTACCGGGTGTCGTTGTTTGCCCAGCAATTGGGTACCAAGGTGCCGGTTTCCGACAAGCGACTGAGCAAGCAGTGGAGTCAGGTGGAAGCCTAACCGTTGCAACTTGTGGCAAACTTGACGGAATTTTGGGTCGTTTTGCGGCCCATCGCTGGCAAGCCAGCTCCCACAGGGGACGTATTGAACTGTGGGAGCTGGCTTGCCAGCGATCGAGGGCGCAGCCCTCGTCCATGAATTGGTACCAAGGTGCCATTATGTTGCCCTTTTCCCGGCCTGCGCCGCATGGCGATGGCCTTTGACCAGAGGAACGACCGTGCACAACGTCGTCATCAGCGGCACCGGCCTGTATACCCCGGCCCAGAGCATTTCCAACGAAGAACTGGTGGAGTCCTTCAACACTTGGGCACAGCGCTTCAACCGTGACAATGCCGCCGCCATCGAGCGTGGCGAAGTCGAGGCGGCGCCGCTGTCCGATGCCGCCTTCATCGAAAAGGCCTCGGGCATCAAGAGCCGCTTTGTCATGGACAAGGCTGGCATCCTCGACCCGCAGCGCATGAAGCCGCGCCTGCCGGAGCGTTCCAACGACGAACAGTCGATTCTCTGCGAAATGGGCGTTGCCGCTGCGCGTCAGGCGCTGGAACGTGCCGGGCGCACTGCCGCCGATGTCGACGGGGTGATTGTCGCCTGCTCCAACCTGCAGCGCCCGTACCCGGCCATCGCCATCGAAGTGCAGCAGGCGCTCGGTATCGAGGGCTTCGCCTTCGACATGAACGTCGCCTGCTCGTCGGCCACCTTCGGCATCCAGACGGCAGCCAACAGCGTGCAGTTGGGCCAGGCCCGCGCGGTGCTGGTGGTCAGCCCGGAAATCTGCACCGGCCACTTGAACTTCCGTGACCGCGACAGCCACTTCATTTTCGGTGACGCCGCCACCGCGGTACTGATCGAGCGTGCTGACCTGGCCACCTCCGCGCACCAGTTCGATATTGTCAGCACCAAGCTGTGGACCGCGTTTTCCAACAACATCCGCAACAACTTCGGCTTCCTCAACCGCGCCGCGGAAGAGGGTATCGGCTCGCGGGACAAGCTGTTCGTGCAGGAAGGCCGCAAGGTATTCAAGGAAGTCTGCCCGAAGGTCGCCGAACTGATCGGCCAGCACCTGGATGAAAACGGCCAGCAGCCGAGCGATGTCCAGCGTTTCTGGCTGCACCAGGCCAACCTGAGCATGAACCACCTGATCGTCAAGAAGCTGCTGGGTCGGGAAGTGGACGAGCAAGAGGCACCGGTGATTCTCGACCGTTATGCCAACACCAGCTCGGCAGGCTCGGTGATTGCCTTCCACCTGTACCAGGATGACCTGGCCAAGGGGGCGTTGGGTGTGCTGAGCTCGTTCGGTGCGGGTTATTCGATTGGTAGCGTGATCCTGCGCAAGCGCTGATACCCGTTTCGCCTGCTCCGGCCCTATCGCCGGCAAGCCGGCTCCCACAGTGGTGCATATTTCTCTTGGGAGTCAGCTTGCCGGCGATAGGGCCGGAGCATTTCTGACAGAGCAAAAAAAGCGGGAAATGCTGGATGGGGTCAGCATTTCCCGCTTCAGGGTGGAGCAAAGGAGCCTGGCGCTTAGAACTTCGCTTCCAGGTCCACCTGCAGCGTATCTACGTCAGCATCGCTGTTCGGCAGGTTGGAGAAGTCGGTCTTGGCCATCAGGTAGGCCGCGCCCAGTGAGAAGTTCTTGTCGATCTCGTAGCCGACCTTGAACTTGTGGCCACGCGACCCGGTGAAGCCGTTGCCGAAGTCGGAGTCGGTGAAGGCGCTGACCACCGCGTTACGCTGCACGTCGCGGTAGTTGTAGTCCAGGCTCCAGGCGCCGACCTTGGTTTTCAGGCCGGCCAGCCAGGCCTTGTCCTTGCCGTCGGTACTTTCGGTGTTCTTGACGAACTGGCCATAGGCCGAGAGTGGGATGGCAAAGCCGGTGAAGTCCACCTGGCCGAAGCCTTCCACCAGGTTGAACTCGTTGGTGGTGTTACCCAGGGCACGCAGGACGGTCGACTCCTTGTCGTTGTCGTAGCCGTAGATGCTGCCGCCCACGGTGAACTTGAGGGTGTCGGCCGCGTTGAACTTGGCACCCAGCTGGCCGTGGTACAGCTGTGCGTCGTGCTTGAACTGCACGCCGTCGCCGTCGACGTTGTCCTTGAGGGTGTAGTGGCCGGCACTGCCGAACAGTTCGGTGGCGCCCAGGTTGGTCTTGTAAGTGACCGCCACGCCTTCGGGGTTGATATCGCTGTCCCAGATGATGTCGCCCATGCTCACCCATGGCTGAGCCATCTTGCCGCCGATCAGGTGCAGGTTGGGGATGGCGGTCGGGTGCCAGTCGAGGTAGGCCAGGTCGACCCACAGCGATTTCTTCTCGAAGTAGTTGTCCAGGCTTTGGTTGGTCGAGCGGGCATCGGCGCTGCTGCCGGTGGCCACACGCACGCCGGCGTCCACTTGCGGGTTGATCTCGCTGTAGAAGCCGACACGGGCGCGGACGCGCTCACGGTCCTGGTTGCCACTGCGCGAGATCGGGTTGTCGACGTTGACGTCTTCGTAACGCAGGCGCACATCACCCTTGATCTGGGTCTTGGCGGCCCACGCCACTTTCTGTTCGAACGAGCTCATGCGTTCGGACTGGGCTTTCTGGTCGGCCTTTTCCTTGGTTTCCTTTGCCAGGTCGCCCTGCAGTTCGTTGTACTGCGCCTGGTTGATCGAGCCATTGGCGCGGAGCATTTCGAGCAGCTTGGCGTCGACAGCAGCACTGGCCGGAGTACTCAGAGCCAGCATCATGCCGGTGAGGCTCATTCCGGTAAGTGTAGAAACAAGACGCATAAGGTTCTCCCTGTTGGAAAAAGTGGGGAGGCTCAAGCGCCCGCCCCCAAGTTGGCATGTCTTCGGAAAGGGCCTGACTAGACAGGTTCTGGGGTTCCGGAAAACAGGCGCAAGTATTGCGGGGGCGAATGACAGAATAATGTCCGAATAGTGGCACTGGTGTTAAGTCAGCAAGGGGTCATTTGAGTGTCACGGCTGGTTTGGCAATACTGGCTCCTTGTTCATAGCGAGTTGCATCCGTGATCAGCCTTCATAGCCTTGCCCACCTGCGCGACCTGCCGGCGACCACCTGGGACGCACTGGTGCCCGACGGCCAGCCGTTCCTGCGCCATGCCTTCTTCACGGCCATGGAGGACAGTGGCAGCGTGGTGCCTGACACTGGCTGGGCCGCCGAGCACCTGGTGCTGGAGCGCGACGGTGAGGTCCGGGCGCTGCTGCCGGCGTACCGCAAGTGGCATTCGTTCGGCGAGTACGTGTTCGACCATGGCTGGGCCGATGCCTGCGAGCGCGCAGGTATTGCCTACTACCCCAAGCTGCTGGGTGCCGTGCCGTTCAGTCCGGTAAGCGGCCCACGCCTGTTGGCCGCTGACCCGAGTGATGGCCTGTTGCTGTTGCAGGCCATCCCCGAGTACCTGGGCAAGGGCGGGCTGTCGGGCGCGCATATCAACTTCACCGATACTGCGCTGGATGAGGCGCTCACCGGTCTGCCAGGCTGGATGGAACGCCTGGGTTGCCAGTTCCATTGGCGTAATCGGGGTTATCGCGACTTCCAGGACTTTCTCGACAGCCTCAGCTCACGCAAGCGCAAGCAGATGCGCAAGGAGCGCGAACAGGTGGCGGGGCAGGGGATCGACTTCGCCTGGTACCGGGGCGACGAGCTGAGCGAGGCGCAGTGGGATTTTGTCTACCTGTGTTACGCCAACACCTACGCCGTGCGCCGGCGCGCGCCCTACTTGACCCGTGAATTCTTCAGCCTGATCGCCGAGCGCATGCCCGAGGCCATCCGTGTGGTCATCGCCCGCCAGCAGGGGCGCGAGGTGGCCATGGCGCTCAGCCTGATCGGGGGTGACAGCCTGTATGGACGGTATTGGGGGTGCCTGGACGAATTCGACCGTCTGCATTTCGAGACCTGTTTCTACCAGGGCATGGATTTCGCCATTGGCGAAGGGCTGCAGCGTTTCGATGCCGGGGCCCAGGGTGAACACAAGTTGATTCGCGGCTTCGAGCCGGTGATCACGCGGTCGTGGCATTACCTGCTGCATCCGGGATTGCGCCGGGCGGTGGAGGATTTTCTGCTGCAGGAGCGGGCGGGGGTGAGGGCGTATGCCGAAGAGGCGCGCGGGATGCTGCCGTATCGCCAGGCATGAAGATCAAGGGGCACGTGGGAGCGGGCTTGCCCCGCGATGGCGTCAGATCAAGCTGTCGTGTCGCCTGATCTGACGCCATCGCGGGGCAAGCCCGCTCCCACTCCGATTTTCCCATGCCGTTTTCTGTATCAATCCACCCCGACGAACCCACCCGTCTGGTGATGCCACAGCCGCGCATACAACCCACGTTGCGCCAACAGCTCGGTGTGGCTGCCACTCTCGACGATATGCCCCTTGTCCAGCACGATCAGCCGGTCCATGCGGGCGATGGTCGACAGGCGGTGGGCGATGGCGATCACCGTCTTGCCCTGCATCAGCGTCTCCAGGCTCTCCTGGATAGCCGCTTCGACCTCCGAGTCCAGCGCCGAGGTCGCCTCGTCCATGATCAGGATCGGCGCGTTCTTCAGCAGCACCCGGGCGATGGCGATGCGCTGGCGCTGGCCGCCGGAGAGCTTCACGCCGCGCTCGCCGACATGGGCGTCGAAGCCGGTGCGGCCCTGGGCATCGGACAACTGCGGGATGAACTCGTCGGCCCGTGCCCGGCGGACAGCCTCCCAGACTTCCTCGTCACTGGCATCGGGGCGGCCGTACAGCAGGTTGTCGCGGATCGAGCGGTGCAGCAGCGAAGTGTCCTGGGTGATCATGCCGATCTGCGCGCGCAGGCTGGCCTGGTTGACCTCGGCGATATCCTGGCCGTCGATGAGGATGCGCCCGCTGTCGATGTCGTACAGGCGCAGCAGCAGGTTGACCAGGGTCGACTTGCCGGCGCCGGACGGGCCGATCAGGCCGATCTTCTCGCCGGGGCGGATATCCAGGTTCAAGGCATCGATCACCTTGCCGCCCTTGCCGTAGTGGAAGTCGACATGGTCGAAGCGCACCGCGCCGCGGCTGACCTTGAGTGCCGGCGCGTGGGGCTTGTCGCTGACGGTGACCGGCTGGGCGATGGTCTGCAGGCCGTCCTGGACCATGCCGATGTTCTCGAAGATGCCGTTGACCACCCACATGATCCAGCCGGACATGTTGACGATGCGGATCACCAGGCCGGTGGCCAGGGCGATGGCGCCGACGCTGATCAGCGACTGGCTCCACAGCCACAGGGCAAGGCCCGTGGTTGCGACCACCAGCAGGCCGTTCAGCGAGGTGATGACCACGTCCATGCTGGTGATCACCCGCGAGGCCAGCTGGGTCTTCTCGGTCTGCTCGCTGATCGCCTCGCGAGCGTACTGCTGCTCGTAGTCGGTGTGGGCGAACAGCTTGAGGGTGGCGATGTTGGTGTAGCCGTCGACAATGCGCCCCATCAGTTTGGAGCGTGCGTCGGAGGAGATCACCGAGCGTTCCTTGACCCTTGGCACGAAGTAGTACAGCGCGCCGATATAGCAGGCGATCCACACCAGCAACGGCAGCATCAGCCGCCAGTCGGCCTCGGCGAACAGCACCAGCGCGCTGATGGCGTAGATCAGCACGTGCCACAGCGCGTCTACCGCCTGCACCGCTGAATCACGCAGGGAGTTGCCGGTCTGCATGATGCGCTGGGCGATGCGCCCGGCAAAGTCGCTCTGGAAGAAGTTCAGGCTCTGCTTGAGCACGTAGGTGTGGTTTTGCCAGCGGATCAGGCTGGTCATGCCCGGGCTGATGGTCTGGTGCACCAGCAGGTCGTGCAGGCCAAAGAACACCGGCCGCAGCACCAGCACCACCACCAGCATCCAGATCAGCTCGCCACTGTGCTCGCTGAAGAAGTTGGCGTTGGGTGTGCCCTGGGCCAGGTCGATGATCCGGCTCAGGTAGCTGAACAGCGCCACCTCGATCAATGAGGCGATCAGCCCGACGATCAGCAGGGCGAGGAAGCTCGGCCAGACCTGGCGCAGGTAATAGAGATAGAAGGGCCAGACCTTGCCGGGAGGCGCCTCGCTCGGCGCCTCGCGGAAGATGTCGATCAACTGCTCGAAACGACGGTACAGCATGGGTGACGACACTCCTGTTCGACCCGACTCACGTCCCTGTGTGGTGCGGGATCAGTCGATGCGTTTGGCCGACTTGATGTACACCGGGTCGGCCGGCACATCGCGCATGCCTTTCTTGACGGTGGTCGGCGAGTTGACGATCTGGTCGACCACCTCCATGCCCTTGGTGACCTTGCCGAACACGGCGTAGCCACGGTCGCGGCCCGGGTTGAGGAAGTCGTTGTCGGCGACGTTGATGAAGAACTGGCTGGTGGCCGAGTTCGGGTCGGAGGTACGAGCCATGGACAGGGTGCCACGGGTGTTCTGCAGGCCGTTGCTGGCCTCGTTGCGGATCGGATCCTTGGTCGGCTTCTGCACCATCTGCTCGGTGAAGCCACCGCCCTGGACCATGAAGCCAGGGATCACACGGTGGAAGATGGTGTTGTTGTAGAAGCCGCTGTCCACGTACTGGAGGAAGTTCTTGGTACTGATCGGCGCTTTTTCTGCGTTCAGCTCGATCTCGATCTTGCCGAAGCTGGTGACCAGCTCAACGTGCGGGGTCTTGTCGGAGGCCATGACGCTGGTGGCGAAGGCGACCGAGCAGGCGGTGAGCAGAAGTTTTTTCAGCATGGGCTCAATGATCCTTGAGAGGTGGAAGCGGCTGCGAGGAACTGCAGCAGGGTCTGGTTGAAGACCTCAGGTTGGTCCAGGGGCGTAGCGTGCCGCGAATCGTCGATGACCGCCAGTCTGGCGTTGGGCATCAGGGCGACGTAACGTTCTTTCAGTTGTATCGGTGTGTAATCGTGGTCGGCGGCGATCACCAGGGTGGGACAGCGGATCTGGCCGATGCGTTCCTGTACGCCCCAGTCGACGATGGCGTCGAAGCTTTTCAGATACGCACGCTTGTCGTTGCGCGCCCAGCGCTCGGCCATCTTGCGCCGCAGTTCGGCCTGCTCCGGCTTGGGAAACAGCCGTTCGGCCAGACCCTTGCCGACGGTCTCGACGCTGAGCAGGCGCGCCAGTCCCCAGCGCTTGAGCCACCAGATCCAGTCGCTGCGGGTGCGGCGCTTGACCTGCGGGGCACTGTTGACGATGCACAGGCTACGCAGCCACTCGGGGTGGTCGACGGCGAACTGGAAACCGACCATGCCGCCCATGGACAGGCCCACGAAGTGCACCGGGCCGGTGTCCAGGTGACGGAGCAAGGCCAGCAGATCCTCGCTGAAAGTCTTTATCTGGTAGCCCGAGCGAGGCTTGGACGATTGCCCGTGGCCACGGATGTCCATGAGGATCACCCGGTACTGGCGGGCGAGCTCGGGCACCTGCAGTTCCCAGTCCTGGCTGCTCGAACCCAGCCCGTGCAGCAGCACCAGGGGCTCGCCCTGACCGTGTTCCTCGTAATGCAACTGGCATCCTTGCTGTTCGAAAACGGCCATGGGCGCGGTCCTCTCAGGCTTGCGGGGGGGCTGCGAAGGGCACGTCCAGCGGCGCGGTGTCGAAGTTGCGCAGCAATTCGATGAGAATCTGCGTGGCCGGGCCCAAGGTCTTTTCCTTGCTGGAGTAAAGGTAGAACAGTGGATGGCGGCTGCCACCCTGATCCAGCGGCAGGGGCTTGAGCACGCCTTCGCGCAGCTCGCGCTCGATCATGTGCCGGGGCAGCCAGGCAAAGCCCAGGCCGCTGCCGACGAAGGTGGCTGCGGTACCCAGGCTGCCCACCGTCCAGCGCTGCTCGGCGCCGAGCCAGCCGACATCACGCGGCTGGGCCCGACCGGAGTCGCGGATCACCACCTGCAGCTGGCTTTCCAGGTCCTGGAAGGTGATTTCGCGGCCCATGCGGTGCAGGGCATGCTCGGGATGGGCGACGGCGATGAACTCCACCGGGCTCAGTTCAGTGCCCAGGTAACCGCCGATGTTGAAGCTGCTGATGGCAAGGTCGGCGATGCCTTCGTGCAGCACTTCCTCGACCCCGGACAGCACCTCTTCACGCAGGCGCACCCGGCAACCGCGGCTCTGCGGCATGAACGCCGCCAGGGCGCGCACCAGTCGGGCGCTGGGGTAGGCGGCGTCGACCACCAGGCGCACCTCGGCTTCCCAGCCCTGCTCCATGTGATGAGCCAGGTCTTCCAGTTGGCTGGCCTGTTTGACCAGTTGCCGCGAGCGGCGCAGCAGCACGCTACCGGCCTCGGTCAGCACCGCCTTGCGCCCATCGATGCGCAGCAGCGGCACGCCCAGTTGTTCCTGCATGCGCGCCACGGTGTAGCTCACCGACGATTGCGAGCGGTGCAGGGCCTCGGCGGCCTGGGCGAACCCGCCGTGGTCGACCACCGCCTGCAAGGTCCGCCACTGATCCAGGGTAACGCGCGGTGCTTTCATCCAGGGCTCCTGTTGTCCTAAGCTGCGCTCTTCCCAAGGAGAGCGCCCGTATGAAGAAATGTTGTGCGGCTTTGCTGTTGTGCCTGCCCCTCGGGGCCATGGCTTACCCGATCGACGTGGAGAAGGACCTGACCGGGGTCAAGGTCGACTACACCGCCTACGACACGGCCTACGACATCGGCTCGATCAGCCTCAACAACTATGGGCAGGTGCCGGCGGCGTGCAAGGTCATTTTCCGCAACGGCCCCGAGGCGCCACGGGTGCGCCGGGTCAACGTGCCCGCCGGCAGGAGCGTGGATGTCACCGCCAAGTTCAACCGGCAGATCATCAGGCTGCGCATCGTGCTTGACTGCAAAGCGGAATAAAACAGATTAATCGATAGGTTGACCCCACTTTTTACGCTTTTTTATCGATAGGTCAACCACTAATCTCACCTCCATCGAATCGCCACCCCTTACCGCCGATGGAGGCTCCCATGTCCCACGTTCTGATCATCGAAAGCAGCGCCCGCCAGCAGGATTCCGTTTCTCGTAAACTGACCCAGGACTTCATCCAGCAATGGCAAGCAGCGCATCCGGCCGACGAGATCAAGGTGCGCGACCTGGCCGTGAACCCCGTGCCGCATCTGGACGCCAACTTGCTCGGCGGCTGGATGAAGCCCGAGGAACAGCGCAGCACCACCGAGCGTGAGGCACTTGAGCGCTCCAACGTGCTAACCGACGAATTGCTGGCCGCCGACGTACTGGTGATGGCTGCGCCGATGTACAACTTCACCATCCCCAGCACCCTGAAAGCCTGGCTTGACCACGTGCTGCGCGCCGGCATCACCTTCAAGTACACCCCGACCGGCCCCCAGGGACTGCTCAACGGCAAGCGCGCCATCGTGCTGACCGCCCGCGGCGGTATCCATGCCGGTGCCAGCAGCGATCACCAGGAACCCTACCTGCGCCAGGTGATGGCTTTCATCGGTATCCATGACGTGGACTTCATTCATGCCGAGGGGCTGAACATGAGCGGCGAGTTCCACGAGAAAGGCCTGAACCAGGCCAAGGCCAAGCTGGCCGCGGTGGCCTGAGCCGCGACGAATTCCCAACCCTGACACCTTGTTGCTCCTTTGGGTGTGCCTGCCCGGCCATAGAGATGGCCGGGCTTTTTTTGCTCACAGACAGTGCGCATCCTGTGCCGGCCTGATCGCCGACAAGCCAGCTCATGGATACAGCGCAGTCCTTGAGAATTGTGCGGTCGGTGTGGGAGCCGGCTTGCCGGCGATGGGCTGCGCAGCAGCCCCACAATCCCCATGGTTGAACTGCCCAGGCCCAACCCGCTAAGGTCCCCGCCTTGATCCACGAGGGCCAACCATGGGCTACCTGATAATCGTCGCGCTGATCCAGGCGTACTCCTTCAACCTGATCGGCGAATACCTGGCCGGCCATGTCGACAGCTACTTCGCCGTGCTGATGCGGGTGGTGCTGGCCGGGTTGGTGTTCCTGCCACTGACCCGCTGGCGCCAGGTCGAACCACGCTTCATGCGCTCGATGCTGCTGATCGGTGCGCTGCAGTACGGCATCACCTATGTCTGCCTATACCTCAGCTTCCGCGTGCTGACGGTGCCGGAGGTGCTGTTGTTCACCATCCTCACCCCGCTGCATGTGACCTTGATCGAGGATGCCCTGAACCGGCGCTTCAACCCCTGGGCGCTGCTCGCCGCCCTGGTGGCGGTGGCCGGCGCGGCGGTGATCCGCTTCGACACGGTCACCGGCGAGTTCTTCATCGGTTTCCTGCTGCTGCAGCTGGCCAATTTCACCTACGCCGCCGGCCAGGTGCTGTACCGTCATCTGGTGGCCCGCCACCCCAGCGACCTGCCGCACTACCGCCGGTTCGGCTATTTCTACCTGGGCGCGTTGCTGGTGGTGTTGCCGGCCTTCCTGCTGTTCGGCAATACCCAGCACCTGCCGAGCACTGACACCCAGTGGCTGGTGCTGTTGTTCCTCGGCCTGTGCCCGACGGCGCTGGGGTTGTACTGGTGGAACAAGGGCGCTTGCCTGGTCTCCGGCGCCACCCTGGCGGTGATGAACAACCTGCATGTGCCGGTGGGCTTGCTGCTCAACCTGCTGATCTGGAACCAGGACGAACCGCTCGGGCGCCTGGCCATTGGCGGTACGGTGATTCTCGCATCGGTCTGGTTGAGCCGCCTTGGGGGGCTGCGGGCAGGGCTGCCGGGGGCTGCCTCGTCGCGCTGAGGTCTCTGCACGAGAAGAAGGCGCCCGCAGGGCGCCTTCGTCACATTCACGGGGGCAATACCAAGGCAGGCTTTGCCCGGCCGACGGTGGCAGGCAAGATGGACGCAGGCGGCTCAAGATCGCCCGTTCCGACAATGGATTTGCCTGACACTACAAGGAAGAGACCGTGAACCTTGACCTGACCGACCTGAAACTGTTCATCAAGATCGCCGAGTCCCCCAGCCTGACCCAGGGTGCCAAGCGTGCATGCCTCTCGCCAGGGGCCGCCAGCATGCGCATCAAGTCGATGGAAGCCGAGCTTGGCGAGGGGCTTTTCCATCGCCAGCACAAAGGGCTGGTGCTGACCCTGGCAGGTCAGCGGTTGTTGATCCATGCCCGCAAGATCCTGCGCCAGCTCGAAGTGCTCAAGGCCGAATTCGACCACCGCGAAGAGGCTGACGGGGCAAACATGCGCATGTATGTCGCAGGTTTCAGCGCATTCGAGTCGACCCAGCGCCGGCTGGTGCGCTATCTCGCCGATCACGCCAATGTCGCTATCGACCTGCAGCAACGCACGGCCGTGGATATCGTACGCGGCATTCGCGAGGGCGCCGTTGACATGGGCGTGGTGCTCGGCAGTGACCCTGTGGAGGGTTGCGCCTCGATCGCCCTGCCGGTGCTCAACTATGTGGCGGTGCTGCCCAGGCATCATGCATTGGCTGCCAGCGCCTCATTGCGCCTGGGCGAAGTGCTGCGCCACCCGCAGGTCGGGTTGGCGAGCGACAGTGCACTGTGCCGTCTGATCGAGCAGCAGGCCGATATCGATGGCGTCGCGGCCCAGTTCAGGATCAAGGTGTCGGGGGTCGAGTCGCTGTGCCGGATGATTGCCGAAGGGGTCGGTATCGGTATCGCGCCGGATGCGGCGGTACAGCCTTATCTCGATGGCTGTGGCCTGGTGGCCCGACGCCTCGATGAAACCTGGGCACGCCAGCAGCACATGATGCTGGTCAGGCATTTCGAACGCATGCCACGGCATGTCACCGAACTGGTTTCCTACCTGGGCGCCGCCTGAGCAAACCCGGCAAAGGGGCCGCACAGCGGCCCCTATGGGGTGGTCATCGTGTACCGGGCACCAGGCTGAGGATTTCATCGATGGGCATGCAGGCCGGCTCGATCTCATAGGCCCGGTCGTGCTCGAGGATGCTGGTGGCGACCTGACGCATGGCCGAGTAGGCGCCGCGCAGCATGTGGTTGGCGTAGATCACCGCATTGAAACCGGCATTGGCCAGGCACGAGAAGGTCAGTTGCGGGTAGCTGGTCGGCACGCAGACCAGGGGTGTGTGCGGGTGGGTCTGCTTGAAGCGGCGGGCGAATTCGAGGATCTCCTCGCCCGTGCTCTTGCGGCTGTGGATCATGATGCCGTCGGCGCCGGCCTCGGTGTAGGCCCGACAGCGTGCGAGGGCGTCATCCAGGCCTTTTTCCAGGATCAGGCTCTCGCAGCGGGCGAAGATCATCATCGAGCCCCCCAGGCGATGGTGGGTGCCGACCCTGATCTTGTCGCAGAAGTGCTCCACGGTTTCCTGCTCCTGGTGCACGCTCAGGCCCAGCAACGAGTTCTTCTTCAGCCCGCATTTGTCTTCGATGACGATCGCCGACACCCCGGCTCGGGCCAGCCACTGCACATGGATGGCGAAGTGCTCGATCTTGCCACCGGTGTCGGCGTCGTAGATCAGCGGCAGGTCGCAGACCGCGAGGATTTCGTTCAGCCGTTCCAGGCGGTCGCTGGGCGAGAGGATCTCGATGTCCGGCAGGCAGCGCTGGGTCGAGTCCGTCAGCGAACTGGACCAGATGGCATCGTAGCCCAGGCTGGTGTCGCCGGCGTCGAGGCGCACGCTCTTGGCCAGCATGGCCGAGATCGGGCTGTGTGCCTCGAGTACCCGCAGGCAGGCTTTTTCACTGAACAACTGGCGCAGGTCGATGCGCGCGTCACGCTTGATCACGTTCATATGCCTCATCCCTGTAGCGAGGTATCTGTCAGGCGGCGAGCACCGACTCCATCTTGTTCAGGTGTTCGCAGGCTCTTTTCACGTATTCGCAGGACAGTGCCTCGATGCGTGTGTGGTCCAGTGCCTGGCGGGTGGCGCGGCAGTAGAGTTCGAGGGCGCTGGTGGCATGGAAGAAATGCTGCGCCTCGACCGCGCCGCAATGCACGCTGAGGAACGAGGCGATGCGATGCGCCTCGCCTGGCGTCTTGCCCTGCGCCTCCTTGAGCCAGTCCTTCCACAGGGGCGTCATCACGTTGTACTCCCCGGTATTGAACAATTCGGTCATCGCCATCATCTCGATGGCCTCTACCAGTTGCGGGGCGAGCGGCCGCTTGTTGCCCACCCAGGTGGAGAATTCCTTGGTCACCGGGTCCAGGTAGCGGTCCTGCAGGCGCCAGTCGTCCGAGCCGCAGATGGCGGTGGCCATGCGCGCATAGAGTTTGGAGTGATGCGGATGGCCGTGCATCTCGCCCAGGCCGATGTCCTCGACGATGATCTCGCCGCAGTGACGGGCGGCGTCCAGCAACAGCAGTCGAGCCTGGGGATCGTCGATGGCCTCGGACTCCTGAAGCAAGCGCACGATGATGCTTGAAACCGCATGGGCGGCACCGTCCGGGCTGCGCCAGCCACAGAAGAAGGTGCACAGGCTTTCCCGTGACCAGGGTTTGGCGGTGATGCGCTGGTAGGTATCGAGGTACTCCTCCAGCAGGTCGGCGTGCACCTCGAAGCCTTTTTTCAGGGCGCTGGCCAGCTGTTTGTCCTGCACATCGGTCAGGGCCTGGTCGACGAATGACAGCATGAAATCCGTTTTCTTCATGTCATGTTCTCGCGGGTGGTGGAAAGTCCGGGGTCAGGCAAGCGTTGCGATAAAGTCGGTGAAGCGGCCCAGGCCCTCCTCGAGGTCCTGCGGGCTTACCGAGTAGGAGAGCCGCACGGCGCACGGGTCGCCATTGCTGCAGCCGGGCACCAGGGCGATGCGCGCCTCGGTCAGCAACAGCTCGCAGAGGTGGCTGGCGTCGCGGATCGCCTCGCCCTGGTAGCGCTTGCCGAGCAGGCGGGTGATATCCAGGTAGAGGTAGAACGCGCCCTGCGGTGGCGAAAAGCGGATGGTCTCGAGTTTGCCGAGCAGCGCCGTGGCGATAGCCAGTTGCCGATCGAGCTGGGCATTGACCTCGGCACCGAACTGCCGCGCGCCATCGCCGTCCAGGGCGTTGAGCGCCGCATACTGGGCCAGGCTGCTGGGGTTGGAGGTGGTGTGGGCCTGCAGGTTGTGCATGGCCGCGACCACTGCCTTCGGCGCGCAGGCATAGCCCAGGCGCCAGCCGGTCACTGCCTGGCTTTTGGAGAACGAGTCGATGATGATGGTCGAGGCCTTGAGCTCGGGCAGCAGCGCGACCAGGTTGTGGTGCTGCTGGCCGTTGCGCAGCAGGCTGCGGTAGCACTCGTCGAAGATCACCCAGAGTTTGTGTTCCAGGGCCAGTTCACCGATGGCGATCAGTTCCCGCGGGGCATAGACCACCCCGGTGGGGTTATTGGGGGTGTTGATGATGATCGCCTTGCTGCGCGGCGACACGGCGGCCTTGACCGCCGCGCCGCGCAGGCTGTGGTTGTCGCCTTTGGTGTCGACGAACACCGGGCAGGCGCCGGCCAGTTCGACCTGGGTGGGAAAGGTTTCCCAGTAGGGGCGCGGGATGATCACTTCATCACCCGGATCGAACAGCACCATGGCGCTGTTGAACAGGGCTTGCTTGGCACCGCTGGACACCGCGATCTCATCGGCGCTGTAGTCGACGCCCAGGCGCTGGCTGACGCTGCTGGCCAGGGCCTGGCGCAGCCGCGGATTGCCCAGTGGCGGGGTGTAGCGGTTCCACTGTTCGTGGACCGCCGCGATGGCGCCGTGGCGCATGTCCGGAGCGGCGTCGCTGGACAGCTCGCCGGCGGCGAAGTTGATCACCTTGATACCAGCATCACGCAGTGCGTTGGCCTTGCTGCGCATGCTTGAGGTGCCGGGCGCGCTGATACGCGCGGATCGTTGCGACAGTCCGTTGTTCATGATTGACGTCCTTGTTGTTCTAGATCTGGACCGATGTTGCGGATCAGCGGCGCGGCAGTCCCTTCATGCCGTTGTAGATCACCAGGCACAGCGGCAAGGTCAACAGCAGCACGCAGGCCAGCACCACCAGGCCTTCGGTGACGCCGGCCTGGTCGGATATCGCGCCGATCAGCACCGGGGCGAGGGCGCCGCCGCCCACGGTGCCGGTGTAGAACCAGGCGAATACCCGGTCGCGTCGGTCCCGTGGGGCGAAATCCGGAACCAGGCCGCCAAGTACCGACGAGGTGCCGTTGAGCGCCACGCCGATCAGCGGCATCACCAGCATCAGGGCGCCATAGGGCAATACCAGTGCCAGCAGGATCAGCAGCGCGGTCAGCACTTCCGTGCAGATCACCGTGCGTACCGGCCCCAGGCGCGCGCCAAGGTAGCCGCAGAACAGCTTGCCGAAGGCGCCGCCGATGAACAGCAGGGCCAGGGCCAGGCCGATGTGTTCGGTGCTGGCGCCCTTGCTCTGCAGCAGGAACGGCAGGAAGGTCAAAAAGCCCATGCGCACGCCGCTGTCGATGCTGCCGGTGGCGATCAGCGCCATCAGGCCGGCTGGCGTGCCGGTCACGTCGGCGACCTTGGTCTTCTTGTTGGCGGTTTCGTGGGCCTGGTTCTTCGGCATCAGCCACCACAAGGCGAAGGCGGCGGCGATACCGAGCACGCCGAGCAGGGTGGCGTTGGTTTGCCAGGAGATGTAAACCAGCACCAGCCCGGTCAGGCCGGGGATGACCGCCTTGCCGATATCCCCGGCGAAGTTGTACTGGGCCAGCGCCTGCTTGACCCGCCCGCTGCCCTCGTAGGCGTCGGACACCAGCGCCGAAGCCAGCGGGTGCTGGGTGCTGGCGCCAAGGCCACCGATCATCAGCGCCAGCAGCAGCAGATTGATGTCCGTGGCCTGGGCCGCCAGCAGGTAGGCGAAGCCCGCAAGGGCGGTGCCCCTGACAAGCAGGGTTTCGCGGCCCCATTTGCGCGCACCGCGGCTGGCCAGCAACTGGAAGCCGGCCATCATCCCGGCGTAGGCGCCGCGCAGCAGGCCGACCTGGGCATAGCTCAGGCCGAAGGCGGCCTGCCAGATGGGCAGCAACACATAGATAACGTCGGTAAGGCCATCGTGCACGCCATGGGCCAGGCTGCCGGCGGCCAGTGCCTTGCGGCGGTTGGCTGGGTCGCTGCGGTCCGGCTCGTCGAGTGGTTTTTCCAGGGATATGTCCTGACGCATCGCTTGCTCGTAGTCCTTTGTCCGATACCGTGCCGCCTGTCATTGGGGCGGCCTGTTCGCTGCAGGTTAGGAGAAGCGGGGTGAGGCGGGTATTCGTATTTATCGAAGGCAGGCGTTTAATAATTCTGAAATACTTGTAACTAATTGTTTCGTTGTGCTTTGTGAGCGCACAAGACCCTGGTGTGCTGCCCAAATTTTTTTCGAGGTCAGTGGGTGCGGGCTTGCCCAGCGATTGGCCGTGTCAGCCTTTTCGCGGGGCAAGCCGGCTCTTACGCATCCCGAATCAGGCTTCGTCGAATTCCCGCGTCGAGGTCACCATAGGCGGCCTGGCCGCCAGCCCCACGCGCATGTCGTTGCCGCTCGGCTGCTGGTAAAGGCTCAGGCCGAACTCCGGCAATACCGCCAGCAGGTAGTCGAAGATATCGCCCTGGATGCGCTCGTATTCGGCCCACGCCGTGGTGGTAGTGAAGCAGTAGATCTCCAGCGGCACACCTTCGGCGGTGGTCTGCATCTGACGGACCATGCAGGTCATGTCCGGGTGCACGTTGGGGTGGTTCTTCAGGTAGGCCAGGGCGAAGGCGCGGAAGGTGCCGATGTTGGTCAGCTTGCGGCGGTTGGCCGAAAGTTCCGCCACCGGGCCCAGGGCTTCGTTCCAGTGATGCAGTTCATGGCGCTTCTGCGCCAGGTAGTCGCCCAGCAGGCGTACCTGTCCCAGGCGCTGTTCTTCGTCCGGGCTCAGGAAGCGCACACCGGCGGCGTCGATGAACAGGCTGCGTTTGATCCGCCGCCCGCCGGATTGCTGCATGCCGCGGTAATTGCGGAACGACTCGCTCATCAGGCGCCAGGTGGGGATCGAGACGATGGTCTTGTCGAAGTTTTGCACCTTGACCGTGTGCAGGGTGATGTCGACCACGTCGCCGTCGGCGCCGGCCTGGGGCATTTCGATCCAGTCGCCGACATGCAGCATGTCGTTGCTGGTCAGCTGCACGCTGGCGACGAACGACAGCAGGGTGTCCTTGTACACCAACAGCAGCACCGCCGACATGGCGCCCAGACCGGACAGCAGCAACAGTGGCGAGCGGTCGATCAGGGTGGCGACGATGACGATGGCGGCAAAGATCCACAGCATCATCTTGGCCAGCTGCATGTAGCCCTTGATCGAGCGGGTGCGGGCATGTTCGGTGCGGGCGTAGATGTCCAGCAGCGCGTCGAGCAGGCAGGAAAGGGCGCGGGTCATGAACAGCAGCGTCACGGCCAGCGCGACATTGCCGAGAAAATGCTGGGCGGCGGCCGACAGCTCCGGCACCAGCTTCAGGCCGAACTGCACCACCAGCGACGGGGTGGTCTGGGCCAGACGATGGAACACCTTGTTGTGGCGCAGATCGTCCAGCCATCTGAGTGCCTGTTGGCGGCCTAGCAGGCGGGTGGAGTGCAGGATCAGGAAGCGCGCCAGACGGCCGATCAGCAGCGAGACGAGCAGCAGCACGGCCAGGCCGAGGGCGGCGTGCAGCAGGGGGTGTTGGTCGAGCGTGCCCCAGAGGTCGAGGGCGTCACGCCAGAAGCGTTGGATGTCCATGGGATTGGAAACGGTCTGTGTTGCGGTACGAAGCGTTATTAGAGCGTGGATCGGCGCAAAGTTGCCAAAAGAAATTCGGTTCTGGCCACGGAAAACGTTACCCTATGCAACTGAATTTTTCGCACTTGCCCGAGGTTACCCCGTGTTTTCCCAATTCGCCCTGCACGAACGCCTGCTCAAAGCCGTGGCCGAGCTGAAATTTGTCGAGCCGACCCCGGTGCAGGCGGCGGCCATTCCCCTGGCCCTGCAAGGGCGTGACCTGCGGGTGACGGCGCAGACCGGCAGCGGCAAGACCGCCGCCTTCGTGCTGCCACTGCTCAACCGCCTGGTCGACCGCAGCGGCCCAAGCGTGGAAATCCGTGCGCTGATCCTGCTGCCGACCCGCGAGTTGGCCCAGCAGACCCTCAAGCAGGTGCAACTGTTCTCCCAGTTCACCTATATCAAGTCGGGGCTGGTCACCGGCGGTGAAGACTTCAAGGAACAGGCGGCGATGCTGCGCAAGGTGCCGGACGTGCTGATCGGCACCCCGGGCCGACTGCTCGAGCAGCTCAATGCCGGCAACCTCGACCTGTCCCACGTTGACGTGCTGATCCTCGACGAAGCCGACCGCATGCTCGACATGGGCTTTGCCGAAGACATGGAACGCCTGTGCAAAGAGTGCGAAAACCGCAAGCAGACCCTGCTGTTCTCGGCCACCACCGGTGGCGCTGCCCTGCGTGACATCATCGGCAAGGTGCTCAAAGACCCTGAGCACCTGATGCTCAACAGCGTCTCGCAGCTCGCCGAAGGCACGCGCCAGCAGATCATCACCGCCGACCACGACCAGCATAAAGAGCAGATCGTGCAGTGGCTGCTGGCCAACGAGACCTACAAGAAGGCAATCATCTTCACCAACACCCGCGCCCTGGCCGACCGCATCTACGGCCACCTGGTGGCCAAGGAGGTCAAGGCGTTCGTCCTGCATGGCGAGAAGGACCAGAAGGACCGCAAGCTGGCCATCGACCGCTTCAAGGACGGTGGCTCCAAGGTGCTGGTGGCCACTGACGTCGCGGCCCGCGGCCTGGACATCGACGGCCTCGACCTGGTGATCAACTTCGACATGCCACGCAGCGGTGACGAGTACGTACACCGTATTGGCCGCACCGGCCGTGCCGGCGGCGAAGGCCTGGCGATCTCGCTGATCACCCACAACGACTGGAACCTGATGTCGAGCATCGAACGCTACCTCAAGCAGCAGTTCGAGCGCCGCGTCATCAAGGAGGTCAAGGGTACCTATAACGGTCCGAAGAAGGTCAAGGCCTCGGGCAAGGCTGCCGGCACCAAGAAGAAAAAGACCGAGAAGAAGGCGGGCGCCGACAAGAAGGGCGCCGCCAAGCGCAAGCCGTCCGCCAAGCCGAAGGCCAACGCGCCGCTGGCCAGCGCCGATGGCCTGGCGCCGCTGAAAAAGCGCAAGCCGGCGGCTGAGTAAACCCCTCCGGCAATGAGCCCGCCACTGCAACGGTGGCGGGTTGCTTCACCTCTTTCCCCTGGGCGCGTAGCCCATTTCCCAAACCCTGTTCCAGCCAGGGCATTTTGTCGCCCGACCGCCACACTCCTCTGGCATGTGCAGCCAAGGAGTAGTAGCGTATGTACAGCTGTAAATACGATTGTCCCGTGCGATTTGAATGGGACGAGGAAAAGAACCAGCTCAACATCCGCAAGCACGGGATCGACTTCAACGATGTGCCCGAGATGTTCCGCCAGCCGATGCTGGCGCTGCGCGATGAGCGATTCGAGTACCCGGAGGCACGCTGGATCGGCATGGGCTGGATCAATGCGTGGGTCAGCGTGGTCGCCTGCACCGAACGGCAGGGTGATGTGATCCGCATCATTTCCGCCAGAAGAGCCACACGACGTGAGGTAACGCGCTATGTCGAAACCGTCCATAAGCTGTGAGCAAGACCAAGCCCCGGTCGATACCTCGGACATCCCCGAACTCGACGATGACTTCTTTCGCCGTGCCGAACTGCGGGTGCCCGCCAAGCAAACGGTCACCATCCGCCTGGATGCCGACGTACTGGCCTGGTTCAAGGAGCAGGGCGCCGGCTACCAGACCCGCATCAACCAGTTGCTTCGTCAGTACATGCAGGCCCAGCAGCGGCGCTGATCCAGGCGCCGTCAGGTTTTCCTTTCCGCTTCTTTAAGTTCCTGGATGCGCTTGTCGATCAACTGGCACTTGTCCGGCAGGTCCTTGCTGGCGGTGCCGAGGTCCATGTGCTGAAGCTCTTCATTGATTTCCTTGGCCTTTTGAGCGTTCTGCTCGGTCAGCTGGCTCACCAGGCCTGCCAGTTGCTCTCTTTTCTGCGTGGCCTCTTCCGGTGTGCAGGCCAAGATGGGCTGCGCGCAGAGCAGAGCTGTCGCGCAGAGGATGCAGGGTAGCGGTTTCATCCTTTGGTTCCCTTGTCAGTCGATTCCTGCGGTGGAGGTCGTTGGCTGGCCGGAAGTTCAGCGCGAGCGACTGGCGGAACAGGTGCCGTCATACGGCTACTATTTTTTGACGATATTAATTTGACGCCTCCATGATGGCGAAATAGTATCTCGCGCTCTTTTTCGCTAATGCTTACCGGTGTGCTGGCAAGCATGAGCACCTGACCGCCTGATTTGCGAGACCTGACATGGACGTCCGCCTGTTTGCCTTCCTGGCCCGCCAACGCTCGGCCGTAATTCAGCCGCGCGAGCAGTTCTGCGGCCTGCCCAAGCGCGGCCTGGCGTTCCTGCTGGCCAACGCCATGTTCTGGCAGCCGCTGTGGGCACAGGCCGCCGAAGGCGTGGTGGTCAGCGGGCCGGGCACCAGCCTGGGGCAGGCGGGCAACGGCGTGCCCATCGTCAACATCGCCGCGCCCAACGGCAGCGGCCTGTCGCACAACCAGTTCAGCGACTACAACGTCGGCCAGCAGGGGCTGATCCTCAACAACGCCACCGAGCGCACCCAGGCCACCCAGCTGGGTGGCATCATCCTCGGCAACCCCAACCTGCAGGGCACGGCGGCCAACGTCATCCTCAACGAGGTCAACGGCGCCAACGCCAGCCAGCTGCGCGGCTACACCGAAGTGGCCGGGCGCGGGGCACATGTCATCGTCGCCAACCCCCACGGCATCACCTGCGATGGCTGCGGCTTCATCAACACGCCACAGGCCACGCTCAGCACCGGCAAGCCGGTGCTCGAGAACGGCCAGCTGAGCCGTTACCAGGTCGACCAGGGCCATATCGCCATCGAAGGCGCGGGGCTCAACGCCAGCAACGTCGACAGCTTTGAGCTGATTGCCCGCAGCACGAAAATCAATGCCGAGATCCAGGCGCGCAACCTGGCCATCGTCGCCGGGCGCAACGATGTCGATGCGCGGACCCTGGCGGCCACGGCGCGCCAGGACGACGGCAGTGCCAAGCCGAGCCTGGCTATCGACTCCAGCGCCTTGGGCGGCATGTATGCCGGCGCGGTCAGGCTGGTGGGCACCGAGGCCGGGGTCGGCGTGCGCCTGGATGGGCGGATGATCGCCAGCGGTGGCGATATCCAGCTCGAGGCCAATGGCCAGTTGCGCATGGCCCAGGCCAGCGCGGACGGCAATGTGCGGATTCAGGCGGTTGGTATTGATGCGCAGGGGCCGGTGCATGCCGGCCAGCAACTGCGAATGGACAGTCGTGCAGACTTGGTCAACCGTCAGGGGCTGACCGCTGCAGGTTCGGTACAACTAGACGCGGCTGGTCAACTGAGCAACCTCGGCGGTATCCAGGCGGGTATCAACGCCGATGGCGAGCGCGTGGCCGACGCCGACCTGAAGATCAGCGCCGGTGCCGTGGACAACCGCCACCAGCGCCTGATTGCCAGCGGCGACCTGAGCGTCTCCACCGGCAGCCGCCTGGACAACCAGGGCGGCAGCCTCAGCGCCGGGCGCGACCTCAGCGTCAACGCCGCGACCCTGGACAACCGCCAGCAGGGCAAGGTCCTCGCCGACGGGCGCATGACCCTCACCGGTGGCCAACTGCTCAACGGCGACCGTGGCCAGATCACCAGCCAGGGCGCGCTGAACGCCACCTGGGCCCATCTGGACAACCAGGCCGGCGAACTGTCCAGTCTCGATACCCTGGCCCTGAATCTCGGCAGCCTGGACAACCGCACTGGCAAGGTCCTGGCCAACCGCGGCATCACCGTCACCAGCCAGGGGCTGGTCGACAACCGCACCGGCCGGATCGCCAGCCAGGCCACCCTCGACCTGACCGCCCAGGCCCTGAACAACGGCCAGGGTGGCCATATCAGCGGCAACCAGGCAGTCGGCGTCAATGTCGGCCGGCTCGACCAGCAGGGCGGCCACCTGAGCAGCGTCACCGCGCTGACCCTGGACCTGAACCATGGCCAGCTGGACAACCGCGACGGCAAGATCGCCGCCAACCAGCTGCACCTGCGCCAGATCGCCGATATCGACAACCAGCGTGGCGAGATCTTCGGCAAGGGCGCCTTCACCCTGGCAGGCCGCAGCCTCGACAACACGGGCGGCAAGTTCTACAGCGAACAGGCCCTGACCGTGCGCCTCGACCAGTTGCTCGACAACCTCGATGGCCTGGTGTCGGCCGACGGCCTGGATATCCGCGCCCTGACCCTGAACAACCAGGGCGGCGTGGTCACCAGCAAGTCGGGCCTGGCATTGGTCACGGGCGCAGCCATCGACAACCGCCACGGCGAGATTTCCAGCGCTGACCTCGGCCAGGTAATGGCAGGCAGCTTAGACAACCGTGAGGGTACGGTCACTGGCGGGGCGCTGGAGTTGGCCATCGCCCAGGCGGTGGACAATCGCCAAGGGGTGCTGGCTGCCGACAAGGCGTTGAAGGTGAGCGCCGCCAGCCTCGACAACCGCGAGCAAGGCAAGCTGCTCAGCGACGGCACGCTCACCGCCAAGGTCAGCGGGCTGCTGGACAACCAGGTCAAGGGCCTGGTGAACGGCGTGGGCGCCACCCATATCGACGCGGGGCAACTGGACAACCGCGGTGGCCGCCTGGTGGGCAAGGACCTGCTGACCCTGCAAGGCCAGCGCTGGGACAACCGCGGCGGCAAGATCGAGGCCGACGGCGCACTGACACTGACCATCGACCACCTCGACAACCGCGACCAGGGCCTGGTCAGCGGCCAGGCCGGGGCCCGCTACAGCGGCAGCGAATTGCTCAACCAGCTCGGCATCTTTGGCGCCAAGGGCAACCTCGACCTGGTCGCCACACACCTGGACAACAGCGGCGGCAGCCTGACCAGCGGCGGCGATCTCGATGGCCAGGTCACGCGCTTGGAGCAGCTGGGCGGCAAGCTGTCCGCCGACGGCACGCTGACCCTCAAGGGCAGCACACTGGTCAACCGCCAGGGCGCCGTGGTCGGCGCCGGGCAGGGCATGCACCTGACCGTGGATAGTGTCGACAACCGCGGCGGCGAGCTGTCCGCGGCCAAGGCGCTCAGCCTCACCGGGCAGCGCCTGGACAACACCGGCGGCCAGGTCCTGGCCGACACCGACCTGGCGCTGACGGTGGCCGAGGTCATCAACCAGGCCCAGGGCCTGTTGCGCGGCAAGGGCCAACTGACCCTCGACGGCCAGACCCTGGACAACCGCGACGGGCGTGTTTCCGCCGAGCAGGGCGCACGCCTGCGCCTGAGCCAGGCGCTGGACAACGGCAAGGGCCTGCTGACCAGCGAGGGTGACCTCGACATCGGCGCCGCCAGCCTGGACAACAGCGACGCCGAGCTGAGCAGCGCCGGCAAGCTGACCCTGGCCACCACCGGCAAGGTCGACAACCAGCGTGGCTCGATCACCGCCGACGGCGCCCTCGACCTGCGCAGCGCCAGCCTCGACAACCGCGCCGGCGAGGTCGGCGCCCAGGGGGCCATGGACATCGCCACCGGCACCCTCGACAACCGCGACAGCGGCCATGTGGTCGGCAACGACCGCCTGACCCTCAAGGCCGGCCAGGTCAACAACGCAGGCAGCGACAGCCGCATCGACAGCGATGGCGCCATGCACCTGACCGCCAGCGGTTTCGACCAACAGGCCGGCCGGATGCTGAGCAAGGCCTCGATCACCCTCGACCTGGGCCAGGGCGCGCTGGTCAATCATGGCCTGATCAAGGCCCCGGTGCTGGTGCTGAACAACCTCGGCCGCGTCGACAACCAGAACGGCGAAATCACCAGCCCGCAAGGCTTCACCCTGGCGGCCAATAGCCTGGACAACCGCCAGGGCAAGCTGCTCAGCGAGCAGGCGTTGACGGTGCGCATCGCCCAGGCGCTGGACAACACCAAGGGCCTGGTCTCGGCCAAGGGCCTGGACCTGCATGCCGCCAGCCTCGACAACCGCGAGGGCACCGTCAGCAGCCGCGCCGGCCTGGTGCTGACCGTCGACGGTCGCCTGGACAACCGCCAGGGCATCCTGGTGGGCGACACCGCCCTCAACCTTGTGGCCGGGACGCTGGACAACAGCAAGGGCAAGGTCTCCGGCAAAGGCCAGGGCGAGGTCCAGGCCGACACCCTGCTCAACAACGCCGGTTCGCTGATCAGCCTCGAGCAACTGCGGATCAAGGGCGGTGAGCTGGACAACCGCGAGGCAGGCCTGCTCGGCAGCAATGGCGCGCTGACCCTGGAGGTCGACCGCATCGACAACCGTGGCGGCGAGATCACCGGCAAGGCCGCTGTCGCGGTCACCGGCACCTCGCTGGACAACAGCGACGGCGGCCTGCTGGTGGCCGGCACCGGCATGACCCTGGCGTTGCAATCGCTGCTCAACCGCAACAAGGCGCGCCTCGAGGCCCAGACCGGCCTGACCCTGACCGGCCTGACCCTGGACAACGACGGTGGCCGCCTGACCAGCCAGCGGGACATGACCCTGACCTTGACCGGCGCGGCGCTCAACCGCCTCGGCTTGCTCAGCGCCGAGGGCCAGCTGGTGCTGGCCGCGCACAGCCTGGACAACAGCACCGGCAAACTGGACAGCGCCGGCCGCCTGAAACTGACCACGGGCGGCGCGCTGCTCAACCAGGGCGGCGAGCTGCTCAGCGACAGCGACATCACCCTGGCCAGCGCCAGCCTGGACAACACCGACAAGGGCGCGCTGGCCAGCAAGGGCCAGCTGACCCTCAGCACCGGCCACCTGGACAACAGCCGCCAGGGCAGCATCAGCAGCAACCGCACCCTCGACGTGCACGCCGGCCAGCTCGACAACCGCGACGGCGGCCGCGTGGGCAGCCGCGAAGCACTCACCGCCACGGTGACCGGCCTCGACCAGCAGGGCGGCAAGCTGTTCAGCGACACCTCGGTAAAACTCGACCTGGGCCATGGTCACCTGGACAACCGCGGCGGCCTGATCAATGCGCCGTCGCTGCAGCTGGACAACCTCAAGACCGTGGCCAACCAGGGCGGCGAGCTTTCCAGCGCCCAGGCCTTCACCGTCGCTGCCGAGCAACTGGACAACGGCAACGGCCGCCTGCTCAGCGACCAGCGCCTGCTGCTGCGGGTCAGCCAGCGCCTGGACAACCTCAAGGGCCTGATCGGCGCCCAGTCGCTGGAGATTCATGCCGGTACGCTGAGCAACCGCGACGGTGGCCGCATCGAAGCCAAGGACGCGCTCGCCCTCACCAGCAAGGGCCTGGATAACCACGCCGGCAAGCTGCTCGGCAGCAGCCTCGCGCTGGACCTGGGCGGCGCCGACCTGGACAACGGCGCGGGCCTGATCACCACCGCCGGGCCGCTGACCCTGGTCAACCTGGCCAAACTGGACAACCAGGGCGGCGAGATCTCCACCGCCCTGGCCCTGCAGCTGGACGTCAGCGAGCTGGACAACCGTGACGGCAAGCTGATCAGCGAACAGACGCTGGGCATCACCAGCGGCGCCATCGACAACCGCAACGGCCTGGTCTCGGGCTGGCAGGGCCTGAGCGTGACCGGCCAAAGCCTGGACAACCGCCAGCAGGGCACCCTGTCGAGCCGCTCCGGTGCCGTGCAGGCGACCGTGACCGGCGCGCTGCGCAACAGCGACGGCGGCGCGCTGGTCGCCCAGCAACGCCTGGACGTCAAGGCCGCCAGCCTGGACAACAGCGCCAAGGGCATCCTCTCCAGCGGCAGCGGCCAGCAACTGACCATCACGGCGGCACTGGACAACCATGACGGCGGCCTGATCGATGCCGGGGAAAAACTGGTCATCAGCGCCGGTGCTCTCGACAACCACGGCGGCCGCGTGGCCACCCGCCAGGACCTGGGCCTGACCGCCGCGAGCCTGAACAACACCGACGGCAGCCTCGCCGCCCAAGGGGCGCTGACCCTCGACCTGCTCGGCGAGCTGCTCAACCGCCAGGGCAAGCTGTTCGCCGGCAAGGACCTGCTGGTCCAGCGTGCCGGCCTGGTCGACAACCAGGCTGGCCAGATCGCCAGCCAGGGCCTGCTCAAGGTGCTGGCTGCCAGCGTCGACAACAGCCAGCGCGGCACCCTGGCCGCCAATGGCCCGCTCACGCTCGACAGCCGCGGGGTGCTCAACAACTCGGGCGATGGCCTGATCTACAGCCAGCAGGGCGACGTAGGCCTGCTGGCGGCCAGCCTGAACAACGCCAAGGGCACCGTGCAGGCCAAGGGCGCGATCACCGTGCAGGCCACCGGCCTGCTCGACAACCAGGGCGGCAAGCTGATCGCCCAGGATGGCGCGTTGACCGTGACCGCCGACACCCTCGACAACCGCGGCGGCATCCTCGCCAGCCTCAAGCAGGCGCTGGGCGTGCGCACCACCGGCGTGCT
Source organism: Pseudomonas sp. B21-023 (assembly GCF_024749165.1). Classification (NCBI taxonomy): domain Bacteria; kingdom Pseudomonadati; phylum Pseudomonadota; class Gammaproteobacteria; order Pseudomonadales; family Pseudomonadaceae; genus Pseudomonas; species Pseudomonas sp. B21-023. The sequence goes on along the minus strand of NZ_CP087190.1, from coordinate 4,290,119 downwards.
GCGCAACGGCAGCGACGCCACTGGCCAGCGCGGCATCCTCCAGGCGCTGAGCCTGGACGTGCAGAGCGCCAGCCTCGACAACCACGGCGGGCGCATCGCCGCGCTCGGCGGTGATACCGTGATCCGCACCGGGCAGCTGGACAACCGCGATGGCGGCATCTCCGCCAGTGGCCTGCTCAAGGTCACCGGCGCCAGCCTGCTCAACGGCGGCGACGCGCGCGGCGAGATGGTCGGCCAGCGTATCGAACTGGGGCTGAGCGGCGCCCTGGACAACCGCTCCGGCATCATCGAAAGCGCCAGTACCCTGGCGATTACAGCTGCCACTCTGGACAACCAAGGCGGGCAATTGCGTGCCGTGGGCACCAGCGGCAAGAGCCAGTTCGCCATTGGCGGGCTGTTCGACAACCGCAATGGCCAGGTGGAGATCGGCAACAGTGACCTGACCCTCGGCGCCGGCCTGCTGCAGAACGTCGGTGGCAAGGTGCTGCACGTGGGCAAGGGCGTGTTCGACATCGACACCGCCAACCTTACCCGTGCCGGCGGCAGCCTCAGCACCCGCGGCGGCCTGACCCTGACCGCCGACAGCTGGACCAACGGCAGCGCCATCCAGGCCGGGCGCCTGACGGTCAATGTCAACAACCTCACCCAGACCGCTGGCGGCCAGTTGCTGGCATTCGACAGCCTGGTGGGCAACGGCGGCAACTGGAGCAACGAAGGTCTGATCGCCAGTGACGGCGCGCTCAGCCTCAACCTGGGGGGTACCTACAGCAGCGCCAATGGGCGGGTGAACAGCCTGGGTACCCTGGGGGTGAGCGCAGCGCAGATGAACCTGGGCAGCAACGCCAGCATCACGGGCGTGGGCAACACCACAATCAATGTGGCGGGCCTGCTGACCAACCAGGGGCGGCTGAGCTCGGCGGGGGATCTGCTGGTCAACGCCGGTAGCGTGAACAACCTGGGGACTTTGGGTGGCAACCAGTTGGTGCGGGTGACCACCGGCAGCCTGCGCAACGATCACAGCCTGTTGTTCAGTGGCGGGGACATGCAGCTGTATACCGGCGCCTTGACCAACTTCTATGGCGACGTCTACAGCCTGGGTGGCTTGACGGTGGCCGGCAATGCCGCGGGCGGTCTGGCGAACAAGGTGGAGAACATTTCCGGCAGCCTCGAGAGTGCCGGGGACATGCGCCTGAATGCGCAGGCCATCGAGAACAGGAAGGAGGTTTTCAAGACCACGGGCACACCGAAGTGGAGCTCGATCGGTATGCGTCAGACTGGGCCGGGCGCCGGTCATATGGTGCTCGAAGAGTACTACGAGAGAAAGGTCGAGATCGACTCGCCTGCCGGGGCAATCCGTGCTGGCCGCGACCTGTTTGTGCTCGGGGGGCGGCTGGAGAACTCGGCTTCGGTGATCACCGCCCAGCGTGATATCACGGTCAACGTGCAGAACTTCCTCAACAAGGGCGAGGCACTGGGCACCTATTCGGAGCTGAAGTCGTTCTACCTGACAGGCGTTGACAAGGTCAAATACGCCATGCCGTACTTTGCCGCGGTGATGCGCTATAACGCTGCCAATGACCCGGAATATAAAAGGGACACCAGTAACGGCGGCAGGAATGTCGTAGGCACGATGCGAATGTGGGATGCCAACTGGAACGAATCACGCATCACGCCCTATACCCGGCTTGGCGGTACCGCAAACTACAACACCATCGCGGTCATCGGCTGGAAGAGCTGGTTTGACGGATTCTCGATCGGCTCGCTGAACATCGCGCCGGCATACAACCCTGATGTGAGAGCGCCGCTGCCCGCGCAGATTCAAGGCGTCACGTTCTTCGATCCGCGCACCATCGTGCATGACACCCAGGTCGGTGCGGCGAATGCCGTTGTACAGGCGGGTGGCCGGGTAAGCATCAACGCCACCAGGGACGTGATCAACAGCGTCATCCAGGAAGGGCTGACGGTCGGTGGCCCGGCAGCCAAGGCGTTCGACCCCAAGTTGCCGAGCGCTGCCGGCAGCACGGTCATCAATATTCATGCCCAGCTTCCCCCTGACCTGGCACAACAACAGGTCAACCCACTCGCCTTGGGTGGTTTCACCTTGCCCACCGGGCAGAATGGACTGTTCCGCCTGAGTGGTCAGGGCGGCAGTGGCGCAGGTGGTACAGCCCCGAGCTGGACGCTTGGCAGTGCTGAAGTCTTGACCCAAGGCCGCCAGGTGTCGACCCCAGGCGCCCAGCCTGGTGCGCTGCAGGCTGTGGATGCCAGTGCGGGGAACCAGAGCCATCAGCAGATCGACCGCATCGCCCATCAGGGCGGTGCCGTGGGCGGCAACGCAAGTACCATCGGTGTCTACGCACCGAACGGCGCACCGGTCGACGTCAATCGCGCGACGCGACATCCCGGTGCCGATGCCCGGGAACCCTCGGTCAACGGCAACCTGGGGATCAGCGCGCGTCCCGACATTGCGGGTGTCACCCGTATGCCGGACAGCCAGTACACCAGCAAGCCACACAAATATCTGATCGAGACCAACCCGGTCCTCACCGACCTCAAGCAGTTCATGAGCTCGGACTATCTGCTCGGCAACCTGGGCTACGACCCGGACCAGAGTTGGAAGCGCCTGGGTGATGGACTCTACGAGCAGCGCCTGATCCAGCAGGCGGTGGTGGCCCGTACCGGCCAGCAGTTCATCGATGGCCAGACCTCTGGCGATCAGCTGTTCAAGTACCTGATGGACAACGCCATCCGCAGCAAGGACCAGCTCCAGCTGAGCCTGGGTGTGGGCCTGACGGCCTCCCAGGTGGCGGCGCTGACCCATGACATCGTGTGGATGGAAAAACACCAGGTCAACGGCGAAGAGGTCCTGGTCCCGGTGCTTTACCTGGCCCAGGCCAACAACCGCCTGGCCCCCAACGGTGCGTTGATCGCCGGCCAGGACGTACAACTGATCGCCGGCGAGAACCTGACCAACGTCGGGACCTTGCAGGCCAGCCGCAACCTGTCCGCCACCGCTGGCAACAACCTGGTCAACACTGGCCTGATCCAGGCCGGAGAGCGTCTGGAACTGCTGGCCGGCAACAACCTGAGCAACAGCGCCGGCGGCATCATCACCGGGCGCGACGTGAGCCTGACTGCGGTCAATGGCGATATCCTCAACCAGCGTGACCAGGTGCGCGCCGTCACCCATTTCGGCGGCACCAGCCAGCACAAGGACTACCTGGATAACGCCGCCCGTATCGAAGCCGGGAACAGCCTCAGCCTCAAGGCCGGCCAGGATATCAACAACGTCGCCAGCGTGATCCAGAGTGGCGGCGACCTGTCCCTCAACGCCGGGCGCGATGTCAGCGTGCTGTCGGTCGAGGAGCGCGAAGGCTTCTACAGCAACCGCCAGCGCAACAACACCGTGCAGCAGCATGGCGCGACGGTTACCGCCGGTCGCGACCTGAGCATTGGCGCGGGCCGTGATCTCACCGCGGTGGCCAGCCAGATCGATGCGGGCCGCAACCTCTCCCTGGCCGCAGGCGAGGACCTGAACCTGACCTCCGCCGCCAACGAAGCCCACAGCTTCAGCCGCAGCAAGAAGGTCACCCAGTCCAAGGACCAGGTCACCCAGGTCTCGACCACGGTCAAGGCCGGGGGTGACGTGTCGCTGTCTGCCGGCCAGGACATGGCCATCGTCGCCAGCCAGGTCAAGGGCAAGGGCGATGTCGACATCGACGTCGAGCGCGACCTGACCATCGCTTCCGACCAGAACGAAAGCGCGTCCTATTACCTCAAGAAGAGCAAGGGGTCGTTCGGTCGCAAGAGTTCGAACCAGAAGGAGAGCTACCACAGCACCAACGTCGCCTCGGTGATCGAGGCGGGTGGCGATCTCACCGTCAACGTCAGTAAGCAGGACTATGGCGGCATCTCCCTGGACGGCGGCCGCGATGTCACGGTGATCGGCAGCCAGCTCAAGGCCGGCGGCGACCTCATGATTGGCGCGACGCGCGATGTGGCGGTGTTGTCCGGCGTCGAGGAACACGGCGAGTTCAGCAAGAAGACCAAGTCCGGCTTCCTGGGCCTGTCGAAGAGCGGCAAGAGCCAGCTGCAGACCCGCGCCACGCAGGTGGGCAGCGAGCTCGATGCCGGCAACGACATTGTCCTGGCGGCTGGCAGCGATGTGCGCTTGCGCGCGAGCAAGGCCAATGCCGGCAACGATGTGGAGCTACGCGCCGGGTTGGTGGACGACGAGGGCGATGTCAACCTGGTGTCGGCCAACGACACCGCCTATAGCCGCAGCGAGGAGTACAAGCAGAAGCTCAAGCTCTCGCTTTCGGTCAAGGACATGCTGTCGCCGACAGCGCTGATGCTGCCGGGCGTGCAAAACGTCTCGATCCCCTCGGTCTCGATTGCGTCGGCAAAGACCTCCGGGCATGAAGCGCGCAGCAGCACCAGTGTCGGCAGCCAAGTGGTCGCCGTACGCGACGCCACTCTGGAGGCGGAACGCGATATCAACGTGCTCGGTAGCGGCATCAATGCCGGACGCAATGTCAGCCTGAATGCCGGGCGTGACGTGAACATCACTGCGGCGCAGAACCAACGTGACGATACACAGTGGTCCAAGTCGAGCAGCGTCGGGCTGCATTCGGACACCGACGACAACGGTACCAATTTCTTCGCGGGCGTTGAAAAAGAGAAAGCCAAGGACCGCCTGCGCGAGCAGTTGGCTGCCGGCAGTCGCATCCAGGCTGGCAAGGACCTGGATATCAATGCTGGACGTGATATCAACCAGACCGGTTCGGACTTGCTGGCGGGGCACGATATCAGCCTTGGCGCCGGACGAGACATCAACATCGATGCCGGCCGTGACACGCGTATTCAGGAGCAGGAGCGCGAGTATGAGAGCCAGGGGGTCAGCGGCTCGATCAAACATAACGCCGGCAGTACCAAGGATGCGATAAGCAATACCGGCAAGGGCGAGGATGGTGTCAGCAAGGGTTCCAGCACCTTGCAGACCGTGGATGCCATCGGCCAGTTCTTCACCGGCCCCACCGGTGACGGCAAGATCGGCAACAGCAAGCAGACCAGCAGCCAGCAAAGCGTGGAGCAGAGCAATCGGCCTTCGACGCTGGACGCCGGCAACGATGTGAAGATGCAGGCTGGCAACGACGTCAATATCAAGGGCAGCAAGGTCCAGGCCGGGCGTGACATCGACATCAAAGGCCGGGATATCAACATAGATGTCGCCAAGGGCAGCAGCAGCCAGGAAAACAACCAGTCGCAGAGCTGGGGCGGCGTGCATGGTGGCACCAGCGGTGGCTTCAAGGTCGGCATCGGCGGCAGCCATGGCACTGCCAGTGCCGATAGCCAGCAGGGTACCTCCACGCCTGCGCAGCTGGAGGCCGGGGGCAACATCAAGCTCGATGCCAGCAATGACCTGAACATCGTGGGCAGTCAGGTCAAGGCCGGTCGCGATGTGGAGTTGAACGCGGGGAATGAGCTGAACATCGTGGCTGCCAAGAACGACAGCCAGCAGGAGCAGAACCGTCATAGCGGCGGTGGCGAGGTCGGCCTGACCTTCGGCTCGGAAGGTGTGGGCGTTTACGCCAGCGTCAACATGGGCAAGGGCGACCTGGAGCGTGAAACCCAGCGTCATCAGCAAGCCTACGTGTATGCCGGTGACCAGCTGAAGTTCACCAGCGGCAAGGACACCAACATCAAGGGCGCCCAGGTACGCGGCGACGAAGTGATCGGCCGTGTCGGTGGCGACCTCAACGTGGCCTCGGCCATCGACACTGGCAAGGTCAAGGGCAAGGAGTTCGACATCAATGCCACTGTCACCGTGGGCCCGGGCGCCGGTGTCAGTGGGTCGGTCGGCTATGGCAAGACCACCGGCAAGACCGAGTGGGTCGAGGACCAGACTCGCATCACCGGGCGTGACAAGGTCGATATCCGCACCGAGAACCACACCCAGCTCGACGGTGCGCTGATCGCCGCCGACAACGGCAATCTCAAACTCGACACCGGCACCCTGGGCTTCAGCGACATTGCCGGCAAGGACAAGGAGCACGGTTACTACCTGAATGTGGGTGGCAGCTGGAAGAAGGGTTCGGCCAGTGCCGAGCAGGATCCTTCCAACGGCAAGGTCACCGCAGACGCAGGTAACGACGAGAAGGGCCCGAAGAACCAGACCAGCTGGAGCGTCAGCGGCTGGGAGTATGAAAAGGACCGTGAGCAGACCGTCCGTGCCACCGTGGGTGCAGGTGATATCACTGTGCGCAAGGACGCCGAGAGCGGCCAGGACTCCACCGTCGGGCTGAACCGTGACCTCGACAAAGCCTACGAAATCACGCGGGACAAGGAGTCGCGCACCGATCTCTATGTGACCGACAGCTCGCTGAACGATGTGCTCAATCCCAAGGAGACGCTACAGAAGTGGAGCGATGGGCTGCTCGACTACGACAAGACGGCGCTGAAGAACTTCGAACAGGCCGGCAATGCCCTCAACGCTCTGGTCAATCGTTACCAGCGGATGACCGGGCGGCCAATGGACAGCGGCGCTGTCGCGGTCGCGGGCCGGGCGCTGGCGGAAAACACCCTCGAGTCGTTGATCCTGGCAGGGATGTCGCCACGCGATGCCATGGTCTTGATGGGCAATGAAGACTTCCAGACCCAGGTATTGCAGCAGCTCAACAATCTTGAGCATGTGTTCGAGCAGTCGCAGGATTTCACCCGGGAGCTCGAGCGAAAACTGGGGGCTCTTGAGCTTGATACAACGCATGTCACGGCGGAGCGCGACAGCGTCCAATGGACACTGACCTACGTCTCTACCATCAACGAGTACCTGGGTGCGCATCCGGATGCGGCCGAGGCGGTCACCGTGGCAATTGCCATGCTGCAAGGTCCCAAGGCTGTCATTCAGATGGCTGTCAGCCAGGTGATCGACCAGACGGAGCTGGGCAAGGACTTCAATGCTAAGGTCGAGGAGGCCGTGGCGAAGGTTGGCAAGTACATTGCCGAGCGCATGGAGGGAGAGGGCGACCTCGACAAGAAGGAAGGCGGCGACTTCCTGATTGGCGGTGGCAAGTTGATCACCAGCGTGATCATGGGCGCCATACCAGGACGCAAGGGCGGCACCCACCATGAAGGAAGCAATGGGCCGGGCTCTCACCTGGATGTGCCGGACACCCGCAAGCCGCACGAGCCTCCTGCCGGCGAGGGGCCGCCCAAGGGGCCGTCATCGGCGTTCACCCAGCTTTCCAGCCAGGCACGGCGTTATCTCAATGAGCTGGAGGCGCACACGGGCCTGAAAGTCACCGCCGAGCAACGCGACAACCTGGCAAATGCCTTGCGGGAAAAGAACTACACCAAGCTCACGCCCAAGGAAACCCAGAAACACCGACGCGAGTTCAACAAGATCAAGGACGAGCTGATCGGCCAGTGGGAAACCAAGACAGGCCAGACGTGGCCCCGCTACACCGAAAATGTGATGAGCAAGGATGGGACAAAGGTGGTACGTAAGGCCGGACAGCCCTACGATGCGCACCACATCATCGAAAGTGGGTTCGGCGGACCTAACGAATGGTGGAACATGCACCCGGCACGCTTCCCCGACCAGCATCAAGGTGGCATCCATGGGAAAGACAGTGTGGGCAGGGAAATCTTCACATCACGATAAGAGGGTAGGGTGAATGGGAATGTATGACGATCTACAGCCGGACAAGGTGTCCGGCCCCCTTTCCAAACTGGCGACCGCCGAAGCGCAGGTGCTCTCGGCGCTGGCTGGCGCCCATTCGCAGGTGCCGGCTGATTACCTGGCATTCATCAGGGAGCTTGGATGGGGGGAAGTGGGTGAGGCGGCCTATATGTTGTACGAAGGCCTGCTTACGCCTGACCAGGTCTACGATGAGGATGGGGAGAACGCCCTGGAAGGCATACTGCTGTTCGGGGATGACCTGCAGGGATACTGTTCAGGGTTTGACACGAACAACGGTTGGGTGGTCGTCGATATCGACCCGGTGAGCCGTGAGGCTCATCAGGTTGCGGACAGTTTTTCCGAATACATCCGTGAAATGCTGAACGACTTGTAACCTGCAGGGCGCGCTGCGCAGAGCAATGAGCGGGTTCGTGGTTTTGATGGAACACCTGGCAACCTCTGTCAGTCCCACGCTGTGTACCTACTTGTCCACAGCAGGAGGCTTACCCCATGAGCACATACGACTGGGACCTGATCGAACGCTTGCTGCACGAAGTGCAGAACGGCGCCGGTCACAGTTTTACGCCGCGCCCCTATGCCGAGCAGCATGCCGCCGCGCTGGCCGCTGATGGCGAGGCACCGGGCGATCTGAACCAGATCAAGGCCCAGGCCTGCGAGTACGAAAAGATCCTCTTGAAACGGGGGTTCATCGAGAGCCGGCCTGAAGCGGAAGGCGGCAACGGCGAGAATTTCGTCCTCAGCCCGCGCGGTTCGCGCCTGCTCAGCCTGATCGACAGCAGCATTCCGGGCTTCGAACACCCACGCCAGGTGCTCGATGAACAGCCCGATGCCCTGGATGAAGCCACCTTCGAGCACGTCTCGGCCAAGGCGCAGATCGCTGGCGGGTCAATTTAGACTGGCATCGGCAAGGCCGGTCCCCCGATAATCGGGATCCATTCTCACTGCCGAGCCTTGCCATGTCGTTCAACCCGCAGAGGGGCCGCCCATGACCGCGGTCCGCAAGAACCCCGACGCTTTTGCTTTCCAGGTCATGCTGGGGCTGTGCCTGATCTGGGGCTGCCAGCAGGTGCTGATCAAATCCGCCGCGGTGGATATCGCACCGGTCATGCAGGCGGCGTTTCGTAATGGCATCGCGGCGGTACTGGTCGGCTTGCTGGTGTGCTTCCGGGGTGGCTGGAACCAGGTCGGCAGTACCTGGCGTGCCGGGCTGCTGGCCGGCGCGCTGTTCGGGCTGGAGTTCCTGTTCATCGCCGAGGGGCTGAAGCTGACCTCGGCGGCGCATATGTCGGTGTTCCTCTACACCGCGCCGATCTTCACCGCCCTGGGGCTGCATTTCATGATGCCCAGCGAGCGGCTGCGGCTGTTGCAGTGGCTGGGGATCCTGCTGGCGTTCTGCGGAATTGCCCTGGCCTTCGCGGGCGGTGTTTCCCTGGAGCACCTCGATGGGCGCATGCTGCTTGGCGACGCGCTGGCGATCCTCGCGGGCCTGGCGTGGGGCGCGACCACGGTGGTGGTGCGCGGCTCGCGGTTGTCCGAGGCGCCGGCGACCCTGACCCTGTTCTACCAGCTGGCTGTGGGGTTTGTCGGGCTGGTGCTGATCGCCTTGGTGAGCGGGCAGATCGCCGATTTCTCGCTGACCCCGCTGGCGGTGGGCAGCGTGCTGTTCCAGGGGATCGTGGTGTCGTTCGTGAGTTACCTGACCTGGTTCTGGTTGTTGCGCAAGTACCTGGCCTCGAACCTGGCGGTGTTTTCCTTCATCACGCCGCTGTTCGGGGTGACCTTCGGTGTGCTGCTGCTGGACGAGCCGCTGAGCCTGAACTTCGTGATCGGCGCGGTGATGGTGCTGCTCGGGGTGATCATGGTCAGCGCCGAGGCGTGGGTGCGGCAGCAGTTGCGCAAACTGGTGGGGTAAGCGGTCTGCAGTTCCGGCCCTATCGCGAGGCAAGTCCGCTCCCATAAGGGCTTGCCTCATCACAGGGTCAGCCTGCCTGTCGCAGGCTGGCACAGGTTGGTGGACCCGAGAAGCCCCCGGCCAACATCCCGGCCAATCCCATCCCTACCGCAGCCAGTACCAATGCGGGCTGTAATCCCCCACTGAAATGGCTGCTCAACGCCGCCAGCAGCGGTCCACTCAATTGCCCAAGGGCGAAACAAGCGGTCAACATCCCGGCATTGCGCTGCGTGGCATGAGGCGCCAGCTCCCGCGAGCGCTGCATCACCAGTTGCATGCAGGCCAGGAACGGCCCGCCGCACAGCAGCACGCCCAATGCCAGGCCGACGCCGCCCCCCAGCAGGCAGGCCAGTACCCCCAGCCCTTGCAGCCACAGGGTGATGCTCAGCCAGGTCGAGGTGCGGCCCGAGCGGCGCAGGCTGACGATCATCACACCCAGCGCCGAGGCCAGGCCGAACGCCGGCCAGAAAAGGTCGGCCAGCCATTGCCCATGGAACTGCTGGCTGGCCATCTGCGACAGGAAGGTGGCCGGCAGGATGTAGCCGATCCCGTATAGCGCGTAGACCAGACCCAGGCGGCCGATGCCATTGTTGGGGCCGCGGTCGGTGCCAGGGGGCAAGGTGACGGGCTCGAGCGCTCGCGGCAGCCACGGCAGCACCGCGAGCAGCATGACCAGAGCGGCGACCCCGTAAACCAGCCACAGGGCCGCCGAATCCAGCTCCAGCAGGTGCGCAGCCAAGGCCAGCAAGCCTGTCACCGCAATCCCGACTCCGGGCCCGGCGAACACCAGTGCGCCGAGGCGCTGGCGGCCATGGGCACTGGCCAGTTGCTGGCTGAGGCTGGCGATCATCACCAGCACCCAGGCGCTGGCCACGCCGGTGCCGAAGCGCAGCAGCCAATGGCTCCAGAACCCGTCGGCCGCCCACGACGCCAGGGTCAGCAATACGCACAGCCACAGCCCGCCATGCAGGCGCAGGCGGACCTGGCGTGGCTGGCGGGCGAACATGGCGTCCACCGCGCCGAGGAAGTAGCCCAGGTAGTTGGCGGCGGCGACCAGTCCGCCAGCGGTCAGGTCGAACTGGCCCTCGGCGATCAGCCGGGGCAGTTGCGGGGTCAGGGCGAAGCGGCCGATGCCCATGGCCATCATCAGGGCCACGGCACTGGCCAGCAGTTGCACGAAGGGCGACATGGAAAATCTCCTGCACGAAGGGGATGCGATGGATGGCAGGGTAGGGCGCATTGACTTTCAATAAAATTGAATAATGATGATTAAGTTGTTCTGTTTTGGAGAATCTCATGGAGTTCAGCCAACTGCGCATCTTCCAGGCCGTGGCCGAGGAAGGGTCATTGACCCGCGCCGCCGAACGCTTGCACCGGGTGCCGTCGAACCTGTCGACACGCCTGCGTCAGCTCGAGGAGCAACTGGGGGTGGAACTGTTCCTGCGCGAGCGCCAGCGTTTGCAGTTATCGCCGGCTGGCAAGGTACTGCTGGATTATGCTCAACGCCTGTCCAACCTTCGTGACGAGGCGCTCGCGGCGGTGCAGGGTGGCCAGCCAGCTGGAGATTTCGTGCTGGGCACCATGTACAGCACGGCGGCCATCCACTTGCCAGCGCTACTGGCGCGTTATCACCAGGCCTATCCAGCAGTGAACCTGCAGGTCCAGGCGGCGCCTAGTGCCGAACTGCTCGAAGGCGTGCTCAGCCATCGGTTGGACGCGGCGTTGGTCGACGGCCCGCTCAACCTGGCCGGGCTGGATGGCGTGCCACTGTGCGAGGAAACGCTGGTACTGATCACCAGCCCCGAGCACCCGGTGGTGCACAGCGCCAGGGATGTCGCCGGCAAGGCGGTGTTCACCTTCCGCCAGGGCTGCTCGTACCGTATGCGTCTGGAAGCCTGGTATGCCCATGCCCACACGCCCATGGGCCGGGTGATGGAGATCGAGTCCTACCAGAGCATGCTGGCCTGCGTGATCGCCGGGGCCGGGGTGGCTTTGATGGCGCAGTCGATGCTCGACAGCCTGCCAGGGCGCGACCAGGTGCGTGCCCACCGATTGCAGGCACCGTTCGATCATGCGATGACCTGGTTGATGTGGCGCCAGGGCAAACGCGGGGCCAATCTGCAGGCCTGGATTGATTTGCAACAAAGCGAAACGATTGACCGACCGTCGGAAGCTGCCATCTGCGCTTGATCCGGGTCAGAATCGCCCATATCTGTAAAAGCAGAGGCATGCGCAATACAAGACATCGGACTATGATCTGTATGACGCATCGCAAGATTGATTGACCAAGAGGCTGACCCGTCAAGGGGGCAATATGAACGAACGCATGTACAACTGGCTCCATGACCTCGCTGTCGCCCTGGGCCTGCTCCCGCCACCGTTGCAGCCGGTGCCGATCCCGACCGACGAAGAACAGCGCAAGCGCCAGCCGCGTCGACGCTGAGCACTCGGCAAAAGGCCGCCGTATCCGATCGATGCGGCGGCCTTTTGCGTTCAATGGGCGCGCTACTTGCCCCGTATGAGCCGACGCAGCGCGAAGCGGTTGGGATGACATGCCTCGGCCACCGCCCTGGGCACCGGCAGCGGCTCACCAGTGACCCACGCCGCAATCAACTCACCAGACAACGGCGCTGTGATCAGGCCGCGCGAGCCGTGCCCACTGTTCACGTACAACCCCTCCAGCCACGGGCAGGCCACGTCCGGTACCTGCCGCGCATCCTTGCCCAGCATGGCGTAAGCCTCGTTGAACGCCTCGACATCGGCCATCGGCCCGACGATGGGCAGGTAATCCGGGCTGGTGCAGCGAAACGCCGCCCGACCCTGCAACTGTGCCGGGTCCAGCTCGGCGGTGCACAGGCGGGTGGCGAGGTCTGGCGAGATATCATCGAGCAGTGCCAGGTTACCCTGATGCTCGGCCACAGTCGGTGCCAGGTCTTCGCTGTTGAAGTCGAAGCTGGCGCCAAGGGTGTGCTCGTCCCCTCGCGGGGGTGCCACGTAGCCGTCGGCACAGACCACGGTGCGCAGCGCACGGCTGCCTTCGGTCACGGGCAGGCGGGTGATCTGCCCACGAATGCGCTTGAGCGGCAGCCCGGCGCACGCCGGGAAACTACGGATCTCGGCGGCGCCGGCCAGCACCACCAGTGGTGCGCTGGCCAACAGGCGCTCACCTTCCCAGGCCTGCCACAGTCCATCGGAACGGCGCAGTTCGAGCACATCGGCGTGGGTAAGCAGGCGGATACGCGGGTGATCCAGTTGGGCCTGGCACAGCGCAGGTGGGTGCACCCAGCCACCTTCTGGGTAGTACAGGCCGCCGCTGGGCAACGCGACCCCGGCGATGGCTTCGGCCTGGGCGCGCTCCAGGCGCTGTAGCAGGCTGTTGTCAAAGGCCGCGGCCAGCTTGGCCTGGCGCGCGTTCTCCTGGTCATCGAAAGCCAGTTGCAATACGCCGCAGGCCTCCCAGTCCTGGCCATGCTGCAGGTGCTCGAGCCAGCGGCGGGTGTAGCCGAAGCCGGCGAGGATCATCTGCGAAAGGGCTGTGCCGTGGGCGGAAAGCTTCAGGTACAGCACACCTTGTGGATTGCCCGAGGCCTCCCGGGCCGGGCCGTCGTGGCGCTCCAGCACGCAGACCTGCCAGCCCCGTGCTGCCAGGCTCTGGGCGGTGGCGCTGCCGGCCAGGCCGGCGCCGATCACCAGCGCTTCGCGTGGCCCCGATGCGGCTGTCGGGTGTGCGTACCAGGGTGGTGCGCCAGTGGCCGGCGCACCGCTGTAGACCCCGTGCATCACTTCCCACTTCTTGCCGATGCCCGGCACTTTCTTCATGGTAAAGCCGGCCTCGATCAGCGAGCGACGCACCCAGCCGGTGGTGGTGAAGGTACCCAGGGTAGTGCCGGGGTGCGACAGCCGCGCCAGCTGGGCGAACAGTTCCGGCGTCCACATGTCGGGGTTCTTTGCCGGGGCGAAGCCATCGAGGAACCAGGCGTCGATGCGGGCATCGAGCTGAGGCAACTGTTCCAGCGCGTCGCCGATCATCAGGGTCAGGGTGACGCGGCCACCGGCGAGGCTGAATTGCTGGAAGCCTGGGTGGATCGCCACGTACTGTTCCAGCAACGGCTGGGTGAAGGCGGCCAGCTCCGGCCACAGTTGCATGGCGCGGGCCAGGTCGTCGCGGGCCAGCGGGTACTTCTCGACGCTGACGAAATGCAGTCGCGCCTCGGCGGGCGCAAGCTCCGCGAACAGTTGCCAGGCACAGAAGAAGTTCATGCCGGTGCCAAAACCCGTTTCACCGATCACCAGGCAGGCATGCGGCTGCAGCTCGGCGAAGCGCTGGCGCAGGTGGTTCTGCTCGATGAACACATGCAGGGTCTCGTCGATGCCTTCGTTGATGGCGAAGTAGACATCATCGTATTGCCGGGAGTGGGGACGGCCCTGGTCATCCCAGTCGATCTGGGCCTGTGTAGGGGGGAGGGTGTCGGACATGGTCGGCTCGGTTGCAACAAAGGGGGGATCTTAAGCGATCTGCAGACGCTTGCGTCGTTCGTGGCAGCGGCCTGGTGTCGCGATGGTGAGCGCAGAGGGCGCAAAAATCCTCCTCGATCCGCTAATCTTGCTTATCCATTGAAGGAGCCCTCCATGTTCGAATCCGCCGAAATCGGTCACAGCATCGACAAGGACACCTACGAAGCCGAAGTGCCCGCCCTGCGCGAGGCCCTGCTCGAAGCCCAGTACGAACTCAAGCAGCAGGCACGCTTTCCGGTGATCGTGCTGATCAACGGCATCGAGGGCGCCGGCAAGGGCGAGACGGTCAAGCTGCTCAATGAATGGATGGACCCGCGGCTGATCGAGGTCCGCACCTTCGACCAGCAGACCGACGAAGAGCTGGCCCGCCCGCCGGCCTGGCGCTACTGGCGGGCGCTGCCACCGAAAGGGCGGATGGGCGTGTTCTTCGGCAACTGGTACAGCCAGATGCTCGAAGGGCGGGTGCACGGCCAGTTCAAGGACGCGGTGCTCGACCAGGCCATCGCTGGCGCCGAGCGCCTGGAGCAGATGCTGTGCGACGAGGGCGCGCTGATCATCAAGTTCTGGTTCCACTTGTCCAAGAAACAGATGAAGGCGCGGCTCAAGGCGCTCAAGGAAGACCCGCTGCACAACTGGCGCATCAGCCCGCTGGACTGGCAGCAGTCGCAAACCTACGACCGCTTCGTGCGCTTCGGCGAGCGGGTGCTGCGTCGTACCAGTCGCGACTACGCGCCTTGGCACGTGATCGAGGGCGTCGATCCGTATTACCGCAGCCTCGCGGTGGGGCGCATTCTGTTGGAGAGCCTGCAGGCGGCGCTGGACAACAAGCCACTCAAGCACCAGGGCAATGTGACACCGCTGGGGCGCAGCATTGACCAGAAGAGCCTGCTGGGCGCACTTGACCTGAGCAAGCGCCTGGACAAACGCGATTACGAAGAGCAGCTGGTCACCGAGCAGGCACGCCTGGCGGGGCTTTTGCGTAACAAGCACATGCGCCGGCATGCGCTGGTGGCGGTTTTCGAAGGTAACGACGCTGCCGGCAAGGGCGGGGCCATTCGCCGCGTGGCGGCGGCGCTGGACCCGCGCCAGTACCGCATCGTACCGATTGCCGCGCCCACCGAGGAAGAGCGTGCCCAGCCGTACCTCTGGCGGTTCTGGCGGCACATTCCGGCGCGCGGCAAATTCACCGTCTTCGACCGCTCCTGGTATGGCCGGGTGCTGGTGGAGCGGGTCGAGGGCTTCTGCAGCCCGGCGGACTGGATGCGCGCCTACGGCGAGATCAACGATTTCGAGGAGCAACTGAGCAATGCTGGCGTGGTGCTGGTCAAGTTCTGGCTGGCCATCGACCAGCAAACCCAGCTCGAGCGGTTCGAGGAGCGCGAGCAGATCCCGTTCAAGCGCTACAAGATCACCGAGGAAGACTGGCGCAACCGCGACAAGTGGGATGTCTATTCCGAAGCGGTGGGCGACATGGTCGACCGCACCAGCACCGAGATCGCGCCGTGGACCTTGGTGGAGGCCAACGACAAGCGCTGGGCGCGGGTAAAGGTGCTGCGCACGATCAATGAGGCGCTGGAGGCAGCGTTTGCCAAGAACAAGAAATAATCAGGGGAGACCTTTGCGATAAGGATCTTGCCCATGGCTTGATAACCTGACATTTCTGTGAGTTGCGGGATATCGTGTACGAGTGTCTTCTACCTGAACCCTTTATCAGGAGACAGATGACAATGAATACGCTAGCCGCAACCCGGACAGATGTTCCCGTGACCATCGTGCACCCGGGCATCAAGATCAATGTTCATTACCTCAGCACTTTCGTGCGCAGTAACCGCGATAAGGAACCATGGAAAAGCGCTTTTGAGAAAGTCAGAGATGATTACTTGGGGCGTGGCTCCATGGCGTGGCAAGCCAAACCAAGAACCCAGGTAATCTGCGGCAGTTTCAGTAACCCGGATTGCGGTTGTACCGATCAGACGCGTGATAGTCAGGCCGCCTACGCGCAGGCGTTGCTTTGGCTGGTCACCGGGGATCAAGGGCATGCCGACGCTGCGATCCGGATCATTGACGCTTGGTCTGCCGTGTTCACGGAGGGGTTTGATGGTTCGAATGCGCGCCTGCAGGCATCGTGGGCTGGGGCCAACTTCACCTGTGCCGCTGAGATCCTCGCCCATTGTGAATCAGGCTGGTCAGCGCAAGGTATTGCAGCGTGCAAGACCATGCTGTTGGGGCAGTTCAAGCCAACCATCGAGCGTTTGTTTCACCGGGACGGCTGGAACCTCAATACCAGACCCGGAAACTGGCGTTCTACCGGCATCGAGGCGCTTTTTTACATCGCCATATTTACCGATGATGCCGCGCTGTTTTCAAGGTGCATAAGCCTTTGGAAAGACCATACCGTTGCGTCTATTTATCTGGAGACCGATGGGCCGTTTCCGCTCACGCTTCCCAATTGGTTGCCGCCTGCGACAGAAGACCAGCTTCGTGAAGTCTGGTATGGACCCCGTCGCTTTATTGAAGGGATGAACGTCGAGAGTTGTCGGGATTTTGCCCACACGGCCTATGGCTTGGCGGCGACCATCAATGTCGCTGAAACGGCGCTGTTGCATGGCATTGATCTTTATACGGATAAGGACGTGCAGGCGCAAAGGCGACTTATCCAGGCAATGGAGTTCCATAGCCGCTATGAAAACATCAAATTGATGCCTGACATTGCCACAGGCTACCCCGGCATCAAGGCGAGCGCCCAGTGGACTTTTGAAATCGGCTACACCCATTATGCCGTGCGCATGGGGCTGGAATTGCCTGAAACCCGAGCCTTCGTGCTCCGTCATCGACCAACTCAAGGCGATTTTCACTACATGTGGGAAAGCCTGACGCATGCTTACCCGCGAACGGGGGACTCTGTCGTCTGCAGGTGCGGCGCACTGCCTGTTCGGGCCGTGTCGGTAGAAAAATAACTCCATCGTGGGAGGCCCCAACGGCTGAAGTATCGCATGCCGCGAGGGAATGACCTGATGAATTCTTTTCTCTGCACACTTCCCCGTCACTGCCCTCCAAGCCCGTAGAATTCAATCACCCCCACCACGGGCTTGACCGAGGACACTATGCACACCACTTCCGGGCGCTGGAGCTATGGCATGTTCCTGGCACTTCTGACCGCGCTGCTCTGGGGCATCTTACCGATCAAGCTCAAGCAGGTATTGCAGGTGGTCGACCCGATCACCGTCACCTGGTACCGCCTGCTGGTTTCCGGTGGCCTGCTGTTTGCCTGGCTGGCAGCCAAACGGCGCTTGCCGTCGTTCACACGGCTGGCACCCAGGGGCAAAGGCCTGGTAGTGGTGGCTGTGCTTGGCCTGATGGGCAACTACGTGCTGTACCTGATCGGCCTCAACCTGCTCAGCCCCGGTACCGCGCAACTGGTGGTGCAGGTCGGCCCGGTGCTGTTGCTGGTGGCCAGCGTGTTCGTGTTCCGCGAGCGCTTCAGTCTGGGGCAGGGGGTGGGCCTGCTGATTCTGCTGGCGGGTTTTGGGCTGTTCTTCAACCAGCGCCTCGAAGAGCTGCTGACCTCACTGGGTACCTACACCACCGGCGTGCTGACCATTCTGCTGGCCACCAGCATCTGGGTTTTCTATGCCCTCAGCCAGAAGCAACTGTTGACCGTGTGGCATTCACAGCAGGTGATGATGGTGATTTACCTCAGTTGCGCTGCACTGCTCACGCCTTGGGTACACCCACTGGAGGCGTTGCAGCTGACCCCGGTGCAGGGCTGGCTGTTGCTGGCCTGTTGCCTGAATACGCTGGTGGCCTATGGCGCGTTTGCCGAGGCGTTGGCGCACTGGGAAGCGTCGCGGGTCAGTGCCACCCTGGCGCTGACCCCGCTGGTGACCTTTGTCGCGGTGGCAGTGGCGGCACTGGTGTGGCCGGAGTATGTGCACGCCGAGGACATTAATGCCCTGGGCTATGTAGGGGCGGTGACCGTGGTGTCCGGCTCGGCGCTGGTGGCGCTGGGGCCATCGCTGGTGGCCGGGTGGCGTGCGAGGCGGGCGCGGTTGGCCCAGGTTCATTGATCGCTTGCTCCGGCCCCATCGCCGGCAAGCCAGCTCCCACAGGATCACCACAGGCCTGAATGTTGTGCGATCCCTGTAGGAGCTGGCTTGCCGGCGATAAAGAGCTCAGCCCTTGCCACCCGGTGCCAGCATGTTCTCTGGTCGCACCCACTGGTCGAACTGCTCGTTGGTCAGGTACTTGAGCTCCAGCGCCGCCTCGCGCAGGGTCTTGCCCTCGGCATAGGCTTTCTTGGCGATTTCCGCCGCCTTGTCGTAGCCAATGTGCGGGTTCAGCGCTGTCACCAGCATCAATCCACGCTCCAGGTGCGCCGCCATCTGCTCGGCATCCGGCTCGATGCCGGCCACGCAGTGCTGCTGGAAGTTGCTGCAACCATCGGCCAGCAGTTCGATCGACTGCAGCAGGTTGTGGATGATTACCGGTTTGAACACGTTCAGTTGCAGGTGGCCCTGGCTTGCGGCAAAGCCGATTGCCGTATCGTTGCCCAGCACCTGGCAGGCCAGCATTGACAAGGCCTCGCACTGCGTCGGGTTGACCTTGCCGGGCATGATCGAACTCCCTGGCTCGTTGGCTGGCAGGCGTACCTCGGCAATCCCCGCGCGCGGGCCGGAACCCAGCAGCCGCAGGTCGTTGGCGATCTTCATCAGGGCCACGGCGAGGGTCTTCAGCGCCCCGGCCAGGCTGGTCAGCGGCTCATGGCCGGCCAGGGCGGCGAACTTGTTCGGCGCGGTGACGAATGGCAGGCCGGACAAGGCCGCCAGCTCCGCGGCGATGGCTTCGGCGAAACCGTGCGGGGCATTGAGCCCGGTGCCCACGGCGGTGCCGCCCTGGGCCAGCTCGCAAACCGCCGGCAAGGTCGCGCGGATGGCGCGCTGGGCGTAGTCGAGCTGGGCGACGAAGGCCGAGACCTCCTGGCCGAAGGTGATCGGCGTGGCGTCCATCATGTGCGTGCGCCCGGTTTTCACCAGGTGCGAGTGGCGCGCCGACAGCTCGGCCAGGCCAGCCGACAGTTCGGCGATCGCCGGCAGCAGTTTCTCATGCACCGCCTGGGCCGCGGCGATGTGCATGGCGGTGGGGAAGCAGTCATTGGAGCTCTGCGAGCGGTTGACGTGATCGTTGGGGTGCACCGGCACCTTGCCGCCGCGTCCCTTGCCGGCCAGCTCGTTGGCGCGGCCAGCGATCACCTCGTTGACGTTCATGTTGCTCTGGGTGCCGCTGCCGGTCTGCCACACCACCAGCGGAAACTGGTCGTCGTGTTCGCCGTCGAGCACTTCGTCGGCGGCCTGCTCGATCAGGCGGGCGATGTCGGCGGGCAGGTCGCCGTTGCGGTCGTTGACCCGGGCAGCGGCTTTCTTGACCAGCGCCAGGGCGTGCAGCACCGCGAGCGGCATGCGCTCCTTGCCAATGGCGAAGTTGATCAGCGAACGCTGGGTTTGCGCACCCCAGTAGGCGCCCTCTGGAACTTCGACCGGGCCCAGGCTGTCTGTCTCGATACGGCTCATGCTGCGCTCACTCCTTTGTGGTTCGAAATCGCAGTTTAGGCCCTGATTCGACAGAGCGGTTCCATCGCTCGTCGTGCCACTTGAGCACTTCGCCATCACAGCGCAGAATGCTCTACTCTGAGGTACTCGCCTCCCTTTCTTGAAGGAAATGCAATGACCCGTCTCCGTGTCCTCTGTGCCGCCGTTGCCCTGGTTTGCGCCAGCGGCCAGGTACTCGCCGCCACTCCAGCCCACAACGCTGCCGCCGAGAAATTCCTGACCCTGGCCAATGCCGACAAGCTGGGCACCCCGGTGTACATGCAGGTCCAGCAGATGTTCGCCCAGCGCTTCGAGCAGACCAAGGCGCCGGCCTCCAAGAAAACCGTGCTCGACAGCTACCAGGCCAAGGCCAACGCCGCCCTGGACAACGCCATCGGCTGGAAAAAACTCAAGCCGAAGATGGTCGACCTGTACACCGCGACCTTCACCGAGGCCGAGCTGAACGATCTGGTCAAGTTCTACGAATCGCCGCTGGGCAAGAAGGTCCTGCGGGAAATGCCCAAGGTCACCCAGCAGTCCGCCCAGCTGACCCAGCAGAGCCTGGAACCGGCCGTGCCAGTGGTCAACAAGCTGCTCGAAGACATGACCAAGGAACTGGACCCAAGCGCCGGCAAGGCCCCGGCGAAGAAGTGAGCGTGACGCGATGAGCATGCAGCAACGCATCGAGCAGCAACTGGCGCCGCTGGGCACGCAACACCTCGAAGTGCACAACGAAAGCCACATGCACAGCCGTGGCCAGGAAACGCACTACAAGGCGGTGCTGGTCAGCGAGCAGTTCGCCGGGCTGAACAGCGTCAAGCGCCACCAGAAGGTCTACGCCACCATGGGTGATCTGATGGGCCAGATCCACGCCCTGGCGATTCACACCTACACGCCTGAGGAATGGGCGGCGGTCGGTGTGGCACCGGCCTCGCCGGTGTGTGCCGGCGGCGGCAAGCACTGAATCCTTTCCGTCGTTCTGGTACAATTCGCGTTATTCCTTCGGGGCCGCTTTGCGGCCCATCGCCGGCAAGCCGGCTCCCACAAGTCCTGCGCAAATTTCGAGTCTTGCGCTGAGCGTGTGGGAGCCGGCTTGCCGGCGATGGGCTGCGCAGCGGCCCCATGCTTTTGCCAAACCCGGTCCGCCCCTTACGAGGGCAACCACCTGGAGATTCAACGCAATGACCCAACCGATCGTCGTGGCGGCGCTGTACAAGTTCGTCACCCTGGAAGACTACGTCGAACTGCGCGAGCCGCTGCTCAAGGCCATGCTCGACAACGGCGTCAAAGGCACCCTGCTGCTGGCCAACGAAGGTATCAACGGCACCGTCTCGGCCACCCGCGAAGGCATCGACGCGCTGCTGGCCTGGTTGCGCAACGACCCACGCCTGGTGGACGTCGACCATAAAGAGTCGTACTGCGACGAGCAGCCGTTCTATCGCACCAAGGTCAAGCTCAAGAAAGAGATCGTCACCCTCGGCGTGCCGGGTGTGGACCCGAACAAAGCGGTCGGCACCTACGTCGATCCGAAAGACTGGAACGCCCTGATCAGCGACCCGGAAGTGCTGCTGATCGACACCCGCAATGACTATGAAGTGGCCATCGGCACCTTCAAGGGCGCCATCGACCCGAAGACCGAGACCTTCCGCGAGTTCCCCGACTACATCAAGGCCCACTTCGACCCGAGCAAGCACAAGAAGGTCGCCATGTTCTGCACCGGCGGCATCCGCTGCGAGAAGGCCTCCAGCTACATGCTCGGTGAGGGCTACGAAGCGGTCTATCATCTTAAGGGCGGCATCCTGAAATACTTCGAGGAAGTACCCCAGGAAGAAAGCCTCTGGGACGGCGACTGCTTCGTCTTCGACAACCGGGTCACGGTGCGTCACGACCTGACCGAGGGCGAGTACGACCAGTGCCATGCCTGCCGCCACCCGATCGACGTGAAGGACCGGGAGTCGGAGCACTATTCGCCAGGCGTGAGCTGCCCGCACTGCTGGGACAGCCTGAGCGAGAAGACCCGGCGCAGCGCCATCGACCGCCAAAAGCAGATCGAGCTGGCCAAGGC
The DNA here is from genome assembly GCF_024749165.1 of Pseudomonas sp. B21-023. Lineage (NCBI taxonomy): Bacteria > Pseudomonadati > Pseudomonadota > Gammaproteobacteria > Pseudomonadales > Pseudomonadaceae > Pseudomonas > Pseudomonas sp. B21-023. The sequence continues at coordinate 4,268,301 of NZ_CP087190.1, read as the reverse complement.
GCGCAACCAGCCGCACCCGATCGGTTTCAACTACAAAGTCGAGGCCTGATGCATGTCCGCACGCCTGCTCTATGTGATGGACCCGATGTGCTCCTGGTGCTGGGGCTTTGCCCCGGTGGCCGAGGCGCTGATCGCCCAGGCCCTTGAGGCGGGTGTCGAGACCCGCCTGGTGCCGGGCGGCTTGCGCACCGGCGGCAGCGCCCTGGACGCCTCGACCCGCAAGTACATCCTCGAGCATTGGCAGGCGGTGCATGACGCCACCGGGCAGCCGTTCCGTTTCGACAACGCGATGCCCGACGGTTTCGTCTACGACACGGAGCCGGCGTGCCGCGCCCTGGTGGCGGCACGCGAGCTGGACGACAAGCGGGCCTGGCGCCTGCTGCAACTGATCCAGGCGTCGTTCTACGTGCAGGGCGTGGATGTCACCCGCGCCCCGCAACTGGTGGAGCTGGCCGAGCAGGCCGGCTTCGACCGTGAACAGTTCTCCCAGCGCTTCACTCTCCCTGACACCCGAGTCGCCACCAGTGCCGATTTCGCCTGGGTGCAGGACCTGGGCATCGCTGGCTTCCCCACGCTGCTGGCCGAGCGCAATGGCCAGCTCGCCCTGCTGACCAATGGCTATCAGTCGCTGGAAAGCCTGCAACCTTTGCTCGGCCGTTGGCTGCAGCAGGCCGCCTGTGCTTGACCTGCCAGGGTCGCCAGACCCTGTGCCAGGGAAGTCCCCCGCTGTGCCCGATCGCCTGAGCTGGGCGGAAATCCGCCGTCTGGCCCTGCACCACAAGCAAGCCCTGTGGACTGCCAACCTGGTGGCCGTGCTTGCCGCCCTGTGCAGCGTGCCGATTCCCTTGCTGCTGCCTTTGCTGGTGGATGAAGTGTTGCTGGGGCATGGCGACGCGGCGCTGAAGTGGATGAACAATTTCCTGCCCGCGGGCTGGCAGGTGGCCGCGGGTTACATCGGGCTGATGCTGTGCGCCACCCTCGGCCTGCGCCTGGCGGCGCTGGTGTTCAACGTGGTCCAGGCCAAGCTATTCGCCGGCCTGGCCAAGGACATCGTCTACCGCCTGCGCATCCGCCTGATCGAGCGGCTCAAGCGCATTTCGCTCAAGGAGTACGAAAGCCTGGGCAGCGGCACGGTGACCACCCACCTGGTCACCGACCTGGACACCCTCGACAAGTTCGTCGGCGAAACCCTGAGTCGCTTCCTGGTGGCCGTGCTCACGCTGACCGGCACAGCGGCCATCCTGATCTGGATGCACTGGCAGCTGGCGCTGCTGATCCTGCTGTTCAACCCGCTGGTGATCTATTTCACCGTGCAGTTGGGCAAGCGCGTCAAGCACCTGAAGAAGCTCGAGAACGACAGCACCGCACGTTTCACCCAGGCATTGACCGAGACCCTCGACGCGATCCAGGAAATCCGCGCCAGCAACCGCCAGGGCTACTTCCTCGGCCGCTTGGGGCTGCGCGCCCGCGAGGTGCGCGACTACGCGGTGGCCTCGCAGTGGAAGAGCGACGCCAGCGGTCGCGCCAGTGGCCTGTTGTTCCAGTTCGGCATCGACATCTTCCGTGCCGCTGCCATGCTCACGGTGCTGTTCTCCGACCTGTCGATCGGCCAGATGCTGGCGGTGTTCAGCTACCTGTGGTTCATGATCGGGCCGGTGGAGCAGTTGCTGAACCTGCAATATGCCTACTACGCCGCCGGCGGTGCGCTGAGTCGCTTGAACGAGCTGCTGGCGCGGGCCGACGAGCCGCAGTACCCGGCGGCCGGCGACCCGTTCGCCGGGCGCGAGACGGTTGGTATCGAGGTGCGCGACCTGCGCTTCGCCTATGCCGACGAGCCGGTGCTCGACCAGCTCAACCTGACCATCGCCCCGGGCGAGAAGGTCGCCATCGTCGGTGCCAGCGGCGGTGGCAAGAGTACCTTGGTGCAGTTGCTGCTTGGGCTGTACAGCGCCCAGGCCGGGACCATCCGCTTCGGGGGCGCCAGCCTGCAGGAGATCGGCCTGGAGACCCTGCGCGAAAATGTCGCGGTGGTGCTGCAGCACCCCTCGCTGTTCAACGACAGCGTGCGTGCCAACCTGGCCATGGGTCGTGACTGCAGTGACGAGGACTGCTGGCAGGCGCTGCGCATCGCCCAGCTGGACGCCACCATCGCCGCGCTGCCCCAGGGCCTGGACAGCATCGTCGGGCGTTCCGGCGTGCGCCTGTCTGGTGGCCAGCGCCAGCGCCTGGCGATCGCCCGCATGGTGCTGGCCGAACCCAAGGTGGTCATCCTCGATGAGGCCACCTCTGCGTTGGACGCGGCTACCGAGTACAACCTGCACCTGGCCTTGGCGCGCTTCCTCAGCGGGCGCACCACGCTGATCATCGCCCACCGCCTGTCGGCGGTGAAGCAGGCGGACCGGGTGCTGGTGTTCGATGGCGGCCATGTCGCCGAAGATGGCGACCACCAGCAACTGATCGCCGAAGGCGGCCTGTACGCCAAGCTCTACGGCCACCTGCAGCAAACCTGAAAACCGCCTCAAGCTTCGAGCTGCAAGCGGCAAGTTGAAGTCAGCGCACTTTTTCTTGCCGCTTGGGGCTTGCAGCGTGTCGCTCCTTCATGGCAAATGGCCTACGCTGTGCTTGTCTAGGTCGATTCGTGCCTTATCTGCCGTCATGACAGGGATTACATGAAGGGAAATCGGACTCTCGAAGCGCCAAGGCTGCTGGGTATCATCTGGCCCTTCGTCGCCGTTGTGGTTTTCCAGGTACTGCTGGGCAGTCTGAGTCTTTATGCGTTGTCCGCCGTGCGTGCCTATGTGGCGGGCGAGAGCCTGTGGTCCAAGGCGCAGAAGGACGCTATCTACTACCTCAACCTCTATGCCGATGATCGTGATCCGCTGACCTATGCCCGCTATCGTCGGGCCATCCTGGTGCCCCAGGGGGATCACAACCTGCGCCTGGCCCTGGATCGGCCCGAGCCAGACCTGGAGGCGGCGCGCCAAGGCGTGCTGCAGGGCGGCAACCATCCCGAAGACGTTGCCCGGATCATCTGGTTCTACCGCAACTTTCGCCATATCAGCTACATGGAAACCGCCATCGATTACTGGGACATCGGTGACGACTACCTGCACCAGCTCGACGTACTGGCCCAGCAGATGCGCGAAGGGTTTGCCCGCGACAAGGTCGACGCCCACCAGGTAGCCAACTGGAAGGCGCGCATCGTTGCCATCAATGATGGCGTGACGCCCGCCGCCAAGGCGTTCAGCGATGCCCTGGGCGAAGGCTCGCGGATGCTGCTCAAGGTGCTGATGCTCACCAACCTGGCCACTGCGCTGTTCCTCATCGCCATGGCCTGGCGGCGCTCGAGCAAGCTGCTGGCCCAGCGCCAGGCGTTCGCCAGTGCGTTGCAAGAGGAAAAGGAGCGGGCGCAGATCACCCTGGAGTCGATCGGCGACGCGGTGATTACCGCCGATGTCGACGGTTGCATCAGCTACATGAACCCGGCCGCCGAGCAACTGACTCACTGGCAGGCGGTGCAGGCCCAAGGCCTGCCGCTGGCGGCGCTGTTCAGCCTGCTCGACGAGAATGCCGAAGGCGATAGCATGACGCTGGTCGAGCAGGTGCTCAGCGGCAGCCTCAAGGGCGGCGCCGAGCACGCCCGGTTGATCCAGCGCCTGGATGGCAGCACGGTGTCGGTCAACCTGGTGGGCTCGCCCATTCTCACCGAAGGGCAGGTCAGTGGCATCGTGGTGGTACTGCACGACATGACCCAGGAGCGCCAGTACATCGCCAACCTGTCGTGGCAGGCCACCCATGACGCGCTGACCGGGCTGGCCAACCGCCGCGAGTTCGAGTACCGCCTGGAGCAAGCGCTCAATGGCCTGGCGCGCCAGGCCGGGCGGCATTCGCTGATGTTCCTCGACCTGGACCAGTTCAAGCTGGTCAACGACACCTGTGGCCATGCCGCTGGCGACGAGCTGTTGCGGCATATCTGCGCGGTGCTGCAGTCGGGCCTGCGCGAGGGCGACACCCTGGCGCGCCTGGGTGGTGACGAGTTCGGCGTGCTGCTCGAGAACTGCCCCCCTGAACAGGGCGAGCGCATTGCCGAGCAATTGCGCCAGGCCGTGCAGAGCCTGCACTTTGTATGGAAGGGCAGGCCCTTCGTCACCACGGTCAGCATCGGCCTGGTGCATATCGCCCAGGTGCCCAGCACCCTGGAGGCGTCGTTGCGCGCGGCGGACATGGCCTGCTACATGGCCAAGGAGAAAGGACGCAACCGCGTCCAGGTCTATCACGCCGACGACAGCGAGCTGTCCATGCGTTTCGGTGAAATGGCCTGGATCCAGCGCCTGCACGTGGCGCTGGAGGAGAATCGCTTCTGCCTCTACGCCCAGGAAATCGCCCCGCTGCATCCCCATGAAGGTCCGGGGCATATCGAAATCCTCCTGCGCCTGCACGATGAAAGTGGACGTACCATTTTGCCCGACAGCTTCATTCCCGCAGCCGAGCGCTACGGCCTGATGACCGCGCTCGATCGCTGGGTGGTGCGCAGTGTGTTCCAGGTGATTCGCCAGTGCCTGGACGAGGGGCGGGAGGGGCCGTTGGCCATGTGCGCCATCAACCTGTCGGGTTCGAGCATCGGCGACGACAAGTTCCTCGAGTACCTGCAGCGCCTGTTTGGCGAGTTCGACATTCCGCCCCGGCTGATCTGTTTTGAAATTACCGAAACCAGCGCCATCGCCAATCTAGGCAGCGCAATCCGCTTCATCAATGAATTGAAAGGATTGGGCTGCAAATTCTCGCTGGACGACTTCTGCGCCGGAATGTCGTCATTCGCCTATTTGAAGCATTTGCCTGTAGACTTCCTGAAGATCGACGGAAGTTTCGTCAAGGACATGCTCGATGACCCGATCAACCGGGCGATGGTTGAAGTGATCAATCACATCGGCCACGTCATGGGTAAGCGGACCATCGCCGAGTTCGTCGAGACGCCACTGATCGAGCAGGCTTTGCAGGAGATCGGCGTGGATTACGCCCAGGGATATCTCATCGAACGCCCGCAGGTGTTCACCTGCGACAGCCTGCAGCGCCAACGGATTGCCGCGAGGCCCCTTCTGCACCGGGCGCCGGGGACCTTTCGCTGAACAACGCCCGGAAATCACAGGGAATCAAGGAGCTGACAGTGATCGACGCGTTCGTAAGGATCGGACCATTGATGGATCCGGCCAGTTATCCGCAGTGGGCCCAACAACTGATAGAGGATTGCCGCGAAAGCAAGCGCCGAGTGGTGGAGCATGAGTTCTACCAACGCCTGCGCGATGGCCAGCTCAAGCAGTCGACCATCCGCCAGTACCTGATCGGTGGCTGGCCGGTGGTCGAGCAGTTCTCCCTCTACATGGCCCACAACCTCACCAAGACCCGTTACGCCCGGCATCCCGGCGAGGACATGGCGCGCCGCTGGCTGATGCGCAACATCCGCGTCGAGCTCAACCATGCCGACTACTGGGTGCACTGGTGCCAGGCCCATGGCATCCACCTGCATGAGCTGCAGTCCCAGGAAGTGCCGCCCGAGCTCAATGGCTTGAACGACTGGTGTTGGCGAGTATGCGCCACCGAGTCGCTGGCCATCGCCATGGCGGCCACCAACTACGCCATCGAAGGTGCCACCGGCGAATGGTCGGCGGTGATCTGCGCCGAGGATACCTACGCCCAGGGCTTCCCCGAAGACACCCGCAAGCGCGCCATGAAATGGCTGAAGATGCATGCGCAGTATGATGACGCGCACCCGTGGGAAGCGCTGGAAATCATCTGTACCTTGGCGGGCGAGAGCCCGACCCTGGGGCTGCGCACCGAGTTGCGTCGGGCGATCTGCAAGAGCTACGACTGCATGTTCCTGTTCCTGGAGCGTTGCATGCAGCTCGAAGGGCGCCAGCAGGGGCGTCTGCGCCCGGCCTTGGCGGCGGGCTGAAAGCATCGCGGGGCAAGTCGCATCGGCGCACCGCCGCCCCACGCAGCAAGGCGTGGGGCGGGCTTGCCCCGCGATCAGTCTTATCGGATTTACTGTGCGTTCAGCGCCTGCCCGTTCACATCCTTGCTGTCCGGCCCCATCAGGTACAGGTACACTGGCATGATCTCCTCGGGTAGCGGGTTGTTCTGCGGGTTCTCGCTCGGATAGGCCTGGGCGCGCATCGCCGTGCGCGTGGCACCCGGGTTGATGCTGTTGGAGCGCACTGGCGCTACGCCTTCCAGTTCATCCGCCAGGGTCTGCATCAGGCCCTCGGTGGCGAATTTCGACACCCCGTAGGCACCCCAGTAAGCGCGGCCCTTGCGTCCAACACTGCTGGAGGTGAACACCACCGAGGCGTCCTCCGACAGCTTCAGCAGCGGCAGCAAGGTGCTGGTCAGCATGAAGGTGGCATTGACGTTGATGTGCACCACGCGCATGAAGTTGTCGCCCGACAGCTGCTCCAGCGGCGTGCGCGGGCCAATGATCGAGGCGTTGTTGAGCAGGCCGTCGAGGCGGCCGAACTGGTCCTCGATCATCACCGCCAGTTCGTCGTACTGGTGGGGCAGGGCGGTTTCCAGGTTGAACGGGATCACCACCGGTTGCGGGTGGCCCGCGGCTTCGATCTGGTCGTAGACCTCGTTCAGGTTGGCTTCGGTCTTGCCCAGCAGCAGCACGGTGGCGCCCAGGGCGGCATAGGCCTTGGCGGCGGCGGCGCCGATTCCGCGGCCGGCACCGGTGACCAGGATGATCCGGCCCTTGAGCAGGTCGGGGCGGGCGGTGTAGTCGAACATAGGTCTGTCCTTGAATATGAGCTGCAAGCTATAAGCGGCAAGCTACAAGAGAAAGCGGATCAGTGTTGGAGCTGCTCTTTCTTGAGGCTTGAAGCTTGACGCTTGCGACTTGAAATCAGCAGCCGCACAGCGCGCTGTCGATCACCTTGCGCAGTTCCAGCGGGTGGTCCACCACCACGTCGGCGCCCCAGTTGTTGGGGTTGTCCTCTGGATGAATATAGCCATAGCGCACCGCTGCGGTGCGGGTGCCGGCGTCGCGGCCGGATTCGATGTCGCGCAGGTCGTCGCCGACGAACAGGACGCTGGCCGGGTCCAGGTCAAGCGTCTTGCATGCCAGGATCAGCGGCTCGGGGTCGGGCTTGCTGTTCTTCACGTGGTCCGGGCAGATCAGCAGCGCTGAGCGCTCGGCCAGGCCCAGGCGTTGCATGATCGGTTCGGCGAAGCGCACCGGCTTGTTGGTGACCACGCCCCACAGCAGGTTGCCCTTCTCGATGTCGGCCAGCAGCTCCGGCATGCCGTCGAACAGCTTGCTGTGCACCGCGCAATCGCGTTGGTAGCGCTCGAGAAACTCCAGGCGCAGGGCTTCGAAGCCGTCGGCCTCGGGGTCCATGGCAAAGGTCGCCGCGACCATGGCGCGGGCGCCGCCGGAAATCACCTCGCGGATGCGCGCGTCGTCGATGGCCGGCAGGCCGCGGTCGGCGAGCATCGCCTGGCAGATGGCGATGAAGTCCGGCGCCGTGTCCAGCAGGGTGCCGTCCATGTCGAAGAGTACTGCTCGCAGGCGCATGCTCATTCCTCGCGCAGGGTCTGGATCATGTAGTTGACGTCGACGTCGTTGCACAGCTTGTAGTGCTTGGTCAGCGGGTTGTAGGTCAGGCCGATGATGTCCTTGACCTCCAGGCCTGCGGCACGGCTCCAGGCGCCCAGCTCGGAGGGGCGGATGAACTTCTTGAAGTCGTGGGTGCCGCGCGGCAGCATCTTCAGCACGTATTCGGCGCCAATGATCGCCAGCAGGTAGGCCTTGGGGTTGCGGTTGATGGTCGAGAAGAACACCTGGCCGCCCGGCTTGACCATGCGGTAGCAGGCGCGGATCACCGACGAAGGGTCGGGGACGTGCTCGAGCATCTCCAGGCAGGTGACCACGTCGAACTGTTCAGGCATCTCTTCGGCCAGGGCCTCGGCGGTGATCTGCCGGTATTCCACCGCCACGCCAGACTCCAGCTGGTGCAGTTGGGCCACCGCCAGCGGCGCCTCGCCCATGTCAATGCCGGTCACGGTGGCACCGCGCTGGGCCATCGCCTCGCTGAGGATGCCGCCGCCGCAGCCGACGTCCAGCACCTTCTTGCCGGCCAGGCCGACGCGCTCGTCGATCCAGTTGACCCGCAGCGGGTTGATGTCGTGCAGCGGCTTGAACTCGCTCTCGCGGTCCCACCAGCGGTGGGCCAGGGCTTCGAACTTGGCGATTTCGGCGTGGTCGACGTTGCTCATGGGAACAGTCCTCTGAATCTTCGATAAATAGTGTCGCGGGCCGGCAGCCGTGGCTGTCGGTCGTTCATTCATTGCGCCCGCCGATGCGGGCTCCCCAGGCACGGGCGTTGGCGGCCAGCGCGGCTTCGTCCATCCGTGTCAGGCGGCGGTCCTCGACCAGTTGCTGCCCGGCGACCCAGACATCCTTCACGCAATCGCGACCGGTGGCGTAGATCAGTTGCGAGACCGGGTCGTGCACCGGTTGCTGCGCCAGCCCCGACAGGTCGAAGACTGCCAGGTCGGCGGCCTTGCCCACCTCGAGCGAGCCGGTGATCGGCTCCAGCCCGAGGGCCCGGGCGCCATTGAGCGTGGCCATGCGCAGCGCCCGGTGGGCGTCCAAGGCGGTGGCCGAGCCGGCCACGGCCTTGGCCAGCAACGCAGCGGTGCGGGTTTCACCGAGCAGGTCGAGGTCATTGTTGCTGGCGGCGCCGTCGGTGCCGACGGCCACGTTCACTCCGGCCTGCCACAGGCGCTCTACCGGGCAGAACCCACTGGCCAGCTTGAGGTTGGACTCGGGGCAGTGGACCACGCTGGTGTTGCTTTCTACCAGCAGCGCCAGGTCTTCGTCGCTGATCTGGGTCATGTGCACCGCTTGCAGGTTCGGGCCCAGCAGGCCCAGGCGCGCGAGGCGCGCCAGCGGCCGCTCACCGTTGTCCTTGAGCGCCTGCTCGACTTCGCTGGCGGTCTCGTGGATGTGCATGTGCAGCGGTACGTCCAACTGGTCGGCGATCACCCGGATCTTCTCCAGGCTCTCGTCGCTCACCGTGTAGGGTGCGTGCGGGCCCAGGGCAATGGTGATGCGCGGGTGGTGGCGCAGATCGCCGAACAGTTCGATGGCCAGGTGCAGGGCCTCGTCCGGGGTGCGCGCGCCGGGGATGGGGAAATCCAGCAGCGGCACGGCGATCTGCGCGCGGATGCCGCTGCGGTGCACGCGGTCGCAGGCCTCGCGGGGGTAGAAATACATGTCGGCGAAGCAGGTGATGCCGCCCTTGAGCTGCTCGGCAATGGCCAGGTCGGTGCCGTCGCCCACGAAGGCCTCGTTCACCCAGCGACCCTCGGCAGGCCAGATGTGTTCCTGCAGCCAGGTCATCAGTGGCAGGTCGTCGGCCAGGCCGCGGAACAGGGTCATGGCGGCGTGGCCGTGGGCGTTGACCAGCCCGGGCGTCAACAGGCAGTCGGGCAGCGTTCGCACGTTCCGGGCCTGGGGTGCCCGCTCGCGTGGGCCGAGCCAGGCGATCTGGCCGTCGCGGATGCCCAGCGCATGGCCCTCCAGCACGACACCGGCCGGCTCCACGGGGACCAGCCAGTCCGGCACAAGCAGCAGGTCGAGGAGGGGAGTGGCGATGGGCATGCGCGATATATACCTGGATCGGTTCGGCTAAACGCGCAGTATACCCGAGCGTCCGCGACGCAGGCTCGCTATAATCGCCGGCTTTTGATGCCAGGGCGACGGGGAGAGGCGATGCGCGAGCAACTGATGGCGGCGGAGACGGTGACGGGCATCGAGTGGCGCGACGGCGTGCTGCATCTGCTCGACCAGCGCCTGCTGCCGCTTGAGCAGTGCTGGCTGGCTTGCACCGAGGCGGCCGAGGTGGCTGAGGCGATCAGCGACATGGCCGTGCGTGGCGCTCCGGCGATCGGCATCTGCGCCGCCTATGGCCTGGTGCTGGCGCTGCGCCGTCGTCTGGCCGAAGGCGAGAGCTGGGAAGAGAGCCTGGAAGAAGACTTCATGATGCTCGGCGAGGCGCGGCCCACCCCGGCCAACCTGTTCTGGGCGCTCAATCGCATGCGTGAGCGCCTGCAGCGCCTGCGCCCGGATGAAGACGTGCTGAAGGTGATGGAGGCCGAGGCGGTGGGGATTCACCAGAGTGATCGCGAGGCCAACCTGACCATGGCTCAGTTCGGTGTCGAGCAGATCCGCAGGCACCAGGGCAGCGAGCAGGCCCTGCTCACCCACGGCAACGCCGGGGCCCTGGCCACCGGCGGCTTCGGCACCGCCCTGGGGGTGATCCGCGCCGCCACCCTGGAGGGCATGGTCGAGCAGGTCTATGCCTGCGAGTCGCGGCCGTGGCTGCAGGGTTCGCGCCTGACCGCCTGGGAGCTGGCCGCTGACGGAGTGCCGGTGACCGTGGTCGCCGACGCGGCGGCCGGGCACCTGATGAAGACCAAGGGCATCACCTGGGTGGTGGTCGGCGCCGACTGCATTGCCGCCAATGGCGATGTGGCGGCGAAGATCGGCACCTACCAGATGGCGGTGGCGGCCATGCACCACGGGCTGCGCTTCATGGTGGTGGCGCCGAGCACCAGCATTGATCTGAATCTGCCTACCGGCGAGGATATCCCGCTGGAGACCCGCGGCGAGGAAGAGCTGCTGGAGGTAGCGGGCATCCAGGTAACCGCTGATGTCGAAGCCTACAACCCGGTGGTCGATGTCACGCCGGCCGACCTGATCGACGTGATCGTCACCGAGAAGGGCGTTGTCGAGCGCCCGGATACCGCAAAGATCGCCCAGTTGATGTGCCGCAAACGCCTCCATTGAGGCGTTTTTCCATCCGTGCGGATGGTGCTGTACGGCAACCTGCCATATCTCCCATGCGCGCAGCGTTTGTGATACCATCCGGCAGTTTCCAAGGCCGCTCTTTACTGCGGCCTTCATTGCGCAGATCCATGGCACAACTCATTGATTTGTCGTAAGTCGTCGCACCCCAATTGCGCTGCGGCGGCGAGCTTCGTTCGTCCTTCGAGGGATCAGGCGAAGTTTCACCAGAAAAAGGAATCAGGCTTCTCATGGGCGAACTGGCCAAAGAAATCCTCCCGGTCAATATCGAAGACGAACTGAGACAGTCTTACCTCGACTACGCGATGAGCGTTATTGTCGGGCGAGCGCTGCCCGATGCGCGTGACGGCTTGAAGCCCGTGCATCGTCGCGTTCTGTATGCGATGAGCGAACTGGGCAACGACTGGAACAAGCCGTACAAGAAATCCGCCCGTGTGGTCGGTGACGTGATCGGTAAGTACCACCCGCACGGCGACACCGCCGTGTACGACACCATCGTGCGCATGGCCCAGCCATTCTCGCTGCGCTACCTGCTGGTCGATGGCCAGGGCAACTTCGGTTCGGTGGACGGCGACAACGCCGCGGCCATGCGATACACCGAAGTGCGCATGTCCAAGCTGGCCCATGAACTGCTGGCCGACCTGCACAAAGAGACCGTCGACTGGGTGCCGAACTACGACGGTACCGAGCAGATCCCAGCGGTCATGCCGACCAAGATCCCCAACCTGCTGGTCAATGGCTCCAGCGGTATCGCCGTGGGCATGGCGACGAACATTCCGCCGCACAACCTCGGCGAAGTGATCGACGGCTGCCTGGCGCTGATCGACAACTCCGACATCACGGTCGATGAGCTGATGCAGTTCATCCCGGGGCCGGACTTCCCGACAGCGGGCCTGATCAACGGCCGCCAGGGCATCATCGAGGCCTATCGCACCGGCCGTGGCCGCATCTATATGCGTGCCCGCTCCGAGATCGAAGACATCGACAAGGTCGGTGGCCGCCAGCAGATCGTGGTCACCGAGCTGCCGTACCAGCTGAACAAGGCGCGCCTGATCGAGAAAATCGCCGAGCTGGTCAAAGAGAAGAAGATCGAAGGCATCACCGAGCTGCGCGACGAGTCCGACAAGGACGGCATGCGCATCGTCATCGAGCTGCGTCGCGGCGAGGTGCCGGAGGTGGTGCTCAACAACCTCTATCAGCAGACCCAGCTGCAGAGCGTATTCGGCATCAACATCGTCGCCCTGATCGACGGTCGTCCGCGCCTGCTTAATTTGAAAGACCTGCTCGAGGCGTTCGTCCGTCACCGCCGCGAGGTGGTTACCCGCCGCACCGTGTTCGAGCTGCGCAAGGCCCGCGAGCGGGGTCACATCCTTGAAGGCCAGGCGGTCGCGCTGTCCAACATCGACCCGGTCATCGCCCTGATCAAGGCCTCGCCGACGCCGTCCGAAGCCAAGGAAGCGCTGATCAGCACGGCCTGGGAGTCCAGCGCGGTGCAAGTCATGGTCGAGCGCGCCGGTGCCGAGTCGTGCCGTCCGGAAGACCTGCCGGAGCAGTACGGCCTGCGCGAAGGCAAGTACTACCTGTCGCCGGAACAGGCCCAGGCTATCCTGGAGCTGCGCCTGCACCGCCTGACCGGCCTGGAGCACGAGAAGCTGCTGGCCGAGTACCAGGAGATCCTCGAGCAGATCGGCGAGCTGATCCGCATCCTCAGCAGCGCCGAGCGCCTGATGGAAGTGATCCGCGAAGAGCTTGAAGCGATCCGCGCCGAGTACGGCGATGCCCGCCGCACCGAAATCCTCAATGCCAGCCATGACCTCAACTACGGCGATATGATCCCCGAAGAAGAGCGTGTGGTGACCATCTCCCACGGTGGCTACGCCAAGACCCAGCCACTGTCCGCGTACCAGGCCCAGCGCCGTGGTGGCAAGGGCAAGTCGGCCACAGGCGTCAAGGACGAGGACTACATCGAGCACCTGCTGGTCGCCAACAGCCACGCCACCCTGCTGCTGTTCTCCAGCAAGGGCAAAGTGTACTGGAAGAAGACCTACGAGATTCCCGAGGCCTCCCGCGCCGCCCGCGGCCGCCCGCTGGTCAACCTGCTGCCGCTGGAAGAAGGTGAGCGCATCACCGCCATGCTGCAGATCGACCTGGAGGCGCTGCAGCAGCACGCAGACCCAGACGAAGAACTGGAAGACAGCGACGACAGCGTAATCGAAGGCGAGCTGGTGGAAGCCGAGGAGATCGACGAGGAAGACGGCGACACCCCAGAGTGGGCCGCCGAACCGACCGGCGCCTACATCTTCATGGCGACCGCCTCCGGTACTGTCAAGAAGACCCCGCTGGTGCAGTTCGCCCGTCCGCGTTCCAACGGCCTGATCGCCTTGAAGCTCAAGGAAGGTGACACCCTGATCGCTGCCGCCATCACCGACGGCGCCAAGGAAGTCATGATGTTCTCCGACGCTGGCAAGGTGATCCGCTTCGCCGAGAGCGTGGTGCGTGAGATGGGCCGTACGGCCCGTGGCGTGCGCGGCATGAAGCTGGGCAAGGGCCAGCAGATCATTTCCATGCTGATCCCGGAGTCCGGCGCGCAGATCCTCACCGCTTCCGAACGTGGCTTTGGCAAGCGCACCCCGCTGTCCAAGTTCCCGCGCCGCGGCCGTGGTGGCCAGGGCGTGATCGCCATGGGCACCAAGGGGCGCAACGGCCTGCTGATCGGCGCCATCCAGGTGCAGGAAGGCGAGGAAATCATGCTGATCTCCGACCAGGGCACGCTGGTGCGTACACGGGTCGGCGAGGTGTCCAGCCTGGGCCGTAACACCCAGGGTGTCACGCTGATCAAGCTGGCCACCGACGAGACGCTGGTGGGGCTTGAACGCGTCCAGGAGCCCTCCGAGGAAGAGCTCGATGAACTGATCGAGACGGGCGAGGAGGGCGCCCCGCTCGATGCGGTGGGCGACGACGCCGGCGCCGAAGAGGCACCTCAGGAATAATCGATGCAACAACCCGAGCGGGGCGACCAAGGTCGCCCCGTTTGACTGATGAAGGTGGGGCATTGGCGCTGCGAGGCAGCCCTGATGTCGGCGACACAGTCTTGACTGGTCCGCAGCGAATTACGATTTTGTTCTATTTGGCAGAGCGAGAGTGGATGTGAGCAAACGAGCCTTTAACTTCTGCGCAGGCCCTGCCGCGCTTCCTGATGCCGTGCTGCAGCGCGCCCAGGCCGAGATGCTGGACTGGCGCGGCAAGGGTCTGTCGGTGATGGAAATGAGCCACCGCAGCGACGACTATGTGGCCATTGCCGAAAAGGCCGAGCAGGACCTGCGCGACCTGCTGTCCGTCCCCTCCAACTACAAGGTGCTGTTCCTGCAGGGCGGTGCCAGCCAGCAGTTTGCCGAGATTCCGCTGAACCTGCTGCCGGAAAACGGCACCGCCGACTACGTCGAGACCGGTATCTGGTCGAAGAAGGCCATCGAGGAAGCGCGCCGCTTCGGCACTGTCAACGTTGCTGCCAGCGCCAAGCCCTACGACTACCTGGCCATCCCGGGCCAGAACGAGTGGCAGCTGACCCGCAATGCCGCCTACGTTCACTATGCGTCCAACGAGACCATTGGTGGCCTGCAGTTCGACTGGGTGCCCGAAACCGGTGACGTCCCGCTGGTGGTCGACATGTCCTCGGACATCCTGTCGCGCCCGATCGACGTATCGCAGTACGGCCTGATCTACGCCGGCGCGCAGAAGAACATCGGTCCGAGCGGCCTGGTGGTGGTGATCGTGCGCGAAGACCTGCTGGGTCGTGCCCGCAGCAGCTGCCCGACGATGCTCGACTACAAGGTGTCGGCCGACAACGGCTCGATGTACAACACTCCGGCCACCTATTCCTGGTACCTCTCGGGCCTGGTGTTCGAGTGGCTCAAGGAGCAGGGTGGCGTCGAGGCGATGGAGCAGCGCAACCGCGCCAAGAAAGAGCGCCTGTACGGCTTCATCGATGCCAGCGAGTTCTACACCAACCCGATCAGTGTCAACGCCCGCTCGTGGATGAACGTGCCGTTCCGCCTGGCCGACGAACGTCTGGACAAGGCCTTCCTGGCCGGCGCCGATGCCCGTGGCCTGCTCAACCTCAAGGGCCATCGTTCGGTCGGCGGCATGCGTGCCTCGATCTACAACGCCCTGGGCCTGGAGGCTGTCGAGGCGCTGGTGCAGTACATGGGTGAATTCGAGAAGGAGCACGGCTGATGTCCGATCAGGAGCTCAAGGCCCTGCGCGTGCGCATCGACAGCCTCGACGAGAAGATCCTCGAGCTGATCAGCGAGCGCGCCCGTTGCGCCCAGGAAGTGGCCAAGGTCAAGACCGCATCGTTGCCAGAAGGCGAGGCGCCGGTGTTCTACCGTCCCGAGCGCGAGGCCGCGGTGCTCAAGCGCGTCATGCAGCGTAATCAGGGGCCGCTGGACAACGAAGAGATGGCGCGGTTGTTCCGCGAGATCATGTCCTCCTGCCTGGCGCTCGAAGAGCCGCTTAAGGTGGCCTACCTCGGCCCTGAAGGGACCTTCACCCAGGCCGCAGCCATGAAGCACTTCGGCCATGCCGTGGTCAGCCGCCCGATGGCGGCCATCGACGAAGTGTTCCGCGAAGTGGCGGCGGGTGCGGTCAATTTCGGCGTGGTGCCGGTGGAGAACTCCACCGAAGGCGCTGTCAGCCACACGCTGGACAGCTTCCTCGAGCATGACATGGTGATCTGCGGCGAGGTCGAGCTGCGTATCCACCATCACCTGCTGGTGGGCGAGAACACCAAGACCGACAGCATCACCCGCATCTACTCCCATGCCCAGTCGCTGGCCCAGTGCCGCAAGTGGCTGGACGCCCATTACCCGAACGTCGAGCGTGTGGCTGTGTCGAGCAACGCCGAGGCGGCCAAGCGGGTCAAGGGTGAGTGGAATTCGGCGGCCATTGCCGGTGACATGGCGGCCAACCTGTATGGCCTGACCCGCCTGGCCGAAAAGATCGAGGACCGGCCGGACAACTCCACGCGCTTCCTCATGATCGGCAGCCAGGAAGTGCCGCCGACCGGCGACGACAAGACTTCGATCATCGTCTCCATGAGCAACAAGCCGGGTGCTCTGCACGAGCTGCTGGTGCCGTTTCACGAGAACGGCATCGACCTCACGCGCATCGAGACCCGTCCGTCGCGCAGCGGCAAGTGGACCTACGTGTTCTTCATCGACTTTGTCGGCCATCACCGTGATCCGCTGATCAAGGCGGTACTCGAGCAGATCAGCCAGGAGGCTGTGGCGCTGAAGGTGTTGGGCTCTTATCCGAAAGCGGTGCTCTGATCGATTTTGTTGGGGTCGCTTTGCGGCCCATCGCCGGCAAGCCGGCTCCCACAGGGAGCGGTGTATCGCTGGCCTATGTGGGAGCTGGCTTGCCAGCGATGGGCTGCGCAGCAGCCCCCTGCGGTCTCAACGACTGGCATGTTTTTGAACAGGGTTCGCACTTGTGGTTAATGCTGTAACAAACAATCCCGCTCCGCTCATCGACCGTCTGGTGGTCGTAGGCCTCGGCCTGATCGGCGGCTCCTTCGCCAAGGGCCTGCGCGAAAGCGGCCTGTGCCGCGAAGTGGTCGGCGTCGACCTCGACGCCGAGTCGCGCAAGCAAGCCGTGGCGCTGGGCGTGGTCGATCGCTGCGAGGCAGACCTTGCGGCCGCTTGTGTCGGCGCCGACGTCATCCAGTTGGCTGTGCCGATCCTGGCCATGGAGAAAGTCCTGGCTCGCCTGGCCCAGCTCGATCTGGGTAATGCGGTGATCACCGACGTGGGCAGTGCCAAGGGCAATGTGGTGCGTGCCGCGCGCGAGGCGTTCGCCGAGCGCCTGCCGCGTTTCGTGCCGGGGCACCCGATCGCCGGGTCCGAGCAGAGCGGGGTGGAGGCCTCCAATGCGGCGCTTTTCCGCCGGCACAAGGTGATCCTCACTCCGCTGGCGGAAACCGAACCGGGCGCGCTCGCCCTGGTCGATCGCCTCTGGCGGGCGCTGGATGCCGATGTCGAGCACATGTCGGTGGAGCGCCATGACGAAGTGCTGGCCGCCACCAGCCACCTGCCTCACCTGTTGGCCTTCGGCCTGGTCGACTCGCTGGCCAAGCGCAATGAAAACCTGGAGATCTTCCGGTACGCTGCGGGAGGCTTCCGCGATTTCACGAGAATCGCCGGCAGCGACCCGATCATGTGGCACGACATCTTCCTCGCCAACCGCGAGGCGGTCCTGCGCACTCTCGATACATTTCGCAGCGACCTCGACGCCTTGCGCGACGCGGTCGATGCTGGGGACGGGCACCAACTGCTGGGCGTGTTCACCCGCGCCCGGGTTGCCCGCGAGCATTTCAGTAAAATCCTTGCCCGTCGGGCCTATGTGGACGCTATGAACGCCAACGATCTGATTTTCCTGGCCCAACCGGGTGGCCGCGTGTCCGGACGGATCCGCGTACCTGGCGACAAATCGATTTCCCATCGCTCGATCATGCTCGGCTCGCTGGCCGAGGGCACGACGGAAGTCGAAGGTTTCCTCGAGGGTGAAGACGCCCTGGCGACCTTGCAGGCCTTCCGCGACATGGGTGTGGTCATCGAAGGGCCGCACCATGGTCGCGTGACCATCCATGGCGTCGGCCTGCATGGCCTCAAGCCGCCGCCCGGCCCGCTGTACGTGGGCAACTCCGGCACCTCGATGCGCCTGCTGTCCGGCCTGCTGGCAGCGCAGTCGTTCGACACCACCATGACCGGCGACGCCTCGCTGTCCAAGCGCCCGATGAACCGCGTGGCCAACCCGCTGCGTGAAATGGGTGCCGTGGTCGAGACTGGCCCTGAGGGTCGTCCGCCGCTGACCATCCGTGGTGGGCACAAGCTCAAGGCGCTGAACTACACGCTGCCGATGGCCAGTGCCCAGGTCAAGTCCTGCCTGCTGCTGGCTGGCCTGTACGCCGAAGGCACCACCACCGTCACCGAGCCTGCGCCTACCCGTGACCACACCGAGCGCATGCTGCGCGGTTTCGGCTACGCGGTCGAGTCGAACGGTCCGGTAGCCTCCCTGCAGTCCGGTGGCAAGCTCACCGCCACCCGTATCGAAGTGCCGGCGGACATTTCCTCCTCGGCCTTCTTCCTGGTGGCGGCGTCCATCGCCGAGGGTTCTGATCTGGTCCTGGAGCACGTCGGCATCAACCCGACCCGCACCGGCGTTATCGACATCCTGCGCCTGATGGGCGGCGACATCACCCTGGAAAACCAGCGTGAAGTCGGCGGTGAGCCGGTGGCCGACCTGCGCGTGCGTGGCGCCAAGCTCAAGGGTATCGACATCCCGCAAGAGCTGGTGCCGCTGGCCATCGACGAGTTCCCGGTGCTGTTCGTCGCCGCCGCCTGCGCCGAAGGGCGTACCGTGCTGCGTGGCGCCGAAGAGCTGCGGGTCAAGGAGTCGGACCGCATCCAGGTGATGGCCGACGGCCTGGTTGCCCTGGGCGTGAAGTGCGAGCCGACCCCGGACGGCATCATCATCGACGGCGGCCAGATCGGCGGCGGCGAAGTGCACGGCCACGGCGACCATCGAATCGCCATGGCGTTCAGCATCGCTTCGCTGCGCGCCAGTGCCCCGATCGTCATTCATGACTGCGCCAACGTCGCCACGTCGTTCCCCAACTTCCTGGCGCTGTGCAAGGAAGTCGGCATCCGCGTCGCCGAAGAGGGCAAGTCGTGAATTCGCAAGCACCGGTCATCACTATCGACGGGCCTAGCGGCTCGGGCAAGGGCACGGTCGCAGGGCTGCTGGCTCGTGAGCTGGGCTGGCGCCTGCTCGACTCTGGCGCCCTCTACCGCTTGTTGGCATTCAATGCCAGCAATCACGGTGTCGACCTGACCAACGAAGAGCTGCTCAAGGCGCTGGCCGCGCATCTGGACGTGCAGTTCGTCGCGGCGGAGCCGGGCAAGCTGCAGCAGATCATTCTCGAAGGTGAGGATGTCAGCAATGCCATTCGCACCGAGACAGTCGGTGCCGGGGCCTCGATGGTTGCCTCGCTGCCGGCGGTGCGCGAGGCGCTGCTGCAGCGTCAGCGTGCGTTCCGTGAAGTCCCTGGGCTGATCGCCGACGGTCGCGACATGGGGACCGTGGTGTTCCCGGACGCGCCGTTGAAGGTGTTCCTTACCGCCAGTGCCGAGGAGCGTGCCCGTCGCCGTTACCTGCAGTTGAAGGGCAAGGGCGAAGATGTTAGTCTGTCGAGTCTGCTAGATGAGATCCGTGCGCGCGATGAGCGCGACACCCAGCGCGCAGTGGCCCCGCTCAAGCCGGCGGCCGATGCAATTCAGCTGGATTCCACGGAGCTGTCCATCGAGCAGGTGCTGCAACGCATCAGAAGCGAGCTCGCCCTGCGCGACCTGGCCTGATGGAGAGGAGGGCCGGCAGGGGCACCAGTCAACGTCCTGCCAGCACTTCTTAACTTAACGAAACCCACATTGTCTGGAATGTGGCTATGGGCGTCTTTTTCGCCCGAATCTACAGGAATTAAAATGAGCGAAAGCTTTGCAGAACTCTTTGAAGAAAGCCTGAAAACCCTCAATCTTCAGCCGGGTGCAATCATCACCGGTATCGTTGTCGACATCGACGGCGACTGGGTTACCGTACACGCTGGCCTGAAGTCCGAGGGTGTCATCCCGCTCGAGCAGTTCTACAACGAAACTGGCGAACTGACCATCAAGGTCGGTGACGAAGTTCACGTTGCGCTGGACGCGGTCGAAGACGGCTTCGGCGAAACCAAGCTGTCCCGTGAAAAAGCCAAGCGCGCCGAGTGCTGGATTGTTCTGGAAGCTGCTTTCGCTGCTGAAGAAGTGGTCAAGGGCGTTATCAACGGTAAGGTTAAAGGCGGCTTCACTGTCGACGTTAACGGCATCCGTGCGTTCCTGCCGGGCTCCCTGGTTGATGTCCGCCCAGTGCGCGACACCACCCACCTCGAAGGCAAAGAGCTGGAATTCAAGGTCATCAAGCTGGACCAGAAGCGCAACAACGTTGTCGTTTCCCGTCGCAGCGTCCTGGAAGCCGAAAACAGCGCCGAGCGCGAAGCTCTGCTGGAATCGCTGCAGGAAGGCCAGCAGGTCAAAGGTATCGTCAAGAACCTCACCGACTACGGTGCGTTCGTTGACCTGGGCGGCGTCGATGGTCTGCTGCACATCACCGACATGGCCTGGAAGCGTATCAAGCACCCGTCCGAGATCGTCAACGTTGGTGACGAGATCGACGTCAAGGTCCTGAAGTACGATCGTGAGCGCAACCGCGTTTCGCTGGGCCTGAAGCAACTGGGCGAAGACCCATGGGTTGCTATCAAAGCCCGTTACCCAGAGAGCACCCGCGTGACTGCTCGCGTTACCAACCTGACCGACTACGGCTGCTTCGCTGAGCTGGAAGAAGGCGTTGAAGGCCTGGTACACGTTTCCGAAATGGACTGGACCAACAAGAACATCCACCCGTCGAAAGTCGTTCAGGTTGGCGACGAAGTGGAAGTCATGGTTCTGGACATCGACGAAGAGCGTCGTCGTATCTCCCTGGGCATCAAGCAGTGCAAGTCCAACCCATGGGAAGACTTCTCCGGCCAGTTCAACAAGGGTGACAAGATCACCGGTACCATCAAGTCGATCACCGACTTCGGTATCTTCATCGGCCTGGACGGCGGCATCGACGGTCTGGTTCACCTGTCCGACATCTCCTGGAACGAAGCCGGCGAAGAAGCCGTGCGTCGCTTCAAGAAGGGCGACGAGCTGGAAACCGTCATCCTGTCGGTTGACCCAGAGCGCGAGCGCATCTCCCTGGGCATCAAGCAGCTGGAAGACGATCCGTTCTCCAACTTCGTTGCTGTCAACGACAAGGGCGCTATCGTCAAGGGTATCGTCAAGGAAGTTGACGCCAAGGGCGCTATCGTGACCCTGGCCGACGACATCGAAGCTACTCTGAAAGCTTCCGAAATCAGCCGTGACCGCGTTGAAGACGCTCGTAACGTGCTGAAGGAAGGCGAAGAGATCGAAGCCAAGATCATCAGCGTCGACCGCAAGTCCCGCGTCATCAGCCTGTCCATCAAGTCGAAGGACGATGCTGAAGAGCGCGAAGCCATCCAGAGCCTGAAAAACGCTCCGGAAGCGGCTGCCGACACCACCATGGCCGCGCTGCTGCGCGAAGCTATGGCCAAGCAGAACTGAGTTCTGTTTGATCGGTAAAAAGGGCGACCCTCGGGTCGCCCTTTTTTGTGCCTGTGATTTCTCGGCAGGTGTTGAGCCTCCGTACCTTGGCCCGATTCCTGGCGGCTTGTCACGACTGTGAACAAATCCTTACCTTGAATTTTTTTGTTTAGTCAAGAACCGGCCTGTTCAAATCGCTCGGAGCGTGCTACAAACTGATTAAGCAATGATCTAGCTGCTTGATAACGAAGGGAAAAATATGACGAAGTCGGAGCTGATCGAACGTATTGTCACCCATCAGGGGCTACTCTCGTCCAAGGACGTCGAGCTGGCCATCAAGACCATGCTTGAGCAGATGTCGCAGTGCCTGGCGACCGGGGATCGTATCGAAATCCGTGGCTTCGGCAGCTTTTCCCTGCACTATCGCGCGCCCCGTGTAGGGCGCAACCCCAAGACCGGTCAGTCGGTCAGCCTGGACGGCAAGTACGTGCCGCACTTCAAGCCTGGCAAGGAGCTGCGTGATCGGGTCAATGAAGATGAGCACGAGAACACTTGAGTGAAGGAGTAATCTGATGCGTAATCTCAGGCGCGCCCTGGCGGCGTTGTTCGTGCTGCTGCTGGCGGCTGTGGTGTTGTTCTTCGTCCTGGAAAACCAGCAGGCGGTGTCGTTGGTTATCTTTGGCTGGTCCGCGCCTGCGATACCGGTAGCGGTGCTGGTGCTTGCTGCTCTCGTCGTTGGGCTCGCGATTGGGCCATTGCTAGGAGCTTATGGGTTGATGCGCGGCAAGCGCAGGATTCGTGCGTCCGCCCGGCATGCGGCGCTTGCCCAGGGCTGACTAGGGTCTGTACGAAATGTGTCTGCGCGAAGGCCAGACAAGGCGAAACGGGGGAGGAAGCGCAGTGTACTGAAGTGCATGAGCATTCCGAGCCCCGTTTCAACGCAGTATGGGCGAGTGCAGATACATTTCGTACAGAGCCTAGCTTCTGACAGTCTTCGTCCGTCCCCTCTGCTGCTCAGCATGACGATGGTGCTGGCAACAGGTTTCGCTGCTTCATATTGCCGTTTTGACTATCGTCTTGTCGGTTGTGTTCTGAAGTGGTTGTGGCCCGCCGGTTGAAGTCTCGATCAACTTCGTTTCGCTGTTGAGCATGGGTGGGCCTTGGTTTTCGCGACCATGTTTACTTGGGTATATGGGGTTTCTGATTTTCGACTAGCCTCATGCGCGTGCTGACCTGCGCCGGCGCACCTGGAGCAACAAATCTGGCCAGCTATCCAGGTGGGGCGGATTAGTGAGAGTGAATGTGGCAATTGCCGGATGAGTTGTTGCTGAGTGTCTCGTTAAGTAACGCTGGGGAGTATCTGGAAGTGCGAGAGGAGTAAGTTGTTTTGGCGGTGATTTAGTTGCTGTGGTCGCGTGTGGGTCTAATCATTTTGATTGTGGAAAAAACTTAGCAGGCTAACGGAATTTTCGTGATTCTATTACGATTTTTCGCTTTTGCAGGCATCGGTTGAATGTGGCATTTTGATGTCATTGTGTGCTGGGTTGCATTCTGATTTACGGCGAGATATCAGTCCGCTCCCCCCATTTGCGGGTTGAATTGCTGTTTTTCACGCTGATTGGCAAGGGGCTGCGAACAGCTCGGCTGGTCAATCGCCTGCCTTGGATGGCTAGGCGGGGCTATGCTAGCCACGCTTGATCCTTTACTATTCGACTGATGTCAGGAACTGTGCCCAGGCTGAGCTTGGGTACGAGCAGCAAAAGTAAAAGCTGTATTATCGGAGCCATGCATGTTTGATCAGACCCAAGCCAGTATAGAGAGATTCAAAAGTAAGGAAGCCATCATTGGTATCGTGGGTCTGGGGTATGTTGGCCTGCCGCTGATGTTGCGTTACAACGCAATCGGTTATCGTGTGTTGGGTATTGATATCAATACCGTAAAAGTTGATATGCTCAACGCGGGTAAAAGTGATATCGAGCATATTTCCCACGACAGCGTTGCTCAGGCGCGTGCTTCCGGCTTCGAGGCGACTGCCGACTTTACTCGGGTGAGTGAGTGCGATGCGCTGATTCTGTGCGTACCTACCCCGCTTAACAAGTATCGTGAGCCGGACTTGAGCTTCGTGATCGATACCACGAATGCTCTCAAGCCCTATCTGCGCGCTGGTCAGATCGTTTCCCTGGAAAGCACGACCTATCCGGGCACCACTGAGGAAGAGTTGCTGCCCCGCGTGCAAGAGGGCGGTCTGAAGGTGGGTGAAGATATCTTCCTGGTCTATTCCCCTGAGCGTGAAGATCCGGGTAATCCAAATTTTGAAACGCGTACCATCCCCAAGGTCATCGGCGGGCATACACCTAATTGCCTGCGCGTGGGTGTCGCGTTGTACGAGCAGGCGATCGACCAGGTCGTTCAGGTGAGCTCCACCAAGGCAGCCGAGCTCACCAAGCTGTTGGAGAATATTCATCGCGCGGTCAATATCGGTCTGGTCAACGAAATGAAGATCGTTGCCGACCGTATGGGCATCGACATTTTCGAAGTGGTCGATGCTGCTGCCACCAAGCCCTTCGGTTTCACTGCCTACTATCCAGGGCCAGGGCTGGGCGGCCACTGCATTCCAATCGATCCATTCTACTTGACGTGGAAAGCTCGCGAGTATGGCTTGCACACCCGCTTCATCGAGTTGTCGGGTGAGATCAACAAGGCCATGCCTGAGTATGTGGTCGGCAAACTGATGAATGGCCTCAACGAGCAAGGCAAGGCGCTCAAAGGCAGCCGTGTGCTGGTCTTGGGCATTGCTTACAAGAAAAACGTAGACGACATGCGTGAGTCGCCTTCGGTCGAGATCATGGAGCTGCTCGAAGCTAAAGGCGCTGTGGTGGCCTATAGCGATCCGCATGTGCCTACCTTCCCGGAAATGCGCGAGCACCATTTCGAGTTGTCCAGCGAGGCATTGACCGCCAAGAATCTCGCCACCTTCGATGCCGTTGTACTGGCCACCGATCATGACAAATTCGACTACGCCCTGATCCAGGCCAACGCCCGACTGTTGGTCGACAGCCGCGGTAAGTACCGTACGCCGGCGGCGAACATCATCAAGGCCTAATCCGATTGGGGACGCCCGGCTGATTGCCGGGCGTTTCCGCTCTGCTCAACCGTCTTCTCGAGATCTGCCATGAAACGTTTTGCCTTAGTCGGTGCTGCGGGTTACATCGCACCGCGCCACATGCGCGCCATCAAAGATACCGGTAACGAACTGGTCAGTGCCTACGACATCAATGATTCGGTTGGCATCATCGACAGTCTGTCGCCTCAGAGCGAGTTCTTCACCGAGTTCGAGCGCTTCTACGATCATGCCTGGCGCCTGAAGCGCGATCCGGCGCAAGCGCTGGACATCGTCTCGATCTGCTCGCCCAACCATCTGCACCACCCGCACATCACTGCCGGCCTGCGCCTGGGTTGTGATGTGATCTGCGAAAAGCCGCTGGTGCCCAGCGCCGCGATGCTCGATGACCTGGCGCTGACCGAGCGCGAAACCGGCAAGCGCCTGTGGAATATCCTGCAGCTTCGCCATCACAAGGCTATCATCGATCTCAAGCAGCAGGTACAGGGTAGCGCCCAGCCGCACAAGCATGACGTCGAACTCACCTACATCACCAGCCGCGGCAAGTGGTACATGGAGAGCTGGAAGGGCGACCCACGCAAATCCTTCGGTGTGGCCACCAATATCGGTGTGCATTTCTACGATATGCTGCATTTCATCTTCGGCAAGCTGCAGCGTAATGTCGTCCACTTCGCCAACGAGTCCAAGGCGGCCGGTTACCTGGAGTATGAAAACGCCCGTGTGCGTTGGTTCCTGTCCATCGATGCCAACGACCTGCCTGACTCGGTCAAGGGCAAGAAGCCAACCTATCGCTCGATCACCTGCGACGGTGCCGAGATCGAGTTCTCCGAAGGCTTCACCGACCTGCATACTGTCAGCTACCAGGCCATTCTCGACGGCAAGGGCTACGGTATCGAGGACGCCCGCCATTGCGTGGAGACTGTAGAGACCATTCGCACCATGGCTCCGGTGGTTGCGAGCAATGGCGAAGGCCATCCCATCCTGGCACGGCTGTTGGGTTGAACCATGAGCTACTTCCAGCATTCAAGTGCCATCGTTGACGAGGGCGCCCAGATTGGTGACGGGTCGCGTGTCTGGCATTTCGTTCACGTCTGCAGCGGTGCGCGCATCGGTGCGGGCGTGTCGCTCGGACAGAACGTGTTCGTCGGCAACAAAGTTGTGATTGGTGACCATTGCAAGGTTCAGAACAACGTGTCGGTCTATGACAACGTGACCCTGGAAGAGGGGGTGTTCTGCGGCCCCAGCATGGTGTTCACCAATGTCTACAACCCGCGCTCGCTGGTCGAGCGCAAGGATGAGTACCGCGATACGCGGGTCAAGCGCGGCGCGACGCTGGGTGCCAACTGCACCATCGTCTGCGGTGTCACCATCGGCGAATATGCCTTCGTCGGTGCCGGCGCCGTTATCAACAAGGATGTCCCCGCGTATGCCCTGATGGTTGGTGTGCCTGCGCGTCAGATCGGCTGGATGAGCGAGTTTGGCGAACAGTTGGAGTTGCCTCTGGAGGGCAATGGTCGCGCGGTGTGCATTCACACAGGGGCGCACTATGTCCTCAATGGCCGTACGTTGAGCAAGGAGAGCATGCAGTGATCGAGTTCATCGACCTTAAGACCCAGCAGTCGCTGCTTCGCGAGAAGATCGACGCAGGCATCTCACGCGTACTTGCGCACGGCCAGTACATTCTTGGCCCGGAAGTGGCGGAACTTGAAGAAAAGCTGGCTGCTTTCGTTGGTGCGAAACACTGCATCAGTGTCGCCAACGGTACCGACGCGCTGCAGATTGCACAGATGGCGTTGGGGATCGGCCCGGGCGATGAGGTGATCACGCCCGGCTTCACCTACATCGCGACTGCCGAAACCGTCGCACTGCTGGGGGCCAAGCCGGTGTACGTGGATGTCGATCCGCGCACCTACAACCTGGATCCGCAATTGCTCGAGGCGGCGATAACGCCGCGCACCAAGGCCATCATTCCGGTGTCGCTGTACGGCCAGTGTGCGGACTTCGACGCGATCAACGCGATTGCCGCCCGGCACGGTATTCCTGTGATCGAGGATGCGGCGCAGAGTTTTGGCGCAACCTACAAAGGGAAGCGCTCCTGCAACCTGACCACGATTTCCTGCACTAGCTTCTTCCCGAGCAAGCCGCTGGGATGCTACGGCGATGGTGGGGCGATCTTCACCAATGATGAAGAGCTGGCGGTTGTGCTGCGGCAGATCGCCCGGCATGGGCAGGATCGTCGCTATCATCACATCCGGGTCGGTGTGAACAGCCGGCTGGATACGTTGCAGGCTGCGATACTGCTGCCGAAGCTAGAGATCTTTGAGCACGAGATTTCGTTGCGCCAGAAGGTGGCGCAGCATTATCAAATGCACTTTGCGGCGGCAGGCTTTAGTGCTACGCCTTATGTCGAGCCGGAAAACACCAGTGTCTACGCGCAGTACACCGTTCAGGTAAGTGATCGCGAGGGGGTTCAGGAGCGCCTCAAGGTCTCAGGGGTACCGACGGCTGTCCACTATCCGATTCCGCTGAATCGTCAGCCTGCGGTGAAGGATGACAGCGCCGTATTGCCTGTGGGAGATGCAGTTGCAGAGCGGGTGATGAGTCTTCCGATGCATCCCTATCTGGACGAGGAAAGTATTGTCCAGATTGTACGGGCACTGGGTTGAGTTTCAAGTTAAGGCATATGGCGAGAGCAATAGCAAGCGTAGGTGCTGGCTGTCATATGCTTTCACTTCAACCCGGCGTGGCTGCCGGGTGGCTTCGTTGGGGGCATATCGGGGTGCCTGATGGTCAACATCCTGCTTGAGAAGCTGAGCCGGCGAGACTCTCAGGCGCTCGTAACGCTGAGGGCATTCTACATCGCTCGGCTTAAGCGCATCGCCCCAGCTTGCTTTGGCACGCGGCCTTTGTTTCGTTACTTTCTTTGCAAAAAGTCATGAGAGGCCGCTGTAGCAGGCTTGGTCGCTGGCTGTTGAAATCCAGTTTTATCTTCTGGGCCTCACGTTGTGGTCCTTGATGCATGGTTACAGGCCGCGTATGAAGGCGAAGATGTGCCCAACGTTATGCAGGCGCAACCTGCTTGTATTTTGAGAGCTGGGTTTTTCCGGCGGCGCCATTGTCAGGAGCAGTTGATCTGTCTGGATGTGCTTCCTCTGAGCATGCTGGAGGCTGGAATGTACAGGGTTGCTGAAAAAAAGAGTTCGAAAGGATGATGGAATAACCCATGCGGCGCTTACTTCCACAAAGCGCGTATGCGCGCAATGTCATTACGCTGATGACCGGGACGGGGTTGGCCCAGGCAATACCTATTGCAGTCAGTCCGATACTGACCCGGATCTACAGTCCAGAGCAGTTTGGTCTATTTGCTCTGTTCATGGCAATTGCCTCGATAGCTGCGGTGTTGGTAACGGGGCGTTATGAGCAAGCCATTCTACTACCGAAGGAAGATCGCGATGCCATGCAAGTCGTCGCGCTGTCGACGCTGCTTAGTATGTTATTGAGTTTCACGCTGTTCGTTCTCGTCTGTTTTTTTAATGCTCCGATTGCCGAACTCCTTGGTAACCCTGCGGTAGCGCCTTGGCTCTACTGGATTCCCTTATCAACCTTGCTGATGGGGGGCTATCAAAGTCTGAGCTACTGGTGCAATCGCAAGGGGCAATATAAGCGTCTTGCTGTAAGCCGCACTTTGCAGAGTGGCTGTTCTTCAGGTGGGCAACTAGCAGGTGGGGCGCTGGGGGCGGGTGTCACTGGCTTGGTTTGGGGGCAGTTGATAGGGCAGTTGCTCGCGTTGTTGGCCTTGGCTCGCATGGTGTTGCGAGAGGATCGAAGCTTCGTGCGGGGTATCTGCCTTGGTCAAATGGCAGTGTGGGCGAAAAAGTACATAAACTTCCCGAAATTCCTCATTGCTGCACACGGTTTCAATACGGCGTCGAGTCAGATGCCGATTATGCTTCTTAGTGTCATGTTCAGTGCAAGTAGCGTAGGTTTTTATAATTTGACGCAGCGTGTACTGGGGGCGCCTATCACTCTAGTGGCCGGGGCGCTAGGGGATGTCTTTCGACAGGAGGCCAGTCGTGCTTATATAGATACTGGCAACTGCAAGCTTGTATATGTGAAGACGCTCAAGCGCTTACTGATAGTTTCGATTTTACCATTTTTTGCTTTCTTTCTTGTGGCGCCTGTTTTTTTTGCGTTGGTATTTGGTGAGCCATGGCGTGTTGCAGGCGAGTATGCGAGAATTCTGGTGCCGATGTTTTTTCTGCGCTTCGTTGCCAGTCCGCTGAGTATGGTTTTCATTGTAGCTGAAGCGCAAAAGCTGGATCTGGCATGGCAAGTCATGCTGTTCGTGCTGGTCGTTGTTGCATTTCTTGCTGGCTATTGGCTCGGGTCAGAATGGCTGGCGTTGGTGTTTTTCACTATTGCCTATTCATTTTGCTTTCTGGTGAACTTGCTGATTTCCTATCGCCTAGCGTGCGGTGGTTTTAATTTGCAAGGTGTGAGGTCTGCATGAGGGTGTTACTGATTACCCAAGGTGTTTCGCGATTGGTTGAACCGTTGTTCGAATCGTCACATGAGGTTGTCGGGGTCATTGAGTCCATGCCGCGAGACTATAGTATTTCGTTCTCGCAGCCTCCTTTGTTTCGATTTTTCAGCCTTGTCTACAAGCTTTTTACCCCGGCAGTCGTGAATTTAAAAGCTTACTGCCTGGCAAGGAAGACGCCTTATAATTATCTGTGCAAAGGGAGAGACGCCGAGGTTGCGCGATGGGTGGCGGACTTGAGTCCTGACGTCATCGTAGTCTTCAGTATGTCTCAGTTATTGAAGGAATCGCTGCTGTCGTTGCCCCGTCTTGGGGTGATAAATATGCACCCCTCCTACTTGCCAGCTTATCGAGGTCCTAACCCCGCATTTTGGCAATACTATGATATGGAGCTGAATCCAGGGGTTACGGTTCACTATCTCGATGCTGGTGAAGACACCGGGGATATTGTGGCGCAGCGGCGCGTACCGATTGCATTGGGAGAGAAATCGCCCGCTGTTCTTGACACGCTGATCGGCAAGGTGGGGGTTCCTCTGATGTTGGATGCGCTGAATGCGATTGAGCGTGGCAACGCCACGCGCACGCGGCAGGCTGTAAGCCCTACCCCCGGGCCCGTAATCTGCGAACCGACGAACATGGTACCATCATCGATTGGGCGCGTTGGCCCATCGAGCGTGTGTGGCACGTGCTACGTGGGACCGAGCTCTGGCTGAATGCCATCGCTCAGCCAACTGGCCTGTACATTGGGCATCGGTGGTGTGTTGAAGAGTTCATAAAGATTGAGCATTTAGACAAGGAAGGTTCGTTGGTCAGGTTTCAGGGAAGGCACTGCGTTGCCGCACGGGGTGGTTATATTTTTCTGTCGCGCAAGTTTAGTTTGAAGCGGCTGATTGTTGGTATTTTGCAGAGATGAGTACAAATAGAGATAAATACCGCGCGCTATGCTCACAGGAGTTGAGAATTCCTTTATTCAGCCAGGCCTGGTGGTTGGATGCAGTTGCTGGCGATGCGTGGGACGTTGCTTTGCTCGAACACGAGGGTGTCATAGTCGCGTCGCTTCCCTATGTCACACGCATGCGTTTTGGTTTGAGGCTTATCGGCCAGCCGATATTGACGCCGCATCTCGGGCCTTGGCTGCGTTCAGGTGAGGCCAGAAGTGCTCGTCGTTTGGCCAAGGAAAAAAATCTTCTGCAGGGTCTCTATCAGTCGCTGCCCGCCTATGCCCAATACAAACAGAATTGGTACTGTGAGCGCAACAATTGGCTGCCTCTGTATTGGTTGGGTTACGAGCAAAGTACGCGCTACACCTACCGAATTGAGCAGTTGGACGACCTGGAGGCCATATGGAGCGGCTTCGACACGAATATTCGAACCGACATCAGAAAAGCCGAAAAAAAATTTGCTGTTAAGGTGCGGACCGATTGCTCGTTTGAAAGTTTCCTTGCGTTGAACAAGAAGGTCTTCGACCGCCAGTCGCTGCAGGTCCCATACTCCAGTGAAGTAGCGTTGGGAATTCACGCGGCGGCGATGGCGCAAAATGCCTGCAAGCTGTTTGTGGCTGTCGATGACCAAGGTCGGGAGCATGCTGGCGTATTTATTCTCTGGGACAGCAATAGTGCCTATTATCTGCTCGGTGGTGGTGATCCGGACCTACGTAACAGTGGAGCGACCAGCCTATGCATGTGGCATGCCATCCAATTTGCCGCCACTGTCACCAGAAAATTTGATTTTGAAGGCTCAATGATCGAGCCGGTCGAGCGTTTTTTCCGTGGATTTGGTGCCACTCAGGCGCCGTACTCGGTGATCAGCAAGACCAATTCCAGAGTCATAAGAACCCTTCAATTCATAAGGACTATTAGGGCCGGTTGATGCGCGAACTCATGTCTTGGCACACTGCGGCGGCACTTCTCTGGTTGGAGGTAGTGCTGAAGGAGCGATTTGGGCAGCGCTTTTGGCTTCGCGTTGGAGATGGCAGTGCGCTGGTGATCAGTCGCCAGAGTGAACCCGGTGAAATTACGCTCGCGCTCGACGGTGCCACTTTTGTGCGCGCCGATTCTGATCTGCCCTGTACGAAGTGGAGCGGTAGTGCCGAAGGCTGGTCGACAGCCTTGCATGGTGAGTTGCCGGCACCGGGTGTATGCAGCCTCGATCTGCCATTGATCAGGGCAACAGGGCACGGATACCACATTGGCTACGATGTCCTGGGCTTTGTCTATTGGATGCTGACCCGTCAGGAAGAAATAGGTCGTTGCGACCTAGACAATCATGGGCGGTTTCCCGCGACTGCCTCACATGCCTATAGGCAGGGCTATCTGGAGCGCCCAATCGTTGACGAGTGGCTGCATGTGCTTGGCCAAGTAATACGTAAGGTCTGGCCTGGACTCAAACTCAGCAAGCATGCGTTCAGCGTTAAGTTGTCTCACGATGTCGATACGCCTAGCCTTTACGGCTTCAAGCCCTGGTCAATGATCGGGCGGATGATGGCGGGCGATCTGCTCAAGCGTCGCGACGTTCGCGCCTGTATAGCGGCTCCCCTGGTCAAACTGGGTACTCGTAAGGCACTGCACGCTGCTGATCCGTTCAATACCTTTGATTGGATCATGGATCAATCCGAGGCGCACAACCTGCGTAGCGCGTTCTATTTCATCTGCGGCCGAACGGATGCTCGGCGCGATGCCGATTACTATCCTGAGCATCCCGCCATCCGGCAGTTGATGCGTCGGATACACGCACGTGGGCACGAGATAGGCTTGCATCCCAGCTATGGCAGCTATCGCAATCCGCAGGTCATCTTGGATGAAGTCTCGCGATTACGTGGCATCGCCAGGGAAGAGGGGATTGTCCAGGCGCAGTGGGGAGGGAGAATGCATTACCTGCGCTGGCAGCAGCCTGTTACCTTGCGTGGCTGGGCTGATGCTGGCATGGACTACGACAGTACATTGGGTTATGCAGACCGTCCGGGTTTCCGGTGTGGTACGTGCTTCGAGTACCCCGCATTCGATCCGGTTGCCGGGCAAATACTGCCGCTGCGGATTCGGCCGCTCATTGCCATGGAATGCACGATTATCAGTTCGATGTACCTCGGTCTGGGGCTCGGTGAGCGAGCGCAGAAGAAATTCGATGAATTGAAGTCGGCCTGTGCTATGGTTGACGGCTGTTTCACCTTGCTTTGGCATAACTCGTCCTTCCACGAGCGTGCGCAGCGTGAACTGTATTGCAATGTTGCGAGAATGGATGTCAGCAACCGTGTGTCGATGTGATCCTGCTCCTGAGCATCTGTTTGCATCTCTGCAGACGACGGTTCTTGTCATGGATGCCCCGTAACCCGAACCGTGACAGTGGTTGATTGGGGGCTGTCGTGCGCCAAAGCAGCGCCGGGCTCATGTGTTGATGTGAATATGCCAAAGAATAGTTTTACCAGAAGCGTCATGACGTTGATGACCGGTACCGGTTTGGCTCAGGCGCTACCTATTGCATTAGCGCCTATCCTGACGCGGCTGTATACGCCCGAAGACTTCGGCATATTCGCCCTGTACGCCTCTATTTGTGCGATGCTGACGGTACTGGTCACCGGGAAGTACGACCTGGCCATCGTCGTACCCAAGTACGAAAACGAGGCGGTCAATCTGGTTGCGTTGGCGTTGTTGCTTAGCTTGTCGATCAGCCTGCTGCTGATGGCTCTTCTGGTGATCAGCGACAACGCCATCGTTACGCTGCTAGGCCATCCCGCCATTGGACCATGGCTGTACCTAGTGCCCTGTGCCACCTTTATTCTCGGGTGCTATTACGCGCTGAATTTTTGGGCTAATCGCCACGGTTACTATAAAAATATGGCGGTCAGTCGAGTGGTGCAAAGTGGCTGTGCGGGTGTAGTGCAACTGATGGCAGGGCTGGCCAGGTTCGGATTGGCAGGCTTGATTGTCGGTCAGTTGCTAGGGCAGTTCGTTTCGGTACTGTTTTTTTTCGTTTCTTATCGTCAGGAGGGCCGCGGGAAGCTTCGGCGCGTCAACTTCATTCGCATACTGTGCGTTGCACGCAAGTATAAAAGCTATCCCAAATTCATGGTTCCGGGGCAAGTCATGAATGTGGGGGCGAATGAGCTACCCCTGCTGTTGCTTACCGTGCTTTACGGCCCTAGTGTTGCGGGTTTGTATTCGCTTGCCCAGCGCGTCATGACTGCGCCGTTGAGTCTGTTTGCCAATGCCATTGGTGATGTGTACCGGCAGCGTGCGGCCGAGGAGTTTGTGGCGCGCGGGGAATGCTTGGGTATATTTCTGTTTTCGTTCAAGCGCCTGTTTTTCTATGCGTTTCTGCCGATGGTGCCAATACTGCTGTTCGGGCCAGATATTTTTGCGTTTGTGTTCGGTGAGACCTGGCGTGGCGCTGGTGAAATCGCTGCGGTAGTCGCGGTGCTCATGTTCTTTCAGACGCTTTCTCTGCCGTTGAGCAATACCCTGCTGTTGCGAGGTTGGTTGATGCTGGACTCAATCTGGCAATTGCTTCGGGTGTTGTCGGTGGTGGCGGTGTTTTATATATCTGATTCATTAGGCGGAAGTTACAAGTTGGCAATTGTTGCATACGTGTGTGTGGTTTCGTTTTTTTATATGGTTCATTCCTTTTTGCAGTACAAGGCGGCGCGTGGAAGCGTCGTTGATGTCGTGGCGTAGGGGCGTGTGCGGGCACATGTTCGTAGGTTCGCTGAGTGCAATGAAAATTCGGTAGGGACGCAAAAGTGACGGCATTGCAGATGAATACAGATCAACGCGACGCAAGCAACCTGCGTTTGGATAAAGCTCCTTGGTTGAACAAAAGCTTTTGGGCTGGCGTTGCGCTGGCGTTCCCCTTTTATGCGGAGTTTTTTTCTTTGCGTTGGCTGCTGGTCGGCCTTCTGCCTTTTATTCTGCTGGCCTTTCTCTGGCGCCGTCCTGTCAAGTTCCCCTCTGCTGCAATTTTGCCGATGGTGCTGTTGATCAGCCTTCATGTCGTTGCATTGGGCGTTACCGACACGGCATATGCGCACCTAGTCATTAAAGAACTGATCATAGCGTCTGGCCTGTTGTTTATTTATTTTTTAGCCGGCGAGGACGTGTCGAAAGGCTTTTTTGCGGTGCTGATACCATTGGGTTTGGTTACCGCCTTGTTTGGGCTTGCCAAGGCTGCCCTGCTGTACCGAGGTTACCTGATTGGTTTTCTGCTCGATAGTTGTGGCAGTTATCCCGCGGGTTCTGCGTTGTGCGTTAACTACAATAATCTTGGTTTTCTTTGGTTGGTTGCGGCTTTAGGCTGTGTGAGGAATCGACTCTGGTTCGGCTTGCCGATTTTGATTGCTGCAGGTGCACTTTCGAGTTCCCGAAGATTTCTCGTGCTCATGGTGTTCCTGCCGTTCGTGATGGTGCTTCTGGAGGGGCGGGCAGCATGGCTCAGGGCATCGCTTTTGGTCGTGGTGAGTACGTTGGCAGTTTACGCAATTGCCGACAGTGAGTCGTTCGAGCGATTCAGGTACGGAAAAGAGCCTTACTCTAAGATTTTAAGCTTCGATAAAGAAAAATTAAGCGGAAGTGCAAAAGAAGAGTTAAGTGCGGGTGCGAGCGCGGAAACAGAGTTGAGTGCAGGTACAGGTACAGGTACAGGTACAGGTACAGGTACAGGTACAGGTACAGGTACAGGTACAGGTGCAGGTGCAATCGCGGAAGCAGAGTTGAGTTTGGGGGCAGCTGCGGACGCGAAAGCAGAGTCAAGTCCAGGTGCTGGTGCGAACGCGATTATCAAGATCAATCGTTCTGCACCATCCGCGATGTTGGGTACCATGTCGGACGGGGCATTGGGTGCGGGGTCCCGTTTAAGTTACTGGAAGTTGGCCTTCTCAAACCTGGGGTTACTGCCGCAGGGCTGGCGTCATCATGAGCTTTTTTCCTGCACATTCTCCTCCTGTGATAAGTTTCATTATCCGCACATGGCCATCATGACCGAATGGTTGATTGGTGGGTTCTTTTTTGGACTTGTTGCAGTTGCGTTCTATGTGTGGCCGTTGTGGGTGGTTTGGCGCCAGGGGAGTGTTATTCATATCGCCTTGCTGATGATGGCTCTGCCATACTCCCTGATTTCAGGCGACACAGTATTTTCTTTGCCAGGCGTTGTTGCCAGTCTGCTCGTGGCGTTGAGTTCCGTGCCGAGGCGGAGCCTGTAGCACCGGCTGGTATGGGGGTCTGTGCTGTATATAAATTATAAGACTTTTCGTGTTTAGGTTCGTGATGAAGAAAGTTTTTCATTTGACGCATACTGATATCCGCTCCGATTCGCGCATATTGAAAGAAATGGACGTACTCGGCAGGGCCGGGTATGCGGTGAGTGGTGTTGGTATTATGCGGGATGAGGCGACAGCAATAGCTGATCAATCGGTGCGTGCGGAAGTCGCTTCGCTTGACATTCGGTCTAGAAAGCTGACGTTTGTGCCGCGCGCGCTCAAACATGCTCTGATTTTTCTCGAATTCTTTGCAAGAGTATTGCCGCGTGTCATTCGCATGCGGCCTGACGTCATTCATTGTCACGATACGTTGGTCTTGCCACTGGGCTGGCTGCTCAAAGGTATCACGCGGGCGCGGCTTGTTTATGATGCTCATGAGCTGGAGTCGAACCGAAATGGTATCGCGCCAATACAGGGGAAACTGACCCTGCTAGTCGAAAAGTTAATATGGCGCTTCGTCGACACGCTTATTGTAGTGAGTCCTTCAATCGAGCGTTGGTATCACGACAATTTAGGTCAGAAGCCCTCGGCAGTGATACTTAATTCTCCGGTATTCGCGGCGGGCTCTCAGTTTGAGGGCGAGTATTTGCGAACGCGCTTTTCTATACCCTCAGACAAAAAAATCTTTATATATGTCGGCATTCTTGTGAAGGGGCGCGGCATTGATTTGCTGGTCGATGCCTTCAGCGACCCACGG
This sequence comes from Pseudomonas sp. B21-023, assembly GCF_024749165.1. NCBI lineage: Bacteria > Pseudomonadati > Pseudomonadota > Gammaproteobacteria > Pseudomonadales > Pseudomonadaceae > Pseudomonas > Pseudomonas sp. B21-023. The sequence goes on along the minus strand of NZ_CP087190.1, from coordinate 4,232,642 downwards.
GTTAATGCGCATATCGTATTCATGGGCTATGGAGCGCTGCACGGTGAGCTTGCTCAACGGGCTTCTGAAAGGCCAAACGTGCATGTGCACGAGGCTGTGCCACACGCGCAGGTGGTACCGATTGTGCAGTCGGCTGATGTCGGTCTGTGCATGATCCAGAATGTTTCTTTGAGCAGCTACTATTGTTTGCCAAATAAGCTATTCGAATATTGCTTTGCCGGTATTCCCGTGCTCGCATCGGACTTTCCTGATATTCGAGCGGTGCTTCAGGAGTATGGCATCGGCGAGTGCTGTGAGCTTGAGGTCGGCAGCATTCGTGAGGCTGTGCTGAGGATGGAAGGCTCCCAAGACAGGTTTGAGTTTGCTGATCTCCGGCCTCTGAGCTGGCAGGCACAGGAGCGGAAGCTGTTGGCGTTGTATCAGCGGATGCTAGTCGGCGCGCATGGGTAAGGTTGTCAGTTTGGTCAGGTTTTTCAATCGCGTTGCGTGATGCTAGGGTGGAAAGTGTCAAGAGATGATCGCTCGAAATCCGAGGTTGACGCGATGAGGTTTTAGTTCTGGCGCGGTGGTTTGCGCGTTGATGCGGGTTTCGGTTTCTGGTTTACTGTAGTGCTTTGATTAATTAGCGCTTTCATGATATTTGCTTAAGAAAATATATGAAAAAGATCTTACACTTGACTCATACAGACATCGCATCGGACTCTCGAGTTCTCAAGGAAATGGGGGCTTTGGTAGCGGCTGGGTACAAAGTCAATGGCGTAGGTGTTGCGCTGAACGAAGGGGCGCATCAGTCTTCGGTGCAGTTTGAAAGTCAAATAAAAGCCATCAAAACCATATCGCGTAAGCTGTTGTTCTTGCCGAGAACGCTTAGGCACATTGCTTCACTTATCGAACTGGTTTTCAAGATGCTGCCCTATGCTATCTGGCAGCGCCCGAATGTTGTGCATTGCCATGACACGTTAGTTCTACCTCTAGGTGTCGTGGTCAAGCTGCTGACCGGGGCAAAGCTCGTTTATGACGCACATGAACTCGAGTCCGATCGTAACGGCCTTAGCCGCATGCAGGGCGCGTTGACGTTTGGCGTGGAGAAGCTGTTGTGGCGTTTCGTGGACGCCTTGATCGTCGTGAGTCCCTCCATCGAGTCCTGGTATCGGGAGAGGTTTGGGCCCAAGCCTACAGCGGTCATACTCAACTCACCGCTTATTTCACAAGCCGGCACGCACAACCAGGATTACCTGCGCGAAGTCTTTTCCATCCCCAAGCAGCACAAGATTTTCATCTACGTTGGCATCCTCGCCCGTGGGCGTGGCATCGACCTGCTGACCGAAGCTTTCAGTGCTCCCGACGTGTCGTCGCACATTGTGTTCATGGGCTATGGCGACTTAGGCAGCGAGTTGAAGCACAAGGCTGCGGAGTACCCGAATATTCACGTGCATGCAGCGGTACCGCATGCCCAGGTTGTTCCGATTGTGCAATCTGCTGATTTTGGGCTATGTCTCGTCCAAAATGTCTCGTTAAGTGATTATTACTGCTTGCCAAACAAGCTTTTTGAGTATTGCTTTGCCGGCATTCCTGTGTTGGCCTCTGATTTTCCCGACATCAGTGCCGTGATTTCGGAGTATGGCATCGGCCAGTGCTGTAAACTGGACGTCGACAGTATCAGGGACGCCATACGGGCTTTGGAAAGTTCTAAGGTGAGCTTCCGGTTCTCGGATCTGTACCCTTTGAGCTGGCAGGCGCAAGAGCACAAACTACTTACGCTGTACCAGCAGGCCCTATAAGGGGCAAATTGATGAGATACAGGTTGGGTATGCACCGGTTGTGTTGAAGGTGTTCCATTACGATGTCCGGGGGCAAATCGTCTTGCTCGGGAGTATTGATGTGGGGGCTTCAACACGCTTCGTCTGCCAGCTAGATCACAACCCGCCTTTCGCGTGGTGGGATAACTAATTGATACGGGCTGCAATATGTGTGGAATTTTTGGCTACATCGGCAAGGAAAAAGTCAACAAGGAAAGTCTGATGACTCTGGCGCTGCATGCCAGGCAGCGTGGTCGTGACTCCAGCGGCCTGATCTACGCGGATGGCGCGGGCTACCAGGTGAGCAGGGCCGACTACGACATCAAGAAGTTGATCTCGCAGGTCAAGCCTTTCGATTCCGCCTTTGTCTTCGGCCACAGCCGGCTGATCACCAATGGCCTTGCCGACAACCAGCCCGTCGTGCGCGGCGGTGTTTGCGTGATCCACAACGGAATCATCGTGAACGACGCCGATGTATGGAATCACATCAAGCCCAAGCGAACCCTCGAGATCGACAGCGAGGTGATCGCCGCGATCACCGAGCAGCATCTGGAAGAAGCAGGCGACACGCTTGAAGGCCTGGCGGAAAAGGTCCTGGCGCTGTGCGTCGGTGTCATCGCCTGCGCGATCGTCGTGCCGCGCCTGGGCAAGGCCGTGCTGTTCTCCAATAACGGCAGCCTGTATGTCGGCACGGTGGAGGGCGGGCGTTGTTTCTCCTCGGAGCGCTTCCCACTCACCCAGGTTGGCTGCAGCGACATTCTCCAGGTCAGGGAGAAAGCCGTAGTCATTGATCTGCCAGCGGCTTCGGACATTCGCGTGTCCGACAACAATCAGCGCGTTCACAACCTGATTCCACCCTTCCAGTTCATCACCTCCGAAGAAAAGCAACTGCTCTACCCGCAGCCCAACCTGCGTCGCTGCACCCGTTGCATCCTTCCTGAGACCATGCCGTTCATCACCTTCGATGCCGAAGGTGTCTGCAACTACTGCCACAACTACAGCCCTCGCAACGTGCCCAAGCCGAAAGAGGAACTGTTCAATCTGGTAGAGGGCTATCGCCGTGCGGGTGTTACTGACTGCATCGTGCCGTTCTCGGGAGGACGCGACAGCTGCTACGGGTTGCACCTGATCGTCAAGGAACTGAAGATGAACCCGGTCACCTATACCTACGACTGGGGTATGGTCACCGACCTGGGGCGGCGCAACATCAGCCGGATGAGTGCCGAGCTGGGTGTCGAGAACATCATCGTCGCAGACGATATCGCCCAGAAGCGCCGCAACATCGCCATCAACCTCAAGGCGTGGCTCAAGGCACCGCACCTGGGCATGATCAGCATCCTGACCGCTGGCGACAAACACTTCTTCCGTCATATCGAGACGGTCAAGCAGCAGACCGGCGTCAGCCTGAATCTGTGGGGTGTCAACCCTCTCGAAGTCACTCACTTCAAGGCCGGGTTCCTCGGTGTGCCGCCCGCGTTCGAAGAAAAGCGGGTCTACATGCACGGCTGGCGCAAGCAGATGGAGTACCAGAGCCTGCGCTTCAAGGCGATGCTCAAGAGCCCCGGCTACTTCAACAGCTCGCTGTGGGACACCTTGTCGGGCGAGTACTACCGCAGCTTCACCGAGAAGAAGGACTACTACCACATCTTCGACTACTGGCGTTGGGACGAGAAGACCATCGACGACACCTTGATCAACGATTACGGTTGGGAGTTGGCGGTGGATACCAGCACTACCTGGCGGATCGGAGATGGTACGGCCGGCCTGTACAACTACATCTACTACCTTGTGGCCGGATTCTCCGAGCACGACACGTTCCGCAGCAACCAGGTACGCGAAGGCGAAATCACTCGTGAGCGTGCCCTTGAACTGGTGCGTGAGGAGAACCGCCCGCGTTACCAGAATATCCGCTGGTACCTGGATGCGCTGGGCATGGACTTCACCGAGGTAATCAAGATCGTCAATTCCATTCCCCGCCTTTACAAAGATTGATGAGCTGTTTGCCTAGATGAACAAGACGATCTGGTATGTAACGAAGTACTTTTCTCCCAAGACCGCCACCAGCCCCGGAGGACGGGGCTGGTTCCTGGTGGACGAAATGAGGCGCGCCGGCTATCAAGTCGTTGTGATCAGCTCGGACTCCAATAATCTGGTGGATCTTCCGGTGCTGAAGGGCCGGGTTACGGTGCAAGAAACCGATGGGGTCAAGATCGTCTGGCTGAAGACGATGAAGTACTCGGTCGCCAAGTCCCTGCGCAGGATCCTGAGTTGGTTCCATTTCGAGTGGAATCTGTTCTGGCTCAACAAGCGCGCATTGCCGCGCCCGGACGTGGTGATCATTTCCAGTCTGTCATTGCTGACCATCGTCAATGGCTTGCTGATGCGCTTCAAGTATGGGTGCCGCCTGGTGTTCGAGGTTCGGGACATATGGCCGCTTACCATCGTCGAGGAAGGTGGCTTCAGCAACGCAAACCTGTTTGTGAAGGGATTATCTTGGCTGGAGCGGCTCGCCTACCGGAAGTCCGATGCCATCGTGGGTACCATGCCGAACCTGGCCGCTCATGTCCGGGCGGAGCTGGGCCACGATCGGCCGGTCTACTGCGTGCCGATGGGCGTCAGCCAGGAACATCTGAACGATGTGGCAGAGGTTCCAGCGGACTATGCCGAGCGCTATCTGGGCAGTGACAAGTTCAAGGTGGTGCATGCTGGCACTATCGGCATCACCAACGCCCTGGACGTTTTTTTCGAAACGGCCAGGGCCATGCGCGAGCACGCGGACGTCGAGTTTGTGATCGTCGGTGATGGTGCGTTACGGGAAAGCTACCAGAAGCAGTATGGCGATCTGTCCAATCTCGTGTTTGCACCAAAGGTTCCGCGCAACATGGTCCAGTCGGTGCTGTCCGAGGGCGACCTGCTGTACTTCTCGGTGCACGACTCGAAGGTCTGGGATTACGGACAGTCGTTGAACAAGGTCATCGACTACATGCTCGCGGCCAAACCTGTGGTGGCCTCTTACAATGGCTACCCATCGATGATCAATGAAGCGGACTGCGGTGTATTCGTACCGGCGAACAATGTCGGTGCCGTGGTAAGTGCGATTGTCGATATGAAATCGAAAAGTGCCGAGGAGCGCGCCCAGATGGGCATACGCGGGCGCCAATGGTTGTTGCAGAATCGAAACTATTCGACCCTGGCCAACGATTACCTCTCGATACTGTTTCAGGGCAATGCCAAGTGAAGCGCCTGGTTGATGTCGTACTGGCCTCGCTTGGCCTGCTCGTGCTTGCGCCTGTCATCCTGTTGGTCGCGATTGCGATTCGCAGGCGTTTGGGTTCGCCGGTCATTTTTTCCCAGGTCCGTCCGGGATTGCATGGCAAACCGTTCAAGATGGTGAAGTTCCGTACCATGCGTGATGCGTTCGACACCGATGGCAACCCGTTGCCAGACGCGCAGCGCATGACACCTTTCGGGAATTTCCTACGTGCCAGCAGTCTCGACGAGTTGCCGGAATTGTGGAATGTCCTCAAGGGCGACATGAGCCTGGTTGGCCCACGCCCTTTGCTGATGGAGTACCTGCCGCTCTATAGCTCCGAACAGTACCGGCGTCATGAGGTGCGGCCGGGTATCAGCGGCTGGGCCCAGGTCAATGGCCGCAATGCCTTGAGCTGGGAAGACAAGTTCGACCTGGACGTCTGGTATGTGGACAACCGTTCATTGACGCTGGATCTCAAGATCATTTTCCTGACCCTGAAGAAGGTGGTCATTCGCGAGGGAATCAATGGCGCCGGCGAAGCGACCATGTCCAAGTTCACTGGTAAACGCCCATGAAGCGTCTCGCGATTCTCGGTGCCAGTGGGCATGGCAAGGTAGTGGCCGATACCGCGCAATGCTGTGGCTGGCAGGCGGTGGAGTTTTACGATGACGCCTGGCCAGTGCGGCAATGCAATGGCCCCTGGCAAGTTGCGGGTGACAGCGCCTTGCTGCGCGAGCGCCTGCATGAGTACGACGGCGTGGTGGTGGCCATCGGCAACAACCCGATCCGTTTTCGCAAGCTGCTTGAGCTGGAATCGGCAGGTGGTCGGTTGTGCACGTTGATACATCCTGCGGCGACCGTCAGCCGTCACGCACTGATCGGCAAGGGGACGGTGATCTTTGCCGGGGCGGTTGTGAACGCCGATGCACAGGTCGGGCCCGGCAGCATTCTCAACACTGGATGCAGTGTGGATCATGACTGCGTGCTCGGGGACGGTGTGCATATCAGTCCCGGCGCGCACCTTGCCGGTGGCGTCAGGGTCGGCGATTTGAGCTGGGTTGGCATCGGTGCTAGTGTTCGTCAGCTTGTAACAATTGGTGTGTCCGTTACGGTGGGTGCAGGCGCTGCGGTCACGACCGATGTCTTGGACGGATTGACCGTAGTGGGCGTTCCTGCCAGGCCCCTGGCAGGTCGGACTGCGACTTAGCGTCGTTGCACACCGGTCGCTGCCGATTCTTCTTGTCTCCAAGCCGTACCTGGCGCAACCTCCTGGATTGGCTGGCCGAGAAGCATTCGCGCAAGAGTTGTCGGTAAAGGTGGCCGCCAAGGTTGCGTGTGGCTGCCGAGGTTTTCGAGATGTGCAATGGAATTCAACTGAGGGGCGACCTGTGCGCAACCCCTCTATTTCGACCAAATACTGAAGAGCCTCAATTGTGTTGAACACTTCCTTCTCCCCATGGCCTTCCTTTACCGAGGAAGAGGCGAACGCGGTACGCGACGTGATTCTGTCCAATAAGGTCAATTATTGGACGGGACAGGCGTGCCGGGAGTTCGAAAAGGAATTTGCTGCCTGGGCGGGTACCGAACATGCGGTAGCGTTAGCCAATGGAACGGTGGCGCTGGATGTGGCCCTCGAGGCGCTGGGCCTGGGGGCAGGAGACGAGGTGGTGGTCACCCCTCGGACCTTCCTGGCGTCGGTGTCTTCGATCGTCAATGCCGGCGCGGTCCCGGTTTTCGCCGAAGTGGATCGTGACTCACAGAACATTACTGCGCAGACGATCGAAGCGGTACTGACGCCGCGCACCAGGGCGGTGATCTGCGTGCATCTGGCGGGTTGGCCATGTGACATGGACCCGATCATGGCATTGGCTGAAAAACACGGCCTGAAGGTCATCGAAGACTGCGCCCAGGCCCATGGCGCCCATTATAAAGGGCGCCCGGTGGGGTCGATCGGACATGTGGGAGCCTGGTCCTTCTGCCAGGACAAGATCATGACCACGGGCGGCGAGGGCGGCATGGTCACGACCAATGACCGGGCGCTGTGGTCGCGCATGTGGTCGTTCAAGGATCATGGCAAGAGCTGGGAGGCGGTCTACGAGCGCCAGCACGCCCCCGGCTTCCGCTGGGTGCATGAAAGCTTCGGGACGAACTGGCGGATGCTCGAAGTCCAGGCGGTGATCGGGCGGATCCAGTTGCGCAGGATGGCGGACTGGCAGGCCAGTCGACTGGCCAACGCTCGGCGAATCTGGAGTACGGCTGCGCAATTGCCCGGCCTGCGCGTGCCATCGGTACCCCATGACATCATCCATGCCGCCTACAAGTGTTATGTCTTCGTCGAAACGTCTGCACTCAAGGAGGGCTGGAGTCGGGACCGCATACTAGGCGAAATCACCGCCCAGGGCGTCCCTGCGTTTTCTGGTTCGTGTTCGGAGGTCTATCTGGAGAAAGCCTTCGATGGCACCGACTGGCGGCCTGAGCCGGGCTTGCCCGTAGCCCGGGAGCTGGGAGAAAACAGCTTGATGTTCCTGGTACATCCAACCCTGACGGACGATGAGATCAGCAAAACGTGCGACGTGCTGCGCAATGTTTTGCAGCAGGCAAGTTTGTAAGCGATTCAAGGTACACGACCCGTCGGAGTGAAGGTTGGCATCGCCTGCCTTCAGCTGACGTGTTCGATGCCGATGTGTGTCAGGCAATCTACTTGATGCTGTCGGCCGCTGCCTGGCCAACACGGTATAACATCCGCGGGAAGCGGAAGCGGGACGAACTCTGATGATGGATAAATTGAGGGCTGCCCTCCTGGGCCTGCCTCGTCGAAAAAAACGCGCATTGCAAGTGGTGGTGGACCTGCTGCTGGTCTGGTGCGCGCTGTGGATGTCGTTCATCGTCCGCCTGGGCTTTGAGGATGCGGGCAATCCGATGCTCAGTCACCCATGGCTGTTCGCTGCCGCGCCGCTGATTGCCATTCCCACGTTCATCCGCTTCGGCATGTATCGAGCTGTCATGCGTTATTTCGGCAACGACGCCTTGATCGTCATCTTCAAGGCGGTGGGGTTGTCGTCGCTGGCGCTGGCGCTGGTGGTCTATTGGTACAGCAACCATGCGACCCTGGTGCCGCGCTCGATCATCTTCAACTACTGGTGGCTGAGCATGGTCATGCTCGGTGGACTGCGCCTGATCATGCGCCAGTATTTCCTTGGCGACTGGTTCTCGACGGTGAAGCATGTCCCGTTTGCCAGCCAGGACGACGGTTTGCCGCGGGTGGCGATCTATGGTGCCGGGGCTGCGGGCAATCAACTCGTCGCTGCCTTGCGCATGGGGCGTACCATGCGTCCAGTGGCCTTCATTGATGATGACCCGGATATCGCCGAGCGGGTGATCTCCGGCCTGCACGTCTACAAATCGCGCAATATCCAGCGACTGATCAATGTCACCGGCGCCCAGGAAGTGCTCATGGCCATACCGTCGGCCAGCCGCGGACGACGTCGCGAGATTCTGACCTATCTTGAGGCTTTCCCGCTGCATGTGCGCAGCGTGCCGGGGCTGATGGATCTTGCCAGTGGCAGGGTCAAGGTCGACGACATCCAGGAAGTCGATATCGCCGACCTCCTGGGGCGCGATGCCGTGCCTCCGCAGGAAGGCCTGCTCGAACGTTGCATCACCGGGAAGGTGGTGCTGGTGACAGGGGCGGGAGGCTCCATAGGTTCAGAACTCTGCCGGCAGATTCTCGAACTGGGTCCCACCACGCTTTTGTTGTTCGAGCACAGTGAATTCAACCTCTACAGCATACTTGCCGAGCTGGAACAACGTTGCCAGCGAGAGGCATTGACTGTTCATGTGCTCCCCATACTGGGGTCGGTACGTGACCAGGGCAAGCTGCTGCATATCATGCGTACATGGCATGTGGAAACCGTCTATCACGCGGCAGCCTACAAGCATGTGCCGATGGTCGAGCACAACATCGCCGAGGGTGTGCTCAACAATGTGATCGGAACCTTGCATGCTGCCCAGTCAGCCTTGCAGGCTGGAGTGTCTAATTTCGTCCTGATTTCGACCGACAAGGCCGTGCGTCCTACCAATGTAATGGGCAGCAGTAAGCGCTTGGCTGAAATGGTCCTGCAGGCATTGAGCCGGGAGAGCTCGGTGACGCTCTGGGGGGACAGGAATGCTATTCCGCATATCAACTCCACGCGTTTCACCATGGTGCGTTTCGGCAATGTGCTGGGTTCTTCCGGCTCGGTGATTCCGCTGTTCCGTCAACAGATCAAGTCCGGCGGGCCGATGACCGTGACGCACCCGAAGATCACCCGATACTTCATGACCATCCCGGAAGCTGCGCAGTTGGTGATCCAGGCCGGGTCCATGGGGTTGGGAGGGGATGTCTTCGTGCTGGACATGGGGGAGCCGGTCAGGATCGTCGAGCTGGCGGAAAAGATGGTGCATCTTTCAGGGCTCAGTGTCCGTTCGGAGCGAAACCCGACGGGAGACATCGCTATCGAGTTCACCGGTTTACGGCCGGGTGAAAAATTGTACGAAGAGCTACTGATCGGGGACAACGTGGAAGCGACAAGGCATCCGATGATCATGAGTGCCCACGAGGATTACCTTGCCTGGGATACCCTCAAGGCGCGCCTTGACCAATTGGTGGCCGCAGTGTCCGAAGATGACTATGCACGAGTACGGCAACTGCTGCGTGAGGTGGTGAGCGGTTACTCGCCAGATGGGGAAATCGTCGACTGGATCTACCAGCAACGGCGACTCGACCCTTGAGCGTCACCGCTGAGCCTGGAAAGCCCGACTGTATGTCGGGCTTTTTTTTGCTTCTGCTCGATTACACTTTTTCACAATTCGACGGCGATTGGTATGATGGGGCCAGGAGCTGCTCCAAAAAATGGCAAAGGAGGTGTCAGACAAGAATCCGTCGATGAGGTGATAAGGAGAAGTCAGGGTGGGTGTTGATGTTTAAGCGTGTGTGCGGTTTTTTGGCTGTATTGGTGCTGGCGGGTTTGTTTCTGGTGTATGCCCTGAGTGGTCCGCAAGGCAGTGATGACGTCAAACAGTCTCCGGTTGTGTTCTGGCAATCATATTCACAAAGTCCCGAAACTGGAGTGCATGAATTTGTCGAAGGGCAGTTCGACTACCAAATCGAGTGACTAACCTCTCCTTCCGAGGCGTTCCATACCGGCTACGCCTTCATTCATGAAGGCAATCTGTACCTGGACGATCTCGGTAATCATATCCAGTACCGCGTGCTGGGCGATGGCAGTTATCGGCAAGTTGAACTGCATCGGCACGATGAATATCGAGCTTTCAAGCATGTCTTCAGCTTTGACTACGAGACTGGCGAGGTCGGCATGCCCGAGTTCCGGGAACCGGCCCTGTGAACATATTCAGGTGAAGGTCGGTACGTTCCCTTATGTCTATGCCAATGCCAATGCCAACGGTGCGGTCATTACCGTCACCAATTACGGCGACGCTCTGCTTTTCAGGCGCGGAAAGTGGTGCCGCATGTCAATGGAAAACGACGTCTATGCCTGTGCGCGGCCGGCCTCGAGCCGTTGACCCATCCCCGGGAAATCCAGTTCTACAGTTCCGTGGCCTACCGGGGCAAGCAATTGCTTGGTGAGTGGCCGACCGGGCGGATCTACGAATTCGATGGAACACAACTCAAACCTTCGGACATGACGCCCCCCGGATTGCGGAGCAAGTACCCTTGCGGCTCGGTTACGAAGCCCAGTCGATGGCTGAGTATTACGGAGACCTGTATGTCGGATACTGGCCCAAGGGTGAAGTATGGCGCTATGGCTACCAGACCGGGGAATGGACGCTCTTCAAGCGATTTTTCAGCTCTGTGGAGGGTGAGCCGTTCATCCCCTATGCCAGGCGCCCTACCGATTCCTTGGATCAAGCTTTCTTCGGCCAACGAATCACAGCTCTGGTGCCCTATGAAGGGGCCTTGTACGTGGCGACCTCCAACTTGCGCACCTGGACAAGCAGTGCAGCCATTCCCGATGTGATGGATCCAACCAGGCTGGCCGAGTACGGAGCGCTCTACAAGGTGACACGGCAGGGTTGTAGGACAATTTATGCAAATAGTCAGTGATGACGAACTGCACCTGGCTTTCGCTAGAAGACAACTGAGGCCGGGCTCGACGAGCGCGGGTTGACTGTGACGCGACCAATACGTTGTAACAGGTCGACTGTTGCGACGTGTTGGTCGCATTTCCGGATGGCGGCGGGGCTTGGCCGTGGTTATCTGGGGGCAGAAGCATCCGGTAAAAGCTTGGGTGGGCGCGGCGATTGCCGCGTGCGATATCGCGATCTAACGTGAGGGGGCAACCAAGGAACGTTGCTTCATTTCAGCCGTAAGGAGTGATACCTCATGCGTAATACCGTACTGTCATACCTGTTGCTTCCGTTTTTCGCCGCGCTTCCCTTTAACATCAATGCAGCTTCCAGTGTGGACGGACAGCCTGTCGCCGCGGTGGTGAGCCCACAGGGCGAGGGTAATCGCATCGACCTGAACAAGGCTGATAGCCAGACCCTGCAAAAGGCGCTCGACGGCATTGGCCAGGCCAAGGCCCAGGCGATCATTGCCTATCGAGAGGCGAACGGTCCGTTCACTTCAGTGGATGAGTTATTGGAGATAAAGGGCATCGGCAGCGCGTTGCTCGAGCGTAACCGGGACCGGTTGACGGTCGAGTAAGGTATTCGGCAGCCGATCAGGCTTTTTGTCCGGTCGGCTTGTCGATCACTCAGCGATCTTGTGCATCTTTCGCATCGGCTTCGGCATTGCGCTCACGCACCTTCTTCAGCTGTTCTTCGGTCAATGGCAGCTTCTTTGCCGTATCGCGCAGCATCATCAAGCCACCCACAATCGACCCAAGCGCAACAAGCAGTATCAACCAGGCATACCAAGGCATCGAGATTCTCCAGAAAGCGTACAGGGCACCGCTTACATGGCATTCGAGCCATTGCCGCAGCCGTTGGTTCCATTATAGGAGCCACCCCCCCCCAGGCCAATTCTCATGACCCGCGGCCCCCAAACCCCGCCCCACTTCGTTTACAATGCGCGCCGTTTACGACTTGCCAAGAGACCCTGCCCATGTCCGCCTGCCAGACGCCCCTGATCGTCGCCCTGGATTTCCCCACCCGTGACGCCGCCCTGAAGCTGGCCGACCAGCTCGACCCCGCCCTGTGCCGGGTCAAGGTGGGCAAGGAACTGTTCACCAGCAGCGCTGCGGGAATCGTCGAGACCCTGTGCAGCAAGGGCTTCGAAGTGTTCCTCGACCTTAAGTTCCACGATATCCCCAACACCACCGCCATGGCGGTCAAGGCTGCGGCCGAGATGGGCGTGTGGATGGTCAATGTGCACTGCTCCGGTGGCCTGCGCATGATGTCGGCGTGCCGCGAAGAGCTGGCCAAGCGCAGCGGTCCGCAGCCGCTGCTGATCGGCGTGACCGTGCTGACCAGCATGGAGCGTGAGGATCTGGCCGGTATCGGCCTGGATGTCGACCCGCAGGAGCAGGTGCTGCGCCTGGCGGCGCTGGCGCAGAAGGCCGGCATGGACGGTCTGGTGTGCTCGGCGCTGGAAGCGCCGGCACTGAAGGCGGCGCACCCGTCGCTGCAGCTGGTGACCCCGGGTATTCGCCCGGCGGGTAGTGCCCAGGATGACCAGCGCCGGATCCTGACCCCGCGCCAGGCTCTGGACGCCGGTTCCGATTACCTGGTGATCGGGCGTCCGATCAGCCAGGCAGCGGATCCGGCCAAGGCGTTGGCTGCTGTGGTGGCTGAGATTCGCGGTTAAATCAGGGATCGTGGGAGCGGGCTGCGCCTGAGCGCAGCCCGCAATGATCAGACTTTCAGCACCAACTTGCCGAAATTCTCCCCGCTGAACAGCTTGAGCAGCGTCTCGGGGAAGGTTTCCAAGCCTTCCACCACATCCTCCTTGCTCTTGACCTTGCCGCTGGCCAGCCAGCCGGCCATTTCCTGCGCGGCCTTGCCGTACTCCTTGACGTAGTCCATCACCACGAAGCCTTCCATGCGCGCGCGGTTGACCAGCAGCGCCAGGTAGTTGGCCGGGCCCTTGACCGCTTCCTTGTTGTTGTACTGGCTGATGGCGCCGCAGATCACCACCCGGGCCTTGAAGTTCAGGCGCGACAGTACGGCATCGAGGATATCGCCACCGACGTTGTCGAAGTACACATCCACGCCCTTGGGACATTCGCGCTTGAGCCCGGCGAGCACGTCTTCGGCCTTGTAGTCGATGACCCCATCGAAGCCCAGTTCATCCAGCAGGTACTGACACTTCTGCGCGCCACCGGCAATGCCGACCACGCGGCAACCCTTGAGCTTGGCGATCTGCCCGGCAATGCTGCCGACCGCGCCTGCGGCGCCGGAGATCACCACGGTTTCGCCGGCTTTGGGCTGGCCGACATCGAGCAGGGCGAAGTAGGCGGTCATGCCGGTCATGCCCAGTGCCGACAGGTAGCGCGGCAGGGGGGCCAGACGCGGGTCGATCTTGTGCAGGCCCTGAGGTTCACCGGTGAAGTAGTCCTGCACGCCCAGGGCGCCGCTGACATGGTCGCCGGGCTTGTAGTCCGGGTGCTTGGAACTGACCACTTCGCCCACGCCGAGTGCGCGCATCACCTGGCCAAGGCCCACCGGGGGGATGTAAGACTTGCCTTCGTTCATCCAGCCGCGCATGGCAGGGTCCAGGGACAGGTAAAGGTTCTTCACCAGCACCTGACCTTCGCCTGGCTCGGCGGCAGGTGCCTGCTCATAGGTGAAGTCGTCACGGCGCACGGCGCCGACCGGGCGCTTGGTCAGCAGGAAACGGCGGTTGGTGTGGGGCATGGCGAGTTCTCCTGAACGAACGAGTGTGAGGGGGGATGATCGGCGGGTTGAATGGGCCGCGTCACGCAAGATCACTGCGAACGATAGTAGTCCAACCGTACCCTTGATGATGCTGCCCAGCTCAGCGGTGCCCTGGCTAGACTCAGCCACGACTTCCCATCCTTTTGCAGGAGCCAGTGATGAGCATGACTTTCTCCGGCCAGGTTGCCCTGGTCACCGGTGGCGCGGCGGGCATCGGCCGGGCTACGGCCCAGGCATTCGCCGGCGAGGGGCTCAAGGTGGTGGTGGCCGACCGTGATGCGAACGGAGGCGAAGGCACCGTGGCGCTGATTCGCCAGAGTGGTGGCGAAGCGTTGTTCGTTGCCTGCGACGTTACCCGTGACGAAGATGTGCGGCAATTGCACGAGCGGGTAGTCGAGGTATACGGGCGTCTGGACTACGCCTTCAACAATGCCGGCATCGAAATCGAGAAGGGGCGATTGGCAGAGGGCAGCGAGGCGGAGTTTGACGCGATCATAGGCGTCAACGTCAAGGGCGTCTGGCTGTGCATGAAGTATCAGCTGCCCCTGCTGCTGGCCCAAGGCGGCGGCGCTATCGTCAACACGGCCTCGGTGGCCGGCCTGTCGGCGGCGCCGAAAATGAGCATCTATGCCGCCTCCAAGCACGCGGTTATAGGACTGACCAAATCGGCGGCCATCGAGTACGCGAAGAAGGGTATCCGGGTCAATGCGGTGTGCCCGGCGGTGATCGACACCGACATGTTCCGCCGCGCCTACGAGGCTGATCCGCGCAAGGCCGAGTTCGCTGCGGCGATGCACCCGGTCGGGCGTATCGGCAAGGTCGAGGAGATCGCCAGCGCGGTGCTGTACCTGTGCAGCGATGGCGCGGCGTTCACGACGGGGCACAGCCTGACGGTCGACGGTGGCGCGCTGGCGATCTGACCGAGACCAGCCACAGGGCCAGCGCCACCGCCGCGCAGCCCAGCAGCAACACGCCACCAAACACGATCAAGGCCAACCGTGACCCCAGCCGGTCACTGAGCAGCCCGGTAAAGATCACCGGCAGGCTGAACCCCAGGTAGGCCAGCAGGAAGAACCCGGCACTGGCCCGGGTTTTTTCCTGGCCGGCCAACTGATTCACTGCCGCCAGCCCGCCCAGGTAGAGGAAGCCATAGCAGGCGCTGCTGGCGGCCACGGCGCCCATCAAAACGCCCAGCAGGTTGCCACTGTCAGCGCCCCAGGCCAGCAGCGCGTAACTGCACGGCAGGATCAGCAGTCCGACCAAGGTCGCCCGGGCACTGGCCATGCGTCGGGCCAGGGGCTGGAACAGCAGGCCGCAACTGATCACGCAGAAGGTCGAGAATCCCGACCAGGCGCTCAGGCCGTGCTGGCGCAGGATCCCCGGCAGCAACGCGATGACCAGCCCGACACAGGCCCAGGCCAGCAGGATCGCCAGGCCATAGGCCAGGCTGCCGCTGGGATAGCACGGCAGGCGCAGCATGGCGCTGCGTTGCGTCGGGCGTGGGTCTGGCAGGCGCCAGACCAGCGCGAGGGCAAAGGTGGCGAGCGCCAGTTGCAGATGGAAGCTGCCAGGGGTGAGTGTCTGCCCGCGCAGCAGGAACAGGCTGGTCAACGCCGCGCCGAGGCCAAAACCCAAGGAAGTGCTGGCGGTGACCCAGATCGCGGCGCGGTCACTTTCGCCGGGCCGCATCAGCTCGCTCATGTACGCGGTGGCCGTGGCCGACGCCAAGCCGGTGCCCAGGCCCAGGAACAAGCGCGCCACGCCCAGGGAGGCCAGGCTGGGGGACAGCAGCATGATCAAGGTGGCGATCATCGACAGGGCGAGTGCGACCAGGATCAACGGGCGTCGGCCGACCCGATCGGCCAGGCCGCCGAGGGCCAGCAGCACTGGCAATACGCCGAGCACGTACCCGGAGAAAGCCACGGCGGTCGCTGCGGCGCCTTGCCCGGAGAGGTCGGCGTAGGTGATGTACAGCGGGGCCTGGAGATTGACGGCAAGGGTGATCAGGCACAGGGCGAAGGCCAGCAGGGCCGGGGCGTGGCGAGTGGGCATAGGGATATCCGCAAGATCGATTGCGCCCAGCATCCAATCTAGGGCGGCTGTTCGCCAAGGCACACTCTGCCGTTTTTTGTGCTTAACTGTTTGTCTGAAATCTCCGAACACTTGCCATGCACTTCAATCTTGACCGCGAACTCCCCACCCCGTTGGTCCAGCAACTGACCGAGCACCTGCAGGCCTGGATCGAACAGCAGCGCCTGCGTCCCGGAGCTCGCATGCCGTCGATCCGCGCGCTGGCCAAGGCCCAGGCGGTCAGCGCGTCGTGCGTGATCGAGGCCTACGACCGCCTGGCGGCAAATGGCTGGCTGGAGGCGCGGCATGGCGCAGGCTTTTTCGTCGCCGAGCGCAAGCCGGGCCTGCGGCCCGACCCCGGCGAGCCGTGGGGCGAGGCGATCGACGGCAGTTGGCGGCAGTTCCGCGAAGGGCATGAGCAACTGCTCAAGCTCGGCTGCGGCTGGTTGCCCGTGGCCTGGCGAGCCGAGGCTGAACTGGCCCAGGCCATCCGCCAGGTCAGCCGTGGCGCGCCCGAGGCGCTGTTCGACTACTGCCCGCCCCAGGGCCTGGCCAGCCTGCGTCTGCAACTGCACAAGGGGCTGGCGCGGCTGGATATCGCCGCCGAGCCGGAGCGAATCGTCACCACCCAGGGTGCCAGCCATGCCCTCGACCTGCTGGTGCGAACCTTGTTGAAGCCGGGCGATACAGTGCTGGTGGAGCACCCCGGCTATTACAACCTGTACAACTTGTTGCGCCTGCACGGTGTGCACATGCTTGAGGTGCCGCGCACTGCCAGTGGTCCAGACCTGGCCGTGCTCGAGCAGTTGCTCGCCGAACACCGACCGCGCTGTCTGTTCATCAACAGCCTGTACCAGAACCCGACCGGCACCAGCCTGACGCCCAAGGTCGCCTATCGCCTGCTGGAGCTGGCCCGCGGGCATGACTTGCGGATTGTCGAGGATGATCTCTATGCCGACTTCCAGGACGGACCGGCGACGCGGCTGGCTACCCTCGACAGTGAGCAACGGGTGATCTACCTGGGCAGCTTCTCCAAGACCCTCAGCAGTTCGCTGCGGGTCGGCTATGTGGTGGCCGATCCGCCCTTGGTGGCGCGTCTGGCCGAGCTGAAGATGGTCGCGGGCATCGGCACCTCGCGCTTCGCCGAGCAGGTGGTCGGGCAGATGCTCGCCAATGGCGGCTATCGCAAGAGCGTGCAGCGTCTGCGGTTGCGCCTGGGCCAGCACCGGGCCAGGACGTTGCGGCAGCTGGAGGCCTGCGGCTGGGAGGTGTTCTGCGAGCCGGTCGGCGGCATGTTCGTCTGGGCCCGGGTGCCCGGGCGCGACTTTGCCGAGCTGGAGCGGCTGGCGCTGGAGCATGCCGTGTTGCTCACCCCGGGCAGCGCCTTCGATCCGCACGGCCGGGCCAGTGACTGGCTGCGCATCAATGTCGCCTATGGGCAGGATTCCCGGGCCGAGGCGTTCTTTCGGCATGCGGGGCGACCTCCGGCGGTCTGAAAGCGACACGCTCATAGCTAAATGACACCATTGGCGCGTCTGGCTCTTGTGACGGAGTCGGCGCCATTGTCACTCTTGCTGTCGGTAAAGTCCGACAAGGCGAGGGGGTTGGTGATGGCGGCGACCAAGCACGGTGTATTGGCCAATCTGGGCATGGCGCGCAAGCTCGGCCTGGGCTTTGCCCTGGTGTTGCTGCTCACCCTGGTGGTGGCTGCTATCGGTGTGTACGCCCTGGCCAATGTCGGCCAGCGCTTCGATGGGTTGCGGCAGATGGCTCAGTTCAATACCGACCTGTTGAAGCTGCGCCAGCACGAACAGGCCTTCGCCCTGCGCTCGGACATCAAGGAGGCCGATGCCCTGCGCACGGGGCTGCAGGGGCTGGTGGAGCGGGCCCGGGCCGTGCCGGCACTGGCCTCGACCGAGGCCGATCTGAATGCCTATGCGCAAGCTTTCGACCAGTTCGTCCAGGCGGTGCAGGCCAAGGAGCTGGCCCTGGACATGGCCAGCTGGTCGGTATCGAGCGTGGCCAACAACCTCGATGTGCTGCAGGCCGGCCTGGCCGACGATGGCACCTATACCCTCAAGCAGTCCCAGGGGCAGCAGGGTGGTGAGTACCTGGAACAGGCCGGGCAGGTGGCGCAGGTGTCGCGGCTGATGCTGCAGGCCATGGACGAGGCCCGGGTGCGCCTGGACCAGAGCCGCAAGGGCGGTGAAGCCAGCGCCGAGGGCCGCATCGCCCAGACCGTCGAAGCGGCGACCCTGGTCGACCAGCTCAAGGTTTCGGTCGCCGACGCCGGCTACCAGAGCGTGCTGGGCGAAGTGGCCGGGCATATCGGCAGTTTCTCCGAAAAGCTCAACGAGTACACCGACCTGCTGGGCCAGGAGCGGGGTATCAAGGATCAGTTGCAGGCGCGTGCCGAGCAGGTCACCGCGCGTGTCGACCAGGTGTATGCCGATCAGGAGCAGGCCATGCAGGCCGAACTGGCACGTAACGCCGTCGCCATTACTGCGGCCACGGCGCTGGCGCTGCTGGTAGGCGTGCTGGCGGCCTGGCTGATCACCCGCGCCGTGGTCGCGCCGCTCAAGCGGGTGATCAGCCGGGCCCGGCGCATTGCCGCAGGCGAACTGGGTATCGAGGCCGAGCCGCCGCGTGCCGACGAGGTCGGCCAGCTGTTGCAGGCCATGCAGCAGATGGCCGAAGGCTTGTCCGGCATCGTCAGTGGCTTGCAGCAGGGTATCGACCAGTTGGCCGGCAGTGCCCAGGCCTTGTCGGCGGTCACCGAGCAGACCAACCGCGAAGTCGGTAGCCAGAAGGACGAGACCGAGCAGGTGGCCACCGCCATGCAGCAGATGACCGCGACCGTGCACGATGTGGCGCGCAACGCCGAGCAGGCAGCCCTGGCGGCCCAGGCTGCCGACGACAAGGTCGGGTCAGGGCAGCAGGTGGTGCGTCAGAGCATGCAGCGCATCGAGCAACTGGCGCTGGCCGCTGAAACCGCCAGCAGTGGCATCGACAGCCTCAGTGCCGAGATCCATACCATCGGTGACGTGCTTGAGGTGATCAAGAGCGTGGCCGAGCAGACCAATCTGCTGGCGCTCAATGCCGCGATCGAGGCGGCGCGTGCCGGGGAGCAGGGGCGCGGGTTCGCGGTGGTGGCTGACGAGGTACGTGCCCTGGCCCGGCGTACCCGGCAATCCACCGAGGAGATCGAGCGCCTGGTTGCCAGCTTGCGCGGCAATGCCCAGCAGTCGGTGATGCAGATCCGCGGCAGCACCGAGCTGGTGCGCCTGGCGGTGGCCGACACGCTGCAGACCGAGAGCGCCCTGGGCAGCATCGCGGCGGCGGTGTCGCTGATCCAGCAGATGAACCAGCAGATCGCCGCGGCGGCCGAGCAGCAGAGCTCGGTGGCCGAGGAGATCAGCCGCAGCGTCACGCAGATTCGCGGCAGCGCCGACCAGGCGGCACTGGCGATGGAGGACAATGCCCGTTCAAGCGTAGAGCTGGCGCAGCTGGGCAATGACCTGAAGGGAATGGTGGGGCATTTCCGCTTGTGAATGCCTGTGCTTGTCTCAGCCCTTGCGCGGGCTGAGGATCAGCAAGGTTAGCACCCCCGCCACGATCCCCCAGAACGCCGATCCGATCGAGAACAGGGTGAACCCCGACGCCGTGACCATGAAGGTGATCAGCGCCGCCTCGCGCTCGCGCACCTCACCCATGGCCACGCTCAAGCCGTTCATGATCGAACCGAACAGCGCCAACGCCGCGATCGACAGCACCAGCTCCTTGGGCAGGGCGCCGAACAGCGCCGCCAGTGTGGCGCCGAAGGTGCCGGCGATACCGTAGAAGATCCCGCACCAGACCGCCGCCGTGTAGCGCTTGGCCGGGTCTTCATGGGCATGCGGCCCGGTGCAGATCGCCGCGCTGATCGCCGCCAGGTTGATCCCGTGGGAGCCGAACGGCGCCAGCAGCAGCGAAGCGAAGCCGGTGGCCGAGATCAGCGGCGAAGCCGGCACCGGGTAACCGTCGGCGCGCAGCACAGCGACGCCGGGCATGTTCTGCGAGGTCATGGCCACCACGAACAGCGGGATACCGATGCTGATGGTCGCCGCCAGCGAGAAGCTTGGCGTGGTCCACACCGGGGTTGCAACTTCCAGCTGGAAGCCGCTGAAGTCCAGCAGCCCCAGGGCGCCGGACAGCGCGGTGCCGACCAGCAGGGCGGCCAGCACGCAATAGCGCGGCGACAGGCGCTTGACCAGCAGGTAGCTGAAGAACATGCCCAGCACCAGTACCGTGCGATGTTGAGCGGCGACGAAGATCTCGCTGCCGATCTTGAACAGGATGCCGGCCAGCAGGGCCGAGGCCAGGGAAGCGGGAATACGCCGTACCAGGCGTTCGAAGCTGCCGGTCAGGCCGCAGATCAGCACCAGCACGGCGCAGGTGATGTAGGCGCCGATCGCTTCGCCGTAGCTCACCCCGCCAAGGCTGGTGATCAGCAGTGCCGCGCCGGGTGTCGACCAGGCTACGGTGATCGGCGTACGGTAGCGCAGCGACAGGCCGATGCTGCACACTGCCATGCCGATCGACAGGGCCCAGATCCATGAGGAAATCTGCGCGCTGGTAAGACCGGCCGCCTGGCCGGCCTGGAACATCAGCACCAGCGAGCTGGTGTAGCCGGTGAGCATGGCGATAAAGCCGGCGACGATCGCCGACGGCGAGCTGTCCGCCAGCGGCCGCAGGCGCGCTGAGGTGGCATCGGTCATAGGGAATTCCTTGTGCAGGTGTAAGCAGTTTTTTCAGGCTACCGTGCCATGGCGTGATCCTTGCCATACAGCAGGCATTGCATTTAGCCGTACAGTCGCCAACTATGGGGCATTACTACGCAACTGCGTGAAAGGGGAGGGGCGATGTACAAGGTGTATGGGGATTACCAGTCGGGCAACTGCTACAAGGTCAAGCTGATGCTGAGCCTGCTCGACCGCCCGTATGAGTGGCACCCGGTGGACATTCTCAAGGGTGAGACGCAAACCCCCGAGTTCCTGGCCATGAACCCCAACGGCAAGGTGCCAGTGCTCAAGCTTGAGGACGGCACCTGCCTGTGGGAATCCAACGCGATTCTCAACTACCTGGCCGATGGCAGCGAGTTCCTGCCCAGCGAGCCGCGGCTGCGCACCCAGGTGCTGCAATGGCAGTTCTTCGAACAGTACAGCCATGAGCCCTACATCGCCGTGGCGCGGTTCATCCAGTTCTACCTGGGGCTGCCGCAAGAGCGGCTGGAGGAGTACAGGGGGCTGCACAAGGGCGGCTACAAGGCGCTCAAGGTGATGAACAAGCAGCTGGAAATGACGCCTTACCTGGTCGGCGAGCAGTACTCGATCGCCGACGTGGCGTTGTACGCCTATACCCATGTGGCGCATCAGGGGGGCTTCGACCTGGCGCCTTACCCGGCGGTGCAGGCTTGGTTGGCGCGGGTGGCCAGTCATCCTCGGCATGTGCCGATGGTGGATTGACCGGCCTTATCGCGGGGCAAGCCCGCTCCCACGCAGACCCGCCCCATGGGTTCTGGCTTGCGTGGGAGCGGGCTTGCCCCGCGATGGCGATCTCTCAGACCGCCGCGAAGCGTTTGTCCAGATAGGCAATGATGTCCTTGGACTCGTACATCCAGGTCACCTCGCCTTGTTCCTCGATCCGCAGGCACGGCACTTTCACCCGGCCACCGCCTTCAAGCAGCGCCTGGCGGTGCTGCACATCGTTCTTCGCATCGCGCAGCGCCACCGGCACATTGAGGCGGTGCAGGGCGCGGCGGGTTTTCACGCAGAAGGGGCAGGCATGGAACTGGTACAGCGCCAGGCCCTTGGCCTGCTGTTCGACCTGGGCCTGGGCCGCAGCATCGCGCTGCGTCTTGGCCGGACGGCTGATCCAGTCGCCGAACACGATAAGCTGGCCGAGGCCGACCCGCAGGGCTTTGACGATCATGGGCAACTCCTGAAATGAAAAAGCCGACCCCAGAGGGTCGGCTCGGAAAACAGGCCGATCACTTGATCAGGCTGAGGAACTCGCTGCGTGTGGCGGCGTTCTCGCGGAACTCGCCGAGCATCACCGAGGTGAGCATGGTCGAGTTCTGCTTTTCGACACCGCGCATCATCATGCACATGTGCTTGGCCTCGATCACCACTGCCACGCCTGCGGCGCCGGTCACCTGCTGCACGGCCTCGGCGATCTGGCGGCTGAGGTTTTCCTGGATCTGCAGGCGGCGGGCGTACATGTCGACGATCCGCGCCACCTTCGACAGGCCCAGCACCTTGCCCTTGGGCAGGTAGGCCACGTGGGCCTTGCCGATGAACGGCAGCATGTGGTGTTCGCACATCGAATACAGCTCGATATCCCGGACCAGCACCATTTCGCTGTTGTCGGAGGTGAACAACGCGCCGTTGGTCACTTCTTCCAGGGTTTGCTCATAACCGCGGCAAAGGTACTTCATGGCCTTCGCTGCCCGCTTGGGCGTGTCGAGCAGGCCTTCGCGGGAGACATCCTCGCCGATCTGGCTGAGGATCGCGGTGTAGTTCTGTTCCAGGGACATGGATCTACCTGTGGAAAATTTCGCAAAGGCGAAGGGTACGGCGGCGACGGCGGCGCTGCAAGCGCGATGTCACTCGTCGCGGCCTTCGAGCATGGTTCGCTTGAGCATCACGTAGACCGCGCCGGTGCCGCCGTGGCGGGCCTGGCACGAGGTAAAACCGAGCACCTGCGGGTGCTGGCGTAGCCAGGTGTTGACGTGGCTCTTGATCATCGGGCGCTTGCCGTCCAGGCGCGCGGCCTTGCCGTGGGTGACCCGCACGCAGCGCACTTCCAGCTTGGTCGCTTCGGCGATGAAGGCCCACAGCGTCTCGCGGGCCTTCTCGACGCTCATGCCGTGCAGGTCAAGGCTGCCCTCGAAGGCGATCTGGCCGAGCTTGAGCTTGCGCAGCTGGGTTTCCTGCACGCCGTCACGCCGCCACATCAGCTCATCCTCGGCGCCGACATCGATGACGAACTGGTCGGACAGGCCGTCGATCACCAGCGTCTGGTCGCTGCGGATGGTCGCCGCCTGGCGCAGGCCTGCCAGCTGCTTGCGGTCGGCCTTGGGTTTGCCGACTTCGGCGCGATCGTGCTTGATTGGCTTGACGCCCTGCACTTGGCTGCGGAAGAGGGAAAAGTCGTCGTCTTGCATGGTGCCTCCACGTGGGCGGCGTAGTTTACGCGACTGTCATCGCGGGGCAAGCCCGCTCCCCCTGGCCACGGTACGAGACGCGTCAGTCGTGCTTCTTCATCAGGTGCGGCGACAGGTTCAGTTCGCGCCCGCGGCGCAGGCGGATACGGCTGCGCCGCCACAGGCGCACGCCGAAGTACAGCAGGGTCAGGCCGACAATGGTCAGGACCGCCGACAATGGCCGGTTGGCATTGAGTTCGGCCAGGGCGGCGTAGTTGCCCAGCAAGCCGGCGAAGCCGGCCATGGCCAGCAGGATGCCCAGGGTGGCCAGCAGCACCGAGAGTGCCGCGGCGATACGCGCGCCCCAGTTGCTCGGCTCGCGCTGGCGCAGGCGCTTGGCATCGAAACTGCCTTTGAGCTTCATTCGAATTCCTCAGGATCGGGTGGTGCTGATCCGGATTTCGACCTGCGGGTCACCTTGGGGTTCCGCCCGTCCGCCGGGCGGTCGTGGTTCAGACCAGGCTGGCGGTGGGGGCGACACAGGCGAAGTTGTCGGCCATCACGGCCATCTCGCACTGGTGGATCTGCGCGGCGGGGATCACGGTGTCCTTCAGGGCCAGGTCACGAGTCGCCGAAGCATCTTCGACCAGGGTGCAGCGATAACCATAGTCCTTGGCACGGCGCACGGTGGTGCTGACGCTGGAATGGCTCATGAAACCGCAGACGATCAGGTCCAGCGGGCCGAAGGCCTGCAGGGTCTCGTGCAGCTTGGTGTTCTTGAAGGCGTTGGGCATGCGCTTCTCGATCACCACCTCGCCTTCGCGCGGCTCCAGCCCAGGAATGAACTCGCCGGCCGGGCCCTGCGGGTCGAAGCGACCGCCAACGGTGCCGAGGTGGCGGACATGGATGATCGGGCGGCCGGCCTTGCGGGCGGCGTCGAGCAACCTGGCAATGTTCGCCACGGCCTCGTCCATGCCCGACAGCGCCAGCGGACCGCTCAGGTACTCCTTCTGCGCATCGATGACGATCAGGCTGGCTTGGCTCAGCTTGGCCGGCGGGTAGTCGCGGCCAGTGAGGCGGAACATCGTGGTTGGAACGGACATCAAGGGCTCCTTGGGTAGGGCTTTTGTGTACCTATTCTCCCTTGCCTTGGCGCCAATGTGAATGGTTGACAGCGCAGGCGGCATGGTTACTGGCTTGTGGCTATCCATTCGGCCATCGGAGGGAACATTTGTGCGGTGTGGGCTGTTAGACTTTTGTCCTGTCTGAAAAGGAGTACCCCGTGATCACATCCCGCCTGCGCACCCTGCGCGACCATATCCGCTGGGCGGTCAGCCGCTTCCATGAGCATGAACTGTTCTTCGGCCACGGCGCCGACAATGCCTGGGACGAGGCCCGCCTGCTGGTGCTCGGCGCGGTGCACCTGCCCTGGGAGGTGGCCGACAGCTATCTGGACTGCGCACTCGAGGATGATGAGCGGGTACGCCTGCAGCACTTGCTCAAGCGCCGCATCGAAGAACGCGTGCCGACCGCCTACCTGCTGGGTGAGGCTTGGTTCTGCGGCATGTCGTTCATCGTCGACGAACGCGTGCTGGTACCGCGTTCGCCCATCGGCGAGCTGATCGAGAAACGCTTCGAGCCTTGGCTGGCCGCCGAGCCTGCGCGCATCCTCGACCTGTGCACCGGCTCCGGCTGCATCGGCATCGTGGCCGCCGATGTGTTCCAGGGCGCCGAGGTGGTACTGGCCGACCTGTCGTTCGACGCGCTGGCGGTGGCCAACCAGAACATCGAGCGCCATGGCCTGGAGGAGCGTGTGTACACCGTGCAGGGCGATGGCTTCGCCGGGCTGCCGGGGCAGCGCTTCGACCTGATCCTGTCCAACCCGCCGTATGTCGATGCCGAGGACTTCGGCGACATGCCGGCCGAGTATCACCACGAGCCCGAACTGGGCCTGGCCTGCGGCAACGATGGCCTGGACCTGGTGCGGCGGATGCTGGCCGAGGCTGCCGACCACCTGACCGACAAGGGCCTGATGATTGTCGAGGTGGGCAACAGCCAGGTGCACGTCGAGTCGCTCTATCCCGAGGTGGACTTCGCCTGGCTGGAGTTCGAGCGCGGTGGGCACGGGGTGTTCATGCTGACGGCCGAGCAGTGCCGGCAGCATCAGGAGCTGTTCAAGGCGCGGGTCTGACCCTTCTTGAGTAGCCAGGGCTGCTGCGCAGCCCATCGCCGGCAAGCCGGCTCCCACAGGATGGCGCTTGGCCTGAAGGCGGCCCGGTCGGGGTGGGAGCCGGCTTGCCGGCGATGGGCCGCTTGGCGGCCCCAGGCTGTCAGCGGGTGGCGATCCAGATCAGCAAACCGGCCTGGAACACAGCGAAGGCCACCAGGCAGGTGATGGTAAAGCGCAGCCCGCTGTCTTCGCGGCGGTACTTGGCCACGCGTTCGTCACGCTCGCGCAACTGCGCTTCCTTCTCCATCAGGTTCTGCTCGGCCTGTTGCAGCATGCCGGCGGCCTCGAGGTTGTCCACGCGCTGCACCTTCTCGGTGTTCCAGCCGCCCTTGAGCTGGCCCACCGGCGTTTCCACCAGGCGCCCCTTGAGCAGCTGCCCATCGGTGTATTCCACCTCCAGGCCAACACTGCGCAGCACATGGTCGCGGCGCAGACGGGTGTCTTCGTTCAGGGCGTCCTTGTTCGGCAGGCTCATGCCTTCGATCTGGTAGTGCGAGCAGCGGTGCTGCAGCCATTGCACCGCCTGCGCCAGCAGGTAGCGGCCAACACCACGGTTGAGGGGCTCGAGCTGCAGGCCGGCCGGGTCGCCGATGCGCACCGTGCGCAGCTCATGGTCGACACGGATGTCCAGCTGGTTCTGTTCCTTGCGCACCTTCTGCCCAGGCAGACGGATTTCCATGCGCAACAGGCTGTGGGCCTTGTCGTGGCGCTCGGCGTAGCCGAACTGGACGAAGCGCAGCGGGCGGGCGCCGCTGTTGCGGTCGGTCGGCATCGGCGCCAGGCGCAGCAGCTGGAAGTGCTCGGCGGCAAGGTCCGCCCAGGGCTGCGGGGCGCTTTCCGGCGCTTGTTCTTCGGTCGCCTCGGCGGCGGGGGCATCGGTCATCAGGGGTTCCTCAGGTGCACGGCGGCCGGGCGCGTGGGCCGCGGATCACTGCCTTCTCAGCCGCGTTATCGGCAGGCCTGGGCAATACCTGAGGGCAGGTCTCAGGCCTGCGGCAACCCTTGGATGAACAGGACGATGCGCTCGCCCAGCTCACGCGCCAGCGGCAGCTCGGGGTTGCGGTAGCTGTCACGCTGCTGGCTCATGTCCCGGGGGCTGATGCGCAGCACGTGGTTCATGCCGTCGATCAACGCCAGTTGCGCGTCGGGTTTGGCTGCCTTGAGGCGCTCGGCATCGGCCACCTCTACCTGGATGTCGTTGCGCCCCTGGACGATCAGCGCCGGCACCTTGAGCCGGGCGAAGGCCGCCGCCGGGTCCTGGTGCAGCAAGGTGATCAGGTACGGCTGCACGCTGGGGCGGAACACCTGGCGCAGCGGCGCGGGAACGTCGAGGCTGGTCTGTCCGGCCTGCAACCGGTCGATCAGCGCCACGCCAGCGGGCAATTGCGCCGGCGGCAGGCGCTGGGCCAGCTGCTCGCGCAGCACGTCGGCCACCGGCCTACCGCTGCCGGCCAGGGTGATCACCGCGCTGGCGCCGGCCTGCTCCGCGGCGAGGCTGGCGATCAGTGCGCCTTCGCTGTGGCCGACCAGGATCAGCGGGCCGAAGCGTGGGTCCTGCTTGAGCGCGCGGCCCCAGGCCACCACGTCGGCGACATAGCGCTCGACGCTGAGGTCACGTTCATCGGGGGTGGCCGGCTGGCTGGCGGCCACGCCGCGCTTGTCGAAGCGCACGCTGGCAATGTGTTCGCCGGCCAGCAGCAAGGCCAGGCGCTTGAGGTTGTCGAGGCGTCCGGAGGCTGGGTTGTTGCCATCCCGGTCGGTAGGGCCGGAGCCGGCGATGATCAGCACCACCGGGGGCGGCGTGGCCTGCTGCGGCAGCAGCAGGCTGCCGTGCAGCACGCCCTGGCCGGTGTCCAGGTCGATGGGGCGTTGCAGCACGGTGGGGGCGGCCTGGGCGAGGCTTGTGCAAAACAGCAGGAGCAGGGCGGCGAGGCGCGACTTCATGGGCGGGGTACTACGTGGGACGTTGCTGATTCGACCGTGGGTCATCCTGAAGGTTCGCGGACCCCATCGCGGGGCAAGCCCGCTCCCACGCAGTCGTGTTGATTTGTGGAAGCGTGCTTGCCCCGCGATGGGGCCCACAGGCAACCACAGCCACGCGGTTTTCCGTATACTGCCGCTTTCGTTCACTTCAGGCTGATTCGCGGAGCGTCCATGTCCGGCAATACCTACGGCAAGCTGTTCACTGTCACCACCGCAGGCGAAAGCCATGGCCCGGCGTTGGTCGCCATTGTCGACGGCTGCCCGCCAGGCCTGGAAATCTCCCTTGCCGACCTGCAGCACGACCTCGACCGGCGCAAGCCCGGCACCAGCCGGCACACCACCCAGCGCCAGGAGCCGGACGAAGTGGAGATCCTCTCCGGCGTGTTCGAAGGTCGTACCACCGGCTGCTCGATCGGCCTGCTGATCCGCAACACTGATCAGAAGTCCAAGGACTACTCGGCGATCAAGGACCTGTTCCGCCCGGCCCACGCCGACTACACCTACCACCACAAGTACGGCATCCGCGACTACCGTGGCGGTGGCCGCAGCTCGGCGCGCGAAACCGCCATGCGCGTGGCGGCCGGCGCCATCGCCAAGAAGTACCTGGCCACCCAGGGCATCCGCGTGCGCGGCTACATGAGCCAGCTCGGGCCGATCGAAATCCCGTTCAAGACCTGGGACTCGGTGGAGCAAAACGCCTTCTTCAGCCCCGATCCGGACAAGGTGCCGGAGCTCGAGGCCTACATGGACCAGCTGCGCCGCGACCAGGATTCGGTGGGGGCGAAGATCACCGTGGTCGCCGAAGGCGTGATGCCGGGCCTGGGCGAGCCGATCTTCGACCGCCTGGACGCCGAGCTTGCCCATGCCCTGATGAGCATCAACGCGGTCAAGGGCGTGGAGATCGGCGCCGGTTTCGCCAGTGTCGCCCAGCGCGGCAGCGAGCACCGTGACGAGCTGACGCCCGAGGGCTTCCTCAGCAACAACGCCGGCGGCATTCTCGGCGGTATTTCCTCGGGCCAGCCGATCGTCGCCCACCTGGCGCTCAAGCCAACCTCGAGCATCACCACCCCGGGCCGTTCGATCGACGTCGACGGTAATCCGGTGGAGGTGATCACCAAGGGCCGTCACGATCCTTGCGTCGGCATCCGCGCCACGCCGATCGCCGAGGCGATGATGGCCATCGCCTTGATGGATCACCTGCTGCGCCACCGGGCGCAGAATGCCGAAGTGAAGGTGGGCACCCCGGTACTGGGCCAGCTCTGATCCGCCTGCGCTGGCCCTATCGCCGGCAAGCCGGCTCCCACAGGTCCGCTGCAGGGCTCAAGCCTGCGGTAATCCTGTGGGAGCCGGCTTGCCGGCGATAGGGCAGGAACAGGTCATCACCAAGGGCCGAACGATGTCCTCCATCCCCTACTGGCGCCTCTCCAGCTTCTACCTCTTCTACTTCGCCCTGCTCGGCTCCACCGCGCCGTTCCTGGCCCTGTACTTCGACCACCTGGGCTTCTCCCCGGCGCGCATCGGCGAGCTGGTGGCCATCCCCATGCTCATGCGCTGCGTGGCCCCCAACCTGTGGGGCTGGCTCGGTGACCGCAGCGGCCAGCGCCTGCTGATCGTGCGCCTGGGCGCGCTGTCGACCCTGGCGACCTTCTCGCTGATCTTCTTCGGCAAGAGCTACGCCTGGCTGGCGCTGGTCATGGCGTTGCACGCCTTCTTCTGGCATGCGGTACTGCCCCAGTTCGAAGTGATCACCCTGGCCCACCTGCACGGCCAGACTGCACGTTACAGCCAGGTACGGCTATGGGGCTCGATCGGCTTCATCCTCGCCGTGGTGGGGCTTGGGCGCCTGTTCGAATGGCTGAGCCTGGACATCTACCCGCTGGCGCTGGTGGCGATCATGGCCGGTATCGTCGTTGCCAGCCTCTGGGTGCCCAATGCGCAACCCGTCGAGCAGGCCGAGCAGCGCGGGGCAGGGGGCTTTCTCAGGCAAGTGCGGGCGCCTGGGGTCCTGGCCTTCTATGTGTGCGTGGCCCTCATGCAGCTCAGCCACGGCCCGTACTATACCTTTCTCACCCTGCACCTGGAGCACCTGGGCTACAGCCGCGGCGCCATCGGCTTGTTGTGGGCGCTTGGCGTGGTGGCTGAAGTGTTGGTGTTCTTGGTCATGAGCCGGATCTTTGCCCGCTGTTCGGTGCGCAAGGTACTACTGGCCAGCTTCCTGCTGGCCGCGCTGCGCTGGCTGTTGCTGGGCAACCTGGCCGAAATCCCGGCGGTTCTGGTGTTCGCCCAGGTATTGCATGCGGCCACCTTCGGCTGTTTCCATGCAGCGGCCATCGCTTTTGTCCAGGCCAGCTTCGGCGCTCGCCAGCAGGGTCAGGGCCAGGCATTGTATGCGGCGCTGTCAGGTACCGGCGGTGCCTTGGGTGCCCTGTACTCGGGCTACAGCTGGAAACTGCTGGGCCCACACTTCACCTTTGGTATGGCCAGCGTCGCGGCGCTCGCGGCAGCCGTTATCATTGCCTTCCGACTCAAAGAAAGCAGGAACCACCCCTGATGAGCATCCTCAGCGTATTCGACCTGTCCAGTCCGGACCTGCCGCACAAGGTGCTGACCCACCACGACGACATCGCCGCGACCCTGGCCGAGCAGGGCGTGCGCTTCGGCCGCTGGCAGTCCGGCGCGCGCCTGCGCCCGGGCAGCAGCCAGGATGAAGTGGTCGCGGCGTGCCGTGGGCCGCTCGATCAACTGATGACCAAGCATGGCAGCGTGGTATTTGGCGTGCTCAGCCGCGATGGCGCCGACCTGAGCCAGGCCGACCTGCGTGATGAACATGTGCATGACAGCGATGAAGTGTTCGCGATGATCAGCGGGCGTGCACAGGTCACCCTGCGCCTGGGCGGCGCGGTGTATGCCGTGCTGTGCGAGAAGGACGACGTGCTGCTGGTGCCGGCCGGCACGCGCCGCTGGCTGGACCTGGGGGCCAGCCCATTCTGCCTGGCCCTGCGGCTGTTCGGCAGCGAGCAGGGTGTGCCGCCACGCTTCACCGGAGACGCCATGGCGCGGCAATTTGCCGGTTTCGACGAGCTCTGAACGGATTCGCGGGGCAGCTTTTGCTCACACACCCTCCGAGGGTGAACAAAGGCTGCCCCGCGAACAGGTTGCGCGCTTAGCGGTAGGTCGGCAGGGCGAAGCGCTGCTGGCTCTGCAGCATGGAGATCACCGGCAGCTCGCTGGCTTGTTCGGCAAGGTCGCGGCGGATGGCGCTGATGGCCCACGACAGTTGCTCGGCACTGTGCAGCTGCGCGTAGGACAGCACCCGGCGGGTCACCACGCCGTCGCTGGCGCGCAGGGTCAGCAGCACGCCGCCGTCGGGGCGTGGCTGGGTGGCAACCTGGTAGGCGGCGAAGAGCGAGGCGAATTTTTGCTGGATGAGGTCCATATCAACTCCTGACTGTTGTACTGGCAGACTTGAGTTGAAGATTGCAGTGACCGTGCCAGCCTGTTATGAAAATAAAATCCTTTAAAAACAATAGGTTATGTTTATTTTTGGAGGCGCCTCCATTGCATTCTGCACGCCCGTGCATTTTGCACAGTGCATTTTGCACGGGTCATAGCCTGGCTCTCTGTCGCCGATAGAATCTGAACCTTGGACCTGTCGCTGCTGCCTGATGGAAACTTGGCCCATTGCCAGATGCCAGGAGGTTCCCGATGTCCGATCACCAGCCCGCCACCATGACCCCAGAAGAAACCGCAGCCTTCGCCGAGGAGGTCTTCGAGCGCGCCCGTCGCGGCGACGCGACAATGCTCGGCCGCCTGCTCGATAACGGCCTGCCCGCCAACCTGCGCAACCACAAGGGCGACACCTTGCTGATGCTGGCCAGCTACCACGGTCACCATGACGCCGTGCAGGTGCTGCTGGCCCATGGTGCCGACCCGCTGATCGCCAATGACAACGGCCAGTTGCCCATCGCCGGCGCCGCCTTCAAGGGCGACCTGACGATGATCCGCCTGTTGCTGGAATACGGCGTACCGGTGGATGCCGTTGCCGCGGACGGCCGTAGCGCATTGATGCTGGCGGCGATGTTCAACCGCCTGGAGATCATCGACTATCTATTGGCCCAGGGTGCCGACCCCGCGCACCGCGATGCCGCCGGCGCCACTGCGCTGATGGCAGCCCGCACCATGGGTGCGGTGAATAGCGCGGCACGGCTCGAAGCATTGGCCGGCTAACTGCCCGGGGGCTTTTGCGGCTATCCTTGGCGCCTTTCACGTCAACCGCAGGCCCCCCCATGAAAGACCAGTTGCTCGAATTCATCAGCCTCATCGGCGCCGGTTGCATGCGCGATGAGGACATCGAGCGCATCGCCGCCGAGGCCGCCGAGGCCTACGCCGACCCCGCCGCCTTCCTCGCCGCCAATCCGGACATCAACTACGACGACAGCTTCCCGTTCCCGCTGGGTGAATGGGTGGTGGTCGGCAGTCTGCCCGATACCGTGCTGTTCCAGGCCGACAGCTACCAGGACCTGTTCCAGCAGATCAGCGACTCGTTCGACAAGAGCGTGCCGTTCACCCTCAAACCGAAGCAGCTGGCGCGCACCGAGGCGCTGACTGCGCTCAACCGCATCCAGGTGCAGATGGGCGCGCTGAACAAGGAAGCCGGTGGCTACGTGCTGCTGAACTTCAGCCAATTGCTCGACGATGAGCTGCAGATGATCATGGTCGGGCAGCACGACCTGGCCCGTGTGCTGGAGCTGGGCGAGGCCGTTGGTATCAAGGTGGAGCCGGCGCTGGAAGCGCTGAAGGTGGCAGTGCACATCTGAGCCGCTGCCGTCGCGGAGCCCGTAGGAAAGGGCTCCGCGACCGGCCCGTCAACCCAGCGCGGTATCGAGGAACATCATCACCGCGAAACCGCCCATCAACCCCAGCGTCGCCGCGGTCTGGTGCCCGTTGCGGTGGGTTTCCGGGATCACCTCGTGGGACACCACGAAGATCATCGCCCCCGCCGCCAGGCCCATGCTGATCGGGTAGGCCAGGGCGAAGCCGGTGGAAATGCCCAGGCCGATCACCGCGCCCAGCGGCTCCATCAATCCCGAGCCGATCGCCACCATCATCGCCTTGAAGTTCGACAGCCCCGTGGCGCGCAGGGCCAGGGCCACGGCCAGGCCTTCGGGGATATCCTGGATGGCGATGGCGCTGGTCAGCGGCAGGCCGATGGCCATGTCGCCATTGGCGAAACTCACGCCGATGGCCATGCCCTCGGGCAGGTTGTGCAGGGTGATCGCCAGCACGAACAGCCACACCCGGCTCACCCGCTCGGCCTGCGGGCCGCAGGGGCCGGTGCTTTCATGCTCGTGCGGAGTGAACCGGTCCAGGCCCAGCATCAGCAGCACCCCAAGGCCCATGCCCAGCACCACGGTGAAGGCCGCCGCCGGGCCGTTACCGGTGATCTCGCGGGCGGCGTCCAGGCCGGGGAGGATCAGCGAAAACGAACTGGCGGCGAGCATCATGCCGGCGGCGAAGCCGAGCATGACGTCCTGCGTGCGCGCGCTGACATCACGCAGGATCACCGCCAGCACCGCGCCCAGAGCGGTGGCGCCGAAACCGGACAGGCCGCCGAGCAGTGCCAGGTGCAGGTGATCGGCATGGTCGCCGTTGACCGCGTTCCAGATGCTGGCCAGCAGCAATGCGCTGATGGCCAGCAGGCTCAGCACCAGGCCGGCGCTGAGCCAGGGTGTCTGCAGGGCCTGTTGCCGCCAGGCGCTGAGCAGGGAGTCAGGGGCGGCGCTTTGAGTGTGGGCGGGGGGCATGCGAACCTCTAGGGCAGTGGATAACAGCAGTCTATCCACTGACCGGCATTCCCGACCAAGGATTCCCTTCTATAGGGGCCATAGCCAGCTATGCTCTGCAGCACACACACCGTGCAGGAGCGGCACCATGGGGTCTACCTTCAACAGCCTGGTCGGCCTGATCATCCTGGCCCTGGACATCTGGGCCATTCTCAATGTGCTCAAGAGCGGCGCCGAGGTAGGGATCAAGGTGCTCTGGATCCTGCTGATCCTGCTATTGCCAGTGCTGGGGCTGATCATCTGGGCGATCGCCGGGCCGCGGGGCAATGTGCGGATCTGAAACCTCACGTCCCAACTGTGTAACTTTGTAAGGGCAGGCTACTCTCGACAAAATTTTCACACTCGATTTCTGAAAATCCGCGCCGCACAATGCGGCCTTGGTCTCACCTTGCCCACGAGGTCCAGACCACCAGGCTATTGGCGCTTTCGCCTTCCCGCAAACCGCAATCCTAGGACCTCTCCATTCATGGCTAACACGGACGCCTTGAAGCAACAGGGCGTGCGAGGCTCGTTCTCGCCGACCCTGAAATCCCACCTGGCCTACACGTTGCTCAGTGGCCTGGTGATCATGCTGATGCTCAGCCTGGTGCGCCTGGCGCTGTTGGCCTACAACAGCGACATGATCGGCGACACGCCGTACTCCACCGTCGCCGAAGGCTTCTTCAACGGCTTGCGCTTCGACCTGCGCGTGGTGGTGTACATCAGCATTCCGTTGCTGCTGGCGCTGCTCAGCCCCTGGCTGATGGCCCGGCGTGGCCTGTTCCGCTTCTGGCTGACCATCGCCTCGAGCGTGGTGATGTTCCTCGGCCTGATGGAGATGGACTTCTACCGCGAGTTCCACCAGCGCCTGAACGGCCTGGTGTTCCAGTACATCAAGGAAGACCCCAAGACCGTCATGAGCATGCTCTGGTACGGTTTCCCGGTGGTCCGCTACCTGCTGGCCTGGCTGGTCGGCACCTGGCTGCTGAGCCTGCTGTTCAAGGGCATCGACCGGTTGACCCGCGGCAACGGCAGCGCCCAGCTATCGGGCAGCCGCAAGCTGGCGCCCTGGTACGGTCGCCTGGCGGTGTTCATGGTGGTCCTGCTGGTGGCCGTGGTCGCCGCTCGCGGCACCCTGCGCCAGGGCCCGCCGATGCGCTGGGGTGATGCCTTCACCACCGACTCCAACTTCGTCA
The DNA here is from genome assembly GCF_024749165.1 of Pseudomonas sp. B21-023. Taxonomy (NCBI): domain Bacteria; kingdom Pseudomonadati; phylum Pseudomonadota; class Gammaproteobacteria; order Pseudomonadales; family Pseudomonadaceae; genus Pseudomonas; species Pseudomonas sp. B21-023. The sequence continues at coordinate 4,198,229 of NZ_CP087190.1, read as the reverse complement.
ACCAACTGGGCCTGAACGGCACCCTGACCCTGATCGATGCCGCCAAGAGCCGCTTTGGCGAGGACCGCTCCAATATCTGGAAGCCCGTACTTGACCAACCGCTGGCCACCCAGACCGTGCGCGAGCAGCTGCTGACCGCCAACGACACCCTGGTCGATGCCGACGAGGCCGCGATCCGCCGTGACTTCGTGCCGCCCGCGGCGAACACGCTGGGGGTCAAGAACGTCGTGGTGATCCTCATGGAAAGCTTCGCCGGCCACTCGGTCGGTGCCCTGGGCAGCCCGAACAATATCACCCCGTACTTCGACAAGCTGGCCAAGGAGGGCCTGCTGTTCGACCGCTTCTTCTCCAACGGCACCCATACCCACCAGGGCATGTTCGCCACCATGGCCTGCTTCCCCAACCTGCCGGGCTTCGAATACCTGATGCAGACCCCGGAAGGCGGCCACAAGCTGTCCGGCCTGCCGGCGCTGCTCAGTGCCCGCGACTATGACGACGTCTACGTCTACAACGGCGACTTCGCCTGGGACAACCAGTCCGGATTCTTCGGCAACCAGGGCATGACCACCTTCATCGGCCGCAACGACTTCGTCGACCCGGTGTTCTCCGACCCGACCTGGGGCGTGTCCGACCAGGACATGTTCGACCGCGGCAACGAAGAGCTGGCCAAGCATGACGGCAAGAAGCCGATCTACGCGCTGCTGCAGACCCTCTCCAACCACACCCCGTACGCCTTGCCCAAGGACCTGCCGGTGGAGAAGGTCACCGGGCAGGGCCGCCTGGACGAGCACCTGACCGCCATGCGCTACTCCGACTGGGCGCTGGGCCAGTTCTTCGAGAAGGCGCGCAAGGAGCCGTACTTCAAGGACACCCTGTTCGTCATCGTCGGCGACCACGGCTTCGGCAACCACCAGCAGGTCACCGAGCTGGACCTGGGCCGCTTCAACGTGCCGCTGCTGCTGATCGCCCCAGGCATCCAGGAGAAGTTCGGCGCGGTCAACCATACCGTGGGCACCCAGGTCGACATCGTGCCGACCATCATGGGCCGTCTCGGTGGCCAGGCCCGCCATCAGTGCTGGGGGCGCGACCTGCTCAACCTGCCTGAGGGCGACCAGGGCGTGGGCATGATCAAACCGTCGGGCAGCGAGCAGATCGTCGGCCTGGTGCAGGGCGACCGCATCCTCATCGAGTCCAAGGACATGACCCCGCGGATGTACCGCTACCAGCTGGGCCGCGAGTTCAAGGCCGAGCTGATCGACAGCCCCGACCAGCCGGAAATGCTCAAGAAACTCGAGGCCTACATCCAGACGGCAACCAAGAGCCTGCTGGACAATACCGCCGGTGTCGTCCACGGCACGCCGAAGTAGCAGCGCCCAGTGGTCTCAGGAAGCCCGCCGTTGACCGGCGGGCTTTTTTCATGCGGTTTCATGCATGCGGCTGAACATTTGCCGCTGTGCGATGGTCAAGCTAGTACGCAGTTCAATTCACCGTTGTGCCAGCGAGGGCTGATCGATGAAAGCATGGGAAGTCAGCTTTGCCGACCAGAAGGGCGAGCTTAAGACGCTGCTGCTCAACGCCGAGCAATGCCCCAGCGAGGAAGACGCCGCACGCGCCATCCGTTCGAGTTTGTTCCCGCTTATGGATGAGCTTGACCTCAATGACTTCCAGGACCGCAGCTTTTCCCCCACGGCACGCTGGCTCAAGGAGCAGAGCGGCGTGACCATCACCACCATTCGCCAGCTACCCTGAGCCGCCTCGCTCTGGCGCAGTGCCTGCACAGGCACTACGCTGGAGACAGGCGCCGGCCAAATCTGCGGGTCCGCGTCGATTCCACTCGCGTCTTGCATCAGCTCGAATTGCCAGGCATGGCACGCTTGCCAGGCAGGTGCCTTGTGCACTGAAAGTCTATCCATTGCTTTGCAGGAGGACGTTTCATGAGCAGCCAATACGACGACGTCAGCAGCAATGTCCTGCGCCAGATGAAAGCTGGCGGTTTCGATTTCACCCGCATCCATCCCATCGAGTTCTATGCCGTGTTTCCCGACGAGGCCGCCGCGCGCCGGGCGGCGGTGCAGTTCCGTGGCGAGTCGCTCAGCGCCCAGGTGAGCGAGCGCGATGATGGTGCCTGGCACCTTGAGCTGAGCAAGGTGATGTACGCCACCCATGGCGGCATCGGCGCTTTCGAGCAGGCCTTCGAACGGCTCGTGTCACCCCATGGCGGCGAGGTCGAGGGGTGGGGCGTCAAGCAGGAACGGCCGATTGCCTAGGCAATGCGGCCCCGTGCACCCTACCGTTGTTTGCGCCCGGCCATATGTTTCAGGTATGCCAGCAATGCATCGAGTTCCTGATCGCTCAGCACCTGGGTGGAGAACCCGGGCATCTTGGCCTGCGGCCAGTGCCGCAGGCTCTGCGGATCGCGAATGTATTGGCGCAGGAATGCCGGCTGAAAGTATTCGGTGGGGTTGTGCGGCAGGTTCAGGTCCGGGCCCAGGTGCGCATCGCCAGCGCCATTGAGGCGGTGGCAGGCCAGGCAATTCTGCTGGAACAGGGCAAAACCCTGGCGCACCGGATCCGCATCGGGCAGCGCTGGGGCGGGCAACAGGGCGGGGAAGCGCGCCTCGACCGGTGCCAGGCTGCGAATCCTGGCGATCTGGAACGGCCATTGCTCTGGGCGGATGCCGCCCGCCTCGGGTTGGGTCCACACCAGATAGAACGGCCCGGCTCCCGGCTTGCCTTGGCCGAGTGGCGGCCAAGGCTGGGCGTTGTCCTCGATGGCCAGCCAGGCTTGTGCCGGGCCTGGCTGCAACAGCGGGCCGGCAGGCATTTCTGCTGCGAAACCGTCGAGGGCCACCGCCTGCAGGTGGGCGGTCGGTTTCACGCCCTCGAGCAACGCCGCCAGCGGTACGGCGCGGTAATGCATGGTGCGCTTGTAGGCAACGTCCTGTTCAATAGTGACGTCCCGCGCTTGGGGATGGTTGAGCAGTTGCTCGCTCTGCCAGTGCCGGCTGCCGTTACCCAGTTCGAGGGTCAGTTGCGCGGCCGCTGCTGGCAGGGGAATCAGCAAGCAGAGCAGGGTAAGGCACAGGCGCATGGGTGATCTCCAACCATCAAGGTCGGCAGGTTACCCATGCACGGTCGGAAAAGGCCACTGCCGCGATCAACCGAACAACCGGGTGAGGTTGGGCAGGATCAGCAGCAGGGTCGTGGCGAAGAGTATGAGCCCGGCTTGGCGTACTTTGGATTGTCTGAACATGGCGGACCGCCTTCTTGTTGTTATTCCTGAATAACCCTTGGCTTCCTTGTCTGGCTTCGGGTCGATCGCAGTGGCGTGATCGAACGCCCTCACTGCTTGCCGCGTGTTTGTGGATATACAACCAACACTAGGGCCCGCGTCATCCCTGTTTCAGAACCCTTTGCTCTAAAAAAAATCATGTCGATTCCTCATGGCTTTAAGGCCACTGGCCACCCCGCTGGCACGCTGACGCTAGACGAGTGCGCGGCAAGGGTTACCAAGGGTTACAGGGCCTACCGTTCGTCTGGACATCCTACTTGCTTGTGTAGCCCTTTCGCGTCAGTCTCTACAGCAAATCCCACCCACATGTCGTTCAGGACTACCGCTATGTCGTTACGCATCTGCATCCTTGAAACCGATGTCCTGCGGCCGGAGTTGATCGCGCAGTACCAGGGCTACGGAAGGATGTTCGAGCAGCTGTTTTCACGCCAGCCGATCGCCGCCGAGTTTGATGTGTACAACGTGATGAACGGCGACTATCCGCCGGCTGAGCGGACTTTCGATGCCTACCTGGTGACCGGCAGCAAGGCCGACTCGTTCGGCGATGATCCGTGGATCCAGACGCTCAAGGCCTACCTGCTCAAGCTGTATGAGCGGGGCGAGAAGTTGCTGGGGGTGTGTTTCGGTCACCAATTGTTGGCGTTGACCCTCGGCGGCAAGGCCGAGCGCGCCGACAAGGGCTGGGGCGTGGGCATCCACCGCTACAGCCTGGCGGCCCATGCGCCGTGGATGGACCCGCAGGTGTCCGAGCTGACCCTGCTGATCAGCCACCAGGACCAGGTCACCGAGCTGCCCGAAGGGGCCACGGTGATCGCCTCAAGCGATTTCTGCCCCAACGCCGCCTACCATATCCGTGACCAGGTGCTGTGCTTCCAGGGGCACCCGGAGTTCGTCCACGACTATTCCCGGGCGCTGCTCGACGCGCGCCAGGCCTCGTTGGGCGACGAGGTCTATGCCAAGGCGGTGGCCAGCCTTGCCACCGAGCACCAGGGGGATCTGGTGGGCGAGTGGATGCTGCGCTTCGTCCAGCAGTCGGTGAAGGCCGGGGATAGCATTGCCTGATCAAGCGAGGCCGCTTTGCGGCCTTTTCGCCGGCAAGCCGGCTCCCACAGGGTTGAAAGCGCTCCCGGCGATCCTAAAGCCACCCCGAGCGCTTGAAACTGAAATACAGCCCCGAACACCCAAGGCCGATCACCCCCAGCACGGCAAAGTAGCCGTAGTGCCAGCCCAGCTCTGGCATGTTCTGGAAATTCATCCCGTAGATCCCGGCAATCGCCGTGGGAAACGCCAGGATCGCCGCCCAGGCGGCGAACTTGCGCTGGGTGATGCTTTGCCGTGACGACTCCAGCAGCATGCCGATCTCGATGGTCTGGCTGGCGATGTCGCGGATGCCGGCCAAATCTTCCATCTGCCGGGTCACGTGGATCTGCACGTCGCGAAAGTACGGGCGCATGTTCTTGTCGATGAACGGGAAGCTCAGGCGCTGCAGCTCTTCGCTGACCTCCACCATCGGCGCCACGTAGCGGCGCAGGCGCAGGATGTCCCGGCGCAGGCTGTGCAGGCGCTGGATGTCTTCTTCCTTGAGCGAGTTGCTGAGCACGCTCTGCTCCAGCTCCTCGATCTCGCCGTGGATGGCCTCACTGACCGGCTGGTAGTTTTCGGTGACGAAATCCAGCAGGGCGTAGAGCACGAAGTCCTCGCCGTGCTCAAGCAGCAAGGGGCGCGCCTCGCAGCGCTGGCGCACCAGGGCGTAGGACTTTGAGTGGCCGTTGCGGCAGGTGATGATGTAGCCGTTGCCGGCGAAGATGTGGGTTTCGATGAATTCCAGCCGGCCTTCGTGCCGCACCGGCGAATAGGTGACGATGAACAGCGCATCGCCGAAGGTTTCCAGCTTTGGCCGGCTGTGTTTCTCCAGGGCGTCCTCGATGGCCAGCTCGTGCAGGCCGAACTGGCGCTGCAGGTTGGCCAGTTCCTCTGCGTTGGGCTCTTCCAGGCCGATCCATACGAAGTGCCCGGGCTTGCGCGCCCAGTCGGCGCCTTCGTCGAGGCTGATGTTGGTGACCTTCCTGCCGGCGCTGTAGACCGCCGCCGCGACGACTCGACCCATGGTTGTCCGCTTATTCGATTGAACACGCTACACAGCTTGGGCTGTGTAGCGGCGCGGGGCAAGTCTGCTATGGGACAGAGGGGCAGGGCGCGGTGAGCTCGCTTTCCATATGGTCGATGCAATGCTGCATCTGGCTGCGGCACTGTTCGATCAGCGCGGGCAGGTCCTGTTGGGTCAGGCCCGCAGTGGCGATGGGGGCCAGCGAGCGGATGACCACTGTGCGCTGGCGCCAGCTGTTCAGGCTCAGGCGCCTGGTGTAGCGGCTGACGCATACCGGTACGATCGGCACGCCGGCCTCGATCGCCATGTGGAAAGCGCCTTTCTTGAACGCCAGCAACTGTTCGCCGGGGTTGCGCGTGCCCTCGGGGAAGATCCAGATCGAAGTATCGTCGCGCAGGGTCCGGGTGGTGGTCTGCATGGCCTTGCGTGCCTGATAGGCGTTCTTGCGGTCGATCAGCACATTGCCGCCCAGCCAGAACAACTGGCCGAACAGCGGGATCCAGCCCAGGCTCTTCTTGCCGATGGCCACGGTACGCCGGGGCACCACCTGGCCGAGGATGAACAGGTCATAGTTGGACTGGTGGTTGGCGATGATCACGCAGCCGGGGGGCTGGTCCCACAGCGGGCCGACCTCGGCCTTGACCTTGATGCGCAGCAACCAGGCGGCCGGTACGCTGTACAGGCGGGCGAACAGGCGGCTGTTGTCGGGATTGAACGGGCGCAGCAGGCCGATCACCAGGCCGACGACACCCACGAGCAGGAAGTGCAGCGCCAACAGGAGCATGCGAAGCATATAAAGCATGGTACGACTCACACCGGACAGTCGCGGCGCAGTGTACGGGTGTGCACTGGTGGGGGCAAACGTTGCTGTAGCGTGGGAGGTCAAGTGGGAGCGGGCTTGCCCGGCGATGGCGTCACACTGGGTGATCGCATCGCGGGGCAAGCCCGCTCCCACAAAGTCCTGTGAGGAAAATCCCTGGACGGACTCAGCCCAGGTGGTTCTGGTCCGCGAGAATCGCCTCGTCCAGCGCCTCCAGCAGGCCCTTGCGCACCTTCAGCTTGGTGTTCTTGTGCGCCAGCATGTTCAGCTTCTTCATTTCGCGGGCGGCGGCCAGGGCGGTTTCGTGCAGCTTTTCAGCTGGCACCACCTTGTCGAGGAAGCCGGCTTCCCGGGCACCCTGCGGGTCGAACACTTCGGCATTGTTCACCGAGCGCTGGAATGCCGCACGGCCGAGGCGGTCACGGGCCAGCTCGATACCGGCGTGGTGCATGGTCATGCCGATCTGCACTTCGTTCAGGCAGATCTTGTAGGGGCCTTCAACACCGATGCGGTAGTCGCCCGACAGCAGCAGGAAGGCGCCCTTGGCCACGGCATTGCCGGGGCAGGCGACGATCACCGGGAAGGGGTGCGACAGCAGGCGCCGGGCCAGGGTGGAGCCGGCGGTGACCAGGCCCACGGCCTCCTTGGGGCCGGCGGTCATCACCTTGAGGTCGTAGCCGCCGGAGAGGATGCCCGGCTGGCCGGTGATGATCACCACCGCGCGTTCCTCGACGGCGCGATCGAGCGCGGCATTGAAGGCTTTGATCACATCCGGGGAGATGGCATTGACCTTGCCGTTGTTCAGGGTCAGGGTGGCGATGCCGTCTTCGGCGTGGTAGGTAATCAGCTCGCTCATGGCAGAGTCCTTTGGATGGCGTGGCGACGACGTTACCCAGCGGCGCCGGCCAGGTAAAGCACCAAGGCTGACTGGTCGGTCAGCGCCGCGCCGCCGTGCCTTGCGCCATCTGGGCAGCGCTGAGCGGGTGGGAAAAAGCGCTGGGCACAATGGCAGCATTGCCCTGATTGGCCAGAGTTTTCGGCCGATTGCCTTAAGCGCATGAAAATTCTGAAAAAAATGCTTGCCAAGTAAAAGCTCTTCTACTAAATTAGCGCGCCTCGACAGGCTGAATAGCTTGAAGAGAAAACGGTGAAGTGTCCGAGTGGTCGAAGGAGCACGCCTGGAAAGTGTGTATACGAGAAATCGTATCAAGGGTTCAAATCCCTTCTTCACCGCCACATTCTACGAGAAGCCCTCGAATCGAAAGGTTCGGGGGCTTTTTGTTTGCCTGTGTAATTTGTATCGCCCTGGCAAGGGTGGCGTGCGCTGTTGGCGCCGCCACCCTTGCGCAGCTACCGCAGCGTATGGGCGGAGGAAGCTGCCGCCGTGGAGGGCTGTGGCAATGCTGGCAGCTTCAGTGCTTCACGTATCCTTTCCTTGGCGGCCTCGCCATAGAGTCTTGAGCCGACCTCGTTCAGATGGTCGCTGTCCGAGTACAGCGGCGTTACCCCGTGGAAGGGCGCGTCGCGCCAGAGGTCCAGATCAGTGAAGTCCAGGACCCTGACGTTCGGATGTTGCCTGGCCATTTCGCCGATCCTGATATTTGCCAGTCGCCACTTATCATCAACCTCCACGGCGGGGGTGAGGCCGAGCGCCTTGAGTCGCATAGCGCGCTGCAGGTCGGCCGTGAGGTTGGGAATCTGCATGAGCACATACACGGCCTGATGCCGACCAGCGGCATCGCTGAACAGCTTGTCGATCGCATCGATGGACACCGGATCGTTGGCGTGCAAATCCCAGCGGCCGGCAAGCATCACCGTGCTGGTCGTGGCCAGCGCCTTTTCCACCTGCTGTGTCTGTGCTACGCACGCGGCGCGTGCGTTTTCCGGAACAGACTGAAGGTTGAAGCCGTGGATCGGCAGGCAACTGCTGGCGCTGATGACTTTCAGGCGTGCGTTGATATGGCGCCCTACCACATCGGAAAACAGATTGAGCTGCGCGGCATGACTGTCACCGAGCACCAGGATCTCCTGGCTGCCATCCCGGGCGCCCCGTATGCAGTCGCCTGTTATCTGGCCATGACAAATGAGCGCCGGGTCGGCGTAGCGGGTGAACTCGATGGGTGGGCGTGGGTACACGACCTTGTTGACTTTGCGCGCCGACCAGATCGTCCCCAGTGCAACGATCATGATCAAGGCTGTCAGGCCAAGCGATGGCGACAGGTTGCGTTTGAAGCGGATGGTGTTTTCGATGAAGCGGTAGGAGAGCCAGCTGATCGCCAGGGTCAGTACGGCCGCGCTTGCCAGGGCGGCTGGGGGAAGCTCGTAGCTGCCATAGATGTAGCGCAGCGCCGCCAGGATTGGCCAGTGCCAGAGATACAGCGAATAGGACAGGTTGCCGACGACAACGGCCAGCGGATGGCACAACGGGTTGCCGCGCTGGTTGATGGCGCCCCAGATCACCAGGGCTGCGCCGAAGCACGCTGGCAGCATCGGCAGCCCAGGTTTGAAGGTGTCCTCCTGTATCAGGACAAGGCTGGCCAGCATCAGGACAGCCCCCGCTGCACAGGCCAGGCGCTGCCACATCGCCTGGGTTGGAGGGCGGATCAGGGCGGTCACGCTGCCGATCAGAAATTCCGGTACTCGGGCGAGCAGCGAGTAATAGAGCCCGGTGGAATCCTGCTGTCTGCCCCGAAACGTCGCATAGGCAGTGAGCAGGACGAACAGTGCGACCAGGACCGGTCGCCGCCATTTGTCGGGCAGCAGCAGGAACAGAACCGGCATCAGCAGGTAGTACTGCATCTCGATCGCCAGCGACCAAGTGTGCAGCAGCGGCAGTTCGAAGGCCTTGGGGCCGAAGTAGTCGTAGTAGCTAGCGAAATAGTGGTTGCTGTTGAAGATCAGTGCCGCTTTGGCGCTGTCGAAGAAGGCACGGAAGTCGCCCTTGGTCAGCAGTACGGCGAAGCCCAATGAGCTGATGACGATCAGGGCCAGGTAGGCCGGTATTATTCTCCGGGCACGGGACAGGTAGAACTGCCGGTAACTGAAGCGGCCGGAGGCATGCTGATCGCGCAGCAGCCGAGTAATGATGAAGCCGGAAATGACGAAGAAGATGTCGACGCCGAGGAAGCCCCCTGGCAGCCAACTGCTGTTCATGTGGAACAGGATGACGGCGAGCACTGCGAGCGCACGCAAGCCTTGGATGTCGTTTCTTATTACGGGGACGGTCGTCTGCATGGGCCGGTATTCGTCAGGGGGCCAGGTGTCGCCAGGGGCGGGCGGCTGGCGATTATACGGGGCGTGACGAAGCGGGGGTTAGCGGGTTTTGCCCGATGAGACAGGCCTGATTGAATGTAGGCCCGACGCGTTGCGGGTCGGGCCATGCGAATGGGCGTTAATTGACCGCTCTGGATCGACGTTCTGCAAAGGCGTGGAAATCCCGGTCCTGGGCCCAGAGTTTGTTCGCTTCGTCGCGTTTCTGCGGCGTGGAAATTGTTTTCAGTGCTTCAAGTGCCTTGTCCCAAAACACATACCGGGTCGCATCCAGGTAGACGCAGGTGCTTGGCTTGCGGCCGAGCAGGTAGTACCGCCCGACCTTGCGCAGCTCGCTGCTCAGACCCATGAGCCTGAACCTGTTGCCGACCCTGTGCGTCAGGTTGGGAGGAGGTATGTGGCTGGGCACTCCGCGCGACACCTCGACCAGTGCGCGGCTGAACTGTTCATCGAAACGCTGGAAGAACAGCCCCACCATGGCGTGGTAATAGGACTTCTGTGAATAGTAGTGATGCACGCAGTCGCGGGCCTCGACCACCTGCTTGTCACCCAGCATGAAGGAAACGGCGATCTGCTCCATGGTGTGCAGCTGCGTATGCAAGTGTGACCATTGGTCGATCAGGGTGATCGCCTCGTCCAACAGCCCGGTGTGATGGCGCGTCATTCCACAGATACCGCTGTTGTAGAGACGCAGCGAAGGGCTGGGGGAGCGCTTGTTCGCCGCCAGTTCTGCGACCAGTCCGGTGTAGTCGTCGCGCTGCGACGCGTGTTGCCAGCAGAACTCGAACTGGTCCATCAGGAAATGCTCATCGCTGACGCGATCGAAGAGAATTGCCGGGTCTTTCACGAATATGGTGTCGGTATCGACGAAGATCGTTTTTTCGGCCAGTTCCATTCCCTGACGAATCGCCATGGCCTTGCGTCGATGAACGTACCCGGCTGGCCCCATCCACTGCGCCAGTGTCGCCTCGTCCAGAAAAACCGTGCGAACCGGCCAGTCTTCGAAGGCTTCGGGATGGTCGGTGAACACGGTAATGCTGAAACTCTCGCGATCAGCTTGGTGGCGCAGGGCGGAGAGAATGCTGAACTTTGCCTCGTGCAGATAAGCGGTTTTCTTTCCGTACAGGAGGTACAACAGATGATTCGACTGCATAAAAACTGAATTCCAATATCCCTATCCGGCTCCGCGCCTAGTGGGTGGCATAATGCCATATGCGTGTGAAAGCCTCCAAACGGCTTTCAGCAGGTTTAGCGACCTTCGTGCTGCTGGAGGCTGCAACGGCCAGTGGAGAAGGCCCCCTGCGCCGTTCGACCGCGAGGTGGGGGCCGTGTTTGTCTGATAGTCCGGCGCGGTTCTCAAAAACTGACACTGGCCGACAGGCGGGCGGTTCGCGGCGCTCCCTGGAATAGGTAGTTGTCGCCCAGGTAGTCGCCCACGTCGCGCCAGTAGCGCTTGTCGAAGACGTTGTCCACGGTCAGGCGCAGCACGGTGTCGTAGCCGCCGATGTTCGTGCGGTAGCGGCTGCCGATGTCGAACACCGTGTAGCCGCCGACTTCGACATTGCCTGCTGAGCTTGCGTACTTGCTGGCGCTGTAGCGGGCGCCGCCGAGCAGGGCCAGGCCGGGGACGGGGAGGGCGTAGTCGGCCTGCAGCGCGGCGCGCAGGCGCGGCACGTTGATCGCCTGGTGGCCTTCGTAGGCGACGGTGTCGCTGTTCTGCACCCGGGCGCGGATCGCCGCGGCGCTGGCCTGGATCTGCAGGTTGGAGGTGACCCAGCCGCTGGCGCCGAGTTCGAGGCCGGTGTTTTTCTGCTGGCCCGACTGCACGTAGGTCGGCGCCGGGTTTTCATCGGGGCGGGCGTACTGGTAGGCCTGGCGGATCTGGAACAGGGCCGCGCTGAAACTCATGCCCTGCCAGTCACGCTTGATGCCGACTTCGAGCTGGCGCGACAGGGTGGGGGCGAGGATTTCGAACGCGTTGCTGGCATACCAGGGGGCGGTGCCACCTGAGGACAAGCCTTTCGCATAGCTGGCGTACAAGGTGGTGTCCGGCTGCGGCTTGTAGATCAAAGCTGCGTTGGGCAGCAGTTGGTACTGTCGGGTGTGGCGCCCGGCAACGCCATTCTGGTCCCAGGTCTTTTCGTCCAGGCGCACTTCCCGTGCGCCGATCACGGTCTGCCAATTGTCGTTGAAGGTGATGCGGTCGCTGAAGAACAGGCCGTACTGGCGGCTGTCCAGGCGACGCTCACTGCTGCCAATGGGCTTGTCCGATGGCTCCACGGCTGGCGCACCGGTATGGATGTTGCCCGTACCTCGCCACTCGTTGTAGCCCGGTCGCTGATCGAGCGTGCGGCGTTGGGCGCTGGTGCCGACGGTCAGCTCATGGCTCACGCCCAAGGCATCGAAGCGCCCGTCGAGCGTGGCCTGGGCATCGTCGATGCGACGGGTATCGTCAGGGCTGCGGAAATCGTAGATGTCGTAGTCGCCATTGCTGCCGAAGTAGGACCCTTCGCTCGAACCCCAGGCGAATGCGCTGTAGTCATCGATTACCACCTTGCTGCGCGAGGCGCTCAAGGTACCGTTCCAGTTGTCGTTGAACTGGTACTTGAAGCGCCCGCCCAGGTTGAGCGAGTCGTTCTGCACGGGTTTGGCCCACGACTGCCAGGCCAAGTGATCCTTGGGGTCGACGCCATGGGGCAGTTGGGTGCCGCCGAGCAGTTGATACCCCGGCACCGAATACTGCTCGCGGTGCTGGTATTCGGCATCCAGCTCCAGCACGGCATTCGGGTTGAGCTGCCAGTCGAGGGCCAGGGAGGCGAAATCGCGCTTGCCGTCGGCATGATCGACATACGAGCGGATATCCTCGTGAGCAAGGTTCACCCGCAGGCCCAGCTGGCGCTCGGCGCCGAACCAGCCGCCCATGTCGGTGGCCAGGTAGCGTTCGCCCTGTTCGTTGCTCGACACGCTGAGGCTGCGTACATCCTCCGGGCGCTTGGTCACATAGTTGACCAATCCGCCGGGCTCCGACACGCCGCTCTGCAACCCGGACAGCCCCTTGAGCAGCTCCACCTGCTGCTTGTTCTCCAGCGCCACGTTCTGCTCGCCGGCGATGGTCTGGCCGTTGACCCGGTAGCTGCTGGCGGCGTTGAGCTCGAAGCCGCGCACGTTGAAGTTTTCGTAGTAGCCGATCGGCGCATAGCTTTCGCCCACCGAGGCATCGCTCTGCAGCACCTCGCTCAGCTTGCGCACCTGGCGGTCGTCCAGCAGCTGGCGGCTGAACACGCTGACCGCTGCCGGGGTGTCGAGCAGCGGTGTGCTGTGCAGGCCGCCGACCTGGGCTTCGCGTGCCTGGTAGCCGCTGTCCTGAACATCCGAGATGCGCACGGGGGCCAGGGCCACACTGTCGTCGGCAAGGCCATGGCCACTGTGCAGGGCAAGGCCCAGGCCGAGCAGGCCCAAGGGTAGGCGGGGGCGAAGCGGGGTCATGCAAGGCTCCTTGAAAAGCGGACGCGCCGTTATCGCTCGGCAGCTGTCGGGCAGGCAAAAGGGCGCCATGGTAGCAGGCTGCCGAGCCTTTCAGGGATGCAGGGGGCAGACGTGGGATTGGCGCACCGCCGTTCCCACCGATGCCGCGCAATGCAGAGGCATGCGCGCTTCCTGTGGGAGCCGGCTTGCCGGCGATGACGCCAGTACAGTCAATACGAACGAAGCGGGGTGTGATTCAGGCCGCCGCCGGACGCTGGTGCCGGCGCCAGCTGTCGTCGATCTTCGACCAGGTCTTGCCGTCGGTGATGGCCAGCAGCTTGCGGCCATCCTTGAAGGTGGCGAGGAAGGTGACTTCTTCCTCCTTGCCGCCCAGCAACAGGCCGGCGAGCAGGCCGACCGGGCCGGCCACCAGGGCGCCGGCCACCCCCCAGCCCAGGGCGGTGCCCAGGCTGCGGGTCGACTCGAGGTTGGCCAGTTTCAGATCCTTGATCCGCGCCAGTGAAATGCGCTCGCCGGGCGAAGGGCTGCGCGGGGTCTTGAGTGTGAGCGCTCCATTGCGATACTCGCCTTCACCTTGCAAGAAATCGCCGGATTGCACCGTGAGTCTTGTCATTGTGTCGTCCTGTCAGGAAGGGGCTTTGACCAACGCCTACTGAGCGCTCCGCACGCTGGCAAGTCAACGCCGAGGCGACGGAGGGTCGTGCGGCAGGTTGTCGCGTAGTAAAGCGCCTAAACGAAGCGTTGATGGCAAACCACAGGCACAAGTCGCATTTTCGAAAGTAAACTTCGAATCGTCGTCTATAAAGCCCTGGGGGCATGATTGGAACTAATGCTTGTAGCTGCCGCCATTGATCCATCGCAGTTTGCGCAAATAAGTGCGATGCAGTTGAGTTTTCGAAAACGAAAAAATGACGCCAAAAAACGCTGGACATTAAGTTTCAATGTGTGTCAGTTTTTTTGCGCCTCATAAAGGCGAGTGACAGGAAGTTCTCGCCAGGTGGGAAATCCTGTCTGACATCAACTGCTTTTTTGTAAACAAGGAAGTAACCTGCATGTCGAAAGTCAAAGAAAGCGCTATTGTTTCGGCCGTTTCCGCATTGCAGCCGAAGGGGCCAAGTTCGTCCTTCGGCCTGATCGATAGCTTTGCCCACCAGTACGATCGCGGCGGCGCGAACATCAATGGCAAGAAGTCCTTCACGGTCGACCAGGCCGCCGACCACCTCCTGCGTGATGGCGCAGCCTGGAAGGACCTGAACAAGGACGGCACGATCAGCCTCACCTACACCTTCCTGACCAAGGCACCGTCTGACTTCTACAGCCGCGGACTGGGCTCGTTCAGCCAGTTCAGCGACCTGCAGAAACAACAGGCCAAGCTCTCCATGCAGTCCTGGTCGGACGTGGCCAAGGTCACCTTCACCGAGGCAGGATCGGGCGGCGACGGTCACATGACCTTCGGTAACTTCAGCGCCAGCAACGGCGGCGCGGCATTTGCCTACCTGCCGTTCGACGGCCCGGGTTCGCACAAGGGCGAGTCCTGGTACCTGATCAACAGTGGCTACCAGGTCAACATCACCCCGGGCACCGGCAACTACGGGCGCCAGACCCTGACCCACGAGATCGGCCACGTGCTCGGCCTGTCCCACCCTGGCGACTACAACGCCGGCGAGGGCAACCCGACCTACCGTGACGCCGACTACGCCCAGGACACCCGTGGCTACAGCGTCATGAGCTACTGGAGCGAAAGCAACAACGGGCAGAACTTCATCAAGGGCGGCGGGCAGTACTACGCCTCGGCTCCGTTGATGGATGACATCCTGGCGATCCAGAAGCTCTACGGCGCCAACTATGCCACCCGCGCCAGCGACACCACCTACGGCTTCAACTCCACCGCTGATCGCGACTTCTACTCGGCCACCTCGGCCTCGTCGAAGCTGGTGTTCTCGGTGTGGGACGGTGGCGGCAACGACACCTTCGACTTCTCTGGCTTCACCCAGAACCAGAAGATCAACCTCAACGAAGCGTCGTTCTCCGATGTCGGCGGCATGGTCGGCAACGTATCCATCGCCAAGGGCGTGACCATCGAAAACGCCTTCGGCGGCTCGGGCAACGACCTGCTGATCGGCAATGCGCTGGCCAACGTGCTCAAGGGTGGTGCCGGCAACGACATCATCTACGGCGGCAGCGGTGCCGACCAGCTGTGGGGCGGCAGCGGCGCGGACACCTTCGTGTTCGCCGCCGTCAGCGACTCGACCAAGGCGGCGCCGGACCGCATCATGGACTTCACCTCGGGCGTGGACAAGATCGATCTGTCGGCCATCTCCGCGTTCGCCGTGAACAAGCTGCCGCTGCAGTTCGTCAATGCCTTCACCGGCCATGCCGGCGAGGCGCTGCTGACCTACGACCAGGCCACCAACCTGGGCAGCCTGTCCATCGACTTCACCGGAAACGCCTCGGCTGATTTCCTGGTGACCACCGTTGGCCAGGCCGCTGTCACCGACATCGTGGTCTGATGTACCAGGGGGCGGCGTTCGCGCGTCGCCCTTTTGTCGGCGAGGCAGACGAATGAAAGCAACCTTGCGAACGATCGCGCTGGCCGCGATTGCCCTGATGTCGATGACCGAGGTAGGTATGGCGAGCAGCCTGTTACTCCCCAACGCCGCGCAAATGGCCGGTGATTGGACGCTTTACTCCGAACAGCCGCAGGCGCAAACCTGCAACCTGCACCTGGGCGCCAACGAAGGCGAAATCGAAGGCGAGCTGGATTGCGCCAGGGACCTGCTGGGCCTGCGCCCCGGCAGCTGGCTGGTAACCCCCGACACCCTGGCCCTGGTGGGCGGCGACGGCAGCAGCGTGGTGCACTTCAGCCGCGAGGGCGCCAGGCGTTACGCCTGGACCCGGCCGGACGGTACGCAACTGGTGCTCAAGCGCCTGGACAAATAACCCCGGCCTGAAACTTCAAAGTTTCAGGCAAGCAAGGGCGAAACATGAAACTACCGAGCAAAAAGCCCGGGGCGCCTTTGTGGGCGGCACTCGGCGAACATAAGTCGACCTTGATCAGCGTCGGCTGTTTCACGGCATTGATCAACTTGCTCATGCTGGTGCCGTCGATATATATGCTTCAAGTGTACGACCGTGTACTGAGTTCGCAGAGCACGACAACTTTGTGGGTGCTGACGCTGATGGTGGTCGGCTTCTTCGTTTATATCGGCGGGCTTGAAGCCGTACGCAGTTTCATTGTCATTAGGGTCGGCAACCAGTTGGAAAAGACGTTCAATATGAAGGTCTACCGCGCCGCCTTCGAACGCAATCTGCGCCAGCGTGACGGTGCCGCTGGCCAGGCCCTGGGCGACCTCACCCAACTGCGTCAGTTCATCACCGGCCCCGCGCTGTTCGCCTTCTTCGATGCGCCCTGGTTCCCCATCTACCTGGCGGTGATCTTCGCCTTCAACGTCTGGCTGGGCGTGATGGCGACGGTCGGCGCGCTGCTGTTGATTGCCCTGGCCATCCTCAACGAGCGCCTCACCCACGCCACCCTGGCCGAGGCCAGTGGCATCCAGCAGCAATCGACACTGCTGGCTGGCAGCCAGCTGCAAAGCGCCGAAAGCATCCAGGCCATGGGCATGCTCGGTGCCCTGCGTCAGCGTTGGTACAGCTTGCACGGGCGTTTTCTCGATCTGCAGAACAAGGCCAGCGACACCTCGGCGGTGATCACCGCCACCAGCAAGGGCCTGCGCCTGTGCCTGCAATCGCTGGTACTGGGGCTGGGCGCGCTGCTGGTGATCGAGGGGCAGATGACCCCGGGCATGATGATCGCCGGCTCCATCCTCATGGGCCGGGTGCTGGCGCCGATCGACCAGTTGATCGCGGTGTGGAAGCAATGGAGCGGCGCGCAGCTGGCCTACCAACGCCTGGACGGGCTGCTGCGCGAACACCCCGAGCCGCCGACGCCGATGCCCTTGCCGGTGCCCACCGGGCAACTGGCGGTGGAGCAGGTCAGCGCCGGCCCGCCCGGGCGTAACCTGGCCACCCTGCAACAGGTGAACTTCGCCCTGGCGCCGGGTGAACTGCTCGGCGTGCTGGGGGCTTCGGGGTCGGGCAAGTCGACCCTGGCCAAGGTGCTGGTCGGCGTCTGGCCGACCCTCGGCGGCCATGTCCGCCTCGATGGCGCCGAGCTCAGCCAATGGGACCGCGACGCGTTGGGCCCGCACATCGGCTATCTGCCGCAGAACATCGAGTTGCTGCGCGGCAGCATCGCCGAGAACATCGCCCGCTTTGGCGAGCTGGACGGCATCAAGGTGGTCGAGGCGGCTCGCCTGGCGGGCGTGCATGACCTGATCCTGCGCCTGCCCCAGGGCTACGACACGCGCCTGGGCGAGGAGGGGGTGGACCTCTCCGGCGGCCAGAAGCAGCGCATTGCCCTGGCCCGCGCCCTTTACGGCGATGCCCGGCTGATCGTGCTCGACGAACCCAACTCCAACCTCGACAGCCACGGCGAGGCCGCCCTGGCCAACGCCATCGTCCAGCTCAAGGCCCAGGGCCGCACCGTGGTGCTGGTGACCCACCGCAGCGCGGCGTTGGCCCAGGCCGACAAGCTGCTGGTGATGAACGAAGGGCGCATGCAGGGCTTCGGCCCGGCTCGCGATATCCTCCACGCCATGGGCCAGGCCCCGGCGCAACGACCCCTGCAAGCCGGAGGTGGCGCATGAGCCAGCACACCCGTGATGCGCGTTTCCATGTCCGCCTGGGATGGTGGCTGACCCTGGTCGGTTTCGGCGGTTTCATGGCCTGGGCCAGCCTCGCCCCGCTCGATCAGGGCGTGCCGGTGCAGGGCACCGTGGTGGTGTCGGGCAAGCGCAAGGCGGTGCAGTCCATGGGCGCGGGCGTGGTCAGCCGCATCCTGGTCAGCGAAGGCCAGCTGGTGCGCCAGGGCGAGCCGCTGTTCCGCCTCGACCGCACCCAGGTGCAGGCCGACGTCGATGCGCTGCAGGCCCAGTACCGCATGACCCGCGCCGCCTTGGCGCGCTGGCAGAGTGAGCGCGACAACCTCGGCCAGGTGCAGTTTCCCACGGAGTTGCTCGAAGACGCCGACGCCCGCCTGGCGCTGATCCTCGAAGGCCAGCGCCAGCTGTTCGACAGCCGCCGTCAGGCCCAGGCCCGCGAGCAGGGCGCCCTGGCTGCCAGCATCGACGGCTCTCAGGCCCAGCTGACCGGCATGCGCCGGGCGCGCGGCGACCTGCAGGCCCAGGCCGACTCGTTGCGCGAGCAGCTCGACAGCCTGCGCCCGTTGGCCGGCGAGGGCTATATCCCGCGCAACCGCGTGTTGGAATATCAGCGCCAGCTGTCACAGGTGCAGCGCGACCTGGCGCAGAACGCCGGCGAAAGCGCGCGCCTGGAGCAGGTGATCGTCGAAGCCCGGCTCAACTTGCAGCAGCGCCGCGAGGAATACCAGAAAGAGGTGCGCAGTCAGCTGGCCGAAGCCCAGGTCAAGGCCGCGACCCTGGAGCAGCAGCTCAACTCCGCGCACTTTGAGCTGCAGCACAGCGAGATCATCGCCCCGGCCGACGGCATCGCGGTAAACCTTGGCGTGCACACCGAAGGCGCCGTGGTGCGGGCCGGCGATACCCTGCTGGAAATCGTGCCCCAGGGCACCGCGCTGGAAGTGGAAGGGCGCCTGCCGGTGAACCTGGTGGACAAGGTGGCACCGCAGTTGCCGGTGGACATTCTGTTCACCGCCTTCAACCAGAACCGCACGCCGCGGGTGACCGGGGAGGTGGCGCTGGTGTCGGCCGACCAGCTGATCGACGAGCGCAGCGGCCAGCCGTACTACGTACTGCGCAGCACTGTCAGCGAAGAAGCGCTGGCGCGTCTCGAGGGGCTGGCGATCCGCCCGGGCATGCCCGCCGAGCTGTTCGTGCGCACCGGCGAGCGCTCGCTGCTCAACTACCTGTTCAAACCCCTGCTCGACCGTGCAGGCACCGCCTTGACCGAACAATAAGGACCGCCAGTGAAGAAGTTCCCACTGATCGGGCTGCTGCTGGCCTGCGCCTGGCTGCCGACCGCCGCCCAGGCCGCCATGGGGCCGTTCCAGGTATACGAGCAGGCCCTGCGCCGCGATCCGACCTACCTCGCGGCGTTCAAGGCCCGCGAGGCCGGCCAGGAATACCGCGCCATCGGCCGCGCCGGCCTGCTGCCCAGCCTGTCGTACAGCTACAACAAGGGCCGCAACGATTCCGAGGTGCGCTACCTCGGCGATTCACGCCGGCAAAAGGAAGACCGCACCTACAACAGCATGGGCTCGACCTTCATCCTCCAGCAGCCGCTGTTCGACTATGAAGCCTATTCGAGCTATCGCAAGGGCGTGGCCCAGGCGCTGTTCGCCGACGAGAGCTTCCGCGACCAGAGCCAGCAACTGCTGGTGCGGGTGATGACCAGCTACACCCAGGCGCTGTTTGCCCAGGACCAGATTGCCATCAGCGTCGCCAGCAAGCAGGCCTACCGCCAGCAGTTCCAGCAGAACCAGCGGCTGTTCGACGCAGGCGAAGGCACGCGCACCGATATTCTCGAAGCCCAGGCCCGCTACGAGTTGGCCGATGCCGAGGAAATCAAGGCGCGTAACGAACAGGATGCCGCGCTGCGCGAACTGGGCGCGCTGATTGGCGAGCCGGCGGTGCGGGTCGAGGACCTGGCGCCGCTGCGCCTGGGCTTCGCCCTGCCAGTGGTCGACCCCAGCGGCTACGAGGCCTGGCAGGAGCGGGCCCTGGCCAACAACCCGCAACTGGCGTCATCGCGCCAGGCCCTGGAAGTGGCGCGCTACGAAGTCGAGCGCAATCGTGCCGGGCACCTGCCCAAAGTCACCGCGTTCGCCACCTCGCGGCGCCAGGAGTCGGACAGCGGCAACACCTACAACCAGCGCTACGACACCAACACCGTGGGCATCGAAGTCAGCGTGCCGATCTTCGCCGGCGGCGGAGTGCTGGCTTCGACCCGCCAGGCCAGCCGGCACCTGGAGCAGGCCGAGTACGAGCTCGACGGCAACACCCGCAGCGCCTTGATCGAGCTGCGCAAGCAGTACAACGCCTGCCAGTCCGGCGCCAGCCAGTTGCGTGCCTACGAGCGGGCGCTGGTGGCGGCCGAGGCGCTGGTGGTGTCCACACGCAAGAGCGTGCAAGGTGGCGAACGGGTGAACCTGGATGTGCTCAACGCCGAACAGCAACTGGCCACCACCCGCCGCGACCTGGCCCAGGCGCGCTACGACTACCTGCTGGCGTGGATCAAGCTGCATTACCAGGCGGGGGTGTTGAGCGAGACGCAACTGGCGCGGGTGGACGAAGCGTTCATCGAAGGCAAGCCCTGACTTCTGCGCGGGCCTCATCGCCGGCAAGCCGGCTCCCACAAATGTTGCGCGATACCCTGTGGGAGCCGGCTTGCCGGCGATGAGGCCGGTGTTGTCAGCAAAATACTTTCAGGCTGGCACCACTGCCTTCCCACGCCTGCGCTCAGCCAGCCCCCACACCAGCAGCGCCAGCGCACCGATCACCAGGCCAGCCACCACGATCCCATCCCAGCCATGCACCTCGAACAGTTGCGTGCCCAGCAGCGACCCCAGCGCGCCGCCGATGAAGTAGCAGGTGATATAACCGGCATTGAGCCGCGTGCGCGCCTCGGGGCGCAGCACGATCACCGCGTTCTGGTTGCTCACGTGCACCAGTTGCACCGCCAGGTCGAGCAACAGCACGCCCACCAGCAATGCCACCAGCGAGCTCTGTGCAAACCCCAGCGGCACCCACGATAGCAATAGCGCCACCAGCCCCACGGTGGTGCCCAGCGAGCCTTTGCCGCGGTCGGCCAGGCGCCCGGCCCAGTTCGCCGCCAGTGCGCCGATCGCCCCGGCCAGGCCGAACAGGCCGATCACCGCGTCGGAGTAATGGTAGGGTGCCTCGCTCAACAGGAATGCCAGCGGTGTCCAGAACAGCGCGAACAGGCTGAACGCCAGCAAGCCCAGCAGCGAGCGCAGGCGCAGCACAGGTTCTTCTACGAACAGGCGGAACACCGAGCCGATCAGCGCCGGGTATTTCAAACCGGCGTGGCTGTGGTGTTGCGGCAGGCTGCGGTACAGGGCGAGGGCACTGATGGCCATCAACACCGCGGCCAGCACGTAGATGCTGCGCCAGCCGCCCAGCTCGGCCATGAAGCCGGCGGCGGTGCGCGCCAGCAGGATGCCCAGCAACAGGCCGCTCATCAGCGTGCCCACGGCGCGGCCGCGTTGATCCGGCGCACTGAGCGCGGCGGCCATGGGTACCAGCACCTGGGCTACTACCGAGAACAGTCCGGTCAGCGCCGTGCCGAACAACAGCCACGGCAGGCTTGGCGCGCAGGCGCTGATCACCAGCCCGGCGGTGGCGATCAGCACCATGGTGACGATCAGCCGTCGTTGCTCGAACAGATCGCCCAGTGGCGCGAGCAGCAGTAGCCCGGCGCCGTAGCTGAGCTGGGCGGCGATGACGATGGTGCCGGCGCTGGCGGTACTCAGGCCGAACTGCTCGGCGATGCTGTGCAGCAGGGGCTGGGCGTAGTAGTTGCTGGCGACAGCCAGGCCGGTGGCGGTGGCCATCAGCAGGATCAGGGCGCGACTCAGAGTCGGGGATTTCATGGGCAGTCTCGTTGCAGGCAAGGTTTTGTGGCGACAAGTATCAGGAAGTGTCATTCATGAAGCCAATGTATAGTTATCAGCTTATCAATCTCTAAAACAGATAGATCGATGAACCTAAAGCAGCTCGAATACGCCTTGGCCGTGGCCGACACCGGCAGTTTCACCCGCGCCGCCGAACGCTGCCACGTGGTGCAATCGGCCCTCAGCCATCAGGTGGCACGGCTGGAGGCACAGTTGGGGGTAAGCCTGTTCGAGCGCAGTTCGCGGCGGGTGCGCCTGACCCCTGCCGGCGAAGCCTTCGTGCTCAGCGCGCGGCCAGCGGTGGCGGCGGCGCGGCGGGTGGCCGAGGATGTCGCCGCCGCCTGCGGGCAGGTGCGTGGACGTTTGTCGATCGGCGAGATCAGCTCGCTCACCGCGCTGGACCTGGTCGATCTGCTGGTGGTGTTTCATGAGCGCTACCCTGATGTGGACGTGTGCTGGTTGACCGCCAAGAGCGAGTTGCTGGTCACGGACGTCTGCGAGCGGCGCCTGGACGTGGGCTTCATCGGCCTGTGGCATGGCGAGGCGCTGCATGGCGTGCAGCATCGTCTGCTGGCGCGGGAGGAGTTAGTGGCAGTGCTGCCACCTGGTCATCGGTTGGCGGGCAGGGCTCAGCTGGCCCTGGCCGAGCTGGCCGACGAGGTGCTGGTGGACTTTCCCGAGGGCACCGGGGCGCGTCGGCAGACCGACGAGGCGTTCCAGGCGGCAGGGTTGCGGCATCGGGTGCAGTTCGAGATAGGCCATATCCGCCTGGTGGAGAAGTTCGTGCAGCGGAGCATGGCCGTGGGCCTGGTCCCCGAGCGTATCGCTCGGGGCTTCAAGGATGTCGCCAGGGTGCCGCTGGTGGATGCGCCGGTGCGGCACCTGTACGCGGTGTGGTCGCCCAGCCCCACGCCGGCGGCGCGGGCATTTCTGGACGTACTCGAAGAACAGCTGCTGGCGAACGGTGGATAACCCATCGTCGGCAAGCCGGCTCCTACAGGTGCGGCGCGGTTCTTGAAAGCGGCGCCGTACCTGTGGGAGCCGGCTTGTCGGCGATGAGGCCGAAACAGGCAATTACGCATCAGGCCGCAAACCCACCATCGGCCAGCAAGCTCGCCCCTGTGATGTAGCTGGCCTCAGGCCCCGCCAGATAGCCCACGAAGCTGGCGATCTCGTCCGCCTGGCCATAGCGCCCGATAGCCATCAGCGGGATCAGGCTCTCGGCGAACTCGCCACTGGCCGGGTTCATGTCGGTGTCCACCGGCCCAGGCTGCACATTGTTGACGGTGATCCCCTGCGGCCCCAGGTCCCGGGCCAGGCCCTTGGTCAGGCCGACCAGCGCCGACTTGCTCATGGCATAGGGCGCGCCACCGGCGAACGGCATGCGCTCGGCGTTGGTACTGCCGATGTTGATGACCCGCCCACCCTGGCCCATGTACTTCACCGCCGCCTGGGTGGCCACGAACACGCTGCGCACATTGACCGCCAGCAGCCGGTCGAAGTCGGCCAGGTCGAACTCGGCGACCGGCGCCACCGCCAGCACGCCAGCGTTGTTGACCAGGATATCCAGGCCCCCGAAGGCTTTCGCGGTGTCGGACACGGCCTGCTGCACGGCCTGGATGTCGGCGCTGTCGGCGCGCAGGGCCAGGGCTTGGCCGCCGCCGCTGTTGATCTCACCCGCCAAGGCCTCGGCGCTGGCGCTCGAGCTGACATAGGTGAAGGCGACCTTGGCGCCGTCGCGGGCCAGGCGGCGGACTATGGCCGCGCCGATACCGCGGGAGCCGCCCTGGACCAGGGCCACCTTGCCGGTGAGGGGAAGTGCTTGGGACATGCTGATCTCCTGCGTTCAAGCAAGGCCGGATGCCTTGGATGGACACAGTATCGACGCTTGATTACCTATTGATAAGATGGCAATCACGCTAGTCAGAATAAACCAGGAGTTGGCAATGGCCGCGATGGAATCCTTCAGCAGTCTGGAATGCTTCATCCGCAGCGCCGAAGTCGGCAGCTTTGCCGAAGCGGCCAGGCGCCTTTCGCTCACCCCCGCGGCGGTCGGCAAGAACGTCGCCCAGCTGGAGGCGCGGCTTGGTGTGCGCCTGTTCCTGCGCAGCACGCGCAAACTGACCCTGACCGAGGCCGGGCAGCGTTTTCTGGCCGAGGTGAGCGAGAGTTTTCGCACCATCCAGTATGCCGTGGCCAATCTGGCCAACTGCGAAGGCCACCCCTCGGGCGTGCTGCGGGTCAGCATGGGTACGGTGTTCGGGCGCCTGTACGTGTTGCCGTTGCTGGGCGAGTTCCTGGCGCGCTATCCGGCGGTGACGGCGGACTGGCATTTCGACAACCGCCAGGTCGACCTGATCGGCCAGGGTTTCGACGCCGCCCTCGGCGGTGGTTTCGAGCTGCCGCCCGGGGTGGTGGCACGCAAGCTGACGCCTGCGCACCGGGTGCTGGTGGCTTCGCCGGGCTATATGCGTCAGCACGGGCCGATCGACCGGCCGGAACAGTTGCAGGCTTGCGCCGGCATCCTCATCCGCTCGCCGCAGACCGGCAGGGTGCGCAGCTGGCCGCTGACCAGCCGCTGGCAGGAGCAACAGCCGCTGCAACTGCCCCAGCGCCTGACCATGAGCGATTCGGACGCCGCCTGCGCGGTGGCCGAGCAGGGCCTGGGCATCGCCCTGGTCAGCCTGCCATTCGCCTTGCCTTACCTGGCCTCAGGCCGGCTGTGCCGGGTGCTGCCGGACTGGTACGTCGACGATGGGCACATCAGCCTGTACTACGCCGAGCGCAAGCTGTTGCCGGGCAAGACCCGCGCCTTCATCGATTTCGTGGTGGAGCAGTTTGCCGAGCAGGGGCTGGCACAGCGCTTCGATGCCTTGCAGCGATAACGCCCGGTCAGGCGATATCGATGATGAACTGCACCTGGGCCACCCCAGCCAGCACCAGGCGTACTTCGTCATCCACGTGCTTGCCGACCAGCTGCTGGCCTAGCGGTGCGCGAGGTGTGATCACCGTCACCAGCGCCTCTCCCTCACCAATCTTCAAGCCGGCGCCTTCGGGCCCGAGGAACAGCCTGCGACGCTGCCCCTGTTCGTCCTCCAGGGTCACCAGGCAGCCGACCTGGATCCCCCGCGCCGGGTCATAGTCGCGTGGCACCAGTTGCTGATAGGTCTGCAGCGCCTGGCGGATCTCGGCGGTACGTCGGGCCTGTCCGGTGGCCAGGTACGAAGCCTCGAGCCCCAGGGTGTCGTACTTGTTCTCGGCGATGTTCTCTTCGGCGGTGGCGGCCTCGTAGGCGGTCTGGGCGGCGCGGCGCAGCACCTCCATGTCGTGCTCGAGGGTGGTGACGATGCGCTGCAGCAGGGTGGCCTTGTCCATGGTCAGTAGCAGAACTCCAGCACGTTGGCCTGGCTCTTGTCGGTCGGCGCGGTGCGGTTCTGCTGCAGCCAGAACTGGCACTTGGGGCTGTTCAGGTTGCGCGGGTTGCCCTGGGCGGCCTCGGCGGCCTGCTGCAATTCCTGCTTGTGCAGGATGTCTTTGTAATGTTCGAACATCTGCGCCTGGGCATCGGCCGGTGGCGCTGGAGGAGCGGTTGGCGCAGGCAGGACCTGCGCGGGGGCGGTGGCCTCGACCAGCGGTTGCACCTGCTGTGGCCACAAGTGCAGGGCCAGCCACAGGCTCACGGCGATCGCCAATGCGCCGAGCCACAGGCCGAGGGCGACGCACAGCACCAGTTGCACCGGTTTCAGGGTGATCTTCAATTCGCGGGGGCGGGGCATGATGGCCTCCTGGCAGACGGGGCGAGGGCGCCATTCTCGCATGCCGCGGCAGGTATTTTCAGCGCCGCGCTTTTGTTGGCCGGCATTTTTCAGCAAAATCCGCGGTCTTTTTTCCGCAGGTAACGGAACGTGGCGATGAAAACCACCTGGGACATCTTCTGCACGGTCGTCGACAACTATGGCGACATCGGCGTCACCTGGCGCCTGGCGCGCCAGCTGGCGAGCGAGCATGACCTCGCCGTGCGCCTGTGGGTGGATGACCTGCAAGCCTTCGTGCGCCTGTGCCCTGAGGCCGATAGCCACGCCGAACAGCAGTGGCGGCAGGGCGTCGAGGTGCGCCACTGGCCGGCCACGTGGCAAGGCGCGGAGCCGGCGCAGGTGGTGGTGGGCGCCTTCGCCTGCCAGTTACCGCAGGCCTATGTCGAGGCCATGGGCGAGCAGGCCACGCCGCCCTTGTGGCTGAACCTGGACTACCTCAGTGCCGAAGACTGGGTGGATGGCTGCCATGGCTTGCCGTCGCCCCAGGCCAATGGGTTGCGCAAGTTCTTTTTCTTCCCGGGTTTCACCGAGAAGACCGGTGGCCTGCTGCGCGAAGCGGCCTTGCTGCCCCGTTGCCAGGCGTTTCGCCAGGCGCCGGATGAGCGGGCGAGGTTCCTGGCAGGGCTGGGCGTCCATCCCGAGGCCGGGGCGCGGCTGATCTCGCTGTTCGCCTACGAGAATCCACAGTTGGGCAACTGGCTCGACGTACTGGCCGAAGGCGCGCACCCCAGCCACCTGCTGGTACCGCAGGGGCGCATCCTGGGCGACCTCGGCCACTGGCTGGGCGAGGCGGACTTGGCCGTGGGGGCGCTGCATCGGCGCGGCGCCTTGACGGTCCAGGTGCTGCCTTTCGTCAGCCAGGACGACTACGACCAGTTGCTGTGGAGCTGCGATTTCAACGCCGTGCGCGGCGAGGACTCGTTCGTGCGGGCGCAATGGGCTGGGGTGCCGATGCTGTGGCACATCTACATCCAGGAAGAGAACGCCCACTGGGAAAAGCTCGAAGCATTCCTCGCCCATTATTGCCATGGGTTGTCGGCCGCCGCCGGGCAGGCGCTGAGCGAACTGTGGCGGGCCTGGAACATGGACCGCCCGATGGGGCAGGCCTGGCAGGCGCTGCAGCCACACTGGGAGGAAGTGCGCGAACATGCCCGCCAGTGGCAGGCCGCGCAGGCCGCTCGGCCGGACCTTGCCACGAGGCTGGTACAGTTTTACCGAAATTCGCTATGATACGCGGCCTCGATTTTTATAAATCCATCCAGATTCGGATACTTCGTAATGAAAACTGGTAAAGAACTGAAACCCGGTACCGTACTGCGGATCGACAACGACCCGTGGCTGGTTCAGAAAGCTGAGTTCACCAAGTCGGGCCGTAACAGCGCGATCATGAAGACCAAGCTGAAGAACCTGCTGACCGGCTACAAGACCGAAACCGTATACGGTGCGGACGACAAGCTGGACGACGTGATCCTGGATCGCAAAGAAGCGACCCTGTCGTTCATCAGCGGTGACTCGTACACCTTCATGGACACCACCGACTACACCATGTACGAGCTGAACGCCGAAGACATCGACGCCGTTCTGCCGTACATCGAAGAAGGCATGGAAGACATCTGCGAAGCCGTCTTCTTCGAAGGCCGCCTGGTATCGGTAGAACTGCCGACCACCATCAGCCGCCAGGTTACCTACACCGAGAACGCCGCACGTGGCGACACCTCGGGCAAGGTCATGAAGCCTGCCAAGCTGAAGAACGGTACCGAGATCCAGGTTGCCGACTTCATCCAGATCGACGAGTGGATCGACATCGACACTCGCGACAACAGCTTCAAGGGCCGTTCCAAGAAGTAATCCTTCTTGCGATGAGCACGAAAAACCCGGCCTTGGCCGGGTTTTTTTGTGCTCGTGAAACCGTGTCGCCTTCATCGCGGGGCAAGTCGGGTCGCCCCGCGAAGGCATTTACACCGTCACATGCAGGCGCACATCCACATTGCCGCGGGTGGCGTTGGAGTACGGGCAGACCTTGTGCGCCTTCTCCACCAGCCCTTCGGCGTCGGCCTGGGCCAGGCCAGGCAGGTTGATGTGCAGGTCAATGTCCAGGCCGAAACCGCCGGGGATCTGGCCGATGCCGACCTTGGCGGTGATCGAGGCGTCCGCCGGCAGGGCTTTTTTCTCCTGACCGGCAACGAACTTCAATGCGCCGATGAAGCAGGCCGAGTACCCGGCGGCGAACATCTGCTCGGGGTTGGTGCCTTCACCTCCGGCGCCGCCCAGCTCTTTCGGGGTGCTCAGCTTGACTTCCAGCT
Organism: Pseudomonas sp. B21-023; assembly: GCF_024749165.1. Taxonomy (NCBI): domain Bacteria; kingdom Pseudomonadati; phylum Pseudomonadota; class Gammaproteobacteria; order Pseudomonadales; family Pseudomonadaceae; genus Pseudomonas; species Pseudomonas sp. B21-023. The sequence continues at coordinate 4,170,465 of NZ_CP087190.1, read as the reverse complement.
TGCCGTCGCTGGAGCGGGATTTGCCATCACGACCACCGGTGGAAGTGGCTTCTGCGATGTACAGCGGAGTGACCTTTTGCATCTTGAGCCTCGCTTGGGTGCTGTGCGCCGTCGGCGCTGAGTGGGTATGGGCTTAATTTAGTGCGCAATTATTTAGTGCGCAAGTTAAATATTCGACCATTCATCTGAACAGTCCTCTCACAGCATAGACGTCAGAGGTTTTCTTGCAGCTGCGCGCGCAGGGTGAGCAGGTCGGCTTGCAGCTTGCGCAACTGCTCGGCGCTGTGGCCGCTGGCCTGCAGGATGCATTGCGGCACGCGCTGGGCTTCGGCCTGCAGGGCGCGGCCCTTGTCGGTCAGTTGCACCAGCACCACCCGTTCGTCCTCGCGGCTGCGGCTGCGCTTGAGCAGGCCTTCGCTTTCCAGGCGCTTGAGCAGCGGGGTCAGGGAGCCGGGGTCGGTGAGCAGGCGCTGGCTGATCTCGCCCACGGTCAGGCCGTCCTGCTCCCACAGCACGAGCATGGCCAGGTACTGCGGGTAGGTCAGGCCCAGGGCCTGCAGCAAAGGCTTGTAGACCTTGGTCATCAGCAACGAGGTCGAGTGCAGGGCGAAGCAGACCTGGTTGTCCAGCAGCAGCGCGTCGCAGGGGGCTTGGGTGTCGGCGTTCATGCAGGTCCTTGGAATCGGTGAGTAATAAAATCTAGCACGCCAAAGCTTGGTGCGCTCATTGCCAGCGCAGCTCGCTTCTCAGCGCCAGGTCCCAGGGCGGCACCGGGCTGAAACGGCTCTTGAGGAATTCGAGCAGCAAGCGGCTGCGAGAGTTCGTTTCATGTTCAAGGCGCAGTGCATAAATCCCGCTGGTTTCGGGGGCCGGCAGGCCGTTGTCGCAGAACAGGGGGAGCAGTTCGCCGCGCAGCAGGTAGTCGCTGACCAGCCAGGTCGGCAGGTGGGCGATGCCCAGCCCGGCCAAGGCACCGAACAGCAGCGTCTCGGCATTGTTGGCGGCCATGCGCATGCGCGTCGGGCGGTACAGGCGGGTCTGGCCGCCGACCTCGAAGCGCCAGGCGAACGGTGGTGCCAGGCCGTCCCAGTCGAGGCCGTCATGCCCAGGCAGCTCGCTGGGGCAGGCCGGAACGCCGCGATTGGCCAGGTACGCCGGGCTGGCGCAGGCGATCCGCACCATATAGGCCAGTGGCGTGGCCACCAGGCGCGTGTCGGCCAGGGGCCCCGCGCGCAGCACCAGGTCGACTTCGCCCAGGTGGCTGCCGTGCAGGTCGACGAAACTGTCGATCAGGCGCAGTTGCACGTCGAGCCCGGGGTAGGCGACCAGGAAGTCAGCGATGGCCGGAGCGAGGTGACGCCGGCCGAAAGCGGCCGGGGCGTCGATGCGGATCAGCCCTTCGGGGGCGTTGCTCAGGGATACCGCCTCGGCCCGGGCCAGGCGCAGTTCCTCGATGATGCGCCGGGCCCGTTCGGCGAACGCATTGCCGGCCGGCGTGGCGCGCACCGCATGGGTGCTGCGCGAGAACAGCCGGCTGCCCACCGCGTTTTCCAGGCTGTCGATGCGCCTGGCCACGGCCGAAGGCGTGAGCGGATGGCGACGGGCGGCGGCGGAGAAGCTGCCGGTCTCCAGCACATCGAGGAACAGGCTCAGTTGTTCGGTGAGGATATCGGGGCTCATGATGGCTCTGCTTTTGCGGATTACGCAAAGCCATTGTGCGCTGCTGTGCGTTTCCCCGCCAGCCGTGACTGGGTAGCATGCCGGCATTCTCTGAAAACAGGCGGATGAGGCCCGGATGATCGAGTGGTTGATGTATATCGTGTTGGGTGCCGCCCTGGGCACTGTGGGTGGCCTCTTCGGTATTGGTGGCGGGCTGATCGCGATCCCGGCGCTGGGGGTGCTGTTCGGCCTTGACCAGCAACTGGCCCAGGGCACCGCCCTGGTGATGGTGGTGCCCAACGTGCTGCTTGCGTTGTGGCGCTATCACCAGCGCAACCGCATCGAGTTGCGCCATGCCGTGCCGCTGTCGTTGTGCAGCTTTTTGTTCGCCTGGCTGGGGTCGATCTGGGCAGTGGGCATCGATGCCCAGTCGATGCGCCTGTATTTCGTCGGTTTCCTGGTGGCCCTGGCGTTGTGGAACGTGGCGCGCATGTGCCTGCCGGTGAAGCCGCCGAGCAACCAGCTGCGCTATCCCTGGCCATGGCTGGGCGTGCTGGGCAGCTTTGCCGGGACCATGGGCGGGCTGTTCGGCGTGGGTGGCGCGGTGGTGGCCACGCCGATATTGACCTCCGTGTTCGGCACCACCCAGGTGGTGGCCCAGGGGTTGTCGCTGGCATTGGCGGCGCCGAGCACTGCGGTGACCCTGCTGACCTACGGCCTGCACCAGAGCGTGGATTGGAGCATCGGGGTGCCGTTGGCGGTGGGTGGGTTGCTGAGCATCAGCTGGGGGGTGAAGCTGGCCCATGCGTTGCCGGAAAAGGTACTGCGCTCGATGTTCTGTGTGTTTCTGGTGGTGTGCGCGGTGATGCTCGGGTTCGAGCTCTGAGCGCAAGGGGCTGCAGAGCCCATTGCCATCTGTGGGAGCCGGCTTGCCGGCGAAAAGGGCGCGAAGCGTCCTCGGCTTACTTGAACCCTTCGACGATGTACTCGGCCATGCAGTCGGTAATCGGCGAATGCTGCTGGTCATTGCGCAGCAGCATCACATTGGCCATGTGCAACTGCGGCAGGCCGTCGTCCTCGCCGAGGATGCGCAGGTCGCCGCCGATCAGGCTGTGCAACTGCGCGGTCACCGCCAGCCCGGCATGCACGATGGCGAAGATCGCCGCCAGGCTTGGGCTTGTGTAGGCGATGCGGTACTCGATGCCGTGGCGCTCCAGGGCATTGCAGGTCCAGGCGCGGCAAAAGCAGTCGGTGTTGAACAGCGCCAGCGGCATGGGCCGCTGCTCCTGCGGGCAGAAGCCCTTGGCCGCGGCCCACACCAGGCGTTCCTGGCGCAGCAGCTGGCCGACCTCGTTGCCCGGCTCGCGGGTGACGATGGTCAGGTCCAGGTCCTGGCGCAGCATCAACTGCTTGGACGAATCGCAATGCACCTCGACATGGATCAGCGGGTAGGCCTGGGCAAAGCGGGTGAGAATGCCCGGCAGGTAGCGCATGGCGTAGTCGTCCGGCGTGCCGATGCGCACCACCCCGACCATGTGCGGCATGCGCAGGGTGTTGAATACCTCGCCATGCAGCTTGAGGATGCGCCGCGCATAGCCCAGCAGCACCTGGCCCTCGGCGGTCAGGCGCACCTGGCGGCCGTCGCGCTCGAACAGCTGGCGCTGCAGGATGTCCTCCTCCAGGCGCTTCATCTGCATGCTCACCGCCGACTGGGTGCGGTTGACCACTTCGCCGGCGCGGGTGAAACCACCTTGCTCGGCAATGGCGACGAAGGTGCGCAGCACCTCGGCGTCGAGACTCTGATACTGGGACATGGCATCAATCTCCGAGATGCATGGCATCAGAAACATTCGTTGGATTGATCTTAGGCCTGGGACGAGACTGGAGCCATCCACAAGGAGGGCGTCATGATGAAAGGTCATTTCAACGTAGCTCACCAACCGGCCGCATCCCTGGGCCATCTGTGGCACGACGCCAGCGAGCTGGTGCTGCGCTGGTTCGAACTGCACCGCCAGCGCGACGAGTTGGCGCGCCTGAGCGATGCCACGCTGCACGATCTTGGGTTGTCGCGGGCGGATATCCAGCAGGAGGCCGACCGGCATTTCTGGGAGGACCCGTTGCGTAAATGAAGGTGGCGACAATCGCGGGCTTGCCCCGCGATTGCGTCTTTACTGTCTGGACACCAGACGGAGCCACCTCATGTCCTTCAGCCTGTCCCTCGCCCAGGCCCGCCGCCTGGCTTTGTCTGCCCAGGGCTTTGGCAAGTCGCCCGCGCACCCGCCGACCCTCGCCACTCTCAAGCGCATGCTCCAGCGCCTGGGCGTGGTGCAGATCGACTCGGTCAACGCGCTGGTGCGTTCTCATTACCTGCCGTTGTTCTCGCGCCTTGGCGACTATCCAGCCGACCTGCTGGACCAGCTCGCCTGGGGCAAGCGCCGTCAGCGGCGACTATTCGAATACTGGGGGCATGAGGCGTCGTTGCTGCCGCTGGAGCTCTACCCGCTGATGCGCTGGCGCATGGCCGACGCCGCCGACGGCAAGGGCATCTACCGGCAGCTGGCGACCTTTGGCCGGGAGCGGCGCGAGGTCATCGACCGGGTACTGGCTGCCGTGCGCGAGCGCGGCGCTTTGGGTGCAGGCAGCCTGTCGACCCGCGAGGAACGCGCCGGCCCTTGGTGGGACTGGAGCGAAGAAAAACACGCGCTGGAATGGCTGTTTGCCGCCGGCCAGGTCACCGTGGCCGGGCGTCGCGGTTTCGAGCGCCTGTATGACCTGCCCGAGCGGGTGCTGCCGGCAGCCATTCTCGAGCAGGCCTGGCTCAGCGAGACCGAGGCGCACCAGGGCTTGCTGCTGCACGCCGCAGGCGCCCTGGGCGTGGCCACCGAACAGGACCTGCGCGACTACTTCCGCCTATCGCCGCAGCAGAGCAAGGCCGCCCTGGCTGTTTTGGTCGAGGACGGGCGCCTGCAGGCCTGTGCCGTGCAGGGTTGGAAACAGCCGGCGTATGTCGTGGGCCTGCCACGGATACCCCGGCGAATCGAGGCCAGCACCTTGCTCTCGCCGTTCGACTCGTTGGTCTGGGCGCGGGAGCGCACCCAGCGGCTGTTCGATTTTCGCTATCGCCTGGAGATCTACACCCCCGCGCACAAGCGGGTGTACGGCTACTACGTGCTGCCGTTCCTGCACAAAGAGCGCATTGCCGCGCGTCTGGACCTGCGCGCCGAGCGCGCCCACGGGCATCTGGCGGTGCATGCGGTGCACGAGGAGGCGCAGGGGCTGGACGAGGAGGGCTACCAGGCCCTGGCGGCCAGCCTGTTGCGCATGGCCGGCTGGTTGGGCCTGGCGCAGGTGCGGCTCGACTGCCCCCGCGCCGAGGGCAGCCGGCTGCGTCAGGCGTTGCTCAGCGGCGCACCTGCTTGAGGGTTTCGGCAATCAGGAAGGCCAGTTCCAGCGACTGATCGGCGTTCATGCGCGGGTCGCAGTGGGTGTGGTAGCGGTCGGAGAGGGCGTCTTCGGTGATCGGCCGGGCGCCGCCGATGCACTCGGTGACGTTCTGCCCGGTCATTTCGATATGGATGCCACCGGCGTGGCTGCCCTCGGCCTGGTGCACCTGGAAGAACTGCTTGACCTCATCGAGGATCTGCGCAAAGTCGCGTGTCTTGTAGCCGCTACTGGCCTTGATGGTGTTGCCATGCATCGGGTCCGAGCTCCACAGCACCTGGCGACCCTCGCGTTGCACGGTGCGGATCAGCCCCGGCAGATGGTCGCCGACCTTGCCGGCGCCCATGCGCACGATCAGGTTCAGGCGGCCAGGGTCGTTGTCCGGGTTGAGCACGTCGATCAGGCGGATCAGCTCTTCGGGGTTCATGCTCGGGCCGACCTTGACCCCGATCGGGTTGTGCACGCCGCGCAGGAACTCGACGTGGGCGCCGTCGAGCTGGCGGGTGCGGTCGCCGATCCACAGCATGTGCGCCGAGCAGTCGTAGTAGTCGCCGGTCAGGCTGTCGCTGCGCACGAAGGCTTCTTCATAGTTGAGCAGCAGCGCTTCGTGGGCGGTGAAGAAGCTGGTTTCGCGCAGTTGCGGCGCCGTGTCCAGGCCGCAGGCGCGCATGAAGGCCAGGGTTTCATCGATGCGGTTGGCCAACTGGTGGTACTTGTCGGCCAGCGCCGAGTTGGCGATGAAATCGAGGTTCCACTTGTGCACCTGGTGCAGGTCGGCAAAGCCACCCTGGGCGAAGGCGCGCAGCAGGTTGAGGCTGGCGGTGGCCTGGTGGTAGGCCTGCAACAGGCGCTCGGGGTCGGGGATGCGGCTTTTCGCGTCGAAGCCGATGCCGTTGACAATGTCGCCACGGTACGCCGGCAGGGTGATGTCACCGAGGGTTTCGTCGTTGGCCGAGCGTGGCTTGGCGAACTGCCCGGCCATGCGCCCGACCTTGACCACCGGGCAGCCGGCGGCGAAGGTCATGACAATGGCCATCTGCAGCAGCACCTTGAACGTGTCGCGGATCTTCGCCGCGGAGAACTCGGCGAAGCTCTCGGCGCAGTCGCCACCCTGCAGCAGGAACGCCCGGCCCTGGGTCACCTCGGCGAACTGCCGGCGCAGCTCGCGGGCTTCGCCGGCGAATACCAGCGGCGGGTAGCTGGCCAGGGTCTGCTCCACCTTCAGCAGGTGCGCGGCGTCGGGGTAGATCGGTTGCTGCTGGATCGGCAGGGCGCGCCAGCTGTCGGGGGTCCATTGTCGGGTCATTGCAAGCTCTATCCATAAGTGTCGTTGAGGCCTGCCAGCCATGGTACGCCCGCGCGTGCTTGTTGCACCACCGGCATTGGCGGACAATGGCGGTTTTGCGCGGGCAGGTGGTAGGGATGGCGACGGAGCGGGAAGAGCGGCTGCTGGCACGGGTCGAGGACGCCTTTGGCGTTATCAGCGTGTACGAGGTGGATGACTATCGCTTCCTCGAGTTCGGCGACGCCATCGAGCAGAGCTGCACCTTCACCGCCGACCCCAGTTGGCTGGAGTACGACTACACCCGCGCCATGCTGGTCGGCGCGCTGTGCCACGGACAGCCGGAAAGCGCGTTGTTCCTCGGCCTTGGCGCCGGCACCCTGACCCAGGCCTGCCTGAAGTTCCTGCCGCTGGAGGATGTCGAGGCCATCGAACTGCGCCCGGACGTGCCGCGCCTGGCCATGGAGTTCATGGGCCTGGACGACGATCCGCGGCTGTACGTGCGGGTGGGCGACGCCCTTGAGCTGCTGCCCAGCGCCGAAAAGGCCGACCTGCTGTTCGTCGACCTGTATACCGACTATGGCCCCGGCGTCGGGCATCTGGCCTGGGGGTTCCTGGAAAACTGCCAGAAGCAGCTCAACCCCGATGGCTGGCTGGTGATCAACCAGTGGGCCGGGGACGATGGCAAGCCACTGGGCGCGGCCTTGTTGCGCGGGCTGTACCATCGCCATTACTGGGAGCTGCCGGTCAAGGAGGGTAACGTGATCCTGCTGGTGCCGGCGGACCTGGAGCAGGTTTTGGACCTGCAAGCGCTGCGTGCCCGTGCCGAATCCCTGGCGCCACGCCTGGGTTATTCACTGGATTACCTGATCAAGGCAATCCGCCCGGCGACATGAGTTCTGCGGAGGCGGCGCAAGCCTTTGGAGGAAACGATTCAGCCTGGATCCAATGCTGCCCGCGTGGCGGACATCAGGATTGAAATATTTCTCACAGCTCATGGCAATTTCGGGTATAGTACGCGCCGGTCTTTTAGCGGACCTCGAATCAGGTGGTGCAAATCCTCCGAACCCAGCTTCGGCTGAGCGTCCGCTAGTCGGACCTTCCCAAGACGTTCCTTTTTCAATCGTTTTCGCAAATCCCCGCCGCCAAAACTGCCTGGGTGACCGCTTGGTCTTTCAAGGCATGTGCAGTTTTGGAGCATGGGTCTTTGCGGATGCACCTAGAGGCAGACCCATGACCCAGGAAACCGGCGGATTCGCCGCTCTCGATCTCAATCCGAATATCGTTGCTGCTGTTCTGGCCACCGGCTACGAAGAGCCTTCGGCTATTCAGCATCAGTCGATCCCGATCATCCTCGCCGGTCACGACATGATCGGCCAGGCGCAGACTGGCACCGGCAAGACCGCTGCCTTCGCCCTGCCGATCCTCAACAAGATCGACGTGAGCAAGCGCGAACCGCAAGCCCTGATCCTGGCGCCAACCCGTGAGTTGGCGCTGCAAGTAGCCACCGCTTTCGAAACCTACGCCAAGCAGATGCCGGGCGTTAACGTGGTGGCTGTCTACGGTGGTGCCCCGATGGGCCCACAACTGCGTGCCATTCGTAACGGCGCGCAAATCGTCGTGGCCACCCCTGGCCGCCTGTGCGACCACCTGCGCCGCGACGAGAAAGTCCTGTCCACCGTTCAGTACCTGGTACTCGACGAAGCGGACGAAATGCTCAAGCTGGGCTTCATGGACGACCTCGAAGTGATCTTCGACGCCATCCCTGCAACCCGCCAGACCGTGCTGTTCTCCGCCACCCTGCCGGCCTCGATCCGTGCCATCGCCGAGCGCCACCTGCGCGAGCCGAAGCACGTCAAGATCCAGAGCAAGACCCAGACCGTGACCGCGATCGAGCAGGCCCACCTGATGGTCCACGCCGACCAGAAGATCCCGGCCGTGCTGCGCCTGCTGGAAGTGGAAGAGTTCGACGCGCTGATCGCCTTCGTGCGTACCAAGCAAGCCACCCTGGACCTGGCCGCCGCCCTGGAAGCCAAAGGCTACAAGGCTGCCGCGCTGAACGGCGACATCGCCCAGAACCAGCGTGAGCGCGTGATCGACTCGCTCAAGGATGGCCGCCTGGACATCGTCGTCGCCACCGACGTCGCTGCCCGTGGTCTGGACGTGCCACGCATCACCCACGTGTTCAACGTCGACATGCCGTACGACCCGGAGTCCTACGTGCACCGTATCGGCCGTACCGGCCGTGCCGGTCGCGATGGCCGCGCGCTGCTGCTGGTTACCCCGCGTGAGCGCCGCATGCTGCAGGTGATCGAGCGTGTCACCGGGCAGAAGGTTGCCGAAGCCCGCCTGCCTAACCCGCAGGCCGTGCTGGACGCACGCATCAAGAAGCTGACCAAGAGCCTGGCACCGCTGGTGGCCGAGTCCGAGGCCAGCCATGGCGAGCTGTTCGACCGCCTGACCGCCGACCTGGGTTGCAGTGCCCGTGCCCTGGCTTCGGCCCTGCTGCGCAAGGCCACCAATGGCCAGGCGCTGGACCTGGCTTCGGTCGAGCGTGAGCAGCCGTTGGTGCCGACCCACACCCCGCGTGAGCGCAGCACTGGCGAGCGTGCCGAACGTGGTGAGCGCAGCGACCGTGGTGACCGTGAGCGCCGTGCGCCGATGCCGCTGGCCGAAGGCCGCGTGCGTTGCCGTACCGCCCTGGGTGCCCGTGACGGCATCGCCGCCAAGAACCTGCTGGGCGCTATCCTCAACGAGGGTGGCCTGGCACGTGACGCCATCGGCCGCATCCAGGTGCGTGACAGCTTCAGCCTGATCGAGCTGCCCGAAGACGGCCTCGAGCGTCTGCTGACCAAGCTCAAGGACACCCGCGTGGCCGGCAAGCAGCTGAAGCTGCGCCGCTACCGCGAGGACTGATCCTGGCGCTGCAATGAAAAATCCCCGGCCTAGGTCGGGGATTTTTTTTGCCTGTGTCCAGCACATGTAACCATGTGCGTGGGAGCGTCAGTCGAACCGATAGATATCCATCCCAAGCGCCCCCGGCGTGAATCCTTGGTGAACGATGCCAAACCGCTCGCCAGCGCCCATGGCGAAGAACAACGGCAGCAGATGCTCATCACTGGGATGGTTGCGTGCCGCAAACGGCGCCTGGCGCCGATAGTCCACAAGCGCCGCCTCGTCTCCCGCCTTCAGCCGCTCCACCACCCAGTCGCGAAACGCCAGCGCCCAGGGCTCGACCGCATCCGGCCCCGCATGCCAGTCAAGCTCGCCCAGGTTATGGGTGATGCTGCCCGAGCCGATCAGCAGGATGCCTTCCTCGCGCAGCTGCGCCAGCGCCTGCCCGACCTTCAGTTGCAGGGCGGGGCCGGCCTGGCTGGGCAGCGACACCTGGACTACCGGAATCTCCGCTTGCGGATACATCAGCGACAGCGGCACCCAGGCACCATGGTCGAAAGGCCGTTGTTCATCCAGGCGGGCGCCGAGCAAGCCGGCCAGCCGCTGCGCCAGTGCCGGTTCGCCGGGGGCCGGGTAGTGCACCGCGTACAGGGCCGGCGGAAAACCATGGAAGTCATGCCAGGTCTGCGGAAGTGGGTTGCTCATCACCAGCAGTTCGCGGCTTTCCCAGTGCGCCGACACCACCACGATCGCTTTCGGGCGGGGTAGGGCGCGGGCCAGTTCGGCCAGGGCAGGGCCGCTGGCGCCGGGTTGCAGGGCGAGCATGGGCGAACCGTGGGAAATGAACAGGCTGGGCAGCATGGTGGTGTCCTGGCAGGTAAGATGCTGCCATCTTCGATCAGCCTTCGATCGAGATCCAATATAAGTTTTCACAGTCTTTTATCGAAAAACCGGGAGGGATCATGGAGCCAGCGTTCTGGCACAAGCGGTGGGCGGACAACCAGATAGGCTTTCACCAGGCCCAGGTGAACCCGTACCTGCAGACGCACTGGCCGGCGTTGGGGTTGGCCCCGGGCGCGAGGGTGCTGGTGCCGCTGTGTGGCAAGAGCCTGGACATGCTCTGGCTGGCTGCGCAAGGGTATCGGGTGCTGGGGGTGGAACTGTCGCGCAGGGCGGTGGCGGACTTCTTCACCGAACATGGCTTGGTGGCGCAGGTTGCCCGGCATGGCGCCTTCGAGGTGTGGCGCAGCGACGAGGTGGAGTTGTGGTGCGGCGATGTGTTCGCCCTGCGTGACGAGGATCTGGCTGGTTGCGCGGGGGTGTACGACCGGGCGGCGTTGATTGCCTTGCCGGGGCCGATGCGCGAGCGCTACATGGCGTTGTTGGGCAAGCTGTTGCCAGCGGCCTGCCGTGGGCTGCTGGTGACCCTCGACTACGATCAGGCCTTGATCGATGGGCCACCGTTCTCGGTGCCGGACGCCGAAGTGCGGACAGGTTTTGCCGGGTGGCGGGTCGATGAGGTCGAGGCGCAGGAAATTCTCGACGAGAGTCCGAAGTTTCTCAAAGCTGGTGTCGAAAATTTGGTTGAGCGAGTCTATAGCGTTTGGCGTTGAAGCCATCGCGGGGCAAGCCCGCTCCCACGCACCAAACGGACTGGCGTGGGAGTGGCGGTGCGCCGATGCGACTTGCCCCGCGATGTGGTCGGTACTGGCAACGAAAAGGGCGACCGAAGTCGCCCTTTCTTGTTGCTGCCTGGATCAGCCGCGGCGACGCAGCGCGTCGATGCGGTCTTCCAGCGGCGGGTGGCTCATCAGCAGGCCGGCCAGGCCATGCTTCAGGCCGCCGTTGATGCCGAAGGCCTTCATCGTGTCGGGCATGTGCACCGGCAGGCCCTGCTCGGAGCGCAGGCGCTGCAGCGCGCCGATCATTGCGCCGGTGCCGGCCAGGTGGGCGCCGGCCTCGTCGGCGCGGAACTCGCGGCGGCGCGAGTACCACATGACGATGATGCTGGCGAGGATGCCCAGTACCAGCTCGGCGACGATGGTCGCGATGAAGTAGGCGATACCGTGGCCTTCTTCGTTCTTGAAGATCACCCGGTCGACGAAGTTGCCGATGATGCGGGCGAAGAACATCACGAAGGTGTTCACCACGCCCTGCACCAGCGCCATGGTGACCATGTCGCCGTTGGCCACGTGGCCGATCTCGTGGGCCAGCACCGCGCGCACCTCATCAGGCGAGAAGCGTTCCAGCAGGCCCTGGGACACCGCCACCAGCGCGTCGTTGCGGTTCCAGCCGGTGGCGAAGGCGTTGGCCTCGTAGGCTGGGAAGATGCCCACCTCGGGCATCTTGATGCCGGCCTCGCGGGACAGCTCCTCGACGGTCTGCAGCAGCCACTGCTCGTGACGGGTACGGGGCTGGGTGATGATCTGGGTGCCGGTGGTCATCTTCGCCATCCACTTGGAGATGAACAGCGAAACGAGCGAGCCAGCAAAACCGAACACGGCGCAGAAGACCAGCAGCTGGCCGAGGTTGAGGTCAACCCCGTTGGCGGCCATGAACCCGTTGAAGCCGAACAGGCTCAGGGTAATGCTTGCAACCAGCACCACCGCGAGGTTGGTGGCTACAAACAACAGAATGCGCATCATGGTTGTTACGTTCTCCTGACGGATGAGTTTGTTGCGTACTGCGGGGTATATAAGGGGGAGGGCGCGGCTATTCAACCGGGCGACTATTTCAAACTGTGTACGCGAGGAGTATGGCAGAGGATGCCGTGAGGGCTGTGGGGTAGAGCGTTGCAGGATGTAAGGCAAAAGTATCGCGAGGCAAATCGCATCGGCGTACCGATGCGACTGGCTCCGCGATGGCGATATCGCTTACTGCGAATAGGTGCGCAGGAAGTTGCCGATACGCCCGATCGCCTGTTCCAGGTCATCCACCCGCGGCAGCGTCACCACGCGGAAGTGGTCCGGCCACGGCCAGTTGAACGCCGTGCCCTGGACGATCAGCAGCTTCTCCGACAGCAGCAGGTCGAGGGCGAATTTCTCGTCGTTGAGGATCGGGCAGACCTTCGGATCGATGCGTGGGAAGGCGTACAGCGCGCCCATCGGCTTGACGCAACTGACCCCGGGGATGTCGTTGAGCAGCTCGTAGGTGCGGTTGCGTTGCTCCAGCAGGCGGCCCGGCGGCAGCACCAGGTCGTTGATGCTCTGGTAGCCGCCCAAGGCGGTCTGGATGGCGTGCTGGGCCGGCACGTTGGCGCACAGGCGCATGTTGGCCAGCATGTCGATGCCTTCGATGTAGCTCGTGGCGTGGTGCTTGGGCCCGGAGATGATCAGCCAGCCGGAGCGGAAGCCCGCCACCCGGTACGACTTGGACAGGCCGTTGAAGGTCAGGCACAGCAGGTCCGGGGCCAGCGACGCGGTGCTGATGTGCACGGCCTCGTCGTAAAGAATCTTGTCGTAGATCTCGTCGGAGAACACCACCAGGTTGTGCTGGCGTGCCAGCTCCAGCATGCCCAGCAGCAGCTCTTTGGAGTACACCGCGCCGGTCGGGTTGTTCGGGTTGATGATCACCAATGCCTTGGTGTTCGGGGTGATCTTGGCCTTGATGTCGTCAAGGTCCGGGAACCAGTCGGCCTGCTCGTCGCACAGGTAGTGCACCGGCTTGCCGCCGGCCAGGCTCACCGCGGCGGTCCACAGCGGGTAGTCGGGCGCCGGGATCAGCACTTCGTCGCCGTTGTTGAGCAGCGCCTGCATGGACATGACGATCAGCTCGGACACGCCGTTGCCGAGGTAGATGTCCTCGATGGTGACGCCTTCGATTGCCTTCTGCTGGCAGTACTGCATCACCGCCTTGCGCGCGCTGAACAGGCCCTTGGAGTCGCTGTAGCCCTGGGCGGTGGGCAGGTTGCGGATGACGTCCTGGAGGATCTCGTCCGGCGCCTCGAAACCAAACGGCGCCGGGTTGCCGATGTTCAGCTTGAGGATGCGATGGCCTTCCTCTTCCAGGCGTTTGGCGTGCTTGAGCACTGGGCCGCGAATGTCGTAGCAGACATTGGCGAGCTTGTTCGATTTGCTGAACTGCATGATGAGATCCCGAGTGAGAATACGCGCCGCCTTCTTTCGAAAGGTTTGAAAGGGCGGGAACCGGGTGCCAGACTGGCTGCCTTGCACACGAAGCCAACTAATATACGTGCCACCCGCGCCAGGGAAAAGCCGGTGCGAGGTGAAATTCAGCCTGCCGAGGTCCCATCATGCAAAAGATCGACAAAACCCTGGACGAATGGCGCGCCATGCTCGATCCGGCCCAGTACCAGGTGTGCCGCCTGAAAGGCACCGAGCGGCCGTTCAGCGGCAAGTACAACAGCGAGCGCCGCGACGGCGTCTACCAGTGTATCTGCTGCAACCTGCCGCTGTTCTCCTCCAAGGCCAAGTTCGATTCCGGCTGCGGCTGGCCGAGCTTCTACGAGCCGATCGAAGAGGCCGCGATGATCGAGATCCGCGACACCTCCCACGGCATGATCCGCACCGAAGTCACCTGCGCCCAGTGCGACGCCCACCTGGGCCATGTATTTCCCGACGGCCCGCCGCCGACCGGGCTACGCTACTGCATCAACTCGGTATGCCTGGACTTCAAGCCACGCGATTGACGGAGAGCGAACATGGCCGATGCGCTGCTGGACATCCCCTGCGTCACCCTTGGCGGTGAGCAGAAAGTGCTGGGCGACTTCGCCGGCAAGGCGCTGCTGGTGGTCAACACCGCCAGCCAGTGCGGTTTCACCCCGCAGTACAAAGGGCTCGAGCGCCTATGGCAGGACTACCAGCGCCAGGGCCTGGTGGTGCTGGGCTTCCCCTGCAACCAGTTCGGCAAGCAAGAGCCGGGCGACGCCCGGGAGATCGCGCAGTTCTGCGAGCTCAACTTCGGCGTGAGCTTCCCGCTGTTTCGCAAGATCGAAGTCAACGGCCCCGGCGCCCACCCGCTGTTCGCCGAGCTCAAGCGCCGCGCGCCGGGCCTGCTGGGCACGCAGAAGATCAAGTGGAACTTCACCAAGTTCCTGGTCGACCCGCGCAGCGGCAAGGTCACCCGCTTTGCCCCGACCACCAAGCCCGAGGCGCTGAAAGCGGCGATAGAGCCGCTGCTCAACCGCTGACCGGCACCCAGTGCTCGATCAGCGCCAGCAGTTCCTCGCGCCGGAACGGCTTGGCCAGGTAGTCGTTCATGCCCGCGGCGCGGCAGCGTTCGCGCTCCTCGGGCATGGCGTTGGCGGTCAGCGCGACGATCGGCAGCTCCGGCCAGCGGCTGCTCTGGCGGATGCGCCGGCTGGCCTCGTAGCCGTCCATCACCGGCATGTTGCAGTCCATCAGTACCAGGTCGAAGCTGTCCCGCTCCAGGTAGTCCAGGGCCTCCTGGCCGTGGGCGGCCACCTGCACCTGGCAGCCGAGCTTGCCCAGCATGCCCTTGGCCACCAACTGGTTCACCGGGTTGTCCTCCACCAGCAGGATACGCGCCCGCAGCTCGCGCGAGGCCGGCACCTCGTGGGGCAGCGGCGCGCTGGGTTCCCCTTGCAGGATGCGGCGCAGCGTCTGGTACAGGGCGTTGCGCGCCAGGGGCCGGGCCAGTTGCTGCAGCGGCGCCAGTTGCGTGGCCTGTTCGGCGGGCAGGAAGTTGCCGTAGGCGGTCACCAGCAGGATCGGCGCCGCGATGGCCGGGCGCAGGTCGAGCACGTGGTCCAGGTCGTCGGTGATCAGCAGGTCGACCGGCAGGCCGGCCAGTGCGCCGGCATCTGCATGGCGCACGTAATCCAGCCCCCAGCGCGGCAGCAGCCCTTGTAGCAGCTCGGCCAGGCCGCTGCCGGGGTTGCCCAGGGCCACCACGTGTCCACTTATTGCCGCCGGCGGGATTGCCTCGGTATGCGCCGGTAGCGGTAGGTCGGCGCTGAAGCGGCTGCCGAAACCGGTCTCGGAATGGATGTGCAGGTGCCCCTGCATGGCCTTGCACAGGTTGCGGGTCAGGGCCAGGCCCAGGCCAGTGCCGCCGTACTGGCGGGTGATACCGGCGCCGGCCTGGGTGAACGGCTGGAAAATCCGCGCCTGGGCCTCCTCGGGGATGCCAATGCCGGTGTCGCTGACCTCCAGGCGCACGCCGCCGACGATGCTGCTCAGGCGTACATCAACACGCCCGAAGCGGGTGAACTTGAGTGCGTTGGACAGCAGGTTGCTGACAATTTGCCGTACCCGCGTCGGGTCGCCCAGCACCGTGCTGGGAAAGTCCGGGGCGATCAGGCAGGTCAGCTCGACACTGGGCGCGGCATTCTGCGACAGCAGGTTGGCGGTGTCCTCGACCATCGCGCCGAGGTCGAACGGGATGCGTTCGAGTTCCAGCTGGCCGGCGTCGAACTTCGACAGGTCGAGGATATCGTTGAGCAGCTCCACCAGCACCTTGCCCGAGTCGTGGGCGATCGACAGCTGCTGGCGCTGCTCGGCGGCCAGGCCGCTGTCCAGCGCCAGGGCGATCATACCGAGCATGCCGTTGAGTGGCGTGCGGATCTCGTGGCTCATGTTGGCCAGGAAGGCGGCGCGGGCCTGGGCCATGTCCAGGGCGCGCTGGCGCGCTTCGTCCAGTTCCTGGTTGGACTGGCTCAGGCGGCTGTTGCTGGCCTTGAGCTCGTTGGTGCGGGCCGAGACGATGTCTTCCAGCTCATTGAGGTACTGGGTCAGCCGGTTCTCGGCGGTGCGCCGCTGCTGGATCTCGGTGGCCATGCTGACGAACTGCTGGTTGGCGACCCGCACCAGCACGCCGATCTCGTCGTTCTCGTGCCCCTTGGGGCAGTCCACGCGGTTCTGCCGGGGCGTGCGCGCATCATTGCCGCTGAGCGCGCCGATCACCGTCACCAGCGGCTTGGTCAGCATCAGGTAGAACAGCGCCAGGAGAATGCCGGTCAGCACCAGGCTGCGGGCGAAACCGTTGACCAGGGTAACCCCGGCGCGGTCGAGAAAGCGCCCGCCGAAGGCATAGGTGTCGACGTCCAGGTACAGGGTGCCGAGGTACTCCTCGGGCATGTGGGCGAGGAACAGCCGGTCCTGGAACAGGCGCTGCTCGCCGAACAGGAAGTCGGACAATGGTCGGTAGCGGCTTTCCATGCGCGGCCGCTGCACGTCGGCCAGCACCGTGTCGTTGTTGTCGATCAGCCGCGCACGGATCAGCGCCGGTGATTTCAACAGCCCGCCGGTCAGCTCCTGGGCCAGCTCGGTGTCGATGTTGTAGGCGATGCGCGAGGCCGTGTCGTGGCTGATCTTCAGCAGCGCCTGAATTTCACGGTTGATGGACGCGTCTTCGCTGGCATAATCGATGCCGATCTGGATGAGACTGAGCAATGTTCCCAGGATGAAGCCGACCAGGACTGTCAACCGGGCTTGCTTGTATGACAGGCGATTGGTGAACTTGATATCCATGGGTCCCAAGCCGGTTACTTGCTCCGTGCGCTGCGCAAGCATAGCCGATCAGCCCTGGCTGCTGGCGGGTCTGTCTGTTCATTTCAGTTGATCGTCGATTAAGGGCCGCTGCGCGCCCCATCGCCGGCAAGCCGGCTCCCACAGTGAAGAGTGATCACCTGTGGGAGCCGGCTTGCCGGCGATGGGGCGCGCAGCGGCCCCAAAAAACTGAAATCAATAGGAGTCGCCATGGACGCCCGCCTTACCGCTTTTCTCGAACGCGCCGAATCGGTCCTCGCCCGCCTCGAACCCCTGCTGCCGGCCCCGCGCCCGGACATCGACTGGACCCGCACCCTCGCCGCCCGCTGGCAGCGCGATGGCCGCAGCGGTTACCTGATGCCCCTGGAGGTCAGCCTCGATATCCGCCTGTCCGACCTGATCGGCGTCGACCAGCAGCGCGAGCAGTTGGGCCGCAACACCCACCAGTTCATCAACGGCCTGCCGGCCAACCACGCCCTGCTGTGGGGTTCGCGCGGCACCGGCAAGTCGTCGTTGGTGCGCGCGCTGTTGGCCGAGCACGCAGGCGTTGGCCTGCGCCTGATCGAGATCGAGCGTGACCACCTGGCCGACCTGCCGCGGGTGGTTGAGCAGCTGCACAAGCTCGAACAACGCTTCATCCTGTTCTGCGACGACCTCTCGTTCGAGGCCGGGGAGGGCGACTACCGGGTGCTCAAGAGTGTGCTCGACGGCTCGCTGGAGCAGGCCCCGGACAACGTGCTGCTATATGCCACTTCCAACCGCCGCCACCTGGTGCCGGAGAAGCAGAGCGACAACGAAAACTGGAAGATGGTCGACGGCGAGCTGCACCCCAACGAAGCGGTGGAGGACAAGATCGCCCTGTCCGACCGCTTCGGCCTGTGGCTGTCGTTCTACCCGTTCAGCCAGGAGCATTTCCTCAACGTGGTCGAGCACTGGATCGGCCAGCTGGCGCGCCCGGCCGGGCTGCGCTGGCAGCGTGACGAAGCCCTGGACATCCTCGCCGTGCGCTGGGCCACCGGCCGCGGCAACCGTAATGGCCGTTGTGCCTATCAGTTCGCCCGCTATTGGGTCGGGCTGCAATTGCTGGAGCAGAAATAAATGATCGACCTCAACGCCAGTGGCCAAGGCCTCGATGGCTACGACCTGCTGGCCGCGCAAGTGCAGGCGCTGTTCGCTGACGAACGCGACTTCATCGCCAATGCCGCGCAGTTCTCGGCGTTTCTCTACAACCAGGTGGAGGACCTGAACTGGGCGGGCTTCTATCTCAATCGCAACGAAGAACTGGTGCTCGGCCCGTTCCAGGGCCAGGTGGCCTGTGTGCGCATTCCGTTCAGCCGTGGTGTGTGCGGCGCTGCGGCGGCCACCCGTAGCACCCAGCGAGTGGAGGACGTCCATGCCTTCCCCGGGCATATCGCCTGTGACAGTGCGTCGAACAGCGAGCTGGTGATTCCGCTGGTCAAGGCGGGCAGGCTGATCGGCGTGCTCGACCTGGACAGCCCGAAGCTGGCGCGCTTCAGCGCGGCCGACCAGGCGGGGCTGGAACGGTTGGTCGAGGTGTTCCTCGAGTTGACCGACTGCTGAAATGAAAAGGGGCCGCCTTGCGGCCCATCGCCGCGGTTCGTCGCCACGACAAGCCGGCTCCCACAGGTAGGGCGCAGACCTTAGCCATTGCGCAGTCCCTGTGGGAGCCGGCTTGTCGTGGCGACGAACCGCGGCGATGGGCTGCACAGCAGCCCCTGAGGCGTATCAATCGTAGATGACTTTCTTCTTCCAGGTCTCGTCCTCATCGGTCTTGAGCCCCTGGGTCAGCGCATTCTGGTCGTTCTCCGCCGGCTCCATCTGGTCCAGCACCTGGGCGTTGGCCCGGTTCAGCAGTTTCTCCATATAAGTCAGCTGCTCTTCGTACTGCTTGGGCTCCGGCTGCTTGCGCAGGTACTGCACGCCACGCTCGAAGGCCAGGCGCGCCTGGCCCGGCTGGTTCTGCTGCAGGGCCTGTTGGCCAAGGTTGTTGAAGAACTCGATATGCAGCAGCACCAGGATATGGCGGATCTCCTTGACCCAGTACTTGCCTTCGTTGGTCGCCAGGAAACCTTCCTGGGTGGCACGCACGATCTGGTTGTGCAGCAGCTCGAGCAAAAAGCGCACGTCCTTGGCCTTGACCTCGGTGTGGATCGGCGCGGGCGGGTTGCTCACCGGGATGCGCTCGCCCAGGCCAATCAACCCCTCCAGCTCGGCGATGCGGGCCTTGAGGTCGCCGCTGTGCTTGTCCAGGGCCAGCTGGCGCTGGTTGAGGTTCAGTTCGAGGCGGGTCAGCAGCAGCTTCAGCGCAGGCGTCATGAATTGCCCAGGGAAGGTCTCGGTGATCTCGCCGCAGCGGCGCAGGCGGTCGGCCAGTTCGACCTTGAGCCGTGCACGCTCGAGCTTGCCGTTTTCAACCACATTGTTCAGGTAGCCGATCACGATCAGCAGCGCGATACCTGCAACGATAAGCAGGGTGATCAGAAGTGGTGTCACCGTTAACGCCTCATGAAGAAGTTTTGCATCTATCGAGAGTGTAGTGAGTCCGCCCGAAAGCGAACAGTGCAGCCCGGCGGAACAGCCTGCGCTCCATTGAATTTGTGGTGGATTCGTGGGAGCCGGCTTTCCCCGCGATCAGGCCCTCAAGCCTTGTCTATATGTATCGGCCCGTAATCCAAAACCTACAGATGCTGGCACATCGCTACGAGCTTGCCGAGCCGGCGTCAGAAAAGCAACGCCAATCCCCGGACGCATCCTGCATCACTGCCCATGACGACGGGAAGTCATTGATTTAAATAAATTTCTACAAAGGGGTTGACGACCCTGCGAGGCATCCATAGAATGCGCGCCACTTGCAGCGTAAAGCACACAGCGAAACGCAGCAGGGAGTGAAAGCAAGCAGTGCTTTAATAGGTAGTGCGAGCAGCGTGTCCCCTTCGTCTAGTGGCCTAGGACACCGCCCTTTCACGGCGGTAACAGGGGTTCGAGTCCCCTAGGGGACGCCACATTGCGGGAATAGCTCAGTTGGTAGAGCACGACCTTGCCAAGGTCGGGGTCGCGAGTTCGAGTCTCGTTTCCCGCTCCAGTTTCTCCGGCACTGCCTCGGCAGGGCAGGAAAAGAAAATCCAGGCTGAATCGTGAGGTTCATGTTCTGGTGCGCTGAAAAGCGTCGGCTTAGTCCCCTTCGTCTAGTGGCCTAGGACACCGCCCTTTCACGGCGGTAACAGGGGTTCGAGTCCCCTAGGGGACGCCATATTGCGGGAATAGCTCAGTTGGTAGAGCACGACCTTGCCAAGGTCGGGGTCGCGAGTTCGAGTCTCGTTTCCCGCTCCAGTTTCAATGCATCGTTTCGGCGGTGCCGGTGGTGAAGGTCTTCAAGGCGCTTCACGCCACATGCAGTAAAGCTTCACCCTGCGGGAATAGCTCAGTTGGTAGAG
Source organism: Pseudomonas sp. B21-023 (assembly GCF_024749165.1). NCBI lineage: Bacteria > Pseudomonadati > Pseudomonadota > Gammaproteobacteria > Pseudomonadales > Pseudomonadaceae > Pseudomonas > Pseudomonas sp. B21-023. Next base: position 4,150,264 of record NZ_CP087190.1, on the reverse strand, counting down.
CACGACCTTGCCAAGGTCGGGGTCGCGAGTTCGAGTCTCGTTTCCCGCTCCAAATTGAAAACGCCACTTCTTTGAAGTGGCGTTTTTTTTTGCTCGAATGATTGGTTCTTGGGGCGAGCTGGCTCGGCACACCTATCAATTTTACTAGTTGGCTAATGTCGTCTGGGGGCGTACAACGGCATGGCGCTACTCGTTACGAGCCCGATGTTCGTACTCGTTCCATCAGTTATTACTCTGTCGGGGGAGAATGTTGGGCGCACCTGATTTCACTCCATTCTGTCTTGAACAAGGAAGGAGCAATGACCGTGACGATCGAAAAGACGGATTTGGAAGTCCAGCTGGAGATATGTAAACGGGCGGTCGATGCTTGGAGGCGTTATGAAGAAAGTAAAGGGCAGCCCCCCCCTTCGCAGGTAGAGCGACTTCGACTGGAAGCCGAGTTCTTATTTTCTTCGGCGCATCATTTTTTTAGGGGCAAGGCTGGTATTCCCCCTGACTTGCTAGATCGTGATTTGTCAGAGTGAGTTCACTTGCCCCGCTCTGGCGATTTGGGTTCCCGGCCCAGATGAGGCCGGGATGCATCTATACCAGATCAGTGAATATCACTCTGAGCAGGCTTGGCTAGCAGTTGCTTTTCTTGATGCCAATCAAACGCTTCGCCGTTCTGCTCTGCTTCGTACCGGCGCTCTTCTAGCGTCTGATAAAGCTCCAGCTCTTCATCCGGCATGAAGTGCAGGCAGTCGCCGGCAAAGAACCACAGCAGGTCGCGCGGCACCAGGTGGGCGATCTGAGGATAGCGCTGGATCACCTGGCAGATCAGGTCCTGGCCCAGGTACTGGCTTTGCAGCGGGTCTTGCGGTAGCAGGGTGAGCAGTTCGTCGAAGCGCTCGAGGAACAGGGCGTGGCTTTCCTCCGGGACCTGTTCGGCTTCACCCAGCGCGGCCAGGATGGTGCGCAGGTGGTGGAGCAGTTGCAGGTGGTATTCCAGGTGGGGGTTGGCCATGGCGGCGCTCCTCGGTGGTTGAAACGGGGGGCGGAGTATACGCCGGTTTTGCCCGGGCTGGCAGCGCAGCTGCCTGTGCTGACGCAATCGCGGGGCAAGCCCGCTCCCACGCATTGGGGGGCGGGCTTACTTCGCGATGCGGTCGGCGAATGCTCAGCGCACTTTGCCTGCCTCGGGCAGCAGCACTTCCTTGTCGAACGCATCCACATCGATCACCACCCGACGTGCCTGCTCGGCTTGATGCAGGCGCTGGCCTTCCTCCGCCTGCAGCACACCCGCTTCGATGGCGGCGTCGATCACCGATTGCCCGGCTGCCGCCTGCACCTTGCCTTCCTTGACCGCCTGATGCAGCGCCTTGTGCAAGGGGGCCGCATCGTCCAGCAGGTCACAGGCCGTCTGTAGCGCGGCCACCGGGTCGCCCTCGGCCTGAGGCCTGAAGCAGCCCTCCAGCACGGCTTCCAGCGCCGGGTCGCCTTTGCGCCGGCCGATCAGCGCCGCCACCTCGGCATCGAGCTCATCGCTTGGCCCGGTATGCCTGCGGCCAAATGGGAACACCAGCACGCGCAGGGCGCAGCCGATGAAGCGGTTGGGGAAGTTGTCGAGCAGCGCGGCGAGCGCCTTTTCCGCCTGGCCCAGGTTTTCCTCCATTGCCCAGCGCAACAACGGGCGCAGGTGCTCGGGCGAGCCCAGGTCGTGGTAGCGCTTGAGCGCGGCGCTGGACAGGTACAGGTAGCTGAGCACATCGCCCAGCCGGGCGCTCAGACGCTCGCGGCGCTTGAGCGCGCCGCCCAGCAGCATCATCGACAGGTCGGCCAGCAGGGCGAAGGCTGCCGCCTGGCGGTTGAGGGCGCGGAAGTAGCCCTGGCTCAGGGCGTCGCCCGGGACCTTCTCGAAATGCCCCAGGCCCAAACCCAGCACCAGGGTGCTGGCGGCGTTGCCGGCGGCGAACAGGATGTGCTGCATCAGCAGGTCGTCGAACTCTTTGAGCGCCTGGTCATGGTCCTCGCGCCCGGCCAGGGCCATTTCCCTGAGCACGAACGGGTGGCAGCGGATGGCGCCCTGGCCAAAGATCATCAGGTTGCGCGAGAGAATGTTGGCGCCCTCGACGGTGATGAAGATCGGCGCGCCTTGCCAACTGCGGCCCAGGTAGTTGTTCGGGCCCATGATGATGCCCTTGCCGCCGTGCACGTCCATGGCGTGCTGGATGCATTCGCGGCCGCGCTCGGTGAGGTGGTACTTGAGGATCGCCGACAACACCGAGGGTTTTTCGCCCAGGTCCACGGCCTGGGCGGTGAGCAGGCGGGCGCTGTCCATCAGCCAGGCGTTGCCGCCGATGCGCGCCAGCGACTCCTGGATGCCCTCGAAGGCGGCCAGCGGCACGTTGAACTGTTCGCGCACGCGGGCGTACTGGCCGGTGACCAGGCTGGTGTACTTGGCCGCGCCGGTGCCGACTGCGGGCAGGGAGATGGAGCGGCCCACCGACAGGCAGTTCATCAGCATCATCCAGCCCTTGCCGAGCATTTCCTGGCCGCCGATCAGGCAGTCCAGCGGCACGAACACATCCTTGCCGCTGTTGGGCCCGTTCATGAACGCCGCGCCCAGGGGCAGGTGGCGTTGGCCGATCTCCACGCCCGGCAGGTCGGTGGGGATCAACGCCAGGCTGATGCCCAGCTCGGCCTGCTCACCCAGCAGGTGCTCGGGGTCGTAGGCCTTGAAGGCCAGGCCCAGCAGGGTGGCCACCGGGCCGAGGGTGATGTAGCGCTTCTCCCAGTTCAGGCGCAGGCCGATGACTTCCTCGCCTTGCCACTGGCCTTTGCAGATGACGCCGGTATCGGGCATGGCGCCGGCGTCGGAGCCGGCCAGGGGGCCTGTGAGGGCGAAGCAGGGGATATCGTCGCCGCGGGCCAGGCGCGGCAGGTAGTGGTTGCGTTGCGCCTCGGTGCCGTAGTGCAGCAGCAGCTCGGCCGGGCCCAGGGAGTTGGGCACCATCACCGTGGAGGCCAGGTCGCCGCTGCGGGTGGCCAGTTTCATCGCCACCTGCGAGTGGGCGTAGGCCGAGAAGCCCTTGCCGCCGTATTCCTTGGGGATGATCAGGGCGAAGAAGCCGTGCTGCTTGATGAAATCCCAGGCCTGCGGCGGCAGGTCGAGGTCCTGGCCGATCTGCCAGTCGCTGACCATGGCGCACAGTTGCTCGGTGGGGCCGTCGATGAAGGCCTGTTCTTCCTCGCTGAGCTTGGGCGCGGGGTAGTCAAGCAGGGTGTCCCAGTCGGGGCGGCCGCTGAACAGGTGGCCGTCCCACCACACAGTGCCGGCATCGATGGCTTCGCGCTCGGTGGGCGACATCGGCGGCAGGGTGCGCTGGAACCAGCTGAACATTGGCGTGGTGAACAGTTTACGGCGCAGCTCCGGCAGGGCGAAGAAGGCCGCCTTGGCGGCGATCACTACCCAGATCAGCGCCAGCAGCCAGCCTGGCGCGGTGCTGAAGATGCCCATCAGCAGGGTATAGGCGGCGATGGCCGCGAGGATCTGCAGGGGCGCCAGGCGCCGGTGCAGGAGATACGCGGCGCCAAGCACCAGGACCAGCAACCACAACAGCAACATGATTCTTCCTCCTTGGAAGCGGGCGTTAGGCCGACCCACAGAGCTTAGACGCGCCGGGGTGAATGGCCTGCTTAGAAGACTGACCGGGTTCTGTAGCGGGAGTTCGGTGGTGGTTGATGGATCCTGGGGCTGCTGCACAGCCCTTTTCGCCGGCAAGCCGGCTCCCACAGGGGCTACGCTGGCCTGCTCTTTGTGGGAGCCGGCTTGTCGTGGCGACGAACCGCGGCGAAAGGGCCGCAAAGCGGCCCCCCAGGATCATTTACTTTTGTTCAACCCCAGCTCCATGTCATCGATCAGCGCCTTGGCCATGGCGCTGAGGATGCGCGCCGAGCTGCCGGCCAGCAGGTCGCCCTCCATTTCCGCCTCGCAGGTCAGGTGGCGAATGCAGCCGAGCAGCACCGACAGCTCGCTGAAGGCATCCTCGAAGGTCACGCCCGGCTCGACCTTGAACAGGTCCAGGCAGGTGGTGCGGCCTGCGGTATGGCCGCGGCTCATGGTTGCACCTGTGGCTTGTGTTCGAGCAGGGCGCAGGCGAGCTGGCCGAGGTAGTCGCTGGCGGTGAACAGGCGGTCCTGGGTTTCGCCGGGCTCGGTCTGGAAGTAGATGTCGAGGACATCGGAAATGGCGGTGGCCACTTCGACGGCGGCGGACATGGCTTCATCGCGGGTGAGGGTGGGGCGGATGCTGATGAAGGGGCCGAGGCGGGGTGGGTCTGGGACGATTTTTTTCATGGTAGAGAGTCCTATGCGGTCAATGAAAACCGCCATTCAGGTCCTTTCTCACGAGGTCAGGGTGGCGGCCGTGTACGAGGTGAGAAAACCGGGACATAGGACAAACCCGGTCAGACCGAAGTCTGCCCGCACACGGCCACCATGACGAAGCCGCTGGTTGTCATATGTAGTCGGGTTTCTCACGCCCGGTCACCAAATGTGGCGACCCGGTGAAGGTATCCCTGGGGTATTTCCCCGACAACGCAGCAGCTTCCGGCAAGCGCGTAGGATAGTTCCCAAGCTTTGCTGGCTGAAGCATTTGGTTTCAGGTTCGGAAATATCTGACAGATCGCGGGGGCCGCTGCGCGCCCCTTTCGCCGGCAAGCCGGCTCCCACAGGGCCTGTACGCGCCTGCTCTTTGTGGGACCCGGCTTGCCGGCGATAGGGCTGCGCAGCGGCCCCCGGTTTCACTGGTACCGCCCAACGCTTGGAGTAGACTGTCCGACCTCCCGCATTCATAAGGACGTTGCCATGCTGAAGATCTGGGGCCGCAAGAATTCGAGCAATGTGCGCAAGGCGTTGTGGATCGCCCACGAGCTGGGCCTGGAGTTCGAGTCCATCGATGCCGGCGGCGCCTTCGGCGTGGTCAACGAACCGCACTACCGGGCCCTGAACCCCAACGGCCTGGTGCCCATGCTCGAAGACGGCGACCTGGTGCTGTGGGAGTCCAACACCATCGTGCGCTACCTGTGCGCCGAATACGGTGCAGAGCAGGGCTGGTACCTGGACGACCCGCGCCAGCGCGCCCTGGCCGACAAGTGGATGGACTGGGCCACCTCGTCCTTCGCCGGCCCGTTCCGCCCGCTGTTCTGGGGCCTGCTGCGCACCGCAGAGGACCAGCGCGACTGGGTGGCGATCAATGCCGCGCACAAGCAATGCGCCCAGTTGCTGGCCATCGCCGACCAGACCCTGGCCCAGCAGCCGTACCTCTCCGGCGAGCAGATCGGCATGGGCGACATCCCATTGGGCAGCTTCATCTACGCCTGGTTCGAAATGCCGATTGAACGCCCGGCCATGTATCACCTCGAAGCCTGGTACGCGCGCCTCAAGCAACGCCCGGCCTACCAGGCGGCGGTGATGACCGCCCTGACGTGACGCCACTTCGATAGTCACTATCGATACATGTGACTGTACTTGTGCGGCCGGGCCTTGCACCATGGCCGCACTCACTGCGCCAGTGTCTTTACCTGGCGTGTCCCGAACCTTTTTCATCGGTACCTGACCCGCCATGAGTTCCGCCCTGTCCATTCGACAGCTGACCAAGACCTACGGCAACGGCTTCCAGGCCCTCAAGGGCATCGACCTGGACGTTGCCGAAGGCGACTTCTTCGCCTTGCTCGGCCCCAACGGCGCCGGCAAGTCCACCACCATCGGCATTCTCTCGACCCTGGTGAACAAGACCAGCGGCACGGTCAACGTGTTCGGCAACGACCTGGACCGGTCGCCCGCGGCGCTCAAGCGCTGCCTGGGCGTGGTGCCCCAGGAGTTCAACTTCAACCAGTTCGAGAAGACCTTCGACATCGTCGTCACCCAGGCCGGTTACTACGGCATCCCGCCCAAGGTGGCCAAGGAGCGCGCCGAGCAGTACCTCACGCAGCTGGGCCTGTGGGACAAGCGCGACGTGCCCTCGCGCTCGCTGTCCGGCGGCATGAAGCGCCGGCTGATGATCGCCCGGGCGCTGATCCACGAGCCGCGCCTGCTGATCCTCGATGAGCCGACTGCGGGGGTGGACATCGAACTGCGCCGTTCGATGTGGAGCTTCCTCACCGAGCTCAACCAGAAAGGCATCACCATCATCCTCACCACCCACTACCTCGAAGAGGCCGAGCAGCTGTGCCGCAATATCGGCATCATCGACCACGGCACCATCGTCGAGAACACCAGCATGCGCCAGCTGCTGGGCAAGCTGCACGTCGAGACCTTCGTCCTCGACCTCAAGCGCGACCTGCCCGCCGCCCCTGAGCTGCAGGGCTACCCGTGCCGGTTGATCACCCCGCACACGCTGGAGGTGCAGGTGGACAAGGACATCGGCATCACCGCGCTGTTCGGCCAGCTGGCGCTGAAGAACATCGAGGTGCAGAGCCTGCGCAACAAGACCAACCGACTCGAGGAGCTGTTCGTGTCCCTGGTGGAAAAAAACCTGTCGAAGGTGGCCGTATGAGTGTGGAACTGCGCACCAACTGGGTCGCCCTGAACACCATCGTCTACCGCGAAGTGCGGCGCTTCCTGCGCATCTGGCCGCAGACCCTGCTGCCGCCGGCGATCACCATGGTCCTGTACTTCGTGATCTTCGGTAACCTGATCGGCCGGCAGATCGGCGACATGGGCGGCTTCACCTACATGGAGTACATCGTGCCGGGGCTGATCATGATGTCGGTGATCACCAACTCCTATGGCAACGTGGTATCCAGCTTCTTCGGCAGCAAGTTCCAGCGCTCCATCGAGGAACTGATGGTGTCGCCGGTGTCGCCGCACACCATCCTGGTCGGCTATGTGCTGGGCGGCGTGTTGCGCGGCTTGGCGGTGGGGGTGATCGTGACGTTCCTGTCGCTGTTCTTCACCCATCTGCAGGTGCACCACCTGGGGGTGACAGTCATCGTGGTATTGCTGACCGCGACCATCTTCTCGCTGCTGGGCTTCGTCAACGCGGTGTTCGCCCGCAACTTCGACGATATCTCGATCATCCCGACCTTTGTGCTGACACCGCTGACCTACCTGGGCGGGGTGTTCTACTCGATCAACCTGCTGCCGCCGTTCTGGCAGACCGTGTCGCTGGCAAACCCGGTGCTGCACATGGTCAACTCGTTCCGCTACGGCATCCTAGGGGTGTCGGATATCAGTATTGGCACGGCGATCAGCTTCATGCTGGTGGCCACCGCGGTGCTCTACGTGCTGTGCGTGCGCCTGCTGGTCAGCGGCCGCGGCATGCGCGCCTGAGCCCCCTGAGCCCTGGTTGGGGGGGGCGGCGCAGCGACACTGGCGCTGGCGCCACTGCCGGCCCACCCACCAGCGCCAGTAGCCCATGGTGGTGAAGTAGGCGAGCACGCCCAGCACCACCCCGCACACCACCGAGCCGAGCAGGAAGGGTTGCCAGATCGTCGCCAGCTGCTCGGTGACCCAGTCGACGGTGATCGACTCGGGCAGCGTGCGTGGCGGCACCTGCATCAACCAGGCGCCGGTCATGTAGGTGACGAAGAACACCGGCGGCATGGTCAGCGGGTTGGTCAACCACACCAGGCTCACCGCGATCGGCAGGTTGCCGCGCACGGAAATGGCCAGCGCGGCGGCCAGCAACATCTGCATGGGGATGGGAATGAGCGCGGCGAACAGGCCGACGCCCATGGCCCGCGCCACCGAATGGCGATTCAGGTGCCAGAGGTTGGGGTCGTGCAGCAGCTTGCCGAAAAAGCGTAAGGACTTGTGTTCGCGGATGCTGGTCGGGTCCGGCATGTAGCGTTTGAACAGACGGCGCGGCATGTGGGCTCCCGGCAGGGTTGAAGGGCGTCAGTATGCCCTGATTGAAACGCAGCCTCGTTCAGAGTTTGTGACAATTGATTAGCAGGGTTTTCCCGCCAATCGGCTAAGCCTCAGGGGTCGTGATCGCTTCTGGAGCTCTATCTCATGCGCACAGGGATGCTGGCGCTGGTGCTCGGGCTGTTGAGCCTGCGTTTGTTACCTGCCTTGCCACCGGTCGGATGGCTGATTCCATTGCTGTTGCTGGCCTTGGCCTGTCTGCGCACGCGGGCCTGGCCGCTGGGCTGGTTTGTGCTGGGTGGCTGCTGGGCCTGCTGGTCGGCGCAGCAGGCGCTGGATGATCGCCTGGCCCCAGCGCTGGATGGCCGCACGCTGTGGCTGGAGGGGCAGGTGGTGGGGCTGCCGACCCGCACGGAGCGCGGCGTGCGTTTCGAGCTGGAGCATCCTGAGTCGCGCCGGGCGCAATTGCCCAGGCGCCTGCAACTGAGCTGGTTCGCCGGGCCCGAATTGCGCGCCGGTGAGCGCTGGCGCCTGGCGGTGAACCTGCGCCAGCCCCACGGGCTGCTCAACCCCCATGGCCCGGATCGCGAAGCGCTGTTGCTGGCCCGGGGTATCGGTGCCACAGGCTCGGTCAAGGCCGGCGAGCGGGTCGGCCAGGCCACGGTGGGCTGGCGCGATGCCGTGCGCCAGCGGTTGATGAACGTGGATGCCCGTGGGCGCGAGGCGGCGCTGGCGGCCCTGGTGCTGGGCGATGGCGCCGGGCTGGCGCGCGAAGACTGGCAGACCCTGCAGGCCACCGGCACGGTGCACCTGTTGGTGATCTCCGGCCAGCATATCGGGCTGTTGGCCGGGCTGGTGTATGGCCTGGTCGCGGGCCTGGCGCGGCTGGGCGCCTGGCCATCGCGCTGGCCGTGGCTGCCCTGGGCCTGTGGCCTGGCCATGGCCGCGGCATTGGGCTACGGCTGGCTGGCCGGGTTTGGCGTGCCGGTGCAGCGGGCCTGCCTGATGCTGGCGGTGGTGTTGCTCTGGCGCCTGCGCTTCAGGCACCTGGGGGCAGCCTTGCCGCTGCTGTTGGCGTTGTCGGGGTGTTGCTGATCAATCCATTGGCCAGCCTGCTGCCGGGTTTCTGGCTGTCGTTTGCCGCGGTTGGCGTGCTGATGCTGTGCTTCTCTGCCCGGCTCGGCGCCTGGCGGCCCTGGCAGGCCTGGAGCCGAGCCCAGTGGGTGATCGCCGTGGGCCTGTTGCCGGTGCTGCTGGCGCTGGGGCTGCCGGTCAGCCTGACGGCGCCGCTGGCCAACCTGCTGGCGGTGCCCTGGATCAGTTTCGCGGTGTTGCCGCTGGCCCTGCTTGGCACGGCGGCGTTGCCGCTGCCAGGGGTAGGGGAGGGGCTGTTGTGGCTGGCGGGGCTTTCGCTGGATGGGCTGTTTCACCTGCTCGCGCAGCTTGCGGGGCAGTGGCCGGCATGGCTGCCCGAACCGTTGCCGCCGTGGGCCTGGCTGTTGGTCGCGCTGGGCGCGCTGTTGTTGCTGCTGCCTCGGGGCGTGCCGTTGCGCTTGCCGGGCGCGGTGATGCTGGTGGCCTTGTGGGCGCCGCGCGAGCAGGTGCCCCACGGGCAGGTGCAGGTGTGGCAGCTGGATGTCGGCCAGGGCCTGGCGGTACTGCTGCGTACCCGTCATCACGCGCTGTTGTACGACGCCGGGCCTGCCCACGGCGACAGTGACCTGGGCGAGAGCGTGGTGCTGCCAACCTTGCGCAGGCTGGGGGTGAGGCACCTGGACCTGATGCTGGTCAGCCATGGCCACGCCGATCATGCCGGCGGGGCGTCGGCAGTGCGTCGGGGGCTGCCGGTGACGCGGGTGCTGGCGGGGGAGGTTGCCGGGCTTGCGCCTGCCGCGCTGTGCGACAGTGGTGAGCGCTGGCGCTGGGATGGGGTCGATTTCGAGCTGTGGCATTGGCCGCAGGGTGCCTCCAGCAATGACCGCTCCTGCGTGCTGCGGGTGGTGGCCAATGGCGAGCGCCTGCTGCTGGCCGGCGACATGGAGGCCGGGGCGGAGCGGGCTTGGCTGGCGGCCAGCGAGGATCCGCGTGTCGACTGGCTGCAGGCGCCGCACCACGGCAGCCGCACGTCGTCCACCGAACCGTTCATCAAGGCGCTGGCGCCACGCGGGGTGATGATTTCGCGGGGGCGCAGCAACGGCTTCTGGCATCCGCACGCGCAGGTGATCGAGCGCTATCGGCGGCATGGGATCAGCATTCATGACACGGCGCTGGCGGGAGCACTGAGTTTGCGCCTGGGAAGTCAGGGTGCAGCGGTAGGGGTGCGCGCAGAGCGCAGGTTCTGGCGAGAGCGCGAATGACGCCATCGCGGAGCAAGCCCCACAGCTGCCATGCGACGGTTGATTCCCTGACCTCCGGCAGATGAGCCCCAGGCGGTCCTATGGTAGAGTGGCGGCCTTTTTCCGAGGGGATGCTTACTGTGTGGGAATTGGTCAAGTCCGGTGGCTGGATGATGCTGCCGATCATCCTGAGCTCCATCGCTGCCATGGCAATCGTCGGCGAGCGCCTGTGGACCTTGCGCGCCAGCCGTGTCACCCCGCCGCACCTGCTGGGCCAGGTATGGATGTGGATCAAGGACAAGCAACTCACCAGTGACAAGCTCAAGGCGCTGCGCGCCGATTCGCCGCTGGGCGAGATCCTCGCCGCGGGCCTGGCCAACTCGCGCCATGGCCGCGAGATCATGAAAGAGTGCATCGAAGAGGCCGCCTCGCGGGTCATCCACGAGCTGGAGCGCTACATCAGCACCCTCGGCACCATCGCCGCCATGGCCCCGCTGCTGGGCCTGCTGGGCACCGTGCTGGGCATGATCGACATCTTCAGCGCCTTCATGGGCTCGCAGATGACCGCCAATGCCGCCGTGCTGGCTGGGGGTATTTCCAAGGCCCTGGTCACTACCGCGGCCGGCCTGATGGTCGGCATCCCGGCGGTGTTCTTCCACCGCTTCCTGCTACGCCGCATCGATGAGCTGGTGGTGGGCATGGAACAGGAGGCGATCAAGCTGGTCGAGGTGTTGCAGGGCGACCGCGAAGTGGAAGTGGCCGGAGGCAAGGCGTGAAGTTCCGGCGCAATCGCCAGCGCGAGAACGTCGACATCAACCTGGCGTCGTTGATCGACGTGGTGTTCGTGCTGCTGCTGTTCTTCGTGGTCACCACCACTTTCACCCGCGAGACCCAGCTGCGTGTCGAGCTGCCTGAAGCAAGCAGTGCCGCGCCCGCGCAGCCCGATGATGGCAAGCTGATCGAAGTCACCATCAGTGCCGACGGCGTGTACTCGGTGAACAACCACCTGCTGCCCAAGAGCGACCTGGCCACCCTGACCGAAGCCATCGAGAAGGAGTCCGGCGGTGACATCACCCTGCCGCTGGCGATCAGCGCCGACGGCAAGACCCCGCACCAGGCGGTGATCACCGCAATGGATGCGGCCGGCAAGCTCGGCTTCAGCAAGTTGCGCATGACCACCGTCGAGGCCGCGCAGGGCAATCCCTGATGGCCTTCGCCGACCGTCTGCTCGCTGCCTGGTATGCCGGGCACCCGGCGCTGGCCCTGCTGCGCCCGCTGGAGGCCCTGTACCGCCGCGTGGTGACGCGCAAGCGTGCGCGCTTCCTCAGCGGCACCAGCCCCAGCTACCGCGCCCCGGTGCCCGTGATCGTGGTGGGCAATATCACCGTGGGCGGTACCGGCAAGACACCGATGATCCTCTGGCTGATCGAGCACTGCCGCCGGCAGGGGCTGAAGGTCGGCGTGGTCAGCCGTGGCTACGGCGCCAAGCCGCCGCAGTATCCCTGGCGTGTCGCCGCCGACCAGCTCGCCGAGCAGGCCGGTGACGAGCCTTTGCTGATCGTCCAGCGCACCGGCGTGCCGCTGGTGATCGACCCCGACCGCTCCCGCGCCGTGCAGGCGCTGCTGGCCAGCGACGCGCCGGACCTGATCCTGTGCGACGACGGCATGCAGCATTACCGCCTGGCCCGCGACCTGGAGTTGGTGCTGATCGACGCCGCCCGTGGCCTGGGCAACCGTCGCTGCCTGCCGGCCGGCCCGTTGCGCGAGCCCGCCGAGCGCCTGGCCGAGGCCGACGCGGTGCTGTTCAACGGCGCCGAGGCCGACCGTGACGGTGGCTTTGCCTTCCGCCTGCAGCCGTCGGCGCTGATCAACCTGCGCAGCGGCGAGCGCCGCGAGCTCGACCTGTTTCCCGCTGGCCAGGCGCTGCACGCCGTGGCCGGCATCGGTAATCCGCAACGTTTCTTCAACACCCTGCTGGGGCTACACTGGCAGCCGGTGCCGCACCCCTTTGCCGACCATGCGCCGTACAGCCGCGAAGTGCTGTCGTTCAGCCCGCCGCTGCCGTTGGTGATGACCGAGAAGGATGCGGTGAAATGCCGGCCGTTCGCTGCTGACGACTGGTGGTACCTGGCGGTCGATGCCGTACCCTCGCAGGCGTTCGTCGCCTGGTTCGACGCCGAGCTCGATCGCCTGCTGCCTGGCCGTCCCCGGCCCTGAGCCTTTTTCAATTTCCGTTTCAAGGAAGCTCCCATGGACACCAAACTGCTCGATATCCTGGCCTGCCCGATCACCAAGGGCCCGCTCAAGCTCAGCGCCGACAAGACCGAGCTGATCAGCAAGGGCGCGGGCCTGGCCTATCCGATTCGCGACGGCATCCCGGTGATGCTGGAAAGCGAGGCGCGCACCCTGACCGACGACGAGCGCCTGGACAAATGAGCCTGGACTTCACCGTGGTGATCCCCGCTCGGCTGCGCTCCACGCGCCTGCCGGGCAAGCCGCTGCTGGCGATTGCCGGCAAGCCGATGGTCCAGCATGTGTGGGAGCAGGCGCGCAAGAGCGGCGCCAGCCGCGTGGTCATTGCCACCGACGATGCCAGCATCGTCGAGGCCTGCCAGGCGTTCGGCGCCGAAGTGCTGCTGACCCGCGCCGACCACGAGTCTGGCACCGACCGCCTGGCCGAAGTGGCTGCCCAGCTGGGCTTGGCCGCCGATGCCATCGTGGTCAACGTGCAGGGTGACGAGCCGCTGATTCCCCCCGTGATCATCGACCAGGTGGCGGCCAATCTCGCCGCGCACCCCGAGGCCGGCATCGCCACCCTGGCCGAGCCGATCCATGCGCCGCAAACCATCTTCAATCCTAACGCGGTGAAGGTGGTCAGCGACAAGAACGGCCTGGCCCTGACCTTCAGCCGCGCCCCATTGCCCTGGGCCCGCGACGCGTTTGCCAAGGACCGTGAGCGCTTGCCCGAAGGCGTGCCGTACCGCCGCCATATCGGCATGTACGCCTACCGCGTGGGATTCCTTCAGGACTTCGTCGCCTGGGGCCCGTGCTGGCTGGAGCAGACCGAGTCGCTGGAGCAGCTGCGTGCCCTGTGGCATGGCGTGCGCATCCATGTTGCCGATGCCATCGAGGCCCCGGCCGTGGGCGTGGATACCCCTGAAGACCTGGAGCGCGTACGGCGCTTGCTGGAGGCCTGATGCGCGTTCTGTTCGTCTGCCTCGGCAATATCTGCCGCTCGCCGACTGCCGAAGGCGTGCTGCGCCATCAGCTTGAGGCCGAAGGGTTGGGTGATGTGGTGCACGTCGCCTCCGCCGGTACCGGCGACTGGCATGTCGGCAAGGCCCCCGACAGCCGTACCTGCAAGGCCGCGCTGGCCCGCGGCTACGACCTGTCGCGCCAGCGCGCCCAGCAGGTCAAGGCGGCGCATTTCGCCGAGTACGACCTGGTTCTGGCCATGGACAAGAGCAACCTGGGCAATTTGCAGGCGTTGCGCCCACACAACGCCAAGGGCGAGCTCGACCTGTTCCTGCGCCGCTATGGCGCGGCCCTGGACGAAGTGCCGGACCCTTACTACGGCGGTGCCGAAGGCTTCGAGCAGGTCCTGGACCTGATCGAGGCGGCGTGCCGTGAGCTGGTCGTGGAAATCAAGGGGCGGTTATGACGGCGCACTGGCAGGAGCGCGTGTCGCTCAAGCCCTACAACACTTTCGGCATCGATGTCAGTGCCCGCTACTTCACCCAGGCCCATGACGACGACGAAGCGCGCCATGCACTGGCCCAGGCCGCCGAGCGGCAGGTGCCGGTGCTGGTCATTGGTGGTGGCAGCAACTTGCTGCTATCCCGCGATGTCGACGCCCTGGTGCTGCACATGGCCAGCCGTGGGCGGCGCCTGCTCAGCGATGACGGTGAGCGCGTGGTGGTCGAAGCCGAGGCCGGCGAGCCCTGGCATCCGTTCGTGCAGTGGAGTCTCGACCAGGGCCTGTGCGGGCTGGAGAACCTCAGCCTGATCCCCGGCACAGTCGGCGCCGCGCCGATGCAGAACGTCGGCGCCTATGGCGTGGAGATCAAGGACGTATTCGCCGGTTTGACGGCGCTGGACCGCGAGACCGGCGAGCTGCGTGACTTCTCGCTGGAGGCGTGCGGCTTCGGTTATCGCGACAGCCTGTTCAAGCGCAATCCGGGCCGCTGGCTGATCCTGCGTGTGCGTTTTGCGCTGAGCCGTTCGTTGCAGGCGCACCTGGACTACGGCCCGGTGCGTCAGCGCCTGGCGGAGCAGGGTATCGAGCAGCCCACCGCGCAGGCGATCAGCGATGCGATCTGCAGTATCCGTCGGGAAAAGCTGCCGGACCCGGCTGCGCTGGGTAACGCCGGGAGCTTCTTCAAGAATCCTGTGGTGCCTGCTGCACTGGCCGAGCATATTCGTGCCGAGCATCCTGGCGTGGTGGCTTATCCGCAGGCCGACGGCCAGGTGAAGCTGGCGGCCGGCTGGTTGATCGAGCGGGCGGGGTGGAAGGGTTATCGCGATGGCGATGCTGGTGTGCACCGTTTGCAGTCGCTGGTACTGGTGAACTACGGCCAGGCGAGTGGGGCGCAGTTGCATGGGCTGGCTCGGCGGATCCAGGCGGATATCCTTGAGCGCTTTGGGGTCGAGCTGGAGATGGAGCCGAACCTGTACTGATGGGCTGGCCTGGGCCGGCCCTATCGCGGGGCAAGCCCGCTCCCACGCCATAATCACATGCCTGCTCAGGCGTAGGATGGTGGCGTGGGAGCGGCCGCACCGCCCGGATCACCAGTAGAGCCGTTACCATCCCGGCAAAGAAAAAGCCCCGCCAGTTCGCACTGGCGGGGCTTTTTCATTCAGCCGAGGCTATCAACCGTGATGAGGCTTGTGCTCATCGGCGGTCTCCAGCGCTTCAGCAGGGGCGGCTTCGGCAGCGGCCTGGGCGGCAGCGGCGGCGGCTGCTTCGGCTTCACGCTTGCGGCGACGCACTTCACGTGGGTCGTTCGGGGCGCGGCCGTTGGCCAGCATCGCCGAAGGCGCTTCGACCGGGGCCGGTGCTTCCACGGGCGCCTGCTCGGCAACGATCGGCGCAGGCTCGGCGGCAGGTGCTTCAGCCACTTCCGGCTGGGCCTCGACCACTGGCTCGACGACCGCTACAGGCTGCTCGGCTACCGGGGCTTCGACCACGGTGGCTTCGACTACCTGCGGCTGCTCGATTTCACCGGCTTCCACGGCAGGGGCTTGCACCGCCTCGGCGACGACGGCAGGCTGCTCGGCAGGGGCTTCTTCGACCACTGGCTGCGGCGCTACTTCGACTACCGGTTCGATGCTCGGCTCAACGGCGACCACTGGCTCGCTGACCGGTTGCTCGACCACCGGGGCGATGGCGACCTGTTCGGCCACGACCTCGGTGATTTCCACCTGGGTTTCGGCGACAGCGGCGCTGGCTCGCTCGGCCTGCTGGTTGGCTTGGGCTTCGGCATCGGCGCTGATGTTGCTGGTGGCCACGGCGGCGATGACGGCAGTGCCGGCGGCCAGTTCAGCGCCCAGCTCGGTGGCCTGGTGCTGTTGTGGCTGCTGCTCTTCGCCGGCGTCTTCGTCGCCCTCGATCAACTCGCCATTGGCGTTGCGCTGGCGCTCACGACGGTTGCTGCGACGACGCTGGCCACGGGAACGGCGGCGCGGACGCTCGCCATCGGTGCCTTCCTGTTCGTCCTGCAGCAGTTCGTCGTTCGGCAGTTGCTCTTCGGCGAGCTCGGCGGCCTGTTCGACGGCCTGCGCCTCAGGGCGCAGCTGGCGCTCTTCACGCGGAGCGCGTTCTTCACGCGGAGCGCGTTCTTCACGTGGCGCACGCTCTTCACGAGGGGCGCGTTCTTCACGCGGTGCACGCTCTTCACGTGGTGCGCGTTCTTCACGCGGGGCACGCTCTTCACGTGGTGCGCGTTCTTCACGCAGCGCGCGCTCTTCGCGAGGGGCACGTTCTTCACGTGGTGCACGCTCTTCACGGGCTACACGTTCCTCGCGTGGCGCACGCTCTTCACGTGGGGCGCGTTCTTCGCGGGCGGCCGGGGCCGGTGCGGCGTCCAGCGGCTCGCGCAATTCGCGCACGCGCTCTTCGCGGTTGCCACGGCGGTCTTCGCGCGGCTGGCGCTGACGCTCTTCGCGTGGGGCGCGTTCTTCACGCGGTGCACGTTCTTCGCGTGGCTGACGCTCTTCACGCGGGGCGCGCTCGCTGCGTTCTTCACGCGGCTTGCGGTCTTCCTCGCGGCGGCCATTGCGGTTGCGGCTCTGCTGGCGACCGTTGCGGCGCTCTTCGTTGCGTGGCGAACGCTCGGTAGCCGGTTTTTCGGTGGTGACAGCCGGCGCGGCGGCAGGCTCTTCCTTGCCGGCGAACAGGCTGACCAGCGACTTGACCAGGCCCTTGAACAGGCTTGGCTCCGGTACGCTCGGCGCAGGCGCCGCGGGTGCGGCTGGCTGTTCTTCGACGGCGGTTGGTACCGGTGCGTTGGCGCGGGCCGGCGCGGTCTTCACCGCGGCTTCCTGGCGTACCAGGGTGCGGGTGGCGGTCGGCAGCGGTGCTTCTTCGGTCTCGGCCGAGGCGATTTCGTAGCTGGACTGGTTGTTCAGCACGTCCGGGTTGTCGTCGCGCAGGCGCTGGACTTCGAAGTGCGGGGTTTCCAGGTGATCGTTCGGCAGGATGATGATGCGCGCGCGAGTACGCAGTTCGATCTTGGTGATCGAGTTGCGTTTCTCGTTGAGCAGGAAAGCGGCCACCGGGATCGGCACCTGGGCGCGCACCTCGGCGGTGCGGTCCTTCAGGGCTTCTTCCTCGATCAGGCGCAGGATCGCCAGCGACAGCGACTCGACGTCACGGATGATGCCGGTGCCCGAGCAGCGCGGGCAGACGATGCCGCTGCTCTCGCCCAGCGATGGGCGCAGGCGCTGGCGGGACATTTCCAGCAGGCCGAAGCGCGAGATGCGGCCGACCTGCACACGGGCGCGGTCGGCCTCGAGGCATTCGCGCACGCGCTCTTCGACGGCGCGCTGGTTCTTCGCCGGGGTCATGTCGATGAAGTCGATGACGATCAGGCCACCGATGTCACGCAGACGCAGCTGGCGGGCGATTTCCTCGGCCGCTTCCAGGTTGGTCTGCAGGGCGGTTTCCTCGATGTCGCTGCCTTTGGTGGCGCGCGCCGAGTTGATGTCGATGGACACCAGGGCTTCGGTCGGGTCGATCACGATCGAGCCGCCGGACGGCAGGTCGACCACGCGCTGGAAGGCGGTTTCGATCTGGCTTTCGATCTGGAAGCGGTTGAACAGCGGCACGCTGTCTTCGTACAGCTTGACCTTGCTGGCGTACTGCGGCATCACCTGGCGGATGAAGGTCAGGGCTTCTTCCTGGGCGTCGATGCTGTCGATCAGCACTTCGCCGATGTCCTGGCGCAGGTAGTCGCGGATGGCGCGGATGATGACGTTGCTTTCCTGGTAGATCAGGAACGGCGCGGTACGGTCCAGCGAGGCTTCCTTGATGGCGGTCCACAGCTGCAGCAGGTAGTCGAGGTCCCACTGCATTTCTTCGCTGCTGCGGCCCAGGCCCGCGGTGCGCACGATCAGGCCCATGTCGCCCGGAACGGTCAGGCCGTTCAGCGCTTCACGCAGCTCGTTGCGCTCTTCGCCTTCGATGCGGCGGGAGATGCCGCCAGCGCGCGGGTTGTTGGGCATCAGCACCAGGTAGCGGCCGGCCAGGCTGATGAAGGTAGTCAGGGCGGCGCCTTTGTTGCCGCGCTCTTCCTTCTCGACCTGGACAATGACTTCCTGGCCTTCGCTCAGGACTTCCTTGATGTTGACCCGGCCTTCAGGGGCTTTCTTGAAGTATTCGCGGGAGATTTCCTTCAGCGGCAGGAAGCCGTGACGTTCGGAGCCGAAGTCGACGAAGGCGGCTTCAAGGCTGGGCTCGATCCGGGTGATCTTGCCTTTGTAGATGTTGGCCTTTTTCTGCTCACGGGCACCGGACTCGATGTCCAGGTCGTAGAGGCGTTGGCCGTCCACCAGGGCTACACGCAACTCTTCGGGTTGAGTTGCGTTAATCAGCATTCTTTTCATGTTGTACCGTCGGTTTCCGGGCTGCCGGAAACGGCGTTCGGCACACGCGACTTTTCATGATCGGTGCCAAGGTGCGCAAAGGGTGGCGAGCCACCCCCGTGTCTGACGACGTTCGGCACCAGCCGGTTGCCCAGCCTGCCGTTGTCGCGACGACGCGTCCTGTTTTGTGGTGCCAAAAGGCCTGCCGAGCTTTTCGAAGGTTATCCGAATCAATCGAGCGGGCCTGGTGCACTCAGTCAGGAGGAGGAATCAACCGGTCGTCCGTGGATGCCACGAGGGCGTCTGTTCAGGACCTTGCCCGCTCATCGCCCGTTGAGTGGGGCGGTGGGGTCGGGTTCGGTGCCACACGGTCCGAAGGCTGTGCATCTCCACCCTGCACGTATCCCTGAAAATTCGGTGCTGCCGCGCGCTGAATCCGCAACGGGTTGCATTTTTCGCCAGCCCGGTACCGGGCTGGCGCCATGACATATCCAAGGCAGGTATTTCCGAAGCATTCGCCCGAATGCGCGGAAACGACGGTGGCGGGCAGAGGTACGGCGAAAAGAAGCGGGTAAGCAGGTGAAACACCGCACTTGTCGTTTTTTTCCGGTCTTCTCTACACAGCGCTGGTGGCGATTCCAGGCATTTAGTTAAACTGGCGAACGCTCCGTAGGACGGCCTCGCGTCCTCGGAATTGCGATGGTCAGGGCCGGCGTAGAGCCTGATGCCGCTGGCCTGCCGCTTTTGGCGGCGTTCGCGACTATAGCAGTTATGATTAAGTGCTTCAATTCCATAAAAAATTGTTATGATCCCGCCATGACGACCAATACCCCTCCGACTTCCGGCGTTCAGCTGATCGAAGTCGCGCCGGAGCTTGCCGGCCAACGCATCGACAATTTCCTCATCACCGCGCTCAAGGGCGTGCCCAAGACGCTGGTCTACCGCATCCTGCGCAAGGGCGAGGTGCGGGTCAACAAGGGCCGGATCAAGCCTGAGTACAAGCTGCAGGCCGGCGATATCGTGCGGGTGCCGCCGGTGCGCCTGCCAGAGCGTGACGAACCCGCGCCCGTGGCCCAGGGGCTGTTGCAGCGCCTGGAAGCCGCCATCGTCTATGAAGACAAGGCGCTGATCGTGATGAACAAGCCGGCCGGCATTGCCGTGCATGGCGGCAGCGGCCTGAGCTTCGGGGTGATCGAGGCACTGCGCCAGTTGCGCCCCGACGCCAAGGAGCTGGAGCTGGTGCACCGCCTGGACCGCGACACCTCGGGCCTGTTGATGATCGCCAAGAAGCGCAGCATGCTGCGCCACCTGCATGCCGCGTTGCGCGGCGATGGCGTGGACAAGCGCTACATGGCGCTGGTGCGCGGCCATTGGCCGACCTCGAAGAAACAGGTCAATGCGCCGCTGCAGAAGAGCAACCTGCGCTCCGGCGAACGCATGGTCGAGGTCAATGACGAGGGCAAGGAGGCGCTGACGCTGTTCCGCGTGCTGCGCCGCTTCGGCGAATTCGCCACGATTGTCGAGGCGCGGCCGATCACCGGCCGTACCCATCAGATCCGCGTGCACACCTTGCATGCCGGGCACATGATCGCCGGCGACAGCAAGTACGGCGATGAAGACTTCAGTCGCGAGATTCGCGACCTGGGTGGCAAGCGCCTGTTCCTGCATGCCTACCAGTTGACCGTGCCGCTGCCCGACGGCGGCGAGCTCAAGCTCGAGGCGCCGGTGGACGAGATGTGGGCCAAGACTATCGAGCGGTTGGCGTCCTGAGCCATGAATAAAAGTTATGACCTGCTGGTCTTCGACTGGGATGGCACGCTGGCCGATTCCATCGGACGCATTGTCGAGGCCATGAACGTGGCCGCCGGGCGTGCCGGGGAGGCCGCCAGCAGCGACGAGGCGATCAAGGGCATCATTGGCCTGGCGCTGGGGGAGGCGATCGCCACCCTGTATCCGCATCTTGAGCTGCCGCAGGTGGAAACATTCCGCCAGCATTATGCCGATGTCTACATGGCGCTGGATCAACAGCCGTCGCCACTGTTCGACGGTGTGGTCGAGTCGCTGGAAGCGTTCCGTGCCGAGGGGTATCGTCTGGCGGTGGCCACCGGCAAGGCGCGACGCGGTCTGGATCGGGTGCTCAAGGCCAATGGCTGGGAAAGCTACTTCGACATTACCCGGGCGGCCGACGAAACCCGCGGCAAACCGCATCCGCTGATGCTCGAGGAGATTCTCGCCCACTGCCAGGTCGAACCCGGGCGGGCGCTGATGGTCGGAGATTCGGCGTTCGACCTGCAGATGGCCAGCAATGCCGGCATGCATTCGGTCGCCGTGGGCTATGGCGCCATGTCGCTGCAGGCCCTGGCCGAATTTGGCCCGCAAGTGTGCATCGAGCATTTTTCCCAGTTGCGCGAATGGCTGGCCGAGCCTGCGCAGATCAATTTCCAAGGTAGGTGAGCATGACTGACGAGTGGAAGGCGCCCGAGGCCGATGAGGCTGGCGAGGAGCGCAAGAGCTGGAAGCTGCTGGAGAAGACCTTGCTGGCGGGTGTCCAGGAGCAGCGTCGGGCGCGGCGCTGGGGGATCTTCTTCAAGCTGCTGACCTTCGTTTACCTGTTCGGCATCCTGTTCCTGTTCACGCCATTGATGGATGTGGACAAGGCTGCCTCGCGCAGCGGCAGCCATACCGCGCTGGTCGAGGTGCGCGGGGTGATCGCCGATCAGGAGCCTGCCAGCGCCGACAATATCGTCAAGAGTCTGCGCGAGGCGTTCAAGGATCCGAAGACCAAAGCCGTGGTCATGCGCGTCAACAGCCCGGGCGGCAGCCCGGTGCAGGCGGGTTATGTGTACGACGAGATCCGTCGTCTGCGCGCCGAATATCCGGCCATCAAGCTGTACGCGGTGATCGCCGACCTGGGGGCCTCCGGCGCCTACTACATTGCCAGCGCCGCCGACGAGATCTATGCCGACAAGGCCAGCCTGGTCGGCTCCATCGGCGTCACTGCGGCGGGCTACGGCTTTGTCGGCACCATGGACAAGCTGGGCGTGGAGCGGCGCACCTACACGGCGGGCGAACACAAGGCCTTCCTTGATCCGTTCTCGCCACAGAAGCCGGAAGAAACCGCGTTCTGGCAGGGTGTGCTGGATACCACGCACCGCCAGTTTATCGCCATGGTCAAGCAGGGGCGTGGCGAGCGCCTGAAGGACAAGGATCACCCTGAGCTGTTCAGCGGGTTGATCTGGTCGGGCGAGCAGGCCAAGGAGTTGGGGCTGGTGGACGGGCTGGGCAGTGCCAGCTATGTCGCCCGCGAAATCGTCGGCGAGAAGGAACTGGTGGACTTCACTGTGCAGGAGTCGCCGTTCGATCGTTTCTCCAAGCGCATCGGTGCCAGTGTGGCGGAGCGCATGGCGCTGTATATGGGCTTCCAGGGGCCTTCGCTGCGTTGATCTGAAGTCGATTGGGGCCGCTTCGCGGCCCTTTCGCCGGCAAGCCGGCTCCCACAAATTACGCCGCATCCTGTGGGAGCCGGCTTGTCGTAGCGACGAACCGCGGCGAAGCGGCCCCAGTCTCTCAAGGCACCTGCACGCCTTCCTTGTGCAGCATGTCCACCAGCCGAATCAGCGGCAGCCCGATCAGGCTCGTGGCGTCGCAGCCATGGGTGCTCTGGAACAGGCTGACCCCCAAGCCCTCCGCCTTGAAGCTGCCGGCGCAGTCCAGTGGCTGCTCGGCCGTCACGTAGCGCTCCACGCGCTCTCGATCCAGCTCGCGCATCGTCACGGTAAACGGCACGCAATCGACCTGGCAGTGGCCGGTGGCGCTGTTCAGCAGTGCCAGCCCGGTGAGGAAGGTGACCTGCTGCCCGCTGGCCTCCAGCAACTGCTCGCAGGCGCGTTCGAAGGTGTGGGGCTTGCCGAGGATCTGCTCGCCCAGTACCGCCACCTGGTCGGAGCCGATGATCAGGTGATCGGGGTGACTGGCGGCCAGGGCTTCGGCCTTCTGTCGGGCCAGGCGGCGCACCAGCTCGACGGCGGGCTCGCCATCGAGGCGCCGTTCGTCAAGGTCGGGGCTCGCCCAGGTGAAGGGCAGGCGCAGGCGGGTGAGCAGTTCGCGGCGGTAGGGCGAGCTGGAAGCCAGTAACAAGGGAAGCATGGTAGACTCCTGGGCAATTGCCCCGAATTCTAACATGCGAGATGGCACCTAATTTCCTTTGACAGGGAGGGGGTGCATCCCTAGAATGCTGCGCCTATGTTGAATGACCCGATTCCACCTCACGTTGACCCGCGCAAATTGGCTGATCGTGGCGTAACCCTCGAAGGTTCGCTGCAACTCGCTGATTTGGAAAGACTCTGCGACCCGCTTTCCGACAATGTCGGTACGGTGCAGGCGAAGTTCGATTTTGAACGAGATGAACAGCACGTGGTGGTTATCCACAGCGCGCTGGATGTCGAAGTCAAGATGGTTTGCCAGCGTTGTCTTGAGCTGGTCACCCTGCCGATCCATAGCGAATGTACGTACGCTGTGGTGAAGGAGGGTGCGAACACCCAGTCGTTGCCGAAAGGCTATGACGTGCTGGAACTGGGCGAAGATCCATTGGATCTGCAGGCACTGGTCGAGGAAGAGCTTTTGCTTGCCCTGCCAATCGTGCCTGCTCATCATCCGGAAGAATGCCAGCAGCCGGCGGGACTCGATGAGCCCGAGCCGAGCAAGGACGAGGTATCGCGGTCCAACCCGTTCAGTGTATTGGCGCAGTTAAAGCGTGACCCAAACGTTTAGGAGTTAATCAATTATGGCTGTTCAGCAGAACAAAAAATCCCGCTCTGCCCGTGACATGCGCCGTTCGCACGACGCCCTGTCGGCAGAAGCTCTGTCGGTAGAGAAGAGCACCGGTGAAGTACACCTGCGTCACCACGTTTCGCCAGAAGGCGTATACCGTGGTCGCAAAGTGATCGACAAGGGCGCTGACGAGTAATCCTTGTCCGCTCAGATCATCGCGATCGACGCAATGGGCGGGGACTTCGGTCCCCGCAGCATTGTCCAGGCTAGCATTGCCTGCCTATCGGCTACCCCCTCGCTGCACCTGACCCTCGTCGGTCAACCCTCCCTCCTTGAAGATCTTGTCGGCGGCCTAGCGGCTGCGGATCGCGCACGCCTGCAGATTGTCGCGGCCAGCGAAGTGATCGGCATGGACGAGCGGCCATCGCAGGCGTTGCGGGGCAAGCCGGACTCGTCGATGCGCATCGCCCTCGAACTGGTGCGTGATGGCAAGGCCCAGGCCTGCGTAAGTGCCGGCAATACCGGCGCGCTCATGGCCTTGTCGCGCTTTGTGCTCAAGACCTTGCCCGGTATTGATCGTCCGGCGATGGTGGCGGCGATCCCGACCCAGGCCGGCTACTGCCAGTTGCTTGATCTCGGCGCCAACGTCGATTGCAGCGCGGAAAACCTCTACCAGTTCGCCGTGATGGGCTCGGTGGCCGCCCAGGCTCTGGGCGTGCATCGGCCGCGGGTGGCGCTGCTCAATATCGGTACCGAGGACATCAAGGGCAACCAGCAGGTCAAGCTGGCCGCCAGCCTGTTGCAGAACGCCCGGGGGCTGAACTACATCGGCTTCGTCGAGGGTGACGGGTTGTACCGGGGCGAGGCGGACGTGGTGGTGTGCGATGGTTTCGTCGGCAATATCCTGCTCAAGTCCAGCGAGGGTCTGGCGACCATGATCGGTGCCCGCATCGAGGCGCTGTTCCGTGGCGGGGTGTTGGCGCGAGCCGCAGGTGCCCTGGCCATGCCGCTGCTCAAGCGCCTGCAGGCCGACCTTGCGCCTGCGCGGCACAATGGTGCGAGTTTCCTGGGGTTGCAGGGCATCGTCATCAAGAGCCATGGCTCGGCGGGCGTGCAGGGTTTGCAGAGCGCGATCCAGCGAGCGCTGATCGAGATCCAGGAAAACCTGCCGCAGCGCCTGCACGGGCGTCTCGAAGACTTGTTGCCCTGAGCTGCGCGATGAGGTCATTACTGGAAATGCAAAGCTTTTGGGCATACCGCCCATGAAGTGCTTAAATGTGACCGCTTGGTCCGCCGCTCCATCCAAGCTTTCAGATTGCGCGTCTGGCCCGCGGCCTGGCGCACCCTATCCGACGACAAGATCATAAGGGCTTGTTCAATGTCTGCATCCCTCGCATTCGTCTTTCCTGGTCAAGGTTCCCAGTCGCTGGGCATGCTCAAAGAGCTGGGCGCCGAAAAACCGGTAATCGTCGAGACCTTCAAGGAAGCGTCCGAGGCCCTGGGCTACGACCTGTGGAAACTGGTCCAGGAAGGCCCGGAAGAACAACTCAACCAGACCGACAAGACCCAGCCGGCCATCCTGACCGCCTCCATCGCCTTGTGGCGCCTGTGGCTGGAGGAGGGTGGCGCGCAGCCGGCTTTCGTCGCCGGGCACAGCCTGGGTGAATACAGCGCCCTGGTCGCTGCCGGCAGCCTGTCGCTGAAAGATGCCGTACGCCTGGTCGAGCGCCGCGGCCAGCTCATGCAGGAAGCCGTACCCGCCGGCCATGGTGCCATGGCCGCCATCCTTGGCCTGGACGACGCTGTGGTGGTCGAGATTTGCGCCGAAGCCGCCGAAGACGAAGTGGTCAGCGCGGTGAATTTCAACTCGCCGGGCCAGGTTGTCATCGCCGGCAACAAGGCTGCGGTCGATCGTGCCATCGAGCTGTGCAAGGCCAAGGGCGCCAAGCGTGCCCTGCCATTGGCGGTCAGCGTGCCATCGCACTGCGCCCTGATGAAGCCGGCCGCCGAGCGTTTCGCCGAGGCCGTCAATGCCATCGAATGGAAAGCGCCGCAGATCCCGGTGGTGCAGAACGTCACCGCGGCCATCGCCGCCGACCTCGATGCCCTCAAACAGGACCTGCTGGCGCAGCTCTACCAGCCGGTACGCTGGGTCGAGTGCGTGCAGGCGCTGGCCGAGCGCGGTGCGGTGAACCTGGTCGAATGCGGCCCGGGCAAGGTCCTGGCTGGCCTGAACAAGCGTTGCGCCGACGGCGTGACCACCTACAACCTCAATACCCCAGACGCCGTCGCCGCCACCCGTGCGGCGCTGGCCTGAATTCGGAGAAGCTTGCATGAGCCTGCAAGGTAAAGTTGCACTGGTCACCGGCGCCAGCCGTGGTATCGGCCAGGCCATCGCCCTCGAGCTGGGCCGCCAGGGCGCGACCGTGATCGGTACCGCCACCACCGCTTCTGGTGCCGAGCGTATCGCCGCCACCCTGAAGGAGCACGGCATCAACGGCACCGGCCTTGAGCTGAACGTCACCAGCGCCGAGTCCGTGGACGCAGTGCTGGGCGCCATCGGCGAGCAGTTCGGCGCGCCGGCCATCCTGGTCAACAACGCCGGTATCACCCGCGATAACCTGATGCTGCGCATGAAGGATGATGAGTGGTTCGATGTGATCGACACCAACCTCAACAGCCTCTACCGTCTGTCCAAGGGCGTGCTGCGCGGCATGACCAAGGCGCGTTGGGGTCGTATCATCAGCATCGGTTCGGTGGTGGGTGCCATGGGCAACGCCGGCCAGGCCAACTACGCCGCCGCCAAGGCCGGCCTGGAAGGCTTCAGCCGGGCCCTGGCTCGTGAAGTGGGCTCGCGTGGCATCACCGTCAACTCGGTGACCCCGGGCTTCATCGACACCGACATGACCCGTGAGCTGCCAGAAGCGCAGCGCGAGGCCCTGCAGAAGGAAATTCCGCTGGGCCGCCTGGGCCAGGCCGAGGAGATCGCGAAAGTGGTTTCCTTCCTGGCTTCCGACGGCGCAGCCTATGTCACCGGCGCCACCGTGCCGGTGAACGGCGGGATGTACATGTAAAACCGCAACTCAATGTGACGGATTGCTTCAAAAAAGAGTCATACTCCGAGCCTAAAATCCGTTATAAAGCTGCAACCAGATTCCGGGCAGAGGGCCCGGTGACTTGGTGGAAGGCGCGTTACGCTTGAAAAGCAGGCGTCTTCCTATAAACTTGGTCACCGGCCAGCTGCCTGACATATGTCCATTAGGAGTGAAAACTAGGTATGAGCACCATCGAAGAACGCGTCAAGAAAATCGTCGCCGAGCAACTGGGCGTCAAGGCTGAGGAAGTCAAGAACGAATCTTCCTTCGTTGAGGACCTGGGTGCCGATTCGCTTGACACTGTTGAGCTGGTGATGGCTCTGGAAGAGGAATTCGAGACCGAAATCCCTGACGAAGAAGCCGAGAAGATCACTACCGTTCAAGCTGCTATCGACTACGTCAACGCCCACCAGGCCTAAGACGCTGTAGTCGACGCTTCTTGTCGGGAAAAACCGCACTGCCTTTGCCGGCGTGCGGTTTTTTCTTTGCGAGAGCCGGGGTTTGCTGCCATTCCATTCGCCATGGCAAGTGCACTGGCAAGAGACTCTGTTATTTGGAAATGAGGAGAGTACTGTGTCGCGTAGACGCGTCGTGGTCACTGGTATGGGTATGCTGTCGCCACTGGGTACCGATGTACCGAGCACCTGGCAGGGCATTCTGGCTGGCCGCAGTGGCATTGGTCCGATCGAGCATACGGATCTGTCTGCCTACTCCACCCGTTTTGGCGGCTCGGTGAAGGGCTTCGAAGTCGAGCAGTACCTGTCGGCCAAAGAGGCCCGCAAGCTCGACCTGTTCATTCAATACGGCCTGGCGGCCGGCTTCCAGGCGGTGCGCAATGCCGGGCTGGAAGTCACCGATGCCAACCGTGAGCGCATCGGCGTGGCCATGGGTTCGGGGATCGGCGGGCTGACCAACATCGAGGAAACCAGCCGTACCCTGCATGAGCAGGGGCCGCGGCGGATTTCGCCGTTCTTCGTGCCGGGCTCGATCATCAACATGATCTCCGGCTTCCTGTCGATCCACCTGGGTCTGCAGGGTCCGAACTATGCAATCGCCACTGCCTGCACCACAGGCACCCACTGCATCGGCATGGCCGCGCGCAACATCGCCTACGGCGAAGCCGACGTGATGATCGCCGGTGGCGCCGAGATGGCCGCCTGCGGCCTGGGCATGGGCGGCTTCGGTGCTTCCCGTGCGCTGTCCACCCGCAACGACGAGCCGGCCCGTGCCAGCCGTCCCTGGGACAAGGGCCGTGACGGCTTCGTGCTGTCCGATGGCGCCGGCGCCCTGGTGCTCGAAGAGCTGGAGCATGCCAAGGCTCGCGGCGCAACCATCTACGCCGAGCTGGTCGGTTTCGGCATGAGCGGTGACGCCTACCACATGACCTCGCCGCCCGATTCCGGCGAAGGCGCCGCTCGCTGCATGGCCAATGCCCTGCGTGATGCTGGCATCCAGCCTGAGGACGTCAGCTACATCAACGCCCACGGCACCTCGACGCCGGCTGGCGACGTGGCCGAAGTGGCCGCGATCAAGCGGGTGTTCGGAGAGCATGCCTACAAGCTGGCAGTGAGTTCGACCAAGTCGATGACTGGCCACCTGCTCGGCGCTGCCGGTGCGGTGGAGGCGATCTTCAGCGTCCTGGCGATCAACAGCCAGATGGCGCCGCCGACCATCAACCTGGACGAACCGGACGAAGGTTGCGACCTGGACTTCGTGCCGCACCAGGCGCGCAGCATGCCGATCGATGTGGTGCTGTCCAACTCCTTCGGCTTTGGCGGGACCAACGGTTCGCTGGTGTTCCGCCGGTTCGCCGGCTGATGCTCAGCTGGGTCGATGGCCAGGACGCGGCTGCGGTCAATCTGCAGAACCGTGGCCTGGCCTACGGCGATGGTCTGTTCGAGACCATCGCCGTGCGCGGCGGCAGGCCCAGCCTGCTCGCGCAGCATGTCGACCGCCTGGCGCTGGGTTGCCAGCGCCTGGCGATCGAGGCCGACCTGACGCTGGTTCGCAATGAACTGTTGCAATTCGCCCGGCAACTGGGCGAAGGCGTCGCCAAGCTGATCCTGACCCGCGGCGACAGCCAGCGCGGCTATGCCCCGCTGGCTGGGGCGCAGGCGCGGCGTATCCTGCAAGGCGGCCCCTTGCCGGCCTATCCGACGCAGCATGCCGAGTTCGGCGTGCGGCTGTTCCCCTGTGAGACGCGCCTTGCGGAACAACCGCTGCTGGCCGGGCTCAAACACCTCAACCGCCTCGAGCAGGTACTGGCCCGTGCCGAATGGCAGGACAGCGCGTTTGCCGAAGGCTTGATGCGTGACGCCCAAGGGCGGGTGATCGAAGGGGTGTACAGCAACCTGTTCCTGGTGCGTGATGGCGTACTGTTCACCGCCGACCTGAGCCGTTGTGGCGTGGCCGGGGTGATGCGTGCGGCATTGCTGGAACAGGCCGCGCTGCTGGGGATTCCCACACAGGTGCGCGACCTTCCGTTCGAGGCGCTGCAGCAGGCTGACGAAGTATTCCTCTGCAACAGTGTCTATGGCGTCTGGCCCGTGCGTGAATTCGCCGCGCTGAACTGGCCGGCAGGGCCGCTCACCCGTAAACTGCAGGCCGTTGCCCGTACGTTACTGGATACCTGATTCGTGAGACGCAAATTCCTGCTGCTGCTGGAAATGAGCTTGATCCTCGCCGGCCTGGCACTTGGCTGGGCTGCCTGGAAGGTCAACTCGGTCCTGGAGCAGCCGCTGCAAGTGGCACAGGAGCGCATGCTCGACGTGCCCAATGGCACGACGCCAAACCGTATGTTCTACCGGATGCAGGGCGAAGGCCTGCTTGATGACCCGCTGTGGCTGCGCCTGTACTGGCGTTTCAATATGTCCGGCACGG
The DNA here is from genome assembly GCF_024749165.1 of Pseudomonas sp. B21-023. Classification (NCBI taxonomy): domain Bacteria; kingdom Pseudomonadati; phylum Pseudomonadota; class Gammaproteobacteria; order Pseudomonadales; family Pseudomonadaceae; genus Pseudomonas; species Pseudomonas sp. B21-023. The sequence goes on along the minus strand of NZ_CP087190.1, from coordinate 4,121,253 downwards.
CGTTGCACACCGGTGAATACCGCCTGACCCCGGGCATGACCGTGGGACAGTTGTTCGATGCCTGGAAGCGTGGCGATGTGGTGCAGTACAACCTCACCCTGGTCGAGGGCTGGACCTTCCGCCAGGTGCGCGCCGCGGTGGCGAAGCATGAAAAGCTCAAGCACACTCTTGAAGGCCTGTCCGATACCGAGGTGATGGACAAGCTTGGCCATACCGGCGTGTTCCCCGAGGGCCGTTTCTTCCCTGACACCTATCGCTTCGTGCGCGGCATGAGCGATGTCGAGTTGTTGCAGCAGGCCTACATGCGCCTGGACGAAGTGCTGGCCAAGGAGTGGGCCGAGCGCAGCACCGACCTGCCGTATCGCGACCCGTACCAGGCGCTGATCATGGCCTCGCTGGTGGAGAAGGAAACCGGCATTCCCCAGGAGCGCGGACAGATTGCTGGCGTGTTCGTACGGCGCATGCGCCTGGGCATGATGTTGCAAACCGACCCGACCGTGATCTACGGCATGGGCGAGCGCTACAACGGCAAAATCACCCGCGCCGATCTGCGCGAGCCGACCCCCTACAACACCTACACCATGACCGGTCTGCCGCCGACGCCGATCGCCATGGTCGGGCGCGAGGCAATCCACGCCGCGCTGAACCCAAGCGATGGCTCGAGCTTGTACTTCGTCGCCCGTGGCGACGGCAGCCATGTGTTCTCCGATGACCTGGACGATCACAACAGCGCGGTGCGCGAGTTCCAGATCAAGCGGCGGGCGGATTATCGTTCGAGCCCTGCGCCGCAGGCAGAACCGACGACGCCCGAACCGCAGACGACGCCTGACGCCGCCCCTGCGCCCGCACCTGAAAGCGACGCGCCGGCCCCCACTGATGAATCCGCGCCGGCTGATACGTCGGTGCCAGTAGACCCTAAGGAACGCTCGTGAGCGGCTTGTTTATCACCCTGGAAGGCCCCGAAGGCGCGGGCAAGAGCACCAATCGTGAGTATCTGGCGGCGCGCCTGCGCGAGCAGGGCGTCGATGTGGTCATGACCCGCGAACCCGGCGGCACGCCGTTGGCCGAGCGCATCCGCGAACTGCTGCTGGCGCCGAGCGAGGAGCGCATGGCAGTCGACACCGAGCTGCTGCTGATGTTCGCCGCTCGCGCCCAGCACCTGGCCGAAGTGATCCGCCCGGCGCTGGCCCGTGGTGCCGTGGTGCTGTGCGATCGGTTCACCGACGCCACCTACGCCTACCAGGGCGGCGGCCGCGGTCTTTCGGTAGAGCGCATCGCCATCCTGGAGAGCTTTGTGCAGGGCGAGCTGCGCCCGGACCTCACCCTGGTCTTCGACTTGCCCGTGGAGGTCGGTCTGGCCCGTGCTGCGGCCCGTGGCCGGCTGGATCGCTTCGAGCAGGAGGGCCAGGCTTTCTTCGAGGCGGTGCGCCAGGCCTACCTGCAGCGCGCAGGCCAGCAGCCACAGCGCTATCGCCTGCTGGACGCCGCGCAGCCCTTGAGCGCGGTGCAGCAGGCCATCGACGCCCTGGTGCCGGGCATCCTGGAGCGTTGCCGTGGCTGAGGCCTACCCCTGGCAGCAGGCGCTCTGGCTGCAATTGGCCGGGCGTGCCCGGCACGCCCACGCCTACCTGCTGCACGGCCCCCAGGGCATCGGCAAACGGGCCCTGGCCGAACGCCTGATGGCGCGCCTGTTGTGCCAGCAGCCAGAGGGCCTGGATGCCTGCGGCCAGTGCAAGTCGTGCCTGTTGCTCAAGGCCGGTAGCCACCCGGACAACTTCGTGCTGGAGCCGGAGGAGGCCGACAAGCCGATCAAGATCGACCAGGTGCGTGAACTGGTGTCGTTCGTGGTGCAGACCGCCCAGCAGGGTGGGCGCAAGGTGGTGCTGATCGAGCCGGTGGAGGCGATGAACATCAATGCCTCCAACGCCTTGCTCAAAAGCCTGGAGGAGCCCTCCGGCGACACCGTGCTGTTGCTGGTCAGCCATCAGCCCAGCCGCCTGCTGCCGACCATCAAGAGTCGCTGCCAGCAGGTCGCCTGCCCGCAGCCAAGCCTGGAACAGAGCCGCGCCTGGCTGGCCGGCGCGCTCGAAGGCAGCGATGAGCAGGAGCGCGAAGAGCTGCTGACCCTGGCCGCGGGTTCGCCGCTGATGGCGGTCAGCCTGCAGGCCCAGGGCGTGCGTGAGCAACGGGCGCTGGTTACCGAGGGGGTGAAGAAGCTGCTCAAGCAGCAGCAGTCGCCTACCCAACTGGCCGAAGCCTGGAACGCGGTGCCCCTGTTGCTGCTGTTCGACTGGTTCTGCGACTGGTCGCACCTGATCCTGCGTTATCAGTTGACCCAGGACGAAGAGGGTTTAGGCTTGCCCGATATGCGCAAGGTGTTGCAGTACCTGGCGCAGAAGAGCCGCCAGGCCAAGGTGCTGGAGGTCCAGGCGTGGATTCTCGAGCAGCGCCAGAAGGTGCTGGGCAAGGCCAACCTCAATCGTGTACTGCTGCTCGAAGCGTTGCTCGCCCACTGGGTGCAGCTGCCGGGCATGCGTTGATTCCCACCGTTTCCTAATGTGTGTCGTGTTCCCATGCTCGTAGATTCCCATTGCCACCTCGACCGTCTCGATCTCAGTGCCCATCAGGGTTCCCTCGACGCCGCCCTGCAGGCGGCCCGCGAGCGTGGAGTAGGGCATTTCCTGTGCATTGGCGTCAGTGCCGAGAATGCCGGTGCGGTCAAGGCGTTGAGCGAGCGTTACGCCGATGTCGATTGCTCGGTGGGCGTGCACCCGCTCGACCTGGCGCCCGGTGAGACGCCGGCCCTGGAGTGGCTGTTGCGTGAACTGGCCCACCCGCACGTGGTGGCCATTGGCGAAACGGGCCTGGATTACCACTACGAGCCGGAAGCCGCCGAATTGCAGCAGGCTTCGTTCCGCCTGCACCTGGAAGCCTCCCGGCAGACCGGCAAGCCGGTCATCGTGCATACCCGTGCGGCGCGTGAGGACACCCTGGCGCTGCTGCGCGAGGCCAGCCTGCCCCAGGCCGGCGTGCTGCACTGCTTCACCGAGGACTGGCCGATGGCCAAGGCCGCGCTGGACCTGGGCTATTACATCTCGTTGTCCGGCATCGTCACCTTCCGCAATGCCGATGCCCTGCGCGAGGTGGCCCGGCAGGTGCCGGTGGACCGCCTGCTGGTGGAAACCGACTCGCCGTACCTGGCGCCCATCCCGCACCGCGGCAAACCGAACCTGCCGCAGTATGTGCGGGAAGTGGCCGAGTACGTGGCGTCGTTGCGCGGTGTGAGCTACGAGCAATTGGCCGCGCAGACCACGGGGAATTTCAAGCGCTTGTTCCCGCTGGCGCGGGTGGCCTGAGGCCTCTGCGCAGCCCCCCAAGCTTGAGGCCCGGACAAAAAAAACCCGGGTTCTGGGGGGGGAATCCGGGTTAAGACCATTAGGAGTAAAACAAAGGTACACGGTCCCTGGGCACCTTTATCGGCGCGCCACTTGGGGGGATGTGCCGCGCCAACACTTCAAGTATTGGCCAGGATTGGCGTGCTGCCAGCGGCTGCTGATCGTTTTTTAAACAGATTTGGAATACGTAGGCAGCGCCTTGCGCGATCAATGCATTGCCAATTGGCGGATCTGGCACAGTACTTCGTCGATCAGGCGCTGGTCAGTATAGAAATGTGGGGAAAATCGCACGCCAGGGCCTCGCAGGGCGCAAATTACCCCGTTATTGCTCAGGGCTCGATAAATGTCGACGTTGGCCTGGCCGTCAATGCTGAAGTTGACTATCCCTGCCCGACGTGAAGGGTCAGCAGGGCTGTGCACCTGCACGCCGGGGATCGCCAGTAAACCTTGATGCAGTTGCTCGACCCGCAGTTCCAACTGTTCGGCGACCAGCGCCATGCCCACGTCTTCCAGCAGTGACAGGCTGGCTTCCAGTGCGCAGGCGCCGAGCATGTTCGGGCTGCCGCATTCGAAGCGCCGCGCGCTGCGTGCCGGTTGCCACTCGCGGCGCTCGAAGTCGCCGAGGTGTTCCAGCATGTGCCAGCCGTAGGCGTGCAGTTTCAACTGCCTGCGCAGTTCGCTACGGCAATAGAACACGCCCAGCCCCTCTGGGCCGAGCATCCACTTGTGGCCGTCGGCCATGGCGAAGTCGCACTGATAACGCTGTACATCGAAGGGCAGGGCGCCCACCTGCTGGATCGCGTCTATGCAGAACAGCACGCCGCGCTGACGGCAGGCGACGCCGAGGCGCGCCAGGTCCAGGCGCAAGCCGCTGGCGAACTGCACGGCGCTGACCGAGAGCAGTCGCGCCCGTGGGCCGCAGGCGGCGAGCAGCGCCGCTTCCGGATCGGCGCCGGCCAGGTTCGCCTCAACGACCTCGACGCCATGGTTGGCCAGCGCTTGCCAGACCACGCGGTTGGAGGGGAACTCCTCGTCGCTGATGACGACCTGGTCGCCGGGCTGCCAGTCCAGGCCGAACGCCACCAGCGACAGCGCCTGGGAGGTGTTGCCCACCAGGGCGATATCGCCGCTGGTGGGGGCATTGAGCAGGCGTGCCAGGCGTTCGCGCAGGCGTCGTTCGGTGGCCAGCCAGGCCGGATAAGCGCTGGCACCCAGGCGTACATTGTCACGGGCGAAGCTCGCCACGGCCTCGGCGGCCCGGCGTGGCCAGGGGGCTATTGCCGCGTGGTTCAGGTAACACAGGCCCGGCGCCTGCTCGAACTCATCAAGAAACACAGACATGGTTGGAAGATCCGTGCATTTTGCCGCCAGTTAGGCATAATAATCCGCTTCGATTGTCATCCCAGTCCTTCTTATGCAGAAAGAACCTCGCAAGGTCCGTGAGTTTCGCCGTCGCGAACAAGAGATCCTCGACACGGCGCTCAAGCTGTTTCTCGAACAAGGTGAAGACAGTGTCACCGTCGAGATGATCGCCGACGCCGTGGGTATCGGCAAAGGCACGATCTACAAGCACTTCAAGTCCAAGGCGGAGATCTACCTGCGCCTGATGCTCGACTACGAGCGCGACCTGAACGCGCTGCTGCACTCGGCTGACGTCGACCGCGACAAGGAAGCCCTGTCGCGCGCCTACTTCGAGTTCCGCATGCGTGACCCGCAGCGTTACCGGCTGTTCGACCGCCTGGAAGAAAAGGTGGTCAAGGGCAACCAGGTGCCGGAAATGGTCGAGCAGTTGCACAGCATCCGTGCCTCCAACTTCGACCGCCTCACGCAATTGATCAAGGGGCGCATCAGCGAGGGCAAGCTCGAGGACGTACCGCCTTACTTCCATTATTGCGCGGCCTGGGCCTTGGTCCATGGCGCCGTGGCGCTGTATCACTCGCCGTTCTGGAGCAATGTGCTCGAGGACCAGGAAGGCTTCTTCCAGTTCCTCATGGACATCGGCGTGCGCATGGGCAACAAGCGCAAGCGCGATCCGGAAGGCGCGAACTAAAGCCCTCGCAAGATGCCTGTCGACCTTCGCCAGGCATCCTCGCTTCAAGGCTTCGACAGGAAGGCTTGCAAAAACCTGATTTTTGAGTCAGGTTTTGCCGGCCCGATTCATCCATGCCGGAGTCATCCATGATCGTCGATCGTCAAGGCAGGCGCTTTCGCAACCTGCGCGTCAGCCTGACTGCTGCCTGCAACTATGCCTGCACCTACTGCGTGCCTGACGGCAAGCGCCTGGTGGCGGCGCAGGACGAGCTCACGGCGGATGCCCTGGCCCGGGGCGTGGCGTACCTGGTCGAGGCGGCCGGGGTGGAGCGGCTGCGCATCACCGGTGGCGAGCCGCTGGTGAGCCCACGTCTGGAGGCCTTCCTCGGCGCGGTGGCCGGGCTGGGCCTCGAGGACATCAGCCTGACCACCAACGGCCAGTTGCTCGCCCGCAAGCTCCCGCTGCTGCGCGAAGCAGGTATCCGCCGACTCAACGTCTCGCTCGACACCCTCGATGCCACGGCCTTTCGCCGCATCGCCCGGGGCGGCGACCTGGCCAGCGTGCTGACGGGCATGGCCCAGGCCAGTGACGCGGGGATGGCGATCAAGGTCAACATGGTGCCCATGCGCGGGCAGAACCTCGACCAGGTGCTGCCGCTGCTCGACTATTGCCTTGAGCGCGGCTACGAGCTGCGTTTCATCGAGCTGATGCGCATGGGCCACCTGGCGCGTGATGGCAACGCCTTCCTGCAGCAGTTCGTAGGCCTGGAGCAACTGCTGGCGCTGATCGGGCAGTCCCATGCCTATGAACAGGCGCCACGCCCGTTGGATGCCACGGCCTTGCGCTATCGCATTCCCGGCAAAGGTCATTTCGGGGTGATCGCCAACGAGAGCGTGCCATTCTGCCGCAGTTGTTCGCGCCTGCGCCTGTCGTCCACCGGCTGGCTGCATGGTTGCCTGTCGTCGAGTAACCGTCATTTTCTCGGGGACCTGCTCGACAAGCCCCGTCATCAAGCGCTTCCGGCATTGCAGCGGCTACTGGTGAAGGCCCTGGCGGACAAGCAGGATGTGGCATTTTCCGGCGATGTGATGGTGATGAAGGTGATCGGCGGCTGACTCTGGCGCAAAAGCTGCATCCTGCGGCTATTCGCCGGTTTTTCGTCACCGGTTTCTGGAGGAAAGATGCGTAGCCTGGTCTTGCTGCTGGCGCTGATGGCGTTGGGCGGCTGCATGAATGTCAGCGATATGGGCGAGGGCGTCCGTTACCACATGAGTGATGCGGGCCTGCTGGATCACAGCGACACCACCCGTACCCTGTCGATCCGCTTGCAGCCGGACTCGTTCATCTTCATCGGCCAGGGCGCCTTCGTGCCACCGGGCAAGGGGCCGGTGCCACGGCAGAACGCAGTGGCCGAGGAGGCCTTCAAGAGTTTCGTCGAGTACTTCCCGCTGGTGCGCCGTGCCCAAGGCCCGCTGGGGCTGGAGGACGCGATCGCCGAGGCCCGTTCGGTCGGCGCCGATTACGTGCTGTACACCCGTTTCGCCCGTACCGACGACCGTATCGGCAACGGTGACGAATGGTATGACGAGCAGGCCGTCGACCGCTTGGGTTGGGACCGTGGCGTGGTACAGATGATGTTGATCGAGACCAGCACCCGTTATCTGATCGATACGGCGCGGATCAAGAGCCGCGGCGGTTTGTTGACGTTCCACGACAACACGCCACAGGATTTGCTTGCCGCGCCAATGCGCGAGTACGCTCGTAGCCTCCTGGGCATGAGCAACTGAGCGAGCACGTCATGAGCGATTCCGGCAAGGCCAGCGATCTGCTGGCGCAGATCCCCGCGCACAAGGGGCTGCCCCCGGTGCACCTGTGGAACCCGGATTTCTGCGGCGACATCGACATGCGCATCGCGCGTGACGGCACCTGGTACTACCTGGGCACGCCGATTGGCCGCAAGCCGATGGTGCGGCTGTTCTCCACCATCATTCGCCGCGATGGCGACGACTACTTCCTGGTCACGCCGGTGGAGAAGGTCGGTATCACGGTGGATGACGCGCCGTTCGTGGCTGTGCTGCTCGATGTGCAGGGCAGTGGCGAGCAGCAGGTATTGCGCTTCACCAGCAACGTCGAGGACCAGGTCGAGGCCGGGCCGGACCATCCGCTGCGGGTCGAACTCGATCCGGTCACCCAAGAGCCTTCGCCCTATGTGCTGGTGCGCGGCAATCTCGAGGCGCTGGTCCATCGCAACGTGTTCTACCAGCTGGTGGAACTGGCGGTGCCACGCGAGATCGAGGGGGAGCAATGGCTTGGGGTTTGGAGCCGGGGTACGTTCTATCCGATTGGGCGTGCTGCCTGACGATGGCGTTGTCGGGGCCGCCCAGCCCCATTGATGCGCGTTCTTGCTCTTGACCGGCCGGACCCTATACTCCAAGTCCCCAAGAACAACAGCAAGGAGCCCGGGCCATGTCACTGGAAAAGCAAGGTAGTTGCCTGTGCGGCAAAACCCGACTGAGTGTCACGCTCGAGAATAACCATGTCAGCGCTTGCCATTGCAGCATGTGCCGCAAATGGACCGGCGGCCCGCTGCTGGCAGTGCAATGCACCGAGCCCCCAGCCATCGAAGGCCCGGCCCCCATCGCCTATGACTCCTCTCCCTGGGCCCAGCGCGGCTTCTGCGGCCAGTGCGGCACGCATCTGTTCTACCGCCTGAAAGAGAGCGACCTGTACGTCGTACCGGTCGGCCTGCTGGATGGCGAGCAAGACTGGAGCTTCACCGAGCAGATATTCGTCGACGAACAGCCCGCCTGGTATTGCTTCAAGAACGAGACCCGGCACCTCACCGGTCAACAGGTCTTTGACCAGTTCGCCCCCACCTGACACCGCCCGCCTTGCCAAACCTGCGCATTCCTGAGAAAACGGCGGCCACGAAAAACCGCTTCGAGGAACCTGCCATGAGCAGTGAGCTGCACGTCATCGATCTACAGGAAGGCGACGGCAAGGCCGTGGTCAAGGGTGCGCTGATCACCACCCAGTACCGTGGCACCCTGGCTGACGGCCGTGAATTCGATTCTTCCTGGGCACGCGGCAAGCCGTTTCAGTGCGTCATCGGTACCGGCCGGGTGATCAAGGGCTGGGACCAGGGCCTGATGGGCATGCGCGTGGGTGGCAAGCGCAAGCTGCAGGTACCGGCGCACCTGGGCTATGGTGAACGCTCGGTCGGTGCGATTCCGCCGAATTCGGACCTTACGTTCGAGATCGAATTGCTGGAAGTGCTGACCCGCGACGACTGAACCGCCTGTAATACTTCAGCAACACCGATGCGCTAAGGTGCTGATTGTCCAAGGAAGGTATGTGCAGTCATGGAGGAACCAAACGGGCCGCAGGCACTCTGAGCCTCACTCGCTGCCAAGGATGGCAATCACGACAGGGACATGTGGCGGGGCAACCCGATATCCAGTGCCACATAGAGCCCGCCCTGTATGAAGCTGCCAGCCTTCCTTCGCCGTCGCCGCCACCTGCTGTTGAGCCTGACGCTCGTCGCCGCCGCCGTGCCGCTGGCCCTGGATGTGGTCGAAAGCCGGGCGCAACCGGTCGACGGGACCCAGACCCTGGTGTTCCTGCGTCACGCCGAGAAACCCGGCGAGGGTCTCGGGCAGTTGAACTGCCAGGGCTTGAACCGGGCCCTGGACCTGGCCACCCTGTTGCCCGAGCGTTTCGGGGATGCCGACTACGTCTTCGCCGCCAACCCTTCACGAGGTGTCGAGGAGGGCAGCCAGGATGAGCGCTACAGTTATATCCGCCCGCTGATGACCATCAGCCCCGCCGCCATCCGCCTCGGTTTGCCGGTCAACATCGACTACGGCGCCAATGACACAGCCGCGCTGGCCGATGAACTGCTCAGTGACAAGTACCGCAATGCGACGGTCTACACGGCCTGGTCACGGGGGTATCTGCCGGAGCTGATCAACACCGTGGCCGGCAAGGCCCTGGGCGAAGACCGGGTGCTCACCGAGGACTGGCATCGCGACGATTTCGACTCCCTGTACGTGCTCACGCTGACCTGGCGCGATGGCAAGGCGACCCTGCTCAGCCGTAACGTGCGCCAGGGCCTGGATAACGGCGAGCCTGGCTGCCCGACCTGACCTGCTGTTACTGTCTGGCTTTCTGGGCCGGGCAGGGATGTGCCGATGGAGCGGGTGACGGTGATCGGAGGCGGCGTGGTCGGGCTGACCACGGCCTATGCACTGGTGCGCGAAGGCTGGCAGGTCGACCTGGTCGAAGCTCGCGATAGCTTGGCCAGCGCGACCAGCTTCGCCAATGGTGGGCAGTTGTCATATCGCTACGTGGCGCCGCTGGCCGATGCCGGGGTGCCATGGCAAGCGCTGGGCTGGCTGTTGCGCGGCGATTCGCCGCTACGTCTGCGGCTACGTTTGGACATCGCGCAGTGGCGTTGGCTGGCGGCCTTCGTCATGGCCTGCCGTACCCGGGTCAATCGCCGCAATGCCGCCCAGTTGCTGGATCTGGCCTTGCAAAGCCAGGCCGTTCTCGCCCGCTGGCGTGAAGAGGACGGCCTCGATGGCTTCGCCTGGCGCCGCAATGGCAAGCTGGTCGCGTTTCGAACACAGCGTGCATTCGAGCACGGCCGCCAACACTTGCTGGATCCCGACACGCAACGGGTCCTGAATGCCGCCGAGCTACGCGGGCTCGACCCGGCGCTTGCCGAAGCTCCTTTCGTGGGCGGCGTGTTCACTGCGCACGAGGAGGTCGCCGACTGCCACCGCTTCTGCCTGCGCCTGGCCGAACGCCTGCAGGCGTCAGGGCAATGCCGGTTGCTGCTGGGGCGGCCGGTGACCCGGCTGATAGCGCGCGACGAGCGTGTGGTCGCGCTGGAGCTGGGCGGTGAAAGGCTGGAGGTGCAGCGCCTGGTGCTCAGCGCCGGGCACCGTAGCGTCGGCCTGGCCTTGCCAGGCTTGCACCTGCCGGTCTACCCATTGAAGGGCTACAGCCTGACCGCGCCGGTCGTTGCCACGCACCGGGCGCCCGAGGTGAGCATCACCGACTACGAACGCAAGATTGTCTATGCCCGGTTGGAGGATCAACTGCGGGTGGCGGCGATGGTGGACATCGTCGGTTATGACGAGGCGGTGGATGCCGGCAGGCTCGCGAGCATGCGCCGGTTGGCCCGCGAGACCCTGCCGCAGGCCGCTGATTACGGACAGGCGGTGGAGTGGGCTGGGATGCGGCCGGCGACGCCGACCGGGGTGCCGATCATCGAGGCCACGCGGTATCGCAACCTGTGGCTGAACTTGGGGCATGGCGCGTTGGGGTTTACCTTGGCGTGTGGCAGTGGCGAGCGGCTGGCACGGCTGTTGCGCTGACGAAACTGACCCTATCGCCGGCAAGCCGGCTCCCACAAGGGCTGCAGTGTCCTGTGGGAGCCGGCTTGCCGGCGATAGGGCCTAAGCAGGCGCCGAGTCTCTCAGCGCCCGAAGCGCATCGGCCAGCCCACCACCTTCTTCGCCCTCGGCGTGGCATAGGTACGCACCTTGGAGGTGCTCAGCCCCATCCGCACCAGCGATTCAGCGATGGTCACCGCCGCGCTCACGCCGTCCACCACCGGCACCCCGGTGCGCTGGCGAATCTGCTCGTCGAGCCCAGCCATGCCGCCGCAACCCAGGCAGATCACTTCGGCCTTGTCCTCGCGCACGGCGCGCTCGGCCTGCTCGACGATGGCTTCCACCGCACGCCGTGGATCGGCTTCCAGCTCCAGCACCGCCAGGCCGCTGGCGCGCACCGAGGCGCAGCGCTCGTATAGCCCGGACAGTTTCAGGCGGTCCTCGATCAACGGCACGGTGCGGTCCAGCGTGGTCACTACCGAGTAGGCGTGGCCCAGGTACATGGCGGTGCTGGCGGCGGCATCGGTGATGTCCACCACCGGCACCTCCAGCAGTTCCTGCAGGCCTTCGCGGCCATGCTCGCCGTAGCCGGCCTGGATCACGGCGTCAAACGGCTGGTCGTAGGCCAGCACCCGGTCCATCACCGCGATGGCGGCCAGGTAGCTTTCGAAATTGCCCTCCACCGACTCGGCGCCGAACCACGGGGTCAGGCCGACGATCTCGGTGCCGGGCGCGGCCACGCTGCGCGCCTGTTCGGCAATTGCTTCGGTGATGGCGGCGGTGGTGTTGACGTTGGCGATCAGAATACGCATGACGGATCTCCCTGAATTCAGTGGCTGCTGTGGTCGACGGCGATGCATTCACCGCTGACGTCGTGGTACTGGACATGGCGCGGCGCGATCAGCAGGTACACGGCGGCGGCGATGCCGGCACCGATCAGCCACGAGAACGGCGCGACGCTTTGGAAGTTGGGCACCAGGGCCAGGACGATGGCCAGCAGCGCGGCGGGGAGGAATGCCGCCACGGCGCGCAGGTTGATGCCCTTGGTGTAGTGATAGGCGCCGGTGGGGTTCTCGCTGTACAGCTCGGGCACATTGATGCGGCCCCTGCGCAGCAGCCAGTAGTCGGCCATGATCACTCCGTACAGCGGGCCGAGCAGGGCGCCGAGGCCGGAGAGGAAGTACACGATCACCAGCGGGCTGTTGTACAGGTTCCACGGCAGGATCAGCACCGCCAGGGTGGCGCTGATCAGCCCGGCGCGGCGGAAGTTCAGATGCCGCGGCGCCAGGTTGCTGAGCACGAAGGCCGGGGCGACGAAGTTGGCCATGATGTTCACCGCCACGGTGACGATCAGGAAGGCCAGGCAACCGAGCACCAGGAACGCGGTGTTGGGGATGCTGGCGACGATCTGCGTCGGGCTGTCGATGATCTGGCCGTTGATCTGGAACTGCGCGCCGCACAGCACCACGGTGATCGCCGCGAACACCAGGATGTTCACCGGCAGGCCCCAGAAGTTGCCGACACGGATGGTCTTGCGGCATGGCGAGCTGCGGGCGAAGTCGCAGAAGTTGAGCACCAGGGTGCCGTAGATCGCCAGCCACAACGCGCCGCCGGCGAAGATGTTGCGCCACATCTCGTAGCCGCTCAGCGGCTCGGCCACCGACCAGGCGATGCGCGCATCGGCCTTGAAGTACATGAACACGGCGAGGCTGGCCACGGTGAGCAGGATTACCGGCCCGGCGAACGCCTCGTAGCGGCGCACCATTTCCATGCCGTAGGCGAGGATCACCAGCTGCACCAGCCAGATCGCCACGAAGCACACCCAGCCCAGGCTCGACAGGCCGAGAATGCTGTCGTGATCGAAGGCCGCCACCTGCGGCCACACCGCGGTCAGCAGCACGCGCAGTACCACCGAGGCGAGGTAGGTCTGGATGCCGAACCAGGCGATGGCGATCACCGCGCGGATCAGCGCCGGGATCTGCGCGCCGTGGATGCCGAAGGCGATACGGCTGATTACCGGGAACGGCACACCGGTCTTCTGCCCCATGTAGCCGGACAGGTTCATGAAGAAGTACACCAGCGCCGCGCCGATCGCCAGCGACAGCAGGATCTGCCAGCCGCCCAGGCCGAGGGCGAACAGCCCCATGGCGAACGAGTAGTTGGCGATGTTGTGCACATCGTTGGTCCACAGCGCGAAGATGCTGTAGCCGCCCCAGCGGCGGCCTTCGAGTTTGGTCGGGGCGAGGTCGCGGTTGTGCAGGCGTGGGCTCAGTTCAAGGTCGGCGGGGTGGCCTTCGAGGCTGGTGGTCGAGGGATGGGTGCTGGCAACGGAAAGTTCAGGGGCAAGGGGGAGGCTGCTACTCATTCCGGCGGCTCCTGATGCGCGTGACTGCGATGAGCGGGCGCTGGCGCACGGGCTCGCCATCTCGTCGGTGCAGGCGTTGGCATCACTGGGTTCTGGGCGCAACGGCCGCCGATGGGGCAGCGCTGCGGGTTATTGTGTATTTATGTTTTGTTGAGTTTGTATACAAAACACGGACACACAAAAGCCAGTTCCATGCCAGCGATCAACTCGCTTTCAAGTTGCCATTATTTTGAATCTATCTATTTGAAAGATAAGTCAATGAAATAAAGGAAATATAAACTGACCAAATGAACAGGTTATATTTTTTGTCGGGTCTGTTAGTTGATCGAATGGTCAGATCTAGTTGATTCAAGTGTGTAACCTAATGGGGCGTTACCTGTGAGAAGTGCACACAAAAATGGCACCTACGGTGACATTTTTGTGTACATGTTTTCTCGCGGCCCTTGGCCTTATGGCTGGTAATCCCGTCGCGTGGGAGCGGGCTTGCCCCGCGATAGGGCCTGCTCACGCCATCGGCGGCAAGCGCCGCTTCACTGGCGTCTTCTTGATGATCGCGGTATTGGTCTCGGCCAGCACATTCAGGCGGTCGAGCAGCGTGTCCAACTGCTCCATCGAGCGCACATGCAGGCGCGCGATGAAGCAGTCCTCGCCGGTTACCTTGTCGCACTCGGTGAACTCGGGGATGGCGACGATTTGCCGTTCCACTTCCTGCAACTGCCCCGGCAGCGGGCGGATGCGCACGATGGCCTGCAACTGGTAGCCGAAACAGCGCGGGTCCACCTCTACCGTGTAGCCGCGCAGCACGCCGCGCTCCTCCAGGCGGCGCAGGCGCTCGCTGACGCTGGGCGCCGACAGGCCGCTGATCTGCGCCAGGGCCTTGAGCGAGCGGCGCGAGTCCTCCATCAGGGCGTTTATCAGTAACTGGTCGATGGCATCGGTCATGGCGGCCTCGTTAGGCAATTTTCAAGATATGCCTTGATAGTAAAGGCGCAAGCCAAGATATGCCTTGGTTATCCGCTGGAAGGTCACCTTCGACCCTCCGCATACTGTGCCCATCGTCGACAGGAGGTGTGAGATGGACAATGCGTTGCGCCGTGGTTCGCTGGAAATGATCGCTGCCATGCTGATCTCCGGGACCATCGGCTGGTTCGTGCTGGTGTCCGGGCAGCCGGTGCTGGAGGTGGTGTTCTGGCGCTGTGTGTTCGGTGCCGGCACCTTGCTACTGATCTGCGCGGCCATGGGCTTTCTCAAGCCGGGGGTGCTGACCCGCGCCACCTTCTTGCTGGCGGTGGTCAGCGGGGTGGCGATCGTCGGCAACTGGGTACTGCTGTTCGCCTCCTACTCGCGGGCATCGATCGCCATCGGCACTGCGGTGTACAACGTCCAGCCGTTCATGCTGGTGGGGCTGGCGGCGCTGTTCCTGGGCGAGAAGATCACCTTGGCCAAGCTGACCTGGCTGAGCGTGGCGTTCCTCGGCATGCTCGCCATCGTCAGCGCTCATGGCGCGGGGCAGGCCAATGGCGAGGAGTACCTGCTGGGTATCCTTCTGGCGCTGGGCGCCGCGTTCCTGTATGCCGTGGCAGCGCTGATCATCAAGCGCCTGACCGGCACGCCGCCGCACCTGATCGCGCTGATCCAGGTAAGTACCGGCGTATTGCTGCTGGCGCCCTGGGTAACGCTTGGCGGGCTGCCGGGTGAGCTGCCGGCGCTTGGCAGCCTGGTGACGCTGGGTATCGTGCATACCGGGTTGATGTACGTGCTGCTGTACAGCGCCATCCAGCGCCTGCCCACGGCGTTGACCGGTGCGTTGTCATTCATCTACCCGATCGCCGCGATCCTGGTCGACTGGGTGGCGTTCGACCATCGTCTGGCGCCGTTGCAATGGCTTGGGGTGGGGCTGATCCTGCTGGCGGCGGCGGGCATGCAGCAGGGGTGGTGGTTCCGGCCTGCCGGCAAGCCTGCGCGCCAACAGTAAAGTAATGAACGGAGGCTTGCTGGCATAAAGGAATTATCCGGCAATACCAGGAGAAAGATGGCTTATTGATGGCATTGCTGTCCTCTAGTACCCTGCGCGGCAATTTCGCAGTGATGCAGTCGGCTTTAAGTGACGGACCACGCCCCATGCCCCTTCCTACCCGCTTCCTGACCGCAGGCCTGGCACTTTTGCCTTTGCTCGCCGGTGCCGCACCGTTCCAGACACCCGGCGATCGTGACCTGATCCGCGATCGCCAGGAGAACCTGCTGCAGGAGCAGCGCAAGCGCCTCGAGGAGCTCCAGCAACTGCCGGGCAGGCAGGCACCGCAGGCGCCTGCCCAGCCCGCCGAGCAAGGGCGCTGCTTCCAGATCCAGCGCATCGACCTGCAAGGCGCCAGCCTGCTCGACGAGCCACAGCGCAAGGCGCTGCTCGAAGGCTACGAAGGCAAGTGCCTGCAGGTCGGCCAGCTCAACGAGCTGCTCAAGCGCATCACCGACCATTACCTGAACCGTGGCTACCTGACCACCCGGGCCTACCTGCCCCAGCAGGACTTGGGCTCCGGCGTGCTGCAGATCATCATTGTCGAAGGCCGCCTGGAAGGGCTGGACGGCTCCGCCCTGGCCAGCCCCCGGGAAATGGCCATGGCCTTCCCCGGCAAGACTGGCGAGGTGCTCAACCTGCGCGACATGGAGCAGATGGTCGACCAGCTCGGTCGTTTGCCCTCGCGCCAGGTCGAGGTGGAGCTGGTGCCCGGCCAGGAGGTCGGCGGCAGTCGCGTGCAGCTCAAGGGCCAGCGTGACAAGCCCTGGCGGGTCTCGGCCAGCCGTCACAACAACGGCGACGCCAGCAGCGGCGAGCAGCAGATGAACCTTGGCCTGGAGTGGGACAGCCCGCTGGGCCTGGCCGATCAGTTGAGCCTGCGTGGCGGGCGCGACGTGGTCAGCGACCACTGGCGCCACTCCGACAGCCATGGCCTGAACTACAGCCTGCCGTGGGGCTGGTGGACCTTCAACTACAGCTACAACCACAACTACTACCGCACCCGCGACACCTCCAGCGGTTTCCCCTTCAAGCTCGACGGCGACAACAGCGTGCACCAGTTCCAGGCCGAACGGGTGATCCACCGCGACAGCCTGAGCAAGACCGCGGTCAATGTCGGCGTCAGCCACCTGCGGGCGCGCAACTACCTGGACGACACCCTGATCGACGTTTCCAGCACCCGTATCACCGAGCGCCAGCTGGGCGTCAACCACGGTCGTCGCATTGGCAATGCCTTCGTCAACCTCGATGCCGGCTGGCAGCAGGGTATCGGCGCGCTCGACGCCCAGGGCGCAGGCGATCCGCGCGGCAACGAACCGGTGGCG
Organism: Pseudomonas sp. B21-023; assembly: GCF_024749165.1. NCBI lineage: Bacteria > Pseudomonadati > Pseudomonadota > Gammaproteobacteria > Pseudomonadales > Pseudomonadaceae > Pseudomonas > Pseudomonas sp. B21-023. The sequence goes on along the minus strand of NZ_CP087190.1, from coordinate 4,104,723 downwards.
CGCTACAACAAGTACACCCTCACCCTGAGCTACCTGCAGCCGTTCCAGCTGTGGGGCGAGCAGTTCAGCTTCGACAGCCTGGCCACCGGCCAGCGCAGCGAGGATGCCCTCTACAGTGGCCAGCGCATCAGCGTCGGCGGGCTGACCTCGGTGCGCGGTTTCAAGGAGCAGACCCTCACCGGCGACAGCGGTGGCTACTGGCGCAACCAGTTGCGTTGGCGCCGGCCGGTCACTTGGGCGTCGCTGCAGCCCTGGCTGCGCGAATACGGCATGGCGTTCGCCTACGACGCGGGGGTGATCAAGGGCCAGCACGGTAACGGCCAGGACCATGGCCGCCTGAGCGGCAATGCCCTGGAGTTCAACGTGCGCGGCCAGTACTTCGCCGCCAGCGCGACCTTTGCCCGCTCGCTGGAGCGCCCCGACGTCATCACCCGCCGCGAACACCCGATCTATTTCCGTGTCGACGCGTTCTTCTGAGCCCCGATCCACCTTTTGCCCGTGACACCGCCGCCCGCGCCTGGAGTTTGTTTGACATGGATATCCGCACCCCACTGAACCAATGCATTGCCCTGATCGTCGCGGGGGTGCTGTTCCTCAACCCCATCGTCGCCACGGCCGCGCAGTTGACCGTCGATGCGGCGGCCAACGCCAATACCAGCCTCAAGCAGGCCGGCAACGGGGTGCCGATCGTCAATATCGCCACGCCCAACGGCAGCGGCCTGTCGACCAACACCTTCCGCGACTACAACGTCGGCAGCAACGGGCTGATCCTCAACAACGCCACCAGCAAGACCCAGTCGACCCAGCTGGGCGGCATCATCGTCGGCAACCCCAACCTCAGGGGCCAGGCCGCCCAGGTGATTCTCAACCAGGTCACCGGCGGCAACCGCAGTACCCTGCAGGGCTACACCGAGGTGGCGGGGCAGGCGGCCCGGGTCATCGTCGCCAACCCCCATGGCATCACCTGCAAGGGCTGCGGCTTCATCAACACGCCGCGGGCGACCCTCACCACCGGCAAGCCGATCATGGACGGCGAGCGCCTCGACCGCTTCCAGGTGGACGGCGGCGACATCGCCATCGAAGGCGATGCGCTCAATGCCACCAACCTCGACCAGTTCGACCTGATCACCCGCAGCGCCAAGCTCAACACCGAACTGCACGCCAAGCAGCTGAACATCGTCACCGGGCGCAACGACGTCAAGGCTGACACCCTGCAGGCCACGCCGCGTGCCGATGAGGGCGGCGAAAAACCGCTGCTGGCCATCGACAGTTCGGCGCTGGGTGGCATGTATGCAAACACCATTCGCCTGGTCGGCACCGAGCAGGGCGTGGGCGTCAAGCTGGCCGGCAACATGGCCGCCACCACTGGCGACATCCAGGTGGACGCCAACGGCAAGGTGACCCTGGCGCAGACGTCCAGTGCCGGCAACCTGACGGTCGCCGCGCAGAGCGCCGAGCTGACCGGCAAGACCTACGCCGCCGGCAGTGCCACCGTGCGCGTGCGTGACGAGGTAACGGTCGGCCAGAGCCTCGCCGCCAAGGACAGCATCACCGTGACCGGCGCGCGGATCGACAACCAGGGCATCATCGAAGCCGGCGTGGAACCGGACAACACCCGCAATGCCCACGGCGACGTGACCCTCACCGGCCAGACCCTGCGCAACCGTGGCAGCGTGGTGGCCAACCGCACCCTGGAGGCCACCGGCAGCACCACCCTCGACAACCAGGGCGGCACCTTCAAGGGCCAAGTCACCACCCTGACGGCTGGCCAGCTGGACAACCGCAAAGGCCAGGCACTGGCCGACGACATCCTGACGGTCAATGCCAACGCGATCGACAACCGTGACCAAGGCCTGCTGCAAGGCAAGGGCAAGGCCGTGGTGGACGTCGGCACCACCCTCGACAACCGTGGCGGCCGCCTGGTGGGCCAGGGCGACCTGCAGGTCACCGCCACCCGGTTGGACAACCGTGACCAAGGCCTGGTCGGCAGCGACCGGCAGGCCAGGCTGACCACCCACGCGCTGCTGGACAACCAGGGCGGCGGCAAGCTCAGTGCCGACCGCCTGGACATAACCACCGCCGGCCTGCTCAACGGTGGCGGCCAGTTGCTCGGCGGCGATGTGCTGATAAACGCCAGCGCCGACATCGACAACCGTCTCGGCGTGGTTTCGGCCAAGCGCCTGCTCGACCTCAAGGCCGTGGGCCTGGACAACAGCGGCAAGGGCAACCTGCGCAGCGACGGCACACTGGGCGTCAAGGTGGCGACCCTGGACAACCGTGACAACGGCCTGCTGTCGAGCCTCGGCGACCTGACCTTGGATGGAAAGCGCCTCGACAACCGCGGCGGCCTGGTCCTCGCCGACCGCTCGCTGACCGTCACCGGCGGGCATTTCGACAACCGTGACAAGGGCGTGGCGACTACCAAGGGCAAGGCCCTTATCGACGTCGAGAGCCTGGCCAACAGCGATGCCGGCCACCTGCAGAGCGATGGTCGCCTCGACCTGATCGCCGACAAGGTCGACAACGAGCGCCTGGGCAACATCACCGCCAAGGGCGACCTCGAGGCCCACCTGGGCACCTTGAACCATCAAGGCGGCAGGTTGACCAGCCTGGGCAGCCTGCTGCTCACCGCCGACACGATCGACAACCAGCAGGGCGGCAAGATTGGTGCGACCAGCGTGGCCGACATCAGCGCGGCGCGCATCCTCAACCAGCAGGGCGAGATCTCCAGCGCCGGCAAGGTCATCCTCAATGCCAGCGAATTGCTGGACAACCAGGGTGGCAAGGTCATCGGCGACCGTGGCCTGGCCCTCACCGTGCAGCGCCTGCTCAACCAGAACAAGGGCCTGCTCAGTGGCCATGACCGCCTGAGCCTGCACGGCACCGAGCTGCTTAACAACGGCGGCAAGCTGAGCAGCCACCAGCACATCGACGTGACCCTGGACGGCAAGCTGGACAACAGCGACGCCGGCCTGATCGTCAGTGACGCCAGCGTCACCCTGAATGTCGGCACGCTGCTCAATCGCCAGAGCGGCAAGGTCTCGGCCATCGCGGCCCTGGACCTGACCAGCCAGGAGCTGCTGGACAACCAGGGCGGCACCCTGGTGACCAATACCGGGCTGCTGCTCAAGGCCGGTCGCCTGGACAACAGCCACCTCGGCATCATCAGCGCCCAGGGCCTCGCCGAGCTGCGCAGCGGCGCCATCGACAACAGCGCCAAGGGCAACATCGGTGCCGGCAGCCTGCTGCTGGTCGGTACCCAGCTCGACAACTACGGCTATGGCCGCATCAGCGCCGCCGGCCAGATCGACGCCACGCTGACCGGCCTCGACCAGCATGACCACGGGCAACTGGTCAGCGAGACCGGTATCGACCTCGACCTGCAGCACGGCCAGTGGGTGAACCGTGACCACGGCCTGCTGCGCTCGCCGGGCAGCCTGTTGTTGCGCCAGATCGGCGTGGTCGATAACCGCGACGCCGGGGAGATTTCCAGCAGCCGTGGTTTCAGCCTGGTCGCCAGCCGTCTCGACAACCGGGGTGGGCGAGTGGTCAGCAGCCAGGACCTGACCCTGCGCATCGCCGGCGTCCTCGACAACAGCCTGAAGGGGGTGTTGTCGGCCAGCCACGACCTCGAGGTCGCGGCCGTCAGCCTCGACAACTTCAGCGGTGGCAGCCTGGCCAGCGGCCAGGCCCTCAAGGCAACAATCGACGAGCAGCTCGACAACCATGACGAGGGCATCCTGTCCGCCGTTGGCGGGCTGACCGTGACCAGCGCCGGCTTGCTCAACGGCGAGCGCGGCCTGTTGTCGGGCAACACCGGCGTGACCGTCACTACCGGCCAGTTGGATAACCATCAAGGCGGCCAGCTCACCAGCCAGGCGGCGATGACCGTCGACAGCAGTGAACTCGACAACCGTGGCGGTACCCTGAGCAGCAAGCAGGCGATGAAGCTGACCACCGGCGAGCTGCGCAACGACGCCGATGCCCTGCAGCGCGGCGGCCGGATCCACAGCGATGGCGCATTGACGCTGGTGGCCGGGCAGGTCGATTCCACCCAGGGCGGCGAAATCTCCGCCAAGGGCGACCTGCTGCTGCGCGTCAGCACGTTGATCCAGCGCCAGGGGCGGCTGATCGGCGAACAGAAGCTCGACCTCGACCTGAACGGCGGCGACCTGCTGAACCAGGGCGGCCTGATCAGCGCCAACGGCCCACTGAACATCCAGAACCTGCGCAAGCTCGACAACAGCGCCGGCGAAATCACCAGCCAGCAATCCTACAACCTGCTCGCCAAACGCATCGACAACCAGCAGGGGCGCATCCTCAGTGATGGCCGGCTGACCGTGGAGGCGCCGCAGCTGGACAACAGCGCCAAGGGCCTGATTTCTGGCGCGCAGGGCCTGCTGGCCAAGGGGACCGACCTGAACAACAGCGGTGAAGGTACCCTGTCCAGCAAGGACGGCGACCTCACCGTGACCCTGGACGGTTCCCTCAACAACCGCGAACTGGGCGCCCTGGTCAGCAAGGGTAACCAGCAGGTCACCGCGGCCAACCTGCATAACAGCAAGGGCATCATCTCTTCCGAGCAGGCCATCACCCTCAGTGTCACCGACCGGCTCGACAACAGCGGCGGCGGCCTCATTTCCGCCACCGGCGACCTGGCGTTCGACCAGGCAGGCACCGTCATCGACAACCAGGGCGGGCAGATCAACGGCCAGGTGATCACCGTCACTGGCAAGCGCCTGGAAAACGCCAAGGGCCAGCTGACCAGCCGCGCGCTGCTTGACCTGACCTTGGCCGAGGCGCTGCTCAACACCGACGGCGCGCGCCTGGTCAGTGGCGCCGACCTGTTGCTCAAGGCCGGCAGTGTCGCCAACAACGGCGGCAAGCTGATCAGCCACGGCCTGTTGCGCGTTGACGCAACGACGCTGGACAACAGCCGCGGCGGTAACCTGGCCAGCCAGCAGAACCTGGTACTGCGCCTGGACGGTGACCTGCTCAACGGCCAGGATGGCCTGCTGTTCAGCGAACACGGCAAGCTCGACATCCACGCCGATGCCCTGGACAACCAGGCCGGTACGCTGAAGAGCCAGGGCGCCATCGAAGTGCGCCTGGACAAGGCCCTGAACAACCACGGCGGGCGCCTGGAGAGCCAGGCCGGCGGCCTCGAGCTGCACGCCGCGAGCCTCGACAACGGCGGCAGCGGCATGCTCAGCGCGGCCAAAGGCCTGTTCAAGGGCGTCTTCAGCGGCCTGTTCGACAACGGCGGCGGCACCACCCAGGCGCAGTCGGTGGACATCAAGGCCGACACCCGGGTGAACAACCAGGGCGGCTACCTCTCGGCCCTGGGTGGCGACAATCAGCTCGTCACCGCCGAGTTCGACAACCAGGGCGGCGGCCTGTACGCCGCCGGGCTGCTGCACCTGCAGGGCCAGCAACTGCTCAACCAGGGCGGCAAAGTCGGCGCCGGGCGTATCGACTTCGGCCTGAGCGGTGCGCTGTACAACGGCCTTGGCCAGCTGGAGAGCGAAAGCGACCTGCAACTGCGCGCCAGCCTGCTGGACAACCGCAACGGTAACCTGCGCGCCCTTGGCAAGGCCGGCACCAGCCGCTTCATCGTTGCAGGCGACCTGCTCAACGACAACGGCGTGCTGGCCACTGCCAACCAGGACCTCGACCTGCAGATCGGCGGCCTGAGCAACAGCGGCGGGCAACTGCTGCACACCGGCCTTGGCACCTTCGGCCTGGCCTCCGACAAGGTCACCCAGGCCGGCGGTGTGCTGCACACCGATGGCCTGCTGAGCATCGGCGCCGCCAGCTGGACCAACAGCAGCGTGCTGCAGGCCCGGCGCCTGGAGCTGGACATCGGACGCTTCGTGCAGACGGCCAGCGGCAAGCTGCTGGCGGTCGAGAGCTTCAAGGGCCGCGGTGGCGACTGGACCAACCATGGCCTGCTGGCCAGCGATGGCAGCCTGCAACTCGACCTCACCGGCAACTACGACGGCAACGGCCGCCTGAGCAGCCTCGGCAGCCTGGGGTTGAGCGCCACCGATATCCGCCTGTCCAGTGCCGCCAGCCTGGCCGGCGGCGCGGGCAGCGTGGTGACCGCCCGCAACCTGCTGAGCAACGACGGTCGCCTGACCGCCCTCGGTGGCCTTACGGTCAACGCCGCCAGCCTGGAAAACCGCGGCACCCTCGGTGGCGCCGCGGCAGTGATACTTGCCGCCAATACCCTGAGTAACCAGCGCGGCCTGGTGTTCAGCGGCAACGACATGACCCTGCGCGTAGGCAGCCTGAGCAACTACTACGGCGACATCTACAGCCTCGGTGGCCTGGACCTGGCCGGCAACGGCAGCGCCCGCGCCGCGTTGCTGGAGAATATCTCCGCCAGCATGGAAAGCGCCGGCAGCATGACCCTGGCGGTGGACACCTTGCTCAACCGCAAGGAACACCTGACCTCGAAGCAGAAGCTGGTCGCCGGCTACGTCAACGTGTATTCCGATGACCGCTGCAAGGGCAAGGGCTGCGAGCTGTACTTCTCGGCCACCGAGAGCTGGCAGGATGTCATCGACCAGGACAGCCCCACGGCCTTCATCACCAGCGGCGGCAAGCTGACCTTTGCCGGTGACGCGTTCCGCAACCACTACAGCAGTGTCTCGGCGGGCGGTGATATCGCCATCAATACGGCCGTGTTCGAGAACAAGGGCGCCGGTGGCGGCGAGCAGCGCAACCTCACCGCCAGCATGTACACCCGTGATCGCGGCCAGTACAACGCGTTCATCAACGCCAAGAACCAGTTCAACCAGAACCCGGGTTCGCTGACCCTGGACCAGGTGATGGCTGCGTCTGGCTATCCGTATGCCAGCATCTATGACGTCATCGACAACAATACGCCGATTGCCGGCGCCGTGGTCGCCCCGGCGGTGGTGCAGTCGGCCGGTGCGGTGACCATCAACGCCACCCAGCGTATCGACAACAGTGTGGTGCGCGTCAACCAGGCCGGTGCCGGCACCATCAACGCCCGTGGCGATGCCACGGCCGATGCGCGCCAGGCGCAGACCCAGGTGCGCGCGCTCAACCCGCAGTTGCCGCCGGACCTGGCCCAGCGCCAGGTCAACCCGGTGACGCTGCCCAGCTTCAGCCTGCCCCAGGGCAACAACGGCCTGTTCCGCATCAGCAGCCAGGCCGGCCAGGCCGCCATCAGCGGTGACGCCCTGGGCGCGACCGCTGACCGCACCCAAGCCGGCAGCGGCACCTTCATCGCACCGCTGGCCACTGCGGCCAGCGCCGACAGCCGCGCGGCGTCGGCGCTCGGTGCCGACAGCGCGGCGTCTGCCCAAGGCGCCGTGGCTGGCTCCGGCGTGGCGCTGGGCGGCTTGGCCGCTGGCGTCAAGCTGGTCCAGGGCGTGCCTGAGCGCAGCGTGCCGAGCGTCTCGCACAAGTACCTGGTAGAGACCAACCCGGTCCTGACCGACCTCAAGCAGTTCCTCAGCTCCGACTACATGCTTGGCCAGCTCAATATCAAGCCGGACCAGGCGATCAAGCGCCTGGGCGACGGCCTCTACGAGCAACGCCTGATCCGCGAGGCGGTGGTGGCCCGTACCGGGCAGCGCTACATCGACGGCATGACCAGCGACGAGACGCTGTTCCGCTACCTGATGGACAACGCCATCGCCAGCAAGGACAAGCTGTCGCTGAGCGTAGGCGTGTCGCTCAGCGCCGAGCAGGTGGCGGCGCTGACCCACGACATCGTGTGGATGGAAAACATCGAGGTCAACGGCGAGACGGTGCTCGCCCCGGTGCTGTACCTGGCCCACGCCAACGGCCGCGTGGCCCCCAACGGCGCGTTGATCCAGGGCCGCGACGTCAACCTGATCAGCGGCGGCGAGCTGGTCAACGTCGGCACCTTGCGCGCCACCAACAACCTCGCTGTCAGCGCCACCAACATCGGCAACGCCGGGTTGATGGAGGCGGGCGGGCGCCTGGACATGCTGGCCACCGAGTCGATCCGCAATGCCCAGGGCGGGATCATTGCCGGGCGTGAAGTGAGCCTTACCGCGTTGACCGGCGACGTGATCAACGAGCGCAGCGTCACCCGCCTGGAAGGCCGCGCGGGCGGTGAGCACGTGACCAAGGACCTGGTCGACACCGCCGCGCGCATCGAGGCGGCGAACAACCTGACCATCACGGCGGGGCAGGACATCGGCATTGTCGGCGGCGCCGTGCAGGCCGGCGGCAACATCGACCTCGATGCCGGGCGTGACCTGATCATCGCCAGCCAGGAAGGTGTCGATAGCCACGAGTACCAGCGCCGCCGCGTCAGCGGCCACGACACCAGCATCACCCAGTACGGCAGCGAGGTGAAGGCCGGCGGCAACCTCACCGCCACGGCCGGCCAGGACCTGAGCATCGTCGCCAGCGAAATCGAGGCCCGCCGCGATCTGGCCCTGCAGGCCGGGCGCGACGTGACCCTGGCCGCCGCGGCGAACGAGGAGCACAGCTACGCCAAGGGCAAGAAAGGCAAGACCAAGTACGAGCGCCAGGAGGACGACGTCGAGCAGCAGTCGGCCGAAGTGAAGGCCGGCGGCGACCTGACCATCGACGCCGGGCGCGACCTGCGCATGGTGGCGAGCAAGGCCAGCGCCGGCGACGAAGCCTACCTGGTGGCCGGCGACAAGCTCGAGCTGCTGGCCGCCAACGACAGCCAGTACTCGCTGTATGACATGAACAAGAAGGGTGGCTGGGGGAGCAAGAAGACCCAGCGTGATGAAGTGACCGACGTGAAGGCGGTGGGGAGCGAGATCACCAGTGGTGGCAACCTGACCCTCGAGAGCGGCGGTGACCAGTTGTACCAGGGCGCGAAACTCGCCTCCGGTGCGGACCTGACCATTGATAGCGGCGGTTCGGTGACCTTCGAAGCGGTCAAGGACATGCATCAGGAGAGTCACGAGAAGAGCAAGTCAAATGCTGGCTGGTTCAGCATGAAGGGTGAAGGGCGCACAGATGAAACCGTGCGCCAGAGTGAGCTGGTGGCCAAAGGTGATCTGGTCATCAACGCCGTAGGCAAGATTCATGTGGATGTACGCCAGGTCAACCAGCAGACGGTGAGTGAGTCCATCGATGCCATGGTCAAGGCCGATCCGAAGCTGGCGTGGCTCAAGCAGGTCGAAGCACAAGGTGGCGTGGACTGGCGTCAGGTTAAAGAGATCCACGACTCGTTCAAGTACAGCAATTCTGGATTGGGGCCTGCTGCCCAACTGGCGATCGCAATCGTGATGGCAGCAGTTGTAGGGCCGGCCGCAGCGGCTTGGGCGAATGGTGGGATCACAGGCGCTGTAGTGGGGGCGGTCGCGACAGGGGCATCTACCAATGCCTCGGTGAGCGTCATCAACAACCGGGGCAACCTTGGGGCGGTAGTCAAGGATGTGACGTCGTCCGATGCGATGAAAGGTTATGTCATCTCTGGCGTGACAGCCGGACTGACAGCAGCCTATTTCGACGGTTGGACTGGAACGAAAACCGACATCGCCACAGGCAAAGTCATTGGTCCAAAACTCTACACCCTGAAAGGCGTAGGCCAGTTCGCGGCCAACCAAACGCTGCAGAACGGCACATCCATGTTGCTGAGCAAGGCGCTCGGACAGGGTGGAAATGCCAGTGAAGCGCTCAAGGGGGCGCTGTTCAATACGCTGGCCGCTGCCAGTTTCAACGCAGTTGGTGATTACACTCATAAATGGGGTATCGAGAACGGCAGCCTGCCCAAGATTGCCATTCACGCAATGGTCGGTGGTTTGCTGTCGAAAGCGACGGGTGGGGACTTCAAGACTGGCGCCTTGGCGGCCGGCGCAAACGAGGCGCTGGTGGTAGAGCTCAACAAGCTGGCGGGTGGCAACGAGAGCTTGCTGACCATGAGCTCGCAGATCGTTGGCGTGTTGGCAGCGGCGAGCCAGGAAGATGCCAATGCCGCCTCGCTGAACAAAGCGGCATGGGTTGCGAAGAATGGCACTCAGTACAACTTCCTGGGCGACCATTCGGCGAAACAGCGGGACGAGGCGCGAGATAGTTTCCGCAAGGACGGTGGGCTGAAAGCAGCGCGAGAGTTGGTCAAGCTGGAAGGCGCGGATCAGCGAAGCGACAAACTGTTGGAAGCCTACAAGCGTGACCCATCGTCGCTTACGCAGGATGACATGGCTGAGCTCACTGCCTATTTGCAGGTCTATGCCTTCGAAAGAATGGATGCCAAAGGCCCTGCGGCAGCTCAGGCAAGCCTCTCCAGTCTGCTCGGCGGTGAGCAGATCTACGGATATGGCTACCCATACGCAGGCACCAGTCAGGACAAGATCGCTTGGTCTGATGCGCAGCGCAGCCAATTGGGATTGGTTGAGAAGCTGGCTTGGACTCACGATCGTAGTGCCGATGAGCAGACTTATCTGGATGCTAGGGGAGCCTTGCGTAACGCAGCGGAACAGCAAGGGTTAGCCAACCTGGGCGACCCTGCCATCTACTTCCTGACGGGATCCATCGGCAGCACGATCAGGGCTGTTGCTGCGACCAACGGGGCTTTGCAGTTTACTCAGGGGGCTAAGCAGGCAGTTGAGGGGGATGGGTGGAATGCCGCTGGTAACATGGTGGCTGGCTTGCTGGGTATGGCTACTCTGGGGGCTGGTGTCAGGGGAGGGGCTGGGTCTGTCGTAACAAGTGACCTTGGTTCAATCAGGCCAGTGGTTGGCAAGGAAACCCTGGTTGATGCGGGGGGCGCGTCAGCTGGAAAGGGCGCCAGTGGCGGTGCTGGCAAGCGGCCCGGGGTGGACGGGGAATTTGGCCACCTTGATTCGTTGAATAGTGCCGAATTTGACCGCCTGCTTTTCCAGAGGGTTGGTTCAGAAGCTGAGGTGCTGATTAAAGCAGGGGATACTGCCGGTGTCGCGTTGTCGAGGGCAGGTGTACCTGGGCGGGATTATGTGAGCGAGGCGTTCACCAATATAAGTGCGAAGGTGCCGAAATTTCCGGGGATAGAACGGTTTGGCGAGGCCAAGGAGTATTTCACAGTGGTCGATCAGGGGGCGTTCATGCGGAAGGTGGGCCAGTTGTATGCTGACACAGGAACGCCGCTGACACCTCAGGTTAAAGGAATGATTGAAAACCTTGTCAGCAATGGAAAGAGATTTGATGTCCAGAACGGTATTCCTGGGCTGCATGCCGAGGTCAGAGCGGTGAATAGCGCGCTTACTCGGTACCCCAAGGTATCAATTGATGATGTGAAAGTGGCCACCTACAAGCTGGCACCGAAGCAGGGTCAAGGGGATAAATTCGAGGCGTGCTCGAACTGTAGCGGTGTACTGAAGGATGCCGATGTGATTAGCGGAAGGAAGCACTGATGATTATCAAAAGAAATGCGATAAGCAACCAGGGCGGATTGTGGACTTTTCGGGGCGTGCCCTACACCGGGGGCGCGTTGGAACTCTCGAATGGTCATGTGGTTGGGGGAGGTATGTATGACGATGGCCGCTATGTTGATGTCTACCGTAGCGAGTTTATTGTTGGGGAGGTGCGTAATAGTATCGAAATGGAGCGAGACTATACGGGGGAGCAGTTTTATTGGGGAGATAGTGTCTACAATGGATTTTCCTATGAGTTCAGTGGAGATGTATGTGTCAGCGAGCGCTTGTATGAATATGGCTGGGTGATAGAGGAAGTAACATATTTCCCAGATGGGCAGTTGCGTACTGTCGAGATCGGGGAGGATGTTCCGCAGAGTTATGAGTGGTTCGAAGGCGGTGGACTGGAAGCGATGACGGTTCACCAGAATAATATTTTCATGTTTTCCTTGAAATTTTCTTTGGAAGGTCTGAAGCGGTTGACTCTGTTGGGTGACTACTTTTCTAAGCTACCGCAAGTGATCGGGTGCATAAGGTTTCCTGTGTTGCGTGATAAAGCGGAGCTCTCCTCTCTTAAGTGTGCGGCCCGGGTTTCACTCATTGGAGATGGTATTGACAAGGCTGTGGTTGATTACATTTTTATGGGCGACAATGAGCGCTGTATCAGAGAGTTAGAGCTGGATGGTGTCAATGGGACATCGGAAATTCTGCAGTGTTTGAAAAATTATCAGCAGTTGAGTGTATTGAAAGTTGTGGCTGCTAAGGATTGCGTTGACTGGTGGCGTGAAGGGTGCGTCCAGTTTCAGGTGCTTCGTCCCGAATGTGACGTATATTTAAATAATCGGAAGGTTAGTTTGGAGGGGTAATGGGGTGTTTGTTCTGTTCGTAGAATTGCCTTCCATATCGGTCTGCAAATCGGGTCGTTTCTGGTAGTCGATAGTTGCGTGTTGCATTCAATACCCAGTGACAGGCAGTTTCAAGGGAGATTCGGTGGCCGATTGAAACGAACACAGGTTTTACATGTTTTTGAGTCCTGAGCGCGGCTCCGATTAGTTCGTCGCCGTCGAACAGGCCTGATTGGCATCCCCTTTCATCAAGGGGAGGTGCGTATTCACCGATGAAGCGACTTTTGCCGCATCCAATAGTGGGTATGTCATAAAGTACCCCCAAGTGCGATGCCAAGCCAAACCGACGAGGGTGAGCTATACCTTGCCCGTCGCAGATGATCAGGTCAGGTCGGTGGGTTATAGTTGATAAGAGCTTCACGATTGAAGGCAGCTCTCTAAACGAAAAAAGACCAGGAATATAGGGAAACGAAGTCGTACCCGACCATGCATGCTCTTCGATGATTTCCAGGCTTTCTGCGTCAACCACAACAATGGAGGCGATCAGTGTATCGTTCTCTTTGTGGTAGGCGACATCAATGCCTGCGATACTAGAGATCGACCCAAGATGATCTTGCTTGACCACTAGTTTAGATAGTCGTATCTGTAGATCTATGGCTTCGCTTGGGGTTATATCCCAAGGGTGTTGTATGACTGGCTGCATGTGGACTGTTCTCGCTAAATCAAGCTGGTGAGATTGTTGTCAACGAACCGTCAGATTATGCCATTTAAGAGCCAAATGACTAGCTGATTTTACTATCGATCTGGGGCATGGAAAGCATGAAAGGGACTGAAAAATGGACAGATCTAGTTTGCCTGCTGTGAGCGGAAAAGGGGACAGCGGAAAAGGGGACAGATTTATTTTTACTACTCTAATTTCGGTTCCTGGCGGCGAACGGACCTAGCCTTCATGTAGATAGGGCGAGATTAGAGCAGGGAAAATAAACCTGTCCCCTTTTTGGAGTGGGTATAAAAAGATTATTTCTAAGGATGGTACGGTTACGGTGTTGACAAATGGTAGTAAGACGTATCGTTTTTACCCATCTGCGACTTCTACCGGTCAATCTTCGGCTTCCTTGACGGTTGAGGGTGGGAAGAAGCTGATCACTAAAAATACGGTTTAGTGGAGAGTGATGATGAATGTTTCGGCTGTGGCGTCGGACAAATTAAAAAATATGATTAATAACGTAGCAGGTTATTTGAATTTTGAACTTGATCTTCCGTCTAATGTTTTTTTAGGTGAAGACTGGGGGTTTTGGTTTTTTGAACGGCCTTTGCTCAGTTTTGTTGATCTGTTCTCAGGTGTTGTAAAAAATAGCGTTTATAGCTTTTCCTCTGATGTGTTTATCAAGTTTTCAGGGGTGGAGGTTGTTGAGGGGTCATGCTATTTAATTTGTCAAGATGCCTGTGGTGCTGCGCTGTCGTCGAGCCGCCAGTCTGAGGATATTTTACAGAATAGCTTAGGTTATCCGATCTATTTTTTTAATTCGAAATTCGATTGGATAGCTGTTGAAAGTGCATATGAAGAATACGGTGTTATTGGTTTGAGAGGTTCGGATGTTAAAGGCTGCTTTGTCAATTTTCTGAGAGAGAATTTTATTTCGCAATCAGAGATGGCTTTGATTGCGGCCGGAAAATCGGCTGGTAGTAAGTCGGCTCGAAGTTTTATTTCCGCGTATGAAACTAAATAGGAAAAGGGGACAGATTTATTTTTCCTACTCTAATTTCGGTTCCTGGCGGCGAACGGACCTAGCCTTCATGTAGGTAGGGCGAGATTAGAGCAGGGAAAATAAATCTGTCCCCTTTTTCGCTAAGGAAGCGCTGGCCGCGCTCGAGGCGAAGTTCGGACCGGGTTTGCTGAATGGTGGTGCAAAAGGTAACAGTGTTGCTGAGGCCTTAACCGGGGTTACCCAGAAGCAGCTCGATAAAAAATTCAAATATGCCTCTGATTTTGGCGTGGTGACTACAAAGAAAAACCCTGAAACACTTGCTCAGTATGAGTCAGCAATAAAAACTCACATGGCATCGACTTCTACGACCCAGCAAGGTACATACGGCTTTGTAAAAGACTCAAAAGTGTATTTTAATTCGACCACCAACAACGCTGTTGTGCTTGATGCAGCAGGGAATTTCGTGACGGGATTTAAGTTGTCGCCTGAGCAGAAAAAGGGGACAGATTTATTTTTCCTACTCTAATTTCGATTCCTGGCGGCGAACGGATCTAGCCTTTATGTAGGTAGGGCGAGATTAGAGCAGGGAAAATAAATCTGTCCCTTTTTTTAATGACCTCTCGGCCAATGAGCCTGATGCCAAGGTTCAGAAGGAGCGACCTCCTTTCGGTGTGCGTGAGATTGTGGGGTGGTTGAGTGACGACGTCAGTAGTAGTGTTAGCGCAAAAGCGCTGATCACTCGACTGGAGGACTGTCAGCTCCGTGGTCAATCTGAGTACTTGGGTTTCGGCAATGCACACCACATGGCATATGCGGCAGGTCATCTGTATCTAGAGTGTGAGTACAGTGAGGGATCCCAGGTATTAATGACCATTGAGCAAGCTGCTTCCACTTTGAGTGACTACATGGTTTTTTTACAGGCTGGCGTCCGGAACAAAGAGGCTCCACCTCAGCCGTTTATGGTTGAATACCTCGCCGAGGGAGAGGAATCTTATAGACGCTTTGAAGCGTTAGGTGGTCGTTTGGGGTTTTCGGTGGAGGAAATGAAGGGTGTGAGTCGGGCTGATCGGCAAGAAAATAAACGGAGAGTATTGGTCGATAAGTCTCATGCTTCCAAAAAGTCTTGATTGGGGATGGGAGGCGTATTAGGTGGCCGATGTAGCGCTGGAGGTAAAAATTTTTAACGGTGATGAAGCTGGACGATTTCTAGCGATGGCTTCGATTGGGTTGCTTTCGTCAGTCAGGGCTGGTGTCATCGAGCTGGATGAAGCAGAACGCTTGTTGTTCTCGCCCGGAGCGTCAAGTGTTTTTAGAAAGAAAGGGATTTCTGTTGTTGTCTGCGATCTTGTTATGGAATGTTGCGAGTTGGAGGACATACTGGGTCTCTTGCCGGATAGGTTTGATAGCGAGCTTGTACGGCTAATTGATGCTTTTTCGGAGTATTTAGCCGCCACGACACCCCTAGATGCCTATTCAGATCATACGGAATATAGGTAGTTTATAGGCTGCTGGCAGTGGAGGGGAAAGAGCGTAGACATGGGCCTGTTTCATTTTTAACCGCACTTTTTCACATTGGCGCACGAACATGAAAATAATCAAATCCTTCGCGAAATTGACAGGGCTTAAAAGGTTTTCGGCTTGGCGAGCCGGCTGGCAGGAGCCAGCGTCTGTCGACCTGTTTTCCTATGTTGAAGATGTCGTCAGCCCAGAGGACAGTTTGATTTTTTGCAAATGGCTGTTCCCGGATTTCGTCGTGTTCGAGGATTCGGTGATACTGGAAATGAAATTTGACGAGCCCGCATTTCGTGTGTGGCTTGATCATTTTTCAGGCGATAAAGCCGGTGTCGAGAGGATGCTGAATCACACCCATCTGTACGATGTGTTTTCAGGGTGTGGATCTTCGGTGGACGAGGTGGTTTTTGAGCAACTGTCCAATGTGCTGGCCATGTCCTGGCGAATGGTGTTGAAGGCGCAATTCCCTGATAGAAGATTTCACGTAGAGGCTATCAACTCCGATCAGGAGTATGGCCCGGTGGTCACCTTCCATGAAATGCGTGGGTGAGCTTTGCCGTTAGTTTGACGACAGTACTGAGGATGTAGTGTGTCTGTCGGTCGAGGGTACATTGCCGGATGTGCCGGTGTGCCATGTTGCACCTGCTTGAGCACGGTTAGTTCAAGCTGTTCGAAGTCTGCATTCGGCTTAAACCTGCCGGGGCTGCGATGCAGCCCTTTCGCGACACAAGGCCGCTCCTACAGGGGGATGCGGCCTCCTGTAGGAGCGGCCTTTTGCCGCGAAAGGACCGCAAAGCGGTCCTGCTCCGCAAACGCCAGCTGCTCAGTTCAACCAACTCAACGCCGGCCCCTGCGGCACGATCCGCGTCGGGTTGATGTGGTTGTGCGAGTAGTAGTAATGCAGCTTGATATGCGCCATGTCGATGGTGCGGTAGATCGCCGGGATCTGCGTCAGGCGCACCAGGTACTGGTACAGCGCCGGGTACTCGGCCAGGGTCTTGTGGTTGGCCTTGAAGTGCACGTAGTACACCGCCTCATAGCGGATCAGCGTGGGCAGCAGGAACAGGTCCGACAGGCTCAGCTTGCCGCCTACCAGGTACGGCTGCTTGCGCAGCCGGTGCTCGAGGGTGTCCATGGCCGCGAAGAACTGCTTGTAGGCCTCGTCGTAGCTCGCCTGGTCCGGGGCGAAGCCCATGTGGTAGACCATGCGGTTGATGTTGGTGTGCAGCCACTGGTTGAGCTCGACGATGTCGCAGCTGGAGCGGTCGGGCACCAGGTCGATCGGGGTCTTGGCCAGGGGCAGCAGGCGGGTGGCCATCTGCAGCGCCAGCTCGGCCGAATCGTTGTGCACGATACGGTTCTGCTGGCGGTCCCAGAGCACCGGCACCGACTGGTTGCCGGCAAAGCCCGGGCGCGAACGCTCGTACAGGCTCGACAGCAGGGTGACGTCCTTGTGCAGCGGGTCCTGGTCGTGCTCGTCGAACTCCCAGCCCTGGTCGTGGCGGCGCGCCGCCACCGAGGTCACGTCCAGCGCGTCTTCCAGGCCCAGCAGGCTCTGCACCAGGTGCACCCGGTGCGAGAACGGGCAGGCGTGGGAGATGTACAGGTGGTAGCGGTTGGGCTCGGCCACCAGTTCGCTGAGGAACAGCTCCTGGACCGACGGGTTGTCTTGGCTGCGGGTCATCTTACCTCCCTACTGCGGTGGCCAGGCTTGGGCATGGGCGCTCGCCGAGGGCGGCGATGCTGTGCTGGATCTTCAGGTTGGCGGCGGCCAGGCCCGCGGCCAGGCTCTCTTCGCCCATGCCCAGGCCTTCGGCGTAGATGAATTCGACGCTGTTCAGGCCGACGAAGCCCAGGGTCTGCGACAGCCAGCCAGCCAGGGTGTCGGTGCCCTGGCTGTAGACGCCGCCGCTGGCGTTGAGCACGTGCACCGGCTTGTCGTCGAGCAGCCCGACCGGGGCGCCGTCGACATAGGTGAAGGTGACGCCGCCACGCACGATGTAGTCGACCCAGGTGTGCAGGATCGACGGTGCGCCGAAGTTGTAGCGTGGCAGGCCGATCACCACGCGGTCGGCTTCCTGGATCTCTTCGATCAGTTCGTTGGACAGCTTCAGCGCCGCGGCCGCCTCGATGCTGCTGGCGTCACCGCCGAACAGGGCGTCCATGGTCACCGCATTGAGGTGCGGAATGGGCTGGGCGTGCAGGTCGCGCACCGCCACCGAAGCTTCGGGGTTGACCTCTTTGAGCTGCTTGAGGAAGTTGTCCACCAGTTGGCCGGAGAAGCCGCCGTCGGACTTGATCGAGGAGCGGATGACCAGGACCTTGTGATTCATTGCGCGAATCCTTTCTGTGATGTGTGTGATAGCCAGTCTTGAGCAATCGGGCGGGAGTGAAAAGCGCAGATAATCAGGGTATTACCCTTAAGGTTGTCATGTATCGCCAGGGGCTCTGGGCTGGAACGAGCGCGGGGCAAGCCTGCTCCCACAAATCGAGTGGGAGCGGGCTTGCCCCGCGATGAACGTGATGGGTGATTACGCCCTTACCACTCGCGCTTGAGCCTGAACTTGCTCAACTGCGCGCTGGCGATGCGTGTCTGGCTGCCGTCGGCGTTGACCCGCCAGGCCTCGGCCTGGGTGAACATCAGATTGCGACCGTCGCGGATCACCTTGGCGTGGAACAGCACCTCGGTGTCGCGCGGCGTGGCCGACAGCAGCAGGGTGTTGAAGCTGTTGGTCAGGGCGTACTCGTCAGGCCCCAGCAAGGGCAGGGTGGCGAGCATGCTGGTGACGTCGAGCATCGAGTAGATCACCCCGCCGTGCAGGGTCTGGCTCAGGTTGTCGATGTCGGCGTTGACGGTCAGCCGGCAGGTGCACTGGCCGGGGGACTGTTCCAGCATCTCCAGCCCGCAGTAGCGCTGGTAGGCGTGTTCGAGCAGCGCGCGCGAGTGCGCGGCGGCGTGGTCGCTGATGGTGCTCATGGTGTGATCCTTCACAGGTGCCGGGCAATGATTTCCAGCATGATTTCGTGGGTGCCGCCGCCGATGGCCAGCAGGCGGGCGTCGCGGTGGATGCGTTCGACCAGCGAGGGCTCGACGCAGCCGTGGGCGCCATGCAGTTGCACGGCGTCGCGGGCCAGGGTTTCCAAAGTCTGCACGGCGCTGTTCTTGGCGATGGCGACCTGGTGCGCGTCCAGGGTGCCTTCGGCCTGGCGGGCCACGCAGGTGTCGACGAACTGGCGGCTGACCGTCAGCTGCGCGTAGTGCTCGGCCAGGCGCTGGCGGATCACCGACTTGTCGAACAGTGGCTTGCCGCCGACCTGGCGGCTCTTGCACCAGTCGATGGCGGCCTGCAGGGCCATGTCGGCACTGGTGATGGCCATCACCGCCAGGTTCAGCCGCTCCTGCTGCAGGCTGGCCTGCAGCAGGCGGCCCACGCCACCTTTCTCGGTCAGGCGGATGGCCGGCACGTTCTCCAGCTCCAGGTCGGCCAGCGGCAGGCAGCGCCAGCCCAGGGCGCGGCGCGGCGTATGGCGGATACCGGCGGCCGAACCCTCCACCAGGAACAGCGCCAGGCCGTCCTCGCAGTGGCCGACCATCAGCAGCCAGTCGGCGCGGGTGGCGTTGCAGATGAACGCCTTGTGCCCGTTCAACCGGTAGCCGTCGGCCTGGCGCGCGGCGCGGCACTCCAGGGCACGCAGGTCGGAGCCGGCCTGGCGCTCGGTGATCGCCAGGGCGATGCTCTGGCGGCCGTCGAGCACCGCCGGCACCAGGTCGTGGACGATCGGGTGGCCGGTGGCCTGCACTGCCTTGAGGCTGACGAAATGCGAGCCCAGGCCCATGGTGATGCCCTGGGCGCCGCTGCGGGTCAGTTCCTCGATGAGCACGGCCACCGCCCGTGGGTCGTCGGGCAATTGCCGATGGTCGTGTCCCAGGCCCAGCAGGCCGGCGGCGCCGGCCTCGCGGTTGAGCGTGGCGGGGTAGGCGCCGAGCTGTTCCCAGGCATCAATGTTCGGCGCGATCTGCGCCTGGACAAAGGCTTGCAGGCGCTGGCGGTATGCGTCAGTCATGGCGGCCTCCTCAGAACACCGTGGTCAGGGCCAGGTCGTGGAAGCGCTCGACGATCGGCCGGATCCGCGAGGAGGTCATGGCACTGTCCTCCTCGAAGTAGTACAGGTCGGTCATATCGCGCATCACTTCCAGCATCACCCGCGAACGCTCGGCGGCGCGGATCTCGTAGCGCTGCAGGGCACTGTCGAGGCGCTCGTCGCAGCAGCCGACCAGGGCCTGGGCGAGCATGAAGGCGTTCTCCAGGCCCAGGGTCAGGCCGTAGCCGAGGGTCGGCAGCATGGCGTGGATGCTGTCGCCGAGCATCACCACGCGGCCGTTCTGCCAGCAGCCGGCGCCGGTCAGGGCCATCATCTTGTGGGTGAGGATCTGCTCGTGCTCGGTGGCTTGCATCATCCGCACCACATCCGGCGGCAGGTCGGCGAACAGCCGCACCAGGCCGTCGCGGTCGAGCAGCGGCTGGTTGCGGTGCTGGTAGGCGGCGAACCAGTAGCGGTACGGACGGTCGGCCGCCAGCGGGTAGGTGACCACCCGCGAGAACTCCGAGGCGAAGATCTGGCAACGGTCGGGCAGCAGCAGCGGCGAGTCGAACTCGACCATGCCGCGGCTGGCCACCAGGCCCGTGTCGTAGGGCGTCAGGCCCGGTTCCAGGCACTGGCGCACGGTGGAGCCGACGCCGTCGCTGCCGATCACCAGGTCGAAGTCTTCCTGCTCGCCGTTGCTGAAGGTGACCCGCGCCTGTTCGCCGACCTTCTCCACCTTCTCGCAACCCATCTGGTAGCGGATCTGCCCCGGCGCCAGGCGTTCGCGCAGCAGGCCGAACAGCTCGGGGCGTGGGAACATCACCGCCGGCGCCGGGATCCCCAGGCCGTCCGGGCGTACCGGCTGGCTGTGGATCAGGCGACCGTCGCGGCCATGGGTGTCGAGGAACTCGATGGCCTTGCCGCGGCCGATGAAGCCGGTGTCGTTGAACAGGAAGCGCAGCACCTGCACACCCTGGGGCCAGACATAGATGCCGGTGCCCGAGTCGCGCGGGCCATGGGCCCGCTCGTACACCGTGGCCTCGAGGCCGAAGCGCTTGAGAATCAGGGCGCAGGCCAGGCCATTGAGGCCGGCGCCGATGATCGCGATCTTCATGCGGCCACCTCGCTCAAGGTGTTCCAGCTCTGGCCGCTCATGCGGTAGCGGCGCTGCAGCAGGCACAGACTGGTCAGCTCCATCAGCATCGGGTCGAGCAGGCCTTGTTCCTGGGCGCTGAGGGTCGGCAGTTGCTTGAGCAGGCTGCGTACCTTGGCCGCGTCGAAGAACGGCAGCGCGTCCAGGTCACGGCTGTGCAGGGTGTCCTGCACCAACTGCCACAGGCGGCCTTGCTGCTGCAGGGTGGCCGGCGGCGCGCGGAAGTAGTGCTTCTTGCGCTCGTACAGGGCCTTGGGCAGGTAAGGGCGCATGGCTTCGCGGAACACGTACTTCTCGGTGGCGCCGCGCACCTTCATCCACACCGGCAGCTGGCAGGCCAGTTCGACCACGTGGTGGTCGAGCAGCGGCACGCGGCCTTCGATGCTGTTGGCCATTTCCATGCGGTCGCCCAGAGTGGTGAGGACGAAGTTCGGCAGGTACGACTTGGCCCACAGGTACATGGAGTTGTGCACCGGGTCGCGGTCGGCGAGCTTGCCGTGGTCGAGGCGGTCGAAGAACTGGCGGTACGGGTCGACGCCGGTGAAGTGGTCGCGGAAGTCGCCGCGGTACAGGCTCTCCAGGGCCTTGAACCAGCCGGCCTGGTTGTCCAGCCACGACACGCCGTGCTTGAGCTGGTCGACCATCCAGTGGATGTCGTGGGGCATGTGCGCGTTGGTGTAGCCCTGTTCGTTGGCCTGGATGCGCTGGCGCAGCAGGTCGATGACTTTCGGGTCTTGTTGTTCGTTGTTGTACAGCAGCATGTCGCGGCGGAAGTGCGGGTAGCCGGCGAACACTTCGTCGGCGCCTTCGCCGGTCAGCACCACCTTCAGGCCGGCCTTGCGCACTTCCTTGCTGAGGATGTACTTGGCCACGCCGTGGGCGTTGAAGAACGGCGTCTCGTTGTGCCACACCGCCTGCTCGAAGTTATCCGCCAGGTCGTCCTGGGTGATCTCGATGGTGTGGAAGCGCGCGCCGTTGTGCTCGGCGGCCATGCGCGCGAAACGGTTCTCGTCGTAGTCGTCCATGTCGGTGAACGACAGGTTGAAGGCGTCCAGCGGCTCGCCCTTGAGGGCGGTGGCCATGCCCAGCATCGCCGAGGAGTCGATGCCACCGCTCAGGTACACGCCCATCGGCACGTCGGCGCGCAGGCGCAGGCGCACGGCTTCTTCGATGGAGGCACGCACGGCCTCGATCATGCCGGCCTCGTCGCTCGGCGCCGGGGTGTCGCGGCGGGCGAACTCCATATCCCAGTAACGGCCGCTGTGCAGGCCGCCGTGGTCGACCATCACCCAGCAGCCCGGCTGCACGCTGCGCACGCCTTCGAACAGGGTGTGGTCGCGCAGGTAGAAGGCGCGGCTGGCATAGGCGTTCTCGTCCCAGGTCGGGTTGACGCCGGCGGCCAGCAGGGCCTTGATCTCGGAGGCGAAGTACCAGTTGCCTTCGTGCTGGGTGTAGAACAGCGGCTTGATGCCCAGGCGGTCGCGTACCGCCAGCATCAGGCGGCGACGACGGTCGAACAGGACCATGGCGAACTCGCCGCGCAGCTCCTTGAGCCCGGCCATGCCGGAGCGGCGGTACAGGTGCAGGGCGATCTCGCTGTCCGAGGCGGTCTTGAAGATCGCGCCTTCGGCCTGCAGCTCGGCGCGGATGCGCTCGTGGTCGTAGAACTCGCCGTTGACGATCACCGCCAGGTCGCCTTCGTCGGCGACGATCGGCTGCATGCCGTTGTCCAGGCCGATGATGCTCAGGCGGGTATGGCCAAGCACGGCGCGCTCGCCCGGGTCACGCCACAGGCTGTGCTCGTCCGGGCCGCGGTGGTTGATGGCGGCCAGGGCGTCGAGGATCGACTGGTCGCTGATGCTGTTGCGTTTGGACTGGTAGACACCGATGAAACCACACATGGCAAAATCCTTTTCTCATAGGTCGGGCGTCGTCGGCGACGCCGGAACGGCGCGGGCTTCGTGGTCCGCGCACCCAGGGTTCATTGCGCCCAGTCGGGGCGGCTGCGTTCGAAGAAGGCGGCAAGACCGTGCTGGCCCTCGCTGGAGGTGCGCAGGCGGGCGATCAGCTGCAGGTTGCAACCCTGCTCGTCGAGCAGGTGGTCGCGGCCTGCCAGGCGCGCCAGCATCTGCTTGATCTCGCGACTGGCCTGGGGGCCGGTCTGCAGCAGGGTGGCCAGCCAGCGGTCGCGGGCCTGCTCCAGCTCGGCGGCGGGCACCAGGCGGTGGACCAGCTGCAGGCGCAGCGCATCCTCGGTGCCGAACACCTCGGCCGAGAGCATGTAGCGCCGTGCCTGGCGCACGCCCATGGCGCGCACCACGTAGGGGCTGATCAAGGCCGGGGCCAGGCCCAGGCGCGCCTCGCTGAAGCAGAACCGCGCATCCTCGGCGGCCAGCACATGGTCGGCGCAGCACAAGAGGCCCAAGGCCCCGCCGAACACCGCGCCGCGGGCCAGCATCAGCACCGGCACCGGGAAGTCGTCCAGGCGCTGCAGGACGTTGGCCAGCAGGCTGGCGTCCTCCAGGTTGCGCGCATGGTCGAACTCGCGGCTGCGGCGCATCCACTCCAGGTCCGCCCCGGTGCACAAGTGCTCGCCGGCGCCGTCGAGCACCAGGGCGCGCAGCCCGGGGTGCTCGGCGAGGGCCTGCAGCTGCTCGTGCAAGGCCCCGAGCAGGGCCTCGTCGAGGGCGTTGCCGGCATGCGGACGGTTCAGGGTCAGGCAGGCGACCGCAGGTTGCGGCCAGCTCAGCAGCACGTCGCTCATGGTCGTCAGCTCGCCATCTTCAGGGACAGGGCGGTGCTCTCGTACTGACGGCGATAGCCCTCGCAACCGCCGTAGCGGAACGCGCCGCCGGTGACGTACGGCGTGCTGTAGTCGGCCACGGCCGGGTGGTTGTCGCCGTAGAACCAGGCGCTGTACTGCTCATGGCCCAGGCGGGTGCGGCTGGCCAGCATGCGCGCATGCGCCTTGCGCCGCGAATGGGCCTGGTAGCCCGGCACCACGGTGGCACTGAAGAACTCGCCGACGCTGCCCGAACCGTAGCTGAACAGGCCGATGTTGCGCCCGGTCAGGTCCTCGTCGCTGTTGTCCAGCAGCGACAGCAGGGCGATGTACAGCGAGGCGGTGTAGCAGTTGCCGATGGCCTTGCCGTACAGCTGGCTGGTGGCGTAGGCCTGCTCGCCCAGGGCCTTGGCCGCTTCGGGTTCGATCGCCTCGAACACCGAGAAGGCCTTCTTCGCCATCTTGGTGAATGGCTGGTGGAAGCACAGGAAGCTCATGTCCTTCAGGCCCAGGCCGCCATCGGCGCGGTAGCTCTGCCAGGCGTTGCGCAGCGACTCCAGGTAGACCTCGATCGACAGCTTGCCATCGACCAGCGCGGTGCTGCGCAGGTTCGGCCGCCAGAAGTCCGAGACGTCCAGGCTGTAGCGGCCCTGGTGCGGGTGCAGCTCCAGCAGGCGCGGGTTCTCGGCCACGATCATGGCCACGGCGCCGGCGCCCTGGGTGCATTCGCCCTCGGAGTTCTGCTCGTAGCGGGCGATGTCGGTGGCGATCACCAGCACCTTTTCGTGAGGACGCTGGGCGACCAGCGCACGGGCCATCTGCAAGCCGGCGGTGGCGCCGTAGCAGGCCTGCTTGAACTCCACCACGCGGCAGTCGGCGCGCAGGCCGAGCAGGCTGTGGACGAACAGGCCGGCGGCCTTGGACTGGTCGATGCCGCTCTCGGTGGCGAGGATCACCGTGGCGATCGAGGCGCGGGTGGCGTCATCGAGCAGCGGCAGGGCGGCGTTGGCCGCCAGGGTCACGATGTCTTCGTCCGGGGCCGGCACGGCCATGAACTCCTGGCCGATGCCGACCAGGTACTTCTGCGGGTCGATACCATGCCGTTCGGCAAGTTCTTCCAGTGCAAAAAAGTGTTGCGGTACAGACAGCCCAATATCATCAATGCCGATTTTCATGTGTATGCCCAATTATTTTTCACTGTTGAAAAAATCCCAAAATACACAACCGGTCTTGTTGTTCCGGTGCCAGTCCCTGCTGGCCATTTAATTATTGCGGCTGAAGCTTTTGCCAAAAAAAGCGAATAATTCAGATGGGATTGATGACGCCTGTTCATGGTTTTTTTGGCTATTAAGTTATTCTTTTTTTTAGCGCGCGCAGACGCAGGCCCCGTGCTGTCACGCGGCTTTCATAAAAGGCTTGGAAGGGGGATTGTCGAACAATAGGGCAATTAAAATTTTCAATTGTTTTAATATGAAAATTTTATGGCGTTATCGCCTTTTATTTTGCCGTGTTGTTCCGGCTATTGTTTTATGCCGTATCGCTTGTGCATATCTGCATGGGGGGACACTCCTTGTCCAAAATTCATCCATTAGTGCCAGGCACTGTGCGGGACGTTGTTGTCGCACGAAGCGGGCTGGGCGAATAGTGACAAAAAGTGCGCGCATCGCGGCACGGTCTTCATGTGTTGGCGGCAGCTGTGGTACAACGCCGCAGGACAAAGGATTCGTCGCCCGGTTTCCGGGCACACAAGGAGGTAGTGGTGTTTTCCAAGATCAGTCTTGATCAGTGGCGCGCGTTCGTCTGCACGGTCGAGTGCGGCGGTTTCCAGCAGGCCGGCGAGCACATGTACAAGTCGCAGTCGGCGATCAGCCATTCGGTCAACCGCATGGAAATGCTCCTGGGCCAGGAGCTGTTCATCATCGAAGGGCGCAAGGCCGTGCTCACCTCGCTGGGCAAGGCGCTATTGCCCCAGGCCAAGCACCTGCTGGGCGCGGCGCAGAAGCTCGAGCACCTGGCTAACCAATACCAGCCAGGGTTGTTCACCGAACAGGCGCTGGCGGTGGATGTGCTGTTCCCCATCGAATTGCTGCAGCAGGCATTGCAGGAGTTTGCCCTGGAGTACAAGGATCACCGTATCCGCTTGTACGAGACGGCGTTGTCCGGGGCTCGCGAGTTGCTGGAGGACGGCAAGGTCGAGCTGGGCATCGCCAGCAGCCTGCCCTCGGGGTATCTGCAGGAGTTCTTGCTGAATGTCTCGTTGATCTGCGTGGTGGGGGCCAGCCACCCGCTCAGCGAGGCGCAGGGCGAGTTGAGCCTGGACGACATGAAGAACCACCGGCAGGTGGTGATCCGCGATTCCGGCACGCGCAATTCGCAGAACAGTGGTTGGCTAGGGACCTCGCAGCGTTGGACGGTGAGCAGCCTGGCGGCGGCCGAGAGCTTCGTCGAGCGGGGGATGGGCTTTGCCTGGCTGCCGGAGCATCGGGTGCAGCAGGGGTTGGCGCAAGGGCGGTTGGTGCGGGTCAACCTGCAGCATCAGCGGGAGCGGGAGGTGCCGATGTACATGGGGTATCCCGAGGAGTACCGGCACAGTCCCGAGGTGCGGTTGCTGGCGCAGATACTGCGGGAGCGGTGCCGGGAGTATCGGCCGGGGTGATGGGGCTTGGGCCAGGTGCTTGGCGTCATTGTCGTAGCGCCTGAGTGATCGAGCGCCGCTGACGCGGCGCATCGCCGGCAAGCCGGCTCCTACCCCGACCGCGCCGCCCTCAAGCCAAGCGCCGTTCCTGTGGGAGCTGGCTTGCCAGCGAAAGGGCTGCGCAGCAGCCCCGGCGATCTGTCGGATCTTTCCGAACCTGAAACCAAATGCTTCAGCCAGCAAAGCTTGGGAACTATCCTACGCGCTTGCCGGAAGCTGCTGCGTTGTCGGGGAAATACCGCACGGATAACTTCACTGGGTCGCCATATCAGGTGACCGGGTGTGAGAACCCGACCTGCACTGCCAAGGCTATTGCTTCATGGCAGCCATGCGCGGGCAGACTTCGGTCTGGCCGGCTTCAGTGCACCGGTTTCTCACCCCGCGTACGGCTGCCACCTTTGTCCGTGAGAAAGATCGAGATGGCCGCTCCTGTCACGCACTGGAGTTTCATCATGAAAAAGATCGTCCCAGACCCACCGCGTCTAGCCCCCTTCATCGCTATCCGCCCGACCCTCACCCGCGAAGAAGCCATGACCGCCGCCGTCGAAGTGGCCACGGCTATTTCCGATGTCCTCGATATCTACTTCAAGACCGAACCTGGCGAAACCCAGGACCGCCTGTTCACCGCCAGCGACTACCTTGGCCAGCTTGCCTGTGCCTTGCTCGAACACAAGCCGCAGGTGCAGCCATGACCAATGCACGTACCGCGGGCCGGACCCGTTGCATGGACCTGTTCAAGGTCGAGCCGGGCATTCCCTTCGCGGATGCCTTCAGCGAGTTGTCGGTGCTGCTTGGCTGCATTCGCCACCTCACTTGCGAGGCCGAGATGGAAGGCGACCTGATGGCGGGCAGCGCAGCGCGCATGTTGAGCGCCATGGCCAAGGCGTTGATTGATGATATGGAGTTGGGGTTGAACCGGTCCGGTTGATCCGATGGCTCTATCGCGGGGCAAGTCGCACCGCCGCTCCCACGCCAAACACCATCCCGTTCAAGGTCTTTTGGCGCGAGGGTTATTGACCGCATCAGGGCTACCAGGTGTTCGCCGTAGCTCTTGCAGCGCCTGTCAGATCGAGCGCCGCCCGCGCGGCGCATCGCTGGCAAGCCAGCTCCCACATCTGTTTCGGGCCAGTTATGCCTGTGCTGCCGCGGCTGTACGCCTTGTTGGTACGACGCGGTTTCAGCGTAGGCACCACTGGCGCCCCACCAGTCCCAAGGCATGCACCAAGGCGGACAGTGATAACCCCACAGGACAGACTGGCCCGAAACAAATGTGGGAGCTGGCTTGCCAGCGATGCGCCGCGCGGGCGGCGCTCGATCTGACAGGCGCTGCAAGAGCTACGGCGAACACCTTGCAAGGCCTGACGCTAAACACCCTGTCGTGGGCACGGGCCCCGCGATTACCAATACCTTACCCGCGCAGATCACTCGGCAGGAAATCCCGCTCCGGCTCGTAATCCAGCTTCAGGTACCCCGCCAATTCGCGCAGGTCCTCCGGGCTCAGGCTGCCGGCCTGCTGCTTGAGCCGCAGGCTGTCGACGATGTACGCATAGCGCGAGACGTTGTAGTCACGCACCGCGTTGTACAGGTCGCGCTGGGCATCGAGGATATCGACGATGTTGCGGCTGCCCACCTCATACCCCGCCTCGGTGGCCCGCAACGAGCCCTGGCTGGAGATGATGCTCTGGCGCCGCGCGCGCACCTGCTCGACATCGCTGACCACCGCGCGGAAGGCATTGCGCGACCCTTCCAGCACCTCGCGTTCGAGGCTGGTGCGGCCGTACTCGGTACGCGCCAGCTCATGGGTGGCCTGGCGCACCCGCGCGCTGGTGCCGCCGCCGCTGAACAGCGGCAGCTTCATCTGCACCATCACCGAGCTGTCGCGCTGGTTGCCGGGGCGCTGGCCGAAGTGCGCGCTGGAGTCCATCAGGTCGCTGTCACCCTCGGCGTAGCCCATGGCCAGGTTGAAGGTCGGCAGGTGATCGGCCTTGCTGCTGCGCAGGGTCTGGCCGGCCTGGCTAACGGCGGCCTGGCTGGCGCGCAGGCGCAGGTTCTGCGCCATGGCCTGCTCGACCCAGGCCTCGGCGCGCTCGGGCACCGGCGCCTGCACCGGCAGGCTGTGACGGATCCCGGCCAATGCCGGCTGGGCCTGGCCGGTCAGGCGCATCAGTGCCTGGTAGGCGTCCTCGCTGCGGCGCTGGCTGTCGATCAGGTTGGCGCTGGCGCGGTCGAAGCTGGCCTGGGCCGAGAGCATGTCGTTCTGGTCGGACAGGCCGGCGTCGTAGCTCAGCCGGGTCTGTTGCAGCTGGCGGTCGAAGGCGCGCAGCTCGGCCTTGGCGGTGGCCAAATTGTCCTCGGCCAGCAGGGTGTCGAAGTAGCTGCTGGCGGTGTCGAGGATCAGCTGCTGCTGGAATGCCGAGAAGTCCAGTTCGGCCTGTTCGTTCTCGGACTGCGCGGCCTTGTAGTCGAACCAGCGGCTGAGGTCGAACAACGGCTGGTCGAGGCTCAGGCGGTACAGGCTGCCGCTGCGTTGCTCGACCTGGCGGCGGTCGCTGCGCACGTCGCCGGCCTCGGCATCCAGGGCCACCTGCGGCAGCAGGCGGGCGCGGGCCAGGGGCACGGCCTCGCGGCGGGCCAGGTAGTTCTCGCGGGCGGCGGCCATGTCGCTGTTGTGCTCGACCACCTGGGCGTACACCGACATCAGCGTCGCACGGTCGGCGGCAACGGCCTGGGCCAGGGGCGCCAGCAGCAGCAGGGGCAGAAGGGTCTTACGTAGCATGTCGTTTCTCTTTATTCGGGCCGGCCGCTCCCAGGGGCAGCCGGTCATGGCTGCCACAGGGGAGGGCGGGCTAAGGGGTCAGGCCGGCTGGGTGTAGGCGGCCAGTTCCTGCAGGCGTGGGTCTTCGCTGGCACGGTGGTCCTTGGCCAGCAGCGAGTACACGGTGGGCAGGATGAACAGGGTGAACAGCGTACCGACCAGCATGCCGATGACGATCACCAGGCCCAGGCTGAAGCGGCTGTGGGCACCGGCGCCGCTGGCCAGCAGCAGCGGGACCAGGCCCACCACCATGGCCGCGGTGGTCATCAGGATCGGCCGCAGGCGGATCTGCGCGGCGCGTTCGATAGCCGTGCGGCGGTCGAGCTGGTCGGCCTGCTGCAGCTCGTTGGCGAACTCGACCATGAGGATGCCGTGCTTGCTGATCAGGCCGACCAGGGTCACCAGGCCGATTTGCGTGTAGATGTTCACCGTGGCATAGCCCAGGTACAGCGGGATCAGCGCGCCGCACACCGACATCGGCACGCTGACCAGGATCACCAACGGGTCGCGCAGGCTTTCGAACTGCGCGGCCAGCACCAGGTAGATGACCAGGATGGCGAAGATGAACGTCACTACCAGGGCGCTGCCTTCCTGGACGAACTGGCGGGCATCCGACAGCCAGTCATGGCTGAAGCCGGTGGGCAGGGCATTGGCCTGGGCGGCGAGGAACTGCACCGCGTCGCCGATGCTCACGCCCGGCGCCGGCACCGCCTGCAGGGTGGCCGAGTTGAGCTGGTTGAACTGGGTCAGCTTGTTGGGTTCGATCGACATGTCGAAGCTGACCAGGGTCGACAGCGGCACCTGGGCGCCGTTGGCGGCCTTGACGTACTGGCCGACCAGCATCTCGGCCGACAGGCGCTGGGCCCGTGCCACCTGCGGTATTACATCGTAGGAACGACCGTCGAGGGCGAAGCGGTTGACGTAGTTCTCGCCCACCAGCACCGCCAGGGCGTCGCCGATGGCCTGCATGCTGATGCCCAGGTCATTGGCCTTGCTGCGGTCGATGTTGATGTTGACCAGCGGGCTGTTGAAGTCCAGGTCGCTGTCGACCACGGCGAACAGGCCGCTGGCCATGGCCGCCTGCTTGATCTTGTCCATGGCGTCGAACACCACGCGGTGGTCCTGGGAGCTCTGGATCACCATCTGCACCGGCAGGCCGCCGGTGGAGCCGGGTAGCGGCGGCAGCTGGAAGGCGAAGATGGCCACGCCCTCGATCTCGCCCACGGCTTTCTGGATCTCGGCCTGCAACTGGTCGGCGCTGCGCTGGCGCTTTTCCCAGGTGCTCAGGTTGGCGCCGCCGAACGCGGTGCGCGGGCCGTCGTTGCCGTTGACCACCCAGGTGATGTCGGTTTCCGGGAAGGTGGCGAACAGGCGGTCCATGCGGTGCGCGTACATCTGGGTGTAATCGATGTTGGCGTACTGCGGGGCCTTGGCAACCGCCAGCACCTGGGCCTGGTCCTCGACCGGCGCCAGTTCGCGCTGGGCGCCGAGGTAGAGGATCGGCAGGCTGACGAACACCGCCGCGGCAATCGCCAGGGTCAGCCAGCGATGGTGCAGGGACACGTCAAGCAAACGACCATAGCCCTTGCCCAGCCAGTGGAAGAAGCGCTCGGCGCCACGCGCCATCGGCCCTTCGCTGGCCTGGCGGTTGAGCAGGAAGGCGCTCATCACCGGCGACAGGGTCAGCGCCACCACGCCGGACACCACCACGGCGCCG
Organism: Pseudomonas sp. B21-023; assembly: GCF_024749165.1. NCBI lineage: Bacteria > Pseudomonadati > Pseudomonadota > Gammaproteobacteria > Pseudomonadales > Pseudomonadaceae > Pseudomonas > Pseudomonas sp. B21-023. Next base: position 4,074,034 of record NZ_CP087190.1, on the reverse strand, counting down.
GCGAGGGTGAAGGCGAACTCCTTGAACAGCGCGCCGGTCAGCCCGCCCATCAGGCCGATCGGGGCGTACACCGCGGCCAGGGTCAGGGTCATGGCGATCACCGGGCCGGCGATCTCGCGGGCGCCGACCAAAGCCGCATGCAACGGCGTCTTGCCTTCCTCGATATGCCGGTGGACGTTCTCCACCACGACGATGGCGTCGTCCACCACCAGGCCGATGGCCAGGACCATCGACAGCAGGGTCAGCAGGTTGATGCTGAAGCCGAACAGGCTCATGATCGCCGCCGCGCCGATCAGCGACAGCGGGATGGTCACCAGGGGGATCAGCACGCTGCGCAGCGAGCCGAGGAACAGGAAGATCACCACGGCGACGATCACCACGGCCTCGACCAGGGTCTTGACCACCTCGTCGATGGACGCCTGGATGAAGCGCGCCACCTCGAACACGATGTTGGCGGTCATGCCCGGCGGCATGGTCTCGCGGATCTGCGGCATCATTTCCTGCACTGAACCGACGATGGTCAGCGGGTTGCCGGCGGGGGTGGCGTGCAGGCCGATGAACACCGCAGGCTCGCCGTCCATGATGCCGCTGGTGTCGTAGGAGGTGGCGCCGAGCTCGGCGGTGCCGATGTCGCTCAGGCGGATCAGCGTGTCGCCGTCGCGGCGCACCACCATCTGGCGGAACTGGTCGACGCTGGTCAGGTCGGTGTTGATGTTGATGTTGGCCGAGACGTACTGGCCCTTGGTCTGCCCGGGGGCAGCCTGGAAGTTGTTCTGGCGGATGGCCTCGGCCACGTCGCTGGCCGACAGGTTGCGCGCAGCCATGCGCGCCGGGTCCAGCCACAGGCGCATGGCCAGTTTCTGGCCGCCGAGGATCTGCGCCTCGGCCACGCCGTCGATGGCCGCCAGGCGCGGCTGCACCACGCGGGAGATGTAGTCGGTGATCGCCGGCAGGCCGATGTCCTTGCTCGAGAAGCCGACGTAGATCACCGCCGTGCCTTCGCCGGAAGACTTGGCCACCACCGAGTCGTAGGCGCCTTCGGGCAGGCGGTACTTGACCTGGTTGACGGCGGCCATGATCTCGGTGAGGGCCTTGTTGGAGTCGGCGTTGAGCTTCAGGCGCACGCTGATGACGCTCTTGCCCTGGGTCGAGGTCGAGCTCAGGTAGTCGACGCCGTCGACCGAGGCCACGGCCTGCGAGATGGGCTGGGTGACGAAGCCCTGCATCAGCTGCGAGCGGGCGCCGGGGTATTCGGTGGTGATGGTGATGGTCGCGCTTTCCAGCTGCGGGTACTGGCGGATCGGCAGGTTCAGCAGCGCCAACAGGCCAAGCATGACGATCATCGCGCAGACCACCAGGGTCAGTACCGGGCGGCGGATGAACAGGTCGGTGAATTTCATGGTGCTACAGGTCCTTTTCAGTGGCACGCAAACCCATTACTGCTGGGCCAGGTCCGGCTTGCGCGTGGTGCTGGCGGCCAGGGTGTCATCGGTGACCCGCACCGGCATGCCGTTGCTCAGGCGGATCTGCCCCGAGACCACCACGCGGTCGCCCGGGGTCAGCGCGTCGAGCACCACCACGCGGTCGTCGCGGCGCGCGCCGAGCTTGACGAACACCTGCTCCACGCGCAGGGCGCCGTCCTTCTCGCGCAGCACGTACAGCGAGTTGCCGTAGGCGCTGTAGCTGATCGCCGTCTCCGGCACGCTCAGCACATCGGCGTGGCTCGGCAGCTCGATGCTGACGTTGGCGAACATGCCCGGCTTGAGTTGCTGGCCGGGGTTGTCGAGGGTTGCCTGCACCAACATGGAGCGGGCGCCCGGGTCGATCTGCGGCTCCAGGGTGGTCACCGCGGCGACAAAGCGCTGCTGCGGCCAGGCGTCGACCTTGAGGGTGATGGCCTGGCCCGCCTGCAGGGCGGCGGCGGACTGCTCGGGCAGCGGGAAGTTGACGTGCAGGCGCGACAGCTCGGTGAGGGTCACCAGGCTGTCGCCGGGGCTGACGTACTGGCCGAGGTTGACCTTGCGGATACCCAGCACGCCGGCGAACGGGGCGCGGATGGTCTTCTGCGCGATCTGCGCCTGGACCTGGGCGATCTCGCCGAGCAGCTGGTCGTAGTTGGCCTGGGCCTGGTCCAGCTGGGCCTGGGTGGAGGCCAGCGGCAGCACCTTGCGCGTGCGTTCCAGGGCCAGCTTGGCGTTCTTGGCCTGGGCCTGCAGCTTGGCCAGCTCGCCGCGCTCGGGCGCGTCGTTGAGCTTGACCAGCACCTGGCCTGCGGCCACGGCCTTGCCGGCGGTGAACTCCAACGCGGTGATGCGCCCGCCGACCTCGGGCGAGACATTGACCTGGTGTACCGCCTCCAGGGTGCCGACGGCGCTGAGCACCTGCGGCATCGGGCCCGACTGCACACGGGCGATTGCCACCGGGGTGGCGTTGGCCTGGGCGGCGGGGGCGTCGTTGGCCACTACCGCCGGGGCGGGCAGCAGGGCCATGGCCAGCAGCGACAGGGACGTGCCGGCGGCGATCCAGTAACGGTTTTTCATTGGGCGGCTCCTTGTGCCTGGTTCTGGTTGGCACGGACCTGGATGAAGGTCTGGCGCAGTTGCTCGAGGCTCAGCGCGCCGGGGACCAGGTAGCGGCCGTCGATCACCAGGCTGGGCACCGAGCTGATGCCCAGGCGCCGGCCCTGGGCCAGTTCTTCCTCGAGCATCTGCGGGGCCTGCTGGTCGAATGCCGTGGCGAAGGCCTGCGGGTCGAAACCGGCTTCGGCGGCCACCGCCAGCACGGTGGCGCGGTCGCCGATGTTGCGGGCCTGCACCAGGTGGGCTTCCTGCAGGCGGTCGAACAGGCGCTCGTGGCCTTCGTTGCCGCCCAGGGCCTTGGCGGTCTGGCAGGCCAGGCCCGCGAGCAGGCCGGTGGGGTACTCGAAGTCCTGCTGGCGCATGGCTTCGATGTTGATGCGCTTGACGTCCTCGGCGCGCGAGCACGACAGCCAGTGGCTGAGGATGGTCTCCTTGGCCTTGGGCATCGAGCCGAAGCGCTCGACCATCGCCTCGCGGCTGGTCTGCAGGATGAAGCTGCGGTGCTGCACGTCCAGGTTCAGTTCGTCCTGCAACTGCTTCAGGCGCGGGGCGAGGACGAAGCACCAGCCGCAGACGACATCGTGGAAGAATTCGACTTTCAGGGGTGACATGGCAGTGATCCGGTTTCAGGGAGGGATGGCCGCACTATCCACAGCGCCCCGGCAAGAAAAAAGCGACAAAAGTGCCGCAAACCCTCTCATCCCCTTCATCGATGTCCGCCCGGCCCGGCCGCGAGCGGGTAGAATGGCGCTTTTGCCTGACCGTAGCCGACATGAGCCCAGCCATTGCCACCCTCGAGCAGCACCTGCTCGCCGCCCTCGACCCTGCCCCCCAGGAGACTCGCCGCCTGTTCCATGGCCGTGGCCGCTGCTGGCCGGGGCTTGAACAGATCACCGTCGACTGGCTCGACGGCGTGTTGCTGGTGGCGTTGTTCCGCGAGCCGCCCGAGGGCCAGCTGGCCGAGCTTGAAGCGATGCTGATGGCGTTGGCCGAGCGCCCGCAGTGGAGCGGCCAGGCCATCCTGCTGCAGCACCGCTACCTGCCCGACAGCCCTGGGCAGTGGCTGTGGGGCGCGCCGTGCCAGCAGCGCGAGGTGGTCGAGGATGGCCTGAAGTACCTGCTCGACCTGGGCGTGCGACAGAACAACGGCCTGTTCCTCGACATGCGCTACGGCCGGCGCTGGGTGCGCGAGCAGGCGGGCGGCAAGCGCGTGCTCAACCTGTTCGCCTACACCTGCGGTTTCTCGGTGGCGGCGATCGCCGGCGGCGCCGAGCAGGTGGTCAACCTGGACATGGCCAAGTCGGCGCTGTCCCGGGGCCGCGACAATCACCGGCTCAATGGCCATGACGCCTCGCGGGTGGCGTACCTGGGGCATGAGCTGTTCAAGTCGTGGGGCAAGGTGCGCAAGTACGGGCCGTACGACCTGATCATCATCGATCCGCCGACCTTCCAGCGCGGCAGCTTCGTGCTGACCCAGGACTACGCCAAGATCCTCCGGCGTTTGCCGGAGTTGTTGACTGAAGGCGGCACGGTATTGGCCTGCGTCAACGATCCTGGGATCGGGCCGCAGTTTCTCATCGAGGGGATGGCCGAGCAGGCGCCGGGGCTGGCGTTCGTCGAGCGGCTGGAGAATCCGCCGGAGTTTCCCGATGCGGATCCGGAGGGTGGGCTGAAGGCGCTGGTGTTTCGCCAGGGGTGATCAGTAGCCCTTACCGGCCTATCGCCGGCAAGCCGGCTCTCACAGGAGATCGCGTTCCCCGTCGGAGCAACTGTCTTGTGTTGCTTGTAGTGGCCTCATCGCTGGCAAGCCAGCTCCCACAGGCATAGCGCAAGGGTTGAGGTGTGCGCGGTCGGTGTGGGAGCCGGCTTGCCGGCGATAGGCCGGTACAGGTCAGTGATCAATGGCTGGTATAGATCTGGTCGAACACGCCACCGTCATTGAAGTGGGTCTTCTGCACGGTGCGCCAGTCACCGAAGGTCTTCTCCACCGACAGGAAGTCGACTTTCGGGAAACGGTCGGTGTACTTGGCCAGCACAGTGGCGTCACGCGGACGCAGGTAGTTGTTCGCGGCGATCTCCTGGGCCTCCGGCGACCACAGGTACTTCAGGTATTCCTCGGCCACGGCCTGGGTACCTTTCTTGGCCACCACCTTGTCGACCACGCTCACCGGCGGCTCGGCTTCGGCCGACACGCTCGGGTAGACCACTTCGAACTGGTCGCGGCCGAACTCGCGGGCGATCATCTCGGCTTCGTTCTCGAAGGTCACCAGCACATCGCCGATCTGGTTGGTCATGAAGGTGGTGGTGGCGGCGCGGCCACCGGTGTCCAGTACCGGGGCCTGCTTGAACAGCTTGCCGACGAAGTCGCGGGCCTTGCTTTCGTCACCGCCCTGCTTGAGCACGTAGCCCCAGGCCGAGAGGTAGGTGTAGCGGCCGTTACCCGAGGTTTTCGGGTTGGGCACGATCACCTGCACGCCGTCCTTCAGCAGGTCGGGCCAGTCCTTCAGCGCCTTGGGGTTGCCTTTGCGCACGATGAACACGGTGGCCGAGGTGAACGGCGCGCTGTTGTTCGGCAGGCGCGTTACCCAGTTGTCCGGCACCAGCTTGCCGTTGTCGGCCAGGGCATTGATGTCGGTGGCCATGTTCATGGTGATCACGTCGGCCGGCAGGCCATCGATCACCGCGCGCGCCTGCTTGCTCGAGCCGCCGAAGGACATCTGCAGGTTGACCTTCTCGTTGTGCTCCTTCTCCCAGTGCTTCTGGAACGCCGGGTTGTAGTCCTTGTAGAAGTCGCGCATCACGTCGTACGACACGTTGAGCAGGGTAGGGGCGGCCTGGGCGAGGTTGCCCAGGGCCAGGCCCGCGGCGAGCAGCGAGGCACTGAAGAGTTTTTTCACAGGGGGCATTCCTTGTTCTGATTCAAAGGGTTGGCGATATGCCAGCGACTATAGCGTTTGGCGCTATGGTGGCTAAAGACCAAATGGCTCTTTGCTTATGCTTGCCCTGCATTGGGGACGCTGCCTATTGCTTGGGAAACAACGCATTGCCACAGCGCGAACAGAACGCCGCGCCATGCTCGTGGTGGTGCTTGGCACAGGTCGGGCAGTCATGCTGCAACTGTTCGCCGCGCATGGCATTGGCCAGTTCGGCGGTGAAGATCCCGGTGGGCACGGCGATGATCGAGTAACCGGTGATCATCACCAGCGAGGACAGCACCTGCCCTAGCGGCGTAGTCGGCACGATATCGCCGAAGCCCACGGTGGTGAGGGTGACGATGGCCCAGTAGATGCCCTTGGGGATGCTGGTGAAGCCATGCTCCGGCCCTTCGATCACGTACATCAATGTGCCGAACACGGTCACCAGGGTCGACACGCTGACCAGGAACACGATGATTTTCTGCTTGCTGCCCTGCAGCGCCGCCAGCAGGTAGTGGGCCTGCTTGAGGTAGGGGCTGAGCTTGAGCACGCGGAAGATCCGCAGCATGCGCACCACGCGGATGATCAGCAGGTACTGGGCGTCGCTGTAGTACAGGGCGATGATCCCCGGCACGATCGCCAGCAGGTCGACCAGCCCGTAGAAGCTGAAGGCATAGCGCAGTGGCTTGGGCGAGCAGTACAGGCGGGTGATGTATTCGGCGAGGAAGATCGCGGTGAAGCCCCACTCGATCCCGGCCAGCAGCCCGGCGTAGTTCTGGTGAACGTCGTCGATGCTGTCGAGGATCACCGTCACCAGGCTGGCCAGGATGATCAGCAGGAGAATCTTGTCGAAGCGTCTGCCAGCCGTGGTGTCGGTCTGGAAGACGATGACGTAGAGCCGCTCGCGCAGGCTCGCAGGGGTGTCCATGGGCTCGTTCCAATAGGTGGATGGGCAGAGCCTAGGGGCTGGGTATCAGCTGTGCAAGCGGGGTGCGTTGCGGCGCTGGTTGACCTGGACCAGGTGGTTGCCCAGGTGCATCAGCCAGCACGCGGCCACAAAAGGCGCGGTCAGCCCGGAAATCGGCAGCAGGTTGAACAGCGGCTGCAGCAGCAGGGCGCAGGCGATGGCGAGCAAGGTCATCCAGGGGTTCTCACCCTGGCGGCTGAAGGCCAGGGCTGCCAGGGCGGCGTTGAAGCCATACAGCCCCAGCCACGCGGCCTGCGTTTCTCCAGCCAGCAGCGCGACACCACCGCCGATGGCCGAGCCGATCAACGCCCAGGTGGCGGCATAGGGGTTGGCGAAGTACATGCCGATGACGATCAGCAGGCCGGCCATGGGCTTGTCGAGCAAAAAGATCTGCCCTACGCCGCGCAGCAGGGCATACACAGGATCGGCTTCGACATAGCCGTTGGCCGACGGCTCGGTCAGCAGCAACGCGGCCCAGCCCAGCAGCACGAAGGGCGCGGTGTAGGCGACCAGCAGCTTGCCGCCGCGCTTGCGCCATTGGCGGGTGAGCATGCTCGACAGGCCGCCGGCGGCGATGATCAGCGGTGGCAGGATCGCCGACCAGGGCAGCACGGCGCTGATCAGGATGCCGATCAGCACGCCGTTGTAGCAGTACAGCCCGGCCTGGCGGTCGGCGCGGTCGTAGCCGCGGCGTTGGGCGGTAAGCAGGCCGGCCAGGGCGCCGAGCAGGGCGCCGCCGACCAGGTTCGGCGCGGTCAGCAGGATGGCCAGCAGGCAGCACAGGCCGCACAGGGGATTGCGCAGCAGCAGCACCTGGCTGAAACCGTTGAGCAAGGCCGTGGCCCAGTCGGGGCACGGGTTGACGAAATTCTTGGTGTACATGGGCAGTCGGTAAGGTGAGTGGGGGAGCGGTGGGCCTCTTCGGGCCTCGGTTTTCCGCATTTCGGTGTATGGGGAGGGCTTTGCCCTCCAATCGCTGGCAAGCCAGCTCCCACAGGTATTGCGCAATTCCGTGTGGGAGCCGGCTTGTCGTGGCGACGAACCGCGGCGAAAGGGGCGCGCAGCGCCCCCGGCGATCTCAGACCAGGGTCTCGATCCGCAGCGTATTAGTCGAACCCGGCTTGCCGAAAGGCACACCGGCGGTGATCAGCAGCGTGTCGCCACGGCTGGCCATGCCTTGGGCCTGGGCGATTTCCAGCGCCGTGGAGACCACCTCGTCGACCTGGCGCAGGCGGTCGTTGACCACCGAGTGCACGCCCCAGGCCACGCTCAGGCGGCGGGCGGTGTTCAGGTTCGGCGTCAGGTTGAGGATCGGCGCCCGTGGCCGCTCGCGGGCGGCGCGCAGGGTGGAGTTCCCCGACTCGCTGTAGTTGACCAGCACCGCCACCGGCAGGATGCCGCTGATGCGGCGGATCGCGCAGCTGATGGCGTCCGACACCGTGGCTTCGGCCTTGGGCCGGCCGACATCGAGCTGGGCCTGGTAGTCCGGGCCGTTCTCCACCTGGCGGATGATCTTGCTCATCATCTGCACGGCTTCCAGCGGGTAGTCGCCCGAGGCGGTCTCGGCCGACAGCATCACCGCATCGGCGCCTTCGGCCACGGCGTTGGCCACATCGGTGACCTCGGCGCGGGTCGGGGCCGGGGAGAAACGCATGGATTCGAGCATCTGCGTGGCCACCACCACCGGCTTGCCCAGCTGGCGGCAGGTATTGATGATGCCCTTCTGGATCTGCGGCACGCTCTCGGCCGGCACTTCCACGCCCAGGTCGCCACGGGCGACCATGATCGCGTCGGACAGCTCGGCGATGGCCTGCAGCTGCTCGACCGCCGAGGGCTTCTCGATCTTGGCCATCAGGTAGGCACGGTCGCCGATCAGCTCGCGCGCTTCGAGGATGTCTTGCGGGCGCTGCACGAACGACAGGGCCACCCAGTCCACGCCCAGCTCGAGGCCGAAGGTGAGGTCGCGGCGGTCCTTTTCGGTGAGCGGGGAGAGCTCGAGCACGGCTTGCGGTACGTTGACGCCCTTGCGGTCGGACAGCTCGCCGCCGGCCAGCACTTCTGTGTCGATGGCGTCGCTGTGCTTGGCGGTGACGCGCAGGCGCAGCTTGCCGTCATCGAGCAGCAGGTCCATGCCGGGCTCCAGCGCGGCGATGATCTCCGGGTGCGGCAGGTTCACCCGGCGGCGGTCGCCCGGGGTCTTGTCCAGGTCCAGGCGCAGGGCCTGGCCGCGTTGCAGTTGCACCTTGCCGTCGGCGAAGCGGCCGACGCGCAGCTTCGGCCCCTGCAGGTCCATGAGGATGCCCAGCGGGTAGTTGAGCTGCTGCTCGACTTCGCGGATCCACTGGTAGCGCAGGGCGTGGTCGGCGTGTTCGCCGTGGCTGAAGTTGAGGCGGAAGATGTTCACCCCGGCCTCGACCAGCTGGCGGATGTCGTCGATGCCCTTGATCGCAGGCCCGAGGGTGGCGAGGATTTTTACTTTTTTATCAGGCGTCATGAGGGGTCGGTCTCGAGGATCAGGATGGCGCGGAAGTCATTGACGTTGGTGCGGGTCGGCTCGGTGACGATCAGCGCGTCGAGCGCGGCGAAGTAGCCGTAGCCGTTGTTGTTGTCCAGCTCATCGCTTGCCGACAGGCCCAGGGCCTCGGCGCGGGCGTGGCTGTCCGGGGTCATGAAGGCGCCGGCGTTGTCCTCGGAGCCGTCGATGCCGTCGGTATCGCCGGCCAATGCGTACACCCCCGGCAGGCCCTTGAGGCTTTCGGTAAGACTGAGCAGGAACTCGGCGTTGCGCCCGCCACGGCCATTGCCGCGCACGGTGACGGTGGTCTCGCCGCCGGAGAGGATCACGCAGGGCGCCTTCAGCGGCTGGCCGTGCAGGACGACCTGGCGGGCGATGCCGGCATGCACCTTGGCCACCTCGCGCGACTCGCCTTCCAGGTCACCGAGGATCAGCGGGCTGAAACCGGCCTGGCGGGCTTTCACCGCGGCGGCCTCGAGCGACTGCTGGGGGCGGGCGATCAGCTGGAAGTGGCTGCGCGCCAGCGTCGGATCGTCGGCCTTGACGGTTTCCGAGGCCGGGTTGTTGAGCCAGTCGATGACGGCCTTGGGCGCTTCGATGTTGTAGCGCTTGAGGATCGCCAGGGCATCGGCCGAGGTGCTCGGGTCGGCCACGGTGGGGCCGGAGGCGATGACCGTGGCCAGGTCGCCCGGTACATCGGAAATCGCGTAGGTGTAGACGGTGGCCGGCCAGCAGGCCTTGGCCAGGCGCCCGCCCTTGATCGCCGAGAGGTGCTTGCGCACGCAGTTCATCTCGCCGATGGTGGCGCCGGACTTCAGCAGGGCCTTGTTTATCTGCTGCTTGTCGGCCAAGGTCAGGCCTTCGGCGGGCAAGGCCAGCAGGGCGGAACCGCCGCCGGAGAGCAGGAAGATGACGCGGTCGTCTTCGCTGAGGTTGCTGACCAGCGCGAGCACGCGCTTGGCCACGGCCAGGCCGGCGGCATCGGGGACCGGGTGGGCGGCTTCGACCACCTCGATCTTCTGGCAGCTGGCGCCGTGGCCGTAGCGGGTCACGACCAGGCCCGAGACCTCGCCTTGCCAGCTTTTCTCGACCACTTCGGCCATGGCGGCGGCGGCCTTGCCGGCGCCGATGACGATGACCCGGCCGCTACGGTCGGCGGGCAGGTGGGGTTCGAGGACCTGACGGGGGTGGGCGGCGGCGATGGCTGTGTCGAACAGCTCGCGCAGGAATTTTTGTGGATCGACCGACATGGCAGGCTCCCAGATTCTTGTTGTTCTGCAAATCGAAAACGCCCCTGGAACTGCCTCCGTGCAGGCCGAACCAGGGGCGGGTGTTGCTCGGGGTCACCCTTCGACCTGTGGTTGCAGGAGAACGGTGTTGGATTCATCGCCGGCAAGCCGGCTCCCACAGGTACAGCGCTGGATCATAGGACGGTGCGGTCCCTGTGGGAGCCGGCTTGCCGGCGAAAGGGCTGCGCAGCAGCCCCCGGATTCAAATCACTTGTCGTCGCGGATCGAGAAGTTGGCCATGTGCTCCAGGCCCTTGATCAGCGCCGAGTGGTCCCAGTTGCCGCCGCCCAGGGCCTGGCAGGTGTTGAACACTTGCTGGGCATTGGAGGTGTTGGGCAGGTTGATGCCCAGCTCCTTGGCGCCTTGCAGGGCCAGGTTGAGGTCCTTCTGGTGCAGGTTGATGCGGAAGCCTGGGTCGAAGGTGCCTTTGATCATGCGCTCGGCGTGCACTTCGAGGATCTTCGACGATGCGAAGCCGCCCATCAGCGCCTCGCGCACCTTGGCCGGGTCGGCGCCGTTCTTGGCGGCGAACAGCAGGGCTTCGGCAACGGCCTGGATGTTCAGGGCGACGATGATCTGGTTGGCCACCTTGGCGGTCTGGCCATCGCCGTTGCCGCCGACGCGGGTGATGTTCTTGCCCATGGCTTCGAACAGCGGCAGGGCGCGCTCGAAGGCTTTCGGGCAGCCGCCGACCATGATGCTCAGGGTCGCGGCCTTGGCGCCGACTTCGCCGCCGGACACCGGGGCGTCCAGGTAGGCGGCGCCGGTGGCCTTGATCTTCTCGGCGAAGGCTTTGGTGGCGGTAGGCGAGATCGAGCTCATGTCGATCACCACCTTGTTCGGGCCCACGCCTTCGGCGACGCCGTTTTCACCGAACAGCACGCTTTCGACCTGTGGGGTGTCGGGCACCATGACGATGATGAATTCAGCTTCCTGGGCCACTTCCTTCGGGTTGGCCAGGGCCACGCCGCCAGCGGCGATCAGGTTGGCCGGAGCTGCGTCGTGGTGGGTCGAAACGAAGATGCTGTGACCTGCTTTTTGCAGGTTCTGGGCCATGGGGTTGCCCATGATGCCGGTGCCGATGAAACCGATTTTAGCCATGAGAGATTACCTCGTTGTAATTGTTGAATCTCGATGGAGCAGGCGGTGCGAACCTTGTGGGAGCTGGCTTGCCAGCGATTGCGATCGATATGCAAACGATGTTGGCCGTGTTGACGCTATCGCTGGCAAGCCAGCTCCCACAGGGGCCGATCAGGGCAGCCCCTTCGAGCGAATCCTTAGATAGCGTTGTGAGTTTTGAGCCAGCCCAGGCCGGCTTCGGTGGTGGTCTTGGGCTTGTACTCCGCGCCCACCCAGCCCTGGTAGCCGATGCGGTCCAGGTGCTCGAACAGGAAGCGGTAGTTGATCTCGCCGGTGCCCGGCTCGTGGCGGCCCGGGTTGTCGGCCAGCTGCACGTGGTTGATCAGCTTGAGGTTGGTTTCCAGGGTGCGCGCCAGGTCACCTTCCATGATCTGCATGTGGTAGATGTCGTACTGCAGGAACAGGTTGTCGCTGCCCACCTCGGCCTGGATTTCCAGGGCCTGTTTCGTGGTGTTCAGGTAGAAGCCCGGGATGTCGCGGGTGTTGATCATTTCCATGACCAGGCGGATGCCGGCGGCCTTGAGCTTGTCGGCGGCGTAGCGCAGGTTTTCCACGAAGGTCTTGCGCACGGTGGCGCAGTCCGGGCCTTGCGGGCGGATGCCGGCCAGGGCGTTGACCTGGGTGTTGCCCAGCACCTTGGCGTACTCGATGGCCTTGTCGACACCGGCGCGGAACTCTTCGACGCGGTCGGGGTGGCAGGTGATACCACGCTCACCTTTCGACCAGTCGCCCGCGGGCAGGTTGAACAGCACCTGGGTCAGGCCATGGGCGTCGAGCTGCTGCTTGATCTCGGCGGCGCTGAAATCGTACGGGAAGAGGTATTCGACGCCGCTGAAACCAGCGTCGGCGGCGGCCTTGAAGCGAGCCAGGAAGTCCTGTTCGGTGAACAGCATGGACAGGTTGGCGGCGAAGCGAGGCATAAGTCGTCTCCTTGCGGTGATTGCCCCCGCGCGCGGCGCGGGGGCGTCAGGCGATCAGTCCAGCAGCGAGATGGCGGTCGGCGCGTCGTTGCCGACCAGGGCGAGGTCTTCGAACTCGTTGACCGCGTTGATCTCGGTGCCCATGGAAATGTTGGTCACACGCTCGAGAATCACTTCGACCACCACCGGCACGCGGAACTCTTCGGCCATCTTCTGCGCCTTGAGCAGGGCAGGGGCGATCTCGGCCGGTTGGAACACGCGGATGGCCTTGCAGCCCAGGCCCTCGACCACGGCGACGTGGTCGACACCGTAGGTGGCGGCGTCGGTGGAATTGATGTTCTCGAACGCCAGTTGTACACAGTAATCCATGTCGAAACCACGCTGCGCCTGGCGGATCAGGCCGAGGTAGGCGTTGTTCACCAGCACGTGGACGTACGGCAGGTTGAACTGCGCGCCCACCGCCAGCTCTTCGATCATGAACTGGAAGTCGTAGTCACCGGACAGCGCGACCACCTTGCGTTTCGGGTCGGCCTTGACGACACCCAGCGCGGCAGGGATGGTCCAGCCCAGCGGGCCGGCCTGGCCGCAGTTGATCCAGTGGCGTGGCTTGTACACGTGCAGGAACTGCGCGCCGGCGATCTGCGACAGGCCGATGGTGCTGACGTAGGTGGTGTCCTTGCCGAACACTTCGTTCATTTCCTGGTACACGCGCTGCGGCTTGACCGGGACGTTGTCGAAGTTGGTCTTGCGCTGCAGGGTAGCCTTGCGTTCCTGGCAGTCTTCCAGCCAGGCCTTGCGGCACTTGAGCAGGCCTGCGGCTTTCCATTCGCGGGCCACTTCGAGGAACACGTCCAGGGCCTTGCCGGCGTCCGAGACGATACCCAAATCTGGAGTGAACACTCGGCCGATCTGGGTCGGTTCGATGTCCACGTGCACGAACTTGCGGCCTTCGGTGTAGACGTCGACGGAGCCGGTATGGCGGTTGGCCCAACGGTTGCCGATGCCGAACACCAGGTCGGACTTGAGCATCGTCGCGTTACCGTAGCGGTGCGAGGTCTGCAGGCCGACCATGCCGACCATCAATTCGTGATCGTCCGGGATGGTGCCCCAGCCCATCAGGGTTGGCACTACCGGGACGCCGGTCAGTTCGGCGAACTCGACCAGCTTGTCGCTGGCGTCGGCGTTGATGATGCCGCCGCCGGCTACCAGCAGCGGGCGCTCGGCGTCATTGAGCAGGGCCAGGGCTTTTTCGGCCTGGACGCGGGTGGCGGCTGGCTTGCTGATCGCCAGTGGCTCGTAGGCGTCGATGTCGAACTCGATCTCGGCCATCTGCACGTCGAACGGCAGGTCGATCAACACGGGGCCTGGGCGGCCGGTGCGCATTTCGTAGAAGGCCTTCTGGAATGCGTAAGGCACCTGGCCCGGCTCCAGCACGGTGGTCGCCCACTTGGTCACCGGCTTGACGATGCTGGTGATGTCGACGGCCTGGAAGTCTTCCTTGTGCAGGCGGGCACGCGGGGCTTGGCCGGTGATGCAGAGGATCGGGATGGAGTCGGCCGAGGCGCTGTACAGGCCGGTGACCATGTCGGTGCCGGCGGGGCCGGAGGTGCCGATGCACACGCCGATGTTGCCCGGGTTGGCGCGGGTGTAGCCCTCGGCCATGTGCGAGGCGCCTTCGACGTGGCGAGCGAGGACGTGATCGATGCCACCGACTTTCTTCAGGGCCGAGTACAGCGGGTTGATCGCGGCGCCGGGAATGCCGAACGCGGTATCTACACCTTCACGGCGCATGACCAGAACGGCTGCATCGATTGCTCTCATTTTGCTCATGGTTTGTGCCTCATCGATTTTGTAATTGTATACAACTTGTGTTGCGGCAGAGTGTATTCATGGTCGGCGCAAAAGGTCAATCCATTTTCGTCGGCGGGTTTGACTTGCTGGTCATGGCGAAAAAGGGCGGCATTTCGTCGCAGTTAGAGACATTGGATCAGAAAATTGTATACAAACAGTGTCTTTGTTGTGTTCTATCGTGTCTATTGGTTTTCAACTGCCCTCAGGGCTTCTCACAACAAGAAGAGGACCTTTTCATGAACGCATTGACCCTCAAACAGGCCGTGGGCGTGGTAAATGCCGCGTTGGCCGCAGGCCGCAAGATCAACGCTGCGCCCTTGACCGTGGCGGTGCTCGACGCCGGCGGGCATCTGCTGGCGTTGCAGCGCGAGGACGGCGCCAGCCTGCTGCGCCCCGAGGTGGCCATTGGCAAGGCCTGGGGTGCGGTGGCGTTGGGCAAGGGTTCGCGCCTGCTGGCGCTGGACTCGCAGCAGCGCCCAGCCTTCTACGCGGCTTTGAACGGGCTCGGCGAGCGACCGGTGGTGCCGGTGCCAGGGGGCGTGCTGATCCGTGACCAGGAGGGCAGGGTGCTGGGGGCGGTGGGGATCAGCGGGGATACGTCGGATATCGACGAGCAGTGCGCAATCAATGCAATTGAGGAAGTCGGGCTGACGGCGGATGCCGGGGTGGCGGCTTAAGGTTCAGTTTCTCTGGGGCCGCTGTGCGGCCCATCGCCGCGGTTCGTCGCCACGGCAAGCCGGCTCCCACAGGAATTGTGCAGGGCCTGTGGGAGCCGGCTTGCCGGCGATAAGGGCTGCGCAGCAGCCCCATTGGCCCTGTCAGGCTGCCTCGGGCTCGCAGCCCTTCAGCACCAGGCGGATGATGGTCTCGGCCGCCGCGTCATAGTCGCTGTCGGCCAGCTTGGCCTTGCCGGTCACCACGGCGATCTGCCAGTCGAAATCCGCGTAGGTCTGCGTCGCCGCCCAGATGCTGAACATCAGGTGGTGCGGATCGACGTGGGCGATCTGGCCGCGCTCGATCCAGCGCTGGATGCACTCGATGTTGTGGCGGGCCTGCTCGTTGAGCTGCTCCACCTGGCGCGGCGACAGGTGCGGCGCGCCATGCATGATCTCGCTGGCGAACACCTTGGAGGCGTGGGGCAGGTCGCGGGAGATGCGGATCTTCGAGCGGATGTACGCGCTGAGCACTTCTTTCGGATCGCCGTCGGCGTTGAACGGCGTCGAGGCCTGCATGATCGGCGCGATGATGCTCTCGAGCACCTCGCGGTAGAGGTTTTCCTTCGACTTGAAGTAGTAGTACACGTTCGGCTTGGGCAGGCCGGCCTTGGCCGCGATATCGCTGGTCTTGGTGGCGGCGAAGCCCTTGTCGGCGAATTCTTCACTGGCTGCGCGCAGGATCAGTTCCTTGTTGCGCTCGCGAATGGTGCTCATTGTCGGGAATCTTCCTCGGGTCTGGCCCCTCCAAGAGGGGTCCGGCATGGTAGCACCCGCTCGGACGGGCGCTCAAGGCAGCGTCTTTGGGCTAGAATCCCGGCCATTCGAACCTACTGGAAACATTTTGACATGGCAGGAAGCAGCTTACTGGTATTGATCGACGATATCGCCACGGTCCTCGACGATGTCTCGTTGATGACCAAGGTCGCGGCGAAGAAGACCGCCGGGGTGCTGGGCGACGACCTGGCGCTCAACGCCCAGCAGGTCACCGGCGTGCGCGCCGAACGCGAGATCCCGGTGGTGTGGGCGGTGGCCAAGGGCTCGCTGGTGAACAAGGCGATCCTGGTGCCGGCGGCGTTGCTGATCAGCGCGTTCATTCCCTGGGCGGTGATCCCGCTGCTGATGGTTGGTGGCGCCTACCTGTGCTTCGAGGGCTTCGAGAAGCTGGCGCACAAGTTCCTGCACAGCAAGGCCGAGGACGACGCGCAGCACGAGGCGCGCAAGGCGGCCGTGGCGGACGAGCAGGTCGACCTGGTGGCCTTTGAAAAGAGCAAGATCAAGGGCGCGGTGCGCACCGACTTCATCCTCTCCGCCGAGATCATCGCCATCACCCTGGGCACCGTGGCCGATGCGCCGCTGAGCCAGCAGATCATCGTGCTGTCGGGGATCGCCATCGTCATGACCCTGGGGGTGTATGGCCTGGTGGCAGGCATCGTCAAGCTCGATGACCTGGGGCTGTGGATGACCAAGAAAGCCTCGGCGCTGAGCCAGGCGGTGGGCAACGGCATCCTGCGCGCAGCGCCGTACATGATGAAAAGCCTGTCGGTGATTGGCACCGCGGCGATGTTCCTGGTCGGTGGCGGGATCCTGGTGCATGGCATCGCGCCGCTGCATCACGCCATCGAGGCGTTCGCCGACGGGCGCGGCGGGGCGTTGACCGGGGCACTGCTCAATGGTGTGGCGGGGGTGATTGCGGGGGCTGTGGTGCTGGCGGTGGTGAGCGTCGTCGGCAAGCTGTGGCAGGCGCTGCGCCCTGCTCACTGAGTAGCGCAGGGACGTGGGGGCGGGGCAAGCCCGCTCCCACGTCAGACAGAGCCTGAGCGCTGTGTGATCAGAAGTGCACTTTCACCAGGAAGCTCATGGTGTTCTGATCGGTAGTGAAGGCATCGCTGTCCTTGATGCCGTACTTGTTCTTCCAGTAGTCGTACTCGATACCCACGTACAACTGCTTCTCGCCCAGGTGCAGCGCTTTGCCCAGGTCGTACTTGACCTGCGGGTTGAAGTGCAGGTTCGCCTGGTAGGTGCCGCGACGGTTCTCGTCGTTGTCCACCACCCAGTCCATGAAGCCGTCGATGAGAATGTCGGACGAACCCACAGGGATGGTGTAGGACCACACCGGGGTGATCTGCCAGACGTTGTCGCCTGGACGGCTGCCGTCGGTGGTGCGCTGGTAGAAGTTCAGCTGGAAGTAGTCGAAGCCTGGGATCGCCAGGTCGAAGCCGGGGCCGATCAGATAGGACTCGGTGTCACCCTCGCCGAACTCGTAGGTCATGGCCAGCAGCACGTCCTTGACCGGGCCGAACTCGAGCTTCTGGTCGAAGATCTTGCCGAACGACAGGCGTGGGCTGAACTCGCCGTAGTAGGTGTTCGGGCCGTTACTGGCGTCCTTCTTGCCCTGGTAGAAGATCTTGTCGAAGAAGAAGAAGTTGTCGCCGTACTTCCACGCATCGGCGTGCTCGAAGGTGACCGTCTGCTGGGTCTCGGGGTTGACCTTGAAGTTCTTGCCCCACAGGTAGGTCAGGCTGTTGTTCTGCCATTGCAGCAGGTCACCGGCTTGGCTGGCGCCGCAGGCCAGCAGGCCGCCGGCGAGGATCAGGCTATTGATGGTACGCATTGCGTGTGTCGCTCCCTTGAGTTGGATCTGTTGTCAGCGCTCGGGCGCTGTTCTTGTCTTTTGGGTCAGCTTTTTTCAATTGGCCACAGCTGTTTGGCAAGAGCTGCGCCAACTTTTCCACGTTGGGCACAACCATCCTGCTCGACGTCTTTCTGAACGGATGAAATAGGTATTTCACGCTGGCAACACGTTGGCCAACCGCCCGGAAACATTGACTGGGCGGTCAGCAAACGCGGGCGGGATCCTTCCCGCCCCGATCGAGGGGGCGCGCAGATTACTCACTTGCGCGCCGGGCCTCAAGTGCTCCGTCCTGGAGCACGGTGTCACATCATCGGGCATGCGCCCGTTCGGTCAGAAATGCACCTTCACCAGGGCGCTGGCGACGCTCTGGTTGCTGTCCACGTTGCCGCGGCTGTCAATGCCGTACTTGTCCTTCCAGTAGCTGTATTCGAAGCCGACGTAGAGCTGCTTGGCGCCCAGGTTAAGGGCCTTGCCCAGGTCGTATTTGACCTGTGGGTTGAACTGCAGGTTGGCGTGGTAGGTGCCACGGCGGGTCTGGTCGTTGTCGACCACCCAGTCGATGTAGCCGTCGATCAGGATGTCGGACTTGCCCACCGGGATGGTGTAGGACCAGGCCGGGGTGATCTGCCAGACGTTGTCACCGGGGCGGCTGCCCTCGGTGTTGCGCAGGTAGAAGTTCAGGGTGAAATAGTTGAAGCCGGGCACGTTCAGGTCGAAGCCGGGGCCGATCAGGTAGGCCTCGTTGTCGCCCTCGCCACGCTCGTAGGTCATGGCCAGCAGCACGTCCTTGACCGGGCCGAAGGCCAGGTTGCGCTCGAAGATCTTGCCGAACGACAGGCGCGGGCTGAACTCACCGTAGTAGGTGGTCACGCCTTTGCCGGGGTCGGCCTTGCCGTTGTAGAAGATCTTGTCGACGAACAGGAAGGTGTCGCCGTACTTCCACTTGTTGGCGTGTTCGAAGGTGATGGTCTGCTGGATGTCGGGGTTGACCTTGAAGTCCTTGCCGTAGAGGTAGGACAGGCTTTCGCCGTGCCACTGCAGCCATTCGCCGGCATGGGCGGGGAGGGTGGCCAGCAGGCTGCTGCCAAGCAGGACGGAGGTGGTGATGCGCTTCATGTTGTGATTCCCGGACTTATTGTTTTTGTAAGGGCTTTTTCGGCGCGCAGGCGCCCCGGACGGCCCATTCCGGCGGGCCGACGGTACTGCGTTACCACAGGGTTGAAGCGGGGCGGCCAGGACGGCGCCGCCCCTGGTCACTCAATGCTGGTGACAGGCATCGTTGTGCGCGGCGCGGTCGGCGCCGCCGAGGATGTTGAACAGCAGGTTCAGCACCAGGGCGCTAAGGGTGGCCATGGCGATACCACTGTGGGTGATCGGTTCCATCCACTGCGGCATCTGCGCGAAGAACTCCGGGCGCACCACCGGGATCAGGCCAAAGCCGACGCTGACGGCGACCAGCAACTGGTTGCGTCGGTCGGAGATGTCCGCTTCCTGGAGGATCTTGATCCCGGTGGCGGTGACCATGCCGAACATGGCGATGGACGCGCCGCCCAGTACCGCGGGCGGGATCGAGGCGATCAGGAAGGCCGCCTTGGGCAGCAGGCTGAGCAGGATCAGCAGCGCGCCGGCCATCACCGTGACGTAGCGGCAGCGCACCCCGGTCATCTGCACCAGGCCGATGTTCTGGGCGAACGAGGAGTGGGTGAAGGTGTTGAAGAAGCCGGCGATGAACGACGCGCCGGCATCGCACAGCAGGCCGCGCCGCAGCATGCCTGGCGTTACTTCACGGTCGGTCACCTTGCCCAGGGCAAGGAACATGCCCGTCGACTCGACGAAGATGATCACCACCACCAGGCACATCGACAGGATCGGCGCCAGGCTGAAGGTCGGCATGCCGAAGTGCAGCGGCGTAACCACCTGCAGCCACGGTGCCTCGCTCAGGCCCGACAGGTCGACCATGCCGATGGAACCGGCGAGCACGTAACCCAGGCCCATGCCCACCAGTACCGACACGTTGACCCAGAAGCCGCGCATGAAGCGGTTGATCAGCAGGATCACCGCCAGCACCAGGCCGGCGACCATCAGGTAGATCGGCGCGCCGAAGGCTTCGGCGTCATGGCCGCCACCGGCCCAGTTGACCGCTACCGGGAACAGCGACAAGCCGATGGAGGTGATGACCGTGCCGGTCACCAGCGGCGGGAAGAAGCGCACGACCTTGGACATGAACGGCGCGATCAGCATGCCGAAGAACCCGGCGGCGATGGTCGCGCCGAAGATCCCCTGCAGGCCGACGCCCGGCATGCCGGCCATGGCCACCATGCTGCCGACGGCGGCGAAGCTGGCGCCCATCATGACCGGCATGCGAATGCCGACCGGGCCGATACCGAAGGATTGGATGATGGTAGCAACGCCGGCGACCAGCAGATCGGCGTTGATCAGGAAGGCGACTTCTTCGCGGGACAGGCCCGCCGCCTGGCCAATGATCAGCGGCACCGCGATGGCGCCGCCGTACATCAGCAGAACGTGTTGCAGACCCACCAGGATCAGCTGGAACAAAGGCAGGGGCTGTCGTGGCGGCGCAACAGGGATGTACGCCTTGGGTGACTCGGACATGCAGCACCTCGAGTTTTGTTTTTATTCTCGGATCCAAGCGGGCGGCTTCACGTGGCAGGCTCCGGTAAAGGAGGCCGGGGTTCCCGCATGAAGCCGAACGCTCGATGCTTGCTTGTTACGTAGAGCTTGTAGCAAGGCCGGGAGTACCGGCCCCATCGCGGGGCAAGCCCGCTCCCACGCAGTCGTGGGTTGTCTCAGTTGACCTGCGCGCCTTTGGCGATCCAGTCGCCGACCAGCTTGCGTTCCTCGACAGTCATCTGGGTGATGTTGCCCAGCGGCATGATCTGGCTGGCGACGGCCTGCGCCTGGATGCGCGCGGCCTGGGCCTGGATCTGCTGCGGGGTGTCGAACATCACGCCGGCTGGGGCTGCGCTGAACAGCGGGCTGGTCGGCTTGGCCGAGTGGCACACGGTGCAGCGTTCCTGGATGACGGTGTGGATCTTGTCGAAGGTTTCACCGCCAGCCTGGGCTGTGGCTTGGGCCGGAGCCTCGGCGGGTGCCGCAGGTTTGGCGGCTTCCTCGGCGCGCAGCTCGGCGGCGGTCTTGCCACCTACGGCAGTGGCCGGCAGCGGCTGGTACTCGACCTTGGCGGCGGCTTGCTCAGGGGCGGTCGGCAGCGGCTTGGGGCCGGTCACGTAGGCCAGGCAGATCATCGCCAGGGCACCGACTGGCAGGGTCCAGGCGTACTTGTTGCTGTCGTGGCGGGTGTTGAAATAGTGACGGATCAATACCGCGGCCACCGCGATCCCGGCCAGGATCAGCCAGTTGTACTGGCTGCCGTAGGTGCTCGGGAAGTGGTTGCTGATCATGATGAACAGCACCGGCAGGGTGAAGTAGTTGTTGTGGCGCGAGCGCAGCAGGCCCTTGGCCGGCAGCACCGGGTCGGGGGTCTGGTTGTTCTCGATGGCCGCCACCAGCTGGCGCTGCGCCGGCATGATGATGCGGAACACGTTACCGACCATGATGGTGCCGATGATCGCGCCGGTGTGCAGGTACGCGCCACGGCCGCTGAACACCAGGCTGAAGCCCCAGCAGGCGGCGATGATCAGCACGAACAGCACGGCGCCGAGCAGGGCCGGCTTCTTGCCCAGGGGCGAGTCGCAGAGGAAGTCGTAGATGAACCAGCCGGCGATCAGCGAGCCGATACCGATGGCCACGCCTTCGGCACCGCTGAGGGTGCTGCCGGGTGCCAGCAGGTACAGGGTCGGGTTCCAGTAGAACACCACGCACAGCAGGGCGATCCCGGACATCCAGGTGAAGTAGGCTTCCCATTTGAACCAGTGCAGGTTCTCGGGCATCTTCGGCGGGGCCAGCTTGTATTTTTCCAGGTGGTAGATACCACCACCGTGGATGGCCCAGAGGTCACCCGACAACCCATCGCGCGGGTTGCTTCGGTTCAGGTGGTTCTCCAGCCAGACGAAGTAGAACGATGCACCGATCCAGGCCACGCCGGTGATCATGTGAACCCAGCGAATGCTCAGGTTCAGCCATTCGTGAAGGTGTGCTTCCACAGTATGTACCTCTCGCCGGTCACGGTTCAGGCGGACCTGGGTGACCGACCTTTTCTTATTGGTGGGGATTGAGGATCAACATCTGTTCCTCGGGGAAGTAATGCTCATCGCAGTTGTTGCCGGAACCACTGCGATCAACCACCAGGAAGTCATCCCGCTTTTCGATCGTCAGCACCGGGTGGTGCCAGACGCCGCGATGGTAATTAATGCCCTGCCTGCCATTACTGCGGAAGGCGCGGACCAAGCCTGATACAGGTGCATCGCCAACGGGCGCGACCACGATCAGAAAGGGGTTGCCGAGCAGCGGGATGAAAGCCTGGCTGCCCAGCGGATGGCGTTCCAGCATGCGCACGGTCAGCGGCATCTCCAGCGCGTCGGCGCGGAAGATGCTGATGATCGCCTTGTCTTCCGGCTCGGCGGTCTCGACCGTGGCGAGCTTGTGGAAGCGCATGGTCGAGCCGTTGTTGATCATGAAGTGGTCGCTGCCGTCGGTTTCGATCACGTCACCGAAGGGGGCGAAGGCTTCTTTGGTCAGGGGCTCGATCATCAGGGTGCGCATGCGGTTATCTCTTCTATTCGTTGTTGGGTGGGTTGGCTTGCCGGCCAGGCCCTGGGTGCGGACGCGTCACGCACTCGGGCCAGGACGGGGTTCAACCCTCAAAGCTGAAGCAGGCGGAACAGGGCAATCAGGTTGATCTGGGCCAGGGCTTCCTTGAACTCGGCATCGGTGTCGTTGTGGATGCGTTTTTCGAAGGCGGCGAGGATCTGGTGCCGGTTGCTGCCCTTGACCGCCATGATGAACGGGAACTGGAACTTGGCCTTGTAAGCGTCGTTGAGTTCGGTGAAGCGGGCGAACTCTTCAGCGGTGCACTGGTGAATACCGGCGCCGGCCTGCTCGTTGGTGCTCGATTCGGTCAGTTCGCCCTGGATGGCGGCCTTGCCGGCCAGGTCCGGGTGAGCGTTGATCAGTGCCAGCTGGTCGGCGTGGTTGGCGCTGAGCAGGATGTCGCTCATGCGCTGATGCAGCGCCTCGATCTCGTCCAGCTCGGCCAGTTGCCCCAGGTCGTAGGCTTTCTCGGCGACCCACGGCGAGTGCTCGTAGATGTCGGCGAAGGCCGCGACGAAGGCGGCGCGGTCCAGGGTGGAGGGCTTGAGGGTCTTGAAGGCGGTCATCAGGCGTTCTCTTTCTTGTACGGGTGGGTGGCGTGCCAGTGGCGGGCGATGTCCACGCGACGGGCGAACCAGACCTGCTCGTGGCTCTTGGCGTAGTCGACGAAGCGCTTGAGAGCGGCCAGGCGCGCCGGGCGGCCGACCAGGCGGCAGTGCAGGCCGATGGAGAGCATCTTCGGCGCCTCGGCGCCTTCCTCGTAGAGCACGTCGAAAGCGTCCTTGAGGTACTGGAAGAACTGCTCGCCGCAGTTGAAGCCCTGTACCTGGGTGAAGCGCATGTCGTTGGTGTCGAGGGTGTAGGGGATCACCAGGTGCGGCTTGCCGGTCGGGTTGCTCGGCTCCCAGTAGGGCAGGTCGTCGTCATAGGTGTCGCTGTCGTAGAGGAAGCCGCCTTCCTCCATGACCAGGCGCCGGGTGTTCGGGCCGGTGCGGCCGGTATACCAGCCCAGTGGGCGTTCGCCGGTGAGTTCGGTGAGGATGCGGATGGCTTCGAGCATGTGCTCGCGCTCTTGCGCTTCATCCATGTACTGGTAGTCGATCCAGCGGTAGCCGTGGCTGCAGATCTCGTGGCCGGCCTCGACCATGGCGCGGATCACGTCGGGGTGGCGCTGGGCGGCCATGGCCACGGCGAAGATGGTCAGCGGCACGCCGCTGTCCTTGAACAGCTTGAGCAGGCGCCATACGCCGGCGCGGCTGCCGTATTCGTAGAGCGACTCCATGCTCATGTTGCGCGCGCCCTGCAGCGGCTGGGCGGCGACCATTTCGGAAAGGAACGCTTCGGACTCTTTGTCGCCGTGCAGGATGTTGCGCTCGCCACCTTCTTCGTAGTTGAGCACGAAGGACAGTGCAATGCGGGCATTACCCGGCCATTGCGGATGAGGTGGGTTGTTGGCGTAACCGATCAGGTCGCGAGGGTAGTCAGCGCTCACTGCAGTCTTCCTTCTTGTACGTATGTGCGAGTGGTGGGCGGGCCGCGTCGGGATGTCGCACCACCGGATGGGCTGATTGTATACAACTTCTTAAATACTTTGTAAGCCTGTTTTTCCGCATTTCTTCCCATTTGTCGCCTGAGAATGGCTTGCAAGAAACCTGCCTGATTGGTCAGCTAATGCCGTGAGGGTCGGCATCGGGCGTGTCTTTGCGACTGATGGAGTGTTCGAGGAGTGTTGACCTGGAATGCAGAAAAAATTGTGTACAATCTATCGCTAAACTGTCTTAATGGCTGCATTCCCGCACGGTGCCAGCCTGTTGCCGTGTATTTTTTGCCCACGTAGACGACAAGAGGCGACAAGCAAATGGGACGTTTGACCACACACGTACTGGACGCCGCGCATGGCTGCCCGGGCAGCTCGATCAAGGTCGAGCTGTACCGCGTCGAAGGCCAGCAACTGGAACTGGTGAACACCGCCCTGACCAACAGCGATGGCCGCGTCGATGCGCCGCTGCTGCAGGGCGACGATTACCGCACCGGCGTCTATCAATTGCAGTTCAGCGCCGGTGACTATTACCGCGCCAAGGGTGTGAAGCTGCCGGACACCGCGTTCCTCGATGTTGTCGTGCTGCGCTTTGGCATCGACGAGCAGCAGGAGCACTACCACGTGCCGCTGCTGATCTCGCCGTACAGCTATTCGACCTATCGTGGAAGCTAGTTGGTCGCTAGAAGAATCTTCGTAGGTCCTTGGCCCGCTCTCACACTGGCGGGCTTTTTTTCGTCTGCTGAATATGCTCTTTCAGGTGGGGGCTCGGCGTGCCACTGACATTTTTGTCAGTGGTCTGTGTGTCGGTCGTTTGAGACCATCGGGCTTTCAGTCAGCTGAGCATCCGGCCTGATGAGCACTCAATATGCATACACGCCCTATGGCTACCATAGGCGCGGTCAAGTTTCCCTCGGGTTCACTGGCGAGTTGGTGGAAAGGGCAACTGGTCATTACCTTTTGGGTAATGGTTACAGAGCGTACAATCCGGTTTTGATGACTTTCAATAGCCCGGACAGTATGAGTCCGTTCGCCAAAGGTGATTTGAACGCATACAGCTACTGTCAGGGAGATCCGCTGAACAACAAAGACCCAAGTGGTCATGTTAAATCATCTGTGATGTTACTTGGTAAGGCGGCGAGGCGTATAGTACTTGGGTTTCACGCGACAGATGGATTTAATGTACCAGGGTTGGTGCAAGGTGTTTCCCGAGGCCATTCAAGGCCAGGTAGGCAAGCTCAAGGGGAGGCTTTCTATCTCGGGCCAGACTCAGCATATGTAGAGCCCTACCGTAAAGCCGCTATAGAGGGTGTTACCTTAGTGGTACTTCTTAAAGCCGATGTCAGTTTAGTGCCAGACATAGGCTACAAGAAGGATGCGTTTGATGTGACCGCGATCCTGCCAGCGGCTTATGATGTCATTGAAGTTGTAAAAGAGGCTCCGCCTGACGCAAAGCCAGCCAACCTTCCGCGGACGGGCATTTTCGCGAGGAAAAAAACTATATCACCAGGATCAACAAGTAAGGGCGCCGAAGCGCCCCCTGTTAAGGCTGTGAAAATCAGAGGAACACAAACTTCGCAATGAAGATGGCGCACAGCACCCACAGGCTGGCCGAGATCTCCTTGAATTTCCCGGTGCCCGCCTTGAGCGCCACGTAGCTGATGAAGCCAAGGGCAATGCCGTCCGCCACCGAGAAGGTCAGTGGCATCATGATCACCGTGACGATCGCCGGAATGCTGTCGGTGGCTTCATCCCACTCGATATGCGCCATGCTGCCCATCATCAGCATCGCCACGTAGATCAGCGCGCCGGCGGTGGCATAGGCCGGAATCATTCCGGCCAGCGGGGCGAAGAACATTGCGGCAATGAACAGCACGCCAACCACCACGGCGGTCAAACCGGTGCGCCCGCCTGCCGCCACACCCGCAGCACTTTCCACGTAGCTGGTCACCGGCGGCACGCCGACCACCGCGCCGAACACGCTGGAGGTGCTGTCGGCCTTCAGTGCCCGCGACAGGTTCTCGATACGCCCGTCCGGTGCCACCAGGTTGGCCCGCTGGGCCACCCCCATCAGCGTGCCGGCGGTGTCGAACATATGCACGAACAGGAACGCCAGCACCACGCTGATCATGCTGACGTTGAACACGCCGACCACGTCCATGGCCATCCAGGTCGGTGCCAGGCTCGGCGGCATCGACACCACCCCGCCGAACTTGACCAGGCCCAGGCCCCAGCCGGCCAGGGTGACGCCGATGATGCTGATCAGGATCGCGCCGAACACCCGCTTGTAGCTGAGGATGGCGATCAGCAGGAAGCACACCGCCGCCAGCAGTGGGCCGGGCTCATGCAGCGAGCCCAGCTTGACCAGGGTTGCCGGGCTGTCGACGATGATGCCGGCGGTTTTCAGGCCGATCAGCCCGAGGAACAAGCCGACGCCGGCCCCCATGGCATGGCGCAGGCTTAGCGGGATGCTGTTGAGCAGCCACTCACGCACGCGCGAAACGGTCAGGAACATGAACAGCACGCCTGAGACGAACACCGCCCCCAGCGCCGTTTCCCAGTTGTAGCCCATGGTGCCGACCACGGTGTAGGTGAAGAAGGCATTGAGCCCCATGCCCGGCGCCAGGCCCACCGGCCAGTTGGCGTACAGGCCCATCAGCAGGCAGCCCAACGCGGCGGCGATGCAAGTGGCGACGAACGCGGCGCCGTGGTCGATGCCGGCGTCGGCCATGATGTTGGGGTTGACGAAGATGATGTAGGCCATGGTGATGAAGGTGGTCACCCCGGCGATCAGCTCGGTGCGGACGGTGCTGCCATGCTGCTTGAGTTTGAAAATCCGCTCCAGCCAGCCCGTTTCGAGCGGTGGGACGAGATCCAGCGTAGGTGCTTCGGATTTGCGGCTTTCCACAGCGAGTACTCCTCAAGTCTTTCTTGTTGTTCGAAGCCTGGTCCTGAGCCATGCACTGGGGGGCTTCGCGAGGGGGTGTGGCAGACGTCCGACCAGTTTGTTGACTTTTGGGTCAGGAAGTTGCTCGCAGGATTATGCTTTTGTGTACAAAGAATGCAAATAATGTTTTATCTTTTGTTCCCACGAACTGCCGTACAACGGCTATATAGGTAAAAGGCCACCTGCAGAAACGGGTCAGCCTGTGTACAATGGCGCCATACCTTGGCCCCTTTTCTTCTTCCAGGGCTTGCCATCCCCCCGCTGACCGGTATTACAGTCACGGTCCGACTGGCAGATCCTTTGTGCTCGAGAGCCCATGAACGAACAGCTGCAACCTCTAAAAAAACCTGTGCGCACTGGCAAGGCCGGCCGCAGCGGTACCCAGGACGACATCGTCTATGCGCATATCTTCGAGGCGATCCTCGAGCAGCGTCTGGCACCGGGCACCAAGTTGAGCGAGGAAGCACTGGGCGAGATCTTCGGCGTCAGCCGCACCATCATCCGCCGCGCCCTGTCGCGCCTGGCCCATGAAAGCGTGGTGCTGTTGCGGCCCAACCGTGGTGCGGTGGTGGCCAGCCCCACGGTCGAGGAGGCGCGGCAGGTGTTCTTCTCGCGGCGCATGGTCGAGCGCGCCATCACCGAACTGGCCGTGCAGCACGCCACTCTCGAACAGCTCAACGAACTGCGCCAGATGGTCCGCGAGGAGCGTGACAGCTTCTCCCGTGGCGACCGTGGCGCCGGTATCCGCCTGTCCGGCGAGTTTCACCTCAAGCTGGCCGAAGCCGCCGGCAACGCACCGCTGGTGAGCTTCCAGCGCAGCCTGGTGTCGCAGACTTCGCTGATCATCGCCCAGTACGAAAGCGGCAACCGCTCGCACTGCTCGTACGATGAGCACATGCAGCTGATCGATGCGATCGAGGCCCGTGATGCCGAGCAGGCGGTAAGCCTGATGATGCATCACATGGACCATATCGACAGCAAGCTCAACCTCGACGAGGAGAGCGCCTCGGACGATCTGCACGCGGTGTTCTCCCACCTGTTGAAAAAGCCCAAGGCTACTGCCAAGGGTTGATCGTTTGCCTGCCTGAGCGGGGCTGCTTCGCAGTTCTTTCGCCGCCACGACAAACCGGCTCCTACAGGGAGGCGCCTGGTATGCGTTCATGCGGTCGGAGTGGGAGCCGGCTTGTCGCAGCGACGAACCGCGGCGAAAGGGGCGCGAAGCGGCCCCTGGCTTTACTGGCCCTTGGCCAAGGCTCTGCTAGATTTTCCTCAGCAAACCTTCATCAAGCAGTTGGGCTTGCGCAGTCGTTGCGTCCAATTACTTGAGGAATGCTCCATGAGTTCATCCCTGGGTGTGCGCATGGGTGCCGAGCTGGTCGGCACCTTCTGGTTGGTCCTGGGTGGTTGTGGCAGCGCGGTGCTGGCCGCCAGCTCGCCTGTCGGCATCGGTGTCCTGGGTGTCGCCTTCGCTTTCGGCCTTACCGTCCTGACCATGGCATTCGCCATCGGCCATATCTCCGGTTGTCACCTCAACCCCGCCGTGTCGTTCGGGCTGGTGGTGGGGGGGCGATTCCCGGCAAAAGAGTTGCTGCCCTACGTGATTGCCCAGGTGATCGGCGCGATCCTCGCCGCGGCGGTGATCTACTTCATCGCCACCGGCAAGGCCGGTTTCGAGGTGGGTAACGGCATGGCGTCGAATGGTTATGGCGAACACTCGCCCGGCGGCTACACCCTGGCCGCAGGCTTCGTCAGCGAAGTGGTGATGACCGCGATGTTCCTGGTGATCATCATGGGCGCCACGGACGCCCGGGCGCCGGCCGGGTTTGCGCCGATCGCCATTGGCCTGGCGTTGACCTTGATCCACCTGATCTCGATCCCGGTCACCAACACCTCGGTGAACCCGGCGCGCAGCACCGGGCCTGCGCTGTTCGTCGGTGGCTGGGCGCTGCAGCAACTTTGGCTGTTCTGGCTGGCACCGCTGATCGGCGCTGCGATCGGCGGTGCATTCTATCGAGGCCTGGCCAAACAACCTTAGCGCTGGTGTACGCAACGCCCGGCGGCGTAGGTCTCGCGCACGGTGCGGTCGTCGCCCAGGGTGGTGAGCACGAACAAGGTCTCCTCGATGCTTTTCGACTGCTGCAGGCGGTAGTCCAGCAGCGGGGTGGCCTTGTAGTCGAGCACCACGAAGTCGGCGTCATTGCCCGGGTGCAGGCTGCCGATGCGGTCCTCCAGGCGCAGGGCGCGGGCACCGCCGAGGGTGGCCAGGTACAGCGACTTGTACGGGTGCAGGCGCGCGCCTTGCAACTGCATCACCTTGTACGCCTCGTTCAGGGTGTTGAGCAGCGAGAAGCTGGTGCCGGCGCCGACATCGGTGCCCAGGCCGACGTTGACCTTGAAGCGCTCGGCCTGGGGCAGGTTGAACAGGCCGCTGCCGAGGAACAGGTTGGAGGTCGGGCAGAAGGCGATGGCCGAACCGGTTTCGGCCAGGCGCTGGCACTCGTCGTCGCACAGGTGCACGCCGTGGGCGAACACCGAGCGCTCGCCGAGCAGCTCGAAGTGGTCGTAGACGTCCAGGTAGCCTTTCTGCTCGGGGAACAGTTCCTTGACCCAGTCGATTTCCTTGAGGTTCTCCGACAGGTGGGTGTGCATGTACACGCCCGGGTGCTCCTTGAGCAACTGGCCGGCCACGCTCAACTGTTCCGGCGTGCTGGTCGGCGCGAAGCGCGGGGTGACCGCGTAGTGCAGGCGGCCCTTGCCGTGCCAGCGCTCGATCAGCATCTTGCTGTCGCGGTAGCTGGACTCGGCGGTATCGGTCAGGTAGTCGGGGGCGTTGCGGTCCATCATCACCTTGCCGGCGATCATGCGCAGGTCCAGGCGCTCGGCCTCCTCGAACAGGGCGTTGACCGACTCGGGGTGCACGCTGCCGAACACCAGCGCGGTGGTGGTGCCGTTGCGCAGCAGTTCGGCGAGGAAGATCTTCGCCACCTGGTCGGCATGGGCCTTGTCGGCGAACTGCTTTTCGCAGGGGAAGGTGTAGGTGTTCAGCCAGTCCAGCAGCTGTTCGCCGTAGGAGCCGATCATGCCGGTCTGCGGGAAGTGGATGTGGGTGTCGATGAAACCCGGGGTGATCAGGGCGTCCTGGTAGTGTTGCACCGGGATGGCGGCGTCGAGGGTTGGCAGCAGCTCGCTGGCATGGCCCAGGGCGCTGATGCGGCCGTCGTCGACCACCAGCAGGCCGTCTTCATAGTATTCGCAGGACGCCTCCAGGCCGACCTCGGCGGGGTCGGCGATGCTGTGCAGGATGGCGGCTCGGTAGGCTTTGCGGGTTGCGCTCATGGGGCTCTCGTCAAAGGGTCTGGCTGCGTCGCGAGGACGGCAGCAACTGGGCGATGGGGCCTGAGTTGGCGGCAGCGTCGTGCTGGCCGAAGCAGGCGTTGTAGGTGGCAATGATTTCGGCGGCGATGGACACGGCGATCTCGATCGGCAGCTTGCCCTTGACCTCGGCCAGGCCCATCGGGCAGCGCATGCGCGCCATCAGGGCGTCGTCGAAGCCGCGCTCGCGCAGGCGGTGCTCGAACTTGACGCGCTTGGTCTTCGAACCGATCAGGCCGAACCAGGTGAAGTCGTTGCGCTTGAGGATCGCGGCGGTCAGCTCCAGGTCCAGCTGGTGGTTATGGGTCATGACGATGCAGTAGCTGCCGGCGGGCAGGTCGGCAACTTCGTCGACCGGCTCTTCGCTGACGATCTTGCTCACCCCGGTGGGGATGAGCGCGGGGAACTCCTGCTCGCGCGAATCGATCCAGCGCACCCGGCAGGGCAGCGCGGCGAGCAAGGGTACCAGAGCGCGGCCGACATGGCCCGCGCCGAACACGGCGATCTCGGCTTGCACGCCGCTCATCGGCTCGAACAGCAGCACGGTGGCGCCGCCGCAGCACTGGCCGAGGCTGGCGCCGAGGCTGAAGCGCTCCAGGTGCGGGGTACTGCGGTGTTCCGCGAGCATCTGCCGGGCGATGTGCAGGGCCTTGAACTCCAGGTGGCCGCCGCCGATGGTGTCGTACAGCGCGCTGGCGCTGACCACCATTTTCGAGCCGGCGTTGCGCGGGGTGGAGCCGCGCTCCTCGATGATGGTCACCAGCACGCAGGGCTCGCCACGGGCTTGGTGGTCGGCGAGGGCGTTGATCCATTGGTGCATGATTCAGATCCTCTATCAAACGACTCGGTCCTTGTAGGAGCGGGTTCACCCGCGATCAGCCGCGAAGCGGCTGCCAGGCACCGCGGTGTCAGCTTCGCGGCTGAAGCCGCTCCTACAGGGGCGGCGGCGTCAGTGCGTCACGGGCTCCAGTTGCTGTTCGGCAGGCTGCGCCGCGGCCACCGCCTTGCGCATCTGCTCGCAACCCCACAACACCCGCTCCGGCGTCGACGGCGCGTCGATGTTTGGCTGCACGCGGTAGTCGGCGATGCTCGCCACCGCGTCCTTGATCGCGCACCAGGCGGCAATGCCGAGCATGAACGGCGGCTCGCCCACGGCCTTGGAGTGGAACACGGTGTCCTCGGGGTTCTTGCGGTTCTCCACCAGCTTGACGCGCATATCGATCGGCATGTCGGCCACTGCCGGGATCTTGTAGCTGGCCGGGCCGTTGGTCATCAGCTTGCCCTTGGCATTCCACACCAGTTCCTCGGTGGTCAGCCAGCCCATGCCCTGGACAAAACCACCCTCCACCTGGCCGATGTCGATGGCAGGGTTCAGCGAATCGCCCACGTCGTGCAGGATGTCGGCGCGCAGCATCTTGTACTCGCCGGTCAGGGTATCGACGATCACCTCCACGCAGGCGGCGCCGAACGCGAAGTAGTAGAACGGGCGGCCACGGGCCTGGTTGCGGTCGTAGAAAATCTTCGGCGTGCGGTAGAAACCGGTGGTCGACAGCGACACCTGGGCGAAATAGGCCTGCTGGACCAATTGCTCGAAACTGACGATCTGCTCGCGCACGCGCACATGGCCGTTACGGAACTCGACGTCTTCCTCGGTGACGTTGTAGTGCCGGGCCGCGAACTCGGTCAGGCGCTTCTTGAGGATCTCGGCGGCGTTCTGCGCGGCCTTGCCGTTCAGGTCGGCGCCGCTGGAGGCGGCGGTGGGCGAGGTGTTGGGCACCTTGTCGGTATTGGTGGCGGTGATCTGGATACGGTTGAAGTCGACCTGGAACACCTGCGCCACCACCTGGGCGACCTTGGTGTTCAGGCCCTGGCCCATTTCGGTGCCGCCGTGGTTGAGGTGGATGCTGCCGTCGGTGTAGATGTGGATCAAGGCACCTGCCTGGTTGAGGAAGGTGGCGGTGAACGAGATGCCGAACTTCACCGGGGTCAGCGCCAGGCCTTTTTTCAGCACCGGGCTGTTGGCGTTGAAGCGGCGGATCGATTCGCGGCGCTCATGGTAGTCGCTGCTGGCTTCGAGCTCGGCGGTCATCTCCTCGAGCATGTTGTGCTCGACGGTCTGGTAGTAGTGGGTGACGTTGCGCTCGGTCTTGCCGTAGTAGTTGGCCTTGCGCACCGCCAGCGGGTCGAGGGCCAGGTGACGGGCGATATGGTCCATCACCTGCTCGATGGCGACCATCCCCTGCGGGCCGCCGAAGCCGCGGTAGGCAGTGTTGGAGGCCGTGTTGGTCTTGCAGCGGTGGCCGTGCACCGTGGCATCGCCCAGGTAGTAGGCGTTGTCGGAGTGGAACATGGCGCGGTCGACGATCGAACCGGACAGGTCCGGCGAGTAGCCGCAGTTGCCCGCCAGGTCGAAATTGATCCCGTGCAGGCGGCCGTTGTCGTCGAAGCCGACGTCATATTCCACGTAGAACGGGTGACGCTTGCCGGTCATGGTCATGTCTTCGACCCGCGGCAGGCGCATCTTGGTCGGCTGGCCGGTCAGGCGCGCGATCACCGCGCACAGGCACGCGGGGCTGGCGGCCTGGGTTTCCTTGCCGCCGAAACCGCCACCCATGCGGCGCATGTCGACGACGATCTTGTGCATCGGCACGTCGAGCACCTCGGCCACCAGCTTCTGCACCTCGGTGGGGTTTTGCGTCGAGCAGTAGACGATCATGCCGCCGTCTTCACCGGGCATCACCGAGCTGATCTGGGTCTCCAGGTAGAAGTGCTCCTGGCCGCCGATGTGCAGGGTGCCCTGGATGCGGTGCGGGGCACTGGCCAGTGCGGCGGCAGAGTCGCCGCGCTGGTGGGTGTGGCTGTCGAGCACGAAATGCTTCTTGCGCAGGGCCTCGACCACGTCGAGCACCGGCTCCAGGTCTTCGTACTCGACGATGGCGGCCATGGCGGCGCGCCTGGCGGTCTCGAGGTCGCAGGCGGCAACGGCGAGCACCGGCTGGCCGAAGAACTCGACCTTGTCGATGGCCAGCAACGGGTCGCCGGCGACCACCGGGCCGATGTCCTTGAGGCCCGGGATATCTTCGTGGGTGATGGCGATGCGCACCCCTTCGAACTGGTAGCAGGGCGTGGTGTCGATGCGCAGGATGCGCGCATGAGCGCGGTCGGCGGTGCGTGCATAGACGTGCAGCTGGTTGGGGAATTCCAGGCGGTCGTCGATGTACACCGCCTCGCCGGCCACATGCTTGTCGGCGCTGTCGTGCTTGAGGCTGCGGCCGACCCCGGTGGTCAGGTCCTGGCTGAACAGTGCGGCCATCTCGGCCTGGCTCTTGACGGCGTGATGGTTAGACATAGGCGGTCACCCGGGTTTCGATGTGCGGCGTTTGCAGTTCGATGAAGTACTTGCGCAGCAGGTTCTGCGCGGTCAGCAGGCGGTACTCGCGGCTGGCGCGGAAGTCGCTGAGCGGGGTGAAGTCCTCGGCCAGGGCCTGGCAGGCGCGTTCGACGCTGGCCTGGGTCCACGGCTTGCCGCGCAGTGCGGCTTCGCAGGCGCGGGCACGCTTGGGAGTCGCCGCCATGCCGCCGAAGGCGATGCGCACGCCGCTGACCACCCCGTTCTCGATGCTCAGGTTGAACGCCGCGCACACCGCGGAGATATCGTCGTCCAGGCGCTTGGACACCTTGTAGGCACGGAAGGCCCAGTCGTTGCTGGCGCGCGGCACGATGATCTTCTCGATGAACTCGCTGTCCTGGCGTGCAGTGATGCGGTAGTCGATGAAGTAGTCTTCCAGGGCCAGGGTGCGCTGGCGCTCGCCTTGGCGCAGGACGATCTGCGCGTCGAGGGCGATCAACAGAGGTGGCGAGTCACCGATTGGCGAGGCGTTGCCGATATTGCCGCCGAGAGTGCCCTGGTTGCGGATCTGCAGCGAGGCGAAGCGGTGCAGCAGGTCGCCGAAGTCGGGGTACTCCTCGTTGAGCGCGGTGTAGCAGTCGGTCAGCGGCGTGGCGGCGCCGATCTCCAGATGGCTGGCGGTCTTGTCGATGCGCTTGAGTTCGGCGACATGGCCGACGTAGATCATCACCGGCAGGGTGCGGTGGAACTGGGTGACTTCCAGCGCCAGGTCGGTACCCCCGGCCAGCAGGCGCGCCTCGGGGTGCGAGCTGTACAGGTCGGCCAGGTCGGCCACGGTCAGCGGCACCAGGCAGCGCTTGTCGCCGCTATTAAGCTCGCCGGTCTGTTGCGGGGCGATGGCCTTGAGGCGGGCGATGGTCTGCGCCTGCTGAGCGTCGAACTGGTCGCGGCAGGGGCGTGCGCAGCTCTGCTCGGCAGCCTCGAGGATCGGCCGGTAGCCGGTGCAGCGGCACAGGTTGCCGGCCAGGGCCTCCTGGGCCTGGTGCAGGTCGTGGCCTTGGCTGTTCTTCTGCAGGGCGAACAGCGACATGACGAAGCCAGGGGTGCAGAAGCCGCACTGCGAGCCATGGCAGTCGGCCATGGCCTTTTGCACGCTGTGCAGTTCGCCCTGGTGCTTGAGACCCTCGACGCTGATCAGTTGCTTGCCGTGCAGGGCGGAGACGAACGTCAGGCATGAGTTGAGGCTGCGGTAGCGGATGTCGTCGCCACCCTGGGCGTTTTCGACAAGTTCGCCGACGACCACGGTGCAGGCGCCACAGTCGCCGCTGGCGCAGCCTTCCTTGGTGCCGGGTTTGCCCAGGTGCTCGCGCAGGTACTGCAGCACCGTCATGTTCGGGTCCAGGGCATGCTCGCTGCGCAGCTCCTGGTTGACGAGAAACTGGATCACGGGGGAGGGCCTCGCAATGGTTTTATTGTTGTTCTGGCGGACTCTAAGCAACGGCTGACCTTCGGGTCAATAATTTTCTGACTCAAAGGTCAAGAATTTGCACGAGGGCCTTCCGAGCCGCCTCATCGAGCCTTTTCCAAAGCATAGTTCGCGCCGTGCAGGAAAGTTGACCCGCCAGTCGCACAAAGCATGCAGTCCTGCTGCGCGAGCGCCTGGCAAGTGCGCTACAATCGCGCCCTTGTGCACAGCTACCCAGATTGCGAAGGAAAACCATGACGTTCAAGGCGCCGGACAGCCTCTCCGAGCAAATTGCCCACTACCTGGCCGAGCGGATCATCCGTGGCGAACTCGCACCCGGCGAGCGCATCCAGGAGCAGAAGGTCACCCAGGCCCTTAACGTCAGCCGCGGTTCGGTGCGCGAGGCGCTGCTCATCCTCGAGCGCCGGCACCTGGTGGCCATCCTGCCGCGCCGTGGCGCCCATGTGACCGAGCTCGACGAAAACAGCGTGCGCAGCCTGTGCGCCCTGATGGGCGAGTTCTACATCCTGCTGGGCAATGCCGTTGCCCAGCATTGGCGCACCGAGGGCGACCTGCGCCCGTTCCTGGACATCCAGCAGCGCCTCAAGCAGGCCCATGCCGGCAAGGATATCAAGGCCTTCGTCGGCGACAGCTTCGCGGTGATGCGCGCCGCGTATCCGTTCGCCAACAACCCGTACCTGCAGGAAACCGTCGAGAACCTGCAGCCGGCCATGAGCCGCGCCTACTACCTGGCCCTGGACCAGCGCCAGGCCAACATGGCCGATTACCTGGAGCTGTTTGCCTGCCTGCTCGAAGCTGTGGTCGCCCGCGACCTGCCGCGCATCCGCGAGGTGCTCACCGCCTATTGCCAGCGCAGTTGCGAACTGGTGCTGGCGGCGCTGGCGCGGGTCTGACCGGTGCGCCTGAAGTGCATCCGCCTGGCCGGGTTCAAGTCGTTCGTCGACCCGACCACGGTCAACTTCCCCAGCAACATGGCCGCCGTGGTCGGCCCCAACGGCTGCGGTAAATCCAACATCATCGACGCGGTGCGCTGGGTGATGGGCGAGAGTTCGGCGAAGAACCTGCGTGGCGAGTCGATGACCGATGTCATCTTCAACGGCTCCACCAGCCGCAAGCCGGTCAGCCAGGCCAGCATCGAGCTGGTGTTCGACAACAGCGACAACAGCCTGGTGGGCGAGTACGCCGCCTACGCCGAGATCTCGATCCGCCGCAAGGTCACCCGCGACGGGCAGAACACCTATTACCTGAACGGCACCAAGTGCCGGCGTCGTGACATCACCGATATCTTCCTCGGCACCGGTCTGGGGCCGCGCAGCTATTCGATCATCGAGCAGGGCATGATCAGCAAGCTGATCGAGGCCAAGCCCGAGGAGTTGCGCAACTTCATCGAGGAAGCGGCGGGCATCTCCAAGTACAAGGAGCGTCGCCGCGAGACCGAGAGCCGCATCCGCCGTACCCA
Organism: Pseudomonas sp. B21-023; assembly: GCF_024749165.1. Taxonomy (NCBI): domain Bacteria; kingdom Pseudomonadati; phylum Pseudomonadota; class Gammaproteobacteria; order Pseudomonadales; family Pseudomonadaceae; genus Pseudomonas; species Pseudomonas sp. B21-023. The sequence continues at coordinate 4,037,629 of NZ_CP087190.1, read as the reverse complement.
GGAAAACCTCGCGCGCCTGACCGACCTGCGCGAAGAGCTGGAACGCCAGATCGAGCGCCTGCACCGCCAGGCCCAGGCTGCCGAGAAATACCGTGAGTACAAGGCCGAGGAGCGTCAGCTCAAGGCACGCCTGTCGGCTCTGCGCTGGCGCGACCTGGATGAGCGGGTGCGCCAGCGCGAGACGGTGATCGGCGACCAGGAGGTCGCCTTCGAGGCGCTGGTGGCCGAACAGCGCAACGCCGACGCCAGCATCGAGCGACTGCGCGACGGTCACCATGAGTTGTCCGAACGCTTCAACCAGGTGCAGGGCCGCTTCTATTCGGTGGCTGGCGATATCGCCCGCGTCGAGCAGAGCATCCAGCACGGCCAGCAGCGTCTGCGCCAGTTGCAGGACGACCTGAAGGAGGCCGAGCGCAGCCGCCTGGAAACCGAATCGCACCTGGGGCATGACCGCACCTTGCTGGCGACCCTCGGCGAAGAATTGGCAATGCTCGAACCGGAGCAGGAGCTGACCCTGGCCGCGGCCGAGGAAGCCGCCGCGACCCTGGAGGAAGCTGAGCTCGGCATGCACGGCTGGCAGGAGCAGTGGGACGGCTTCAACACCCGCTCCGCCGAGCCGCGCCGTCAGGCCGAGGTGCAGCAGGCGCGCCTGGCGCAGCTCGAATCCAGCCTGGAGCGCCTGGCCGAGCGCCAGCGCAAGCTGGGCGAGGAGGGTGAGCAGCTCGGTGGTGATACCCAGGACACCGAGACGTTTGATCTGGGCGAGCAAGTGGCCAGCAGCGAGTTGCTGCTCGAAGAGCTGCACCTGCAAGAGCAGCAGGTGGTCGAGCGCCTGGAAGGGTTGCGCGAACACCTGCAGCAGACCAGCCAGGCACAACAGCAACAGCAGGGTGATCTGCAGCGCCTGGGCGGGCGTCTGGCCTCGCTGGAGGCTTTGCAGCAGGCGGCGCTGGAGCCCGGTGTGGGGGCCGCCGACTGGCTGCGCGCCCAGGGCCTGGAGCAGCGCCCGCGCCTGGCCGAGGGGCTGCGGGTCGAGCCCGGCTGGGAGCTGGCGGTGGAAACGGTGCTTGGCGCCGACCTGCAGGCAGTGTTGCTGGATGACTTCGCCGGCCTGGACTTCGCCGCGCTGGAGCAGGGCGATCTGCGCCTGCTGCTGGGCGGGGGCGAGGGTCCGCGTGTTCCCGGCAGCCTGCTCGACAAGGTCGAGGGGCGGGCCGACCTGTCGGCCTGGCTGGGGCAGGTGAGGCCGGTTGAAACGCTGGAGCAGGCGTTGGCGCAGCGGGCGTCACTGGTTGCTGGGCAAAGCCTGGTCAGCCGCGACGGATACTGGGTGGGGCGGCATTTCCTGCGGGTCAGCCGCGGTGGTGAAGCCCAGGGCGGCGTGCTGGCCAGGGGCCAGGAAATCGAACGCCTGGCCCAGGAACAACTGGAGCAGGAAGCGTCGCTCGAACAGCTCGACGAGCAACTGCAGTGTCTGCGTGAACAACAGCTCGACCTGGAGGAGCAGCGCGAGCAATTGCGCCGTCGCAGCCAGGACGAGAGCCGCCAGCACGGTGAGCTCAAGGCGCGCCTGTCTGCTGGCCGGGCCCGGGCCGAACAGCTTGAACTGCGCCGCCGACGCTTGCACGAAGAGTTGGCCGAGCTCCAGGAGCAGCGTGCCCTGGAGCATGAGCAGTTGGGCGAGGCGCGCCTGCTGTTGCAGGAGTCCCTCGACCTGATGGCCGCGGACACCGAACAGCGCGAGCAACTGATGGCGCGCCGCGACACCCTGCGCGAAGGTCTCGACCGGGTCCGCCAGGAGGCCCGCCAGCACAAGGATCATGCCCATCAACTGGCCGTGCGCCTGGGCTCGTTGCGCGCCCAGCACGATTCCACCCGCCAGGCGCTTGAGCGCCTGGAGCAGCAGGCCGCGCGCCTGAACGAGCGTCAGGAGCAACTGAACCTGAATCTCGAGGAAGGCGAGGCGCCGCTCGAAGAGTTGCGCCTGAAGCTTGAGGAACTGCTCGAGCGCCGCATGAGTGTCGACGAAGAAATGCGCCAGGCGCGGCTGCACATGGACGAGGCGGACCGTGAGTTGCGTGATGCCGAGCGCCGCCGCACCCAGGCCGAGCAGCAGTCGCAGCTGTTGCGCGGCCAGCTGGAGCAGCAGCGCCTGGAGTCCCAGGGGCTGGATGTGCGGCGCAAGACCTTGCAGGAACAACTGCTCGCCGACGGCTACGATCTTCAGGGCGTGCTCGCCACGCTCGAGGCCGACGCCAGCGAGCAGGGCACCGAGCAGGCGCTGGAGCAGGTCGAGGCGCGTATCCAGCGCCTGGGCGCGATCAACCTGGCGGCCATCGAAGAGTACGAGCAGCAATCCGAGCGTAAGCGCTACCTGGATGCCCAGGACGCCGATCTGGTCGAGGCACTGGAGACCCTGGAAAACGTCATCCGCAAGATCGACAAGGAAACCCGCAACCGCTTCAAGGATACCTTTGATCAGATAAATGCCGGATTACAGGCACTTTTCCCAAAAGTTTTCGGTGGCGGCAGCGCTTATCTGGAACTGACGGGCGAAGATCTACTCGATACAGGGGTGACGATCATGGCGCGCCCGCCGGGCAAGAAGAACAGCACCATCCATCTGCTGTCCGGCGGCGAGAAGGCATTGACGGCCTTGGCCCTGGTGTTCGCCATCTTCAAGCTGAACCCGGCGCCGTTCTGCATGCTCGACGAAGTCGACGCACCTTTGGACGATGCCAACGTCGGGCGCTATGCGCGCCTGGTCAAGGAAATGAGCGAAACCGTGCAGTTCATCTACATCACTCACAACAAGATCGCCATGGAAATGGCCGACCAGCTGATGGGGGTGACCATGCACGAACCGGGTTGTTCACGTCTTGTAGCAGTTGATGTGGAAGAGGCTATGGCCATGGTCGATGCCTAGGGTCTGTTCGAAATGTGTCTGCGCGAAGGCCAGACAAGGCGAAAAGGGGGGAGGAACGGCCGGGGTCGCGCCCGACTGGACTGGAGTACATGAGCATTCCGAGCCCCGTTTCAACGCAGTATGGGCGAGTGCAGATACATTTCGGACAGAGCCTAAGGGGTAAAGAAAGGGTGTGAACGTGTAGGCAAAAGCCTCAGCAGACGCGACAGACGGTGTAAAGTTGCCTTTGGTCGTGCTAGCTTAATGTCACTTGTTTTTTGCGTGGGTAAAACGCCTGTCAGAACATAGAGTTGGCGCCACGTGTTAAAGGCCTTTGAAGCCTTTGTTTTCAAGCATATTTTTTATAGAGGCACGGGATTACATGGAAATCGGTCTGCGCGAGTGGCTGATCGTCATCGGCATCATTGTCATCGCCGGTATTCTTTTCGACGGCTGGCGCCGCATGCGCGGCGGCAAGGGCAAATTGAAGTTCCGTCTGGACCGTAGCTACGCCAACGCCCCGGACGACGACAGCGGCGGCGCCGAGGTGCTCGGCCCTTCGCGTGTGCTGGAAACCCATAAAGAGCCCGAGCTGGACGAGAGCGACCTGCCATCGGTCAGCGCTCCAGTGCGTGAGCGCGAACGCGAGCGTGAAGCCAAACCGGCCAAGGCCAAGCGCGGCAAGCGCAACAACAGCGAGCCGCAACAGGGCGACCTGAAGCTGGCCGCCGAGCCGCGTGAACCGGACCTGTTCGACGCTGGCGACGATGACTTCGCCGCCGACACCGCCCGCAACAGCGGTTTCACTGCCGCGTCCACGCCGGCCAAGGAGCTGCCGCCGGCCGAAGAAGTGCTGGTGATCAGTGTCATCTCGCGCGACGAAGGCGGCTTCAAGGGGCCGGCGCTGTTGCAGAACATCCTGGAAAGCGGCCTGCGCTTCGGCGAGATGGACATCTTCCATCGCCACGAGAGCATGGCCGGCCACGGCGAAGTGCTGTTCTCCATGGCCAATGCGGTCAAGCCCGGCGTGTTCGACCTGGATGACATCGACCATTTCAGCACCCGTGCGGTGAGCTTCTTCCTCGGCCTGCCAGGCCCGCGCCACCCCAAGCAGGCCTTCGACGTAATGGTCGCCGCCGCCCGCAAGCTGGCCCACGAGCTCAATGGCGAACTCAAGGACGACCAGCGCAGCGTGTTGACCGCCCAGACCATCGAGCACTACCGCCAGCGTATCGTCGAGTTCGAGCGCCGCGCCCTGACGCAGAAACGCTGACCGACCCGAGCGGGCGGACCCTGCCTCGGTCCGCGCCGCGATGATTGAAACGAAAGAGCAGCCAGGGGCTGCTCTTTTGCTTTGCAAGAGAAGACCAGGAATGAACGCCGAATCCCGAATCCATGAACTGCGCGCCGAACTCGACCAGCACAACTACCGCTACTACGTGCTCGACGAACCCAGCGTGCCTGATGCCGAGTACGACCGCCTGTTCAATGAGCTCAAGGCGCTGGAAGCCGAACATCCGCACCTGGTGACTCCGGATTCGCCGACCCAGCGCGTCGGTGGTGCGGCACTGGCGGCCTTCAGCCAGGTACGTCACGAGATACCGATGCTCAGCCTGGGCAACGCCTTCGAGGAAGACGACCTGCGCGACTTCGGCCGCCGCGTGGTCGAAGGCCTGGACCTGCCGGGCGGCGATCAGGCGGCCGTGGACTACAGCTGCGAGCCCAAGCTCGACGGCCTGGCGGTGAGCCTGCTGTACCGCGACGGCCAGCTGGTGCAGGGCGCCACCCGCGGCGATGGCACTACCGGTGAGGACATCAGCGCCAACGTGCGCACCGTGCGCAACATCCCGCTCAAGCTGCAGGGCGAGGGCTGGCCGGCGGTGCTGGAAGTGCGCGGCGAGGTGTACATGAGCAAGGCCGGTTTCGACCGGCTCAATGCGGCCCAGGCCGAGGCCGGCGGCAAGACCTTCGCCAACCCGCGCAACGCCGCCGCCGGCAGCCTGCGCCAGCTGGACTCGAAGATCACCGCCAGCCGCCCGCTGGAGTTCTGCTGCTATGGCGTCGGCCAGGTGTCCGAGCCGTTTGGCGACAGCCATATCGGTATCCTGGAGAAACTCAAGACCTGGGGGCTGCCGATCAGTCGCGAGCTCAGGCACGCCGCTGGTATCGACGAGTGCCTGGCCTATTACCGGGACATCGGCGCGCGCCGCAACAGCCTGCCCTACGAAATCGATGGGGTGGTATTCAAGGTCAATGCCCTGGCCTCCCAGCGTGAGCTGGGTTTCCGTGCCCGTGAGCCGCGCTGGGCGATCGCCCACAAGTTCCCGGCCATGGAAGAGCTCACCGAGGTGCTCGATGTCGAGTTCCAGGTCGGGCGTACCGGCGCGGTGACTCCGGTCGCCCGCCTCAAGCCGGTGAAGGTGGCCGGCGTGACGGTGTCCAACGCCACCCTGCACAACATGGACGAGATCGCCCGGTTGGGCCTGCGTATCGACGACACGGTGATCATCCGCCGTGCCGGTGACGTGATCCCGCAGGTCATGCAGGTGGTGCTCGAGCGCCGCCCCGAAGGCGCGCGTGCGGTGCAGGTGCCGAGCCAATGCCCGGTGTGCGGCTCGCAGGTCGAGCGCACTCAGCTGGTCAAGCGCAGCAAGGGCAAGGAAACCACCAGCGAAGGCGCGGTGTACCGCTGTGTGGGGCGCCTGAGCTGCGCCGCCCAGCTCAAGCAGGCGATCATCCATTATGTGTCGCGTCGCGCCATGGACATTGATGGCTTGGGCGAAAAGAGCGTCGAGCAACTGGTCGATGAAAACCTGATCCGCTCGCCGGCCGACCTCTACAAGCTGGAATTCGAGCAAGTGGTCGCCCTTGAAGGCTTTGCCGAGGTCTCCAGCCGCAAGCTGCTCGAAGCCATCGATGCCAGCAAGCGCCCGAGCCTGGCGCGTTTCATCTACGCCCTGGGCATCCCCGATGTCGGCGAGGAGACCGCCAAGGTCCTGGCCCGCTCCCTGGGCAGCCTGGCGCGGGTGCAGGTGGCGCTGCCGCAGGTGCTGACCTACCTGCCGGACATCGGCTTGGAAGTCGCCTACGAGATCCATAATTTCTTCGAGGACGAACACAACCGTGCGGTGATCAAGCAGCTGCTGGACAGCGGTATGCAACTGCAGGATGAAGGGGAGCTGGGCGCCGAGTTCGCCGCCAGCACCACCCTCGCCGGGATGCTCGCCAAGCTCGATATCCCGTCGGTCGGCCCGACCGGCGCCGAGAAGCTGGTAGACAAGCTGGGCACCCTGGACAAGATCATCGCCGCCGATGGCATCGACTTGCGCCAGGCCCTGAATACCAAGGCCGCCGACGGGGTGCGCGAGTTCTTCAAGGTCGAGGCCAACCAGCAGTTGGCCCGCGCCATCGAAGCCCAGTTGCTGGAGTTCGGCATGCACTGGTCGTGCGAGAGGAAGTCCGCCGAGGGTTTGCCGCTGGCCGGCCAGACCTGGGTGCTGACCGGTACCCTGGAGCGCATGAGCCGCGATATCGCCAAGGAAAAGCTGGAAAGCCTGGGGGCCAAGGTGGCGGGCTCCGTGTCCGGCAAGACCCATTGCGTGGTGGCCGGGCCCGGCGCCGGCTCCAAGTTGGCCAAGGCCAGCGAGCTGGGCGTGTCGGTGATGGACGAAGAGGCGTTCGTGGGCTTCCTTGCGGAGCGCGGAATCGACGTCTGAAGGTCAGGGCGTTATCGCAGGGGTGTGCCTGACCCTGCGATGGCTTTTCCACAAGTCCTTGAGAAATGATGGTTTTTTCTCGATCAAAGGTTGTAACTTCTCGCTGGCGTTGTACAATGGCGCGGCTCGTCAGCTGGCGAGCCGTCGTGGTGGCCCCATCGGTCCCCCCGCATTGATTACCCGTTAACCTGGTCAGGCCCGGAAGGGAGCAGCCATAGCGGGAACATCGAGTGCCGGGGTGTGGCTGGTGGGGCCGCCTCCATTTTGGGCGCAGGGTTTTTCCGGCGTACCTGTCAGGCGTCGCACATCAGACGCGTTTCTTTACACCCTCGCACTGTTTTCCGCCTGCACGATCCCGCGCAGCGCCTTATCATGCATCCCATCGTGTTGGCCCATTCGGCCAGGAGATAGCGACCGTGGAACATGTCGACGACCTCACCCGCCAGAAGATTCGCGAGTGGCAGCTGCGCCGCCTGGAAATAAAGGACCAGATGGCCGCCAGTCCCGAGCGCGTGCTGGAGTTGTCCCAGGTGCTCGACCAGATGGAAGAAGAGCACGAGCGCATCCTCGAGGAAGCGGCTGCGCCAGTGGCGGTGAAGGCTGGCGCGGCGGCCTTGGAGCTGCAGGTGTCGGCGCGCTCGGTGCGTGACTTGCGCAAGCTGCTGGAGCTGGCCCTGCATGAACTCGATGGCGTGCTCGACGCACCGCAGGCGGGTGTCAGCTATCCCGGCGACATGGCCGGGTCGTTGGGGGCCTACCGCTTCGAACTGGTGGTGGGGCAGGCCGCTGAATCCGACAAACCTTGAGTGATCCCCGGACCCGTACCGACATGCAGCCCGAGCACTTGGACTTTTCCCATCCGGTATACCTGCCGGTCACCGCAGAGGTGTGCCAGGCCTTGCTGGCCGACGGCACGCTGGCGCTCGACACCCTGGGCGAGCCGGAGTTGGCGGCAGTGCTGGTGATCCAGAACCTGGCCCAGGCACAGGGGCAGGTCGATGCGCGGGCGGCGGAAAAGGTGCTGGGCAAGCTGTTGGCGTGGGCGGTAGATGGCGCGCACTCGCCTGGCGTGGGGTTGTTGTCTGAGGCCCGTAGGCTGTTCGATGCGCGCAAGCTCTATTTCGGCCTTGAGGTGATCAAGGGTTCGAAGCTGCGTCTGCTCGACGCGGAGCAGGTCCAGGCGCGGGAATACCTGCTGGCCGATGGCAAGTGGGATTTCGACTACCGCATTCGCCTGCATCACAGCGACAACCCGTTCAGCCAGCGGGTGACCACCGGCTTCGATACCGAACGCTGGCTGACCGTCGAGCAGGACAAGCTGCTCAAGGTTATCCAGGCCAACCTCGACGAAGACATCCACGTGCAGGGCTATGCCGGGATCGGCAAGAGCTACCTGCTCGGCGCGCTCATGGACTGCCTGCCCCGTGGTCGGGTGCTGGCCCTGGCGCGCACGCCGGCCAAGCTCGGCGCCTTGCGTCGGCGCATGGGGCTGGATGAGCAGGCCAAGGTCGGCATGACCTTCGGCCAGTTCGCCCGGGCCCTGCTCAAGGATACCCGGTCAGTTTCCGCCCGGACGGCGCAGCGCGGTCCTGGCAAGCGCAGGCTGGCCGAGGAACTGGGGATCGTCGGATTGCGCCAGTACGACGCCGAGCATGCCCTGGACATCTGCCTGGAAGTGCTGCGCAACTACTGCGATTCGCGGGATTACAGCCTGTCGAATCGTCATCTGCCGTATTTTCGCCAAGCACTCTCCGGCGTCGATACCCAGGTCCTGCTCGAGTACGCCAGCCGGCTATGGCGCTACCTGGAGGCGCAACCGGCCTGGGGCGCGCAGACCGGGTTCGAGGCGTTGCTGCTGCTCAAGCGAGCGAGCCTGACTGGCTGCAGCGTGCCAGGGCGCTTCAGCCACGTGATCATCGACGAGAGCCAGGACGTGCCGGCCTCGCTGCTGCAAGTCATCGAACGGGGCCGCCAGGTGCTGATCACCCTGGGTGACGAATACCAGAAGGCCTGCGGCGAGGTGGTCAGGCGCGAGCGTCAGGTACGGCAGAAGGACATGGCCTTTGCCGTGCGCTCCGGACCCAAGGTAGAGCGCCTGATCAACCCGTTGATCGGTGTGCACTCGAAGAAGTCCAAGGTCGCGTTCGAGGCCGCACGGCATGTCGATGTCGGTATCGAGCACTTCCCCGAAGGGTTCATCCCTCCCGAGGGCTGCGTGGTGCTGACCGCCTCGTGCTGGGACACGATGCGCTGGGCCATGGAAATGGCCGAGTCCAATTGCTTGTTGAACTTCCCCGATTGGCCTCAAATGCGCCGCTTCATGGCCACGGCAATCGGCCTGTTCAGGGCTGCGTTCTATGCGCCCGGGCAGGACGCCGAAGGGCCGCATCCGTACTTCGCGCACCTGCTCGATTGGCAGCAGGTGCGCGAGTCCGAGCGTTTCGATGCCGCGTTCCTCTGGGTCGAGGCGCGCCTTGAGGCGGGTTTCAAGCTTGCAGACTTGACGCTGCTGGACGCACGCATCGCTGCACGGCCCGACAGCCTGACGGTGTTGATGGCCGAGGAGGCCGGTGGCCTGGAGTTCGATCAGGTGCTGCTGACACCGGAACTGATGACCACCGACCGCTTCAAGGACGCCTACGCCTTCGATGCCCGGATCTGCGCCGTGTATATCGCCCTGTCGCGGGCGCGTCGGCAGCTGTACCTGCCGTATGACGTGGAGGAGTGGATCAACTACCACAAGGGCCAGCCGTTCCGCGAGTTACACGGCTACTGAGGCCTCCACGCCTGCCCAGGCTGGCCGACACCCGCATCAGCCGCTGGAAGGTCGGGCATTGCAGATGGTTCTCCTCAGGGCACTGCGCCGCATGGCGCAACCCCTTGCTCATCGCCTGCAGCCGTTTTATCCGGCGGTCGATCTCGTCGGCCTTGGCCAGCAGCAACTCGCGGTCGACCCGTTGCTCGTCAAGCATGGCGGCTACTTCGTCCAGCGAAAAGCCAGCCGCCTGTCCCAGCGAGATCAGCGCCAGGCGCTCGGGGGTGTCTGGCGGGAACTGGCGGCGTTGCCCATGGCTGGCCAGTGATCTGAGCAACCCCTTGTTCGCGTAGTAACGCAATGTCGACGCCGGCACTCCGGTGCGCCTGGCGACATCGGCAATGTCCATTGCAACCCCTCTTGACTTGAAGTTGACTTCAACTTGCATGCTGCTTGGCATCGACCTTTCCGTCAATCTGCCAAGGGCTCTCGTCATGACCATCTCCTCGCTTGTGCTTTCCATCCTGTTCATCGGCATCGGCGCCACCCTGGTCATGGATCTGTGGACCGTGTTGCTCAGGCATCTGGGCGTCACCACCCTTAACTACGCCATGGTCGGGCGCTGGGCGGGGCACCTGCTCGAAGGGCGCTGGCGGCATGCGGCGATCGGCAAGGCTGCGCCGGTCAGGGGGGAGCTGGTGTGGGGCTGGCTGCTCCACTACGCCACAGGGTTGGTATTCGCGGCGCTGCTGGCGGCTATTGCAGGGGAGGGCTGGTTGCGGGCGCCGACACTGTGGCCAGCCTTGCTGTTCGGGGTGGTCTCGGTGCTCGTGCCATTGTGCGTGGTGCAGCCTGCATTGGGGGCAGGGTATTTCGCGACGAACACACCCGCGCCCTTGAAGAGCTGCCTGCGCAGCCTGGCGACGCACTGCGTGTTCGGTTTGGGCCTCTACCTGGCGGCACTGGGTGTCGCGGCTGCGGGTACTTGAGGGCTGTCGTCACCTGCGAACGGATGGGGCTCGCTATAACGCTCGACGATCCGCTGCATTTCCCCGGACTGCTTGATCCGCACCAGCGCCCTGAGCACCGCCTGGGTCGGCAGTGCGGGGTCGTTGCGCACCATGCAGCCCAGCGCCTGCTCTTCAAGCACGGCCAGGGCCTGCAGGTGTTGAGCCGGGGGCAGGGAGCGGTTGTACCACTGCAGCGACAACTGGTTGCTCACGGCATGGCGCAAGCGCCCGACCTGGAGTTTCTGCAGGACCAGCAACTGGTTGCGGCTATCTTCGCGCTGCAGGCGGGCCTTGTTGAACAGCGGCTCGAGCGTGGGGTAGGTGTAGCCGAGCACGGTGCCGATGGCCTGGGGTGGCAGTGCGTCCGGGCTGACGGGGCCGCTGTCGCCGGGGCGGCCGACCAGCAGGTCGCGTTGCTCTATGAGAGGGATGCTCCAGAGATAGTCGCCGGGCCGATCGGTCAACCATTGGGTGGAAACGTAGCAGCGTACGTCGATTTCGCCGGCCTGCATCGCCTCCTGCAGGCGCAGGCGCGCCAGCACATGGTACTGGGGGCGGGCATCGACCTCCCGGGCGATGGCCTGCATCAGCTCCAACAGGATGCCTTCCGCTGGCTGCTGGTCCTCGATGCGCATCAGCGGCATGCTCCAGCTTTCGGCGATGGAGAAGCGCAGCACCGGCGGTTGCGCCAGGCCGTGGGTGGCCCACAACAACAGGATGGCCAGGACTCGCCGCACGCCTCATCCTCCCTGATCCGTCGTCCGTGTGCCCGTCACTGAGCTTAGACGAGATCGGCAGGGTGCAATTTTGGCCCCGCTCCGCTAGCATTAGCGCTCTTTCCGCCCGCTCCGGTCACGATGGTTTTTTGATGAGTTATCAGGTTCTTGCACGTAAATGGCGTCCGCGCTCGTTCCGCGAAATGGTCGGCCAGACCCATGTGCTCAAGGCTTTGATCAACGCCCTGGACAACCAGCGCCTGCACCATGCCTACCTGTTCACCGGGACCCGGGGCGTGGGCAAGACCACCATTGCGCGGATCATCGCCAAGTGCCTGAACTGCGAGACCGGCATCACCTCGACCCCGTGCGGTACCTGCTCGGTGTGCCGGGAGATCGACGAAGGCCGCTTCGTCGACCTGATCGAGATCGACGCCGCCAGCCGCACCAAGGTCGAGGACACCCGCGAGCTGCTCGACAACGTGCAGTACGCCCCGAGCCGCGGGCGCTTCAAGGTCTACCTGATCGACGAAGTGCACATGCTCTCCACCCACTCGTTCAACGCCTTGTTGAAGACGCTGGAAGAGCCACCGCCCTACGTCAAGTTCATCCTCGCCACCACCGACCCGCAGAAACTGCCGGCGACCATCCTGTCGCGCTGCCTGCAGTTCTCGCTGAAGAACATGAGCCCGGAGCGCGTGGTCGAGCACTTGACCCACGTGCTGGGCGCCGAGAACGTGCCGTTCGAAGAGGATGCCCTGTGGCTGCTCGGCCGCGCCGCCGATGGCTCCATGCGCGATGCCATGAGCCTGACCGACCAGGCCATCGCCTTTGGCGAGGGCCGGGTGCTGGCCGCCGATGTGAGGGCGATGCTCGGCACGCTCGATCACGGCCAGGTGTATGGGGTGCTCCAGGCCCTGCTCGAGGGCGACGCCCGTGCGCTGCTGGCCGCGGTGCGTGACCTGGCCGAACAAGGCCCGGACTGGAACGGCGTGCTGTCGGAAATGCTCAATGTGCTGCACCGCGTCGCCATCGCCCAGGCCCTGCCGGAAGCGGTGGACAACGGCCAGGGCGACCGTGACCGCGTGCTGGCGTTGGCCCAGGCCCTGCCGGCCGAAGACGTGCAGTTCTACTACCAGATGGGCTTGATCGGCCGTCGTGACCTGCCATTGGCGCCGGACCCGCGCGGCGGTTTCGAGATGGTCCTGCTGCGCATGCTGGCATTCCGCCCGGCCGACACCGATGATGCCCCGAAGCCGATACTAAAGCCGACGGGGATCAGCCAGGCCACAGCTGATCCGACCCAACCGGTGGCGGCAGCGGCTATGCCCGTGGCGCCGACCGTTGCCGCCAGCCCTGTGGCTGAAGTGGTCGCGCCGCTGCCTGTGGCTGAGCCATCCATACAGGCCGAGCCCCCAGTTGTGGACGTGCCGGCCGTTGCCGAGGTTGTCGAGGCGCCGCAAGCGCCATCGGAGCCAGAGCCGCAGCCCGTCGAGGAGGTCGTCGACCTGCCGTGGGAGGAGCCAATCGCCACTCCGGCGCCGGTTGCGCCCGAGCAGTTGCCCGAGCCGGCACCTGCGGTCGAGGCCGCCCGCCAGCAGCCGGACGATGACGAGCCGCCGTTCGATCCGTCGGCCTACAGCCCGGCGGGCATGGAGCGCGACGACGAGCCCCCGGCGGACGAGGACTACTACGCGCCCGACAGCGACCCGGCCGGCTTCAGCTACCTGGACGAGCTGGCCGAGCACGTGCAGGAAGAGGCGCCTGCCCAGGCGCCGGAGCCACTGCCGGCGGCCATGCCCGCGACCGGCCTGGCCCTGCAATGGCTGGAATTATTCCCACAGTTGCCTGTCTCCGGTATGACAGGCAACATCGCCGCAAACTGTACGCTGATCGCCGCCGAGGGTGATGACTGGCTGTTGCACCTGGACCCGGGGCAGGGCGCGCTGTTCAACTCGACGCAGCAGCGCAGGCTGAACGACGCACTGAACCAGCAACTGGGCCGCGAGATCCGCCTGAAGATCGAGCTGATCCGCCCCGAGCAGGAAACCCCGGCCCAGGCCGCCTCGCGCAAGCGCGCCGAGCGCCAGCATGACGCCGTGGTGTCGATCGAACAGGACCCGCTCATCCAGCAGATGATCCGGCAGTTCGGCGCGACGGTCAGGCAGGATACTATTGAGCCTGTAGACGCCCTGGCCAGCCAGGGCCAATGAACGGATAACCATGCGGCCGGCCCTGTGCCGGGCCGCATCACATGACCCAATCGAGGTATACCCCCATGATGAAAGGTGGCATGGCCGGCCTGATGAAGCAGGCCCAGCAGATGCAGGAAAAAATGCAGAAGATGCAGGAAGAGCTGGCCAATGCGGAAGTCACCGGCCAGTCCGGTGGCGGCCTGGTCAGTGTGGTGATGACCGGTCGCCACGACGTCAAGCGCGTCAGCATCGACCAGAGCCTGATGTCGACCGACGCTGACGACAAGGAAGTGCTCGAGGACCTGATCGCCGCCGCGCTGAACGACGCCGTGCGCAAGATCGAGCAGAGCAGCCAGGAAAAGATGGGTGGCATGACCGCTGGCATGCAGCTGCCGCCTGGTTTCAAGATGCCGTTCTGATCGGTTTCTGGCTTCAAATGGGGAGCAACGACCCGGTGGTCGTTGCTCCCTTGTTCATTCTGTTTCCTGAATTGGCAGGCCTGCACACATGAGCTTTAGCCCCCTGATCCGCCAACTGATCGACGCCCTGCGCATCCTGCCCGGCGTCGGTCAGAAAACCGCCCAACGCATGGCCCTGCAGCTGCTCGAGCGCGACCGCAGTGGCGGCACGCGCCTGGCCCAGGCCCTGAGCCAGGCCATGGAAGGCGTCGGTCATTGCCGCCAGTGCAGGACTTTGACCGAGCAGGAACTATGTCCGCAGTGCGCCGACCCACGCCGTGACGACACTCAACTGTGCGTTGTCGAGGGGCCGGTGGATGTGTACGCAGTGGAGCAGACCGGCTATCGCGGTCGCTACTTCGTGCTCAAGGGGCACCTCTCGCCGCTGGACGGGCTGGGGCCGGATGCCATCGGCATTCCGCAGTTGATGGCGCGGATCGAAGAGCAGGGCACCTTCAGCGAGGTGATCCTGGCTACCAACCCCACGGTGGAAGGGGAGGCGACGGCACACTACATCGCCCAGCTGCTGGCCGAGAAGGGCCTGACCGCCACGCGTATTGCCCATGGCGTGCCATTGGGTGGCGAGCTGGAACTGGTGGACGGCGGGACACTGGCCCATGCATTTGCCGGGCGCAGGCCGATCGCGTTGTAAACCTGTAAACGCATCGCGGGGCCAGTCGCATCGGCGCACCGCCGCTCCCGCGCAGATCAACATGCGTGGAAGCGGCGGTGCGCCGATGCGGCTGGCCCCGCGATCGTTTTGAAGGCGAACTCAGTATTCGCTCAGGGAAAACTCGGTCAGGCAGAAGGTCGGCACCCCGGCCGCCTGCAGGCGACGCGAGCCTTCCAGTTCCGGCAGGTCGATGATCGCCGCCGCCTCGAACACTTGCGCACCGGTGCGGCGCACCAGGTTGGCGGCCGCCAGCAGGGTGCCGCCGGTGGCAATCAGGTCATCGAAGATCAAGACCGAATCCCCATCGCAGAGACTGTCGGCATGCACTTCCAGGAAGGCCTCGCCGTATTCGGTCTGATAGCCCTCGGACAGCACGTCAGCCGGCAGCTTGCCCTGCTTGCGGAACAGGATCAGCGGCTTGTTCAGCTGGTGAGCAATGATCGAGCCAATCAGGAAGCCTCGCGCGTCCATGGCGCCGATATGGCTGAACTCGGCCTCGACATAGCGCTCGATGAACTGGTCGGCGACATAGCGCAGCCCGCGCGGCGACTGGAACAGCGGGGTGATGTCGCGGAAGATCACGCCCGGCTTGGGGAAGTCCAATACCGGGCGGATCAAGGCTTTGAGGTCGAAGGTGTCGCTGTGCATGGGGCGGGTATCCTGGAAAAACTCGGCGTCAGTATACCCTTTTAGCGCGGCGATCAGACCTCGAGTGCACCACCGGCCAGCGCGCACAACTGGATCGGGTCGAGAATGTGCACTTCCTTGCCCTCGGCCTTGAGCAGGCCGTTCTGCTGGAAGCGGGTGAACACGCGCGACACGGTTTCCACCGCCAGGCCCAGGTAGTTGCCGATCTCGTTGCGCGACATGCTCAGGCGGAACTGGTTGGCCGAGTAACCACGGGCGCGGAAGCGCGCCGACAGGTTGACGAGGAAGGTGGCGATGCGCTCGTCGGCGGTCTTTTTCGACAGCAGCAGCATCATCTGCTGGTCGTCACGGATCTCGCGGCTCATCACCCGCATCAGCTGACGGCGCAGCTGTGGCAGCTGTACCGAGAGTTCGTCGAGGCGCTCGAAGGGGATCTCGCACACCGAGGTGGTTTCCTGGGCCTGGGCCGACACCGGGTAGGCCTCGGTGTCCATGCCGGACAGGCCGACCAACTCGCTGGGCAGGTGGAAGCCGGTGATCTGCTCTTCACCGCTGTCGCTGAGGCTGAACGTCTTGAGGGCGCCGGAACGTACCGCGTAGACCGAGCCGAAATTGTCACCCTGGCGGAACAGGAACTCGCCTTTCTTCAGCGGGCGGCCGCGTTTGACGATTTCATCCAGTGCGTCCATGTCTTCCAGGTTCAGGGACAGGGGCAGGCACAGGGGGGCCAGGCTGCAATCCTTGCAGTGGGCCTGGTTGTGTGGGCGCAGTTTTACTGGCTCGGACATTTCTTTCGATCCTTGTGGGAAAGCACACATAAGCCGTAAGGATAACCTGCGGCATGGGCTGTAGGCCAGTGTGCGCATTTTTGGTGCACGCTAGCAGCGGTGCGGAAGGTGTGTCCCGTCACCGTTCAACTGTCCATAGTGTGCCTCGAAAGGCGGGCTGTCCATGCGGTGAAACGCCTCAAGCGCCTCAGATCACCCGCGAGAAACGCTGGCGGTTCTGCTGCGCGAGGTAGGCGTCGAACACCATGCACACCGAGCGCGCCAGCAGGCGGCCGGCCGGCAGGATGCGGATACCCTTGGCGTCCAGGCTGATCAGGCCGTCGCGTTGCATGGCTTGCAGTTGTGGCCACTGCTCCTTGAAGTAGCCGCGAAAATCGATGGTGAAGGCGTGTTCGATCGCTTCGAAATCCAGTTCGAAGTGGCAGATCAGTTGCTGGATCACTGCACGGCGCAAGCGATCGTCCTGGTTGCACATCAGGCCGCGCTGGGTCGCCAGCTGGGCGGTGGAGAGGGAGTCCTGGTAGGTGTTGAGGTCGCTGCTGTTCTGGCAGTAGAGGTCGCCGATCTGGCTGATCGCCGACACGCCCAGGCCGATCAGGTCGCAGTGGCCATGGGTGGTGTAGCCCTGGAAGTTGCGTTGCAGGGTGCCTTCTTCCTGGGCGATGGCCAGTTCGTCGTCGGGCAGGGCGAAGTGGTCCATGCCGATGTAGCGGTAGCCGGCGGCGGTCAGTTGGTCGATGGTGGCGTGCAGCATCTCCAGCTTGGCCGCCGGGGCCGGCAGGTCACTGCTGTCGATGCGCCGCTGGGGCATGAAGCGTTCGGGCAGGTGCGCGTAGTTGAAAACCGACAGACGGTCGGGCTGCAGGCGGATCACTTCTTCGACGGTGCGGGCGAAGCCTTCCGGTGTCTGCTTGGGCAGGCCGTAGATCAAGTCCAGGTTGATCGAGCGGAACTGCAGGGTGCGCGCGGCTTCGATCAGGGTGCGGGTCTGCTCCAGGCTCTGCAGGCGGTTGACCGCGCGCTGCACGGCGGGGTCCAGATCCTGCACGCCGAGGCTGACACGGTTGAAGCCCAGCTCGCGCAACAGGCCCATGGTCGACCAGTCGGCCTCGCGTGGGTCGATCTCGATGCCGTAGTCGCCGGAGTCGTCGTCCAGCAGGTGGAAGTGCTGGCGCAGGGTGGCCATCAGCTGGCGCAGTTCCACATGGCTGAGAAAGGTCGGCGTGCCGCCGCCGAAATGCAGCTGCTCGACGACTTGCTTGGGGTCGAGGTGGCAGGCGATCAGCTGGATTTCCTGCTCCAGGCGTTGCAGGTAGGGCGCGGCGCGGCCGCGGTCCTTGGTGATGACCTTGTTGCAGGCGCAGTAGTAGCAGATGTTGGCGCAGAACGGCACATGTACGTACAGCGACAGCGGGCGGGTGGCGCGGCGGCTCTCGCGCAGGGCGTGGAGCAGGTCGAACGAGCCCACTTCGCCATGCAACTGCACAGCGGTCGGATAGGAGGTGTAGCGTGGCCCGGCCAGATCGTAGCGACGAATCAGGTCGGCGTCCCAGCGTAGGTCGTCGAGCATGTGGGTAGTCCCCGGATAAAGCTGCAGTGTCCGGAGTCTAGGGGCGCTTGTAAGAAGTCGTGTTGATTTGTATCAGGAGATCTGGCGGTCGCAGCAGCCCTCAATGCCCCATGAGCCAGTGCTGGTGAGGACCGGGCAGGGTCCACAGGCCAAAGAGAATCACCAGCACGCCGCCGGCCATGCGCACTCCGCGATGGCGCAGCAGGCTACCCACCCGCTCGGCCGCCAGCCCCGTGGCCAGCAGCACCGGCCAGGTGCCCAGGCCGAACGCCAGCATCAGCGCCGCGCTGTGCAGTGCATCGCCCTGGCTCGCCGCCCACAGCAGGGTACTGTACACCAGCCCGCACGGCAGCCAGCCCCACAGGGCGCCCAGCAGCAAGGCGCGGGGCAGGCTGGAAACCGGCAGCAAGCGCGTGGCCAGCGGCTGCACATGGCGCCAAAGCCCGCGTCCCAGTGCTTCGATGCGGGTCAGGCCGCTCCACCAGCCCGCCAGGTACAGGCCCATGGCGATCAGCAGCAACGCGGCCGCGACCCGCAAACCGGTCGCCAGCGGGCTGCTGGCCAGGGCCACGCCTGCCAGGCCGAGCAGCAAGCCGGCGGCGGCATAGCTGAGGATGCGCCCGAGGTTGTAGGCCAGCAGCAGGCGCAGGCGCCGGCTGCGCTGCTCGGGGGGGATGGCCAGGGTCAGGGCGCCCATCAGGCCGCCACACATGCCCAGGCAATGGCCGCCCCCGAGCAGGCCCAGGACCAGCGCCGAGCCCAGCAGGGGGATCAGTTCAGGCACGCGGGGCAGGGTCCTGGTCTTCGGGTTTCTCGCCCTTGGGCTTTACGGCGGCCTGGTGGCAGGGGTCCTGGTCATCGAACAGGATGCTGTGGGCCGGGCCTTCCAGATCGTCGTACTGGCCGCTGTCCACCGCCCAGAAGAAGATGTACACGGCGACACCGACCAGCAGCAGGGCGGCGGGAATCATCACGTAGAGGGCGGGCATAGCGGTTTCCTTTCGAGCGACGCGGGCTCGCGCCCGGGCGGCGTCTCCCCGCTGGGCAGCCGGGTCAGGCGCAGGGCATTGAGCACCACGATCAGCGAGCTGATCGACATGCCGATCGCCGCCCACACCGGGGTGATCCAGCCGAGCGCGGCGAACGGCAGCATGAGGCCATTGTACAGCGTCGCCCAAAGCAGGTTCTCGATAATGTTGCGGCGGGTCCGGCGGGCCAGTTCGAAGGCCTGCACCAGCGCCTGCAGGCGGTTGGACAGCAGCACCGCGTCAGCGCAGGTCTTGGCCAGGTCCGTGGCGCTGCCCATGGCGATGCTGATGTCGGCGGCGGCCAGTACCGGCACATCGTTGACGCCGTCGCCGAGCATCAGCACCTTGCGCCCTTCACCTTGCAGCGTTTTCAGGCGAGCGAGCTTGTCGTCCGGACGCAGGCCGCCAACGGCCTGGTCGATGCCCAGTTGCGCGGCGACCTGCGCAACCATCGGCGAACTGTCGCCGGACAGCAGCAGCGTGTTCCAGCCGCGTGCCTTGCAGGCGGTCACCAGGTCGTGAGCGTCGTCGCGCAGGCGGTCATCCAGGCCGAACCAGGCCAGTGGCCCTTGCCGGTCCCCGAGCAACAGCCATTGCCCCTGTGGTTCCGGTACGTTGGGTACCTCGGCGCCACTGAGGGCGCAGACGAAGGTGGCCTGTCCGATGCGCAGGCGCTGGCTTGCCAGCATGCCCTCCAGGCCTAGCCCCGGCACGGCGGTGACGGTTTCGGCCGCCTGCGCGGCGCGGCCGAAGGCGCGGGCGATGGGGTGTTCGGAGCGATTTTCCAGCGCCGCCGCCAGCGCCAGGCACTGGTCTGCGTCCAGTCGGCCCAGCGGGCGGATGCTGCGCAGGGCCAGGCGGCCTTCGGTGAGGGTGCCGGTCTTGTCGAAGATCACCGTGTCGATCTGGTTGAGGCCCTCGAGCACATGCCCGCGGGTCACCAGCAGGCCGAGCTTGTGCAGGCTGCCGGTGGCGGCGGTAAGGGCGGTGGGGGTGGCCAGCGACAGGGCGCAAGGGCAGGTGGCGACCAGCATGGCCAGGACGATCCAGAACGCCCGGGGCGCATCGAGCTGCCACCAGAGGACACCGATCACGGCGGCGGCAACCAGCGTGAACAGCAGGAACCATTGTGAGGCGCGGTCGGCGATTTCCGCCAGGCGCGGTTTTTCCGACTGGGCGCGCTCCAGCAGGCGGACGATGGCCGACAGGCGCGAGTCCTGGCCCAGGGCCTGGACCTCGACCGTGAGTGTGCTTTCGACGTTGAGGGTGCCGCCGGTCACCCGGTCGCCGACGTGGCGTGCCAGAGGCAGGTATTCGCCGGTTAGCAGCGATTCGTCGACGCTGGAGCGGCCGTCGACGATCAGCCCGTCGGCCGGGATCACCGCGCCGGGCAATACCTGCACGTGGTCGCCGCACTGCAGTTCGCCGAGCAGGATGCGCTCGCCCTGGCCGTTGGCGTCCAGTCGCAGGCACGAGGCCGGCAGCAGGTTGACCAGCTGCGCGGTGGCCGCCGCGGTACGTTCGCGGGCGCGGCGCTCCAGGTAGCGGCCGGTGAGCAGGAACAGGGCGAACATGCCCACGGTGTCGAAATACAGTTCGCCGTGGCCGGTAATCGCGGTCCAGATCCCGGCGCAGTAGGCCAGGGCGATGGCCAGCGACACCGACAGGTCCATGGTCAGATGGCGGGTACGCAGGTCGCGGGCCGCGCCCTTGAAGAACGGTGCGCAGCTGTAGAACACGATGGGCGTGGTGAGGAACAGCGCGACCCAGCGCAGGATGGTGTGCAGCTCGGGCGACAGGTCAATGTTGAATTCCGGCCAGGTGGCCATGGTCGCCATCATCGCCTGGAACCACAGCAGCCCGGCCACGCCCAGGCGGCGCAGGGCGCTGCGGTTCTCCCGGGCCAGCTGTTCGGCGGCCTGGTCGGGCTGGTAGGGATGGGCGGCGTAGCCGATGTGGCGTAGCCCGGCCAGCAGCTGCGACAGTGGCAGTTGCTGGTCGTCCCAGTTGACCAGCAGGCGATGGTTGGACAGGTTCAGCCGGGCGTCGACGACGCCGGGCAGGGTGCGCAGGTGCTTCTCGATCAGCCAACCACAGGCGGCGCAGCTGATGCCCTCGACCAGCAAGGTGGCCTCGGCCAGTTCGCCTGTGTGGCGCACGAAGGTCTGCTGCACGTCGCTGCGGTCGTATAGGGCCAGCTCGTCCTGGAGTTGGCGGGGCAGGGCCTCGGGGTTGGCGCTGGTGTCGCTGCGGTGCTGGTAGTAGTGCTCCAGGCCCCCGGCGACGATGGACTCTGCCACTGCCTGGCAGCCGGGGCAGCAGAATGCCCGGGGCTCGCCAAGCACCACGGCGGTGAAGCGGCTGCCGGCGGGGACGGGCAGGGCGCAGTGGTAGCAGGGGGTGGGTTGGCTCATCGACATCTCTTCTTGCTGCAGCGGGTTCGTGGCAGCGGGCTTGCCCCGCGATGGGCCTGGAATGCTGGTTTTCAGGCCCGCCCCCACGAGGTGTGGTGTGTCGCTGTTACTGGTGCTCGGCCCCTTGAATGGCTTCATCGCCCAGCTGCAAGGTCACCCCATGCTCGACCTTCTCCTCCTCGAACAACCGCCACACATGGTTGTCCTGGCTGCCGAGCAGCTCGACGAAGCGCCGGCCGTCGACCTTGTCGTCCAGCTGGCCGACATAGCGGCCTGGCTCGGTGCGTGCCAGCTGCACCTTGCGGTCCTTGGCCGGCTGGGTCGGCGAGATCAGGTTCAGCTCCAGCGCCTGCGGGTCGCTGTTGCCGGTCAGGCGCACTTCGACCTCGCCGGTCAGCTCATCCAGGTGCACGCTGGCCTTGAGGTTGAGGGTCTGGGCCAGCAGCTCGCGGTCCAGCGAACGGTTGATACCCTTGCCGGCCTCGTAGTAGTTGTCGTTGACCAGGTTGTCCGGGTTGCGCACGGCGATGCTGACCATGGTCAGGCTCAGGCACACCGAGGTGGCCAGGATGCCGATGATGATCCAGGGCCAGAGGTGCTTGTACCAGGGGCTGGCGGCGGTGGCGGCAGGCATTGTCTAGGTTCTCTTTCAGCGGATCTGTGGGCCGATGAAGCGGCTCTTGGCTTCAACCTGGCTGGCGCTGTCGTCAGCGTCCTTGAGGATGAAGGTGATTTCGTTGGTGGTCGAGGGCAGCTGCTCCGGTGCGACCGACAACTGCACCGGCAGGTTGACGATATCGCCGGCGGCCACGCGGATCTCGCGTTGGCCTTCGAGCTTGAGGTCGGGCAGGCCGGCGGCGTCGAGCACGTAGACGTGGTTGCGCTGGTCCTTGTTCATCACCTTGAGGCTGTAGACGTTCTCGATCCGGCCTTGTGCGTTCTCGCGGTACAGCACGCGGTCCTTGGCCACGTCGAAGCCCACCAGCGAACGGGTGGCGAAGGCGGTGACCAGAGCGCCGATCATCACCAGCAGCACCAGGGCATAGCCGATCAGGCGCGGGCGCAGCATGTGGGTCTTCTGCCCGGACAGGTTGTGCTCGGTGGTGTAGCTGATCAGGCCCTTGGGGTAGTTCATCTTGTCCATGATGCTGTCGCAGGCGTCGATGCAGGCGGCGCAGCCGATGCACTCGATCTGCAGGCCGTCGCGGATGTCGATGCCGGTGGGGCAGACCTGCACGCACATGGTGCAGTCGATGCAGTCGCCCAACCCCTTGGCCTTGTAGTCGATGTCCTTCTTGCGCGGGCCGCGGGTTTCGCCGCGGCGCGGGTCGTAGGAAACGATCAGGGTGTCCTTGTCGAACATCACGCTCTGGAAGCGCGCGTACGGGCACATGTAGATGCACACCTGCTCGCGCAGCCAGCCGGCGTTGCCGTAGGTGGCCAGGGTGAAGAAGCCGACCCAGAAGTAGGCCCAGCCATCGGCTTGGCCGGTAAAGAACTCGATCGCCAGTTCGCGGATCGGCGAGAAGTAGCCGACGAAGGTCATGCCGGTGACGAAGCCGATCAACAGCCACAGGCTGTGCTTGGCCAGCTTGCGCAGGAACTTGTTGGCGCTCATGGGCGCCTTGTCCAGCTTCATGCGCTGGTTGCGGTCGCCTTCGGTGACTTTCTCGCACCACATGAACACCCATGTCCACACGCTCTGCGGGCAGGTGTAGCCGCACCAGACCCGGCCGGCGTACACGGTGATGAAGAACAGGCCGAAGGCGGCGACGATGAGGATGCCCGAAAGCAGGATGAAGTCCTGGGGCCAGATGGTGGCGCCGAAGATGTAGAACTTGCGCTCGGGCAGGTTCCACCACACGGCCTGGTGGCCGCCCCAGTTCAGCCAGACGGTGCCGAAATACAGCAGGAACAATACCGCGCCACCGACCATCCGCAACCTGCGGAAAATGCCGGTGAAGGCGCGGGTATAGATTTTTTCGCGCGAGGCGTAGAGATCGACGGAATCCTTCCCTTTGCTGGCAGGCGGGGTGACGTCATGTACCGGAATTTGCTTGCTCATCATCAAGTCCCACGGCAGTGGAGAAATGCCGCGGCCAGTGCGTGCCGGCCGCAGTCTCGCGCGTTCTGCTAGCGCTCTGCGGCCCATGATACGCCTGTGATAGCGCATGCGGGGCGCACTGCGACACTTAGTCGCGTTGGGTTCGTGGTGTGAATCGTGTTATGGCGGGTGTCAATTGATCCATGTCAGTCGCGGCTGTTTTTGCATGTGCTGAAACAGCCATGGGAGCGGCGTGCCGCCGCTCCCATGGTTCGACATCACTCGGCTTGTGGGGCCTGCTGCTGTTCCTGGTGCGACAGGCTATACACGTACGCCGCCAGCAGATGCACCTTGTCGTTGCCCTGCATCTGCGCCTGGGCCGGCATCTGGCCCTGGCGACCATAGCGGATGGTCTGTTGCAACTGGGCGAAGCTCGAACCGTAGATGAACGCTTGCGGGTGGGTCAGGTTGGGCGCGCCCATCGCCGGGGTGCCCTTGCCTTCGGGGCCGTGGCAGGCCACGCAGTTGGTGGCGAAGATTTCCTTGCCCTTGGCCGGGTCGGCCTTGGCATCCTCGGGCAGCTTGCGACCGTCGAGGTTGGTCAGCACGAAGGCCGCCACATCCGCCACGCCCTGTTCGCCGATGACCGTGGCCCAGCCCGGCATCACGCCATGACGACCGTTCATGATGGTGGTCTTGATGGTCTCCGGCTCACCCCCCCAGCGCCAGTCGTTGTCGGTCAGGTTGGGGAAGCCGTAGGCGCCGCGGGCATCGGAACCGTGGCATACCGAGCAGTTGGAGGCGAACAGGCGCGCGCCCATCTTCAGTGCCTGCGGATCCTTGGCCACTTCCTCCACCGGCATGGCGGCGAACCTGGCGAAGATCGGCCCGAAGCGGGCGTCGGCCTTGGCCATTTCCTTTTCCCACTCGTGCACGCCGGTCCAGCCGGCCTGGCCGTTGGAAAACTCGGTCTTCTTTTCGTTGTCGACGTAGGCGTAGCCCGGCAGGATGCCTTTCCAGTTGCCCAGGCCTGGGTAGAGCACCAGGTAGCCGAGGGCGAAGACGACGGTGCCGACGAACAGCCAGAACCACCATTTCGGCAGGGGGTTGTCGTACTCCTCGATGCCGTCGAAGGCGTGCCCGACGACTTCGTCGGTGATTTCCTCGCGCTGGCCCCGGCGGGTCGACAGCAGCAGCCAGGTCAAGGCGAAGATGGTGCCCAGGGTCAGGACGGTGACGTACAGACTCCAGAAGGTTGTCATTGTTGTTTGCTCCTAGAAGCTTGTGCTTGCTCGACGTGACGGGTGGCTTCGGGATCGTCCGCGAACGGCAATTGCGTTGCCTCGTCGAACTCCTTCTTGCGCCGCGGGCTGAACACCCACAGCGCCAGGCCCACGAAGGCCACCAGCACCACGACGGTGCCCAGGCCGCGAATCATCCCGATATCCATCACGGTCACCGTTTGCTCTTGATGAGGGTGCCAAGGCCTTGCAGGTACGCGACCAGGGCGTCCATCTCGGTCTTGCCCTTGACCGCGTCGGCGGCGCCGGCGATGTCTTCATCGGTGTAGGGGGTGCCCAGGGTGCGCAGCACTTCCATCTTCTTGGCGGTGTCCTTGCCGTCGAGCTTGTGCTCGACCAGCCACGGGTACGACGGCATCTTCGACTCCGGCACCACGTTGCGCGGGTTGTACAGGTGCGCACGGTGCCAGTCGTCCGAGTAGCGCCCGCCGACCCGGGCCAGGTCCGGGCCGGTGCGCTTGGAGCCCCACAGGAACGGGTGGTCCCAGACGCTTTCGCCGGCTACCGAGTAGTGGCCGTAGCGCTCGGTTTCGGCGCGGAACGGGCGGATCATCTGCGAGTGGCAACCGACGCAGCCTTCGCGGATGTAGATGTCGCGGCCTTCGAGCTCCAGCGCGGTGCGTGGCTTCATGCCCTCGACCGGCTTGTTGGTGACGTCCTGGAAGAACAGCGGGACGATCTGGGTCAGGCCGCCGACGCTGACGGCGATGACCATGAAGAAGGCCATCAGGCCAATGTTCTTCTCGACTGCTTCATGCTTCATCAGTGGGCTCCCACGACGACGATCTTGGTGGCTTCCTCAGCCTCCACCGGGTTGGCGGCGCGCACGGTGCGGTACACGTTGTAGGCCATCAGCAGCATGCCGGAGGCGAAGAACGCCCCGCCCAGGGCGCGAACGATGAAGCCCGGGTGGCTGGCCTGCAGGGCTTCGACGAAGGAGTAGGTGAGGGTGCCGTCGTCGTTGATGGCGCGCCACATCAGGCCCTGGGTGATGCCGTTGACCCACATCGAGGCGATGTACAGCACGGTGCCGATGGTCGCCAGCCAGAAGTGCGCGTTGATCAGCCCGACACTGTGCATCTGCTGGCGGCCGTAGAGTTTCGGGATCATGTGGTAGACCGCGCCGATCGAGATCATCGCCACCCAGCCGAGGGCGCCGGCGTGGACGTGGCCGATGGTCCAGTCGGTGTAGTGCGACAGCGAGTTGACCGTCTTGATGGCCATCATCGGGCCTTCGAAGGTGGACATGCCGTAGAACGCCAGCGACACCACGAGGAAGCGCAGGATCGGGTCGGTGCGCAGCTTATGCCAGGCGCCCGAGAGGGTCATCATGCCGTTGATCATGCCGCCCCAGCTCGGCGCCAGGAGGATGATCGACATCACCATGCCCAGCGACTGCGCCCAGTCCGGCAGCGCGGTGTAGTGCAGGTGGTGGGGGCCGGCCCAGATGTACAGGGTGATCAGCGCCCAGAAGTGCACGATCGACAGGCGATAGGAGTAGATCGGCCGTTCGGCCTGCTTGGGCACGAAGTAGTACATCATCCCCAGGAAACCGGTGGTGAGGAAGAAGCCCACGGCGTTGTGGCCGTACCACCACTGGATCATCGCGTCGGTGGCCCCGGCGTAGGCCGAGTAGGACTTGAACAGGCTCACCGGCAGCGAGATGTGGTTGACGATGTGCAGCATCGCGGTGACCACGATGAAGGCGCCGTAGAACCAGTTGCCGACATAGATGTGCTTGGTCTTGCGCTTGACGATGGTGCCGAAGAACACCAGGGCGTAGGTGACCCAGACGATGGCCAGCAGGATCGCCAGCGGCCACTCGAGCTCGGCGTATTCCTTGGTGGTGGTGAAGCCCATCGGCAGGGTGATCAGCGCGCCGACGATCACCGCCTGCCAACCCCAGAAGGTGAAGGCGGCCATGCTGTCGGAGATCAGGCGGGTCTGGCAGGTGCGCTGCACCACGTAGTAGCTGGTGCCGAACAGGGCACAGCCACCGAAGGCGAAGATCACCAGGTTGGTGTGCAGCGGGCGCAGGCGGCCGAAGCTCGTCCATGGCAGGTCCAGGTTGAGCTGGGGCCATACCAGTTGCGAGGCGATGAAGACGCCGAGCCCCATGCCAAGGATCCCCCAGACCACCGTCATGATGGCGAACTGGCGGACGACCTTATAGTTATAAGCAGTCGGACTGATTGCAGTGCTCATTCTAAGGTTCCACGGTTTGGGTGTTCTTGTTGGTTGGTAAATCGGCGCCAGTATTGATAACCACCAGGGTTATGGCAACGCAAGTTGTGTACGCCGACCCGTGTCCAGGCCCTTTTCGCCACCGTCCCGTGGCGTTGGGGGCTGAACGATTGTACACAAATAAATATTTGTAATGTGTACCGTTTTCCATGTTTTTCTGATCGTTCGGTCAAGCTTTTGTTCTTGGGACGGGCACGCAAGGCGCATCCCAAAGCCGCAGGCTCGAGCGTCCAGGTTGGATGCGTGATGTCAGGCTGTGCACCACGTCTGTTCCGGTCGCTGCGAGCGGAGCCACTGTGGCAACAAGCTTAGTTGTGTTCGGAGGGGGTGCAAGGCGGGGAGGGTAGAGCGGGCCTGTGGGAGCGGTCTTGCTCCCACAGGGGTGTTGCGCTTGCTTACTTGGCGGTTACGGTTTCCGGCACTTCATCCTGCGACAGGCTGTAGACATAGGCCGCCAGCAGGTGAACCTTGTCATTGCCCTGGATATCCTGCTGCGCGGGCATCTGGCCCTGGCGGCCGTAGCGGATGGTCTGCTGCAGCTGGGCGAAGCTCGAGCCGTAGATGAACGCCTGCGGGTGGGTCAGGTCGGGTGCGCCCATGGCTGGGGTGCCCTTGCCTGCGGGGCCGTGGCAGGCCACGCAATTGCTGGCGAAGATCTCCTGGCCCTTGGCCGGGTCGGCCTTGACGCCTTCCGGCAGGCTGCGGCCATCGAGGTTGGTCAGCACGAACGCGGCGACATCTGCCACGCCCTGCTCGCCGATCACCGTGGCCCAGCCCGGCATCACGCCGTGGCGGCCGTTCATGATCGAGGCCTTGATGGTCTCCGGCTCGCCGCCCCAGCGCCAGTCCTTGTCGGTCAGGTTGGGGAAACCGTACGAGCCCTTGGCGTCGGAGCCGTGGCACACCGAGCAGTTGGAGGCGAACAGCCGGCTGCCCATCTTCAGCGCCTGCGGGTCCTTGGCCACTTCCTCCACCGGCATGGCGGCATACTTGGCGAAGATCGGGCCGAACTTGGCGTCAGCCTTGTCCATCTCTTTCTGCCACTCGTCCACCTGGGTCCAGCCGTTCTCGTAGCCGGGCAGGATGCCTTTCCAGTTGCCCAGGCCCGGGTAGAGGATCAGGTAACCGACCGAGAATACCAGGGTGCCGACGAACAGCCAGAACCACCATTTCGGCAGCGGGTTGTCGTACTCCTCGATGCCATCGAAGCTGTGGCCCATGGTCTGGTCGGTGGTGTCGCTGCTCTGGCCCTTGCGGGTGCCGAGCAGCAGCCAGGTCAGGCCGATCAGGCTGCCGATGGTCAGTACGCTGATGTACGTACTCCAGAAGGTGGTCATTGCCGGGTACTCCTCATTGCAGCAGGTTCCTGCCCGGCGGGGGGCAGGCGGTCGTCGACGAAGGGCAGCAGGCGCGCTTCGGCGAAATCACGGTCGCGGCGGCGGTTGAACACCCAGAGCGACAAGCCGATGAAGGCGATCATCACCACCAAAGTGCCCAGGCCGCGGATCATGCCGATGTCCATTTCCATCGCGCTCACCTCTTGTTCTTGATCGCGGTGCCGAGCACCTGCAGGTAGGCGACCAGCGCGTCCATCTCGGTCTTGCCCTTGACCGCGTCCTTGGCACCGGTGATGTCGTCGTCGGTGTAAGGCACGCCCAGGTTGCGCAGGACGCGCATCTTGACGTCGGTGTGGCTGTTGTCGACTTGCGAGGACACCAGCCACGGGTAGGACGGCATCTTCGACTCAGGCACCACGTTGCGTGGGTTGTACAGGTGCGCACGGTGCCAGTCGTCCGAGTAGCGCCCGCCGACCCGGGCCAGGTCCGGGCCGGTGCGCTTGGAGCCCCACAGGAACGGGTGGTCCCAGACGCTTTCGCCGGCCACCGAGTAGTGGCCGTAGCGCTCGGTTTCGGCGCGGAACGGCCGGACCATCTGCGAGTGGCAGCCGACGCAGCCTTCGCGGATGTAGATGTCGCGGCCTTCGAGCTGCAGGGCGGTGTAGGGCTTCATGCCTTCGACCGGCTTGTTGGTCACGTCCTGAAAGAACAGCGGGACGATCTGGGTCAGGCCGCCGATGCTGACGGCGAACACCATCAGCAGGGCCATCAGGCCTATGTTTTTCTCAACGACTTCGTGTTTCATCAGGCTCTACTCCTCAAGCCAGCTGGGCGTTGGCGGTGGCTTGCTCGGCAGCCGGGGCACGCACGGTGCGCCAGGTGTTCCAGGCCATCAGGAACATGCCGCTGAGGAAGATCACGCCGCCGACGAAGCGCACGACGAAGCCTGGGTGGCTGGCCACCAGGGTTTCGACGAACGAGTAGGTCAGCGTGCCGTCGCTGTTGACCGCGCGCCACATCAGGCCCTGGGCGATGCCGTTGACCCACATCGAGGCGATGTAGAGCACGGTGCCAATAGTGGCCAGCCAGAAGTGCGCGTTGATCAGCCCGAGGCTGTACATGCGCTCCTTGCCGAACACTTTCGGGATGGTGTGGTACAGCGCGCCGATGGAGATCATCGCCACCCAGCCGAGCGCGCCGGCGTGGACGTGGCCGATGGTCCAGTCGGTGTAGTGGGACAGGGCGTTGACCGTCTTGATGGCCATCATCGGGCCTTCGAATGTGGACATGCCGTAGAACGCCAGCGAGACGACCAGGAAGCGCAGGATCGGGTCGCTGCGCAGCTTATGCCAGGCGCCCGAGAGGGTCATCATGCCGTTGATCATGCCGCCCCAGCTCGGTGCCAGGAGGATCAGCGACATGATCATGCCCAGCGACTGCGCCCAGTCCGGCAGCGCGGTGTAGTGCAGGTGGTGCGGGCCTGCCCAGATGTACAGGGTGATCAGCGCCCAGAAGTGCACGATCGACAGGCGATACGAATACACCGGACGTTCGGCCTGCTTGGGCACGTAGTAGTACATCATCCCCAGGAAGCCGGCGGTGAGGAAGAAGCCCACGGCGTTATGGCCGTACCACCACTGCACCATGGCATCGGTGGCGCCGGCGTACAGCGAGTAGGACTTGGTCAGGCTGACCGGTACTTCCAGGTTGTTGACGATATGCAGGATCGCCACGGTCAGGATGAAGGCGCCGAAGAACCAGTTGCCGACATAGATATGTTTGGTGTTGCGCTTCATCAGCGTACCGAAGAACACCACGGCATAGGCGACCCAGACGATGGTGATCAGGATGTCGATCGGCCACTCCAGTTCGGCGTACTCCTTGGTGCTGGTGTAGCCCAGCGGCAGGCTGATGGCCGCCAGCAGGATCACCAGTTGCCAGCCCCAGAAGGTGAACGCGGCCAAGCGCGGTGCGAACAGGGTGGTCTGGCAGGTGCGTTGCACCGAATAATACGAGGTGGCGAACAGGGCACAGCCACCGAAGGCGAAGATCACCGCGTTGGTATGCAAGGGTCGCAGGCGGCCGAAGCTGGTCCACGGCAGGTCAAGGTTGAAGGCGGGCCAGGCGAGCTGGGCGGCAATGAAGACGCCGAGCCCCATCCCGACGATGCCCCACACCACCGTCATGATGGCGAATTGGCGGACCACCTGATAGTTGTAGGCGGTACTGCTGGTTGTGTTCATGTATGGGTTCCCATCCACGGTTATAGGCAGGCTAGACAGCGAGGCAAGCATGATTAATGGGCAAAGTGCCGGTATTGACGGGGATCAATGGGCGAAGATCGGAAATGTCCCAGGCTTGCGCTGCGATCCTCCGCAAATTCCGGCGGATCGCGGCGTTTGCGGCTGCCTGATCCTGGCCCACGGCGCGGGTGCGCCGATGGACAGCGGGTTCATGGAGGACATGGCGCAAAGGCTGGCGGGGCAAGGGGTAGGGGTGGTGCGCTTCGAGTTTCCCTACATGGCCGAACGACGGTTGAACGGCGGCAAGCGGCCGCCCAATCCGCAGAAGGTGTTGCTGGAGTCCTGGCGGACTGTATACGAACAGGTGCGGCGTTTAGCCGCAGGCCCGTTGGCCATAGGTGGCAAGTCCATGGGAGGGCGCATGGCCAGCCTGTTGGCTGATGAACTGGGCGCCGATGCGCTGGTGTGCCTGGGGTATCCGTTCTATGCCGTTGGCAAGCCGGAGAAACCTCGCGTGGAGCATCTTGCAGGCCTGCGCACACGCACGCTGATCGTGCAGGGCGAGCGGGATGCCCTGGGCAATCGCGAGGCGGTCGAGGGGTATGCGCTATCGCCGGCGATCGAGGTGAACTGGCTGGCGGCGGCGGACCATGATCTGAAGCCGCTGAAGGCGTCGGGGTTCAGCCATGAGCAGCATATGCAGGCGGCGGCGGAGCGGGTGGCGGCGTTTCTCAAGGTCTAGGCCGCTTGGGGCTGCTTTGCAGCCCATCGCCGCGGTTCGTCGCCACGACAAGCCGGCTCCCACTCCGACCACGCTGCCCTCAAGCCAAGCGCCGTCCCTGTGGGAGCCGGCTTGCCGGCGATGAGGCCGTTACAGGTTGGTGCTTAGTCGCGGTACTCGCACAGGTAGGCAGTGTCCACGGCCACCTTCAGTTGAAACTTGCTGTCGGCGGCCACGTTGAACTTGTCGCCAGCGTTGAAGGTTTCCCAGTTGTCGCTGCCTGGCAGCTTCACGCTCAGGGCGCCGGAGACCACATGCATGATTTCGCGCTTGGCGGTGCCGAACTCGTACTCGCCCGGGGCCATCACGCCCACGGTGGCTGGACCTTCCTTGCCTTCGAAGGCGATCGACTTGACGGTGCCATCGAAGTACTCATTGACCTTGAACATCGGGCGACTCCTGAAAAAGCAATGAAAAAAGGCTGGCCAGTATGCCCAAGGCCCGCCCCAGCGTCATCTGTTTCAGGCCGCGCCCGGCGGCAGGCTCAAGGGTAGCAGGCGGGCGGTGTTGCGGGCGTCTTCCAGAGCTCGGTGCTGCTGCCCGGAAAACTGCAGGCCGGCCAGTTGCAAGGCGCTGTTCAGGCCCGCCGGGCGCTGCAGGTGGCGGGCCTTGGCGAAGCGTTGCTTGAGGTTGATGTGCGGCAGTTGTTCCAGCAGGCTGCGCACATGGTGCAGTTGCCATTCCTGCAGCAGTTGCTTGCGGTCGTAGTCGCCCCAGCTGACCCACGCCTGCAACTGCGCCTGGTGCGGCTGCAGCCATTGTTCGAACTGGCGCCAGACCCGGTCGAATTTCTCCGCGCCATCGACGTCGGCCTGGGTGATGTGGGTCAGTTCGCAGCAGAATGGCGTCAATTGCGGCCGCCGCCTGGGGCGCACGAAACGCTGGAAGTGATCGACCTCGCGCCCTTCGCGGGTTACCAAACTTGCGCCGATTTCAATGATTTCCATCTCCGTGACCGGCCAGCCGCCGTCGTCGGTGGTGGCTTCCAGGTCGATCACCAACCAGTGGCCCATGCCAGGCTCCCCTTCAATGCACAAAGGCCGGCGCGCTGATCTGAGCGGGCCGGCCGGTAGAGCGTAGCCAAAGTCGAGAGCCACGGCATCCCCTGGCACTTTGGCATATTCGGCGGTTGTGCCCATGTGGGAAAACGCCTAGTTTAGGCGCATTCAGGCCCCTACCCGTGATGAGTGTCTCGACTTGATCCCACTGCCCAGCGTCAAGATTTCCTCTTCCCTGCTGTTGTTCGTTGCGGTAGCGCTGGGTGGTGCGGCGCGGGCAGACGAGGTGCTGGAAGTGAAGATCGGGGCGGCGCACTTTCCCCCGTATACCGTGCGCCCCGAACAGGGTGCCGATACCGGTTTGCTGCCGCAATTGGTCGAGGCGTTGAACCGTTTGCAGTCCCGGCACCGTTTCGTCCTGGTGCCCACCTCGATTCCCCGGCGCTTTGGCGACTTCCAGCAAGGCCGCACCGACATGGCGATCTTCGAGAACCCGCAGTGGGGCTGGCAGGAGATTGCCCACAAGACCGTGGACATGGGGCTGGAAGATGCCGAGGTGTTCGTCAGCCGTCAGCAGGCCGGGCGTGACCAGCACTACTTCGACGATCTCGAAGGCAAGCGCCTGGCGCTGTTCAATGGCTACCACTACGCTTTCGCCGATTTCAACCCGGACCCGGCCTGGTTGAAGAAACGCTACAGGGCGACCCTGACCTATTCCCACGACAGCAACCTGAACATGGTCGAGCGTGGGCGTGCGGACATCGCCCTGGTCACCCGTTCGTACCTCAGCGATTTTCTCAGGCGCAACCCGGACAGTGCCGGCCAGTTGCTGGCCTCGCAACGGGTCGACCAGGTCTACCATCACTACGCGCTGCTGCGCCCAGGGGCGTCCATCAGCCCCGAGGCGTTCGCCAGTCTGTTGCGCCAGCTGCGGGAAAACGGCGAGCTGCTGCGGATCTTCCAGCCTTACCAGATCACCGTCGAAGCGCCGCACGACTAGGAGCCTAAATTTCGGCAAGGCCGTCGCGTATTCAGTATGGAGTGGGCAGGCTGTTGCAGTGCCCAAGGCAAACACGCCCCTGTTGGAGCGGGCTTGCCCCGCGATGACGGCCTCAGCCCAGGCGGCTGCTCTTGCGGCAATGGATCAGCGCATCGCGGATCATGAAGTTGACCAGCGTCGGCGAGACCCCCAGCTCCTTGGCGATATCCTTCTGCGGTACGCCATGCAGGCGGTACATCTCGAAGGCGTAGCGGGTGCGTTTGGGCAGTTCGTCGAGGGCGTCGGCGATGTGTTCCAAGGTCGCGAGGTTGATATGGGTGGCCTCGGGCGAGGCGTTCTGGATGACCACGTTCATCCCTTCCTCCTCGCTGCCGGAGTACCTGAGTTCCATGGCCTGCTTGCGGTAGTGATCGATGGCCAGGTTGCGCACGATCTGGAACAGGTAGCTGAGCTGGGCCTTGAACGATGAGGTGATCTGCGGGGCGGCGCTGAGCCTGAAGAAGGCATCCTGCACCACATCCTCGGCGCGGGAGCGGCAGCCGGTGATGCGGGCTGCGATCTTGACCAGGATGCTGCGGTTGTCGACGAATGCCTGGAGTAATGGTGAATCGCACTTACTTGTGGATAGTTGTTCCGCCATGGAAATCACCTTGTCTCAGAGAGGAGAGGGAGCGCACCTCTGGAGGAGGCTTCCTACGACGTGCGACAAACTATTCGTAATGATAATGATTGTCAAATACGAAAGTTAATGAGTTTCTATCCATTTTGGTTCTAAGCTTCAACCTGTGAAACGCTTCAACATTTGCCTCTGCGTCCGGCCTTTCCAGCCTTCCCGACGGTCCTAATTTCTTCCCCCGCCCATCCGTTCCCCTGTGTACATCTCGGCTGCCGAACACTGCCCGCCTGTCGTGCGCGGGCCAGTCAGGCGCGACTCACCCAGACACTGGCAGGAACATTCCATGACGGACGCCTTCGAACTCCCGCACTCGCTGGTCCAGGCCCTGGCGCAACGCGCCGCCCAGACCCCGGAGCGCATCGCCTTGCGCTTCCTCGCTGACGCGCCCGGCGAGCAGGCGGTGCTCAGTTATCGGGACCTCGACCAGCGTGCGCGGACCATCGCCGCGGCGTTGCAGGCGCGAGCCGGGTTCGGCGAGCGTGCGGTACTGCTGTTCCCTAGTGGGCCGGACTATGTCGCGGCGTTCTTCGGCTGCCTGTACGCCGGGGTGATCGCCGTGCCGGCCTATCCGCCGGAGTCTTCGCGCCAGCACCATCAGGAACGCTTGCTGTCGATCATCGACGACGCCGAGCCGCGCCTGCTGCTGACGGTAGAGGCGCTGTGTGACAGTTTGCAGGGCCTCGAGGCCCTGGCCGGGGCCAATGCTCCGAGCCTGCTGGCCGTGGACCGCCTGGATTCGCAGCTGGCCGCGCAGTGGCGCGAACCGAGGCTGGAAGGCAGAGACATCGCCTTCCTGCAATACACCTCCGGCTCCACCGCGTTGCCCAAGGGTGTGCAGGTCAGCCACGGCAACCTGGTGGCCAACGAACAGCTGATCCGCCAGGGATTCGGCATCGACCTGAACCCGGACGACGTGATCGTCAGCTGGCTGCCGCTGTACCACGACATGGGCCTGATCGGTGGCCTGCTGCAGCCGATCTTCAGCGGCGTGCCTTGCGTGTTGATGTCGCCGGGTTACTTCCTCGCCCGACCGCTGCGCTGGCTGCAGGCGATCAGCGACTACGGCGGCACCATCAGCGGTGGCCCGGACTTCGCCTACCGACTGTGCAGCGAGCGCGTCAGCGAGGCGGCACTCGCCGGACTGGACCTGAGCCGCTGGCGCGTGGCCTATTCCGGTTCCGAGCCGATCCGCCAGGACAGCCTCGACACCTTCGCCGAAAAATTTGCCGCCTGTGGCTTCGACGCCAGCAGCTTCTTCGCCAGCTACGGCCTGGCCGAGGCCACCCTGTTCGTCAGCGGCAGTCGCCGTGGCCAGGGCATCGGCGCCCTGGAACTGGATGCCGGGGCCTTCGCCGCCAACCGCGCCGAGCCCGGCCAGGACAGCGTGCTGATGAGCTGCGGCTACCCGCAGCCGGGCCACGCGGTGTGCATTGTCGACCCGCAGCGCCTGGAGGTGCTGGAGGACAACCGGGTCGGCGAGATCTGGGCCGGCGGCCCGAGTATCGCCCTGGGCTACTGGCGCAACCCCGAGGCCAGCGCCCGGACCTTTGTCGAGCGTGACGGCCAGACTTGGCTGCGCACCGGCGATCTCGGCTTCATGCGCGATGGCGAAGTGTTCGTCACCGGGCGGCTGAAGGACATGCTTATCGTCCGTGGCCAGAATATCTATCCGCAAGACCTGGAAAAGACCCTCGAGCGTGAAGTCGATGTGCTGCGCAAGGGCCGGGTAGCGGTGTTCGCCGTCGACGACCAGGGCGAGGAGGGCATCGGCGTGGCGGTGGAGATCAGCCGCAATGTGCAGAAGGCGCACACACCCGAGGCGCTGATCAATACCCTGCGCCGGGTCATTGCCGATGCCTGTCGCCAGGCGCCGGCCGTGGTGTTGCTGCTCAACCCGGGCGCCTTGCCCAAGACCTCCAGCGGCAAGCTGCAGCGCTCGGCCTGCCGCCTGCGCATGAACGACGGCAGCCTGGATATCTATGCGCGGTTCCCGACGGCGCAAACGGAGCAGGGCAATGGCGTGGCCGGTGACGACCTGCAGGCACGGATCTCGGGTATCTGGCGTGAACTGCTCAAGGTCGAGGCGGTGGCGGCGGACGACCACTTCCTGCTGCTGGGTGGCAACTCCATCGCGGCCACCCAGGTAACCGCGCGCCTGGGTGACGAACTGGGCATCCAGCTCAGCCTGCGTACCCTGTTCGAGGCACCGACCCTGGCCGAGTACAGCGCCGCCGTGGCGGCCGTGCTCGCCGAAGGTGGCAGCGCCGCCGGCACCATCGAAACCCAGGCTCGCGACCAGGCCCTGCCGCAGTCGCTGGCACAGAACCGCCTGTGGCTGTTGTGGCAACTGGAGCCGCAGTCCGCCGCCTACAACATCCCCGCTGGCCTGCACCTGCGCGGCGAGCTGGATGTCGCGGCGCTGCAGGCCAGCTTCCAGGCTCTGGTGGCACGCCATGAATCCTTGCGCACGCTGTTCGACGAAGTCGACGGCCAGGCCGTGCAACGCATCCTGCCGAGCCAGGCGTTCACCCTGCGTCATCTGGAGCTCGAAGGGCAGTCTCCCGCCGAGGTGGCCGCGCGCCGCGAGGATGAGGCGCAGCAGCCGTTCGATCTGCGCCAGGGTCCGCTCCTGCGGGTGACCCTGGCCCGCCTGGACGACGAAGAGCACCAGCTGTGGGTGACCCTGCACCACATCGTCGCCGACGGCTGGTCGCTGAACATCCTGCTGGATGAGTTCGCCCGTCTGTACGCGGCCCAGGGCCAGGCTGTGCAACTGCCCGAACTGACGCTGGGCTACGCCGACTACGGTCAGTGGCAGCGCCAGTGGCTGGCCGATGGCGAAAGCGCCCGCCAGCTCGACTACTG
Source organism: Pseudomonas sp. B21-023 (assembly GCF_024749165.1). Taxonomy (NCBI): domain Bacteria; kingdom Pseudomonadati; phylum Pseudomonadota; class Gammaproteobacteria; order Pseudomonadales; family Pseudomonadaceae; genus Pseudomonas; species Pseudomonas sp. B21-023. Next base: position 4,001,264 of record NZ_CP087190.1, on the reverse strand, counting down.
GAAGAACAAGCTGGGTGATGAACTGCCGGTGCTCGACCTGTGTACCGACCAGCCCCGCGCCAGCCGGCAGCACAGCCTTGCCGCGCGCCACACGCTCAAGGTGCCTGCGGCGCTGACCAGCGCCCTCAAGGATCTGGCCCGCGACCAGCAGGCCAGCCTGTTCATGGTCCTGCTAGCCGGCTGGCAGGCCCTGCTGCACCGCTACAGCGGCCAAGGCGATATCCGTATCGGCGTGCCCAATGCCAACCGTCCGCGCCTGGAAACCCAGGGCATGGTCGGTTTCTTCATCAACACCCAGGTGCTGCGCGCCGAGCTCGACGGCCGTCTGCCGTTCGCCGGGCTGCTGGCCCAGGCACGCCAGGTCACACTCGAGGCCCAGGCCCATCAGGACCTGCCCTTCGAGCAACTGCTCGAGGCGCTGCCGCAGGCCCGTGAACAGGGTCTGTTCCAGGTCATGTTCAATCACCAGCAACGCGACCTGTCGGCGTTGCGCCGCCTGCCCGGCGTGCTGGCCGAAGAGCTGCCCTGGCACAGCCGCGAAGCCAAGTTCGACCTGCAGTTGCACAGCGAGGAAGACCACCAGGGCCGCCTGACGCTGGCCTTCGACTACGCCGCCGGATTGTTCGAGGCGGCCACCGTCAAACGCCTGGCCAGCCATCTGCTGGCCTTGCTCGAGCAGGTCTGCGCCGAGCCGCAGTTGCCCCTCGGCGAGGTGCGCCTGCTCGACGAGCACAGCCAGACGCAACTGCTCGAGTGGGGCCAGGCGCCCATGGCGAGCGCGCCGCGCCTGCTGGTCGAGCAACTCAACGAACAGGCGCGCCTGAGCCCCGAGCGCACCGCGCTGGTGTGGGAGGGCGGTCAGCTGAGCTATGCCGAACTGCACCAGCAGGCCAACCGCCTGGCGCACTACCTGCGCGACAAGGGCGTCGGTCCGGACACTTGCGTGGCGATTGCCCTGGAGCGTTCGCCGCAGCTGCTGGTCGGCCTGCTGGCCATTCTCAAGGCCGGAGGCGCCTACGTGCCGCTGGATACCGACTACCCGGCCGAGCGCCTGGCCTACATGCTCGGTGATTGCCAGGCCGGCCTGCTGCTCAGCCACAGCAGCCTGCTCGACAAACTGCCGCAGGTCGAAGGCGTGAGCGCCATCGCCCTCGACCAGCTGCACCTGGACAGCTGGCCAAGCCAGGCCCCCGGCCTGCACCTGCACGGCGACAACTTGGCCTATGTGATCTACACCTCCGGTTCCACCGGCCAGCCCAAGGGCGTAGGCAATACCCATGCCGCGCTGGCCGAGCGCCTGCAGTGGATGCAGTCCAGCTATGCGCTGGATGACAGCGACGTGCTGATGCAGAAGGCGCCGATCAGCTTCGACGTGTCGGTGTGGGAGTGCTTCTGGCCGCTGCTCACCGGTTGCAAGCTGGTCCTGGCCGGCCCCGGCGAACATCGCGATCCGCAGCGCATCGCCCAGCTGATCCAGCAACACGCGGTGACCACGCTGCACTTCGTGCCGCCGTTGCTGCAGGTGTTCGTCCAGGAGCCGTTGGCCGCCGGCTGCACCAGTCTGCGCCGGTTGTTCTCCGGCGGCGAGGCGCTGTCCGCGGCCTTGCGTGACCGCGTGCTGCAACTGCTGCCACAGGCGCAACTGCACAACCGCTACGGCCCGACCGAAACCGCGATCAACGTCACCCACTGGCACTGCCAGGCGAATGACGGCGAGCGCTCGCCCATTGGTCGCCCGCTGGGCAACGTGCTGTGCCGGGTGCTGGACGATGAGTTCGAGTTGACCGCGCCGGGCGTGCCCGGCGAGCTGTGCCTGGGGGGCGCGGGCCTGGCCCGCGGCTATCTCGCCCGCCCGGGGCTGACCGCCGAGCGCTTCGTACCGCAGCCCGATGGCGACGGTACACGGTTGTACCGCAGCGGCGACCGCGCCCGCTGGCATGTGCCGAGCCAAGCCCTGGAGTACCTGGGGCGCCTCGACCAGCAGGTCAAGGTGCGCGGCTTCCGCGTCGAGCCGGAGGAGGTGCAGGCGGTGCTGCTGGCCGAGCCGGGTGTCGCCCAGGCACTGGTGCTGATCCACAAGGATGCCGTCGGTGCCCAGCTGGTGGGCTACTACAGTGGTGTCGAGCAGACCGAGGCGCTGCTGGCCGCATTGGCCGAGCGCCTGCCGGCCTACATGGTGCCGGCACAACTCATCCATCTTGCGCAGATGCCCCTGGGGCCGAGCGGCAAGGTCGATCGCAAGGCGCTGCCGGCCCCGGTCTGGCAGCAACGTGAACATGTCGAGCCGCAAAGCGCGTTGCAACAACAGGTCGCGGCGATCTGGCGCGAGGTGCTGGGCCGGCCGCAGGTCGGCTTGCAGGATGACTTCTTCGCCCTCGGCGGCCACTCGCTGCTGGCCACCCAGATCGTCTCGCGCACCCGCCAGGCGCTGGATGTCGAGTTGCCGCTCAAGGCCTTGTTCGAGGCCAGCGAGCTGGGCGCGTTCTGCGCCGAGATTGCCCGTCTGCAGGGCAGCGGCGCACGCAACCTGCAAGGCGCCATCGCCCGTGTCGACCGCCGCCAGGCGGTGCCGCTGTCGTACTCGCAGCAGCGCATGTGGTTCCTCTGGCAGATGGATCCGCACAGCCCCGCCTACAACGTCGGCGGCATGGCCCGCTTCCAGGGCGCGCTGCATGTGGACGCCTTCGAGCGCGCCCTGCAGGCGTTGATCATGCGTCATGAAACCCTGCGCACCACTTTCCCCAGCATCGACGGCAAGCCGTACCAGTGCGTGGCCGACGACAGCCACGTGCACTTGCACTGGCACGACTTCAGCCCCCTGGCCGGCGAGGCCCGGCAGCAACGCCTGCAACAACTGGCCGATGACCAGGCGCACCAGCCGTTCGACCTGGAGCGCGGTCCGCTGCTGCGCGCCTGCCTGGTCAAGGCCGGCGAGCGTGAGCACTACTTCGTCCTGACCCTGCACCATATCGTCACCGAAGGCTGGGCCATGGACATCTTCGCCCGCGAACTGGGCGAGCTGTACGAGGCCTTCGTCGACGAGCGCGAGTCGCCGCTGGCGCCGCTGCCTGTGCAATACCTCGACTACAGCGTGTGGCAGCGCCAATGGCTGGAAAGCGGCGAGGGCGATCGCCAGCTGGCTTACTGGAAGAACCGCCTGGGCGACGAGCACCCGGTGCTGGCATTGCCCGCCGACCGCCCACGCCCGGCGGTGCAGAGCCACTGCGGCGAGCTGTACCGCTTCGACCTGGACCCAGCGCTGGTCAAGCGCGTGCATGCCTTCAACAGCCAGCGCGGCCTGACCCTGTTCATGACCATGACCGCCACCCTGGCCGCGTTGCTGCACCGCTACAGCGGCCAGCGCGACCTGCGCATCGGTGCGCCGGTGGCCAACCGCATCCGCCCGGAAAGCGAGGGGTTGATCGGCGCCTTCCTCAACACCCAGGTGCTGCGCTGCGAACTGGACGGCCAGATGAGCGCCGGCGCGCTGCTCGACCAGGTGCGCCAGACCATCATCGATGGCCAGTCGCACCAGGACCTGCCGTTCGAGCAACTGGTCGAGGCCTTGCAGCCGCCGCGTTCGAGCGCCTACAACCCGCTGTTCCAGGTGATGTGCAACGTGCAGCGCTGGGCCTTCCAGCAGAGCCGTGAGCTGGTGGGCATGCAGGTGGACTATCTGGTCAACGACGCCAGCGCCACCAAGTTCGACCTGTACCTGGAGGTCACCGACCTCGACGGCCGCCTGGGCTGCTGCTTCACCTACAGCCGCGACTTGTTCGATGAGCCGCGCATCGCGCGCATGGCCGAGCACTGGCAGCAGTTGCTGGTAGCGCTGATCGACGATCCGCAGCAGCGCCTGTGCGAACTGCCGATGCTGGCTGATGCCGAGCAGCAGGTGCTGATCGGCCAGTTGCAGGGCGAGCAGGACTTCGCGCTGGACCAGACGCTGCACGGCCTGTTCGCCGCCCAGGCTGAGCGTACCCCGCAGGCCCTGGCCCTGACTTTTGCCGGCCAGCACCTGAGCTACGCAGAGCTCGACCAGCAGGCCAATCGCCTCGCCCGGGCCCTGCGCGAGCGCGGCGTCGGCCCGCAGGTACGAGTAGGCCTGGCGCTGGAGCGATCGCTGGAGATGGTGGTGGGCCTGCTGGCCATTCTCAAGGCCGGTGGCGCCTACGTGCCGCTGGACCCGGAATACCCGCTCGACCGCCTGCGCTACATGATCGAGGACAGCCACCTCGGCTTGCTGATCGGCCAACGGGCGTTGCTCGAGACCTTGGGCGAACTGCCGCCAGGCGTCGCCCGCTGGAGCCTGGAGGACGATGCCGCGAGCCTGTCCGCCTACAGCGACGCGGCCCTGGACAACCTCAACCTGCCGCAGCACCAGGCGTACCTGATCTATACCTCCGGCTCCACCGGCAAGCCCAAGGGCGTGGTGGTCAGCCATGGCGAGATCGCCATGCACTGCAAGGCGGTGATCGCCGAGTTCGGCATGCGCAGCGACGACTGCGAGCTGCACTTCTATTCGATCAATTTCGATGCCGCCAGCGAGCGCCTGCTGGTACCACTGCTGTGTGGCGCCCGCGTTGTGCTGCGCGCCCAGGGCCAGTGGGGCGCCGAGGAGATCTGCCAGCTGGTGCGTGAACAGCAGGTCAGCGTGCTCGGTTTCACCCCGAGCTACGGCAGCCAGTTGGCCCAGTACCTGGCCGGGCAGGGCGAGCAATTGCCGGTGCGCCTGGTGATCACTGGTGGCGAGGCCTTGACCGGCGAGCACCTGCAACGCATCCGACAGGCCTTTGCGCCGCGGCAGTTCTTCAATGCCTACGGTCCGACCGAAACCGTGGTGATGCCACTGGCCTGTCTGGCGCCGGAGCAGATACCCGTCGACGCCGGCAGCGTGCCGATCGGCCGGGTCATCGGTGCCCGCACCGCCTACATCCTCGACGACGATCTGGCCCTTTTGCCACAGGGCGGTATCGGTGAGCTGTACGTGGGGGGCGCGGGCCTGGCCCAGGGTTACCACGACCGTCCGGGCCTGAGCGCCGAGCGTTTTGTCGCCGACCCGTTCAGCCATGCCGGTGGTCGCCTGTACCGTACCGGCGACCTGGTGCGCCTGCGCGCCGATGGCCAGGTGGAATACGTCGGGCGTGCTGACCAGCAGGTGAAGATCCGTGGCTTCCGTATCGAACTGGGTGAGATCGAGAGCCGCCTGCAGGAGCACGCCGACGTCGAGGAAGCGGTAGTCCTGGCCCTCGACCTGCCGGGCGGCAAGCAGCTGGTGGGTTACCTGGTGTGCCCGCAGGCCAGCGCCGACGGCGAGGCCCAGGCCCTGCTGCGCGAGGCGGTCAAGGCCGATGCCCGCCAGCACCTGCCCGACTACATGGTGCCGGCGCACCTGGTGCTGCTCGACAGCCTGCCGCTGATGGGCAACGGCAAGCTCGACCGCCGCGCGTTGCCGGCCCCGGATCTGGAGCAGGCGCGCCAGCATTACCAGGCGCCGGCCAATGAGCTGGAAGGCCAACTTGCGCAGATCTGGCGCGAGGTGCTCAACCTGCCCCGCATCGGCGTGCAGGACAACTTCTTCGAACTGGGCGGCGACTCGATCCTGTCGATTCAGGTGGTCAGCCGTGCCCGCCAGCTGGGGCTGCAGTTCACCCCGCGTGACCTGTTCCAGCACCAGACCATCCAGACCCTGGCGGCCGTGGTGACCCGCAGCGAGGCGCCGAGCGCGATCGAGCAGGGCGCACGTCAGGGACGCACCGGCCTGACGCCGATCCAGCACTGGTTCTTCGACAGCGAAGTGCCGCAACCGCAGCACTGGAACCAGGCGGTGCTGCTCGGCGTGCGCCAGCCATTGCAGGCCGAGGCGCTGGAGCGGGCTTTGGCCGCGCTGGTGCAACACCACGACAGCCTGCGCCTGCGCTTTGGCCAGGCCAACGGCCGCTGGCAGGCCGAGTACGCCCAGCCGAGCACCCAGCCGTTGCTATGGACCGCGACGGTGAGCGATTTCGAGGACTGCCAGGCGTTCTATACCGATGTGCAGCGCAGCCTCGACCTTGCCGAGGGGCCGCTGCTGCGCGCCTTGCTGGTCAGCGATGACCAGGGCGCCCAGCGCCTGCTGTTGGCGATCCACCACCTGGTGGTCGATGGCGTGTCCTGGCGCGTCCTGCTGGAAGACCTGCAGGCGCTGTACCGCGGTGAAACCCTGGCCGCCAAGACCCATGCCATGGGTGACTGGGCGGCGCGCCTGGCCAGCTATGCCGGCAGCGACTCGCTGCGCGACGAGCTGGGCTGGTGGGAAGCGCAACTGGGCAGCGCCCGTCGCGAACTGCCCTGCGATCATCCCCAAGGCGGCAACCTGCACCGCCATGCCCGCAGCCTTGCCATCGACCTGAACGTGGAACAGACCCGGCAACTGTTGCAACAGGCGCCGGCGGCCTATCACACCCAGGTCAACGACCTGCTGCTGACCGCCCTGGCGCGCACGCTGTGCCACTGGAGCGGCGACGAGCAGGTGCTGGTGCAGCTGGAAGGCCATGGCCGCGATGGTCTGTTCGAGGACATGGACCTGACCCGCAGCGTCGGCTGGTTCACCAACGCCTACCCACTGAGCCTGAGCCCCGTAATGGCTGAGGGCGAAGTTGGCCGCGCCGCGTCGATCAAGCGCATCAAGGAACAACTGCGCCAGGTACCGCACAAAGGCCAGGGCTACGGTGTGCTGCGCTACCTGGCCGACGAGGCCGGGCGTGAGCGCATGGCCGCCTTGCCCCAGGCCCGGATCACCTTCAACTACCTCGGCCAGTTCGACCAGCAGTTCGACCAGGCGGCACTGTTCCAGCCGCTGGATGCCCCGGCGGGCCTGGCCCATGACCTGGATGCGCCGCTGCCGAACTGGCTGAGCGTCGATGGCCAGGTCTACGGCGGCGCGCTGCAACTGCGCTGGAGCTTCAGTGCCGAGCGCTATGACGAGGCGACCATCGCCCGTCTGGCCGAGGCCTATCGCCAGGAGCTGCTGGCCTTGGTCGCCCACTGCCTGGCGGACGGCAACGGCAGCTTCACCCCCTCGGACTTCCCGCTGGCGCAACTGACTCAGGAGCAGATCGACGCGCTGCCGATCCCGGCCGCCGAGATCGAGGACGTCTACCCGCTGACGCCGATGCAGGAAGGCCTGCTGCTGCACACCCTGCTCGAGCCGGGCACCGGCATCTACTACATGCAGGACCGCTACCGCATCAACAGCGCCCTCGACCCCAAGCGCTTCGCCCAGGCCTGGCAGGCGGTGGTGGCGCGCCATGAGGCGTTGCGCGCCTCGTTCAGCTGGAACGCCGGCGAAGCGATGCTGCAGATCATCCACAAACCCGGCAAGACCGCGGTGGACTATCAGGACTGGCGCGGCCTCGACGAGCACACCCAGGAAGCGCGCCTGCAAGCGTTGCACAAGGAGGAGCGCGAGGCCGGCTTCGAGCTGCTGCGCGAAGCACCGTTCCACCTGCGCCTGGTACGTGTGGACGATGCGCGTTACTGGTTCATGATGAGCAACCACCACATCCTCATCGATGCCTGGTGCCGCTCGCTGCTGATGAACGACTTCTTCGAGATCTACCAGGCCCTGGGCGAAGGGCGCCAGGCCCAGTTGCCGGTGCCGCCGCGCTACCGCGACTACATCGGCTGGCTGCAGCGCCAGGACCTCGACGAGGCGCGCCAGTGGTGGCAGGCCAACCTGGCCGGCTTCGAGCGCGCCACGGCGATCCCCAGCGACCGTCCGCTGCGCCATGACCACGCCGGAGACGGCATGGTCGTGGGTGACTGCTACACCCGCCTGCAAGTGAGCGAGGGCGCCCGCCTGCGTGATCTGGCCCAGGCCCACCAACTGACGGTCAACACCTTCGCCCAGGCGGCCTGGGCGCTGACCCTGGCCCGTTACAGCGGCGAGCGCGACGTGGTGTTCGGCGTCACCGTGGCCGGGCGTCCGGTGAGCCTGCCGCAGATGCAGCGCACGGTCGGCCTGTTCATCAACAGCATCGCCCTGCGCGTGCAGTTGCCGCAGCCGGGCGAGCGCAGCAGCGTGCGCCAGTGGCTGCAAGGCTTGCTCGATCGCAACATGCAGTTGCGTGAGTACGAGTACCTGCCGCTGGTGGCGATCCAGGAATGCAGCGAACTGCCCAAGGGCCAGCCGTTGTTCGACAGCCTGTTCGTGTTCGAGAACGCCCCGGTGGAAACTGCGGTGCTCGACCACGCCCAGCACCTGGACGCCAGCTCCGATTCGGGCCGGACCCACACCAACTTCCCGCTGACCGCGGTGTGCTACCCGGGCGATGACCTGGGCCTGCACCTGTCGTTCGACCAGCGCTACTTCGACCACCCGACCGTCGAGCGCTTGCTCGCCGAATTCAAGCGCCTGCTGCTGGCGCTGGTCGAGGGCTTCGACGGCGAGGTCGGCGAGCTGCCGCTGCTGGGGGCCGACGAACAACGCTTCCTGCTCGAGGACTGCAACCGCACCGAACATGCCTATGCGCTGGAGCAGAGCTACATCGAGCTGTTCGAGGCACGGGTGGCCGCGCATCCGCAGCGCACCGTCGCCCGTTGCGAGGCGGCCGCATACGACTATGCGGGCCTGAACGTGGCGGCCAACCGGCTTGGTCATGCTTTGGTTGCGGCTGGCGTGGCCATCGACCAACCGGTGGCGTTGCTGGCCGAGCGCGGCCTGGCGCTGCTGGGCATGATCGTCGGCAGCTTCAAGGCCGGCGCTGGCTACCTGCCGCTGGATCCGGGCCTGCCTGCCGCGCGCCTGCAACGTATCGTCGAGCTCAGCCGCACGCCAGTGCTGGTGTGCAGCGCGGCCTGCGCCGAGCAGGCGCGCCAGCTGCTCGATGAGGTAGCGGGCACGGCGCGGCCGAAGCTGCTGGTCTGGGAAGACGTGCAGGCAGGCAACGTGGCCAGCCATAACCTTGGCATCCACAGCGCGCCGGACAACCTTGCCTACGTGATCTACACCTCCGGTTCCACCGGCCTGCCCAAGGGCGTGATGGTCGAGCAGCGCGGCATGCTCAACAACCAGCTGAGCAAGGTGCCGTACCTGGCCCTGGACGAGCAGGACGTGATCGCCCAGACCGCCTCGCAGAGCTTCGACATCTCGGTGTGGCAGTTCCTCGCCGCGCCGTTGTTCGGTGCCCGTGTGGAGATCGTGCCGAACGCCATCGCCCATGATCCGCAAGGCTTGCTGAGCCATGTGCAGGCCACCGGCATCACAGTGCTGGAGAGTGTGCCGTCGCTGATCCAGGGCATGCTGGCCAACGATCACCAGGCCCTCGATGGGCTGCGCTGGATGCTGCCGACCGGCGAGGCCATGCCGCCCGAGCTGGCCGCCCAGTGGCTGCAGCGCTACCCGGCCATCGGCCTGGTCAACGCCTACGGCCCGGCGGAGTGCTCGGACGACGTGGCGTTCTTCCGCGTCGATGCCGCCTCGACCCAGGGCAGCTACCTGCCGATCGGTACGCCGACCGACAACAACCGCCTGTACCTGCTCGGCGAAGACCAGACCCTGGTGCCGCTGGGCGCGGTGGGCGAGCTGTGCGTCGCTGGTACCGGTGTGGGCCGTGGCTATGTCGGCGACCCGCTGCGCACGGCCCAGGCGTTCATCCCGCACCCGTACGGTGCCCCCGGTGAGCGCCTGTACCGCACCGGCGACCTGGCGCGGCGCCGTCCGGATGGCGTGCTGGAATACGTCGGGCGCATCGACCATCAGGTCAAGATCCGTGGCTACCGCATCGAGCTGGGCGAGATCGAGGCGCGCCTGCACGAACAGCCGGAGCTGCGCGATGCGGCGGTGGGCGTGCAGGAGGGCGTCAATGGCAAGCACCTGGTCGGCTACCTGGTGGCGCACCAGGGCGTCAGTGCCGATGCCGCGCTGCTCGACCAGCTCAAGCAGCGCCTGCGCGCCGAGTTGCCGGAGTACATGGTGCCGCTGCACTGGGGCTGGTTCGACAGCCTGCCGCACAACGCCAACGGCAAGCTCGACCGCAAGGCGCTGCCTGCCATCGATATCGGTGGCCAGCACAGCCAGGCCTACCTGGCGCCGCGCAATGAGCTTGAAGAGACGCTCGCCGGCATCTGGGCCGATGTGCTCAAGGCCGAGCGGGTGGGCGTGCGCGACAACTTCTTCGAGCTGGGCGGGCATTCGCTGCTGGCAACGCAGATCGCCTCGCGGGTGCAGAAGGCCCTGCAGTTGAACGTGCCGTTGCGGGCAATGTTCGAGTGCAGCACGGTGCAAGAGCTGGCGGACTATGTGCGTGGCTTGCAGGACAGCGCGCTGGACGACGCCAAGGTCGATCGGTTGAGCGACCTGATGGCGGAGCTGGAGGCGTTGTAGCCTCATTGCCGTCAGCGCGGGGCCTGCCTGCTCCCACAGGATCAGGCAAACCCTGCGCTGACGCGGCGATGTGGCGCCGGGCCACCCTGTAAAACCCACCCTTGCCGGTGCTACGCTGCACACTCAGTAGCCAAGGATTTCACAGGTTTCATGGACGATAGCCTGCATGCCGCCCGCATGGGCGATCTCATTCTTCATCCGCCGCTGATGGCCGAGCTGGTCAGTGGCCTGGTCGAGGCTGCGGTCTATGCGGCGGCGGTCGCCGCGGTCGGTGCCGCCATCGGTGGCGCGGTGGTCGCGGTGGTCGGTACCGGCGGTGCCGCCGCCGTGCTCACGCCGCTGATCGCCGGGGCCATGGTCAGTGCCGCCAGCCTGCTGCCGGGTGGCGAGGACAAGAGTATCGGCGATCGCATATCCGACTTCAGCAATTGGGTCGGCAATTCCTTGTTCCCCCCGGAGCCCTACGGCGCCATCAGCAGTGGCTCGCACAATACCCGCATCAACGGCATCTTCGCCGCCCGCGCAGCCGGGGTGAGCGGTGGCCCGGTCGAGGCGCCCGCCGTGGGCGAGGAGCCGTCGATCCTCGAAAATATCGGGGCGTACGCCATGGTCGGGGCATCCATGGTGTTGCCGGTGATCGGCCTGGCCCAGGAGATCAACAGCATCTTCAACCCACCGGTGACGACCCCCGCGGCACCCGGTACGATCCCCAAGCCCCAGGACAAGGCGGTGTGCAGCAAGCACCCGCCGATGCCTGAACAGTTCGTCGCCCAAGGCTCCGACAAGGTGTTCATCAATGGCCAGCCCGCCGCCCGGGTGGGGGACAAGACCACCTGCGACGGGCCCATCGGCATGACCTTCTCGCCCAATGTACGTATCGGCGGCGGTACGCTGACAGTGCGCGACATCCATGATGGCAAGAGCGCCGCGGCGAAGATCATCGGCTTGATCGCGGGGATGCTCATCAGTCGAAGGGGAATGCTCAAAGGTCGCCGATGCGGTGTGGGCAACCCAGTGGCGCCGTCCACGGGCGGCAAGTTCCAGGACGGTCCTGAGGATGTGGACTTCAGGTTGGCGGCGCTGGTGCCGATTACCTGGGCGCGCCGCTACGACAGCAACGACAGACGTGTCAATGGCTTGTTCGGCATGGGCTGGAGCGTGCCTTACGAGGTGTGCCTGGAACGTGTCGCGCACCCGGAAGGTGGAGAGCTGTGGATCTACGTCGACGAGGAGGGTGCGCGGCTGGAGCTTGGCCGCCTGCAGGTCGGCAGCGCGTTCGTCAGCATTCTCGATGGTTTGGCGTTTTTCCATCAGGACAACGGTTTCACCATCGTCGAGAACATCAACAGCGGACTGTATCAGGTGTTCCATACCGATCCGCTGGAACCCCGGCGCTCGCGGCTAGTCAAGCTGGGCGACCGTAATCTCAATACCCTGGAGCTGTTCTACGACGCGCAGGGACGCCTGCAGTTTCTGGGTGACAGTTTCGCTCGCACATTCATCGAGCTGCACTACACCGAAGCTCAACCCCGTCGCGTGTCGGCGGTGCACAGGCTGTACCTGCAGGCCGGCCAGGCCTTTGCGGTCGAGCGCCGGGAATGCCTGGCACGGTATGGGTATACCGCGGCGGGCCAACTGGAACAGGTCGCCGACGGCGAAGGGCGGGTGCTGCGGCATTTCGCCTACACCGATCAGGGATTGCTGGCCAGCCATACGCTGCCCACGGGCGCGATTCGTCAGTACGAGTGGGCCTGCTTCGCCTCTGCGGCCATCCGTCGTCAGCCCTGCAGCCTCGACGGCACGCCTTATCACATGCCGCCACTGCTTGAGCCACAACCAGACCATGAGTGGCGTGTGGTGCGGCATTGGGGCAGTGATGGCGAGGAGTACCGCTTCACCTATGATCTTGAGCAAGGCCATACCCAGGTGGTCGACGGCCTGGGGCGCACCGAGCATTATCACTGGGGGGCGCTGTACGAAATCCATACCTTCCGTGATGCCTTGGGGCAATGCTGGCGGTATGACTACGTCGATGGATTGCTGCGCCGCAGTCTCGACGCACAGGGGGGCGAGTGGTCCTACGGTTACGATGCCATTGGCCGTCTGGTCGCCACGACCGATCCCCTGGGGCGTTGTGAAAGCATCGGCTACATCGAGCATTGGGCCTTGCCAGACCGTATCACCGACGGAGCGGGGCGGTTGCGTCGCTATACCTATGATCGACGGGGCAATCTGCTTGCCGAAATCGACCCGCTCGGGCAACAGACCCGCTATGACTATGATCAACAGGGAAGACTGGCGCGGATTGTCGATGCGCAGGGCAAGGACCGCTCGTTGCGCTGGAATGAGCGAGGCCAGCTGATTGCCACACGTGACTGCTCAGGACAAAAGACGGCTTATCGCTATGACCCGCAGGGGTACTTGAGCGAGTTGCGCAACGCCGAAGGCGGTACCACGCGATATCGTTTCGATGCCCGTGGCAACCTGTTGCAGCGCGAACTGGCAGACGGCAGGGTCGAGCACTATCAAGTCGATGCGGCCGGCCAGCTGACAGGCCATACCGGCCCGGACCAATGCATGACCCAATGGCAGTACGACGCCAGCGGCCGGCTGCTGCAACGTACCGATGCCATGGGCCTGACCGTACGCCTGGGCTGGGATGCCTACGGCCGCCTGCAGCAGCTGGAAAACGAGAACGGCGAGTGCTACCGCTTTCAGTGGGATGCGCTTGATCGACTTCTGGCCCAGAAGAACCTCGACGGCGGTGGTTACAGCCTGTCGTACGATGCGTTGGGCAACGTCGTCCAGACGACCCTGCATCCGGCCAGTACAGCGGAGCCCGCTCTTGCGGGCAGCCCTGAGGAAGCGGACGTTCAGGTGCAGTTGCGCTGCTTCGAGCATGACGCGGCCGGGCGCCTGGTGCGCAAGCGAACCGAGGATGGGCTGACAGCGTATACCTACGATGCAGCCGACAATCTGCTGTCGATCCGTTTCAGCGACCAGGCTGGGCAATCCCGGCAACTGGACTTTGCCTATGACGCTTCAGGGCAATTGCTGGAGGAAAGCTGCGGCCCCGGGCAGCTCGGATACCGCTACGACCCGTTGGGCAACCTGCAGACCCTGACCTTGCCGGACCAGCGTCGGATCAATTACCTGCGCTACGGGAGTGGGCACCTTCACCAGCTCAACCTCGATGGCCGGGTAATCAGTGATTTCGAACGGGATGCGTTGCACGCCGAAGTCCTGCGAAGCCAGGGCGCATTGTCAACCAGGACACGCCACGACAGCACGCGGCGTCTGGTGCAGAGGGTCATCGAGTACCAGGATGGCGCACAGGCGGTACTGCCTTTGCTGCAAAAGGATTACCGGTACGATGCCGGCAACAATCTCGTTGGCGAGGTACTGACCCAGGCCCAGCGCTGCGGCAATGGGCTGGGAGTAGAGCTCGATGAGATCATCGGGCGCTTTCAGACAGGTGCTGGTGGGCGCGTCAGCTATGACTACGGTCCCACCGAACGTATCCATGGCGCATCACGGCAGTTGCCCCACCGGCAGTCGCCGACTCTCGAACACTTCGGCTATGACCCTGCCGGGAACCTGCTTGATGGTTACCAGGTCGGTGGCCGGGTGCGCCATGACCGGGTCAAGGTGTTCCAGGACAGACGCTACCGCTACGACCGCTTTGGCCGGCTCAGCGAGAAGCGCAGCGGCAACCGCCTTGTCCAGCATTTTGAGTATGACGCCGAGCATCGGCTGGTCAGGGTCAGGCAGCAACGCGGAGCAGTCCGCGAGCGAATCGAGTTCGCCTATGATCCCTTGGGCAGGCGAGTCGACAAGCGTGTCTATCGTGACAATCATGAAGCACCCGTCAGCCGGAGCGAATTCCTGTGGCAAGGGTTGCGTCTGCTGCAGGAAGTACAGGATGGCAGGCCGAGCCTGTTCCTGTATGCCGATGCGACCAGTCACGAGCCTCTGGCCAGGGTGGATGGAGCGCCTGGCCATGAACGGGTCTTTTACTTCCACACCAATCTTGCCGGTCTGCCAGAGCAACTGACTGATGAGCGCGGCATGAGTGTCTGGCACGGCAATTTCCAGGTGTGGGGCAACAGCAGGGAGGAGTGGCACGCACCCGAACAGGTCAGTCGGCAGAACCTGCGCTTCCAGGGGCAGTACCTGGACCGGGAGACCGGGCTGCATTACAGCATGTTCAGATTCTACGACCCGGATATCGGGCGGTTCACCCAGCAAGATCCTGTCGGCCTGCTGGGGGGCGTGAACCTGTACCAGTATTCACCCAACCCGGTGACCTGGATCGATCCGCTGGGGTTGAGTTGCAGTCATGCCAAGATGCAACCTTACCGCGACGATGTCATGGTCAAGGGGCCGCACGCCGATATCTACGTCAACAACCGGAAAGTTGCCGAGGCGCGCTTGTCCGATGATGGCGACTGGTTCCGCTGGGGCGAGTTGATCAAGGACAAGAAGATGTTGAAAGAGGCGGACAAAGTCATCGGTGGCATGGGCAAGGACACCTCCATCATGACTGAAGCCGTATCGCAGACACGTCGGGCGCTTGCCGATTTCGAGCAGATCCTCAAGCACAACAAGCCAGCTACCCGCCTCTACCAGCAGGCGGAGCGAGGCGTTGTCAGGTTCAAGAAACTACTGGAAGCAATCACATGACGTTCGACGATTTTGTAAAGGGCAAGCTGCAGGTGCGGTTCGGGGCTTCGCTGGAAACACTCATGCCCGGTTTTCACAAACCCACCGTGCAGATGATCAGCGAGCCGGATCAGCGCTTCGGGGTGTTCTCGCAAGGTATCGAGTACCTGTTCGACATGAACCAGCTCTGCCTTGTGCAATATGATATTTCGCGCATCCGCAAAATGTCCTTCAACCGGCATCCGATCGATGAGACGACGTCTGTGGAGGCGTTCAAGGATTACCTGACCCAGGCAGGGGTGGGCTTCGAGGAGGAGCGCAAGGATGGGCAGACCATCCTGCTGACCACGACGGGGGTGAAACTGTACTTCGATGGACAAACGCCGTGTTTCTCCACCGCCATGAAAAGCTGGTGATCCTGCACGTAGTGCGCAGTGCCAGAAAGGGTGGCAGGGCGGTCAGGGCAGCCAGCCGGAAAGCCGCCCTGAGCCGTTTCCCCTGACGCGTTTCAGCGTTTGCCGAGGATCTTCCCGAGCATCTCTGGCCGCGGCGCGCCTTGCTGGCTTTGCAACTGCCCCTTTTCATCCTGATAGAAGATCGCCGGGGTTGCGGCCAGGCCCAGTTCTTCCATCAGCGCCAGATTCGCCTCAAGTTTTTTCTGTACCGCCTCCGGCACCTTGTCCAGCGCCTTGAGCGAGCTGGCCTTGCCGGCCTTCTCGTGTTCCTGCAAGGCCTTGGCAGGGTCCTTGGCGGCGAGCAGCGCGGCGGACTTGCCCGGACTGTCCTCGCGGATGATGCCGACCATGATGTGGCGCAGTTGCACCTTGCCCGAGTCGACCCAGGGCCGCGCCTGCTGCCAGAACATGTTGCAGTAGGGGCAGTTGGGATCGCTGAACAGGTAGACGGTACGCGGCGCATCGACCTTGCCGTCCTGGATCCAGGCGGTCTTTTCCATCTTCGCCCAAACGGCCTTGCTCATCGGTGCGTACACCAGTTTTTCCAAGGGTTCGGCGCTGAGGTCCTTGCCTTGCTCGTCGAACAGGCTGCCCACCAGGACGTGCTTGCCGTCGGGGGTGAGGTACAGGGCAATGCCGTTGTTGTGGTACTCGGCGGCATAGCCGCGCAGCCCGTCGGGGGCGTCGAAGCTGCCCTTGATCACGGCACCCTTGGCTTGCAGTTGCTGGATCGCCTTGGGCAGTTCCTCTGCTTGCAGCGTGGGGGTGGCAAGCAGGGCGAGGGTCAGGGGCAGCAGTGCATTCAATCGCATGTCAGTTTCCTTGTGGGGCGGGCGCATCGGCGCGTTCGAAGGGTTCCAGGGCGTGGCGCAGGCTGGCGCGCGACAGTTCGCCCAGGTGGCTGCCGACCAGCCGCCCTTCGGCGTTGTAGAACAGGGTGGTGGGCAGGGCCATGGAGCCGACCTTGCGGGCCAGCTCGCCCGTGCCGTCGAACAGCACGTTGGAGAGGGTCAGGCCGGTGGTGGCCATGAAGGTGCTGACGTTCTCAGGGGTCTCCCCCTGGTTGACGAACAGGAAGGTCACATGGGGATAGTCGTCCTCGGCCTGTTGCAGCACCGGCATCTCGCGGCGGCAGGGTGGGCACCAGGTGGCCCAGATGTTGATCACCAGCGGGCGACCGCGGTAGCCATGCAGGGCCACCGCCTGGCCGCGGCTGTCGCGCAGGCTCATGTCGGGCAGCTCGGTGCCTTTGCTGTAGAGGTGGCTGGCCAGGCTGGCGAGCCCCCAGAACAGGGCGCCGCTGAACAGCGCCCAGCCCAGCGGACGGCGCAAACCTGGGCGGCGCCAGCCTTGCCACAGGGTACCGAGCACGATGCCCAGTAGCCCACCCCAGAGCAGGAAGCCGCCGTCACGGATATCGATGATTTGCAGCAGGTCATCGCGGTACATCGGCCAGTAGGCCAGGACGAACCCCAGGCGGGCGAACAGCAAGCCCAGCAGGAACAGGTTGAACAGTGCCGACTCCGGGTTTTCGCCGCCGCGCTTGGCGACTCGCCAGCCGACCAGGCTGGCGATGCCCAGTGCGGCAAGCAGCAGCAGGTGGTTGAGGGCCATGGTCAGCGGCCCGAGAGTGATGGTGAGCATCAGCCTTGGCTCCTGGTCTGGGCCCAGTGCTGGAGGAATCCGGCGGCGTCGATTTCACCGGTGATACGGCGGGCGCGGCGTTCCTCGCCCTCCGGGCCGACCCAGATCAGGCTGGGCGGGCCCGGCACCTGGTACCGTTGCAGCAGCTCGCGGCTGGCCGGGGAGTCGGCGGTTACATCCAGGCGCAGCAGGCGCACGTCGTCAAGGCTGGCCTGGACATCGGCACGGGCGAACACCTGCTTCTCCATGACTTTGCACGACACGCACCAGTCGGCGTAGTAGTCCACCAGTACCCATTGGCCACGGGCTTTGGCGGCATCGAGTTCCCGTTGCAGCTCGGCCGGTGCGCTGACGGTGACAAAGGCGTCGCGGCCGCTGGCGGGGGCCGTGGCCGTGCTCTTGCCGGCAAAAGGCTGCAAAGGCTGCCACACATCATTGCCACCGGCTGCGGCGCCCACCAGCAACAGGCCACCCCACAGTGCCCCCAAGAGGGGGATTGCACGCAAGGCGGGCAGGCGCTGCAAGGCAGGCCAGGCGGCCCAGCCCAGGGCGATCAACCAGGCGCCGGCCAGGGCCAGTACCAGCGTTTCCGCCAGCAGGCCGCGCACGGTGTACAGGGCCATGGCCAGGAACACGAAGCCGAACAAGCCCTTGACCAGGTTCATCCAGGCGCCTGGGCGCGGCAGGTAGCGATTGCCCAGGGTGACCAGCAGCAACAGCGGGACACCCATGCCCAGGCCGAGGGTGAACAGCACCAGTGCCCCTTGCAGCACGTCGCCGCTCTGGGCGATGAACAGCAGCGCGCCGGCCAGGGGCGCGGTCATGCAAGGGCCCAGCAGCAAGCCCGACAGGGCACCCAGCAGCGCCGCGCCATACAGGTTGCCACCACGGGTGCCTTGCCCGGCGCGGTCCAGGCGGTCACGCAGGGCGGCGGGCAGTTGCAGTTCGAAAGCGCCGAACATGGGCAGGGCGAGCAGCACGAACAAACCAGCCAGGCTGCCCAGCAGCCAGGGTTGTTGCAGCCAGGCTTGCAGGCTGGCGCCCAGCAGCGCGGCGATCACGCCGAGGGCGGCATAGACCAACGCCATGCTCAGCACATAGATGCCGGCCAGCCACCAGCCACGTCGGGCGCTGGCGCCATTGCCCAGGACCAGCCCGGCGAGGATCGGCAGCATTGGCAGCGAGCACGGGGTGAAGGCCAGCAGCAGGCCCAGGCCGAAGAAGGCCAGCAGGCTCCAGGCCAGGCTGTCCTGCTGCAGGGTGCCGGCCAGGGCCTGGTCGCTGGCCTGGTCGGCAGCCGGCGTTGCCGCAGCCGCCCCGCCCAGGGCGATCGGCGTGGTCTGCGGCGGATAGCATAGCCCTGCGTCCGCGCAGCCTTGCCAGCCCAGGCGCAGTTCCCCGCTGGCGCTGGCCGGCAGCAGCAGTTCGAGTTCGGTGCGGTAGACCGCGCTGTCGCCGAAGAACTCATCGTGATGGTTCTCGGCCTGGGGCAGGGGCGGGTGCTGCTTGGGGGGCAGGCCGTCGAACTTCAGGCGCTTCTGGTAGAGGTAGTAGCCGTCCTTGATCTGGAAATGCAGGCGCGTCTGGCCGTTTTCCAGGCGGTCGTGAGTCAGCACGAAGGCTTCGTTCACCGGCAGGAAGTCCGGTTTGACCGCGAACGGGTTGGCCTGTAGGGGGCCGGCGAGCAGGAATGTCAGGAAAAGCAGGAGAACACGCATGTCGACGCCTTGGCAGAACTTTGAAGGAGGCCATGCTGGCCTTGGGTTATTAACTGAAGGTTAAGCTGGTCCTAGGACCGTCGGTGGGGGCGTTGCAGCGCCTGATGCTATCAGCCCGACGAACGTCGCCAAACGGGTTCATAATCCCCCCTTAATGATGAACCTGTGCAATGCCATCTTCCCCACCCAGGAGCCCCCCCATGCACGTTCTGCTCTGCGAGGACGATGACCTGATCGCCAGCGGCATCTGCGCCGGTCTCTCGGCCCAAGGCCTGACCGTGGACCGGGTGGCCAGCGCCTCGCAGGCTCGGCAGATGCTGCAGACCGCGAAGTTCGACGTGATGATCCTCGATCTGGGCCTGCCCGACGAAGATGGCCTGAAGCTGTTGCGCCGCCTGCGCCAGCAGGGCGAGATCCTGCCGGTGCTGGTGCTCACCGCCCGTGACGCGGTCACCGACCGGGTCGATGGCCTGCAGGCCGGCGCCGACGATTACCTGCTCAAGCCCTTCGACCTGCGCGAACTCGCCGCCCGCTTGCACACCCTGCTGCGTCGAGTGGCCGGGCGGGCGGTGAACGTGATCGAGCATGGTCCGCTGCGCTACGACCCCAGCAGTTGCGAGGCGACCCTGGCTGGTCGGCCGCTGGACCTGTCGCGGCGCGAACAGGCGCTGCTCCAGGCGCTGCTGCAGAACCCGGGGCGCGTGCTTTCCAGCGAGCAGCTCAAGGATTGCGTCTATGGCTTCGGCGACGAAGTCGAGAGCAATGCGCTGAACGTGCATATCCACCACCTGCGGCGCAAGCTGGGCAACAGCATCGTCGAGACCGTGCGCGGCCTGGGTTACCGCCTGGGCCCGGCCCAGGCGCCGGAGGAGGCCGCATCATGAGCCTGCGGGTACGCCTGTCACTGATCCTCGGCAGCGTGTTCATCGTCATCTGGGCACTGGCGGCGGCGTGGATGCTGCGTGACTTGCGCCAGCAGATGATGTTTTCCCTCGACCAGCGGCTGGTGGCCTCGGCGCGCATGGTCGCGGGGCTGATCGACCAGTTGCCGCAGCCGCTGACCGCCAAGGGGCAGGACGCGCATTTCTCCGCCGACCAGTTCAGTGTGCCGGATGGCATGGCCTGCCAGGTCAGCTCGTTGCGTGGCGAGATCCTCGCCAGCAACCACAAGCACGATGGCGCCATGGACGACGAGCGCAGTGGGTTCCGTGACCAGACCATCGATGGCGCCTCATGGCGTACCTTTACCTACAACCATGGCGACGTGCGTATCACCACCGCCGACCGTCATCAGGAGCGCGAGGCGCTGAACCAGTCGATCCTGCTGGCGGCCTCGGCACCGGTGCTGATGGCCCTGCTGGGCAGCCTGGGGTTGTTGTGGATCGGCTTGGGCAAGGGCCTGGAACCGCTCAATCGCATGCGCGACGCCTTGCGCAGGCGCCGCGCCGACAGCGTCGAGCCGTTGCAGGTGGCCGGCCTGCCCAGCGAACTGCAACCGCTGCTCGACACCCAGAACCAGCTGTTCCTGCGCATCGCCCAGACCCTCGAACGCGAACGCCGCCTGACCGACGACGCCGCCCATGAACTGCGCAGCCCGTTGACCGCGATCAAGACCCACCTGCAGGTGGCGCGCATGACTGACGGCGCGGTGCGCGAACAGGCCCTGGAACACGCCGAGCAGGGTACCGACCGCATGCACCGCACGTTGGAGCAGTTGCTGATGCTGGCGCGGGTCGAGGGCAGCCTGTCGTTCGATGACGGTGTGCAGTGCAGCGCCGCCCAGGTTGCCCGGCAGGCCATCGAGGATGCCGGGGGCGGCGACAACCGCCGTATTCACCTGCATCTGCCCGAGGAGGCTGCCAGGGTCTACCTGGGCATGCCGGCGCCGCTGGCGGTGGCGGCACTGCGCAACCTGCTGGACAATGCCCTGCGCCATGGCGGTGATGCCGCCGTGGAGCTGGATGTGCAGGCGCAGGACGGCCAGGTGGATTTCCTCGTGCGCGATCATGGTCCAGGTATCGCGCCGGCAGATCTCGAACACCTGACCGAGCGTTTCTGGCGCAACGGCCAGAGCGGTGGCTGCGGCCTGGGGCTGGCGATCGTCCAGGCCATCGTCCAGCGCTGTTCTGGCAACCTGCGTTTCGACAGCCAGGCCGATGGCTTGCGGGTGTGCCTGCAGGTGCCGGCACGCTCGGGGAGTTGAGTTCATACCTATCGCGGGGCAAGCCCGCTCCCACGCAATTCGCATCCGCGCGACTGCTCTTGCCGGGCCAGTGCATGGCGTGGGAGCGGGCTTGCCCCGTGACAGAGGCCGCAGATCCTCAACAAATCCGACGGCAACCGCTAAATCCGCACCTCGCTGAAGCGTTTTTCAAGCGATAAGAACCCGACACACATCCGGTTACAGGGCGCGTGGCGGGCACATTCGCTTGCTTGCGAGGGATTTTCCGATGTCGACCGCTTCCAGCCTTGCCCAGGTGCTGCCGGCCACCGCGCCGCGCCCCCTGTACGAATTCGAGGATTCGCCCCTGCTGTTGCGCCAGCAACAGCAGGAGTCCAACGCCCGCAGCTACCCGCGACGCATCCCGCTGGCGCTCAAGCGCGCCCGAGGCCTGTACGTCGAGGACGTCGAGGGCCGTCAATTCATCGACTGCCTGGCCGGTGCCGGCACGCTGGCCCTGGGTCACAATCATCCGGTGGTGATCGACGCGATCCAGCGCGTGCTGGCTGACGAGCTGCCACTGCATACGCTGGACCTGACCACGCCGGTCAAGGACCAGTTCGTCCAGGACCTGTTCGGGCTGTTGCCCGAGGGCCTGCGCGGCGAAGCGAAGATTCAGTTCTGCGGCCCGACCGGCACCGATGCGGTGGAGGCCGCGCTCAAGCTGGTGCGTACCGTGACCGGGCGCAGCACCGTGCTGGCGTTCCAGGGCGCCTACCATGGCATGACCCAGGGCGCCCTGAGCCTGATGGGCAGCCTGGGGCCGAAAAAGCCCCTTGGCGCGCTGCTGAACAACGGCGTGCAGTTCCTGCCCTATCCCTATGACTACCGCTGCCCGTTCGGCCTGGGTGGCGAGGCGGGCGTGCGCGCCAACCTGCACTACCTGGAAAACCTGCTGAACGACCCCGAGGCCGGGGTGGCGCTGCCAGCGGCGGTGATCGTCGAGGTGGTGCAGGGCGAGGGCGGTGTGATCCCTGCCGATATCGAGTGGTTGCGCGGGCTGCGGCGGATCACCGAGCAGGCCGGGGTGGCGCTGATCGTCGACGAGATCCAGAGCGGCTTCGCCCGCACTGGCAAGATGTTCGCCTTCGAGCACGCGGGCATCGTGCCTGACGTGGTCACCCTGTCCAAGGCCATCGGCGGCAGCCTGCCGCTGGCGGTGATGGTCTACCGCGACTGGCTCGACCAGTGGTCGCCGGGTGCGCACGCCGGCACTTTCCGTGGCAATCAGATGGCGATGGCGGCGGGCTCCGCGGTGATGAAGTACCTGGTCGAGCACCGTCTGTGCGAGCACGCCGAGGCCATGGGCCAGCGCTTGCGTGGGCACCTGCAGCGGTTGCAGCAGGACTATCCGCAGCTCGGCGATATTCGTGGCCGTGGCTTGATGCTGGGCGTGGAGTTGGTGGATCCGGCGGGCAAGCGCGACGCGCAGGGGCATCCGCCGGCATGCCGCAGCCTGGCGCCGAAGGTGCAGCGCGAGTGCCTGCGCCGCGGCCTGATCCTCGAGCTGGGCGGTCGCCATGGTGCTGTGGTGCGCTTCCTGCCGCCGTTGATCATCAGTGCCGAGCAGATCGATGAAGTGGCGGCAAGATTTGCCGAAGCCGTCGCGGCGGCGGTCAAGGCCGGTTGATGTTCCGGGGCTGCGTTCAGCCCCTTCGTCCATTGCCGGCGATGGGGCGCAAGGCGCCCCTGCCTGTGCCTCAGTCGAACACGCGCCCGGCGCGCCAGTAACCCATCAGGGTCAGGCTTTCTCGTGGCAGCTCGCGCTCCTTGATCAGGTAGCGGCGGATGTCCATGACAGTCCCCGATTCCCCGGCGACCCAGGCATGGAAGTCGCCGTGTTCGCCGCAGGCCTGTTCCCATAGGATGCTTTCGTCGATATCCACGTCTTCCAGCTCGACCGTCGACGCGCCACGCGGCGCCGGCAGGCTGGCCAGCTCGCGCACGGCGTGCTGCATGCCTTGGCCGTGCTCACTGCGCAGCAGGTCGCGTGGCAGCCAGTGCAGGCGGGTGGCCGGGCTCTGGCGCAGGTCGAGACAGTCGGCTTCCAACGGCACTTCGATGAACGCTTCGACTGGCAGATCCGGCGCGGTCGCGGCCAGCTGTTCGAGGATGCCGGCAATCGCCGGCAGGGCGGTTTCGTCGCCGACCAGCAGAATGCGCCGGGCGCTGCGTGGCGGTTTCCATTCATAGCCGCCGGGGTCGTCGGCATATGCCAGGTTGGGGGCGACCATCTGCAGGCGGTCGCCGATGCGGGCATGGGTGGCCCAGGCCGAGGCGGGGCCATTGACGCCGTGCAGGACAAAGTCCACATCCACCTCCAGCGCCTCGCGGCGCAGGGCGCGGATGGTGTAGGTGCGCATGGATGGCATGTCTTGCGCCGGCAGTTCGCGCCGCGCCTGCTGCCATTGCGCGTGCTTGGGCAGGTTGGGTGGCGCGCCGGCTGGCGTCGGAAACAGCAACTTCACACGCTGGTCGGGGGCCAGGGTGGTCATCTGCGCGACGTCCTCGCCGGTGAAGACGAAGCGCGTCAGTGAGGGGCTCAGGGTTTCGATGGCCTTGAGATCGAGGTCGAAGAGCCGGTAGGGCGTGGCCTGGGCAGCAGGTGCCAGGCGGGCAAGCGGGGAGGTCATGGGCATGCCTCTGTCAGCGGGAGATACCCATCAGACGAGCGCACTGCGCGGTTAATTAGCCGGGTGAGCCGCGCCTAAATTTCCCTGGCCCGCCTACGTTCTAGCTTGGATAGCAGTCGCGGCACGCGAAGACGGATTGAGGCGCAATGACAATTTCCCGACGAGGATTCATCGCCGGCCTGGCTGTGGCAGGCGCCACAGGCACGGCGGCCTATTACGCGCACAAGCAACTGACCCATGACCCCGAGGACGACATCGTCACGCCTGGGGAAGCCAGCGTCGAGCTGGCCGACTACGCAGGCCAGATGCTCGCGGACCAACTGCGCGGCGTCTGGGAAATCCGCTTCGAGGGTGCCGAGCGCGGCCTGGATGGGCTGCCCCAGCAAGGTGTCGAGATGTTCCTCGACGTTGCCACAAAGGGGCGCGGCCTGCGCGGTTTCGTCGATACCGGCGAGCGCTTGCGTGGGGCTGGCGAGCCGGTCTACCGGGTGCTGGGCGACCTGGTCGGCGCCAGCAGCGCGCAGGTGCGCTGGCGGCTGGTCAACCAGCATGGCGGGCCGGGCTATGAGTGCGTGGCCAGCCTTGACGAAGTCTGGGCCGAGTTCGCCAATGCCGGCAGCGGCACGCTGACCGGGCGCGTGCAGCGTCTGGATCGGCCGCTGACGCTGCCGGTGCCCGACAGCCGTTTCGTCGCAGTCAAGCGATTGTTCCCCGAGGCCCGTGAGCGCCTGCCTTACACCCCCGAGATGCTGGCCTGGGTGGTCGGTGCCGAACACCGCTTGTTCCACCAGCTCTGGCATGCCACCCGTGACCAGTGGCACAAATTGCCGCGGAACAAGCAGGACGCCCTGCGTGGCCTGGGCTGGCAGCCCGGGCCCAGGGACCATGAGCGCGATGCCCGTGGCCCGCGCAAGCACCGCAATGGCTCGGGCATCGATTTCCTGTTCATGCACCGGCACATGCTGATGTATGCACGCACCTTGCAGGACCTGCCCTCGTGGCAGCGCTTCCCGCTGCCGCAGCCGAGCGTCGAGTTCGACCGCGCAGGCTTTGCCCGCTATTTCGACAACCACGACGGCTACTGCGTGCCGCCGACCTGGCAGGCGCCGGGCGACGAAGCCTATGGCCAGTGGGTTGGGGCGATCAAGGCCGGCGAAACCTACTGCAGCAACTTCCAGGTGTGGGAGTCGCAGTACCAGGACCCGTTGTACCTGTCGAAGCTGACCCTTGGGGCCTTCGGTTCGGAACTGGAGATGAACCTGCACGACTGGCTGCACATGTGCTGGGCGTCGGTGCCGCGTGATCCGAACAATGGCGCGCCGGTGCCGTTCGCCCGTGACCAGGCAGACTTTGCCGCGCGCTGGTTCGAGCCCGAAAACGATTTTCTCGGCGATCCGTTCTCGTCCCATGTCAATCCGGTGTTCTGGGGTTTCCATGGCTGGATCGACGACCGCATCGACGACTGGTTCCGTGCCCATGAGCGCTATCACCCCGGTCAGGTACGGCGCCTGGAGGTCAATGGCGTGCCCTGGTTCGCCCCGGGTCGCTGGGTCGAAGCCGGCGACCCGTGGCTGGGCCCGGACACCCATGGCTGCAGCACGCAGCCAGGCATGCGCCTGGGCAAGTCGGTGGAGATGGACGTCGAGACCATGAAGCTGGCCCTGCGTATCACGTTCGGTAACGAAGAAAAGCTCGATAGCCTGCTGCGCAAGGTGCCGCAACGCCCTTGGTACGCGCGCCACCTGTCACTGAAAAACATCGTGCCCTGATGCACCCTGTGCCCCTGCAAGCGCGGGCAAACCCGCGCCTGCAGGGACTTGTCGCGTGCCCTACAGCTTGACCGGCGTCTGCCAGCCCCCACCCAATGCCTTGTACAGCGCCACGCTGCCCTGCAACTGCTCAAGGCGCAGTTGCGCCTGCTGGTCCTGGGCCAGATACAGCGTGCGCTGGGTCTCCAGTACTGTCAGCAGGGTCTCGGCGCCGGCGGCGTAACGTTGCTGGGCCAGGTCGAAGGCGATGCGTGCCTGCTCCACCTCCTGGTCCTGCCAGCGGCGCTGGCGTTCAACACCGGCAATGGCGTTCAAGGCTTTCTCCACATCCGCGAAGCCCGCCAGGATGCTGCCGCGGTACAGCTCCAGCAATTCCTCCTGTTCGGCGCTGGCCTGGTCCCGTGCGGCGCTGAGTCGGCCGTTGTTGAAGATCGGCGCGGCGAGGCCGGCCGTCAGGGTGTAGTAGGGGCTGTCGAAGACATTGGGCAGGGTGCGCGCACCGCTGCCCAGGTTCGCGCCGAGTATCAGGCGAGGCAGCATGGCCGCCCGGGCCACCTGTATGTTGGCGCTGGCCGCCGCCAGGCGCGCCTCGGCGGCGGCGATGTCCGGCCGCCGGCCGAGCAGTTCGCTGGGCACGCCGCTGCCGATGCTGGGCCACTGTACGTTGCTGATCATTTCGCGATTGTCGGGCAGGGCCTGCACCGGGTCGCCCAGCAGGGTGGCGAGGACGATGCGGTTGTCCTGGCGACGCTGTTCGAGCAACGGTAGCTGGCGTTCCTGGGCAGCCACCAGGCTGCGCTGCTGGGCCAGTTCCAGGCGGGTGGCCGAGCCTGAACGTTCGCGGGCTTCGACCAGGCCCAGCACGTCGCGGGCATTGTCCAGGTTGAGCCGGGCGATGCGCAGTTGCTCGTCGAGTGCCAGGCCTTGCAGGTAGCTGTCGGCCACGGCGCTGACCAGGGTCAGCTCGACTGTCTGGCGATCGAAGCGGCTGGCATCCAGGCTGCGCAGCGCGCTGTCGCGGGTGGCGCGCAGGCCGCCCCAGAAATCGATCTCGTAGCTGGCGCTCAGGCGGGTGCCGAACGAGGTGCTGGTGCGCTCGCTGCTGCTGGCGTCGAGCTGGCTGTTGCCTTCACCGCGCAACAGGCGCTGCCGGCTGCCATCCAGGCCGAGCTGTACTTCTGGCAGTAATGGCGCCCCGGCGATCACTGCGATGGCCTGGGCCTTGCGCACCCGCGCCGCGGCTGCCGCCAGGTCGTGGCTGTTCGAGCGCGCGCGCTCGATCAACTGGTCCAGTTCCAGGCTGGCAAAGGCGCGCCACCACTGGTTGTCCGGCAGGGCCTGGTTGGCGCTGGTCGGCCCTTGCCAGGCCGGCGGGGCGTCGATGTTCGCCGCAGGCGGCGGTGGGGTGCTGCAGGCGGCCAGGCCAAGGCTCAGGGCCAGCAAGCTGATACGGCAGGGGATCGTCATGGGTTATTCGCTGGTAAGGGCCTTGACCGGGTCGAGGCGGGCGGCCTTGCGGGCCGGCATGAAACCGAACACCACGCCGGTGATCACGGCGCAGGCAAAGGCGCCGAGGATGGCGGGCAGGGCGAAGGCCACGGCGATGTCGGCCAGCAACAGGCTGCCGCCGATGGCCAGGGCCAGGACGATGCCGGTCACGCCGCCGACCATCGACAGCATCACCGCCTCGGTGAGGAACTGGCGCAGGATGTCGCGCTGGCGCGCGCCGGTGGCCATGCGGATGCCGATCTCGCGGGTGCGTTCGCGCACGGTCATGAGCATGATGTTCATCACGCCGATGCCACCCACCAGCAGGGAGATCGCGGCAATCGCACCGAGCATCAGCGACAGGCTGTTCTGCGTGCGGGCCTCGGCCTGGATCAACGCGGCGTCGTTGGTCAGGACGAAGTCATGCTTGCCCTGGTGACGCTGCAGCATCAGGCGCTCGATCGCCTGCTCGGTCTCCTTCACCCGGCTGGAGTCCAGGGCGGCGATGGTGACGTATTCCGGGTCGCGGCTGCCGAACAGGCGGATGGCGGCGGCGGAGTAGGGCACCACCACGCGCTCGTCGCTGTCCTCGCTGCCGGAGCTGGCGCCTTTGCCCTGGAGCACCCCTATCACCTGGAACGGCACGTTGCCGATCAGCAGGTACTGGCCGAGTGGATGGCTGCCCGGGCCGAACATCTTGTCACGCACCTTCTGCCCGATCACCGCCACGGCGGCGCCGTTGGCTTCGTCGGCTTCGCTGTAGAAGCTGCCCTCGACCACGGGCCAGTTGAAGATCTCGGGGAACCCGGTGTTGTTGCCGCCAACGTAGAACTGCTCGCCCTTGTTGCCGTGGCGCACCATTAGCTTGTCGCCGATTACCGGCATGACCCGTTTGACCTGGGGCAGTTCGCCGATGGCGTCGACATCGTCGAGGGTGACGATGCCCATCAGTTCCTCGGAGGAGTGCTTGCCGTTGAGGTAAAGGATGTTCGAGCCGAATGCGGCCATCTGCGCCATGACCTGGCGCTTGCTGCCTTCGCCGACCGCGAGCATGACCACCACCGAGGCGACCCCGATGATGATACCGAGGAGGGTCAGCGCGGTGCGGAAGCGGTTGATCCACATCACCCGCCAGGCAGCCTGCAGGGACTCGACCAGTTCGCCTTTCCAGGCGCCGCGCTGGGTGGCACCGCGGTCCAGGCGCTGGCGCAGGTCGTCGGCCTGCAATTGCCGGGGGATGTCGGCCGATGGCTGGCTGGGTGAGTCGCTGACCACTTCGCCGTCGCGCACTTCGATGATCCGCTGGGCGCGGGCCGCGACTTCACGGTCGTGGGTAATGAGGATGATCACATGGCCCTG
The DNA here is from genome assembly GCF_024749165.1 of Pseudomonas sp. B21-023. NCBI lineage: Bacteria > Pseudomonadati > Pseudomonadota > Gammaproteobacteria > Pseudomonadales > Pseudomonadaceae > Pseudomonas > Pseudomonas sp. B21-023. Next base: position 3,972,949 of record NZ_CP087190.1, on the reverse strand, counting down.
GCTGGCCAGTTCGTCGAGCAGGGTCATCACCTCGGCGCCGCTGTGGCTGTCGAGGGCGCCGGTGGGCTCGTCGGCGAGGATGATGTGCCCGCCGTTCATCAGCGCCCGGGCGATCGACACCCGTTGCTGCTGGCCGCCGGACAACTGGTGCGGGCGGTTGCCGGTGCGGCTGGCCAGGCCCAGGCGCTCGAGCAGGGCGTGGGCGCGGGCATGGCGCTCGGCGGGCGGGGTGCCGGCATAGATGGCCGGCATCTCGACGTTCTCCTGGGCCGAGCCCGAAGGGATCAGGTGATAGCCCTGGAACACGAAGCCGAACGCTTCGCGACGCAGCCAGGCCAGCTCGTCGCTGTCCAGTTCGGCCACGTCCCGGCCTGCGAAGCGGTAGCTGCCCGAGGTGGGACGGTCGAGGCAGCCGAGGATGTTCATCAGGGTCGATTTACCGGAGCCCGAGGCGCCGACGATGGCGACGAACTCGCCGGGGTGGATGCTCAGGCTGATGCCGCGCAACACCTCGACCCTGGGCGAATCGACACCGCCGTAGACCTTGCGGATGTCGCACAGCTCGATCAGGGGCGTGGCCATCTCAACCCCCACTGGCGGCAGGCAGGCCGATGACCAGGCGCTCGCCTTCGTTCAGGCCTTCGAGAACCTGCACCCGCAGGCGGTCGCTCAAGCCGGTGCGTACCTGGCGTGCCTCGACCTGGCCCTTGCTGTTCAGCACCTGGGCCAGGCGCACGCCGTCGCCGGGGGTGTCATCCAGCGCAGCCAGGGGGACGCTGAGCACTTGGCTGGCTTGCCCGGCGACGAAGAACACCTGGGTGGTCATTTCTGCCATCAGGGCGCCGTCGGGGTTGTCCACGTCCAGCAGCACGGTGTACTGCACCACCTTGCTGCCTGTGGTGCCGGCGGTGGCGCTGGCCGGGCTGCCGCCGCCCTGGCTGGTCTGGTCCAGCGGCTTGGGCGGTACCGGCAGGATCTGGCGCACGGTGCTGGTCCAGCGGCGCTTGCCGCCGGCCAGGGTGTTGAAGTAGGCGGTCATGCCCGGCTTGACCTTGCCGATGTCGGCTTCGGACACCTGGGCCCAGACGGTCATCGGTGAGAGCTTGGCGATCCGCAGGATCAGCGGCGTCTGCTGCTGGGCATTGAGGGTCTGGCCTTCGCGGGCATCCACCGCCACCACGGTACCGCTCATGGGGGCGTAGATGCGCGTGTAGCCCAGTTCTGCCTCGTCACTGCGCAGGCTGGCCTGGGCCTGGCGGATCTGCGCCAGGTACATGTCGATGCGGGCCTGGGTCACCTTCAGTTGCGCCTGCGCCGTCTGCAGGTCTTCCTGGCGGGTGGCGCCGGCGGCGGCCAGGCCGTGCTGGCGCTGGTACTGCTGCTGGGCAAGCTGGTATTGCGCACGCTGTTCGGCCAGCTGGGCCTTGAGGTTCTCGATCGAGTAACGTCCGGCGTCGAGCTTGGCCTGTTGCGTGGACGGGTCGATCTCCACCAGCAACTGGCCCTGGCGCACTTCGTCACCGGCCTCCACATGCAACTTGCGAATCTGACCCGAGGCCTGGGCGCCGACGTCGACGTAACGGCGCGGTTGCAGGGTACCCAGTGCGGTAACGCTACTTTCGATGTCGGCGCGCAGCACCGGCACGGTGCTGACCGGTGCGCCGCCGAGCGGCAGGACCTGCCAGGCCACGAGGCTGCCGAGGCCGGCCAGGCCCAGGGCGCCGAACAGCACTCGGCGGCGGGTATTGGATGTGCGTGTCATGCGGGCTTCCAGCCGGGGGTAGTGGCCGAGTGCTGCGACGCGGCACGCGCTCGGGGGTCCCAGTTAAACGAATGTGATAGGTGGCGATTTAACGCAGGAAGGGGAGGGCTGTGTGTTGCTGCGAATAATTATAATTTGTAAGATCGCACACTGATATTATCCAGACCCGCTGCGCCTGCCTACCAGCGCTCGAGCAGGGAGACGACAGGTGCCGTCGTGGAACATTACTATCGCGAGTTGGTGAGCTTTCTGTCTGCCCGGCTTGGCAATCGCCAGGCGGCCGAAGACGTTGCCCATGATGCCTACATCCGCGTGCTGGAGCGCACGGGCGGCGAGCGTATCGAACACCCGCGCGCGTTTCTTTATCGCACGGCGATGAACCTGGTGGTCGATCATCACCGGCGTCACCAGGTGCGTCAGGCCGAGCCGCTCGAGGTGCTCGACAGCGATGAGCGTTGGCACAGCCCCGCGCCGACGCACAGCATGCAGCTCGACCAGCGTCTGGCGCTGATGCAGCAGGCCTTGGGCGAGTTGAGCGCGCCTTGCCGTGACAGTTTCCTGCTGCGCAAGCTCGAGGGCTTGTCACACCAGCAGATCGCCGAACGCCTGGATATTTCCCGCAGCGTGGTGGAAAAGCACATCGTCAACGCCATGAAGCACTGCCGCATGCGCATGCGCCAGTGGGAGTCCTGAGCGGGATGCCGGCGGATGTGAAAATTCCGTGAGCCGGTCACTTGATTTCTCCCGGGTTCACGACAACTATCAATAAAGACCCCCCGTCCAGGCGCGCTGCCTGACGTTGCCGTTCCCGGCGCAGTATGGTCACGGAGCCACTGTCATCACCTAACTGCCCAGGTCCGGACGATGCCTAACAAATCCATGCGCATCCTCATCGCCGACGAGCATCCCGCCCAGCGCCTGCAACTGGAGAGGATGCTCAATGGCCTGGGTTATTACCGGATCGCTCCGGTGGAGAATTTCGAAGACCTGCAGCGCCTGGTGCACAGTGCCTTGCAACCGTTCAACCTGCTGGTGGGCAACATCGAGCTGGCCAGCCATGCTGGGGTGGACCTGGCGCGCTTCTGCCGGGTCAGTTCGCAGATCCAGCATGCGCTGCTGTACCACTCGCCGCACCTGAAGGTGCCGGCGGTGCCGCCGAGTGACCGGCATGCTGTCAGCATCAGCCTGCCCCATGCGCCCGACAGCGAGGCGCTGGAGTCGTTCATGGCGATCATCGACCTGCCGGTGCTGGTCGGGCAGTTGCCCCTGCCACCGGGGCTGGCCGGGGCCTCGAACTATTCCCGGCGACGCACCAACCTCGCGCAGACAGTGTTCTGCCGCAACTCCTGAAGCACGGACGGCCACAGGCTCAAGGCTTTTGCTATTCTCTTGGCCTTTTGCCACGTTGCGGAAGCTGCCATGACTGCGCTCGATACCACCCGCCCGCCACGGTTCAGCCGTGGCGACCACCGGACCCTGGGGCTGGCCGCGCTGGGTGGTGCCCTGGAAATCTACGATTTCATCATCTTCGTGTTCTTTGCCCTGACGCTCAGCCAGCTGTTCTTCCCGCCCGAGATGCCGGAGTGGTTGCGCCTGCTGCAGAGCTTCGGGATCTTCGTCACCGGTTACCTGGCCAGGCCGCTGGGCGGCATCCTGATGGCCCATTTCGCCGATCACCTGGGGCGCAAGCGGGTGTTCAGCCTGAGCATCCTGATGATGGCGCTGCCGTGCCTGCTGATCGGGGTGATGCCGACCTACGCCGACATCGGCTACGCCGCGCCGCTGATCCTGCTGGCGCTGCGCATCCTGCAAGGGGCGGCGGTGGGCGGCGAGGTGCCCAGTGCCTGGACGTTCGTTGCCGAGCACGCGCCACCCGGGCGACGCGGGTATGCGCTGGGCTTCCTGCAGGCTGGGTTGACCTTTGGCTATCTGCTCGGGGCGCTGACCGCGACCTTGTTGGCGCAGGTGTTCACGCCCCAGGAAATTCTCGACTACGCCTGGCGCTATCCCTTCCTGCTGGGCGGAGTGTTCGGCGTGATCGGTGTCTGGTTGCGCCGCTGGTTGAGTGAAACGCCGGTATTCCTGGCGTTGCGCGAGCAGCGGGAGCAGCCTGTGGCATTCCCGTTGCGTAGAGTACTGAGCCGACACCGTCGGGCGTTGATTCCGGCGGCGTTGCTTACGTGCGTGCTGACCTCGGCGGTGGTGGTGCTGGTGGTGATCACCCCGACCGTGATGCAGCAGCGCTTTGCCATGACCGCCGGGCATACTTTTGCTCTGAGCAGTGTGGGCATCGTCTTCCTCAATATCGGGTGTGTGCTGGCCGGGCTGTTGGTCGACCGTATGGGGGCGTGGCGGGCATTGATGATCTACAGCCTGTTGCTGCCGCTGGGTATCGGCGCGCTGTACGCCAGCCTGGTGGGGCAGTGGGGCATGACCTGGCTGGCCTATGCCCTGGCCGGATTGTGCTGTGGCGTGGTGGGGGTAGTGCCATCGGTGATGGTCGGGCTGTTCCCGGCCGATATCCGCGTCTCGGGCATCTCCTTCACCTACAACGTCGCCTACGCCCTGTGGGCCAGTACCACGCCGCTGGCGCTGATCGCCCTGATGCCCTGGAGTCCGTGGGTGTGTGTCGGCTTTTGTCTGGTCATGGGCATGGTCGGGTTGCTGACGGCGCTCTATTTCGGGCGTCGTGAGCCGTTGGGCTTTGTTGCCGAGTCGGTGCCGCTCATGTGCGGTGACAAATGAGGTGGTAATGCCTTTTCCCGCTACGAGAACGGCAAGGCTCAACCATCGGTCGCGCTGATCAAGTTGTTTCAAGCGCCTTGACTGTCATCCGGAATTGTTCGAAGAAGTCAGGGCTGCCTGCTACGGCCTGGCAGTCAACAGTTCCTACAGGCAGGGGCGGGTTTTTGAGTGTCCGCAACTCTGCTCCCCTACAGCGCCTGCGAGGTTGTGCACGTAGTTTCGACTGATCGTTGACGGACCCTTCCGTTCATACAGTCAGGAGAAATGTACATGTCCAGTTTCAGCATCACCTGGATGACGCGGGCCCAACTGCCGGCGTTTCCGCCACAGATGAGCTTTTCGGCTGCGAACCCCGCCAGCACGAAACCGGATGATCAAGCCAGAACCCCCGTTGTTCACTGGGGCCGTAGCCTTGCCTGTGTCCTGGAGTCCCAGCACCTTCACGATCAGGCGTGGGTGGTGGTCTACGGTGACGGCAAGCAACTGACCGGCGTGCACCCGCTGCGTGACTTTCGCCACATCAGCCGTATCGAGTTGGCCGCCAACGGCCATGCCGTGTTGTTGACCGACAGTGCGCAGCGTCAGCAAACGGTCGAATTCACCCAGCTGAAGGCACTGGATGGCAGTGGTGGTGCCGGGGACCCCGTGAACGGCCTACCCAGCGGTATCCCGTTCATGCTCACCAATGGTCATGATTACCTGATGGCGGACGAGGAGGGCGTGTGCCTCGCCGTGAATCCAGACCCCAAGGCCATGCAATGGCTCTACAAGGACGGTCAACTGGTCAATGTCACCACCGGGCAGACCTTGGGGCTCGGGATCTGCGGCAAGGCGAGCGCAGCCTCGGGAGATCGCTGGCGGCTGTCGTCCAAGGGCGAGCTTCTCTATGGTGACGGCACCCGTACCTTGTGCAGTGCTCCGATTTCGGGTGAGGTCTGGCTGCAGCGACGAAGCGGGGCGCTGCCTGCCGAGGCCTGGCGGGTGCACTTGCCTCAGCGTCCGAGGCGGGGTCAGGTACCGAGCATGGTCATCGACAAGCTGAGCGTGTGCCTCGCTGTCTCTGCCGACTACAGTGCCGGAACCGGCGATACGCTTTCGTTTTCGATCAATGGCAGCGAGCACCGACAGCCATTGGCCGGCAACTTCGAGCGGGGGGCGCACTTCCAGGTCGAGGTCGACCTGTCCAAGATGTTCCAGCGCAGCGTGATCTATGCCGATGAGTTGCATTCGGTCGAGATCTACCAGACCAGTGCCGGGGGGTACGGTCCGGCCTGGAAGATGCAGTCGCTGGACCTCAAGGTCAATGACCAGCTGAACAACCGTGTGGTAGGGAGCGACAACCGCTGGATCGAGGCCAGGGGCGGCGTGGCATGGCAAGGCCGGGTGAACTGGCTGGACTGGCGCAAGGCCGATATCTCGGCGCCCCTGGACTTTGCTGGTTACACCTACCCGGTGCAATTGCAGCAATGGCTGATCGATGTGCTGAAATGGCGCAGCTATCAGCCTGAAACCCTTGAGGGCGTCTGTCAGCTAATTGGCGAGGAGCGGGGTCAGATACTGGCCTATGAGCTGAAGAGCGGCAGATTGACCTATCTGCGCCCCAATACTGCCCAGGATGCCTACACTTGGGTCTACACCCCGCAAAAAAGCATCCTGGTCAAACTCTGGGACCAGTCCCTGGACCGTACGCGCTATACCCGGCACAGCCAGCTTGGCGGTGGCCAGCCGGTGGTGTGCGCCGGAGAAATGCGCATCGACCGCAAGACCACCAGCAATGCGGTGAGCGACATTCTTGGTCTGGTCAACGATGCCTCCGGACACTACAAGCCCGATGGCGGACAGTGCCTGCGGCATGTCCTGGAGCGGCTCGAACAACTGGGGTTGGACACCACGCACACCGTGGTTTCGTACAAGGGATAGCGGCCATGAAAAAGCCCCCGGGCCTCTCGGTCAGGGGGCTTTTGCTTGCCGCCAGGGCAGGGCTTACATATTCGGGTAGTTCGGCCCGCCGGCGCCTTCAGGGGTGACCCAGGTGATGTTCTGGGCCGGGTCCTTGATGTCGCAGGTCTTGCAGTGCACGCAGTTCTGCGCGTTGATCTGGAAGCGCTTGTTGCCGTCTTCCTGGGTGACCACTTCGTACACGCCGGCCGGGCAGTAGCGCTGCGCCGGTTCGTCGTACAACGGCAGGTTACTGGCGATCGGGATGTTCGGGTCGGTCAGCTTCAGGTGGCAGGGTTGTTCCTCTTCGTGGTTGGTGCTGGAGAGAAACACCGAGCTGAGCTTGTCGAAGCTGAGCTTGCCGTCCGGCTTGGGGTAGTCGATTTTTTTCGAGTCGGCCGCGAGCTTGAGGCAGGCATAGTCCGGCTTGGTGTCGTGCAGGGTGAAGGGCAGCTTGCCGCCGAACCAGTTCTGGTCGACATAGTTGAACGCTGCGCCCAGCAGTGGCCCGAACTTGTGCATGGCCGGGCCGAAGTTGCGGCTGGCGAACAGCTCTTCATGCAGCCAGCTGGCCTTGAAGGCGCTGACGTAGCTGTTGAGCTGGTCACCGCCTTCACTGCCGGCGATCAGTGCGTCGGCCACCGCTTCGGCGGCGAGCATGCCGGACTTCATCGCAGTGTGGCTGCCCTTGATCTTGGCCACGTTCATGGTGCCCAGGTCGCAACCGATCAGCGCGCCGCCGTTGAAGACCATCTTGGGCAGCGAGTTGATGCCGCCCTTGGCCAGGGCGCGAGCGCCGTAGCTGATGCGCTTGCCGCCTTCGAGGTACTGGCTGATCACCGGGTGGTGCTTCAGGCGCTGGAACTCGTCGAACGGCGAGAGGTAAGGGTTGGCGTAGGAGAGGTCGACAATCAGGCCAACGACCACCTGGTTGTTCTCCAGGTGGTAGAGGAACGAGCCGCCGGTGTTGTCCTTGGCCATCACGTCCAGCGGCCAGCCGGCGGTGTGCACCACCAGGCCCTGCTCGTGCTTGGCCGGGTCGATTTCCCAGATCTCTTTCAGGCCGATGCCGTAGTGCTGGACGTCGGACTCGTTGTCCAGGTCGAAGCGCTTGATCAACTGCTTGCCGATATGGCCACGGCAGCCTTCGGCGAACAGGGTGTACTTGGCACGCAGTTCCATGCCGGGGGTGTACAGGCCGTCTTTCGGGTTGCCTTCGCGGTCCACGCCCAGGTCGCCGGTAACGATGCCGCGCACCACGCCGTTTTCGTCGAACAGCGCTTCCTGGGCGGCAAAGCCTGGGTAGATCTCCACGCCAAGGTTTTCCGCCTGCTGGGCCAGCCAGCGGCACAGGTTGCCCAGCGAGATGATGTAGTTGCCCTGGTTGTGCATGGTCTTGGGCACGAACAGGTCAGGCACTTTCGTCGAGCTTCCGGCATCCTTGAGCACATAGATGTCGTCGCGCTTCACTTCGGTGTTCAGCGGTGCGCCCAGTTCTTTCCAGTCGGGGAACAGTTCGTTCAGTGCGCGCGGCTCGAATACGGCGCCGGAGAGGATGTGGGCGCCGACTTCGGAGCCTTTCTCGACCACGCAGACGCTGATCTCGCTACCGGCTTCGGCGGCCTTCTGCTTCAGGCGGCAGGCGGCGGACAGGCCCGCCGGGCCTGCGCCGACGATGACCACGTCGAATTCCATGTATTCGCGTTCCACAGGTTCTCTCCTACTCAAGGCTCATCGCGTTGCTTGTCTTTTATGGGTGTTCACGGTCACGTGCGGCGTGCAGAGGCTGTAGCTTCGCAGGTGATGGACTACACCGTTTTGTCTTGGCCGCGCATTATATCTACACCACTTGGCGGGTCCAATACAAACGTTTGTTTGAATTTGCCGGAGGCCCGTAGAATCGCAGGTAGGCGGCTGGAGGCTGGCCAATTTGCCGTATTGACCGGATTGGGTGTTACGGTCAAGATACGAGCGCTTTCGCGTTCGCCGTAGGCTGACCGTCGGGCGCAGGTGCACCCCTAAAGACCAGGCGTGGAGCAGGGTTTACGGGCCGAATCAGGTTTTGTAGTGGAGTCTACACGCCACGACAGAAAATGACCCGCAGGTTTTGTCCCTGAAGGTCGCAACAAGACTGATCGGTCAACTGAACTTTGCCGGCGCAGAAACGTTTTTAGAGGTGCCCTTGTACCCACGCGCATTCGCCGGGCAGTCCCCAGGCGATCTTCTTTTCACCGGAGAGTAACGAGGAATCCATGAAGGTTCTTGTAGCTGTCAAACGAGTGGTCGACTACAACGTCAAGGTTCGCGTCAAGGCGGACAACTCCGGCGTCGACCTTGCAAACGTCAAGATGTCCATGAACCCCTTCTGCGAAATCGCCGTGGAAGAAGCCGTCCGCCTGAAAGAGAAGGGCGTGGCGAGCGAAATCGTCGTCGTCTCCATCGGCCCGACCGCCGCCCAGGAGCAACTGCGTACCGCCCTGGCCCTGGGCGCCGACCGCGCCATCCTGGTCGAGGCCGCCGATGAACTGAACTCCCTGGCCGTGGCCAAGGCGCTGAAAGCCGTTGTCGACAAGGAGCAGCCGCAGCTGGTCATCCTCGGCAAGCAGGCCATCGACAGCGACAACAACCAGACCGGCCAGATGCTGGCCGCGCTGACCGGTTACGCCCAGGGCACTTTTGCCTCCAAGGTCGAAGTTGCTGGCGACAAGGTCAACGTCACCCGTGAAATCGACGGTGGCCTGCAGACCGTTGCGCTGAACCTGCCAGCCATCGTCACCACCGACCTGCGCCTGAACGAGCCGCGCTACGCGTCGCTGCCAAACATCATGAAGGCCAAGAAGAAGCCGCTGGAGACTGTCACTCCGGACGCCCTGGGCGTATCCCTCGCCTCCACCACCAAGACCCTCAAGGTCGAAGCGCCTGCCGCCCGCAGCGCGGGTATCAAGGTCAAGTCGGTGGCCGAACTGGTCGAGAAGCTGAAGAACGAAGCGAAGGTAATCTAAATGACTATCCTGGTTGTCGCTGAACACGAAAACGGTGCCGTAGCCCCGGCCACCCTGAACACTGTCGCCGCCGCCGCCAAGCTCGGTGGTGATATCCACGTGCTGGTCGCAGGCCAGAACGTCGGTGGCGTCGCCGAGTCCGCCGCCAAGATCGCCGGCGTCGCCAAGGTGCTGGTCGCGGACAACGCGGCCTACGCCCACGCCCTGCCGGAAAACGTCGCGCCGCTGGTAGTCGAGCTGGCCAAGGGTTACAGCCATGTGCTGGCCCCGGCCACCACCAACGGCAAGAACATCCTGCCACGCGTCGCCGCGCTGCTGGACGTCGACCAGATCTCCGAGATCATCTCGGTGGAATCGGCCGATACCTTCAAGCGCCCGATCTACGCCGGTAACGCCATCGCCACCGTGCAGTCGAGCGCTGCCGTGAAGGTCATCACCGTGCGCACCACCGGTTTCGACGCCGTGGCCGCCGAGGGTGGCTCGGCTGCCGTCGAAGCCGTGGCTGCCGCCCACGACGCTGGCAAGTCGGCCTTCGTCGGCGAAGAGCTGGCCAAGTCCGACCGTCCAGAGCTGACCGCTGCCAAGATAGTCGTCTCCGGCGGCCGTGGCATGGGCAACGGTGACAACTTCAAGCACCTGTACGCCCTGGCCGACAAGCTCGGTGCTGCCGTGGGGGCCTCGCGCGCCGCAGTCGACGCCGGCTTCGTGCCGAACGACATGCAGGTCGGCCAGACCGGCAAGATCGTCGCGCCACAGCTGTACATCGCCGTCGGTATCTCCGGCGCGATCCAGCACCTGGCCGGCATGAAGGACTCCAAGGTGATCGTCGCGATCAACAAGGACGAAGAGGCGCCGATCTTCCAGGTGGCCGACTACGGCCTGGTAGCCGACCTGTTCGAAGCGGTTCCAGAGCTGGAAAAGCTGGTCTGATCCGACTGCTTCACTTATAAAGAACCCGGACCGCCCTTGGCGGTCCGGGTTTTTTCATGATTTTTTTCAGGGGTGGGGAGAGGGTGCATGGCGTTTCGCTGGAGCAAGGGGGGGCTGGCCTGCGTGCTGGCGCTGCTGTCGACTCAGGCCTTGGCGGTGGGGAAGTGCGAGCGTCTGGTAGCCACCGGCAGCCCGGATGCGCCACCGTATTCCTGGCAGGATCCGCAAGACCCCAAGCACCTGATTGGCGCCAATGTCGACCTGCTTCGCCAAGTCGCCGCCGAGCTGGGGGTGAAGGTCGAGGTGTTGCACGCCGGCAAGCGCGAACAAGCGCTTGAGGAAGTGCGCAGCGGGCGCATGGACCTGTTGCTCGACACGCCGATGCAGGTAACCCAGCTGACCAGCCTGGACTACATCCACCCGCCTTTGCAGCTCAATGAATACCTGGTCTGGACCCGTCATGACGCCGCCCTGGCGTTCGACGGTCCGGCCGACCTTGCCCACTACCAGGGCGCCTTGTCGGAGAAGGCCCGTCTGACACCGGCCTTCGAGGCGTTCGCCAAGGCCCAGCTCAAGCTGGAACCGGCGCAGAATCTGACGCAGGCCTTCCAGAAGCTGGTGCTTGGCCAGGTGGACTATGTGCTGGCCGGGCGCTACTCGGGCATGGCCATGGCCCAGAGCCTGGGGGTGGGTAACGACCTCATCGCCCGCGGCTTGCCGGTGGACCGGCCGGGGTTGTATCTGGCGGTGTCGCACAACTCGGCCTGCAACGACAGCTGGTTGCGCGGACAACTGGCGAAAAAGCTGACAGAATTGCCGATCTCCGGGGCGAGCGAGGCTGTGTTGCAGCGCAATGTCGAGCGTTGGAAGGCGCAGATGCAGGCGTCGCAGGGTGCCCCCAAACAGTAGGAAGCGTGTGTGAGAATCCAACCCTTGATGCTCGCCCTGGCCGTGCTTGGCCTGGCCGGCTGTGCCAATGACCCGGCACCCAATGAACAGCTGCGCTTGTCTGAGCAGGCGCTCGAGCAGGCCAAGGCGGTCGGTGCCACCGAGCAGGTGCCGGAGTTCAAGTTGGCCGAAGACAAACTGGCCCGCGCCAAGAGCAACATGCTCGGTGAAAGCTATCGCGATGCACGCATGCGCGCCGAGCAGGCCGAACTCGATGCCCGGCTGGCCGAGGCGCGGGTGCTGAACCAGAAGAGCGAGGAGCAGTTGCAGGTGTTGCAATCGCGTATCAAGCGTCTGCGCAAACAGCTGGAGGTGCAGCCATGAGCCGCTTCACGCCCGTGGCCGCGTTGGCCTTGCTGGCCCTGGTGGGGTTGCAGGGCTGCGCCAGCCAGCGCAGCGAGTCGGCGCTGGACGACGCCAGCGCCGCGTTCCAGAAGGTCAAGGACAATTCCGACGTGCTGCGCAGCGCGCCCCGTGACGTGATTCGTGCCGGCGAATCGCTGGGGCGCGCGGAGCGCCTGGCCGGTTATGTCGGCACCGGCAGCGATGTCCGCCATTACGCCTACCTCAGCCAACGCTACAGCGAGATCGCCAGCGAGCATGCCAAGCTGGCATTGAACCAGGAACGCATGGCCAAGCTCGACCTGGAGCGCCAGCGCCTGCAACTGGCGTTGCGCGAGGCCAAGCTGGCGAGCGTGCAGCAGCAGGGCAAGTTCGTCGAGGCGCAAATTGTAGCGCTGGCGTCCGAGCAGACTGACCGTGGCCTGGTGATGACCCTGGGTGATGTGCTGTTCGATACCGGCCAGGCTGATCTGAAGAACTCGGCCAGCCGCACCGTGCTCAAGCTGGTGCAGTTCCTCCAGCTCAATCCGCGTCGAGTGGTGCGGATCGAGGGTTATACCGACAGCACCGGCGCGGCGGAAGAGAACCTTAAGCTGTCCCGTGATCGTGCCCAATCGGTGGCCGACATGCTGGTTGACCTGGGCGTGGATGAAAAGCGCATCCAGGTCGAGGGCTATGGTGACCAGTACCCGGTGGAGGCCAATGCCTCGGAGCGGGGCAGGGCGCAGAATCGTCGGGTGGAGATCGTCTTCTCCGACGACAAGGGCAAGCTCGCCCCCGCACGCTGAGCCCCGCCTCTTCGATCATGAGCACGTCGCATCGGTGCACCGATGCGACAGCCAATCAATGATCAGCTGCCAAACAAGCATTTGTGCTTTTTCGTCTTGCTCTTGCTCTTGCTCTTGCTCTGCTTCTAAGCGCGCAATAGTCCAGGCGCCGCCAATTGCGACTTCAGGAGGCCGAACGCAGGGTTTGCGCAGGGAGGTGACGGGCATGGATGCCCGTCAAGCGCCGATCAGGCCATGGATGGCCCGTCGGCGCGTCCTCCCGGAGCAAGCCCGGAGTGAGGGGACCCCGAAGCGAAGGGGCCGGATGAATGGAGCCAGCGGTTTTTGCCTTCTCTTGCCCGCGTGCAAAAGAAGGTCGCCGTAAAGGCGAAAAGGTGACTATGCGTCGCCCTCGCCAATGAATGTGCTTACATCAATCAAAACCCGCACTTTGAGGACCCAAGCCCGGTCAGGGCATCACCCCAACAGTCCCATTCCCCACCTTCGGCTGCCGATAAAGATCCAGCAACACCTGATCCAGCACCTGCGAAGCCCCCCAAGGCTTGGGATCATTGAGAATGGCCGCCACCGCCCAGGTGTGCCCGTTGCTGTCCCGGCTGAACCCGGCAATAGCCCGCACGGTATTCAGCGTGCCAGTCTTGATGTGCCCTTCGCCTGTCATGGCGGTGCGCTTGAGCCGCTTGCGCATGGTGCCGTCCATGCCCACCAGCGGCATCGAACTGATGAACTCGGCCGCGTACGGGCTCTTCCAGGCCGCCTGCAGCAGCGCGGCCATCTCGCGGGTGCTGACCCGCTCTGCACGGGACAGGCCCGAGCCGTTCTCCATCACCAGGTGTGGTGCGGTGATGCCTTTCTTGGCCATCCACTGGCGGACCACCCGTTGGGCAGCACGGGCATCGTCGCCGTCGGCGTCGGTACGGAACTGCGCGCCAAGGCTGAGGAACAGCTGCTGAGCCATGGTGTTGTTGCTGTATTTGTTAATGTCGCGGATCACTTCCACCAGGTCTGGCGAGAAGGCCCGGGCCAGCAGGCGTGCGCTTTTGGGCACGTTCTCGATGCGGTCGCGGCCCTGGATGCTGCCGCCCAGCTCGTTCCAGATGGCCCGTACGGCACCGGCGGCATAGGTCGGATGATCCAGCAGCGCCAGGTAGGTCTGCGAGTTGCAGCCATCGGCGAGCTGGCCACTGACCGTGACGCTGACACCATCAGGCTGCACTACCGGGTTGTAGCGCACTTCGCCAGTGCACTGCTTGCCCGACACGGCCTTGACCTGGTTGTCGATGCGGATGCTGGCGATCGGTGGTTCGACCGACACGTTGACCTTGCCACCGTCGTTACGGGCGACGAAGCGCAAGGCCTTGAGGTTGACCAGCAGCGAGTCCGGCTTGACCAGGAACGGCTTGTTGTCGTCACCGCCGTCGTCGTTGAACTGTGGCAGGTTGGGTTGCACGAAGTGGCTGCGATCCAGGATCAGGTCGCCGGTCACGGTACGCACACCGTTGGCGCGCAGGTCGCGCATCAGCAACCATAGTTTTTCCATGTTCAGCTTGGGGTCGCCACCGCCCTTGAGGTACAGGTTGCCATTGAGCACGCCGTTGCTCAGGGTGCCGTCGGTGTAGAACTCGGTTTTCCACTGGAAGGTGGGGCCCAGCAGCTCAAGCGCGGCATAGGTGGTGACCAGCTTCATGGTCGAGGCCGGATTGACCGACACGTCGGCGTTGAACACGGTCGCCGCGCCCGGTCCGTCCAGCGGCAGCATGACCAGCGACAGGGCCGAATCCTGCAGCTTGTTGGTCTTGAGCGCCTGTTGCACTTTCGGTGGCAGATTGGTGTTGACGGTGGCGGCCTGGACGGACAGCGACAAGGGCAGGAACAGGCCGGCGAACAGCAGTGGGCGGAGCGTCTTGATCATAAATGGACAAACCCTGCGGGCGAGGGGAAAAGACACTGGGGCTGTATGAAATGATGGCCCCAAGACGAATATAGTGCGCATTATGCCCCAAGCGTGCTCTGCATGGGCCTCGTTCGACGGAAAAGCGCCGTTGTGCGCTGGAAACTGGTAAAGTGCCGCGCGTAATTAATTGAGAGGATTGTTTCATGGCTACCAACCGTTCCCGTCGCCTGCGCAAGAAACTGTGCGTGGATGAATTCCAGGAGCTGGGTTTCGAACTGAACCTGGGCTTCAAGGAAGACCTGTCCGATGAAGCCATCGATGCCTTCCTCGATGCTTTCCTGGCTGATGCCATGGATGCCAACGGCCTGGACTATGTCGGCGGCGATGACTTCGGTCTGGTCTGTTCCGTCAAGCGTGGCTCGGTCAGCGAAGAGCAGCGCGCCGCTGTCGAAGCCTGGCTCAAGGGCCGTAGCGAACTGACCAGCATTGAAGTCAGCCCGCTGCTGGATGCCTGGTACCCGGAAAAGCCGATCAACCCGGCTTCCTGATCGATGTCGGCGGTACGCCCTGTACCGCCCTCATCCCGCCTCGGCCAGGTGCTCCAGCTGCCTGGCCAGGGCTTTCTCGACGCGGCGCATATGCCGTGCCAACGCCTGACGGCGCCTTAGCAGTTCGGCCTGGGGTACGTCCGTTCCCTCCAGTGCCTGGCAAGCCTCGATCAACGCCCGCGCATTCAGCATCCGTCCCGCGCTGAGGATTTTGTGTGCCTGCAGCGCCAGCTCGTCACCTTCGTGCCGCGGATCGATGGCCATCAGAATCTTCAGGTCCTGGCGCAGGCTCAGGAGCAGGGTTTCGAGGATGCGGTCGCGGTCGGCGAGGTTGTCGCCAACGATCGTGGACAGGCCTTTGAGATCGAAGCGTGGTGCCGGGCCAGGGTGGCTGTCACACCTCCGGGCAATGGGTGTGATGGCGCTCAGGCGTTGCCCCAGCACCTGCAAGCCGATGGGTTTGAGCAGGCAGTCATCCATGCCGGCGTCCAGGCACTGCTGGCGAACCTCGGGCTGTGCGTTGGCGGTATAGCCGAGAATGGTGCAGCGCGGTCGGCCGTGCAGGCGCTCCTCCGTGCGCACGGTCCGAGCCAGTTCGTAGCCATTCATCTGTGGCATGTTGCAGTCGACAATCAGCACATCGAAACAGCCCTCACGCCATTTACGCAGTCCTTCGCCGCCCTCCTCGGCGCTTTGCTGGTTCAACCCCAGGTAGTTCAGCTGCTGGGCCATCAACAGCAGATTGGCCGGGTGGTCGTCGATCACCAGAATGCGCAGTTGCTTGTTCGGCGGCAGGAATTGCGCCATTGGCCGCGGCGGGGCCGCGACCGGCTCGACGCACTGTAGCGGCATCACCAGGCGCACGCGGGTGCCGACACCTTGCAGGCTCTGCAGGGTCAGTTCGCCGCCCATCATCGCGCACAGGTCGCGGCTGATCACCAGCCCAAGGCCGGTGCCGGCCCGTGCGCCGTCGCTGTAGGGGTTGGCCTGTACGAAGGGGGAGAACAGGCGCTGCAGGTCGTGCTCGTGAATTCCGATACCGCTGTCGCGAACCTCCAGGTCAAGCGCCGGCAACGCGGGTTCGCCGTCGTTGCGCAGCTTGACGGTGATGCGCACCTGCCCTTGTTCGGTGAACTTGATCGCATTGCTGACCAGGTTCGACAGGACCTGCTTGAAGCGCAGCGGGTCGAGCAGCGCATGGCAGCGCGCCTCGCGGGCAATCACCACATCCAGTACCAAACCCTTGTGGCGGGCGAGGCCGTCGAAAATCCGCCCGACCGACTCGACCAGCGCCGCGAGGTCGACGGGTTCGGGAGCCAGCGACATTTGCCCGGATTCGATCCGGGCGATATCCAGGATGTCGCCGATCAAGCCCAGCAGATCGTTGGCCGAATGGTGGGCGACTTCCAGCGCGGGGCGGTCCGGTTTGCCCTGCTCGGCGCGCTTCAAGGCCAGCTCCAGCATGCCGATGAGGGCGTTCATCGGCGTACGGATCTCATGGCTGATGGTGGCCAGGAACGTGCTCTTGGCCCGGTTGGCGTCATCGGCCTGCTGCTTGGCCAGGCGCAGGTCCTGGACCAGGTTGCGGCGTTCGCTGATGTCGATCCAGCCGCCGATGATTCCTTGCATTTCGCCTACCGAATCGCGGTAGGGCAGGATCCAGTGATAGATCGTCAGGTCGCGGTCTTTCAGGCGCAAGGGGCGATCAAGAATCAAGGGTGTTCCCTGCGCCATCACCCGCTGGTAGTCGTCCTGCACCTGTTGGGTATAGTCACAGTCGCTGTAGGGGGCGTCTTCCAGGCGTTTGCCCAGCACCTGTTCGCGGCTGGCACCGACGGCTTGCAGATAGCTGTCGTTGCAGCTTTGCAGGCGTCCCTCGCGATCGCGCACATACATGGGGTGGGGCGTGCCGTTGAGCAGAGCACCCATGAACTCCAGCTGGTCGTTCAGCGCCCGTTCCGCCCGCTGACGTTGTTTGATCTGACGGCGCAGCCGGGCATTCCATACCAATGCGAGCACCAGCAGGATCGCGATCACCCCGACCACCTGCAGGATCACCCGGCGGTAGCTGCGCCAGTAGGCGTCGTCACGCAGCCCATGGTCGCGCCAGCGGCTGTTGATCACCCCCAATTCTTCTGGCGAGATGCTCAGCAACGCCTTGTCGAGGATCGAACCCAGCTCACTGGCGTCGGGGGCGGTGGCCATGGAAAAGGCCGCGGGTTCCGTGCCGACCGTGCTGCGGATGACCAGGTCGTTGCTGGTGGCGAGCATGTGGTTGGCGTCGATCAGGGTGGCGATCGCCGCATCCACCGCGCCGCTGCCGAGCAGCACCATGGAGTAATAGGTGCTTTCGGTGGCAACCTGATGGATCCGCGGGTGGCGAGCTGCAAGCAGGGCGGCCACGGTGCTGTCGCGGGGAACGGCGACCCGCTTGCCCTTGAGTTGCTTGAGGCTGTTGGGTTGGCCGGTGCCGGTATGGGTGACCAGCACATAGGCGCTCTCCAGATAGGGGCGGCTGACCTGCAGCGGGTTGCCCCGGCGTGCCTCGGTGGACAGGCTGGCGATGATATCGGCACGACCGGACTCGAGCTGATCGATCATGTCGCCGTCGCCACTGGCGCGGCGGATCTCGAAGCGCAGGCCGGTGCGCAGGCGAATGAGCTCAAGCAGGTCGGCGACTATCCCCCGCAGGCGACCATTGCTGTCGAAGAACGTCAGTGGCGCCGCCGTGTCGTTGACCACCACGCGCATGATCGGGTGTTGGCTCAGCCACTGCTCCTCGCGTGTCGACAACTGCAGCTTGCGGTCGGTCAGCAGGCTGCCGCTGCTTGCGCTCCAGCGTTTGAAGATATCGTTGCGGGTGGCGCTGGACTGCGCGTCAAGCGCGGCATCCACCAGGGACTGGAGGATAGGCTCGCCCTCACGCATGGCAAAGCTGAAGCCTACGGCCTCGTGCTTGCCGAAGTTGGCCATGCGCACATGCGGCAAGTGACCCTGGCTGATCAGGTAGTGAGTGGAGATGGTGTCGCCAATGAACACGTCGGCCTGTTCGAAGGCTACCGCATTCAGGGCCTGGGTGGATGACTCGAAGGTCAGCAGTTCGGCCTTGGGGTAGTTGGCGTGGATTTCCCCGGGCGGCAGGTAGTGATACAGCATGCTCAGGCGCATGCCCGCCAGGCCGGTGTCCAGTGCGCGGCTTTCGTCCTCGCGGGTCACCAGCACGGGTTGGTCAATGGCATAGGGGCGTGACAGCGCCAGGCCCTGAGTGACGGCTTCATAGCCGTTGGCGCTGCCCAGCAGGTCGATATGGCCGCTCTTGAGCGCCGCGACCGCCGCCGGGCGGCTGGGAAAGCGCTGCACACGGACAGGCAGGCCCAGGGCGCTGCCGATCAAGCCGGCGTAGTCGGCGGTCAACCCTTGGTATTCGCGCCCACCCGTGGCGATATCGAAGGGGGGATAGTCGGGCGCCGAGGTGCCCAGCACCAGCTCCTTGCGCTCTGCGAGCCAGTCGCGCTGGGCCGCTGTCAAGGGCGGCCGGACCGACGTCGGTGCCGAGCGGCTGAGCAAGGTGTAGGTGCGCCCCAGGTCGACGGTCACGCTGCCACCTTGCTGCGGCGTGCCCAGGCAGAGCAGCAATACAGCGATGTACCTCCACGTCATCATTTCAGACCAGTGCGTTGCGCTTGGCGACGTCGATCAACTCTACCAATGTGCTGGCGCGCAATTTGTGCATGAGGCGCTTCTTGTAGGTGCTGACGGTCTTGTTGCTGAGGAACATGCCCTTGGCAATTTCCTTGTTGCTGCGGCCCTGGGCAAAAAGTTGCAGGACCATCAATTCCCGGTCGTTGACCTGACGGAACAGTTCCAGCTCCTGGTTGCTGCCTGTCGGCGGTGGATTGAGTGCCTGGCTGGGAAAGTAGTTGTAGCCGGACAGCACGGCCTTGATGGCGCTGAGCAGCTCACTGAGGTCTTCCTGCTTGCACACATACCCGGCCGCGCCGGAGTGCATGCAGCGTACGGCGAACAGTGCCGGCGATTGCGCGGTCAGCACCAGGACTTTCAGCTGGATGGCCATGGCCTGCAGGCGTGAAAGCATTTCCAGGCCATCGAGCTTGGGGATGCTGATGTCCAGTATGACCAGGTCCGGCGGGGTCTCGCGGATAAGCTGCATGGCGTCAACGCCATTGTCCGATTCACCGACCACCCGATATCCCTGGTTCTCCAGCAACATCCGTATCGCCAAGCGTATAACGGGATGGTCATCAACAATAAAGACTGAGTGCATATTCAACATTCCAGGCTGCAGGTGAAGGCAGCCGGCACATTAGCTCAGATGCATGGCGGCGGGCAGGGAAGTAGGTGCCAAATGCGGGATATAGGAATTAACTTACAGCGCTCGCGAAACTTTGCTACGAGAGATGTAGATGTTGGCAGGTTTTTATCAGGAATTGATAACTTTTGCGGGGATGGGAAGCTGGCAAGTTTATTTGTAAAAAAATATCATAGGAAATTTCATACAAATTAAACATGGGTGGCAAACATTCGTCTGCCACCCCGTTTTTTCTATTTCGGGCTGGAGCGCCCGGTCATTTCCAGGGCCATTTCACTGGCGTAGCTGTCGGTCATGCCGGCAATGAAGTCGATCATGCGCAGGAATGCGCCATGCAGCGAACCATGCGGGTCGGGGGCGTTGTTGCCGATCAGGTCCAGCACACGCCGGCTCTTGAACGATGGCGTGCGCCCACCGTGCTGCTCCAGGGCCGCGCCACAGAAGGTGTTGAGCAGGATCTCCAGGGTCGTGTAGGCGCCGATCTCGTGCAGGGTCTTGCGCTTGTCCTGGAAGATCTTCTTGCGCGCCATGTCCTTGGCCTGGAGCACGCAGCGTTGCGCCGGGCCGTGCATGTGCTCCACCAGGTCACCGGCCAGGCGGCCGGCAAGCAGGGCCTGCTGTTGTTCGACGAAAGCCTGGGCGGCGGCATTGGTCAGGTGCTCGATGGCCTTGCCGCGCAGGATCGCCAGCTTGCGCCGGCGTGACTCGCCCGCGCCCAGCAGGCGGTAGGTTTCCGGCAGGTCGTCACCCACCAGGTCCAGCAGCAGCGCCTCGACTTCGGCATACTGCAGCAGGTCCATCTCCAGGCCGTCCTCGAGGTCGATCAAGGCATAGCAGATGTCGTCCGCGGCCTCCATCAGGTACACCAGGGGATGGCGCGCCCAGCGCTGGTGTTCGAGCTGGGGCAGGCCGAGCTTGCCGGCGATCTGCTCGAGCAGCCCCAGTTCGCTCTGGTAGCAGCCGAACTTGTGCTTCTTGTAGCCCAGGGCATCGGCGTGGCGCGCGGCCCAGGGGTACTTGAGGTAGGCACCGAGGGTTGCGTAGGTCAGGCGCATGCCACCATCGAACTGGTGGTATTCGAGCTGCGTGAGGACACGAAACCCTTGGGCGTTGCCTTCGAAATTGAGGAAGTCGCCGCGCTGCTCGTCGCTCATGTCGTCCAGCCAGCCACGCCCGGCAGCCTGTTGGAACCAGTGACGAATGGCGTCCTCGCCCGAGTGGCCGAACGGCGGGTTGCCGATGTCGTGGGCCAGGCAGGCCGATTGCACGATCATTCCCAGGTCGCTGGGTTCGCACCAGTCCGGCAGTTGGCCGCGCAGGGTCTCGCCGACACGCATGCCCAGCGAGCGGCCAACGCAGCTGACTTCCAGGGAGTGGGTGAGGCGGGTGTGGATGTGGTCGTTGCTGGACACCGGATGCACCTGGGTCTTGCGCCCCAGGCGGCGGAAGGCGCCGGAGAAGATGATGCGGTCGTGGTCCTTGTGGAAAGGGCTGCGCCCGAGTTCCTCGGGGCTGTAGAGGGCCTTGCCCAGTCGTTCGCGGGTCAGCAGGGTTTGCCAGTCCAAGGCGTTTTCTCCCATCGTCGAGTCGGGATAGCTTCCTGTGTCCGGCGCGCCCGCGCAAGGGCCGGGCGCGCTCGGGCTTCAGCGGCGGCGGCTGCCGAGGAACAGGCGGATCAAGGGGGCCAGGCTGGCGCCCAGGCGCACCAGGCGCGTCAGGTTGCCGCTGCGCACGCCCTTGCCGGTGAGAAAGCCCAGGGCGACCACGGCGCCAATGCCCCACAGCGAGCCGTGCTTGACCCCCAGGCCTTCACCGAACGAGCCGCCCATGCCGCGCAGGCGGCGGACCGGTTCGAGCAACTGCCCGGATTCGTGGCGGATTTCCTGGCGGTGCATTTCCATGCGCAGGCGCAGCAGCGCCTTGCGCAGCTCCCGTGGGTTACGGGTGTTGGGTAGTTCTGGCAGGCTCATGGCAGCAGGCGCTCCCGATCCTTGGCCAACTCCTCGAGGGTGGCATTGAACGGCGAGGATTCGTCGAACACCGCGGCCTTCAGGCGCAGGCCGCAGTACAGCGCGGCGACCCCGTAGAACACGCACAGGCCGATGATCCCGGCCAGGCGGTAGCTGTCCCACAGCAGCACCAGCACCAGCCCCGACAGGGCGGTCAGCAGCAGCAGGGCGAACACCAGCGCCAGGCCGGCGAACAGCAGCAGGCTCAAGGTGCGGGCCTTCTGCTCCTGCAACTCGATACCGAACAGCTCGATATGGCTGTGCAGCAAGCCCAGCACGGCCGCGCCCAGGCGCCTGCCGGAGGCGCCCGTGCCGATGGCTTCGTTGTCCATGTAGGTTCCTCAGCGCTTGGCCAGCAGGCCGATCAGCAGGCCGACGCCGGCGGCGATGCCGATAGCCTGCCACGGGTTCTCCTGCACGTACTGCTCGGCGCTGCCCAGGGCCGCCTGGCCACGGGCGCGCACCGAGTCCTGGGTCAGTTGCAGGGTTTCACGAGCCTGGACCAGTCGATCGTGGATCTGCTCGCGCAGTTCATCGGCCTGGTCGCCGGCCAGGTTGGCCGTGTCGGCCAGCAGTTTTTCGGTGTCGCGGACCAGGGCCTGGAAGTCAGCCATCAGTATGTCTTGTGCAGTCTTTGCCGATTTGCTGGCCATAGGTGGGCCTCTCCCTGTGGATGTGTGTGGTATTTCGAGTAAGCGGTGGCGTGGAAGGTTCAGCGGGATGTGTTGGTACAGCGCTTGCTAAAAAACGGTGCGTGTCCGCCGAGGCGTGCGCCGACATCAGGCGCCCTTGCTGCAGATACCGCTAAACCTTAACCCAATCCACGACAAACCCAAGAAAAAACCACGCAGGCCCCGCCCGGCTCACCGAAATTGGGCAGCGGCCTGGCACCGATGCGGTGCATGGATGCCGGTTCTTGAACTGTCCTGGTGCCTTTTTGCAGGTCTGCCATTACATGGAAAACACGCACAGCGCGATGGACTCCCTGGTCCACGGCTCCAACACTTTGTTCATCCTCATGGGCGCGATACTGGTCCTGGCCATGCATGCGGGGTTCGCCTTTCTCGAAGTCGGCACAGTGCGGTACAAGAATCAGGTCAACGCCCTGTCGAAGATCCTCAGCGACTTCGCCATCTCGGCGCTGGTGTACTTCTTCGTCGGTTACTGGATCGCCTATGGCGTGAGCTTCTTGCAGCCGGCGGCGGCGCTGGCCAGCGACCATGGCTACGCGCTGGTCAAATGCTTCTTCCTGCTGACCTTCGCCGCGGCGATTCCGGCAATCATTTCCGGCGGTATCGCCGAACGCGCGCGCTTTGCGCCGCAACTGTGCGCGACGGCGTTGATCGTGGCGTTCATCTATCCGTTTTTCGAAGGCATCGTGTGGAACGGCAACTTCGGCTTGCAGGCCTGGTTGCAAACGCGCTTCGGTGCGCCGTTCCACGACTTTGCCGGCTCCGTGGTGGTGCACGCCATGGGGGGCTGGCTGGCGCTGGCGGCGGTGTTGCTGCTGGGGGCGCGCCGCGGCCGTTATCGCGATGGCCGGCTGGTGGCGTTCGCCCCCTCGAGCATTCCGTTCCTGGCGCTGGGGTCGTGGATCCTGATCATCGGCTGGTTCGGCTTCAATGTCATGAGCGCGCAGACCCTGCAAGGGGTGAGCGGGCTGGTGGCGATCAATTCGCTGATGGCCATGGTCGGGGGCACCCTGGCGGCATTGCTGGCCGGGCGCAACGACCCCGGTTTCCTGCACAACGGCCCGCTGGCCGGCCTGGTGGCGGTGTGCGCAGGTTCCGACCTGATGCACCCTGTGGGGGCGCTGGCCACCGGCCTGGTGGCAGGCGGGCTGTTCGTCTGGAGCTTCACTGCCGCGCAGAACCGCTGGAAGATCGACGACGTGCTGGGGGTATGGCCGCTGCATGGCCTGTGCGGCGTGTGGGGCGGCATCGCCTGCGGCGTGTTCGGGCAGGTGGCCCTGGGAGGGCTGGGCGGTGTCAGCCTGGTCAGCCAACTGCTGGGCAGCCTTGCGGGTGTGCTGGTGGCACTGATCGGCGGCTTTGCTGTGTATGGTCTGCTCAAGGCGCTGCATGGTTTGCGCTTGAACCATGAACAGGAGTTCCAGGGCGCGGACCTGGCGGTGCATCGCATCGGCGCCACCAGCCAGGATTGAGGCAGGTCAGGTGCACGAAGGCGCAGGCGGACCTAGAATGAGCATCCCTTCCTGCGATTTTGCGGATAGACGCATGCTGCCTGAAACCCAATTGTTCGGCACCCTCGGGTGCCATCTGTGCGAAGTGGCCGAAGCCGTGCTGATGCCATTCGTCGAGCACGGCTTGCTGGTCGAGCTGGTCGATATCGCCGACAGTGAGGCGCTGTTCGAACGTTATGGGCTGATCATTCCGGTATTGCGCCGTTGCGATACCGGTGCCGAGCTGGGTTGGCCGTTCGACGCCGAGCAAGTAGTGGCCTTCCTCGGCTGAGCCGCGCATTGACGGCACCCACTTCGCTTCGTATGCTGTATATAAATACAGTATCCCGAGGTAAGTCATGCTCAATGTCGAGCAACTCAAGTACAGCATCAATCACATGGCGCCCGAGCGTGTGTGCGAGGCGGTGCTGGAACTGCGCCTCGATGGCATCGTCACCGACGAGCGCACACCGTTCGGCAAGGTCCATTTCAACACCTGCTTCGCCGAGATCGAGGCGCTGTTCCAGCGTGCCGGCTTCCACCGCCCGCTGGATGTCGTGGGCTACCAGGGGCTGAGCTACGCCCTCTACGATCCGGGTCGCTGGGAAGCGGTGCAGGTACTGCGTTGGCTGAAGGCGCGCTGCGAGCCGGCCTGCGAGGCTGGTTGAGGGGCGGGGGGTAGGAGATAATGTCCGCCCACGCAGAACCGAGCCCGATGATGACCACGCCTTTCGACCCCGCCCAACAGCAAGCCAGCACTGTATGCCTGCCGCCTGGGCCTTGGGCAAACGTGCTCGACTGCCTGTGCGAGCATTTCAAGGGCATCAGCCGCGAACAATGGCTCGACCGCTTCGCCCGAGGGCGGGTATTGAATGCCGAGGGCCAGCCGATTGCAGCGGACACCCGCTATCGTCGGGGCATGCGCCTGCACTATTTCCGTGAAGTACCCAATGAAAGGGTGATTCCGGTGCAGGAAGAAATCCTGCATGTGGATGAGCACCTGGTGGTAGCGGACAAGCCGCATTTCCTGCCTGTGACGCCCACCGGCGAGTATGTCGAGCAGACGCTGCTGCGCCGGCTGATCCGGCGCCTGGACAACCCGCATCTGGTTCCGCTGCATCGCATTGACCGACACACGGCTGGGCTGGTGCTGTTCTCTGCCAACCCTCAGAGCCGTGGCGCCTATCAGCGCCTTTTTCCCGAGCGGCGTATCGACAAGCACTACCAGGCCATTGCCGCGGCGATGCCGCAGCATGACTACCCGCTGGTGCATCGCAGCCGCCTGGTGCACGGCGAGCCGTTCTTCCGCATGCATGAGGTCGAAGGGGTCGACAACAGTGAGACCCATGCCTGCGTACTGGAAAAGCAGGGCGAACTGTGGCGCTACGGCCTTTCACCGGTCACCGGCAAGACTCACCAGTTGCGCGTGCACATGGCGGCGCTCGGGGCGGGGATCTGCAACGATCCGTTCTATCCGCAGCTGGTAAACGAGCAGGATGATTACGCACGGCCACTCAAGCTGCTGGCCCATAGCCTGCGTTTCGAGGATCCGTTGACGGGTGAGGTTCGTTACTTCGAGAGCCGGCTGGCGCTCGACTGGTAAAAGCATCGCCGGCAAGTCGGCTACCACAGAAATGGCGCTTGGCCTGAGGGCGGCGCGGTCAGTGTGGGAGCCGGCTTGCCGGCGATGCGCCGCTTAAGCGGCGCCTTTTGTCATCAGCGGTTGAAACGCTCCACTAGCGAGTACTGGGTCCCCGCAGTGCTGGTCAGCTCTTCGCTGAGCAGCGCCGAGCGCTGGGCCTGGCCGGCGGTCTGGTCGGCGAGGTCGGCGATGGTGCTGATGTTGCGGCTGATCTCCTCGGCCACCGCGCTCTGCTCTTCGGTGGCCGCGGCGATCTGGGTCGCCATGTCGGTGATGTTGGCCACGGCCTCGCTGATACCCACCAATGCCTGGTCGGCCTGCATGACCCGCTCGACGCCTTCCTGGGCCTGGCGATGGCCGGATTCCATGGTCTGCACCGCGTTGTTGGCGGTCTGTTGCAGCTTGGCGATCAGGGTGTGGATCTGCCCGGTGGACTCGGCGGTTCGCTGGGCCAGTTGGCGGACCTCATCGGCCACCACGGCGAAGCCGCGCCCCATCTCCCCGGCGCGGGCCGCTTCAATGGCAGCGTTGAGCGCCAGCAGGTTGGTCTGGTCGGCGATACCCTTGATCACATCTACCACGCCGCCAATCTCGTCGCTGTCCTTGGCCAGCTGGGTGACGGTCAGCCCGGTTTCGCCCACGGCAGCCGACAGACGTTCGATGGCGTCACGGGTTTCGCCGGCAATATTGCGGCCCTGGCTGGTCAGGCGATTGGCCTCCTGCGTCGCGTCGGCGGTGCGCTGGACATGGTTGGCCACTTCCTGGGTGGTGGCGGCCATCTGGTTGACGGCGGCGGCCACCTGCTCGGTCTCAACGCGCTGGCGCTCCAGGCCCGAGGAACTCTGGTGGGCGAGGGTGTCGGACTGGCGGGCCTGGTCGCTGAGCTGCTCGGCGCTGTCCTGCAGGCGGGTCAGGCAGGTCTTCATCCGTGCGTCCTGGCTGAGCATGGCCATTTCCAGGCGTGCCTGAACGCCGCGGCTGTCGGTGTACATCTGCGCGATCAGCGGGTCGGAGGTGGTCTGTTCTGCCAGGCGCAGCAGGCGCTTGAGGCCGCGTTGCTGCCAGCTCAGGCCGAGCAGGCCCAGCGGCACCGACAGGCCGGCGGCCAAGGCGAAGCCCCAGGAGTGGCCCAGCCAGTTGCCGATCAGGAAACCGACCTGGCTGATCAGGATGAACGGCAACCAGTCCTGCAGCACCGGCAGCCACTTGTCACGTTTCGGGATGGCCGACTTGCCCTGGTTGATGCGCTGGTAAAGCGCCTCGGCGCGGCGGATCTGCTCGGCGGTGGGCTTGACCCGCACCGACTCGTAGCCGACCACCTGGTTGTTGTCGAAGATCGGTGTGACGTAGGCATTGACCCAGTAGTGGTCGCCCGACTTGCAGCGGTTCTTGACGATACCCATCCACGGCAGGCCCTGTTTGAGGGTCTGCCACATATGGGCGAATACGGCTGACGGGACGTCGGGGTGACGCACCAGGTTGTGCGGTGCGCCCATCAGGTCCTCGCGGGAGAATCCGCTGATCTCGATGAAGGCATCGTTGCAGTAAGTGATCACGCCTTTGGCGTTGGTGGTGGAGATCAACCGCTGCTGGGCAGGGAAAGTCCGTTCTCTCTGGGTAATCGGCTGGTTGTTACGCATTGGCTGTTCAATCCGCAAGGCTTTCGACGGGTATCGGCAAGCCTCTGGTTTTATTGAATGAATATTTGACTGCCTTGATCTGGGGCAAGGTGCCATCAGTGTGGTTGAGCTATCGCAGCCGACCTGATCGCAGCCATTGCCTTCAATATTGCAGTTTTCTTTATAAAAGATGACGTTTAGGTCTGATCATGACCGATTGTTCAGCTCGGGGCCAGCATCGGGTAGCTGAACAGGGCGAAGTGCGCCAGGTTGACGCAGGTGTGGCACAGCACCGCCGCTGCCAGCCCGCCATAGCGATAGGCCAGACCATACCCCACCCCGGCCAGGGTGGCCAGGTAGAACCACTGCCAGCCGCCGGCCAGGTGCGCGAGGCCGAACAACAGCGCGGCCACCAGCAGCGCCAGCCCCTCATGTTTGAACAGACGTTGCAGGCCGCCCTGGATGTAGCCACGGAACAGCAGTTCCTCGGTCAGGCTCACCAGCAGCAGGTTGTTGGCCAGCCACAGCCAGGCCTGGTCCGGCCATTTCGGTGCCCAGGCAACCAGGCCCAGGGCCGAGGCACCACCCAGGCAGGCGAGCAGGGTAAGGGGAAGGATCAGCGCCAGGCTCATGGCCAGGCCGCGACCGCGCAGCATTACCAGCCAAGGGCAGGCCAGCAGCAGCCACAGGCCGATCAGCGGCTTGTCCAGGTTCAGGTACATGGAGAAGGGCACCGCGCCTTCGCTGAGGACGGCCTTGTCGATGACGCGAGCGCCATGGAAACCGGGCAGCCAGTGCAGCGCCAGGGCGATGCCCAGGAGGATGAACAGCAGATGGCCGAGGCTTTGTTGCCAGCGCACCGGACGGCGGACGAGCAGGGCACTGCACAGCAGCGCGAGCAAGGCGGGCAGGGCGGCGAGGCCGAGGCTGCCGTAGGTCAGGGCGATCGCATAGCCGAGGGCAAGCAGGAGCAGGGCGATCCAGTGGAGAAGAGGCATGGTGTTTCCTTAGTGCCGGTGAATCAGAGGAGGGTAGGACTCCTCGTCTGGCCTTCAGGACACCTGAAACCACCCGCGCGGGGCAAGCCCCCACATTGCGTGGGAGCGGGCTTGCCCCGCGAAGGGGCCTTATCCTGCGATCAATTGCCGCAGCACATAATGCAGGATCCCTCCCGACTTGAAGTACTCCACCTCATTGAGGGTGTCGATCCGACACAGGACCTCGATCTGCTCCTGGCGCCCGTCTTCGCGAGTGATGCGCAGCGGCAGGCTCATGCCCGGGCGGATCTGCGCATCAGTCAGCCCCAGCACATCGATGCGCTCGCTGCCGGTCAGCCCCAGGCGCTTGCGGTCGTCCCCTGCCTTGAACTGCAGTGGCAGCACGCCCATGCCCACCAGGTTGGAGCGGTGGATGCGTTCGAAACTCTCCGCCAGCACCGCCTTGACCCCCAGCAGGTTGGTGCCCTTGGCCGCCCAGTCGCGGCTGGAGCCGGTGCCGTATTCCTGCCCGGCGATCACCACCAGCGGCGTGCCATCCTGCTGGTAACGCATGGCGGCATCGTAGATCGACAGCTTTTCACCGCTGGGCACGTACAGGGTGTTGCCGCCTTCCTCGCCGCCAAGCATCTCGTTGCGGATGCGGATGTTGGCGAAGGTGCCGCGCATCATCACTTCATGGTTGCCGCGACGCGAACCGTAGGAGTTGAAGTCGCGCGGTTCCACGCCCTTGCCGCGCAGGTAGCGGCCGGCCGGGCTGTCGGCCTTGATGTTGCCGGCCGGGGAAATGTGGTCAGTGGTCACCGAGTCGCCGAGCAGGGCGAGGATGCGTGCGTTGCGCACATCACCGATCTCCGGCAGTGGGCCGCCGATGTCATCGAAGAAGGGCGGGTGCTGGATATAGGTGGAATCGGCCTGCCAGACATAGGTCGCGGCCTGTGGCACTTCGATCGCCTGCCACTGGGCATCGCCGGCGAACACCTCGGCGTATTCCTTGTGGAACATGCCGGTGTCGACATTGCTGACCGCCTCGGCGATCTCCTGCTGGCTTGGCCAGATGTCGCGCAGGTAGACAGGCTTGCCGTCCTTGCCGGTGCCGAGCGGCTCCTGGCTGAGGTCGATGCGCACGCTTCCGGCCAGAGCATAGGCCACCACGAGCGGCGGCGAAGCCAGCCAGTTGGTCTTGACCAGCGGGTGTACCCGGCCTTCGAAGTTGCGGTTGCCCGATAGCACCGAGGCGACGGTGAGGTCGGCGCTGCCGATGGCTTGCTCGATGGCCTCGTCCAGAGGGCCTGAGTTGCCGATGCAGGTGGTGCAGCCATAACCGACCAGGTCGAAACCGAGCTGGTCGAGGTATTGTGTCAGGCCCGCGGCCTTGTAGTAGTCGGTGACCACCTTGGAGCCGGGGGCGAGCGAACTCTTCACCCAGGGCTTGCGTTGCAGGCCTTTCTCCACGGCTTTCTTCGCCACCAGCCCGGCGGCCATCATCACGCTGGGGTTGGAGGTGTTGGTGCAGGAGGTGATGGCGGCGATCACCACCGCGCCGTCGCGCAGGGTGTGGGTCTGGTTTTCGTGGGTGTAGTCGATCTCGCCAGCCTGGTCGGCATTGCCCACCGCCACGCCACCGCCGCCTTCGCTCTCCAGGCGGCCGACTTCCTTGGCCAGTGGTTTGGGCTGCAACTCGATGAAGTGGTCGAAGGCCTGGCGCACCTGGCCCAGGGCGACGCGGTCCTGCGGGCGCTTGGGCCCGGCCAGGCTGGCTTCCACATCGTTCATGTCCAACGCCAGGGTGTCGCTGAACAGCGGCTCCTGGCCGGGCAGGCGCCACAGGCCCTGGGCCTTGCAGTAGGCCTCGACCAGTTGCACGGTCTCCTCGGGGCGGCCGGACAGGCGCAGGTAGTCGAGGGTCACCTGGTCGACCGGGAAGAAGCCACAGGTGGCGCCATACTCGGGGGCCATGTTGGCGATGGTGGCGCGATCGGCCAGCGGCAGGTCGGCCAGGCCGTCGCCATAGAACTCGACGAACTTGCCCACCACGCCCTTCTTGCGCAGCATCTGCGTGACTGTCAGGACCAGGTCGGTAGCGGTGATGCCCTCGCGCAGCTTGCCGGTGAGCTTGAAACCGATCACCTCGGGGATCAGCATCGATACCGGCTGGCCGAGCATGGCTGCCTCGGCCTCGATGCCGCCCACGCCCCAGCCGAGCACGCCCAGGCCGTTGATCATGGTGGTGTGCGAGTCGGTGCCGACCAGGGTGTCGGGGAAGGCATAGGTACGGCCGTCCTCTTCGCGGGTCCATACCGTGCGGCCCAGGTACTCGAGGTTGACCTGGTGGCAGATGCCGGTGCCCGGCGGCACCACGCGGAAGTTGTCGAAGGCGCTCTGGCCCCAGCGCAGGAAGGCGTAGCGTTCGCCGTTGCGCTGCATCTCGATGTCGACGTTCTGGGCGAACGCGGCCGGGGTGGCATAACGGTCGACCATCACCGAGTGGTCGATCACCAGGTCCACCGGCGACAATGGGTTGATCCGCTGCGGGTCGCCGCCGGCCTTGGCCATGGCCGCGCGCATGGCGGCCAGGTCGACCACCGCCGGCACGCCGGTGAAGTCCTGCATCAGCACCCGCGCGGGGCGGTACTGGATCTCGCGGTCGGAGCGACGCTCCTGCAGCCAGGCGGCGAGGGCGCGCAGGTCGTCACCGGTAACGGTCTTGCCGTCTTCCCAGCGCAGCAGGTTCTCCAGCAGCACCTTGAGCGACATGGGCAGGCGCTGCAGGTCGCCGAGCTGGTGGGCGGCGTCGGGCAGGCTGAAATAGTGGTAGGCGCGGTTGGCCACCTGGAGGGTCTTGAGGGTTTTCAGGCTATCGAGCGAGGGCATTTACAACTCCTTGTGCTCCGGTGCCCGGCGACTGCGGGTCGCTCGCCGGTATCACCGCTCTGGACCGGTCCGCACGGCACGGACCTGGCTGAACAGTCAGGTTAGACCGGTTTGCCGGCCCCGACCCTTTTCTGGACCGATGGGGCGTGTCGCTGGTTCCCGACTTCCTTTATCATTCGCCGCCCTGGCGCCGTCTGCGCCAGTGATGTGGAGTGAGAAATGAATACCCTGTTCATGCATTGCCGGCCCGGCTTCGAGGGCGAGGTCTGCGCCGAAATCAGCGAACACGCCGCCCATTTGGGCGTGCCCGGCTATGCCAAGGGCAAGCCGCAGAGTGCCTGCGCCGAGTTCGTCTGCACCGAGCCCGGTGGCGCCGAACGCATGATGCAGGCGCTGCGCTTCTCGCAGCTGATCTTCCCGCGCCAGTGGGCCCGCGGTATGTACGTCGAGTTGCCAGAGACCGACCGTATCAGCGTGCTGCTCGAGCACCTGGCCGGGCTGCCGGTGTGCGGCAGCCTGTGGCTGGAGGTGCTCGACAGCAACGAGGGCAAGGAGCTGTCGACCTTCTGCCGCAAGTTCGAAGTGCCGCTGCGCAAGGCCCTGGAGAAGGCCGGCCGCCTGGTCGATGACGCCCGCCGTCCGCGCCTGCTGCTGACCTTCATCAGCGGCCGCCGGGTGTTCCTCGGCCTGGCCGAGGCCGACAACTCGGCGCTGTGGCCGATGGGCATCCCACGGCTGAAGTTCCCCCGCGAGGCCCCGAGCCGATCGACCCTCAAGCTCGAGGAAGCCTGGCACCAGTTCATCCCGCGCGAGCAATGGGACGCGCGCCTGAACGACGACATGACGGGTGTCGACCTGGGCGCCTCGCCCGGTGGCTGGACCTACCAGTTGGTCAAGCGTGGCATGCTGGTCACCGCCATCGACAACGGCCCGATGGCCGAGAGCCTTATGGATACCGGCCTGGTCACCCATCTGATGGCCGACGGTTTCACCTGGCAGCCGAAGCTGACGGTGGACTGGATGGTCTGCGACATCGTCGAGAAGCCGGCGCGCACCGCTTCGCTGATCGAGACCTGGCTGGGCGAAGGGCTGTGCCGCGAGGCGGTGGTCAACCTGAAGCTGCCGATGAAACAGCGCCATGCCGAGGTTCGCAAGCTGCTGGACCGTATCGAGGCTGGGTTCAAGGCGCGCAAGGTGAAGGTTTCGATCGCCTGCAAGCAGCTGTATCACGACCGTGAGGAAGTCACCTGCCACCTGCGCCGGCTGGACCTGAAGCCGCGCTGAGCCCATCGCGGGGCAAGCCCGCTCCCACGGTACCCGGCCCTTGTGGGAGTGGGCTTGGCGCCCCTCGGCCGATACGCCACAATGACGAGCATTTTGCGGAGCCTTTCATGACCGATTTCACCCACGACGCGATCCTCGACGCCACCGGCCTGAACTGCCCGGAGCCGGTGATGATGCTGCACAAGCATGTGCGCGAGCTGGTATCCGGCGGCGTGCTCAAGGTCATCGCCACCGACCCGTCGACCCGCCGCGACATCCCCAAGTTCTGCATCTTCCTCGGCCACGAGCTGCTCGGCCAGCAAGAAGACGCCGGAACCTACCTGTACTGGATCCGCAAGAAGGCCGACTGAGCCTGCCGCGATCGCGCTACACTGCGCTCCCCTGACAGGAGAGCGCCATGCTGATAGTTGCCGACGAGAATATCCCGCTGCTCGATGCCTTCTTTGCCGGTTTCGGTGAAATTCGCCGTTATCCCGGCCGGGCCATCGACGCCGACTGCGTCAAGGACGCCGACGTGCTGCTGGTACGCTCGGTGACTCGCGTCGATCGGCAACTGCTTGAGGGCAGTCGGGTGGGCTTCGTCGGCACCTGCACCATCGGCACCGATCATCTCGACCTCGAGCATTTCGCCGAAGCCGGTATCCACTGGAGCAGCGCGCCGGGCTGCAACGCCCGTGGCGTGGTGGATTACGTGCTGGGCAGCCTGCTGACCCTGGCCGAGCTCGAGGGGGCCGACCTGGGCAAGCGCGTCTATGGCGTGGTCGGCGCGGGTGAGGTCGGCGGGCGGCTGGTGCGGGTGCTGCGCGGCCTCGGTTGGAAGGTGCTGGTGTGCGACCCGGTGCGCCAGGCCAGCGAGACCGGCGATTTTGTCGATCTCGATAGTGTCCTCGCGCAGTGTGATGTGATCAGCCTGCACACGCCGCTGCAGCGTGGCGGCGAGCACCCGACCTGGCACCTGCTCGATCAGCCGCGCCTGGCCCGCTTGCGCGCAGGCGCCTGGCTGATCAACGCCAGCCGTGGGCCTGTGGTGGACAACGCGGCCCTGCGCGAACTGCTGCTGGATCGCGAGGATCTGCACGCGGTGCTTGATGTGTGGGAGGGAGAGCCGCAGGTGGACCTGCAACTGGCTGACCTGTGCACCCTGGCCACGCCGCACATCGCCGGCTACAGCCTGGACGGCAAGCAGCGGGGCACGGCGCAGATTTACCAGGCCTTCTGCCGCTGGCGCGGGGAGCCCGAGCAGGTGCGCCTTGCCGACCTGCTGCCGGCGCCGGGCCTTGCGCGGATCGAGTTTGACGCGAGCGCGGATTCGGCTTGGGCATTGGCCACCCTGTGCCGGGCGGTCTACGACCCACGTCGTGACGATGCCGATTTCCGTCGCAGCCTGAGCGAAGATCCGCTCGAACAGCGTGCGGCGTTCGACCTGCTGCGCAAACACTACCCGGTAAGGCGTGAGATCGAGGGGCTGGCGGTGGGTGTACGTGGGGAGGCGCCGCAGCTGGCGCAACTGGTCAGTGCGCTGGGGGCGGTGCTGGCCTGAGGCTCGGCCACTAAAAACCCGGCGCAAGCGCCGGGTTGCACGCAATTCAGGGGTCAGGTCTTGCGGGTTTTCTCGGCCCGGCTGGCTTCCAGGTCCTTGCAGGCCTTCTGGATCATCTGCTCGGTGATGGGTACCTCGCGGCCCTGGGCATCGATGATCGAGCCGCAGACCTGATGTTGCGCAGGGGGCTGGGTCTTGGGCGTATCGGTGTGCTGCAAGCTCATGTCCTGTCTCCTCTTTCAGGTTCAAGCTCAAGGTATCGCTTCGCCGTGACTGGTCTGTGACAGCTTTTCGGCTTCATGCTGGATCAGTCCACCAGAAAGCGCGGCAAAGCTCCAGTCACACTTTAGAACGAATGGGCATAGCCACTGCCGCTCCGTCCGGGCATGGGACGACCTCGCATTCCCAGGCGTTGCATAGCACCGACGAGTGGTAGTCTGCTACCAATCCCCTGTGGAACGACCTTTGCCATGTCCGATCCGATCTCTCCCCGCCAACGCCGCGCCCTGCACCTGGGCTGGCAGTTCGTGCGACCCTATCGCCGCCAGGCGCTGCTGGCCTTGCTGGCGCTGGTGGTCACTGCCGCCATCACCCTGTCCATGGGGCAGGGGATCCGCCTGCTGGTCGATCAGGGCTTCATGACCGGCTCGGCGCACCAGCTCAACCAGACCATTGGCCTGTTCCTGCTGCTGGTGCTGGCCCTGGCGGTGGGGACGTTCGCCCGCTTCTACCTGGTGTCGTGGATCGGCGAGCGCTGCGTGGCCGATATCCGCCGGGCGGTGTTCGACCACCTGGTCGGCCTGCACCCGGGTTTTTTCGAGGACAACCGCAGTTCGGAGATCCAGTCGCGGCTGACCGCCGACACCACCTTGCTGCAGTCGGTGATCGGCTCGTCGCTGTCGATGTTCCTGCGCAATGCGCTGATGGTGGTCGGCGGGGTGATCCTGCTGTTCGTCACCAACCCCAAGCTGACCAGCATCGTGGTGCTGGCCCTGCCCCTGGTGCTGGCGCCGATCCTGCTGTTTGGCCGGCGCGTGCGCAGCCTGTCGCGGCAGAGCCAGGACCGGGTGGCCGATGTCGGCAGCTATGTCGCCGAGACCCTTGGCCAGATCAAGACGGTGCAGGCCTACAACCACCAGGCGCGTGACCAGGCACTGTTCGGCGACACCGTGGAGGCGGCGTTCGATGTGGCGCGCCGTCGCATCGCCCAGCGCGCCTGGCTGATCACCCTGGTGATCGTGCTGGTGCTTGGCGCAGTGGGGGTGATGCTCTGGGTCGGCGGCATGGATGTGATCGCTGGACGTATCTCCGGCGGCGAGCTCGCCGCGTTCGTGTTCTACAGCCTGATCGTCGGCAGCGCCTTTGGCACCCTGAGCGAGGTGATTGGCGAATTGCAACGGGCCGCCGGTGCCGTCGAGCGTATCGCCGAGCTGCTGGCGGCGCAGACGGCGATCCTGGCGCCGTCACAGCCGGCGGGATTGGCGCACGGGCGCGCCAGTGGCGACATCGAACTGCGCGAGGTGCGCTTCGCCTACCCGTCACGGCCCGCGGTGGCGGCCGTCGACGGCCTGAGCCTGCATATCCGTCCCGGCGAGACCGTGGCGCTGGTTGGGCCGTCGGGGGCCGGCAAATCGACCTTGTTCGACCTGCTGCTGCGGTTCTACGATCCGCAAGGTGGCGCGATTCTGCTCGATGGCCAGCCGATCACCGGTCTGGCGCCTGCCGACCTGCGCCGCCAGTTTGCCCTGGTGGCCCAGCAACCGGCGTTGTTTCGCGGCACGGTCGAGGCCAACATCCGCTATGGTCGGCCCGAGGCCAGCCTGGCCGAGGTCGAGGCGGCGGCGCGCGGTGCCCATGCCCATGAGTTCGTCATCCAACTGCCCCAGGGCTATCAGACACTCTTGGGTGAAGGGGGCGTGGGCTTGTCCGGTGGTCAGCGTCAGCGCCTGGCGATTGCCCGGGCGCTGCTGGTGGATGCGCCGATCCTGCTGCTGGACGAAGCCACCAGCGCGCTGGACGCGCAAAGCGAGTATCTGATCCAGCAGGCGTTGCCACAACTGATGGCCGGGCGCACCACGCTGGTCATCGCCCACCGCCTGGCGACGGTGCAGCATGCCGACCGCATCGCGGTGATCGACAAAGGCCGACTGGCGGCAGTCGGGACCCATCGACAATTGATCGAGCAAAGCCCACTCTACGCCCGCCTGGCAGCACTGCAATTCAACTCGGGCTGACCGTCTTTGCTGTCGCTGTTTTGTAACAATTCTGTAGCAATTGCCTGAGACTATCTGCCTCGGCTGTTGCGCAGGTGCTTGCCCTGGCTGCCATCGCCCGATGGCGGCGTTGATGGGGCAGCGAACGAGGACAAGGACGCCTCTGTCGGCGGTGCCGGCGTGCGCCGTTTCCCTCTTCCTTGTTCCGAGATCCGCAATCTTGCGTAAATCCCTCAGAGTGCAAATTCTCTCCCTGCTCGGTGGCAGCCTGTTGGCGATCCTGTTGATCGCCCTGGTGTGCTTCCAGTTCCTGTCGTCCAGTGTGCGCGGCTACGCCGAGTTGGTGGACGGACCCTTGCGTGCCTCGCAGCTGATCGACGAAGCCAACCTGCAGTTCAAGATCCAGGTGCAGGAGTGGAAGAACGTGCTGCTGCGTGGTCGCCAACCCGCGGAGCTGGACAAGTACTGGCAGCAGTTCCAGGCCCGCGAGCAGCAGGTGCAGCAATTGCTGGGGCAATTGATCGACAGCAGCGATCCGGCTCTCAAATCGCGTCTGGAGCAGCTCAAGGCCAGCCACCGCCAGCTGGGTTCGGCCTACGAGCAAGGGCGCCAGGCATTCCTGGCCGCCGGTGGCGACCCGGTGGCCGGCGACCTGGCGGTCAAGGGGGTGGACCGCGCCACCAGCGACCAGATGAGTGCACTGGTGGAGCAACTGCGCGCCGATGCCCACGGGCGTGCCGACGCCATCAGCGCCAGCGCCGAGCGCACGGTGTGGTTGGGCGTGCTGGTGATGCTGGCCTCGGCCGTACTGGTCGGGCTGTTCAGCCTATGGCTGGTCAACCGCAGCCTGGTCGAGCCGATTCGCCAGTTGATCGACTACGTCGCCCAGCTCAGCCAGGGGCGTTTCGCCGCCCGGGTCGACAGCCGCCGCGAGGATGAACTCGGACGCCTGGCGCTGGCCGCCAACACCCTGCGCGATTTTCTTGCCGACACCGTTGGCCGGCTCAAGGACAACGCCGAGGAACTGGAGAACGCCAGCGGTCAGCTCAGCCGTATTGCCGGCGACATGGCTCACGGCACCCATGATCAGTTCCAGCGTACCGACCAGGTCGCCACGGCCATGCACGAGATGTCCGCCACCGCCCAGGAGGTGGCCCGCCATGCCGCCGATGCCGCCCGCGCGGCGGACGAGGCCGACCACAGCGCCCAGGCGGGCGAGCAGGTCATGCAGCGCACCATCGACACCATTGCCGCGGTCAACCGCGAGATTGCCGGCACCGCCGCGGTGATTCGCCACCTGGAAAACGACAGCACGCGCATCGGCAAGGTGCTTGAAGTGATTCGCGGCATCGCCGAACAGACCAACCTGCTGGCGCTCAACGCCGCCATCGAAGCCGCCCGTGCCGGCGAGGCCGGGCGTGGCTTCGCGGTGGTGGCTGATGAGGTGCGCAGCCTGGCCCAGCGCACCGCGGCCTCGATCGCCGAGATCCACCAGATCATCGAGGCGGTGCAGTCGGGCGCGGTGGAGGCGGTCAAGGCCATCGAGAGTGGCCAGCAGCGCAGCGAGGAGGGCGCCGAGCAGGTGCAGCAGGCCGGACAGATGCTGCAGCGCATCACCACGGCGGTGGAGGCGATCCGCGACATGAACCGCCAGATCGCCACCGCCGCGGAGGAGCAGACCAGCGTCGCCGAGGATATCTCGCGCAACCTGGTCGAGATCACCCGCATCGCCACCGCCAACCAGCAGGCGGTGCAGCACACCGAACAGGCCGGACAGCGCCTGCACGGACTGTCGGGTCAGTTGGGCGAAGTGACTTCCCGCCTGACCGCCTGACGGTAGTGCGGGGCCGCTTCGCGCCCCATCGCCGGCAAGCCGGCTCCCACAGACGATCTCTATTCTCCGTGGGAGCCGGCTTGCCGGCGATGGGGCGCGAAGCGGCCCTTAGGGGGAATTCCGCCAACCTGCCAGGCAAAGCGCCTGTTTAGCTGGCGGATTGCCGCCACCAACCCGACAGATCCCGTTGCGACAGCCCTGACCCACTGGCCCAGAGCAACCTGGCACACTCCCTGCTTTACGGCGCCCCGGGCCAAGGCCCGAGGCGATCGTGCCCCGATTTCGCGAAACTCCTGCCAACCACAACAACAACCGGGCGTGCACACCGGGGGCAACGACTGCCAATCCTTCACTTCAATTGGATTGAGCTAATGAAAAAAATCCTGCTGACGCTCCTGTGCCTGAGTGTCATCGGCTGCTCCAAGCCCGCGGAGCCACAAAAGTCCGTCGATGTGCTGCTGATCGGCGGCGGCATCATGAGCGCAAGCCTCGGGACCTACCTCACCGAACTGGAACCGAACTGGAAAGTCGACGTCTACGAGCGCATGGACCAGGTCGCCGAAGAGAGTTCCAACGCCTGGAACAATGCCGGTACCGGCCACTCGGCGTTCTGCGAGCTGAACTACACCAGCGTCGGCAAGGACGGCAGCATCGACATCAGCAAGGCGGTCAACGTCAACGAACAGTTCGAGGTGTCCAAGCAGTTCTGGGCCTACCAGGTCGAGCAGGGCGTACTGAGCAACCCGCGATCGTTCATCAACAACGTGGCGCACATGAGCTTTGTCTGGGGTGACGAGAACGTCGCCTTCCTGCACAAGCGCGTCGAGGCTTTGCAGCACAGTTCGCTGTTCCGCGGCATGGAGATCACTGAGGATCACGAGCAGATCCGCCAGTGGGTGCCGCTGGTGATGGAGGGGCGCGACCCCGGGCAGAAGGTGGCCGCGACCCGCATGGCCATCGGTACCGACGTGAACTTCGGCGAGATCACCCGCCAGCTGTTTGCTGCCATGACCCGCAACCCGAACGTGCAACTGCACCTGGGTCATGAAGTGCGCGACATCGTGCGCAACGACGACGGCAGCTGGAATGTGGTGGTGGCCGACCTGGCCAAAGGTGGCAAGGAGTCTGCGGTCAAGGCCAAGTTCGTCTTCATCGGCGCCGGTGGCGGCGCGCTAAAGTTGCTGCAGAAGTCCGGCATTCCGGAAGCCGAGGGCTATGCCGGCTTCCCGGTCGGTGGCCAGTTCCTGATGACCGACAGCGCCGACCTGGTCGCCCGCCACAAGGCCAAGCTGTACGGCAAGGCTTCGGTCGGCGCGCCGCCGATGTCGGTGCCGCATCTGGACACCCGGGTGATCGATGGCAAGGAGGTGCTGCTGTTCGGCCCGTTCGCGACCTTCTCCACCAAGTACCTCAAGCACGGCTCGTTGCTGGGCATGTTCAGTTCGCTGACCACCCACAACATCAGCCCGATGATGCATGCCGGCATCGACAACATCGACCTGAGCACCTACCTGATGGGCCAGCTGATGCTCAGCTTCGACGACCGCATGGCGGCCCTGCGCGAATACTTCCCCAACGCCAAGAACGAAGACTGGCAGCTGCTCCAGGCCGGTCAGCGCGTGCAGGTGATCAAGAAGGACCCCGTGCACGGTGGCGTGTTGCAGTTCGGTACCGAAGTGGTGGCCGCCGAGGATGGCAGCATCGCCGCGCTGCTGGGCGCCTCGCCCGGTGCCTCGACCGCCGCGCCGATCATGCTCAGCGTGCTGGAGAAGACCTTCAAGGATCGGATCAAGAGCGCCGAGTGGCAGGCCAAGCTCAAGGAAATCGTGCCGACCTACGGCCAGAAGCTGAACAATAATCTTGAGTTGACCAACAAGACCCGCGAATGGAGCAGTGCGCGTTTGCAGCTGCTGCATGTGCCCGTGTTGCCGGAGTAATCGCACAAGCGTGGGGGCGGGCTGGCCTGCTCCCACCAGTGACTGGCTTTTTCGCGGGCAACAAAAAACCCGCGCAAGGCGGGTTTTTTGCAGGATTTGGTCGGAGAGACAGGATTCGAACCTGCGGCCTTCTCGTCCCGAACGAGACGCGCTACCTGGCTGCGCTACACTCCGATGTCCGAAATGCTACTGCATCGATTTTTTCAACGCAACCCCTTGTTGCAAAAAGGAGTTGCGCCAAAAACGCAGGGCTGGATCACAGCTCCTTGACGGTACGGATCTGGTCTTTGTTGATGCGCGTGCGCTTGCCGTCGAGCTGTTCGAATTCGTAGAAGCCGGAGTCGTCGTCATACGAAGGGGTGTCCACCGCCTGGATCTCGCGGCCGTCGTTCAGGGTGATGACGGTTGGCGAGGCGCAGCCGGCGAGGGCGCCCAGGCCCAGGGCAAGCAGGAAGGCGGGAAGGGTCCGTTGGATCATCGTGTTTCTCCAGTGCGATGGTGCTAGATGTCATTAAGACGCAGGGCGTCCACGCAAGTTCCTTGCACAGTGCAGCATAGCGCCATCGTGCTGGCATTGACCAAGAACAACGTCGCGGTCTGGGCGCCGTGGCCTGTGATATAACAGCGCACATTCCCTGTTCCCCTGCGACGGACTCCCATGAAAGCCAAGGCAGATACCCCTTTTGTAGCGCTGAACATCGCCGTGCTGACGGTCAGCGATACCCGTACCTTCGACACCGATACCTCCGGCCAGCTGTTCGTCGATCGCCTGAGCGCCGCCGGCCACCGCCTGGCCGAGCGCGTGCTGCTCAAGGATGACCTGTACAAGATCCGCGCCCAGGTCGCGACCTGGATCGCCGATGACCAGGTGCAGGTGGTGTTGATCACCGGCGGCACCGGCTTTACCGGGCGCGACAGCACTCCGGAGGCCGTGGCGTGCCTGCTGGACAAGCAGGTCGAGGGCTTTGGCGAGCTGTTCCGGCAGATCTCGGTGGCCGACATTGGCACTTCCACCGTGCAGTCCCGCGCCCTGGCAGGCCTTGCCAACGGCACCCTGGTCTGCTGCCTGCCGGGCTCGACCAATGCCGTGCGCACCGGTTGGGACGGTATCCTCGCCGAGCAGCTGGATGCCCGCCACCGGCCGTGCAACTTCGTGCCGCACCTGAAGCAGGCAGCGGCCTGTGACAGCCGTGGTTGAGGTAGCCCGGCCGTTGATGCCGATGGAAGAGGCCTTGCAGCGCCTGCTGGCGCTGGCCGAGAAGTCGCCCATCGCCGAGACCGAACACGTCGCGCTGGCCGAAGCCGAAGGGCGCGTCCTGGCCCATGAGCTGGTGGCCGGCCTCGACCTGCCGCCGTGGCCCAACAGCGCCATGGACGGCTACGCACTGTGCCTGGCCGACTGGCAGGGCGAACCGCTGCGGGTGACCCAGCGCATCTTCGCCGGCCACGCGCCACAGCCCCTGGAGCCGGGCACCTGCGCACGGATCTTCACCGGCGCGCCGCTGCCCGAAGGCGCCGATTGCGTTGAGATGCAGGAAAACACCGAAGTGCTCGAGGATGGCCGGGTACGGTTCCTCGAACCCCTGGCACTGTCACAGAACGTTCGCCCCAAAGGCCAGGAAACCCGTGTTGGCGAACAGGTGATGAGCGCCGGCACGCGGTTGGGGCCGATCCAGCTCGGGCTGGCCGCGACCCTGGGTTTCGGCACCCTGCAAGTGCGGCGCCGGCCACGGGTGGCGGTGCTGTCGACTGGTGACGAGCTGGTCGAGCCGGGCCTGCCGCTGGGGCCCGGGCAGATCTACAACAGCAACCGGCGCCTGCTGGTCAGTTGGCTGCAACGCCTGGGCTGCAAGGTGGTGGACGCCGGGATCCTGCCCGACGACCTCGAACGCACCCGCCAGTGCCTGGCCGGGCTGGGCGATGTCGACCTGATCCTGTCCACCGGTGGTGTGTCGGTGGGCGAGGCCGATTTTCTTGGCCTGGCCCTGCGCGAAGCGGGCGAACTGGCGCTGTGGAAGCTGGCGATCAAGCCGGGCAAACCGCTGACCTTCGGCCATTACCAGGGGGTACCGGTGATCGGCCTGCCGGGCAACCCGGCCTCGACGTTGGTCACTTTCGGCCTGCTGGCGCGGCCCTACCTGCTGCGGCGGTTGGGTGTGCAAAATGTCGCGCCGCTGCGTTTCAGCGTGCCGGCGGGTTTCGATTGGCCCAAGGCCGGTACGCGGCGCGAATTCCTGCGCGCGCGCATCGAGGATGGCCGGGTGCGCATCTACAAGAACCAGAGCTCCGGTGTGCTGCGCAGCGCCGCCTGGGCCGATGGGGTGGTGGAGGTGCTTGAAGGCAGCACGCCACGGCAGGGGGACCCCGTGGCATTCATCCCGTTCAGCGAGCTACTTGGCTAGCACGCCGCCGGGGGCGCCTGCGCCTGCTGGCGCCAGCTGGGTCAGGCGCATGTGCACGTTCTCCAGCTGCTGGGCGGCAACGCTCCAGTCATGGCGCTGGCGGGCGAACTGGCGCCCGGCCTCGCTGAGCTGGCACATGCGCCACGGCTGGTTGAGCAGTTGCGTGACCAGCAGCGCCAGCTGGCCGCTGTCGTCGCTGCCCAGGTAGTGTTCGCCATTGTTCATGGCCAGGCCCGAGGCGCCCTTGCTGGTGGTGATGACCGGTAGCCCGGCGGCCATGGCCTCGAGGATCTTCACCTTGGAGCCACCGGCGTGGCGCAGCGGCGCGAAGAACAGCGCCGAGCGGCGCTGCAGCTCGCGCAGGTCGGGGCGGTAACCTACCCATTCGATGCGCGGGTCGTTCCAGTGCAGCTTCCAGCTGGCCGGCAACGCGTGCCCGGCAATGGCCAGGCGCACCGCCGGGTTGCTCATCCATACCTGGGGCAGGATCTCCTCCAGCGCCCACTCGATAGCCTCCAGGTTGGCGCCGTACTCGAAATTGCCAACGAACAGCAGGCGCTGGCTGTGCAGGGTGGGGCGCACGTCCTGATAGTGGTCACAGTCCACGCCATTGACCACCACATTCACCGGGCGGCCGCTGATCTGGCCGATCAGCTCGGCATCCTGGGCGCTGACCGCCACCACTTCGGTGGGCTGGCGCAGCACCCGTTGTTCCCAGCGCCGATAGCGCCAGCGGTCGAAGGCGTTCAGCGGGCGCAACCACAATGGCAGGCGGTCATGGCAGGCGGCGCCCATCACCGACTCCAGGTAATGCTCGCTGAGCATGTAGGGCAGGCCCCGGGCCTGCAGGGCCCTCTCGAACGGTTGGAAGCTGTAGCTGTGCTCGATCTGGATCACATCCCAGGGTTCGTCCAGCAGTTGCTCGAAGCGGTGCCGCAGGCAAGGTGCCAGGCCATTGATGATGGCCCGCATGGGGTAGTCGATGATGGGTGAGGCGAGCAGGTTCAGCGGGCTGTTCAGTGGCCGCCTGGGGAGCACGATCAGGCGTTCCACCAGGGGTTCCAGGGCTTCGCGCGCGGTGTCGCTCAACGGGATCTTCGACTGCACCAGCAAGGTAATCCGGTGGCCATGCTGCGCCAGGGCGCGCAGCAGGTGGTATTGCCGGGTCTTGCTGCCGCTGGTGGTGGGCCAGGGCAGGTAGGGCAGGGTCCAGAGTATGCGCATGAGCCCGAATCCTCGCGGTTGGCCGGGTGTCGGCCCTGGATGGCAAAAACGCGCCCTTTGGCAGTCAGGCAGGTGCTGCTGCCGCCGGGGCGCGTCCATAGATATCAGTAAAGCGTACGATGTCGTCTTCGCCCAGGTATTCGCCGCTCTGCACCTCGATCATCACCAGGTCGATGACCCCGGGGTTGGTCAGGCGGTGGCTGCGCCCGGGCTTGATGAAGGTGGACTCGTTGGTGTCGAGCAGGAACTCCTCCTGGCCATTGGTCACGCAGGCCATGCCGCTGACCACGATCCAGTGCTCGCTGCGATGATGGTGCATCTGCAGCGACAGCGATTCGCCAGGGCGGACCATGATGCGCTTGATCTTGAACCGTGGCCCTTCCTCGAGCACCGTGTACAGGCCCCAGGGGCGGGTCACGGTGCGGTGCAGGCGGTAGGCGTCATGGCCCTGGCGCTTGAGCTGCTGGGCGATCACCTTGACTTCCTGGCTGCGCGCGGCATCGGCGATCAGCAGGGCGTCGGGGGTGTCGATGACGATCAGGTTGTCCAGGCCGACCGCGCCGACCAGGCGCCGTGGCGAGTCGATGTAGCAGTTGCGCACGTCTAGCAGCACGGTTTCGCCGTTGCAGTGGTTGCCCTGGCCGTCGGCCGGGCGCAGCTCACGTACCGCTTCCCAGCAGCCGATGTCGCTCCAGCCGATGTCGCACGGCACCACGGCCACCTGGGCGGACGGTTCCATGAGGGCATAGTCGATGGAGATATCCGGCACCAGGGCGAAGCGGTCGGGGTCGAGTTCCACCTGCCGGCCGCCCGTGCCCTCCTTGACCTGGCTCTGTTCCAGGCAGTCGGCCACGCTGCGCAGGACCTCAGGGGCATGGACTTGCAACTCCTGCAGCACGGTGCCGACACGCAGGCAGAACATGCCGGCGTTCCACAGGTGCCGACCACCGTCGAGGTAGCCCTGGGCGGTGTCGGCGTCGGGCTTTTCGACGAAGCGGGCGACCTGGTAGCCGCCGTCAGTGATCGGCTGGCCCTGCTCGATATAGCCGAAACCCGTTTCGGCACGGGTCGGTTGCAGGCCGAAGGTGGTCAGCCAACCTTGTCCGGCCAGTGCCAGGGCCTGCCCGACGGCCGCCTCGAAAGCGCCCTGGTCTTGAATCAAATG
This sequence comes from Pseudomonas sp. B21-023, assembly GCF_024749165.1. Taxonomy (NCBI): domain Bacteria; kingdom Pseudomonadati; phylum Pseudomonadota; class Gammaproteobacteria; order Pseudomonadales; family Pseudomonadaceae; genus Pseudomonas; species Pseudomonas sp. B21-023. The sequence continues at coordinate 3,928,802 of NZ_CP087190.1, read as the reverse complement.
GTCGGCGGGCAGCACCAGCAGCAGGCTGTCTTCGCCGTGCAGGCGGGCGCAGTGCAGTGCAGCGGCGGTAATGGCAGGGGCGGTGTTGCGACCCAGGGGTTCGAGAATGAAATCGAGGGCCACGCGTGCTGCACCGACCTGGCGATATTCGTCTTGGGTGCGGAACACCACTTCGCGGTTGGTCACCGTGAGCACCCGCTCGACCCGGGCAGGCTGCTGGCGCGGCTGAAGGTCTTCTGCAGCAGGCTCATGCCGTCGGGCAGGCGCATGAAGGGCTTGGGCATCGCTTCACGCGAGACCGGCCACAATCGGGTGCCGGCGCCGCCAGCGATGATGCAGGGGATCAGAACGCTCATAGTCACAACCTCGAATCGGTGCGCTGTGGGCAGCGCAATGCAAGGGAATCACGACCTGTCAGGCGTCTGGCGGCGCAAAGTCAATAAAATGACTTTTATGAGCGGCATCTTCCATGAAGGCCAAATATTTGTCGAATGATGCGCCTGTCACGAGCGGCTTTCAATGGCAATTGCATGAAACGGTGGTTTTTGGGCGAGGCATGCAGCAATCCGTGCGCGTTCATGGTCGAGATTGCAGTAGGGTATTTGTGTACCTGTTTCCGGGAGGGCGACATGAGCGAGCGCAAGGCATTGCTGATCCTGCATGGCAAGCAGGCCACCAACGAAGACGTGCGAGCCGCGGTGGGTCAGCTGCGTGAGCGTGGCTGGAAGCTGGATGTGCGCCTGACCTGGGAGGGCGGTGATGCCCAGCGCCTGGTCGAGGAGGCTCTGGCGGCGGGCTATGCTCACGTGGTCGCCGGCGGCGGTGATGGCACGTTGCGCGACGTGGCCGAGGCCATGGGGCTGGCGGCTACCCAGGCCAGCCTGGCGCTGCTGCCGCTGGGCACGGCCAACGACTTCGCCAAGGCGGCCGGTGTGCCGCTTGAGCCGCAAGCGGCCCTCGACCTGTTGGAGGTATCGGCACGGCCGATCGATCTGGGCCGGGTGGGTGAGCAACTGTTCCTGAACATGGCTACCGGCGGATTCGGCACCCAGGTCACCGCCAATACCTCTGAAGACCTGAAGAAAGTGCTGGGCGCCGCGGCCTACCTGTTCACCGGGCTGTCGCGCTTCAGTGAGCTGCAGGCGGCCTCGGTCGAGCTGCAGGGCCCCGGGTTCCAGTGGCAGGGCGAGTTGCTGGCGCTGGGCATCGGCAATGGTCGCCAGGCCGGCGGCGGGCACGTGCTATGCCCCGAGGCGAGCGTGGACGATGGCCTGCTGGACGTCGGCATCCTGCCGGCGCCCCAGGAGATGGCCGGGGCTTTGCGCGATCTGTTGGCCGGTGAGGGGTTGTTCGTGCGCGCCCGCTTGCCATGGGTGGAGATCAAGGGCGCCCAGGGGCTGGACATGAACCTCGACGGCGAGCCCCTGCAAGCGGCCAGCCTGCGTTTCGAGGCCGTGCCCAAGGCGCTGCGCGTGCACCTGCCGGCGGATTCGCCATTGCTCAGTCGTCCAGGCTGATGATCTTCTCGCGCACGGCGAACAGCACCAGGCCCGCCACATCGTAGATCTGCAGGCGCTTCATGATCTGCGAGCGATGGGTTTCCACGGTCTTGATCGACAGGCCCAGGCCGCCGGCGATCTCCCGGGTGGATTTACCGCGCACGATCAGGCGCAGGATCTCCAACTGCCGGGCGGTCAGGTTGTGGTGGCCTTCGTTGTTCGATTGACGGCCGCTCTGGGCGCGCAATAATGCCTGGTTGATCACGGTGTGGGCGATGGCCGGGCTCAGGTAGCGTTCGTCGTTGCGCAGGGCGGTCAGTGCCTGCTCCAGTTCGGTGGCCGTGGTGTCCTTGAGCAGGTATCCATGGGCGCCGCTCTCCAGGGCGCGCATGATCAGCTCCGGGTCGGTGTGCATGGACAGGATCAGCACCTTGCAGGTGCAGCCGCTTGCCCGTAGCTGCGTGAGAGCGTCCAGGCCGCTGGTCGAGCGCATGGAAATATCCAGCAGGACGATGTCTGGCGCGAGACGCCGGACGTGCTCCAGCAGTTGGCCACCATCGTCGGCCTCGCCAATCACGGTGTAGCCGGGGATGTCCGATACCAGGGCCCTGACGCCTGCGCGAATCAGGGAATGGTCGTCCACCAGCAATAATCTACAGGTCATCGGGAGCGGGAGTCCTGGCACGTTCTTGGTTGCGGGGTGGCCATGGGAAGAGGGCGTCGATCCGGGTGCCCTGGCCGGGCTGGCTGGTGATGTTCAGGCTGCCCTGCAGCGCTGTCACACGTTCCTGCATGCCAGCCATGCCGCGCAGGCCGCTTTCTGCTGGCGTCTGCGCCGGCACGAAGCCGCCGCCGTCATCCTGGATCGACAGCGCCAGGCCGGCTGAGGTGCGCTGCAGGCGGACCACCAGATTGCGTGCGTGTGCGTGGCGGAGCATGTTGGTGACCGCTTCCTGGGTGATGCGAAAGGCCGCCATGGTCACCTCTTCGCTGATGCCGCCCAGGCGTTGGTTGCATTCAAGACTCCAGTGCACCTCGGTGTTTTCCAAGGTGCGCAGCAAATGCGCGCGCAGGCTCGCCTCCAGGCCCAGGCTGGCCAGTTGTCGAGGATTGAGAATGGTGGAAACGTCGCGCACGTTGCCCAGCGTATGGTCCAGGGTGCTGCGCAAGGTAGCGCAGTGCTCCTGCAGGTCCGCCGGCACCCGGCGTTGCAGCCAGTCGACCTGCAGCTTGGCGGCGGTCAGCAGTTGACCGATATCGTCATGCAGTTCACGGCTCAGGCGCTGACGCTCGCTCTCTTGCACCTTGAGCATGCGCGTGGCCAGTTCCGCCGGGCGCAGGTTGATCGAGCGCGCCCAATGGCGCAGGTGCCAGCCGACGCCGATCATCGCCAGCAACTGGAGCAACAGCAAGCTGGCCGACAATGGCAGGGTGCGCAGGTACACCACCAGGTTTGCCGCCAGCGATGCAATGCACAACAGCGTGGTCGTCCAGCGGAGCAGGGCAACTCTGGAGCGGCAACGCTGGAGGAACTTCAAGCGTGGGAGCATAGATAGGGAAGCCACTGAGTTATTGCAGTTGAGGGCATTGCACATGCCTGGCCAGAGGTGCTGGTGCCGTGCATTCAATCAAGCACCGGGCACGTATCCAATCACCCGATAGTCTGGGTGCGCATGTTCGAACGTGCGCATGTTATCACTTTGATTGAATTTGGTCGCGGGGGGATAACTGCTTGAAACCTCGGATTTTCCGGGCTGTGGCGGGTCTGGCGGGCAAGGCGCTGGCTAGCATAGTGCCATTATTAAAAGATGTTTCCAGTGCGCCTCGATCAACTAAAAACCAGCGGGCAAAAACATTTGGAAATACTTGCCAAACTTTTCAAGTTAAACCCTGAGTGAGTTTAGTTGCCGCGCATTTAGTCGGGTTAATGATGGCGGTCGGCTGCACTGAGGCTTTGCTCTGCAAGCGCATCCTGGGCGTGGGGGTGGGCGCAGAACGTGCCGGCTTCCTGGCAATCGGCACACAGTTGCGATGCCGGCTGGCCCAGGGTGGTGGCGAGCTCGGCCAGCAGGCGTCGTTGCTCCTCGGTGTCCATGTCCAGGCGGCCGGTCTGCGGGTCGAGCAGCTCCAGTTGCCAGTCCAGCAGGGTCAGGCAGGCCGCAAGCGCGGGCAGGCTGGTACCGTGCAGGTGCTGCTGGGCGCACGCGGGCGCGAGCAGTCGTTGCAGGGCCAGGGCATGGTGGGCCACTTCGAGCAGGTCGAGCGCGACTGCTCGTCGGGCGAGAGTGTCGAGTGCGGCATTGAGGCTGTGGCAGGCATCCGGATCGTTGGTGATCAGCTCCAGGTGCTGCAGGCATTCCTGGGACCTGGCCAACAGGACCTGCGCATCCTGCAAAAAGGCCGCCACGGCGGCGTTGTGCAGTGGAGTGCTATCCATCATGGCGCCCCGTCTTCAGGGATTGGCCGTACCAAGATGATCGCTCGCAAAAGCCTGACTCCGTTCATGCAGTGAGAATGGCGTCACATTAATGGCTAATGGATATTGCGAACATCAGGTTGGACCCGATTGCCACTAGGGGTTTCCCTGATGGGGTTTTCAGGCGGGTCGTTCGTTGCGAGCGACGGGCATGGCAGGATGTGGCAGCAGTAAAGCATGATGGTAAAGTGATATCAATCACCCCGCATGGCTTTTTCCATCAGGGGTCAAGCTGTGCCCGTGTCCGCCGATACAGGGGGATGCATTCACTTTTTCCCGACTCACGCCTGGGGGCTTCCAATGGCTGGCATTCTCGACACGGTAGACCAACGCACGCAACTGGTGGGTGAGAACCGCCTGGAAATCCTCATGTTCCGGCTGGCCGGCCGGCAGTTGTTCGCCATCAACGTGTTCAAGGTCCAGGAGGTGCTGCAACTGCCCAAGCTGACCCTGATGCCGCAGCGCCATTCGTTCGTCTGTGGCGTGGTCAACCTGCGCGGCCAGACGCTGCCGGTCATCGACCTGTCCCAGGCAATCGGCATGCGTCCGCTGCAGCCGGGGCCAAACAGCACCATCATCGTCACCGAGTACAACCGCTCGGTGCAGGCGTTCCTGGTGGGGGGCGTGGATCGTATCGTCAACATGAACTGGGAAGCCATCATGCCGCCGCCGGCCAGCGCTGGCCGCCAGCACTACCTCACGGCGATCACCAAGGTCGACGAGCAACTGGTGGAGGTCATCGACGTGGAGAAGGTGCTGGCCGAGATCGTGCCCTACAACGCCAAGGTCTCCCGCGACAAACTCGAAGACCCGGTGCTGGCCCGCGCCCGTGGCCGCGAGGTGCTGCTGGTGGACGACTCCACCGTGGCCCTGGCGCAACTGCGCGATACCCTCTCGCAACTGGGGGTCAAGCTGCATGTGGCCAGCGACGGCCTCAAGGCCCTGCGCCTGCTCAAGGGTTGGGCGGACGCAGGGGAGAATGTCTGCGAGAAGTTGCTGATGGTCTTCACCGATGCCGAGATGCCCGAGATGGATGGTTACCGGCTGACCACCGAAATCCGCAACGACCCGCGCTTGCGTGGCCTGTACGTGGTACTGCATACCTCGCTGTCGGGCAGCTTCAACGAATCCATGGTCAAGAAGGTCGGTTGCGACAACTTCCTGTCCAAGTTCCAGCCCGATCGCCTGGTGGATGTGGTGCGTCAACGCCTGAGCCTGGACGACGCCACGGTGTAACGGCTGTACCGATCCGGTATAAGCTTGGCCTTTCGACTGGCGCAAGGTGGCAGGGATGTTTCTCAGTGCGTTGTATCGGTACCCGGTGAAATCGGCGCAGGCCCAGCGCCTGCAGGCGTCGGTTGTCGGCAACCTGGGCCTGGACGGGGACCGGCGCTGGCTGGTGGTGGAGCAGGAGAACGGCCGCTTCCTGACCCAGCGCGCCTGGCCGGGGCTGGGGCAGGTTGGCGCCAATTACGGCGAGCAGGGCCAACTGCTGCTCCAGGCGCCGGGGCAGGCACCCTTGGAGGTACCGGTACCGTCCGCCGACGAGGCCCTGCGCGGTATCACCATCTGGCGCGACACCTTGCGCGTGCCCGATGCCGGCGATGCCGCCGCAGCCTGGCTCAGCGAGCTGCTGGGCAAGGCGGTAAGGCTGGTGTACTGCCCCGAGCAGCGGGCCCGCTACCTGCCCAGCGGCTACGGCCTCAACAGTGACCGGGCAGCCTTTCCCGATGGTTTCCCCCTGCTGTTGATCGGCCAGGCCTCGCTGGATGAGTTGAGCCGTCGGGTGGGGCGCCCGATGGAGATGCTGCGTTTTCGCCCGAACCTGGTGGTCGAGGGGGCCGAGGCCTTTGCCGAAGACCGCTGGAAGCGCATCCGTATTGGCAACATGACCTTCCGCGTGCTCAAGCCGAGCGTGCGCTGCATCCTCACCACCCTCGATCCCGCCACGGGCGAACGCAGCCCGGACCGTGAGCCGTTGACCACGCTCAAGACGTTCCGCGAAAAGGAAGGGGATGTGCTGTTTGGCCAGAACCTGGCGGTGGATGGCGAGGGGGAGCTGAAGGTGGGGATGGCGGTTGAGGTTATCGAGTAAGGCAGGGCAAGTGTGATTGTGTGAGGGCTGCAAGGTGCTGGGCGATAGTCTTGCAGCGTTTTCGAAATCGAGCGCCGCCCGCGCGGCGCATCGCTGGCAAGCCAGCTCCCACATCTATTTCGGGCCAATCACTCCTGTGATGTTATCGCTGCCCGCCTTGGCGCATGTCTTGAGACAGGTGGGGCGGCAGTGGTGCCCACGCTGAAACCGCGTCGTACAAACAAGGCGTACAGCCGCGTCGGCGCAGACGTAATTGGACCGAAACAAATGTGGGAGCTGGCTTGCCAGCGATGCGCCGCGCGGGCGGCGCTCGATCTCGTAGGCGCTGCAGCGCCCTCGGCGAACGATCACATATCGTCGAAATACCGCTCATGCCAATCCACCAGCGGCTGCGGTGAATTGAGCTTCTGCCCGTAGATGACCGAATACGACAGCACGTTCTGCACGTACTGGCGCGTCTCGTCGAACGGAATCGATTCGACCCACACATCGAAACTCAGGTGCTTGGCGCCCTTGAGCCACTGGCGTACGCGCCCGGGGCCGGCGTTGTAGGCGGCCGAGGCCAGCACGCGGTTACCGTTGAACTGGCTGTGCACCTGGCTCAGGTAGGCAGCGCCGAGCTGGATGTTCTTGTCCGGGTTGAAGACCTGGGCCGGCGAAGCCAGCGGGATGCTGAACTTGCGCGCGGTTTCCTTGGCGGTGCCCGGCATCAGCTGCATCAAGCCGCTGGCGCCGACGCTGGAACGGGCGTCTTCCATGAAGGCGCTTTCCTGGCGGGTGATGGCGAATACCCAGCTCGAATGCAGGCCGCGAACCTTGGCTTCGCGCACCAGGGTGTCGCGGTGGGCCATGGGGAAGCGGATGTCCAGGTCGTCCCAGTACTGGGCCTGGCTGATGGTGCGGATGGCCGGGAAGTACCAACGCATGTCGTAGGCCAAGCGGGCCTGGGCGACCATTTCGTCACGGTTGAAGTGGCGGCTGACGTGGTACCACTCGCGGCGTCCCTCGACAATCTGGCCACGGGCGTGGAACTCCAGTGCGCGGCGGATGCCGGGGGTGTTGCGGACCTTGTTGGTTATCGCTTGGCTCAGTGCCAGCGGCTTGTTGTTCAGCTGGTAGGGGGTCTGCGCCCGGTCGGCGGCGAGGAAGCCATAGAAGTCGCGTTCGCGGGCGACGGTCTTGTACAGCAGCGGGACCTGCGGGTTGTTCGGCTGGGCCAGCTCCAGGCTGCGCGCCTGCCAGTACTTCCAGCGGTTACTGCTGGCCAGGTCCTGGGGCAGGCGCTTGGTCAGTTCGTAGGCTTCTTCCCAGCGGGCCAGGCGCAGCAGCAGGCGCAGGCGCCATTCGCTGACAGTGTTGTCGCGCAGCTCCGGGTCGTAGCGGGTCATCAGGTCGAGGGCGCGCGGGTCGTAGCGGCGGGCCAGGGTCAGGCCGATCTCGCGGGCGATGGCGACCTTCTCGTCACGGGAGAAGTGCATGCGCTGGGCATAGTCGTCGAGCAGCGCCATGGCCTGCTCCGGGTTCTGCCGGGCCAGGCGACGAAGGCCAAGGCTGACTACGTCGGACATGGCCTCGTTGACGGGCGTGAAGCGCGAAGGCTGGTTGAGCAACTCGGGCTTCTGCGCCACGTCAATCAGCAGCTTGCCCTGGGGGGCGAGGGTGGTGAGGGTTTTCACCAGATTGTTCGCAAGCCCATAGTTGCGCGCCTGTGCCGCCAGTTTGGCGCGCTGCCAGCGCTTGGCCTCGGTCAGCTGACCTTCGGCGGCCCACATGGCGAACAGGGTGTCGCAGGCCGTGGGCTGGGACTTGCCGACGTTCCACAGCTTCTCGGCGCTGGCGAAGCCTTCGGCACGCTGGCCGTGGGAGAGCTGGTACTGGCCGTTGAGGCAATCCAGTTCGGTGAAGTTGAGCTTGGGGTCGTAATAGCGGGTGAAGGTGTTCCATTCGCCGCGCTCGGCCAGCCAGCGCAACCAGCGCAATTTCATCCAGTTGGCCTGGGGCAGGTCGCCATGGGCCTTGAGGAAACCCTCGATCTCCTCGTTGCTGGCGCTCTTGAGGCGGGCGGTCAGCTCGTCGTAGGTGAGGTAGGGCGTGAGTGGGTAATCGCGCAGCGCCTGCGCGTAGCGCAGGTAGGGGCCCTTGTCGCCCTTGGCCAGGGCGCGCTTGGCCTCGTCGTAGTATTGACGTTGCTGGGTGAGGTCGGCGGCCTGTGCGACGCTCGCGGCGAGGGTGGTCAGCAACAGGCAGGAAGCAATTTGTAACAGGCGGCTGCGCATGATACGTCCGGGCAGTGGAACCATGGAAAGTGACGGCGGAGCCAGCACTGTTGAGTATTACTGCTTAGCTTAGCCGTTTGCCGGTGGCCGGCGAAAGCACTGTGCTTGTATCGAGTTGTTATCCGACGCCCTGTCGCGGCAACGGGCTTTTGATGCCGTGAAGGGGTAAGTCAGGTAGAATGCGCGCCCGGTTTTTGGAGATGATCATGACCCTGCTCAAATTCAGCGATGTGTCCCTCGCGTTCGGCGCCATGCCGCTGTTGGACAAAGTGTCCTGGCAGATCGCCCGTGGCGAGCGGGTGTGCATCATCGGCCGCAACGGCACGGGCAAGTCGAGCATGCTGCGCCTGGTCAAGGGCGAGCAGAAGGGCGATGACGGCGATATCTGGCGCGCCCCAGGCCTGAAGATTGGCGAGCTGCCGCAGGAGCTGCCGGTGGCCGACGAGCGTAGCGTATTCGACGTGGTGGCCGCCGGCCTTGACGGCGTCGGCGAGCTGCTGGCGCAGTTCCATCACCTGAGCCAGAACATCCACGGCGACGAGGATCTGGAAAAGCTCATGCACGTCCAGCACGAGCTCGAGGCCCGTGACGGCTGGCGCTTGCAGCAGGTGGTCGAAAGCACCCTGAGCCGCCTGCAGTTGCCGGCCGACAAGACCCTGGCCGAGCTGTCCGGCGGCTGGCGCCGGCGCGTGCTGCTGGCCCAGGCGCTGGTGTCCGAGCCTGACCTGCTGCTGCTCGACGAACCGACCAACCACTTGGACATCGGCGCCATCGCCTGGCTGGAAGAGGCGCTCAAAGGCTTCGGTGGCGCGGTGCTGTTCATCACCCACGACCGTTCCTTCCTGCAGAACCTGGCCACGCGCATCCTCGAGCTGGACCGTGGCGGGCTGATCGACTGGAACGGCGACTACGCCAGCTTCCTGGTGCACAAGGAGGCCGAGCTGGCCGCCGAGGCCACTGCCAACGCGCTGTTCGACAAGCGCCTGGCCCAGGAGGAAGTGTGGATCCGACAGGGCATCAAGGCCCGACGTACCCGCAACGAAGGCCGCGTGCGCGCGCTCAAGGCGCTGCGCGTGGAGCGCGGCGAGCGCCGTGAACGCCAGGGCAAGGCCAATATCCAGATCGAGGTGGCGGACAAGTCCGGCAAGCAGGTGATGGTGTTGGAGGACGTCAGCTTCGCCCACCAGAATGGACCGAAGCTGGTCAAGGACTTCTCCATGGTGCTGCAGCGCCAGGACCGTATCGGCCTGCTCGGTGCCAACGGCACCGGCAAGACGACCCTGCTCAAGCTGATGCTGGGCGACCTGGAGCCCACCAGTGGCAAGGTCGAGCGTGGCACCAAACTGGAGGTGGCCTACTTCGACCAGATGCGCCATCAGCTGGACCTGGAAAAGACCGTCATCGACAACCTGGCCGAAGGCCGCGATTTCATCGAAATCGATGGCCAGAACCGCCATGTGCTCAGCTACCTCGGCGACTTCCTGTTCAGCCCGCAGCGTGCGCGTACACCAGTCAAGGCGCTGTCCGGGGGCGAGCGCGCGCGCCTGCTGCTGGCCAAGCTGTTCAGCAAGCCGGCCAACCTGCTGGTGCTGGACGAACCGACCAACGATCTCGACGTCGAGACCCTCGAACTGCTCGAGGAGGTGCTGTCGAACTACAAGGGCACGGTGCTGATGGTCAGTCACGACCGGGCCTTCCTCGACAACGTGGTGACCAGCACTCTGGTGTTCGAAGGTGAAGGGCGCGTGCGCGAGTACGTCGGTGGCTACGAGGACTGGATCCGCCAGGGCGGTTCGCCGAAGCTGCTCGGCGTGACCGAAAGCAAGGGCGGCAAGTCCGAGCTCAACAGCGCCGTGGTGCAGGCGCCGGTGGAGGAGGTGGCGCCGCTTGCCGCTGCTACGCCTGCGGCCGATGCCAGCAAGAAGAAGCTCAGCTACAAGCTGCAGCGTGAGCTGGAAATGCTGCCGGGGCAGATCGATGAGCTGGAACGGCGGATGGCCGAGGCACAGGAAGAAGTGAGTGCGGCGGGCTTCTATCAGCGGCCGATTGCCGAGACTGCGGCGGTGCTGGCCAAGATCGAGAAGCTGCAGGGCGAGCTGGACGTGCTGGTGGAGCGCTGGGCCGAGCTGGAAGGCTGAAGCCATCGCGGGACAAGCTCGCTCCCACGCAGCCCTGTTTGACGGGCTTTGTGGGAGCGGGCTTGCCCCGCGATGAAAGTATTACTCGGCCTTCTTCTGCAACCGCACCGCCAACACATCGCACGGCGCGCCGTGCAGCACGTCGTTGGCGGTGGAGCCCAGCAGCAGTGCCAGGCCGTGGCGGCCATGGCTGCCGACCACGATCAGGTCGCACTTCTGATCCTTGGCCAACTGGTGGATTTCCTGGCGCGGCTGGCCGTAGACCAGGTGCGAGTCGCCGCGATTGATATCCGGGTATTTGTTGTACAGGCGCTCCATGCGTTCCTTGGCCTGGTCGAACTGTTGCTGCTGCAACTGCGACAGGTCCATGGGCACGTCGCCGCCGAAGGCCATGGCCATGGGTTCGACGATATGCACCAGGGAGACCTTGGCGCCGGTGGGTTCGGCGAGTTTCATGGCGCGCTTGATCACCGGATCGCATTCTTCGGTCAGGTCGACGGCGACCAGAAGATGTTCATAGTGCATGTGCAGTACTCCTGACAATCGCGATAGTAGAAGTATGGTCGCTTTCGCGCGGGGCGTTCGTGAAACCTGACTAACCCGCTCATTTGCAACGCTTTATAAGGTCTACAGATATGACGGTATGGCTGGTGGTGTCAATCCTTGCGCTGATTCTCAGCCCGTTGGCCTGGTTGCGCCCCTCGCGCAAACAGAGCGAGCAGATGAGCCTGCGCCTGGAGGGGCGCCGCATGGGGCTGGCCATGCAACTGGCGCCGCAACAGTGGCCGCACTGGCTGCTAAACGAGCCACCCAGCCCCTGCCCGCAGTACCACCGGGCGCGGCGTAAGGGGCGCGCTGACAACTGGTGCTACTGGCAGATCACCCCCGGCGTGTGGTGGAACCAGTGGCGCGAGCCTTGCGAGGATAAACGCCTTGCCGAGGCCTTCGCCCGCCTGCCGGCAACGGTCTACAAGGTCGAAGCCGACAGTCGCATGATTGCGCTGTACTGGAGCGAGCGGGGCGACAAATCTGTTTTGCAGGATATTGCCCAGACCCTCGAAACCCTCGCCTGAACCCGTGTGACGCAAAACGGCGCACAGGAGCAAACATGCTCCTGTGCGCCGTTTTGCGTTTGTGCGTGCAAGCACAGGGCCAGGCAGGCCGGAAATACTTTCAATCAGTCGCAGTGTAGCCATCCTGGCCGGATGCGTTTAGAAAAAAAGCACGTCTGCCATTGGGGTGGCCTATCGCTGACATGAATGGAGGGCGATCACTGTCATCATTTTTCGTACCCGGAGGGTAGAAGATGACTGGAAAGTCGCGTTTTCACGGCCTTCGCGAGTATTTGACAACGCGGTTCTTTTCGGGGAATGTGTGCACACCCAAGTCAAACGGGCGTATGAATTGAGCGTTTGTATGTCAGACGGCTCTTACAGAATCCCGATTAGCGCGTCGACGGGTGTGCCTGGGGCGAGGGGCCGGTAGACCGGCTCTCGTTGCCAGCGATCGACGTGTACTGTTCAGCTTCCATATCGTGGAGATCAGTTGATGATTTACGAAGGTAAAGCCATCACGGTTAAGGCTCTTGAAAGCGGCATCGTCGAACTGAAGTTCGACCTCAAGGGTGAGTCCGTCAACAAGTTCAACCGTCTCACTCTGAACGAGCTGCGTCAGGCCGTGGACGTGATCAAGGCCGATGCCTCGGTCAAGGGCGTGATCGTCAGCAGTGGCAAGGACGTGTTCATCGTCGGCGCCGACATCACCGAGTTCGTCGACAACTTCAAGCTGCCCGAGGCCGAACTGGTCGCCGGCAACCTGGAAGCCAATCGCATTTTCAGTGACTTCGAAGACCTGCAGGTGCCGACCGTCGTCGCCATCAACGGCATCGCCCTGGGCGGCGGCCTGGAGATGTGCCTGGCCGCCGACTACCGGGTCATGTCCAACAGCGCCAAGATCGGCCTGCCGGAAGTCAAGCTGGGCATCTACCCAGGCTTTGGCGGCACCGTGCGCCTGCCGCGCCTGATCGGCTCGGATAACGCCATCGAGTGGATCGCCTCCGGCAAGGAAAACCGCGCCGAGGACGCCCTGAAAGTCGGCGCCGTCGATGCCGTGGTCGCCCCTGAGCTGCTGCAGGCCGGTGCCCTGGACCTGGTCAAGCGCGCCATCAGCGGTGAGCTGGACTACAAGGCCAAGCGCCAGCCCAAGCTGGAAAAGCTCAAGCTCAACGCCATCGAGCAGATGATGGCTTTCGAGACCGCCAAGGGCTTCGTTGCCGGCCAGGCCGGCCCGAACTACCCGGCGCCAGTCGAGGCCATCAAGACCATCCAGAAGGCCGCCAACTTCGGCCGTGACAAGGCCCTCGAGGTCGAGGCCGCAGGCTTCGCCAAGCTGGCCAAGACCTCGGTCGCCGAGAGCCTGATCGGCCTGTTCCTGAACGACCAGGAGCTCAAGCGCAAGGCCAAGGCCCATGACGAGATCGCTCACGACGTGAAGCAGGCCGCCGTGCTCGGCGCCGGTATCATGGGGGGCGGCATCGCCTACCAGTCGGCGGTCAAGGGCACGCCAATCCTGATGAAGGATATTCGCGAGGAAGCCATCCAGCTGGGCCTGAACGAGGCCTCCAAGCTGCTCGGCAAGCGCGTCGAGAAAGGGCGCCTGACCCCGGCCAAGATGGCCGAGGCCCTCAACGCCATTCGCCCGACCCTGTCCTACGGTGACTTCGGCAACGTCGATATCATCGTCGAGGCCGTGGTCGAGAACCCGAAGGTCAAGCAAGCCGTGCTGGCTGAAGTGGAAGGCCAGGTGAAAGAGGATGCGATCCTCGCCTCCAATACCTCGACCATCTCCATCAACCTGCTGGCCAAGGCGCTCAAGCGTCCGGAAAACTTCGTCGGCATGCACTTCTTCAACCCGGTGCACATGATGCCGCTGGTGGAAGTCATCCGTGGCGAGAAGTCCAGCGACGTGGCCGTGGCCACCACAGTGGCCTACGCCAAGAAGATGGGCAAGAACCCGATCGTGGTCAACGACTGCCCGGGCTTCCTGGTCAATCGCGTGCTGTTCCCGTATTTCGGCGGCTTCGCCAAGCTGGTCAGCGCAGGCGTCGACTTCGTGCGCATCGACAAGGTGATGGAGAAGTTCGGCTGGCCGATGGGCCCGGCCTACCTGATGGACGTGGTCGGCATCGACACCGGTCACCACGGCCGCGACGTGATGGCCGAAGGCTTCCCGGACCGCATGAAGGACGAGCGTCGCTCGGCCGTCGACGCCCTGTACGAGGCCAACCGCCTGGGCCAGAAGAACGGCAAGGGCTTCTACGCCTACGAGACCGACAAGCGCGGCAAGCCGAAGAAAGTCGCCGACGCCAGCGTGCTCGACGTGCTCAAGCCGGTCATCTTCGAGCAGCGTGAAGTCACCGACGAAGACATCATCAACTGGATGATGGTACCGCTGTGCCTGGAAACCGTGCGCTGCCTGGAGGACGGCATCGTCGCCACCGCCGCCGAAGCCGACATGGGCCTGGTCTACGGCATCGGTTTCCCTCCCTTCCGCGGTGGCGCGCTGCGCTACATCGATTCGATCGGGGTCGCCGAGTTCGTCGCACTGGCCGACAAGTACGCCGACCTGGGGCCGCTGTACCACCCCACTGCGAAGCTGCGCGAAATGGCCAAGAATGGCCAGCGCTTCTTCAACTGAGCGCCCACGAGCTAGAGCGAGAATATTGATATGAGCCTGAATCCAAGAGACGTGGTGATTGTCGACTTCGGTCGCACGCCGATGGGCCGCTCCAAGGGTGGCATGCACCGCAACACCCGTGCCGAAGACATGTCCGCGCACCTGATCAGCAAGCTGCTGGAGCGCAACGACAAGGTCGACCCGAAAGAAGTCGAAGACGTGATCTGGGGCTGCGTCAACCAGACCCTGGAGCAGGGCTGGAACATCGCCCGCATGGCCTCGCTGATGACCCAGATCCCGCACACCTCCGCCGCGCAAACCGTCAGCCGCCTGTGCGGCTCGTCGATGAGCGCGCTGCACACCGCCGCCCAGGCGATCATGACCGGCAACGGCGACGTGTTCGTCATCGGTGGTGTCGAGCACATGGGTCACGTCAGCATGATGCATGGCGTCGACCCCAACCCACACCTGTCCTTGCACGCTGCCAAGGCTTCCGGGATGATGGGCCTGACTGCCGAGATGCTGGGCAAGATGCACGGCATCACCCGTGAGCAACAGGATCTGTTCGGTGTGCGTTCGCACCAGCTCGCCCACAAGGCGACGGTCGAAGGCAAGTTCAAGGACGAGATCATCCCGATGCAGGGCTACGACGAGAACGGCTTCCTGAAGGTCTTCGACTACGACGAGACCATTCGCCCGGAAACCACCCTCGAAGGCCTGGCGTCGCTCAAGCCGGCGTTCAACCCGAAAGGCGGCACCGTCACCGCGGGCACCTCGTCGCAGATCACCGACGGCGCCTCGTGCATGATCGTCATGTCCGGCCAGCGCGCCATGGACCTGGGGATCCAGCCACTGGCGGTCATCCGTTCGATGGCGGTCGCCGGCGTGGACCCGGCGATCATGGGCTACGGCCCGGTCCCGTCGACGCAGAAAGCCCTCAAGCGCGCTGGTCTGACCATCGCCGACATCGACTTCTTCGAGCTCAACGAAGCTTTCGCCGCACAGGCCCTGCCGGTGCTGAAAGATCTGAAAGTGCTCGACAAGATGAATGAGAAGGTTAACCTGCACGGCGGCGCTATCGCCCTGGGTCACCCGTTCGGTTGCTCGGGGGCGCGGATTTCCGGCACCCTGCTCAACGTCATGAAGCAAAATGGCGGTACCCTGGGCGTCGCCACCATGTGTGTCGGCCTGGGCCAAGGCATCACCACTGTCTTCGAACGCGTCTGATCGCGTCGCAGGACAGCAGCCGGGGCCATGTGCCCCGGCTTTTGTTTTTTACAGGATTTGTTCAAGAGGGCGAGCGACATGCAGATACAACCTGGTGTGTACCGGCATTACAAAGGCCCTGAGTACCGTGTTTTCAGCGCTGCGCGACACTCCGAGAGCGAGGAGTGGATGGTGTTCTACCAGTGTCTGTATGGTGATTACAGCTTCTGGGTCAGGCCACTTTCGATGTTCCAGGAGTCCGTCGAGGTTGACGGCGAGCAGGTGCCACGCTTTGCTTTGGTCAAGGCCGAAGAGGGCCTTGGCGAGCGGCTGGGCAAGGTGCACGAGTGATAGACCGCGCTTGACCTCACTCTTTTGCCACTATATATAGCGGTGCCGCGTCCGGCACCTGACGCGTTTTTCATCTTCAGATTCAGGAATACTCCGATCCATGGGCAAATCGCTGGTCATTGTGGAATCCCCGGCCAAGGCCAAGACCATCAACAAGTACCTGGGCAGCCAGTACGTGGTGAAGTCGAGTATCGGCCACATCCGTGACCTTCCCACCAGCGGTTCCGCCAGTGCGAGCAAGGAACCGGCGGCCAAGCGTGGCAAGGCCGCGGCCGAGGCTCCGGCCTTGTCGCCGAAGGAAAAGGCGCGCCGTACCCTGGTTGCACGCATGGGCGTCGACCCCGAGGCGGGCTGGAAGGCCAAGTACGAGATCCTTCCCGGCAAGGAGAAGGTCATCGAGGAGCTGCGCCGCCTGGCCAAGGATGCCGACACCATCTATCTCGCAACCGACTTGGATCGCGAGGGGGAAGCCATCGCCTGGCACCTGCGCGAGGCCATCGGCGGCGACGACAGTCGTTACAAGCGCGTGGTGTTCAACGAGATCACCAAGAAAGCCATCCAGGAAGCCTTCTCCCAGCCGGGCGAGCTCGATATTGACCGGGTCAACGCCCAGCAGGCGCGGCGTTTCCTTGATCGCGTGGTTGGCTACATGGTCTCGCCGCTGCTGTGGGCGAAAATCGCCCGTGGCCTTTCTGCCGGCCGCGTACAGTCGGTGGCGGTGAAGCTGGTGGTCGAGCGCGAGCGCGAGATCCGGGCGTTCAATCCCGAAGAGTACTGGGAAGTCCACGCCGACCTGGGTACTGCCAAGAACGCCAAGGTGCGTTTCGAGGTAGCCCGTGAGAAGGGCGAGGCCTTCAAGCCGCTTAACGAAGCCCAGGCCATGGCCGCGCTGGAGAAGCTCAAGGCCTCGAGCTACAGCGTGAGCAAGCGCGAGGACCGGCCGACCAGCAGCAAGCCTTCGGCACCGTTCATTACCTCCACCCTGCAGCAGGCCGCAAGCAATCGCCTGGGCTTCGGGGTGAAGAAGACCATGATGATGGCCCAGCGTCTGTACGAAGCCGGCTACATCACCTACATGCGTACCGACTCGACCAACCTGTCGACCGACGCTGTCGAGATGGCCCGCAGCTACATCGAGAAGGAGTTCGGCAAGCAGTACCTGCCTGCCGCGCCCATCGTCTATGGCAGCAAGGAAGGGGCCCAGGAGGCGCACGAAGCGATCCGTCCGTCCGACGTCAGTACCCACCCGACCAAGCTCAGTGGCATGGAGCGTGACGCCGAGCGCCTGTACGAGCTGATCTGGCGCCAGTTCCTGGCTTGCCAGATGCCGCCGGCGCAGTACCTGTCCACCAGTGTCACTGTGGTAGCGGGCGAGTTCGAGCTGCGCGCCAAGGGCCGTATCCTCAAGTTTGATGGTTACACCCGTGTCCTGCCGCAGCAGAGCAAACCGGGCGAAGACGACGTGCTGCCGGAAATGGCCCAGGGTGAAGCGCTCAAGCTGATCCAGCTCGATCCCAGCCAGCACTTCACCAAGCCGCCGGCGCGCTTCACCGAAGCCAGCCTGGTCAAGGAGATGGAAAAGCGCGGCATCGGCCGCCCATCCACCTATGCGGCGATCATTTCCACCATCCAGGACCGCGGCTACGTTACCCTGCACAACCGTCGCTTCTACTCCGAGAAGATGGGCGACATCGTCACCGAGCGCTTGTCGGAGAGCTTCTCCAACCTGATGGACTACGGCTTTACCGCCGGCATGGAAGAGAACCTCGACGATGTGGCCCAGGGCGAGCGTGACTGGAAGAACGTCCTCGACGAGTTCTATGGCGACTTCAGCAAGAAGTTGCAGACCGCCGAGTCCAGCGAGCACGGCATGCGCGCCAACCAGCCGACCCTGACCAACATTCCGTGCAAGGAATGTGGCCGGCCAATGATGATCCGTACCGCGTCCACCGGCGTGTTCCTCGGCTGCTCGGGCTATAGCTTGCCGCCGAAGGAGCGTTGCAAGGCAACGGTCAACCTGGTGCCGGGCGACGAAATCGCCGCTGACGACGAGGGCGAGTCCGAGTCCCTGGTGCTGCGCGGCAAGCACCGCTGCCCGATCTGCGCGACGGCGATGGATGCCTACCTGCTCGACGAGAAGCGCAAGCTTCACATCTGCGGTAACAACCCGGACTGCGTCGGCTACGAGATCGAAGAAGGCAACTACCGCATCAAGGGCTACGAAGGCCCGAGCCTGGAATGCGACAAGTGCGGCAGCGAGATGCAGCTCAAGACCGGCCGTTTCGGCAAGTTCTTCGGCTGCACCAACCCAACCTGCAAGAACACCCGCAAGCTGCTCAAGAGCGGCGAGGCGGCGCCACCGAAAATGGACAAGGTGGACATGCCGGAGCTCAAGTGCGAGAAGGTCGACGATACCTACGTGCTGCGTGACGGTGCCTCAGGTCTGTTCCTGGCCGCCAGCCAGTTCCCGAAAAACCGCGAAACCCGTGCGCCGCTGGTGCTGGAGATCGTCCCGCACAAGCATGAGATCGATCCGAAGTATCACTTCCTCTGCGAGGCGCCACAGAAGGACCCGGAAGGGCGCCCGACGGTGATCCGCTATAGCCGCAAGACCA
Organism: Pseudomonas sp. B21-023; assembly: GCF_024749165.1. Classification (NCBI taxonomy): domain Bacteria; kingdom Pseudomonadati; phylum Pseudomonadota; class Gammaproteobacteria; order Pseudomonadales; family Pseudomonadaceae; genus Pseudomonas; species Pseudomonas sp. B21-023. The sequence goes on along the minus strand of NZ_CP087190.1, from coordinate 3,910,471 downwards.
AGGAGCAGTACGTGCAGTCCGAGGTTGACGGCAAGCCTACCGGCTGGAAGGCGTTCTACGACGGCAAGGTGTGGAAGGTCGAAGACAAGCGCTGATCTGAAGGCGTGACTGGGGCGCGGAGCGGCCCCAGTCATTTGATGACAAGCAAAGCGCAATCCCTGAAACTGCAGGCAATCGCCTTGCAGCCTTCAGGAGTCAGTCGAAATGGCCCAGGAACTCTACACTCGCACCAACCAGAAACTGTTCTTCGCCGGCCTCGCGCTGGAGTCCATGGCCAAGGCCGCGGACAGCCAGGCGATGAATGCCCAGGGCCTGCTCCAGGCCGAGCGCGAGTCGGCGCTGTTCCACCTGTATGGCGCGCTGCTTGGGCTGTGCCATGAGATCGCCGGCTTCTACCGCCTGCCCCAGGCCTCGGCGGCACGGGCGGAATTGCTGTTCAGCGACGAGGTGCTGCAGAGCGTGGCGATCCCGGAAATGGCCGAGCTGTTGGAGTTGGCCCGCCAGCCGGAAACCTGGCTGGCGCGTCTGCTGGCGGCTTATGCCGATTTGTTCCGACCACCGGTCGCCAAGAAAACCGTCAAGGGTGACGTTACCCAGCCGCTGATCCAGGCCGTCAATCTGGACGAGCCTGAGCCGGCTGAGCTTTCCCGGGAGGAGTTGGAGGCCTGGCGGCAGAACCTGAAAAGCCTGGTGAGACGATTCCGCGATGCGCTGAGTGAGTGCTGAGCGCTTCCATGGCTGGTACACTAATGGCCTTTCGTGAAAAGCAGGCCCTTTATGTCAACGTCCTTTCTAGAAATTGTCGAGTTGCCTGATGGCCGGATCGAGCTGCGCCGCGCCGAGGATGAAGGCTCCCTGGTAACCCTGGATTTCTCCGAGGATGCCAAGGCATTCCTGCAAGGACAGCATGTGGAGGTGGCCAAGGCCATGCTCAGCGTTGGCGTGCAAATGGCCGGTCGCCTGGTTGAAGGTGACTTCGAGCGTGAAGAGGGGCCGCGCGTCCTTCACTGAGCCACGGTAGCGGCCCAGGGTTTCAAGCGATTGACAGGCAAAGCCTGAACATCAGCCGAGGCGGATGTTCAGGCTTTGTGCGTTTCCGCTGGCCGCTGCGCGCTGCAGCTGTTGGCGGGCGTTGCTGTTGATGGTGCCCAGCCAGCTGACCACGGTATGGCTGTGCCCGAGGCGCAGTGCCTCGCAGGCCAGTTGCAGGGCTGTCTGCCTGCCGCCGGGTTGCAGCAGCAGGATGCGTTCGCGGTTTAGGCCGGCGTCGCGCAGCCAGGCCTGGGTGAGGCTGCCGGGTGGGGCGATGAGCGTCAGCCAGCGGCTGTCGTCTTCTTCGCTGAGTTCGCGCAGGATCGGCGCCAGCAGGCTCTGGCAGTGCCCTGGCGCGCCGCGCAGGGCCAGCTCGCTGAACAGCTCTGGCTGGCTGCTCTTGCGCGGTGGCGCGCTGGGCTTGAGGCCTGGTAGCACCGGCTGGGCAAGGAAGGCTTCGAACAGCGGCAGCTGGGCTTGCTGGGGTACATGGGTGAACGGCTGCATGACGCCTCCTGGTTCAGCGGCGCAGGACGCCGACGCTCAAGCCCTCGATCACCAGTTCCTGGTCTTTCAGGTCGACTTCGATGGGGGCGAATTCGGGGTTCTCGGCGATCAGCCAGACCTTGCTGCCTTCGCGCTTGAAGCGCTTGACGGTCACTTCGTCGCCAATGCGGGCTACCACCACCTGGCCGTTGCGGGCTTCGCGGGTGGTGTGCACGGCGAGCAGGTCGCCGTCGAAAATGCCGATGTCCTTCATGCTCATGCCGTGTACCCGCAGCAGGTAATCGGCGCGCGGATGGAAGAAGGCCGGGTTGATGCTGCAGGAATCCTCGATGTGCTGCTCGGCGAGGATCGGTGCACCGGCAGCGACGCGACCGATGATGGGCAGGCCGCTGTCCTCTTGCTTGGGCTCGAGGCCGGGGATGCGGATACCGCGGGAAGCGCCAGGGGTCATCTCGATGGCGCCCTTGCGGGCCAGGGCTTTCAGGTGCTCCTCGGCGGCGTTGGGCGACTTGAAGCCCAACTCCTGGGCGATCTCGGCACGGGTCGGCGGGAAGCCGTTGTCTTCGAGGCAGCGTTTGATGAAAGCCAGAATCTCGGCTTGGCGTGGCGTCAGTTTCAGCATGGGCGAGGGCTCTGTCTTTATATACAGTGACTGGGATTATATACAGTGATGAGGCGGCTGCAAGCTACTCGCTGCAAGAAATAGAGCGCGTCGGGTGCATCTTGTCGCTTGCAGCTTGTGGCTTGGCGCTTTTAAATGGCGACCGGCCAGTCACCCAGCCTTGACATGTGCAGCACTGAAACGTATGTTTCAAACAACTGTTTGTCAGGCGGAGTAGTCATGGCCCAATCGGAAACCGTTGAGCGCATCCTCGATGCGGCGGAGCAGCTGTTCGCGGAGCGCGGGTTCGCGGAAACCTCATTGCGGCTGATCACCAGCAAGGCCGGAGTCAACCTGGCGGCGGTGAACTACCATTTCGGTTCGAAGAAAGCCCTGATCCAGGCAGTCTTTTCCCGCTTCCTGGGCCCGTTCTGCGCCAGCCTGGAGCGTGAGCTCGACCGCCACCAGGCGCGTCCCGAGCAGAAGGCTTCGCTCGAGGAGCTGCTGGAAATGCTGGTGGAGCAGGCCTTGGTCGTGCAACCGCGCAGCAACAACGACCTGTCGATCTTCATGCGCCTGCTGGGCCTGGCCTTCAGCCAGAGCCAGGGGCACCTGCGCCGTTACCTGGAAGACATGTACGGCAAGGTGTTCCGCCGCTACATGCTGCTGGTCAACGAGGCCGCGCCGCGCATTCCGCCACTGGAGCTGTTCTGGCGCGTGCACTTCATGCTCGGCGCCGCGGCGTTCAGCATGTCGGGTATCAAGGCCCTGCGCGCCATCGCCGAAACCGACTTCGGCATCAACACCTCGATCGAGCAGGTGATGCGCCTGATGGTGCCGTTCCTGGCCGCCGGCATGCGTGCCGACAGCGGTGTCACCGACCAGGCCATGGCCGCGGCGCAATTGCGCCCACGCAGCAAGTCCGGCGCGCCCGCCAAGGCCTGAGCACTGGGCGGGGCAGGGCGCTTGCGCTAAGCTAGCGCCCATGCCTGAACTCGCCCCCGCCGCAATTCCCGTCAGCACGGCAGCTTCGCCACTGAACCATCGGACACCGCGTTGTCCGATGTGTGCGTGCGTCTGCGCGACCTCCGGATCTCCAATGAAGGATTCCCAATGACTGCCAGCCTGCAAGGCTCCCTGATGGTGGATATCGCCGGTAAATGGCTGACCGCCGAAGACCGCCATCTGCTGCGCCAGCCCGAAGTGGCCGGCCTGATCATCTTTGCCCGCAACATCGACAGCCCACGCCAGGTGCGCGAGCTGTGCGCCTCGATCCGCGCCATCCGCCCCGACCTGATCCTGGCCGTGGACCAGGAAGGCGGGCGGGTCCAGCGCCTGCGCCAGGGCTTCGTGCGCCTGCCGGCCATGCGCGCCATCGCCGACAACGCCAATGCCGAATACCTGGCCGAGCAGTGCGGCTGGCTGATGGCCACCGAGGTGCTGGCGGTAGGCCTGGACCTGAGCTTTGCCCCGGTGCTGGACCTCGACCATCAGCGCAGTGCCGTGGTCGGCAGCCGCGCCTTCGAAGGCAATCCGCAGCGGGCTACCGAACTGGCCGGCGCCTTCATCCGTGGCATGAATGCCGCGGGCATGGCCGCCTGTGGCAAGCATTTCCCCGGTCACGGCTGGGCCGAGGCCGATTCCCATGTGGCGATCCCGGTCGATGAGCGCAGCCTGGAACAGCTGCGCGCGGCCGACCTGGTGCCGTTCACCCGCCTGAGCGGGCAGTTGGCGGCGGTGATGCCGGCCCACGTGATCTACCCGCAGGTCGACAACCAGCCGGCCGGCTTCTCCCGGCGCTGGCTGCAGGACATCCTGCGCGGCGAGCTGGGCTTCGACGGGGTGATCTTCAGCGATGACTTGTCCATGGCCGGCGCCCACGTGGTGGGCGATGCCGCCAGCCGCATCGAGGCTGCATTGAGCGCGGGCTGCGACATGGGCCTGGTGTGCAATGACCGGGCTTCGGCCGAGCTGGCGCTGAGCGCGGCGCAGCGCATGAAGGTCAAGCCGTCGCCGCGGATTGCACGGATGCGCGGGCAGGGCTTTGCGCGTACCGATTACCGCCAGCAGCCGCGTTGGCTGGAGGCGCTGGGGGCGCTGAAGGAAGCTCAGCTGGTCGATTGATCTCGCTGGCCTCGTCCCGGGCAAGCCCGCTGGCACGCCCCCCTGAGGGTTCATGGGAGCGGGCTTTTACTTACTTCGTTTGCCCGGCAGCGGCGCGAACAGCGCCTCGATCTCTTCATCCCCCAACCGCCATTGCCCGGCCTGCCCGCCATCGAGCAGCCCGGCTGCCAGTGCCGCCTTCTCTTGCTGCAATTGCTGGATCTTCTCTTCCACCGTTCCACGGGTGATCAGCTTGAACACGAACACCGGCTTGTCCTGGCCGATGCGGTAGGCGCGGTCGGTGGCCTGGTTCTCGCTGGCGGGGTTCCACCACGGGTCGTAGTGGATCACAGTGTCGGCGGCGGTCAGGTTCAACCCGGTGCCGCCGGCCTTGAGGCTGATCAGGAATACCTCGCTGTCGCCATTCTGGAACTGCTGCACGGGAGCGCGGCGGTCGCGGGTGTCGCCGGTCAGCAGGCTGTAGCGGATGCCGCGCTTCTCCAGCTCGAACTCGATCAGTGCCAGCATCGAGGTGAACTGCGAGAACAGCAGCACCTTGCGCCCCTCGCTGAGCAGCTCCTCAAGCATCTCCAGCAGGCTGCCCAGCTTGCCCTTGTCGGCGAATGTGCCCTTGGCCTCGGTACCCTTGACCAGGCGCAGGTCGCAACACACCTGGCGCAGCTTGAGCAGCGCGTCGAGGATGACGATCTGGCTGCGCGCGGCGCCGTTGCGGGCGATCTCGTCGCGGACCTTCTTGTCCATTGCCACCCGCAGCGCCTCGTAGGTGTCGCGTTGGGCGTCGCTGAGCTCGACCCAGTGGATCATTTCGGTCTTGGCCGGCAGTTCGGTGGCCACCTGTTCCTTGGTACGGCGCAGCAGGAACGGGCGGATGCGGCTGGCCAGATGGGCCATGCGCTCAGCGTCGCCGTGACGCTCGATCGGGGTACGGTAGTCCTGGGTGAAGCGCTTGCTGTCGCCCAGCCAGCCGGGCATCAGGAAGTGGAAGATCGACCATAGCTCGCCGAGGTTGTTCTCCATCGGCGTGCCGGTCAGGCACAGCCGCTGGCTGGCCTGCAGCTCGCGAACGGCCTGGGCCGCCTTGCTGGTGCTGCTCTTGATGTTCTGTGCCTCGTCCAGCACCAGCAGGTGCCAGGGCTGGGCCTTGAGTGGTTCGAGGTCGCGGGGGGCGAGGGCGTAGGTGGTCAGCACCAGGTCATAGTCGGCCAGATTGGCGAAGTGCTTGTTGCGGCCTGGGCCGTGCAAGGCCAGCACGCGCAGGTCGGGGGCGAAGCGCCGGGCTTCGTCGAGCCAGTTGGGCACCAGGCTGGTGGGCATCACCGCCAGCGCCGGATGTGCCAGGCGCCCGCTTTCTTTCTCCAGCAGCAGGTGGGCCAGGGTCTGCAGGGTCTTGCCCAAGCCCATGTCGTCGCCGAGGATGCCGCCGGTGCCCATCTCGCGCAGGGCCTGCAGCCAGTTCAGGCCTTGCTGCTGGTAGGGGCGCAATGTGGCGTTCAGGCCTTTGGGCGGTATCACCTGCAGGTCGCGAGCGTCACGCAGGCGTCGGCCCAGGTCGCGCACATGGCTGCCGCCTTCCCATTGCAGCGGCAGGTGGTCGATTTCGTTGAGGCGCGCGGCATCGGTGCGGTCCAGGCGCAGGCTCGGGCCCACGGCGTCCTCGTGCAGGTACAGTTCGCCCAGGGTGCCCATCACCGCCTTGATGCGCCCGTAGGGCAGGGCGACCCGCAGCGCCGGGCCGTCATGGCGGGCGCGGTTGAGGTCAATCAGCAGGTGCTCGTCGTCATTGCGCCGCGCCAGTTCGCTGGGCCGCAGCAGTTCCGGGCTGGTGCGCAGCAGTTGCAGGACTATGGGCAGCAAGCTGTGGCGCTGGCCGTCCACCACAATACCCAGCTCAAGGTCGAACCATTCTTGGCCTGGCGCTTCCTCGATGGTGGCATACCAGTCGTCGACCTCGTGCAGGTTGAACGCGAAGTCGCGGTGCACGTCGATCGCCCAGCCCGCCTCGCGCAGACGCGGCAGGCCTTCGCGGGCGAAGCGCAGCCAGGCTTCGTCGTCGGGCAACTGGTACATTTCGCCGGCACTGTCGGGGAGGGCCTTGCTCTGGCGGGTCGCCACCTTGAAGCCGTGGTCGCGCAGGGCCATGCGCAGGGCCTGCTCGGCCTGTGGCTGGCGCTGGATGCGCTGGCTGGTGGTGCCCACCAGGCGGCTGAGTGACTTGTCGTCGCTGCCGCTGGCACGCAGGCCGTCGTAGTCGAACGCCAGCGCGGCGCGGTGCTGCATCTGGCGTTGCATGCGCCCGGTCTTGGGCGTGTAGGCGCTGAATTCGAGACTGCCGAGGGTCAAGTGTGGGGTCGGCTCGATGCCGTCGAGCTGTTCCTCCTGCACGGCGGTGGGGGTCGGCAGGCGATGGTTGAGCGCGTTGAGCTTGTGGCTGAGGGGCACGATAAGGTGTTCCGGTACATCGGGGGCAAGGGACAGCTGCAGGGCGGTGTGCGGGTCGAGGGTGTGGGTGACGGTGCCGACTTCTTGGCTGTCGACATCGAAGTAGAACAGCGGCACCAGCGGCAGCACGCAATTGAGCGGTTCCTCGCCGTTGTACCACATGCCCCGATAGTCACCGCTGTTCAGGCGTACCCAGCGGAATTGCGCCTGGCGCGGGGCGCCCTGAACCATCAAGGGAAAGTCTTCGATGAACATCAGGCGCCCGGTATCCAGTGCCCGCTGCAGCAGTTCGCCGCCTTCGTGCCCCTTGAGCGCGAAACCGCGTTCCTGGCCGAAGGGCGCGTTCTGCGCCGACAGCTGGCGCAGGATGCGCAGGTCTTCTTCCTTGACGTATTTCGGTGGCTCGTAGAGCAGTTCGTACAGCGAATGGATGCGGCTGTAGCGAATGCCATGCTCTTCGCGGGTGCCTTTGCGCACGCGCAAGGCGCAGCTCTTGTCGTCCTTGAGCATGAGTTGGTAGCAGACCATGCGCCCGCGCCGGTCTTCAGCGCCGTCTTGCCTGGGGGTGGGCTGCTCCAGGCCTTGCAACCAATGCTGCAGGTGATGGGGCAGTTGCTCGCCGCTGGCCGCGCCGCGCCCGTAGCTGCTGGCCAGGGTGTAGAGCGCGGCGGCGCAGTGCTTGCAGTTCTCGCCGACCGGGCAGGAGCATTTGCCGCGCACGTGGCACTGCCCGGATGGCCCCGCGGTGATGATGATCCGCTGGCGGTAGACATTGCCGCCGCTGCCGCGGCAGGTGGACTCGATGCGTGAATCGCCGTGGGACTGGATCTGCACCAGGCCCTGTTCGGCGTAGCGCTCGCCACGTTGCAGGGTGGCCGCGGAAAAGTCGCGCTTCCAGCTCGGGTTCTCGGCCGCCAGCTTCTGCACATCGGCGTTCACGGTTTCACTGCTCCATCATTTCCGGGTCGGGCAGCGGCATCTTGCGCATGCCGGCCGGTGAGACCTTGAGCAGCACGGCCAGGTGCCCGCCATCGAGGAAGGTCAGCTGCCCGGCCTTCATGTTGCTGTTGCTCTGCTTGAACTGCTCGCTGCGCAGCACGCTGCCATTGCTGTCGAGCTGGTTGACCCAGAGGTTGGCGTCAACGGCGATGAAGCGGCTTTCCTTGATGCGCAGGTTGCCCTCGATCGGGAAGTGGCCGAACTGTTCGTCACCGGCACTCAGGGCAATGGTTTCGCCATCCTGTTGCCAGGCCTTGTGCAGCAGCACGGTGTAGTCGGCGGTGGCCTGCAGGCGGGTGACCTCGTCACCCAGGCCGGTCGGGCGTTCAGCGCCCTTGTCCAGGCGTGGCGCGCCGGCGCTCCAGTCTTCCGGGGCAAACGGGCTGGTAATGGCCGCTACGGCGTTCTGCCGCACCAGGACCATTTCCACCTGATACGGGCCTGCGGCGAAGGCGGCCGGCGCGATCAGCGTCAGCAGCAAGGTCAGGCAACGGATGGCACGCATGAAGCTTCCTTAGTGTGTTTGTGGGGTAAGGCGCTCGAACAGCGCTTCCAGGGTGTTGAAACGTTCTTCGGGGCGTTCCATCGGCACCAGGAAGCGGAACTGGGTCGCGCCTTCGAACTTGTAGCGTTTGGGCTGGCCCTGGATCAGCTTGATCAGGGTCAGCGGGTCGACCGGGGTTTCGGCCTCGAACTCGAGCTTGCCGCCGTTGGGGCCGGCGTCGACCTTCTTGATGCCGAGCTTTTCCGCCTGCAGCTTGAGCAGGGTCAGGCGCATCAGGTTCTTGGTCGGTTCCGGCAGCAGGCCGAAGCGGTCGATCATCTCCACCTGCAGGTCCTTGAGGCCCTCTTCGTCGGCCGCCGAGGCGATGCGCTTGTACAGGATCAGGCGCGCATGCACGTCGGGCAGGTAGTCCTCGGGGATCAGCGCCGGCAGGCGCAGGTTGATCTCCGGGCCGCCACCGAGTGGCTGTTCGAGGTTCGGCTGGGTGCCCTTGCGGATGGCCTTGACCGCGCGCTCGAGCATCTCCATGTACAGGGTGAAGCCGACCGCCTGGATCTGCCCGCTCTGGCCTTCGCCGAGCAGTTCGCCGGCGCCGCGGATCTCCAGGTCGTTGGTGGCCAGGACGAAGCCCGCGCCCAGGTCCTGGGTGTTGGCGATGGCCTCCAGGCGTTTCTCGGCGTCGGCACTGATTTGCTGGCGCGGTGGCGTCAGCAGGTAGGCATAGGCCTGGTGGTGGCTGCGCCCGACCCGACCACGCAACTGGTGCAATTGCGCCAGGCCGAACTTGTCGGCGCGCTCGATGACGATGGTGTTGGCGCTCGGCACGTCGATGCCGGTCTCGATGATGGTCGAGGCGATCAGCACGTTGAAACGCTTGTGATAGAAGTCACTCATCACCTGCTCGAGCTCGCGTTCGCGCATCTGCCCGTGACCGATGCCGATACGTGCCTCGGGCACCAGCTCGGCCAGCTCGGCGGCGCACTTCTCGATGCTCTTCACATCGTTGTGCAGGTAGTACACCTGGCCACCGCGCAGCAGTTCGCGCAGCAGCGCCTCCTTCACGGTGCTCTTGTTCTGCTCCATGACGAAGGTGCGCACCGACAGGCGCCGCGCTGGCGGGGTGGCGATGATCGACAGGTCGCGCATGCCCGAAACCGCCATGTTCAGCGTGCGCGGGATCGGCGTTGCGGTCAGTGTGAGGATGTCCACCTCGCTGCGCAGCGCCTTGAGCTGTTCCTTCTGCCGCACGCCGAAGCGGTGTTCCTCGTCGATGATGGCCAGGCCCAGGTCCTTGAAGCGCACATCGTCCTGCAGCAGCTTGTGGGTGCCGATGAGGATGTCGATCTTGCCTTCGGCCAGTTCCGCCGCGGCGCTGGCGACTTCCTTGGCCGACTTGAAGCGGCTCATCACCTCGACCTTCACCGGCCAGTCGGCGAAGCGGTCGCGGAAACTGTTGTAGTGCTGCTGGGCCAGCAGCGTGGTGGGTACCAGGACCGCCACCTGGCGGCCGCTGTGCACGGCGATGAAGGCGGCGCGCATGGCCACCTCGGTCTTGCCGAAGCCGACGTCGCCGCACACCAGGCGGTCCATGGGCTGGCCGGCGAGCATGTCGGCCCGCACCGCCTCGATGGCGGTCTGCTGGTCGGGGGTTTCCTCGAACGGGAAGCCGGCGCTGAAGGTGGCGTAGTCGGCGGCCGGGTCGGCGAAGGCATAGCCTTTGCGCGCGGCGCGGCGGGCGTAGATATCGAGCAGCTCGGCGGCGACGTCGCGCACCTGCTCGGCGGCCTTGCGCTTGGCTTTCTGCCAGGCTTCTGAACCCAGCCGGTGCAGTGGGGCCAGGGCGTCGTCGCTGCCGGTGTAGCGCGCGATCAGGTGCAGGTTGGCCACCGGCACGTAGAGCTTGGCGCCCTCGGCGTATTCGAGGGTGAGGAACTCGGCGGCCTGGCCGTCGATTTCCAGGGTGGCCAGGCCCAGGTAGCGGCCCACGCCATGGTCGATGTGCACCACCGGCGCGCCTTCGCGCAGCTCGGTGAGGTTCTTGATCACCGCGTCGTTGGCCGCCTCGCCGCGTTTCTCGCGGCGCCTGCGCTGCATCACGCGCTGGCCGAACAGCGGGCTTTCCGCTACCAGGGCAATGGCCGGGTCGTCCAGCAACAGGCCGTCGTCCAAGGGGGCGATGGTGATCGCCAGGCGTTCGCCGCCGGTGACGAAGTCGGCCCAGCCGTCGACGGTCTGCGGGCGCAGCTTGAGGCGTTCGAGCAACTCGAGCAGCACTTCGCGGCGGCCCGCGGACTCGGCGGTGAACAGCACGCGGCCGCTGAACTGGTCGAGGAAGTTGGCCAGCTCCGCCAGCGGCTGGTGGGCCTTGGCCTCGATGGCCAGGTTGGGCAGGGCGCGGGCGGCGAAGCGCTCACGGCCAGCGCCGGCCTCGACATCTTCGCCGCTGATCACCACTCGTGGCCACTGCTTGAGGCGGGCGAAGCAATCCTCCACCGGCAGGAACAGCTCCGCCGGTGGCAGCAGCGGCCGGCTCATATCGCCGCGGCGCTCTTCATAGCGCCCGCGCACATCGTTCCAGAAGTGTTCGGCGGCCTGCTCCACGCCCGGCAGCGAGAACACCTGGGTGTCGGTCGGCAGGTAGTCGAACAGGGTGGCGGTTTCTTCGAAGAACAACGGCAGGTAGTACTCGATGCCAGCGGGGATGATGCCGCTGGTGAGGTCCTGGAAGATCGCGCTGCGGCGGAAGTCGACGTCGAAGCGTTCGCGGAAACGCGCCTTGAAGCGCGTCACCTCGTCCTTCTGCATGGGGAACTCGCGCGCCGGCAACAGGCGGATCGAGTCGACCTTGTCGATCGAGCGCTGGCTCTCCGGGTCGAAGGTGCGCAGGGTCTCGATCTCGTCGTCGAACAGGTCGATGCGGTACGGCTGCTTGCTGCCCATGGGGAACAGGTCGATCAGCGCGCCGCGCACGGCGAACTCGCCATGCTCGTAGACCGTGTCGACGCAGCGGTAGCCGCTGGCTTCCAGGCGCGCGCGCATCTGCTCGACGTCGATCTTCTGGCCGACGTCCAGCACCAGGCTGCTGCCCAGCAGGAAGCGCGTGGGGGCCAGGCGGTGCAGGGCGGTGGTGATCGGCACGACGAGAATGCCGTGGTCCAGCTCCGGCAGCCGGTAGAGGCTGGCGATACGCTGGGAGATGATGTCCTGGTGCGGCGAGAACAGGTCGTAGGGCAGGGTTTCCCAGTCGGGGAAAGGCAGCACCGGCAGTTCTGGCGCGAAGAAGCGCAGCTCCTGCTCCAGGCGATCGGCCGCCTGGCTGTCGGCGGTCAGCAGCAAGGTGAAGCGACCGGCGGTACTGGCAGCCTCGGCGACGGCCAGGCTCAAGGCCGCGCCGGGCAGGTTGCCCCAGGTTTGTTTGCCGGCCGTGGCCGACATTTGCGGTAGGCGCAGAACTGACACGGGAGATCGGACTCCAAGCGTTGCGGCAAAGAGGTCGATTGTACCGGTGACGAGGCGCGCTGTCAGGTTCGAAAGGGCTTGGCGACGGGGGCTGGCGCCGGCGACAGGCGCTCATTGCCCGATACGCCGCGGGGCGTCATAATGTAGCCCCTTTTTTGTTCCCCTACATGTGGAAGGTTACCGTGACTCAGAAGCCCGACCAGTGTCTTGGTGAGTGGATCGATCGTGAAGCCCTGGCTGAAGCGATGATCCCGCTTATCGGTCAGCTCTACCGCAACAACAACGTGGTGAGCTCGATCTATGGCCGCAGCCTGATCAACCGTTCGGTTATCTCGATCCTCAAAGCACACCGCTTTGCCCGTCACCGTCAGACCGACGAGACCGAGCTGTCCGTCCACGAGACATTCCCCCTGCTCAAGGCCATGAGCGAGCTGAAGCTGGGCGCCGCCTCGGTGGACCTGGGCAAGCTGGCCAACAAGTTCAAGGTCGAAGGCAATGGCCGCAGCGCCGAGCAGTTCGTCCGTGACGAACTGGCCGACGTCGTGGGTCAGCAGAACGCTTCCGCACGCAAGGGCACCGACGTCGTGCTGTACGGCTTCGGCCGCATCGGCCGCCTGCTGGCGCGTATCCTGATCGAGAAGACCGGTGGCGGTGACGGCCTGCGCCTGCGCGCCATCGTTGTGCGCAAGGGCGCCGAGAACGACCTGGTCAAGCGCGCCAGCCTGCTGCGCCGCGACTCGGTGCACGGTCCGTTCGACGGCACCATCGTCATCGATGAAGCCAACAACACCATCACTGCCAACGGCAACCTGATCCAGGTGATCTACGCCAAGAGCCCGAGCGAAGTCGACTACACCCAGTACGGCATCAACGATGCGCTGATCGTCGACAACACCGGTGTCTGGCGTGACGCCGACGGCCTCGGCCAGCACCTGGCCTGCCCGGGCGCCGCCCGCGTGATCCTCACCGCACCTGGCAAGGGCGCGCTGAAGAACATCGTGCACGGCATCAACCACGGCGACATCAGCGCCGACGACAAGATCATCTCGGCGGCGTCCTGCACCACCAACGCCATCGTGCCGGTGCTCAAGGCCATCAACGACCAGTACGGCATCGTCAACGGCCACGTCGAAACCGTTCACTCGTTCACCAACGACCAGAACCTGATCGACAACTTCCACAAGGGCAGCCGTCGTGGTCGCGCCGCGCCGCTGAACATGGTCATCACCGAGACCGGTGCCGCGACCGCCGCCGCCAAGGCCCTGCCAGTGCTCAAGGGCAAGCTGACCGGCAACGCGATCCGTGTGCCGACGCCGAACGTGTCGATGGCCATTCTCAACCTGAACCTCGAGAAGGCCACCAACCGCGAAGAGCTGAACGAGTACCTGCGCCAGACCGCCATGCACTCCGAGCTGCACAAGCAGATCGACTACGTCAGCTCCCAGGAAGTGGTATCGACCGACTTCGTCGGTTCGCGCCACGCCGGTGTGGTCGACGCCGAGGCGACCATCTGCAACGACAACCGTGTTGTCCTGTACGTCTGGTACGACAACGAATTCGGTTACAGCTGCCAGGTGGTGCGCGTGATGGAAGACATGGCCGGTGTGAACCCGCCAGCGTTTCCACGCTGATCCGCTTGTAATGCGTTGAGAAAACGGGAACCTTCGGGTTCCCGTTTTTTTTGCCTGATAACTGCTGTGCCTGTACCGGCCTCATCGCCGGCAAGCCGGCTTCCACAGAGGCGCTGGCGCCGAGCCTTTTGTGGGAGCCGGCTTGCCGGCGATGAGGTCAGTGCAGTCTCCTGAGAGCTCTCGTTTGCGCGCGATACTACTGTTGTCCATCCTTACGCTGCTTTCAGCCTGCAAGCCAGCCCCGACCCTCGAGCGCTTCGGCGGCCCGACCATGGGCAGCAGCTACAGCATCCAGTACGTGCGCCAGCCAGGCGGCCCGGCGCCGGAGCAGGTGCAGTCGGCGGTCGAAGGCATCCTGCAGGCCATCGACGCGCATTACTCCACCTACCGCGGCGACTCCATCGTCAGCCGTTTCAACCAGTTGCCGGCCAATCAGTGCCTGCCCATCGATGCCGACATGCTGGAACTGGTTACTTTCGGCCAGCACCTGGCCGAACAGAGCCAGGGCGCCTTCGACCTTACCGTCGAGCCGCTACTCGACCTCTGGGGCTTCGGCCCGCAGGCCCGCGAAATGCAGGTGCCGGAGCCGCAGGCGCTGGCCAGGGCGCGCCTGCGCGTGGGTTACCGCCACTTGCGCCTTGAGGGCGAGGCCCTGTGCAAGGACGCCGCCGTCGAACTGGATTTCAACAGCGTCGCCGCCGGCCACGCCGTCGACCTGATCGCCCAGCGCCTGCGCGCCATGGGCATCGACAACTTTCTTGCCGAGGCCACCGGTGAGTTGAAGGCCGTGGGCCGCAAGCCCGATGGCAGCGCCTGGCGGGTGGCCCTGGAACTGCCGCGCGAAGATCACCAGATCGCCCGCCAGGTCATCGACGTGCAGGACCTGGCCGTGTCGACCTCGGGTGACTACCGGCATTATTTCGAGGACAATGGCCGGCGCTATTCACACACCTTCGACGCCCGCCTCGGGCGCCCGGTCGCGCACGACCTGGCGGCGGTGACGGTGCTCGACGCTTCGGCGCTGCTGGCCGACGGCTACTCGACCCTGTTGTTGATCCTCGGGCCGCAGCAGGGCTGGGATTTCGCCATCGCCCACGGTATCGCCGCAGTACTGGTGACCCGGGTCGAGGGTGGTTTCGTCTCTCGTTCCACGCCGGCCTTCGAGCAGCGGGTGAAAGGCAAGTGAAAGGCAAGCCACGGATGATCGAAGCCAGGGAAACGGTGAATCGACATGTAGTGCAGGCAATAATGGCCTACGACGCGACCAAGGGTTAATGTGCGCGGCGTTCACGCTTGATTAGACTGCACCCGAATTTTCTCATGGCGCCCCGGCGACATGATCGCGCCCCGCGGCCATCCGGCCGGCGGGCCAGTTCTGAAGGAGTACGCATGGCTGTCTACAACTACGACGTAGTGGTGCTGGGTTCCGGCCCGGCCGGAGAGGGCGCGGCAATGAACGCCGCCAAAGCAGGGCGCAAGGTGGCCATGGTCGACAGCCGTCGCCAGGTCGGTGGCAACTGCACCCACCTGGGCACCATCCCGTCCAAGGCGCTGCGTCACTCCGTGCGGCAGATCATGCAGTTCAACACCAACCCGATGTTCCGCGCCATCGGCGAACCTCGCTGGTTCTCCTTCCCTGATGTGCTCAAGAGCGCCGAGAAGGTCATCAGCAAGCAGGTCGCCTCGCGCACCGGCTACTACGCGCGCAACCGCGTCGATGTGTTCGTCGGCACCGGCAGCTTCGCCGATGAGCAGACCGTCGAAGTGGTCTGCCCCAACGGCGTGGTCGAGAAGCTCAACGCCAAGCACATCATCATCGCCACCGGCTCGCGCCCATACCGCCCGGCCGACATCGACTTCCACCACCCGCGCGTCTATGACAGCGACACCATCCTCAGCCTCAGCCATACCCCACGCAAGCTGATCGTCTACGGCGCCGGGGTGATCGGTTGCGAATACGCCTCGATCTTCAGCGGCCTGGGTGTGCTGGTGGAACTGGTCGACAACCGCGGCCAGCTGCTGAGCTTCCTGGATTCGGAGATTTCCCAGGCGCTGAGCTACCACTTCAGCAACAACAACATCACCGTGCGCCACAACGAGGAGTATGACCGTGTCGAGGGCCTGGACAACGGGGTGATCCTGCACCTGAAGTCGGGCAAGAAGATCAAGGCCGACGCCTTGCTGTGGTGCAATGGCCGTACCGGCAACACCGACAAGCTGGGCCTGGAGAACATCGGTATCAAGGTCAACAGCCGTGGCCAGATCGAGGTCGACGAGACCTACCGCACCAGCGTGCCGAACATCTACGGTGCCGGTGATGTGATCGGCTGGCCGAGCCTGGCCAGCGCCGCCCACGACCAGGGCCGCTCGGCGGCCGGCAGCATCGTCGACAACGGCAGCTGGCGCTTCGTCAACGACGTGCCGACCGGCATCTACACCATTCCGGAGATCAGCTCGATCGGCAAGAACGAGCAGGAACTGACCCAGGCCAAGGTGCCCTACGAAGTGGGCAAGGCCTTCTTCAAGAGCATGGCCCGCGCACAGATCGCCGGCGAGCCGCAAGGCATGCTGAAGATCCTGTTTCACCGCGAGACCCTGGAAGTCCTCGGCGTGCACTGCTTCGGCTACCAGGCCTCGGAGATCGTCCACATCGGCCAGGCAGTGATGAACCAGCCGGGCGAGCAGAACAACCTGAAATACTTCGTCAACACCACCTTCAACTACCCGACCATGGCCGAGGCCTATCGGGTAGCCGCCTATGATGGTCTGAACCGGCTTTTTTGAGCGGCTCCGACCGGTGGCCTGAGCCGGTCGGGGAGACCGATTTCAGCCCTACCCGAGGGTGGTCCTGGCCAAACCGGGAAAGTCTGTAATCAGGCTGTCCACGCCAAAGTCAGCGAGCCGGCGCATCAGTGCCGGTTCGTTGACCGTCCACACCGACACGTGCAAACCCTGGCGCTGCGCCTTGATCAGGCGCTCGGGGGTGCACAGCGTCCAGTTCAACGCCAGCATCTCGCAGCCGTAGTTCTGCGCGACCTTCAACGGGTCGAGCCAGGCGTACTCGGCGACCAGCCCGCGTTTCACGTCGGGCACCAGCTCCTGGGCGGCGCCGAGCACTTCCCGTGAGCTCGAGGTGATGGTCACCTTGTCCAGCAGGCCGTGCTGCAGGGCCAGTTCGCGGATCGCCAGCACCGTGCTGGCGGCGCGGGTGCGCGAGGCGCTCTTGACCTCCAGTTGCCAATGCTCGAACGGGCACTTCTCGAACAGTTCCTCGAGCCGTGGGATGTGGCAGGGCTGTACATGGCCCGGCCCTCCCTTGCGGGCGTCGTAGGTCACCAGCTCGGCGGCGGTGTGCTCGACTACCTTGCCGCGCCTGCCGGTAGTGCGCTTGAGGGTCGGGTCGTGGATCACCATCAGCTCGTTGTCGGCCGACAGGTGCAGGTCGAGTTCGCAGCGGTCCACGCCATGGGACAGGCACTGACGGAAACTCTGCAGGGTGTTCTCGGGTGCTTCGCCCTTGGCGCCGCGGTGGCCATAGATCAGGGTCACGTTCGTTCCTTCAAATCAGGGAAAAAGGGCTTATGCGTCCGGCTCGTTCTGCTCCAGCGCCTGGCGCCGTTGCTGTTGCTGGCGCTGCAGGATGTAGCGGGCCAGGAGCTGGCGCTGGGCGTCGGTCATGTCGATGAATTCGGTGCCGACCTCGAAGTCGCCGTCCGGGCGCGGGTCGCAATGGGTGACCCGGCCGCGCAGCAGCAGGCCATGGGCACGGGGCATCAGCACCATCTTCACCTTGACCCGGGTGCCGGGCGCGATCTTCTGCGCCTGGGCGAACTCGATGCCGCCTTCGGAGATGATCACCGGCATCGGCTGGCCGATTTCGCCGATCAAGGTTTGCGCGACCACGGCGCTGAGCAGGTCGAGGCGTTTGTTCTGGGCGCGCAGGAAGGCGGCCAGGGTGCGGTCCTTCTCGCTCAACTGGCGCAGCAGGTGTTGCGACTCGAAGTCCGACAGGTGCAGCTCGCTGAGCAGGTTGAACAGCTCCGAATCATCCTGCAACAGTTCTGTCTCAAGGGCTTCGGCCGCGCTGAGGGGGCTGATTTGAAGTGCGATCCGATCTTCGATGCGGTAGTATTCGCGGCGATCTTCTTCGTCTAATGTCGTCATGGCGAACCCAAGGTTACGGCGGTGGTCCGAGTGTAAAGCCGCCGTAGGCGCCTCGCCACAAGGACGTTCCCTTTCATCCGAACAAGCCCCGACATGTTCAGACCTCTATTCGTATTCATTGGTACGCGCTACACCCGTGCCAAGCGCCGCAATCACTTCGTCTCGTTCATTTCGCTCACCTCGATGATCGGCCTCGCCCTGGGCGTGGTGGTGATGATCGTGGTGCTGTCGGTGATGAACGGGTTCGACCACGAGATGCGTACCCGCGTGCTGGGTATGATCCCTCACGCCACGTTGGAGACCGGTCAGCCGATCGACGACTGGCAGGCCCTCGCCTCTAAAGTAAAGCAGAATCCGCAGGTGCTGGCGGTCGCGCCCTTCACCCAGATGCAGGGCCTGCTGACCCATGAGGGCAAGGTGCAGAAGGTGCTGCTCAACGGCATCGACCCGGCCCGCGAGCGCGAGGTGTCGATCATCGACAAGTTCGTCCTCGACGGCAGCCTCGACAAGCTGGCGCCGGGCGAGTGGGGGATCATGATCGGCGACAAGGCCGCACAGAAGCTGGGCGTGGCCATCGGCGACAAGCTGACCTTCGTCGCCCCCGAGGTCAGCGTGACCCCGGCGGGGATGTTCCCGCGCATGAAGCGCTTCACCGTGGTCGGCACCTTCCATGTCGGTGCCGGCGAGATCGACGGCTACCTGGGCCTGACCAACATCGCCGACCTGTCGCGCCTGCATCGCTGGAAGGCCGACCAGGTCCAGGGCGTGCGCCTGAAGTTCGACGACCTGTTCCAGGCCCCCCGCGCCACCTGGGCCATTGCCCAGCAGCTGGGCGAGCAGGAGTACTATCCGCGGGACTGGACCCGCACCCACGGCAACCTGTACCAGGCAATCCGCATGGAGAAATCCATGATCGGCCTGCTGCTGCTGCTGATCGTCGCGGTGGCGGCGTTCAACATCATTTCCACCCTGGTGATGGTGGTCAACGACAAGCGCGGCGACATCGCCATCCTGCGCACCCTGGGTGCCACGCCCGGGCAGATCATGGCCATCTTCATGGTCCAGGGCACGGTGATCGGCGTGGTCGGCACGCTGATCGGCGCGGTGCTGGGCATCCTCGGCGCGCTCAACGTGAGCGCGGCCATCGCCGGCATCGAAGCCCTGATCGGGCACAAGTTCCTCAATGCCGACGTGTACTTCATCGATTACCTGCCGTCGCAGATCCAGGCCCAGGACGTGTACATGGTCTGCGGTGCGGCGCTGGTCCTGAGTTTCTTCGCCACCCTGTACCCGGCCTGGCGCGCCTCGCGCACCCAGCCTGCAGAGGCGCTACGTTATGAGTGAGTCGCGCATGAGTGATAAAGCCGTGTTGAGCTGCCGCAACCTGGGCAAGAGCTACGAGGAAGGCCCGGAGTCGGTGCAGGTGTTGTCAGGGTTGAACCTCGAACTGCACCCGGGCGAGCGGGTGGCCATCGTCGGCAGCTCGGGTTCGGGCAAGAGTACGCTGCTCAACCTGCTGGGCGGTCTCGACACGCCGACGCAGGGCAGTGTCTGGCTGGCCGGCGAAGAGCTGTCGGCACTGGGCGAGCGGGCCCGCGGCCTGCTGCGCAATCGCGCGCTGGGCTTCGTCTACCAGTTCCACCACCTGCTGGCAGAGTTCACCGCCCTGGAGAACGCCTGCATGCCGCTGCTGATCGGCAAGACCCCGATCAGCGAGGCCCGCGAGCGCGCCGAGGCGCTGCTCAAGCGCGTCGGCCTGGGCCACCGCCTCAATCACAAGCCGGCCGAGCTGTCCGGTGGTGAGCGCCAGCGCGTGGCGATTGCCCGCGCCCTGGTCAACCGCCCCGGCCTGGTGATGCTCGACGAGCCCACCGGCAACCTCGACCACCACACCGCCCAGGGCATCCAGGAACTGATGCGCGAGTTGTCGACCCACTCGCAGACCGCCTTCCTGGTAGTGACCCACGACCTCAACCTGGCGCGCCAGATGGACCGTGTGCTGAGCCTGGAAGACGGGCACCTGGTGGCGATCTGAGTCGCTTGCGCGGGGCCCCGTGAGGCGGCCCCGGTTCTTTTTCTACTTGGGTGTTCCCGTTCATGTTCAGACCCTTGTCCTTGTTCATCGGTGCCCGCTACACCCGTGCCAAGCGCCGCAACCACTTCATCTCGTTCATCTCCATGACCTCGATGATCGGCCTGTCGCTCGGCGTGCTGGCCATGATCACGGTGTTGTCGGTGATGAACGGCTTCCAGCGCGAGATGAGTTCGCGGGTGCTTGGCCTGGTGCCACACGCTGCGATCCTCGGCGCGCAGCCGTTGGACGACTGGCGCACGGTCGCCGCCGCCGCCGAAGGCAATCCGGCGGTGATGGCTGCCGCGCCGATCACCGAGATGGAAGGCATGCTCTCGTACAAGGGGGCGATGCAGCCGATCCAGGTCGCCGGCATCGATCCGACCGAGGAAGGCAAGGTCTCCATCGTCACCCAGCACATCGTCCAGGGCAGCTTGCAGGCATTGGTGCCGGGCGAGTATGGCGTGGTCATCGGTGAATTGACGGCGCGGCGTTTTCGCCTGAACACCGGTGACAAGCTGACCCTGATCGTCCCGGAGATCAGCAAGGAACCGGGCGGCATCACTCCGCGCATGCAGCGCCTCACCGTGGTCGGCATCTTCAAGGTGGGTGCCGAACTGGATGGCTCGCAGGCCTACATTCACGTCGCCGATGCCGGCGAAATGCAGCGCTGGGCACCGGGCCAGGTGCAGGGCGTGCGCCTGAAGCTGCATGATCTGTATGCCGCGCCACAGGTGTCCAAGGCCATCGCCGCGGGCCTGGGCGAAGGCTACCGCGCCGATGACTGGTCGCACACCCAGGGCAGCCTGTTCAGCGCGATGAAGATGGAAAAGACCATGATCGGCCTGCTGCTGATGATGATCATCGCCGTGGCCGCGTTCAACATCATCGCCACCCTGGTGATGGTGGTGAACGACAAGGGCGCGGACATCGCCATCCTGCGCACCATCGGCGCCACGCCGGCGCAGATCATGGGCACCTTCATGGTCCAGGGCAGCTTGATCGGCATCGTCGGCACCTTGCTTGGCGGGGTGCTGGGAGTGATCCTGGCGCTGAACGTGAGCGCGGTGGTCGGTTGGCTCGAGCGGGTCAGCGGGCAGCATATCTTCACCTCCGACATCTACTTCATCAGCAGCCTGCCGTCGGAGCTGCAATGGGGCGATGTGGCGATCATCTGCGTGGCGGGGCTGGTGATGAGCTTCCTGGCGACGATCTACCCGGCGTACCGCGCCTCGCAGATCGAACCGGCGATGGCGTTGCGTTACGAGTAAGGCATGGCGCCCCTTTCGCCGGCAAGCCGGCTCCCACAAAGTACAGGCTTGCAAGAGCCCTGTGGGAGCTGGCTTGCCAGCGATGGGCTGTGTAGCAGCCCCTATTCGGACAACTCGATCACAAACCGCGTCCAGCCATCCGCGCACTCTGCCCTGATGCGTCCCCCATGTGCCTGCACGATCGAACGGGTGATCGCCAGCCCCAACCCCGCATGCTCGCTGCTGCCTTCCTGGCGCGCCGGATCCGCCCGGTAGAAGCGGTCGAACAATCGCTCCAGCAGTTGCGGCGCAATCGCCGGCCCGGTGTTGGCTACCACGATGCGCAGCCCAGGCTCCAAGCTTACCCGGATCTCCCCTCCGGCGGGGGTGAAGCGCAGGGCGTTGTCCAGCAAGTTCGATAGCGCCCGGCGCAGCATGTGCCGGTCGCCCTTGGCATGGGCCTGGCCCTCACGCAACAAACGCACCTCGGCGTCCTCGGCCAGCGGCGCGTAGTACTCCAGCAACGCATCGGCCTCCGTTGCCAGGTCCAGCGCCTGGCGGCTGGGCATCAGCAGGCCGTGGTCAGCCTTGGCCAGGTAGAGCATGTCGTTGACCAGCTGGGCCATCCATTGCAGCTCCTCGAGGTTGCCGTGCAGGGCCTCGCGGTACTCCTCGAGGCTGCGCGGGCGGGTGAGGGTGACCTGGGTGTGGGTCAGCAGGTTGGACAGCGGCGTGCGCAGCTCGTGGGCGATGTCGGCGGAGAACGCCGACAGGCGCTGGAAGGCATCGTCCAGGCGCTGCAGCATGGCGTTGACGGTGCCGGCCAGCTCGGCCAGTTCCTCGGGCATCTCGGCGGCCGGCAAGCGCGTGGTTAGCGAGCCGGCGGTGACGCTGGCGGCCACCTTGCCCATCTGCCGCAGCGGTTTCAGGCCACGGCGTACGGCCCAGGCACCGAGCAGCGCGGTGGCCAGCGCCGACAGGCCGACGGTGAGCCAGATCAACCGCTGCATGCCTTGCAGGAAGTGCTGGTGGTGGGTGATGTCGAGGAACAGGGTCAGTTGTGGCGAAGCGGGCTGGCCGTCGACCAGTGGCGCGCTGAGGCTGCGGTAATCGACCCCGTGGCTGTGCAGCGTGGCCAGGCCGGTAGGGGTGGGGGCCTGCGGCAGCTCGCCCCGGCTGGCGAACCACGGCTCGCCGTCGGCGCCGCGCACACGCAAGGCCAGGTCGGACTGGTGGCTCAGCTCGTTGAGCAGCGCCGGCAGACGCGTGGCCAGTTGCTGCTGGGTGGTGACACCGGCAAGCAGGCTGCTCATCAGCGAAAGCCGGCCACTGAGCAGTTGCTGGTCGAGTTCGACGAAATGCTGCTCGCTGGCGCGGTTGAACAGCAGGCCGGCGCCCAGCGACACGGCCGCGGTGCAGGCGGCGAACAGTAGCGCCAGGCGGCGGCCCAGGGACAGGCGGCGCATCAGTCGTGGCGCTCTTCGAGCACGTAGCCCATGCCGCGCACAGTATGGATCAGCTTGGCGGCATGGCTGTCGTCGATCTTCAGGCGCAAGCGGCGGATGGCCACCTCGATGACGTTGGTGTCGCTGTCGAAATTCATGTCCCACACCTGCGAGGCGATCAGCGACTTGGGCAGCACCTCGCCCTGGCGGCGCAGCAGCAGTTCGAGCAGGGCGAACTCCTTGGCGGTCAGGTCGATGCGCTGACCGGCGCGCTCGGCGCGGCGGCGAATCAGGTCCAGGCGCAGGTCGGCCAGGGCCAGGCAGGTATCCTGGCTGGCACTGGCGCCACGGCGCAGCAGGCTGCGTACACGGGCCAGCAGTTCGGAGAAGGCGAAGGGTTTGACCAGGTAGTCGTCGGCGCCCAGCTCCAGGCCGTGCACGCGGTCCTCGACGGCATCGCGGGCGGTGAGGAACAGCACCGGGGTGTCCAGCCCGGCCTGGCGCACCGCCTGGAGGATCTGCCAGCCGTTGCGCCCCGGCAGCATCACGTCGAGGATCAGCAGGTCGTGGTCGCCGCTCAGGGCCAGGTGCTGGCCTGTGTCGCCGTCGCTGGCCAGTTCGGTGGCGAAGCCGGCCTCGCTCAGGCCCTGGCTCAGGTACTGGCCGGTCTTGGCCTGGTCTTCGACGATCAGCAGTTTCATGTGTTTACCAACGGTTCGGGCCAACGTGATGCCGAAATGATACGTGACGATCTGGCGGCCTGCCCAAGCTGACAAAGTTGTAATCTTCCCGTCAGCCAGCTGCCAGCCAGCCTTTTCGACAATGGTGCCATCTTCGCTGCATTGATCTGGAGTCACCCATGAAACACCTGTTGCTCACCGCCGCGCTTGCCCTGACCAGCCTGCCCACCTTCGCTGGCGAAGCCAAACCCTTCGCTTTCGGCGAGCCGGCGCCGGCAGCCAAGGCCACCCGCACTGTCGAGGTGGTGCTCAAGGACATCGCCTTCGAACCCAAGAGCATCAAGGTCAAGGCCGGCGAAACCGTACGTTTCGTGCTGGTCAATGAAGGCAAGCTGCCCCACGAGTTCAATCTCGGCGACAAGGCCATGCATGCCGCACATCAAAAGGAAATGGTCGCCATGCAGGGCAAGATCTTTACCGCCGGCATGAATCACGAAGGCATGGACCATGGCCAGATGGACCACAGCCAGATGATGGGCGGCGGCCATGGCCACGACACCGGCAACACCGTGCTGGTGCAGCCTGGCCAGCGCGCGGAGCTGACCTGGACCTTCCGCAAATCGGCGCCCATCGAGTTCGCCTGCAACGTACCGGGCCATTACCAGGCCGGCATGGTCGGGCCGCTGACCATCGAGTGACATCGGCTCCAAGGCGGGGTGCAAAACCGGTAGACTAGGGGCAATTTCGAACCTTCAGGTCAGTTTCCATGCATCCCGCCGCCGAACACTCCCCGCTGGGCAAGTCCAGCGAATACATCGCCACTTACACCCCCTCGCTGCTGTTCCCTATCCCGCGCCTGGCCAAGTGGGCCGAGCTGGGCGTGAGTGGCGACGCGCTGCCGTGGCAGGGCGTGGATTTCTGGAACTGCTTCGAGCTGTCCTGGCTGCTGCCTTCGGGCAAGCCGGTGGTGGCCATCGGCGAGTTCGCCATCCCTTGCGACTCGCCGAACATCATCGAGTCCAAGTCCTTCAAGCTGTACCTCAACTCGCTGAACCAGACCGTGTTCGCCTCGGTGGCCGAGTTGCAGGCGTGCCTGGCGAACGACTTGTCTGCCGCTGCGGGCAAACCGGTCGCGGTCAAGGTCAGCACCTTGGCCGAGGTCGAAGGCCAAGGCGTGAGCGCCTTGCCGGGCCAGTGCATCGATGCGCTGGATGTGAGCATCAGCAACTACGAGCAACCGCAGCCTGAACTGCTGCGCTGCGCGGCGGATCGCGTGGTGGAAGAGACCGTGCACAGCCACTTGCTCAAATCCAACTGCCCGGTTACTGGCCAGCCGGACTGGGGCAGCGTGGTGGTGGAATACAAAGGGCGGGCACTGGACCATGCCAGCCTGCTGACCTACCTGATCAGCTTCCGCCAGCATGCCGATTTCCACGAGCAGTGCGTGGAGCGGATCTACCTGGACCTGAAGAACCTGCTCAAGCCTGAGCACCTGACGGTGTATGCACGGTATGTGCGCCGGGGGGGGCTGGATATCAACCCGTACCGCAGCACCGGGGCGATCAACCCACAGAACCTGCGGTTGGTGCGGCAGTAATGTAACCGGGCCGCGAAGCGGCCCATCGCCGGCAAGCCAGCTCCCACAGAGAGCAGATTGGCGCAATCCCTGTGGGGGCCGGCTTGCCGGCGATGGGCTGCAACGCAGCCCCTTGGGTTCAGATCCCCATGCTGTGCAGCGAGTTGGCAATGCTGCGCAGGGTGGCGGTAAGGTCGGGGTGTTCGGCCTCGAAGCGTTCGATGGCGAGGTTCACGCCGTCGACGAGGTTGTTGTCCGGGGTGGCTTCCTCAAGCTTCAGCTGGGCCTCGATCTGCCTGGCTTCTTCATGCAGGCTGGCCAGCTCCTCTTCCGAAAGCGGCACATTGCGATCCAGTTGCTCGCGCAGGCTATTCAGGCGCTCTTGCAGTTCGCGGGCAGGCATTGTTCTTACTCCATCAATGACTTGGCAAGGCATGGACCTCAGCGAAGCGGCAAAGGTTCGGGCCTGTCTTCTAGCGTAATCCACCTGCCGGCGCTTTGCATGACCCGTATCAACGGGGATGTATCAGGGTTTCTCGCCTTTTTGCCGGCGCTGGGCGATATCCGCGAGGCAGGCATCAAGGGATTCGAGGTGGTCAATCACCGAGTGCACGCCCAGGCCGAACAGCGCCAGGGTGGCCTTGCCGCGGGCCAGCTCCCGTTCCTGCCGGCTCAGTGCCTGCCATTGCGCTGAGCCCTGATCGCAGGCCGCAAGCCCCACCGTCCACAGGCCGGCATTGAGCCCCGATTGCAACAGCAGCGGCTCGCCACTGACCAGCACGCAGCCGTCCAGGCGCTGGCTTTGCAAGTTCATCAGCGCCTGCCAGCAGGCATTGGGGGTGGGCCATTTGCTGCCATTGGCGCAGTGGCCCGGCAGCCAGTCGGGTAGCACGCTGCTCAGGCGTTTGCCCAGGGTGGCGCTGAGTTCGTCAAGCCAGATGCACGGCACCTGCTGCGAGCGCAGGCGAAGCAGGGAATCCAGGGCGCCGGGGGCGGGCAGGGGGCCGCCGTCGGTCGCCTGTACCAGGCAGCCGCGCAGGCCGAACAGCACAGCGGTGAAGGCGGGTGCGTCTTGCATGGCAACGTCCCTAAATAACCCGCAGGCTATCCAGCGATTGTTACCGACGGATGACGACCAGGGTCTGTACGAAATGTGTCTGCGCGAAGGCCAGACAAAGCGAAACGCGGGAGGAAGCGGAGTGTACTGGAGTACATGAGCATTCCGAGCCCCGTTTCAACGCCGCATGGGCGAGTGCAGATACATTTCGTACAGAGCCTACAGTTGTTCACAAATTCTTGACGCTGATATGTAAAACTATCGTTCGGCCAGCAAGCCAGTATACTTGCGCCCTATCGAGCAGCGTGCCAAAGGCCGTTGCCGCCGTGAAATCCGATGGAGAAACATCTATGCGTAGGATCGGTGCCGGAGTGATCGAGCGAGTCACCCAGGCCTGTGTCTGCGCCAGCTTGCTGCTGGCGCCCGTGGCGGCTACTCAGGCAGCCACGGAGGAGGATCCCTGGGAGGCGGTGAACCGGCCGATCTTCCGGTTCAACGACGTCCTCGACACCTATGCCCTCAAGCCGTTGGCGCAGGGTTATCAATACGTCACCCCGCAGTTCCTCGAAGATGGCATCCACAACGTCTTCCGCAACCTGGGCGACGTCACCAACCTGGCCAACAACGTGTTGCAGCTCAAGCCCCGTGCGGCGGGCGTCGACACGGCGCGGCTGATCGTCAACACCACCTTCGGCCTGGGCGGCTTCTTCGATGTCGGCACCAAGATGGGCCTGCAGCGCAACGATGAAGACTTCGGCCAGACCCTCGGCTACTGGGGCGTGCCCAGCGGGCCGTACGTGGTCATCCCGTTCCTTGGCCCAAGCACCGTGCGTGACGGCCTGGCCAAGTACCCGGACTCCTACACCGAGCCCTACCGCTACATCGACCATGTGCCGACGCGCAACTCGATCCTCGCCCTGGACGTGATCGACACCCGCGCCAGCCTGCTGTCGGCAGAGAAGCTGATGCAGGGCGACAAATACATCTTCCTGCGCAACGCCTACCTGCAGAACCGCGAGTTCAAGGTCAAGGACGGCGAGGTCGAAGACGACTTCTGACACTGCTTACGCAAAAGGCGACCCTCGGGTCGCCTTTTTCGTAACAGTTCAATGCATGGCCAGTATGCGCAAGCCGAAGCGCTGCGCACCGCCTGGCTGGTCGGCGATCCATACCACTTCGGTGCTGGCATGCAGCCCGGCAAGGGCCGTGTGGTCGGAGTCGATGCGTACCTCAAGGCGGTCGCCTACCTGGAAACGCTGCGGCGCCTGCACCTGCATGCCGGTGCTGGAGAGGTCGATGCACACAGCGCTGATAACCTGGTCGGCCTGCAGCAGCTGGACCTCGGCATCGATACGCATGCGAATGAAATCACGTTTTTCGCTGTAATCCACGGGGTGCTGTGACATGCTTGCATCCTTTCGTCAGGTTGCGCTGCTCCACATTCTTATAACGCCGGGTGATTTGCCCTGTAAAGTGCAGGGAAGTCTACCTGCCCATGCTTGAAACGCCAGGCGGATGGGAGTACCGTCAGCGCCTTACAGGGCACCTCGCTATTTGCCGGACCAGTCTTCTTGTCCTACAACTCAAGTAGAGAGTGGCTAGAGAGCATTCCAGTAGCCGTCTGTCGTTTCTCCACAGCCGCTACGCCAACCCAAATCTGGCGCCGTTCGCCCACATGCAGAAACCCAGTGCAACGCTGCTGATCATCGATGACGACGAGGTGGTCCGTGCCAGCCTCGCCGCTTATCTGGAAGACAGCGGCTTCAGCGTCCTCCAGGCCGGTAACGGTCAGCAGGGCCTCCAGGTCTTCGAAGCACACCAGCCCGACCTCGTGATCTGCGATCTGCGCATGCCGCAGATGGGCGGCCTCGAACTGATCCGCCGGATCAGCGAGCTCGCGCCGCAGTTGCCGGTGATCGTGGTGTCCGGTGCCGGCGTGATGAGCGACGCGGTCGAAGCCTTGCGCCTGGGCGCGGCGGACTACCTGATCAAGCCCCTGGAAGACTTGGCCGTGCTCGAGCACTCGGTGCGCCGCGCGCTCGACCGATCGCGCCTGGTGCTGGAGAACCAGCGCTACCGCGAGAAGCTCGAAGCCGCCAACCGCGAACTGGAGGCCAGCCTGCACCTGCTGCAGGAGGACCAGACCGCCGGGCGCCAGGTGCAGATGAACATGCTGCCGGAAAACCCCTGGGTGGCCGGCGATTTCGCTTTCGAGCACCAGATCATCCCGTCGCTGTACCTATCGGGGGATTTCGCCGACTACTTCCGCGTGGACGACCGGCGCATTGCCTTCTACCTGGCGGACGTGTCTGGCCATGGTGCCTCGTCGGCGTTCGTCACGGTGCTGCTCAAGTTCATGACCACGCGCTTGCTGTTCGAATTCAAGCGTGGCGGCAAGATGCGTGAGTTCAAGCCTTCGCAGGTGCTCAGCCACATCAACCGTGGCCTGATCAACTGCAAGCTGGGCAAGCATGTGACCATGGTCGGTGGGGTCATCGACGAGGACACCGGCCTGCTCACCTACAGCGTCGGCGGCCACTTGCCGCTGCCGGTGCTGTATACCCCGGGCCAGGCCCGCTACCTCGAAGGCCGCGGCCTGCCGGTGGGGTTGTTCGACGAGGCCAGCTACCAGGACCTGGTGCTGGAACTGCCAGCGCAGTTCAGCCTCACCC
This sequence comes from Pseudomonas sp. B21-023, assembly GCF_024749165.1. Taxonomy (NCBI): domain Bacteria; kingdom Pseudomonadati; phylum Pseudomonadota; class Gammaproteobacteria; order Pseudomonadales; family Pseudomonadaceae; genus Pseudomonas; species Pseudomonas sp. B21-023. The sequence continues at coordinate 3,882,259 of NZ_CP087190.1, read as the reverse complement.
TGATGTCCGATGGCATTCTGGACCTTTTGCCCGGGGACACACTCAAAGATAAGGAAGCTGCCTTGCCGGAAATCGTCAAGGCGGCGGGGGGCAGCCTGGAGGGGCTGCGCCAACGATTCGAATTGGCTACGCTTGGGGAGATGCCGGATGATATCGCCCTATTGGTGTTGAGCAGGAACCTTGAATGAGTACTGGTAGAATCCAGTTCGCCGAGCAAAGCGGGACCTTCGTTCTGAAATTTGTCGGTGAAGTGCGCCTGACCCTGTGTTCGGCACTGGATGCGACGATCGAGAAGATCTTCACCGCGCTGAACTTCTCGGCCATCGTCATCGACCTGACCGAAACCGAAAGCATCGACAGCACCACCCTGGGCCTGCTGGCCAAGCTGTCGATCCTGTCCCGGCAAAAGGTCGGCCTGTTGCCGACCGTGGTTACCACCAACCCGGACATCTCCCGGCTGTTGCAGTCAATGGGTTTCGACCAGGTGTTCAACATCGTTGACCGCCCGGTGCCGTGCCCGGAGTGCCTGACCGACCTGCCGTCCCAGGACCAGGACGAGAGCGTGGTGCGCTCCAAGGTGCTGGAGGCGCACAAGATTCTCATGGGCTTGAACGACTCCAACCGCGAGGCGTTCCATGACCTGGTGAGCGCGCTGGAAAGATCCTGACCCCATCGCGGGCTTGCCCCGCGATGGCTTCAGTCCTTGATGAACGCCGTAGCCGGCGAACCGTCGGCATTCAACTGATACACCCGCGCGGGCCGCCCCTGGTCATCGAAGAATACCTGCCCCAGCCCCGCGCTGTTCCACAGCCGTTCCCCGGCCTTGCTGCGGCTGGGCGTACGCGGCACCACTTCCATCTGCCGACGCTTGGTAAACCAGTTGAGTGGCGAGCGCGGCGAATATAGCCAGCGGTTGAGCCGGTCGAGCACATCCAGCAGGCGCCGGGGAAACTCGTTCTTGATCCCGCTGCTGGTCACCTGCCACAAGTGCGGGCTGCTCTGGCGATGGCGGATCAGCACTTCGTAGACGAATGAGTAGTGCACATCGCCCGATAGCACCACGTAATGCCCCGGCGTGCGCGAGTGGCGGAAGATATTGAGCACCACCTGCGCCGCGCCCCGGTGCGCCATCCAGTTCTCGGCATCGACCAGTAACGGGTAGCCCAGGGCGCTGAACACCCGTTGCACGGTCTCGATCAGCTTGACCCCGAAGATCGGCGCCGGCGACACGATGATCGCCGACGGGTGATCGAGCAGCGCCTGCTGCAGCTCGCTCAGTGCCTCCCAATCGAGCAAGCCCGAAGGCTTGGCCAGATTGCGCTCGCTGCGCCAGCGCCGGGTGCGGGTGTCCAGCACCAGCAGCGGCGGGTTGCTCGGCAGCGCGTATTGCCAGCCCTGGAAGTGCAGCAGTTCGCCAATCAGTTCATCCCGCGCCTCGCCCATCTGCCGGCACCGTCGGGCCAGCGCCGCGCAGCCGTCCGGGTCGTTGCCCCAGCCCTGGCACAGCAGGTAGCCGAGCAGGGCGTTGCCGATGATCCGCCGCGAGAACGGATGGCCGTAGGCGGTCTGTTCCCACTGCGCCGCCAGGTTCCAGTCATCGGTGATGTCGTGGTCGTCGAAGATCATCAGGCAGGGCAGGTGGGCCATGACCCGCGCCACCTGGCCTAGGCCGTCGCGAAAGGCCTCGATCAGAGGCAGCTCGTGGCGGTAGCGGGCCTGGCGCTTGTCGGTGAGGCCGGGTGGCATCTGCATGCCCACCAGCGACCAGGGCAGCGGCGACCAGACCAGCAGGTACATGGCCATGACTTCGGCGAAGGTCACCAGGTGGTTGTCGGCGTTGCTGGAGGAGAAGATCGGCTTGCGCTTGCCGCCGAAGAAGCGCTCACGCAGGGTCTCGTTGCCTTCCTGGGCCGGCAGCAGGTCGGCGCGGTGGTAATAGCAGGCTGGGTGCTGGTAGAGCGCGGCGCCGCTGTCGACCAGGGCGCCGTCCAGTGCCTCGTCGAACAGCCCCAGGCGCTCGATCAACCCGTGGATGGCACGCAGCATGGGGCCAGCGACATCGTCGGTATAGACCTGGTCGCCGCTCATTAACAGTACGGCGGGGCGCTCCTCGGGGCGCGGGCCGGTGGCCAGCAGGCGGTCGGCGCACAGCAGGCCGTCGGCGGCCGGGTGATGAGGCTTGCGGCAGGAGCCGTGGAGCACTTGGTCGAGGCGCTGGCGTAGCACGAAGCTAGGGCGGCTGGCGCCGGGATAGAGCAGGTGTGGGGCCCAGTCCGCGATGCCTTGGCCGTTGGCCAGGCGCAGGTCGTATTCCAGGGCCACGTCGCTGGGGAGCGGCTGATCGAAGTGGATGTCCAGCAGGTGTATGAAGGCGTGGGTACCGACCGGGATCATCTCGCAGTGCACAGTGGCGCCGATGCCGGCCTGATCGAGGAGAAATTCGGCTTGCAGCGGTTGTGAGCCGACCAGCCAGATGGCCAGGCGTTGGGGCTCCAGGCGGCGCAGTACCGGGCCGGCAAGGACGAGGGGGAGGGTGGTGCTGGGGATCATCTATGGCTCGGCTTTGTCTGCTATGACGCTATCGCGGGGCAAGCCCGCTCCCACTGGTTATGGGGAATGCGGCCCCAACGAAAACGGGCGGAAATGCTCTGCATTAACCGCCCGTCGATCAAGCCGAAGATGTATCAGGCTTTGTCAGCCAGCCATCAGCGCTTCCAGCTTCTCCTGGTCGCGGGCGAACTGGCGGATGCCTTCGGCCAGCTTCTCGGTGGCCATGGCGTCCTCGTTCATTGCCCAGCGGAACTTGCTCTCGTTCAACTGCTGCTTGGCCTCGCCAGCATTGCCCGGCTTGAGGATACGCGGCAGATCGCCTTGGTCGTCCGACAGCTGCTGCAGCAGCTCGGGGCTGATGGTCAGGCGATCGCAGCCGGCCAGTTGCTCGATCTGGCCAATATTGCGGAAGCTCGCGCCCATGACCACGGTGTTGTAGCCGTTGGTCTTGTAGTAGTCGTAGATGCGCGTGACCGATACCACGCCCGGGTCCTCGGCGCCGACGTATTCCTTGCCGGTGCTCTTCTTGTACCAGTCGTAGATGCGCCCCACGAACGGCGAGATCAGGAACACCCCGGCGTCGGCGCAGGCCTGGGCCTGGGCGAAGGAGAACAGCAGGGTGAGGTTGGTCTGGATGCCTTCCTTCTCCAGCTTCTCGGCGGCGCGGATGCCTTCCCAGGTGGAGGCCAGCTTGATCAGCACGCGGTCTTTCGGCACACCGGCTGCTTCATACAGCTCGATCAGCTGACGGGCCTTTTTCAGCAGCGCCGGCTCGTCGAACGACAGCCGCGCGTCCACCTCGGTGGAGATGCGCCCCGGAATGACCTTGAGAATACCCGAGCCCACCGACACCGCGAACTTGTCGCAGGCCAGGTCGACATTGCCCTTGGCGTCGGCCTTGACCTGCTTGAGCAGGTCGGCGTAGCCCGGGATGGCCGCCGCCTTGAGCAGCAGCGACGGGTTGGTGGTGGCGTCGACCGGCTTGAGGCGGGTGATGGCGTCCAGGTCGCCGGTGTCGGCGACCACGGTGGTGAACTGCTTGAGTTGTTCCAGCTTGGAGGTCATGGGCGTGCTCTGTCCTGTGCAATTACTCGACATTACCCGAGCCCCGACAGCCACTCAAGGCCCGTCGCAGGCGTATCGGGAAAGCCCTCGCAGGCAACACGATCCTTCTGTAGGCGCGCGCTTGCCCGCATTAGGCTGCAAAGCAGCCCCGGCTCACACCGGGCCTGCAGCAAAAGGCATTGCCTTCGAGTGCCAACCCCGCCGCAGGTTCCCTCAGCGCCCTTGCAGCAGCTCGGCGGCCTGGTCCAGCACCTTCAGCGGCTCGCTGGCCTTGTGAATGTCCGCCGACAGCAGTTGGCGGAAGCGCCGCGCTCCCGGGAAGCCCTGGCCCAGCCCGAGGATATGCCGGGTGATATGGTGCATCGCGCCGCCGCTTTGCATATGCGCGACGATATACGGGCGCAGCTTTTCAATGGCCTCGGCGCGGCTGACCACTGGCGCCGCGCTGCCGAACAGCTGCTGGTCGACCTCGGCCAGCAGGTACGGGTTGTGGTATGCCTCGCGCCCCAGCATCACGCCGTCGAAGGTCTGCAGGTGGGCGCGGCATTCGTCGAGGGTCTTGATGCCGCCATTGAGCACCAGTTCCAGGTCGGGGAAGTCGGCCTTCAGTTGCGCCGCCACGTCGTAGCGCAGCGGCGGGATCTCGCGGTTTTCCTTGGGCGACAGCCCTTCGAGGATGGCGATGCGCGCGTGCACGGTGAAGCTGCGGCACCCAGCGTCGCGCACCTGGCCAACGAAGTCGCACAGCTCGGCGTAGCTGTCGCGGCCGTTGATGCCGATGCGGTGCTTGACCGTGACCGGAATGCTGACCGCGTCCTGCATGGCTTTGACGCAATCGGCCACCAGCGCCGGGTGGCCCATCAGGCAGGCGCCGATCATGTTGTTCTGCACCCGGTCGCTGGGGCAGCCGACGTTGAGGTTGACCTCGTCATAGCCGGCGTCCTCGGCCAGGCGCGCGCAGGCGGCCAGGTCCGCCGGCACGCTGCCGCCCAGTTGCAGGGCCAGCGGGTGCTCGGACACGTCATGGCGCAGGAAACGCTGGGCGTCGTTGTGCAGCAGGGCGCCGGTGGTGACCATTTCGGTGTAGAGCAGGGCGTGCTGGGAGAGCAGGCGCAGGAAGAAACGACAGTGTCTATCAGTCCAGTCCATCATCGGCGCCACGGAGAAGCGGCGGGATGGCTCGGGGCGTGATGCAGTGGGGGTAGCGGCTTGAGAATGCATAGGTGTGGGGCACGAACTCAGCGAAGCCAGACGGCGGGGGTGCGCTGGCAGGCAATGTGAAGAATGAATGGTTGCCAGTTTACCAAGCGTGGCGGGATTCGTCCGGTATGATCGGTGATCAAGTGCTGGCCGGTTTGAAGGTGAGCAAGCATCATCCACGTGAGAGCGGGCCTGCCCCGCGAATGCGCCAGGCCATGGCTGAAGCTCTGACGCATCGTCCCGATGCTGTTTGCATCGGGGGATAGGAAGATCTGCTGGCTTTCAGCCCAGGCGTGGGCGCGTGCAGAATTGTCTGAGGAAGTTTTGATTGTGGGACAAGTGGTCACCGTAATAGGAGACCACATCACCAATAACCATGAACGGTGTAAAGCCCTCGTAGCCGCCTTCCGCCCCGCGGAAGTTCACATAGCCACAAACGCCTTCGTACTGTTTACCGCTGGCGTAGGCTGCCTTGAATTTGTACAGCGTTTCGAACTTCGCCGAATCCGGGTCGGCAATATGCTTGAGCAGCTTCTGTTTGGCATCGGCCATTTCAGCTTTGCTTGCAGCGGCATGTTCGACGGTGGGAGGGGTTGGGGGCGCTGGCGGCTCGGGGAGCATGCAGCCAGCAAGCGAGAGCGTAAGCCCGGTTATCGAGAGTGCTTTGAGCATTTTCCAATTCCTTTTGGCTGCCGCTCCAGCCAGACCTGAGGCGGTAGATAACCTTGCCTCAAGCAGTGCGCTGGAGGCGGGTTCATGAACTAACGCGTTTTGCGCTGTACGTCGTTGAGCGCGGGTGCAGTGTAGTCCAAGAGTTATCCCAGTGCGTCGCACCGGGCTTGCCTGCCAGCGATGGCGCCGACTTGAGGTCGGCGCGGTTGGGTGGGAGCCGGTTTGCCGAACGATCCTTGGTGGTGCCCCACATCCTGGCTTATGGCACCGACCGGATAGTCGTTTTTCCTAGCGACTCATCCCCAACTCCGCATCGTCCATCAATGCCTTGGCCAACGCGCTCAGGTAATACGACGCCCAGAGCAGTTGGGGCTTTTCCTCCATGATGCCGGTGATGGTCAGGTCGCGTACGCAGCCCATCAATTCCGAAGCCTGGTCCCGCGCATGCTGGCAAGGGATCCCGGGTTCGATGCAGAACAGCGGGTCGGTCTGGCCTTCGCCCTGGTAGAACTTGGTCTTGCCCACGGTGGTGTGGGGCGGGGTGGTATCTGTGGTCATCGTTGAATCTCCCTGAAGTGTTCTGCTGCCTGGTCTGTCGCTATCGCGGGGCAAGCCCGCTCCCACGTCAGTACGTAATGGCGTGGGAGCGGGCTTGCCCCGCGATGACGTCAGCTCAGGCGTCGCATACCTTGTGGTCTACTGCAACGTACGCGGCTGCGCGTTCGGCATCTGCACCTGGATCAATGCCGATTCAAGCAGCACGCGCAGTTGCTCCATCTCATGCATGGAGGCCAGCATCAGAATCGAGGCGGGTGACTTGGCTGCAGCAGAACAGCCTGATGCGCCACGTTTTGCGCGCACAGGGCGTACTCGGTGGCCTGGATAAGGGTGTCTTCGAGAGAGTGGTGGTTGTGGGGTGGGTCGGGGACGATCTTTAGCATGGTGATTTACCGTTGACGGTGCCACCACCAGCCTGCTGTCAAACAGAAAGGCGGCAGCTGTACGTGGGTTGACAGACCGGCGGTAAATCACGCAAAAGTTCCGGCGCACGCAAGCGTGCCCACACGTACAGCCACCATTGAACGGGGACTGCCTACGTGATTCTACCGTTACAGCCTGTCAAAGCTGTGTCGTTGATGTGCAACGACAGGCCGAGACTAGAGCGCCCACAGAGCAGCCGCAACGGAAAACAGGCGGCAGCAGTATGTTTGGGAAATGGACTACAAGGAAGGGGTAAAATCTGATTGTTGATGATCTACATCGACGCTTTTCGGGAACAGGGTGTGGGGACAGGCGTCGCCTAAAACAAACCGATCAGCATTGATAGCCTCTGCGTTGCCCAGGGTCATACATTGATGGCTAGGTTAAACCAAGGAGTTAACTATGCTGATCAATGGTTATCAGAGCTTCCAGTACCTGCCCAGCCAAATCAGCGGGCAGACTCATTCAGGTACCGTTGGTGAGGCGCAGGTGAGCGTGGTCACTACCTCGCCAGAGGCCAATCGGTTGGCCAAGCGAATTGAATATAGTGCAGGTAAGAGTTTGCTCCACTACCTGAATATATCCACGACCCAGCCGCTGAAGGACTTGCTCCAATGGTTGGCCAGTTTTCTTGGCCGAAGCGCAGCGGCCCAGGGCGCGGCGGAGGATCTACGCCCGCAACACGCCGAACCGACCGGCACCGCAGCGCCTTTTCGCCGCAGTTTCGGCAATGGCTTCAAGACCGCGCTCGATGCAGTAAGCCTGCTCGCTACTGACTCCAAAGTTGATCACGAATGCTTCGATGTAACGCTGAAAGCCGAGCAGATTAATAGCTTGCAAGGTGCCATTGTCGAGGGGCGTGCAAATTTCAAAGAAATCGAGATGATGGTGAAAACCCGCGGGGACTTGCAATGTGTGCGCACCCTCGCGTTGAGCTTGACTCATGATGCTGACTCCCATCAGCCTTCAATCAAGGCAGCGCTGGCGAACTTGGCCACCGACCGTCCAAACCCAAGTGTCTTTCTGAATGGGCTGATGACATTCCTGCAAGGACAGGAAACCCGGTGGTTCGAAAAAACCATGAATAATCCTAAGATGCGGCTGGACGCTCAAGCGCAGAATGATTTCATTAGCGAACAGCTCCAGGCGCATATCGATAAACTGGGTGCTCACGAGGCCAACAAGATTCTTGAGCAGCTGGAGGAGTGTTTCGGTCAGCGGGCATATGGGGTTATGGGGACTGCCATCGAACTATTGGGGTTGGCGGACGATGACGATCAGCTTCTGTCCCGCATGACCCGTGCTGAAGGTCTGAGCGATAGCCTGATCAGTCTGCTTCGCGCGAAGCTTGATATGCCCGAGATTGGTATGAAGAGCTCGCCCACTATTGATAGCCTCAACCAGTTGAACCCACTGGAGTTGGCCGCACTGGTGAGCCTAGGCATCAAGTTGCAATAGGCAGGGGGCAGGCCCCCATTTCACCGGCCAAATCGACCAAGCCTGCACGGCGCCAAATCGGGCGATGGCGTGTCACTGGTGATTTCCATGCTCACGAGGCGGCCTACGGTAGCGGCCAGCGTGACACCAGGATGCATGACACAAACGTAAACGCCGCTGATACCCGGCAGATAACCAACTAGCGGTGCACCATCGCTGGGTATTGGCCTGAAACCCACGCACGCCTTTTCCACGTCGAGTGAAACGGCGCCATGCAACTCTGCTCTGATGGCCTCGGCGGTTCTCAGTGCAATCGCGCCTGGTTGGTTATCTGCGGCATCGTCCAGATAATCCTCTGCCGCCAACAGGCTGCCGTCATCAGCATGCCGTACCTCCATGGTTGCGTTGGAAAGGATCCCTCGGACAAGGTGGGGCGGCGAGTGGTAGCGGATATAGATGGCAGGAGAGGCTTCCAGTGGAAGTGGGTAGCACAACAAGTCCGTCAATAGCGTGGTACCCGTTCCCGCCGCAAGTACCACCAGGTCCGCATCGATTACCCCGTGGGTGGTTTTCAAACCTGAGACTTTATCTGCGCTACCCGTGAACCCTTCCACCTGTGTCTGCTCCAGCAACCTGGCGCCTCGGGCTTGAGCGCCTTTGATCAAGGCCCGGCTGGCCGCTACTGCGTTCAGCGCGCCTTCCTCTGGAGCATGGTTGGCCTGGGCAGGAGGGTGTTTCAGATTAGGTTCCAGGGTGAGGATCTGAGCGCGGGATACCGTTGATATCCCTGTACCCGTCGCAGGGGCGGCCGGTGCTTCCGGGAGGCCATAGGTCAGCGAACCGGTCCATTGAATGTGTAGGTCTGGCAGTTGCGCTTCGAGGCGACGATAGTCCGATACGGCTGCGGCCCGCAGTGCGGCGACAGGGTCTGCGTCACTGCAGGCGGAATTGATCCATGCAAAGGAAGTGGAGGTCACACCAGACGCTACATGGTCAGCCTCCACGATGGTCACCTGCGCGCCTTGGCAGGAAAGGTGGTAGGCAACGGAGGCCCCCACGATACCTGCCCCCACCACAACCACATTCAGTCCCGGGATATTTTTCATCGTGCTCCGTCACCGACTCGGGACTATGTTTCACTGGCCGTACCTGGCAACCCTAGGCTCTGTACGAAATGTATCTGCACTCGCCCATACTGCGTTGAAACGGGGCTCGGAATGCTCATGTACTCCAGTACACTCCGCTTCCTCCCCCCGTTTCGCCTTGTCTGGCCTTCGCGCAGACACATTTCGTACAGACCCTAGGTCCACAGGAGCAAACGGCATATTAAATGGAAAGCGTGAGTACCAGCGAGCCTATGTTTGATCGATACCTGAAGCAGTGGGGGCTGACCATCGATGGGGAACCTTTCGTTTCACTCAACGGCAATCTATTGCCCGTTCGCCAAGGCGATACACCGGCGATGCTGAAAGTCTCGCAGGCGCCGGAAGAGCAGGCCGGCAGCCAGCTGATGGCCTGGTGGGCAGGCGACGGTGCAGCCCCTGTGCTGGCCCACGCGGGCGAGGCATTGCTGATGAAGCGGGCGCAAGGTTCGGCGTCGCTTGCGCAGATTGTCGCAGATGGCAGGGATGACGAGGCCACGCGCATTCTCTGTGCCGTGGCAGCCCGCCTGCATGCGCCACGGTCGACGCCGAGGCCTGCGCAGGTGCCGCTGGAGCAATGGTTCGACGCATTGTGGAGCGCGGCGGCGACGTACGGTGGGGTGCTGGAGCACAGCGCAAAGGCGGCGAGGGCGCTTTTCGCAGCTCCCCAGGACGCTGCGGTGCTGCATGGCGACATCCATCACGGCAATGTGCTGGATTTCGGGCCGGCCGGTTGGCTCGCCATCGACCCCAAGGGGTTGTACGGCGAGCGGGGCTTCGATTTTGCCAATATCCTCTGCAACCCGGACGACGCCAGCGCGCAGGCACCGGGGCGCTTCCCACGGCGTATAGCGATCATTTCGCAGGCAGCCGGTATTGAGCGTCACAGGTTGTTGCAGTGGGTGCTGGCGTGGGCAGGGTTGTCGGCAACCTGGATGATCGAGGACGGCGCTGAGCCGGGGGGCAGGTTGGCGTTGGCGAGGCTGGCGGCTTCGGCGCTCGATGGCAGCGCTCGGGGTTCTGACTGAGGCATTGTATGTAAGGCGGCGATCAAGGGTGACGCCGGGATTGCGCTGATGTGCAGCTCGCACACGAAACCTTCCAACCCCTAGGCGTTGGCTACACGCATACTGGCCCCGCACGGGCACCCAGTGTATTGCCCTCCGTTGGGCAGATCGGTCTAAACCGTTTTTAAAAGAGTGGCGGTGGGTAATACGAGGCGTAAAGGATTATTGCTGGATGGTACGAAACCAAGCTTGCTGTGGTAGTAGCTGGCAGCGTCCATGTCCTTTGCATCGACGACAATGAACGCAACTCCCGAATGTCGGGCAACCACGCACACTCGCCGAAAGAAGTCTGCCATCAGGCGTTTGCCAAGGCCCTGTTTTTGTGCGGTTCGGTCGACTGCAAGACGGCTCAAGAGAATCGCCGGGATCGGATACCGAGGCTCTTTATTCTCCATATTTTTCGATCCTAGCACATTGCCCTTGACATTTTGGCCTGGTCGGACCGCTAGCAGGCATGAGGCCAGCCGTGTCCAAGGTATGGAAAGGATATCCGAAGGCCAAGCGAGGTCTTTGTACGAAAGTGCCTGCACGACGGTCATGCGGCGGTGAAAACAAGTTCGGAATTTTCATGCGCAATCAGCAAGGCCAGGCGCGACTCCTAACGCTTCTCGCCTGTTTTCTCCTTGCCTGATCAAACGTTCGCTTCTGGATGAGAAGTATCAGTCGATTGGAATGCACAATCCACCCCGTTCAAAACGCGCCCGGCACATAGACCACCTGATCCCGCCCCCCTTGCTTCGCGGCGTACAGCCCGCTGTCGGCGCGTCTCAGCGCGTCTTCGAGCGCTTCCCCCTCGGCAAACAGGGTGCACCCTGCGCTGAGGCTTACCCGCAGCGGGCCGCTGGCCAGCTGCACCGGTTGGGTGCCGATCAGCTGACGTACCCGTTGCGCGATCCCGTTCAGTTCCGCGCTGTCCTTGACCGGCAGCAAGGCGACGAATTCCTCGCCACCCTGGCGCACCAGCAGGTCATCGGGGCGAAGCGCGGCGCGCAGGCGGCGGGCGCACTCGCACAGCACCTGGTCGCCGGCCGCGTGGCCATGCTGGTCGTTGACGGCCTTGAAGTGGTCAAGGTCCGCATAAATCGCCCCCAGCTGCAGACCTCGCTCGTGGGCCAGGCGCCGCTCACGGTCATGGAAGGCGGCCAACGCCCCGCGGTTCCACAGCTGGGTCAAGGGGTCGAGCAGCGCTTTGCGCTGTTCGCGGTCCATCTCCAGGCGCAGGTCGCGATTGGTCTGGATCAGGCTGCGCAGTCGCAGATAGCCCTCCGCAAGTGTGGCCAGGTCCTTGAAATTCGCCTGCTGGATCTCGTTCAGCTGGCGCGGTCGGGGGTCGAACATGCACAACGTACCGATGGCCTTGCCGTTTCCGGCACGCAGCGGATGTCCGGCGTAAAAGCGGATATAAGGCGGATTCAGCACCAGAGGATTGTCGACGAATCGCGGGTCTTGCGTGGCATCCGGCACCAGTAACGTGTCGTCATCTAGAATGGCGTACCCGCAGAAGGACACGTCGCGCGGGGTCTCGCTGGCGTCCAGCCCGATCCTGGCCTTGAACCACTGACGGTCTTGGTCGATCAGGCTGATCAGCACGGTGTCCACGTGCGCCAGGTCCTGGGTGAGCCGCACCAGGGTATCGAGGTAATGCTCGGCGGGCGTATCGACCAGGTTCATCTCATCGAGGGCGCGTTGGCGCAGCGCTTCGTCGGTGGGGATCGGGCAAGCCGGCATCTTTGCTTCTCCATTCCATGGGCTGGGTCTGTGATGGGAACTACTTTAGACAAGCTTCACCACTGGCGAGTGACGCCGATCGGCTCGTCATCCGTATGGGCTGGCGCCTTGTGGCGGTTTGGCAATAGCTCATTGGGGCTATGGGGCTGGCAAGGCGCGGGTTGCTATGCTGCTGTCGGTCTGGACACAGGGATTGGCCGGCGTCGAATGGCGCTGCCACTACACGGAGGTGCACATGCAGATCACATTGCCGCTGAGTGTCAGCGACTGGAAATACAAGACTGCCAGCGGGGGTGGGTTGACGGTGATGTTTGCCGCCGCCAACGGTGGCTTGTTGACCCTGACCGATCCCAACCAGGCCGAGCAGCAGTTTCGCTATGGCTCGCTCGGGGTCGGTGTTGGCGTAGGCGCACGCTTGCCGCGGGTAGGCAAGATCAACTTGCTGGTGGCGGGCAAGAGCGTGGGTGCGGTCGGCGCCAATGAAGACTTCCCGGCGGTCGGCACGGTGCTGGTGGCCGAATCGGTCGCGGCCCGGGGCCTGGTGCGCGACGACTTCAAGGGCGGGTGCGTGTTCCTCGAAGGCGGGCTGGGCCTGGTTGGCGGTGGCAGCGGCTCGGGCGTGCTGTTCGGCCTGGATCCCAAGCTATTGGTCCTGGGTACCGCCGCGATTGGTGGCGGCGGCGCGTTCCTGCCGCAGGAAACCTTGCCGCGCCTGCTGCGCTCGGCCAAGGGCGTGATCTTCTCCGCCGGGTTCAACATCGGCGTGCAGGCGGGCGGTGGCCTGGCGTTGACCATGGGTGGGCTGTTCTGATGGCCATGGCTTGTTGGCGATAGCGTCAGGCGCTCGTCGCACCCTGCGCCGCGAGGTTGCAATACTGCCCCTTGAAATACAGCAAAGGCTGCGAGGACGTGGTTTGCTGCAGGTTCAACGCCTTCACTTCACCGATGACGATCAGGTGATCGCCCGCGGCGTGTTCAGCGTGAATCTCGCAATCGATCCAGTGCAGGCTACCGGTAATGATCGGATTGCCCAGCGGTGACGGTTGCCATTGCACCTTGTGCCACTTGTCCGTGCCGCGCCGCGCGAACTGGTTGGAAATCTCGATCTGCTCACCCGCCAGGATGTTGACCGCGAAGCGGCCGGCCTGGCGAATCCTGGGGTAGCTGGCCGAACTGGCCATCACGCTGAATGACACCAGTGGCGGGTTCATCGACACGCTGTAGAACGACTGGCAAGTGAAGCCGATCGGCTCGTCATCGGTGTGCGATGTAATGACCGTGATACCGGAGGCGTAGTGCCCGAGCGCTTCGCGAAAGCTCGATGGCTCGATAGGGAGTGACATAGTAGGTCCTGGGTGTGGGTGCCGCTCGAAGGTGTGGGAAGGCCCGCATCTGTCCGGGCCTTCGCCTGTTACCTCCGACCTGTGCTCAGCGCTGGTTTGCCAGTTCTCTGCGAACAATCTCCGCGCCCACGCTCAACGCATTGAGCTTGCCTCTTGCCACCTGGCGCGGCAGGGGCGCCATCCCGCAGTTGGTGCAAGGGTAGAGCTTGTCGGCGTCGACGAACTGCAGGGCCTTGCGCAGGGTATTGGCAACTTCCTCGGGGGTTTCAATGGCGTGGTTGGCGACATCGATGGCGCCAACCATCACTTTCTTGCCACGGATAAGCTCGATCAGGTCCATCGGCACGTGGGAGTTGTGGCACTCCAGCGAGACGATATCGATGCTGGATTTCTGCAGCTTGGGGAAGGCTTCTTCGTATTGGCGCCATTCCGAGCCGAGGGTCTTTTTCCAGTCGGTGTTGGCCTTGATGCCGTAGCCGTAGCAAATGTGCACGGCGGTTTCGCACTTGAGCCCTTCGATGGCGCGCTCCAGGGTGGCCACGCCCCAGTCATTGACCTCGTCGAAGAACACGTTGAAGGCGGGTTCGTCGAACTGGATGATGTCGACACCCGCCGCTTCGAGTTCGCGGGCTTCCTGGTTGAGGATCTTGGCGAATTCCCAGGCCAGTTTTTCGCGGCTTTTGTAGTGGGCGTCATACAGTGTGTCGATCATCGTCATGGGGCCTGGCAGCGCCCACTTGATGGGTTGCGAGGTGTGTTGACGCAAGAACCTGGCGTCATCGACGAACACAGGCTTGCGGCGCGCAACAGCGCCTACGACCGTCGGCACGCTGGCATCGTAGCGATCGCGGATTCTGACCGTCTCGCGCTTCTCGAAATCGACACCGTCGAGGTGTTCGATAAAGGTCGTGACGAAATGCTGCCGTGTCTGTTCGCCATCGCTGACGATATCGATGCCGGCGTGCTGTTGCTCTTGCAAGGACAAGCGCAGCGCGTCTTGCTTGCCCTCGACCAGTTCATCACCCTCCAACTTCCATGGCGACCAGAGCTTCTCGGGCTCGGCGAGCCAGGCGGGTTTGGGCAGGCTGCCGGCAGTGGAGGTGGGTAACAGCTTTTTCATACTGGAAAACCTTGTGTCTGGTTGAGTCAAAGCGCGCAACGGGCGGACCACTGCTCGAGGATCGCCTGGTAGGGCTTGATGAAATGCTCTTGCGCAAACTTCCCCTGTTCGACAGCCAGCCGGCTGCGCTCTTCGCGGTCGTAAACGATGCGCGTCAACGAGTAGTCCTGGTGGTGCAAGCTGGGCTGGTAGGTTTTGCCGGCGGCGGAGTTCGCGTTGTAGATTTCAGGCCGGTAGATTTTCTGGAAGGTGTCCATCGTGCTGATGGTGCTGATCAGTTCCAGGTTGGTGTAGTCGCCCAGCAAATCGCCGGCAAAATAGAACGCCAGCGGCGCGGCACTGTTGGGCGGCATGAAGTAGCGCACCTTCAAACCCATCTTCTTGAAGTACTCATCGGTCAGCGAGTATTCAGCCTGCAGGTATTCAACGCCCAGGACCGGGTGCTGGTTTTCCGTGCGGTGATAAACCTTGCTGCTCGAGACGCTCAGGCAGATGACGGGGGGCTTGCTGAAATGCTCCTTGTAGGCGCTCGAACTCACGAAGCACTTGAACAGTTTTCCGTGCAGGTCTCCGAAATCATCGGGTGTGCTGAAGGTTTGCCGATCCTTGTTGTGCCCCTGCAGCAGCACGCTGAAATCGTAATCGCGCACGTACGAGGAAAAATTATTGCCGACCATGCCGTCGATACGCTCGTTGGTTTGTCGATCGACCACCGTCGTTTTCAATATTTCAATCAAGGGCAGGGCAGGGGCAGTGCCCGAGAAGCCGATATCCATTTCCACTGAAATGATGTCGAGCTCGACCGTGTAGCGGTCGCCTTTGGGGTTATCCCAGTGCGCCAAGGCATTGAAGCGGTTGTCGATCATCCTCAAGGTATTGCGCAGATTCTCCTGGCGGCTCTTGCCCCTGGCCAGGTTGGCAAAGTTGGTGGTAGTGCGGGTCTTGTCCGAAGGCTGGTAGTGCTCATCGAAACAAATACGCTTGAGGGTGAATGCAAACTCGTTATTCATGGTGGTCGTGTACCCTGATGTCTGAAGCGAGGCAAGAAAGGCCAGGGTTGAGGTCATGGCGGTCGCACCAAGCCAGGCTGCCTTTCTCGCTCACGCAAATTCGATGAGGGGATTGTCAAAGATCAGCTCGTCATGAGACAAACTCATTTTTTTTGCATACAAGTGTAGTTTTGCTCATGATTGATCTGAGGCACCTGCGCACCATCCATGCCTTGCGCGAAACCGACAGCCTGTACGAAGCCGCCGAGCGGCTGCACCTGACCCAATCGGCGCTGTCGCACCAGTTCCGCGAGCTCGAAGACCGTATTGGCATGCCGCTGTTCGTGCGCAAGTCCAAGCCGGTACGTTTTACCAGCGCCGGTCTCAAGCTGCTGGAGCTGGCCGAGCAGGTGCTGCCGCAGATCCGCGCCACCGAGCGGGACCTGGGCAAGCTGGCGGGCGGTACGGCTGGGCGGCTGCATATCGCGATCGAGTGCCACAGCTGCTATCAATGGCTGATGCCGACGGTGGACGAATTTCGCGGTGCCTGGCCGGAGGTCGAACTGGACCTGGCGTCGGGGTTTTCATTCGCGCCACTGCCGGCGTTGGAGCGGGGCGATCTGGACCTGGTGGTGACGTCCGACCCGATGAAACTGCCGGGGATCAGCTACGTGCCACTGTTCGGCTATGAGGCACTGCTGGCCATCGACAATCACCACGCCTTGTGCGCAAGGCCGTACCTCGAGCCCGCCGATATTGCCAGCCAGACGCTGATCACCTACCCGATCGAGCGCAACAGGCTGGACATCTTCACCCGCTTCCTTGACCCGGCCGACATCGAGCCGGCGCAAGTACGCACCTCGGAGCTGACGATCATGATGATGCAACTGGTGGCCAGCGGCCGCGGTGTGTGCTGCCTGCCGAATTGGGCCGTGCATGAATACAGTTCGCGCGGTTACGTGACCACCAAGCGACTGGGGGAGAAGGGGCTGCAGGCAAAACTGTATGCGGCGGTCCGCAGCGACATGCTCGAAGTGCCTTATGTAAGCGACTTCCTGCTCACGGCAAAGGATATGTCCTTCGCGACGCTGGAAGGCGTCAATGCTGTTTCCGGGATCGCCGTTTGATAGCCAGCCCCAGCTATCGCAGCGCATTACCTGGCAATCGAGGCGCACGGATCAGCGGGTCATCATCGAGTCGGCAAGGATCGCGCGAAACACGCTGTATTTCCCCGAAAGCGCCGGTTACACATCCAGGCCACACACTTGCGCGCCCGCGGCCATAGTTCATGCCCAGGCTTCATCGGTGCGCGACAGCGCCGTTGGTCGACTGAGTCGCAGCGCAAGCTGGATTTGGCCAGAAAAATGTACGATGATTTTCGTAATGCCAGGGAGGGGTCATGCCAAAAGGCTTCAAGGCAGCCAAGAGCGCGGTGATTGCCGCGCTCGAATCCGGGAAGTACCTGCATGCAGCGCGGGGCGATATCGAGGTAAAGAACCTGTTGGCCCTTGGCGCGGTTAGTGCGGGCGATATCATCGAGGTCATCCGTGCTTGCAATGGCACTCACTACAGCTGCAGCCCACACCATGCCGTGCCAGCCATCGAAGTCCATGTGCTCAGGCGCTCCGACTGGTACATCAAGTTCTATTTCATCGAGCCCCAGACGTGGTTCATCAGTGTTCACCAATGAGTAACCCAAGCATGAATATCCTGTTCGAGGGCGACACCGGCCAGGCCCTGTGCGAGCGTTGCCAGGCATTGGTCGCCATGCATTACACCCGGCGCGACGTGCCTTTCAGTGACGGCCTGGGCGTGGCGCGGGACATCCTGGTGGGCGTGTGCGATGGCTGCGATACGGTGGTGGCCATCCCGCCGCAGTCCACTCCGGCAATCCGCGAGGCGCGCAAGCAGCAGCTCAAGTCCATCGAGGCGAGGCTTCCGGCGGTGTATCTCGATGTGCTCGACGCGGCGATGCAAGCGGTCAGCAGCGAGGCAGGGGCACACCTGCGCAAGCTGTTCCTCGCCCATTATTTCCATTGGCTGGTGCAGGCCCGCCAGGGCGCGGGTCTGCAGCCCGGCCACGAGGCCTTCGTCCAGGCACTCGACGCGCAGCGGCGTCAGAGGGGGTTGCCGGCGTCCGGAGCCACGCGGCGGTTGTCGATGAAGGTCAACGCGCACATGGCCGAGGATTTCCTGACGCTGCTGGGGCAAACCCGGATGAGCCAAACCGAGCTACTCAAGGCGGTGATCGCAAGGATCCAGATGGATGTGCTCGAGGCGCGTGATCCGCAGGTGATCGAGGCGCTGCAGCGGCTGACGCGAGTGGCGGGGTAGGTTGGGGCGGGCGCACCGTGCGGACATTGCTCCTCACATGTGATGCTTGCGCAGCTCGTGATCCAGGCGTAACGTGCATCACATGTGAGACAAGGATACCCCCTTCGATGGCAGGCAAGAAAAGCTCCACCGACTACATGCGTGACATGCGCGCCCGGCTCAAGGCCGCGGGCCTGGTCAAGCGTGAGCTGTGGATCCTGCCCGAGCACGCCGCCGCCCTGCGCGGTATAGAGAAGGCTTTACGTCAGCCCCACGCGGGCAAACAGGTCAGAACGGAGGATTTCATGACCGAGCACACCCACTGGACGATCGAAACGCTGCACGGCGCCCTGCAAGGCCTGGACGAGGTGCGCGACGGGTCGATCGGCCTGTCCCTGCAACAGGGCGCCGAGCCCAGCCTCAAGCTGGTGATGAACGAACTGGACGGCCTGCCGCTGTACATCGCCGTGGCCGGTGAGCAGATCCTGGTCGATACGCTGCTGGTGGAAGCCAACCAGGTGAAAGACCGCGCTGCATTCAACGATGCGGTGCTGCGCACCCGCGACGTGTTCCCGCTGTCGTCCATCGGCCTGCACACACTGCCGTCGGGCGAGTCGGTGTACACCATGTTCGGCGCCCTGAGCGCGGCTTCGTCGCTGGACAACATCGTCCAGGAGATCCACACCCTGGCCGACAACGTCATCACCGCCGCCGAAGATTTCGAAGACTACTTCACCCACTGATTCCGGAGATTGCACCATGAGTTTGTTGAGAAAGATCGTCACCGCCCTGCGTGGCGGCGCTTCGGAAGTCGGTGAGGCGATCGTCGACTCCCAGGCCCTGCGCATCCTCGACCAGGAGATCCGCGACGCGGACAACAACCTGATCGATGCGCGCAACCAGTTGGTCAAGATCATGGCCAAGCACAAGACCGCGCAGCAG
This sequence comes from Pseudomonas sp. B21-023, assembly GCF_024749165.1. Taxonomy (NCBI): domain Bacteria; kingdom Pseudomonadati; phylum Pseudomonadota; class Gammaproteobacteria; order Pseudomonadales; family Pseudomonadaceae; genus Pseudomonas; species Pseudomonas sp. B21-023. Next base: position 3,863,710 of record NZ_CP087190.1, on the reverse strand, counting down.
CGCATCACCGAGTTCGACAAGACCATCGGCGATTGGGAGCAGAAGGCCATTGCCGCGCTGGACAAGGGCGAGGAAGGCCTGGCTCACGAATGCGCGGCGCGCATCGCCGACCTGACCAACCAGCGTGACAGCGAGCAGGCGCTGGCCGACCAGTTCGGTGCGTCGGTGACGACCCTGACCGCCACCGTGAGCAAGACCGAGGCGCAGATCAAGGGCCTCAAGCAGCAGGTGGACCTGGTCAAGGCCCGCGAGAGCGTGCAGCGTGCCCAGGTCAGTGCGGCCTCGGCCACCGGCGGTGCCAATGGCAGCCTGGAAACGGCGGTCGGCTCGCTGGATCGCATCAAGAAGCGTCAGACCGAGCGTGCCGCCGAGCTGGAAGCGGCGGCGGAACTGGCAGGCAAGGCTGACGGCAGCGATCTGGAAGCACGCCTGAAGTCGGCCGGGATCGGCGCCAGTAACAGTGGTGCCGACGATGTGCTGGCACGCTTGAAGGCCAAGGCGGCCAAGCCGGCGGAGTGATTCGTTGACCGGGCCGGCCTATCGTGGGCCCGTGGGAGCGGGCTTGCCCCGCGATGGAGCCGGCCCGGCTGGCGCAAAACCCTGCTGCAGACCCGTTGGCGGGGCGCACGAAAAGCAGTATCGTGTCGCCCCCGCCAAAGGACTGCCGCGACCCAAGGGATTTTCAATGTCGCCTTCTCCCGACAGGCCCAGCCTGTTCGCTACAGCTCCGCGATTGGCTCCTGTTCCGTCCCCCTTTCACCCAGGAGATGCCCCGTGGGTTGGTTGAAACGCTTCATGGGCTTCGAAGCCCCCAAACCTGCCGCCGGCAGCCAGGCCCAAGGCAACCTGCCATTTGGCCTGGGTAGCGGGCGCATGCTCAAGCTCGATCGCTCGCTCAAACTGCTGCTCGACGGGCATTCCGAGCTGGAGGTCCCCGAGCAGGAAGTGGTCTGGGCGGTCGGTGAAGTCGACCTCGGCCAGTCGGTGCGCCTGGCGCGCTTCTATATGGAAGACGAGGACTACTGGCTGCAGGTGGTGATGAACGGCGCGTCCGCTGACGATGTCCGTGACATCATCCTGTTCGGTTATTACAGCGTGGTGCCGGTCACCAGCGACGCCGAACTCAAACGCCTGGTCGGCCCCGAGTCGAACATCGGCCTGCCGTACTACGAGCACGAAGGCTACGAGTTCGTTCGCCAGTGGGGCAGCGAAGAGGGACAGACCGAGCTCACGCCGATCAGCGAGTGGGTCACCAGCCCCGAAACCAGCTACCGCATCCAGCACCTGTCGATGCTGTATGCCCGCGAAACCGGTCTGACCGACCGCCGCGAATTCCTCCTGCTGTCGGTGGAGGAAGACGAGGACGGCAATGTCAGCCTGACCACTTCGGTGGGTGTCACCCTGCAATCAACGGACTTCAACGTCATCTGACAAGGATTCACCATGCTCGACGCACTTCGCATGTCGCTCAACGCCCAGGCAGTGATCGGCTTCATTCTCTACATCAGCGTGGCGCTGGTGCTGTTCTGGCTGTTCCAGTTCATCTATACGCACCTTACCCCGCACCGCGAATTCGCCCTGATCCGCGACAACAACAGCGCTGCGGCCATCGCCCTGGGCGGTGCGCTGATCGGTTTCTCGCTGCCGGCCAGCAACATCATCGCCTACAGCGTCAGCCTGCTCGACTTCGTGGTATGGGTGGTGATCGCCGCCGTGGTGCAACTGCTCGCCTTCGGGATCACCAGCCTGGTGCTCAAGGGCTTGGCCAGCCGCATCGCCAAGGGCGAGATGGCCGCCGCGATCTACGCCGCCGCCGTGGCGATCAGCGTGGGCTTCCTCAATTCGGCCTGCATGACCCCGTCGGTCTGAGCCGTTTGCGCGCAAGGAGCCATACATGAGACGCAGTTCCGTCAAGCTGGTGCTGGCCAGTTCCCTGCCGCTGGCGCTCACCGCGTGCAGCGCGCCCGAGGAGACCTACACGGTCAGCAAGCGCAGCAACTACACCACCGTCCAGGCCTGTGTCGATGACAAGATGCCGGTGGACGTGTGTTCCGACGCCTACATGCAGGCGTTGGCCGACCACCGCCGCATCGCCCCGACCTACGGCGACAAGGCCGCCTGCGAGGCCGACTTCGTGCCGGACTACTGCCAGGTCACCAGCGATAACCGCTACATGCCGCGCCTCGGCGGTTTCGAGCTGGCGGTGTCGGGTGAGGTGAGCCAGTCGCAGGTCGACGCGGCCCGCGCCCAGGTCGAGAACAGCGGCCAGGCCAGCAGCGGTGGCAGCAACTTCAACGGCCTGCTTACCGGCCTGCTGCTCGGCCAGGTGCTCAGTGGCGGCAATCGCCAGTACTACTCGCAGCCGGTCTACCAGTACCGTGATAGCAACGGTGGATACCGCAACACCACGCTCGGCCAGCAGATCGACCAGGGCAAGCGCTTCGAGCGCTCCGACCAGGCCCAGCAGAGCGGTGGCAGCTATTCCAGCTACTATTCCGGCAGCTCCAGTGGCCGCAGCTACAAGTCCAGCACCTCGACCCGCTCCAGCGTGTCCTCGTCGATCTCCCGTGGCGGCTTCGGCAGCCAGGCCACTGCGCGCAGCGGCTGGGGCGGCAAGAGCAGCGGCGGCTTCAGTTTCGGTGGTTGAGCATGCGCAAGGTCCACTGCGACGAACGCCCGGACTGGCGCGCCACCGCCGAGCGTGAGGGCTTCGCCTTCCACACCATCGACGGTGAGCGCTACTGGGATGAGCGCGGTTACTACCAGTTCAGTGAGGCCCAGGTCAGCCGTGACCTGGAGGCGCCCACCCAGGAGCTGCACGCGATGTGCCTGGACGCGGTGGCGCGCATCGTCGACAGCGAAGCGCTGATGACCCGCCTGGCGATCCCGCCGGCGTTCTTCGACCTGGTGCGTCGTTCGTGGAAGGAGGGGCATCCACACCTCTACGGGCGTTTCGACTTCAGTTACGACGGCACGGGCCCGGCCAAGCTGATCGAGGCCAACTACGACACGCCGACCTCGCTGTACGAAGCCGCGGCGTTCCAGCTGATCTGGCTTGAGCAGCAGATCGAGCGCGGCGTGCTGCCGACCCATGCCAGCCAGTTCAACACCCTGGCTGAAGACCTGGTGCGGGCTTTTGCCGCCTTCGAGCGTGAAAGCCCGTTCTACTTCTCGGCCATCGGCGGCTCGATCGAGGACCGCGGCACCACTGATTTCCTGCGCAAGATGGCCGGGCACGTGGGTATCAGTACCCGGCATATCGACCTGGAGGATATCGGTCTGAACGACGAGGGGCGCTTCGTCGACCTCGAAGGCCGACCGATCCCGCGCCTGTTCAAGCTGCACGCCTGGGAGCATATCTTCCACGAGGACTTCGGCCAGGCCATCGCCGATTGCGATACCCAGTTCGTCGAGCCAGCGTGGAAGTCGCTGATCTCCAACAAGGGCATCCTGCCGTTGTTGTGGGAATGGCATGAGGGCCACCCGAACCTGTTGCCGGCCTTCCTCGACGAAGACCCCCGGCGGCCGGTGCCCAAGGGCTGGGTGCGCAAGCCGTACTTCTCCCGCGAGGGGGCCAACGTGGATATCCGCACCACCGATGACCAGCGGGTGTTCGAGGACGGGCCCTACGACGATGCACCCTATATCCTGCAAGGCTTTGCGCCTTTGCCGAAGTTCGGTGACAGCTACACCCTGATCGGCTCGTGGGTGGTCGGTGATCTGGCCTCGGGGATCGGCATTCGTGAAGACGACACCCTGATCACCAAGGACAGCTCGCGGTTCCTGCCGCATGTGGTCGTGGACTGAGTGTCAGGGCTGTCTATGCGGGGGCCGCTCCGCGCCCCATCGCCGGCAAGCCGGCTCCCACACTGAGCGCGTCAGCTATCCCTGTGGGAGCCGGCTTGCCGGCGATGGGGCGCGGAGCGGCCCCTTCAATGGTCGGTTTCAGGACGCGCCGGGTCGCCCGCGCACAACCTCTTCGCGCAATAGCTGCCATGCTCTGAGGATGCCCGTGGACCGCGCGCAGCAAGACGCATGGCCACAGGCAAGGAGGGTGCCTGGCCTGCCGCCACCGTGACGCGGCCGGCGCACCACAGCTGAACACCGCCGGACACTGGCCCGCGATCAGGGTCGGGCCGGGTTGCCGAGGTCTGCTGTATGCCTGATGAGTTGAACCACCTGCCGTTGATCCAGCGTGTCCTGGCCCGTGAAAAGGACACCCCCGGCGCCTTGTTGCCGATTCTCCAGGCCATCCAGACCGGCGCCGGCTACATCCCTGACATCGCCGTCACCGAGATCGCCCATGCCCTCAACCTCAGCCAGGCCGAGGTGCGCGGGGTGCTCAGCTTCTACCACGATTTCCGTACCACGCCGCCGGCCCGCCATACCCTGCGCCTGTGCCGCGCCGAGTCCTGCCAGAGCCGTGGCGCCGAGGCGCTGGCCGCGCAATTGCGCGAGCAGCTCGGGCTGGATGACCACGGCCGCAGCGAAGACGGTGCGCTCGACCTGCGCCCGGTGTACTGCCTGGGTGCCTGTGCCTGCTCGCCGGCGTTGGAGCTCGATGGCCAGCTCCACGCCCGCGTTACCCCGGAGCGCCTGCGGGCGCTGGTGGCGAGCTGCCGAGAGGAGGTGAAGGCATGTTGAACCTGTGCATCTCCTGTGATTCGCTGGCCCGTGCAGTCGGTGCCGACCAAGTGGCCGATGCGGTGGCCCGCGAGGCGGCGCAGCGCAACCTGCCGATACGCATCAAGCGCACCAGCTCCCGTGGCCTGTATTGGCTGGAGCCACTGGTGGAACTGGACACCGCGCAAGGCCGGCTGGGCTTCGGGCCGGTAGCGCCCGAGGATGTCCCCGGTTTGCTCGATGCCCTGGCGGGCGACCACGCCGGCCATGCGCTGGCGCTGGGGCCGGTCGAGGAGATTCCCTACCTGAAAACCCAGCAGCGCCTGTTGTTCGCCCGCGCCGGCATCACCCGGCCGCTGTCGCTGGATGACTATCACGCCAACGGTGGCTTCGAGGGGCTGCGCCAGGCCACCCTGCTGGACGGCGACGAAGTGGTCGCGGCAGTGCTCGATTCGGGCCTGCGTGGCCGAGGTGGCGCGGCCTTCCCGGCGGGCATCAAGTGGCGCACCGTGCGCCAGGCGCCGGCCGGGCAGAAGTATGTGGTGTGCAACGCCGACGAGGGTGACTCCGGTACCTTCGCCGACCGCATGCTGATGGAGGGCGACCCGTTCCTGCTGATCGAGGGCATGATCATCGCCGGCCTCGCCGTGGGGGCGAGCAAGGGCTACATCTATGTGCGCTCGGAGTACCCCGATGCCGTGCGCGCGCTCAACGAGGCGATCCTGCTGGCCCGCGAGGCCGGTTACCTGGATGTCGCCGGCAGCGGCGTGGCCTTCGACCTGGAGGTGCGGGTCGGCGCGGGAGCCTATATCTGTGGCGAGGAAACCGCGCTGCTCGAATCCCTGGAGGGCAAGCGCGGCATCGTCCGCGCAAAACCCCCGTTGCCGGCGCTGGAGGGCCTGTTCGGTCAACCGACGCTGGTGCACAACGTGCTCACCCTGGCCTCGGTACCGATCATCCTGGCCAAGGGCGTGGCCTATTACCGCGATTTCGGCATGGGCCGCTCGCTCGGCACCCTGCCGTTCCAGCTGGCCGGCAATATCCGCCATGGCGGGCTGGTGGAGCGCGCTTTCGGCCTGACCCTGCGCGAGCTGGTGGATGGCTACGGTGGCGGCACCGCCAGTGGCCGGCCGATCAAGGCAGCGCAGGTCGGCGGCCCGCTGGGTGCCTGGGTGCCGCCTGAACAGTTCGACACGCCGCTGGACTACGAGGCCTTCGCTGCCATTGGCGCGATGCTCGGCCATGGCGGCGTGGTACTGGCCGACGACACCCTGAACATGGCCGGCATGGCCCGCTTCGCCCTGCAGTTCTGCGCCGAAGAATCCTGCGGCAAGTGCACGCCGTGCCGGATCGGTTCGACCCGCGGCGTGGAAGTGGTCGACCGGCTGATCGCCAGCACCGACCCGGCCTACCGCGAAAGCCAGGCGGGGTTGCTGCGCGACCTGTGCGACACGATGCAGTACGGCTCGCTGTGCGCCATGGGCGGGATGACCCCGTACCCGGTGGCCAGCGCCCTCAAGCATTTCCCCGCCGATTTCGGTCTGGAGGCCGCGCAATGATCAATTACTTCGACCCCAGCAGCGACCTCGACCTGGGTACCCCGCAACGCCTCAGCGAGGTGCAGGTCAGCCTGGTCATCGACGGCCGTTCGATCAGCGTGCCCGCCGGCACCTCGGTGATGCGCGCCGCGGCCATGCTTGGCACCAGCATCCCCAAACTGTGCGCCACCGACAGCCTCGAGGCCTTCGGCTCGTGCCGCATGTGCATGGTCGAGATCGACGGCATGCGCGGTTACCCGGCGTCCTGCACCACCCCGGTGGGCGAGGGCATGGTGGTGCGCACGCAGACGCCACGCCTGGCCGACCTGCGCCGCAACGTGATGGAACTGTATATCTCCGACCACCCGCTGGACTGCCTGACCTGTTCGGCCAACGGTAACTGCGAGCTGCAGACCGTCGCCGGCCAGGTCGGCCTGCGCGAGGTGCGCTATGGCTACGACGGCGCCAATCACCTGGGCGAAGGCAAGGACGTGTCCAACCCGTACTTTGACTACGAGCCGAGCAAGTGCATCGTCTGCAGCCGCTGCGTGCGCGCTTGCGAGGACATCCAGGGCACCTTCGCCCTGACCATCACCGGGCGTGGTTTCGAGTCGCGGGTGGCGGCGGCCGGCGGTGACGATTTCCTCAGCTCCGAATGCGTTTCCTGCGGCGCCTGCGTGCAGGCCTGCCCGACGGCGACCCTGAGCGAGAAAAGCCTGATCCAGCTCGGCCAGCCCGAGCGCGCGGTGATCACCACCTGTGCCTATTGCGGCGTGGGCTGCTCGTTTCGCGCCGAGATGAAGGGCGACCAGCTGGTGCGCATGGTCCCGGACAAGAACGGCGGCGCCAACCACGGCCATGCCTGTGTCAAGGGACGCTTCGCCTGGGGCTATGCCACGCACCCGGACCGCATCACCAGGCCGATGATCCGCAAACGCCTGGAGGATCCGTGGCAAGAGGTCAGCTGGGATGAGGCAGTCACTTATGCCGCCAGCGAGTTGCGACGCATCCAGCTCAAGTACGGGCGTGATTCCATCGGTGGGATCACCTCCAGCCGCTGCACCAACGAAGAGGCGTACCTGGTGCAGAAAATGGTGCGCACGGCCTTCGGCAACAATAACGTCGACACGTGCGCGCGGGTTTGCCATTCACCTACCGGCTATGGCCTCAAGCAGACCCTGGGCGAGTCCGCCGGTACCCAGAGCTTCGACTCGGTGATGCAGGCCGACGTGGTGCTGGTGATCGGCGCCAACCCCACCGACGCCCACCCGGTGTTCGGCTCGCAGCTCAAGCGCCGCCTGCGCCAGGGCGCGCGGCTGATCGTCATCGACCCACGGCGCATCGATCTGGTCGATTCACCCCATGCCCGCGCCGAACTGCACCTGCAACTGCGTCCGGGTACCAACGTGGCCATGCTCAACGCCCTGGCTCATGTGATCGTCAGCGAGGGCCTGCTCGACCAGCGCTTCATCGATGCCCGCTGCGAAACCGAGGATTTTGCGCGCTGGCGCGATTTTGTCGCCCAGCCCGACAATGCCCCTGAAGTGCTCGGCCCGGTGTGCGGCGTGCCCGCCGAGCAGATCCGCGCCGCCGCCCGGCTGTACGCTACTGGCGGCAATGCTGCGATCTACTATGGCCTGGGCGTGACCGAGCACAGCCAGGGCAGCACTGCGGTGATGGGCATCGCCAACCTGGCCATGGCCACCGGCAACATCGGCCGCGAAGGGGTGGGGGTGAACCCGCTGCGCGGGCAGAACAACGTGCAGGGCTCGTGCGACATGGGTTCGTTCCCCCACGAGTTGCCCGGCTACCGGCACATCTCCAACGAAAGCGTGCGCGCCGAGTTCGAGCAGGCCTGGGGCGTGACCCTGCAGCCCGACCCGGGCCTGCGCATACCCAACATGTTCGAGGCCGCGCTGGATGGCAGCTTCAAGGCGCTGTACTGCCAGGGCGAGGATATCGCCCAGAGCGACCCCAATACCCAGCACGTCACCGCCGCGCTGTTGGCGATGGAGTGCGTGGTGGTACAGGACATTTTCCTCAACGAGACGGCCAAGTTCGCCCATGTGTTCCTGCCCGGCAGCTCGTTCCTCGAGAAGGACGGCACCTTCACCAATGCCGAGCGGCGTATCTCGCGGGTGCGCAAGGTCATGGAACCGCTGGCCGGCAAGGCCGACTGGGAGGCGACCCTGGCCTTGGCCGATGCCCTGGGCTATCACATGGACTACCAGCATCCATCGCAGATCATGGACGAGATCGCCCGCCTGACCCCGACGTTCCGCCGGGTCAGCTATGCCGAACTCGACCGCCACGGCAGCCTGCAGTGGCCATGTAACGACGCCGCTCCCGACGGCACTCCGACCATGCACATCGAGCAGTTCGTGCGCGGCAAGGGGCGCTTCATGCTCACCGGTTATGTGCCCACCGACGAGAAGGTCAACAGCCGCTACCCGCTGCTGCTGACCACCGGGCGCATCCTCAGCCAGTACAACGTCGGCGCGCAGACCCGGCGCACCGGCAATGTCGCCTGGCACGACGAGGACCGCCTGGAGATCCACCCCAGCGACGCCGAGAGCCGCGGCATCGCCGACGGCGATTGGGTGGGCGTGGGGAGCCGCTCCGGGCAGAGCGTGCTGCGCGCCAGGGTCAGCAGCCGGGTGGCGCCGGGGGTGGTGTACACAACGTTCCACTTCCCCGAGTCCGGGGCCAACGTGATCACCACCGACAACTCCGACTGGGCCACCAACTGCCCGGAATACAAGGTCACCGCAGTGGAGGTGGTGAAGGTGTTCCAGCCGTCGGAATGGCAGAAGCGCTATCAGAGTTTCAGTGACGAGCAGCGGCGCTTGCTCAAGGAGCGGCGTCAGTCGGAAAAGGCGAAGGTGCGCCCATGAGCAGCGACAACCTGGTCAAGATGGCCAACCAGATCGCTCATTACTTCGACAGTGAGCCGGATCATGCCAAGGCGGTGCAGGGGGTGAGGCAGCATCTGCAGAGCTTCTGGACGCCGGCCATGCGCCGGCAGTTACTGGAGTGGAACGAGACCCACGCGGGGGAGGGGCTCGACCCCAAGGTACGGGAGGCACTGGCGTAGCACGCCTGCTCCCGCAGGATGGCGCATGGCTTGAGGCTGATGCGGTCGTTGTGGGAGCCGGCTTGCCGGCGATGCGCAGCGTCAGCGGTGCCCTGTGACCGCCGGCGGGCTCCCGCCCTGATCCGATCGCCAGCAATAGAATGTTGGCGCAGCGCATGGCCTGGATGAAATGTCCGTCATGTTCGCAGGGTTAACGAATAGCCGGTGCTACGCTCGCAAGAACACCCTGACGGAAGCCCACCATGGACATGAACTGGCACCAGGCCCTGCAAGCGAGCCTGAGCTGGCTGGCGATCGCCTCGTTGGTCACCTTTGGCTGCTTCATCGTCGCCGCCTTCCTGGCGGTGCGCTGCACCCGCTGGGGTGCTCAGTTCTGGCACCTGGCCGGACCTTATTTCAGTTGGCGCCGCAGCTGGCGCCCGCTGCTGGCCTTCGCCCTGCTGCTGGTGCTGACGTTGTTCGCGGTGCGCCTGAACGTGCTGTTCTCGTTCTGGTACAACGGTTTCTACAGTGCCTTGCAGGCCCTGGACCAGACGGCGTTCTGGTACATGCTCGGGGTGTTCGCGGTGCTGGCGACCATCCATGTACTGCGTTCGCTGTTCACCTTCTATGTGACCCAGGCATTTAACATCCGCTGGCGGGTGTGGCTCACCGAGCGCCTGACCGCCGACTGGATGCACGGCGATGCCTACTACCGTGGGCAGTTTCTCGCAGAGCCCGTGGATAACCCCGACCAGCGTATCGAGCTGGACGTGAACAACTTTGTCACAGGTTCCGTTTCCCTGGCGTTGGGGGCGGTTGGCGCGGTGGTGTCGTTGGTGGCGTTCACCGGCATTCTCTGGGGCCTGTCGGCGCCACTGGCCGTGGCCGGCGTCGAAATCCCCCGGGCGATGGTGTTTGCTGTCTACATCTATGTGCTGATCGCCACCTGGATCGCCTTTCGCCTCGGCCAGCCGCTGATCCGCCTGAATTTCCTCAACGAAAAACTTACCGCCAACTTCCGCTACGCGCTCATGCGCTTGCGCGAGAACGCCGAGAACATCGCCTTCTACCAGGGCGCGCAGGTGGAGCGCGGCACCTTGCTTGGGCGTTTCTTCGCCTTGATCGGCAACGCCTGGGCCCTGGTATTCCGGAACCTCAAGTTCAGCGGGTTCAACCTGGGCGTCAGCCAAGTGGCGGTGGTGTTCCCGTTCATCCTCCAGGCGCCGCGCTTTTTCAGTGGTGCGATCAAGCTCGGCGACGTGATGCAGACCGCCCAGGCCTTCGGCCAGGTGCAGGATTCACTGTCGTTCTTCCGTGAGTCCTACGACACCTTCGCCCAGTATCGTGCCACCCTCGACCGTCTGACCGGGTTTCTCGATGCCAATCAGCAGGCCAGTGAGTTGCCACGGGTGACCACTGTGGACCTGGCGCATGCGCTGGGCATTCATGGCTTGCAGGTGCGTCGGCCCGACGGCCACGCGCTGATCACCGATCTCGACCTGAACCTGCACAGCGGCCAGGCGCTGCTGATCAAGGGACCATCGGGCAGCGGCAAGACCACCTTGCTGCGCGCCCTGGCGGGCCTGTGGCCGCATGCCGACGGTGAGGTCAGGCGGCCGTTGGGGACGCAGGCGCTGTTCCTCTCGCAACGTCCGTACCTGCCATTGGGTGACCTGCGTACTGCCATCGCCTATCCGGCGCAGGGTGAGCCTGGGGACGATGCGCGCATGCAACAGGCCCTGCGCCAGGTCAATCTTGCCCACCTGGCCGAGCGACTGGACGAGCCGCGTGACTGGTCGCGCATCCTGTCGCTGGGCGAACAGCAGCGCCTGGCGTTTTCCCGGGTGCTGTTCAATCGGCCGCAGGTGGTGTTCCTCGACGAGTCCACCTCGGCGATGGACGAAGGGCTGGAGCATGCGTTGTATTCGCTGCTGCGTGAGCAGTTGCCGGCGACGCTGCTGGTCAGCGTCGGGCACCGCAGCACCCTGGCGGCGTTCCATTCCCATCGCCTGGAGGTGGACGGGCAGGGGGGCTGGTCGCTCCTGGAGCAACAGCCGGCCGTGCCAGCATAGGGCGTAGGGGAACATAGCACGGCATTGCTTGCGATCCGCTATAATCGCGGTGTGTTCACCCAGCAAGGTGTGTAAAGGTGAAGGGGATCAGCCTGGAAACCAAGAAGGCTTATTGCGCCAAGACGCGTCGTTCCAACTACCTGGCCAGCCTGAGGCTAGAGGGGTTCAGCGTGTCTCGGGACGCGGCCGAGCGTGAACTCCCGACCCGGGAGGAACTGCTGCATAAATACCGCAAGCAGCGTTGACGTTGGATAAGTACGGGGTAGGGCAGGATGCTTATTGCTATGCCGGCACCTCGGTCTTGCGCAATCGGCTTGATCAGGCCGACGGCCAGCACTGAGGTGCCGAGCACGCTGACCATGTACAGCTAGAGGAGGGCGTGGATCATCTCCGAAGAGACATCCATCAGTAGCGAGACAAAACCCAGGGCCCAGACGCTGCGGGGGATCAGCGCGAGGCTGTGGCGACGGCGCGAGTGCGGAACACTGTTCATCGGTGATCTCGGCGTTGCTCCGATTTCACTCTAGACAATAGCGGCCTCAACGCCGCATGAGCGCAAAAAGCGCCGCGAGTTATGGTCGTTATTTGTGAAACACCACACTAGCAGGGGCGCTCAGGCTGGCCCTTGCTGATGCAGCTGTCCCAGGCGGCTGCGTGTACGCATCAGATCGGCGATGGCGCCGCCCAGGCTTTTTTCCAGCGCCTGCTTGCCGATCACCAGCACCTCCCGGTCCTGGTCGTACAGCACATCCACCAGGTTGACGAAGCGCTGCTGCGCCGCCAGCGAGCACTCGGCCAGATCATCCAGGCCGTCTATGATCCAGCGATCATAGCGCTCGGCCAGGGCCAGGTAATCGATCACTGCTGTCGGTTGTTCGCACAGATCGTCGAAGCTGAACATTACCTGGCGCCCCTCGCTGGCCAGGGCCCTCAGGGAACGTTTGTTGACCTCCAGCCCTACCGGCTGCGGCGCGGGCACCTGCAGAGCCCGGCGCTGCCCTGCATCTCCTGGCCAGACGTAGCGACCCCGGGTGAAGTGCTGGTGTTGGCGATTGGCTGGCAGGCTGCGAAAGTCGGTCTCTCCCCCTACCTCAAGCACCTGCATGCGGCTGTTGATCAGGCGGATCACCGGCAGGAAGCGCGCGTGATACAGCGGGTTGGGCAGCAACCCCTCAGGCGCGTAGTTGGACGTGACCAGCAGGGAAACGCCTCGTGCGAACAGGGCATCGAACAGCCGGGTGAGGAGCATGGCATCGCCGATGTCATGGACGTGGAACTCGTCGAAGCACAGCACTTGGCAGTGGCCAAGCAGCGCGTCGAGGGTCGCCCCCAGGGCATCGTCCTGCGCCCGGTGGTGATGCATGCCTTGGTGCAGGCGGGCGAAGAAATCGTGAAAATGCAGGCGACGCTTGGCCGCCGTCGGCACGGCCTGGAAGAAGCCATCGAGCAACCAGCTCTTGCCGCGTCCGACCGCGCCGTGCAGGTACAGGCTGCGCGTCGGACCCGCGTCGAGGCTGCCCAACAGCATGGCCATCGCCTCTATCACCTGAAGCTGCCCATCGCTCAGGGCATAGCCACGCTCGGTTGCCATTGTCTGGAAGTGGCCCAACAAGGTGGGAACCTTGGCCGGGGCACTGCGCAGGCGCTGGCCAATCTGGCGCAAGGACGGGGGAATCCAGGTGGGCAAGTGGCAGGCTCCTCGGGCCGAGTCTGGGGCAGGGCGCAGCTTGCGCGATGCCGGGCATTTTGACCAATCGAGAATGTGCCGGGCAATGATCGTGAAATACGATACTTCAGGTCTTGTGCTCGAGCTGGCGCTCGATCATGTACTTCACCGCCAGGCGACGCTCCTTGAGATGGCGCAGGTCTTCGTCCACAAAGTTGCCTGCCGAGATCGACTCGGCGGCCAGCACCTGGTTGTCGATGTCCATGTACTCGTCCAGCAGGCGGTCGAGCTGCGGGTCCTGCTGGCGGCGCTGCTGGACGATTTCGCGTGGGTAGTGCAGGTCCTGATAGAGGTCATGGGAAACGGGCATGGCGTCCTCCTTGTAATGCGCCGATGGGCTCTATCTGATTGGAATGGAGGAATGCGATTGTGTTGAGGCGAGGCGGTGGAATTGCGACGAGCGGTTGTCGTAGGTGCCGCGAGAACCCTCTCGGGAGGTAGCTGCTATAACTAACTTGCTGTTTTCCTGCGTTTTTTTCAAAAAAAAGCTTCCCACTTCGAAAAAAGGTTGTTAAAGTGCCGGCCATTCCCGAGCAGCAACACACGGAGCTGTCAGGGGGTTGTCAGTGAGGCGGTGATCAGTCATTCGCCAGATCCGATACAGGGGCGTCGCCAAGCGGTAAGGCAGCAGGTTTTGATCCTGCCATGCGTTGGTTCGAATCCAGCCGCCCCTGCCATTTTAAAGTTGTATCCTCTTCCCAATCGCCTTTCGGCGATTTTTTCGTTTCTGCCTACCTGTTTTCCAGCGACTCGGCCAGCACCTGGGCGAGGATGTGTTCGTGCACCGGTTTCTGCACCACCTGGCACCCCTGCAGCTCCAGCCCTTGCAGCTGGGCATAGCCGGTGAGGAACACCACGGGCAGGCGTGGAAAGCGCTCGCGGGCCGCCAGGGCCAGTTGGGCACCATTGAACTCTGGCATGGCGAAGTCGGTAAGCAGCAGGTCTATGCGTTCATCGAGCAGGGCCATGGCCTGGGCACCATTGTGCGCCTGGTGTACCTCGTAGCCCTGGCGCTGCAGCAGGTCGCCAATCATTTCGCGCACCAGATGGTCGTCGTCCACCAGCAGGATGTGACGCTCGGCCCCTTGGGCGAAAGGCGGGCGCACATCGTCCTCGCCCGTAGTGAGTGAATCGGCACGGGCCTTTACCGCTGGCAGGTAGACACTGACCAGGGTGCCGCGGCCTGGCGTTGTATCGATGCGCACGCCACCGCCGATCTGTTTGGCGAAGCCGAACACCTGCGCCAGCCCCAGGCCTGAGCCCTTGCCGATATCCTTGGTGGTGAAGAACGGTTCGAAGGCTTTGGCCAGTACTTCCTCGCTCATGCCGCAGCCGCTGTCGCGGATACTCAGCACCACGTACTCACCGGGTTCCGGGTCCTCCGGGCGTTGTGGACGGGTATTGATTCGGGTGTTGCGCGTGGCCAGGGTAAGTTGGCCGCCCTCGGGCATGGCGTCGCGGGCGTTGATCGCCAGGTTGAGGATGATCATTTCGGTCTGGGTCGGGTCGGTCAGGGCTTGCCATAGCCCAGCATCGAGCTCCAGGCGCACTGCGACGCTGCCACCCAGTGTGCGGCGCAGCAGTTCTTCCAGCCCTGCCAACGTGCGGTTGAGGTTCAGCGGCACCGGCTCCAACCGTTGCTTGCGCGAAAACGCCAGCAACTGGGAGGTCAGCTTGGCCCCGCGCTCACCCGCCTCGCGAATGTGCTGCAGGCGCTTGTGTGCCTTGTCCAGCAGGCCTTTGTCCAAGTCGTTCTGCAGGAAGCTGGCACCGGTGAGGATCACCGTCAGCAGGTTGTTGAAATCGTGCGCAACGCCGGCCGTGAGCTGGCCGACCGCTTCCAGGCGCTGCATCTGCTGCAGCGCGGCCTCGATGCGTTCGCGCTCGGCGATCTGTTCGCGCAGGCGCTCGTTGGCCTCGGCCAGGTCCAGCACCGCTTCGCGTTCGCTGGAGATGTCGCGGGCGACCACATGCAGCAGGTTGTCGTCCGGCACCACCACCCAAGACAGCCAGCGCTGCTGGCCTTCGGCATGCAGGATGCGGCCGACGAAGCGGGCGCTGGTGCGTCCCTGAGAGAGCGCGGCCAGCTCGGTGAGGAAGGTTTCCTGGTCGGCTTCCGGTAGCAGCTGCAGCAGCGAAATCTGCGCCAACCGCTCACGGGGAAAGCCCAGCGCTGCTTCCCAGGCCGGGTTGAGGGCTACCGGGGTCAGGTCCTTGTTGAGTACCGCCAGCAGGTCCTGGGACAGTTCCCAGGCACGGTCGCGTTCGCGGGTGCGGCGCTCGACCCGCTCGCCGAGCATCTCGTTTAGCTGCTCCAGCGCCCGGGTGGCCTGGCGCTGCTGGTGGATGTCCTGCAGCACCCCGGAAAAGCGCACGCACAGGCCGTCGATGAGTTGGGTCTGGCCGGTGGAGAGCAGCCAGCGCGGCTCCAGTGCGCCGGGTTGAGCGATACGGAACTCGGCCCGGTAATGGCCATCGCTGTCAGGGCGCATGGCCTGTTCGACGGCGTTGCGCACACGGGATTGGTCGTCGGGGTGGATGCCGGCGTAGAAGACCTCGATCGTCATCCGAGTGTCGCTGGGCAGGCCGAACAGCATCTTGCAGCGGTCGTCCCAGACCAACTGCCCGTCCTGCGGGCGGTAGTCCCAAGTGCCCATGCCGGCGGCATCGATGGCGATGCGGGCGCGCGCCTCCGCCTCGGCCAGGGCCTCTTCAGCGCGGCGTCGGCGCTGGCGTTCCTGCACTTCGGTCAGCGCCCGGCGCACGGCCTTGGGTAGCAGCGGCAGGTTCTTCTTCAGGACGTAGTCGGTGGCGCCGAGGCGGATCATCTCCACCGCGTGTTCTTCGCCGTAGATGCCGGAGAGGAAGATGAACGGTATGTGAGGCGCCAGGCGTTGGGCGATGGCCAGCACGTCGGCGCCAGAGGAACTCGGCAGCACGCAATCGCATAGGATCAGGTCGTACGAAGCCTCGCCCAGGGCATGCTCGGCACCGACATGGTCGAACACCAGCCGTGATTGCACCTGAAACCCGCTGCGCTCAAGGCGCACCAGGATCAGCTCGGCATCCATGGCGCTGTCTTCGACCATCAGCAGTTTCAGTGGAGTAAGTTGCATCGTGTCCGCCTCAGTTGCTGCCGCGTCGGTTCAGGCGCAGCGAACCGGGTGGTGGTTCGTTGAGCACCGCCCAGAACATGCCCAGGTCGGAGATGGCGGTGACGAACTCCTTGAACTCCACAGGCTTGACCACATAGGCATTGACCCCGAGCTCATAGGCCCGGCTCAGGTCCGGCCCCTCGCGCGAGGACGTCAGCATGACGATGGGGATGCTGCGCAACTCGGCGGTTTCGCGCACTACCTTGAGGACTTCCAGGCCATCGACCTTGGGCAGCTTCAGGTCCAGCAGCATCACCGCCGGATTGCCGCCGTCGCGTCCGGCAAAGGCGTTGCGCCGCAGCAGGTAGTCCAGCGCATCGGCGCCGTCGCGCACGACGACCACCTCGTTGGCCAGCTGGCTGCGCTCAAGGGCGAGCAGGGTCAGTTCGAGGTCTCTGGGGTTGTCTTCGACCAGCAGGATAGGTTTGAGCATGATGTCCGGCCTCAGGCAGACTTTGGGTTTAGTGGCAGGGTGAAGTGGAAGCTGGCGCCCTGGTTGATGCGGCCCTCGGCCCACACCCGCCCATCGTGGCGCTCGATAATGCGGCGCACGCTGGCCAGGCCGATCCCGGTGCCTTCGAACTCTTCCATACGGTGCAGGCGCTGGAACACGCCGAACAGCTTGTCGACATAGGCCATGTCGAAGCCCACGCCATTGTCGCGCACATAGAACTCGAGTTCGTGCCGGTGACGCACCGAGCCGATCTCGATGCGCGCGGGGGCGCGGCCGCGGGTGTACTTGATGGCATTGGCGATCAGGTTGTGCAGGACCATGTTGATGAAAGCCGGGTCGGCGATCACCTTGGGCAGGTCGGCGATTTCCCAGACGATGTCACGCCCCGCGTAGTCCGGCGCCAGCTCCGAGCGGATGGTGTCGGCCAGGGTATTGAGGTCGACGTCGGACAGGCGCAGCGCGGAACGGCCCATCTGCGAGAAGTTGAGCAGGTTGTCCACCAGGGTACCGGCGAATTGCGCGGCATCCTCGATATGGCTGAGGAAGCGCTTGCCGCGTTCGGAGAGCTGCTCTCCCTCTATTTCGCCGAGCAGTTCACTGTAGCCGGCGATGTGCCGCAGCGGAGCACGCAGGTCGTGGGACACGCTGTAGGAAAACGCTTCGAGTTCCTTGTTCGAGCGCTTCAGCTCGCCGGCCAGCTGTGCCAGTTCCTCGGCCTTGCGCAAGACGATGCCGAGCACCGCGCCGCGCAACTCCATCACGCCTTCGATGATCAGCGGGTGCCAAGGCGCGCTGAAGCCGCGCACTTCCTGCTGCCAGCGGTCGAAGCTGTGCCGTGGGTTGAGATTGCCCTGCGGACCGACAGACTTCTCCGGTTGGCCCGCCCAGTTCACCGTATGGGCCTGCTCGGGCCGGAACCATACAAGATAGTGCGAATGAATCTGCGAGATCGCGACTGCCAGCACCCCGGCGGCATGCCGGGCCAATTCAGGCAGTTCATCGATGTCACGCTGTACGTTGTCGGTGTGGAACACCGCCTGGCCGTCACGCCGCGCCAGCCAGTGCGCCAGGGCATTGACCAGCGACGCTGGCGGGGTGGCGCCGATCAGGTCGCAGCGCTCGGCGCTGATGATCGCCGCCCCCGAGGCTCCGGCGAACTGCAGCATCACCTCGGGCTGGGCGAGCAGGCCATCGCTGACACTGTCATGGTCGGCCATCGAGCCGAGCATGCGCACGATGCGCTGGCGCAAGTCGAGCAGCTGGCGTGTGCTGTCGTGGGACTCGATGGCCTCGATCTGCAACGACAGCACATTGGCCAGCAGTTCGCAGGCGGTGCGGGTCTGGAAATCCACCGGCCTAGGCTGGTCATGGTGGCAGGACACCAGGCCCCATAGCTGGTCATCGACCACGATGGACAACGACATCGACGCCAGTGTGCCCATGTTGCGCATGTACTGCAGGTGCACCGGCGACACACTGCGCAGCGAGGCGAAGCTCATGTCCAGGGCCTTGCCGGTACGCGGATTGCTGGCCGGCACCAGGGGCGAGGGTTGGTAGTTGGCGTCTTCGATCACCCGGATGCGGTTGATCCGGTACAGCTCGCGGGCCTGGCGCGGGATGTCCGAAGCGGGGAAGCACAGCCCCAGGTAGCTCGGGTAGCCGGGGTCGGCATCCTCGGCCAGGACCGTGCCGGTGCCCTCGCTGTCGAAGCGGTAGGCCTTGACCCGGCCGAAGCCGGTGATGCGTTTGATCTGGCGTACTGATTGCAGCAGCAACTCGTCGATGCTGCTGACCTGGTGCAGGGTGCTGACGAAGGCGCGGACCAGCGGGTAGTAGTTGTCCTTTTCGCCACCCTGCGCAGCACTGCGGTGGGGTTCCAGTTCGAGGATCAGCACCTGGTCGTGACGGTGTGCCAGGACCCGCAGCGGCGCTTGCCAGGGCGCACCATGGTGCAGGTGTGTATCGCCGATGTGAAACGGGAAGATTTCGTCGTCGGGCAGGTTGGCCAGGCGGGTGCGCAGGTCGAAGCTGGTGCTGACCAGCTCGGCGAAGGCTTGGCCCGCCAGCGCGCGGGCAGGTACGCCCAGCCAACGTTCGGTATTCTCGCTGGCCTGGAGAATACGCAGGTCGGTCTCGTCCAGCACCAACAGGAAACCCTGTGGCTGAATGCTGCCCGGAACCTGGATCGGTTCCTGGGCACAGCGCTCGATGGCCTGCTCGAGCGAGGTCGGTTCGGTCGTCACGGGACTCTCCTGTAGGGTCCGTCCACGCATGGCGCATGCGTATTGCACAGGATGTTGTTGGTGAACGGTATCAGAATGCCGGCCGCTTTGCCGGGATCTGATTGTTTTGAAAGGCGCCAGGCGCTGGGGTTTCGTTATCAGGCGAGAAAATTCAATCGTGTCACGTTTGTCAGGCCCGCAATGAACTGCACAGCCCCAGCCCCGCCATTTTCATTAATGCCAAAGAGGGGTAGGGCTTGCCCGGCCCGGATCCAATCGCGCTGCTACGCTCAAGTTCAACCTATACAGGAAGGATTGTCAGGTGACGGAGCGCTTTGTGGCCATGCTGTTGGGCCTGTGGTTGAGTGGCAACGCCATGGCAGCGGATTTTCTCGTTGAAGTGCAGGTGCGCGTGCAGCGCGGGTGCATGCTGGTCAACCAGCAGCGCGATGCCGGCCCGCAGGCGCTGGGGCGCATCGACCTGGGCAGCGCGGCGCGCCTGGATGGCCCTGGTGCGCCGTTGAGTGGCGCTCTGCTGGCCCAGCGCCCGCCGCGGTTGGAGTGCAACCCCGATACCCCGTACCAGGTACGTGTCGATGGCGGCCAGCACGGCGGCATCGGCGAACTGCGCTACCTGGCGAGCCGCGATGTCCAGGCCCGGCCGATTCCCTATCGTCTCTACCGCGACGCCGCCTGGCGCCAGCCGTTGGCGGTGGACGCTGCGCAATCGGCGCGGGTGCCGGACAGCGGTTCGGCGCAGCTTCCCCTCTACGCACGGATCGACAAGCTGGCCTGGGTACCCCGCGCCGGCCTGTATACCGACCTGCTCAAAGTCACGGTCACCTGGTAGGGAGGCTTCATGCTCATGGAAGTGTTGCACCGTGGATCGATCCTGCTGCTGACCCTCGGCCCGCTGCTGTTGCCCACTGGCGCGGCCCACGGCACCACCACCGGCTTCATCCAGGCGCGCCTGGTGATCAGCGCCGCCTGTCAGATCAGCAGCGACCCGCAACCGGCCACCCTGGGCAACCCGGGGTTGATGGACTTCGGTGCGCGGGGGCCGACCTGGGACCAGCCTTTGACCAGCCGGGTCGACGAGGCCGGCGGCGAGGGCAGCCTGCAGATCAGCTGTTCGCCCCAGGTGCGCGCTTTCAGCGTGCGCATCAACGGTGGCCAGAACGGTAGCGACGGCGTGCGCCGCCTGAGCAATGGCCGCGAGCTCATTCCCTACCAACTGGCCATCGACCCGGGCGGCAACAGCCGCTACGGCATCGGCCAGGCCCGTACCTTCACCATCAGCAGTACCCAGCAAGTGCCCGTGCCCATCTACGGCGTAGTGGTCGCGCAACCGCGCGCGCTGCCCGCCGGGCTGTATCGCGACACCCTCAGGGTGACCCTGGACTGGTAACACGCAAGGAGATTCCGATGCCCAAGCACCTCACCCGCTGCATGCTCGCCGGCCTTGGCCTCGCCCTGGCGGCCCAGGCCCAGGCCGCTACCGTGACCGGCACCATCAGCTCGACCCTGACCCTGACCGCCGCCTGTCAGGTCAATGGCAGCGGCGGCACCTCGGGGCTGAATTTCGGCAGCCTCAACTTTGGCACCCAGGATTCGCTGTTCACCACCGCCAATGGCCAGGTGCTCGGCGGCGGAGGCGGGGCCATGAGTATTCTCTGCTCGGCAGGCACGGTGCCGACGATCAAGGTGCGTGCCGGCGCCCATGACTCGCAGTCCGCCGGGGGGACCCGGGCCTTGGCCGATGGCGCGGGCAATTTCGTGCCCTACGACTTCTACACCGACGCCGGACACACCCAGCTGCTGGCGATCGACGGCACCATTACCCTGCCGACCAGTACCGGCGTGGCGCAGACCGTCAACCTGTATGGCCAGGCCCGGGGTAAAGCCGGCCTGCCGGCCGGGGTGTACACCGACACGGTGGCGGTCGAGCTGAGTTTCTGAGCCATGCCAGGCACTGCGCGGCTGCTGGCGGTCGGCGTGTGCCTGACGTTGACCCCGGGTGCCCACGCGGTCACCACCAGCACCTTCCAGGTGACGGCGCAGATCGTCGCGGGCTGCCTGGTTGTGGGCGGCGTGACGGCCTATGGCGTGCTCGACTACGGCACCAGCTCGGCACTGTCCACGGCCACCCTGAGCACCTCGCTCGGCGGCAGCACGGTGACGTTCCAGTGCACCCCCGGCGTGGCCCTGAGCATGAGCCTGGACGGCGGCCAGAACAGCGCCAGCGGCACGCGCAACCTCAAGCGTTCGGGCGGTACGCAATTGCTGGCCTACCAGCTTTACCGCGACGCTGGTTTCAGCCAGAGCCTGGGCATCGGCAGCAGCGTGGCGGTGAGCTACAGCGACCCGACCGCGATCAAGCTGCCGGTCTATGGCCGTACCACCCTGACCGGCACCTTGCCGGCGGGGACCTACACCGATGTCGTGCAAGTGACGGTGACCTGGTGAAAGGCCACCGCGGATAACAGAAAAGGAGAGGGGCATGGGGGCAGGCGCGAAATGGGCGCGAGGAATCATCGGGGTGCTGCTGTTGGCCAGCGCACCGGCCTTCGCGGCCACCTCGGTGCTGATCTGGCCGATCGACCCAGTGCTTGAGGCCGACCAGAAGGCCGGCGCGCTGTGGCTGGAAAACCGTGGCTCGGCGCCGACCAGCCTGCAGGTGCGGGTGTTCGCCTGGCGCCAGGGCGAGTACCAGGAGCAGTTCCAGGCCCAGCGCGAGATCATCGGCAGCCCGCCGGTGGCCAACATTGCGCCGGGGCAGAAACAACTGATCCGCCTGACCCGCACCGGCGGTTCGCCCGCAGGTCAGGAACAGGCATACCGCATCATCATCGATGAGATCCCGTCGCCGCTGCCGACCGATGCCGCCAGTGAAGGGCCGAAGGCAGCGATCCGTTTGCAGATGCGCTACTCGGTGCCGCTGTTCGTCTACGGCGAGGGGCTGTGGGGCAAACCCGACCCTGCGGGCAAGCGCAGCGCCGAAGGCGTGGGCAAGCCGCAGTTGAGCTGGCACGCGGTGACGGTACAAGGCAAACCCTATGTCGAGCTGCGCAACACGGGGCCTGTGCATGCGCGGCTGACCGACGTGGTGCTGCAGCAAGCCGGTCAGGACAGGCCATTGGTCGAAGGGCTGCTCGGTTATGTGTTGCCTGGCGCCAGCATGCGCTGGCCGGCACCGGCCACGCCGGGCGCCGCCAGCGTGCTGAAAGGGCGAGTCAACGGCCAGGAGGTGGCACAGGCCATCAAACAGGGGCAATGAGCCGCGCTTGAACGGATCACAGGGGCCAGGGAGGACCCGGCAATGGTTGGAAATCGTGTGTGAGCTGGGTGCGGGTGGCAACGCACCGGTTGTGGCTGGGCCTGGCGGTGCTGGGGCCCGGCCTGGGCGTGGCCGACGAGCTGCCGCCGCCGCCCTCGGAGCATGCCGCCATCGCCGACGCCACGCTGTACCTCGACCTGCTGGTGAACCAGGTGGCCAAGGCTGAGCTGGTGCCGGTGCAGCAGCGCGCCGGGCGCCTGTACCTGGCCAGCGAGGTGCTGCGCGAGGCGGGCGTCAGGCTGCCGGGAGAGCCTCAGGGCGAGGTGGCCCTGGACGACATCTCCGGCCTGCACAGCGACTACGACAGCCAGAACCAGCGCCTGCTGCTGCAGGTGCCGCCGGCCTGGCTACCCGACCAGCAGGTCAGTGAGCGCAACCTGTACCCGGCCAGCGACGCGCGCAGCAGCTTCGGCGCCTTGCTCAACTACGACGCCTACCTCAACGACACCGATGAGGGCGGCAGCTACCTGGCCGCCTGGAACGAGCTGCGCCTGTTCGACGACTGGGGCACCTTTTCCACCACCGGGCAATGGCGCCAGTCGTTCAATGGTGCCCAGGCCCAGGGCCGCCAGGGCTTCCTGCGCTACGACACCACCTTCCGCTACACCGACGAGCAGCGCCTGCTCACTTATGAGGCCGGCGACCTGGTGACCGGCGCGCTGCCCTGGACCACCTCGGTGCGCGTGGGCGGGCTGCAACTGTCCCGCGACTTCGGCGCCCGTCCCGACCTGGTCACCTATCCGTTGCCGGCCTTTGCTGGCGAAGCCGCTGTGCCGACCTCGCTGGACCTGTTCATCAACGGCTACAAGAGCAGCAGTACCGAGTTGCAGCCTGGCCCCTACACCCTGACCAACGTGCCGTTCATCAACGGCGCCGGCGAAGCGGTGGTGGTCACCACCGATGCCCTGGGCCGGCAGGTGTCGACCACCTTGCCGTTCTATGTCACCAGCAGCCTGCTGGCCAAGGGCCTGTCGGACTTCTCGGTGGCCGCCGGCAGCCTGCGCCGCGACTACGCCGTGCGCGATTTCGCCTATGGTCCGGGTGTGGCCTCGGCGACCCTGCGCCACGGTGTATCCGACTACTTCACCGTGGAAACCCATGCCGAGAGCGCCGAGTCGCTGATGCTCGGCGGCCTGGGCGGCAACCTGCGCCTGGGCACCTTAGGCGTGCTCAATGCGGCAGTGACCCAGAGCCGCTTTGAAGGCGATACAGGCCAGCAGCTGGCGCTGGGCTACCAGTACAACAGCCGGCGGATCGGCTTCAACTACCAGCGTGTGCAGCGCCATGGCGACTACGCCGACCTGTCGCGGGTCGACAGCCCTTACACGCGCCTGAGCCAGCGCAGCGAGCAGGCGACTCTGAGCCTGAACCTGGACAGCTACGGCAGCCTCGGCGCCGGTTACTTCGATGTGCGCGCCGGTGACGGCACGCGCACGCGGCTGATCAACCTCAGCTGGAGCAAGCCGCTGTGGCGCAACAGCAGCCTGTACCTGTCGGCGAACCGCGAGGTTGGTGACAGCCAGTGGGCGGTGCAGGCGCAACTGGTGATCCCCTTCGACCTGCGCGGCACCCTGGCCTTCAGCGCCGAGCGCAGCAAGGACGGCCAGGACCTGCAGCGGGTCAACTACAGCCAGGCGGTACCGGTGGGCGGTGGTGTGGGCTATAACCTGGGCTACGCCACCGGCGGCAACCGCGACGACTACCGCCAGGCCGACCTGACCTGGCGCCTGCAATCGGTGCAGTTGCAGGTAGGCGCCTACGGCAGCAGCGGCGAGATGACCCGCTGGGCCGACGTCAGCGGTTCGCTGGTGCTGATGGATGCGGGGCTGTTCGCCGCCAACCGCATCGACGACGCCTTTGTGGTGGTCAGCACCAGCGGCTACGCCGATGTGCCGGTGCGCTACGAGAACCAGCAGATCGGTCGCACCGACCGCAATGGCCACTTGCTGGTGCCCTACAGCAGTGGCTACTACCGCGGCAAATACGAGATCGACCCCATGGACCTGCCCGCCGATGTGCTGGCGCCGCAGGTGGAACAGCGAGTGGCGGTGCGCCGTGGCAGCGGCTACCTGCTGGAGTTCCCGCTCCAGCGTGTGCTGGCGGCAAGCCTGGTGTTGGTCGACGGCAATCAGCAGGAGCTCAAGCTGGGCAGCCGGGTGCGCCACCAGGAAAGCGGCGCCGAGGCGGTGGTGGGCTGGGATGGGCTGGTCTACCTGGAAAACCTGGCGCCGCACAACCGCCTGCAGGTGGACAAGGCCGACGGCGGGCAGTGCCAGGTGGCGTTCGACCTGCCTGAAGGGGAGGGGCCGATCCCGTTGATCGGTCCGCTGGTGTGCCAGTGAATGTTCGACGGCACGGCCTGCTGTTCGGCCTGTTGCTGGCGCCATGCCCGGCCTGGGCACTGTGTTCGTCGGTGGCTACCACGCCAGCGGCGTTCGGCACCGTCAATTCGACGCTGGTACGTACTACCGTGCAGACGGCCTCGAGCACCAATTCCGGCTTGCAGTGCACCGGCTCGCTGCTCAGCCTGCTGTCCAGCAATGACCACTTCTACGCAACCATCACGCCCGCCTCCGGTGGCCTGGTCGGCCCGACCGGCGATGTCATCAACTACACCCTGTATGCCGACAACAGTGTCAACTACCCGATCACCCGGGGCGTTGCCTTCGACTTTGCCCGCAATGGCATCATCGACTTGCTGGGCCTGCTCAATGGTCCGACGCCCAAGGCGGTACCGATTTATCTGCGTACACAGATCGGCAGCAATGTCGCCGCGGGCCTGTACCAGGAGACGCTGACCGTTGCCTGGAGCTGGAACTACTGCTCGGGCATCGGCATCGGCAATATCTGCCTGGGGCGCGACATCGGCAGTGGCAGCAAGACCCTGAACGTCAGCCTGACGGTAAGCAACGACTGCCAGATCACCACGCCCAACATCAGCTTCGCCAGCGCACCGGTGGTGGCCGGGTTCGGCACGGTGAACCAGAGCCTGAGCGTGTCGTGCACCAAGGGCAGCAACTACACGGTCGGGCTGGACGACGGGCAGAACGTCTCGGGCGGACGGCGGCGGATGAAATCCAGTGCCAACAACTACCTGGCCTACGACATCTTCAAGAGCGCAGGCGTGGTGCGCTGGGGCTCGGTGGGCGCGGCGCGGCGTTCGAGCAGCGATGCCGAGGTGAACCCCGGGGCGGGGACCGGCACGGGCAGCCAGGTGTTCAACTACAACGCCAAGGTGTACACCGACCAGGCCACGCCGCCGGCGGCGACCTATACCGACAGCGTGATCCTGGATGTGCAGTTTTGAGTGACGGCGTTGCTCAGCGCAGGTCGCCGACCATCTTCAGCAACGTCTCAAGCACCGCTCCGGCCAGCGCCTTGGAGCGCTCACCCGACCAGCCGGTGCGCGGGTTCGGCGCATCGTCGTGGTCCTTGAATGGCATCTCCAGGGTCAGCGACAGACAGTCATGGGTCTGCCCCACGGCATTGCATGCCAGGGTCATGTTGGCCTGGCCTGGTTCGTCGCGGGTATAGCCATACTTCACCTGGAAGTCTGGGGTCAGGCTGCACAGGGTACTGCGGAACTGCTCTTCCAGCTTGGCGATGCGTGGCGTATAGCCGGGGTTGCCCTCGCAGGCCGCGGTGAACACATGGGGGATCTCCTCGTCGCCATGGGCATCGATGAACGCGTCCACGCCATGTAGCTTCATCTGGCTCTGGGCGAAGAACACCTCGGGGCTCAGTTCGACGCTGGCGTCCTGCCAGGCGCGGTTGAGGTCCTTGCCCTTGAAGTTGGTGCGCAGGTGGCCGAGGAAGGCGCCATCCGGGTTCATGTTGGGGATCAGGTACAGGTCGGCCTTGGCCAGCAGTTGCTGGATGACCGGGGTGTTGGCTTCGAGGGCGTCGATCACACCTTCCATGAACCACTCGGCCATGTGCTCGCCCGGGTGCTGCTGGGCGATGAGCCACAGCTTGCGCTTGCCGACCGCGCCGTTGCCTGCGCGCAGCAGCGGGATATCCCGACCTTGCACGCTGCGCCCGCTGGCCAGCAGCTCGACGCCGCGGATCTGCTTGGCGCGCTCGATCAGCTGGTTGTGGCGAGCGCGGGGGTAGGGCTCGAAGTAGGCGAACCAGGCTTGTGGCTGTTCGGCCTTGAAGTCGAAGCTCAGGGCCTTGCCGTCGAACTGGCTGGGCACGCGGAACCAGGTCTGCTGGTCGTAGGAGGCCACGGCGTGGTAGCCGGTCCAGGCGTTCTTGTAGGAGGACTGGTGGGCGTTATCCAGGCTGAAGCGATGAACCTGGCCCGGGGTCAGGCCGCTGGCCTTGAAGTGGAACCACTGGAAGTGGTCGCTGCGGCTGTCCTTGCGGATGTTCAGGTGGACGTGCGCAGGGTCGCTGGCGTCCAGGACCAGGATGTTGCCGGAGTCGAAATCGCAGTCGATGTGCAGCGGGGAGAGCGTCACGGTCATTGCCAGCCTCCTGTTGGCGTTGTTGTGACCGTACTCTACACCGCCTGGTGGCGCGGGTGCGCAGGTTAATTGACGCAGTCGTGGATAAGCCCGCGCCTGCGAATCAGGCCAGCAGCCCCAGTGCCACAAGCGCAGCAACACCAAGCCCGACGGCAATCGAACAGCCACCTAGCGAAAGCGCCGCGCGCCCTTGCCGGTACCAGCCGTCATGGCCCAATTGCCGCGCGGGGGCGAGCAGGCTGCGCCAGCGCAGTTCGGTTTCGTGGAAGGCGCGCAGGTGGTCGGGGTCGGCATCCAGCCAGCGGCGGAAGTCGATGCGTTCGCTGGCGGTCACCTGCGGGCTCTGCAGGCGCACGTACCATTGGCCGGCAATGCTGGCCAGCGCGTCGCCGGGGGCACGGGCAGTCTGTAGGGCCTGGTTCATGTGGCGTTCGATGCTGATCAGTGGCAGGTCCAGGTGCTCGGCAATGGCGGCGAAGCTCAGCTGGTCGAGGCGGTTGAGCAGGAAGACTTGCTGGACCCGGCGCGGCAGGCGCTTGAGTGCATGCAGCAGTGCGTCTTCAGCGTGCATTTCGGCAGGGTGCGGGTCGTGCTCGAGAGGCAGCAGCAGGCGGGTCATGGACAGCTCCTTGCTCATAAGGAAAGGGTGGGGGCATCTTCCTTGATGCCGAACCAGCTTAGGCTAAACGAGATTGATTCTCAAGTGCTGATTCCGCAAAGATTTGTAATGAGCATTCACGTGCTGACACACTTTTGCTATCATCGCGGCCATTAAACGATCTTCATTAGCCTGAAGAGCCAAAAAAAATGACCCGGCAAAAAGCCGGGTCAAAAACCGTGATTAGCCTGATGAGGAGATAATCTGAGCGTCCGACCTGAGGACGTTGCAGGTTATCCAGCGGGTCTCGCGACCTGCTGAGTGCAATAATAATCGTTATCATTTGCCAGTCAAATGATTTTTCAGCGATCGGCTAAAAAAATATTCCTGACGCACTCCTCGTCCCCGGCAATCGGGGCTTTTGCCGTTCGTCGGCTATCACGTTCTCCCTTCAGCTCGATGCCTTTTCCGTGGCGTGGCACTGCTCCAGCAGGGCGCGGGCCATATTGATCATGTGCATCAGCGCAAACACCACTTCCCGCGTCGTGCCCTGCAGATGGTTGCCGGTTTCCTGTGCCGTGGCCGATGCGCAGCGCAGCAGGGCCATGGCGTGCTCGCTGGCCTGGGCGTCGCTGACGCCTTCGCGCAGGGTCCACAGCGAACGTTCCAGGTCGCGGGGCGTGGGGGTGGGGTTGAGGTAGAAATCGAGGGCGCGGCGGGCTGCTTCTTCGTCGAGATCTGTTTCTTCTTTTGTCGAATTGCTCATGACTGCTCCTGTGAAATCCCTTCGAGGACAATGAGCGTTGATGTTAGGTCAATTTGTATTGTTTTTTAGTTCTGAGATAATTCAGGATGTGTATTGATGCCGTTCATCCAGTCCGTATCGTTCACTGCCATGGAAAACTGGATCGAATTTCTGTCGCGCTATCAGCGCGAGCACAACCTCAAGCAGCACCAACTGGCCGAACGCCTGGGCATGACCCAAGGTGGTGTCGGCCATTGGCTGCGTGGCACGCGCAGGCCCACCCTGGTGACAGTCAACGAGAAGCTGGAAAAGCTCGGGCTGGTGTACCTCGAAGCGCGGGTGATGGTGGTCGAGCGTGACGTTACGGTTCGCGAGACCAGGGGGGCCTATGCCGTGGAGCGGCCGCTTTCGGTCAATGCCTTGCGCCATGCCAGTTTCCGCTTTCCAGTGCTGAGCTGGTCCGACCTGGACGGGCCTTTGCCGCAATCCTGTGAAGTTCATGAGCTGACCGATTACATGCCTGCGGGCAATGCGTTCTGGTTGCCGGTCGAGAACGATTCGATGAATGCCGCCAGCGGTAGGAGCGTGCCGCTGGGTATGCGGGTGCTGGTGGATGCGGGGATCGAGGTGACGCCGGGCAGGCTGGTGGTGGCTCGGCAGCCCGGTAAGTCGGCGGTGCTGCGTGAGTTGATCGAGGAGGGCGGGCAGCGGATGCTCAGGCCGCTCAATACCTTGTATCCGACGGTGCTGTGCGAGGAAGGGTGCGAGTTCCTTGGTGTTGTGGTGCGAATGCACGGGGTGCTCTAGGTTCGCGCACAGACCGTGTTGGGGCTGCGAGGTGCCAGGCGGGAGCCTTGCAGCGCTCTCGAGATCGAGCGCCGCCCGCGCGGCGCATCGCTGGCAAGCCAGCTCCCACACCGGTTTCGGGCCAGTTATGTCTGCGCCGCCGCGGCTGTACGCCTTGTGGGTACGACGCGGTTTCAGCTTGGGCGCCACTGGCGCCCCACCTGTCTCAAGACAAGCGCCAAGGCGGACAGTGATGACCTTACAGGATTGATTGGCCCGAAACAGATGTGGGAGCTGGCTTGCCAGCGATGCGCCGCGCGGGCGGCGCTCGATCTCAGAGGCGAAACAACCCTTTCGACGAACACATTGCCGCCGTTACGCCTCCTCCAACTCCACCAACACTGTCCCCTCGCTGACCATATCCCCCTCCTGACAGAACAGCGCCTTCACCGTCCCATCATGGGGCGCCCGGATGCTGTGCTCCATCTTCATCGCCTCAAGCACCACCAGCGCAGTACCGGCCTCCACAGCCTGCCCCGGTTCCACCAGCACCCGCACGATACTGCCGTTCATCGGCGCACCCAGCCCGCCCTGGTGGCTGTGGCTGTGGCTGGCCTCGGCCGCAGCGATCGGGTCATGAACGCTGACGGCATGCAGCTCACCCTGCCACTGCAGGTACAGCGTGCCACCCCGACGCACCGCCAGGTGGCGATGGCGCAGACCATCCTGGTCATGACACAGCTGCTCCCCCTCCAGGCGATAAGTCGAAGGCGCGCTGCGCTCCAGTGCCACCGCCTGTTCATGCCCTTCACACTGCAAATGCAGGCTGCTGCGCGCCGGCAAGCCCAGGCGCAGGCCATCGCGGGCCACCCACGGTGAAGCGCGGTCGTCCTGGCGCTTTAGCGCAGGCTCGCTTTGCAGCCACGCCTCGCCGGCAGCTTCCCAGAAATGGGCCGGCAAAGTCTGAGGCGCAGGCAACAACACATCCTGGTGACGCGGAATGAACCCGGTGTCCAGCTCCGCCTCGGCAAACGCTGGGTGTGCCAGGATGCGGCGCAGGAAGGCAATGTTGGTTTTCAGCCCGCCAATGGCGAACTCATCGAGCATCGCCAGCAGTCGCAGGCGCGCCTGTTCGCGGTCCTGGCCCCAGGCGATCAGCTTGCCCAGCATCGGGTCGTAGAACGGCGATACCACATCGCCCTCGCTGACGCCGCTGTCCACCCGGCGGCCTTCGCCCGGCGCCGACTCGCGGTACAGCGCCAGGGTGCCGGTGGCCGGGAGGAATTCGTTGGCGGGATCCTCCGCGTATAGCCGTACCTCGATGGCGTGGCCGATCAGCGGCACCTGCTCTTGAATCAAAGGCAGCGGCTCGCCGCAGGCCACGCGGATCTGCCAGGCCACCAGGTCGAGCCCGGTGATGGCCTCTGTGACCGGATGCTCCACCTGCAGGCGGGTGTTCATTTCCATGAAGAAGAACTCGCCACGGGCATCGAGCAGGAACTCGACAGTGCCGGCCCCCACGTAGCCGATGGCCTGTGCGGCGCGCACCGCGGCCTCGCCCATGGCCTTGCGCAGCTCGGGGGAGAGGCCCGGTGCCGGGGCTTCCTCGACCACCTTCTGGTGGCGACGCTGGATCGAGCAGTCGCGCTCGTTGAGGTACAGGCAGTGGCCGTGCTGGTCGGCGAACACCTGGATCTCCACGTGGCGCGGCTTGAGCACGTACTTCTCGACCAACATGCGCGCATCGCCGAACGAAGACTGCGCTTCACGTTGCGCCGAGGCCAGGGCGTCGGCCAGCTGGCTTTCCTCCTCGACCACCTTCATGCCCTTGCCGCCGCCCCCGGCGCTGGCCTTGAGCAGCACCGGGTAACCGATGCGCTCGGCGGCGGCGCGGAAGGTCTCCAGGTCTTGGGCCTCGCCGTGGTAGCCCGGCACCAGCGGCACGCCGGCGGCCTCCATCAGCGCCTTGGCCGCCGACTTGCTGCCCATCGCAACGATGGCGCTGGCCGGTGGGCCAAGGAAGATCAGCCCGGCCTGTTCGATGGCGCGGGCAAAACCGGCGTTCTCCGAGAGGAAGCCATAGCCTGGGTGGATGGCTTGGGCGCCGCTGGCCTTGGCGGCGGCGAGCAGCTTGTCGATCACCAGGTAGCTGTCGGCGGCCTTGCTGCCACCGAGGTCGACACGGATGTCGGCCTCGCGGCTGTGCCGCGCGTCGCGGTCGGTGGCGCTGTGCACGGCCACGGTGGTCAGGCCCATGGCCTTGGCGGTGCGCATCACCCGGCAGGCGATTTCGCCGCGGTTGGCGACCAGCAGGGTGGTCAGCGTGGGTCGGCTCATGGGCGCGGTTCCTTGTTGTCTTGCCAGGCAGGGCGGCGTTTTTCCAGGAAGGCGCGCAGGCCCTCCTGGCCTTCGGCGCTGACGCGGATGCGGGCGATGGTGTTCTCGCAGTAGCGGCGCAGGGCCGGGCTCAGCTCACCGTCATCCACTTCGCGCAGCAGGTCCTTGGTGGCGCGCAGCGCCTGCGGGCTGTTCTGCAGCAGGTTGTCGACCCAGGCCTCGACCTGGGCGTCCAGTTCGGCGGCCGGGTACACCTCGGCCAGCAGGCCCAGGTCGCGGGCGCGCACGCCGCTGAAGCGCTCGGCGGTGAGGGCGTAGCGGCGGGCGGCGCGCTCGCCGATGGCCTTGACCACGAACGGGCTGATCACCGCTGGAGCCAGGCCGATGCGCACCTCCGACAGGCACAGTTGGGCGTCCTCGGCGCCGATGGCCATGTCGCAGCAACTGATCAGCCCCAGCGCGCCGCCGAAGGCCGCGCCTTGCACCACGGCCAGGGTCGGCGCCTTGAGCCGGTGCAGGGCGTACATCAGCTCGCCCAGCTCATGGGCGTCGTCCAGGTTGGTGTTGAAGTCCAGTTGCGCCGACTGCTGCATCCACGCCAGGTCGGCGCCGGCGCTGAAGTGCCGGCCACGGCCGCGCAGCACCACGAAGCGCAGGCCGCTATCCTCGCCCAGCTGGTCGAGGGCGACGATCAGTTCGCGGATCATCTGCGCGTTGAAGGCGTTGTTCTTGTCTTCCCGGCTCAGCCACAGGGTGGCGAAACCGCGAGGGTCCTTGACCAGTTCAAGGGTGGCGAATTCGCTCATGGGTCACATCCGGAATATGCCGAAGCGGCTCTGTTCGATCGGGGCGTTCAGCGCGGCGGACAGCGCCAGGCCGAGCACGTCGCGGGTCTGCGCCGGGTCGATGACACCGTCGTCCCACAGCCGGGCGCTTGAGTAGTAGGGGTGGCCCTGGCGCTCATACTGGTCGAGGATCGGCTGCTTGAGCTTCTTCTCGTCATCGGCGCTGAACACCTCGCCGCTGCGCTCGCTCTGCTCGCGCTTGACCTGGGCCAGCACGCCGGCCGCCTGTTCGGCGCCCATCACGCCGATGCGGGCGTTGGGCCACATCCACAGGAAGCGCGGGTCGTAGGCGCGGCCGCACATGCCGTAGTTGCCGGCGCCGAAGCTGCCGCCGATGATCACCGTGAACTTCGGTACCTGGGCGCAGGCCACTGCCGTCACCAGCTTGGCGCCGTGCTTGGCGATGCCGCCTTCCTCGTATTTTTTCCCGACCATGAAACCGGTGATGTTCTGCAGGAACAGCAGCGGGATGCCGCGCTGGCAGGCCAGTTCGATGAAGTGCGCGCCTTTTTGCGCGGCCTCGGCGAAGAGGATGCCGTTGTTGGCCAGGATCGCCACCGGGTAGCCGTGCAGGTGAGCGAAGCCGCACACCAGGGTGGTGCCGAACAGCGCCTTGAATTCATCGAACACCGAACCATCGACCAGCCGCGCAATCACCTCGCGCACATCGAACGGCTGCTTGGCGTCGGCCGGGACCACGCCGTACAGCTCTTCGGCGTTGTACAGCGGCGCGATCGGTGCCTGGCATTGCAGCTTGCCCTGCTTGTGCCAGTTGAGATTGGCGACGCTGCGCCGGGCGATGGCCAGGGCGTGCTCGTCGTTGTCGGCATAGTGGTCGGCCACGCCGCTGGTGCGGCAGTGCACGTCGGCGCCGCCGAGGTCCTCGGCACTGACTACCTCGCCGGTCGCGGCTTTTACCAAAGGGGGGCCTGCGAGGAAGATGGTCGCCTGCTGGCGCACCATGATCGCTTCGTCGGCCATGGCTGGCACGTAGGCGCCACCGGCGGTGCACGAGCCCATCACCACGGCGATCTGCGGTATCCCCAGGGCACTCATGTTGGCCTGGTTGAAGAAGATCCGCCCGAAGTGCTCGCGGTCAGGGAACACCTCGTCCTGGCGTGGCAGGTTGGCGCCGCCGGAGTCCACCAGGTAGATGCATGGCAGGCGGTTCTGCAGGGCGATGGTCTGGGCGCGCAGGTGCTTCTTCACCGTCAGCGGGTAGTAGGAGCCGCCTTTGACCGTGGCGTCGTTGGCCACGATCATGCACTCCACGCCTTCGACGCGGCCGATGCCGGCGATCACGCCCGCAGCCGGCACGTCTTCGCCGTACACCTCATGGGCGGCCAGCTGGCCGATCTCGAGGAACGCCGAGCCCGGGTCGAGCAGGCGGTCGATGCGCTCGCGCGGCAGCAGCTTGCCCCGCGAGGTATGCCGCTCCTGGGCCTTCGGCCCGCCGCCCTGACTGACCTGGGCGAGCAGGCCGCGCAGGGCCTGGACCTGTTCGAGCATGGCCGCGCTGTTGGCGGCGAACTCCGCCGAGCGCGGGTTGATCTGGGTATGCAGGGTAGCCATGTGCGCCCGTTCCTTGTGCTCAGCGGGTTTCGTTGAACAGTTCGCGGCCGATCAGCATCCGGCGGATTTCGCTGGTGCCGGCGCCAATCTCGTACAGCTTGGCGTCGCGCAACAGGCGGCCAGCCGGGAATTCATTGATGTAGCCGTTGCCGCCGAGGATCTGGATCGCTTCCAGGGCCATCTGCGTGGCGCGTTCGGCGGTGTAGAGGATGACCCCGGCGGCGTCCTTGCGGGTGGTCTCGGCGCGGTCGCAGGCCTGGGCCACGGCGTACAGGTAGGCGCGGCTGGCGTTGAGCTGGGTATACATGTCGGCGATCTTGCCCTGGATCAGCTGGAACTCGCCGATGCTCTGGCCGAACTGCTTGCGGTCGTGGATGTACGGCACCACCAGGTCCATGCAGCTCTGCATGATGCCGGTCGGGCCGCCGGACAGCACCACGCGCTCGTAGTCCAGGCCGCTCATCAGCACGCGCACGCCGCCGTTGAGCTGGCCGAGGATGTTTTCTTCCGGCACTTCGACGCCGTCGAAGAACAGCTCGCAGGTGTTGGAGCCGCGCATGCCGAGCTTGTCGAACTTGTTGCTGCGGCTGAAGCCTTTCCAGTCGCGCTCGACGATGAACGCGGTGATGCCGTGGGGGCCCTTGTCCAGGTCGGTCTTGGCGTAGATCACGTAGGTGTTGGCGTCGGGGCCGTTGG
The DNA here is from genome assembly GCF_024749165.1 of Pseudomonas sp. B21-023. Lineage (NCBI taxonomy): Bacteria > Pseudomonadati > Pseudomonadota > Gammaproteobacteria > Pseudomonadales > Pseudomonadaceae > Pseudomonas > Pseudomonas sp. B21-023. The sequence continues at coordinate 3,829,459 of NZ_CP087190.1, read as the reverse complement.
TGATCCAGGTCTTGCTGCCGTTGAGCACGTAGCGGTCGCCGCGTTTTTCGGCGCGCAGTTTCATCGACACCACGTCGGAGCCGGCGTTGGGCTCGCTCATGGCCAGGGCGCCGATGTGCTCGCCGCTGATCAGCTTGGGCAGGTACTTGAGCTTCTGCTCGTGGCTGCCGTTGCGGTTGATCTGGTTGACGCACAGGTTGGAGTGGGCGCCGTAGGACAGGGCCACTGACGCCGAGCCCCGGCTGATCTCTTCCATCGACACCACGTGGGCCAGGTAGCCCAGGCCGGCGCCGCCGTATTCTTCGGGCACGGTGATGCCCAGCAGGCCCATGTCGCCGAATTTGCGCCACATGTCGGCGGGGAACAGGTTGTCGTGGTCGATCTGCGCGGCGCGCGGCGCCAGCTCGGCGGCGACGAAGGTGCGCACCTGGTCGCGGAGCATGTCGATGGTCTCGCCCAGGGCGAAGTTCAGGCTGGGGTAATGCATGTGGGCACCTTCTTGTTCTTGAAATTTGGGTACCACGGCGACCTTGCGGAAACGGGGTTGTGGGAGCGGGCTTGCCCCGCGATGCCCGTCAGAACGGCCAGCTGTGTTGCCTGGTCCGGCCTCATCGCGGGGCAAGCCCGCTCCCACAACCGCGCTCCCGTCCGGTCGTCGTGATGCGTGGTTGACGTTAACGTAAACCTGCCTTCCGGGGCTGTCAATCGGATCATCACCTTTACGTAAACGTAAATCTGCGCCAGAGTATTCGCCGCCTGCTTCAGTCATGCCCAGAACAACCACAAGAAGGGATCACCATGCCTCAACCAAGCTATACCCGCGGCCGTCAAGACCACCCCTTGCTGACCCTGACCATCGGCCAGGCCTTCGATGCCACCGTCGCCCGCCACGGCGAGCGCGAGGCGCTGGTGGTGCGCCACCAGGGGCTGCGCTACAGCTGGCGCGAGCTCGCCGCCGAGGTCGATGTGCAGGCCCAGGCCTTGATGGCGCTGGGGGTGGAGGTGGGCGAGCGGGTTGGCATCTGGGCGCCCAACTGCGCCCAGTGGTGCATCCTGCAACTGGCCACGGCCAAGGTCGGCGCGATCCTGGTCAACATCAACCCGGCCTACCGGGTGGGCGAGCTGGAGTACGTGCTGCGCCAGTCCGGCTGCCGCTGGCTGGTGTGCGCCGATGCCTTCAAGACTTCCGACTACCACGCGATGGTGCAGGCGCTGGTGCCGGAGCTGGCGACCCACGCATTGGGCGAACTGGCCAGCGAACGCCTGCCCGACCTGCGTGGCGTGATCAGCCTGGCCGCCGAGCCGCCCTCGGGTTTCCTGCCCTGGGCCGCGCTGGCCGGGCGGGCAGGGGCGGTCGAGGTTGAGTCCTACCAGGCGCGGCAACAGGGCCTGCAGTTCGACCAGCCGGTGAACATCCAGTACACCTCCGGCACCACCGGCGCGCCCAAGGGCGCGACCCTGAGCCACTACAACATTCTCAACAACGGCTACATGGTCGGCCAGAGCCTGGGCCTGAGCGAGCGCGACCGCATGGTGATCCCGGTGCCGCTGTACCACTGCTTCGGCATGGTCATGGCCAACCTCGGCTGCATCACCCACGGCAGCACCATGATCTACCCCAACGATGCCTTCGACCCGGAGTTCACCCTGCGCGCCGTGGCCGAGGAGCGCGCCAGCATCCTATATGGGGTGCCGACCATGTTCATCGCCATGCTCGACCACCCCGCACGCACGCAACTGGACCTGTCCACCCTGCGCAGCGGCATCATGGCCGGTGCCACCTGCCCGATCGAGGTAATGCGCAAGGTGATCGACCAGTTGCACATGGCCGAGGTGCAGATCGCCTACGGCATGACCGAGACCAGCCCGGTGTCGCTGCAGACCGGTCCCGACGATGGCCTTGAGCTGCGCGTGACCACCGTGGGCCGTACCCAGCCGCACCTGGAGACCAAGCTGGTGGACGCCGACGGGCGCATCGTTGCCCAGGGTGAGATCGGCGAGCTGTGCACTCGTGGTTACAGCGTGATGCTTGGTTACTGGGACAACCTGCAGGCCACCCATGACGCCATCGACCCGGCCGGCTGGATGCACAGCGGCGACCTGGCGGTGATGGACGACGAGGGTTATGTGCGCATTGTCGGGCGCAACAAGGACATGATCATTCGCGGCGGCGAGAACATCTATCCGCGCGAGCTGGAGGAGTTCTTCCATACCCACCCGGCCGTGGCCGAGGCGCAGGTGGTGGGGATTCCGTGCAGCAAGTACGGCGAGGAGGTGGTGGCGTGGATTCGCCTGCACCCTGGGCACCATGCCACGGCCGAGGAATTGCAGCAGTGGTGCAAGGCGCGATTGGCGCATTTCAAGACACCGCGGCATTTCCGCTTCGTCGAAGAGTTTCCGATGACGGTGACGGGGAAGGTGCAGAAGTTTCGCATGCGCGAGATCAGTGTGGAGGAGCTGGGGGGTTAGCCATGGTCGTGTAGACCAGCTCGACCAGTTCGGCGAAGGTGGTGTAGGTACGCAGGGGCTCGGCGATGAAGATGCCGAAGGTTTCCTCCATGATCGCCTGCAGCTCCATCAGGTCGAAGCTGTCGGCGCCCAGTTCGTCCAGGGAGATGTCGGGGCGGATCTGGTGCAGGCTCTGCTCCAGGAAGCTTGCGAGGATCCATTGCAGGTGGAAGGCGATGTAGAGGCGTGAGTGCATGCCGGAAGGATCGTCAGAGAGTGAGGCTTCTCTGTACGTGGCTTTGCGGGCAGGTGCTACTGGTAGAAATGCCAGGTGCGGTTGAGCCAGGTTTGTGCTGTGAATGCCGGCCCCGCGACGAGGCCGGCCAAGGCGGTCAGATTTGCGCAGCCTTGTCTATCCTCAAGCTTTCACCGGCGGCTCCTGGCTCGGCGGGTCGCCCACCGTCGGCGGCACGGTCGGCTTGATCGGCAGCTCGTCCGGGTCCTCCTCGGGCACTGGCGGCGGCAAGGTCGGGTCGTCGATGTTCGGGTCGGGTGTCTCCGGTGGAATGGGAATGTTCATGGGCCTGGCCTCGCGGGATGAATGAAGAGGTGTCGCAGGCTTTGACCCAAGCCTGCGCCCTGCGCTCATTTTTTTTGAACCCTCGCGCTTGCGCACGGCTCTGAACCCTTACCGCCACCAGCCCAGGGGAGCAAGGTCGATGTCTGGTAACGAGCCGTTCGAAAGCGTGCCGATGGCAGGTGATCACCCGGACCAGGCCATCAGCCTGTCCCAGGCCCTGCTGGCGCCGCGCATCGTGATCGAGGACGCAAGCCCGGTGCTCGACGGCGGCACCTTCGCCGCCAAGGCCGTGCGCGGTCACAAGGTCGAAGTGGGCGCCAAGGTCTACACCGACGGTCATGACCGCCTGGCCGTGACCCTGCACTGGCGCCAGGCCCACAGCCGGCGCTGGCACTGCGTGGCCATGCATTCGCCGGGCAACGACCTGTGGCTGGCCGAATTCACGCCTGCCGAGCTGGGCCTGCATCTGTTCAGCATCGAGGCCTGGATCGACCCCTGGGCCACCTATTGCCACGACCTGGAGAAGAAGTACGCCGCCGGCGTGGAGGTGAAGCTGGAGCTGGAGGAGGGCCGCTTGCTGCTGGGCAAGGGCATCGAACGCAGCGACGGGCTGCTGCGCGAGCAACTGGCGCAGCTGCAGCAGCGCTTGCCGGGATTGCCGGTGGAAGAACAGGTGAAGACGTTGCTGCACCCTGAGGCCGCCCGTTTGATGGGGGAGGCCGAGCACCGCAGCTACCTCACCCGCAGCCGCGAATTCCCGCTGGACGTGGACCGCGAGGCGGCCCAGTTTGCCAGCTGGTATGAGCTGTTCCCGCGCTCGGTGACCGACGACCCCGAACGCCACGGCACCTTCGATGACGTGCACCAGCGCCTGCCGATGATCCGCGACATGGGCTTCGACGTGCTGTACTTCCCGCCGATCCACCCCATCGGCATGAAGCACCGCAAAGGCCGCAACAACGCCTTGCAGGCCGAGCCCGGCGACCCCGGCAGCCCTTATGCCATCGGCAGCCCCGAGGGCGGGCACGATGCCATCCACCCGCAGCTGGGCAGCCGTGAGGACTTCCGCCGACTGGTCGCCGCCGCCGCCGAGCATGGCCTGGAGATCGCCCTGGACTTCGCCATCCAGTGCTCCCAGGACCACCCCTGGCTGCAGGAGCACCCCGGCTGGTTCAGCTGGCGCCCCGACGGCAGTATCCGCTACGCGGAAAACCCGCCGAAGAAATACCAGGACATCGTCAACGTCGACTTCTACGCCCCCGAGGCGGTGCCGAGCCTGTGGCTGGCGCTGCGCGACGTGGTGGTCGGCTGGGTCGAGGAGGGGGTGAAGACCTTCCGCGTCGACAACCCGCACACCAAGCCGCTGCCGTTCTGGCAATGGCTGATCGGCAATGTGCGCAGCCAGCACCCCGAGGTGATCTTCCTCGCCGAAGCGTTCACCCGCCCGGCGATGATGGCGCGCCTGGGCAAGGTCGGCTACGCGCAGAGCTACACGTACTTCACCTGGCGCAATACCAAGCAGGAGCTGCGCGACTACTTCGAGGAGCTCAACCAGCCGCCGTGGAGCCAGTGCTACCGACCCAATTTCTTCGTCAACACCCCGGACATCAACCCCTTCTTCCTGCAGACCTCCGGAAGGGCGGGCTTTCTGATCCGTGCGGCGCTGGCGACCACGGGTTCGGGATTGTGGGGCATGTACTCGGGCTTCGAACTGTGCGAGGGCACGCCGCTGCCGGGCAAGGAGGAGTACCTGGACTCGGAGAAATACGAGATCCGCCCCCGGGACTTCACCCAGCCTGGCAACATCGTCGCCGAGATCGCCCAGCTCAACCGCATCCGCCGGCACAACCGCGCCCTGCAGACCCACCTTGGGGTGGTGTTCCTCAACTGCTGGAACGACAACATTCTCTACTTCGCCAAGCGCACCCGCGAGCGCGACAACTTCATCCTCGTGGCCATCAGCCTCGACCCGCACAACGCCCAGGAGGCCAGCTTCGAGTTGCCACTGTGGGAGCTGGGGCTGGACGACAGCGCCGACACCCAAGGGGAAGACCTGATGAATGGCCAGCGCTGGACCTGGCATGGCAAGACCCAGTGGATGCGCATCGAACCTTGGCACCAGCCGTTCGGTATCTGGCGCATCGAGAAATCGCGCTAGCCCGCGATGGGCTTCAAGCTGAACCCTCGGACACAAAGGAGTCCCCAATGGCCAAGCGTTCCCGCCCGGCAGCCTTCATCGACGATCCGCTGTGGTACAAGGACGCGGTGATCTACCAACTGCACGTGAAATCGTTCTTCGATGCGAACAACGACGGCATCGGCGATTTCGCAGGCCTGATCGGCAAGCTCGACTACATCGCGGAACTTGGCGTCAACACCCTCTGGCTGCTGCCGTTCTACCCCTCGCCACGGCGCGACGATGGCTACGACATTGCCGAGTACAAGGCCGTGCACCCGGACTACGGCAGCATGGCCGACGCCAGGCGCTTCATTGCCGAGGCGCACAAGCGCGGCCTGCGGGTGATCACCGAGCTGGTCATCAACCACACCTCCGACCAGCACCCCTGGTTCCAGCGCGCCCGGCATGCCAAGCGCGGCAGCAAGGCCCGGGACTTCTACGTGTGGTCGGACGATGACCAGAAGTACGACGGCACGCGCATCATCTTCCTCGACACCGAGAAGTCCAACTGGACCTGGGACCCGGTGGCAGGCCAGTACTTCTGGCACCGCTTCTACTCGCACCAGCCGGACCTCAACTTCGACAACCCGCAGGTGCTCAAGGCAGTGATCGGGGTGATGCGCTTCTGGCTCGACATCGGCGTCGACGGCCTGCGCCTGGACGCCATCCCCTACCTGATCGAGCGCGACGGCACCAACAACGAGAACCTCCCCGAGACCCATGTGGTGCTCAAGGCGATCCGCGCCGAAATCGACGCCAACTACCCCGACCGCATGCTCCTGGCCGAGGCCAACCAGTGGCCCGAGGACACCCGCCCGTACTTCGGCGAGGGCGACGGCGACGAATGCCACATGGCCTTCCACTTCCCGTTGATGCCGCGCATGTACATGGCCCTGGCCATGGAAGACCGCTTCCCGATCACCGACATCCTGCGCCAGACCCCGGAGATCCCGGCCAACTGCCAGTGGGCGATCTTCCTGCGCAACCACGATGAGCTGACCCTGGAGATGGTCACCGACCGCGAGCGCGACTATCTGTGGAACTACTACGCCGAGGATCGCCGCGCCCGCATCAACCTGGGGATTCGCCGGCGCCTGGCGCCGCTGCTGCAACGCGACCGGCGGCGTATCGAGCTGCTCACCAGCCTGCTGCTGTCGATGCCCGGCACGCCGACGCTGTACTACGGTGACGAACTGGGCATGGGCGACAACATCTACCTGGGTGACCGCGATGGCGTGCGCACCCCCATGCAATGGTCGCCGGATCGCAACGGCGGCTTCTCGCGGGCCGACCCGCAGCGTCTGGTGCTGCCGCCGATCATGGATCCGCTGTACGGCTACCAGACGATCAACGTCGAGGCCCAGGCCCACGACCCGCATTCGCTGCTCAACTGGAACCGCCGGCTGCTGGCGGTGCGCAAGCAGCAGAAGGCTTTCGGCCGCGGCAGCCTGAAGATGCTCACGCCGAGCAACCGGCGGGTGCTGGCCTATATCCGCGAGTACACCGATGCCGAGGGCAATGTCGAGATCGTGCTGTGCGTGGCCAACGTCTCGCGGGCCGCCCAGGCCGCCGAGCTGGAATTGTCGCAGTACGCTGACAAGGTGCCGGTGGAGATGCTCGGCGGCAGCGCCTTCCCGCCCATCGGCCAGCTGCCGTTCCTGCTGACGTTGCCACCTTACGGCTTCTACTGGTTCCTGCTGGCCAGCCACGACCGCATGCCCAGCTGGCATATCCAGCCCAGCGAGGGCCTGCCCGAGCTGACCACCCTGGTGTTGCGCAAGCGCATGGAGGAGCTGCTCGAATCACCGGCCCGCGAGACGTTGCAGGCAGCGATCCTGCCGCAGTACCTGCCCAAGCGCCGCTGGTTCGCCGGCAAGGAAGGGCCGGTCGACGAGGTCCGCCTGCGCTACGGTGTGCGCATGGCCACCCCGGCGTTGCCGGTGCTGCTTGGCGAGCTGGAGGTGTACAGCGAGGGCGTGGTCACCCACTACCAGCTGCCCTTCGGATTGTTGCCGGAGGAGCAGATCAATGCCGCGCTGCCCCAGCAGCTGGCGCTGTCGCGGGTGCGCCGTGGCCGTCAGGTGGGGTTGATCACCGATGCTTTCGTGCTAGAGCCCTTTATTCGCGCCGTGCTCCAGGGCTGCCAGGACGGCCTGCGGCTGGCCTGTGGCGAGGGCTTGGGCGAGTTGCGCTTCCACAGCACCGAACAGTTGGCTGCGTTGCAGCTCGATGAGCACAGCGAGGTGCGCTACCTGAGCGCCGAGCAGTCCAACAGCTCGGTGGTGGTCGGCGGCAGCCTGGTGCTCAAGTTGATCCGCCGGGTCAATCCGGGCATCCACCCGGAGCTAGAGATGAGCGCCTACCTGACCGCCGCTGGCTTTGCCAACATCTCGCCGCTGCTGGCCTGGGTCAGCCGCGAGGACGACAGCGAGCAGCCGCATCTGCTGATGATCGCCCAGGGCTACCTGAGCAATCAGGGCGATGCCTGGGACTGGACGCAGAACACCCTGGAACGGGCGATCCGCGACCAGATGGAGCCCACCAGCGTCGAGCAGGAGGCGCACACCGATGCCCTGGCCGAGCTGACCGGCTTTGCCGCCTTGCTTGGCCAGCGCCTGGGCGAGATGCACCTGTTGCTGGCCGCGCCGAGCGACGACGAAGCGTTCCGCTCACGCCCGAGCGACGCCCGCGACAGCGAGCGTTGGAGCCGCCAGATCAGTGCCGAACTGAGCCATGCCCTCGACTTGCTCGCCCAGCACCGTGACACCCTGGACAGTGACAGCCAGGCCCTGGTCGACGACCTGCAGCAACAGCGCGAAGGCCTGCAGCAGCATGTCGACAATCTCGCACACCAGGCCCAGGGCGGGCTGCTGATGCGGGTGCACGGCGACCTGCACCTGGGCCAGGTGCTGGTGGTGCAGGGCGACGCCTACCTGATCGATTTCGAGGGCGAACCGGCGCGACCGCTGGATGAACGCAGGGCCAAACACAGCCCGTACAAGGATGTCAGCGGTGTGCTGCGATCCTTCGACTATGCTGCTGCGATGATCCTGCGCAGCGCCTCGGCGGTAGACCTCTCCGAGGCGGCGCGCCAGGCCCGGCAGCGGGTCGCCCGGCAGTACCTGCACCAGTCGCGCCATGCCTTCGTCGAAGCCTACGGGTTGGCCACCGCCGCCATGCCCCACGCCTGGCAGCAGGCCGAGGGCGAGCGCGCCGCGCTGGAGCTGTTCTGCCTGGAGAAGGCCGCCTACGAAATTACCTATGAAGCCGAGAACCGGCCAAGTTGGCTGGCCGTGCCTTTGCATGGCCTGCATGGACTGATCAGTACCTGGGGAGAGTCATAGATGAATGCAACCACGCGTGACAACGGCGGCCTTCGGCAACGGGACCTCGATGCCCTGGCCCGCGCCGAGCACGCCGACCCGTTCGCCGTACTCGGCCCGCACCCCGATGGTGCGGGCGGCCAGTTCATCCGGGCCTTCCTGCCCAGTGCCCTGAGCGTGCGCGTGCTGGCCCGCGACGACGGCAGGGTACTCGCCGAGATGCGCCAGGGCGGCGTGCCCGGTCTGTACACCGCGCACCTGGACCAGGCGGTCCCCTACCTGCTGCAGATCGGCTGGGCCGGTGGCGAGCAGGTCACCGAGGACCCCTACAGCTTCGGCCCGCAGTTGGGCGAGATGGACATGTACCTGTTTGCCGAGGGCAACCACCGCGACCTGTCCGGGCGTTTCGGCGCCCAGCCGACCGAGGTGGATGGGGTCGCCGGCGTGTGCTTTTCGGTATGGGCGCCGAATGCCCGGCGGGTGTCGGTGGTGGGCGAATTCAACAACTGGGATGGCCGTCGCCACCCCATGCGCCTGCGCCATGGCGCCGGGGTGTGGGAGCTGTTCGTGCCGCGCCTTGGCGTGGGCGAGACCTACAAGTTCGAAGTGCTCGGCCATGATGGCGTGCTGCCCCTCAAGGCCGACCCCCTGGCCCGCGCCACCGAACTGCCGCCGAGCACCGCTTCCAAGGTGGCCGGCGCCCTGGCCCATGAATGGCGCGATGGCCAGTGGCTGGAACACAGGGCCCAGCGCCACGCCTACAGCGCGCCGCTGTCGATCTACGAGCTGCACGTCGGTTCTTGGCGCTGCGAGCTGGACGATGCCGGCGAAGTCGCCCGTTACTACAACTGGCGCGAACTGGCCGAGCGCCTGGTGCCATATGTGCAGGAGCTGGGTTTCACCCATATCGAGCTGATGCCGATCATGGAGCACCCCTTCGGCGGCTCGTGGGGCTACCAGCCGCTGTCGCTGTTCGCGCCGACCTCACGCTATGGCAGCGCCGAGGACTTCGCCTTCTTCGTCGATGCCTGCCACCAGGGCGGCATCGGCGTGCTGCTGGACTGGGTGCCGGCGCATTTCCCCACCGACGAGCATGGCCTGGCGCGTTTCGACGGCACTGCCCTGTACGAATACGAGAACCCGCTGGAAGGCTTTCACCAGGACTGGAACACGCTGATCTACAACCTCGGGCGCAACGAGGTGCGCGGATTCATGCTGGCCTCGGCGCTGCACTGGCTCAAGCACTTCCACATCGATGGCCTGCGCGTGGACGCGGTGGCCTCGATGCTCTACCGCGACTATTCGCGCAAGGCTGGTGAATGGGTGCCCAACCGCCACGGCGGGCGCGAGAACCTCGAAGCCATCGACTTCATCCGCCACCTCAACAGCGTTGCCGCCCATGAAGCGCCGGGCGCGCTGATCATCGCCGAGGAATCCACCGCCTGGCCCGGCGTCAGCCAGCCGGTGCAGCAGGGCGGCCTGGGCTTCGCCTACAAGTGGAACATGGGCTGGATGCACGACACCTTGCACTACATCCAGAACGACCCGATCCACCGCACTTATCATCACAATGAGATGAGCTTCGGGCTGATCTACGCCTATTCCGAGCATTTCATCCTGCCCATTTCCCACGACGAAGTGGTGCACGGCAAGCATTCGCTTATCGACAAGATGCCCGGCGATCGCTGGCAGAAGTTCGCCAACCTGCGCGCCTACCTGGCGTTCATGTGGACCCATCCGGGCAAGAAGCTGCTGTTCATGGGGTGTGAGTTCGGCCAGTGGCGCGAGTGGAACCACGACCAGCAGCTGGACTGGTACCTGCTGCAGTACTCCGAGCACCAGGGCGTGCAGAAGCTGGTCGCCGACCTCAACCGCCTGTACCGCGAACTGCCCGCGCTGCACGAGCAGGACTGCCAGCCCCAGGGTTTCCAGTGGCTGATCGGCGACGATGCGCACAACAGCGTGTATGCCTGGTTGCGCTGGAGCAGCCAGGGCGAGCCGCTGCTGGTGGTGGCCAACTTCACCCCGGTGCCGCGGGAGGGCTACCGCATTGGCGTGCCGTTTGGCGAGCACTGGGTGGAACTGCTCAACAGCGACGCCGAGCTGTATGCCGGGTCAAACGTGGGCAATCTCGGGGCGGTGGTGGCCGATGAGGTCGCCAGCCATGGCCAGCCATTGTCGCTGGCGCTGAACCTGCCGCCGCTGGGGGTATTGGTGATGAAGCCGGCCTGATGTGTCGGCTGTCCTGGCCTCATCGCCGGCAAGCCGGCTCCCACAGAGTGCTATCCCTGTGGGAGCTGGCTTGCCGGCGATGAGGCCGAGCCTGCTTACCAGCGCATCCGGACCCCCAGGCTGCCGATCAGCCCATTGAGGTCATTGTCATCCACATCGGAGCTGTAATCGGCGCTGACGAACAGCGCCACGTTCGGCGTCACCCGGGCCACCAGGCCCAACCCCAGTTCCACCGTGGCGGCGCTGCGCGAGCTGGAGATCTTGTCCACCTGGTCCAGCTTCACCGGGTCGGCGTTGCTGAAGTCGTACCAGACGTTGGTGCGCACATAGGGTTCGATGGGCATGCCACGCACCTCGTAGCGCGCCGACAGCTTGGCGCCGACCCGGCCGCTCCAGCTGGGTTGGCTGTCAAAGGCCTGCAGGGTCTCTTCCTGCACCTGGCTGCCGGGGAAGAACTGCTGGTTGATCAACTGTGCCTGGGGCTCGATCACCCAGCCGGCGCCCAGGCCAATGGGGTAGCCGCCCTCCACCGAGAAGGTCATCGCGTGGCCACTGTCGTCAAGGCGCTGGCCGGCCTGGGAACGGCCGTTGACGTCGATGCGCGTGCCCATGGCCACGGCGTCCACGTGCCAGCCCTGTTCGTGGGTCATGCTCCAGTACACGCCCAGGCTCTCGCCGCTGAGGTTGACCGCGTCGCGCTGCTTGTCGCCGAGCAGCGGGCGCATGCCATTGAAGCTGCTCTGCAGGTTGTTGTGGCCGACGAAGATGCCGGCGCGGTGCACGTTGCCGGCGCTGGTTTCACGCACGAACAGGTCCGGGCCGATCATCATCTGCTGGCTCGGGGCCTCCACCTGCGCCGGTGGCTGGGCGCCCGGGCGCGGCGCGCCGGGGAAGAACTGCGCCCACTGGCTGGCAATATGATCGCTGTCGGGCTGGCCGTGGCGCTCACCCATGCGCTCGGAAAAGGCGCTGAGCATGCCCTGGCTCAGGCCGCTGGCGCTGACTGGATCGAGCGATAGTCGCGGCACCTCGGGTTGCGCCAGGAAGGGGGCGAAGGGCTCGCCCTCCTGCAGTTCGAACGCGAAGGTTTCCACCGGGGTTGCCAGGAGCAGCGACGTGGAAACCGCACAGAAAAAAGCGTCGAAGCGCGAGGGATTCGAGGTGCTTTTCATGGCGGATCTCCTGTTGTGTGTGAAGTGAACAGCCCGATACCTGGCCTGATGTCACGAGCTGTACGACAAGAACAGGGGCGACCCAAACCAGCGCGCCAGCTTCTTGGAACGCGCACGAGGGCGCGAGCTAGAGGCCCGGCACGAGATTTTCCATCTGGTGATTACTGTTCAGCTAAGGAGAGGACGGCGCTTGCGTCAAGAAAGCGTGAAATGATCGCGAAATGCCTGTTTGGCTGCACAAATTATTGAATCAATTGGAAATTTATTCCCGCATATCGACAATGGTGATTTGCCGCCACGCCGCTATGCCGAATCGTTGCTACAAGCGTACCTCCACCGCCAGTGGCAAGTGATCGGACAGGTGGGTCCAGGGTTTGTTGCCGAGGATTCTCGGCGCGTGGCTGTCGGCATTGCGCAGGTACACGCGGTCCAGGCGCAACAGGGGCAGGCGGGCGGGGTAGGTGCGGGCGAGCAAGCCATGATGGCGCTCGAAGGCCTCGTGCAGGTCGCGGTGCAGGCGCAGGGTGCGGTTGCCGCGCAGCCGCCAGTCGTTGAAGTCGCCGGCGATGATCACCGGGGCGTCGGCGGGCAGGGCGTCGAGCAACTGGCGCAGCAGGTGCAGCTGCTTCTGCCGGTGCCGCTCGAGCAATGACAGGTGCACGCAGATGGCATGCACCTGCTGCTGGCCGGGGACGTCCAGTACGCAGTGCAACAGGCCGCGGCGCTCGGGGCCGGTGATCGACACGTCGAGGTTGCGGTGCTCGATGATCGGGTATTTGGACAGCAGCGCGTTGCCGTGGTGGCCGTCGGGGTAGACCGCGTTGCGGCCGTAGGCGAAGTCGCTCCACATGCTGTCGGCGAGGAACTCGTACTGTGAGGTCTGGGGCCAGCCGGGGTAGCGTGCGGCGTGGCGGTCGTGGCTGCCGAGCACCTCCTGGAGGAACACGACATCGGCCCCGGTGCTGCGCACCGCCTCGCGCAGCTCCGGCAGGATGAAGCGTCGGTTGAAGGCGGTGAAGCCCTTGTGGGTGTTGACCGTCAGCACCTTGACCCGGTGCACGGCCGGGGCCTGGCTGACGCTGGCGAAACCTGGACTGCTCACGGCGGCTCCTGTTGACACGTCCCCTGTAGGAGCGGATTCATCCGCGATCACCCGCGAAGCGGGTGCCCTGCATCGCGGCGTCTGGATCGCGGCTAAAGCCGCTCCTACAGGGGGCAGCGTTGGCGATCAAGGCTACAGTGTAGGACCGAAAGGCCCATTGCAGGTTCAGTCCTCCTCCCGCTGCAACACCATCAGCAGCAACGACCGCCCCTTGACTTCGAACACCGTATCGAACGCCAGATGCTGCGCCTTGCGCAGCTCGGGCCGGTCGGTGTCGACCAGGCAGCTCCAGTAGTCGCCCTCCGGCACCGCCGGCAGGGTGAACGGCACCACGTCGTGGTAGGCGTTGACGATCAGCAGCATGGTCGCCTCGGCGCCGGGCCGGGCGATGCCGCTGACCTGGGCGCGGCCATCCATCAGCATGCCCAGGCAACGCCCGTGCGGATCTTCCCACTGCTCGACGGTCATCTCGCTGGCGTCCGGGGCCAGCCAGGTGACGTCCTTGACCCCGATCGCCTCGTTGTAGTCGCCGACCAGGAAGCGCGAGCGGCGCAGGATCGGATAGGCCAGACGCAGTCGGGTCAGGCGCTTGACGAAGGCCATCAGCGCCTGGCCGTCCTCGTCCAGGTCCCAGTTCACCCAGCCGATCTCACTGTCCTGGCAGTAGGCGTTGTTGTTGCCGTGCTGGGTGCGGCTGAACTCGTCGCCGGCGACGATCATCGGCGTGCCCTGGGCCAGCAGCAGGGTGGCGAAGTAGTTGCGCATCTGGCGCATGCGCAGGGCGTTGATCGCCGGGTCGTCGGTGGGGCCTTCGACGCCGCAGTTCCACGACAGGTTGTTGTCGGTGCCGTCCTGGTTGTTCTCGTCGTTGTCCTCGTTGTGCTTGTCGTTGTACGACACCAGGTCGCGCAATGTGAAACCGTCGTGGGCGGTGACGAAGTTGACCGAGGCGTAGGGGCGCCGGCCGCGGTTGTTGAACAGGTCGCCCGAGGCGGTGATGCGCGCGGCGAAGTCGGCGAGCATGCCTTCATCGCCTTTCCAGAAGCTGCGCACGGTGTCGCGGAAGCGGTCGTTCCACTCCGCCCAGCCCGGGGCGAAGTTGCCCACCTGGTAGCCGCCCGGGCCGCAGTCCCAGGGTTCGGCGATCAGCTTGGTCTGGCTGAGCATCGGGTCCTGGCGACAGGCGACGAGGAAGCCGTGGCGCTCGCTGTAGCCGTCGTGATAGCGGCCGAGGATGGTCGCCAGGTCGAAGCGAAAGCCATCCACATGCATCTCGCCGGCCCAGTAGCGCAGCGAGTCGGTGACCAGTTGCAGTACCCGTGGATGGCTCATGTCGAGGGTATTGCCAGTGCCGGAATCGTTGATGTAGAAGCGCCGGTCGTCGGGCATCAGGCGGTAGTACGAGGCGTTGTCGATACCGCGCATCGACAGGGTCGGGCCGCGTTCGTTGCCTTCGGCGGTGTGGTTGTAGACCACGTCGAGGATCACCTCCAGGCCTGCGTCGTGCAGGTGGGCGACCATCTCCTTGAACTCGGCGATCTTGCCGCTGGCCAGGTAGCGCGGGTGGGGGGCGAAGAAGGCGATGCTGTTGTAGCCCCAGTAATTGTTCAGGCCCTTGTCCAGCAGGTGCTGGTCGTTGACGAAGGCGTGGATCGGCAGCAACTCGATGCTCGACACGCCCAGCTCCTTGATGTGAGCCAGCAGCTCGTCGTTGGCCAGGCCCGCGAAGGTGCCGCGCAGGTGCTCGGGCACCGCCGGGTGGCGCATGCTGATGCCGCGGGTGTGGGCTTCGTAGATGATGGTGCGCTCCCACGGGATCGACACGCGCTGGTCGCGGCCCCAGGTGAAGGCCGGGTCGATGACCTTGCACTTGGGCACGAACGCCGCGCTGTCACGCTCGTCGAACGACAGGTCGCCGTCGGGGTGGCCGATGGTGTAGCCGAACAGCGCCTCGGACCATTTCAGCGTGCCCACCAATTGCTTGGCATAGGGGTCGATCAGCAGCTTGTTGGGGTTGAAGCGGTGGCCGTTCTCCGGTTCGTAGGGTCCGTGCACCCGGTAGCCGTAGACCAGGCCCGGGTGGGCGTCGGGCAGGTAGCCGTGGTAGATCTCGTCGGTGTACTCGGGTAGCTCGATGCGCTCGATTTCGGTTTCGCCCGTGGCGTCGAACAGGCACAGCTCGACCTTGGTGGCGTTGGCCGAGAACAGGGCGAAGTTGACCCCAAGGCCGTCCCAGGTGGCGCCGAGGGGGAAGGGCAGGCCTTCGCGAATGCGCGATGGGGCGACGGAGCGGGTTTTCTTCGGGGTGCGGGGGCTCATGGCGGTCCTCATGGTCCGTGGTCGGAAGCGGGGCCGCTGTGCGGCCCATCGCTGGCAAGCCAGCTCCCACAGGTACAGCGGTACCTGAGAAGTCTGCACGGACCCTGTGGGAGCTGGCTTGCCAGCGATGAGGCCGGTACAGGTACTACGACGAATTCAGACTGCCGGCTTCTTCACTGCTCTGGTTTTTTTCACCGGGAGCGGTTTTTCCACGGGGGGAGCGGCCTTCGGCTTGGCCGCTGTCTTCTTGCGTGGTGGCGCCTTGGGGGCCAGCGCTTCGGCCTCGGCCAGCTTGCGCGCCTTGTCCCAATGTTCCGCCTCGCGCCCCTCAGGCTTACCCTCCGACTCCCAGATCTGATACGCGAACTCGCGAATACGCTTTTCATCGACACTCATCACGACGCTCCTGAATACAGTTAGGCATGATCAATCAACACATTGACCGGAAACTCGGCCAGCACGGTGCTCAACATCAGCTCCCTTGAAGGGGTGACAGCACCGCCGCCGAAAAGTCCCGAACAGTTGGCAGGCGACAAGGCAAACGGCAGTACAAGCCGGGTATCGTCCCAGTTCTGTGCCGGGATCAACGGGGTGGCGGCCGGGCCCAGCAGGGCGCTGGCCAACCGTGGCACGACAATGATGGCGCGTTCGCCCTGGCCCAGGCGGGCAAAGGCCAGCACCTGGTCGGCGTGGCGGCCCTGCACGGTCAGTGGCAGATAGGCGCCGCGCTGGAACAGCTCTGGATGGGCCTGGCGGGCGTCCAGCACACGGGCCACCAGGGCCTGCTTGATGCGGCCATCGCGCCAGTGAGCGAGCAGCTCGGCCAGGGGCGTGCCATCTTCGAGGCTGGCGCGCCTTGCCGGGTAATCCACCGGGCGACGGTTGTCCGGGTCGACCAGCGAGAGGTCCCAGTACTCGTTGCCCTGGTACAGGTCCGGCACGCCGGGGGTGGTCATGCGCAGCAGGCACTGCACCAGGCCGTTCAAGGCGCCGGGGCAGGCCAAGCGCTGCGCGGCTTCATGCAGGGACTGGCGCAGCTGCTGGTTTTCCTCGTCCAGCAGCAGGCCGTCGACGTAGGCCGCGCAAGCACGCTCGTAGCGTTCGTTGGGGGCCGCCCAGCTACTGCGCAGCTTGGCTTCGCGCAGGGCCTTGCATTGCCATTGGCCAAGGCGTTCGGCGTAGCATTTCAGGGCTTGCGGGGCATGCAGGTCGAGGTCCAGCGGCCAGCTGCCGAGCAGCGTCTGCAACAGCAGCAGCTCGTCGCCGGGGCTTGGCGCCTGCCCATCGTCCAGTTCCTCACGCAACGGCGCTGCCAGCTCGCGCCAGTGCTCGACGCGGCTGGCCAGCCAAGGCGCGCGTTCGCTGAGCACGGCCAGCCGCGCGCGGCAGTCCTCGCCGCGTTTGTGGTCGTGGGTGGCGGTGGCCAGCAGGTTGTCGGGAAAGTCGCGCAGGCGGCGCTGGGCTTCGTTGTGGAACCAGGCCGTATCGGCGCCGAAACGCTCGGCGTCGAAGCCCACGTCGTTGCGCGACAGCAGCCGGGCGGATCGATAGAAGGCGGTGTCCTCCACGGCCTTGGCGGCGCTGGGAGCGGTCAGTTGCTGGAAGCGCACGCAGGCGTGGCGCAGGTGCTTGCGCGGCCGGCCCGGCGGCAGGTGCCGCCAGGGTTGGCCACCGAGCCAGCGTTCGAGCTGATCGAGCAGCGGCCAGTCGGCCTCCCCCAGCGACTGGCGCGCCCCGGCCAGCGCCTGTTGGAAGAACGCCTCGTCCTCGGCGGGCCGGCCGCAGGCGTTGATGTAAGTGCGGTACACCGGGTAGTGCTCGACCAGCGCCTGCAGCGCCCGGCGAATGGCGCCGAGGGTGAGGTCGCGGGTCATCAGGTCGTCGCGGGCCACCTGCAGCAGGGCCTGGGCCACCGACTCGCAGTCGCCGGCCAGGCTGGCGTTGAGCACCAGGTGCCGGGCAATGCGCACCTCCTCGGGGAAATCGGGACGCTCGCTGGTGCTGCGCCATAGTTCGTCCAAGGCGGGCTGGCCCGCAGGGTCGTGCTGCAGCAGCGACACCTGGTTCATGAACTCGTAGCCGGTGGTGCCGTCGGTGAGCCAGTCGCGGTGCAGGTGTTCGCCCGCGCCGAGGATCTTTTCCACGTAGATCGGGAAGTGCGCCAGCGCGGCATCGACGGGGCGTCGCGCCAGCAGCGAATCGACCCGGCGGCGCAGGTTGCGGCAGTAGCGGCGCGGATCGGCGAGGCCGTCGATGTGGTCGATGCGCAGGCCATCGACCAGGCCGCGCTGGATCAGCTCGAACAGCTTGGCGTGGGTGGCCTCGAACACCACGGCACGCTCCACGCGCAGGCCGCCGAGTTCGTTGATGTCGAAGAAGCGCCGCCAGTTGATGTCGTCGGCGGCGGTGCGCCAGCTGGCCAGGCGGTAGGTCTGGCGCTCGAGCAGCAGGTGCAGGCGCTTGAAGCCTACTTCGCCGCGGCTGTCGAAGGCAGAGAGGGCGGGTTGCGGATCCGCGCCGGCGGCGGCCAGGCGCGCCAGTTCGCGGTGTAGCGGCTGGGCCTCGGCCAGAGGGTCGGCCGCCTCGCCGAGGGCGCTGAAGTGCGCGGCCAGTGTTTGCAGGCGCGGGTCCTCGGCCTGGCCGAGGATGCGTGGGTAGTCCAGTGGGCAGATCGGGAAACGGTGCTCATGGTGGGCGACTTCGAAGCGCCCGTGCTGCGCATCGAAGGTCAGCGGGATCTCGCCGTTGTGCAGGGAGGCGCCATAGTCGCTGCCGAGAAACGGCAGCAACAGTTGCCCGGCCAGCAACGGGTCGCTGGAATGCCACTGGATATCGAAGAATTCCGCGTAGGGGCTGCGCCGGCCCCAGGCCAGCAGGCTCTGCCACCACGGGTTGTCGGCGCCGCCCACGGCCATGTGGTTGGACACAGTGTCGACGATCAGCCCCATGCCATGCTGGCGCAAGGCGGCCACCAGGCGTTCGAGCGCCGCCTCGCCGCCGAGTTCGGGATTGACCCGGGTCGGGTCGACCACGTCATAGCCGTGGCGCGAGCCTGCGCGGGCGGTGAGGATGGGCGAGGCGTAAAGGTGGCTGATACCCAGCCGGGCGAAATAAGGCACCAGCGGTACCGCGTGGTCGAGGGTGAAGTCGCTGTGCAGTTGCAGGCGCAGAGTGGCGGTCAAGGGTTTCATCGGTCACGCTCCCAGGCTTGTTCGCGGGCCTGGGCCAGCAGTTCCAGGCGCCGGACGGCGTCCTCGTCGTCCAGCAGTTCGCGTACTGGCGCCTTGAAGCGGCGGCGCCAGTTGGGATGGCCGGTGGTGGTGCCGGGCAGGTTGGGTTGCTCGTCGCTGCCCAGCAGGTCCTCCAGCGGCACCAGCACCAGCGGTGCGCGGGTATGGCCGACGTAGCGGATCGCCGCGTCGATCAGCGCCGAATCGTCGCGCAGTGGCCCGTAGTTCTGCTCCAGGGTTCGGCGCAGGCCGTCGCGCTCCAGGGCCCGGGTGTGGCGCCAGTGCAGCTCTGTGGCGGCGTCGATCAGTTGCAGGCGATGGCTCCAGTCGATGTCACGGCTGGCCAGCCAGCCGGCGAGTGGGGCCAGGTCATGGGTGCCGGTGGTGGCCAGGGCGTTGTCCGGCCAGTCGAGGATCGGCGTGAAGCGCCCGGGCGGCTGCTGCTCGAACGGCAGCACGCGCATGCCCAGCACGGCCTTGTCGGCCAGGCGCTCGCGCAGGCCCTCGGGCACGGTGCCCAGGTCCTCGCCAAGGATGATCGCCTGGTGTCGCGCCGACTCCAGCGCCAGCAGGCGCAGCAGGTCGTCCAGCGGGTAATTCAGGTAGGCGCCTTCGCTGGGCCGGGCACCACGGGGGATCAGCCACAGGCGGCGCAGGCCCATCACATGATCGATGCGCAGGCCGCCGGCATGGGCCAGGTTGGCCCGCAGCATTTCGATGAAGGCGCGGTAGCCGTTGCGCCGCAGGCCTTCGGGAGAGAACGCGCAGATGCCCCAGTCTTGCCCGGCGCGGTTGAGGATATCGGGCGGGGCGCCGACGTTGAGTTCGGCCAGCAGTTCGTCCTGGCGGCTCCAGGCCTGGCTGCCGGCACCGTCGGCGCCCACTGCCAGGTCGGCGATCAGGCCCACGGCCATGCCGTTGCCGCGCGCCGCGTCCTGGGCCCGTTGCAGGCTGCGCTCGGCCAGCCACTGGCAGAAGGCATGGAACTCGACCCGGGCCGGGTAGGCGTTGGCGAAGGCCTCGACCTCGGGGTCGTAGGGGTTGTGCCAGGCTTTGGGCCAGTTGCGCCAGTCCGCGCCCAGGCCGCTGCTCACCGCTTCGGCCTGCAGTACTTCGAAGCGGCAGTGGTGTTCCAGTTGCTCGCCGGCACTGGCGCGGAAACTGTCGAAGTCCGCGCGCAAGGGGTGCTCGCCCTGGCTGAAGTGCCGGTAGAGCGCTTCGAGCAGGCGCAGACGGGCATCGGCGGCCCTGGGCCAGTCCACCAGCGTATGCTGCTCCAGCGCTTCGAGGGTCGCCTCCAGGCCACAGGCCTCGATGGCCATGCGCACTTCGCGTTCGCCGAAGACCACGCCGGGGCTGGCATAGAGCACATTGAGCAGCAGGCGGCTGGAGGGCGAATAGGGGCTGTAGTGGTGCTGGTCGAAGGCCGACAGGGTGTGGATCGGGCTGATGGCCAGGGCATCGGCGCCGCGCTCGGCGGCGTGGCGCGCCAGTTGTTCCAGTGCCAGGCAGTCGCCAAAGCCGCCATCGCCGGGGCGCCGCAGGCTGTACAGCTGCACGGCCAGGCCCCAGCAACGGGGCGGGGGTTGCTCCACGCAGTCTTGCAGGGCATGGCAACGCGCCGGTGCCACGGCCACGGTGCAGGTCCGGCCATCGATATCCAGGCGGTGATAGCCCAGGGGCAACCCGGCCGGCAGCCGCGCCTGGGCGTCCAGGGTCAGGCTGCGCTGGCTGCCGTCTTCCAGGCTGCAGCGCACCTGGCTGGCGGCGCTGAAGTAACGCTGCAGGTCGAGGGGCTGGTCGATGTCCACGGTCAGCAGCGGTGGCAGGTGCTCGCTGTCTTCGGCCTGCTCCACGGCGCGCAGGCTGGCGTCGATGTCGGCGGCGTTGCCGGCCGGGTGGCCAAGGCCGGCGAGCACCAGGCGCAGCACGTCATCGCTGACCTGCTGCGGGCGGTTATTGGCGTCTATCCAGTCGCGGGCCAGGCCTGCCCGGGCGGCCAGGCGGTGAAGGGGCTCTGCGCTCATGGCGTCTCCTGGTCGGGGGGCAGCAGGCTCACCACGCAGCTGTGCGCGGCGAGGCTCGAGTCGGGGTGGGCGTTGTCGCTGCTGTCGAACAGGCGGCGGGGCAGTGCCGGCAAGGTGACCGGCTGGGGTTGGGTATCGAGGTTCAGGTCGATGCGCAGCTGCTGGCCGTCGCCCAGGCGCCAGCGGGCGGTCAGCGCCTTGGCGCCGAGTACCTCGCAGCCCTCGGCGCGAGTGCCGGGCAGATGTGGGGTGACGTGACGCCTGCGCAGTTCGAGAAGTTGCTGGTATAGGCCGTGCCAGCCGGCCAGCACCTCCTGTTGCCGCGGCCGGGAGGTCTCGAAGGTGGCCTCGGCATTGGGGTCGGGTATCTGCTCGCGCTTCTGCGGGTCGGCGAAGGCCTCGAAATGAGCGAACTCACCCCGGCGACCTTCACGCACGGCGTCGGCCAGCGCGTCGTGGAAGTCGGTGAAGAACAGGAACGGCTTGCGGCTGCCGTCGTCGTCGCCCATGAACAGCAGCGGGATCATCGGTGCCAGCAGCAGCAGGGTGGTGGCGGCCTTCAGGGCCTGCGGCGGACAGAGCCGGGACAGCCGTTCGCCCAGGGCGCGGTTGCCGACCTGGTCGTGGTTTTGCAGGAACAGCACGAAGGCGCTGGGCGGCAGATGGCCGCTGGGCTCGCCGCGGGGCCTGCCGTGGCGGTCGGGCTGGCCCTGGAACACGAAACCCTCGGCCAGGCAGCGTGCCAGCTGGTCGATCGGCCGGTCCTTGTAGTCGGCGTAGTAGCCTTCGGTTTCGCCTGTCAGCAGTACGTGCAGGGCGTTGTGGCCGTCGTCGTTCCACTGCGCGTCGAAGCCTTGCTCGAGCAGCATGGCCTGATTGTGCTCGTTCTCCAGCACCAGCCAGACCTGCCGCCCAGGCTCGACCGTGGCGCGTACCCGCTGGGCCAGCTCGACGAGAAAGTCCGGCTGGTCGATGGCGTGCACCGCGTCCAGGCGCAGGCCGTCGCAGCGGTAGTCGCACAACCACATCAGGGCGTTCTGGATGAAGAACTCGCGCACCTCGGCGCGGCGGAAGTCGATGGCCGCGCCCCACGGTGTCTGGCGGTCTTCACGGAAGAACGGGCTGGCGTAGCGGTGCAGGTAGTTGCCGTCCGGGCCGAAGTGGTTGTAGACCACGTCCACCAGCACCATCAAGCGCTGGCCATGGGCGGCGTCGACCAGCGCGCACAGGTCCTGGGGGCGGCCATAGCTGTGCTGGGGGGCGAACGGCAGCACGCCGTCATAGCCCCAGTTGCGCTCACCGGGGAACTGCCCCAGCGGCATCAGCTCGATGGCGCTGATGCCCAGCCCGGCCAGGCGTGGCAGCACCTGGGCCACGCCGTGGTAGCCATCAAACAGGCCCACGTGCAGCTCCTGGATCACCGCCTCGTGCCACGGACGGCCTTGCCACGCGTGGTGCCACGGGTAGCGGCTGATGTCCACCAGCTCGCTGGGCCCATGCACGCCCTCGGGCTGGCAGCGCGAGGCCGGGTCGGCAACCCGCTGTTCATCGTCGATCACGAATTGATAGCGCTCGCCCGCCTGGCAAGGGGCGACGCCGGTGTACCAGCCATCGTCGTCGGGCAGCAGTGCCACGGGCGGCTGCTGGCCGATCGCCACGCTCACGCTGCGCGCATCCGGCGCCCACAGGGCGAAGCGCGCCGACGTGGCGTCCAGCAACTGTGCGCCATGCTTGTGCATCATCGGCTCTCCGCTCAGTAATGGGCGTGCTGCGTCTGCTTCACCAGGTCTTCGTACAGGCGCGCATAGGGTTCCACCGCCTGGCACCAGTTGAATGGCTGGGTCATCGACAGGCAGCGCATGGCATTGAGCAGGTGCTTCTTGCCGTACACATAGAAGGCGCGGCCCAGGGCTTCGCGATAGCTGTCCTCGGTGGAGTCGTTGAACAGGAAACCGGTCACGCCGTTCTCGATGGTGTCGGCCAGCCCGCCGGTGTTGCGCGCCACTGGCAGCGAGCCGAAGCGCTGGGCGTACATCTGGCTCAGGCCGCAGGGCTCGTAGCGCGACGGCATCAGCAGGAAGTCGCTGCCTGCGAACATGCGCCGGGCGTCGGTCTCGTTGAAACCGATGCGCACGCCGATGCGGCCGGGGTGACGCAGGGCCAGTTCGCGCATGGCCTGCTCTTCCTCCGGTTCGCCACGGCCGATGATGGCGATCTGGCCGCCTTGTTCGACGATGTAGTCGGCCACCCCCAGGGTCAGGTCCAGGCCTTTCTGGTAGACCAGCCGCGAAACCACGGCGAACAGCGGCCCCTCGCTTGCTTGCAGGCCGAACAGCGCGCGTACCTGGTCGGCATTGCGCGCCTTGCCCTCCCAGTCGTTGATGCTGAAGTTGTGGTCCAGGTGCTGGTCGGTGGCCGAGTCCCAGCTTTCGTCGATACCGTTGGGGATGCCGCCGAGCAGTCCCTGCTGGGCCTTGCTGGCGAGAAAACCGTCCAGGCCGCAGCCGAACTCAGGGGTGGTGATCTCCCGGGCGTAGGTGGCGCTGACCGTGGTGATATGGCTGGCGTAGGCAAGCCCGGCCTTGAGGAACGACAGCTTGCCGTAGAACTCCATGCCTTCCTGCTGCATGGCGTGGTCGGGGATCGCCAGTTCCGGGCTGCAGCCGCGGCTGTATACGCCCTGGTAGGCCAGGTTGTGGATGGTGAACAAGGTCGGGGTGCTCAGGCCGCGCCAGTGCATGTAGGCCGGGGCCAGGCCGGCCGGCCAGTCGTGGGCGTGCACCAGGTCGGGGCGCCAGTGGGCCATGCCTTCGCCGGCGGCGATTTCCGCGGCGGCCAGGCCCAGGCGGGCGAAGCGGATGTGGTTGTCGGGCCAGTCGCGACCGTTGTTGGCGCCGTAGGGCGTGCCGTCGCGCTGGTACAGCTCGGGACAGATCAGCACATAGATCACCAGGCCGTCGGCCAGATCCATGCGGCCGATCTTGCACGGCGGCAGCGCGGCGTGGCCGCCCAGCTCGCCGACGATGTGAATGGGGTTGTCGCTCTCGACCACCTGGCGGTAGCCGGGGATCAGCACGCGCACATCGTGCAGGTGCGCCAGGGCACGGGGCAGGGCAGCGGACACGTCGCCCAGGCCGCCGGTCTTGACCAGGTCGGCAATCTCCGAGGTGACGAACAGGATCTTGCGTTTGTTCGGATTGTGCTGGCGCTGCGCGCCGGGTGCCTTGACTGTCGGGGCGAGTGCCGATGGCAGCGGCTCGCGGTTATCCGGGTTGAATGACTCTACGTGAGGTTCGACAGCGGCACTGATCATACTTCTCTCCGTCCCTTGTTCTGTTTGCTTGGCGTTGGCGTTGGCTCGTGGGTCTGCTCTCTGATCGTTGTTGCATCTTCGTAGTGCATTCCTTGCCCCAGATTCGTGCGCGCAGGCACGACACGCTCGGCATTCCCGCCGAAAGACGTATGGACTGGTTGGGGTGTGCGGGCCTGGCGTCAGGCAGTCCTTTGCGTCGGCCCTACTTAAGTCCTGACCTGCCCGTGTTTTGGAAAGTTCGACTTTTTTACGTCACTTTTTCCGAGCAAAACGCGGGCCGAATCTGGAGTGTAGGAGACGAAGCGGCATGAAAGTGACCCGTTGGTCATTTTTGTCGCGACTGTTTAGACGCGCAAACGTTGGCGAGTTGTTGCAAAATATGAGGCTAGCCAGCGTAGGCGCAGCGGATTCGCGACAGACGCGGCACAACGCAATCAGGAAGGGAAGCTGAGGCGAGGTGGGAGCCTGGCAGCTCCCACGCAGAGGGGCGGTGAGTCAGAGGCCGGCGGCCTTGCCTTGCAAACGGGCCTGTTCGAGCAGCAGGTTCAGCTGGGCGACCTGCTGGCGCAGGTGATCGCGCTCATCCTTCAACTGGCGCAGCTCATCGCGGCGCACGGTGACATAGAGGGTCTGGGTGGGAGTGGCAGGCATCAGGGTTCCCATGGGCACACCTCGCATGGCTGGTGACATTTTGAAGCGTAGACGCTTCACGCGGCGCGCATTCTGAATTCTTTGCAGGCCCTTGGGAACTTTTTTGTTTATCGTTGTCGCCCCGTTCGTCGGTGAACCCTACGCCAGAACGCTGGACTAATCTGAAATCTTCAATTGTTGTAAAGCAAAACCAACGGGAGCGTCGGCACATGCAACTGGGAATCATCGGGCTTGGCCGCATGGGCGGCAATATCGCAAGGCGCCTGATGCGCGCAGGTCACAGCACTGTGGTCCACGATCGCAACCGCGAAGCCATCACCACCCTGGAAGGCGAGGGGGCCGTCGGCGCCCACGACCTCGGTGCGCTGGTGCAGAAACTCAAGGCGCCGCGCGCGGTGTGGGTCATGCTGCCCGCGGGCGAAATCACCGAGCAGACCATCGCGCAACTGGCCGACCTGCTCGAGCCGGGCGACGCCATCATCGATGGTGGCAACACCTTTTACAAGGACGACGTGCGCCGCGCCGCCGAGCTGGGCAAGCGTGGCCTGCACTACCTCGACGTCGGCACCTCGGGCGGCGTGTGGGGCCTGGACCGTGGCTACTGCATGATGATCGGCGGCGAGAAGGCGGTGTTCGAGCGCCTGGAGCCGCTGTTCAAGGCCCTCGCCCCGGGCGTCGGCGACATTCCGCGCACCCAGGGCCGCAGCGGCGAGCACGAGCGCGCCGAGCATGGCTATATCCACGCCGGCCCGCCCGGCGCCGGTCACTACGTGAAGATGGTGCACAACGGCATCGAGTACGGCCTGATGCAGGCCTACGCCGAAGGTTTCGACCTGCTGCGCAGCAAGGGTGGCCCGGAACTGCCGGAAGAACAGCGCTTCGACCTCAATGTCGCCGAGATCGCCGAAGTGTGGCGCCGCGGCAGCGTGGTCACCTCCTGGCTGCTGGACCTGACCGCCGACGCGCTGGTCGCCGACCCGCAACTGACCGAATTCAGCGGCTCGGTATCGGACAGCGGCGAAGGGCGCTGGACCATCGACGCCGCCGTCGAACAGGCCGTGCCGGTGCCGGTGCTGTCCAGCGCGCTGTTTGCCCGCTTCCGCTCGCGCCAGCAGCAGGGCACCTACGGTGACAAGATCCTCTCCGCCATGCGCCTGGGCTTCGGCGGCCACGTCGAGAAAAAGAAGGACTAGATGACTAGAACGACCATCCCCGCGGCGCCGCCATGCACCTTGTTCCTGTTCGGCGCCAACGGCGACCTGGTCAAGCGCCTGTTGATGCCGGCGCTGTACAACCTCAGCCGTGACGGCCTGCTCGACCGCAACCTGCGTATCGTCGGGGTCGACCACAACCCGGCCACGGCCGAGGACTTTGCCGCGCGCCTGCATGCGTTCATGCAGGCGCGGGACAAGGGCGTGGAAGGGCATGCCAAGTGCCTGGACGAGAAGCGCTGGGCGCGACTGGCCAAGCGCCTGGACTATCAGACCGGCGACTTCCTCGACCCCGAGACTTACCAGGCCCTGGTTCGGCGCATCGCTAAAACCGGCCATGGCAATGCCATCTTCTACCTGGCCACCTCGCCACGCTTCTTCCCCGAGGTGGCCCAGCGCCTGGGCGACGCCGGCCTGCTCGACGAGTCGGGTGGCGGCTTTCGCCGGGTGGTGGTGGAGAAACCCTTCGGCACTGACCTTGCCAGCGCCGAAGCGCTGAACGCTTGCCTGCTCAAGGTGATGAACGAGCGGCAGATCTACCGCATCGACCATTACCTGGGCAAGGAAACCGTGCAGAACATCCTGGTCAGCCGTTTCTCCAACGGCCTGTTCGAATCGTTCTGGAACAATCATTACATCGACCACGTGCAGATCACCGCCGCCGAAACCGTCGGCGTCGAGACGCGCGGGGCGTTCTACGACAATACCGGCGCCCTGCGCGACATGGTGCCCAACCACCTGTTCCAGCTGCTGGCGATGGTCGCCATGGAGCCGCCGGCGGCCTTCGGCGCTGATGCGGTACGCGGTGAAAAGGCCAAGGTGATCGGCGCCATTCGCCCTTGGTCGCAGAAAATGGCCCTGCGCAATTCCGTGCGTGGCCAGTACGGCGCCGGCAAGCAGGGCCGCAAGAAACTCCCCGGCTACCGCGAGGAGGCCAATGTCGCCCCGCACAGCCAGACCGAGACCTATGTCGCCCTCAAGGTGATGATCGATAACTGGCGCTGGGCGGGGGTGCCGTTCTACCTGCGTACCGGCAAGCGCATGAGCGTGCGCGACACCGAGATCGCCATCTGCTTCAAGCCGGCGCCCTACGCGCAGTTCCGCGAAAGCGAACTGGAGCGGCCCAAGCCCAACTACCTGAAGATCCAGATCCAGCCCAACGAAGGTATGTGGTTCGACCTGCAGGCCAAGCGCCCGGGGCCGGAGCTGGTGATGGAGAATGTCGAGCTGGGTTTCGCCTACAAGGACTTCTTCAAGATGACCCCGGCGACCGGCTACGAGACATTGATCTACGACTGCCTTACCGGTGACCAGACCCTGTTCCAGCGCGCCGACAATATCGAGAACGGTTGGCGTGCCGTGCAGCCGTTCCTCGATGCCTGGGCGGCCGAGGGTGGCGAGGTGCATGAGTATGCGGCGGGAGAGGATGGCCCCGAGGCCGGCGACGAGCTGCTGGCGCGGGACAAGCGCGAGTGGCACAGGCTGGGATGAGTTTGCGGCGAGCCTACCGCCGTTGGCGGTAGGTGCGCAGGTGTGCCCTACAGGCCGCCGGTAGGTTCGATCCTGGCAATATTCTCCTCGTTGCAGAACAGTTTCCAGTCCGGCAACGAGATCGTCGACAAATCACTCAGGTCAGGAAACCACTGGCCCGGTATTTCTAACACAGCGCAACAGTGGGTCTGTGCCGTGGATCAATGTTCTTGCGCATCGATTCGAACGCCTCGGTAGCCTGCACCGAGTGCATCGCAACGGAACCTGCAATCCCCCTTCGGCATCCAAACTCACGCCCACCGCCTGAGGACCCGCGATGCCCGCCCTGATCGAAGATTATGCCCTCATCGGCAACTGTCGCAGTGCCGCCCTGATCAACCGCGACGGTGCCCTCGACTGGCTGTGCCTGCCACGCTTCGACGCTCCCGCGGTGTTCGCCGCATTGCTGGGCAACGAGGAAAACGGCCGTTGGCGCATCGCCCCCAGCGACCCGGTCGATCACAGCGCCCGCCGCTACCTCGACGACACCCTGGTACTGGAAACCACCTGGACCACCGCCAGCGGTCGCGCCCGCGTGCTCGACTGCATGCCCCTGGGCGAACCCAATGCTGTGCTGCGCATTGTCGAGGGCCTGGCCGGCGAGACGGCGTTCGAGATGGACCTGGTGCTGCGCTTCGACTATGGCCGCAGCGTGCCCTGGGTGGAGAAACTCGACCCGCTGACCCTGAGCGCGGTTGCCGGCCCCGATCGCCTGATCCTGCGCAGCAGCACCGAGACCCATGGCCGGGACCACCACAGCGTCGCCCGGTTTCGCGTGCGCGCCGGTGAGCGCCAGGTGTTCAGCCTCTGCCACCAGCCCTCGCACCTGCCTGTGCAGCCCGGTTGCGATGTCGACCACGACCTCGAGCAGACAATCGACCAATGGCAGACCTTCGCCGCCCGCTGCCCCGACGTCGGCCCATACACCGAGCGGGTACGCCGTTCGCTGCTGACCCTCAAGGCCATGACCTACGCGCCCACCGGGGGCATGGTCGCCGCCGTCACCACCTCGCTGCCCGAGCGTGTCGGTGGCGAGCGCAACTGGGACTACCGCTACTGCTGGCTGCGCGACGCCACCATGACCTTGCTGGCGCTGATGAACCTTGGCTACTTCGACGAGGCCCAGGCCTGGCGCGAGTGGCTGCTGCGCTCGGTGGCGGGCAACCCCGAGCAGATGCAGATCATGTATGGGCTGGCGGGGGAGCGCGACCTGCCGGAGTTCAGCCTGCCCTGGCTGGCCGGTTACGAGCATTCGCAGCCGGTGCGGGTCGGCAATGCCGCTTCCGAGCAGTTGCAGCTCGATATCTACGGCGAACTGGCCGACGCCATGACCCAGGCCATCAAGGGCGGGCTGCCGCGGCATCCGCGCAGCGCCGCCATCGCCCGCTCGATCCTGCCGTACCTTGAAAGCACCTGGCGCGAGCCCGACGAGGGGCTGTGGGAGGTGCGCGGCGGTCGCCAGCACTTCGTGCACTCCAAGGTCATGGCCTGGGTTGCCTTCGACCGCTCGGCGAGCCTGGCCGACACCACCGAGGAAGGGCGTGAACGGGGGCGACATTACCGCCAGGTGGCGGACCAGATCCGTGACGAGGTCTGCCGCCGCGGGCTGGATGCCGACGGGCGCCACTTCGTCCAGGCCTACGGCTCGACCGAGCTCGACGCGAGCCTGCTGCAAATTGCCCTGACCGGCTTTCTGCCCGCCGACGATCCACGCTTCCTGCGCACACTCGAACAGATCGAAACCCGCCTGCTGCGCAACGGCCTGCTGCTGCGCTACGACAGCGACAGTTGCAGCGACGGCCTGACGCCAGGGGAGGGGACGTTCCTGGTGTGTTCGTTCTGGTTGGCGGATGTCTACGTGCTGCTGGGGCGGCAGGAGGAGGCACAGGGGCTTTATGAACGGCTCACGGCTTTGTGCAATGACGTGGGATTGCTGGCCGAGCAGTACGACCCGGTGGGCAAACGGATGCTGGGGAATTTCCCGCAGGCGTTCAGCCATATCGGCATCATCAATACGGCGCTGAACCTGCACCGGGCGCAGTGTCCGGTGCGGGATCGGGCGGGAGGCAGTTGATGGTGACACGGTAGGGTTGCCTTCGCCCTGGCTGTACTCCAGTGGCGAGGGCGTCTTTATCTTTACTCGTAATAGCCCACGGTGTCCCTTAACTGGTCAGCGAATTCGTAGATGTCGTCTAATGAGTTAATGGGGTGGCGTGTCTCATTTTTATCTTTGTCGAAAATACCGATGTATTTTTGTGAACGGTTGAAGTGAAGCCGGGTAATCGGTTTTCGGTTGTTGTCGTCCAGCAGAATCCCGAAATAGCTCTGCGTATCTCGGTGGATGACACGTTTGGAGTCCACAGTGGTACGGACAATAGCTTTGACTATGTGGAAGCCTTCCAACTCATCCATTGTGGTTTGAATGCGATCTTCTGCGTTATCCGAGGAATCACTCTGCGTTTCGGTAACAACCTTTTCAGCAGGGGTTGGGTAAGAAACACCACTCATGGCTGACTTCAGGCGATCGTTGATCTGGTCATTCAAGAATTGAGATGCTGCCTTGCGAGTCAGCAGGCCGAATTGCTCTCTCACCTTTTGAGTGATAACGCCGTCGTAGACGCGTGAGGCGAAGAATTTTATAAAGTCGTCGTCAGGTTGGCTGAATTGTGATGCGATGACTCGTTTGATCTGCCCGACGTACTTGAGCTCTCCTGCTGCATTGATTATTGAGTCAACGTCGAAAGCTGATTTTGTAAGCTTCTGCAGCTCCGGGATAACGTGCTCATCAATATCGAGAAGGTCGACTTCCAAAAATGGCTTTTCGTCCATTTTGTTCGGTGCGTCAAGGTCTGTGAAGAAGCGGTAATGCCGCCCATTCGTCAATATTGAAATTCTGGCGGTTGTGACGTGGAAGTAGCGGAACAATTGACTGGCATGGTTGATGTTGAGCGGTTCGCCAATTTTCTTTGTTTCGATGAGTATCTGGATTTCACCATCTTTCAATATGGCGTAATCAATTTTCTCACCTTTCTTTGTGCCTACGTCACAGACGTATTCTGGGACAACTTCGGACGGGTCGAAAACGTCGTAGCCCAGAACGGAGTGGATAAAGGGCATGATGAATGCAGTTTTAGTAGCTTCTTCAGTTTGAATGCTCGAAGCCAGTTGGTTGACCTTGGCGGCCATCGCGTTGAGACGTTCTACAAATTCCATTTGCGCTCCAGTGCGTGCTCGCCCATCCGGGCGGTAGAGGCAAGACGCTACTATGGGGGATCTGCTTGCCGCTACTGTCGTTTCATCCATGCTGGATACCCGAACAGGCAGGTGAAAGCACAATGTAGCGGCCTGAAAGTTAATCCTACATCCGCAGAACGATCAGATTTTCCTCATTGCTTGTAGTCCGTTTCCGAATCATCCTTTTACCCCTCCTTGGCCATTGCTACGGTTTTCTCATCAATCTAGGCTCCTTCGGTCGTTGCCAATTCAGCGACCAGGTCTGCAAGCCTGTGTGTGATAGGAAGCCTAGCGCTAACTGCTATGCTGCTGACGTTTGTCTGTGGCTGATTTATGGCGGTTGTGTGTGGGTGGCCTTCGGGCCAGCCGGGTTTTCTCCTATTGCCCCGGTCTTGCAGCCCTGCACACGACTGCCACCATTACTTGCAAGGCGCTATCGCGGGGCAAGCCCGCTCCCACGTTGGTGATGCCTGCCACTGTGCTCCCTGAGCGGTAGTTCAGCTAAGCGACTTTGAGACGGATAGATACTGCAAGAGTGCTAAACAGCATCATCCGGTATGGCTTCAATATCGCTGATCTCCAGCACTGCCTTGGTTTGCCGGAGCCTGCCGGTGACGCTGATGTTCACTTCGCTGGCGAAGTGCTCGACGACGTCATCGTAGAGGCTGTCGTTGAAAGCACATTTCAGTTCGGCCTCGCCGTTGGGGCGGCCACGGAGGATGAAGGTCAGGTTGTCCTTGTCCAGTTCTCGGATCTGGCCGCTGGTCTTCACGAGTTGGTGCTTTTGCGTAAGGTGCCGGGCTAGCGTTTCACTGATGAACTTTCGGTGGTGGCGGTTCAGGCGGATGACTTGATTGTTCTTGATCAACTGCCCGCGAATCTCGGCAGACTCCACCTGGCCGTGAGTCGGTGGTGTCAGGTCCCTCAGTGCTTCCAGTATGGAAATCTCAGGCTCGTTGCCTGACCGCTCGACAAGCCAGCTCAAACCCGACTCGAGCACGTGCGCACTTTGGGCATAAGTGTCTATGGGAGAGGTCTGCAGATCCAGTTGGTCGGAGTTGGGGATGCTGAACGAAACTTCGAAGCTGTTGTAGGCAAAGCGCGTGGCAGGAAGATCGTATGATCTCCTGAAACTCTCTTCCGGCCTCCCTTGCGAGACGCTTTGCGTGACGACTTCGAGGATTTTCTTGAGCGCGCTTGCCGGGCTGTTGACCGCTCGTGCAATCACGCTGGCGGGTACTGCGCCTTCCTTCAGACCCGGCCCGATGAGGCGATAGGAAAGCAGCGGCATATGCTCTGGGCAAAGGGTGGCATGGGGTTCTGGCTTGAACTGCAGGGGTACGTCATCCAGGCTTTCCAGGCTCCAGGCCATGGCGGGGGACATGTCGTAGTGCATATCGACCACCCAGAGCCAACTCTGTTTGAGCAGGTCATGGACAGTTTTGTGCCCAGTTTTTAACTGTTGGATCAGCGAGGGGCTGGTAGGGGTAACCAGATAGCGAATCAACTTCTCTTCGCGGTCTTCCTCGCTTTCGTACCAGAAACGCAGGAGGGAATCGCTGCCCAAGGTGGTGAATATCTTGGGGCCGTCGAACTCGTAAAGGACCTCCGCGATATGCAGCGTCTCAAAGGGCTGGGGGCTGATGGGGTTAGAGGTAACGGGCCACAGCATGCTCAAACCTCCATCATCGAGAACAGAAGCTTGCGCTCGACGTCCTTGCATGGCCACCACGTCATATGGAGAGGGTTGCGCTTTGCCGGTGTCTGCAGAATCTTTCCGTGGCTTGGCTCGAGCCTGGCGGTAGCGATGTACTTCCCAAGTCTTGGGAACAATGATTGCTGATGGCTGCAACTGGCAAGGTCGGGAAATACGGACAACCCATGGCGAATGCAGGCATTTTCGCCGGTTGCGTCAGCGGCCCGGCCACGCTCCGCCTGCGAGAGGCAATCCTGTTCGTGCACGGGGTTGTTGAGTGAAACCATATAGATCATACCGGAGCAGCTCACAGCCGCTGGTAGCGGACAGTTGTCGGGCAGCCCATCAGGAAAGGTCATCGGTGCATCCTTGTCGTGTCTGGCATTCTAGGTCCATGGTCGTGGTGCGTCCATGTGGCATGACTTGGCGTTCGATGATGGCTTGCAAGCGGGCAGTATTTTTACCGGAGTGTTTTTTGCGCACTTGCTGCATCGGACCTGACTGTAGATGCAAATTGAGGAGCCAGCTGCTGATCTGAACGTCAGAATGGCTGTGTTTGGTGTAGGTCATTTCTGTATCACTGTTGGCGCCATTGCGCGCAAGCCCGTTCCTCCAGATGGCAAGCAGGGTATTATACCGTTGGGGAGCTGCGTCAGACACGTCGAGGCGAGCGGCGCAAATAGCTGATCAGCGCCTGCGCCGCATCCAGCCAGTGACGGAGCGATGGTAGCTCCATGTAGGCAGGGCACGACATTTTTATCGGCAGGGTGTGACGCATGGGGTCACATATGATACTTTGCTATATGTGACGCGTGGGGTCACACTCTGGTTTTGTCGCATGGAACGGATGCGTGCCCCATGATCATCAGCTTTCGCCACAAAGGCCTGCGGCTCTTCCACGAAACGGGTAATACCCGCGGCATTCGTGCTGCCCATTTCCAGCGACTGCGGCGACAGTTGCAGTTCCTCGACAGTGCCGTGGTCGCCGAGGACATGAATGTGCCTGGCTGGCCGTTGCACCCGCTCAAAGGAGAGCGGCTCAGTTTCTGGTCGATAAGCGTGTCCGGCAATTGGCGCCTGGTTTTCCGTATCACAGGCTTTGATGTCGAACTGGTCGACTAGCTCGACTACCACTGACAAGGGGCAAAAATCATGGCTATGCACAACCCGCCTCACCCCGGCGAAACCCTGCGTGAAGATGTCCTGCCGACCTTGGGCCTGACGGTCAAGGCGTTCGCCGAGCATCTGGGTTTCTCGCGTGAGGCGCTGTCGCGGGTCCTTCATGGCCGAGCGGCGGTTTCTCCGGACCTGGCGGTACGCCTGGAAATGGCCGGCATCAGCACGGCGCGGCTGTGGCTGACGATCCAGGTGGACTACGACATCTGGCAGGCGCGCCAGCGTCAGCAACCGGTGATCACGCGGTTGCATCAAGCCGCTTGAAAAAAAGCCCGGGGTGCAGGCCCCGGGCTTTTACCTGAGTGTCGGCCGAGGCTGTCAGGCCACTGCCTCACGACCTGCACTGGCCACCTTGGTATGACGCAAGGTCGGAATCAGGAACGCAATCGCCAGCACGCACGCGCTGACCAGCATCACGAAGCCACCGTCCCAGCCGAAGTGGTCGACGGTGTAGCCCATCGCCGCGCTGGCCGCGACCGAGCCACCCAGGTAACCGAACAACCCGGTGAAGCCTGCCGCGGTACCGGCGGCTTTCTTCGGCGCCAGTTCCAGCGCCTGCAGGCCGATCAGCATCACCGGACCGTAGATCAGGAAGCCGATGGCGAACAACGCGATCATGTCGATGGTCGGGTTGCCCGGCGGGTTGAGCCAGTACACCAGGGTGGCCACGGTGACCAAAGCCATGAACACGATGCCGGTCAGGCCACGGTTGCCGCGGAAGATCTTGTCGGACATCCAGCCGCACAGCAGGGTGCCGGGGATGCCTGCCCACTCGTAGAAGAAGTAGGCCCACGAGGTGGTGTCGACGCTGAAGTGCTTGGCTTCCTTCAGGTAGGTCGGCGCCCAGTCCAGCACGCCGTAGCGCAGCAGGTAGACGAACACGTTGGCCAGGGCGATGTACCACAGCAGCTTGTTGCACAGCACGTACTGGACGAAGATCTGCTTGGCGCTGAACTCCTGCTCGTGGCTCTCATCGTAGCCTTCGGGGTAGTCGTTCTTGTACTGCTCGACCGGTGGCAGGCCGACCGACTGCGGAGTGTCGCGCATGGTGGCGAAGGCGAACACGGCCACCAGCACGGCAACCGTGGCAGGCACGTAGAAGGCCGCATGCCAGTCGTTGGTCCAGGCCAGGCCCAGCAGGAACAGCGGGCCGATCAGGCCGCCACCGACGTTATGGGCGACGTTCCACACCGACACCACGCTGCCGCGCTCTTTCTGCGACCACCAGTGCACCATGGTCCGGCCGCTTGGCGGCCAGCCCATGCCCTGGGCCCAGCCGTTGATGAACAGCAGCACGAACATGATCGTCACGCTGGACGTGGCCCAATGCGCGAAACCGAAAATGAACATCACCCCGGCCGAGATCAGCAGGCCGAAGGGCAGGAAGTAGCGTGGGTTGGAGCGGTCCGAGACCAGGCCCATGAGGAACTTGGACAAACCGTAGGCGATGGCGATGGCGGAGATCGCCAGGCCAAGCTGGCCGCGGGTGTAGCCCTCTTCCTCGATGAGGTAGGGCATGGCCAGGGAGAAGTTCTTGCGCAGCAGGTAGTAGCCGGCATAGCCGAAAAAGATCCCGGCGAAGATTTGCCAGCGCAGGCGGCGATAGGTGCTGTCGACGCGCTCGTCGGGCAGCGGCGCCTGGTGCGCGGCAGGGCGGAAGAAGGCAAACATTTGAAGCTCCCAGCTTGTTATAGGTATGCGAAAGCGAATATTACATTTTCGTTACGGAAAAAATCTCGGTTTTAGGCCGGGTGGTTGTTCTTTTGTGAAAGCCTGCGCATGGGTGATTACGGCAGCGCAAGGCATCCTCTGACATTGATGATGGCGATTGGCTACGAACTGGTCAGTTGTGGACCACTTTTCCGGCTCTACTACGGACGGAAGAGCCAATCCCATGGATATTCACGCAACGCCAATCGACCGCGCCACGCTGCTGCCCCACCTGCACCTCGGTCAGGAAAATCATCCCGGCTGGCCCTCGGTGCTGTTCGGCACCACGGCTCGTGCCGGGACCTCGGTTGACGCCTCGCTCGCGGTCTTTCATTTCAAGCGGTTCCTGTTGTGTAGCGGTCGCCTGGACGCTGCCCGCTATGTGCGTGATCGAGCGCGTCTGGCCTGGTGTGACCTGGATCACTATGTGTTGTACCTGCCGCTGCAACGTGGGCTGGCCGGCGGCAATGGCCTACGCGTGCGCGTGCAGGATGTAGTGGTGCTGGACCTGGCCCAGCCGGCGACATTCGGCATGGCCGCAGGCGAGGGGCTGAGCCTGGTCATCCCGCGCGTAGTGGTGCCCCATGCCAAGGGGCAACTCCATGGCCTGCGATTGTGCCGGCAAAGCACGATGGGCGGCCTTCTGGGGCGCCTGCTGGCGTCGCTGGCGGTGGCCGCACCGCGCCTGACCGAGGATGACTGCACACGGCTGACCGAGCCCTTGCTCCATGTGATCGCCGCGTGCCTGGCCAGCGCGGTGACCGACCCTGCGCTTGTCGTACCGGACGCCGAGACCTTGGGGCGGCGCGCCCGTCGTTACATCGAGGGCAACCTGCAGCGTGACGACCTTACCCCGGCCGTTGTGGCCAAGGCACTGGGTACCTCGCGCAGCCAGTTGTACCGGGCGTTCGAACCGTTCGGCGGGGTAGCGCGCTATCTGCTGCAACGGCGTCTGCGGCGTTGCCTGCTGGCGTTGGGCGAGCCCGCCAATGCCGGGCGGCGTATCGGCGACCTGGCTTATGTCTACGGGTTCACCGACGAAGGGCATTTCAGCAAGGCGTTTCGCAAGGCCTTCGGCCTGTCGCCCCGTGCCGCCCGGAGGGCGCTGCAGCGCGGTGAGCTGAGTGCCAGTTACGCCGCGGCGAGCGGCGCGCACGCCCCGCCTTCACTGGCCCGTTGGCTGCATGAACTGGCTGGCCAGTAACCCCCGCATCCTGGGACGGCTGACCAGGTTTTTGGGACGCCCAGCCCCGGACAGTGCGTGGCCCTGACCGTAATCTGGATTCAACGGGTAACCCAACCACCCTTCAATCCGGTGCCGTCGTCAGGGCCTGAACCTGCAACGCACGAACTGCGAAGCCACCCGGACGGCATCGGCACCGCAACAGACAAGGAGCGTCGGACGTGGCGAATCAATCCCTCCACCACCTCATCCAGAGCATCGCCGGCGCGGTCGCAGAGGCGCAGGACAAGATCCAGCGTTTTCAGGTATCGACCGTGCGCCAGTACTTCGACGAAGACAACCGACCGGTGAGCATTGATGTGCGCCTGCCGTCCCATTCGCCCGAAGCGCGCGAAGGCGAGGAGCGCGTGGTGCGTGTGCCGCTGCTGTCGCTGGTGGGGGCACGGCTGATGGCCGTCAAGGACATGGAAATCTCGTTCGAGGTAGGGCTGAACGCCGATGACGGCTCGGCTGCGAACGTCGGACCGGCCAATGCCGGCGCCGATGGCTCGGGCTGGCCGAGCGAGAACCACAAGGCTCTGAACGTCGACCTGGGCGTTCGCCGCAATGGTGAAGGCGGGCCACTGGCGCGCGTCACCCTCAAAGTCGAAACCCAGCCCCCGTCGGAGGGGATGGCTCGGCTGTTGCAAAACCTCGATAAATTGATCTAGGAGACACAGAAATGGCTAACTTCTCGATGGGTGACCAGTTCCGCGGCCTGCCCATGGGCGACCTGATCGGTGGTCCGCTGACCGCCGCCTGCGACGCCCAGGTCCGCCTGGCCAACGCTACCGCCGACTTCATCAAGGTGATCGGCTTCCTGCCACCGGCGCCTGACCCGAACAACACCGACCCCAACCGGGTGGGTGATGTGCGTACGGTCAGCTTCCGCTTCGACCGTCCCTCCACCAGCAAGCCCGACGACGGCACCATCCCCATGGAACGGGTCGAGTTGGAAGTACCGCTGCTGGCGGTGGTCAAGGTGCCGAACCTGTCGATCAACAAGGTCGACATCACCTTCGACATGGAGGTGAAGAACTCCGAGCAATCGCGCGAAGCCACCGACGCCCAGGCGGCGATGTCGGCCGAGGCCAGTGTGGGCTGGGGGCCGTTCAGCGCCAAAGTCAACATCTCAGGCTCGGTGTCCTCGCACAAGGAGAACACCCGTTCCACCGACCAGTCGGCCAAGTACCACGTCGAGGTGCACGCCGCCGACGACGGAATGCCGGAAGGGCTGGCCCGGGTGCTGGACATGATATCGCAGTCGGTTGCGCCAAAAGCCATCACCCAGCAGTAAAGGGTGAGCGGCCCAGCGTCAGCCCTGGGTTCGCCTGAGCCTTGACCGGGGGTTGGCCGTCAGTCTTTTCCGGAAAGGAGTTCCGTGATGTTCGATCTAACGGACGTGGGATATGTGAAACGCATCGTCGTCGGCAGCACCGATCCGGAGAAGCTGACGTCGCAGGATGTGATCCAGGCGCAGACCGCGCTGCTCAACCGCTGTCTCTGCGAGCCGCCGAAGGGGCGCATCGTCGGCATCGAGAAGAGCTTCAACCTGCTCAACATCGGCGAGCACCAGGTGGTGCTGCAGTCGCTCATCTACCACGTGGGCTTCGCCCGTCGGCCGTTCTGGCTGCCTGACGAGCAGGAGGCCTCGTGATGAACCACCTCGAAGAATTCGTCCAGGCCCTCGGCGGTGCCATGGCCGGCGCCCAGCAGGTCACAGGGGCGCGTTGGCCGGGCATCCGCATCGCCCAGATGGAGGTGTCGCTGGCCGCGACCGTCGAGCCAGGCGATGTCTCGGGCTGCCTGGCGTTGCGGGTCGGCCGCCCGCCACGCGGTAAGCAGACCTTGCATGAACTGAGCATTGTCGTGCCCGGCGATGCCCATGCGGCGATCGTCGTGCGCCTCGATGGCGAGCTGTTCGGGCACTACCGGAGGCCCGCTGATGGCCAGGCGAACTGACCGCTCGATGCGGCTGCTGCTCTCAACCCAGGAGACTCGAACCATGCGCACGATCCTGAAGAAAAAAAACGCGCAACCGGCGCGTATGTCCACCACCAGGCGCGTGCTGTGCGCCATCGCCGCTGCGGTGCTGTCTGCGCTGGTGGCTCTGGGCGCGATCCAGCCTGACCTGGCCCTGAGCATCGCCAAGTGGGCGGGGCTGGTGCTGGCGT
This sequence comes from Pseudomonas sp. B21-023, assembly GCF_024749165.1. Taxonomy (NCBI): domain Bacteria; kingdom Pseudomonadati; phylum Pseudomonadota; class Gammaproteobacteria; order Pseudomonadales; family Pseudomonadaceae; genus Pseudomonas; species Pseudomonas sp. B21-023. Next base: position 3,790,930 of record NZ_CP087190.1, on the reverse strand, counting down.
TCTGAACCCTGCATTCAACCAACAAGGAGAGTCACCATGAAACAGTTGGCAACTGCACTGGTGGGGGCGTTGGCCCTCACCAGCCTGGCATCGGCCTGGGCCGTCGAGTACCGCGGCACCTTCAAGGACGATGGCCGCGACATCCCCGTCGTCCTGGACATTGAGCCCGCCGCCGGGTTGGGGGATCGCGCCGGCAAGGTGCGTTTCAACGGCAATTGGAAATGCGGCTTCGACCTGGAGTACAGCGGGGCCAACGGGCAGGTCAACAGCTATGGCCTGGATGGCGCAGGCGCTGGCCTGTGCGGGCAACTGGCGCAGGGTTACCTGCAGAGCAGCCAGGGTGGCGGTGGCTTGCAGGTGCAACTGTTTACCCAACGCAACAAGCTGGCTTACAGCCTGACGCTCTTGCCATCCGGTAAGTAGCGCCAACCCCCACGACACCTCTCGCTTCGACACCAAGGCACGGCCTGCCCGCTGCCCCACGGGGAGCGGCTTGCCCGAAAAAGGAGCAGACCATGTGCATCACCAACACCGTAGGAACCGGCGGTAGCAATGCGCCCGCCGATGTGCGCAGCCTGCAACTGCTGCTCAACCTCAACAGCGGGCAACGCGGCTTCAGTTGCGCGCTCGGCACCGATGGCCTCTGGGGCGCAGGCACGCGCAGCGCCCTTGAGAGCTTCCAGCAGATCATCGGCAGCCCGGCCGGCAAACCGGTAGCGCCGGGCGACACGACCCTGGCCGCCTTGCGGGTCGGGCTGCCCGGCGGGCTCGGCGTGGCCAAGCTGTGGTTGGCGCTGATCAACGCCAGCAGCGCACGCATCACGGCGTTCCATCAGCCGTTGCTGGAGGTGCTGACCCGCTACCGCATCGATACGCCACTGCGTATTGCTCACTTCCTCGCCCAGATCGCCCATGAGAGTGGCTGCCTTCGATACACCGAAGAGCTGGCCAGCGGCAGTGCCTACGAAGGGCGCAAGGACCTCGGCAACCTGCAGCCGGGCGACGGCCCGCGCTTCAAGGGGCGTGGCCTGATTCAGCTCACCGGCCGCGCCAACTATCGCCAGTACGGCCAGTACTGCACGCGCGACTTCGAGAACAAGGACGACCCCGCCCTGGTGAGCAGCGACCCGGCCCTGGCGGTGGATGTCGCCGGCTGGTTCTGGGCCAACCGCAAGCTCAACGACTGGGCCGACAAGGATGACCTGCGCGAAGTCACCCGGCGCGTCAACGGCGGCTTCAACGGCCTCGATGATCGTGCCGCTTATCTAGCCCGGGCCAAGTGGCTGCTGCTCGGCTGACCCCACTCCCGCTTTCCGCCGGCAGCGGCGGAGCCAGAGGACAACAACGTCCTGTCACTGCAAAAAGGAGCTTCAAGATGAAAAAGACTTTCGTAGCAACCCCTGCACGTGCCGTGCTGGCTGGTCTGGCAATTATCGGCAGCTTGGCCTTCACCCTGGTGCCGATGGCGCCTGCCCAGGCCGCCGTGCAATGCCCGCAACCCAACTCGGGCGGCGCGCCCGCGGTCAACCAGCAGCATGTGTTCTGTGGTGAGGTTCAGGTGCAGGCTGCCGGCAACCGGGCCAAGGGCTTTCACAGCAGGCCGAACGGCCAGTCACCTGCCACCGTGACCTTTACCGCTGCCACCACCAATACCCCGCGTGGTCCGGCCGGGATCTACGTGCTGCGCAACTTCAACATCACCCAGAATGGCGCGACCGGCACCAAGACCGTCTCCACGATGTTTCCTGACACTTGCTCACAAGCCAACGTGGTGGCGGCCATCCAGAACGCGTACAACAACCGCACCGGGCTGGTAAACGGCGAGTTCCACGGGCCGTCGGGGGCGAGTTGCCAGGCGGGCAACCCGGCGGCGTCCTTCAACATCGTCGGCTATATGAACGCCAGTGGCACGGTGGTAACCACCGCCTATCCTGACTACTGATTCTGCGTCACTCTCTGCAGGGCCGGGCGTGATGCCCGGCTCTTTTCGTCAGCACGACAAAGGAGTTTGCTGATGTCCAACATCCCATCCAGCAGTCTGCAGCAGTTCCTGGACGATGAGGTGACGGCCGTGGCACGCGAGCATTTGCTGGAAAAGGCCCTTGCCGCGCGCCTCAACCGAGTGGTGGAGCCCTACAGTGGCAATGCCTACCATGTTGCGTTCGAAGAGGACGCGGTGGTGATCGAGCACTATTACATCGAAGGCTGGCCGGCCGTACACCTGCCGTTGCAGGATTTCATCAAAGCCTTGGAGTCGTTTGCAGGCAAGGCCTGAACGCGCCTTGCAAAATGTGCATGGCGGTAGCCACGTGCGCAACGCGAGCGCTGCACGCTCGTGTTGAGCACCTGAAAAGCGCTGGCGCCCCTACGGCTCGCGAGTCACCCGCCACAGGGTGTTGGCCAGGTCGTCGGCAATGATCAACGCCCCCTTCGGGTCGACGGTCACCCCCACGGGCCTGCCACGGGTCTTGCCGTCCTCACCGAGGAAACCGGTGGCGAAATCCACCGGCTCGCCGGCGGGCTTGCCGTTGCGAAACGGCACGAAAATCACCTTGTAGCCCACCGGGTTCGGCCGGTTCCAGCTGCCGTGTTCGCCGACGAAGACCCCGTCGGCGAACGGTTCGCCCATGGCCGGGTTGGAGAAGGCCACGCCCAGCGCCGCCACATGCGAGCCCAGGCTGTAGTCGGGCTTGATCGCGGCTTTCACCTTGTCCGGGTTCTGCGGCCGCACGCGGTCATCGACGTTCTGGCCCCAGTAGCTGTATGGCCAGCCATAGAACGCGCCTTCCTGCACCGAGGTCAGGTAGTCCGGCACCAGGTCCGGGCCCAGTTCGTCGCGCTCGTTGACCACTGCCCACAGTTTGCCCTCGCGTGGTTGGATGGCCAGCGCGGTCGGGTTGCGCAGGCCGGTGGCATAAGGCCGGTGGGCACCGGTCGCAGCGTCCACCTGCCAGACCATGGCGCGGTCGACCTCCGCCTCCATGCCACGCTCGGTGATGTTGCTGTTGGAGCCGATGCCGACGTACAGGTAGCGGCCGTCGGGGCTGATGGCCAACGACTTGGTCCAGTGGTGGTTGATCTCGGCGGGCAGGTCGGTGACCTTGGTCGGCGGGCTGCCGGCCTGGGTCTGGCCGTCTTGGTAATCGAAGCGTACCAGCGCGTCCTGGTTGGCCACGTACAGTTTGCCGTCGGCATAGGCCAGGCCATAGGGGGCATTGAGGTGTTCGGCGAACACCGTCTGCAGTTCGTAGCGGCCGTCGCCGTCGGCGTCGCGCAGCAGGGTAAGGCGGTTGCCGCCCTTGACCTGGGTGTTGCCCTTGGCCTTGATCTGGCTGGCGATCACGTCCTTGGGCTTGAGCTTGGCGGCGTTGCCGCCACGCCCCTCGGCAACGAGGATGTCGCCATTGGGCAGCACCAGGGTCTGGCGCGGGATCTTCAGGTCGGTGGCGATGGCGCTGATGCGGTAGCCCTGGGGCACCAGGGGTTTTTGCTCACCCCAGACGGCCGGCTGGGCGATCTTCATGCTTGGCAGCAGCCCGCGCTCGGGAGACGGCAATTTCGGGTCCGGACCATGGGCCTGGGTCTTCTCGCCGTCGCCGCCACAGGCGCTGAGCAGCAGGGCCATGCTCAGGGCGCTCAATGCGTGCTTCATGCTTCGCCCTCCGTGCGCAGGCGGGTCAGGCCGGCCCAGGTGGCGATCATGGCCAGCACCGTGACCACTACTGACAGCACCAGGCCTGCGGGCATCACGGCCCAGGCGTCCTTGGCGTGCTCGAAGGCGTTGACCAGGCCCAGTACCCAGGTGACCAGCAGCAACAGCACGTACAGCAGCGGGCGACCGGCCTTGCGTGGCGCCCGGATCAGGTTGGCCAGGGCAAACAGCAGCGCCAGGCCACTGGATAGCAGGGCCCCGGCGATCAGCCAGGCGGCGAAGTTGCTCCACTGGATCTGGTAGCTCTGGTAGTAGGCAATGTCGCTGAGCAGGGCGCCGAGGAACAGCGGCACGCTGCCGGCGAGCAGGGTCGCGTGCAGCGGCCCTGGGGTGCAACGGGGGAGGGTGGTAGTGGTCACTGGCTAGGCTCCTTGTCGATCGACGATCCTGGGTCGAGGGTGCTTAGGTGAGGATCGTGATCGAGGTGCAATAGTTCAGTGGCGTTTGCCGTTGGCTTTACCGGCGCCTGCAGGAGCCTGGGTCTTGCCTGGGAAATTCAGTCGAGCACGGGCCGCAGGAAGCTGCGCTCATAGCTGAGGATGAAACGCTGCTCGGTGGCCAGGGCAAAGGCGGCGATGCACTCGGGGTCGGTTTCCGAAGCTTTGCGGTACTGCTCGTAGGCCGCCAGGCTGGGGAAGCTGAACAGGGCATAGGCGACATTGTTGGCGCCTTCGCTGGGCAGGAAGTAGCCGTGATGGCTGCCGCCCATGCGGTTGACCAGGCCGATCCACAGCTTGCCGTAGGCTTCGAAGGCGGGGACCTGGTAGGGGTCGATGATGTACTTGAGGTGGCAGGTGATCATTGCACGCAATCCTTTGGGTGAGCCGGGTGGCTCACCTTACAGGGCGTGGGCGTGGGCAGCTAGTGTGGTGTTTTGCAAATACGGCCAATAACTCGCGAGCGATTTTTGCGCTCAGGCAAGGCGTCGCGACGAGTCGTAGCCCAGCTACGGCGAGGAGCGACAACGCCGCATGAGCGCAAAAAGCGCCGCGAGTTATGGTCGTTATTTGTGAAACACCACACTAGAGTTTGGCCTGGCGCCAGATCAATTGCTCGGTGGGATAACCCTGCTTGCGCGCCAGCGCCAGTAGCTGGTCACGGGTCTGGTCACTGACAGTGGGGGTGCGCGACAGCAGCCACAGGTATTCGCGGTTCGGGTGGCCGACCACGGCCACGCGGTAATCCGCGTCGTGATACAGCACCCAGTATTCGCCCTTGGTCAGGTCCGGTGCCAGGCGGCTGAACCAGTTGTCGAAGCGCACCCAGAGCTTGTCGGTGCGGCCGGGTACCTGCGCCTCGGCGATGCCATTGGCCTGGTTCCATTGGCCGTCCTTTTCCAGGCAGCGGTTGGAGACGTCGATGCGCCCGTCCTCGCGCAGGCCATAACGGGCCTCGGACTGCACGCAATTGCGCTGGAAGAACATCGGCAGGCGCGCCAGTTCATACCAGGTGCCCTGATAGCGCTGGAGCTCGACCTGTTGCGTGGTAGGCGGTGGCTGCTCGTCGCGGGCGCTGGTGCAGCCCGTGAGCGCGAGGGTAAGGCAGCAGCAAAACGGCACGGCCAGGCGCATCGCCATGGGAAACCTCCTGAAGGGGGGAAAGGCTCACATGGCTTTCGATGCGCGGGCCGGCCAAAGGTTTTACTGGGCTGGGCGGGAAGTTTCCACGCTCAGTACTTCGGTGAAGATGGCTTCGACGGTCTGGTCGACCTTGAGGTTTTTCATGCGTGCCTGCAGTTCGGGATTCTCGACCTTGACCACCTGCAGTTTGCCTTCGGGCGGCAGCAGGGTGACTTCATGAGTGTTCAGGTCGATCTTCTTGATCTGCGAGGTGACCTTGACCTGGCGGAAAGCCTCGCCACCTGGGTTGGGGTTGGCCGCGGTGGCGCGGATGGTGCCCGATTCCTCGGAGGCCTTGGGCGCGCCGCCGACATTGGTGTTCAGTACATAGGCGATGGCACGGGTGACTTTGATGTCGACCTGGTCGCCGACCTTGAGGTTGGGCAGGGCCTTGGCCTGTTCGGTGAGCTGGAAGGTCACGTCCTTGTCGTGGGGACCCTTGACCGTGACCTGGCGGTTGGGCAGGTCGATCTTGGTCACTTCGGTGGTGATATGGCTTTCCAGCGCCTCGCTGGCGATGGGCAGTTCGGCGGCGTGGGCGGCGAGGCTGGCGGCGGACACTAACGAGGCGAAAGCAACAGCGCGTGCGAGGGTGGCAGTCATTGGCCTGTCTTCCTTGTGGTCGATACCGGTGGATGTATGCGAGAAGAAGCATAGACACAGGTTGGCAGATGTGTGGAGCGTGTCGGTCTCATCGCGGGGCAAGCCCGCTCCCACGATCGTCAGCCAGCAGAGTTGCGAGCAGTACCAACGTGGGAGCGGGCTTGCCCCGCGATGAGGCCGGTTCAGGCATTACGAAGGTTGATGGTCACGCTCGCGCTTGGCCCCGGATACGCTCACCGCCCCCGGCAAGCTCACGGCATTCTTGGCGGCCAGCACTTCGGCCATCACGCTCACCGCGATCTCCGCCGGGGTCTTGCTGCCGATGTAGATGCCGATGGGGCCATGCAGTCGTTGCAACGAGGCCTCGCTCTCGCCGAAATGCTCTATCAAGCGCTCGCGGCGCAGCTGGCTGTTGCGCCGCGAGCCGATGGCGCCAATGTAGAACGCCGGGCTGTGCAGGGCCTCGAGCAGCGCCAGGTCGTCGAGCTTGGGGTCATGGCTGACGGCGATGATGCAGGTACGCAGGTCTGCGTTGAAGGCGCGTACCGCATCGTCCGGCATGCCCTTGAGGTGCTCGACGCCGGCCACCGCCCAGGTGGCCATGTGTTCGGGGCGAGGGTCGCACACCGCCACCCGAAAACCGTTGAACAAGGCCATGGTCGCCAGGTATTCGGCCAGTGCCCCGGCGCCGATCAGCAGCATGCGGTAGCCGGGACCGAGGGTGTTGACCATGTGCTGGCCGTCGAAGCTGAACTGCTCGGGGGTGGCGGTGGCTGCCAGGCTCACCGCGCCGCTTTGCAGGGCCAGTCGGCGGCGCATCAGCCGGCCCTGGTCGAGGTGCTCCAGCAGTTGCAGCAGGGGCAACGCGGCCGGTTCGAATTCCAGGATCAGCTCCAGGGTGCCGCCACAGGGCAGGCCGAAGCGGTGGGCATCGTCGGCGCTGACGCCATAGCGAATCACCTCGGGCCTGCCCTGGGGCAGGCCGGGGCCGCCATAGGCGGTGGTGTAGCGATGAATCAGGTCGTCTTCGATGCAGCCGCCGGACACGCTGCCAACCACCCGGCCATCGTTGCGCAGCGCCATCATCGAGCCGACCGGGCGAGGGGAGGAGCCCCAGGTACGGGCGACAGTGGCGAGCAGCACGCGGTGCCCGGCCTGGAGCCAGTCGTGGGTGGTGCGCAGGACCAGCAGGTCGATGCTTTCCATGGTGTCCTCGGTTGTCTGTGCTCCACGCTTCACACGTGGGAGCGGGCTTGCCCCGCGATGGCGGTATCAGCGCATATGCAGGATGATCGGGCTGCTGCTGGCAGGGTCGGTATGCCCGCGCAGCTCGCCCACCGCCTTGGCCTGCACCGCGCCACCCTGATTGCCCCAGGCACTGCGGGCGAAACTCAGCACCTCGGCGATCTCCCGGTCCGACAGCTGCTCGCGGAACGCCGGCATGCGGTAGGCGTCCGGCACCCCGGCGGCGACGATGCGCTGCGAGCCGTTGAGGGTGATGTTGATCGCCGAGGCATTCTCTGCGGCCAGCATCGAGGTGGCCCCCGCCAGCGGCGGCATCCACTCGGCCTGGCCCTTGCCATCCGCGCCATGGCAGCTGGCGCAACGGGTCGCGTAGGTGTGCGCGCCGGGCGCATCAGACGCGGCGGCCGTCGCCTGGTACTGCCAGGGCGCACCATCACGTCGAGGGTCACCGGGCAATGCCTTGAGGTAGCGGGCGATCGCGCCCAGGTCGTCGTCGCTCATGAACTGCGTGGAGTTGTTGAACGCCTCGGTCATCGAGCCGTACACCACCGCATGGTGATTGCGCCCGGTCTTGAGGAACTGCACGATCTCGGCTTCGCTCCAGCGCCCGAGCCCGGTGTTGTGGTCCTGGCGCAGGCTCGGCGCGTACCAGCCATCGAGCAGGGCCCCGGCGAGGAACGGCGCGCCGCTTTCGTCCAGGGCTTTCTCGTTGAAGGCCAGGCCCCGAGGCGTATGGCAGCTGCCGCAGTGGCCGGGGCCCTGGACGATGTAGGCGCCGCGATTCCACAGCGGATCCTGGTCGGGTTTCTGCGCATAGGCGGTGGTCGGTGCGAAGAGGCCGTTCCACAGGGCGATGGGCCAGCGCAGGTTCAATGGCCAGGGAATGCTGCTGGGTATATTGGCTTCGGCTGCCGGTTGCACGCCCTTCATGAAGAACGCGTAGAGCGCCCGTACATCGTCATCGCTGAGCTTGGCATAGGACGGGTAGGGCATGGCCGGGTACAGCCGTCGCCCTCTCGGCGCCACGCCCTGGCGCACGGCACGGTCGAAGTCGGCCAGGCTGTAGGCGCCGATGCCGTGGTCGCGATCCGGGGTGATGTTGGTGGCATGGATCGCCCCCAGCGGCGTGGCCATTTCCAGGCCTCCGGCAAAGGGCGCCTTGCCCGGCAGGCTGTGGCAGGCCACGCAGTCGCTGAGGCGGGCGACGTATTCGCCGCGGCTGACCAGGGCGGCGTCGGCGCTGTCCGAGGCGCTGAAGGGCGAGGCAGGCTCGCGGGTGACGTACCAGGCCAGCAGGCCTGCCGCGACCAGGCACGGCAAAGCCAGCCAGCCTGCGGTTCTTGCGAATCGGCTGTTGTTCATGGGCTGTCCTTGTCGTGTCAGCTGAAGGTATGGCGGCTCAGGGGCATGCTGCGCACGCGCTGGCCGGTGAGCTGCGCCACGGCGTTGGCCACCGCAGGCGCGACCGCCGGCAGCGGCGGTTCACCGATGCCGCCCATCTTCGCCCCGCTCTCGACGATGCGCACATGCACCCGGGCCATGCGCGATGGCGGCAGCACCGGGTACAGGTCGTAGTTGCGCGCCCGTGGCATGCCGTTCAGCCACACCGATTCTTCCAGCAGCACCTGGGACAGGCCCAGGGATACCGCGCTGTTGACCTGGGCCTCGATGATCGCCGGGTTGACGATGCTGCCCGGGTCGATGGCCTGCCAGATATCGTGCACCTTGACCTGGCCACCCTCCAGCGACACTTCGGCGATGACCGCCGCCTCCGAGCCGAATGGCGAGGCCATGGCCACGCCGCGGGCGCGCTTGCTGCCGTCCTCGGCGGTGAACGGGCCGCGCTTCCAGCCGCCGGACAATTCGCCCACCGCTTGCAGCAGGGCGGTCAGGCGCGAGTTGTCCCGCAGTAGCTGCAGGCGCAGCTCGAAGGGATCGTGGCCGCCCTTGTCGGCCAGCTCGTCGAGGAACGACTCGTAGAAGAAGTCGTTCAGCGAATTGCCCACCGAGCGCCAGTAGCCGAGCATGGCCGGGCCTTTGACATAGATCTGCGCGATGCGCTTGTTGGCGATGGCGTAGGCCTTGCCCGACAGTCCTTCGAGGGCGGTGGGGTCGACCGTGTCGCCCTGCTTGCCGGCAATGGCCTCGGTCGGGCCTTCGGTGGCGCTGATCGCCTCGATGGCCACCGGCAGGCCTTTCTCGTCCAGCGCGGCGCGGAACTTGACCACGGCCATGGGGCGCATGGCATCGCGCAGGAACTCCTCCTCGCGGCTCCAGATCAGTTTCACCGGCCTGCCGACCGCCTTGGCCAGGGCGATGGCCTGCGGGTAGGGGTTGGCCGAGTCGTACAGGAAGTGCCGGCCGAAGAAACCGCCGAGCAGGGGCGAATGCAGGGTGATCCGCGCCGGGTCCAGGCCGGTGCGCTTGGCGATATCGTCGCGGAACATGTCCTGGGCCTGGTTGGGCAGCCACACTTCCAGCGAGCCGTCGGGGTTGAAACGGGCGGTGGCGGAGGGCGGCTCCAACTGCGCGTGGTTGAGGAACTGGTTGTGGTAGGTGGCCTCGACCTTGGTCTTGGCCCCGGCCAGGGCGCTGGCGACATCGCCCTGGTTTTCCTCGTCGCGGCTCGGCCCGGTCTGGGCGGCCAGGTGTTCGCGCCAGCCATCGCTGGAAAAATCGGCAGGCATAGGCCGCACCTGGCTGTCGGCGGCCACTTCCTTCCAGTCCACCTGCAGCGCTTCCACCGCGCGCTTGGCGTGCCACCAGCGTTCGGCGACCACGGCGACCGCACCGGGCAGTTGATGCACCGAGTGCACGCCCTTCATGGCCTTGACCTGTTCCTCGTTGCGCAGGTTGCCTACGGTCATGCCCAGGCGCGGGGCATGCTGCACGGCGGCGTGGAGCATGCCGTCGACCTTGACGTCGATGCTGTAGACGGCCTTGCCGGTGGACTTGTCGTAGGCGTCGAGGCGCTGCACCGGCTTGCCGATCCAGCGGAACTGGCTGGGGTCGCGCAGCTTGACGCTGGCAGGGTCGGGCACCGGCAGGTCCATGGCCTTGGCGGCCAGTTCGCCGTAGCCCAGCGCACGGCCCGAGGCCGCGTGCACCACCTTGCCAGGCTCGGTGCTCAATTCACCAACTGGCACGCCCAACTGCTCGGCGCCGGCCTGCAGCAGCATGGCGCGGGCCAGGGCGCCGAGGCGGCGCATGGTCGGGTAGCTCATGCGCACCGACATGCTGCCGCCGGTGATGCGCAGGCCGTTCTCCATCACCACGTAGGCCTCGCCCGCTGGCGCGCTTTCGACCACGAAGGTGGCCGGGTCGGCGTCCAGTTCCTCGCCGATGATCTGCGCCATGGCCGTGTTGACCCCTTGCCCGCCCTCCATGAACGGGCTGAGCAGGTGCACGCTGCCGTCCGCGCGGATTTCCAGGAAGGCCGGCACCTGGGTGCCGCGCTCAGTGGTCGCGGCGGCGGCCTGTACCCGCGCCGAGCCCAGCTGCAGGCCGAAGCCCAGCACCAGGGCACCGATGGCGCTGCCGGCGAGAAAACGCCGGCGCGACAGGTTGACCGTTTCGCCGCTGCGCAGCCGTGCCAGGTCGTCAGGGGTGTCGATACGCGCGTTCATCAGGCGTTCTCCCCTTGGGCCAGTTCGTGCACGGCGGCATGGATGGCGTTGTAGGTGCCGCAACGGCACAGGTTGACCATGGCCGCGTCGATCTGTTCGGTGCTGGGCTTGGGGGTGTGCTTGAGCAGCGCAGTGGCCGCCATCACCTGGCCGGACTGGCAGTAGCCGCACTGGGCCACCTGGTGCTCGACCCAGGCGGCGACCACTCGCTTGCCCACGGCGTCGGCTTCGATGGCCTCGATGGTGGTGACTTCACGACCGACCACGCCGGCCACCGGGGTGACGCAGGCGCGCACCACATTGCCGTCCACCAGCACCGAGCAGGCGCCGCATTGGGCCAGGCCGCAACCGTACTTGGTGCCGGTCAGGCCCAGGTCATCGCGGATCACCCAGAGCAAGGGCGTGTCGGCGTCAGCCTCGACCTGGTAGGTCTGCTGGTTGATTCTTAGTTCCATGGGCTCACCTGCTGATCATCGGTTCTGGAAGCGGGGAATACGCTGTTCCCCAATCCAGAAACGCTAGCACATGGCCCCGTTGCGCAATCGATGCACCCCGCAGGTTCAGAGGATCAGGCAAGCAATCCGGTGGAATGCGCAAGCCTCCTCAATCGATGCGCGGGTGCTGCTGGGCCAGGGTCTTGCGCTTGGCCTCCAGCTCGGCGATCTGCGCGTCGATGTCCTCGATCTTCTGTTCGATATTGTCGTGGTGCTCCTGCAGCAGTTCGCGGGCTTCGTCGATATCCGAGGCGGCCGGGGCGGCGCCGCGCAGCGGGCGGTTGGCGGTCTCCTTCATGGTCAGGCCGGTGAGCAGGCCGATCACGGCGATCACCATCAGGTAATAAGCCGGCATGTACAGGTTGTCGGTGGTTTCCACCAGCCAGGCGGCGAGGGTCGGGGTCAGGCCGGCGATCAGCACCGAGATGTTGAAGGCGCTGGCCAGGGCGCTGTAGCGGATATGCGTGGGGAACATCGCCGGCAGGGTCGAGGCCATCACGCCGATGAAGAAGTTCAGCAGCACGGCGAGGATCAACAGGCCGGCGAAGATCACCGCCAGCTTGCCGCTGGTGATCAGCATGAACGCCGGGATCGCCAGGGCGAACAGGCCGACGCTGCCGATGATGATGAACGGCTTGCGCCCCCACTTGTCGCTGAGCAGGCCGATGATCGGCTGCACGAACAGCATGCCGACCATGATCGCGATGATGATCAGCACGCCGTGGTCTTCGCTGTAGTGCAGGTTGTGCGAGAGGTAGCTGGGCATGTAGGTGAGCAGCATGTAGTAGGTGACGTTGGTGGCGATCACCACGCCGATGCAGGTCAGCAGGCTGCGCCAGTGCTGGGTCGCCACCTCCTTGAACGAAACTTTCGGGCCGCTGGCCAGGCCTTCGCGGTCACCTTGCTCGAGTTTTTCGACGTGTTGCTGGAAGGCCGGGGTTTCTTCCAGCGCGTGGCGCAGGTACAGGCCGATCAGGCCCAGCGGCAGGGCCAGGAAGAACGGCAGGCGCCAGCCCCATTCGAGGAACTGTTCCTCGCCGAGGAGCGTCGAGATCAGCACCACCACGCCGGCGCCGAGGACAAAGCCGGCGATCGAGCCGAAGTCCAGCCAGCTGCCGAGGAAGCCGCGCTTGCGGTCCGGGGCGTACTCGGCGACGAAGATCGAGGCGCCGGTGTATTCACCGCCCACCGAGAAGCCCTGGGCCATCTTCGCCAGCAACAGCAGGATCGGCGCCCAGATGCCGATGCTGGCGTAGGAGGGGATCAGGCCGATGGCGAAGGTGCTCAGGGACATGATCACGATGGTCGCGGCCAGCACTTTCTGGCGCCCGTAGCGGTCGCCCAGGGCGCCGAAGAACAGCCCGCCCAGCGGGCGGATCAGGAAGGGCACGGAGAAGGTGGCCAGCGCCGCGATCATCTGCACGCCGGGGCTGGCGTTGGGGAAGAACACCTTGCCCAGGGCATAGGCGACGAAGCCGTAGACGCCAAAGTCGAACCATTCCATCGCGTTGCCCAGGGCGGCGGCGGTGATGGCCTTGCGCATCTTGGCGTCGTCGACGATGGTGATGTCCTTCAAGCCGATGGGCTTGACGGGTTTTCTGCGTGATTTCATGGGCCGTTGTCCTTGAAGGCTTGGGGGCATGGCCATGGTTTGGCCAGCCTTGTACCTAGGGTCAGATACAACGGCGCGCTAAATAATTCCCTACTGGATCATTTGTGTGCGGCATGGATGGCCCTGGCGCGGGGCAAGCCCGCTTCTACAGAGGCCATCGGGCAAGCGATCAGAGCGTGCGTGACATCAGCCAGTGCTGCTGCCCCCAGGCCTCGAAGGGTTCCAGCGGTGCCCAGCCACGCTTGGCGTAGTAGGCGCTCTGGTCGTGGGTGTGCAGGTAGAGCGTGGAGACTCCGCTGCTGCGTGCATGGTCGCAGATGCCTTCGATCAGTTGCTCCGCCAGGCCTTGCCCTCGTGCTTGCGGGGTGACGAACACGCAGGCCAGCCACGGACCAAGGTCGCTGCGCCCGGGCAGGTCGTCGCTGGCCAGGGCGGCGCTGCCCAGCAGGCGGTCGCCGTCGAGGGCGACCAGGCATCGCCATTGGCCGTTGCGCTGGCCTTCGGCGAACTCGCGTTGCCAGTCGCTAAGCGGCACGTCCGCGTACTCGTAGTGGAACTGTTGGTGCAGCCACTGGGCGAGGGTATCGCTGTGGGCCATGTGGTGTTCAAGCCAGTCCAGGCGGGGCATGCTGTTGTCCTTGTCGAGGGGCATTTCAGTGCGGTGGGCTGTGATGTCGCGAGCATACACCAGGCCTCTAACGCGTACTCGAGTTGCAAGTGCATTCGAGGGCAGTCGCTTCAATAGAGTCGAAAGTTCAGCACGAACCGTCGCCGCACGGGCCAATTATTCGGCTTAGTTTCGGCGCGTTTCACCGAGGTAGAATCCTCTTGTGTGTTTCCAAGTTGCTGTGCGTAGGCGGCATGCGACTAAAGTCCGGTGTCTCCCGCTCGTGTCTAGAAGTACCGTTGGCTCAAACAGTCGGCAAGTTTGATTGTTGGACAATCTAGCGCGTCAGTCCCTCTAGCCTCTGCAATACGGGGTGTCGGGTGACCAGGTGGTCATGCCAGGCTTCGGGTGGTAATTGGCAGTCATTAACTTTTCCGTGAGCGTTTCAGTGAATAACGCTCAACTTTCTAAAGTTATTGCACGTGTGCCGATAACTCTCGGTAACCGTGCCGGGAAGTTCCAAGTGCTGCGATTCTCGCTGTGCCTTTGCCTGCGAATGGGTGTTGTATGTCGTACCTGTCTGCTATTGATTGCCGCCGCGTATCGCTGTGTGTCGTATTGACTTGCCTGTCCCTGGGCAACGTGCGGGCTGAGACGTTCGTGCCTGGCCAGGAAGTGTTGCGCCAACAGCAACAGCAACAACAGGACCTGCAGCAACTGCAACTGGAACAACGCCGCCGCCAACTGCAGCGCGGTGCGTTCACAGGGCCCGATACATCCGCGCAGGTCCCTCAGGCCGCGGCTCCGGATACGCACTGCTGGCCGCTGGCCGGGGTGCGGGTGGGCGGCGTCACCCTGATCGACCGTGCCACCCTCGATGCGCGCATCGATCCGCTGGTGGCGGCGTGCATGGGCGTGGGGCAGATCAACCAGCTGCTGGCGAGTATCACCGCGCTGTACCTGGAAAAGGGCTATATCGCCAGCCGGCCCTACCTGAGCAGCGCCCCGGCAGCCGGGCAGTCGCTGGACATCCTGGTGGACGAGGGCTACCTGGAGGCCATCGAACTGGCCGACCAGCGCCTGCCGGTGTCGCTGGCCGGGGCCTTCCCCGGCATGCTCGGCGAGCCGCTGAACCTGCGTGACCTGGAGCAGGGCCTGGACCAGCTCAACCGCCTGCGCTCGGTCGACCTGACCGCCGACATCGCCCCCGGCAGCCAGCCGGGCGCCTCGCGGATCATCCTGCGCCCGCGCAGCGCCGGCCAGCCACGGGTGGCCGTGGGCCTGGGCCTGGACAACCTCGGCAGCGCCAGCACCGGGCGCGACCGTCGCGTGCTCAGCCTGGGCCTGGACAACCCGCTGGCACTCAACGACCTGCTCAGCCTGTCGGCCAGCGATACCCTCAACCAGGGCGACCGTTACAGCCGCAACGCCAGCCTGTACTACGCGATCCCCTATGGCTACTGGACCTTCAGCCTGTTCGCCAGCCATGCCGAGTACCGCTCGCCGGTCAAGCTCAGCACGCTGACCTTGCATAGCCGCGGCATCACCGACCAGCTCAGCCTGCGCGGCGAGCGCGTGCTGTGGCGCGACCAGCGCCATCAACTGAGCGCCAGCCTGCAACTGGCGCACAAGGATGTCGACAGCGAGTTCGCCAAGGTGCGCCTGGACGTGCAGAGCCCGACGCTGACCGTGGCCGAGGCCGGGCTCAACCTGTTCTGGCTCGACCACGCGGTGTGGAACCTGGACCTCAACTATGCCCAGGGGCTGCATTGGTTCGGTGCCGACGATGACGCCGATCGCCCGGTGCCCGACCTGCCCAGGGCGCAGTTCCACAAGTACCGCGCCGGGCTCAGCCAGTGGCGCAATGGCCAGCTGCTGGGTCAGGCCTGGCAGTGGCAGAGCCAGCTCAACCTGCAGTACAGCCCCGACCCGCTGCCGGCCATCGAGCAGTTGCTCGGCACCGACGATTCGGCCGTGCGCGGCTACCGCATCAGCAGCCTGTCCGGGGCCAGTGGGGCGGTATGGCGCAACACCCTCCGCCTGCCGTTGCGGGCGCAGGGGCCGTTGAGCGTCACCCCACGGCTGGGCCTGGACCACGGCTGGATCAAGGCCGACCACGGCGCCGCCAGCCAGCGCCTGAGCGGCGCGAGCCTGGGCGTGAACCTGGGCTGGAAGGCGCTGCAGCTGGACATCGACTACCAGCGCAGCCTCAACACTCCCCGCGGTTACCAGCGCGAGCCTGAAGTCTGGCTGTTCAGGGCCGCCGTGCAGATCTGAGCGCACCGATTTAGCAGTACCTACATGGAGAGTGACCTATGCCCAAGACCCCCTTTACCTTCCATTTGTCCCCGCAAGGCAAGCTGCGCTGGGCGATCGCCAGCCTGCTGCTGGCCACCAGCCTGCCCCAGGCGCTGGCTGGCGGCGTGGTAGTCGCCCCCGGGCCCGGGGGCACGGCGCAACTGCAGACCCAGGGCGGCGTGCCCATCGTCAATATCGTCGCCCCCAACGGCGCGGGCCTGTCGCATAACCAGTTCCTCGACTACAACGTCGACCGCCAGGGCCTGGTACTGAACAACGCCCTGCAGGCCGGGCACTCGCAGCTGGCCGGCGAGCTGGCGGCCAACCCGCAGTTCCAGGGCCAGGCGGCGAGCGTGATCCTCAATGAAGTGGTCAGCCGCAATGCCTCCGCCATCAATGGCGCCCAGGAAATCTTCGGCCGTGCCGCCGACTATGTGTTGGCCAACCCCAACGGCATCTCGGTCAATGGTGCCAGCTTCATCAACGCGCCCAACGCCAGCCTGGTGGTGGGCCGGCCCGAGCTGGAGGCGGGCCGGCTCAAGGCCCTGGGCACCCAGGACGCCAACGGCCAGTTGCAGGTGCAGGGCGCCGGCCTGCGCAACGACGGCGGTTCGGTCAACCTGATCGCCCCGCGCATCGACAGCCAGGGCCGACTGGATGCCCGGGACCAGCTCAACCTTACCGTGGGGCGCAACCAGGTGGACTACGCCAGCGGCCAGGTCAAGGTGCTCGACGGGGGCGCGGCCAGCGGCGAGCAGCGTATCGACGCCAGCCTGTTCGGCGCGATGCAGGCCGGGCGCATCAATATCGTCAGCACCGCGCAGGGTGCCGGGGTGCGGGTCGGGCCAGGGCAGATCGAAGGCCGCGACGGCGTGCGCATCGACTCGGCGGGTAACCTGAATATCAGCGGCGCCGCCGTGGCCGACTCGCTGCAAGCGACCCGTGCGGGCGTGCGCAGCAGCCAGGGCGATGTGCAACTGCATGGTGCCCAGGACCTGACCCTGGCCGCCGCCGACGTGGCCGGGCGCGACGTCAAGCTCGACGCCGGGCGCAACCTCACCCTGAGCACCGTGCAAAGCCGCAAGCTCCAGGAAAAACGCGAGAACTGGCGCAGCGGCGCACTGGGCATCGATTGGGAAACCTACCAGCGCACCCAGACTGACAGCGATACCCGCGAGCATGGGGTGCAGGTCGTGGCCCAGCGTGATGCTCGGGCGAATGCCGGCCAGGATGTCACCGTCAATGCCGCCAGCATCGAGGCGCCCGGCCAACTGAGCCTGAACAGCGGTGGCGACCTGCGCCTGACCGCTGCCACCGAACGCCAGGTCAACAGCGACCAGGGCAAGCACACCAAGGGCTTCTGGAAGGCCGACTGGGACAACCGCAGCGAAACCCAGCGCAGCGTCACCAGCCAGCTCAAGGGCGGCGATATCGAACTGCGGGCCAAGGCTTCGGTGCTGGCCGAAGGTGCCCAGCTGACCAGCGGCCAGGACATCCGCATCGCCGGCAAACAGGTGCAGATCAGCAACGCCTCGCGCACCGACCAGCGCGACAGCCAGAACCAGCAGAGCAAGTTCTTCGGCGTCAGCCACAACGAAGCCAAGCAGAACAGCCGGGAAAGCACCGCCGTGCGCAGCGAGCTGGTGGCCGGTGGCAGCGTTGGCCTGAACAGCGCCGAAGGCATCGAGGTGGTCGGCTCCACGGTCAAGGCCACCGGCGCGTTGAGCGCTGACGCGGCGGGCGACCTGAAGGTCGCCTCGGCCCAGGACACCCGCGAGCACGGCAGCGCCAGCAGCAACCGTGGTTTCGTGGCCTCGGCCAAAGAGACCGCGCCGGGCTCGGGGCAGTATCGGGCCGGCGTCGGCTATGCGAGCGATCGCCAGAGCGCCACTGGCAGCCAGGTCAGCCAGCAGGGTTCCAGCCTCAGCGGCAGCGAGGTTCAGCTGACCGCCGGCGCTGACCTGACCGTCAAGGGCGCAGCGGTGAAGTCCACCGCCGGCGACACTACCCTGGCCGGCAAGCAGGTGTTGTTGCTGGCCGAGCAGGACAGCCGCAGCGAGTCCCGCGACAGCAGCCACACCGGGGGTGGCGTCTACCTCACCGCCGGCCTCGACCGTGCCGGCGCCGGGGTCGACTTCGCCCATGGCACCCAGCAGGACGCCGCGAGCAGTAGCACTGCCAAGACCACCGGCCTCGACAGCGCCGGCAGCTTGACCATCAAGGCCGACACCCTGGCCAGCGAAGGCGCCCAGGTCAACAGCGCCGGCACCCTGAGCGTCAGCGCCAACCAGGTGGACAACCGCGCGGCTCGCGACACCACCAGCAGCAGCCACCAGCAGAGCAACTGGACGGCGGATGTCGGCGTCAATGTCGAATACAAGGACATCGCCCGGCCGATCGCCGGGGTGGTCAAGGATGTGGTGGACGGCAAGGTGTCGGTGAAAGACGCGCTCGACGGCAAGCTGCCGCTGGGCGATGTCAAGGACGTGCTTGCCGGCAAGACCTCGCTGACCGAAGCCCTGGGCAAGCTAGGCACGCCGAACCTGGGCGTCGACCTGGCCGTGGGCCATGCCAGCCAGCAGCAGGGCGAGCAGACCGGCACCGCGGTGGTCAGCCAGTTCAACGGCCAGGGCGTCCAGCTGGACGTGGCCGGTGCGCTGAAGGATCAGGGCACCCAGTACAACGCCAACGGCGGCGCGCTGAACGTCAAGGCCGGCACGTTGCAGGCCGATGCGGCCAGCAACACCCACAGCCGCAGCGAACATCAGGTGAATGCCGATGTATCCGCCCGGGTCTACACCAAGACCGGCGAGGACCTGAATGTGACCGCCAGTGGTTCGGGGGGGAGCAAGCGCCTGGCCGAAGACCGTTCCACTGCCGTGGTCGGCACCTTCACTGGCAATCAGGGCCTGAACATCCAGGTCGGCGGCGATGCCCGCTTCGAAGGCAGCCGCCTCGACGGTGGCCAGGGCGCGGTGGCCGTCAACACTGGCGGCAAGCTGGCCCTGGAGCAGGCCAGCAACCATGAGCGTCGCGACACCAGCAGCCTCGGTGGCAGCGGCTCGCTGACCGTGGGCACCTTGCCGGTGGGTGACAAGGTCGACCTGGGCGCAGGGTTGCAACTCGATCATGCCGGCGAACACAGTGCCGACAGCAAGGCCCAGGTGGCGAGCATCAGCGGCAGCGGCCCGGTGCGGCTGGGCAGCGGTGGCGACCAGACCTTGCAAGGTACGCGCATTGACGCGACGGGCCCGGTCGAACTCAAGGCCGGTGGCGCTCTTGACCTGCAGGCCGCCAGCGACACCCGGACTGTCAGCGGCAGCCACCTGGGCGGCGGTCTCAACCTCGGCGGCAAGGTAGCCACCGGCGAGCAGGGCCGCGACCTGAGCGGCAAGCTGGGCGGCAACTTCAATGTGGGCCAGACCAACGAACGCTCGCAGACCCTGAGCGGCGGCCAGCTGAACAGCCACGCCAATGTGGACCTGGCCGGCCAGTCGGTGCATCTGCAGGGCACGCAGGTCGCTGCTGCGGGCGTCAACGTCGGCGCAGGCGAGGGTGGCCTGGCGCTGGAGTCGGCGCAGTCCACCCAGGGCCGCAACAACTGGGGCGTCGAGCTGAAGGCCGGCGGCAACCTGAGCCGCAATACCCCGGCCGACGCCGGCCAGCAGGCCACTGCGTCCCATGACTTCGACCTCGGCGGCAAGGTGCACGTGGACCATCTGCAGGGCACCACCCAGCAGAACAGCCGGATCGCCGCCGACACGGTGGCGTTGAACAGCACGGGCGCGGCGCAACTGAGCGGTGCCCGTGTCGAAGGCCCGCACATCGGCGGCAAGCTCGCCGGCGGGCTCAGCATCCAGGAGCGTCAGGACACCACCACCTCGGTGCGTCTCGACCTGGGCGCCGGCCTTGTCGGCAAACCGGGCGAGGCCAAGGAGGGCGAAGCCAAGCCCGCCTTCGGCTACACGCCGTCGTTCAACGCGCAGGGCGAGTTCGTGCGCAAGGCCGGGGTCCAGGAAACGTCGCAGATAGCGGCGCAGCGCGAGCTGGGGCTGCAGGTCAAGGGCGTGGAGCAGGGCGGGAACACGGTCGGGGCCGAGGTGAAACCACTCGGTTACCAGGTCAAGGCCACCCTCGACCTGCCCAAGCTGCCTGACGCCGGCCTGCCCAGCGTGTCGCTGGATGACGGCAAGCTGAAGGTCGGGCCGCTGACGGTCGAGGGGCATATCGACGGCTGAAGGGCTTCCGTTACACCAATGAGGTCTGGGGCGCTTGGCGCCCCTTTTCGTTGGCTGTGTCCCGTCCTGAATAAGGTTTACACCTCCCATCCCGAATTTCCGGAGAGTCAGATGGATCAAGGTGTAAAGCGCACACAGCGTGATTACTCGCTGTCTTTTAAATTGGCAGTGGTCGATCAGATCGAAAAAGGCGAGCTGACCTGCACCCAGGCCCGGGAGCGGTACGGCATCCAAGGAAAATCTACGGTTCTGGTATGGTTGCGTAAGCACGGTCGGCAGGATTGGAGCCAGGGGGCCTCGATCCGCGACGAGAGGAGCTGCGCGATGTCTGACCCCAAAACGCTCACTCCAGAGCAGCGAATCAAAGAGCTTGAGCAGCAGCTTGAGCTGATGAGTCAGAAGGCTCAGTTCTTTGAGACGGTCGTTGATGTTCTGAAAAATGACTACGGTGTATCGGTCGTAAAAAAGCGATCCGGCAAGTCCTCACGCAAGGTCAAGTCGCAGGACTGAGCATTGCCAGGGCTTGTCAGTTTCTAGGCATCAGTCGACAGGCATACTACAAGCGCAACCAAGCCGCTGATGACAAAGAGCGCCAGACGGATCGAGTGGTTGAGTTCGTACAGCAAATCCGGATGCGCCAGCCTCGTCTGGGTACACGCAAGCTGCACTATCTGCTGCATTGCCAACCTGACAGACGAGTCCAGCTCGGCCGAGACAGGCTTTTCCAGGTCTTGGGTGAGCGCCGCTTGCTAGTGCTGCCTAAGCGGGCGTATCACAAGACAACGCAGAGCTTTCATCGCTTCTACCGTCATCCCAACTTACTTAAGCCCGGCCCAAGCCAAGTCGTACCGACAAGGCCAGAGCACGTCTGGGTTGCCGACATTACTTATCTGCCCGCACGTAACGGCCCGCTGTATCTGAGCCTGGTAACGGATGCGTACTCCAGGAAAATTGTTGGCCACCACGTCCATGAAAGCCTGCATGCCGAGTCAGTGGCGCAAGCCTTCAAGCAGGCCTTACGAAAGCGACGTCGTCGCCAGCCATTAGTCCATCATTCGGATCGAGGCATCCAATACTGCTCGACGCTGTACCAGTCACTGCACCAACGGCACGACGTTCAGTGCTCCATGACTGATGGGTATGACTGTTATCAGAACGCGCTGGCGGAGCGCATCAACGGAATCCTCAAGACGGAGCTGTTGTTGAGGATCCCTGAAGATCTTGAGCAGGCGAGGAAGATGGTTGATGAGGCAGTGCAGATCTACAACACAGAACGGTCTCATATGGCCCTGAAAAACAAAACGCCCGATGCGGTGCATCGGGCGTTTTGAGGTCTGTCGGCCTACCTGAACAGGTGTAAACCTATTTCAGGACTAGACACTGGTAATAGCGACGGTGTCCTAGATCGGAATAGCGCTGGGCGGGGCTGAGCCTCTCGGCTTGGTGCGAGAGCTGTGGAGGCGAGCCTGGCCTCGCGATAGCACAAGGCAACGCCATAGGGCATCTGACGCTATCGCGGGGCAAGCCCGCTCGCGTGCAGGTTATGTGTGCAACCAAGCGCCTGCCTGCAACGGCCTCGTTCAGACCGCCGAAAACACCGACCCGGTGATCCGTTCGCTCAACAGCTCCAGAACCCGCAATCCCGCCAGCGAGTTGCCCGAGGCGTTCAGCGCCGGCGACCACACGCAGATGCTGTAGCGCCCCGGCACCACCGCGACGATGCCGCCGCCCACGCCGCTCTTGCCCGGCAGGCCGACCCGGTAGGCGAAATTGCCGGCCTCGTCATACAGCCCGCTGGTGGCCATGATCGCATTCACTTGCTGCGCCTGGCGCGGGCTGAGCACTTGTTCGCCGCTGTGCGGGCAGTAGCCGCTGTTGGCCAGGAAGGCGAAGCCACGGGCGACGTCGGCGCAGCTCATCGACAGCGCACAGTGGTGGAAGTAGCTGCGCAGCACCGCGTCGACATCATTGTGGAAGTTGCCGAAGGCCTGCATCAGGTACGCCATGGCCGCATTGCGTGCGCGGTGCTGGTACTCCGACTCGGCCACCACCGTGTCGCTGACGATACGCGGATTGGCCGCCAGGCGGCGGACGAAGTCGCGCATCGACAGGGTGGGGGTGGCATAGCGCGATTGGTTGATGTCGCAGATCACCAGCGCCCCGGCATTGATGAACGGGTTGCGCGGCCGGCCCTTTTCCACCTCCAGCTGCACCAGCGAGTTGAACGCCTGCCCCGAAGGCTCGTAGCCCAGCCGCGACCAGATGTCTTCGCCACTGTGGTTGATCGCTTGCACCAGGCTGAACACCTTGGAGATGCTCTGGATCGAGAACGGCGTGCGCGCATCCCCGGCGCAGTGCAACTGGCCGTCCAGGCTCTGCACGGCGATGCCCAGCTGGTTGGGGTCGACCTGGGCGAGGGCGGGAATGTACTGCGCCACCTGGCCCTGGACGAGCAGGGGGCGGACGTGGTCGAGGATCTCTTGCAGGAGTGCTTGCATCGGAAAACCTGGTGCGGAGGAAAGACGCGGTCGAAAACGTTCAGGTAGACGATGGTCGCTGGCTGCGGAGCACATCTGCCGGCGTTGATTCCTGTGATGATGCGTGACCTGCAGGCGCAGGCTTGCCCCGCGCCTGCAGTGACCGCGTTTTACGCGTTGGAGGTTGCCTCGAACGCGGCGTGGTATTGTACGTCGCCTTGCGGTACGTCCCCAGTGAAGGCCAGGGCCTGGAAGTACTCGGCAGGCACGCCCGGCAAGGTCAGGCCCGGCTGGGCCTTGAAGCCGAAGCGGGCATAGTAGCGCGGGTCGCCCAGCACCACGCAGCCCTGGCCGGCCAACCCATGCAACCGGGCCAGCGCGGCATTGATCAGCGCCGAGCCGATGCCTTGCCCCTGGCGCGCCGGCGACACCGACACCGGCCCGAGGCCGAACCAGCCGCTGGCGCCCGACGCCAGGGTGACTGGGGAAATCGCCACATGGCCGACGACAGCGCCGGCTTCCACGGCCACCAGCGAGACAGTGAGCTGCCCCGCCCGACGCAGCGCGGTGACGATGAACTGCTCGGTGTGGCTGCTGTGCTCGGCGTCGGCGAAGGCGGCTGCGGTCAATTGGCCGATGGCGTCGATGTCTTCAGGGCGTTCGTCGCGCAGGGCGATGCCATTGTCCAGGTGTCTGCGCGTATCGGCGTCGATCAGGCCGCGCAGGGCCTCGAACAGCGGTGTGGCGGCGGTGTAGCGCTTGCCGTAATCCAGGTTGAAGGCATAGTCGAAGCCCGGTGGGTTGCGGCCCTGGTTGTGCTGCAGCAGGGTCTCCAACTTGTCGAGGGCCTTGACCGCCTGGGCTTCGGCGGACGTCGCGGCTTCGTAGTCTTCCCACAGCCACATGATCTCCTCGCGCAGGGGCGTATCCAGGCTCGCCATCAACTGCAGCAGGTCGTCGCGCTCCTGCTGGCTCTTGTCGGGGAAGCCCTGCTTGCTGACGGCGGGCACGTCGCCGCTGATGGCCTCGCCGAGGTCGTGGACCAGGCACATTTTCAGGACCTTGAGCAGGTCGAGGTCGCCCAGTTCGTCGGCGAAGGTGATGGCCATCAGGCACAGCCGCCAGGTGTGCTCGGCGGTGCTTTCGGCACGGCCGGTGGAGGTATGGGCGCTGCGCAGCACGCTCTTGAGTTGTTCGGCCTGGCGCAGGAAGTCCAGGCGGTTCTGCAGTTTTTCGATGTTCATGGCGACTCCATGTCCTGGGGCGGGTTCAGCGTGTCGGCATGATAACCCCAGACGACTGCCGGCCTTCATGGTTCTGACGTTTGCATGCCTGGGATACTCAATTCCACGCCTGCTGCCGTGCGAGCACCGATGCCGGCTTTTCCCCCACCAACTCGGTATACAGGCCCGGCGCGGTAGCCCCTTCGGTGCTGATCAGCAGCACCCTCGAGTCGCGTCCGAGCCCCACCTGGGCCGCCAGTTCCGGCGCCGCCATCAACTGCGCCAACCCTGCCAGCCCGGCCACCGCCGACTCACCCGCCAGCAACGGAATGTCCCGAGCACTGCCTTGCGCCAGGCGCCGCATCGCGGCGATGGCATCGGTGTCGCTCAGGGTCATGAAGAAGTCGACGCTTGGCTGCAGGAATCGCCATGCCAGCGGCGAGGTTTTCCCGCAGGCCAGTCCGGCCATCAGTGAGTTCACCGAGCCGCTGGCAGCACGGGGCTGGCCGGCCATGGCGCTTTGCAGCAGGCAGTCGGCCTGCTCAGGTTCGACCACGATGAAGGTCGGGCGCTGTTCACCCATCAGCTCCCACAGGTAGCTGACAATGCCCGCCGCCAAGCCACCCACGCCCCCTTGCAGGAACACATGGGTAAAGGTGGGATCTGGCCCGCCGGCCTCGACCAGTTCGGCAGCGAGGGCTCCGTAACCTTGCATGACATCGCCGGGGATCTGCTCGTAGCCATCGTAGGACGTGTCTGAAACCACCTGCCAGCCGTGGGCCTGGGCCAAGGCCGCGGCGTGCGCCACCGCGGCGTCGTAGTTGCCCTCGACCCGTATGATCTGCGCGCCGTAGGCGGCAATGGCCTGATCGCGCTCCACGCTGACGTGGGCGTGCAGGACGATGACGCAGCGACACCCCACGCTCTGCGCGGCGGCGGCCAGGGCGCGGCCATGGTTGCCGTCGGTGGCGCTGACCACACTGAAGCCGGCCAGCTCGCTGGCGTGTCGGCCGGCGAACAGGTCGGCGGCGGTGAAGCCGTGCCCGGGGAAGGTGCGCAGGATCAGGCGCACCAGGGCGATGGGCGCCCCCAACGCCTTGAAGCTGCCCAAGGGGGAGCGCACCGATTCATCCTTGACCAGCACCTGGTCGACACCCAGTTCGGCGGCCAGGTCAGGCAGGTCGTAGAGTGGCGTGCCCGCGGCGCGCAGTTGCGGCCAGTGCGCCAGCCATTGGCGGCTTTCGTTCGCCTGGCGGATGCTCATCAGTACCTGCAGGCTGCGAGGATAGGGCTGGCGGGTGGCGTTGGGGTTGGCAAACAGCATATACGTCTCCAGGGGGCAGGGCGGTAGGATCTGGTCACTGCGTGGCGCTCAGTCGCTGAGCAACCACGTCCAGCAACATCCGCGCGCCGTCGAGCAACTGGGCGTCGTCAGTATGCTCACGGGGGGTGTGGCTGATACCAGTCCTGGATGGGCAAGAAGGTCATCGCCGCCGGAGCGATGCGCGTATGGCCTCCACTCTGTGCATTGACGCCATGCGGTGTGAGCGAAATGGTATTTGCTTGTGGCGTATGGAAAGATTGATTTTCAGGTAAAATGCGTAATCTTGTTGCATTCGCACACGCCTGACAGGACCCACTCCCATGACCCTTGACCCCTTCGACCGCGCACTGCTCGACGCCGTGCAGCGTGACGCCAGCACTTCCCAGATCGATCTTGGCACACAGGTGAACCTGTCGTCGGCTGCGGTTAACCGTCGGCTGAAGAAACTCACCCACGATGGCGTGATCCAGCGCACCGTGGCCCTGGTCGACCCGGTGGCGCTGGGTTACACGCTGACGGTGATCACCGAAGTGGAGGTGGAGAATGAGCGGCTCGACTTGCTCGACGCCATGAAGCGCACCTTCATGGCCTGCCCGCAGGTTCAGCAGTGCTATTACGTGGCGGGGGCATGCGACTTCGTGCTGATCCTGCTGGTGCGGGACATGGCGCAGTACACCCAGTTGACGCGGGAGCTGTTCTTCCAGAGCAACAATGTGAAGCACTTCAAGACGCTGGTGGCGATGAGCAATGTGAAGACCGGGTTGCAGGTGCCGGCGACCTGAGCTCAGGCCACGCCGATCTCATCCATGAAGTCGTCCAGGAACGACGCCAGCCGTTCATGCCGGAGCGTCGCCAGGCGAGCCCCCTCGGTGGTCTGGAACCCCGAGGCGAGCTTTAGCAGCTTGGTGTGGAAATGCTCGATGGCGTACCGGTTGTCCTGGTGGTCCCGCCCTTCGGCAGTGGGATTCTCGAAGTCGTACAGTGACGAGCCCATGCGCCCTGCGACATAGAAACAACGGGCGACGCCCACCGCGCCGAGGGCATCGAGGCGGTCGCTGTCCTGGAGGATCCTCGCCTCCAGGCTCAGCGGCGCGATGCCCGCCGAGTAACTGTGGGCCTGCACCGCATGGGCCGCTTGCTCGACGCGTGCCGATGGCCAGCCCTTGTCGGTGAGGATCGCGGCGGCCCGCTTGGCCGAGAGCGTCGAGGCCTGGCTACGCAGAGGCGAGTTCTTCTCCACCGCCACGCAGTCGTGCAGCACGGTGGCGGCCAGCAGCACTTCAAGGTCGCCACCTTCCTTGGCCTGGATGCGCCGGACGTTGCTCCACACCCGCTGCACATGGGCGAGGTCGTGGGAGCCGTCGGTACAGGCGCCGGGCAGGCAGGGCAGCAGTTCGTCAGCCAGGGGCTGCAGGGGAAAGAACGGCGCGTTGGCCATCGAGCGTGCTCCATCGATCAGGGTAAGGGCTGAACATCGGTTCGGCGCGGCAACGGTACACCAATCGTCGCTGGCTCGGGCAGGCGTGGTCAGCGGCAACACAGGCAACCGCTGATCAGCGGTTGATCAGGGTCGTTCTCCAGAAAGGTGACCATGACTTCCATGCCCGTGTGCGGTGGCGTGCTCGCACAGCTCCAACTGGAGCACGCGCTCAGCCAGCAACGGCTCTTGTCGTCGAACCTGTCTTCACGGTCCCAGGGGAACTTGACCTGTATCTTTGCCAGGCGCCGGTCACGCTGGGACATCTCGTCTTCCACCGCGATGACGACAGCGGTCTGGTTGCCGGGTAACTCAGGTTTGCGGTGAGTCAGAGGCAGGCGGTAGGGCGCTTCCCAGGGAATAGCCATGAAGTGGTTGCGGTATCCCCGAGCAATGTCATCCACGTGGTCAGTGGCGCCGCGCTCACCGGCTATCCGTGGTTGCCTGCCCTGGTGAATGACCCGCGTCAGGAGCCACGGGGCGTTCAACGCCTGGCGCGGATGCCCGCAAACGTCCAGCACATGGCCACTGGCCAAATGGGTCTGGTCACTGTGCCCTTCAGCTTGATGATCTGCCAGGCCACGAAAATCGAGCGGATTGTCGCCGTCCTGGTTGCAGGCGGCAGGTTGCCCCAACCTGGGGAACACCGCCTGGTCATCACCGAACACCAGCACATGGCCCTGGGCACTGTGCTGGAAATGGAAGTGGATGCCTTCTTCCTCGCACAGGCGCTGAATGAAGTGCAAATCCGTTTCGTCGTACTGGGTGCAGTAGTCGCGCTCGGGGTAGGTCGAGCCTAGATGAAACCGATAAGCGTCGCCGACGATTCCGTGCTCTTCCAGGATCAAGGCAACGATATTCGGTACCGAGAACTGTTCATAGATTCTCTGGTTGATGCGATGGCGCAAGTAGGAGAGGTGCGGTACCAGGGTCATGCTGTAGTGCTTCGAGCACTGTGCATTACCGCTTTGAGCGATGTGGTAGACCCGGCCATGGATGCCGTTGCCATTGTTGTCGAAGGACAGGAAAGCCTCACGGTCGAAAAGGCACTCGAGATCCATGTCAGCCCGCTCGCCGACAAGCTCCACATTGAAGTAGTACGGCCTGCCGAGCGCTTCCTCCCCACTGAATGCGAGCACCTGGAAAGCGGGATCGATACCGTCGATCGTCAAACTGAATCGAGTTTGTTGGGCTGGGCTGAACATCCACTGTTCTCTTTTCAAGGTCGGACTCAATTGAGCAACAGGCATTGGCGCGCAGCGCGCTGCACGGCAATGGACACGATCAAGGGGTGGCATGGGGCAGCAGCCACCCCATCACCTCAGATCACACGCCGCTCTTCACTTTGGTCCAGACCCGGGTGCGGATCCGCTCCAGTTTCAATGGCAGTGGCTCGAGTGGGATCAGCGTGGATATCGTCGTGGCGTCCGGGTAGATCCAGGGATTGTCGCGCAGCTTCTGCTCGACAAACGCGGTGGCGTCTTTGTTGGCGTTGGGGTACAGCGTGTGGTTCGAGGTCTTGGCAATGACTTCTGGCCGCAGCATGTAGTTGATGAACGCCATGCCTTCCTTGGGGTGAGGGGCGTCTTTGAGCAGTACCAGGTTCTCCGACCAGACCAGCGCGCCCTCGCGCGGCAGGCTGTAGGAAATCCGGCGCCCGGTGTTGGTCTTTTCGTTCAGGGCCTGTGCCGCAAGGGCGCCATTGGCCCAACCGACAACCGCGCAGATATTACCGTCAGCCAGGTCGGTGTCGATTCGCGAGGAATCGAAGTAGAGGACGTAGGGGCGTATCTTCAACAGCAGCGCCTGGGCCTTCTGGTAGTCGTCCGGGTTCTTGCTGTTGCTGGGCAGCCCCAGGTAATGCAAGGCAATCGAGATGATCTCGCTCGGGGAATCCAGCATCGCCACCCCGCAGGATTGCAGCTTGCTGATGTTCTCTTCCTTGAAGATCAGGTCCCAGCTGTCCACCGGCGCCTGTTCACCCAATGCCGCTTTGACTTTGTCGACGTCATAGCCGATGCCGGTGGTGCCCCACAGGTAGGGCACCGCGTAACGATTGCCAGGGTCATTGACCGCGACCTGGGCCAGCAGCGCCGGGTCGATATGCGCCAGGTTGCTCAGTTGCTCACGGTCCAAGGGCTGCAGCACGCCCGCCTGGATCAGGCTGGGCAATACGTTGGAGGTGGCCACGACCACGTCATACCCCGTGCGCCCGGCCATTACCTTGCTCTGCATGATGTCGGCGCTGTCGAACGCATCCATGCGCATCCGCGTGCCGGTTGCCTGCTCGAAGGCCTTGGGGGTCTCAGGCGCGAGCAGCCCGAACCAGTTGTACAGGTACATGCCGGGCTGGGCCGCGGCCACCGAGGTGCTGATTGCCGCACCGAGCAGCGAGGCCGCAAAAAGGGTTCGCAAACGTGACGTTCTCATGCAACATCCTTATCGAAACGATGTATCTTCTGGCCCGTCCTGAGCCCAGACAGCGACTATACCGGGCAGGCCCGGATAGTAAATACCTCCGATTACGTAGCGCTGACCTGCTGATTCCTAACCCAAAAGGGGTAGAAAATGCCGTTCGACCTTCATGGCCTGGCGTGGCACCGTTCGATCGGCAAGCTGATCATGCAGCTGGACCGCCCCGCGTTCTGGAGTTCGTTGGTGCGGGTATTGAATGAGTACGTGCAGATCGACAACTGGGTGGTGTTGATCTTCAGCCAGCAGCAGGTGGACGTGGTGGCTCTTCCTGAGGTGGCGGATGCGCAGGAGGTCGATGCGTTCATTCATCGCTATGTGAAGGGGCTTTACCTGCTGGACCCGTTTTATATCGCCAATCGGGAAAACCCGCAGAGTGGCTTCTTTCATCTGCTGGACATAGCGCCGGAATACTTCGTCGAAACTGAATACTATCAGCAGTATTTCGCTCATTATATTTCGGCGGATGAAGTCCAATACAATGTCCAGCTCGACCCCGATAGAACATTGTGCATGTCCATCGGGAGCAAGGTACGTTTCAGCCAGGAGCAAATTACCCTGCTCGATATCATCAAGCCCTGGGTAACTGCGCTCATGCACCAGCGCATAGCCTTTGAAGTCGACGCGAATGAACACCTCGCCGAGCCACTGTCATGGCCTGAAACGGTTGCGCAGCTGGCCACGCAGATCACCTCGCGCGAAAGCGATGTGCTCAGGTTGTTGCTCAGTGGCTATTCCAACAAGGAAGTGGCCGGCAAGCTGGCACTCTCGGTGGAGACCATCAAGGTTCATCGGCGTAACCTCTATGCCAAGTTGAATGTCCGTTCACAATCGGAATTGTTCGCTCGGTTTCTAATGCCAAAGCAGGACGCTCTTCCTGCGCGGTGAGGTGAGTTGTCGGTATTGACCGGGCGTGAGCTTGCGGTCAATACCGCACGTTCAAAGACTGCCTGTTGTTTCGCCGGCTGGCTGGGCGAGAAATGCTGTTATCAGTGAAGTGACCTGCTGCTGGATCACCTCGCGGGCGCGGCCGTTATCGCCGTCCAGGCAAATGATGCCATCGCCGGGCACTTCTGCTTCGAGCAATGACTGTGCGCCAGGCTTGCACGCAGCCATGAAGGTGAAATGGCTTGCGTCGCCGATTTCGACGTAACGGCTTGACGCCGCGGGCAGGCGTTTGGCCAGGTTGGCGGACTCAAGCTCGGCGGGTAGTTCCCGCGAGGGGACGCCGGCGGCGATCACCAGCGCAGGTACGGGCAACGCGGCCAGGCTTTCATCGGTGAGACCCCGTGAAAGACCCAGGTCCAGGCTCACCACAGCGCTGACGCGTTCATCGCGCAGATTGGCGCCGAGCGCGGCCTTCGCGTCTGACGTGCCTGCCGGCTTCATCTGGTCATAAACGGAGCAGCTGGACAGCTGCGGGTGGGCGTTGCAGTCGTGGGCAAAGCGATCTGGATCGAAACGCGCACCGGCGATTTCCAGGGCGGTCCAGCCACCGAGTGAATGGCCCACCACGGCAATGCGGCCAGCGGCGACCCTGCCGAACTTATTCGGTTGAGCCGTGACCCGATCGATGGCGCGGCGCAGGTCAACCGGCCGCTGCCATAACTGCGCAGCAGCTTCTGGGCTGCGGTCATGGGTCGTGCTGCCAGGATGATTGACGGCGGCGACGATGTAGCCCTTGTGGGCCAGGGCACTGGCGAGCCATGCCTGGTTGCTCCAGTTGCCCCGATAGCCGTGAGAGAGCACCACCAAGGGGTGTTCACCGCTGGATGGCGGTGCGTCAGGAACGGCAGCGACACCGGCAAACAGCGCATTGTCGGCGATCAGTTGCGCGGTGGTGGTCGCTGCGGTCGGGTACCAGACAACCATCTGCAGTGGGCGGCCAGTGTGCGAATCCTGCAGTGTGGAGGATTGGAAGCCGATGGCGTTCTCATCGGCAAAGGCAAGCGTCGTCAGGCAAGCCGACAACAGTGCGCCGAAAACTGTTTTCAATCTCTTTTCTTCCTTGAATGAGTGCGTGTCATGCCGGGGTGGACGCAGGTCCTCTGCGGTAGGTGGTCGTTTTACCTCAGAGCGCGTACTGGGCGATACCGTTGCCGAACGACCAGTTCTCCTTGCGCACTTCGACCAGGTTGATGAACACGTCCTGCGGGCGGACCCCGGCCTCGCGTTCGAAGCCTTCGGTGATCGCCTGGTACAGCGCCTTCTTCTGCTCCAGGGTGCGGCCCTCGCTGAGGGTGATCTGGATGAACACCTGGCCGTCGGAGCGCTGGATGCCCAAGTACTGCGGGTCGAACACCAGGCGATCACCGTCGTGCTCGGTCAGGACCTGGAAGTTGTCGTGCTCGGGGACATTGATCGTGCGCCGCAGGCAGGCGTAGACGATCTGGCCAAGCGTGCGCAGGTGAGTCGGGTCGGGGTGGCGCTTGATGTCGATGCGTACCAGGGGCATGTGGACTCCTTGGGCTATGCCAGGCGAGACGCAGAAGCTGGTAGGCTCTGTACGAAAAGCCTTGATACTTGTTCATGCTGCGTTGAAAACAGCCTCGGAATGCTCATGTACTCCAGTACACTGCGCTTCCTCGGCTGTTTTCGCCTTGCCTGACCTGCGTCTCAAGACTTTTCGTACAGAGCCTAGGACAGGATCGGGGCAGGGGCAGAGCCCGGCATGGCGCCGGGCTCTTGAAGGCATTACTGAGGCAACAGCTTGTGGGCGCGTTCGCTGGCGTTATTGAAGACCTCGATCAGTCTTTTCGCCAGTGCGTCTTCGATTGCCGCGGCAGTGAGCAGGCCCTGGGTAAAGCCGATGCCCTGGTCCTTGGCAACCGCCAGTTGCTGGCTGTTCTCCGCTTCGGCCAGGTCGCCCAGGTAGTGGGCTGCGCGGAAGGCGTAGCGCTCGGGGAGGGTCAGCTGTTCAAGCTCCTTCAACGAAAGGGCGAACTGGCTGGCGGCGGCGGGTTTCAGGCTGAGGTGCTCGAACTGGAGCAGGCTCAGGCGATCGGTAGTCAAGGCGAATCTCCGTTTCTTTGCGGGAATACCCGGTTACTGTCCTGCCTTTTGCCGGTCAGCGCAAGGGTAGCCAGGGCGGTGGCGCGAAAAACAGTTGTCCAGGCTCGCTCGCAGCACAAGCGCGTGCCATGCGCCGCGCAGGCAGCCCTGGGCGCATCCTCTACTTGGCGCGCATGCTAAAACGTTCTAGCCTTCGCGTTTTGCTCATTGCCGTAAGGAATACCCGCATGACTTCCACCCTCAGCCGCCGTCGCGTGCTCCAGGGCGCGCTCGGCTGCTCGGCCTTGCTGGCCCTGCCAACCTGGGCGGATGACCCGCTGCGCAAAGCATTGCAGCAACTGGAGGCCACCACCGGCAGCACGATCGGCCTGTGGGCCCTGGACACGGGCAGCGGCCAGCAACTGGCCTGGCGCGCCGAGGAGCGCTTCGCGTTCTGCAGCACCTTCAAGGCCGTCCTCGCCGGCGCCATCCTGCACCGCAGCCAGGCCGAGCCAGGCTTGCTGGAGCGGCGCATCGCCTACGGCGCCGAACAGCTGGTGGTGTATTCCCCGGTCACCGAAAAGCACGTAGGCGCCGGCATGACCGTCGCCGGGCTCTGCGCCGCCGCGGTGCAGTACAGCGACAACACCGCCGGCAACCTGTTGCTCGAGCTGGTCGGTGGCCCGCCGGGTCTTACGGCGTTTGCTCGCAGCCTGGGTGACCCGACGTTCCGTCTCGACCGCAACGAACCGACCCTCAATACCGCCTTGCCAGGCGATCCGCGTGACACCACCACGCCCCTGGCCATGGGCGTGACCCTGCAGCGTCTGTTGTTGGGCGACGGCTTGGCCGCTGCCGAGCGACAACAGCTGCAGGCCTGGCTCAAGGGCAACACCACGGGCGATGCCCGCATCCGCGCCGGCGTGCCGAAGGATTGGGTGGTGGGCGACAAGACCGGGTCGGGTGACTATGGCGTGGCCAACGATGTCGCGGTGATCTGGCCCAAAGGCCGGGCGCCGTGGATCCTGGTGGTGTTCAGCCGGGGCGCCAAGGCGGATGCACCCTGGAACAGCGAGACGATCGCGGCAGCCACGCGGGTGGTGGTGGACGCCTGGCAGGGCTGAGCAATCGCTCGGACCATTATCCGAACGCGTGGGAGCAGGCTTGCCCCGCGATGAGGTCGGCTCACCCCACGCGTACGCGCCGCCGTTTCTTGAGGTACATCTGGCCATCGGCATGGCTGAGCAAGGTGTCGGCATCTTCGCCATCGCTGGGGTAGCAGGCCACGCCAATGCTGCAGGAGGGCATCCTGACCTCACCGAATTCGGCGCCGAGCGGTTGCTCCATGACCCTGGCGATCTGCTCGACCATCTGGTACACGGCATCCTCCGAGGGCACGTCAGTCAGCAGCACGATGAACTCGTCGCCGCCGATCCGCGCCACGGTGTCCGCCGCCTGCACGCTGTCCTGCAGCCGGCGGGCGATGGTGCACAGCACGCGGTCGCCAGCAGCATGGCCATGCACATCGTTGATACCCTTGAAATCATTGACGTCGAGAAACAGCAAGGCGAGCCGCCGCTGCTGCTGGCGAGCCATGCGCAGGGCCGTGGCGAGGCGGTCGTTGAACAGCGAGCGGTTGGTCAGCTTGGTCAGCGGATCGTGATGGGCCAGGAAGCGCAGTTCCTGCTCGGCCTGGGTGAGGGCGGTGATGTTGCGGGCCACGCCGATCCGCGCGCCGACTTCGTCGGACCAGGAGGCCGCCCAGAGAATGTGCACGATCTCGCCATCCTTGCGTACATAGCGGTTGCGAAAGTCGCAGTGGGCGTTGCCGTTCATCACCCGCACGATCGAGGCGCGGGTGGCCTCCAGGTCATCCGGGTGCATGTAGCGGGTGATCGGGGTGCCGGTCAGCTCGTCGGCGCGGTAGCCGAGCAAGGCCTCGCAGGCATCGCTCACGAACACGATGGTGTCGTCCCGGTCGACCACGAACACGGTGTCCAGCATCAGGTGGATCAGCCTGGGGTACAGCGCTTGCAGGTCGACGGGCATAGGGCGGGGGTATCCGATACGGGTAGCCCGGTCATGGTCCGATCACGCAGGGCGGCCGCGCGATGTCCTGCAAGCCGCCGTGGGCCGCTTGCCGCGCCCGAGCAGCATACACAGGGTCGGGGGCGGGCACACTACCTGTGAGCAAGCAAAGCCTGCATGGTGCAGCCTGGCGGCGCGTACCCTGTCCCCCAAGGCGAGGGTGACCGGGCGCAGGGCGTGACCTTTGCGCAGGCAGGTGCCGGGCTGCGCCTAGGCTGATGGAGCCGGCGGGTTGGTGGCTGGCCTCAGGGAGCTGAGGCCGAGGTTCAAGGGGGCGGCGATCACTAGCATGGGACAGACTTGCGCTCGGGTGACTGCCTACAGCCTCCAGCATCCGGCGAAGCGCTGGCAAACCCCTTCGCGTTGATCCAGTTCAGCCATGCTGCGCAAGTGTTCGAGGCTGATCTGCGCGACCGTCTCTTGCAGGACATAGTTGTAATAGTACGCCATGTCGCGCATGCGCTGGGCCTTGCTGCGCAGGCCTGCGTCGTTGTTGCCACCGGCCCAGACCTGTAGCTGCTCGTCGCGCACGCTACGCAGATAGGCGCGGCTGTCGGCGTCGTAGCGCTCTAGCGTACGTGCCTTGAGGTTGGCGAGCGCCTCGGCGAGCCTCTGCAGATTCTGCTGGTACTGCTGCCAGTAGGCCTCTGGCAGATCGAGGCCCAGTTCCCGCTTGCGTGCCGCTACCTGGGCTTCGGGAGAGGTTTGACGAGTGATGGCGACGGCAGTGCGCAACGTGGTCAGTTGCTCCATCTCCGGGGTGACGCTGTCGTGGATGATGCTATCGATCAACGCGGTGCGCCGGGGGGTATCGGGCAGCGGTGTGGGTTGTTTCGGGAACAACGCTGAGGTACCCCGGCAGGCGCTTGGGATGGTGTCGATCATCGGATAGGGCTGGCGCTGGTCCTTGCCCTCGACGCGTTGCAGACGCACCAGTGCCGCCTGGCAGTAGCCAGGTGACTGGTCGAAGCTCAGTTCATACTCGGAGCCTGCCTGAGGTGTCAGGGTGAACGAGGCCGAGCAGACCGTGGTTGCGCCCTGGGTGTTGGCGCGAACATGTACCGGCTGGCCGGGTTCGAGGCGGATCTCGTAGTAGCTGTTGCTGTTTGCTGGCGGCGGCACGCTCATGTCGGCCCGCCGGCGAGAGTCGGGCACGAACAGGTTGTTGAGCATGCCGGTGGTCCGGGCTTCACAGCGCGCGCTGTCGAACAGGTCCAGGGTGGCGCTGCCATTGCCCGAGATGTAACGCAGCTTGGCGGCATCCGGGCGGGCGCTGTCGATATAGGTACCATTGAGACTGCAGGCGCTGACCAGGGTGGACAGGGCGAACAGGGCAAGCAGGCGGGCGGCGGGGTGCATGATCGTCCGTGAGTGAGGCCATGGGGGCGCCGATGCTAGGGCGATTCCGGCTAATCGTCCAGTGGGCCGAAGGTGATCAGCCCACGGTGGTGGAGCGCTTGCTCTTCCGTTTAGAACATCCGCCACCGTCCACGTAGAGCAAGGCCTTGACCAGCTCACACGAACCCATGAGGGTCAGGTGCTGTTCAGCATTTACAGGCTTTCCCTACCGTTGGGGAGGTGCCATCAGTGCGTTGAGTTCTGCATTGCTGTGGGCCTTCAACCCGCTGGTCTCGAGCTGCCCGCTCTGCAGGAAGCGCTGGATCAGGCCGCGCATGGCACCGTGGAGGAAACCGTGGATATCGAAGGCGGCTACTCGAACGCTCCCGACCAGGCGTGCACCGCCGGCGTCCGCCACATTGGCCAGCATCAACAGCTCTTGCTGGTGAAGGTCATGAAAAATGCGATCCATTGCAGGCATTAGTGCATGACTCCCTTGAATATCCTGAAGAGTGTTTGCTGCGCGCCCTAGATTGCCACCCAACCGGTCGGGCCTGCAGGATTTTTCAAGATGTTCCAGCGAAGCGTCGCGGTGGCCTCCAGCCCCAGTGGAGCTTTAGCGCGGGGCTGCATACACAGGGCTGCTGCTCAACGGCGATAGTAGCGGCGGTCGTCGTCATAGCGATGGTGCAGGGCGCGATCATGGTGGCGGTCCCAGTAGCGTTGCCGCTCCATTGCCCGGCGGTGCTGCTCCCGGCGCCATTGCTCGCGGCGCCACTGCTCCCGGCGCCAGTCGTCGCGGTGGTCATGCCAGCGCTCGTCGTGGCGGTAGCGGTCGTCATGGGCCAGCAGCGGTGCCGATGGCGCGCTTGCCAGGCTTGGCCAAGGGGTTTCAGTGGCCTTTCGGTCCGCCAGGTCGAGGGTATGGGAGGGAGGTGTCGAAGTCTTCATCGCTGCGGCGGTTGCCGAGCCTGCGGTCGCGAGTGCGAACAGGCCAACGAGCAGCATGTATGGGGCAGGGATTTTCATGAGTGAAGACAACCTCTGATTGGCAGTTGAACGTGCGTTCGGTAGCTGTTGGAACAACCGTGGAACGCACTCATCCAATAGACCGGCAAAATGGAAAAAGTTCTGGAGCGGCGCGTGCCCCGGGGCTTGCTCTCCGGTTGTCTGCAGCAAGCGCTGTGGCCAGCGTCTTGAAAGCCTGCCTTTGGAGTGGATTGAAGCAACTGGCAGAAAGTAAATGATAAGAATTATCATAAGCGCCTTTCGCCCTCCCCAGAGAGTCGTCGTATGTCTTCAACCAACCGCGAGCCGGCTCTGGACCTGATCCAGAACAATGGCGCCGAGCCGCTGGGCACCTGGAGTGGCGGGGCGAAGGTATCGCGGCGGGCATTGCTCGGCGGACTGAGCGTGGCCGGTGCGCTCCTCGCCAGTGGCTATGGCGCGAGCAAGTGCGGCGCGCTGCCAACCCTGTTCAGCGATTGCGCCACTGGCACCGGGCAACGACGTGGCTGGCGGCTGGCGTCGGGCCTTTCAGTGCTACTGGACAGCCGCAGCGCGCTGGACAGCGTTGACCGCGCCGTGACCTTGCAACGTGGACGGGTGTTGCTGGAGGTGACGCAGGGCGCTGGAGTCAGCCTGCGAACTGCGCAGATATGCATTCTGCCGGGGCAGGCGGCACGCTTAATCGTTCAGCAACAGGCCGGCGTCACCCTGGTGCAGATGCTTGATGGCGTGGCGTCGATCGCGTGTGGTTCGGCAGCGCCGGTGGTACTGGAAGGCGGTTGGCAGCAACTGTTCGGCGACAAGGGCTGCACACCGAGAGCTGCGCTGCCGGATGGTGCTGGAGCCTGGACCCACGGGCACCTGGTGGCCGAGCACATGCCCCTGGCCGAGGTGCTGGAGGAGCTCGACAACTATCGCCCCGGCGTGCTCAGGTGCGACCCGCGGGTCGCGGGATTGCAGGTCAGCAGATCGTTGTCCCTCGACCAGCCGGACGACAGCCTGACGCTGCTGAGCGAAGTGCTGCCAGTCCGGGTCCTGCGGGTGCTGGGGTTCTGGGTCAACGTGGTGCCGGCCTGAGTCCGTCTGTTTCAACGGCTGAACAGCGTGTTGTCGGGACCTGCAACGTACCGCACGCGCCAGTCACTTACTTCACCTGGCCGTTGTACACCACCGTCGCGGCGCCGTCCTTCTTGATGGTCAGCTTGTTGCCCTCGGCCATGCTTTCGACCATTTCCGAACAGCCTTCCACTTCGGCCTTGCCGTCCACGTACTCACCGCTGGTATCGAAGCTGAAGACATAGGTGGACGCCGGGCAGGCATTGCCGCCTTCGCCCGTGGAAACCACGAGTACATAGCGGTTGGGGCCGAAGGTATAGGCCTTTTCGATGGCGACGTAGCCGGTGCTTTCGGCATCGGCGACGACGGCCTCCATGACGTTCATCACGCCCGCCCGGGACTGGTAGTTCAGTGCAGTGCCCAGTTCCATGCCTTGCACGGTGAACGGCCCGGCGCCTTCGTCGCCGACTGGCAGCGGCTCGTAGGCGATGCTCGGCGCCAGCGGCGCGGTGGCCGGTTTGGCCAGCAGCGCGGGTTGCGGCTGGGGGTTGACGCACTGTCCACTCTCACAGATGCGCTCACCTTTGCAGTCGGTGTCCTTGGCGCATTGGCCAGACACTGCGGCGGTCTGTTCGGCCTTGTCGCAGCCGGCGATGGCCAGGGTGAGGAGGGCGAGGGTAAGCAGTCGCTTCATCAGCGAAGTCCTTTTCATGGATGAGGGCCGCGTAGTATCGCCAATCCGTGGGCGGATGTCGTGGGGCACGCCTCTTCCAGGCTGGTTGCGGACCAACGCTCAGGATGATTTGTCGTCCTGGTCCTGTGTGGGTGCAATCGTGGAGTCTTCCTCGGCAGGTACTCTCGCCTCGGGCGTGCCAGATGAGAGGGTGGAGGGAGGTGTCCCGACAGGCCCATCGCTGTCATGCGTGCTCAAGGTGCCGGCGGGCGGCATGAACAAGCCCATGAGCATGGAAAGGAACGCACCGAACAGGGTAGAACAGCTGATGGTCACGAACAGGCGCTGAGCTACGCTGTGGCGTTTTTGCAGGTGGATCTCGAAGCCTGTCAATGCACCCTGGATGTCACTGGAACGTGCTGTTGGCTTCCCGGACCACGATAGCCGGGTCGTGGCGAAATAACGGTGTTCGACATCATCACCACGCCCGATGTTCGGCCCCATCGACAGACCTTGAACAGGAGGGAGCGCGGAGGTCAATTCAAACACCGAGGATGCGTACAACAGCGCTCCCCGCAAGGGGGGCCCGCAATTGAGATCGTCAGGCTTTCCATTCTGGTTCGGTTGGCCCGAGACAGCGTCCTGGCAGCGCAGATTTCGGGTGGCGAGCTGAACCTGGGCTGAAACTTGACCGAATCCGGCGTCCATTGCATCAGCGGCCAGGCGGAAGCTGCCTTGAGGGTTAGAGACATCTCCTGCAAGGTGTACGGCAAATGACGAAGATTCACCCATGGCCCTCTTCAGTGTCCCTCGGGTTACGATACTCGGCCCATCGTTGAGTGAGAAACCACGAGGAATGATCCGGCCTTCCTCCAAGTGAAGCACCAGGTTTTCGGTGGTGATCAGTGCATAGGGCGGGGTACTGCAGCTGGGGTGCTCCGACGGCAGTGCTTGGATGGTGAGCGCTGACTGGAATGGCAGCACCTCCATCATGGCAGTCACCTCGGCAACCGAGTTGCAGGCGTCGTCGACATGGATCTCTATGCGGGGTGTGCCCAGGCTTTGCGTTGACTCGAACAGATCGAGTCCATCGTTGACGTACAACACGGGTAGCAACGAGATGATGCACCCAGTTGCGAGCAGTACGCCTGACATGGAACGCTTCAGTTGCATTTCTGGACGTCCCCTGACGTGCCTTGCAGATCGCAGCGCTGATAAGGCTGGCATCTGGCCAAATAGCGCTGAATGAGCAGGTATGCAGATTTCAGTTCGTCACCAACAACTCCGGCCCCAGGTAGCGGTTGATCTGGTCGATGTCGTCATCTCCCAGGCTGCCCACCGAAGACGCCAGGCGCAGCCGTGACATCAGGTAATGCAGCTTGGCCTCGAACAGGTCATGGCGTGCCACGAACAGCA
The DNA here is from genome assembly GCF_024749165.1 of Pseudomonas sp. B21-023. Classification (NCBI taxonomy): domain Bacteria; kingdom Pseudomonadati; phylum Pseudomonadota; class Gammaproteobacteria; order Pseudomonadales; family Pseudomonadaceae; genus Pseudomonas; species Pseudomonas sp. B21-023. The sequence continues at coordinate 3,751,333 of NZ_CP087190.1, read as the reverse complement.
ACTCCTCGGCGTTGAGCACATCGGCATTGGTGCTGGTGCCGCCCGCGCTGAAACCCTTGCGCGCCGAGAGCAGCGAGCGTTCGTTGGAGGCGACCGCCCGCTCCAGCGCGTGCACGCGCAGGGCTCCGCTCTGCACGCCGCGGAACTCGCGGGTGGTGCCGGTGATGACTTCCTGGCGTGTGGCGTCGAGCTCGTCCAGGGCCTTGGCACTGTTGGCACTGGCCTGCCGGCTCAGCGCGCTGACACCGCCACCGCTGTACAGCGGGATGTTCAGCTCCAGGCCGATTGAGCTGTAGTGGTTGCGCTGGTTGAGCTCGGATATCGACTGGCTCTTGCCGGCGGTGTAGCCGGCGACGAAGTCCAGGGTTGGCCAGTGACCGGCCTTGGCACGCTTGAACTCTTCCTCGGCCTGCGCGTAGCTGTGCTGGCGCGCATGGATCAATGGGCTGTCGGCCTGGGCCCGGGCCAGCCAGTCGCGCAGGTTGTCCGGCAGCAGCGGCGGGGTGGCGAAATCTGTTTGCAGGGTGGTCAGCGACGCCGGTGTCTCGCCGATGTATTCGGCCAGCTTGCGGCTGGCATTGGCCAGGTCGTCCTGGGCCTCGATCAGCTGGGCTTCGGCAAGGTCGCGGCGGGCCAGGGACTCGTCGATATCGGTGACGGTGCCGGCACCCAGCTGCATGCGTCGCCGGGCCGAGGTGAGCTGTTCCTCGAAGGAGGCGAGCTTGGCGCGGGCCAGGGTGATGGTCTCGCTAGCGAGGAGCACGTCAAAGTAGCTGTCGGCCAGGCGCACGGCGGCGTCCTGGCTCTTGGCATCGAACACAGCGACGCTGTAGTCGGCGCGCTGCTGGCCCTGACGGTATTCAGCCATTTTCTGCTTGTTGAACAGCGGCTGGCGCAGGCGCAGGTTGGCGCCGGTGGAGTCGTAGTCGAGGTCATTGTCGATGCCGTGCTGGCGCTGGCTGCCGTCGATGCGGTTGGCGTAGGCCGATGCGTTGACCTGCGGCAGCAGGCCGGCCTGGCCGATGGCGCGGTTTTCCAGGCCGGCCTGCTGTTCATGCACCGCGGCGCGGTAGATCGGCCCCTGGTACTGCAGCAGGTCCCAGGCCTGCCTGAGGTCCATGGCGGCTGCCGGCAACGCCAGCGCCAGCAGGCACAGGCCAAGGCAGTGGCGGTTCATCTCATTGCTCCTTGAACGCGGCGTCGACGCGTTCGAGCAGGGGCTTGAGCAGGTAGCTCAGCAGGTTGCGCTCGCCGGTCTTGATGGTGACGGTGGCGGGCATGCCGGGGCGGATATGGTTGCTGCCGAGCAAGGCCATGCCATCGGCCGTGACCTCCACCTGGGCCAGGTAGAACGGCTGCTTGCTCTCCTCGTCGAGCAGGCGGTCGGCGGAGACGGTCAGCACGCGCCCGGGGATGTTCGGCGTGCTGGCATGGTTGAAAGCGGGGAAGGCGATGTCCACGGCCAGCCCCGGCGTCATCTTGTCGATAGCCTGCACCGGTATCATCGCGTCGACCTGCAGCGGCTCGTCGAGCGGGACCACCTCCATGATCCGCGCGCCGGGCTGCACCACCCCGCCAACGGTGGCGATGCCCAGGGCCTGGACCATACCGTCGATGGGCGCGCGGATGACTGTGTGAGTCACCTCGTCGTCCAGGGCGCGCAGGCGGTCGGCCAGGGTGGTGCTCTCCTTGGCGGTGTCGGTCAACTGCGACTGCACTTCCTTGAGGTAGTCGTGGCGACGTTGCAGCACGCGCAACTTGAGCTCGGTGACCTGGCTGCGCACACGGGCAATGTTGTTGAGGTTCTCCGCTTGCCCGGCGGAGAGCTCTGCGTTGCTGCGCTCGAGCTCGAGCAGGCGGTTGCGCGGCACGTAACCTTCGGCCGCGAGCATGCGAGTGCCTTGCAGCTCCTGGCCGAGGAAGCCGATCTGCGAGGCGCGTGCGCCGTACACCTGCTGCAGGCCCTTGAGCTGCGCCGCCGAGGCGGCGAGGTTCTCTTCGAGGATGCTGATCTCTCCGGCGAGCCCCGCGCGGCGCGTATCGAGCAGGTGCTGTTGCAGGTCCATGGCTGAAAGCAGGCGCGGGTCACCTGCGTATTGCCTGAGCAGTTCGGGGGCGAAGATGACCGTGTCGCGCCCGTCCCGCTCGGCCTCCAGGCGGTTTTCCACGGTCTTGCTGACGATGTACTGGGCGCTGACCGCGCCTTGTTCGGCCTGCGCATGCAGGGCGTCCAGACGTACCAGCGGCTGGCCTTTGCCGACCCGCTCGCCTTCGTGCACGAGAATCGCCTCCACGGTGCCGCCGCTCAGGTGCTGCACGGCCTTGCGGTTGCTGGTGACCTTGACCGTGCCGGTGGCGACCACGCCGGCGTCCAGCGGCGCCAGCCAGGCCCACAGGAGAAAGCCGCCGAAGCCGGCGAGCACCAGCCACAGGCCCCAGCGCACGGGTTTGCCAACGTCCAGGTCAAGCAGCTCGGTGTTGGCGGCAAGCAGTTCGGTATGCGCGGTGGTGGACATGATCGGTCACTCCCTTGCCTTGACGGCGGCCAGTGGGGTCGCGGTGCCAGCGGGGATGACGCTGGCCGTGCGCAGGGCGGCGAACACTTCGTCGCGGCTGCCGAACATCTGCACGCCGCCATCGCGCAGCATCAGTACCTTGTCGACGGCGCAGAGCACGTTGGGGCGGTGCGAGATCAACACCACGGTGGCGCCGCGGCCCTTGAGCTCGGCCAGGGCGTCGACCAGGGCTTTTTCGCCGACGTCGTCGAGGTTGGCGTTCGGTTCATCCAGCACGATCAGGTTGGGTTCGCCGTACAAGGCACGGGCCAGGGCGATGCGCTGCTTCTGGCCACCGGACAACGGGCTGCCGTCGCTGTCCAGGCGGGTGTCGTAGCCCTGCGCAAAGCGCAGGATCATGTCGTGCACGCCGGCGCTCCTGGCGGCGCGGATGACCGCGTCGCTGTCCACCTCGCCAAAGCGGGCGATGTTGTCGGCGATGCTGCCTTCGAACAGCTCCACGTCCTGGGGCAGGTAGCCGAGCCAGGGGCCCAGTTCGCGTTTGTTCCAGGTGAAGATGTCGGCGCCGTCCAGGCGCACCTTGCCGGCCTGGGCTGGCCATACCCCGACCAGCAGCCGGGCCAGGGTCGACTTGCCGGACGCCGAGGGGCCGATGACGCCGAGGCTTTCGCCTGGCAGCAGGCTCAGGCTGACCCCGCGCAGGATGGTGTTGCTGGTGCCGGGCGCCCCGGCGTAGACGTTCTCCACGGCAAGCATGCCCACGGGCCGTTGCAGCGACATGCTCGGCGGGCGCTGCGGGTAGTCTTGCAGCAGGCCGTTGAGGCGGCTCCAGGCCAGACGGCAACCGAGCAGCGGTTTCCACGCGGCGATCACCTGTTCCACCGGGCCCAGCGCACGGCCGGTAAGGATCGAGCAGGCGATCATCATGCCGGGGGTGATCTTGCCTTCGATGGCCAGCAGGGCGCCGGTGCCGAGGATCAACGACTGCAAGGTGATGCGCACGAAGCGCCCGATGCTGCCGATGACGGCGGCGCGGTCGGAGGCCAGGGTCTGCATCTGCAGGATGCGCAGGTGGCTCTGGAACCAGCGCTGGCTGATCGACGGCAGCATGCCCATGGCCTCGATCACTTCGGCATTGCGCAGGTTGTTGTTGGCGTAGTGGGCGCAGGCGAGGGCGGCGTGGTTGGCCTCGGACAGCGGTTGCTTGGTGGCTTTCTCGGTGAGCCAGGCCAGGGCCGCGAGGATCAGCGAGCCGACCAGCGTGACCAGCCCCAGCAATGGGTGGATCAGGTAGGCGACCAGCAGGTAGATAGGTGTCCAGGGCGCGTCGAAGAAGGCGAACAGGCCATTGCCGGTGAGGAACTGGCGCACCTGTGCCAGGTCCTGCAGGGCCTGGCCGGGGCTGCCGCCGGCACGGCTGAGGTTGCGCTCGAAGGCGGCGCTGAACAGGCGCCGGTTCAGCGCCATGTCCAGGCGATTGCCAACCCGCACCAGTACTCGGCTGCGCAGCAGCTCCAGGGCGGTCATCAGCAGGAACAGGCCCGTCACCAGCACCGTCAGCATGCCCAGGGTGGTGAGGTTGCGGCTGACCAACGCGCGGTCGTACACCTGCAGCATGTACACCGCAGGTGTCAACATCATGACGTTTATCACCCCACTGAACACCGCCAGGGCATAGAAGCTGCGTCGCAAATGAAACACTGCCTCGGCCAGCTCGGAGCGGGTACCTGGATGCCTGGTCATCGGGGGGAGCCTCCCTCTTCGCAAAAGCCGTCCGCCGTTGCGGCGGTCGGGCTAGAAGCCTTGTGGTTGCTGGTTTGCAGAAAGGTTGGTCGCTCTTTTGGCGCGTTTTCCGAATACAGTGCAAGCAGCCCACAAGCAGCAGAGTAGGTGCCTCAGAAACATCCTGTAATATCTTTTTGCTCTATCGGTTCCTTCAAGTTCCTATTAAAAACAGTGGGTTGATAACCATTATCGCTGGCAAGGTTTTTTTGCTGACGAAATATTGACAAGATTTTGCAGCGCAACTTTAGTCTTAATCAGTTCGTGGGAACTTTCGCCGCAGGCCTGCTGTCGCCCCGACCCCTCCGCGAATCCTCTGTCGACATTCCTGTAGGAGCAGAACATGACTCGTTTCCTGTTCTTGTGCCGAGTGAATGGGCTCTACAGGACGTTCCCCTCCCACTCGCGAAACCATGGCCCACCCACCGCCCGGGAGCGCCGCGCCTGATCGTCGGCGAGCCCTGAACCCCGCGAATTCCAGGTTCGCATCCCGCGCGGCGGGCTGAGCCCGTGTTCGCCACTAGACAACCGAACCGCATAACCGTGCACGCCAATGACCGGGCGTGGCGAGCGCCTGCGCCTGCCCGCCGCCCGACAGATCGAGGTCAGCCAACATGGCCAATTTCAGCAAGTCCGACCTGCAATTCATCCTCCAGCAGATCTTCATCGCCGAGGCCCATGCCAACGGCGCCAGCCTCATCGACCTGCTGCCCAACAGCCAGGTGCCGTTTGGCCTGCGCACCGTCGATGGCAGCTACAACAACCTGGTGGCCGGGCAAAGCGAATTCGGCGCCGCCGACAACGCCTTCCTGCGCCTGATGGATGCCCAGTACCGGGCGGCCTATGCCGGCACCGGCATGGTGGTCGACAGCCAGCCACGCACCATCAGCAACCTGATCGTCGACCAGACGGCCAGCAACCCGGCCGCGGTCGAGGCCAACGGCGGTGCTGCGCCGGTGCTCAGCCCCGGCATCGACGGGGTGTTCGGCACCGCGGACGACAAAGCAGTGTTCTTCATCCCCAACCAGTCGCCGGACGCTGGCCTGACCGCCGGTTTCAACGCCTGGATGACCTTTTTTGGCCAGTTCTTCGACCATGGCCTGGACCTGGTCACCAAGAGCAGCAGCGAGATCGTGTTCATCCCGTTGCAACCTGATGATCCGCTTTACGTGGCCAACAGTCCGACCAATTTCATGGTGCTGTCGCGTGCCGTGCGCACGGCTGGCGCCGATGGCGTGCTCGGCACCGCCGACGATGGCCAGCCCAACACTACCTCGCCCTTTGTCGACCAGAGCCAGACCTACAGTTCGCACCCCTCGCACCAGGTGTTCCTGCGCGAGTACGCCCTCGACGCGAGCGGCCATCCGGTGGCGACCGGGCGTCTGATTACCAATCGCGACCTGGGCGCCGATGGCAAGTTCGGCACCAGCGACGACGGCAATGCCGAGAATGGCGGCATGGCTACCTGGGCCGTGGTCAAGGCCCAGGCCCGCGACATTCTCGGCATCAACCTGACCGACGCCGACGTGCATCGGGTGCCACTGCTGGCCACCGACGCCTATGGCAACTTCCTGCGCGGGCCCAACGGCATGCCGCAGGTGGTGATCCGCGTGGGCAATGGTGCCGACGGCATTGCCGGGACCGCCGATGACGTCACCCAGCTGGTCGAAGGCAACCGCGCCGCGCCCATAAGCCTGGCCAATGCCGTGAGCACGGGCCACGGCTTCCTCGACGACATCGCCCACAACGCCGAGCCGGTGCTGGTCGGCGGAGTGTTGCAGGCCGACGCCGATACTACCGTGGGCAATGCCCAGCCCATGGGCCCGGGTGGCAACAACTTGAGCTACGACAACGAACTGCTCGACGCCCACTACATCGCCGGTGACGGCCGGGTCAACGAGAACATCGGCCTGACCGCCGTGCACCACGTGTTCCACTCCGAGCACAACCGCCTGGTCCAGCAGACCAAGGACACCGTGCTTGCCTCCGGCGACCTGGCGTTTCTCAACGCGTGGCTGGCCATCGACGTGGTCGCACTGCCCGCCACGCCCGCCGAGGTGGCTGCGTTGGTGTGGAACGGCGAGCGCCTGTTCCAGGCTGCCAAGTTCGGTACCGAGATGCAGTACCAGCACCTGGTGTTCGAGGAGTTCGCCCGTACCCTCCAGCCGCAGATCGACGAGTTCCTCGCGCCCAACGGCTATGACACCTCGATCAACCCGGCGATCCTCGCCGAGTTCGCCCATGTGGTGTACCGCTTCGGCCACTCGATGCTGACCGAGACCGTCGACCGCTTCGACCCGGCGTTCAATCCGATTCTCAGCGACCCGGACAACCCGGACCAGCAACTGGGCCTGATCGCCGCCTTCCTCAACCCGCTGGCCTTCGCCGGCAGCGGTGCCACCGCCGATGAGGCGGCCGGGGCGATCATCCGCGGCGTGACCCGCCAGCTCGGCAACGAGATCGACGAGTTCGTCACCGAAGCACTGCGCAACAACCTGCTAGGCCTGCCCCTGGACTTGCCGGCGCTGAACCTGGCGCGTGGTCGTGATACCGGTATCCCTTCGCTCAACGAGGCGCGGCGCGAGTTCTACGCGATGACCGGCGACAGCCAGCTCAAGCCCTATATCAGTTGGGTCGACTTTGCCGACCACCTCAAGCACCCGGCGTCGCTGGTCAACTTCATCGCCGCCTATGGCACCCATGGCACCATCACCTCGGCGGCGACTCTGGCCGACAAACGCGCCGCGGCGCTGGCGTTGGTGCTGGGGGGCAGCGGCGCACCCGCCGACCGCCTGGAGTTCCTCAATGGCACCGGCAGCTGGGCCAATGTGACCAAGGCCGGCCAGGACGGCGTGCTGGGCACCGCGGACGACCTGACCGCGGTGACGGTCACCGGGGTCGATGCCATCGACTTCTGGGTGGGCGGCCTGGCCGAACAGAAGATGCCCTTCGGCGGCATGCTCGGCTCGTCCTTCAACTTCGTCTTCGAGACCCAGCTGGAGGCCCTGCAGAACGGCGACCGCTTCTACTACCTGGCGCGTACCGCCGGGCTGAACTTCGGCGCGGAGCTGGAAAACAACTCGTTCGCCAAGCTGATCATGGCCAACTCGGATGTCACCCACCTGTCCAACACTGTGTTCCTGACGCCGACCTTCACCCTGGAGGTGAACCAGGCCAACCAGTTCACCGGGCTGGGCGGTGACGGTCGCGCCGATCCTACCGGCGGCCTGCAGATCAACGGCGTGGAGATCGTGCCGCTGGTGATCCGCGACAATCCCGATACCGAGGGCGCTGACAGCAACTACCTGCACTACACCGGCGAAGACCATGTGGTGCTCGGCGGTACTTCGGGCGACGACATCATCATCTCCGGCGAAGGCGACGACACGCTGTATGGCGATGGCGGCAACGACTACCTCGAGGGCGGCGCCGGTAACGACGCCGTCCTCGGTGGTGCAGGCGACGACATCATCACCGATGCGTTCGGCGACAACCGCCTGGAGGGCAACGCCGGCAACGATGTAATCGTGGCGGGCAGCATGCTTGCTGCCGGCAACCTGATCCTTGGCGGCGATGGCCAGGACTTCATCATCACCACCGAAGACATCAGCACCACCTTCGGCGGCCAGGGCGACGACTTCATCCTTGGCGCCAAGACCAACCTGCCGCCCACCGGCAACGAGGGCGACGACTGGATCGAGAAGGGCACCCAGGACGGCGCACCGGGCGACAACTTCGCGCCGCTACTCACCGATGAAGTGGTGGGCAACGATATCTTCGTCGGTGGCGGCGGATTCGACGAAATGATCGGTGAGGGCGGCGACGACATCTTCGTCGGCAGCGATGCCCAGGACAAGATGGACGGCATGTCCGGCTTCGACTGGGTCACCTACAAGAACGACCAGGTCGGCGTCACCGCCGACCTGAGCCTGGCCGCGCTGGCGCAGCCCCATGGCAACGCGCCGAACCAGAACGCCGGGGTGTTCAACCCGGTCGGCGCCTCGCCGGCGTCGATCCTCGACCGCTTCGCCGAGGTCGAAGGGCTGTCCGGTTCGCGGTTCGCCGACGTGCTCAAGGGCGATGACGTCGATGCGGTGACCATCCTCAACCATGGTGGCACGACGGGCAGCGCCCTGAGCAATGTTGCGCTGATCCGCGGGTTGGCGCAGTTCCTCGCCGACGCCGGGCTGCCGACTACCGGCTTCGCCACCGGCAACATCCTGCTGGGCGGCAATGGCAGCGACCTGATCGAAGGCCGTGGCGGTGACGACCTGATCGATGGTGACAAGTGGCTCAACGTGCGCATCGCGGTCTACGCCGCGGATGACGTCGACCACACAGGGCCCGAGATTGCCAGCTTCGACAGCATGGTCGAGATGATCCCGTTCATGCTCGACCGCACCTACAACCCGGGCCAGCTCAAGGCCATCCGCGAGATCCTGCCCGGCACCTCGACCGGCGGCGCCGCCTTCGACACCGCGGTCTTCTCCGGGGTGCAGGCCGAGTACGTGGTGACCCAGGACACCCGTGGTACCGCCGACCTGGCGGACGATGTGTGGACCGTGACCGACACCGTGGCCGGTCGTGACGGCACCGATACCCTGCTGCATATCGAGCGCCTGCAGTTCGCCGATGCCCAGCGCGTACTGGTGCCAGGGCTGAACGCGCAGCCGACCGGCAGCCCGAGCCTCAGCGACGGCAACGGTGGTGCGATCACCGTCGGCGATATCCTCAGCGTGAGCATGGCCGGCGTGCGCGATGGCGACAATGTCGCAGCGGGCAACCCGCTGGGTACTCTGGCCAACGCGTCGGTGTCCTACTTCTGGCAGTTCGAGGCCGACCCCGGCAGCGGCGTGTTCCAGGACATCATCCTGCTGCCGGCCGGCGACCTGGCGTTCCAGAGCGCCGATGGCACCGCGTTCAAGGTGTCGCCGGACCTGGCCGGGCTGTCGCTGCGGGTCAAGGCGATCTACCAGGACGGCCATGGCACCACCGAGGTGCTGTTCAGCGCGCCCACCAGCGTGGTCGAGGCCGGCGCCCCCATGGTGCCGACTGCGCCGACGCCGGTGGTCGATGCCAGCGCGGGGGGCGATGGCCTGCACATGGTCCGCTCCGACCTCAACTTCATCCTGGCCCAGATCAAGATTGCCGAGGCGCACGCCGCCGGTCAGGACATACTCTCGTTGATCCCCAACATCCGCGCGCCCCTGGGCCTGCGTGCGGTCGACGGCTCTAACAACAACCTGATGAACCTCAATGGCCACGACCACACCGGCTACGGCGCCGCCGACCATGTCTTCCCGCGTCTGACCGACCCGGTGTTCAACGCTGCCGAGGGCGCGCCCGCCGGCTTCTTCGGTCCGGGTTCGCCGGCCATTCCCGGCTCGTCCTACCAGCAGACCAGCGGCTACGTGTTCGACTCGCAGCCACGCACCATCAGCAACCTGATCGTCGACCAGACTTCGAACAACCCGGCGGCCTACGCCAGCGCCTACGACCCCGGCGCCAACGGCGTGCTGGACTTCGGCACCCCCGGCAACGACGACCAGCTCAAGGACGGTGTGCGGGTGGTCGCCAGCCCAGGTATGGACGGCCAGTTCGGCACCGGCGACGACCATGATGTCTTCCTGTTCGAGAACACTGCGGCGGATGCCGGGCTGTCGGCGCCATTCAATGCCTGGATGACCTTCTTCGGCCAGTTCTTCGACCATGGCCTGGACCTGGTCACCAAGGGCGGTTCGGGGACCATCTTCATCCCCTTGCAGCCGGACGATCCGCTGTACGTGCCAGGCGGCGCCGCCAACTTCATGGTGCTGACCCGAGCCACCAACCTGCCAGGGCCGGACGGCATCCTCGGCAACGCCGATGACATCCATGAGCACAGCAACACCACCACGCCCTTCGTGGACCAGAACCAGACCTACAGCTCGCACCCCTCGCACCAGGTGTTCCTGCGTGGCTACCAGCTCACCGCCAGCGGTCCCATCGCCACTGGCCGGCTGATCACCAACCGCGACCTGGGTAGCGACGGCAAGTTCGGTACCGGCGACGACAGCGAGATCGGTGGCATGGCCACCTGGAAGGTGGTCAAGGCCCAGGCCAACGACATTCTCGGCCTCCGCCTCACCGACGCCGACGTCGACAATGTGCCGCTGTTGGCCACCGACGCCTATGGCAACTTCATCAAAGGGCCGCATGGCTATCCGATGGTGGTGATGAAGGGCGCCGACGGCCTGGGCGGCACTGCTGACGACGTGCTGGTCGAGGGCAACCCGCTGGCGCCGATCGACCTGACCAACGCGGTGCGCACCGGCCACCAGTTCCTTGCCGATATCGCCCACAATGCCGTGCCAGTGTTCACCGGTGGAGTGCTGGCCCCCGACGCCGACGCTGCCACCGGCAATGCCGTGCCGGTCAACCCGCACACCGGCGCCAACCTGGCCTACGACAACGAACTGCTGGACGCCCACTACATCGCCGGCGATGGCCGGGTCAACGAGAACATCGGTCTGACGGCGGTGCATGCGATCTTCCATGCCGAGCACAACCGGCTGGTAGCGCAGACCCAGGACACCGTGCTCGACTCGGGCGACCTGGCCTTCCTCAACGAATGGCTGCTCGCGCCGGTCAGCGCCTTGCCTGTCAGCCAGGCAGAGGTCGATGCGCTGGTGTGGAACGGCGAGCGGTTGTTCCAGGCGGCCAAGTTCGGCACCGAGATGCAGTACCAGCACCTGGTGTTCGAGGAGTTTGCCCGTACCATCCAGCCGCGCGTGGACTTGTTCTTCGCCCCGACCCAGGTCTACGACGTCGACCTCGATGCCTCGATCGTCGCCGAGTTCGCGCACACCGTGTACCGCTTCGGTCACTCGATGCTGACCGAAACCGTCGACCGTTTCGACATCGACTTCAAAGTGATCGGTGACCCGACCAGCGCCAACCCCGAGCAGCAGCTCGGCCTGATCGCGGCATTCCTCAACCCGTTGGCGTATGCCGCCAGCGGCGTGACGCCGGAGGAGGCGACCAGCGCCATCGTGCGTGGGGTGACCCGCCAGGCCGGCAACGAGATCGACGAGTTCGTCACCGAGGCGCTGCGCAACAACCTGCTCGGCCTGCCACTGGACCTGCCGGCGATCAACATCGCCCGTGGCCGCGATGTCGGCATCCCATCGCTCAACGCCGTGCGCCGCGACATCTTCGGGCAGACCGGAGACACCCAGCTCAAGCCCTATACCAGTTGGGTCGACCTGGTGCAGCACTTGAAGCATCCGGAGTCGCTGATCAACTTCATTGCAGCCTATGGCACCCACGGCAGCATCACCTCGGCCATCACCTTGGACGACAAGCGTGCCGCGGCGTTGGCCCTGGTATTCGGCGGCGCTGGCGCGCCGAGCGACCGCCTGGACTTCCTCAACGGCAGCGGCACCTGGGCCAACGTGACCCTGGCCGGCAAGGATGGGGTGATGGGCACTGCCGATGACCTCAAGGGTGTGACGGTGACCGGCGTCGATGCCATCGACCTGTGGATCGGCGGTCTGGCCGAGGCCAAGACGCCGTTCGGCGGCATGCTCGGCAGCACCTTCAATTTCGTGTTCGAGAACCAGCTGGAGAAACTCCAGGACGGCGACCGTTTCTACTACCTGGAGCGCACCGCCGGCCTGTCGATGAACGCGGAGCTTGAGAGCAACTCGTTCGCCAAGCTGATCATGGCCAACACCTCGGCCACCCACTTGCCGGGGCTGGTGTTCTCCGATCCCGGTTTCTACCTGGAACTGGATCGCGACAAGCAGTACAACGATGGCCTGGGCAACGCCGACCCGCTGGGTGAAAACGGCCAGCAAGTGGTGTTCCGCGACAGCCCGCTGACCGATGGCCCCGACAGCAACTACATCCGCTATGCCGGTGACCAGCACATCGTGCTGGGCGGCACCCAGGGCGATGACATCCTCGTTTCCAGCGAAGGTGATGACACGGTCTGGGGTGATGGCGGCAACGATCGTATCGAAGGGGGCTACGGCAACGACCAGCTGCGCGGTGGCGCCGGCGACGACATCATCAGCGACATGGGCGGCGACGACAACATCCAGGGCGGAGACGGCAACGATGTGCTGCATGGTGGCAATGGCGTCAACCTGATCATCGGCGGCTTCGGCAACGACTTCATCGTCACCGGCGAGGATGCCTCCGAAGCCATCGGCGGCCAGGGCAACGACTTCATCCTCGGCAGCAAGGCCAACGAGCAGGACATGGGCAACGAAGGCGATGACTGGATCGAAAAGGGTACCTCGGACGGGGCTCCCGGCGACAACTTCGACCCGCTTGGCAACGACCCGGTGATCGGTAACGACGTGTTCGTCGGCGGCAACGAGAACGACAAGTTCAACGGCGAGGGCGGTGACGACATCATGGTCGGCAGCCTCGGCTTCGGCGATCGCTACATCGGCGGCTCGGGCTATGACTGGGCAACCTTCAAGGGCCTGGCCCAGGGCGTGAGCATCGACTACAGCGACCGCTTCTTCGATGTGCCGCCGGTTCCGGGCTCGGGGGCCTCGGCGCTGGTGCGCTTCGACATCATGGAAGGCCTTTCGGGCTCGGCGCATGGCGACTTCCTGCGCGGCGACAACGAGGACGCCACCTCGCTGCCGACTGCCGGGGCCACCGGCAGCGTGCTCACCAACATCAGCCTGATCAACGGCTTGGCCGGGCTGCTGCGCGCCGGCGCGACCTTCTACGACGGCGGCAACATCATCCTCGGCGGCAGCGGCAGCGACCTGATCGAAGGGCGTGGCGGCGACGACATCCTCGATGGCGACAAGTGGCTGAACGTGCGCATCAGCGTGCGTGCCAACAACGACGGCAGCGGGGCGGAAATCGCTTCGTTCGACAGCATGGAACCGATGGTGCCACTGATGCTCAAGGGCACCTACAACCCCGGCCAGCTGGTGATCGTGCGGGAGATCCTCAGCGGTACCGACCAGTACGACACCGCGCTGTTCTCGGGCATTGCCACCGACTACCGTATCGTCATCGAGGGCAACACCGTGATCGTCACCGACACGGTGGTCGGGCGCGACGGCGCCGACCGCCTGACTGGCATCGAGCGCCTGCAGTTCGCCGACGGCGCCCTGGCCTCGGGCGTGGGCAGCGCCATCAACAACGGCCCTACCGGTCACCTGGCGATCGTCGACGATGCCAGCGGCCTGCGCGATGACACACCGGTCGCGGGCCAACTGCTGCGGGTCAGCAACCTGGCGGTGCACGATGCCGACAACCAGGGCGCGGGCAACCCGAACGGCGCGCTGAACGGGCCGGTGGCTTACTACTGGCAGGTCGAGAGCATCCCCGGCACGGGCGTGTATGAGGACATCACCTTCGTTGCCGCCGGCGAAGCCTCGCGGGTGACCGGCAGCACTTATCGGGTGGCGGACGATGTCGCCGGCCTGAACATTCGTGTACGTGCGGTCTACCAGGACGCCAAGGGCACTCTGGAGATTGTCGATTCGTCGGCCAACAGCGCGCCCAGCAGCGGGCCCGCCGTGGCCGGGCTGCTGGCGCAGAACCAGGTACTGACCGCCAACCCGGCTACCATCGTCGACGCCGATGGTATCGGTGGCGCGCCGTTCACCTTCCAATGGCAGATGAACAACGGTGGGGGCTGGCTTGACATCGGCGGCGCTACTGCCAGTACCTTTACCCTCGGCCAGCCCCAGGTCGGCCAGCATGTGCGGGTGCAGGTGGGCTACGTGGACACCTTCGGCGTGGCCGAGCGCGCCGCCAGCGACATCCTCGGCCCGGTGGCCAACGTCAACGACGCGCCGACCGGCGCGGTGCTGATCAGCGATACCACGCCGGACCAGGGGCAACTGCTGACTGCCTCAACCGCCGGCATCGCCGACCTCGACGGGCTGGGGGCCTTCAGCTTCCAGTGGCAGCAGGGCGTGGCTGGCAACTTCGTCAACATCGCCGGCGCCACCGCAGCTAGCTACACCCCGGGCTTCGCCCAGGGCAACCAGCAACTGCGGGTGATCGTGCGCTACACCGACGGCTTCGGCGCCCAGGAGACGGTGACCTCCGCGGCGACCACCGCGGTGCGCCTGCTGAGTGGCGTCACGCTGGTGGGTACCAATGCGGCGAATACCCTCACCGGTGGCGTCGGCAACGATGTGCTGCGTGGCCTGGGCGGCAACGACACGCTCAATGGCCTGGGGGCCGTCGACCAGCTGTTCGGCGGGGTGGGCAACGACATCCTCAACGGCGGCGACGACGATGACTTCCTGTTCGGGGAGGACGGCAACGACACCCTCAACGGCGGCCTTGGCGCGGACGCCATGGACGGTGGCCTCGGCAACGACACCTTCGTGGTCGACAATGTAGGCGACAGTGTCATCGAGGTGGCCGGTGGCGGCACCGACCTGGTGCAGACCAGCCTGCTCAGCTACCAACTGGGCGCCAATGTCGAGAACCTCACCTACACCGGCAACGGCAACTTCGCAGGTTTAGGCAACGCACTGGCCAACACCCTCACGGGTGCTGCCGGCAACGACCGGCTCGATGGCGGGGCAGGTGGTGACCGAATGGTAGGCGGTGCCGGCAACGACACCTACATTGTCGACTCTGCCTCGGATGTGGTGGTCGAGGCAGGCGGTGGTGGTACCGACACCGTGCTGACCGCGCTGGCCAGCTACAGCCTGGGTGCCAACGTCGAGAACCTGACCTACACCGGCGCTGGCAATTTCGTCGGCACCGGCAACGGGCTGAACAACGTCATCACCGGCGGTGTCGGCAACGATACGCTCACGGGCGACGGTGGTAACGACACCCTCATCGGCAACGCGGGCAACGACACGCTCAATGGCGATGCCGGCAACGACCAGTTGATCGGTGGCCTTGGCGCGGACAGCCTCAACGGTGGTGGTGGCGATGACAGCCTCGACGGCGGTGACGGCAACGACACGCTCAATGGCGGCGTTGGCAACGATACGCTGCAGGCCGGGGCCGGCAACGACAACCTCGATGGTGGCGTCGGCATCGATGTGCTGGCCGGTGG
The DNA here is from genome assembly GCF_024749165.1 of Pseudomonas sp. B21-023. Taxonomy (NCBI): domain Bacteria; kingdom Pseudomonadati; phylum Pseudomonadota; class Gammaproteobacteria; order Pseudomonadales; family Pseudomonadaceae; genus Pseudomonas; species Pseudomonas sp. B21-023. Next base: position 3,735,991 of record NZ_CP087190.1, on the reverse strand, counting down.
CGATGGCGACGACACGGTGCTGGGCGGGGGCGGCAACGATGTGGTGCAGGGTGGCAACGGCAATGACTTCGTCGATGGCGGTGCCGGTGACGACATCGTCAGTGGCGGGGCTGGCAACGACACGCTGGTCGCCAACGACGGCAACGATATCTTCCAGTTCGCGGCGGGCTTCGGCACCGATCAGGTGTTCGGTTTCGACGCCGCCCCGGCAGGCGGCCAGGACCGGCTGGATATCACGGCACTGAGCATTACCGCGGCGACCTTTGCCGGCAGCGTCAGCATTGCCGATGTGGGCGCCGATACGCTGGTGAGTTTCGGTGGGCCTGACTCCATCCGCCTGGTCGGGGTGGGGGATGCGACCAGCGTGACGGCGGCGGACTTTATCCTGGCGTCCTGAGGCAATGGCGCAGCGTCGCGTCAGCGGCGCTGCGCCAGGTCTTTGCTTGCTGCTCCACTTCATCCAAACACACAGCCTAGGAACGCACGCCGGCCGTCTGGTCATCGACCCTGCGCAGACTGATCATTTCGCCGACCCGGACCTTGCGCCGGGGCTGGCCTTGCCCAGCACGGTCCGGGCACCATCGGCGACGCTGTAAAAAGGCATCAAGGAGGGTCATCGGGCTGTCCTGAAGTGGATTCGCCGCAAAGTCTGGCAGCGCTGCGCTCACTGTTTCCCCAGACCGCGTAGTCCGTTTCCCAAACCTGAAACGGGGCCGTGGAGCGGCCCCGCTGATCCGGTGTCGGGCTTCAGAAGCCGAAGTCGCTCAGGCCCGGGTGATCGTCCGGACGGCGCCCCAGTGGCCAGCGGAACTTGCGCTCGGCTTCGCTGATGGGTTGTTCGTTGATGCTGGCGTGGCGATTGCGCATCAGGCCGTCCTCGGCGAACTCCCAGTTCTCGTTGCCGTAGGCGCGGTACCACTGGCCGCTGTCGTCGCGGTACTCATAGGCGTAGCGCACGGCAATGCGGTTGTCGGTGAAGGCCCAGAGCTCCTTGATCAGGCGGTATTCGAGCTCGCGGTTCCACTTGCGGGTGAGGAAGGCCTGGGCCTCTTCGCGGCTGCTGCAGAATTCGGCGCGATTGCGCCAGTGGGTGTCGGTGGTGTAGGCCAGGGCCACCTTGGCGGCGTCGCGGCTGTTCCAGCCGTCTTCGGCAAGGCGGACTTTCTCGATGGCGGTTTCACGGGTGAACGGGGGCAATGGTGGGCGGGACATCGTGGTCAATCCTCAAGGTCGGTGGGCTTGGTTTGCAGAACCGAGAGTAGTCCGGTCGGCTGGCGGGGAGAATCGGTGCCCTGGGCACTTCATAATTGCTCTTGGAGGAACAATCCCGCCTGGCACGCCTGTCTATAGTTACCCCAGACATTCGCTGGAGCCCGCCATGACCCTGATCAGCCGCGAACCCTGGTGGCTCGTCCCGCCCAAGCCCGGGCAGACCGAGCAGGACCTGCACTGGGGCTACCTGGAAATCTACGCCGACGGCCGCACTGTGTTCGTCGACCAGCGACCCAGTGAGCGGGAGCTGGCCGAACGCAAGAGTTGCCGTAACTTCCCCGACGCCGAAAAGCCTTGAGTCAACCTTCGAGCTGGGCCAGGCGCGCCTCCAGCGCCGCCACCCGTGCTTCCAGCGCCTCTATGCGCTCGTCCGCCGCGCTGGCGCGCGTGCCGCCTTCCTGCTGGCGGGCAGCGAGGATCGCCTCGATCTCGGCCGGGTCGCCCAGGGCGTGGGTGTAGCGGTCTTCGCGCTGGCCGGCCTGGCGCGGCAGGTGCAAGGCCAGGCCCCGCGAGACCAGGCGCTCGAGCTGGTGCTGGACCTGATCGACATCCTCGAATTCATGCAGGCGGTTGCTGCGGGTCAGCAGTTCGCTGAGGGTCTGTGGGCCACGCAGGAACATCAAGCCCATCAGCACAAGCTGCGCCGGCACCAGCTCCAGGCCCTTGTCCACCCGCTGTTCCCAACGGTCGGCGCGGCTGCCCATCTGCAGGCGCGCCATTTCCTGGTTCTCCAGGGCGCGCAGGGCCTGGCCGACCTGGCCGGGGGAGAGGTTCATCACCGGTTCACGGCTGGTCTTCTGGTTGCAGGCCAGGACCAGGGCATTGAGGGTCAGGGGGTAGGTTTCCGGGCTGGTGGCCTGTTTCTCGATCAGTGAACCGAGCACGCGGATCTCGATGCTGTTGAAACGGCCTTCGCGGGTGGTTTCGTGTTCTGACATGGCCCTGTCTCATTGCGAGGAAAAGGCCCTTAGCCTAGGTAAAGCGCCGGGCTTAAGCAATCACCGCTGGCGTCGCCGGCCAAGCCAGCTCCCCTGTGGCGTGGGAGCTGGCACGGCTGGGGCTTCAGGTGCTGGGCCGCTCCATGGCCTGGCAGGCCGCGGCGGTGAACAGCACGTCGGTCGAGGAGTTCAGCGCGGTCTCGGCCGAATCCTGCAGCACGCCGATGATGAAGCCGACCGCCACCACCTGCATGGCGATCTCGCTGGGGATACCGAACAGGCTGCAGGCCAGCGGGATCAGCAGCAGCGAGCCACCGGCCACACCCGAGGCGCCGCAGGCGCAGACCGCGGCCACCACACTGAGCAGCACCGCGGTCGGCAGGTCGACCGGGATGCCCAGAGTGTGCACGGCGGCCAGGGTGAGCACGGTGATGGTGGTTGCCGCACCGGCCATGTTGATGGTCGCGCCCAGTGGGATCGACACCGAATAGGTGTCCTCGTGCAGGCCGAGTTTCTCCGACAGTGCCAGGTTGACCGGGATGTTGGCTGCCGAGCTGCGGGTGAAGAACGCGGTGATGCCGCTCTCGCGCAGGCACAGCAGGGTCAGCGGGTAGGGGTTGCGGCGGATCTTCCAGAATACGATCAGCGGGTTCATCACCAGCGCCACGAACAGCATGCAGCCGATCAGCACGGCCAGCAGGTGCAGGTAGCCAAGCAGTGCATCCAGCCCTGACTGCGCCAGGGTGGCGCTGACCAGGCCGAAGATGCCCAGCGGGGCGAAGCGGATCACCACGCGCACGATCAGGGTCACGCCGTTGGACAGGTCCTCGACCACGGTGCGGGTGGTGTCACCGGCATGGCGCAGGGCCACGCCCAGGCCGATGGCCCAGGTCAGCACGCCGATGAAGTTGGCATTGAGCAGTGCGTTTATCGGGTTGTCGACGGCGCTGAGCAACAGGTTCTGCAGCACCTCGGTGATGCCGCCGGGCGCGCTCAGCGTGGCCTCGCCGGTGCTCAGCACCAGGTTCGACGGGAACAGCATGCTGGCCACCACGGCCACTACCGCAGCGGCGAAGGTGCCCAGCAGGTACAGCCAGAGGATCGGGCGGATATGGGTTTCCTGGCCATGGCGATGGTTGGCGATCGAGGCCATCACCAGGATGAACACCAGGATCGGCGCCACGGCCTTCAGGGCGCTGACGAAGACCTTGCCGAGGAACCCCAGCTCGCGGGCCACGGCGGGGGCGAGCAGGGCCAGGGCAATGCCGGCCACCAGGCCGATGCAGATCTGCGTCACCAGGCCGGTGCGGTTGATGAGGCGGAGGATGGGGGTCATGTGCAGCGCAATCCAGTTACGTGAAAGCGCGCGACTTTACCACAGACCGCGCTGGCTCCTGTAGGCGCGGGCCTACCAGTGAAACAACTCCCGCCGCGCGCCTTCGGTGATCGCCAGGATCCCCGGGTGCTTGACCTTGCGCTCCACCGATATGGCGTAGAACGACTCGTTCACCGCCTCGGTCTGGCCGATCAGGCGCACGCCGTACTGGCGGCAGACCTCCTCGGCGATCACGCTGGGGGCCACGAAGATGCCGCTGCCCGATTGGCCGAAGGCCTGCATCAGCGCGCTGTCGTCGAATTCGCCGACGATCCGCGGCTGTACCTGCTGCTCGGCCAGCCAGCGCAACAGGCGGCTGCGCAGCACGGTTTCCTGGCCTGGGATCAACAGCGGCGCGTCGTCCAGGCAGGCGGGGAAGGGGCGATCAAGGCGCTCGGCCAATGCCTGAGTGGCAAAAAAGCTCAGGCCGCACTCACCGAGCTTCTGGCTGTAGCCCTTGATGCCCAGGTGGCTGGGCATGGGGCTGTCGGAAATCACCAGGTCCAGGCGCTGGATCGCCAGGTCCGCGAGCAGGCGTTCGAGCTTGTCCTCGCGGCAATTGATGCGCAATACCTCCTCCAGCTCCATGGTCGGTGCCAGCAGGCGATAGACGATGGACTTGGGCACCACATCGGCCACCCCCACGCGAAACAGGATCTGCTCCTGCGGCCCGGCGCGCAGCATGGCCTCCAGCTCGCCGCCGATCTGGAACATCTGCTCGGCGTAGGCCAGGGCCTGGCGCCCGGTCTCGGTCAGTTCCAGCTGGCGCCCGACGCGCTGGAACAGCTCCAGATTCCAGGTCTGCTCGAACAGGCTGATCTGGCCACTGATGGTCTGCGGCGTCAGGTTGAGCTGTTCGCTGGCGCGGGCGATACTGCCGGTCTTGGCCACCGCCCAGAAATAGTGGAGCTGGCGATAGTTGAGCATGCCTGCCTCGATTCGGAAAAATCGAAGTATACACGCTGAAAATACGAATTTTCCGGATGTTTCAGTCCCTCTAGAATGCCACCCCATCAGGCGCATGACGCGCCGCCCGGCATTCGACAAGCGAGGACCTCATGCTACAACTCAAATCCATTGGCACACCGCTGGTACTGGCACTGGCCCTGTTTGCCATGTCCGGTTGCGACCAGGCCGAGAAATCCGCCCAGCAGATGCTTGACCAGGCGGCTGAAACGGCCAAGCAGGCCATCGACAAGACCAATGACGCCGCCCAGCAGGCCTTGAGCGACGCCATCGGTGGCGATGGCGAGAAAGCCAAGGCCGAAGACGACAAGAAAGACACCCAGGACATCTGAGAGCAGGACTGACCAATGGAATATTTGCTGGAACTCGCCGCAAGCCCCACCGCCTGGGTAGCCCTCGCCACCCTGGTGGCCATGGAGGTCGTGCTGGGCATCGACAACCTGATCTTCATCTCCATCCTCACCAACAAGCTGCCCGAGGCCTATCGTTCCAAGGCGCGGCGCATCGGTATCAGCATGGCTCTGGTCATGCGCCTGGCGCTGCTCAGCACCGTGGCCTGGATCGTCCAGCTGACCGAGCCTGTGGTCGAGGTGTTCGGCCACACGTTCTCGTGGAAGGACATGATCCTCATTGCCGGTGGCCTGTTCCTGCTGTGGAAGGCGACCAAGGAGATCCATGAAAGTGTCGACCCACATGGCGCCAAGGAAGAGTCCAAGGCCGGCCACGTCGTGACCATCGGCTTCACTGCGGCGATCTTCCAGATCCTGCTGCTGGACATCGTCTTCTCGATCGACAGCATCATCACCGCCGTGGGCATGACCGAGCACCTGCCAATCATGATCATCGCCGTGATCAGTGCCGTGATCGTGATGCTGGTGGCCGCCGACCCGCTGGCCAAGTTCATCAACGACAACCCGACCGTGGTGATGCTGGCCCTGGGCTTCCTGATCATGATCGGCATGACGCTGATCGCCGAAGGCTTCGGTGCCCATGTGCCGAAGGGCTACGTATACGCTGCCATGGCGTTCTCGACCGCGATCGAGATCCTCAACATCATGGCCCGCCGGGCGCGCTTGAAGCGTGAGGCTGCCGAGGGCTGATCTGGCGTGAACCATCGCGGGGCCAGCCCGCCGCCACAGGACATGGATCTTGTGGTGGTGGGCTGGCCCCGCGATGCGTTTCAGGAAAGCTTCAGCTCAATGGGCCCCGGCATGCCGACGCGCACGGCGCACAGGTTGTGGTTTGACCAGGGCCTGAGGGGGCAGGTGATGTGGGTGTGCATGCCGGCGCACGATGCGCAGTACGCCCCAGAGCATGGCGGCCGCGACGCTCAGCCACATGCCGACCAGCATTAGAATCGCCATTGTCAGGCTCATGCGTGCCTCCTTCTCTCTGGCAAGCCAGGCTCGCCATCCAGACACTGCTTTAGTCTAGCCTGTCGGCTGTGACGTTCCATTGACCGAAGGTCTAGTCCTTGGGCCGTTTCGTTCCAAGCCCGCATCGGGCTATACCCGCAGGCGCCGGCGTCCTATGATCGGCTTCTTGGCCGGGCGCTGCCTGCCTGGCCGCGGAACAAGCGAGTGTCCACGTTGCAAAAGCTCTCCAAGTTTCGGGCCCAGGGCCCACGTCGCCTGCTGGCCGCCTGCCTGGTGGCGGCGACCCTGTCCGGCTGCGCCGGCACGCCACCGGCCGCGCTCAAGGGCCTGCCGCAGCGGGTCGAGATCAGCAGCGTTCCCTTCTACGGCGGCAACGCCAACCACAGTGGCTCGATGGCCCTGGCCGCCGTGCTGTCGCAGCAGGGCGCACCGATCACGCCGGGCCTGCTCGACAAGTCGTTGGGCCTGCCTGCCGCCGCCGATTCGCTGGAAACCGGCATCCCTCGGGTTGCCCGTGAATACGGCAGGGTCGTCTACCCGCTGGACAAACACCTGGATGCCTTGCTCGCCCAGGTGGCGGCCGGTTACCCGGTGCTGCTGCGTTATCAGGAAGGTTCGGCGTGGTGGAGCGAGCCGCGTTATGCCGTGCTGATCGGCTATGACCGCTACAAGCAGCGGGTATTGCTGCGCTCGGGCATGCACCGGCGCCAGTTGATGGCTTTCGACGATTTCGAGTCGGCGTGGGGCAAGGAGGGGCGTTGGGCGGTGCTGGTGCAATCGCCGCGACAGTTGCCGGCCCAGGTGGATCGCCAGCGCTGGCTGCAGGCAGCGGATGAACTGGCCCGTTCGGGGCAGGAGATCGCGGCGAAGCAGGCTGTCATCAGCCTCGGACGGTGAGGCTGAAATGATCGCGGGGCAAGCCCGCTCCCACAAGATGGCCTTGTGGGAGCGGGCTTGCCCCGCGATGGCTTTACATCAGAAGCCCAGGCGATCGCGCAGGCTGTAGTACCAGGCACCGATGGCGCTGAACGGCACACGCAGCATCTGGCCACCCGGGAACGGGTAGTGCGGCAGGCCGGCGAACGCGTCGAAGCGCTCGGCCTGGCCGCGCAGGGCTTCGGCCAAGACCTTGCCGGCCAGGTGGGTATAGGTGACTCCGTGGCCCGAGCAACCCTGCGAGTAGTAGATGTTGTCGCCGATGCGGCCGACCTGCGGCAGGCGCGACAGGGTCAGCAGGAAGTTGCCGGTCCAGGCGTAGTCGATCTTGACGTCCTTGAGCTGCGGGAAGGCCTTGAGCATCTTCGGGCGGATGATCGCCTCGATATTTGCCGGGTCACGCGCACCGTACACCACGCCACCGCCGAAAATCAGGCGCTTGTCGCTGGTCAGGCGGTAGTAATCGAGCAGGTAGTTGCAGTCCTCGACGCAGTAGTCCTGCGGCAGCAGGGTGCGGGCCAGTTCTTCGCCCAGCGGCTCGGTGGTGATCACCTGTGTGCCGCAGGGCATCGACTTGGCAGCCAGCTCCGGTACCAGGTTGCCCAGGTAGGCGTTGCCGGCGACGATGATGAATTTGGCGCGCACCTTGCCCTGCGGGGTATGCACCACCGGGTTGGCGCCACGCTCGATGCGCACGGCCGGGGTTTGCTCATAGATGATGCCACCCAGCGACTCGACCGCGGCGGCTTCGCCCAGGGCCAGGTTCAGCGGGTGGATGTGGCCGCCGCTCATGTCGAGCATGCCGCCTATATAGCTGTCGCAGGCCACCACTTCGCGGATGCGCTTCTGGTCCATCAGCTCCAGCTGGTTGTGGCCGAAGCGTTCCCACAGGCGTTTTTGCGATTCCAGGTGGCCCATCTGCTTGCTGGTCAGCGCGGCGAACACGCCGCCGTCCTTCAGGTCGCACTGGATGTTGTACTTGGCCACGCGCTCACGGATGATGCGCCCGCCCTCGAAGGCCATCTGACCGAGCAGTTGCGCCTGCTTGGGGCCGACGGTGCGCTCGATGACATCGATGTCGCGGCTATAGCTGTTGACGATCTGGCCACCGTTGCGGCCCGAGGCGCCGAAACCGACCTTGGCGGCCTCGACGATGCTCACCTTGAAGCCGTTCTCCAGCAGGAACAGGGCGCTGGACAGGCCGGTGTAGCCGGCACCGATGATGCATACATCGGTTTCCACCTCACCCTGCAGCGCCGGACGTGGCGGCACCGGGTTGGCCGAGGCGGCGTAGTAGGACTGGGGGTAGGGGGTGTTAGCCATGCTCGAGGGACCTCGTGTTTTATATTTTTAACGAATGTACCGATGCTATCAATAATAATAAACACCCGCTAGTCGTCCGGTGAAAATCCTTTACGCCCCCCTGAGCCTCGACCTTTCTATAAATAGTTTAAGATTCAGTAGCTTAGCGTGAAAAAAACAGTTGACAGGGTATCTGGATCGGGTAGAATGCGCCCCACACGACAGGCACATAGCTCAGTTGGTTAGAGCACCACCTTGACATGGTGGGGGTCGTTGGTTCGAGTCCAATTGTGCCTACCAAATCAGAAGAGGGCGATCCGCAAGGATCGCCCTTTTTGCTTTTGGTCGCTTCCAGCGGGCGAGCCGTATGCGAGATCGGCCGGTAAAAGCCTTGCCCGCAGGTCACTGGGGCGGTTCGGATAAATTTCGCAAAGTTTTTGATTTTTTTGAAAAAAACGCTTTACAGGTGCGCAGTCGATCACTAATATGCGCACCACACGACAGGCACATAGCTCAGTTGGTTAGAGCACCACCTTGACATGGTGGGGGTCGTTGGTTCGAGTCCAATTGTGCCTACCAAATCAGAAAGGGGCGATCCGCAAGGATCGCCCTTTTTGTTTGCGCAAGAAAAGACGCTTGCGGTGTTTTTCCTCGGTCGCCCTGGTACGGCCTTAGCGCTTGCTGCTGTGGCGTCGCACCAGCGCACCGTCATCGCACGTATGTGCCAACGGCAGCAGCCAGTCCAGCATCTGCTGGCGTTCATTGGCCTGCAAAGGGCTGTCTGCCCCCTCGAACTGAGCGCCCAGGGCCCTTAGCGCATATTCGACCACTGTATTGTTGACGACTGTTTTTGATGTCTCGATGTGGTGGTGAATCGATGCCATCAGCGTGTCGTGATCCTCTGTCGGTTCGAGGCTCAGCGACAGGGCAAGATACCTGGGCAGCCCTCGCTTGTGGCCTGCCATCATGGCGACTGCGCGGTACAGGTTGACGACATCTTCCTTGTCGATGTGCCCTGCCGAGCGGCTTGCATAGTAACGCTCGAGTCGGTTGATGGCGTACGGCAGGTCCGCCTGCCAGCGGCCTTGTGCTACCAGTGCTTGTTCGCGTACATCCCCGATCGTCAGCAGATAATCCAGATAGCCTGCGAAGCTCCGAGCTTCCCTGGCGTAGCGCAACCGACGCCAGCGTGAGCCGAATTCGCGCTCCCAGGTCCAGCGCCTGACCTGTGGCAGCAGTTCCTGGTTGAGCCAGTCCAGTGTGTCCTGGCAAGGCCACCAGCCTCTGGCTGACGGTTCGCGTTCGCTGAGGTCGTGGGGCGTCCACAGCAGGTCTAGCCAATCGCTGGAGAATGCCTCGGTCGACGCATGGGTGGTGATCACCGCGTGGTAGCCGCTGTCGTGACGGTCGGTTGCCTGTGCGTGGCAGGGCTTGAGCATGCTTGGGTGGGCGTCGAACATGTGCCAGGGGCTTGTGCCTGCGGCGTAGTCGTGCGCCTCGCAGAAGCGGGCGATGTAGCTCCAGGCACGCTTGCGCAGCGAGCCGATTTTCACCCGGTGCGAGCCACCGTGGGCGATAAACGGAAATCCGCTGGCGGACAGGCTGCGCTCCAGTGCCTGCAAGGTGTCGCGCATCACCACGGTGAGCGCGTCGGCGACATCGGCAAGTGCCTGCACCACGGGTTCTTCGAGTATCAGCCGGCTGCTGGGCAGGTCGATCAGGTAACGGTCCTTGTCGCCTGGCATCAGCCCGACGATGAACGGGCGCGACTGGCTGTCCAGTGGCGCGCCGCTGGCAAACAGAAAGCGCTCGAGCAGCCATTCGTGGCTGACGGTGATCGTCACGCCGCGCAGGTCGTGCTGGTGGAAGTCGAAGGCGGCGGTGGCGCGGGACGCGGTAAGGTCCGGCAGGAACACGCTCAGCGAAAACCAAGGCCCGCGGTAGTACCAGTGACGGCCGTGATGGCCGATGCGGGTGAAGGCATCGGGGCTGCAGGCGCTGTCGGGCGCATGCCTGGCGGCGGCCAGGTGGTCGCTCAGCCTGCCTGGGCGTTCTACGAATGCCCTGGCTTTGCGTGCCACGTAGGGGCGTGGGTCGAAGATGGATTTGGCAACCAGCTCGGTGAACCCTACGCGTTCCATCCACAGGTTGCCAAACGTCTCGATATGCGCGCCAGGGAAGAACTTCGACAGCACGTCGGGATGCTGCTGCAGTCTCTGCGTCAGGTCGTGGGCGGTCCACAGCTGCCCTTCGATACCTGCCGCTTTCAGGCGTTGTTTCTCGCCGATCCAGCGACTGGCCAGCGTGCCGATCTCGCGCTGCGCGAGGATCAGGGTGAACGAGCGCGTGAGCGAAGGCCAGGGGCCATTCAGGAAGGCATCGATTGCTCCCGTCAGCTCGGTGCCGGTGAAGTCCTTCCAGGCCTTGCATTCGAAGACGTTCAGCTGGTCGGGGCTCTCCTCGTCCTGGGCGAACAGGTCGATGCCGCCTTGCCGGGTGCCGCTTTTCCCGAGGCGGTGGCAGCCGCCAAGCGGTTGTTCCTTGCTCAGCAGCCACCAGCACAGCTGTTCGAAGGATTGCGCCGGCATCGCGAAATCAAGCACGAAGGTCGTGCGCGGGTAGATGCGCGTGTCGGGGGTGATGCTGGCTTCGGGTTGCAGGTGCGAGGGCCACTCCTGCGGCAGTTCGGGCATGCTTGCGGTGGTGACTGTGGCGTTTGAAGGTTCCAACCTGAGTCCTTGTATCGCTGTCTGTCCATTGTGGTGCGGCAACATCTTCGGCCAGGTCGATTACCGAAGGCAACAGACAAAGCCTGCGACAGAAGTGCCATGAGGGGATGTTCCGGGCCATGCTAGAATCCGCCCCTTCGAATCTGGAGGTACAGGCGTGCGCAAACTGGCGGTGGTAATGGCGGTGTTGGCCCTGGCGGGCTGTAACAACGAGGTCGAAGGCGTGCACAAGCAGGTGGCCGAACACCTGAACAACCCCAAGACGGCCAAGTTCGCCAACGTGCGCTTCGACACCCAGGGTTCCATCTGTGGCCAGGTGCGCGGCAAGGATGACGCCGGTCAGTACGAGCCTTATCGCAGCTACGTGGCGATCAAGCACGACGGTCAGTACGAGATCCTCATCGACGAGACCGGCAACAACCTGCGTATCCGTGAAGTCTGCGGTGGCGCCGACCTGCAGCGCCGCGCCGAGGCGCTGGCCGACCAGCCGGCACCGGAAGGCTGGGACGTGGAGGTGATCCAGGGGCCGAACATGGGCGCCCTGACTGACATGACCGCACGCCTGATCGAAAAGGGCATCCCGTCCTGGGTCGAATACCGCGACGGCAAGCCGGTGGTGCTGATGGGGCCGTTCCCGGCCAAGGTCGAGGCCGATGCGCGCAAGGCCGAAGTGATGGCCAAGCTGGGCACCGACTCGATCGTCATCCAGCACGGCGTCCAGCGCTGACGTTCACCCGTACCTGCCAGGCTTGGACGCTGGGCAGGTATCAGATTGAACGCGGGCTTGCCTCGCGTTCGGTGCCGATGTCCTCGAACACGCTGATCAGATGCTCCGGCTGCCCGTCGGCGCGGCGCTCCAGCGAGGTGCGTGCCCGCACCCAGAGGTAGTGCCCGTCCTTGTGGCGCACACGCTTCTGCACTTCGTATCGCTCGATCTCGCCGGCCAGCATACGCCGCAGCAGTGCCAGGTTGTCCGGCAGATCGTCGGGATGGGTGAGCTGCTGGAACGTCGTGCCGTACAGCTCGTCCTCACGGTAACCCAGCAATTCGCAGAGGCTGCCGTTGACCCGCTGCCAACTACCATCCGGGTCGATGTAGGCCAGCGCGCCCCAGGCCAGTTCGAAGATGGTGCGAAAGCGCGCCTCGCTCTGGCGCAATTCCTCTTCGGCCACCTTGCGCTCGGTGTTGTCCATGCTGATGCCGACCATCTTTACCGGGCGCCCGGCACTGTCGCTCAGCACCGTGGCGCGCGAGGCGATCCAGCGTTGGTCGCCGTCGGGGCGGGTGATGCGAAAGTCGCACTCGCAACCGGTGCCGTCAGCCACGGCCTGGGCATACATGCCCTGCATGTGGCTGGCGTCCTCGGGATGGATGTGCTCCCAGAAGTCCTCATTGCGCCGTAGTGGCCAGCCATATACTGCCTCGACGTTGGGCGAGTAGGTCACTTCGTCGGTGACCAGGTTCCATTCCCAGGTGACGATGCGCGCACCTTCCTGGGCCAGCTTCATGCGCGTCTCGCTCTCCATTATCTCGGCGGTGTAGCGACGACGCACGTCGGTCATCGGCAGCTCGACCACCTCGGCCTGCTGCACGCTGTGCAGGGCCTCTTCGCCATAGCGCAGCCAGATCCAGTTGACCTTGAGCAGGTCGGCCAGCTTGCGCAGATTGGCGTAGTCGATCTCGCCGCCGCGGGTCCACTTGTGCACCGCCGTGCGCGAGATCCCCAAGGCCGTGCCCACCGCCTGCAGGGTCAGCTTGTGGTGTTCGAGCAGTTCCTTGAGGCGAAAGGCGAAGCTGTTTTCCGTCATGGGTGCTGGATCCTTGGGCGTGGGCGAGGCAGCCAGTATACCTGAGCTGTCAACTTGAGGTTGACAGCTCGGTTGCCGCGCCCGGCGGCGCCGGTTAACGTGGCGCCTGACTTATAAAGGACAGGGATGCACCGCATGAGCCGATCATTGGAACTCAACCGCGCCAGTTGGAATGAACGGGCGCCGCTGCACGCCGCTTCAAAGGACTACGAGGTCGAACGCTTTGTCGCCGAAGCCGGCCACCTGTCCGAAGTGGTGCGTTTCGACCTGCCACGCCTGGGCGATATCCATGGCCTGCGCACGGTGCACCTGCAATGCCATATCGGTACCGACACCTTGTCGCTGGCGCGCCTGGGTGCGGATATCTGTGGCCTGGACTTCTCTGCCGCCTCGCTGGCCCAGGCGCGTGACCTGGCCGAACGTTGCGGCGCTGGCATTGCCTATGTCGAGGCGGACGTCTACCAGGCTGCTCAGGTACTACCGGCCGCTGGTTTCGATCTGGTCTACACCGGTATCGGCGCGTTGTGCTGGCTGCCGAGCATCGAGCGCTGGGCGCAGGCGGTGGCGGCATTGCTCAAGCCGGGCGGACGCCTGTTCCTGCGCGATGGCCACCCGATGCTGATGGCGGTCAACGAAGACCATGAGGACCGTTTGCAACTGGAGTATCCGTACTTCGAGTGCGAGGCACCGACCGTGTGGATCAGCGACCAGACCTACGTCGATACCGACCAGGCCCTGACGCAGACCGAAACCCATGAGTGGAACCATGGCCTCGGCGAGGTGATCACCGCGCTGTTGAGTAGCGGCCTGCGCATCACCGCCCTGGAGGAGCACCAGAGCATTCCCTGGGAGGCCTTGCCTGGGCAGATGGCGTTAGGTGATGACGGCGAGTGGCGCCTGGTCGAGGCGCCCTGGAGATTGCCGCTGAGCTATACGCTGCAGGCGGTCAAAGGGTAGGTCAAAGGCTTGGCGTGTACGCGAGCCGTGGGAGCGGGCTTGCCCCGCGACAGGTTCGCGATTGCAGTCGCGGGTCAAGCCCGCTCCCACGAAATCCGCGCCATTTCAGTCAGGGACCTGTGTGCTCAGGACAGGAACCCGCCGTCCACATTGAGCGCGGTGCCGGTGGTATAGCTGGAGGCGTCGCTGGCCAGGTACAGCACCGCCCCGGCCATTTCGCTCGGGTCGGCCACGCGCTTGAGCGGGATCTGCTGCAACGCGGCATTGCGGATGCTGTCGTTCTTCACCAGCGCCGAGGCGAACTTGGTGTCGGTCAGGCCGGGCAGCAGGGCGTTGCAGCGGATACCGAACTGCGCGCACTCCTTGGCAAACACCTTGGTCATGTTGATCACGGCCGCCTTGGTCACCGAGTAGATGCCCTGGAACAGCCCCGGTGACACTCCGTTGATCGAGGCCACATTGATGATGCTGCCACCGCCGTGCTCGCGCATCAGCTTGCCGGCTTCCACCGACATGAAGAAGTAACCGCGGATATTGACGTCGACGGTCTTCTGGAATGCGCCCAGGTCAGTGTCCAGCACGTTGCAGAACTGCGGGTTGGTGGCGGCGTTATTGACCAGGATGTCGAGGCGCCCGAACTGCTCGCGGATGCCGGCGAACACCTGCTGGATCTGCTCCATCTCGCCGATATGGCAGGCCACCGCGGTGGCCTTGCCGCCGGCGGCGACGATCGCCTCGGCGACCTGCTGGCAGCCGTCGAGTTTGCGGCTGGAGACGATCACATGGGCGCCCTGCTGGGCCAGCAGGTGGGCAATGGCTTCACCGATGCCACGGCTGGCACCGGAAACGAAGGCGATCTTGCCGTCGAGGTCGAACAGGTGGGTCTTGGACATTCGGGTATTCCTTGTTGTATGCCGGGTTACAGGCTGGATTTGCCGATCAGTTGCAGGCTCATGTGCTCCAGCAGCTTGTTCATGTGGATGAACTGGGCGAAGCGTTTGTCCTGGGTCTGGCCGTGGAAGAAGCGGTAGTAGATCTGCTGGACGATACCTGCCAGGCGGAACAGGCCATAGCAGTAATAGAAGTCGAAATTGTCGATGCGAATGCCGGCGCGCTCGGCGTAGTAGTCGACAAACTGCTTGCGGGTCAGCATCCCCGGTGCGTTGCTCGGTTGGCGGCGCATCAGTTGCACCGGCGCCGGGTCGCCGGCCTCGATCCAGTAGGCCAGGCTGTTGCCCAGGTCCATCAGCGGGTCGCCGATGGTGGCCATTTCCCAGTCCAGTACGCCGATGATGCGCATCGGGTTGGCGCTGTCGAGGATGACATTGTCGAAACGGTAGTCGTTATGCACGATGCCCGGGCGCGGGTGGTCGGTGGGCATCTTCTCGCGCAGCCAGGCGATCACCTGCTCCCAGCGAGGTGCGTCGGGGGTCAGGGCTTTTTCATAGCGGCTGGCCCAGCCTTCGATCTGGCGCTGCACGTAACCTTCCGGTTTGCCCAGGTCGGCCAGGCCGCACGCCTGGTAGTCCACCTGGTGCAGCTCGACCAGGCGATCGATGAAGCTTTTGCACAGCGCCTCGGTTCGGTCGGCGTCCAGGTCGAGTCCGGCGGGGATGTTGGAGCGCAGGATGATGCCGTTGACTCGCTCCATCACATAGAACTCGCCGCCGATGAGTGCTTCCTCGGTGCAGTGCACGTAGGCCTTGGGGCAATAGGGGAAACCGGCATTGAGCTGGTTGAGGATGCGGAACTCGCGGCCCATGTCGTGGGCCGACTTGGCCTTGTGGCCGAATGGCGGGCGTCGCAGGACGAATTCCTTGCCTGGGTAGGCCACCAGGTAGGTCAGGTTCGAGGCGCCCCCCGGAAACTGGCTGATGATCGGGCTACCCTGCAGCCCGGCGATATGACCCTTGAGGTACGGATCGATGACGGCCGCGTCGAGTTCTTCGCCGGGGCGTACCTGGGTGGACTGGTCGGTGAGCGTCATGCGATTTCCTTATGATCGATAGCAAGGACTATTGGCTAATCTAATTTCCTGTCGAAACTGGTACAAGCGTGCCAGGCGCTTATTGGCCTGGGTGTTGCCGGCCGATCAATGGCCCTGATGGGCGGGCTTTGCGCGGGCGAAAAAAAACCGAAGCGCATCAGGCTTCGGTCTTTTTCATTCGCGATCTACCGCGCCGATCAGGCCGGGAACAGCTCGCTGAGCTTCATCGACAGCATCATGTCGCCTTCGACGCGCAGCTTGCCGCTCATGAAGGCCTGCATGCCGTCGGTGTCACCGCTGACGATACCCTTGAGGGTTTCGCTGTCCAGTACCAGGGTGCAGTTGGCGTCGGCGTTCTCGCCTTCCTGGATCTCGCAGGTGCCGTCCTTGACCAGCAGGGCGTAGTGCTTGTCTTCGTCGGTGATGTTGAAGCCGAACACCAGATCCAGGCCGGCGGCAGCTGCAGGGTTGAATTTTGCCTTCATCGCCTCGACGGCTTTAGCTACATCGCTCATGGTGTATTCCTTGTTAAGTGATATTCGCGTCCGCAAGGACACAACAGACCGGGCTCATCGGTAGGTGACGAGCTCCGGCAACCGCAACAGCCGCACATGGGCTTGGCTGTTGAAGGAAGCCAGGGTGACGTCGCGGCCCCGGAATTTCAGGTGGCTTAGCGACGTGTTGATGATCTGCCAGTTCAGGGTAAATGCCTGAGCCGGCGTGATTCCGCTCACCAGGTGGAGCAGGGCGGCAATGGTGCCGCCGGAAGTGAACAGGGCAATGTTGTCTCCGCTGGCAGCGCTGTCTAGCAGGCGCCCCAGGCCATCGCCGACCCGGCCGCTGAAAGACTGCCAGGTTTCCAGGCGATCGTCGTGGTCGTGGTCGCCGTCGTGCCAGCGCTGCACCATCAGGGCGAACAGACGCTGGAACTCGCTGCGGTGCTGGGCACCGTTGCGCAGTACATGCAGGGCTTCAGGCTCTTCAGGCAGCAGGCGCGGGAGCAGGGCGCGAATAACGCCATCGGCGTCGAACTCGTTGAAGGCCGGGTCGGTCTCAATGGCCGGGGTCGGGTTGCCATGGGCATGCAATGCGTCCAGGGCCAGGCGGGCGGTGTCCTGCTGGCGGCGCAAGGTGCCGGCCACGCAGCGGTCCAGGCGCAGGCCCAGTTGGGCCAGGTGTTCACCCAGTGCCTGGCTCTGACGCTCGCCCACAGGCGACAGGACGTCGTAGTCGGCGGCACCAAAGGAGGCTTGGCCATGTCGGATCAGGTAGAGATTGCCCACGTTGAAGTCCGGCCCGGTTGGAGGTTGCTGCGAGGTTAGGTTGCCCCAGGCGGGCTGTCAACGAAAAAACATACAAGCGTTTGAAAAGGTCGTTTGAACTGTGTTGCCAGCATTTTCACCCGCTGGCAGAGGCTATGGCGCCCCGGTATGCTTGCATCCAGTTCGCGTCCTTGCGGCGCTGGTTTATCAAGGAGTCAATGTGGAGTTTCTTGCCGAATACGCAAGCTTTCTCGCCAAAACCGCCACCCTGGTGATCGCCATCCTGGTGGTGCTGTCGGCCATCGCCGGCCTGCGTGGCAAAGGGCGGCGCAAGCCGGGCGGGCAACTGCAGGTCACCCGCCTCAACGAGTTCTACAAGGAACTGCGCGAGCGCCTGGAGTCGGGCCTGCTCGACAAGGCCCAGCTCAAGGCCGTGCGCAAGCAGCAGGCCAAGGCGGAAAAACAGCAGAAGAAAAAGCCTGAGGACAAGCGCCGGGTGTTCGTCCTTGATTTCGACGGCGACATCAAGGCCTCGGCCACCGAGAGCCTGCGCAACGAGATCACCGCGCTGCTGACCCTGGCCACCCCGCGTGACGAGGTGGTGCTGCGCCTGGAGAGCGGCGGTGGCCTGGTGCACAGCTATGGCCTGGCGGCCTCGCAGCTGGCGCGCATCCGCGAGGCCGGCATCCCGCTGACCATCTGCATCGACAAGGTCGCCGCCAGCGGCGGCTACATGATGGCCTGTATCGGCGAGAAGATCGTCAGCGCACCGTTTGCCGTGCTCGGTTCGATTGGCGTGGTGGCGCAGATGCCCAACCTCAATCGCCTGTTGAAGAAGCATGACATCGATTTCGAAGTGCTCACCGCCGGCGAATACAAGCGCACCCTGACCGTGTTCGGCGAGAACACCGAGAAGGGTCGGGAGAAGTTTCAGGAAGACCTGGACATCACCCACCAGCTGTTCAAGGATTTCGTCGCCCGCTACCGCCCGCAGCTTCATATAGACGAAGTGGCGACCGGCGAGGTCTGGCTCGGCATCGCTGCGCTCAATCGCCAACTGGTCGACGAACTGGGCACCAGCGACGAGTACCTGAGCCGCAGCGCACGCGAGGCCAACGTGTTCCATCTGCGTTTCGCCGAGCGCAAGAGCCTGCAGGAGCGCATCGGCATGGCCGCCAGCGGGGCGGTGGAGAATACCCTGGTAGGCTTGTGGAGCAAACTCGGGCGTCTGCGCTAACACCTTGAACCCCTTGAAGATTTTTTTCTTCAAGGGGGTTGCAAGGTGCATCGAATGCCGACATAATGGCGTCCATCGAAACGCAGCTGGCTTGAAAAAGCCCAGCGGTTTCAAGGAGATAGCGAAAGCTGACTCCGACTTTGAGGCCGAGTAGCAAAGTGGTTATGCTCCGGATTGCAAATCCGTCTACGCCGGTTCGATTCCGACCTCGGCCTCCACTATTCGAAACCCCGCAGATCTAGGTCTGCGGGGTTTTTCTTTGCGTGCAGAAAATGCCAAGAGTTCCGAAACAAAAGGTATGGAGTTCCGAAACCTCAGCCTTTTGAAGGCTTGGCGATCGCTCCGACTCGACGGTAAACGCGCTCGGTGATTCCTTCTTTCGAGTGGCCCAACAGCACGCTTGCATCGCTCAGATCGTTGATTTCCGACGCCGCCTTCGGTCGGATGTCCCTGAACTGGAAGTGCGCTATCCGGTTGGCCAGGTCGGTTTTTTTCTCCAGTTCAGCCTTCTTTCTGGCTGCCTCTCTGGCTTCGGCCTATCGGTTGCAAAGCATCCCCCAGCTCATGCGCTTCCCGTGCTCCTTGGCTGATTGGAATCTGGAGGCTACTACTGCCCCGCCATCATTGGTTACTGGCTTTCCGTCCAGGGTGGACAGCTGTGAGTAATTGATGTTTTCGCTTGCAACCATCGGTCTGATATAAAACTTCTCTTGTCGTTGTCGGAGCACACTCGATGTAGCTCAGAAACTTCTGAGCATTGAGAGGTGCGTATGACCAGAGATAGGGATAACGGACAGGGTGGCAAGTCAGCCGGTAATGGTAGCTGGCCAGCCGGTCGAGACGAGGATGCCAAGAGGGCCCGCCCAGAGGATCGCGACGATTACATCGAAAACCGGCCCTTTCGAGGCGGGCAGAGACAAGGTCCGCCGGACCCATCGCGGGCATCCAACGCCGAGCGCTATAGCCATCACGAGCGCCCACTGGAATAATTGCCAAGTCTAAAGGCTCACTGATTCAAGGCGAGCACTACTGGCTAGAAGCCCAGCCCCCGAGCTGGGCTTTTTGCATCTGGGCTCACCCCAGGCCCCGGCGCTTCCACGCATCGTACTCCCATAGCGCGCTGGTGTGGAAAGCCGCATAAGGCGCATGCTCCGTAGCTCTTCGACCTGGGCAATGGCCTCGGCCCGATCCCTGGTGCGGATCGCATCCACAGCCTCCGCCCAGTGCTCCAGCGCCTCGGCAAATCTCCGCTTCTCATCGTCGGGCATCTTCGCACCCTTCATGTGAGTGGTTGGGGAGGGTAAGGGTAGAACAAATGGACGTGGGCGGGTGGCGCTTGTCGGCGGACCTATGACTGGCTGTGATAGATTCCGACCTCCAACAGGGAGGTGCCAATGAGCAGCAGAGGAACAGATCGTCAGATCGACAACATCGAGTTCAACGTTAGCGATATCAGCCGCAGCAAGGCTTTCTACGGCGCTGTGTTCGGTTGGACCTTCGTCGATTACGGCCCCACATACACCGAGTTCAGCGACAGCCGGCTTGCTGGCGGCTTCACCACGGGTGAGCCTGTCAGGCCCGGTGGCCCGCTGGTCATCTTGTATTCGGACGACCTCGTCGACGCCCAGGTCAGAGTGTTGGCTGCGGGAGGGAAAATCAGCCGAGAGGTATTTTCGTTCCCAGGCGGGAAGCGATTCCACTTCACTGATCCTGATGGGTATGAGTTGGCTGTCTGGACCGAAACGGACTGAACCAGTTAAGCCCAGTGACTTGCTGGGCATACTCCGGCTTGCGTCTGCGGCTGCCTGGCTGTGGTAGATTGTGGTCCTAAACGCACGATGTCGTGCCTATCAGTCTGGCGGCAGATCTTGGCTGGGATGGTCGCTGAAAACCCTTCTGAACGAGTCTCATCACCATATGCAGATGGCATGTAGAACATCAGGTTGATGCCTATCAGCGCTTTGGCTGGTAGCGGTGAGAGCCAGTCTTCAAACGTGTTCCTGGTGCTGATCAGGGCTGGCTCGAAATTCTTCTTGAGAAGGTCGGTGGAGGCTTCTAGTAGCGCGCCTCCGACTGCAGTGGATAAGGCCAGAAGGCTGCTGACCAGATACTTCTTGAGTGAGGGCATTGTTCGCGTCCTTGCGAGTTGAGATTGACGAGCCCGCGAAAAATCGTGGGTTAAAGAATGAGCGGCGCTTGGCCCGGCTTGGGGTTAATCACGACTTAGCGAATGGCACTGGGGGCCTTGGCCGGAATCGTCCTGGCGGGATGCGGGGCTAGCGATATCGATCGGGCGCGTAAGGCTGCCGCCTATCACTTGAAGGATCCGGAGTCCGCACAGTTTTCACCGACCAAGAACCGCCGGACCTTCTGCGTGTTCCGGTAGTGCCTGTCCAGCTGGGTGGCGCGGGTGATCGGTCCAGCGTGCCAGTCGAAGCTCATCTTCATTCCCTTGGATGGCTGTGATCCCAGGAGCGTAGTATTGTCGGCGGCTGCGCGGACGCGCCCTGACCTGATGGTCTGCGCCGTCTAATTAAGCCAGGCGGCTTGCCAGAAGCTCGACAAACGCCCGCACTTTGACCGGTCGAAAGCGAGCCGTTGGAAAGACTGCATGGATCTCGCCTCGGGGTAGCGACCATTGCGGCAGCACCTCGATCAGCCGGCCTGCTTGCAGGTCAGGCTCAGCCACATAGTCCGGAAGGACCGATAGCCCGGCCCCGAGTAGCGTGGCTTCGCGCACTGCCAAGGTGGCGTTGAGCGACAGGCTGGCTTTCATCTCCACTGTTTCGCGCTGCGAGGCACCCTTGGCAAATAGCCAACGGGTCGGTTCTCGCAGCGCCAGGTTCGCCACGATCGGCAACTCGGCCAGATCCGCCGGGGTCTGCAGTTTGTCCACTCGCGCTTGCCACTGAGGGCCGGCCACCAATCGTTGCGCAAACTCGCCGATTCGCCGGGCCTGCAGATGTTGCTCGGTTATCCAGCCAACGCGAATGGAAAGGTCCAGATCGTTGGCGCCCAGATCCAGGGTCTGGTCGCTGAAGTGTGCTTCGACCTTGCACTGCGGATATCGCTGCGAGAATGCGGTGATGGCCGGCACCACGACACCGATGCCGTAATCGAAAGGGGCGGTCAGGCGGAGGGTGCCCGTCGGCTCGCTGGCGGCTTCGGACAATTCCTCGAAAGCCTCTTCAGCCTCTTTGAGGATCAATGTACAGCGGTGATAGAACTGTTGGCCCGCCTCGGTGGTGCGGACTTTTCGCGTGCTGCGAACCAGCAGTGTGGTGCGACAGTCGCTTTCCAGTCGCGCTACCTGCTGGCTGACCACGGCCTTGGTGATGCCGAGGCGCTCGGCAGCGGCGGTGAAGGAGCCGGTTTCGACCACCGCGGTGAAGTACGCAAGCCTGTTCAGGCTGGAAGCGCCGGTTATTGATATGTCCTTAATGTATGCCAATAACATACAGTTCGTTTATTTTGTGCGCGTTTAAATGTCAATGCTTGATCTATAAGATTCGAGGCATTTCATTCAAGGCGATCCACTATGAGCAAGACCCTGGTTTACCTCTTCGATCCACTCTGTGGCTGGTGCTACGGTGCAGGCGGACTGCTGCCCCGCGTTCTCCAATCCACGGGCCTTGCGTTGCGACTGATACCGACGGGGCTGTTTTCCGGCAGCGGTGCTCGCGCCATGGATGATGACTTTGCGGCCTACGCCTGGAGCAACGACCAGCGTATCGAGCGCCTGACCGGGCAGGTCTTCAGTGAACGCTATCGTGACCAGGTACTCGCCGACCGTCTTCAGGGGTTCGACAGTGGTCCGTCTACCCTGGCGCTCAGCGCAGTGAACCTGACTTCGCCAGAGCACGAGTTCGAAGCGCTCAAGGCGATTCAGGCAGCGCGCTATGTCGATGGCCTGGACGTGACTCGACTGGAGACGTTGACAGCAGTGCTGGCGGACCTGGGTCTGGATGCCGCCGCGCAGCGGCTGACGCGTCCGGATTTGGCCTTGCTGCAGGCCAACGATGATCGTGTGGGGCAGGGGCGCGCCTTGTTGCGTCGCGTGGGCGGTCAAGGCGTGCCGACATTCGTTCTGCAACAAGCGGACGACGCCATGCAGTTGTTACCTGCCAGCGCTATCTTTTCAGATCCTCAGGCCTTCATTCGCGAGCTGAACGTGGGGGTAAAACCATGAGCAGGAGCAACCTGGACATCATCCGAGCCTCGTACGAAGGCTCAGCCGAACAGAATGGCCGGAATCTGCTGGCGGCGCTGGCTGCGGACGTGACCTGGACCGAGGCGGCTGGCTTCCCTTATGCCGGTACCTATGTCGGCCCGCAGGCGATCATGGAGGGTGTGTTCCATCGCCTGGCCACCGAATGGGATGGCTACCAGGCCAAGGTGCATACCTATGTGGCCGAGGACGACCGGGTTGCCGCCTTTGGCGTCTACTCGGGCACCTATCGCAAGACCGGGAAAGCGATGACTGCTACCTTTGCCCATCTGTACCGGCTGAACAACGGCAAGATCGTCAGCATGGAGCAGTACGTCGACAGTGCGCAGGTCAACGCGGCGCTTACCTGAGCCGTTTCACGATCGGCGTCGGTTCCAGGCGCAGGCCGCTGCAGGGCGGCCTGCGTCGACTGGCAATTACTTGCCCGAAGCATCCTGCTCGACCACCAGGTCCAGCACATAGACTTGCGACGGGGCGTCGGCTGGCGGGTTCTTCCATTCGTACTGCTTTACCCGCACCACGGTACGCACGCCGTCATGGTGCTCGTAGCCCTCGATGGACTGGTACAGCGGGTGCCAGTTGTCCTCGGTCGGCAGTTGCAGACCAGCGTCGTCATAACGGCGCTCGCGCACTTGCAGGCACTGGTAGTTGGGGATCAGCGGATGGCTGCACTTGACTGTGTTGGCGGCAACTTCCAGGAACTTGGTCTCACCCTTGCTGCCGTAGCGGGTTTCTGGAGTGGCTTCGCCCTGAAACTTCAGCACCGAACCGTCCTGGGTGGTCAATTGCAGCATGGGTGCGTGGGTTTCGCCGCTGAAGGCCGCGCGCAGATCACCTTTCAACAGGCGTCCGATCTCGGCATCCAGGTCCATCAGGCGCTTGTCGCAGGCCATCATGGTCGAAGCCAGTTGCTGCACCTTCAGGACACCGTTCTGATAGCTGTAGCCACCGAACTGGTTGTTGCAGCCACCGCTGATGTTCAGGCGCTGGTCACCGAAATTCAGGCGCAACTTGCGCTCGATGCCTGAGGCCAGGGCTGCGTTGGGCTTGCCGGCTGCATCGCTGGCCGATGCCAGGTTCCAGTAGTAGGCCGAGAGCAGAGGCTGGGCTGCGGCAGACGCGGTGGTGGCCGGCATGGAAGGCGATCCTTCATGGGAGGTGGAAGCCGGGGTGCAGGCCTGAAGCAGGGCGGCACAGACGGCGACGAGGAGAATATTCTGTTTCATGGTTCGCTCTTTCAGCCTTGAAAAATAAGGGCGGCATCCTCGCAGGTGGGGTGCGCGCGCCGGTAAGCCGGTTTTGTCGAGGATGTATCGGGTTGTCCGGCGACAACTCGAGGTGACCTCTGCAGCTACCGATGGCAATCGGACAGCATTGATCCCGTTCGGTTTCATGGAATGGGTGATGGGTAAGTGTTACGAAATTTTGCACACTACGCTGGCGGTTTTCGAGCGGATGTCTTGCTCCCCGAGCCCGCGGGTAAGTCGTTCATGGTAGCGGCTGGATGAGCTCGGCGCCCTGGTTGCGTGCATTACCCACTGCCATGCCGACCCGATACCACTCGAAGCGCTCGGCCGGCTCGCCCAGGCCTAGGGCCATCTGCTCGGCAGCTTCGCTGGGCAGGTCGGGCGCCATCCAAGCCACGGCCAGCTGCGCTGACAGCACCACTGGCCTGCGGTCGTGGACATCGACCAGGCCGCCTTGAGCGTCGGCGGTGATGATGACGAAGCCGTCGCGTTCATTGTCGGAAAATTGGCCGATGGCCGCGCAGAGGGCAGGGTGGCCATCGCGGCGGCGGATGAAATACGGCTGTTTCTTCGCCGCGCCCTCATCGACCCATTCGAACCAGCCATCCACGGGCACGACGGCGCGGAGGGGCCAGATCGAGCGAAAGTAGGGCCCATGGGCGACCTTCTCGGCCCTGGCATTGACCGGCGTGACAGGGGCGGTGGCCCAATGTGGGCGCCAGCCCCATTTCACCAGATCGGCCCTGCTGCCGGCAGCCTCCCGGCGCAGTACAGCCACGGGCGTGCCGGGGGCGACGTTGTAGCGCAGCAATGCCCGGTCACCCACGGCGTTACGCCAGGCATCCGGCATGCTGAGCGTTTTGACGAATTCATGGATTCCACGGTACTGGCTGAGCCTTCCGCACATCGTAAGCCTCTCCTGCGTACGCAGGTGAAGCATAGATCGCGCGAGGTCTTGTGCTGCAGGCAAAGAAAGGCCCGCTGGGGAGGGCGGGCCAAGTGTTTCACGGATGAGTCGTCAACTTGCCACAGCAGACGTGAAAATGTTGTCAACGACCGAGGCTTGCGCAGGAAGGAAAGCCCAGAAAAAAGAAAACCCGCCAGATCGGCGGGTTGAACAGAACGTATCGAAGCCAGGCCAGTCTGCCTTGTAGAATGTCAGAATTTCGTGAATGTCATTCTGGCAGGCGCTCAGTAACCGTTACTGAATTTTTCATTGACCATGCGGCGTTTGACCGCGTAGTGCTTTTGATCGATGGCATTCAACAGTAACTGGCTGTCGAGTTCCTCCATCTCGTTTCTTTTCAGGCGTGCGACATGCGCCCGGGTAACCTGATAATTGATCGACTCTGCTGCGTTGTAGCCACTGAATGGGTCCCATAGAACAGACACTGGCCAGAGCAACAGGTTGACCGTACCAGGAACATACGCTCGTCCGTAGAACGATCCGCCACCCGGTAACAGCCCTAATAGCATTGCGGCTGTGGGGCTCTTTTCTTCGGCTGCCAGGTTGTTGGCACGGTAATGGTCGAGTTCGGCCTGCTGAATGGAGTTCAGGCCGGAGGCGCAGCCGCTGGTCAGCATGAGGAGTGCGGCAATGAGTAGGGGGCGGTAATACATTGTGTATCCTTTCTTGCGAGGCAGTTACTCGCGCAAGGTAGGACGCGAGGTGATCACATGCTGCGCTGATGCTGGCCATATTGCTGTCATCCTATTTGCTCAAAGACGTCCGAAATGGCGATTTCAGTGCAGCCGTGCCCCTCAGCCATGCAGGAGTTCCAGTTGGCTGATCACGCATATCGAGCCATCCGAGGCCGGGGTGGTCGAGCTGAAATCCAACTGGTTGTAAACCCCGCCGTGGAAGTTGAACGTATGGCCATTCCAGCTTGACGTCATGTTCAGCATTGCGCTGCTGCCGGTGCGGCCGGCGCAAACGGCCGACACCGTGGCGGCGCCCGCCGCAGTGACCTCGATGGTAATGTCGAAAGGCGCGCCCAGCGGCACCTCGGCCAGGATGGTGCTACTGGTCGGTATCCCCTGGTTGAAGTCCTGGCGAAAACCAAGGGTGACCTTCCCTTTGTTCCAGAACACCTTGATGACCGGGCTGTCGTCATCTTTCACATGCATCTGCGCGATCACCACCTTCTGTGCCGAGTTGACCCGCTCCAGCACCATGCGTTGGTGATTGACATGCCGGCCGGCGCTGGCCAGCGTCCAGTAGACCGCTTCCTTCCACTCACAGCGGGTGCGGTGGGTGCTCTTGCTCGCCGCCCCTTTGGTTGGGGCGGTCATGCGCACGGCACCATCGTCCAGGCGGCTGACAACCTGGGGCAGGGTGGCGAGGGCCTGGGCGCCGGTCAATTCCAGCGCCACTGGGTTGCTGGACGACTTTGCCACTGGGGTGGTGATGATCAGGTTGTCGATGTTCACGGTCATGGTGGATACCTCCTTGATGATAAAGATCCTGCACCGCATGCGAGCCTTGAAAGGGCGCTCGGTTCATCGGGCAAGGGAGGTCCAGGCAAAAAAAGCCCGCCAGGGCGGCGGGCAAAGAGCGTTTTTGAAGGGAGAGCCTGCACTGTGCGCCTGGTCGGTTAAGCCGGGGTTAAGCGCCATGAGGATTGACCCTGTGCGTCGATGCGCCTATATAGGCCTGCCGTTGTTACCGGAGCCTGTGATGCACGACGAAGACGATCTGCACGAACCTGAGCACGACCATCTGCTCGACCCTGAATTCCACGAGGGCTACGACCCCGAGGCGGATGCATACGGGGCCCTTGACGAAGTCGAGGAGGACGAAGAGTCGCTCGACGACTTCGATGACGAAGAGGACCATCCGGCCTGGCACGACGACTGCGACGACTGATGTCGACGCGGGTGCTCAGCGGCGGTCGAGGGAGAACCGCCCGGCACCGCTGACGGCCAGCAGCAGCAAGCCGCCAATGATGCTGAGGTTTTTCAGGAACTGGGTCATGTTGGCGCTGCGCTCGGGTTCGACCATGTTCCAGAACGGATGCCCGATCAGCGCGGTACCCAGCACAAACAGGGCGAACAGCAAGGCCAGGGGGCGGGTGTAGAACCCCAGGATCAACAGGATGCCGACCAGCAGTTCCATGATCACGGCGATGGCCGCAGCCAGCATCGGGGCGGGGGCGCCCAGGGAGGTCATGTAGCCGACCGTGCCTTCGAACCCGGTCAGCTTGCTCCAGCCGGAGAGCACGAAGAGGATCATCAACAGGATGCGGGCGAGCAGCAGAATGAAGTCGCGTTGACCATCGAGCAGGCTATAGCGCATGGCGGCGCTCCAGTGAACAGGGACAGGTTCCACTCTAGCAGCTGCGCGGCGGATTTCCGGCGGGTATGAAAAAGGCGCCGCAAGGGCGCCTTCATCGACAGAAGATGGTGCGAGTGGCGGGACTCGAACCCGCAAGGCTCACGCCGACAGATTTTAAGTCTGCTGTGTATACCAATTCCACCACACTCGCACGATTGGCTGGCGCGCCGCAGGGCAGCCTGGGCCAGACAATCAGGCGCGCTTTATAACCCATTGTTATAGAAGCGTCAACCAGCCTAATGTTCAGGATTCGATAGCACGCGCGATATCGCGCATCTCGCGGGCACTATGGCGCAGGTCATCAACGTGCCCGCCCATTGTGTGCGCATCTGCCTGATGAATCGAATGACGCAGGTAACGGACATGGCCGTCCAGCGCCTGGCTCAGTTCATCGAGTTCGCTGGCGCTGCGCATCAGGTCGTCCTGCAGCCCTTGCATGCGAAGGTTGGAGGTCATGATGGTTCCTGTGGGATCCGGGGCACGGGCACTATAGTTCAATTGACAGGATGCCGCCATTGCGCCACTGTCGCGCATTGGATCCAACTAGGCCTGTCGCCATGTCATCGCTTCCCCCTGGCCCGGACGCAACGCGGCGTGTTCGCCCAAAGTTGTTCTGGCGCTTGTTGTTCCTTCTGGTCTGCCTGCTGGCGGCGTTTCTTTACGCAGGCTTCATCAGCCTGGGTGGTTACCTGCTGATGCTCGGCTTCGACCAGGAGGCTACGCAGCCCAGGCGCTTGCTCGCCTTCGCAGGCGCAGCGCTGATCCTGCTGGTGGGGGTATGGCTGCTCAAGGTGGCGATGCCGCGCAGGCTGGTGCCGACCGTGGTGGAGCGCGAGCGCTGACGATCGTCGCATAAGGTGCAGTGCATGCTGGACTTTTGACTACGCTCAATATGTCCTTTCGCGGTGCTTGTGGAGCTCACATGGTTTCGACAGACCGCCCCACCCATTCGGTGATGCCCGAGGCACGCTACGAGCAGTTGGTCCAGGCGGTGGTGGACTACGCCATCTATATGCTCGACCCAACCGGCCATGTGGTGTCCTGGAACGCTGGCGCGCAGCGGATCAAGGGCTACGTTGCCGATGAGGTGATCGGCCGGCATTTCTCGCTGTTCTTCAACGCCCAGGATTGTGCCGACGGCCGCCCGCAACGCTTGCTGCGCCAGGCACTGGAAGAAGGCAAGGCGCAGGACGAAGGCTGGCGCGTGCGCAAGGACGGCACGCAGTTCTGGGCGCTCGCCGCGCTGGATGTGATTCGCGACGCGCAAGGCGAGGTCATCGGCCTGGCCAAGGTCACCCGCGACATCACCGATCGTCGCGAGTCGGCCCAGCAGCTCGATGCCATGCGTGCGCAATTGTTCCAAGCGCAAAAGCTCGAGGCCTTGGGGCAACTCACCGGAGGCCTGGCCCATGACTTCAACAACCTGCTGACCATCATCCTCAGCTCAGCCCGGCTGGCCAGCAGCAGCCAGGATCCGGCACGTGTGAGGCGCTTGCTCGAGCATATCCTCGATGCTGGCCAGCGCGGCACCCAGCTGACCCAGCAACTTTTGAGCTTTGCCCGGCATCGGCAACTGAGCATCACGCGCATCGTGCCTGCCGAGGCGATCGATATCATTTGCGGGCTGGCGGAGCACGCATTGCCCCGGGAAATCGAATTGCTACCCCAGGTACAGCCTGACTTGCCGCTGATCGAGGTGGACGCCGGGCAGTTGCAGATGGTCTTGCTGAACCTGGTGTTCAATGCCCGCGATGCCATTGTCGCCACCGGGCAGATCCGTATGGTGGTCGAATGCGTGCAGTTGTCTGGCGAAGTGGATGGGCTGTGCGGGCGCTTTGTGCGCTTCGATGTACGTGATGACGGCCAGGGCATTGACCCGCAGGTGCTGCCACGGATCTTCGAGCCGTTCTTCACCACCAAGGCCTTCGGCAAGGGCACTGGCCTTGGCCTGAGTCAGGCCTATGGTTTCGCCCGGCAGAGCAATGGTGCGATCGAGGTGTCCAGCCGGCTTGGCGAGGGCACCTGCATGAGCCTGTACCTACCAGCCCGGACGGGCCCCGATTCGCTTTCGACCGACGGATAGACAGCCATGGTAGAGCAACTAAAGCGACTGGCCACGGGCATCGCGGGGCTCGATGCGCTGCTCAAAGGGGGGTTGGTGGTTGGCGCCTCCTATATCGTTCAAGGGCATCCCGGTTCGGGCAAGACCATCCTGGCCAACCAGCTGGCGTGCAACCATGTGCGTGAAGGTGGTCGGGTACTGGTGGCGACGTTGCTCAGCGAGTCCCATGAACGGCTGTTCCAGTACCTGTCGACCCTGAACTTCTTCGACCCGGCGCTGGTGGGCGACACCATTCAGTTCGTCAGCGCATTCGACACCCTGGAGCAGGAGGGCCTGGATGCGGTGGTCAGGCTGTTGCGCCAGGAAATTGCCCGGCAGCAGGCCACCTTGCTGATCGTCGACGGGCTGCTCAACGCCCGCTCCAGGGCGGAAACCAGCCTCGACACCAAGAAATTCGTTTCCGAGCTGCAGGGGCATGCGGCATTCGCCGGCTGCACACTGTTGTTGCTGACCAGTGCGCGATTGGATGAAGGCAGCCCCGAGCACACCATGGTTGATGGCGTGATCGAGCTCGGCGAACACCTGGTCGGCAGCACGGCGGTGCGCCATGTCCAGTTGCGCAAGACGCGTGGCAGTGGCGCGTTGTCCGGGCGCCACGAATGCCTGATCACGGAGGCCGGGTTGCAGGTCTACCCGCGCCTGGAGTCGCTGTACAGTCGCCCCAGCCAGGCAGGAGCGCAAACCCTGAGCAGGGTCGCCACGGGTGTTGCCGACCTCGATGCCATGCTCGGTGGCGGGTTGGCCGAGGCGTCGGTGACCCTGCTGATGGGGCCATCGGGCGTAGGCAAGACAGCGCTGGGCATCGCGTTCCTGGCCGCTTCGACCCAGGCTGCTCCGGGTCTACATTTCGGTTTCTACGAGACGCCTGCGCGGTTGCGGTTGAAGGCCTGTGCGCTGGGCTTCGACCTGCAGGCACTTGAGCGTGAAGGTAGCGTGCAACTGAGCTGGCAATCGACCAGCGAAGGCTTGCTGGATCAACTTGGCGCCCAGCTGTTGGCACAGGTCGAGGCGCTCGCTGCCAGGCGCGTGGTAATCGACAGCCTTGGAGCCTTCGGCCGCCTGGCGCTGGAGCCTGCCCGACTGAATGCCTTCTTCCGCGCGCTGACCGGTGAGTTGCGCGCCCGTGGCGTGACGGTGCTGCTGACCTGGGAGATGCGTGACATCTTCGGCGCGGAGATCACCGCGCCGGCCCCCGACCTGTCGAGCATCGTCGACAACCTGATACTGATGCGCTTCGCCGAGCTCGACGCGCAACTGCACCGCGCACTGTCGGTGATCAAGGTGCGTGACAGCGACCACGACCCTGCTTTGCAGGCGCTGAATCTGGGGCCTCATGGCATCAGCCTGGCGCGGGCGTTCGACGGTGCCAGTGGCGTGCTCAGTGGCTCGGCGACACCGCCTGGAGATCGTTGATGGGATGAACAGCATCCTGATCGTCGACGACGAGTACCTGATTGCCGATATCCTCGGTTTTGCCCTGGAGGACGAAGGCTACCTGGTTGAAAAGGCGAGCAACGGGCGCAAGGCCCTGGAGGCTTTGAAGGAAAAGCGCGTGGACCTGGTGATCACCGACTACATGATGCCGGTGCTCAATGGCGAAGAACTGCTGCAAGCCATACGTGAAGAGCTGCAACTGGCGGACCTGCCGGTCATTCTCATGAGTGGCGCCCAGGCCAGCCAGGGTCGGGCCTGCCCCGGGAGGTTCGCGGCGGTGTTCGACAAGCCATTCGACATGGACCGGATGATCGCCACGGTGCGCGAACTGCTGGGCACCTGAGGTTCAGGAGAGGCTCCCCGCATGGGCGGGCAATCGATCAGGCGCATCCGTGCGGCATGATGCAGTTGGCGTGCGGGTTACTCGTCGTTGCTTTTTTCGGGCGCCGGGCTGCCCGCCTGGATCCGCTTGTAGATCTCTTCACGGTGCACCTGGACATCTTTCGGTGCATCGATACCGATCCTCACTTGCATCCCCTTGACGCCCAGAATGGTGACTTTGATGTCATCGTCGATGACGATGCTTTCGCCAACCTTGCGGGTGAGTATCAGCATGTAGTTCTCCTTGGTGATGTAGAAAACCGCCGAGCCAGGTGCTCTGCGGTGGGAGCCTGTCCCTCTTCCTTCTCATTAAAGACGCTTTCGGCGGATAGTAATTCCCCGACAGACAAATTCTGTTGTCGATCTTTAGTTGCAGGTGCCGGCAGGGCTGCGAGGCCACTCCACGGCAAGGTGCTCGGTGGCAAGGATAGGGTGCTTGGCGCCATATGGGAAATTTCTCTGCTCGATGAAGTAAATAGTGTCCGTCAATGATCGTCTTGGCGCTCCAACATCTGCAGGAAACGTAGCAGTGCCACTTCCTCGGTTTCCAATCCCTTGCGCGGACGGACACGGGGCAATGCCGAAAGACGGCCGAGGTGGAAGTGCTCAAGGACGGCTGGATGGATGTAGCAGCGTCGGCACACAGCCGGAGTGTTGCCCAGGCGCGTCGCCACCTGGCGGACGATGGCGGCGACCTGCCGGCGCGCCTCGCTGTCGGGCTCCCAGGCCTGTGGCCTGAGCAGGCTCAGGGCCAGGCTGCTGCCGGCCCAGGTGCGGTAGTCCTTGGCGGTGAAGTCGGCGCCGGTCAGCTGCTGGAGGAACTGGTTGACCTCGGTCGAGCCGATGCCATGGCGCTGTCCTTGTTCGTCCAGGTACTGGAACAAAGCCTGGCCGGGCAGTTCCATGCAGCGCTTGACCAGGCCGGCCAGGCGTCGGTCGGTCAGGGTGACGTTGTGTTCGACACCGCGTTTGCCGCGGAACTGGAAGCGGATACGGCTGCCCTTGACCTGCACATGGCGGGTGTCGAGGGTGGTCAGCCCGTAGGAGCGGTTGTCGCGCAGGTACTGGCGGTTGCCGATGCGGATCAGCGTGGTGTCGAGCAGGCTGATCACCAGCGCCATGACCTTCTCACGGCCCAGTCCGGGGGAAGCCAGGTGCGTGTCCAGTTGCTTGCGCAGCTTCGGCAGCACCTCGGCGAAGGCCAGCATGCGCGCGTACTTGTGCTGGTCGCGCAGCTCGCGCCATTGCGTATGGTAGCGGTACTGCTTGCGCCCCCGGGCGTCGCGCCCGGTGGCCTGCAAGTGCCCTTGCGGGTCGGCGCAGATCCACACGTCGGTGTAGGCCGGCGGGATCACCAGGGCGGCGATGCGTGCCAGGGTCTCTTTATCGCGTACCCGCTGGTTGCCGGCGTCGAAATAGTGGAAGCGGTCGCGCCAGCGCCGGCGGGTCAGGCCGGGCTGGCTGTCATCGACATAATGCAGGGCGGCAGGCAACGGGCAGTCGGGCATCGGCGCAGTCCATCGAGGGCACTCATGCTGCAATGGACAGCATCCGCCGCGTCATTGCTCAGCCCAACAGTGCCACCGACTTGATCTGCGCCCACAGCAACTGGCCCGCGCGCACGTCGAGCTGGTCCGCCGAATAGCGCGTGATGCGTGCCAGCAGCGCACTGCCGGCGGCATCCAGGCTGACCAGCACATGGGCCGGGTTGTCCGCCGGGCGGCATTCGCGGACCCGCACCGGCAGGCGGTTGAGAATGCTCGACGCGCCGTCGGCGGCCAATGCCAGGCTGACGTCCCGGGCCTGGACCTTCAGGCGCAGGCTGCTGCCCACCTGCAAGGCGGGGTGGGCGATACGCAGCAATTGCCCCTCCGTGCCGGGCAGGCGCAGGTCGAACAGCTCATAATGCGGGTCGTGGCCCACCACCACGCCTTCGAGCACCACCCCGGCATCCTCGCCCTGGGCCAATGACAGGTCGAGGCGGGCCAGGGTCTGGCCGATCGGCCCGCTGGCCACCGCCTTGCCCTGTTCGAGCAGAACCAGGTGGTCGGCCAGGCGCGCCACTTCGTCCTGGGCATGGCTGACGTAGATCAGCGGGATATCCAGCTCGTCGTGCAGGCGCTCCAGGTACGGGAGGATTTCACGCTTGCGCGCGCTGTCGAGCGCAGCCAGGGGCTCGTCCATCAGCAACAGTCGCGGGCTGCTGAGCAAGGCTCGGGCGATGCCGACGCGTTGTGCCTCGCCGCCGGACAGTGTCGCCGGCTTGCGCGCCAGCAGGTGGCCGATGCCCAGCAGCTGGCAGGCCTGTTCCTGGCTGATCTTGCGTGCCTGCGGTGCGATACGGCGCCAGCCGAACTCAAGGTTGCCTTGCACCGACAGGTGCGGGAACAGGCTGGCCTCCTGGAACACGTAGCCGACCGGGCGCCGGTGAGGTGGGATGAAGTGCCCGCGGGCGCTGTCTTCCCACACCTCGCCATTGATTTCGATGTAGGCGCTGGCGGCCCGTTCCAGGCCGGCCAGGCAGCGCAGGCACGAGGTCTTGCCTGAGCCGGAGTGACCGAACAGGGCGCTGATGCCGCGACCGGGCAGGTCAAGGTCGACGTCCAGGGTGAAGTCGTCACGCGCCAGTTTCAGGCGCGCCTGTATCGATGCGCTCATTTCAGCTCCAGCCTGCCTTGCCACGGCGGCCGGCATAGAGCATCAGCAGCACCAGGAACGAGAACACCAGCATGGCCCCGGCCAGCCAGTGGGCCTGGCTATATTCCATGGCCTCGACGTGATCGAAGATCTGCACCGAGACCACACGGGTCTTGTCGGGAATGTTGCCACCGATCATCAGCACCACGCCGAACTCGCCGACGGTATGGGCGAAGCCGAGGATGCTGGCGGTAATGAAACCGGGGCGAGCCAGGGGCAGTACCACGTGGACGAAGGTGTCCCAGGGGCTGGCGCGCAGTGTCGCTGCCACCTCCAGCGGGCGCTGGCCAATAGCGCCGAAGGCGTTCTGCAATGGCTGCACCACGAAGGGCATCGAGTACACCACCGAGCCGATCACCAGCCCGGTGAAGCTGAACACCACGCTGCCCAGGCCCAGAGCCTGTGTGGCCTGGCCGATCCAGCCATGGGGGCCGAGGGCCAGCAGCAGGTAGAAGCCGATTACCGTTGGCGGCAGCACCAGGGGCAGGGCCACTACCGCGCCGATCGGCCCGCGCAGCCAGGAACGGGTGCGCGCCAGCCACCAGGCGATGGGCGTGCCCAGCACCAGGAGGATGGCGGTGGTCAGGCTGGCCAGCTTGATGGTCAGCCAGATGGCGCCCAGGTCACTGGCGTCGAGAGGCATCAGAGCTCATAGCCGTAGGACTTGATCACCGCGGCGGCTTTCGGGCCCTTGAGGTAATCGACCAGGGCCTTGGCGGCCGGGTTGTCCTTGCCTTTGTTGAGGATCACCGCATCCTGGCGGATCGGGTCATGCAGTTCGGCGGGCACGAGCCAGGCGGAGCCTTCGCTGACCTTGCCATCCTTGTAGATCTGCGACAGCGCGACGAAGCCCAGCTCGGCGTTGCCGGTGGAAACGAACTGGAAGGCTTGGGTGATATTCTGGCCCTCGACGATCTTCGCCTTGGTGGCTTCGGTCAGCTTCAGCTTGTCCAGTACCTGGGTGGCGGCCAGGCCATAGGGCGCGGCCTTGGGATTGGCGATGGACAGGTGCTTGTACTCGTTCTTCTTCAGCACATCACCCTTGGCGTCGACATAGCCTGGCTTGGCCGACCACAGCGCCAGGGTGCCGATGGCGTAGGTGAAGCGCGAGCCTGCAACGATTTCCTTTTCCTGTTCCAGCTTGGCCGGAGTGCTGTCGTCGGCGGCGAGAAACACTTCGAATGGCGCGCCGTTCTTGATCTGTGCGTAGAACTGGCCGGTGGCGCCGTAGGCAGCGACCAGCTTGTGGCCGGTGTCCTTCTCGAAATCCCTGGCGATGGCCTGGATGGGCGCTGTGAAGTTGGCCGCGACGGCGACCTGGACTTCATCGGCCCAGGCACTGTTGAGGCAGATCAGGCTGGCGAGGGTGCTGGCGGCCAGACAGAACAAGCGAATACGCATGAAGACGGCTCCTGAGGGATTATCGTTATGGTGCGGAATATATAGCGATAAGCCGTCTGTCGGGAAGGGGTTGGTGTGATTTGCCGTCGGTTGTGGCCTTGTTGTGGAGCTGCGTGGCAGCGGCGCACGGCCGCTCCCACGCAGGTGATGCTTGAACGCTATTCCCTGCGCGACAGCGCAGCCCAAGGGGTGGGCGATCTCCAGAAGATCATCGCTACGCCGCCAATCGTCCGTTGGCAATTGCCTCCGACGCCGCCAGCATCGCCCGCAGCAGCACCGCGCAGCCGGCGGCGAGGTCCTCGGGGGTGGCGTTCTCGATTTCGTTGTGGCTGATCCCGCCCTCGCACGGCACGAAGATCATCCCCGCCGGGCCCAGTTCGGCAAGGAAAATCGCGTCGTGCCCGGCGCCGCTGACGATGTCCATGTGCGCCAGGCCCAGGTTGCGTGCCGAATCACGTACCGCCTCGACGCAACCTTTGTCGAAATACAGGGCCGGGAAGTCAGCGGTGGGCACCAGCTCGTAGTCCAGCCCGTGCTTGGCCGTGGTGGCCTCGATCACCTGGCGCACCTCGGCGATCATCGACTCCAGTCGCTGGCCTTCCAGGTGGCGAAAATCCAGGGTCATGCGCACTTCGCCGGGGATCACGTTGCGCGAGCCGGGGTAGGCC
Organism: Pseudomonas sp. B21-023; assembly: GCF_024749165.1. Lineage (NCBI taxonomy): Bacteria > Pseudomonadati > Pseudomonadota > Gammaproteobacteria > Pseudomonadales > Pseudomonadaceae > Pseudomonas > Pseudomonas sp. B21-023. Next base: position 3,700,334 of record NZ_CP087190.1, on the reverse strand, counting down.
TGCAGGCAACCGACCGTGCCGCAGGCATGTGGCTGGTGGGCGAGGGCGGTGCGGTTGACCGCCTCGACCACGGCGGCGGCACCGACCAGGGCGTCCTTGCGCAGGTGCATCGGCGTGGGGCCTGCGTGGGCCTCGACGCCGCGCAGGGTCAGGTCGAACCACTTCTGGCCGAGGGCGCCGAGCACCACGCCGATGGTCTTGTGCTGGTCCTCGAGGATCGGGCCCTGCTCGATATGCGCCTCGAAGTAGGCGCCGACCGGGTGGCCGGACACGGTGCGGCTGCCGGCGTAGCCGATTGCGTTCAATGCCTCGCCGACGCTCACGCCCTGGGCATCGCGCTTGGCCAGGGTGTGCTCGAGGGTGAACTTGTTGGCGAACACCCCAGAACCCATCATGCACGGGGCGAAGCGTGAGCCTTCCTCGTTGGTCCACACCACCACCTCCAGCGGCGCTTCGGTTTCCACGCCGAGATCATTGAGGGTGCGGATCACCTCCAGCCCGGCCATCACGCCAAAGCAGCCGTCGAACTTGCCGCCGGTGGGCTGGGTGTCGATATGGCTGCCGGTCATCACGGGTGGCAGCTTGGCGTTGCGCCCTGGGCGGCGGGCGAAGATGTTGCCTACGGCGTCGATGCTCACCGTGCAACCGGCTGCTTCGCACCACTGCACGAACAGGTCGCGAGCCTGGCGATCGAGATCGGTCAGCGCCAGGCGGCATACGCCGCCCTTTGGCGTGGCGCCGAGGCGGGCCAGGTCCATCAGCGATTGCCACAGGCGGTTACTGTCTATGTGGTGTTGGCTGGATTGCAGGATTTCCTTGGCGGGGGTGGTCATGGGGTGTCTCCTCAGGCTGTTATTTTTACCATCACGTGGGAGCGGGCTTGCCCCGCGATGCGGCGCATCAGGGCATCGGCTTGGCCAGCCGCGCCGGGCCGCGCACCGCGATACCGCCGAGGGCGTAGTAGAGCCCGCCGCCGAGCAGCGAACCGGTGAACCAGCCGTAGTCGTAGAACCAGCTGAAACTGCTGTTGCCAATCGCCATCACGGTCAGCGCCACCGGCACGCCGAAGGCAATGAACCCGGCCCAGTTCCACGCCGGGTACACGTCGTCGCGGTACAGCCCGGCGAGGTCCAGCTGCTGGCGGCGGACCAGGAAGTAGTCCACCACCATGATCCCGGCGATTGGCCCTAGCAGGCTGGAATAGCCCAGCAGCCAGTTGGAGTACAGGCTCTCCAGGCTCAGGTCGGAGACGATCCAGCCGAGCTTCTTGAGCAGCTCGTGGCCCATCAGCGCCAGGCCGATGAAGCCGGTCAGCCAGACGGCACGGCTGCGCCCGATCAGGCGCGGGGCGATGTTCTGGAAGTCGTTGGTGGGCGAGACGATGTTGGCCGCGGTGTTGGTCGACAGCGTTGCGACGATGATCAGCGCCATGGCCAGGGCCACCCAGCCGGGGCTCTGGATATGGCCGATCAGGCTCACCGGGTCGGACACCGTCTGACCCACCAGCGAGGCGGAGGCAGCGGTCATGATCACGCCCAGCGAAGCGAACAGGAACATGGTCAGCGGCAGGCCGAAGATCTGCCCGAGAATCTGGTCCTTCTGGCTTTTCGCGTAACGGCTGAAATCGGGGATGTTCAGCGACAGCGTGGTCCAGAAACCGACCATGGCGGTGAGCCCGGCGCAGAAGTAGCCGACCACGCTGGCGCCCTCGGGGCGTTTGGGCGGCTGCGCCAGCAACTCGCTCATCGACATGTGCGGCAGCGCCCAGAACAACAGGCCGACACCGACCGCCACCAGCAACGGTGCCGACAGCGTCTCCAGCCATTTGATCGACTCGGCGCCGCGCAGCACCACCCACAGGTTCAGCGACCAGAACAGCATGAAGCCGATCACCTCGCCGGATCCACCCAGTGCCTTCCACTCGGGGAACAACGAACCCAGGAACAGGTGGATGGCCAGACCGCCGAACATCGTCTGGATACCGAACCAGCCGCAGGCCACCACGGCGCGGATCAGGCACGGCACGTTGGAACCAAAGATACCGAACGAGGCGCGCAGCAGCACCGGGAACGGGATGCCGTATTTGGTCCCGGGGAAGGCGTTGAGGGTCAGCGGGATAAGCACGATGAGGTTGGCCAGCAGGATCGCCAGCAGCGCCTCGCCCACGCTCAGGCCGAAGTAGGCGGTGAGCACGCCGCCAAGGGTGTAGGTAGGCACGCAGATGGACATGCCCACCCATAACGCAGTGATGTGCCACTTGTTCCAGGTGCGCTGGTGCACCTTGGTCGGTGCGATGTCGTGGTTGTAGCGGGGGCTGTCGAGGACGTCGCTGCCGGCGTCGAGCTCGTACAGGCCATGCTGCTCGACCACTTGCGATCTGCTCTGTTGCATGGGGTTCTCCAGGTCTTTTTTCTTGTAGTTGTCGCTCATCGGGCTGACGCGATGGCCGGAGTACACACACCACCAGTACTGCACCTCCGGCCCGGCCAGGCGGTTGTGGCCTGCGTTTTCAACAAACGTGCCGGGAAAGCCCGCGCCTTCCCGGCAGGCCGCCGCCGACCGGAGGTAACTCACTGACCTGCAGAGGCATTCATCAAGGCGGCAGGCGAAGCGGGAGCTCCTGGGCATGCCGTCTGTCTGGCCGGTCCAGCACCCGCGTGGTTCAAACGGGTGCAACCTGGAAAAACACCGGCGCGGCCTGCGCCATCCAGCCAGTAAACAAACACCTGATTTTGCGTAGAAAATCTTGACCAATTTGGCTTCCTGTCAAGTGCGTCAAAATGGTGAAGGGGTGTCACTTTTTGGTGAGCTGGTGAATAAATTTTTAAAAATCAATTAGTTATTGTTTTTGATGGTTGCATATATTTTTTCTTGATGAATATCCGATCAGATACTAGCCTCGATTCTTGTCAGGCCTGACAGGATTGATGAAATCACCTCCAGCGCCCGGCCAACACAATTCCAAGAACCGGCCAGAAGACCGGTCAGCCTGCGAGGAAAACGGCATGTCCCTGTTGATCCGTGGCGCCACCGTGGTTACCCATGAAGAGAGCTACCCCGCCGATGTCCTGTGTGCCGATGGCCTGATCCGCGCCATCGGCAAAGACCTCGAAGCCCCCACCGACTGTGAGATCCTCGACGGCAGTGGCCAGTACCTGATGCCCGGCGGCATCGACCCGCACACCCACATGCAGCTGCCGTTCATGGGCACGGTGGCCAGCGAGGACTTCTTCAGCGGCACTGCCGCGGGTCTGGCCGGGGGCACCACCTCGATCATCGACTTCGTCATCCCCAACCCGCAGCAGTCGCTGCTCGAAGCCTTCCATACCTGGCGCGGCTGGGCGCAGAAGAGTGCCAGCGACTATGGCTTCCACGTCGCCATCACCTGGTGGAGCGAGCAGGTCGCCGAGGAGATGGGTGAACTGGTCGCCCAGCATGGAGTGAACAGCTTCAAGCACTTCATGGCCTACAAGAATGCGATCATGGCCGCCGACGACACCCTGGTGGCCAGCTTCGAACGCTGCCTGCAACTGGGCGCGGTACCCACGGTGCACGCCGAAAACGGCGAGCTGGTCTATCACCTGCAGCAAAAATTGCTCGCCCAGGGCCTGACCGGCCCCGAGGCACACCCGCTGTCGCGTCCGTCCCAGGTCGAAGGGGAGGCCGCCAGCCGCGCCATCCGTATCGCCGAAACCCTGGGCACGCCGCTGTATCTGGTGCATGTCTCCAGCCGCGAGGCGCTGGATGAGATCACCTATGCCCGGGCCAAGGGCCAGCCGGTTTACGGTGAGGTGCTGCCGGGGCATCTGCTGCTCGACGACAGCGTTTACCGTGATCCGGACTGGGCCACCGCCGCCGGCTACGTGATGAGCCCGCCGTTCCGCCCGCGCGAGCACCAGGAGGCGCTGTGGGGTGGCCTTCAGTCGGGCAACCTGCACACCACGGCCACTGATCATTGCTGCTTCTGCGCCGAGCAGAAGGCCATGGGCCGCAACGACTTCAGCCGGATCCCCAACGGCACCGCCGGCATCGAAGACCGCATGGCGGTGCTGTGGGACGCCGGGGTGAACAGCGGGCGCCTGTCGATGCACGAGTTCGTCGCGCTGACCTCCACCAACACCGCGAAGATCTTCAACCTGTTCCCGCGCAAGGGCGCGATCCGCGTCGGCGCCGATGCCGACCTGGTGCTGTGGGACCCGCAGGGCACCCGTACCATCAGCGCCCAGACCCACCACCAGCGGGTCGATTTCAACATCTTCGAAGGCCGCACAGTGCGCGGCGTCCCCAGCCACACCGTCAGCCAGGGCAAGGTGCTCTGGGCCGATGGCGACCTGCGTGCCGAGCCGGGCGCGGGGCGTTATGTGGAGCGCCCGGCCTATCCCTCGGTGTACGAGGTGCTGGAACGGCGTGCCGAACGGCAGAAACCGACGCCGGTTCAGCGCTGAAGCAGCTGGGGCTGCTGCGCAGCCCTATCGCCGGCAAGCCGGCTCCCACAGACAGCGCGTCGTGGCTGCTGAATGCACAACCTGTGGGAGCCGGCTTGCCGGCGATAGGGGCGCAAAGCGCACCCTGATTACAACACACATGCTCCTGTTGACTGCCATCCCCCAGAACGGACAGGCGAGTGACCGCCGCCTGAACCCATAAAAAAGCGAGAGGCTACAACCGTGATCGATGCCCTGAACCACTTGCCGCGCCCCCGCGCCGGCGCCGACCAGCTGGCAGAGGCCTTCAGCGACCTCGCGCCCCCGCTCACCGCCCGCCAGGCCGCTGTCGAGAGCGCGCGCTGCCTGTACTGCTACGACGCGCCGTGCGTCAATGCGTGCCCCAGTGAAATCGACATCCCCTCGTTCATCCACCGCATCAGTGACGAGAACCTGCAGGGCGCCGCCGAACGCATTCTCTCGGCCAACATCCTTGGCGGCAGCTGCGCCCGTGTTTGCCCCACGGAGATCCTTTGCCAGCAAGCCTGCGTGCGCAACAACGCCCAGGAGTGCGCCCCGGTGCTGATCGGCCAATTGCAGCGCTACGCCCTGGACCATGCCGACTTCACCGAGCATCCGTTCCAGCGCTCACCGGCCAGTGGCAAGCGCATCGCCGTGGTCGGCGCCGGCCCCGCCGGATTGTCGTGCGCGCACCGGCTGGCCATGCACGGCCACGACGTGGTGATCTTCGAGGCGCGGGAGAGGGCCGGTGGTCTCAACGAATACGGCATCGCCCGCTACAAGCTGGTGGACGACTACGCCCAGCGCGAAGTGGAATTCCTGCTGGGCATCGGCGGAATCGAGATCCTCCATGGCCAGCGCCTGGGCGGCAACCTGTCGTTGGCCGAGCTCCACGGCCAGTACGACGCGGTGTTCCTCGGCCTGGGCCTGGGGGCCGTGCGCCAGCTGGGCCTGGCGGACGAAGACGCGCCGGGCCTGCTTGCCGCCACCGACTATATCCGTGAGCTGCGCCAGGCTGACGACCTCACCCAGCTGCCGTTGGCTGACCGCTGCCTGGTGCTCGGCGCCGGCAACACCGCCATCGACATGGCCGTGCAGATGAGCCGCCTGGGCGCCCGCGACGTCAACCTGGTGTACCGCCGCGGCGAAGCCGACATGGGCGCCACCGGCCATGAGCAGGAAATTGCCAAGCACAATCAGGTGCGCCTGCACACCTGGGCACGGCCCGATGCCGTGCTGCTGGATGATGCCGGGCGCGTGCGTGGCATGCGCTTCGCGCGCACGCAATTGATCGACGGACGCCTGGGCGATACCGGCGAAACCTTCGAGCTGGCCGCCGACGCGATCTTCAAGGCCATCGGCCAGCGCTTCGATGAGCAAAGCCTCGGCGATCCGCTGGCGGCGCAACTGGCCCGCGACGGCGAGCGCATACAGGTGGACGCGCACATGCGTACCTCCATCCCCGGCATCTACACCGGCGGCGACTGTACCGCGCTGGGCCAGGACCTCACCGTCCAGGCCGTGCAACATGGCAAGCTGGCCGCCGAAGCCATCCATGCCCAACTCATGCTCAACGTGGAGGCTGCGTAAATGGCCGACCTGTCCATCGTATTCGCCGGCATCAAGGCACCCAATCCATTCTGGTTGGCTTCCGCGCCCCCCACCGACAAGGCCTACAACGTAATCCGCGCCTTCGAGGCCGGCTGGGGCGGGGTGGTGTGGAAGACCCTGGGCGAGGACCCGGCGGCGGTCAACGTGTCGTCGCGCTACTCGGCGCACTACGGCGCCAACCGCCAGGTGCAGGGCATCAACAACATCGAGCTGATCACCGACCGCTCGCTGGAGATCAACCTGCGCGAGATCACCCAGGTGAAGAAGGACTGGCCCGACCGTGCGCTGATCGTGTCGCTGATGGTGCCGTGCGTCGAAGAATCCTGGAAGTTCATCCTGCCGCTGGTGGAAGCCACCGGCGCCGATGGCATCGAGCTCAACTTCGGCTGCCCCCACGGCATGCCCGAGCGCGGCATGGGCGCCGCCGTCGGCCAGGTGCCCGAATATGTGGAAATGGTCACCCGCTGGTGCAAGACCCATTGCACGCTGCCGGTGATCGTCAAGCTCACCCCCAATATCACCGACATCCGCCAGTCGGCGCGCGCTGCCCACCGGGGCGGGGCGGACGCAGTGTCGCTCATCAACACCATCAACTCGATCACCAGCGTCGACCTGGACCGCATGGTCGCGCACCCCATCGTCGGCGACCAGAGCACCCATGGCGGCTACTGCGGGTCGGCGGTCAAGCCGATCGCCCTGAACATGGTCGCCGAGATCGCCCGTGACCCCGAGACCCGCGGGCTGCCGATCTGCGGCATCGGCGGTATCGGCACCTGGCGCGACGCCGCCGAGTTCATCGCCCTGGGTAGCGGCGCGGTACAGGTGTGCACGGCGGCGATGCTGCACGGCTTTCGCATTGTCGACGACATGCAGGACGGCCTGTCGCGCTGGATGGACCAACATGGCCACCGCAACCTCGAGGCGTTTCGTGGCCAGGCCGTTGGGCACACCACCGACTGGAAATACCTGGACATCAACTACAAGTCGGTGGCGCAGATCGACCAGGACGCCTGCATCGGCTGCGGGCGCTGCCACATCGCCTGCGAGGACACCTCGCACCAGGCCATCGCCAGCACCCTGAAGGCTGACGGCACTCACGCCTACAGTGTGATCGAGGCCGAGTGCGTGGGTTGCAACCTGTGCCAGATCACCTGCCCGGTGGAAGGTTGCATCGACATGCAGGCGCAGGACACCGGCAAGCCGTACATGAACTGGACGCAGGATCCGCGCAATCCCTATCGTGAGGCGGGTTGAGGAGGCCGTCGATAAACACGCCTCGGCAGCGGTGATGCCTGCTCGAGCTCCGCGCTAGCTGATTGCGGTCTCGTGCAGGCATCGCCACACCACGCCGCGGTTGCTGCACTCCAGCAGTGCCAGTGACCAGCGTGCCTGCACCACACCCTGCAACCGATGGGTTTCCTTGTAGCGCACTGCTACGTTCACCCCGGCCTGCCATACCACCTGGACGTTGCTGACGACGATCTCCAGCCCTGGCCGTGCGCCGGCCGCCCGGCTGAACAGTTGCTCCACCTGTGCGCGGGTCACCACCGTGCCCGCCGTGCCGACCATGCTGAAATCATCGGCGAACACCGCCATCAGTCCACCGAGCACTGCCTGGGTCTCGGCCGCTGGGCGGGTGAAGATTCTGTGGATCAGCTCATGAACGTGATGAATGCTGCGTTCGGCGCGGGCAATCGCTTGGTCAGGCATGGCGAGGGGTCTCCGGGGGTAGTGTGTGCAGTGTCATCAGTGGCGCCAGCCCGAGCAGCGCGGCCAGAGTGAAGGTCAGGTGATAGGCGTCCGGCGTACTCAGGCCCACCAGTAAAAGGTTGAAGATCATCAGCAGCAAGGCGGCGCCGACGCTGAAGGCCATCTGTCGATTGAGGTTCCACAGCACGCTGGCCTGCTGCATCCGCTCGCCGCTGAAGTCGAGCAGCGCGGTGGTCTGGGCGGTGTTGGCACCGATGCCGCCGCCGATGCCCATGAGGCCGTAGGCCGCCATCAGTACGGCGTTGTCCGTCGGGGTATCGACCATGACCAGCAGGCAGATACCCAGGCTGTGCAGGAGCATGCCGAGCAGCAACAGGCGGGCGGCACCGACGCGGTTGTACAGGCGGCCGGCCAGCAACATGGCGGCGAAGGCCCCGGCGGCGTAGAGCAGCATGAACAGGCCGGTGGCCTGGGCGCTCAGTTGCAGCACATCCTGCAGATAGAAGATGTTCAACAGGTTGACCCCGGTGAACACCCCGGGGATCGCATGGTAGACCTGCATCGAGACTCGCAGGCGGGGGATGGCGAGCAGCTTCAGCTCGACGATGCCTGCCGCAGCGCGTTGGTAATGGGCGCGGTACAGCAAGGCGCAGGACACACCCGCCAGCAGGCAGGCGATGGCCAGCAGGGCGCCATGGCCGGCACCATACAGCGACAGGCCCAGCAGCAGGCAGGCGAGGGCGGCGCTGACCAGCAGCAATCCCTTGAAGTCCGGGCGTGGCGCTGTCGGACCCGGTGCCTGGTCAAGCCAGGCCCAGGCCAGCGCCGCCGTCAGCAGGGCCAGCGGAATGTTGCTGTGGAAGACCCACGGCCAGCGGCCATGGTCGACGATCAACCCGCCAAGGGTAGGTGACAGCGCCGGCGCCAGCAGCGCAACGGCCATCACCAGGGTGGACACACGGGCGCGCTCCGGGCCCTGGAAGCGTTCGAAGGTCAGCGCCTGCCCCACGGGGATCAGCAAGCCACCGGCCATGCCCTGAACCAGGCGCCAGGCAATCAACGCGGCAAAGCTCTGCGCCTCGCCGCAGCCCCACACCGCCACGCTGAACGCCAGCATGGCGGCGCTCAACAGCCGCCGCGCGCCCCAGCGATTGGCCAGCCAGGTGCTCACCGGCACGGCCAGGGTCAGCCCGAGCATGTAGGCATTGCCAACCCACGCGCTGCTGGCGTTGCCGATGGCGAACTCGGCGGCGATCCGTGGCAACGCCACGGTCGGCATGAACAGGTTGATGCAGTCGATGAAGAACCCCATCAGGAAGATCGTTGCCACGCGATACCGGTACGTCATTGCCACTCCTTTTCGACGCGCAGAGTAGGTGTCGTGGACTGTCCCTGTCGATGTCGCTACCCTTGAAACTCTGTTTGATGGAAGTGAACAATGCCGCGCACGGCCCTCCACACCCAGCTCAACCGGGTGCAGACGTTTCTGGCGGTGGTCGACTTCGGCTCCTTCACCAAGGCGGCGGAATTTCTCGGCATCAGCAAAGCCATGGCCAGCCAGCACGTCAAGGCGCTGGAGCAGGCCCTGGGGGTGACGCTGCTGGCGCGCAGCACCCGTGCTATCGCCCCGACCGAAACCGGCCAAAGTTTCTATGAAGATTTCAAGGTGATCGTCAGCGATGTCGAAGGCGCCTTCGCCAATGTACTGCGCCGGCACAACGGCCTATCGGGCAATCTGCGCATCAGCACCACCGGGGAGTACGGTGAGCGTTTCATCCTGCCGCTGATCCCGCTGTTCGCCGAGCGCTACCCGGCGTTGTCGCTCAGCTACGATACCGACTCGTCGCTGAGCGACCTGATTGCCGAGCGGCTCGACCTGGTGGTGCGCCTTGGCGCGTTGCCGGACTCGAACCTGCGCAGTCGCCAGCTGGCCGAGTACGACATTGTGCTGGTGGCTGCTCCGGCCTTTCTTGCTCGCCATGCCATTGAACGGCCCGAGGAACTGGCGGATACACCCTGGATTGCCAACAGCAACCTGCAGAGCCCGACCGCCTGGACCTTGCACAGCGCGCAGGCGGGGAGTGCAAGCGTTGTCGGCCGGGCGGCCTACCAGTCCAATGCATCCCACGCCATCCGGGCGATGGCCTGCGCCGCCCTGGGCGTAGCGGTGCTGCCGGCTTGGCTGGTCGAGCAAGACCTGGCCGACGGCACCCTGCGGCGGGTACTGCCGGACTACAGCCTGCCGAGGCAGCCGATCAGCGTGGTGTACCCCAACAGCAGCCATGTGCCGCACAAGACCCGGGTGTTCATCGATTTTTTGTGCGAGCACCTGGGGCGCTAAGGGCGCCGCTCACGGCTCCAGGCCGATGCCGCGCAGGATGACGCCGGTCACGGTCTGCACCGCTTGCTCGAACGCCATGTCCGACAGCGGCTCACCGTCATTGAGCAGGGTGACCTGGAAACCGAAGTCGGCGTAGTGCTGGGTCGCCGCCCAGATCATGTACAGCAGCGCCGATGGTTCCACCGGCAGGATGCGCCCGTCGTCGACCCAACTGCGGATCTTCGCCTGCTTGAGCTGCGCCCACGGCACCAGGATTTCGTCCAGGCTGGGGCCCAGCAGCGGGGCGCCGTGGAGGATCTCCTCGGCCCAGATCTTCGAGCCCAGCGGCCGCGAGCGCGAATGGCCCATCTTGGCGCGGATGTAGCTGGTCAGCACCACCCGCGGGTCGTCGAAGTGCTCGAAGCACAGGGCATCCTGTTTCCAGACGTCCAGCAGGTCCTGCAACACGGCGCGGTACAGGTCGTCCTTGGTGCTGAAGTAGTAGTGCAGGTTGGAGCGCGGCAGTTGCGCCCGTTCGGCGATATCGCCCATGGAGGTGGCGGCGTAGCCCTTGTCGGCGAACACCTGCTCGGCGGCTTGCAGGATCTTTTCGACGTTGCGCCGGCGGATCTCGATCTTGTGGTTGGCCATGGGCTGTCCGTGGTGACCTGAACAGGGCAAGGCTAACAGCTTTGCCGGGGCGGCGATAAGGTCAAGGTTGCCGGCTTGGCAACAGCGTCAGTGCCTGGCGGCTGGCGCTGCGCAGGTCCTCTCCGGGCACGCCGTCACGGGCCTGCACGGAGATACCGTGGAGGAAGGTGGCATAGAAGTGGCCGAGGGCCTCGGCCTGCGTGTCGGCCGGCAACTGCCCCTGGTCACGGGCTTGGCGCAGGCGCTCGATGATCGACTCGGTACGCTGCCGGCGGTGCCCGGACAACCACTGCTGGACGGCCAGGTTGTCCGGTGCCACGCCGCTGGCGGCGCTGACCACCAGGCAGCCCCTGGGCTCGTTGGCGCGGGTGTAGGTGCTGATGGCGTCCTCGAGCATCCGTGCCAGGGCCTGGTGGATATCCGGCAGGGCCAGGGCGCGGTCGGCGAAGCCGCCCTCGGCCGACTCGTACAGGGCCACGGCTTCCTCGAACAGTTGTTGCTTGCTGCCGAAGGCCGCGTAGATGCGCGCGGAGGCGATGCCCAGCGCGGACACCAGGGCCGACATCGAGGTGCCCTCGTAGCCATGTTCCCAGAACAGCCGCATCGCCTTGCGCAGCGCCTGTTGCTTGTCGAATTCCCGAGGTCGCCCTGCCATCGCTCGCCTGCCTGATTACGTGAAAGGCGCATTCTAGCCAATTTGCGATTGACGGGCAGCGCCATTCGACCCTATTGTTTGTCGATCAACAAACAATTGGATGACATCATGCGAACACTCAAAGGCCCCAGTCTGCACCTCGCGCAGTTCAGCGCCGACAAGCCACCGTTCGACAGCCTCGACAGGATCGCCGAGTGGGCGGGAGAGTTGGGCTTCAAGGGGTTGCAGGTCCCGGCCTGGGACGCCCGGCTGTTCGACCTGGAACTGGCCGCGCAGAGCACCGGCTACTGCGATGAGGTCAAGGGGCGGCTGGCCGAGCACGGCTTGCAGGTCAGCGAGCTGACCACCCACATGATCGGCCAGTTGGTCGCGGTCCATCCGGCCTACGATCCAATGTGCGACGCCTTCGCCCCGGCCGCGCTGGCCGGGCGGCCGGCAGAACGCACCGCCTGGGCGACCGAGCAGATGACACTGGCGGCTCGGGCCAGCCGCAACCTGGGCCTGGAGGACATGGGGACCTTTTCCGGCGCGCTGGCCTGGCCCTACCTGTTCCCGTTCCCGCAGCGTCCCCAGGGCCTGGTGGAGGCTGCCTTCGAGGAGCTGGCGCGGCGCTGGCGGCCGATACTCGACTGCTGTGACGAACAGGGTGTCAACCTGTGCTTCGAGATCCACCCGGCCGAGGACCTGCACGATGGCACCAGCTTCGAGCGTTTCCATGCCCTGGTGGGGGAGCACGTGCGTTGCCGCATCCTCTTCGACCCCAGCCATTTCGTGTTGCAGCAACTCGACTACCTGGCCTATCTGGACCTCTATCACCCACTGATCCGCATGTTTCACGTCAAGGACGCCGAGTTCAACCCGAGCGGTCGGCAGGGCGTGTATGGCGGCTACAGCGATTGGGCCGAACGTGCCGGGCGCTTCCGATCGCTGGGTGACGGGCAAGTGGACTTCAAGGCCATCTTCTCGCGGCTGGCGCAGTACGACTTCGCGGGGTGGGCAACCCTGGAATGGGAATGCTGCCTGAAGCATCAGGAGGACGGCGCCCGTGAAGGCGTCGAGTTCATCAACCGCCACATCATCCGGGTCACGGACCAGGTGTTCGACGATTTCGCCGGCGCACCGATCGACGCCCATCAGATCCAGCGCATGCTGGGCATCGACACGGGGGCTCGGGTATGAACCTGGCCATCGAGTCTTTGGCTGACGCCTTCGAGCATGTCTATGTGCAGGTGCAGGGACAGCGCATCCACTGTGTCGTGGCCGGCGCGGGCGAACCGGTGCTACTGGTGCCGGGCTGGCCACAGACCTGGTACGCCTGGCGCCATGTGCTGCCGATCCTGGCCGCGCGCGGGTTCCGTGCCATTGCCATCGATCCGCCGGGCCTGGGGGATTCGGACCGCCCCGAGCAGGGCTACGACACCGGCAGCGTCGCCGCTGTGCTGCATGCCGCGATGACCCAGCTGGGGCATGAGCGCTATCACCTGGTCGGTCACGATGTGGGGATGTGGGTGGCCTATGCCCTGGCCAGTGATTGGCCACAGGCGGTGCGCTCGCTGACGGTGGCCGAGGCGGTGATCCCGGGGCTTGCCGAGGCGCCGTCGATCTTCGTGGCGCCGCAGGACAACATCTTCCTTTGGCACTTCCTGTTCAACCAGGTTCGCGATCTGCCGGAGTTCCTGATCGCCGGACGTGAGGAGGGCTACCTCAACTTCATGTTCGACCGATGGGCGATCCATCGGCATGCGGTGGCGGCGGATGTCTATATCCGTGCCTACGCCTCGCCGGGCGGGATGCGGGCGGGCTTCGCCTATTACCGGGCGATTCCCGAGACCATCAGGCAGAACCGCGAACGGGCCAGGCATCCGCTGCCCATGCCGGTGCTGGCGATCGGTGCCGAGCACGCCACGGGCGATGCGCCGCTGCGTACGCTGCAGGGGCATGCCGACTCGGTGCGCGGGGTGATCCTGCCGGGTTGCGGGCACTTCGTCATGGAGGAAGCACCGGTGTCGTTCAACGAGCACCTGCTGGCGTTCCTGGACGAGGTCGAGGTCAACCGCTGATCGCGGTCGTGGCCCTGGCGGCGTCGGTCACGGCTTGCTGGTGATCGGCGCGCAACACGGTCAGTTTGCGGCGCTCGTACTCTTCCTGGCTCAGACCCTGGCGTTGCAATGCCTCGAGTTGCAGCTGACGGGCTTCCTCGGCGCTGTAGGGGCGTAGCTCAGGATGGCTGGCGCAACCGCCCAGCACGGCGATGGCCAGGGTGGCGAGGAGGAGGCGGGCGGTGGTGTTCATCGGGATGATACCGTGGGCTGTCGGATCGATGAACCCAGGTTATTGGCCACGGTGGCACGATGGAAATCGCTGTGCTCGATAGTGACTATCGACGTCTGCGCGCCTGCCGTTTAAGGAATGCTCATGGCCCTCAGCGCGGCATGTAGCCCAGTTGCCAGGCACGCGGGATGAACACCGTCACCAGCGCCAGCAAGCAGGCCAGGGCGCAACTGGCCGCCAGCGCCTGCAAGCCCAGCCGTTGCTGCAGCCAGGCCCCGAGCGCGGCACCCAGCAGCATGCCGCTCCAGGGCACCAGTTGTACCCGCCAGCCATGGCGCCGCTCACCCAGCAACCAACGCCCCAGGCCACGGCCGAAGCGCGACAGCGCGCCGGTTACGTAGGTCAGGCCGATCGGCAGGCCGTTCACCTGTTCGACCACGGCGTTGAGCATGCCCATGGCCAAGGTGGCCGCGATCAACGCGGGCAATGTGGTGGGCGCAGGCCACGCTGCGGCAAACGCCAGCAGGCTGGCGGTAATCAGCAGCAAGGGTGCGGCGCGGCGGCGCAAGCGGCGGGCCAGCAATACACCCAGGGTGTTGCCCAGCACGAAACTGAGGATCGCCAGGGCCAGGCGCAGCATCAGCGCCAGGTCCGCCTGGCTGATGGCCACCGCCAGGCGCGTGGTGTTGCCGCTCATGAATGATACGAAGTCGCCCAACGCCAGCAGGCCGATGGCGTCGGTCATGCCGGCCAGCACCGACAATCCGGCCACCAGCCCCAGGCCGACCCGGCCGCGCAGGGCCTGCAAGCGGACCCGACGGGCACTGTGCTGGGAGGTGGCGGTGGGTAGCATGGGGCGAGTCTCCGGGGCGCAGGGGGCTTTGATCTTATACCCCGGCCAGCACCTTGCGCATGGGGATGCAGGACAGTTCGAGGCCGAATGGTGACTGGTAGATCGACAGCGCATCGCCGATGTAGCCGCAGCGGCGATAGAACGCCGCTGCGTTCAAGGTCGAGTCCAGGTGGACATCTTCCAGACCTTCGGCCCTGGCGATGCCTTCGAGGTGTTCGACCATCGCCCGGGCGATGCCACGGCCCATGAATGCCGGCAGTACGAACAGGGCACCCAGTTCACCGCTGTGCCGGTCGAGCATGCCAGTGGCGACGATCGTGTCGTCGATGCAGGCAAGGTGGAAATGCTCGGCGACCAGGGCCGCGTAGCCTTCTGTGAACGGTACGTCGGCCCAGGCCTGGGCCAGGGTGGCATCGTAGGCTTCGGTGCACTGCCACAGGATCGCCTGGCGGCGGATGGCGTACGTGTCCAGCGCGTCGTGACGGCTGGCGCGGCGTATGGCGAGCATGGGTTCCCTCCCGGTTGAGCCTGGATGATAACAAGGGCGCCGGGGCAAACGGACGCAGGCCTCGCCCGCACCATCAACTGCCTGCTCGACTGACTGTGGGTCAGAACGATCCCGTTTGCACCTCGCCGCTGCGTGCGTAGTGGGCCAGCAATACGCCCTTGGGCGTGCTGCTCGACTCCACCAGTGTGAAGGCCGCGGCCTGGGCATCGTCACCGAACAGGCGCTTGCCACGCCCAAGCAGCAAGGGGTGGATCAGCAACCGCAGTTCATCCACCAGGCCGGCCGCCAGCAGTTGGCGTACCAGTTCGCCGCTGCCTTGGGTCAGCAGCGTCGGGCCGTCCTGTAGCTTGAGGGCGCGCACCGCCCCCGTCACATCAGCGCCCAACGGGTGACTGTTTTGCCAGTCGATGGATTCGGGATGGTGCGTGGCGACATGCTTGGCCACGCCATTGAACAGGTCGGCCAAGGGCCGGTCCGGCGCCTCGGGCCCGACCTTTGGCCAGAACCCGGCGAAGATATCGTAGGTGCGTCGCCCCAGCAGCAGTTCGAACGGTTGGCTGAACAAGGTCTGCATGGCTTGGCCGAAGGCCTCGTCGGCCAGGGGCGGGATCCAGCCACCAAAGGTGAAGCCGCCGCTGGTGTCTTCCTCCGGCCCGCCGGGGGCCTGCATGACGCCGTCGAGGGTGACGAAGGCGGCGACGATGAGCTTGCGCATGGGGTGAACCTCCTCGGGTGTGTGCTGGATAGTCGAACGGGGTTGGCGAGAATCGACAGCAGTGCTGAACGATAGTCAGGTTCGACGGATGGGGGCACGGGAGGAGAGAAAGCAGGTGCGGGATACGCGGTCATCCGTAGGAGCGGCTTCAGCCGCGATGCAGGCACCGCGGAATCTGGCACCCGCTCTGCGGGTGATCGCGGCTGAAGCCGCTCCTACAGATGGTCCGATTACAGCCAGTAGGTCACCGCCCACCAGCCCAGGCCGCCCATGACCACGGTATAGGGCAGCGCCATCCACACCATGCGCCCATACGACAGGCGAATCAGCGGTGCGATTGCCGAGGTCAGCAGGAACAGGAACGCCGCCTGGCCATTGGGCGTGGCCACGCTGGGCAGGTTGGTGCCGGTGTTGATCGCCACCGCCAGGGTCTCGAAATGCTCGCGGCTCATCGCGCCATTGACGAACGCCTGCTTGACCTCGGTGATGTAGATGGTGGCGACGAACACGTTGTCGCTGATTGCCGAGAGCAGGCCGTTGGCCAGGTACAGCATGCCCGGCTGCTGCTCGCTGGGCAGCGCCAGCACCCAGGCGATCAGCGGGCTGAACAGTTGCTGCTGGTGGATCACCGCGACCACGGCGAAGAACACCACCAGCAGCGAGGTGAACGGCATGGCATCCTGGAACGCACGGCCCAGGCGATGCTCGTCGGTGATGCCGGTGAAGGCGGTGATCAACACGATGACCAGCAGGCCGATCAGGCCCACCTCGGCGATGTGCAGGCCAAGGCAGACGATCAGGATCAGCGCGGCCAGGCCCTGTACCACCAGCGCCACCCGTTGCGCCTGGGTGCGGGCGGCATCGTCCTCGGCGGCGTAGCTGGCCAGCACCTGGCGCACGCGTTCGGGCATCAGCGTGCCGTAGCCGAACAGCCGCAGCTTCTCCAGCAGCACGCAGGTCACCAGGCCCGCCGCCAGCACCGGCATCGACACCGGCGCGACCTTGAGGAAGAAGTCGGCGAAATGCCAGCCCATTTCATGGCCGATCAGCAGGTTCTGCGGTTCGCCCACCAAGGTGCACACGCCACCCAGCGCCGTGCCCACCGCGCCATGCATCAGCAGGCTGCGCAGGAAGGCGCGGAACTGCTCGAGGTCTTCGCGGTGCAACTGCTCGACCTGATGGTCGCTGTCCAGCGCCGATTCCTCACGAGGATTGGCACCCGAGGCGACCCGGTGGTAGACGGCATAGAAGCCTACAGCGGCGCTGATGATCACCGCGGTCACGGTCAGGGCATCGAGGAACGCCGAGAGGAACGCCGACAACACGCAGAACAGCAGGCTCAGCACGGCCTTGGAGCGCACGCCGAGCAGGATCCGCGAAAACAGGTACAGCAGCAGTTCCTTCATGAAATGGATGCCGGCGACCATGAACATCAGCAGCAGGATCACCGGGAAGTTGTGCTGCAACTCCTCGTACAGGGCTTCGGGCGTGGTCAAGCGCAGCAGCAGCGCCTCGACTAGCAGCAGGCCACCGGGCATCAACGGGTAGCATTTGAGTGCCATGCCCAGGGTGAAGATGAACTGGATCACCAGCACCCAGCCGGTGACCACCGGACCGAGGGTTGCCAGTAGCAAGGGATTGAGCAGCAGGAACAGGCAGATGACGGCCTTGTACCAACGCGGCGACTGGCCCAGGAAGCTGTGGGCGAGGGCGCCGGTCAGGGAGCGGGACATGAATTTGTATCCTTTTGATTCAGCAGTGGCGCACGGTGCCGGATCGTGCGTCAGGGTGCAAGTTGTCCAGTCCGGCTTTTGGCACATGCACCGCCTTGCGGGTGCGCTAAGATCCGCCGTTGTGAATCCTTTCCCCACAGGAGTGCCGTCCGTGACCGAATACACCGCGTTCAAGGTCGAACTGACCGACCACATCGCCCACGTGCAGATCAACCGCCCGGAAAAGATCAACGCGATGAACGCCGCCTTCTGGGAGGAGCTGGTCCAGATCTTCCAGTGGATCGACGACACCGACGCGGTGCGGGTGGTGGTACTCAGCGGCGCCGGCAAGCATTTCTCCTCCGGTATCGACTTGATGATGCTGGCCGCGCTGGCCCAGCAACTGGGCAAGGACGTCGGCCGCAACGCTCGGATGATGCGTCGCACCATCCTGCGCCTGCAGGGCTCGTTCAACGCCGTGGACAACTGCCGCAAGCCGGTGCTGGCGGCGATCCAGGGCTACTGCATCGGTGGCGCCATCGACCTGGTCTCGGCTTGCGACATGCGCTACTGCGCCGGTGATGCGCAGTTCTCGATCAAGGAGATCGACATGGGCATGGCCGCCGATGTCGGCACCCTGCAACGTTTGCCGCGGATCATCGGTGACGGCATCATGCGTGAGCTGGCCTACACCGGCCGTATGGTCGACGCCCAGGAAGCGTTGCGCATCGGCCTGGTCAACCGCGTCTATGATGACCAGGCGGCGCTGCTCTACGGGGTCTTTGCCATCGCCCGCGAGATCGCCGCAAAATCACCGATCGCCGTGGCCGGCACCAAGGAGATGATCAGCTACATGCGCGACCATCGCATCGACGATGGCCTGGAGTACATCGCCACCTGGAACGCCGCCATGCTGCAGTCCGAAGACCTGCGCGTGGCCATGGCCGCCCACATGAGCAAACAGCAACCGACGTTCGCCGACTGACTGACAGTGGCGGGCGCCATCTAGGGACCCGAAACCATGTCAGCACGCTGGACAACCGCAGTACTCGACCCGCAGATTTCCGGCGGACTGGCCGTCGCCCGCAGCCCGGACGGGTTCCTGATGGACGCCAACGGCGCGTTGTTCCCTCGCGACTGGCTCAAGCGCCAGGACCTGGACGTGTTGTGCGAGCATGGCATCGGACACCTGGACGGCGAGCCGGTGTTCCTGCTGGAGCTACGCAGCGCCAGCGAAGTGCCGGGGTGTGGCTGGCAGGGGCTGCGCCGCTTCATGCTCGAAGGCGATTTCGATACGTACAAGGTACTTGGTTATGCCGCGCAGATCGGCACCTGGGCCCGCGAGCACCGTTTTTGCGGCAGCTGTGGCCAGCCGATGGCGCAGATCCGCTGGGAGCGGGCGATGTATTGCCAGCCGTGCGACCTGCGCAGCTATCCGCGGATTTCACCGAGCATGATCGTGCTGATCACTCGGGGGGACGAGGTGCTGCTGGCCCGTTCGCCGCGTTTCGTCAGTGGGGTCTACAGCACCCTGGCGGGCTTCGCCGAGCCGGGGGAGTCGGCCGAGGATTGCCTGGTGCGCGAGGTGCGTGAGGAGGTGGCGGTGGAGGTGAAGAACATCCAGTACGTCGGCAGCCAGTGCTGGCCGTTTCCGCATTCGATGATGCTCGGGTTTCATGCTGAGTACGCTGGGGGGGAGATTGTCATGCAGGCGGATGAGATCGAGGATGCGCGGTGGTTCGATGTGCATGCGTTGCCGCCTTTGCCGGCGGGGCGGTCGATTGCTCGGTATCTGATTGATCTGTATGTTGCTCGGCGGTTGGGCTTGCCTGAGCCTGTGCTGCAGAGGTGAGTGCTGCTCATTCTACGGGGCTTGATCTATCAGTTTAAAGTCTGCATCCCATATCAATAGATATGCACTATTGTCCGGCCTCGGAAATACGTTCTCTTTTGGCGAGTGGCTTGGGTGTTCGGCCAAGGCGCCGCCAAAAGAGAACAGCTTATTTCCGAGACAGGACACTAGACAGAGCTTCGTCTGATCTCGTAAGCGGGAGGGGCGTCGGTTAATATAAGCTTCTGGAAGCGCAGCATATTGTTTGCCTCGGGGGCAGCAACTCCATAGGCGGGCGGATCTTCCAATGCTCGTCCATAAGTGGGTGGTCTGGTCGACATTGAAAAAATCATACTTGAAATCGCAGTCGCTTGTTCGGGTAAAGAATTTTTTAGATGTTGTAGCCTCTCGTGGGTCGTGTTGATTTTTCTTTCGGTCTTCCGTAGTTTGTATTTGGCGTACCATCCGGAAATATTTGACTGGCCTACGCGAGACATCTGAAGTTCCCGTTGATAGTATTTTGCGTCGATCAGGCGCTTCGGTAGTTTGATTGCCATCTTCGCGTCCCAGCCAGTCGCCTCGTTATTCAAGTGCCAGCCGGCGTATTGGCGAGTTTCCGGCGCGTTGTCGGTGGCTTTGATGGCACTCAACTTGAATTGCGGCTCTATACCAAAGGATGCCCTCAAGCCAGAGGCATGACCGGATGGGTCACTGCTGTTGACTGGGTCACCTGCGCAATAGCCGTAGCTGTTGATTCCCCCTTGTGCAAAGGGGCTCAAATTGTCCGGTGAGTAAAACCGCATCAGCACGGGATCATAGACCCTGTAACCATTACCCAACAGGTAATAGCCGGTGTCTGCCTCGCGGTGTTGGCCAGTGAAACCCCGCATGATCTGAACACGCATGGCCTTGGTACTGAAGCCGAAGGGCATGTAGACAAGGGCATCGAGTGTTGTGGAATGTCGAGCTCCTACAGTCGAGCCCAGGGTGTCGGCTATCAGCATCCATGCACCGATCTTGGTCTTTTGCTCGCTGCTACGCATGGCCACCTCCAGAACACTGAAAGAACAGCAGTAGACTCACTCATTCTGCGGGAACAGCCTACTGGCAAATTTACTAGGTACGGTTCATGGTCGGCTTCGGGTTCCCTCACTCCGGCCTTACTCCCAGGAGGGCCGCGCTGCAGGGCCCATCCTGGGCCCCAGCGCTTGACGGGCATCCATGCCCGTCACCTCCCTCCGCAAGGCCTGCGTTCGGCCTCCTGAAGTCGCGAAGTTACGGGCGGCGCCTGCACTGACGCAGCTGTCGCTAGTTTAAACTTAATTAATCTCTAGATCGCATCGCGGGGCAAGCCCGCTCCCACGCAATAGTCGCCTTTATATACAACCCTGTAGGAGCGGGCTTGCCCCGAGAAGGGGTCGGAACAGCCAATACATAACTAATGTTAAAACAACTAACTCCGCACTTCTTGCTCTTGCTCTTGCTCTTGCTTCTAAGCGCGCAATAGTCCAGGCGCCGCCAATTGCGACTTCAGGAGGCCGAGTGGAGTTCTTGCGTAGTGGGGCGACGGCCATGGATGGCCGTCGAGCGCTGCGCCCCAGGATGGGGCGTACAGCGCGGTACCCACGGGAGCAAGAACGGAGCGAGGGAACCCCGGAGCGCAGCGCAGGGGCCGTATGAATGGAGCCAGCGGTTTTTGCCTACTTTTGCCCAAGAGCAAAAGTAGGTCGCCGTAAAGGCGAAAAGGTGACTAGATGTCGACATATTTCAAGAATATGTATGCAAAATCAAAACAATCGAGCGAGAGCCAGAGCCAGAGCCAGAGCCAGAGCCAGAGCCAGAGCCAGAGCCAAATCCAAATCCAAATCCAGAGCCAAATCCAGATCCCTACCCAAACCAATGCTGCCAAGCCAACCGAACAGTCAACGCCAGCACCACAGTAATAAACACCGGCCGAATGAACTTGCTGCCCCCACTGATCGCCGTCCGAGCCCCGAAAAACGCCCCGACCATCACCGACACCCCCATGCACAACCCAACGATGTAATCCACCTGCCCGGAAATGACAAACACCGTCAGCGCCGCAATGTTGCTGACAAAGTTCATGCTGCGCGCCACACCACTGGCCCGAACCAGGTCGATGGGATAGAGCAGCAACGTGCTCACGGTCCAGAAGGCACCGGTACCCGGCCCGGCAACGCCGTCGTAGAAGCCCAGGGTGAAGCCCTGCGGAAACTGCCACTTCCTTTTGATCGGCGCATCGGCGTCCACCGGCGCCTTCGGTGTACCGCCGAACAGCAGGTAGACGCCACAAGCGAACACGATCACCGGCAGCATCTTGTTCAGCCACTCGGCTGGCATGTAGTGAGCCACCACCGCACCGATCAGCGCGCCCACCAGCGTGCCGAGAATCGCCAGGCGCCACTGCGCCGGATGGAACAGCTTGCGCCGGTAGTAGGTGATGCTGGCCGTGGCGGCGCCGAAGGTCGAGCTGAGCTTGTTGGTGCCCAGCACCAGGTGCGGTGGCATGCCGGCGGTGAGCAGCGCCGGGGTGGTCAGCAGGCCGCCGCCGCCGGCGATGGCATCGATGAAGCCTGCGACGAAGGCGACCAGGGCGAGAATCAGCAGCGTGAGCGGTTCTACGGTGAGTTCGAAAGGCATGAGGGCACGGGCAGGCTGGACGGGAGGGTGCGGCAAAAGGCCGCGCTAGAGGTGGTGCATGGTAATGCCCTGTGGTCGGTGTTACCAGTTTTGGCCTCATCGTCGGCAAGCCGGCTCCCACAGGGATCGCGGTCCATCTGTGGGGCTTGGCAATGATGAGTCCGGTGAAGCTTACAGGAACCAGCGATATTCCCGCGCACTGACCTCATTGAGAAACGCCAGATGGTCCTGGCGCTTGTTCTCGCAATAGACCATCACGAACTCCGCGCCCAATCCCTCGTTGACCGCCGGATGCCCACGCATCGCTGCCACCGCGCCGAGCATGTCCTTGGGAAAATCGATCCCGCTGCCACGGTCCTCGTTCAGCGGCGCAATGGGTTCCTGCGCGGCATCCAGCCCGTGCTCCATGCCGCACAGGATCGCCGCCAGCACCAGGTACGGATTGGCATCCGCCCCGGCCAGCCGGTGCTCGATCCGCAGGTTGCGCGCATCCGACTCGGGGATACGGATACAGGCATCGCGATCCTCGAAGCCCCAGCTGGCGCGGCTGGCGGCGTTGACCATGGCCCCGTAGCGGCGAAACGCATTGTGGTTGGCGGCGAAGATCGGCATGCAATGCGGCAGCAGCGCCAGGCAACCGGCCACGGCGTGGCGCAGCGGCCGCTGGTTATCGGCGGACAACAGGTTGTTGCCCGCCGGGTCGTACAGGCTGACATGCACATGCATGCCGCTGCCCGGCGCGTGCAGATAGGGTTTGCTCATGAATGAGGCGCGCAGCCCGTGCTTGCGCGCCACGCCCTGGGTGCTGCGGCAGAACAGTGCCGCCCAGTCGGCGGCGCGCAGGCCATCGTCGCAATGGCCGAAGTTGATCTCGAACTGGCCGGGACCCAGTTCGGCGGTAATGACGTTGGCGTCCACCCCCTGGATGTTGGCAGTCTCGACCATTTCGCGCAGCACATCGGCAAAGCGCGACAGGCGCTCGATATGCATGTTCGGCTGGTCGTCGGCATCGCCACTGACCGGGTCGCGGGGGAACTGCGGCAAGCCCTCTTTCAACGCTTGGTCGAACAGGTAGAACTCCAGTTCGAACGCCACCACCGGGCGGATGCCGCGGCATTCGAGGCGTTGCAGGACGCGGGCCAGCACCTCGCGGGGTTCGAACTCGATGGGCGCCGCAGTGCCGTCCGAGGTGATCAGCATCTGCCCCAGCGGCTCTCGCTCCCAGGTCACCGGCTTGAGCGTACCGGGGACCAGGCGGCGCGGGGCGTCCGGGTCGCCGTCGTTGAAGCAGTAGTCGCCGATCGGGAACAGCCCGCCCTGCACGCCGAGCAGTACGCAGTTCTGCGGCAGCTTGAGCGGGCTGCCGGCGGCGACTTTTTCCAGCATGTCGATGGGATAGCGCTTGCCGTAGAAATGCCCGGGGATGTCCAGGCTGATCAGGTCGACGTAGCGCACGTCGGGGTGTCGGGTGCGCAAGGCGCGTACTTCGCTGAGCAGATCGGGGAAGCCTGTTGTACTTGTCATTGGCATGCTCTCAACGGAAGACCCAGAGAACCCGGGTCGTTCGGGCGGTCAGGTTGGCGTAGCGGAACTGGCTGTGGGGTGGCAGCTGGAAGCTGTCGTTGGGGATCAGGGTGACGGCGCCGTCCTGGCCTTCGAGCCACAAGGTCAGCTCGCCCTCAAGGACGAAACCGCCTTGTTCCGAGCTGTCGTCCAGATGCCCCTCGCCACTGCTGGCGCCGGGCGCCAGGTGGCTTTCGAGCATGGCGAAGCGGCCACTTAGCGTCGGCGAGACCAACACGTCGGTGATCCCGGCGGCGTAGTACAGGGTGCGCCGCTCGTCGGGGCGGGTCACCCAGTCGATCTCTCGGGGCGGCACGGCCTGGTAGAAATAGGTGGTAGGCACGTGCAGCGCTTCGCTGATGGCGGTCAGGTCAGCCACCGTGGGCCGCGACAGGCCGCGTTCGACCTGGGAGAGGAAGCCCAGCGAGCGGTTGACCCGAGTTGCCAGCTCGTCAAGGGTCAGGCCGCGGTGCTTGCGCAGGTCGCGCACCTGACGGGCGAGGGCGTGGGTATCGTCAGACATGATCGCGCATCCTGTACCAGGCCTTCGCAGCCGCTTCCAGCGGCGCGGCCAGCAGGTCGCCGCCTGGGAAACGGCCATTGTCGATGGCCTGGTACAGCTTCAGCAGCTCGTCGTCACCGAGGATTGCGTCGCTGACCGCGCGTGCACCAGCCAGGGTCGGCAGTACGCCGTGGCCGGAAAAACCCTGCAGCCAGTAACGTTGGCCTTGGCGACCGATATCCGGCGTGCGCTGGATGCTGCAATCGATGTGGCCGCCCCAGGCATGCTCGATGGCTACCCCTCGCAATTGTGGGAACACCCGCTCCAGGTACGGCCGGGTGGCGCCGGCGACGTCCTTGGGGATACCACCGAGGTACGTGCAGCCACCGCCGAACAGCAGACGGTGGTCGGGGGTGAGGCGGAAATAGTCGGGGACGAACTGGTTGTCGATCACGCAGCTGTTGCGCGGCAGCAGCGAGGCGGCGAAGTCGGCGTCCAGCGGCGCCGTGGCCACCTGGTAGGAGCCCACCGGCAGCAGGCGACGCGAGAGCGCGCGGTCGAGGCGGTCGATGTAGGCGTTGCAGGCGAGCACCATTACGCGGCTGCGCACCTCGCCCTGATCGGTGCGGGCGACGAAGCCGCCGGCGTGTTCCTGGTAATCGATCACCTGGCTCTGCTCGTAGATCCGCCCGCCGTTCGCTTCGATCACGCCGGCCAGGCCCTGGGCCAGCTTCAGCGGGTTGAGGTGGGCGCCATTGGGATCGTACAGCGCGGCCTGGTAGCGGGGGCTGTCGATCCACTCGGGCAGTTCCTCGCGGCCGATCAGGCGCAGGCAGTCGTAGTCGAACTTCTCCTGTGCTTCACGCCGGGCCTCCTCCAGCAGTTTTACGCGGCGCGGCAACACGGCGGTCCACAGGCTTCCCAGGCGATAATCGACGTCGAAGCCATGGCGCTGGGGCAGTTCGTGCAGCTCGCGGGCGGCCCAGCACATGCTGTCCCAGAGGCGCCGGCTGCGCTCCAGGCCCAGGGCTCGCTCCAACGGGGGCATGTCGCACGACCAGCCCGGCAGTGCCTGGCCACCGTTGCGGCCCGAGGCGGCCCAGGCCACCCGGCTGGCTTCCAGCAGGGTGACGCGCTGGCCGGCCAATGCCAGGCGCAAGGCCGTATGCAGGCCGCTGAAGCCGGCACCGACGATCAGGACGTCGGTGTCGTGGGCGCCCTGTAGGGTGGGGCGCAAGGGGATAGTGGCGGGGTAGGTGCGGGCGTAGTAGCTGGCGACGTGCTGGGCGGATTGCTTGAACATGTCGGGGCCTCGTGAAATTTTTTCTGATTATTTTCATGAAAAAATAGCAGAGGATTTTCATGGCGCCAGTCGGGGATGCCCTCGCGAGGCGTTAGGTCGCCGCCTTGCGGCGCGTCTGCCGGGGTTTGCTGGCTGCGGCTTTGCCCTTGGCCGCGCTTTTACGCTTCTTTTTCCATGGCGTCGCAGCCTTGCCCGCCGCCGGCCCGCTGATGGTCAGGCGCATGCCGCTGCAACGTTGCACCAGCTTGCCCATCCACGCCGATTGCCGGGCGACGAACTCCTCCAGGCTCATTTCCCCGCTCTGCACCATGTCCAGCGCCTGTTCCCAGATCGCCGTGGTGCCGGGGTCGGCGATGGCCCGGGGCACGGCGTCGATCAGGCTGAAGGCGGCGGGTGTGGCCGCGAGGGCCTTGCCGTTCTTGACCAGGTAGCCACGGTCGAGCAAGCCCTGGATGATGCTGGCGCGAGTCGCCTCGGTTCCGATGCCGGTGGTTTCCTTGAGCTTCTGCTTGAGCCTGGGGTCGTCCACCAGCTTGGCGACGTTTTTCATCGCCTTGATCAGGTCGCCTTCGGTGAAAGGCTTGGGTGGCTGGGTCCACAGGTCTTTCAGTTGCAGGTCCCGCACGGTGCAGTCCTGGCCTTCGCGCAACGCCGGCAGCACCTGGGCCGGTGGCGCCTCGCGACCCTTGGCCGGAGTCAATGCCTCGGGCAGCGCACGGCGCCAGCCGGGCTCAACAATCTGCTTGCCCACCGCGCGTAGCGCATGGCCGGCACAATCGAACTCGGCCTGGGTGCGGTCGTACTCGTGGTTGGGCAGGAACTGCGCCAGGTAGCGGGCGCGGATCAGGGTATACACCGCCTTGTACTTGGGTGGCAGGCGCGCCGGGTCACTGGCGGCGGCGGTGGGGATGATGCCGTGGTGGGCGCTGACCTTCTGGTCGTTCCACGCCCGCGAACGGCGCTGTGGGTCCAGGTAATCCCGCAGTGGCGCGAGGCTGCTGTCGGCGCGATGCAAGGCTGCGAGTATGGCAGGTGCCTCGCCATGCTGGCTGAGGGGCAGATAACCGCTGTCGCTGCGCGGGTAGGTGATGAGCTTGTGGGTCTCGTACAGGGCTTGGGCGATATCCAGGGTTTCCTGGGCGCCGAGGCCGAGCTTCTTCGAGCACACCTCCTGCAGGGTGCCGAGGTCGAAGGGCAGCGGCGCGGCCTCGCGAACCCGTTCGGTGGCGATCTTCAGCACCCGGGCGCTACCTGCGGCCTGCATGTCGGCCGCGGCTTGTTGCGCCATGTCCTGCTTCAGGCAGCGGCCCTGATCGTCGCAGGCGTCCCCGGGGGCGCGCCACTGGGCGTTGAACACGGCGCCCGCGCTTTCCAGTTGCACGTCGATGGCCCAGAACGGCATGGGCACGAAGTCGGCGATGCTGCGGTCGCGGTCCACCACCAGGCGCAGTGTCGGGGTCTGCACCCGGCCCACTGGCAGTACGCCCTGGTAGCCGGACTGGCGGCCGAGCAGGGTGAACAGGCGGCTCATGTTCATGCCGATCAGCCAGTCGGCCCGCGAGCGGCCCAGGGCCGAATGGTAGAGGCTGAAGGTCTCCTGGCCGGGCAGCAGGCGCCCGAGCGCCTTGCGGATCGAGGCATCGTCCAGCGCCGACAGCCACAGGCGCTGGATCGGCCCGCCGTAACGGCAGTGCTCGACCAGTTCGCGGGCAATCATCTCGCCCTCGCGGTCGGCATCGGTGGCGATCACCAGTTCCCGGGCTTCGCCCAGCAGACGCTTGACTGCCTTGTACTGGCTGGCGGTCTTGGGCTTGACGGTCATCTTCCACTTTTGCGGGATGATCGGCAGGTCTTCGAGGGTCCAGCGTTTGTAGCGCTCGTCGTAGCTGTCCGGCGGGGCGGTCTCCAGCAGGTGGCCGATGCACCAGGTCACGCAGACATCGGTGCCCTGCCAGCAGCCATCGCCGCGGCGCTGGGCGCCGAGGACCTTGGCGATGTCTTTTGCCTGGGAGGGCTTTTCGCAGAGAAAGAGGCGCATGGCCGAAAACGCTTCATCGTGAAAGTTGGCCCCTAGGATGCGCAAGCCAGGGCGCGCAGGCAAGTTTTATCTGTATGTATGTACAGGTTTTTTGCCCGCATCTTTGGCAGGGACGTCATCCCTTCGGGTTGGACGAGGTGGCAAATGCGTGCCAGCTTTGCCTTTCGCCCGTCAGTCGTGTCACCGGACGATGTCGCTGGGGTGTCCTTCCTACAAGAACAACAGGGATGTAAACCAATGCCCGTATTCGATTACCGACAGCTCGACAGCACTGCCTCCTCTGCGCTTTACAAGGACGCCATGGCGCTGGCCACCTACGCCTACCATGGCATCGACGATGGCTTTGGCGCCGGCTACCAGAAGTACGGCTTCGGTCTAGGTCTGCCGGCCACGCTGGTCAAGGCACTGATCGGCGGTACCGACAGCCAGGGTGTGATCCCCGGCATCCCCTGGAACCCGGACGCCGAAGCCAGGGCCCTGGCCCAGGTGAAGGCCGCCGGCTGGTCGCCGATCAGCGCCGCGCAACTGGGCTACCAGGGCAAGGCCGACGCCCGCGGCACCTTCCATGGCGAAGCGCAGGGTTACACCTCGGCGCAGGTGGAGATCCTCGGCCGCTACGATGCCGCCGGCCAGCTCAGCGGCATCGGCATCGCTTTTCGCGGCACCAGCGGTCCGCGTGAGAACCTGCTGGGCGACACCATCGGTGACGCCATCAACGACCTGCTGGCGGCGATCGGCCCGGCAGGCTATGCCCGTGATTACGCCGGTAACGCATTCGGGCAGCTGCTCGCCGATGTCGCGGCCTTTGCCAAGGCCAACGGCCTGAGCGGCGCGGATATCACCGTCAGCGGCCACAGCCTTGGTGGCCTGGCGGTCAACAGCCTGGCCGACCTGAGCGGTTCGCGCTGGGGCGGCTTCTACCAGGATGCGCGCTACGTCGCCTTCGCCTCACCGACCCAGGCTGCCGACGCCAACAAGGTGCTCAATATCGGCTACGAGAACGACCCGGTGTTCCGCGCGCTCGATGGCACCTCGGCGACCTGGGGCACCCTGGGCGTGCACGACGGCGCCAAGGCCTCGGCCACCAACAATATCGTCAACTTCAATGACCACTACGCGTCCGACGCCTGGAACCTGCTGCCGTTCTCCATCGGCAACATCGCCACCTGGCTGTCGCACCTGCCGACGGCCTACACCGATGGCCTTGGGCGTGTGCTGGATTCGTCCTTCTATCAGTGGACCAGCCGCGACTCGACCATCCTGGTCAGCAACCTGTCGGACGTGACCCGTGGCTCGACCTGGGTCGAGGATCTCAACCGCAATGCCGAGCCGCACAAGGGCAGCACGTTCATCATCGGCTCGGACAAGGACGACCTGATCCATGGCGGGCGCGGCAACGACTACCTCGAAGGTCGGGCCGGCAACGATACCTTCCGCGATGACGGCGGTTTCAACCTGATCGACGGTGGCGCCGGCCATGACACCCTGAAGCTGCAGGATGCCTTGGCCAACCTGAGCATCGTCCGGGATAGCGAAGGCACGCTGTACGTGCGTGACGCCGAGGGCGGCATCAGCCTGGTGCGCAATGTCGAGAGCTTGGTGAGCAAAGAGTCGAGCCTGCTGATCTTCAGCAAGGAAGTCAGTCACGGGGTGGCGGTGCAGGGGCTGTTCGAAAGCGGCAAGATCGCCCCCTACGCGTCCTCGCTCAACGGCACTCAGGCAGGCGACCAGCTGGTGGCGGGCAACCAGGGGCAGTGGCTGTTCGGTCTGGGCGGTGACGACCGGCTGCAGGGTGGCGCCGGCAATGACGTGCTGGTCGGTGGCACGGGCAACGATGTGCTGATGGGCGGCGGGGGGGGCGACACCTTCCTGTTCAGCGGCCATTTCGGCCAGGACCGGGTGCTGGACTTCTCCGGCCAGGATCGACTGGTGTTCATTGGCGTGGACGGCGGCACCGCCGCGCCGGACTGGCGTGCCCATGCCAGCCAGGTGGGGGATGACCTGGTGCTGAAGTTCGGCGGGGACAGCGTGACGCTGGTGGGGATTGCGGGGCAGGGCGTTGGGGATGGGCAGATCGTGATTGCCTGATCCTGGGGCTGCTGTTCGTCGGCACGACAAGCTGGCTCCCTCAGGCAAA
Organism: Pseudomonas sp. B21-023; assembly: GCF_024749165.1. Lineage (NCBI taxonomy): Bacteria > Pseudomonadati > Pseudomonadota > Gammaproteobacteria > Pseudomonadales > Pseudomonadaceae > Pseudomonas > Pseudomonas sp. B21-023. The sequence continues at coordinate 3,670,848 of NZ_CP087190.1, read as the reverse complement.
GCGCTGTTCGTGGGAGCAATTGTCTTGTGCTGTTTGTAAGGGCCTCATCGCTGGCAAGCCAGCTCCCACAGGGACGGCGCTTGGCTTGAGAGCGGCGCGGTCGGTGTGGGAGCCGGCTTGCCGGCGATGGCTGGCGCTAGCCGGCCCGTTGCTCAGGCGATCTCGCGCGAATCCCGAACCATGTCCACATGCGGGATGCCGGCCTCGAGGAATTCCTCGCTGACCACGCGGAACCCCAGACGCTCGTAGAACGGCGTTGCATGCACCTGGGCGCTGAGCATCTGCTGGCTGAGGTCACGGTTCTGCGCCTCGATGATCACCGCACGCATGAGCGCATCGCCCACGTGCAAGCCACGCCAGTCCTTGAGCACCGAAACCCGGCCGATGGTGCCGTCGGGCAGCAGGCGGGCGGTACCGATCGGGTAGTCGCCCTCCATGGCCAGGAAGTGCACGGCGGTTGGGTCTTCGGCGTCGAACTCCAGCTCTGGCGGCACGTGCTGCTCGGCAACGAACACGGCGCTGCGGATGCGGTGGATGTCGGCATTGTCCTTGTACCAGTCGGCCAGTCGAACACTGATCTTATTCATCGGCAAATCCCAGGCTGCCTTGCATGACCAGCTGTTGTACCAGCATCAGGCCGTCTTCGTCCTGCAGCCACTGCCCCAGGTTTTCGCTGTGCAGGGCGTCGGCGGAGCAGATCAGCTTCAGCAGTTCGCGCAGTTTGCCTGGCAGCGGGCAGCTGCGACCGCTGGCGAACAGCAGCAGGTCGTCACCGAACTCCGACCAGGCCAGGCGTGCACTCGGGTTGCGAATCAGGATGGCGCCCTGGCCGAGATAGTCGAGCAGCTCCTGTTCGCTGAGCTCTTCGCCCACCACCTGCTCAGGATAGCGAGGCTCGGTCATGAACTGGCCGAACCAGGTCAGCAGCAGGTCCTTGTCGGACATATGCTTGTCGATCAGCGCCTTGAGGCGGTCGAGGGCATCGTGCTGGATCTGGTGCGGGTCGCTGACCGGCTGGGCATCGGCATCGCTGTAGCGCTCTTCATCCGGCAGGAACTGGCCGAGGAAGTCGGTGAAGTGGGTCAGCACTTCGGCGGCGCTCGGGGCGCGGAAACCGACCGAGTAAGTCAGGCACTCACTCTCGGCGACGCCGTAGTGGGCCAGGCGCGGCGGCAGGTAGAGCATGTCGCCGGGTTCGAGGGTCCACTCGTCGCTCTGCTCGAAATCAGCGAGGATGCGCAGGTCTGCGTGGTCGATCAGCGCGCTGTCGCTGTTGCACATCTGCCCGACTTTCCAGTTGCGCGTGCCGTCGCCTTGCAGCAGGAACACATCGTAGTTGTCGAAGTGCGGGCCGACGCTGCCGCCGGGCGCGGCATAGCTGATCATCACGTCGTCGATGCGCCAGCTCGGCAGGAAGCGGAACTCTTCCAGCAGCTCGGCCACTTCCGGCACGAATTGGTCCACGGCCTGCACCAACAGGGTCCAGTCACGCTCGGGCAGGTCGCTGAAAGCGTCCTCGGCGAACGGGCCGCGGCGCAGCTCCCACGGGCGCTCGCCGTGCTCGAGCACCAGACGCGACTCGACTTCTTCTTCCAGGGCCAGGCCGGCCAGCTCGTCGGCGTCGATGGGGCTGACGAAGTCAGGGAAGGCCTGACGTACCAGCAGCGGCTTCTTCTGCCAGTAGTCGCGCAGGAATTCACGGGCCGTGAGGCCGCCCAGCAGTTGCAGTGGAGTATCAGAATTCATGTTCAACCTATTGAAAAAACGTAATTTTCGTACGGGAATAAAAACGCCCGGCCAGGCCGGGCGTTGCACGCGACGGTCAGCTTAGATGCGTTTGGCCTGGGCCACCGCGTTGCCGATGTAGGTCGCCGGGGTCAGCTGCTTGAGCTCGGCCTTGGCTTCGGCCGGCATGTCCAGGCCGTCGATGAAGGTCAGCAGCGCGTCAGGGGTGATGCCCTTGCCACGGGTCAGCTCCTTGAGCTTCTCGTAGGGGTTCTCGATATTGAAGCGGCGCATCACGGTCTGGATCGGCTCGGCCAGGACTTCCCAGCAGGCGTCCAGGTCAGCGGCGATACGGGCTTCGTTGACTTCCAGCTTGCCGATGCCCTTGAGGCTGGCCTCGTAGGCGATGACGCTGTGGGCGAAGCCCACGCCCAGGTTGCGCAGCACGGTGGAGTCGGTCAGGTCACGCTGCCAGCGCGAGATCGGCAGCTTGCTGGCCAGGTGCTGGAACAGCGCATTGGCGATACCCAGGTTGCCTTCGGAGTTCTCGAAGTCGATCGGGTTGACCTTGTGCGGCATGGTCGAGGAGCCGATTTCGCCGGCAACGGTCTTCTGCTTGAAGTAGCCCAGCGAGATGTAGCCCCAGACGTCGCGGTCGAAGTCGATGAGGATGGTGTTGAAGCGGGCGATGGCGTCGAACAGCTCGGCAATGTAGTCGTGCGGCTCGATCTGGGTGGTGTAGGGGTTGAACACCAGGCCCAGCTCGTCTTCGATGAAGGCGCGGGCGTTGGCTTCCCAGTCGATCTGCGAGTAGGCCGACAGGTGGGCGTTGTAGTTGCCCACGGCGCCGTTGATCTTGCCCAGCAGCGGCACGGCGGCCACTTGCGCGATCTGGCGCTCCAGGCGGTAGACGACGTTGGCCAGTTCCTTGCCCAGGGTGGTCGGCGAGGCTGGCTGGCCATGGGTGCGCGAGAGCATCGGCACGGCGGCGTGGGTGTGGGCCAGGGTGCGGATCGCTTCGGCGATCTGACGCATCAGCGGCAGCAGCACTTCGTCACGGCCGGCGCGCAGCATCAGGGCGTGGGACAGGTTGTTGATGTCCTCGCTGGTGCAGGCGAAGTGGATGAACTCGCTGACCTTGGCCAACTCAGGCAACTGCGCGGCCTGCTCCTTGAGCAGGTACTCGATGGCCTTGACGTCGTGGTTGGTGGTGCGCTCGATTTCCTTGACGCGTTCGGCGTGCTCGAGCTTGAAGTCGGTGGCCAGGCTGTCCAGCACGGCGTTGGCTTCGGCGGAGAACGCCGGCACTTCGCCGATCTGCGGGTGGGCGGCCAGGCGCTGCAGCCAGCGCACTTCGACCAGGGCGCGGAAACGGATCAGGCCGAATTCGCTGAAAATGGGGCGCAGGGCCTGGGTTTTGCCGGCATAACGGCCGTCTACAGGGGAAACCGCAGTGAGCGAGGAGAGCTGCATGGGGTGTTCTCGGACAGTCAGGCTTTTGGAAGGGCGCATATCATACATGAAAAACGCGCCCGGGTCGGGTGGCTGACCAAAGGTCGGGCCATTTCGAAGCGTGTGGTGGCTGGCGCGGGAGCGGCGGCGCACCGCCGCTCCCGCGGTTCATTTCAATCGGCGGTACGCATCATGCCGTACAGCTCGTTGAGCAGCTTGCGCCGGCTGAACACCAGCTGCCAGCGATGTCCGCCCAGCTGGCGCCACAGGCGTGCGGCGCGGATGCCGGCCAGCAGCAGGGCACGGATCTTCGAGGCGTTGCTGGCCTGCTGCAGGAAGCGCATGTCGCCGTGCACCTGGATACGTTGGCGCAGGGTGCTCAGGGTGTCCTGGTACAAGGCGCCGCTGGAGGCGATGACGTTTTCATGAACCAGGCCGAAATGCTCGGCCTGGGACTGGATCTGCGGCAGGCGGTTGCCGATTGTGTCGAGCAGGTCGCCACGCTTGTTCAGTTGGCGCTCAAGGCCCAGCATCGACAGGGCGTAGCGCAGCGGCTCGCGTTGCAGGCTGCTGGGGTCGCGCTCCAGGGCGCCGACCAGTGCCCGGTAACCGTCGCGCAGGTTGAGGTCGTCGCCGCCGAACACTTCCAGGGTGTCCTTGGGGTCGACCACCAGCAGGCTGCCGAGCATGCAGCCGATATTGGCTTCGCTGGCCTGGCCGGTGCGGGCGATACGGTCCACCAACACGGCGGCCTGGAACACGCCGCCCAGGGCAATCAGTTGCTCCTGGAGGTTGTTCATGGGCGCGGGCTCCATGGCTCGGCGATTTCGATCACGCCGCCGCCCAGGCATACCTCGCCGTCGTAGAACACCACCGACTGGCCCGGGGTGACAGCGCGCTGCGGCTCGTCGAACACTGCGCGGTAGCCGCTGGCGGTCTGCTCCAGCGTGCACTGCTGGTCGCCCTGGCGGTAGCGCACCTTGGCGGTGAGCTTGCGCGGGCTGGACAGGTCGATCGGGTTTACCCAGAAAATTTCCGAGGCCAGCAGGGCGCGGGAGAACAGCCACGGATGCTCATTGCCCTGGCCGACCACCAGCACATTGCGCGTGAGGTCTTTTTCCAGCACGTACCACGGCTCGTCGCTGGCGTCCTTCAGGCCGCCGATGCCCAGGCCCTGGCGCTGGCCGATGGTGTGGTACATCAGGCCGTGGTGCTGGCCGATCACTTCACCCTCGGTGGTCTGGATCTCGCCCGGCTGGGCCGGCAGGTACTGCTTGAGGAAGTCGCTGAAACGGCGCTCGCCGATGAAGCAGATACCGGTGGAGTCCTTCTTCTTGGCCGTGGCCAGGCCGTGTTTCTCGGCGATGGCGCGTACCTCGGGTTTCTCCAGTTCGCCTACCGGGAACAGGGTGCGGGCGATTTCCTTGCCGCCGACGGCGTGCAGGAAGTAGCTCTGGTCCTTGTTCGGGTCCAGGCCCTTGAGCAGCTCGGTCAGCTCGCCAGTGTCGCGGCGGCGCACATAGTGGCCGGTGGCGATCAGGTCGGCGCCCAGGGATAGGGCGTAGTCGAGGAAGGCCTTGAACTTGATTTCGCGGTTGCAGAGGATGTCCGGGTTCGGCGTGCGGCCGGCTTTGTACTCCTCGAGGAAGTGCTCGAACACGTTGTCCCAGTACTCGGCGGCGAAGTTGGCGGTGTGCAGCTTGATGCCGATGCGGTCGCACACGGCCTGGGCGTCGGCCAGGTCTTCGCGGGCGGTGCAGTATTCGGTGCCGTCGTCCTCTTCCCAGTTCTTCATGAACAGACCTTCCACCTGGTAGCCCTGCTCCATGAGCAGAAGGGCGGAGACGGAAGAGTCCACGCCGCCGGACATGCCGACGATGACGCGGGTCTTGGCGGGGTCTTTGAGTGCTGGGCTGGTCATGGCTACCGATGTGTATCAGAGGGGAAAAACGCCGATTCTATCAAACCGGCGTCAGTCGCGCAGCAGGTCAAGGCTGTGCAGCGGGCCTTTGAGGTAGTCGTCGAGGCAGCGCGGCACCAGCTCGCTGCGCCAGCGCGACGGCTCGGCCAGCAGTTCGTCGCGGGTCAGCCATGCGGCGCGGACGATGTCGCTGTCCAGTGCGCGGCCTTGGTGGTGGCGCACGGGGCGGGCGGCGAAGCAGATGCGCTGGTAGGTGACGCCGTTGCTGGGGGCGGTATATAGGTAGATGCCGACCACGCCGGTGAGCTCGACTTCCCAGGCGGTTTCCTCGAGGGTTTCGCGCAGGGCGGCCTGGGTGATGGTTTCATTGGCTTCGAGGTGGCCGGCGGGCTGGTTGAAGACATGCCGGCCGGCCTTGAACTCCTCGACGAAGAGGAACTTGCCCTCGTGTTCGACGACGGTGGCGACAGTGATGTGGGGTTGCCAAGACACGGTCGATTCTCTCCCTAAGTAGCAAGTTTCAAGCTGCAAACCACAAGTAGAAGCAGTACGCGGACCGCTTTGGCTTATGCCTTGCAGCTTGAAACTTGCGGCTGAAAAAGCACAAACCCCGGTGCGTGGCCGGGGTTTGTGCTGTTACTTCAAGCGAACCTTACAGTGCTGCAATGGCGCTGTTCAGGGTCTGGCTTGGGCGCATCACCTTGGCGGTCAGCTCGGCATCCGGGGCGTAGTAGCCACCGATGTCGGCCGGCTTGCCCTGGACAGCGTTGAGCTCGGCGACGATGGTCGCTTCGTTCTCGCTCAGGGTCTTGGCCAGCGGGGCGAAGCGCGCCTGCAGGGCGGCGTCATCGGACTGGGCGGCCAGTGCTTCTGCCCAGTACAGGGTCAGGTAGAAGTGGCTGCCACGGTTGTCGATACCGCCAACCTTGCGCGAAGGCGACTTGTTGGTGTCGAGGAACTTGCCGGTGGCCTGGTCCAGGGTGTTGGCCAGGACCTTGGCGCGCGGGTTGTCGTAGGTGTTGCCCAGGTGCTCCAGGGAAGCGGCCAGGGCCAGGAATTCACCCAGCGAGTCCCAACGCAGGAAGTTCTCTTCAACCAGCTGCTGCACGTGCTTCGGTGCCGAACCACCGGCGCCGGTCTCGAACAGGCCACCGCCGTTCATCAGCGGCACGATCGACAGCATCTTGGCGCTGGTGCCCAGCTCCATGATCGGGAACAGGTCGGTCAGGTAGTCGCGCAGCACGTTGCCGGTCACCGAGATGGTGTCCTTGCCTTCGCGGATGCGGGCCAGGGAGAACTTGATGGCGTCGACCGGGGCCAGGATGCGGATATCCAGGCCGGCGGTGTCGTGGTCCTTCAGGTACTGCTGCACCTTCTCGATCATCACGCCGTCGTGGGCGCGGGCCGGGTCCAGCCAGAACACCGCCGGGGTGTTGCTCAGGCGGGCACGGTTGACGGCCAGCTTGACCCAGTCCTGGATCGGCGCGTCCTTGGTCTGGCACATGCGGAAGATGTCACCGGCTTCGACGTTCTGCTCCAGGACGACCTTGCCCTTGCCGTCGACCACGCGCACGACGCCGTCGGCCTTGATCTGGAAGGTCTTGTCGTGGGAGCCGTACTCTTCGGCTTTCTGCGCCATCAGGCCAACGTTCGGCACGCTGCCCATGGTGGTCGGGTCGAAGGCGCCGTTGGCCTTGCAGTCTTCGATGGTAGCCTGGTAGATGCCGGCGTAGCAGCGGTCCGGGATCACGGCCTTGGCGTCCTGCAGCTCACCTGCGGTGTTCCACATCTTGCCCGAGTCGCGGATCATCGCCGGCATCGAGGCGTCGACGATGACGTCGCTCGGTACGTGCAGGTTGGTGATGCCCTTGTCCGAGTTGACCATGGCCAGGGCCGGGCGAACGGCGTACAGGGCCTGGATATCGGCTTCGATCTCGGCTTGCTTTTCAGCAGGCAGGTCCTTGATGCGGGCGTACAGGTCGCCGATGCCGTTGTTGGCGTTGAAGCCCACTTCGGCCAGCGCGGCGGCGTGCTTGGCGAGCACGTCGTTGTAGAACTCTTCGACGATCACGCCGAACATGATCGGGTCGGAAACCTTCATCATGGTGGCTTTCAGGTGCACCGACAGCAGCACGCCGGAGGCCTTGGCATCGGCGATCTGCTCGGCGATGAAGGCTTTGAGGGCCTTGCGGCTCATGGTGGCGCAGTCGATCACTTCGGCGGCTTTGACGGCGGTCTTTTCTTTCAGCACGGTGGTGCTGCCGTCCTTGCCGACCAGCTCGATGCGCAGGCTGTCGTCAGCCTCGATCAGCGCGGCCTTCTCGCTGCCGTAGAAATCGCCCTGGGTCATGTGGGCAACGTGCGACTTGGAGTCGGCGGCCCAGGCGCCCATCTTGTGTGGGTGCTTGCGGGCGTAGTTCTTGACCGACAGCGGCGCGCGGCGGTCGGAGTTGCCTTCGCGCAGGACCGGGTTCACGGCGCTGCCCTTGATGCGGTCGTAGCGGGCGCGCGATTCTTTCTCTTCGGCGCTGGCCGGCTCGTCGGCGTAGTCGGGGATGTTGAAGCCCTTGGCTTGCAGCTCCTTGATCGCGGCCTTCAGCTGTGGAACCGAAGCGGAAATATTCGGCAGCTTGATGATGTTGGCTTCAGGGGTGGTGGCCAGCTGGCCCAGTTCCGCCAGGTGATCGCCTACCTGCTTCTCGGCGCCCAGTTGCTCCGGGAAGGCGGCGAGGATACGGCCGGCCAGGGAGATGTCGCGGGTTTCGACGGCGATGTCGGCGGAGGCAGTGAAGGCCTCGACGATCGGCAGCAGCGAGTAGGTGGCGAGGGCGGGGGCTTCGTCGGTGAAGGTGTAGATGATCTTGGAACGGGTGGGCATGCGGGTTAACTCTCTATGTGCTGAGCGTACTCGAGTCTCGAGGTGCGCAGGGTAGGCGCTTCGCCCTGGCGACGCCATGAGCGGAAAGTCGAGAGGCTGCGAGCGGTGATGGTGGATGCATCAGTCGAGCGTCAAGTGCTGGGCCGCGGTAACGACCCAGGCTTTGTGGCCATTCATGACCAAGGGCGAGCCGCATTTTCCTAGGGTTCGCCCCGATGACCCTATGGTCGCGCCGGAGTATATCAAACCCTTTGGGCTAATCAGCAAGGCGAAGTGGTATCAGCGCATTTATAAGACCAAAGACGTAGGGGCAATGTGGCGTGTTGCCGCATGCATTTGCCAGCTGTTTGCCGGTGTTGGCGGGCTCCTGCCTTGCAGGTCGGCGGATGTGGTTTAGGCTCAGTGGATCGCACGATTTCCAATCACCCAGGAAAAGCGGAGTAGTGCAGCATGGGATACCAGAAAATCAAGGTTCCGACCGATGGTGCCAAGATCACCGTCAATGCAGACCATTCGCTCAATGTTCCCGACAAACCCATCATTCCCTACATCGAAGGCGACGGCATCGGCGTGGACGTCTCGCCGGTGATGATCAAGGTGGTGGATGCCGCCGTGGAGAAGGCCTATGGCGGCAAGCGCAAGATCGCCTGGATGGAGGTGTACGCTGGCGAGAAGGCCACCCAGGTCTATGACCAGGACACCTGGCTGCCCCAGGAAACCCTGGATGCGGTGAAAGACTATGTGGTGTCGATCAAGGGGCCGCTGACCACGCCGGTCGGTGGCGGCATCCGTTCGTTGAACGTGGCGTTGCGCCAGCAACTCGACCTGTATGTGTGCCTGCGTCCGGTGGTGTGGTTCCAGGGCGTGCCGAGCCCGGTGAAAAAGCCGGGCGACGTCGACATGGTGATCTTCCGCGAGAACTCCGAGGACATCTATGCCGGCATCGAGTGGAAGGCCGGCTCGCCCGAGGCGAACAAAGTGATCAAGTTTCTCAAGGAGGAGATGGGCGTCACCAAGATCCGCTTCGACCAGGACTGCGGCATCGGCGTCAAGCCGGTATCGAAGGAAGGCACCAAGCGCCTGGTGCGCAAGGCCCTGCAATATGTCGTGGATAACGACCGCAAGTCGCTGACCCTGGTGCACAAGGGCAACATCATGAAGTTCACCGAAGGTGCCTTCAAGGACTGGGGCTATGAGGTGGCCCGCGACGAGTTCGGCGCCGAACTGCTCGATGGCGGTCCGTGGATGAAGTTCAAGAACCCGCGCACCGGCCGCGAGGTGATCGTCAAGGATGCCATCGCCGACGCCATGCTCCAGCAGATCCTGCTGCGCCCGGCCGAGTACGATGTAATCGCCACGCTCAACCTCAATGGTGACTACCTGTCCGACGCCCTGGCGGCGGAAGTGGGCGGTATCGGCATCGCGCCGGGGGCCAACCTGTCGGACACCGTGGCCATGTTCGAGGCCACTCACGGTACCGCGCCGAAGTACGCAGGCAAGGATCAGGTCAACCCAGGGTCGGTGATCCTGTCGGCCGAGATGATGCTGCGGCACATGGGCTGGACCGAGGCGGCGGACCTGATCATCAAGGGCACCAATGGCGCCATTGCGGCCAAGACCGTGACCTACGACTTCGAGCGCCTGATGGATGGCGCGACCCTGGTCGGCAGCTCGGGCTTTGGCGAGGCGTTGATCAAGCACATGTAAGCGTGGCAAAAAAACCGGTCGCCTCTTTAATTAAAGGGGCGACCGGTTTTTTCGTTTACCGGCAGACAGGCCAGAGGTCAGGCTTCGACGGTGCTGCCTGGGTTCGTGGCGCTGGCCTGGACGTTGCTGGTGGCGCTTCTGATGTCGGTCGCATGCAGCCCTTTGGGGCCCTGGATGATCTCGAAGTTCACGGTTTGGCCGGCTTTCAGCGTCTTGTAACCGTCCATCTGGATCGCTGAATAGTGGGCGAACAGATCATCGGTCTTACCGTCCTCGTTGATGAATCCGTAGCCCTTGGCATTGTTGAACCACTTGACTTTACCGCTTGCCATCCCTATGTCCCTCTGCAAAGGACTCCATCACTGGAGTATCATCCACTTCATCCGCATACGAACCTTGCGAGAAAATCTGGTTGACTGCGCGGATCTTTATCGACCACGGTGGGTTCTTATTGGTTGTAACACCGTTTTGCCGATAGTCAAGGTCAGCCGGCGCCCGCGCCGGGAGGGGCCTGCGCAGTCAACCCACAACCTTAACCTGTCGATCATGATGAAATTCTTTCCATGCATGTACTCAGTGAGATTCGACTAACATTCAATCAGGATCGCCCGCAGTCGCATGAGGACGGGCATGAGGACGATGGCGCGGGCCTTGCCGTCCAGGAGGCCAAGCCGATCCTGCAGGCGCCACCGATGTACAAGGTGGTTTTGTTCAACGATGACTACACGCCAATGGATTTCGTCGTCGAAGTGCTCGAGACGTTCTTCAATCTGAACCGCGAGCTGGCGACCAAGATCATGCTGACCGTCCATACCGAAGGGCGGGCAGTGTGCGGATTGTTTACCCGTGACATCGCCGAGACAAAGGCCATGCAGGTCAACCAATACGCCAGGGAAAGCCAGCATCCGCTACTCTGTGAAATCGAGAAGGACGGTTAATCGCCGACCACTTGGGTATGAGGTGAAGCTATGTTAAACCGCGAGCTCGAAGTCACCCTCAATCTGGCCTTCAAGGAGGCCCGTTCGAAACGTCATGAGTTCATGACCGTCGAGCACCTGCTGCTGGCACTCCTTGACAATGAGGCTGCCGCGACCGTTCTGCGCGCCTGTGGCGCCAATCTCGACAAGCTCAAGCACGACCTGCAGGAGTTCATCGATTCCACCACCCCGCTGATCCCCGTGCATGACGAGGACCGCGAGACGCAACCGACGCTGGGTTTCCAGCGCGTGCTGCAGCGTGCCGTGTTCCACGTGCAGAGCTCCGGCAAGCGCGAAGTGACCGGCGCCAACGTGCTGGTGGCGATCTTCAGCGAACAGGAAAGCCAGGCGGTGTTCCTGCTCAAGCAGCAGAGCGTGGCGCGTATCGACGTCGTCAACTACATCGCCCATGGCATCAGCAAGGTGCCGGGCCATGGGCCGAACACCGACAGCGACCAGGACATGCAGGATGAGGAGGGCGGCGAGGCTTCCTCTTCCAGCAACCCGCTGGACGCTTACGCCAGCAACCTCAACGAACTGGCCCGTGCCGGTCGTATCGATCCGCTGGTTGGTCGTGAGCAGGAGGTCGAGCGCGTCGCGCAGATCCTTGCCCGTCGGCGCAAGAACAACCCGTTGCTGGTCGGCGAGGCCGGCGTGGGCAAGACTGCCATCGCCGAAGGCCTGGCCAAGCGCATCGTCGATGGTCAGGTGCCCGACCTGCTGGCCCAGAGCGTCGTCTATTCCCTGGACCTCGGCGCGCTGCTGGCCGGCACCAAGTACCGTGGCGACTTCGAGAAGCGCTTCAAGGCGCTGCTCGGCGAGCTGCGCAAACGCCCGCAGGCGATCCTGTTCATCGACGAGATTCACACCATCATCGGCGCCGGTGCGGCTTCGGGTGGCGTGATGGATGCGTCCAACCTGCTCAAGCCGCTGTTGTCGTCTGGTGAGATCCGCTGCATCGGCTCAACCACGTTCCAGGAGTTCCGCGGCATCTTCGAGAAGGATCGCGCGCTGGCGCGTCGCTTCCAGAAGGTCGATGTCACCGAGCCGTCGGTGGAAGACACCGTGGGCATCCTGCGTGGCCTGAAAGGGCGCTTTGAAAGCCACCACAACATCGAGTACAGCGACGAGGCCCTGCGCGCCGCCGCCGAACTGGCGTCGCGCTACATCAATGACCGGCACATGCCGGACAAGGCCATCGACGTGATCGACGAGGCCGGCGCCTACCAGCGCCTGCAGCCTGAAGCCAATCGCGTCAAGCGTATCGACGTGCCGCAGGTCGAGGACATCGTCGCCAAGATCGCGCGGATCCCGCCGAAGCACGTCACCAGCTCCGACAAGGAGCTGCTGCGCAACCTCGAACGCGATCTGAAACTGACCGTGTTCGGCCAGGATGCGGCGATCGACTCGCTGGCCACCGCCATCAAGCTGTCCCGTGCCGGCCTCAAGGCGCCGGACAAGCCGGTGGGCTCGTTCCTGTTCGCCGGCCCCACCGGCGTGGGCAAGACCGAGGCGGCTCGCCAGCTGGCTAAGGCCTTGGGTGTCGAGTTGGTGCGCTTCGACATGTCCGAGTACATGGAGCGGCACACCGTGTCGCGGTTGATCGGTGCGCCGCCCGGCTACGTTGGGTTCGACCAGGGTGGCCTGCTGACCGAGGCCATCACCAAGCAGCCGCACTGCGTGTTGCTGCTCGATGAAATCGAGAAGGCTCATCCGGAAGTCTTCAACCTGCTGCTGCAGGTGATGGACCACGGGACCCTGACCGACAACAACGGGCGCAAGGCGGATTTTCGCAACGTGATCCTGATCATGACCACCAACGCTGGTGCCGAAACCGCCGCGCGCGCCTCGATCGGCTTCACCCACCAGGACCACTCCTCCGACGCCATGGAGGTCATCCGCAAGAGCTTCACGCCGGAGTTCCGCAACCGCCTGGACACCATCATCCAGTTCGGCCGCCTGTCCCACGAGACGATCAAGAGCATCGTCGACAAGTTCCTTATCGAACTGCAGGCGCAGCTGGAAGACAAACGTGTGCTGCTGGAGGTCACCGACGCCGCACGCGGCTGGCTGGCGGCCTCGGGCTACGACGTGCAGATGGGTGCGCGGCCAATGGCGCGGCTGATCCAGGACAAGATCAAGCGGCCGTTGGCCGAAGAGATCCTGTTCGGTGAGCTGGCCGAGCATGGCGGTGTGGTGCACATCGACCTGCGCGATGATGAGCTGGTGTTCGATTACGAGACCACGGCCGAGGTCGCGTAACGACCATCGCGGGGCCAGCCCGCTCCCACGCCAGCAGAATCTGGCGTGGGAGCGGGCTGGCCCCGCGATGCTTTTCAGCGTCCACAAAAAAGCCCGGCACAATGGCCGGGCTTTTTCATGGCTTGAGCTTAGCGCGCACGGTAGGTGATGCGGCCCTTGCTCAGGTCGTACGGCGTCAGTTCGACGCGGACCTTGTCGCCAGTGAGAATACGGATGTAGTTCTTGCGCATCTTGCCAGAGATGTGCGCGGTAACGACGTGCCCGTTTTCCAACTCCACGCGGAACATGGTGTTGGGCAGGGTGTCGACGACAGTGCCTTCCATTTCGAAGCTGTCTTCTTTCGACATGCAGTAAAGCCCTCGGTATCCAGTGATGGCCCGACGCGCAACTGCACCGGGCAAAAAAGTGGCGTGGATTATGCCCGAAAATTGTGTTTCAAGCCAATGCCTTTCAGTTGAGGGTGACCCAGCGCTGGTTGATCAGCAATTCGATGGGGCGGTACTGGGTCTTGTAGTTCATCTTCTTGCAGTTCTTGATCCAGTAGCCGAGGTAAACGGCCTCGAGGTTCTGGCGCAAGGCTTCGGTGATCTGCCAGAGGATCGCGTAGCGGCCAAGGCTGCGGCGCTCTTCTTCGGGCTCGTAGAAGGTGTAGACCGCCGACAGGCCGTTGGGCAGCAGGTCGCACACCGCCACGGCCAGCAGTCGGCCTTCCAGGCGGAACTCGTAGAACCAGCAGAACGGCAGGTCGCGCACCAGGAAGGTGGAGAACTGATCGCGGCTCGGCGGGTACATGTCGCCGTCGGCGTGACGCTGTTCGATATAGCGCCGGTACAGGTCGAAGTACTCTTCCTTGTACGCCGGGCGGGCGGCGCTGACGGTCAAGTCGGCGTTGCGCTTGAGGATGCGCCGCTGCTGGCGGTTGGGAATGAACCGCGCGGCGGGGATGCGCGCCGGCACGCAGGCGTTGCACTGCTGGCAATGCGGGCGATAGAGGTGGTCACCGCTGCGACGAAAGCCCATTTCCGACAGGTCGGCGTAGACGTGCACATCCATCGGCTGGCTGGGGTCGAGAAACAGTGTGGTCGCCTGCTCATCCGGCAGGTAGCTGCAGGAGTGGGGTTGAGTGGCATAGAACTTCAACCGCGCCAGCTCTGTCATGATCAACCCCTTAGGTGAGACGTTGTATCTAAGTGTAAGCCAGCTCCGGGAACTCGCCTAGGCAACCCAGCTGGCCGCACTGGGCTGGTCCAGATGGCGCGCCAGGTAATCGGCGAAGCTGGCCCGGCTGATGGCGCGGGCACCCAGGCTGTGCAGATGGTCGGTCGGCATCTGGCAGTCGATCAGCACGAAGCCTGCCTGCTTCAGGTGCTCGACCAGTGTCACGAATCCCACCTTGGAGGCATTGTCGGCGCGGCTGAACATCGATTCGCCAAAGAACAGCTGGCCCATGGCCAGGCCATACAGGCCGCCGACCAGTTCACCCTCCCGGCGTACTTCGACCGAATGGGCGATGCCGCGGCGGTGCAGCTCGCAGTAGGCGGCGCGCATGGTGTCGGTGATCCAGGTGCCATCGGCGTAATCCCGGGGCGCGGCGCAGGCGGCAATCACCGCCGGGAAGTCGCTGTCGAAGCTCACCTGGTAGCGGCCTTGGCGGATCAGCTTGGCCAGCGAGCGCGAGACATGCAGTTCGTCCGGAAGCAGCACGGTACGCGGGTCGGGCGACCACCAGAGGATCGGCTGGCCGTCCTGATACCAGGGGAAGCAGCCGTGGCGGTAGGCTGCGACCAGGCGATCCGGGGTCAGGTCGCCGCCGGCGGCAAGCAGGCCGTTGGGGTCGTGCAGGGCCTTTTCCAGAGGCGGGAAGGTCAGTGAGTCGCGGGTCAGCCAGGTGAGCATGGTGTTCTTGGGCGGCGGGGGAGGGGAGAGCGCCCAGCATGGCGTGGCTAGTGGATGAGGTCAACGACCGTCATCCCGGGGCATGCCCAGCGACGGGGCTGCCCAGGCAAAATCGACTGCCGATAATTCACGCATTCGCACCGCCATCGGCACCATCTGGCACATTTGCTGTCACACCTGTGCAAAAACACAGCATAAGCCTTTGTCACAAAAGAAAATGCATGCTCAAATTGCATCCATATGAAAGTCGCCCCGTTCACGCGCCATACAGCGTGCCGCCATGGCGGCGGGTGGGCAGTAATGTTAAAAGTAGTGGTTCATTGGCCGGTGACCGGCCAATCACTACTGGACGCGCAGCACGCGCAGGAATAGACGCGTTTTGAAGAAATCCACCGCAACTCCAGCCCCCTTGCCAGTGCCCCTGTGGCGGCAGCAGCTGCACTACCGCCTGAAGGAAGGTGCGCTGATTGCCGTTGGCGCCCTGTGCCTGTACCTGTGGATGGCACTGGTCACCTACGACACCGCCGACCCGGGCTTCAGCCATACCAGCAACGCCGAGCAGGTACAGAACGCCGCTGGCCGTGCCGGGGCCTATTTCGCCGACATCCTGTTTATGGTGCTCGGCTACTTCGCCTACATCTTCCCGCTGCTGCTGGCAATCAAGACCTGGCAGATCTTCCGCGAGCGGCATCAGCCCTGGCAGTGGAGCGGCTGGCTGTTCTCCTGGCGTCTGATCGGCCTGGTGTTCCTGGTTCTGTCGGGCGCGGCGCTGGCGCATATCCACTTCCATCCCTCGGCGAACATCCCGTTCTCCGCTGGCGGCGCACTGGGCGAAAGCCTGGGCGATCTGGCGCGCAACCTGTTGAACGTGCAGGGCAGCACGCTGATGTTCATTGCCCTGTTCCTGTTCGGCCTGACGGTGTTCACCGACCTGTCCTGGTTCAAAGTGATGGACCTGACGGGCAAGATTACCCTTGACCTGTTCGAACTGGTGCAAGGCGCAGCCAGCCGCTGGTGGGAAGCACGCAACGAGCGCAAGCGCCTGGAAGCCCAGCTGCGTGAAGTCGACGACCCGGTCTTTGACCTGGGCGGCAAAGGCGACAGGCGCGAGCCGGCCAAGGCGCAGCTGCGCGAGCGCGCCGAGCCTGTGATGACGCGCGACGAGCCGCCGGCCCGCCCAGTGGTGCCGCGCGAAGTGGCCGTGGCCCGCGAATCGGTCGTGCCGCGCGAAACCGTGGTAGCTCGCACCCAGCCCGCCGCCCCGGTGATCATCCCGCCGACCGCGGACAAGGCGCCGGAACCGAGCAAGCGGGTCATGAAGGAAAAACAGGCGCCGCTGTTCATCGACAGCGCGGTGGAAGGTACCTTGCCGTCCATTTCCATCCTTGACCCGGCCGAGCAGAAGAAGATCGAGTACTCGCCTGAGTCCCTGGCCGGTGTCGGTCAGTTGCTGGAGATCAAGCTCAAGGAATTCGGCGT
This sequence comes from Pseudomonas sp. B21-023, assembly GCF_024749165.1. Lineage (NCBI taxonomy): Bacteria > Pseudomonadati > Pseudomonadota > Gammaproteobacteria > Pseudomonadales > Pseudomonadaceae > Pseudomonas > Pseudomonas sp. B21-023. The sequence goes on along the minus strand of NZ_CP087190.1, from coordinate 3,654,551 downwards.
GGAAGTCGCGGTGGACTCGATCCATCCGGGGCCGGTGATCACCCGTTACGAAATCCAGCCGGCCGCCGGCGTGAAGGTCAGCCGCATCGCCAACCTGGCCAAGGACCTGGCGCGTTCGCTGGCGGTGACCAGCGTGCGCGTGGTCGAGGTGATCCCCGGCAAGACCACCGTGGGCATCGAGATCCCCAACGAGAACCGCCAGATGGTGCGCTTCTCCGAGGTGTTGTCGTCGCCGCAATTCGACGAGAACAAGTCGCCGGTTACCCTGGCCCTGGGCCATGACATCGGCGGCAAGCCGGTGATCACCGACCTGGCCAAGATGCCCCACCTGCTGGTGGCCGGTACCACCGGCTCCGGTAAGTCGGTGGGTGTGAACGCGATGATCCTGTCGATCCTGTTCAAGTCCGGCCCGGAAGACGCGCGGCTGATCATGATCGACCCGAAGATGCTCGAACTGTCGATCTACGAAGGCATCCCGCACCTGCTGTGCCCGGTGGTCACCGACATGAAGGATGCCGCCAACGCCCTGCGCTGGAGCGTCGCTGAAATGGAGCGGCGCTACAAGCTGATGGCGGCCATGGGCGTGCGCAACCTGGCGGGATTCAACCGCAAGATCAAGGATGCCCAGGAAGCCGGCGAAGTCATCCACGACCCGCTGTACCGTCGCGAGAGCATGGACGACGAGCCGCCGACGCTGAAGACCCTGCCGACCATCGTGGTGGTGGTCGACGAATTCGCCGACATGATGATGATCGTCGGCAAGAAGGTCGAGGAACTGATCGCGCGTATCGCCCAGAAGGCCCGTGCCGCCGGTATCCACCTGATCCTCGCCACCCAGCGCCCGTCGGTGGACGTAATCACCGGCCTGATCAAGGCCAACATCCCGACCCGCATGGCGTTCCAGGTGTCGAGCAAGATCGACTCGCGGACCATCATCGACCAGGGCGGCGCCGAACAGTTGCTCGGCCACGGTGACATGCTCTACATGCCGCCGGGCACCAGCCTGCCGATCCGCGTGCATGGCGCCTTCGTCTCCGACGACGAGGTGCACCGCACGGTCGAGGCCTGGAAGCTGCGCGGCGCGCCGGACTACAACGACGACATCCTCAATGGTGTCGAAGAGGCCGGCAGCGGTTTCGACAGCGGCAGCGGTGGCGGCGATGGCGAAGACTCGGAAAGCGATGCCCTGTACGACGAAGCCGTGCAGTTCGTGCTGGAAAGCCGCCGGGCGTCGATCTCGGCGGTGCAGCGCAAGCTCAAGATCGGCTACAACCGCGCCGCGCGCATGATCGAGGCGATGGAGATGGCCGGTGTGGTTACCCCCATGAACAGCAACGGCTCGCGGGAAGTGATTGCTCCGGGCGGCCCACGCGATTGATGAACAACCTGTCGGGCGCCATAGACGGCGCCCGGCCCCTTCACTGTGCAATGAGGATTTCCATGCGCGCGATTCGCATGCTGTTGGTTTCTGCCCTGGCCACGGCCAGCCTGTCGGCCCACGCCGGCGAACAGGACGTCCAGCGCCTGACGCAATTGCTGGAGAAGTCGCAGACCATCGAGGCCAATTTCTCCCAGTTGACCCTGGATGCTGGTGGCACCAGTCTGCAGGAGACCAGCGGCAAGATGACCGTCAAGCGTCCGGGCCTGTTCTACTGGCATACCGACGCGCCCCAGGAGCAAGTGGTGGTGTCCGACGGCAAGAACGTCACCCTGTGGGACCCGGACCTGGAGCAGGCCACCGTCAAGAAGCTCGATGTGCGCCTGAACCAGACGCCGGCGCTGCTGCTGTCCGGTGACGTCTCGAAGATCAGTCAGAGCTTCGACATCACCTCCAAGGAGCAGGGCGAGGTCATGGACTTCACCTTGAAACCCAAGACCAAGGACACCCTGTTCGACTCGCTGCGCGTGTCGTTCCGCCGGGGGTTGATCAATGACATGCAGCTGATCGACAGCGTCGGCCAGCGCACCAACATCCTGTTCAATGGCGTCAAGGCCAACCAGGCGGTGCCGGACAGCAAGTTCAAGTTCGACATCCCCAAAGGCGCGGACGTCATCAAGGAGTAAGCGGAGCCTGTGATGGACCTGTTTCGAAGCGAACCCGTCGCCCAGCCCCTGGCCGCCCGCCTGCGCCCGTCGAACCTGGACGAGTATGTCGGCCAGGAGCACCTGCTGGCGCGCGGCAAGCCGCTGCGCGAGGCGCTGGAGCAGGGTGCGCTGCACTCGATGATCTTCTGGGGCCCGCCCGGGGTGGGCAAGACCACCCTGGCGCGGCTGCTGGCGCAGTTTTGCGACGCCCACTTCGAAACGGTCTCGGCGGTGCTGGCTGGGGTCAAGGAGATCCGCCAAGCCGTCGAGGTGGCCAAGCAGCAGGCCGGCCAGTATGGTCGGCGCACCATCCTGTTCGTCGATGAAGTGCATCGTTTCAACAAGTCGCAACAGGACGCTTTCCTGCCCTACGTGGAAGACGGCACGCTGATCTTCATCGGCGCGACTACCGAAAACCCGTCCTTCGAACTGAACAACGCGCTGCTGTCGCGGGCGCGGGTCTATGTACTCAAGAGCCTGGACGAGGCCGCGCTGCGCAAACTGGTCGATCGCGCCCTGAGCGAGGAGCGCGGCCTGGGCAAGCGCAACCTGCGGGTGGGTGACGAAGCCTTCAAGATGCTCATGGCCGCCGCCGACGGCGATGGCCGGCGCATGCTCAACTTCCTCGAGAACGCCTCGGACCTGGCTGAAGATGGCGGCGAGATCGGCGTCGAACTGCTGCAGAGCCTGCTCGGTGACAGCCGCCGCCGCTTCGACAAGGGTGGCGAGGCGTTCTATGACCAGATATCGGCGCTGCACAAGTCGGTGCGTGGTTCCAACCCGGACGGTGCGCTGTACTGGTATGCACGTATGCTCGACGGTGGCTGCGACCCGTTGTACATCGCCCGGCGGGTGGTGCGCATGGCCAGCGAGGACATCGGCAACGCCGACCCCCGCGCCCTGAGCCTGTGCCTGGCAGCCTGGGACGTGCAGGAGCGCCTGGGCAGCCCAGAAGGCGAGCTGGCGGTGGCCCAGGCCATCACCTACATCGCCTGCGCGCCAAAAAGCAACGCGGTGTACATGGGCTTCAAGGCGGCGATGCGCGAGGCGGCCGAGCACGGCTCGCTGGAAGTGCCGCTGCACCTGCGCAACGCGCCGACCAAACTGATGAAGCAACTGGGCTATGGCGATGAGTACCGCTACGCTCATGACGAGCCGGACGCCTATGCCGCCGGTGAGGACTATTTTCCCGAGCAGCTCGAACCGCGCCAGTACTATCAGCCAGTGCCCCGCGGGCTGGAACTGAAAATCGGCGAGAAGCTCAAGCACCTGGCCGAACTCGATCGTGCCAGCCCCCGCCAGCGGAGAAAACCTTGATTGCATTGATTGCCGCAGTCAGCGCCGGCGGTATCGCCGGCACGCTGTTGCGTTTCGCCACTGCCAACTGGGTGACGGCCCACTGGCCGCGATACTTCTATGCCGGTACGCTGGCGGTCAATCTGGTCGGCTGCCTGCTGATCGGCCTGTTGTACGGGCTGTTCCTGCACAAGCCGCTGGTGCCGGTCGAGCTGCGCGCCGGGCTGATCGTCGGCTTTCTCGGCGGCCTGACCACCTTTTCCTCCTTCTCGCTCGATACCGTGCGCCTGATGGAAAGCGGGCAGGTCCCGCTGGCCTTGGGCTATACCATTATCAGCGTGGTGGGCGGCCTGCTCGCGACCTGGGCCGGCCTGTCCCTGACCCGATTCTGAACCAACACCTACTTATAACGAGAGAACGATATGCTCGATTCCAAACTGTTACGCGGCCAACTTCAGGAAGTGGCTGACCGCCTGGCCTCCCGTGGCTTCAGCCTGGATGTCGCGCGCATCGAATCGCTGGAAGAGCGCCGCAAGGCGGTGCAGACCCGCACCGAGCAACTGCAGGCTGAGCGTAACGCCCGCTCCAAGTCCATCGGCCAGGCCAAGGCCAAGGGTGAGGACATCGCCCCGCTGATGGCCGACGTCGAGCGCATGGCCAACGAGCTGGCCGCCGGCAAGACCGAGCTGGACGGTATCCAGGCGGAACTGGACGGCATCCTGCTGACCATCCCCAACCTGCCCGACGCCAGCGTGCCGGTCGGCGCCAGCGAAGACGACAACGTCGAAGTGCGCCGCTGGGGCACGCCGAAGGCCTTCGATTTCGAGATCAAGGACCACGTCGCCCTGGGCGAGGTCAGCGGTGGCCTGGACTTCGAGGCCGCGGCCAAGCTGTCCGGCGCCCGCTTTGCCGTGCTGCGTGGCCCGGTGGCCCGCCTGCACCGCGCCCTGGCGCAGTTCATGATCAACCTGCACACCGGCGAGCACGGCTACGAGGAGCACTACACCCCGTACCTGGTGCAGGCCCCGGCCCTTCAGGGCACCGGCCAGCTGCCGAAGTTCGAGGAAGACCTGTTCAAGATCTCCCGCGAAGGCGAGGCCGATTTCTACCTGATTCCGACCGCCGAAGTGTCGCTGACCAACCTGGTGGCGGGTGAAATCCTCGACGCCAAGCAGCTGCCGCTGAAGCTGGTCGCCCACACCCCGTGCTTCCGCAGCGAGGCCGGCGCCTCGGGCCGTGATACCCGCGGCATGATCCGCCAGCACCAGTTCGACAAGGTCGAGATGGTCCAGGTAGTCGAACCCGCTAAATCCATGGAAGCCCTGGAAGGCCTGACCGCCAACGCCGAGCGCGTGCTCCAGTTGCTGGAACTGCCGTACCGCGTACTGGCGCTGTGCACCGGCGACATGGGCTTCGGCGCGGTGAAGACCTACGACCTGGAAGTCTGGGTGCCAAGCCAGGACAAGTACCGCGAAATCAGCTCCTGCTCCAACTGCGGTGACTTCCAGGCACGTCGCATGCAAGCCCGCTGGCGCAACCCGGAAACCGGCAAGCCGGAGCTGGTGCACACCCTCAACGGGTCGGGCCTGGCCGTTGGCCGTACCTTGGTCGCCGTGCTGGAGAACTACCAGCAGGCTGACGGTTCGATCCGTGTGCCTGAAGTGCTCAAGCCGTACATGGGTGGCGTCGAGGTCATTCGCTGAATGGACTACCTGCCGCTGTTCCACAAGCTGCAGGGTGGCCGTGTGCTGGTCGTCGGCGGCGGCGAGATCGCCTTGCGCAAGGCGCGCTTGCTGGCCGACGCCGGCGCCGCGCTGCGGGTGGTGGCGCCTGAGGTCGACGGCCAGCTCGCCACGCTGGCCCGTGAGGGCGGGGGCGAGGTCCTGGTGCGTGGCTACCAGGCCTCGGACCTGGACGGCTGCCGGCTGGTGATCGCGGCGACCGACGACTCGGCGCTCAACGCCCAGGTCTCGACCGAGGCCCAGGCGCGCAGCCTGCCGGTCAACGTGGTGGACGCTCCGGCCCTGTGCACGGTGATCTTCCCGGCCATCGTCGACCGTTCACCGTTGGTGGTGGCGGTCTCCAGCGGCGGCGACGCTCCGGTGCTGGCGCGGCTGATCCGCGCCAAGCTGGAAGCCTGGATTCCATCCGCCTATGGCGAACTTGCCGGCCTGGCCGCACGCTTCCGTGAGCGGGTCAAGGCCTTGTACCCGGATGTCAACCAGCGTCGCGGCTTCTGGGAAACTGTGTTCCAGGGCCCGATCGCCGAACGTCAGCTGGCCGGGCAGGGCGCCGAGGCTGAGCGCCTGTTACAGGCGATGGTCGACGGCGCGCCGGTGCAGCAGGGCGGCGAGGTGTACTTGGTGGGCGCGGGGCCGGGCGATCCGGACCTGCTGACCTTCCGCGCCCTGCGCCTGATGCAGCAAGCCGATGTGGTGCTTTACGACCGTCTGGTGGCCCCGGCCATCATCGAGATGTGCCGGCGTGACGCCGAACGCATCTATGTCGGCAAGCGCCGCGCCGATCATGCCGTGCCGCAGGATAAGATCAACCGCCTGCTGGTCGACCTGGCTCGCCAGGGCAAGCGCGTGCTACGGCTCAAAGGTGGCGATCCGTTCATCTTTGGCCGGGGAGGCGAGGAGATCGAAGAGCTGGCCGACGAGGGTATTCCGTTCCAGGTGGTGCCGGGCATCACGGCAGCCAGTGGTTGTTCGGCCTATGGCGGGATTCCGCTGACCCACCGGGACTATGCCCAGTCGGTGCGCTTCGTTACTGGCCACCTGAAGGATGGCACCAGCAACCTGCCCTGGAATGACCTGGTGGCTCCGGCCCAGACCTTGGTGTTCTATATGGGCCTGGTCGGCTTGCCGACCATCTGCGCCGAGTTGATCCGCCATGGCCGTGCGGCGAGTACGCCGGCCGCGCTGGTGCAGCAGGGGACCACTCGCAACCAGCGGGTGTTCACCGGCACCCTGGCCGACCTGCCGGCGCTGGTGGCACGCCACGAAGTGCATGCGCCGACCCTGGTGATCGTCGGGGAAGTGGTGCAGTTGCGCGAGAAACTGGCGTGGTTCGAAGGCTCGCAAGACGTCTGAAATGACTGGGGCCGCCTTGCGGCCCATCGCCACGATAAGCCGGCTCGCATAGGATCATACAAGCCCCTGTGGGAGCCGGCTTGTCGTGGCGACGAACCGCGGCGATGGGCTGCAAAGCAGCCCCAGCTTTATCAAGCCTTCCAGATCCCTTTGCCCATTAACCGCTCCCGATCATGCGGCAAGCCGAAATCCTGCAGCGGCCCCTTGGGCACGATCCCGTTCGGGTTGATGGTCTTGTGGCTCATGTAATAGTGCTTCTGGATGTGCTCCATGTTCACTGTGTCCGCCACGCCCGGCCATTGATACAGCTCACGCAGCCAGTTGGACAGGTTCGGGTAGTCGCTCAAGCGGCGCAGGTTGCACTTGAAGTGACCGTGGTATACCGCGTCGAAACGCACCAGGGTGGTGAACAGACGCACATCGGCTTCGGTCAGGTACTCACCGGCCAGGTAACGCTGGCGGCCCAGTAGCGCCTCTAAGCGGTCCAGTTCGTTGAAGACATCGTCGAAGGCGGCCTCGTAAGCCTCTTGCGCGGTGGCAAAGCCTGCGCGGTACACGCCGTTGTTCACGGCCGGGTAGATACGTTCGTTGAGCGCATCGATGGTCGCGCGCAGCGGCTCGGGGTACAGGTCCAGGGTGTTGTCGGTCAGTTCGTTGAACGCGCTGTTGAAGATGCGGATGATCTCGGCCGACTCATTGTTGACGATGCGCTTCTCCTGCTTGTCCCACAGCACCGGCACGGTCACGCGCCCGGTGTAATGCGGGTCGTCCTGGGTGTAGCGCTGGTGCAGGTATTGCAATGCGTCCAGATGATCACCGCTGGAGCCCTGCTGCTGGTCGAAGGTCCAGCCGTGCTCGCCCATCAGCCAACTGACCACAGAGACACCGATCAGCGGTTCCAGGCCCTTGATGGCGCGGAAAATCAGGGTGCGATGCGCCCAGGGGCAGGCCAGCGACACATACAGATGATAGCGGCCGGCCTCGGCGGCGGGCAGTTGATTGCGGCGCTGGGCGTTCTCGCGCTTGAACGCGCCATCCTGGCTGGTCTGGTACCACTGGTCATGCCAATGGCCATCGATCAAAAGGCCCATTGCAAAGCTCCTCGGAACAAAGTCGTTTGTCGTTGGAGCTCAGTCTAGTGAAAAGCGTTCGAATAAATAGCGCAAAGACCGCGTCGTATCTATCGGCTTAATCGATGCTTCTACGGTTGCCCCAGTAGTCGCGAGCGCAGCTGAACGCCTGCTCGCGGCCCTGGCCCAGCCCGCGCAGGGCGAGGGCCATAGTGGCGACCACGGCCAGCTCGCCATAGCTGTCCTGTGCCTCGCCACGCCATACCGCCAGCAGGTGCTCGGGCTGCAGGCTGGCTGGCTTCACATGGCGCTGAGGGCTGAGGGCCGGCCACTCCTCGTCCCAGGCCTCGCCGGACGAAGTGCCATACAGGTGGCTGATGACATCCGGGTTGACCTCGATCTCGCCACCGTCGCCCTTGATCACCACGGCGTGGTCGCCGAGCAGGCGGCTGGCCTCGCGGTGCACCGCCTGGTAGCCAGGGTGGAAGATGCTCTGTAGGCCGCAGCGGGCGCCGAGAGGGTTGAGCACCCGGGCGAGGGAGTGGATGGGCGAGCGCAGGCCCAGGGTGTTGCGCAGGTCGATCATGCGTTGAAGCTGCGGCGCCCAGTCCTGCAGCGGGAAGAAGGCCAGCCGATGGCTGGACAGGGTTTGCTCCACGGCCGTCCAGTTGCGACACAGCGGAATGCCCAGCAAGTCGAGCAGTTGCTCGGTGTACAGCCTGCCCGCCGTATGGGCACCGCCGCCGTGCATCAAGATACGCACGCCGTTGCCCGCCAGGCACTTGGCCGCTAGCAGGTACCACGGCAGGTGGCGCTTCTTGCCGGCGTAGCTGGGCCAGTCGAGGTCGACGGCGATGCGGGGGGCGTGCAGGTGGGTGCGCAGGGCCTCGGTGAAGCCGGCCAGCTCCTCGGCGCTTTCTTCCTTGTGCCGCAGCAGCATCAGGAAGGCGCCCAGCTGGGTGTCCTCGACCTTGCCCTCGAGCAGCAGGGTCATCGCGGCGCGGGCTTCCTCGCGGGTCAGGCCGCGGGCGCCACGCTTGCCCTTGCCGAGGATGCGCACGAACTCGGCGAAAGGGTGTTCGGCCGGGGTTTGCAGGGTTAGTGGGCGTGCTTCGTTCAGCAGGGACTCGGTCATATGCAATTAGTCGGCTTGGGCAGGCCCGCCAGTTTGGCGGCGAGTTTGGCGGGGGTGCCGTTGAACAGGCGATTGAGGTGCGGGCTGTTGCCTTTCTCGGCGCCGAGCTTGAGCGCGGTGTACTTGATCAGCGGGCGCGTGGCCGGCGACAGCTGGTACTCCTGGTAGAACTGGCGCAGCAGCTCGAGGATTTCCCAGTGGTCTGCGGTCAGGGCGATGCTTTCGCGCGTGGCTAGGGCTTCGGCGACTTCGGGGGACCAGTCCTGCAGCTCGACCAGAAAGCCGTCCTTGTCCAGGGCGATGCTGCGCTCGCCGACAGTCAGGGTGCTCATAGCCAGCTGTTGACCTTGTCGTGGTGCAGGGTGAGCTCGACAAAGGCTGGGTAGTCCACTGCCTTGGCCAATTGGCTGTCGAGGGCGCGGGCCCGCAGGTCTTCGGCGAGGGCGAACAGGCGCTCGCCGAGATTGGCGGCCTGCAGGGCAGCGAAGGGCTCGGTGCCGGCCTTGAGCGCGTAGGTGGCGTCACCGCACAGCAGCAGCGCGTCCTGCGGGCCAAGTAGACGCAGGCAACTGGCCAGGCGCTCGTCACCGAAGGGCGAATGGGCGATTACGTGCAGGGTCGTCATCAGAGCGTCACCACCTGGTCGAAACGGGCAATCAGTGCGGTCAGTGCGGCGTTGTCGAGCACTTCCACCGGCAGTGACAGGGCATCGTTGTCCAGCCCTCGGCGGGCGAGGCTGTGGCCACAGGCGAACAATTCCTCCACACCGAACATCGGCAGGGCCTGGAGGTTGGCGGCCAGGTTCTTCTGTTGCACGGCGTCTGGCTGCTGTGCGGCGGCGAGCTGGAACACGCCGTCATCGAGGAACAGCATGCCCAGCGGCAAATCGAAGGCGCCACCGGCCAGGGCGATGTCCAGGGCTTCGCGAGCGGACGGGCCGCTCCATGGCGCCTGGCGGCTGATGATCAGCAAGGACTTGGCCATTTCAATCACCTCCGAAGCAGACCAGGCGGTCGGCCAGTTGCGCGGCTTCGTGCAGCTGGCCCAGGCCGGACAGCTCCCACGGCATCGGCAGGTTCACCGCCGGGCGCTGGTAGCGGTTGGCCTCGGTGTCGTCGAGCACACCCCGGCGCAGGGCGGCGGCAATGCACACCACGGCGTCGAGCCGGTGATCGCTGACGAAAGCGCGCCACTGCGCGGCCACGTCCAGCTCATCCTGGGGCGCGACGATATTGGCCGAGGCACTGTGCACCCCGTCCTGGTAGAAGAACAGCCGGGCAATTTCATGCCCGCCGGCCAGCACCGCCTCGGCAAAGCGCAAGGCGCGGCGGGAGGAGGGCGCATGGGCCGGGGAAAAGACCGCAATGGCGAATTTCATGTAAGGCTCGAGCAAATGAATGCGGCCATGATAAAGCAAAAAGCCCGTGCGGGTGGGCACGGGCTTCTGTTCTGGCTGGCGGGGCTCAGGCCTGGTCTTTGCTTTCCGGCAGGAACCAGTTGAGCACCAGGGCACAGATGCCGCCGGTGGCGACACCCGACTCCAGTACGTTGCGCAGCGCCGACGGCATGTGCGCGAGGAACTCCGGCACTTGGGCCACGCCCAGGCCCAGCGACAGCGACACGGCGATGATCAGCAGGGCGCGGCGGTCGAGGCGGGTGCTGGCGAGGATATTGATACCCGAGGCCGCGACGGCGCCGAACATCACCATGGCCGCGCCGCCGAGCACTGGCTCCGGCACTGCCTGGATCACCCCGGCAACCGACGGGAACAGGCCCAGCAGGACCAGCATGGCGGCGATCCAGATACCGATATGGCGGCTGGCAATGCCGGTCAGCTGAATCACGCCGTTGTTCTGGGCGAAAATCGAGCTGGGGAAGGTGTTGAACAGGCCCGCCAGCAGCGAGTTGGCACCGTTGACCAGCACCCCGCCCTTGATCCGCTGCATCCACACCGGGCCTTCGACCGGCTGGCGTGAAACCTTGCTGGTCGCAGTCACGTCACCGATGGCCTCCAGCGAGGTGACCAGGTAGATCACCAGCATCGGGATGAACAGCGACCAGGAGAAGCCCAGGCCGAAGTGCAACGGCGTCGGCACCTGGAACAGTGCGGCCTGGTGCATGCCAGTGAAGTCCAGGCGGCCCAGGTAGCCGGCCAGGGCGTAGCCCACAGCCAGGGCGATGACGATGGCGCAGCTGCGCATCCATACCACCGGGACACGGTTGAGGATGACGATGATCGCCAGCACCACGCCCGACAGCAGCAGGTTCTCGCCATCGGCGAAGGTGCCGTTGGCCATGGCGCCGAAGCCGCCGCCCATGCTGATCAGGCCGACCTTGATCAAGGTCAGGCCGATCATCAGCACGACGATGCCGGTCACCAGCGGGGTAATCAGGCGCTTGACGAAGGGCAGGATGCGCGACACGCCCATTTCCACGAACGAACCGGCGATGACCACGCCGAAGATCGCCGCCATCACGCCCTCGACTGGCGTGCCCTGCTTGACCATCAGCGCGCCGCCGGCGATCAGCGGGCCGACGAAGTTGAAGCTGGTGCCTTGCACGATCAACAGCCCGGCGCCGAACGGCCCAAAGCGCTTGCACTGGACAAAGGTGGCGATGCCCGAGATCACCAGCGACATCGACACGATCAGGTTGGTATCACGCGCCGACACGCCCAGCGCCTGGCAGATTAGCAGGCCTGGCGTGACGATCGGCACGATGATTGCCAACAAATGCTGCAGTGCTGCCAGCAGGCCGATCAGCAAGCGAGGCTTGTCCTCGAGGCCTAGGACCAGTTCATTGGCAGGCGCCGCCGCGCCTGGGCCGTGTTCGTGTGAACTCATGGGAAAATGCCGCCCCGGAAGAAAAAAGGAGCGCATTCTACGGGCAGAACGGCCATTGCGGTAGAGGCAAGCACGATGGGTGCACAATCGCGGAGGAAGGTGCTAATAAGCTGACTTTTAAGTCAATGTTTGTGAGGTTCCTGGCGCTGTTCAACGGGCATGAAAAAGCCCGCCGAAGCGGGCTTTTCCTGAAGCGCTGGCAACCGATTCGATCAGTCGTCGCGGCCCATGATGCCGAACAGCTGCAGCAGGCTGACGAACAGGTTGTAGATCGACACGTACAGGCTGATGGTAGCCATGATGTAGTTGCGCTCGCCGCCATGGATGATGGCGCTGGTCTGGAACAGGATGCAGACCGACGAGAACAGCACGAAGCCAGCGCTGATCGCCAGTTGCAGGCCGCTGATCTGGAAGAAGAAGCTAGCCACCACGGCACCCAGCAGGACGAAGAAGCCGGCGGTGATGAAGCCGCTGAGGAAGCTCATGTCCTTGCGGGTGATCAGCACGTAGGCCGACAGGCCGCCGAACACCAGGGCGGTCATGGCGAAGGCCGAGCTGACCACTTCGGCGCCACCGGCCATGCCCAGGTAGCGGTTGAGGATCGGGCCGAGGATGAAGCCCATGAAGCCGGTGAGGGCGAAGGTAGAAACCAGGCCCCAGGCCGAGTCACGCAGCTTGTTGGTGAGGAAGAACAAACCGTAGAAGCCGATCAGCACCACGAAGATGTTCGGGTAGCCGACACGCATCTGCTGGGCGACGAAGGCCATGATGCCGCTGAAGGCGAGGGTGAGAGCCAGCAGGCTGTACGTGTTGCGCAGGACCTTGCTGACCTCCTGCTGCTCGACCTGCTGGCCGTGTTGGACGGCGTAATCCTGTTCGCGCATGGCGCACTCCTTTGGGGTGAGACCGCGGTCCGGGACCTGCGGTAGTGGAACGTATGGTGCAGAGCATATCAGAGCTGTCGCAAGCCGCGACACAGAGAGTTTGACAGCTTGTTACATTAAGGTATTATTGCCGCCGCAAAACAGCTGGAAGCGTGGCCGAGTGGTTTAAGGCAACGGTCTTGAAAACCGTCGATGGGCAACTATCCTAGAGTTCGAATCTCTACGCTTCCGCCACATTCAAAGCCCTGATTTTTCAGGGCTTTTTGCGTTTTTGGGGCATAGTAAAACTACCCATGGGAACACCCTTGGGAATGGTTTTATTTGTCAGCGCTGGCAAAACTTTCTCTATTTCGTGGGTTTCGCCAAGGCTCCAACACGGCGGTAAACCCGTTCGGTGATGTCGCCCTTGGTGTGCCCCAGCAGCAGGCTGGCGTGGTCGACGTCAGTGATTTCCGATGCAGCTTTTGGGCGGATGTCTCGGAACTGGAACTGGCTGATCCTGCCGGCCAGGACCTGGTCGCCGGCTGCGACTGCTTCCTTCACAGCTTCCTCCCTGGCATCGTCCCATCGATGGCGAAGCATGGCCGCCGAGACCCGTTTGCCTGAATCGGTCAGCAACAGGTAGGGCGATCCATGGGGTGCGTTCCGCTCCAGAATCTTTCTGATCAACGCGCCCAAGCTGCTTTCTACTCCGTCCACCTCAAGCATGATCCGCAGCTTCTTCTGGGTCTTCTTCTGCTTTACGCCTAGGGCCTTGCCCTCGATGTCATCCTTCCTCATTGCCAGCACGTCCGCCGGACGCTGGCCCGTCAAATATGCCAAGTCCATGGCATCCTTCAATTCGCCCACCGCTTTCGCGTAAACCGCGCTCCAGATTGCGTCGTTCGCGTAGAAGTCCCGCGGCACCTCCTTATTCTTGCGTACACCCTGGCAGGGGTTCTTCTGGTTGGTAAGGCCCCATTCACGGGCGATGTTGAAGATGTGCGACAGGGTGGCGAGCTCTCGGTTTGCACGGACCGGCGCCGTCCTGGCGTCGCGGTACTTCGCTACATGAGCGGGCGTAATGCCGTCGATTGGAGCCTTCTCGAAGTAGCTGCGCAACTGGCGTATTTCGGCCAGGTTGTCTTTCTGAGTGCGCGGCGCCTTCTTCGGGATGATGTCGCGCTCGTATCGGTCAAATATCGCCCCCATGGTGACCAGGTCCTTGGGTTTCTCCTTCGCTTCCAGCTCGGCCCATTTCAGCCTTGCCAGGTTCAGGTCAGTGCCCAGCGGTACCGGCTTCCCAGACTTATCCAAGTAGAAGTAGCTGATCCACTCCTTGCCAGGGTTTTTCTTGCTTTTACTAGTGCGCTTGCGCCGGTACATGCCGGGCGGCAGGTCACGGTTCTCAGTCTTCCGTGGGCGCATTTCACCTCACCTTCGAAATGTCAGGTGTCCACGCAGGGACTACAGGTGGCGGTGACGCCGTTGGCACTATTCCAAGGCTCACGCCCAGCTTCATGCGGACGTAATGGCGGCCAACCAGTGGGCGCCCGCTTCGGGTTTCAACGAATACCCAACCACGTTCCTCTAGCCAGCGGCGCTGATATCCCCTGGCCTTATAGCCAGTCAGCTCGGCTAGCTCTTCGTCCGAAAGAATCTCGGTTTGCATGTGATGGTCTCCACGCCGTTGGTGGCGGCAGGTGTGATTAAATGGGGCCTCAATCAGGAGGATCGATATGGGCAAGACAGCCAATAAACCGTTCTACTTCGCAGGCGCACCGCTCGTTGCGATTGGTGCCGCCTTCGCCGCTGTAGGTGCGTCGGGGCAGGAAGCCTTCGGCTACACCGCAGTTGGGCTACTGGTGCCTGGCTTGTTGTTGCTCGGTGCGGGCTATAGGTCGAGTCGCCAGCGGGTTTAGTGGGGATCAGCCTTTACAGACCCTGCCCAGCGAATTCGTCATGATTAGTTTGGGTCGCTCAGCTAGTCGTCTTGGGTCCGAGACCGACTTAAATCTGGCTGGCCGGCTCCCCCCGATTTTGTCCGCTTGGCTGGTGGCCAGGATGCGTATTCGCCTGGCGGCACGCGGATAGTGGCGCCCAGGGGCCACTGATGGTCCGTCGTACTGGACCTCATCCACGCTGATATAGATAACGGTGCGATCATTTACCAGGCCGCAGCTCCGCACGCATGCGGGCTTCTTGCCGCGATAGGTGCGGCCGCGCTGTAGTTCGAGTAGTTCAGGCATGACGATTCCTTAACCTCTGTATCGCGGCGGCGAGTTGAGGGAAGAGGGTTCATATTGAAAGGAGTACAAAAGTGCTCTTTGTGCCAGGCTCAGGTATTTGGGCGCACGCCATCACCGTTCACGTCTTCATATAGCTGTGCATCGCATTCGGGGCAGTCCGTGAGCCGGCAGCGTTCAGCTTCCTCGCAATGCTTACATCCCGGGGTTGGGCCGTATGTGATCTCCGGCTCTGCGCTGATTTGCATTGCGTCAGTTAGCCAAGCTGCGACTTGGTCAGCGGTTAGAACGGCAAGGGTCTCGGAGCACTCATCGCAGCCCAGCACCAGCAGGCACTGAACATCTTGTGTGGTGAGCCGGCCATGTTGAGCGTGACCGGCGTTCCTGTTGTGGGTCTGCCAAGTCAGGGCGGTGCTGCCGCATTCGCGACAGTCACGGATGCAGAGTTTCTTCTCGGTGTTGGATCGGTTTTCTGTGGGCATCGGAATACCTAGTAATAGTGGCTAATGGCTTGGTTTTGAAGTAGGGTGCACAAGCATTGGCCGCAGAGACCCTGTTATGACAACCGAACAAAAAGAAATGCCTCTTCCTTTTAAGTTTGATGAAATGCGAGAGAGGGTTTTAAGCAAAAATATCAAAGACAAAGATGTGGAAGTCTCTATCCTTGTTGCTGTTGAAGAGCTGAAAGCGTGGAAATCTATTTACGGTGAATGTCTCAGGCAGCGGGGGTTTGAAATTACGCAGCTCATTCAGCGGAATAACTTCTTCATGATCTTTCAAGGGGTCCTCTTCGCAGGGATTTGTCAATCCGCTGCGATGGTCCCAGTTGTAAGTTTGATGATTTGCTTGGTTGGTTTCTGTACCTCGCTATTTCAGGCTGGCATGGCTGCTGGCGCAAAGTACTGGCAAGAGCACTGGGAGATAAATACTAGAAGTGCTGAGCGCGAAATGACTCTATGGTTAATGGCGCACCGAATAATTAGAAATCAGATAAATAAGAGATCTCTGTCTGTCAGCGGTGATTTGATAAATAGGCTGGAGGTTAGGCGAACGGTGGTTCATCTTTTTGAGGATAATAAAAATCGCGACAGGATTCGAGATAACTTGAAGGTAAGCCGGCCGTGGGCTCCAATAATGAACTTCATTATCATGCGTAGATTTTCCGCGAGCAGGATACCCGTCTATGTCGGGGGGGGATTTGCTTTGGTTTGGCTGGTCCTTCTTCTTTGCACTTTTCGTATAGATGGCGTAGCCATTAAGGTTCCTGACGGTATTACCGGATTTCCAATCAAAGAAGCCAAGAAATGAGTTTCGCTGCAGTTTTTGCTAAGGAAATAACCTATTCGACGGGTACGCTTTATCGTTGAAGTAGGAGCAGGCGCTGGTGGGCAGCGAGGAAATGGGTTTTGCTTCTGCTCTATGGGTACACTGAAGGGGCCGAAAATGAAGCGTTTGCTGCTGGGTCTTTTTTGGTCGCATCTAGTGCAGCACACGCCGGGATACCGATGCTGAATGCTACGTGCCCCGGAGACATTGAGGTCCACGCCGACAAGGGTGGCCCGATCTACATCGATGGCAAAAAGGCGAAGCTGAAGAAGTTCAACGACAACTACTTCGAAGCCAAGGGCAGCGAGGTGACTATCTCGCTGTCGATCAAGCCGGATGGCTCGCCAGATGTCTCATATACCGGTAAGAACCGAGGCAACGGGGTTTGCCATGTAAAGAGCGCGGACTCCTAAAGCGTTGTCGGCAGCGCGTTAAGCTCAGTCGTAGGCATCTTCGCTGTAGCGGATATCGCCGACGTACACCTGCTCGTATTCCACCTTGGTGCCTCCCGTGTACAGGTTCAGAACCAAGGCCTCTGCGTCGTACGCGCTGCCAAGAATCAGCGACTTCTTCATGTCAGTCTCGCCGACACGCAGGGAGTAGCACTCGCCCTCGCCGTTGAACGCCATCTGCACCTGACAGGAATACTTGTCCACCCCCTCGTTGGCATCGGCATAGAGGCGCCAGTATTCGGAAGTGGAGGAGTAGCCAGTGCCTTTTTCGATGATGAACGTCGGGGCCTCGCTGCCGTGCTTGTCACGGAGGTGGCTGTCCTCGAAGGCCCTGGTCAGTTGGTCAATCAATTCCGAGAGCTTGATGCGAGCGGGCAGTGGTTCAAGCACCGTGGCGAGCTTTTCCGTGATGGTCTGGCGTAGCGCCTGTTCCTGGTAGTCATTGATCATCGCGGAGACGGTCTTGAGCACCAGATCCCCGTAGCGGCCCAGGCCCGCAATCTTGGTAGGCATGGCGCCCGCCAGGCTCTCTTCCAGCAGCTTCTTGAACGGCGAGTTGTAGCTGAACTGCTCTTGAATCGCGCCAGTGACCGCGCTTGACACGTTCTTGTCGATGATCGGCTGCAGCTTTTCCGGGCTCAGCGCGGCGGCTACCGAGTCGGCTACGATCCTTTCGATGTTGATGTCGAGTTGCATGGTATATCTCCTGGGCATGCGCCGCCCTCCGTGGCGGTGGCGGCATGGTGGCAATTTGGGGTGGGATGGGGTATTACGGGTGACCGAACTCGAAAAGGAAGGCCCGGCTGTGGAGCTTTTTGTATATTTAAATGAAAGGTGCCATGCCGAAGCATGGGTTAAGGGGGGAGAAGTACCAGTGAATCCAGCGAGCGCCTATCGAAGCATAGATAGAAGCGGTATCTATACACCAGATGAGAACTTTACCGTTGATAGTTCTATACCGGTAGATAGCGTTCCAGGTGTAAGATTTGAGGTTAGCAATGGTGGTGTCTTAACGGGCAGCGTTACAAACAATTTTGGCCCCCAAGGGCGTTTGTCTGACTTGCATATTAAAGAGTACAGCCACTGGGATGGCTGGATCATGTGCTTTTGCACCACTCAGAGCCGGATGCTGGCAAAAAAATTTAATGGAAAAGCGGCGTGCGTGAAGATAAAAAATCTACCAAACCTTAAGAAGGCGCTTGACGAGCAGCTCGGCTCTATCTCTGAGGGCAAGCACTGCAAATACACCGATGGCCATCTAAGGAATCCATTTCTCAAATCCTCGGCCGATAGCTGGCAATGCGAGTACCGACTATTTTGGAAGAATATCGGTGCACAGCGGCGGCTAGTCCAACTTCCCGCTGGTACCGGTGAGTTGGTAGCACTGTACTAGAAGTTTTGAGTTGGCCCGGCATTGCTACGAACTGGTCACTCATAGCTTCTCGTTATATTGCCGCTTCTTTGCTCGCTGTCGCTGCCTCCATTGCAGCAACGAAGAACAGGGCCGTTCGATAGCTGAAGGCGAACCCCTGCACGGACCCTGTCGCGATCTCGACTACATTCCATATCCGGCCCTTGCCAGATGCCTGGAATCGCGGGGCGCCCTGGCCGATCTTGGCCATGGCCTCAGCCCTGACTGACTTGCTTCGCTTGAGCAGGGCTGCGAGCAGATCTGCCTTCTCCTGGAAGGCTGGGTGCATTGCTGTCTGCATGGGATGATCCTCGTGGGATTCAGGCGTGATGCTCGAAGGCCTCGGCCTTACGAACGATTCGAATCTGGGCAGTGCGCCGCTCGGGCGCCCTGCGGTCGCGGCGCAGTGGATCGCCGTCATCGATGACCGCATGCATAGCGATCAGGCCGGCAAGGGCTATGCACAGCGGGCTGATGATCTGCCGTCGCATGGCTTCGGCCACTGCGGCTGCTCGACGCGCTACGCCGAGCTTGAACATGGCGTTTTCAATGCGGTTGGCCACAGTGCCCGGGGTGATCTGCATCTGCTGGGCAATCTGTTTGGCGGTCATGCCTTGGGCAACGCCTAGAAGCGCTTCCAGCTCGCGAGGAGCCAACCCTTTACCAAGGTGGCCTGTCCATGTGCCGCAGGTGATCGTTTCCATGAGTGATCCTTGGTGGGCTGCATTGGAGAGCCAATCCCGCCTGTCTCCCTGAACATGTTGATGTAGGGTCGGGAAGGGCTCTCCGATGCAGCCTGGTGCTGGGGAAGACCAGGTGATCGGGCAGTTAACGTCAGGCTGACGTGGCGCTGGTTGCCTGCTTGGTGCGAGCCTCTGCCATCCAGTCGTCGCGACTGATTCGGCAGTGAAGGACCAGGCTCCACTGACGGGTTTTCCGAGCTCTGACCAGCTCCCGGTTTTGATAACGGGCGTGTCGCACGCAGCCTTGCTTGGATACTCCGGTCATCTCTTGCCCTCCAGGGCGGTTGATTTCCCGTCTGGCCCTGCCTCCAAGGCCAGCCAGTGAAACCTGCCGGGACCCGCTACTGGCGTCGGCCTCCGGCGATCTTCTAGTTGGTGACTCCGACCGCGAACCTTCCCGCCGGATAACTGATCTTGGTGCTTTACCCTGCACACCCGGGGCAGTTGCCACCCCTCTGAACAGTTGAGGCCTGTTCATCGCTGCCTTCGTTGCTGGCCGGTGTCGATCCGGCAGTGAGCAAAAGTTAACCGGCGGCTCATTATTCGTCAATACCGGCGGTTAATTATTTTTCCTGGCAAGCGCGCTAAAATTGCCTAAGGCTGTACGGATATACAGTATCGGAGGTAAAAAAATGGGAGCGGCACAAGTATTCTCGGTGCCGACGGCTCGCAAGGAGCTGTCGGGCTTGGAGAAACTGGGGCTGAGGGTTTCAGCGATGATCAATTCACCGCTTGCTCAGTTCGGCAGAAGGGTTCTGATCCATCAGCTGGACACGGACTGCAATCAGGATTGGGATGCGATCATGGAGCTGCTGGCAGAGACTGATGGCCTGGAAATGACCTTCTGTGATGAAGGTTCGGTGATCTTGCAGTGGGGTATACCGACGGATGACGATCTTGTTATCGAGAGGGGAGTGGAGCTCCAACTAGTCCTCCATGGAGAGGCGAAAGTCCCTTTCTAGTGCGCACGAAAAAGCCCGCCGAAGCGGGCTTTTTTCAGGGCGAAACTAATGTATATGCCCCAATGTTGAGCCGACTAATGAAGACATTAAGTTAAAATATTCCTGGGTTTCTTCTTTTGAGTTCAAATTGAAGACTTTGTCGCTATATTCTTCTGCTAGGTTGAGATGAGGGATTAGCTCTTTCTCTTTGTCAGAGGATGCTGCGTAGACAAAATACCTAGCCGAGTCTTCTCCTAAATATTTCCGCCCTTCCATAAAGGTCATAACCTTCATGGTGGTTTCTTTAAACTTTGCGCTCGTATCATTCACGTTGAAGTCAATGGCTTCAGTGATATGAAATTTTCCATTTTTGAGCAGGAAGTCTGCGGAAAATCCGGTTTTGTCGTTAAGTGGGTAGTTGTAGACGACCTTATGTCGGCTAATGTCATCTATGTCCTTGCCCAACATGTCCATTCTTTCGAAAGACTGCTTTAAGAATGTATTGAGTCTAGAGGTTCGCTGAGTCTTCTCTTTTGCTGCGAATGGTTTAACTAGATCGTCGAAAAGATGACGAACTCTGGTTTCGTACTGTTTTATGTCATCTAACACGAAAAAGGCAGGGTCTGATAGGTAGGTCGAGGAGCCCTTGAATGTTTGAAGGAAATCTATTGCTTCTTCCGTGGAGGTTGCCATTTCCCCAAATGCAAGGATGGTGTCCCGGAGAGACTCAATTTCAGATAAACCTGATGCCCCATCTAGTATTCTTACTTTTGCGGATGCGGCGAGCATTCGTATGTCAAGTTTCTCGTTGGTGAAGATAACTAGCCCAACGTTTACAATCTCGCCTCGCATTGGGTCAGGCATATACTTAATTATTGAATATTTAAATGTATGCATTAGGTTCACCATCAGAGAAGCTTAAGCAAATGGTCAATTCTAGCCTGTCTGGCTTCAGAATTCCACCATTCAATGTATTCGCGTCGCTTTGCCTTACCCATCCAGGCAGAGGGGAAATTCGCGAGGATTCCTTCGACCTCTGCGGTAGGTATAGCCCGGATTGCCTCCAGGCATGCTACCGCCTCGGAACGCTCATAGTTTTTGGTGGTATTCAGCAGCCGGAAGGTGCCTTGGGTTTTGCTTAGCGGCGACAAGGCGTGATAACCGTCGTGTCCTAATTCGAAGCATGCTCTGCTGAAGTCAAATGCTAGAGCGACGTACGAGTCGTTAAAGCTAGTGCGCCAAAGATAGTTTCCCCAATGGCGATCTACATTGTTTACGAAGAGGTCGAAGGCAAAAAGCCGGCTGAAAAATACCTTTAGATTTGGTATTTTCTTTTGGCCGGAGAGAACGTCTTGTATGAAGCTAAGGTAGTTAATTTTTGAATCGCCGTTTACTACGCCCCCTTCCCATGCGGAGCCAAAAGAGACTCCCTCTGTAGGCATGCTAATAAAAGCATAAGATGGGGTGGGTATCAACACGCGATAAGCCAGCTCATAACAGAATAGCTCTGAAGCAGGCACGTTGCCTGCTCCGTCTGCTGTGGTTTTGACTGCGTAGTGTTTTCCGTCCCGAGCCTCTACAATCACCCGAAGATCAGCAGTGCCCATATGGCTGGAGTAGGAAGTAATAACATCGATAGGCATGAGCTGTCTTTGATAAGCAGCTTCTATTGGGAGTCTTTTCTTATCTTCTGAATCTTTTTGGTCGACTGAGTCAGCACTATCCATAATGCTCCCTACCTTTCATCGGGCAAGTTAAATTTTTCGGGCATTCCAGACCAATAGAACTTTGGCGTGGATCCTCACATCGTCTACGTGAGCAGATTGTTTTTCGTAATTTTTATTGTCTGAAATAAGCCAAACGTGATCCTCGTCTTTCCTTTGTATGCGTTTGATCAAGAGATCTCCATGCCAGGAAAGCACGTAAACACCTTCACCTTGATAATCATTCACACCACGGTCGACTATCACGGGATCTTTATCATTGATCGTCCCCTCCATGCTCTGTCCCCAACCCGTGATCATAGAAAGGGCTTGAGCAGAGGTGTAGGTCAAACCTTTCTCGCGAAGTACTTCTTCGCGGATGACCACGTTACGAATGACTTCGCTGTATTCAGCCGGTACCTGGCCGTGGCCCATGGCCGCCCGGATATCGTACTGGGGGATAGAGATATCGCCATGGCCTGGAGCGAACATATTTGCAGCGTGGCTGGCCGCTGTTAACGAAGTCGGGGCTCCGGACAGGCTATCAGCGACCGCTCTCGCAATCTTGTCCTGGGCCGTGGCATCCAGCGACTTGCCGCCATGTTTGCGCAGCATTTCTAAGACCTTTTCAGCTGCAGTGCTTTCAGAGCCTTCAGCGCTCTTCACCTGGGCACCCTGCATCTGCGCGAGCTCAGCAGCCAACCTAGGGCTGAAACGATCCACAGGCTCTTGGAGAAGCCTGGACAGCACAACCGCGAACTTTGCATTTAGAGGGTTGGTGCCATTCAGGTACATGGCTACGCCGGCCGGCGAGATGTCAGCAGCCTCGGCCATCTTTGCCTGCGTCAGGCCAAGCGCATTTTTTTTCTGAGTGAACAGCCTTTTGGCTGCCTCGCACTCGGCCTTGAGTTCGGGAGAGAGATCTTTCTTTTTCGTCATGCGCGGAATTTAACCGGAGGTTAATTGAACTGCCTCAACCGCCGGTGTTGAATAAATACTAACCGGCGGTTAATATTGTGCCTGTTCACTACTGAGGAAATGCCATGAATCGAACACTGCTGCCTGAGCTTGTAGAGCGAATCGGCCAGACCGCTGTCGCCAAGGGGCTCGATGTGAGCGCACCTGCCATCGCCAAGGCGGTCAAGGCTGGCCGGGTCATTTTCGTAATTGAGAACGACGATGGGACGTTGGAGGGGGAGGAGCTGCGCCCGTTCCCGAGTCGTCCCGGCGCAATCCGTGTCGAGGCCTAACGAGACGAATTCTGTGTCATCCGGCATTGTGCCAGTAGATGGCTGAAACACCTGCTGATTTATCCAGTACCCGAATCTCGGGCACAAAAAAACCGGGTGGCAGCCCGGCTTTCTTAACTTCTTAATAGCGGGATCGATTATGCATCTCTCCAATGCTACGCGCAATGGTGCGCCTGTCGCTCAATGTCCATCGCAACGGTGGCACGCGTGAGCGTACAAGCTATGACCTGGGCACTCGCCATCCCGAAAACCGCACTTGAGAATCCTGCAGCCCGCCATGTACTGCTCTGCCTGGCCAACTACGCTGGCAGCGATGGAAGAGGGGCATTCCCTTCTGCCTCGACTCTCTCCGACGACACCGGCCTTTCTGAGCGAACAGTACGGCTGAAGCTAGATGAGCTCGCCCAGGCCGGTTGGATCGCTGAAGGTAACCAGGCAATTGCTGCTGCCCATATCGATCGCCGCGACCGTCGCCCCGTCGTTTACGACCTGCTGATTAAGCGGGGTGCATCTGCTGCACCTCGTTCTGAGCGGGGTGCAGGAAACCGCACGGGGTGCAGCTCACAGCAGAACGGGGTGCAGCAAAACGCAGAACGGGGTGCAGCAGCTGCACCCAATCCGTCATTGAACCAATCTACTCTCTCTCAGCGCGAGCCGTTCGCAATGTCCCTTGACTGGGAACCGAATCCGGAACTGCTGAAAGCCTACGCCCGTCGGGCAGGTCTGACCCTGGATCAGTTCAACACGGTTGCCATATCCGGCTTTGTGCTCCACCACGATGCCAAGGGCCTGGCCCAAACCGAAAAGCAGTGGCTGGCCGCCCTGGTCAGTTGGGTGAAGTCCGATCTCGCCCGTGCTGCGCGCTCGCCCGTTGCTCGCACCGGCGGATCGCAGCGCTCCAGCTTCGATGACGATGACACGTCTTGGATCGGGGAAGGGGGCGGCCAATGAATCAGGTTGCAACCGTGGCTCATGGCTTGTGGGCAAAGGTTCAGGCTGGCCAATACGTGCCCTCGGATTACTCGCTGCCTGCCGACGTGAAGGCCGAGCTCAATCGCAAAACTGCGGCGGTGATCAACGATCTGTTCCGCGATCTGCGCACGATCTGCAGCGCCTGGCAGCGAGCGTGGCCGGACGAAGCAACGTACAAGGCCGCCAAGCAACAATGGCTGACTGCGTTTCTCGAGGCCGGTATCAACACCCCGGAGCAACTGCAATTCGGGTTGATGCGCTGCCGACAATCCGGCCGCGAGTTCATCCCGGCACCTGGGAAATTCATCGAGTGGTGCCAGCCTTCGCCGGAAATGCTGGGCCTCCCCCCGCTGGCTGCTGCCTTCCGCGAGGCTTGCCGTAACGCGCATCCCGCCATGGCAGGGAAGGGCAAGTGGACCCATGACGCGGTCTGGCATGCCGCCAAGGAAAGTGGTTTCGAGAACCTGAACAAGCTGGCTACCGATGTGAGCGCCAAGCTGTTCGAGCGCAACTACACGATTGCCGTTCGGCGCCTGGTCGCAGGTGAGCCGTTGCAGAGGATGCCGCTGGCTCTTCCTGCGGAGGTGCCAGGCCAGCGCACACCAAAAGTGGGGAATGAAGCCCTGGCGGCGATCCGATCCAGGATGCTCGGCCGATGATCGAGCTTCCTGCACCTGACCTTACGGAATACCGATACGCGCTGTACTGCCGCTCCGACCTGTTCGGGCTCTCCAGTACCTCGCATCCACCCATTGCGCTCTATCGCGACGAAGCTTCGGCCGTCGCTCATGGCCAACTCATGTGGCCGAGCGCTTACACCGTCATCGACCTTCATGGAGAAGACAGCCCATGCGGCAATCGAAACTGACCAAGGCCGCACGCGGCCGGGAGTGCCAAGTGCGCATTCCCGGGGTGTGCAACGGCAACCCCGAAACCACCGTGCTTGCGCATTACCGCATGGCGGGCACTTGCGGTGTCGGTATGAAACCACACGACATGCAGGGCGCTTGGGCGTGCAGCGCCTGCCATGATGCCTGTGATAGTCGTAGTCGAGTGGTCGACCGTGACATTGCGCGGCAGTACCACGCCGAGGGCGTAATGCGCACCCAGGCCGCGTTGCTGAACGAAGGGGTGCTGATTGCATGACTTCGGTAATTGCATTCTCCGACGCTGAGCTGCGCCGCCGGGGCGGCGACCTGTCCGCCGCGCTGCTACGCGACCCACGCTATCCAGGCTTGCGCTTCCGCTTCACAGAGGCCCGTCCGCGTGGCACCTGGTACTTGGTGGTGCGCAAGCGCTGGCACCGAATCGGCGCCTACCCCGACCAGTCCGCCAAGGTGGTGCTGGCCGCGCTGCCGGAGATCCGCCAGCGCCTGGTCGCCGATAACGTCGCCACGGTGTCGGGCTGGGAGCAGGTCGGCGAGCTGTTGGCTTGGTTCGCTGATCGCCTGGAGCGCAACCGCAGCCTGTCGGCCAAACGCAAAGCCACGGCCAGGTCGGCGATCAGCCGCCACCTGATTCCGCGCCTGGGCGGCATGGCCCTGGCCGATGTAAGTCGCAGCACGCTGGACCGCGACCTGGTGTGGCCGCTGCAGGAGCAGCTATCGCTTGAGTACGTGCGCCTGGTGTTCGGCTTGCTGGCCGATGCGTTCAAGAAGGCCCAGGCCCTGGGGATGATCGCCACAAACCCCATGGCAGGGATGCGCTTCGGCGACTTCACCAAGGCGCGGATCAAGCCCAAGGCCGCCCGTCTGCGTGCCGAGCAGATCGAACACCTGCTGACCTTGCTGGCCGAGGCCAACGCCCAGGCGCCCGCCGACGCCGTGTTGGCTCTGCTGATGCTGTGCCACGGCAACCGTGTCGGCGAGACCCGCATGGCGCAGTGGCCGCACATCAGCCTGGCCACCCGCCGCTGGTACCTGCCAGCCGAGCACACCAAGACCCGGGTGGAACACTCGCTGCCGCTGACCGACCAGGTGTGTGCGCTGCTGACTCAGTACCGCGAGTTCCAGCAGGCTCAGGGCTACACCGGGCGCTTCCTGTTCCCGGGAAGGTCTGGGCGCTGCCTGAGTGAGAAACAGGCAGCCGAGGTGTTCACCCGCCTGGGGCAGGGCGAGTGGACCAGCCACGACCTGCGCAAGCTGGCCAGGGGGTGCTGGGCGGACCAAGGCATCGACTTCCTGATTGGCGAACTGCTGATCAACCACGCCATGGGCCACAACGTGCAGGTGTACATCCAGACCACCGCCGAGGAGCGCAAGCGTGACGCTCTGGAGCAGTGGCATGCCTTTCTCGACAGCAAGGGTTTCGAGCGCATCCACGGGAAGAAGGAGGCTAGAAACGCAGATTCGGGTAATGGCCCGCAAGCAGCGCAGCACAAGGCCTGCAACGAGATTCAGGAAACAACCATAGGCGAGGATTCGAAATGACAGGGAAGCGCCATGGACCATCTCTCCGGCGAGAGCTCAAGTTCATCATCGAGTGCACCACCTGCGGCGGAAGCGGACTCTTCATTGGTGTGTTCCATCAGATGGATTGTCCGCACTGCTTGGGGGCTGGATGGCTTTGCGGACACTCACTCAAGCCTCTTGCGGCGAGCGACATCGTTCCGGTGCTCAACAGTCGTCTCAGGGACGCTCTGGCCGAGATTGCAAAGGCCAGGGAACTGCTTGGGGCGGGCAGTTCGCAGGGGCCGGAGCGGCAGTATCACGAGAACAATCGCCGCGGCGCCGGCGGCACCAACTACACCGGGGATTGAGGGGAAAGGAATGATCTACAGCAGCGTATCGGGTGCAGTAGTTGCCGCTCTGGCGGCAGGAGAAAAGGGTGCTGCTAAGGGCCAGGCATGGCAGAAGCTCTATAAGTCGGCAGAAGAAGAGGGTGGGTGCCTCGCCTCACTTGGCGGCAGCAGCGGCGGCTGTGATCGCGCTCAGGTGGATTACTGGCTGTCAGCGCGGCTGCACCACTTGCTGATCCCGCGCCACTGGAACGCGCTCAACGCCAAGTACGCCACCAACAAGGCCAAGCGGCTTCACGGGATCTCAGGCATCGCGCCACTGATCGCCAGTCCAGCGCCGCAGCTGTTCATCTACAAGGCCGTGACTGCCTGGGCCGTGCCGAAGCTCAAGGGCACTCGTCGCCAAGGTCCGCGGTCGGTGGTCGTGGACATCCCCCTGGATGCGCCAGAGTGGAGACGCGAGCGGCTGGTCAACGCGGCCCTCGCCGCTGGCCAGGCTGAGCGGTCCAAGGCCGAGGCGCTGGCCGAGGACCTGATCGTCCTGCCGGCCAGCTTCTACGACATGAACACCTGGGATACCGATGCTACTCCCGAACCGACGCGGTACCGCTGGCGGGCCGGCATCAAGGACAAGCTCGACGGAATGATTGACGACGCTTTGCTTGAGGTGCGCACCATCCTTGAGGCGGAAGGGCTGCTGATCAAGGATGCTGCGTAATTGCCTGTTGACATCAGTGATAGAGTGAGAGAAATTATCGCCATCCTGTCATTCCTGCGTGTGTTTAGGACTGATCAACAAAAGCCCGGCCAGTGTGTCGGGCTTTGTCGTTTCAGGAGATGTTTAAAGCCCGGTAGACGCGTGAAGGGGTAACAGTCTGCGTGGCGACTGGGGGAGGCGCCAAAACTGCGGCCTGACAGGGGCACGATTCCCGCCACCCTCCAAATCTCCATTTCAAGTAAGTCGGTGCCCTGCAACTGCAGGGAGTAGGATCAATCAAGGTCAAAATACTGGTTGCATGTACAGTATTCGGGTGAGATAATACGACTGCTCCATTGTCAGATCCACGCGGTGCGCGCAATGCGCATCTTGGGTTTTTCTAGAGAAGGCCTTTGAGTCTCGAGCGATAGTGGTTAGGCGCTAATACTGCCTAATGAATCTATTCAATCATTTTCTAAGGTAAATCTATGACAGTTCGCACTCTCGGTAAAAATTTCAAGAACGAAGACGTAAATGGTAGCGTAAATCAGGTGCATACTATCGTTGCCCCGGAGCAGAATTTGCATGGTCTAGTGATTAGATCTTTGCATAATCCTATCTACGACTACGCTTATGTTTATGGTCCAGTCAAACCACTGGGTCGAAACGATACTACTTGCGTTAGGTTTTTGGCGGATTGCGTTAAGTTTGACGACTACTTCGTTCCGGCTGGTAATGGAGTTTATTTCCTACTTACGACTTCGTATACTAATAAGTGCCATGTTTCGTGGGACTTCCTCAATGCAGATGGATCGGTAGCATAAAGTATTTTTTCATTGCATTAGCTTGCTTAGTACTGATCGCATAAGCTTGAAATTTGCATTGAACCCTTCGAGAGGCTCGCCAATTGGCGGGCCTTTTTCATTTTAGCTCCCCGAAACGGGAGGAATCGAGATGCCGAACATGCCAGAAAAGGACCCAGGCCTGTGGGCCGCTGTGCTCGCATGGTTGATCGCACATCAGCCACAGCTTTATGCAGCAGGCTTGTCCGTTGGTATCGCCGTACTGCGTGTTATGTATGGCGGTGGTAGCCGCCGTCAAATGTGCCTGGAGGGCGCTTTGTGTGGACTGGTGACGCTGTCGTTTGTCCCGCTATTGGAATGGCTTGGCCTGCCGCAGAGTATGGCCACATTCGCCGGTGGCGCTGTGGGCTTCCTGGGTGTCGAGAAAGTGCGCGGCTACTATGATCGCGTGGCCGCCCGACAGATTGGCGGCTGATGTCATGCCACCGAAAGCCAAGCGTCCTTGTCGTGTACCTATGTGTCCCGGTAAAACCAGTGATAGCAATGGTTACTGCGGCGCGCATGCCTCGCTGGCAGTTGGTTGGAGCAACCCGGGTCGTGGCACTGCTGAGCAGCGCGGCTATGACTGGGCATGGCGCAAGCTAGCTAAGGCAGTGCTCAAACGTGACCGTTATCTGTGCCAGTGCCCTGAATGCAATGGTCGGCGCCTGCCGGCTACAGAGGTTGACCATCGCACACCGAAGTTTGAAGGGGGAAGAAATGACTCATCCAACCTGTTTGCCATCAATGAAAACTGCCACAAGTTCAAAACGGCGGCAGAGTCGGCGCGGGCGCGGTCAGGCCGTTCGCCTGGCGCGTGAAGCTATGCGTTTGCGCGAAAAAGCGATTAAGCGCAGCCGAAGTACCGAACTGATCCGCCATGGTGACTGGCACCTGGATCGAGCGCTGTACTCCTGGAAAAACATTCATAAGCTTGGAATTCCAGAGCTGATTTCGCGTGTTCTGCATGAGTTAGTGGCAGCAATTGACGCATACATGCATGCCGCTGACGGTGTGCCAGAGCGTCCGTTTCCTCATCTGGCTGCCTTTATCGATGGCGAGAGTCTGCGGGCAAAATTAGCGAAAAGTGGTCAAAAATCGGCCAATTGAGGGGGTGGGGCAATATTTCTACAGCTTTCGTCTCTCTCCACCGATCGCCCAGCCTTTTTCACACACCCGCGAAATTAAAAAAAATCGCATTCCAGAAAATCGGGAGGCCTGAACGATGGGGCGACCCGCGAAACCTACCGCTCTCAAGCTGCTGCAGGGCAATCCCGGCAAGCGAAAACTCAAGAAGGATGGCCCTGCGCCGGCGCCGCTGGCGGAAACACCAGACGCCCCGGAGTGGCTGGGGGAATGGGCCGTTGAAATGTGGGGCGCCATTGCGCCGTGGTTGACCCAGGTCGGGATCATGACCCGCACCGACACGCACAACCTGGCGGTCTTCTGCGCTGCCTATGAGCGGTGGCGGCTGGCTGAGGAAGAAGTGGCCAGCAAGGGCATCACCGTCGTGGACGCCAAAGGCGTGCTCAAGAAGAACCCCGCCTGCACCGTGATCAATGAGGCGCTGCGTCAGCTGGCCAGCTTCGGGGCAGCCCTCGGGCTGGACCCGGCCAGCCGTGCGCGCCTGATGGGCAGTGGCGGGCCGGATAAACCAGAAAACCCGTTCATCGTGCTCAAAGGAGGGCGGGCCTCGAAGTGAGTTAGGACATGGCCAGCTACCCGAACGTAAACGCGGCGAACAAGTACGCCCGCGACGTGGTGGCCGGCAAGATCCCGGCATGCAAGTACGTGAGTCGTGCCTGCCGGCTTCACCTGGATGACCTGGCCAAGTCGAAGAAGCGCGGCTTTCGCTGGGCCTTCGACCGCGACACGGCCGAGCAGGTGGCGGTGTTCATCCAGCTGCTGCCGCACGCCAAGGGCAAATGGGCGGCGCTGCGCGAGCTGATCAAGCTTGAGCCGTGGCAGCTGT
The DNA here is from genome assembly GCF_024749165.1 of Pseudomonas sp. B21-023. NCBI lineage: Bacteria > Pseudomonadati > Pseudomonadota > Gammaproteobacteria > Pseudomonadales > Pseudomonadaceae > Pseudomonas > Pseudomonas sp. B21-023. Next base: position 3,624,872 of record NZ_CP087190.1, on the reverse strand, counting down.
TCATCTTCTGCAGCATCTTCGGTTGGGTCGACAAGAAGACCCGCCGCCGGCGGTACCGCGAGGTTTACATCGAGGTGCCGCGCAAGAACGGCAAGAGCGTGCTGGCCGCCGGCGTCGGCCTGTACATGCTGGTCATGGACGGAGAGTTCGGCGCTGAGGTGTATTGCGGTGCGACCACCGAGCGGCAGGCCTGGGAGGTGTTCAAGCCGGCGCGGCAGATGGTGCGACGCACCCCCGAGCTGGTCGAGGCCTTCGGCATCCAGGTCGCGGCGAAAAACCTGTCGGTGATCGGCGACGAAAGCAAGTTCGAACCCCTGATCGGCGACCCCGGCGACGGCCAGTCACCGAGCTGCGCCATCGTGGACGAGTTCCACGAACACACCTCGGCCGCGCTCTACGAAACCATGCTGACCGGCATGGGCGCCCGTGATCAGCCGATGATGTTCGCCATCACCACGGCGGGCTACAACATCGCCGGGCCGTGCTATCTGCAGCGCGCCCAGGTGATCGACAAGCTGGAAGGGACGGTACCGAACGACGAATTGTTCGGGATCATCTACGCGATTGACGAGGACGACGACTGGAAAGACCCGGCGGTCCTGCGCAAGGCTAACCCCAACTACGGCGTCTCGGTCGGGGCTGAGTACCTGCTGAAACGCCAGGCCGACGCGACGCGTTACCCGTCACGGCAAAACGCGTTCAAGACCAAGCACCTCAACATCTGGGTCAGCGCCAAAGAAGCCTGGCTAAACATGGCCGACTGGGAGGCGTGCGGCGACCCCACGCTGACCCTGGATCAGTTCCTGGGCCAGCGCTGCTGGATCGGCATTGACCTGGCCAGCAAATCGGATATCTGCGCGGTGTCGCTGGTGTTCCTGGACAAGGTGGAGCTGGTCCCGGGGAGCGGCAAGTGGGTCAACCGCTGGACCATCTTCTGCAAGTCGTTCTTGCCCGAAGGCGCGATAGAGCGGGGCGGCCCCAACAAGGCCGCTTACGAGGCCTGGGCCAACGCTGGGTTGCTGGAGGTGTGCGACGGCGAGGAAATGGACTTCGACCTGGTGCGCGACATGGTGGGCGAATTCGCTGGCATGTTCGACGTGCAGGAAGTGGCCTACGACAAATGGCGCGCCACCCAGCTGGCCCACCAGCTGCAGAAGGACGGCGCCGAGGTAGTCGAAATGGGCGGCGGCGTGGCCAGCATGAACCTGCCCATGCGCGAGCTGGAAGCGGCGCTGCTGTCCGGTCGCGTGCGCCACTCCAGCGACCCGGTATTGGCCTGGCAGGCCGGAAACGTCGTGGTGCGTCCGTTCAAGGGCTGCATCACGCCGATGAAGGCCGACGAAGGCAAGACCGACATGCGCAAAATCGACGGCATTGTCGCCGCGCTGATGGCGATGAACCGCGCCATGGTCAGCGAATTTGAGCCGGAAGGGCTGTTGGCCAGCCTGACCGAAGACGACCTATTAGCTATGTGAGCCCCTACGATGAAATGGCTTCCTGAATCTATCGGGACGGCAGGCTTTTGCCTGTTCGTCGCAGGCCTCTACGTCCAGTTCGGGGCGGGGGTGGCCCTGATGGTCGGTGGCGGCCTGCTGCTGGCCGGCGCCGCCAAGGCGGTGTGGCGATGATCCTGGGCGCGATGTTCGAGCAGCGCAGCAGCCTGGAGGCGCCCAGCACGCCGATGAACAGCAAGGAGCTGACCGAATACTTGTTTGAAGGGCAGGGCATCAGCGTCAGCCCGGCTTCGGCCATGCGTCTGACGGCGGTGTATGCGTGCATCTACGTGTTGTCCAGCTCCATGGCCCAGCTGCCGCTGAGCGTGCTGCGCAAGGTCAACGGGCGGATCGAGGTGGCCACCGACCACCCGGCCCATTACCTGCTGCACGATGAGCCGAACACCTGGCAGACCTCCTACCGCTGGCGGGAAACCAAGCAAGCCCATGTGCTCGGGTGGGGCAACGGCTACACGCGCACGGTGCGCAGTCGCCGCGGTGAACTGCTGTCGCTGGAAATGCATGAGCCGCAACACACCGAGCTGGTGAAGAACGGCAATCGCTGGGTGTATTCGACCCAGGACGAAGACGGCGCGCCGCTGGCGGTGTCGCCCGAGGACATGATTCACCTGCGCGCCATCGGCTCGCACCGGCGCATGGGTATCAGCCCCATCCGGCAGAACGCCGACACCATCGGCCTGGGCATGGCCACGGTGCGCTACGGCAAGGAGTTTTTCGAGGGCGGCGGCCGGCCTACGGGCCTGGTCACCGTCAAGGACGGGAAGCTGGATAACACCAGCTGGGAGCGCCTGAAAACGGTCTGGCGCGCCGCCGTGGAACGGCTCAAGCGTTCGGACAACAAGACGCTGCTGTTGCCCGCCGACCTCGATTACAAGGCGCTGACCATCGCCCCCGAGGATGCGCAATTTCTCGAGACTCGCAAGCTGACCCGCAGCGAGATTGCCAGCATCTTCAACGTGCCGGCGCACATGATCAACGACCTGGAAAAGGCCACGTTCTCGAACATCAGCGAACAGGCCATCCAGTTCGTGCGCCACACGGTCATGCCGTGGGTGAAGAACTGGGAGGAAGAAGTAAACCGCCGCGTCTTCACCCGCGCCGAGCGCATGGCCGGCTACTACGTCAAGTTCAACCTGGCCGGCCTGTTGCGCGGCACTCCGAAAGAGCGCGCCGAGTTCTACCGCATCGCCATTCAAGACGGCTGGATGAGCCGCAACGAAGTGCGTGTGCTGGAAGACCTCAACCAGCTGGAAGGCCTCGACTCGATGTTGCTCAACGTCAACACGCAGTTGCTCGGCGCCGACGGCAAGCCGTTACCCGTAACGAAGCAGGAATAACCCATGAGTGAATTCGAACAACGCATGCTGCAGGCGCAGCATTGCGAGCTTCGTGCTGTCCAGCCGGATGAGCAGGGCAGTGCGCCGAAGATCGCCGGCTATGCCGCTGTCTTCAACCAGCGTAGCGACCTGCTGGGCGGCACCTTCGTGGAGATCATCGCCCCAGGCGCGTTCGATGACGTGCTGAATCAGGACACCCGGGCGCTGTTCAACCACGACCCGACCTATCTGCTGGGCCGCACGGCCAGCGGCACGTTGCGCCTGACCGTGGATGAACGTGGCCTGGCCTACGAAATCGATACGCCCAATACGCAGACCATCCGCGACCTGGTGGTCGAGCCGCTGCGCCGTGGCGACATGAGCGGCAGCAGCTTCGCCATGCGCGTGGCCAAGGGCGGCGATACCTGGCACGAGGAGAAAGACGGCCTGATCGTGCGCACGATCTTCAAGATCGCCGAGCTGCGCGACGTAGGGCCGGTGGCGTTCCCGGCTTACCCCGACTCCAGCGCTGCCCAGCGCTCCCTGACTGCCTGGAAGCAGGCGCAAACCGAAGGCGACGAAGCCCGCGCACATTTCGAGCGCGAGGCCCGCGAGCGACTGCTTGACCTAACTGAACTGTGATCCCAAGGGGGAGCTATGACCCTGCAACAACTGAAAGAAGCCTATAACAAGCTGTCGGCCGAAATGCGCTCGCTGCACGAAACCACCCCGGACGACGGCTGGACCGGTGAAGTCCGCAGCAAGTGGGAAGGCATGAAAGCCGACCTCAAGGGGCTGCGCGAGAAGATCGAGCGCGAAGAAGAACTGCGCGCCCAGGATCAAAACTTTGTCGAAGGTCTGGACCGTGAGCGTCCGGCCGGCGCGCCGAAGAACGAGGCGGAGGCCGAGCAGCGCAGTGCCTGGGATAACTGGGTGCGTCGCGGCCTGGAGTATCTGACCCCCGAGCAGCGTTCCGTGGTACTGGAAATGCGTGCTCAAGGTACCAATCCGAACGAAGCGGGCGGCTTCACCGTGCCGACCACCCTACAGGCCAAGGTGATCGAATCGCTGGTGACCTACGGCGGTATTGCTTCGGTGTGCCAACTGCTGCAGACCGACAACGGCGCGCCCATCGCCTGGGCCACTAGCAACGGCGGCGAGGAAGAAGGCGAGCTGATCGGCGAGAACAAGGCCGCCGGCGAAAAGGATGTCGAGTTCGGGATGGGCACCATGGGGTCGCACACCATCAGCTCGAAGATCATCCGCGTCTCTGAACAGCTGCTGCAGGACTCGGGCATTGATATGGAAGGCTACCTGGCCGGCCGCATCGGTAAGCGCGTGTCGCGTACCCGGAACCGCCTGATCGTCCAGGGCACCGGCGCCGGTGAAACCGCCGATGCGCCGGCGCAGCCGAAGGGCCTGGAATACTCGACCCCTCAAGGGGCTATGACGGCCAAGGCCACCGTCTTCACCTGGCAGGAGGTCAACAACCTGATTCACTCCGTTGACCCGGCGTATCGTGCGGCCGCCAAGTTCCGCTTGGCGTTCAACGACAAGACGCTGCAGGCGATGGAAGAAATGGTGGACGCCAACAATCGCCCGCTGTGGCTGCCCGGCATCGACAGCGACCGTCCGGCCACCATCCTCAAGCATCAGTACGTGATCGATCAGGCCATCGCCGATATCGGCGCCGGCAAGAAATTCATGTATGCCGGCGACTTCAACGAACTGGTGCTGCGCGCGGTCCGTAGCCTGACCCTCAAGCGTCTGGTGGAGCGTTACGCCGAGTACGGCCAGGTCGGCTTCCTGGCGTTCGTGCGCTTCGGCCTGGTGCTGCAGGACACGGCCGCTATCAAGCACCTGGTGGGCAAGACCGCCTGACGGGAGGGTTGCCCATGCTGACGCTTGAGCAGATCAAGAGCCATTGCAAGCTGGAGCTGGACGAAACCGAGGAAGACACGCTGCTGCAGGCCTACGCCCGCGCAGCGCGTCGCCAGGTCGAGAAGGACAGCGGCCGGCGGTTGTACTGGGTCACGCTGCCGGCCGACGCGCCGGCAGACGCGACCGGCGATGAAGCCTACCTGCGTGGGCTGTTGCCGCTCGATGCTTCGGAGAACGCGTTACCCGTAACGGATGACGTAGAGCTGGCCATGCTGCTGTTGGTCGCTCACTGGCACCGCAACCGCGAGCCTGTCACCGAGTCGACCAGCAACGGCACCAAGGCGATGCCGCTGGCCTATGACGCCCTGGTGCAGCCTTATCGCTGGTTCACACTGTGAGGGAGCCGGAAGCGGGCGAACTGCGCACCCGGGCGGTGGTGCGCATCCGCAACGACACGCCAAAAGGCTCTGCGAGCCTTGAGTCAAATTTCGAGCCGGTGGCCAAACGCTGGTGCAAGATCGAGCCGTTAGGCACGGCCACCTACACCGGGTCGGTGCAGACCGGTACGACCATCACGCATCGGATCTATTGCCGGTTCGTGCGTGACCTGGACACGCGGCATGAGCTGGTCGCCGACGGCCGGGTGTTTCGCGTCAAGCGGGCTACCGGCATGCGCGGGCGGCAAGTGTGGTCGGTGATCGAGGTCGAGGAACTGCAGGCGGTGAATGCGGCGGCGGGAGGTGGTCGTGGCCAACTCCGTTTCAATTGACGGTTATTTGCATGTCGAGGGCTTCGACCAGTTCGACCAAGAGGCCTTCAACAAGCGAAAGATCCGCGCCGGCATGCGCAAGGTCGGCCAACTGATCACCGGCCGGGCACAGATGAATCTAGCGCTCGGCGGTGGCCAGGAAGGCTACCCCGTCAACCGGACCGGGGCCACCACCGAGTCGATCAACTTCAAGCTGTCCAAGTCGGGCTTTTTGGTGCGGGTTGCGCCCACCAAGACCGCGAGCATGAGGGAGTATTACCCCGCTTACCTGCACTACGGCGTTCGCCGCAAGACGGGTGGCGGGTGGCGGATCAGGCCCCGCGACAACTACATGACCGACGCCCTGGTCGACAGCCGTGACGAGGTGCGGCGCATCCTGCAGCAGGCCTTTGCCGCCGCGCTGCTCAACTGAGTACCTGACATGAAAATCACGCCTGTGATCGAGCAGCTGCGCGCCTATGCGCCTGGCTTCGAAGGGCGCGTGGCCGGCGGTCTGGATTGGGACCCGACCGCCGACAGCGCCAAGATGGAGCCGCCAGCGGCTTATGTGATCGCCGTTGGCGACTCGGCCGACGAGCCACAAGCGCAGAACGTTTACACCCAAGTTGTGCGCGACGCCATCGACGTGTGCGTCGTGCTACCGACTGACGACGAGCGCGGGCAATCGGTAGCTGACCCGCTGCACGACCTCCGCGCCCAGTTGTGGCGCGCCCTGGTGGGCTTCGAGCCTGATCCGGAGTCGGGACCGCTGCTGTACGACGGTGGTCAGCTGCTGCTGATCGACCGCGAACGTGTGGTTTACCGCTATCGCTTCTATGCCGACCTGCAGTTGGGGCGCTGGGAGCAGACCGGCGAAGGCAAGCCGCAGACCTGGCAGGAATGGCAGCTGGCCGGCCTGCCGGCCCTGGAAGGCATCGACACCCGTTTGGACTTCCTCAACCCCCTGAAAGACCCCAACGTCAACGCCCCCGGGCCAGACGGGCGGGTCGAGTTCACCATCCGTGAGGACTTGAACCCATGACCACCATTCACCTCAAACCGGCCCCGGGGCGCGATTGCCCGATGCCAAGCCAGCCGGGCCAATACCTGCCCGCCGAGGGCGCCGCGGTGCCCCGTGATGCCTATTGGGAACGCCGTATCATCGCCGGCGATGCCCTGGAACAGAAGACCACCACCCGGGGGAGCAAAGCGCGATGAGCATCAGTTTCAGCAACATCCCCAGCGACATTCGCGTGCCGCTGTTCTATGCCGAAGTCGACAACTCCATGGCCAACAGCGGCGGTTCCAGCCTGCGCCGGCTGATCGTGGGCCAGGTCAACGACGATGCCGACAGCGACGAAATCGGCCGCCTGGTGCTGGTGTCGAAGACCAGCGACGCCAAGGACATTGGCGGCACCGGCTCGATGCTCGCCGCCATGCATGCACGCTGGCGAGCCATCGACGTGGCCGGCGAGGTCTGGTGCCTGCCGCTCAAGGTGGCCACCGGCGCGGCTGCGACGGCCACCGTTACCGTAACGGGCAGCGTCGCTACGGCGGGCCTGGTCAATCTGTACGTGGCTGGCCAACGCGTGCGCGCCGATGCCGTGGTCGGTGCCTCGGCCGAAGCCGTGGCGGCCAGCTTGGCGGCGGCCATCAATGCCGCCATTGACCTGCCGGTGACGGCCAACGCCGCCGCCGGCGTGGTCACCCTGCAGGCCAAGTTCAAGGGCGAGCTGGGCAACGATATCCAAGTGCAGCTGAACCGCCTGGGGCGCGCCAATGGCGAAACCACGCCGGCCGGCCTGACGGTGGTGGCCACGGCCATGACCAACGGCGCCGGCACCCCGGCCGTGTCGGCGGCGCTGGCTGCACTGGGCGACGAAGAATTCGAGTTCATCGCCCAGCCCTGGACCGATGCCGACACGCTGGGCGCTTGGAAAACTGCCATGGACGACAGCACCGGGCGCTGGTCCTGGGCGAAGCAGCTCTACGGCCATGTGTACAGCGCACAGCGCGGCACGCTGGGCCAACTGGTCGCCGCTGGGCGCCTGCGCAACGACCCGCACGTGTCCGTGCATGGCTTCGAGCGCGGCGTGCCGCAGCCGGCGTGGGAAGTGGCTGCGGCCTGGGCGGCACGTACCGCCGTGTTTATCAGCGCCGACCCGGCGCGACCGACGCAGACCGGCGCGTTGACGGGCATCGACCCGGCGCAGGCGAGTGATCGTTTTACCCTGACCGAGCGGCAATCGCTGCTGACCAGCGGGGTGGCCACCGCCGTCTACAACGGCGGCAGCTACCGTATCGAACGGGCCGTTACGACCTACCAGCGTAACGCCTATGGCCAGCCGGATGACTCCTATCTGGACAGCGAGACGCTGCATCAGTCGGCCTACGTGATTCGCTACTTGCGCAGCATCATCACCAGCAAGTATGGCCGTCACAAGCTGGCAAACGACGGCACGCGCTTTGGCCCCGGCCAGGCCATCGTCACGCCGAAGGTGATTCGCGGCGAGCTGATCGCCGCCTATGGCGCGCTGGAGCGTGAGGGCATTGTCGAGAACGCCGAGGCGTTCAATCAGTACCTGATCGTCGAGCGCGACCCGAAGAACCCGAACCGCCTGAGTGTGCTGTTCCCGCCGGACCTGGTGAACCAGCTGCGTGTGTTCGCGCTGCTGTACCAGTTCCGCCTGCAGTACCCGGACGCGGCGTAACCCTCATCGTTCAACCCCGGCCCGCCCTGTGCGGGCTTTTTTATGGGAGTGCCCTTTATGGGTCAGAAAGTCGCGGGCACCTGCTTTGTGAAGGTCGACGGCGATCAGCTGGTCATCACCGGCGGCGTGGAATGCCCGCTGTCGGACACAAAACGCGAAACGATCACGCGGGGCTACTTCAAGGAAGAAGACCTGATCCCCTATGTGGTGGTCGACGCGGTGAAAACCGCCAACTTCCCCCGGGCCAAGCTGGCCAACGGGACCAACATGACCATCACCGCCGAGCTGGCAGACGGCTCGGTGTATGTGCTGAGCGGCGCGTACCAAGTGGATGAGTCCAAAGTGACCGGCGATGACGCCAAGGTCTCGCTCAAATTCGAAGGCATCCAAGGAGACTGGCAGTAATGACTACCGCAACCCATGAACTCGCAACCCCGATCCAGGCCCACGGTGAAGAGGTCAAGGAACTGAATCTGCGCCGCCCGACCGTGCAGGAATGTCGGGCCATCAAGGTGCTGCCGTACAACCTCGGCGGCGACGGCTACCCGGTGGTCGACCTTGAAGCGGCGGCGAAGTACATCGCCGTGTGCGCCGCGATCCCGGCCAGTTCGGTCAACCAACTGGAGCTGTCGGACCTGAACACCCTGGCCTGGATCATCGTCGATTTTTTCATGCCCCAAGATTCGAAGCAGTCGGCGGCCTGACCGAGCTGGCCTACGACCTTGCCTGGTGGTGGAAAGCCACCCCGGGTGAGGTGCTGGGCTGGACCCTCGACACGCTGTTCGAGAGTGAGGAAAACGCGTGGCGCATCAACGCGCTGAATGGGGGAGGCGGTGGCGGATAAATTCCAACTCAAGGCCCTGATCACCGGCGTCGACAAGCTGTCGCCGGTGCTGAGCGGGGTACGCAAGAACGCCGCGGTGCTGCGCAAGCAGCTGAACAGCTCGGGCCTGGGCAAGATCACGTTCGGTGAGGCCCTGCAGGGCGGGGCGATTGCGGCACCGTTCGTCATGGGCGTGAAGGCGGCCATGGGATTTGAAAGCGCTATGGCCGACGTGAAGAAGGTGGTCAACTTCGAGTCGCCGGCGCAGTTCAAGGCGATGAGTGACGACGTGCTGTGCCTGTCCGAGCGCCTGCCCATGGCGGCCGAGGGCATCGCGCAGATTGTCGCCGCCGGCGGCCAGTCCGGCATTGCCCGGGAAGAGCTGAACCGCTTCGCGGAAGACGCGGTGAAAATGGGTGTCGCCTTCGACCAGACGGCCGAAGAATCGGGCTCGATGATGGCCAAGTGGCGCACGGCCTTCAAGATGAACCAGGATCAGGTGGTCACGCTCGCTGACCAGATCAACTACCTGGGCAACACCGGCGCGGCCAGCACCGGGCAAATCTCCAACATCCTGACCGCCATCGGCCCCCTGGGCGAGGTCGCGGGCGTCAGTGCGGCGCAGCTGGCGGCCATGGGCTCGACCCTGGCCGGCGTGGGCATTGCCCAGGACGTGGCCGCCACGGGCATCAAAAACTTCATGCTGACCCTGACCGCCGGCACGGCGGCCACCAAGTCGCAGAAGGAGGCTTACAAGGCCTTGCGCCTGGATGCCAACGAGCTGGCCAAAGGCATGCAGACCGACAGCGAAGGGACGATTAACCGCGTTCTGGAGACGCTGGCCAAGGTCGAGAAAAGCAAGCAAGCGGCGGTACTGACCAACCTGTTTGGCAAGGAGTCAGTGGGGGCTATCGCGCCACTGCTGACCAGCCTGGGCACACTGCAGAAGAACTTCAAATCGGTGGGCGACGAAAGTCAGTATGCCGGTTCGATGAACAACGAGTACGCCGCACGGGCCGCGACCACACAGAACGCCATGCAGCTGCTGCAGAACCGGGTAACCCGCCTGGGTATCACGGTCGGCAGCATGCTGTTGCCGCCGCTCAACGATTTCATGGCGGCCGTGGGGCCGATCATCAGCAGCGTGGCCACCTTGGCCGGGGCGCACCCGTGGCTGATCAAGGGCGTGCTGGGCGCGGCCGTGGGCTTCACCGTGCTGCGCCTGGCTGCTGCAGGTGCGGCAGCCAAGCTTACGCTGGTCAACGCCGTGGCGAGCATGAGCCCGGTGGGCATGATCGTTCGCGGCATTGCCATCGCCGCCGGCATCCTGATCGCCAACTGGTCGACCGTGGCGCCGTACTTCCAAGCGGTGTGGGACAAGATCAAGGCCCCGGCGATGGCCGTGTGGGAGTGGATGAAAACCGCTTTCGCCTGGTCGCCACTGGGCCAGATCGTCGCCAATTGGGAGCCGCTGACGGCGTTCTTCGGTGCGCTGTGGGAGCTGGTCAAAGCCCTGTCGGTGCCTTTCTTCGACTTCCTCAAGTCGGTCTTTGACTGGTCGCCGCTGGGTTTGATCATCAAGCACTGGGAGCCCATCACCGGCTTTTTCAAGGGGATCTGGGACAAGCTGCGACCCATCATCGAGCCCATGATGAAATTCCTGGGCTTCGACAGCGAGTCGAGCGGCGACGGCGTGATCAGCGCGGCGACGGCCAAGGTCAACGACTGGGCCGAGCAGCAGAAGGCGCGTAACGCCGCCGGCGAGCCGGTGCCGGGGACACTGGTCAAGCCGATGGCGCAGCCGGTGCAACTGATGCCCGAAGCCACCAGCGTGACCAGCCTGATGCGTGCGCCGAATCAGCCGGGACCGTGGGCGGCGATGCCGCTGTCGGCCTCGCAGATGGCCGAGCATGCGCAGGAAAGCCTGGCCAAGGGGCTAACCCCGCAGGAGGCGGCGAAACGCGCTGAAATGGGCCTCCTGTCGCGTCCTGGGCAAACCAGCCTGTCGGCGCCGGCACCCGGTGCCCTGGCCGCGTCGCGGGGCTCCCTAGTGCAGCAGGCCTCCCAGGCCAATAAAGCCCAGCTGGAAGGGCAAATGGTCGTGCGCTTCGACAATGCCCCGCCCGGCATGCGGGTGGAGCAGGCCGACACCAACCAACCCGGGCTGCAGGTCAGCCCACAAGTGGGCTACCGATCCTTGGGGAGGGCGTCATGAGTACCTGGCGGGATCAGCTGCACCCGGCCTCATTCCGGGGCGTGCCGTTCCACGTCGACAACGACAGCATGCCGGCGGGACGGCGCACACAGACGCATGAGTATCCGCAGCGGGACAAGCCGCTGGTGGAAGACCTGGGCCGCGTCACGCGGGAAATCAAGCTGGCCGCCTTCGTGATCGGGGAGGACTGCTATTTCCAACGTGACAACCTGCTCAACGCCCTGGACAAGCCCGGGGCGGGCGAGCTGGTCCACCCCTGGTATGGCCGGCTGACGGCCACCGCGACGGTCTGTAGCGTCAGCCATGAGCGCCGTGAAGGCGGCATGGTCCGCTTTGACCTGGTGTTTGTGGAGGACGGCGAGAAGGGCTTTCCTGCCGGCGTGCCGAACACGGCGCGGCAGCTGGAGGACTCATCGGAAAGCCTGCTTGAGTCGGCGATTGCCCGGTACAAGGCCGCCATGGCGGTGGTCAACCGGGCGCGCCTGGCCGTGGTCGCGCTGCAGAACGGTGTGGCCGGGGTGCAGATGGCCATTGCCTCGGAGCTTCGCCAACTGACGGGCCTGGTCAGCTCGGTGGAGGCGCTGGCCGACATGCTGATTAACGCCCCGGGCAACTTCGCGGCGATGATCCGGGGCCAGTTCGCCAGTGTCGGCGGCAGTTCACGGTCGTCGGGCTATCGCTGGGGGCCGTCCAGCGGCGGCGAGTCGGCCAGCCTGGAGGCTGACCCGGAGTTTGCCCGCACCGTCGCGGCGCTGCCCGAGGCGACGCCGGAGTTTGCCAGCTTCGCCGAGTCCGGCCGGGCCATCACCGGCCAGGTGGAGCAGGCCCGCCAGTTGGCCAACGCGCCGCCGCCGGCCGGAGGAACCGACACCGCCGCCGTGGTCACTGCTGCCCGCGAGCTGGTGCGCGATGCGCTGATCGTGTTGGCCGTGCGCGAGGCGGTGGCCATGCCGGTGGTGCAGGCGCCCGAGCCGTTGACCGGCTTCGCCACCTTGGAGCAGCAGGTGGTGGCCCCGATCCAGCGCCCCGAGGTGCCGGTCACTGCCGATGTGGTCGCCCTGCGTGATGCCATCAGCGACGCCCTGTGGCTGGCCGCCCTGGCGTCGCGGGTCGAGCACGTCGAGCGGCTGGAGGTGGTGCGCAGCCAGGTGCGGGTGCACCTGACCGAAGTGGCCCGCGCCGGCGTGCGGCTGGCCGAGGTCACCACGCGGGAAAGCCTGCCGGCGGTGGTGCTGGCGTACCAGCGCTATGGCGACGCCACCCGCGCCGAGGAAATCGTTACGCGTAACAAGGTGCAGCACCCGGGCTTTCTGCCTGTCGGCGCGCTGACCATCGCTCGAGAGTGAATCCATGGACAACCAAAATGCTGTCACGCTGAGCGTGAACGGCCTGGACTATCGCGGCTGGAAGAAAGTCAGCATCAGTGCCGGCATCGAACGCCAGGCCCGGGATTTTCGCCTGGGTGTGACGTGGAGCTGGCCGGGCCAGGTGCAGGAAATCCCGGTGCGCCAGGGCGACCGCTGCGAAGTGCGCATCGGTGCCGACCTAGTGCTGACCGGCTGGGTGTTCGGCACGCCGATAAGCTACGACGCCCGCAGCGTCGAACGGTCGGTCGCCGGCCGCTCGCTGACTGCCGACCTGGTGGACTGCTCGGCGGTGAACAAGCCCGGCCAGTGGCGCGGGCAGAGTGTGCAGAAAATCGTGCAGGCCCTGGCCGAGCCCTACGGGGTGCGGGCGCTGAGCGAGGTGGCCGAAACCACCAAGCTGGCCGACCACCAGATAGAACCGGGCGAAACCGCCTTCGAGTCCATCGACCGCCTGTTGACGCTGTCGCGGCTGCTGTCGACCGATGACGCCCGGGGGCGGGTGGTGATCATCAAGCCGGGCAGCGCCGGCCGCGCCGTCGACCGCCTGGAACTGGGGCAGAACCTGCTGACCGGCAGTGCCGAGCTGGATTTCTCGGGGGTGTTTTCCGAGTACCGCGTCACCGGCCAGCGTTCGGGTACCGATACTGACTACGGCGAGGCGGCCAGCGAAGTGAAGGCGGGCGTCACCGATCCGCGTGCCTCACGGCGGCGGGTGCTGCTGATTCACGAAAGTGGCCAGATGACCCCGGAGCTGGCCCAGGCGCGGGCCAACTGGGAGCGCGGTAGCCGCATGGGTAAGGCGCTGACGCTGCGTTACAAGATTCAAGGATGGCGGCAGTCCACCGGCGCGCTGTGGGTGCCGAACATGATCGTGCGTGTGGTCGACCCGCTGATCGGCATCGACCGCGACATGCTCATCAGCGAAATCGAGTACGTACTCGATGATGCCGGCACCGTGGCCAACATCGTGGTAGGCCCGCCGGATGGCTTCGACCCCGAGCCGAAAGACCCGCACAAGTCGCGCAAGCTCAAGAAGGGCGGCAAGGCCGACAACTTCGAATACCTGATCCCCGCTGACTGGAAGCCTGGCCAATGAAACCCATGAGAAATTTTCTCGCCCGGGGCGTGGTTGCCCTGGTCGATGCCGGCCGCAAGCTGCAGGGCCTGCAGATGCGCCTGACCGCCGACGAAGTGAAAGACGGCATGGAGCACTTCGAGCCCTACGGCTTTACGTCCAACCCGCTGCCCGGCGCCGAGGCCCTGGCGGCGTTCCTGGGCGGCGACCGCTCCCATGGGGTGGTCGTCTGCGTCGCCGACCGGCGCTTTCGCCTGCAGGCGCTCAAGAGCGGTGAGGTGGCTATTTACACCGACGAGGGCGACCGCCTGCACTTCAAGCGCGGCCGCGTGATCGAGATCGAGACGCTGACGCTCAAGATCAAGGCCGATACGGCCGTGGAGTTCGATACACCGGTGATCCGCACCACGGGCCAGATCGTGTCGCAGGGCGACCAGATCGCCGCCGGCGTCAGCCAGGTCAACCACCCGCATGAGGGAGTGGCGAAGGGTAACCAGCAGAGCGGTAAGCCGGTGGTGACGGCATGACGCTGCTCGATGCCGAGTCCGAACGCGCCTGGCAGCGCGCCGTGGTGATCAGCCTGTTGACCTGGCGCCGCGCCGACGACGGCGACCTGCTGGACGACGACCAGCGTTACGGCTGGTGGGGCGACACGTTCCCGACCCTGGCCAATGACCGCATCGGGTCACGCTTGTGGCAGCTACGCCGGCGCACGCTGACCGACGACACGGTGCGCACGGCCGAGGCGTTCGCCCGCGAGGCGCTGCAGTGGGCGGTGGATGACGACCGGGTGAGCGCCGTTACGGTAACGGCGTCGCGCAAGGCCGACCGCCTCGACATGCAGGTGCAAGTCGGCCTGCGCGATGGCCCGGTGATCGATGTTCAACTAGACAACCTGTGGCAGGTGATCAATGCCGTTTGAAATCCCAACACTGCCCGCCCTGGTGGCCAGGGCTCAGGCTGATCTAGCCGGCGGTAGCGCCCTGGTCCGCTCCGACGCCGAGGTGCTGGCCCGCGTGCTGGGCGCGGCCTCGTCCGGCCGCTACGGCCATCAGCGCTACATTGCCGACCAGATCCTGCCGGACACGGCCGACGATGAAACGCTACTGCGCATGGCCCAGGCACGGCTTAAGCGCGGCCGCCTGGAGGCCGTGAAGGCGAGCGGGACGGCCAGCTTCACCGGCGCCGTCTCGGCGCTGCTCGATGCCGGCACGCTGCTGCAGCGCGATGATCAGGTGATGTTCAGGGTGCGGGCCTCGGTCAAGCTGAGCAGCACCGAAGGCGTCGCCCAGGTCGAGGCCCTGGAGCCGGGCGAGCTGGGCAACACGCCCGCCGGCACGCAGCTGCGCCTGGTGTCGCCGGTGCTGGGCGTCAATGACACGTTCACCGTGGCCGCGCCGGGCCTGACCGGTGGCACCGAGCAGGAGAGTATCGAGGCGCTGCGCGCTCGGGTGATTCGCTCGTACCGCGTCATTGCCCACGGCGGCAGTAAGAGCGATTACGAGACCTGGGCGCTGGAGGTCGCCGGGGTGACCCGGGCCTGGGTGGTGCGGCACTGGGTGGGGCCGGGCACGGTGGGGGTGTTCTTCGTGCGCGATGGCGATATCGACATCATTCCCAGCGCCGAGGCCCTGGCGGCCGTGGCGGCGTACATCGAGCAGGAACGGCCGGTCACGGCCGAAGTGTACGTGCTGCCGCCGGCAGAGAAGCCGGTGCAGTACCAGCTGTCAGTCACGCCCGACAGCAGCGCGGTACGCCGCGCCGTGGAAGCCGCCCTGGTGGACCTGCACAACCGTGAATCGGAGCTGGGCGCCACGCTGCTGGCCACCCACATTGCCGAGGCTATAAGCGGCGCCACGGGTGAGCGCGATCACAAGGTCATCAGTCCCGCAGGCGCCGTGCAGGCGGCCCCTAATGAGCTGCTGACCTATGGGGGTGTGCTGTGGTCGTGAGGACGGTAGCGGACTACTACGCCCACTTGTGCGCGCTGCTGCCACCGGGGCCAGCCTGGGATCGTGAATTCAACCCAGGCGTCGACCAGGTGCTGCAGGCGGCGGCCCAGGAGCTGGCCACCGAGGACCGCCGCGCCGCCGACCTACTGGCCGAGAGTGAGCCCGCCACCGTGCGCGAGCTGGTCCCCGACTGGGAGCGGGTCATGCAGCTACCCGATCCCTGCATGGGTGACTCGCCGGCATTTGCTGATCGGCAACTGGCCGTGCGCCGCCGGCTGCTGGAGGTCGGTGGGCAGACGCCGGCCTATTTCGTGGAGCTGGCCTTTTCGCTTGGCTACCGCAATGCCCGCGTGATCGAGCACCGAGCGCCGCGCTTCGGACGGTCGCGCTTCGGCTCGGCCCGCTTCGGCACCTGGGGCGCGCAATTCATGTGGACCCTGGAGACGGGGCCGCGCCTGGCCCAAGGCAGCCGCTTCGGCTTCAGCCATTGGGGCCAGACCTTCGGCGGCGCCGCCAATGGTGCCCTTGAGTGCCTTGTAGGCCGCGCCGCCCCGGCACACACCCTTGAAACCATTACCTACGGATAACGCGATATGGACTACCCGAAACGCATTCCCAATGTCGGCCTTGTCGGCGGCAAGTTCGTGGACGAGAACGTCAGCACGGGGCTGCCGGGCTCGCTGATCCCCTCGGCCTGGGGCAATGCCGTCACCGACGAGCTGTTGGCCGTGATCAAGGCTGCCGGCCTCACACCGAGCGAGGACGACAACGCCCAACTGCTGCAGGCCATTCAGGGGCTCGCCACTAGTGACGTCAAGCGCGCTGTGCGGGTGGCTACCACCGGCCCCATTGCTTTGTCTGGCCTGCAGAGCATTGACGGCGTGTCCCTGACGGCCGGTGACCGGGTGCTGGTGAAGGACCAGGCCAACGCCTCGCAAAACTGGATCTACAACGCCGCCGCAGGGGCCTGGGTGCGGGCGCTCGACGCCAACGACAGCGCAGAATGCACGCCGGGCCATCTGATCATCGTGCAGGCCGGTACGGCTTACGCAGGGTCAGTGTGGCAGCTGAGCAACACCGCGCCGCCGCAGGTCGGTACCACGGCGCTGACCTTCGCCCAGCTGTTCGGCAAGACGGGCGTGGTCGCCGGCAGCTACCGGCAGGTTTCGGTCGATGCATTGGGTAGGGTCACCGGCGGCAGCAACCCCACGACGCTGGGCGATTACGGCATCACTGATGCCTACAACCGGCAGCAGGTAGACGCGGCGCTGGCCCAGAAAGCCCCGCTTGCCAGTCCTGCTTTTACCGGCGTGCCAACGGCCGTTACGGCAACGAAGGGCACTAAAACCACCCAGCTAGCCACGACAGAGTTCGTGCAGAACGAAGTCGTAAACAGATTGCTCGTGGGTGCTGTCAGCCGGCAGCAGCCCGTGCTGGCCTCGCCGGTTAACGGCTCTGATTACTCGGCCGGCGCGACGTTGATCCGCGAGGCGGGGGAAATTGGCGTATCCAACCCCGTAGAAGTGCGTGATGACTACGCGCCTGCGATCGGCTTCAGCTGGCAGGGCAAGGCCTCGGGCAAGCTCAGCATGGACTATACCGGCGCCCTCAAGTGGAACGGCTCGCCGCTGCTGTCCTCGGCCGCGTTGATGGCATACGGCATCGGCGGGCAAGCGATTTCGACCGAAACCGACCTGGGCAAGTACAAGACCGGCGGGAAATTCATCACGCCGGCCACGGGGCTGGTCGGCCTCCCGTTGGGCTGGGCACAAGGCCGTCACGTGATCGATGTCAGCGGGGGCGATGCGTACTGCGAACAGACCCTGAACGGTGTCGGGGCGAACAGCGGCCGCAAGGCCTGGCGGGTCTGGGATGGCTCTGCGTGGAGTGGCTGGTTCGATGCGTTCAGCTACCAGATGGAAGCCACTCTGGTCGATATGGTGAACAAGACTTCCTACAACACATACATCTCGCCTCGACGGTTCGCGGATGTTGCGTTCGGCATGAATCAGGCGCCGCAGGACGTCACCAGCAGCCGAGCCTGGGCCGTCAACTACACGAACACAACGAACAAGACCATCTTCGTGTCCGTTCACGTGCGCGACCCGAGCGGCGGGAACTTGTCGGCCAGCCTCTATATCGGCGGCACCCTCTGGGCGAAGGCGTTTATGACCGGTGGCAGTGAAACAACGCTGGAGGGGCCGGTGCCGCCGGGCGGTTCCTACGCGCTGTTCCGTGAAGACACCAATGACCTGATTATGAAATGGACTGAATTCCGATGAACAAGCACTACCGACAAAAGGGAACGAACCAAGTCTATGCCTACGCGGCGGACGGTTCTGAGGACGCATTCAAGGTCAAGGACCTGGTGCTTATGACTGACGCCGAGCTGCAGGCCTATCTCAACCCGCAGAGGACGCGAGAGCAGATCGAGGCTGCTGAGCGTGTATGGCGCGATGCTTCGGTGAATGATGTGCTGTGGCTGCGCGAGCGCCATCGCGACGAACAGGACCTGCAGCGCAGCACCACGCTGACCGGCGAGCGCTTCGCCGAGCTGCTGGCCTACCTACAGTCCTTGCGTGACTGGCCCCAGTCGGAGCAGTTCCCGGAGGCCGAGCATCGGCCGGTCGTGCCGCCCTGGATCGCCGAACAAACCCAATGAAGCCCCGCACTGACGGGGCTTTTTCTTGCCTGGAGAAAACAATGACCCAATCCCTTCCCCGTGGTGTACGCAATTGCAACCCGGGCAACATCGATTTCAGCTCCGCCAACAACTGGATAGGCCAGATCGGCAAGGAGCCCGGCGGCCGATTCTGCGTCTTCGACACCCCTGAGAACGGCATCCGCGCCCTCGGTAAGCTGCTGCAGACCTACTACAACAAACACGGTCTGCGCACTGTGGCGGCGATCATCAAACGCTGGGCACCGGAGGTAGAGAACGACACCGATGCCTACATCCGCACCGTAGCGCAGCGCTGTGGTCTTGCCCCGAGCGATCTGATCAAGGACATCAAGAACCAGCAGGTCCTGGGCGGCCTGGTGCACGCGATCATTAAGCACGAGAACGCGAACTACGAGTACTCACCAGCCGTCTTCGCGGAAGGCCTGCGGAGGGCGTTAGCGTGAATGGCTGGGGCGTGCGCGTGATTGCGCTGCTGGCTGTGGTCGGTTCGTACTGGCTCGTCTACCAGCATGGACGATCAGTTGAGCGCGCCGAGGCTGAAGCCGCGTCAGCGATCCGGGACAGCGGCGATCGCTTGGCTGAGGTGCTGGGCGAGCGGGGAGCCCGGAGAGAGGAACAGCGCCGCGCCGCGGCACATGAAGAGGTTAGGGCGCATGCTCAGGAACAACGAACGATTGCTGAAGGCGCTGCTACTGGGGCTGATGCTGCTGGCCAGCGGCTGCGCAACGAAGCCGGCAAACTCGCCGCCACCGTCGGTTGCTCCGGCCAGGATCCCGCCGTTGCCTCTCGAGGCGAGACAGCCCGCCGCGCCGCCATGGTGCTCTCCGACCTGCTCGCACGGGCTGATGCACGAGCGGGAGAGCTGGCGGCAGCGCTTGACCGCGCCCGAGTAGCGGGCCTGGCGTGCGAGCAGGCCTATGACAGCCTCAAATGAGGCGCGTGTAGGCTTCAAAGCGAAGTTGCGATCGCAAGAGCCAACTGCTCATCATTCATGTACGGTTGGTCATAAGCCGAGTGATAGTAACGAACGGCTTGTTCGAATTGGGCACCTCGGATCTCTCCGCCTGATCCGATAAAAGCCAGCGCATCGAGCTTTGCCGACTTCATAATTGAGGGCCCCCAGACCGTTAGCGCTGTGGTTCCGCCAATGATAATAAAGGGGAAAATTGTCGTGCCAAAGGTCGCACTTTCGAAAGGATTATTCGTTTCGTGGGCCATTGCAGGAGCGCAAGTATAGGCCAGAAAAAGCATGCCTAGAGTTCTCAAGAGTTCCATTCTTAAAGCTGTCAGCTGCCGGGAGAGGGACGCCACCATAGCAGGTAAACGGGCTTTAGGCGTTAGATGCTTTCCTTGATGGGCATTGTGATAGTTGGCGGCTGTGGCTGGCCAGGCACGGATGCTGGCTTAGTGTGTTAGGCGCACTATACTCTTCTGATCAGACCATCAGGGTAGCGTCGTGAAGCGTTCGATCGAAGGAATGATTCTGGCGGGTGAGCCGCTAATGAATGAGGCTCTTGATGACATGCGCGCGTATCACAGTGCGCAGGATTCGGGAGCTCCAGCAGAAGAGGTTGAGCGCTTGCGGCTAATTGCGGAGTCCTCATTTCAAGCGGTGACTGATTATCAGCTTTACGCCTTGGGTCATCAGCCACTATCCCGCCATTGAGCTTCGTTTCGCTCAACAGGGCATCGGGTTGCTATGGCCCGCAGGTCATTCACATGCAGCGATGGGTTGGGCTGCTCGATTCAGCCTGCCGATGGCTTCATGCAGCTCAAGCAGTATTGCTGCGAATCGTTCCGTTTTCTGTGCTTGAAATGATTTCTTACAACTAGACCTTGGTATTATTTCTTTTTGCAGGAAGATCCGGATGAGCGGTAGTGAGCCCCAATTTCTTGCTCGGAAGACATTATGTAATCTCGCCGACATTTAGCGCTAGGCTTCGTGGGGGCTTTGGGGTGGTAGAGCAAGAGCAAAATCTGGTCATTGCTGACTGGACGGGTAGGTACCTTGGTGCGGGCGTGCTACGAGAGTCAGAATATGATCAAGCCCTGGCAGTGGCCCAGCGTCTTCAGCATTCCGGCTTGGTAAGCTCAACTGAGTGGATTGCAATGGTTCGCCAGGCCAATGCAGCGCTGCTGATGTGCGCTGAAGGCGACTGGACTTAGCCGGTTTCGTCTTATCCAGAATAGAAAAAGCCCGCAGGGGAGCGCGGGCGAACGTAGGGGATCGGATGAGCCTTCACCATGCGGCATTGAGTGTGAAAAAAGCGTGAAGGCAAAAAACCTGAATCTCCCTTGGTTTCCTATGCACTCTCCAAGCTCAGGAAATAGCGTTTCTCATATCCTACTGGGGACAGTTGCATGACACTGTTGAGTCGGAAAATCCCTAAGATAGTGCCGTGAAACGAGCGATTGAAGGACCCTGCGTGCTTATTAAGATGCCTAGGACAGCGGTGCTCCTACCGACGGGGTCGAGCGTCTGCGCTTGATCGCGTAGTCGGCATTTCAGGCCGTAACGGATTACCAGGTTCATACGCTAGGTCATCAGCCGCTCAACCTTTACTGAGCTTGTAAGTGGCGTCTCTCACTGCTTGACTGTAGATCATGACGTCTAGTCACTGGGCTATGACTTTGATCAATATGATTAGGCAAGGAGGTCGCCAGTGTCCCGAGAAACCTTTGAGTCTTTTGGACGTATTGTCTGGGAGTATAGCTGGCTGATTGCTGATGCCGTGGTGTTGTTCATGGTTTTCAGCTTGATTCTTGGGTATGGGGAACTCGATGCTAATGGCCGAGCGTTGTTGCGGATACTTGTAGTCGGCTTATGGTTCTACGTTTGGGTTTCAGGATTTCATCTTCTTTTATTTATCCGTCATGTTGATAATGCGCGGCCGGGTGAGGAGAAGATTTTTCCGTGGTGGAAGTCTTTTTCGTGCTATCTGTCCAAGGGGCTGATAATTGTTGCAGTAGGGGTGTGGGCGTATTGCAAGGGGCTGTTATCCTGATGTGTATTTGGTTCGGGTTGGGCCATGGGTTGTCAAGGAACTTATTGATGATATGTAAGAGGAAGTATTTTATTGGGTGCGATAGGCCAGTTGCAGTCTATGAGGTTTCGCGAGTTTGGGGCGATCCGCAGAGCGCCGGAGTAGGGGCGGAAATCGATTCCAAAACTAAAATCCCACCCCTTGCAGCTCGCGGCCTGTAGATGCGCTGAGCTGCCTTGGTTTTGGAATCGATTTTTGCGTTGACGCCTTGATAAATGGGCGCTTATGGTACGGTCTTGAAAACCGTCGATGGGCAACTATCCTAGAGTTCGAATCTCTACGCTTCCGCCATATCTGAAGCCCTGACAACGTCAGGGCTTTTTGCGTTTCTGGGTGGGGGCTTGTCCAGGAGGGCGTTCTTGGAGGGGCGAGCAGTTCTTGATCGCATGTTGACGGCCAGGTGCCTCGCAGTTCAGGACTCGGAGTCAAAGAATTTCATAGTTGCTCCACAGGGTTTCATCACCACCCAGCCAGATTGCATTCTGCAGAAGACTTTGTCGTTAGCACCGTTGCGCGCCAGTTCCACCCGCTGTGCAATCAGAGCCATCTGATCAATCCACAATGAAGAGTTTGGCTCCAGTAGGCGTCGATGACCGGTGCGCCTCCGCATTGTCCCCCACCTGATAGCTCATGCCCGGCTGCAGGGTGAAAGTCCGACCATCCTCCAGCTCAGTGTCCAACCGACCTTCCAGGCAAAACAGAATATGCCCCTTCCGGCACCAATGATCGGCCACATATCCTGGTGTGTACTCAACCCATCGAACCCGAACTTCCCCAAACAGACAGGTGCGCCAGTACGCGGTACCGGTCTCGCCTGGATAAGCGACGGGATCGATTTTTGACCAGTCCGTGGTGCCAAAGGGGATTGCTGTCAGCTCCATGACAATCTCGTAGAAACAGTGAGGCCTGAACCGTACCGATGAATTCGCTCTGCCGATAGGCACAGACCGCAGGGAATTTGCACATACAGACAGCCCGCGAACCTGTCTCAGAGGCCGATCTGCTTCAAAACCGCCGCCACAATCGCTTCCGGCCTGTCTTCCTGCATCAGGTGGCCTGAGTTCTCTACCCGGATGCAAGGCTGCTGGGAAATAAGCCCAGCAAGACGCTCCCCTTGGGAATACGCAATCCAGGCGTCCTCCGCGCCCCAAAGTACCGACACGGGGCAATCCAGCTTCCCGTAAAGCGGTTCAATTTCCTCGGTATAGACCTGATCCATCTGCGCGATCTGTCGGTAAAAGGCCGCCTGGCCAATCGGCCCCAGCCATGGTGCGCTGTAAACCTGCAGGGCTTCGTCACTGAGTGGATTGGCCGCAGAGGTTTGCAGATAGGCGGCCAGCAGTGCGCGGTGCATGTAGTCGGGCATCCCGGAAAAGGCGGCCTCATGTTGACGGACATGCTGGACGAACGCAGAGCCCCAGGGGGCCAGGGCCACCGCATCAAAAAGGGTGAGGGACGCATAGCGCAGACCGTTCAGGTAGTACGCGCGCAGCGCTGTCGCGCCGCCAAAATCATGGGCCAGGATGTCGGGGCGTTCGATGCCCCACTCCTCGAAAAGCGCAGCCATGACGTTGTTCTGAATCGCCAATGAAACGTCCTGGCCCTCCCGCATTTCAGACAGGCCATAGCCAACCAGGTCGAAGTAATACACAGTTCTGCGGTCAGCGAGGTGCGGTATGACGCGCCTCCATACCTGCGAAGAGAAGGGGGTGCCATGGACGGCGACCAGCGGCGCGCCTGTGCCCATTTTTCCCCATCTGACGGTGTTGCCTTCGATGCACGATGCGTAGGGTAGATCCAGCATGGCTCACCTCACATTGTCATTTAGCTAAATGACTATATGATGCGGGCATGGACAGATCAATACAGATGAAAGCGATGAGCAGTGAGGTCCGCATGGCGATCCTTCGCCTGCTCGCAGCGCCTCGTGAGCACTTCGCCGATCAGTGGTCGGCAGACCCCGTCGAGTGCGGCGTCTGCATGACCCTTATCGCAAGTGCGTTGGGTATTGCCCAGCCCACAGCGAGCCGGCACCTTGAAATTCTCAAGCAGGCGGGGTTCATATCGGTTTCAAGGCAGCACAAATGGTCGTATTGCAAACGTAATGACGCTGAGATTCTCGAGTACCTGGAGTGGCTCAGGCTTGAGTTGTCGCCGCCCGGCCATCTTGGTCCCCTAGAACCTCGCAGTACGGCAGGCGATAGGGAGAGTGAGCGCTAATGGGCAAAAGATTGGATAAGGTCCGAGAGTGGTTCACGCCACGCAGACGTATATGGACAGGAGGCCCGAGTCGACCAGAAAACCATAAGGCGCTGGCGGCCAGCGCCAGCGGGTCAGGTGGCTCGGGCCTTGAAAGCGAGCATGGGGGTAGACGGTGCATCACGCGCATGCAAGCTTCCATGGCCCAGGTAATCAGAACTGATAGCCAACCCCGGCGTAATACCCCCAGCCATCGGACCGACCGCGGAAATCGCCGTCGCCGAAATTCAGCTGGCTGCCGTCCTGCCAGTTGCCGCCATTGTGGAAATGGCGGCCCACCAGGGTGAAGCGCAGGTGGGTGAAGGCGTAGAGCAACACGTTGGTGGATACCGTGGCATTGGCCGTGCGGTTGGGATTGTCCTTGTGCAGGTCCGAGCCGAAATCGAAGTTGGTGAAACCGATATAGGTCAGCGAGGCGCCGTTGTCGAACTTGCCGAGGGGCACGATGTACTTGAGCTGGGCCCGGTAGCCGTCCCACGAATACTCGTTGCTGGCGCCATAGTTTTCCCACTGGTAGCGGCCGTAGAAGTTGGCCGACAGGTTGACCCGCGAATGGGTGTCGATGTCGGTGCCCAGGCCGCTGTAGAGGGTATTGGCACGGTTGGCGCTGTTGCTGCCGTGGTCGTAGATCCAGTCGAAGGCTACGTACCACTCCTTGAACGGGCCGACGGCCAGGCTGCGTCCGGCCAGGTAGTCGATGGAGATCCGCGGCTCATGCTCCATGAACAGCGGTGAGCCGTGGTCCCACGCGCCTTTGTCATGGCTGTTGCCGATGTCGAGGATCTTCGGGATGTCGATGTAGCCGTACAGCTCGAACGGCCCCTTGCGGCCGAAGTACTCGTATTCGAGGTAGATATCGTCGACCGGGCGGGGGCCGAAACTGATGTCCTTGGTGCCGATCAGGGTGAAGTTCTGGTTGTACCAGTCCGACAGGTAGGGTCCCGATTTGGCCGCCGCGGCGGCCGGGCTCAAGGTCTCGCCCTGGGCCGACTCGCTGGGGGGGTTGTCCTGGGCGTGGGTGGTGACGCTGAGTAGTCCCGTAACAGCGCCCAGTAGCAGTTTGGCAGGCAGGCAGAAGCGGGCCGTTGCGGGTAAAGACGGTCGGTGCATTGAAAATCCTTGTTCATGCAGTGGTAAGCCCAGGGGGCTGCGATTTGTCGAGAGCTGCAGCGATTGTTCGCTCAATGGCTCGGAGCAAACGTTTGCATAGTCTGTACCAAATCACCCGAGGTCTTTGAAATAAAAGCCGATTCGGCGTTTGAGCTGATCATTGGGTTAGAAAAACGCCCTGAAATCGGGCATGGCGCGTGCGCATGAGCGCATGGAGGGGCTTGATCGCCCTGCGTCGCAACAACCCGTTCGATTGAAATAATCCAGCAAAAAATGGGTTCCAGTCGCCGCCCATGGAAGGCATGTGTGCCCAAGGAGGAAGCGAGTAGGCCGAGGCCGCGCTGGGCCGCGCCCTCCGCTGACCCGTGGCGAATTTGCGCTCATGCGGCGTTGTCGCTCCTCGCCGTAGCTGAGCTACGACTCGTCGCGACGCCTTGCCTGAACGCAAAAATCGCTCGCGATTTATTGGTCGTATTTGCAAAACACCACACTAGATGAGCACCGCATACCCATCGCCATTTGCCGGGCATCACTTCACTGCAACGTCTCGGGCTTCCTCCCCTGGGAAGCCTCCTTCAATCCCTGTTCCATCCGCCCGATTACCTGCGCCAGTATCGCCGCTCTTTCCAGCTCTCCTGACGCCTTCATCCGGGCATGATCCTTTCGCAGGTTCAGCAGGCATTTTTGCAGTCCAAGTGCCGAGCTGTCGTAGTTGTCCATGCTGTACTCGTTGTTCGTGGGCATCCGTGCCGTTGTAAGAAAGGCTCGACGGTATCAGGTCAATTCTCCCGCCAATACTGATTATTCATACACTGGCTCACAATCCCGTAGAAACGTCCTACAGCGACAAAAGAGGCGTCTTACAGGATGGCTTGGGTGACTGTTTCGGGATGCTTCCGCTCATTTTGCGGCAGGCCCCGAAGTACAAAGCCTGCCGCGTAAAAGACGGGTCGTAGCGATAATCCGTGTTTCCCGGCACCCAACACGCGCCACTGAAACGATATGTTGCAATTGCCCCTACAGATGCTCCGCATCCACCACCGCCTTGACGAACGCCTAGGGCGCTTCCTGCGGCAGGTTGTGGCCGATCCCACGCAGATTACTAAAGCCCGCTAAATCAAAGAGTCATGATTTGGAAGCGCTTGAGCATCAGCGTTCACCTGGGCCAGCAGCCAGTTCACCACCTGCTCGGCGGCCGAGCCTGCCACCGGCGCATGGCTGGCCAGCAAGTGGAAGCCGGCGTCGCTGCGCAATTCATGGCCTTCCAGCGCCAGCACCAAGGTCCCGGCTTTCAGGGCATTCTCAACCAGCAGGCGCGGCACCAAGGCGATGCCCATGCCTTGCTCGGCGGCCTCGATGGCGAGAATGGTCTGCGAGAATACCGGGCCGTTGAACCGTGCGCCGGGCAACGCGTAGTGGTCGAACCAGCGCTTCCAGTTGTTGTGGCTGTCGGAGATCAGCGGGTGTTGCGAAAGATCCGCGGCTTGCCGCCAAGGGGGCTCACCGCGCAACCCCGGCGCGCACACCGGCACCGCCACGCCGGGCAGCAGGGGCAGGGCGTAGGCGTCGGCGAAGGGCGGCGCTCCCCAGCGCACGGCCAGGTCCACTGCGCCCTTGCCGTTCAGGGGGCGGGTACTGTCGGATGCGTCGATCATCAGGGCTACCTGCGGATGCGCCTCGGCCAGCCGCCCCAGGCGCGGGATCAGCCAGCGGCTGGCGAAGGCGGGGGTGGTACTGAGCAGGACCTGCTGGGGATCGCGCTGGTTGTCGCGCTCCAGCAGTTCGCCGGTGGCGTCCTCGATGATCTCCAGGGCCAGGCGCACGCGGGACAGGTAGTCGGCGCCGTCCCGGTTGGGCCGCAGGCCACGGGGCAGGCGCTCGAACAAGGGGCGGCCAAGTTTGTCTTCCAGGGTGCGCACCTGCTGGGCGACCGCGCCCGGCGTGACATGCAGCTCGTCGGCGGCAGCGCGGAAGCTGCCCAGGCGGGCGGCGGCCTCGAAGGCTACCAGGTGATTGACGATGGCGGGGGCGTTGCGTCGCTTGGGCGCGCTCATCCAGTAGATTTCCTGCAGGCTGCTGCCAGTATTCGTGATTGGTGCGTACAGCCGGATTCTGGCTTCATGGGCCTACTTGATCAACTCCCGGAAGGGGCGGCATATGTCTTCTCAGAAAGTGGCAATCATCACCGCAGGTGGCAGTGGCATGGGCGCGGAGGCCGCGCGGCGGCTGGCTGCCGATGGTTTCAGGGTGGCGATCCTGTCGTCCTCGGGCAAAGGCGAGGCCCTGGCGGCCGAGCTGGGTGGCATCGGCATCACCGGCTCCAACCAGTCGGCAGAGGACCTGCAGCGTCTGGTCGATACCGTGATACAGCAATGGGGGCGTATCGATGTGCTGGTCAACAGCGCCGGGCATGGCCCGCGTGCGCCGGTGCTCGAGCTCAGCGACGAGGACTGGCACCGGGGCATGGAGGTGTACTTCCTCAACGTGGTGCGCCCGACCCGCCTGGTGACCCCGATCATGCAGCGGCAGCAGGGCGGGACCATCATCAATATCTCGACCTTCGCCACCTTCGAGCCGGATCCGGCATTCCCGACCTCCGGCGTGTTCCGTGCCGGGCTCGCGGCCTTCACCAAACTGTTCGCCGACCGTTACGCGGCCGAGAACATCCGCATGAACAACGTTCTGCCAGGCTTCATCGACAGCCTGCCGGAGAAGGAGGAATTCCGTAGCCGGATTCCCATGGAGCGGTACGGTAAGGCCGAGGAAATCGCGGCCACTGTCGGCTTCCTTGCCTCCGAGGGCGCGGGTTACATCACCGGGCAGAACCTGCGGGTCGATGGGGGGATTACCCGTTCGGTGTAGGTGACATGGCGAGCCTGTGGCAGGGCGGCGACTTCCGTTAGGATGTCGCCCCTGTTTCCCGCTATCCGGATTCCGCCCATGAGCACACCGACATTCCGCCAGGCCGCCTCCAGCGACGTGGATCGTTGCTACCAGATCGAGACCAGCGCCTACGAAGGCGACGAAGCCGCCACCCGGGAAAAGATCGCCACGCGCATCGCCCAGTACCCGGAGGGCTTCCTCGTGCTGGAGGCCGAGGGCCAGGTGATCGGCTTCATCAACAGCGGTTGCGCCGACCAGGTGGTGATGTCGGACGAGGCTTTCAAGGAACTGGTCGGGCATGACCCGCAGGCGCCCAATGTGGTGATCATGTCGGTGGTGCTTGACCCCGCGTACCAGGGCCAGGGCCATGCCTGCCGGTTGATGGCGCGCTTCGTCGCGCAGATGCGCGAGCGCGGCAAGGCCACCATCCACCTGATGTGCAAGGAGCGCCATGTCGGGTTGTACGAGAAGATGGGCTACGCCTATGTACGCCCGTCGGCTTCCGATCATGGCGGCATGGCCTGGCATGAAATGGTCATGGTGCTGTAGAGGCCCTTCGACTAGGATCGACGCTTTTCGCAGCCAGGGAGAGGCCTGTGAAGTACGTCGTGATCGAGACACACCGCAGTGAGTACCCTGCGCCCATCACCTTCGCCCGTGGCACGCTGCTGGAGATCGGCCAGCGCTACGAGGGCGACGAGCAGTGGGAGGACTGGTACCTGTGCAGTTGCCAGGGCCAGGCAGCAGGGTGGGTGCCAGCCCAGTTCATCGAACGGCTGGGCGTGGGCCGGGGCAGGGCGCTGGAAGCTTATTCGGCCCATGAACTGGACGTCGACCCCGGCCAGCAGCTCGATAGCCTGCGCCCCTTGAATGGCTGGGCCTGGTGTCGCCGGGTGAGCAATGGCGAGCTCGGCTGGGTGCCGCTGGCCAAGCTGCGCACGCTGGCGTGATCAGCCAGCGGTCAGCACCGCCGCACTCTCCAGAACGCGCGCATAGTCCATGGCCAGGTTGCTCAGGGCCAGGGCATGGACATCCTCCGCCGGCCACAGCCGGCCTTGCAGATCATGCTGGTCGAAGGTGTAGCAGGCGTCGCCCACCACCACCGTTGCGAACCCCAGGTTGCCCGCCGAGCGTGCGCTCGACTCTACCGAGTTGTTGGTGATCACGCCGGTGATGACCAGTTGCTGGATGCCGCGCTGGTGCAGCCAGTGTTCCAGGCCGCTGTTGCAGAAAGCGTCGGGCAGGTGTTTTTCAAACACGGCCTCGTTCGCCTGCGGGGTGAAGTCGGGCTGGAACTCGCAGCCGGACTGACCTGGCCGGAACACCGAATCCGGATCGCGGGAGATATGGCGCACGTGCACCACCGGGCGCGTGCTCGCGCGCCAAAAGGCGAGCAGTTCGCTGATGCGCTGTTCGGCTTCGGGGTTGTTGCGACGGCCCAGGCGAGGGTGGTTGATGCCGTTCTGCATGTCGATGATCAGCAGGGCGGCGTTGCTGGCGAGCGCGGTCATTTGCGGTGGTTCTCCTTGTCTGGGCTTCGGACCGTAGCATAGGTGTGTTGCCTGCGCGGATGTATCGCGGGGCAAGCCCGCTCCCACGCCAACCGCGTTGACCTCACGTTGTGCACTCGTGGGAGCGGGCTTGCACCGCGATGGTCGATTACCATCTGATCCGCTTTTTTTCCACGAACCTGAATCTGTAACCGTATCAGCCGCTGCCGGACAATACGCCCAGGCCCAGCCTTCCAATCCGGTGTGCGCTGGGCAGGCTGCCCCGCTGCACTACCGCAGCGGCCAGCCCCGCCGTTACGTCATCACACTGTAGAGGTTCCGATGGGCAAGCTCGCGCTGTTTCTGGGTGGTTTTCTGCTGCTGACTATCATGATTGGCCTGCTGGGCACCATTCCGCCAAGCTGAGCCGCAACTTTTTCCTGTCCCGGCCCGCCTGGCGCAATGGCGGGCCGGACTCTTCCCTCCCGGTTTTCCCGCCGAATACCGCAGTCGTCTAGACAAGCGGTAGCTGCAAGTCGTTCTCAAGTGCAAGTCGCTCGTGTAATCTCCCGCCCCCAATCAAAGGGCCCGGGCACACGGGCCATTCACTTGCCTTGGAGACAATACACACTATGGAATGCAAGAAAGGCACTGCAGCGATGCTGGAGTGGCGCGGTCGTTTTCTCGGCGAGGGCATCCTCCACGAAGAGGACTACGATCAGGCACTGCGCCGTGCCGAAGAGTTGGAGCGTTCCGGTGTGATCAGCGCAAGCGAATGGATCGAGTTGGTCAAGCTGGCCAACGTGGCCTTGCTGCGCTTGTAATTTTTCCTTCAAGGCTTGCGGAAACTGTCCACAAAAATCGTGGGTAGGTCTGTGGATAAAACGCTACAGGCCAGTATTGGCAGGCACTCTGTTAGATTGAGCAGAAATTGAGCAGGCCTGTTCAGGGCTGTTCCCATAGGCGCGGACGGGCATCGCGCAGGGCCTGCAGCAGCTCGCGAGCCCGTGCCGGAAGGTCGCCGGCGGGGTACACGGCATGCATCTGCGGGTCGTGCCCGGTGCTGGATGTCAGGTGAAAATCGGGGCAGACCCGCACCAACCGTCCGGCTCGCACCTCCGGTTCCCCCAGCCAATCGGCCAGCCGCGCGATGCCGGCGCCCGCCAGGGTGGTTTGCAGTACTGCCACCCCTGAGCCCAGGCGCAGCCGCGGCCGTGGGCGCAGGCTGGAGATGCGCCCATCCTTGCTGAAATGCCAGGCCTTGAGGATGCGCGGTGCGGTATGCAGGATCAGCGCATGCCGTTCCAGGTCTTCCAGCCCTTGGGGCGTGCCGGCCTGCGCCAGGTACTCAGGACTGGCGTACAGGTGGCGGCGGTAACGCCATAGCGGGTAGCCGATCAGTTCGCTGGACTGTGGGAAGGCTCCGCGGATCACGAAGTCCAGCTTGCCTTGCAGCGGATCCAGAACCTGATCGCTGTACTGCACGTCGAGGGTGACGTGAGGGTGGCGACGAGAGAACTCGGCCAGCACTCCTGGCAATATCTGCTGGGCCAGAACCTCGGGCGCGGCCAGGCGGATCCAGCCCTTGGCGTTGCCGGTCAGCGCGGCCAACTCGTCGGCGGCATCCCGTTGCACATCCAGCAAGCGTTCGGCGTGAGGCAGCAGACGCTCGCCGGCCTCGGTCAATGACACGGCGCTGGCGCTGCGGTTGAACAGCTTGGCGCCGCTGTTGTCCTCCAGCGCCTGCACCGCACGAGTTACTGCGCTGGGCGAACGGCCCAGGGCACGGGCGGCGCTGACAAAGCTGCGCTTGTGCGCAACGCTGACGAACGCTTGTATTTCACGCAGCATGTCCAGGGCCATGCAAGGGCTCCTTGTTGCAGTTTTCGCAATATGGCATTTCAACACAAGCGCGGCGCTTTGATTAGTCTGGCAGCCTGTTTTGTGCCGCCTGGACCTTCGAGATGATGGATATTGCCCTGCTTTCGCTGTTTGCCTTCGCCGCTGGCCTGATCGACGCTGCCGTCGGTGGCGGCGGGCTGATCCAGATCCCCGCGCTGTTCAACGTGCTGCCCAACGCCCAGCCGGCGGCACTGCTGGGCAGCAACAAGCTGGCCTCGGTGTGCGGTACCACGTTCGCGGCGCGTTCGTTCATCCGCAAGGTCAAGCTGGACTGGGGGTTGATCGTGCCCGCGGCGCTGAGCGCCTTCGTGATGTCGTTCCTCGGCGCGGCCACCGTATCCTTGGTGCCGGCGAGCGTGATGCGCCCGATGGTGCTGGCGCTGATCGTGCTGATGGCCATCTACACCTTCTGCAAGAAGGATTTCGGCACCCTGCACAAACCCATGGCCATCGGCCGCAAGGAACAGTGCCTGGCGGTGCTGATCGGTGGCGCCATCGGCTTCTATGACGGGCTGTTCGGGCCTGGCACCGGCAGTTTCCTGATCTTCCTGTTCATCCGCTTCTTCGCCCTGGATTTCCTGCATGCCTCGGCCTCGGCGAAGCTGGTCAACATCGCCACCAACCTGGCTGCGCTGGTGTTCTTCATCCCGTCGGGCAATGTGCTGTGGGCCATTGCGCTGCCGATGGCGCTGTTCAATGTCCTTGGCGCGCTGACCGGCACCTGGCTAGCGGTGCGCAAGGGCGCCGGGTTCGTGCGGGGGCTGTTCCTGGTGCTGCTGTGCGTGCTGATCGCCAAGCTGAGCTGGGACCTGCTGGCCGGTTGACTCACACCACCTGGCGCTGCCCATCGGCTTGTTCGACACGGTTACGGCCCTGGGCCTTGGCCCGGTAGAGCGCCTGGTCGGCGCTGGCCAGCAGCACGTCCAGGCTGGGTGCCGGGGTGCCGGCGGCGCAACCGCTCACACCGATGCTCACGGTGATCCGCAGCGACTGCCCGGGCTGCGCGATGTGCTGGTCCTGCACCGCCCGGCGCAGGCGCTCGGCGGTGAACCTGGCCAGCTCCGGCGCCAGCCCCGGCACGACGATGACGAACTCCTCGCCGCCCAGGCGGGCGAACAGCTCGCCATCGTGCAACTGGTCCTGCAGGGTCATGGCGAACTGGCGCAGCACCTGGTCGCCGATTGCGTGGCCATGCTGGTCGTTGATGGTCTTGAAGTGATCGATGTCGAGCATCATCAAGGTCAGCGGCGCTTGCTGGCGGTTGTCGAGCAGGGCGTGGGCGCGGCGGATGAAGGCGCTGCGGCTGAGGGCCCCGGTCAGGTGGTCGATGGTCGCCTGGTGCGCCAGGCGCGCCATCAGGCTGCGGTTGGCGCTGCTGACGCAGGCCAGCACCAGCGGGCCGAGCACCAGCATGGCGATGCCCAGGCGCGCCGACATCAAGGTAGTGACCCCCGACTCGCTCTGCGGGATGTTGAAATGCATGAGGTTCTGCGCCACGGCGACGATCAACGTGCTGCCCGCGGTGAGGGCCAGCAGCGACACGAGAAAGGGCGAATAGCTGAGCGCGCACCACAACAGCGCGGCAATCGGGAAAGCGATGGCGCCGGGCCCGCCGAAGACGATACTGACGCTCAGCGAGGCGAACAGCACCAGCAACGGCGCCAGGCGCACCGTCTGGCCGGTGCAGCCGGGGCGGGTCAGGGCCCTGGGCGATGGCGCGGTGAGCAGCACCGGCAGGACCAGCACGCTGGTGGAGAACTGTTCGCTGAACCAGGCCAGCCAGGTGGCGCGCAGCGATTGTTCGAACCACGGCGCGGCCATTACGCAGGCCAGGCTCGCGGCGACCACCGCACCGACGGCGCAGGCACCGAACAGGCACAGGGTGCCGTGCGGGGTGCGCAGGCGACGATGCACGCGCGGCAGCCGAGCCATCAGGTACCAGATGGTGGCGATGGCGCCGAGGTTGCACAGGTTGAACCACAAGGCCGGGCGCCAGGCGCTGCCGCAGGCCAGGTCGGCACCGACCATGGCCAGATAGACCAGGGCAAAGCCGCCGGGGCTGGCTTGGCGTGGGTTGCGTAGCAGCACGCCGGCGAGTACCGCGTTCACCGGCCAGAACAGCGACAGTGATTCGATGGGGCGGGCGAGGATGCCGCCCAGAGTCAGCGCCAGGGTCAAGCCGAACAGAATCAGCGGGGGTAGCAGGCGTGACGGAACTGGAGACACCATGGGCTCGACCGACAAGCGAAGACAGAATCCAGGAAAACGGCTGTAGGCACCTGGGACGATGTCGTGTCAGTGTCTTTCAACTGATCAATTGATGTCAATTCGCCGCAATCGGCCCGGATCGTGCCCACGACTACAGCTCGAACACCCACGGCACCATCAGCACGGTCACCAGCATCACCAGCAGGGTGAACGGCACGCCGACCTTGACGAAGTCGGCGAAGCGGTACTGGCCGGGCCCCAGCACCAGGGTGTTGACCGGAGACGACACCGGCGTCATGAACGCCGCCGACGCCGCCAGGGCCACGGTCATGGCGAACGGGTAGGGCGACATGCCCAGCTGCTGCGCGGTGCTCACCGCCACCGGGGCCATCAGCACCGCGGTGGCGGTATTGGAGATGAACAGCCCGATCAGCGCCGTCACCGCGAACAGGCAGGCGAGGATCACGCTGGGCCCGGCGCCGCCGAGCGCACCGACCAGCGCACCGACGGCCAGGTCGATGCCGCCGGTCTTCTGCAGGGCCAGGGCAAAGGGCAGCATGCCGACGATCAGCACCAGGCTCTGCCAGTGGATGGCGCGGTAGGCGCTGTTCATGTCGATGCAGCGCCCGGCGCCCATCAGCAGGCAGCCGATCAGCGCGGCGATGACGTTGGGCACCAGGCCGCTGACCATCAGCCCGACCATTACCGCCAGGCTGATCAGCGCATAGGGTGCCCGGGCGCGTGCCGGCGCGACCTGGTCGATTTCCGCCGGCAGGCTCAGTACCAGGAAGTCGCGCGGCTTGCCCTGCAGCTGGCGCACCGCCTTCCACGGGCCGACCACCAGCAGGGTGTCGCCCAGGCGCAGCTTTTCTTCCACCAGTTGCCCTTCGATGGCTTGCTGGTCACGGCGCAGGCCGACCACGTTGAGGTCGTAGCGGGTGCGAAAGGCCAGCTCGAGGATGTTCTTGCCGATCAGTTGTGAGCCCGGCGGCAGCGATATCTCTGCCATGCCCAGTTCCTGGGACTGGTCGATGAAGTAGGCGGCCTTGAAGTGCAGGGGCTCAAGCAGCATGGTCTGGCACAGGCTGCGCAGGTCGTCGCGGTTGGCGAACAGGTCCAGCAACAGTACGTCGCCCTGCTGCAGCAAGGTGCCGGAGTCGGCGCCGATCACCCGGGTGGTGAACTTGTGCTGGCGTTCGATGCCGATCACGTTGGCGCCGTGGCGGGTGCGCAGCTCCAGCTCGCCGAGGGTATGGCCGATCAGCGGCGAATGGGGGCGGATGCGCAGGCGGCGCTCGCGGCCGTTGAGTTTGTAGTCCAGCACCAGGTCGAGCAGGGTGCGGCGGCTTTCGACCCGGCCGTCCTTGCGCACCTCGCCGTTGAGCCAGTGGCGGGTCAGCAGCATGTAGCCGATACCGAGCATCAGCACCACCAGGCCAAAGGGGGTGAAGCTGAAAAAGCCGAAGCCGCTCTCGCCGTGGCGCACCAGCTCGCTGTGCACCACCACGTTCGGCGGTGTCGCCACCAGGCTCAGCATGCCACTGATCAGGCCGGCGAAGCTCAGCGGCATCATCAGCCGGCTGGGCGAAAGCTGCTGGCGCGCGGCAATGCTCAGCACCACCGGGATGAAGATCGCCACCACGCCGGTGGAACTCATCACCGAACCCAGGCCGGCCACGGCCACCATCAGCAGCACCAGCAGGCGCGCCTCGCTGTTGCCGGCGCGCTCGCTCATCCATTCGCCGATGCGGTAGGCGATGCCGGTGCGCACCAGCCCTTCGCCGATCACGAACAGGGCTGCGATCAGCACCACGTTGGGGTCGCTGAAGCCGGCCATGGCCTGCTCCACGGTGAGGATGCCCGACAGCGGCAGGGCGACGATCACCAGCAGGGCGACCACGTCCATGCGCGGGCGGTTGAGGATGAACAGGGTGACGACGACGGCCAGCAGGCCAAGGACCCAGAGCAGCTCATGGTTCATGGGGAGGGGGTGTTCCTTCACACAGGCACGAAAGGCAATGGCCCTAGTGTGGCAGCTTGACGCGACCGCGTCGTTGACGTGCTGCAGTGTTTTGCCGGGTGATGACCCGGCAAGGGGCAGGGGCGGGCCGCTCGGCGGCCCGCTGTAGCAGCCGCTAGCGACCGCGTCGCCGCGACACCCGCGCTTCGATGTTCTTGCGCCCGATCAACAGCGGCGGTTTCTCCACCACCGGCTCGTCGGCCAGCCACTTGTACATCACCAGGCAGTCGACCAGGCCGAGTTCAGCATGGCGGTAGGCCTTGGGCAGGCGGCCGACGGTCTCGAAGCCGAGCTTGTGCCACAGCGCCACGGCCACTTCGTTGGTCGCCACCACCGAATTGAACTGCAGGGCCAGGAAGCCTTCCTGGCGGGCGAGCTTCTGCGAATGCTCGCACATCAGCCTGGCCACGCCACGGCCACGGGCGTTTTCGCACACCATGTAGCCGCAGTTGCCCACGTGCGCTCCGGGCCCGGCGGCATTGGCCTTGAGGAAGTAGGAACCGAGCAGTTCGCCATCTGCCTCGGCCACCAGGGTGCGCAACGGGCTCTCCAGCCACAGCGTGCGGGCCTGGTCGATATTAAGAGCGGGGTCGAAGGCATAGGTCTGGCGAGCCTGGACAATGGCCTGGAAGGTCGGCCAGAAGCGCTCGAAGTCTTCCGGGGTCATGGGGCGAATCTGGATCATGGCGGTTCCTGCACGGGCTGAGCCGCCAAGTCTGGGTGCCAGGGCGTCGTCGCGCAAGGGCGGCGACGCCTTGGTGTGTCAGGCGCCGGCCTTGCCCATCGCGTCCAGGGCTCGGGCCGAGTAGACCAGTGCCGCGCCGGCGTTCATCGCCACCGCCACGCCCAGGGCCTCGGCGATCTCCTCGCGGGTGGCGCCATGCTTGACCGCCTGCTGCGAATGCACGGCGATGCAGCCGTCGCAGCGGGTGGTGACGGCCACGGCCAGGGAGATCAGCTCGCGGGTCTTGGCGTCCAGGTGGTTGGTCTTGGCCCCGGCGCCACTGGCGGTCATGTAGCCGGCCACGGTATCGGGGGAGAGTTGCTTGAGATCGCCGATGCCGGCCATCAACTGCTTACGGTAGGCGTCCCAGTCCATCATGCTCCTCGTCTTCACCTTGTCAGGTTGGCAACAGGAGCTTTCAGGCTAGTCGAAGACGGGATGTGCAGCGGGGAAAACACTCGCGGGGCAAGCCCGCTCCCACTGCTGGCAGGAGCGGGGTTGCCCCGCGAAGATGACGACCGGATCAGATGTAGATGAACACCAGCACCAGCGCCGCGACCACCGCCCATTTCTCCAGGTAGTAGCGGGTGCGGTTGCGCTTTTTCATGGCCTTGCCGCGCTCACGGATCTTGTAGATACGCGTGAACAGGCGGTTGATGCCGCCGGTTTTGTCATTGGCATCGTTGGGCGCGGCAGCGGCGGCCATCACGTTACGGCTGAACCAGCGGTTGAACGCAGACGCCCAGCGGTACTTCAGTGGACGCTCGACGTCGCAGAACAGGATGATGCGGTTGTGCTCGGTGGTGTTGGCGGCATAGTGAATGTAGGTTTCGTCGAACACCACGCCCTCGCCGTCACGCCAGGAGTACTTCTCGCCGTCCACGTCGATGTAGCAGCCATCGTCGTTGGGCGTGTCCAGGCCCAGGTGGTAGCGGTAGGAGCCGGCGTACGGGTCACGGTGGCGTACCAGCTTGGCGCCCGGCGGCAGGGTGGCGAACATCGCCGCCTTGACTGTGCCGATGCCGGCCAGCAGTTCGGTGGTACGCGGGCACAGGGTCATCGCCGAGGGGTGGCTCTCGCCGTACCACTTCAGGTAGAAGCGCTTCCAGCCGGTCTTGAAGAACGAGTTGAAGCCGACATCGTCATAGTTGTCGGACTTCTTGATCTCGCCGGCCTGCAGCAGTTGCTGGCCTTCCTTGCGGATCTCCTGCCAGTGGTCCTGCAGCACCTGCAGCTCAGGGAAGGCGCTGACCGGCAGGTAAGGCTTGGCCGGGTGCTTGGAGAACAGGTACAGGAAGGCGTTG
This sequence comes from Pseudomonas sp. B21-023, assembly GCF_024749165.1. Lineage (NCBI taxonomy): Bacteria > Pseudomonadati > Pseudomonadota > Gammaproteobacteria > Pseudomonadales > Pseudomonadaceae > Pseudomonas > Pseudomonas sp. B21-023. The sequence continues at coordinate 3,587,643 of NZ_CP087190.1, read as the reverse complement.
ACCGGGGCCAGGAAGCTGGAGTGGTCACCCAGCTGGCGGGTCAGCTTGTGACGAACCCGACCGCGCAGATGAACATAGGCGATCGAGAGGACGAAGATCAGTACGAATGCAATTTTCATGGACGTTTACTTGTCGAAAAAATGGCCATGCGCCATGGCGTAAGCCCGCCAGCATAAACAATCGTGGCCAGGGTTTGTACTTATTGTTACGACAAAACGGCCCGACTTAGGTGGCATGGCCTACAGCTTGCGCAAACGATTCATCCGCATGAGTGGGTATTTCTGACGACCCGGCGTTTACAATCCGGTGGCCGTCCATCCAGCAAGGAACTCCCGATGATTCAGGACGCACGTCCTAATGGGGCCCCCTTCAAGCGGCTGTTCTTCGCCCTGTCGCTGGGCGACGAACAGCGCCGTGGCATCAGCCAGTGGCGGCGTGCTCTGGGCCTGCGCAGCGGCAAGCCGGTGCCAAGCGAGAACTTCCATGTCACCTTGCTGTTCCTGGGCGATGTCGATGCCGCCCAGGTGCCGGCGGTGTGCGCTGCGGTGGATACGCTGCGGCTTCCTGAGGCCAACCTGCGCCTGGTCCTCGACCAGTTGCAGGTGTGGCCGCGGGCTTCGGCGTTGGTGCTTGCGCCCGAGCAGGCGCCGCTGGCCCTGCGCCAGCTGGTGTACGGCTTGCAGCAGGCGCTGCTGCCCCTGGGTATCGAGCCGCAGGTGCGCGATTACCGGCCGCACTTGACCCTGTCCCGGGATTTTCCTGGCCCCTTGCCGGAGGCGGCCGAGGCGCCGGCGTTCCACCTCATCGCCCGCCACTTCACCTTGTACGAGTCACGCAAGGGCCGCTACTGGCCCTTGGCCGAGTGGTCCCTGGCGCAGTGAAAGTGACGGTCGATGCCCAGGCCGTCGAGGAAGTCCTGGTCGTGGGAAATCACCAGCAGCGCGTTGGGGTAGTCCACCAGCACTTCCAGCAGGTGGGTGCGCATGCGCAGGTCGAGGTTGTTGGTCGGCTCGTCGAGGATCAGTAGCTGCGGCGGCCGGGCGGCGATGCAGGCCAGGGACAGGCGTGCCTTCTCGCCGCCGGACAGCCCAGCCACCGGAGTCTGCACCGCATCGGCCTGGCGGAACAGGAAGTCCGCCAGGTGCGCGCGTAACTGTTCCAGCGGCCAATCCGGCACTAGTCGCGCCAGGGCTTCCTGCACATTGGCATCGACGGGCAGGGTGTCGTAGTGCTGGTCGATGTAGCCGATCTGCTCGGGCGCCGGCAGCAGCCAGTCGCCACGGCGCCAGACCCGCGGGTCGCCGAGGATCGCCCGCGCCAGGGTGGACTTGCCGCTGCCGTTGTTGCCGGTCAGGGCCAGGCGTTCGCCGCCGTCCAGCTGCAGGTCGATGCCGCTGAGCACCGGCGCGTCGGCGTAGCCGACGCTGCCGCCACGCACCTGGATCAGCACCCGCGACGACTGGCCCGTCGCCGGCAGGTGGAAGCGTGGCACGATCACCGGCTCCGGGCGCAGCTCGGCCAGTTGCTCGCCGAGCTCGCGCTGCTGCTGCAGGATCTGCGCCTGCTTGCGCCCGGCGGTGGTGTTGCCGCGGCCCAGCTTGGTCGGCGAGCGCACGGTCGCCCACTTGCTGTTCTGAATCGCCTTGACCCCGCGCTTGCGGGCGCTGGCGGCGCGGGCCTGTTCCTGCATCAGCGAGTCGTGGGCGTCGTCGCGGGCGCGGCGCACCTCGGCGATGCGCTTGTCGAGCACGCCGCGCTGCAGGTCGCGCTCGGCCATGTAGTCGGCGTAGCTGCCGTTGAACACATCCAGGCGCCCGTGGTGCAAGTGCCAGAGCGTGTCACAGGTCTGGTTCATCAGGGCCACGTCGTGGGTCACCAGCACCAGGGTGCCGTGGAAATGCTCGAGCATGCGCGACAGCGAGCGGCGGTTGGCGGCGTCCAGATGGTTGGTCGGCTCGTCCAGCAGCAGCAGGTCGGGGCCCAGGGCCAGGGCCTGGCTCAATGCCTGGTTGACACGCTGCCCGCCGCTGAGCGACGACTCGCCGTCCAGTACCTGGGCCACATGGCCGACACGCAAACCGCCGTGGCGCTCGAGGTGCCCCTCGCTGGGCGCCAGGCTGCCCTGCAGCAGGCGCAGCAGTGACGACTTGCCGCTGCCGTTGTCGCCGATGATGGCGATGCGCTGCCCCCATTCGATGCGCGCGTCGAGTTCGCTGAAACAGTGTTTGCGGCCATGGTGCAAACCCACGCCGAGCAGTTCGATCATTGCCATTGGATGGCGGCCCTCCTGGCCGGGCCGGTCAGCGTCGTGGCCAGGGCATCGAGCAGGATGCGCCGGATGGCCGCGGCCTGGGGCCGGATGAAGAAGTGGTCGCCGGCGAAACCGTGGTGGCTGCAGCCGGCGCTGGTCTCGTCGGCCCAGGCGACGAGGTCGGCGGGGGCAACATGGGGATCGTCGTGGCCGGCCAGCACGTGGATCGGCACCGGCAGCGCCGGGCGCTGCCGGTAATGGTAGTCGCCCACCAGGCGAAAGTCGGCGCGCAGGGTCGGCAGCACCAGGCCGAGCAGGTCCGGGTTGGCAAGCACGCCCGGGGGCGTGCCGTTGTAGCCGCGCAACTGCGCCAGCAACTGTATGTCGTCGAGCCGGTGCAGTGGCGGCTCGAGGCGGCATACCGAGGGCGCGGCGCAACCGGAGGCGAACAGCCGCAGCGGCAGGGCCAGGCCTTGCTCGCGCAGGGCCTGGCTCAGCTCGAAGGCCAGCAGCGCGCCGAGGCTGTGGCCGAAGAAGGCGAAGGGCAGCCCGTTGTCGCTGGCGCGCAGCATTTGCAGCAGTTCGGCGACCAGGCGTGGCAGGTCGTCGCGCGGCGTCTCGGCCATGCGCGAGCCGCGTCCTGGCAGCTGTACCGCGCACAGTTCCAGGTGCGGGCCCAGGTGCGGGTGCCAGTGCAGGTAGTCGGCGGCGCTGCCGCCGGCGTGGCTGAAGCAGAACAGGCGCAGGCGTGGCGCGCTGACGGTACGGCGTATGAACCAGGTATCGCGAGGGGGCATCGGCTCATCCTTGGCGAGGCGGCAGGGGCTGATCCTGGCGCAGCAGCGCCAGGGGCAGGTTGATCGACGGCAATGCTGGCTGGAAACGGTGGCGCGTGGTCTTGTAGGGCAGCACCTGGCCGGCGGCGATGGTGCCGTACAGGCGAGCCAGGTCGAAGGCCTGGCCATCGGCCCAGGCGCTCACGCTGACCCGGCCGTCGGCGTAGTCCAGCAGCACGCAGGGGATCTGCCGCAGGCCCAGCAGGCGCGCGGCGAACAGGCGATGATTGCCGTCCATCACCAGGCCGCTGCCGCGCTCGACCGGCAGTGCGGTACGCCACTGCTGTTGGCTGAGAATGTCACGCGCCAGCGCCCGCGCATGGCCTTCGTCGATTGCCTCGCTGGCGCGCAGGGTATCGATGGCGGTCAGTTCGATGTCATAGCGGTGGGGCATGGTTCACCTCGCCAGGCGCAGGTCCAGCAGGGTCATGCCGTTGTCCAGCCGGCAGGCTTCGGCAAGGGCCAACCCGGCCTCGGCGGCGAGGGCCAGGTAGTGCGCCTGGCTGCGCTCGCGGCCCGCGCCGATCAGCAGGTTGTGCAGGTCGAGCCAGCGCGCCAAGTCGAAGCCGGGGTCGGGCGCAAGCATCAGTTCCACCAGCAGCAGGCGGCTGTCCGCGCACATGGCGGTGGCGCAGCGGCCGAGCAGGGCGCCGGCGTGGGCGTCGTCCAGGCGGTGCAACTGGTGGGTCAGCAGGTAGGCGTCGGCAGCGCTCGGCAGTGCCTGCGCGGCATCCTCGATACGCACAAGGCAGGCGCAGCCCGCGAGGTCGAAGGCCGCCTGGATCGCCTGGTCCTGGGCCTGGGCGTCGGCCGCCAGGTAGTCGGCATGCAACCCCGGGCGGCCGGCGCAGTGCTGCAGATAGCGGTAGTAGGGCAGGCCGTGGCGCTGCTCGAATACCGGCCAGCCGAGGCGCACGGCCTGGTACAGGTCGCCCCAGCTGGCGTAGTGCTCGGCACCGTAGAGGCTGGCCGCCAGGTATTGCGATTGCGGATGGTCGCGGCGCAGCAGTGGCGAGGCGCCGGCATGCACGAACCCGTCCTCGTGCTCGGCGAACAGGCCGATACCGCACAGCGCCCGCAGCAGGCGCTGCAAACCGTCGACCGGGCAGCCGCAGGCGCGGGCGAGTGGCTCGATGGCTACCGGTTGTTGGCCGATGTGCTCGGCCACGCCCAGGCGCGCGGCCACATGAATGGCCTGGGATATCTGGAAACCGAAGATCCACAGGCGCAACTGGCGGGCATCGGACATGGTCGCGGGCTCCTTATTCTGGGACAGGTTGGCGTGAGTGGGCGCCGACCAAGGGCGCGGTGCGCTGGTGGAAGCGGCTGAGCATCAGCACCGCGCCCAGGCCGAAGGCCACCAACAGGCCGCCGTTGATGCCCCACAGGCCCAGGCCACCGGGGAACGCCAGCAGGTAGCACAGCGGCATGCCGAGCACCCACAGCAACCCCATGTTCAGCCACATCGGGCCCCAGATATCGGGCAGCCCGCGCAACGCCGCGAGCATCAGGTTGCGTAGCGCGTCGAGGGCCTGGCTGAAGGCGACCACCGCCAGCATGCCGGTGGCCAGCGTTGCCAGGGCCGGGTAGTCGGCCCGCGCCGGATCAAGGTAGGCGTTGATGATCTGCCCTGGCAGCAGCAGGTAGACCAAGGCGAGCGCGGCCATCACCGTGCCGACCAGCAGCGACGCGGCCAGGCCGATGCGGCGCACCGCCTGGCCGTCGCCACGGCCCATGGCCCGGCTGATCAGCAACGTGCAGGCCTGGCCGGCGCCCATCGGGATCATCAGCGCCACGGTGGCGCACTGGATGACGATCTGCTGCACGCTCAGCGCGCCGACGCCCAGCCAGCCGACCATGATGTTGACCAGGCTGAAGGCCAGCAGCTCGCTGGCGAACTGCACGGTGATCGGCACCCCCAGGACGAAGAATGCCTTGAGCCGATCCGGCGCCCACAGCCGCTCACGGGTGAACAGCCGGTAGCGGCGCATGGCCGGGGCCAGGGCCAGGTAGCCCAGGGTCAGCGCCAGGATCACCCAGTTCAGCGCCGACACCGCGTGCGCCCAGCCGGCCATGCCCAGCGCGGGCAAGCCCCAGGCGCCTTGCAGCAAACCGTGGCCAAGCAGCGGCACGCCGCCCAGGTTGATGGCGCTGAACAGCATCACCAGGCGCCCCTTGCCGGCTGGGAAGAACAGCTGGTGGCAGCAGGCGGTACACATGAAGGGCAGCATGCCCCAGGCCATGCCGCGCCAGTAACCGGCGGTCAATGCCTGCAGGGCCTGGGGTTCGCCGAGCAGCGGCATCAGCGTCGGCAGGGCCAGCAGCGCGAGGGCGGCAAGGATGCCGATGGCCACGCTCATGAACAAGCCCTGGCGCAGGTCGATGCCCACCCCCTCGGCATCGCCCTGGCCCAGGCGCCGGGCAATGCAGATACCGGTGGCCAGCAGTGGCGACAGGGCGATGACCTGGATGCTGGTGCACAGCACCGTGACCAGGGCACCGGCGGCCAGCTCGTCGGGCCCCAGGCGCGCGATCAGCAGCATGCCGATGACGTTCACGGCGATGTGCAGCACGCGCACGCCGAGGATCGGCGTGGCCAGCTTGATGATTTCGCGGCACCAGGTGCCGAGTGTGGTTTCAGTCATGGAGGGTCCGTGGTACAGGTGAGCCGCAGCGATGAAGGCTAGAGCGCCGGGAGCGGTGGCGACAGGTGCAATTCCTCATGGTTGCGCGGTATCGCCGGGAACATGCACGCGAACCAGGGTGAGGCCGTGACGTTCGTGCACACTGACTTCGTGGCCGAGGATCGCGCACAGGCGCAGGACGATGGCCAGGCCCAGGCCAACCCCTTCTGGCGGGCAAGGGCCGTCCGCCGCCTGGTAATAAGGGCTGAAGATCCGCTGGCGGTCCTGCTTGGCGATACCCGGGCCATCGTCCCACACCTCCAGCGCCACGCCGCGGCCGGTGCGCCTGGCCGCCACCAGGACTCGGCCCCGGGCGAACTTGCAGGCATTGGCCAGCAGGTTCTCCATCACCCGCGCCAGGCGATGATGGTCGCTGTGCAGGCTCAGGGCGCTGGCGCGCACGCGCAGGTCCAGGCCACGTTGCAGGGCGACATCCTCGAAGCCCAGCTCCAGCTCCTGCAGCAGCGACTGCGCCTGCAGCACCTGGCAGCAGGGTGGCGCCGTGTCGCCGCGCAGGCGCGCCAGGTCGAGGAAGTCGCGCACGTAGGCCTGCAGATTGAGTACCACGTACAGGGTCTTGCCCAGCAGCACGCGGCCTTCGTGCGCATCGCACTGCTGCACGGTGTGCAGCAGCAGCTGCATGGCGTGCAGGCGCTGGCGGAAGTCGTGGGAGGCTTCCTGGAAGAACCGGCAGTCGCGGTCGACCTGGCAGGCCAGCTCGCGGCGCTGACGCGACAGCTCCTGGTTGTGGCCGCGCAACTGGGCAAGGTTGCGTTCGATCTCGGCGAACAGCTCCTGGGCGCGACTGCGCAAAGCCATCAGCACCGCCACACAGGCCAGCAGAAGCGCCAGCAAGGCCTGGCGGCCCAAGCTCTGGTAAGGCGCCAGCACCGGCGCCAGGGCGCTGCCGAGCACCAGGGTCACGTCGCTGTCGGGCACCCGGCGGAAGGTCAGCAGGTAGCTGTCGCCGTGGGTGTCCTCGCTGATGCTGCTGGCCACCGGCACATGCTGGCTGCGGCCGAACGCCGGGCTATCCGCCAACGCCTGGGTGGCCGCTGACGGCTTGCGTGCGGCGGCGTAGGCGACGTGCCCTTCGGCGTCAAGCAGGTACAGCTGGCGATGGGCGCGCAGGGACGGTGCCAGGTGGGTGTCGAGGTAGTGGGCGAGCGCGTCGCCGTCGAGGTGCTGCGGCAGGCCCGCGACCATTTCACAGGCAAGGATCTGCTGGGCCCCGCGCAGGTTTTCCAGCAATCCGGCCTTGAAACGCTGCAAGACGGCACCGCCCAACAGTGCGAAAAGCAGCGAAAGGCCCAGCGTCACCGCCAGGGCGGCGCGCCAGGAGCGGCTGCGGGCCCTGGCCAGTGGCAGGGCAAGCGCCTCAGTGCCAAGCGGTTGGTGTGTCGTAGTCATGCAGATACCCCAGGTCCATTGCACGGGACACCGCGTGGGTGCGGTTGGTCACACCCAGCACACGCATCAGGCCGGTGACATGGTTGTTCACCGTGCCCAGGCTCAGGCCCAGCTCGGCGGCGACCTCCTTGGAGGCCAGGCCGCGGTGCAGCAACTGCAGGATCTCCTGCTGCCGGCGGGTCAGGCGCACGGCGTTGGCGGGGGCGCGGTCATCGCTGATCGGAAAGGTTTTGCGGCCTTGCAGGATTTGCTGCATGGCCGTGGTGAAGTCCTCCAGGTTGGCGGCCTTGACCACATAGCCGAGCAGCCCCATGGCCTGAGCCTGCGCGCTCCAGTCCTGATTGTGGGTGGCCGTCACCACCGCACAGCGTTGTGCCACGCCCAGGCGATGGAAAGTTCTCACCAAGGAGAGCCCGCAGGCATGCGGCACATTGATATCAAGTAATATCCGATGCCAGTCATGTTGATCTTTGAAAGTTTCGATGGCGCTGGGGGCACTGTCGCAAATGAATACATTCAGTGAGCTGTCCATCTTCAACAAGAGTGTTCGGGTGGCATCGGCCACCAAGGGATGATCTTCGACGAGCAATATTCTTTTTACAGTCTGAAAGTGCATCGTTTCAATCCTCGTCACCGGCGCGGGGTGAACCAAAGGCGATGGCGGCCTGCGCTGCCTGAACCTGCGCAGACATTGATATGCCTGGGCGCGTGGGCAGGTTCAGCGGGCGGGCGACTCGTGACGCGACGAGGGCATGGCCGCGGTGCTGACGGAGGGGGAGTTGCACGATGAATCAATTTGCTTGCGGATCATGAGGGGTCTTCCTTGATATTGTAATTCCATACCCTGGAACCGGGCCAGGCACTCATACTCTAGTCTGGATATGCGACGCTGGCACGGGGAAAGTATAGGGGTATTATGACCGTGGTTCATCGGCAAAGTTTGCAAGACAGGTCAATTTCTGAAGTTTCCTGTAAAACGCAAAGTTATTAAACAGCTAGTTTGGCTAACCTTCGCCCCGGCAAGGCCGGGGCGAAGAGGCTGATTCACGCCACCCAGCTGCCATTGACAAAACCGCGGTAGTCGGCCGGCACGAACCACAGGAACAGAATGCCCAGCCGGCCTTGTTCGAGCTTGTCGCGCCAGTGGGGCATCTGCGGGTCGATGAGGTGACCGTCGCCGGGCAGCAAGCGTGCCTGGTGAACCTGGCGCGGGGTTTCCACGCAGATCGGCCAAGCCAGCTGGCGGTCATGCTCCGGCCGGGCTTCGATGGGCAGCGACATCACCCAGGCGAATGCCTGCACATCGTCCTGGTGGCGGGGCAGGGTGGCACCATCCTGGTAGATGGTCAGCGCGTTGTGGCCTGGCTTGACGGGCTCGGGCAGGACCTGGTTGAGCAAGGCGCAGACCATGCCGTGCAGGTAGAAGGTAAACGCGTCGCGGTGGCACCAGAAGCGTTGCTCGGTCTTGCCGTTGACCCGGTCCAGCAGCAGGAAGCGCCCCTCCATCATGAAGCGCAGGTAGCGGCGGGCAATCGCCAGCTCCAGGGGCGGCAGCACCTGTTCGAAGGTCACGCAGCCGTCCTCTGCCATGCGTGCGCTCAAGGTCTGCAGGTGCCTTCGCCAGGCTTCGCGGCGCGTGTCCAGGCTGGCCGGCTCGTGCAGGATGCCGGCTTGCAGGAACAGCGCGCGGGTGGCCGGGTCGAGCGTTGCCGGCGTCAAGCGCCCCTCGCGCAGCGCGGCCAGGGCCTGCTGCTGTTGCGCGGTCAGCCAGCGCATGGCGACGATGCCCTTGACCGGGTCCTCGAGCCACAGGGTCGGCGCGCAGGACTGCGCCCAGTCGGGGTCGACCACCTGGCGGCGCAGGGCCTCAGGTACCTGCTCGAAGCGCTCGTAGAGGCCTGGCACCAGCGCCAGGCCAGGGCCGTCGAGGCCGCCGTTGTGCAGCGTCGGGCGATAGTAGGCCGGCAGTTCGTCGAACAGCGCCGGGTCGAGCTGGCAGCGCTCGGCAAGGAAACGCTCGCGCCGCGGCAGGCGCTCGACCGCGGTGACCAGGCCGTGCTTGTCCAGCCGCCGCCTTACCCGGCCTGGCAACGCGCGGTAGCCGGGCTCGTCCAGGCCGTTGGCGGCGATGCGCAAGGCGTGTTCGGCATAGCCCGGCGACCAGGCGGGCAGGATCACCCGCTCTTCGAGGAATTGCCCGGGGCGCTGGGTGTAGAACGCCATGAACACCAGCGAGGTGACATGATAGTCGCGCCCGCGAAACGGCACGCGGCGCAGGCGCCCGCTGTCGAGCACGCGCCACAGGCGCCGGGCCTGGCCACGCCAGCCGAGGCGGTCGAGCGGGGCGAGGAAGCCGTAGTCGATCAGTTGTTCGAACAGGTGCTCCGGATAGTCTCGCACCGCGTCGCCGTCGACCTGGCCGCGGGCCAGGCGCACCAGCAACTCGCACATGCGCGGCTGCTCGAGCACGGCGAACGACACGTAGCGCGAGCGGGTGGCGTGGGTGCTGTAGTTGCGAAACCCGACGATGACCTTGCACAGGTCGTTGACCGCCCACCGCGGGTGGATCTCAATGGCTTGCATGGTGGTTCCTCCTTTTCAGGCCGGCCGCTTCAGCCAGCAGACGCGCGCCTCCCAGCGCATGACGAATCAGGTGTACCCGCCACTTCCAACGGCGGTGCCGGCGCACGCCGTCGCACAAGTGGCCTTCAGCGCCATCGAGCAGGTCGCCGATCAGCGCGTCGTGCACCCAGCGCACCAGCAGGTGCCACATCAGCCAGTGGTACGGGCTAAGGCGCAGGCAGGTGAAATGGCTCAGGCAGGTGCGTCCGTCCTCCAGGGCCTGGATGCGAAAGCCATGCACGCCCCGGTAGCCTTGCGGGGTGATGAAGCGGAACAGCGCCTCCTGGCCCGGCACGTAGCGTTCCAGGCGATAGCGGGTCGCGCCGTGGCCGCCGATGCAGCCTTCGCCCATGGGCCCCTCGCAGCGGTCTCGCGGCCAAGTGGCGTGCGGCCACAAGGGGGAGTCTGCGGCGTCGAAGCCGGCCAGCAGCGCGCCGACCACCGCCGGGTCGCTGCGCAGCGGGCGCTGGTGCAGGCTGACCACATTGGCTCGCTCAAGCCGTGCCAGGGCCTTGAACTCGGCGGGCGTCATCGCGCCGCACCGTCGCGCAGCAGGCGCTCGGCCTGGCGCCGCACTTCGCTTTCACCCACCAGTTGCGTGGCTTGCTCCAGCACTTGTCGCCAGCCTTGGCCGCCGCCGCCCTGGGCCAGGCGCCGGGGCAACTGCTCCAGCCACTGCAAGGCCAGGCAGCGCAGCTCGCGGGCGATGATGGCGAAGGCAATGAAGCCGCCCTGGACCCGGTCGGCGCGTCGGGCGTCGGTGGCCACCGCGCGAATCGAGGTGCGCTGGGCCTCCTTGCGCACCTGCAGGCGCACCGGGCAGCGAACCGCATGCCCGGCGACCGTCACCTCGTAGTCGCCGTCGGCGACATGGCCGCCACCGCTGTGCGCCGCGCCGGGCAGCCAGTACACGGCAACCTGGCGCGGGTTGAAGAAGGCGATCTCGCGGCCGCGGTACTGGGCGAAATCGGCGCAGCTGAACTGGGTCAGCAGGAAACCGCGCTGGCTCGGGTGCGGGGTGACCGTGGGCAGGGCGCCAGGGTCGCAGCGGTACATGCGTTCGAACAGCAGGTACAACGGGTCGGCACGCCAGCTCAGCCAGCGGTAGCGCACCTGGCGCAGGTGGTGTCGGGTCATTTCGAACATGTCGGCTCCTGGTCCTTCAGCAACTGTTCCAGATGGCGGATGGTGGGTTGGCGGTAGAACGCCTGCAGGCGCACTTTGTGGCCATGAGCCTGCTCGACCGCGGCGAGCATCTCGATGACTTTCAACGACTGGCCGCCGAGCGCGAAGAAGTCATGGTCGATACCGAAGCCGTCGCTGCCCAGCAGGCGCTGCCACAGCGCCTGCAACCGCTGCTGCAACGGGGTGCTCGCCTGGCTCGCCGGGGCGTCGTGAGGCACTGCCTGGCTGTGCAGGCGGCGCAGGTCGGGCTTGCCGTTCTCGGTCAGGGGCATCTGGCCGATGATCAGCAGTTCATCGGGCAGCATGTAGGCGGGCAGGCACTCGGCCAGGTACTGGCGCAGCGCCGCCGGGTCGCATGGCGGGGCGGGCGGGGTCGGTTCGCGCAGGCCGCTGTGGCCGACCCAGATCGAGGGGTCGTGGTAGTAGGCGCGGTCATTGGCCAGGTCAACCTGCACCGGCTGCAACGCCTCGTCGACCTGGTACGGGCCGGCGTGCTCGAAGCGCGCGCCGGTCCATTCCCGCCACTGCGCCAGGCTGCCCTCGATACGCTGCGACTCCAGCGCCACCCCCAGTTCCCGGGCACCCAGGCGCAGGTGCACGCGCAGCCAGAAGTCCAGGGGTTCGCCCTGCTCGTCGCGGCTGTCCGCCCATTGCTGCACGGGCATGCCCACGGGCATCCCCACCGGGCGTACCGGGCCAAGGAAGTGCTCCAGCCCATGGCGTCTGGCCAGGGCCCGGAAACCTTTGGCCAGGGTGCTGGCCAGGCCCTGGCCCTGGCAATGTTCGGCGACGATGCCGGCCAGCCCGACCACGGTGTTCGGCGTGATGCCCGCTTGGTGCTGTTGCAGCGCCAACTGCAGGGCTGCGTCCCAACCGGCGGGCACGGTCTGTGGTTGGCCGTCCCAGTACAGCGGCACGCCGTTGGCCACGCAGGCAACCTGGTCGGCGGCGTCGACCAAGCAGAACTGGTAGTGAGGGAACAGGCTGTACAACGATTGCCAATGCCGCGTCAGCACCTGGCTGCCAGCGAAGTAGCGCGGCCAGGTGCCCTGGTGGATGAGGTTCATGTGTACCCGCAGTTCCGGACGCTGGGCCACGCTGAACTGGCGCAGTACCTGGCCGCGGGCTTCGATGCGCGCCACCTGGCGCTCGCGCAGCTCGACGAAGGCGCGCAGCCGGCCGCCGTCGTCTTCCTGCCAGGTGACGGCGGCGCGGGCTACATCCGGGTGGCTGGCCAGCGCCGACTCGATATCGCCCAGCTCGACGCGGTTGCCGCGCACCTTGACCTGGTGGTCGAGGCGGCCGATGTAGTGCACCTGGCCCTCGGCGTCGAAGCGCGCCAGGTCGCCGGTGCGGTACAGCCGCAGTGGCGCCTCGCCCGGCAGCAAGGCCTTGCTGAAGAAGGCCTGGCGGGTCTGCTCCGGCGCCTGCCAGTAGCCTGGGCTGAGGCTTGCGGAGGCCAGGCACAACTGGCCGGGAACGCCGATCGGCAGGGGCTGGTCGTGGCGGTCGAGAATGAACGCCTGCACATGCGGCAGTGGCCGGCCGATGGGCACCCGTTCGCCGACGCAGGGCTGCGCGCAATCGTGCCACAAGGCATCGACCGTGGCCTCTGTGGGGCCGTAGTGGTTGGCCAGGCGGCAGTCGAACGTGGCCAGGGCGCGCTCGGCCAGCGACCGGTGCAGGGCCGCCGCGCCACAGATGATCAGGCGCAGGGCCGGCAGGCGGCGCCCCCCGCGCCGCGCGGCCTCGACCAGCGCCTCGAGCATGGCCGGCACGGTCTGCAGCACGGCGATACGTTGCGCCTCCAATACCTGCAGCAGGTGCTCGGCGGTGCGCGCCAGCCCCGGCGGCCAGGGCACCACCTCGGCGCCCGCGCACAGCGGCCAGAGCATGTCCAGCAGCGATGCGTCGAAGGTTGTCGCGGTCCAGAACAGCATGCGTTCGCCAGGTTGCAGCGCATGCCTGGCCTGGGTCGCCTCGATCAGCGCCAGCAACCCGGCATGGTGCACGGGGATGCCCTTGGGCTGGCCGGTGGTGCCGGAGGTGAACAGCAAGTACGCCAGTTGCCCGGCGCTGGCTTGGCTGGCCAGGCGGGGCTGGCCCGCAGGCTGTTGCGCAAGGCGCTCGATGAACAGGGTCGGTACGCCCAGGGCGTGGGCCTGTTCGTCCTGGGCCTCGCGGCTGACCAGGATGGCCAGCCCGGCCTGGTCGGCCACCGCGCGCAGGCGGGTCAGTGGCCAGTCCGGGTGCAGCGGCACGTACAGCGCTCCGAGCCTGAGCACCGCCAGTAGGGCAATGACCGCTTCGGCACCTCCATCGAGCAGCACGCCTACCGCCTGGCCGGCGCCAACGCCGCTGGCGACCAGCGCGCGCGCCAGGCGGTCGACCTCGCCGGCCACGGCCGCCTGGTCAAGGCTGCCGTGGACGCTGGCCAGGGCCGCGGCGGTGGGTGCCTGGCGGCAGCGGGCCTCGATCAGCTCGAGCACGGTGCCGGGCACAGGGGTGCCGGCCCGCGTCGGCGGGTTGAAGCCCCGCAGCACCTGCCGCGCGGCCTCGGCGGACAGCAACGGGTAGCTCGCCAAGGGTTGGTGCGGGTCGTCGATCGTCGCCTGGAACAAGGTCTGCAAGCTGTCGAGCAAACGCTCGATGGTGTCGGCGTCGAACAGGTCGCTGTTGTAGGTGCAGAAGAACTTCACGTCGCTGCCCACCGGATCAAGGCCGATGGCCAGGTCGAAGCGGGCGCCGTGGTTCTCGGCGGCGAACACCTCCTTCGGATAGAGCTGGCCCTGGCCGAGGTCGACACTGACGAAATCCGACTTGTCGTTCTGCACCCCGGCCATCACCGAGAACAGCTTGGGTCGTGACAGGTCCTTGTGGTGGTCGAGGGCCTCGATCACGTTGACGCAGGGGTAGCGGTAGTGCTCGAACGCTTCCATCACCGTGCCGCCGACCTGCTCCAGCAAGGTGGCGAAGGTCATGTCGGGGGCGATCCGGGTGCGGATCGGCATGGGCACGGCATAGCAGCCCAGGCTGTCCTGGTCCTGGGGCGAGCGTCCGGCGATCGGGCAGCCGAGCACCAGGTCGTCCTGGCCGCAGACCCGGTGCAGGTACAGGTTCAGCACGCTGAGCAGGAACATGAACGGGGTGCTGTTGCGGCTGGCGCAGAAACGCCCCAGATCGCGCGCCAGGCCGCGCGGCAGCCAGGTCTTGGCAGTGTTGCCGTTGTAGGTCTGGACCACCGGCCGCGGCCTGTCTGTGGGCAGTTCCAGCGGTGCTGGCAGGTCGGCGAACTGGCGCAGCCAGTACTGCCGATGCACCTCCAGTTCGCCGCTGCGCAGCGCGTCGTTGCAGCGTCTGGCGTAGTCGAGGAAGCTGCCGCGCAGTGGCGGCAGCTGTGCCTGCCGGCCCTGGCAGGCGGCGCCGTAGAGCGTGGCGAACTCACGGATCAGGTTCAGTGTGCTGGTTTCGTCCCAGATGATGTGGTGCACGGTGAAGATCAGCTGGAACTCATCGCCCGGGTACGCCACCAGGTGCAGGCGGTAGAGCACCTCGCTGGCAAAGTCGAACGGGGCCAGGGCGTATGCCCGGGCCAGTTGCTGCTGTTCGGCCAGCACCTGTTCCGGGGCCAGGGTGGTGCGTTCGATGAACAGCTGTGCCGGGTCGAGTACCTGCGGCTCGCCCAGGAACTGGCAGGGGCGGCCATCGGCGTAGCCCAGGCGCAGGCGGAACACGTCGTGACGGTCGAGCAACTGCTGCCAGGCGGCGAGAAACGCTGCGCGGTCGACCCGGTCGAGGAAAAAGTGGTTGAAGCTGACGTTGTAGACCGCGCTTTCCGGCGCCAGCTGGTAGGCGAACCACTCGGGGATCTGGCTCGGGGCCAGGGCTTGCGGGGTCATGCGGTTTCCTCCAGCGCCTGGGCGCAGTAGTCATGCAGTTCGGCGATGCTTGGGTGGTTGAACAGGTGGCGCACCTCCAGCCCCTGGCCGAGTACTTCGCGGCAGCGGCTGGTCAGCTCGACAGCCAGCAGCGAATGGCCGCCGAGCAGGAAGAAGCTGTCATCGATACCGACCCGCTCGAGGCCAAGCATCTCGGCCCAGATTGCCGCCAGGCGCGCCTCGCGCTGATCGCGCGGGGCGCGGTAGGGCACCTCGCCGGACGGGGCGAAGCTGGCCAGCGGTGGCAGCGCGGCGCGGTCGATCTTGCCGTTGGGCAGCAGGGCGAAGGCATCCAGCAGGCAGATCGCGGCAGGTACCATGTAGTCGGGCAGGTGCTGCCGACAGAAGGCACGCAGACTCTGGGCCGAAGGCGCCGGGCGCTGTGGGGCGATCACGTAGGCGACCAGTTGCTGCTGGGCGTTGCTGTCGCTGGCGCCCATGACCAGGCTCTGCTCGACCGCTGGATGGCGGCGCAGCACCGCCTCCACCTCGCCGGTCTCGATGCGGCAGCCGCGGATCTTTAGCTGGAAGTCGCAACGGCCGAGCATGTGCAGCTGGCCGGTGGCGTCCCAGCGGCCAAGGTCGCCGGTCT
This sequence comes from Pseudomonas sp. B21-023, assembly GCF_024749165.1. NCBI lineage: Bacteria > Pseudomonadati > Pseudomonadota > Gammaproteobacteria > Pseudomonadales > Pseudomonadaceae > Pseudomonas > Pseudomonas sp. B21-023. The sequence continues at coordinate 3,572,125 of NZ_CP087190.1, read as the reverse complement.
TGTACAGGCGCCCGCCTGGCTGGCTGGAGAACGGGTCGTCGATGAAGCGCTCGGCGCTGCGCCCTGGGTCGCCGAAGTAGCCCTGGCCGACGCACAGCCCACCGATGTGGATCTCGCCGGTGACCCCGGCCGGTACCCGCCGCAGGTTGGCGTCGAGCACGTACAGGCGGGCGTTGCCGATGGGGCGGCCGATCGGCTGGTACGGCTGGGTGGCGGCAGGCGCGGCGTACAGGCACAGGTGGGTGACGTCGTCGGAGCACTCGCTGGGGCCGTAGGCGTTCATCAGCGCGGTGCCCGGGCAATGCTCGAACCAGCGCCGCGCCAGGGCGGTGGCCAGCGGCTCGCCGTTGCTGATCATCCAGCGCAGCCGGGGCAGTGCTCGGGGTTGGCGCTGGTGTTCATCGAGCAGCAGCTCCAGGTGCGAAGGCACCGTCTCGACCACGCTGACCTGGCAGTGCTCCAGCTGGTCCCACAGCGCCTGCGGCTCCCACGCCTGCAGGCCGGTGAGCACGCGGGTGCGCGCCCCGGGCAGGAGCGCGACGAGAAACTGCCACACTGCCACGTCGAAGGTCTGCACGGCGATCTGTGCCACGCAGTCGTCGCCGCGCAACTGCAGGTCGTGGGCCTTGGCCAACAGGTGATTGACCATGCCCAGGTGGCTGACCATGGCTGCCTTGGGCTCCCCGGTGGAACCGGAGGTGAAGATCATGTAGGCGGTGTCGCCCAGCTCGCTGGCCGGTGCGTGGGGCCACTCGGCGGGGTGGCGCTCGAGGCTGGTCGGCTCCAGGCACAGGGTCGGGCAGGGCGCCTGCAGGTGTTCCAGCGCCGGCGCACAGGCCGGGTCGCAGAGGATCAGCGCTGGTGCGCTGCGTTGCAGCATGCGCCCGTTGCGTACGGCGCCCTGGTCCGGGTCGAAGGGCACGAACGGCGTCCCCAGCTTGAACAGCGCGAGCATGGCCGCCAGGTAGTGGCAGCCGCGGGACATGAACAGCGCCACTCGCTCGCCCCTGGCCACGCCTTGCTGGCGAACGGCGTGGGCGATGCGGTTGGCCAGACGGTCCAGCTCCAGGTAACTCAGGCTCAGGTCGTGGTGCTCGATGGCGATGGCCTCGGGCTGGACGGCCACCCAGTCGGCCAGCCAGGTGAGCAGGTGACGGTCGGGCAAGGGGTCATGGCCGGCACTGCCCCAGCGGCGCAGGCAGGTCTTTTCGTCGTCGTCGAGCATCTCCAGATCGGCCAGGCGCGCCTTTGGGGTGGCGATGGCCGAGACCAGCAGGGTACGCAGGTGACCGATCATGCGCTGGGCGAAGGCATCGTCGAACAGCGCCGCGTTGTACTCGATCTGGCCGGTGATCGCGCCGGGGCTGTCTTCCAGCGCCAGGGTCAGGTCGAACTTGGTGAAACCACTGGCGCGCGGCAACGGCTCGACGCTGGCGCTGCCGAGGGCAAAGCGCCGGGCCAGGGCCTGCTGCAGCACGAACTCGACCTGGAACAGCGGCGCGTGGCTGTTGCTGCGTGGCGGTTGCACGGCCTCCACCACACGGTCGAACGGCACGTCCTGGTGGGCATAGGCGGCCAGCGCCTGCTGCTTGACCTGCTGCAAGAAGGCGTCGAAGGCCAGTTCGGCGCGTGGCTGGTTGCGCATCACCAGGGTGTTGACGAAGAACCCCACCAGCGCCTCGGTCTCCTGTGGGAAGCGGTTGGCCACCGGCGAGCCGACGAGGATGTCCTCGCTGGCGCTGTAGCGTGACAGCAGGATGTTGAACACTGCCAGCAACAGCATGTAGGGCGTCACCCCCTGGGCCCGGGCGAACTGGCGCAGTTGCGTGCTCAGCTCGGCAGGCAGCGCCAGGCGCAGGGTCTTGCCGGTGTAGCACTGCTGCGCCGGGCGCGGATGGTCCAGAGGCAGGGCCAGCAGCGCCGGGGCGTCGGCCAGCCGCTCGCGCCAGAACGCCAGCTGGCGCTCGACCCGGCTGCCGTCCAGCCACTCGCGCTGCCAGTGGGCGTAGTCGGCGTACTGCACCGCCAGCGCTGGCAGCGATGCCGGCAGGCCCTGGCTCAGGGACTCGTAGGCCTGGCCGATCTCGCGCAGCATCACCCCAACCGACCAGCCGTCGCAGGCGATGTGGTGCACGGTCAGCGACAGCAGGTGATGGCGGCTGTCCAGGCGCAACAGGTGGGTGCGCAGCAGCGGCGCCCGGTCCAGCTCGATCGGCGCATCGGCCTCGCCGCGCAGCCAGTCCAGGGCCTGCTGCTCATCGGCCATCTCGAGGATCGGCAGTTCCAGGCGCGGCAGCGGTTCGCAGCGTGCCTGCGGCTGGCCGTCGCGGTCCTCGATCAGCGTGCGCAGCACGGCGTGACGCTGCACGTGCAGCTCGATCGCCTGGCGCAGCGCCTCGACGTCGATGGCGCCGCGCACGCGCAAGGCGCAGGGCATGTTGTACAGGCCGCCGACCTGCTCCAGGCGCTGGTGCAGCCAGAGCCGTTGCTGGGCGGCCGACAGGCACGGCGGCGCTGCGCTGGCCTGCAGCCCGCCCTGGCCGCGTCGGCGCCGTTGCGCCAGGCTTTGCGCTGGCTGGGCGTGGTGGTGTGGATCCTGCTCTGATGGGTTCATCGTCACATCCCTTTGCTGGTGGTGGCGCTCATGCCTGGTCGGCCTGGTAGGGCCGGGGGAAGAAGTCCGTCACCCGCAGGTGCGGTTGTGCCGCGCAGTCGTGGTGAATGGCCCTGGCCACGGCGAGATCGAGCACGCCCATGCCGAAGGGCGAGAAGATCCGCGGCCGGGTCGGGTCCGGAGTGACCTGTCCGCGCAGGGCCTGGCTGATGTCGCCGGCGATGAAGCGCTGGTGGCCGGCCTGTCGCCAGGCCAGTTCCAGGGAGGTGGCGGCCTTGAGGCAGTGGCCGACGTCGTCGGCAAGGTTCTGCGCCGCCAGCATCACCCCAGGGGCCAGGTCGCGCAGCGACAGGTGCAGCACGGTGGGGGCGTGGTCGAACCAGGCGGTCTGGTCGATGCCCGGGCGCACTGCCGAGGTGGCGAACAGCAGCAAGTCGCTGTCACGCACGCACCGCTCCAGCGGCTGCACCTGGGCATCCAGGCCCAGCGCCTGGCAGTGCCGGCGCAGGCGCTCGGCACGCGCAGGGTCCAGATCGCACAGGTTGACCTGCTCCAGCGCCCAGCCCGACTGCAGCAGCAGGCGCAGCGTGCGCCAGGCGATCGGCCCGCAGCCGACCACGCCGAAGGCCGCGCTGCGCCCTGGCGTAGGGTGCAGGCAGCGCGCGCCGAGCACTGCCGAGGCCGCGGTGCGCGCGGCGCTGATAAGGCTGCCTTCGAGGCAGGCCAGCGGATAACCGGTGCGGCGGTCGTTGAGGATGATCAGCGCGGAGGCCCGGTCCAGACCGTGGCGGGTGTTTTCCGGAAAGCTGGCGATCCACTTCAAACCGGCGATCGGCTGCGCGTCGTCGAGCACCGCGGGCAAGGCGATGATGCGGTTGCGGTCGCTGTCGGCGAAACGCAGGAAGTAGCTGTCGGGGTTGCCGGCGCGGCCTTCGGCGGCGTCCAGGTATGCCTGCGCGACCAGTTCCAGCAGGCGGCCGGGATTGGCCTGCAGCCAGGCTTCGATGGGGGCGGCGCCAAGCAGCGACAAGGCGGGCGGGTGGTTGTCCATGGGGGTCTCCTGGTGGCTCAGGCGCATGATTCGGCGGCCGCGACGGGCTGGCCGGTGTGCAGATGGGGAAAGTGGCGGTACACCCACTCGGGGTTGTAGAGGGTGTCGACGTAGCGGTCGCCGAGGTCGGGGGCGATCGCCACCACGCAGGCGCCGGGGGCAATGTGCCGGGCGTGCCGGCGCACGCCGGCCAGCACCGTGCCGGAGGAGCCACCGAGCAGGATGCCGCGCCGGGCCAGGTCGTGGCACAGGGTCACGGCTTCTTCCTCGGGCACCATCAGCAGTTGGTGATGGCGGCAGTGATGGCGGATTTCCGGCGCCTGACTGGTGCCCAGGCCGGGGATGTGACGGGGGCCGGACGGTTGGCCGAAGGTCACCGAGCCGACACTGTCCACCGCGACCACCTGGGTGTGCGGCGAGTGCTCGCGCAGGTAGCGCGAAACCCCGGCCAGGGTGCCGGTGGTGCCGGCACCGACGAATACCAGGTCAGGTTGCGGAAACTGGCGCAGGATCGCCGGCCCGGTACTGAGCATGTGCGCCTCGACGTTGTTGATGTTGCCGTACTGGTTGGTCCAGACCAGGTTCGGGTCTTCGCCGAGCATGCGTTCGATCAGGCCGATGCGGCTGCCGAGGAAGCCGCCGTTGCGGTCGCGCTGCTCGACGATCACCAGGCGTGCGCCATAGGCGCGGATCAGCTTGGCGGTCTGCGGCGAGATGTTCGGGTCGCTGACGCAGATGAACGGATAGCCCTTGCTGGCGCAGACCATCGCCAGGGCCAGGCCGAGATTGCCCGAGGAGCTTTCCACCAGGGCCTTGCCAGGCCCCAGGCGGCCTTCGAGCTCGAGCCGCTCGACCATGCGCAGGGCCGGCTTGACCTTGATCGAGCCGCTGAGCGAGAAACCCTCGAGCTTGACGAATACCGGGGTGTGGGGCAGCACTTCGCGCAGTTCCAGGAACACATCGTCGAACACCAGGTCGGCGGGAGAGGAAATCACCATGTAAGCGTCCTTGCGAGGGTCAGTGGGAGGTGTCGGGCACCGCGGCCTCGCTGCGCAGCAGCAGGTTCACGGTGGCCTCCACGGTGGGGTGGTCGAACAGGTCCTCAAGGCTCAGCTCGATGCCGAAACGCTGGTGGATGCGCGCATTGAGCTGGGTCGCCAGCAGCGAATGGCCGCCGAGATCGAAGAAATCCTCGGTCACGCCGATCTGCTCGATGCCCAGCAGCTCCGACCAGAAACCGGCGATCTCCCGTTCCAGTTCGTTGCGCGGTAGCACTTCAGGCAACGCCGCAGCGTCGCCGGCGGGGCTGGCCGACGCTGGTGCGGCCAGGGCCTCGCGCGGCGCGTCGACCCAGTGCCGGCTGCGCTCGAACGGGTAGCCCGGCAGCACCACGCGCTGGCCCTGGCCATCGTGCATGGCGTCGAGATCGAGGGCGACGCCGCGGGCCCAGAGCTGCCCGGCCAGGTCGAGCAGTTGCTCGTGCAGGGTTGCCTGGGCGCTGTCCAGGCAGGCGGCGCAGGCTTGCGGCCAGGGCAGTGCCGCGGCGTCCACCAGGCAGTGCCCGGGCGCCTTGGCCAGGCGCGCCAGGCTGGCGCTGAACTGCGCGCTATCGCGCGGTTGGCGCCAGTAGTCGGCATCGAGCGGGCGCACGGGGCTCACCGGCTTGCCGTCCAGGCTCGACAGCCAGGTGCCGGTCTGCTCGCCGCCAGCGGCGCGTGGCGCGCTCACCTCGCTGGCCTGGCCGGCGAGCAGGCGCGCCGCGTCGCCCAGGCTCAGGCGCCCGGCCTGGCAGGCCATGGCCAGTTCGCCAAGGGCGTCGCACAGCACCAGGTGCGGGCGCAGGCCCCACGCGTGCCACAGCCCGGCCAGGGCGTGCAGGGCGGCGAAGCCACGCTGCGCCAGGCCGGCGTCGGGCCCGAAGGCGTCGGCGCTGACGGCGAGGGCGCAGGCCACCGGGCGGCAGTGCGCGGCCAGCGCCGCGACACCTTCGACCAAGCCTGGGCCGTCGCGCAGCACCAGTACCAGGTCGGCTGGCGGCGGCGCGGCCAGGCGCGCAGGGGTGCCTTCGCGCAGGCGTGCGAGCAGTTCGGCGCCGCTGCGCGCCAGCAGCGCCAGGCGATGTACCTGCTGGCTGCGTCGGTTGGCGGTGTGGCAGACATCCGCCAGCGCGGCTTCGGGGTTACGTTCCAGCCAGTCGGCCAGCTGCGCCTGTTTGCGCGCCACGGCGTCGGCCGACTTGGCCGACAGGGTCAGCAGCCGCGGGCCCGCGTCGGCCTGGCTGGCGGGGCGTGGCGGCGCCGCCTCCAGCAGCACGTGGGCGTTGGTGCCGCCGATGCCGAACGAGCTGACCGCCGCCCGCGCGATGCGATCGGCCGCCGGCCACGGGCGCAACCGGGCATTGACCTGCAGGCCGTGGAGGCTGGCCTTGTCGGTGAGCCGGGTGAAGTGCAGCGAGGCGGGAATCTGCCGTTGCTGCAGGCACAGCACGGCCTTGATCAGCCCGGCGGCGCCGGCGGCGGCGTTGAGGTGGCCGAGGTTGCTCTTGAGCGAACCCAGGTAGCAAGGCGCGTCCGTAGCGCGCGGCTGGCCACCGTACACCTCGTCGAGGGCGGTCAGCTCGATCGGGTCGCCGAGCGCGGTGCCGGTGCCATGGCACTCGATGTAGCCGACCTCGGCCGCCTGCAGGCCGGCCATGGCCAGCGCCCGGCGCAGCACCGCGACCTGCCCGTCGATGCTCGGGGCGGTATAGCCAACCTTGCGTGCCCCATCGTTGTTGATCGCCGAGCCGCGGATGACCGCCTCGATGCGGTCGTTGTCGCGCACCGCGTCCTCGTAGCGCTTGAGCAGCACCAGGGCGACGCCCTGGCCTGCCACCGTGCCGCGGGCCTGTTGGTCAAAGGGGCGGCAGTGGCCGTCCGGCGACAGGATGCTGTCAGGGCGATGCAGGTAGCCCTGCTGCTCGGCGGCCTGCACCGAGGCGCCACCGGCCAGGGCCATGTCGCATTCGTGCAGCAGCAGGCTGCGGCAGGCCTGGTGGATGGCCACCAGCGAGGTGGAGCAGGCGGTGGCGATGTCCAGCGCCGGGCCGCGCAGGTTGAGCTTGTAGGCGATCTGCGTGGCGTTGCCGCTATTGGCGTAGAGCAATTGCACCGGGTCGGTGCCGGCCATGGCCTGGGCGTTGGGCAGCAGGTTGTTGACGAAGTAGCTGCTGGCGTCGGCGCCGACGAACACGCCGGTCTCGCGGCCGTTGCGCTCGGGGGCCAGGCCGGCGCGCTCGAAGGCGTGCCAGGCGGTTTCCAGCAACAGGCGCTGCTGGGGGTCCATCAAGCTGGCGTCGCGCGGCGAGAAACCGAAGAAACCGGCGTCGAACAACTGGCGGCCCGGCAGCGGCACGCCGGCCCTGACGAAGTGCGGGTCGGCCAGGCGCTCGGCGGGCACGCCGCGTTCGCGCAACTGCTCGTCGCTGTACGACTCGATGGCTTCCTGGCCCTGGGCCAGGGCCTGCCAGAACTGTTCGGGGTGGTCGGCGAAGGGGAGGCGGCAAGCCATGCCGATGATGGCGACGGCATTATCCATGGACGGGTTCATCGCTGCATTCCTTGTTCAGGTGGTCAGGCGCGCACGGCGTGCGCTGAAGGCCGCGGCGCGGCGCTGTTCGTCGTTGTCGGGCTGCGCCTGGCTGGCGGCGCCGTCGAGAAAACGCGCCATGCTGCGCAGGGTGGGGTGGCGGAACACCTCCACCACCGTCAGCTCGCGGGCGAAGGCCAGGCTGATGTGCTGCTGCAGTTGCATGGCCAGCAACGAGTCGCCGCCGCGCTCGAAGAAGTTGTCCTCGGCGTCGATCTCGCCATGGCCGAGCAGCGCGCTCCAGATCTGGTGCAGGCGCTGCTCGCTGGGATCGCTGAAACTGCGTGGCGGCGCGCTGAGGGTGTCCGGCGCCGGCAGACGGGTGCTGTCGATCTTGCCGTTGCGGTTGAGTTCGAAGGTGTCGACCGCGATCAACCGCGCCGGCAGCATGTACCCCGGCAACTGGCTGGCCAGGGCCTGGCGCAGCGCCTGGGCGTCGGTGGTGCCGCTGAAATACAGCAGCAGGCCCTGGCCACCAACGGCGATGCACTGGTCGACCCCGGCGCACTGCCGGGCGCTGTTTTCCAGCTCGCCAAGGTTGACCCGATAACCATTGATCTTGACCGTGCGATCGATGCGGCCGCGGTAGCCGAGGCTGCCGTCGGTTTGCCAGCGCACCGCGTCGCCGGTGCGGTAGAGCCGGCGCCGTCCCAGGCCGTCGGCCGGATCGAGGGTGATGAAGGCGGCCGCGCTGCGCGCCGGGTCGTTCAGGTAGCCGCGTGCCAGGCCCGGGCCGCCGAGGTACAGCTCGCCGACCTGGCCGATGGCGGCGGGCAGGCCGCGTTCGTCCAGGACATGGGCGCTGGTGCCGCGGATTGGTCGGCCGATGGCGATGTCGCTGCCCTCGCGTGCCAGGTACTCGCGGTCCAAGGGCTGGAAGGTGCTGAAGGTGGTGTTCTCGGTCGGACCGTAGACGTTGTACACCTGTTGAGGGCAGCCTTCGGCGCAGGCCAGCAGCTGGTCGACGGTCACTGGGTCCATCACTTCGCCGCCGATCATCAGGTAGCGCAGGCCGCGGAACATCGCGGCGTGGCCGGCGGCGACATGGCGATCGAACAGGCGGGTGGTGATGAACAGCACGCTCACCGCCTGTTCACGCAGGTAGCGGGCCAGCGCCGGGCTGTCGAGGGCGCAACCCACCGGCGCCAGCGCCAGGGTGGCGCCGTTGAGCAACGCCCCCCAGAGCTCGAAGGTGGCCGCGTCGAAGCTCAGGGTGGCCAGCTGGCCGAGCACGTCGCCGGGGCCGATGCGCACATAGTCGGCCTCCACCACCAGGCGCAGGATGCCGGCCTGCTCGACCATCACGCCTTTCGGCTGGCCGCTGGAGCCCGAGGTGTACATCACGTAGGCAAGGGCATTGGCGTCTGCTGGCGGCAACGCTCGGGCTGGCATTTGCAGCAGTGGCGCGTCGTCGATGACCCGCGCCGGCAGGTTGAGCTCGGCATGGCGCTCCAGCGCCATCACCGCGCCAGCCAGCAGCGCCGGACGGGCGTCATCGAGCAACTGGCGCAAGCGTGCGGTGGGGTATCCAGGGTCCAGCGGCAAGTAGCTTGCACCGGCCTTGAGCACCGCCAGCAGGGTGGCGATGGTCGCCATGCCGGGGCCGGTGAACACGCCGACGTGCTGCCCGGCCAGGCTCGCGCCGTGGCTTGCCTGCAGCGCCAGGGCGAGGTTGTCCGACCAGCGATCGAGTTCGGCGTAGCTGAGCGCTTGGTCGGTGCCGCGCAAGGCCAGGCGCTGGCCATGGCGGGCAACGATCTCAGCAAAGCGCAGCAGCATGCCGCCGGCTGCGGCCTGGTCGGCCCGGCCTTGCCAGGCCACGGGTGGGTACAGGGCCTGCAATGCCGTGCGCAGGGCGCGGTCCGGGGCTACTTCGGCGAGGTCGCATAGCGCCTGGCGCAGGTACAGGGCGAAACGTTGCGCCGAAGCGTCGCACCACTGTTCGCAACGGTGCACCAGCTCGATGCGCAGCGCGCCGCTGTGGGGGTCGATGCCAGTCTGGTTGACCAGGGTGAAGTTGGTCTGCTCGTGGCAGTGCCCAGGGCTGACCTGCAAGTGGCGCAGGTGCTGCAGGCGGTCGAAGACATGGAAGTGGACGAAGTTGAACAGGCTGTCGAACAGCGCGCCGCCACCGCGCTCGCGGAGGATTTCCCGCAGCGGGTACTGGGCGGCGTCGCCGAGCCCGGCGCGGTAGTCGCGCAGACGTTGCACCAGCTGGCGCGGCGGCTCGTCGGCGCTGAGGGTGACCACGCAGGGGGTGGTGTTGAGGAACAGGCCAAGCATGCGCTGCCCCTCGTCCTCCACCAGCCGCCCATGGGAGGGCATGCCGCAAGCGACCTGGCGCCGCCCGGTGAAGCGGCTCAGGGCCTGCAGGTGAGCGGCCAGCAGCACCAGGTCGAGGCTCACCCCCAGGCCGCGGGCAGTATCGCGCAGGGCAGCGTCCAGGGCGCCGTCCAGCGGCACCTCGAGACGCCGCAGGTGACCCTCCGCGTGGCGCGGGGCTTCGGCCAGCAGGGTAGGCTCCAGGCTGTCGCAGGTGGTTTGCCAGAACGCCCCCAGCTCAGCCTGGGCACGCCAGTGGCGCTCGCGAGCCACATAGGCGCTGAAGTCCAGCGCCGCGGCCGATGCCTGCGTCCCTTCGCCCTGCAGGCGACGGTCGAGGTTCTCCAACACGGTGGTGAACAGGCGCGCCACGCTCCAACCGTCGAGGATGGCGTGGTGGCAGGTCAGCGTCAGGTACCAGCCACCGTGCAGGACATGCGCGGTCGCCCGCCACAACGGTGCCTGATCACCGTTTAGCGGACGTTGCAGCTCGTCCCGGTGGAAAGCTTCCAGCCAGCGTTCCTGGGCTGCCGGCTCTAGCGCGCGCAGGTCTTCCACTTGCAGCGGCAGCGGCAGCGCCGCGCGCACGCGCTGCCAGTGGCCCTGGGCGCTGGCAGCGAACAAAGTGCGCAGCACCGCGTGGTCGCGCATCAGCGCCTGCAGCTCCTCGCGCAGCGCCGCTTCGTCGAACGGGCCGCGAACGCGACAGGACATGATATCCAGGTAGGTGGCCGCCTGTTCGAGCTGGGAATGGAACAGCATGCCCTCCTGCAACGCGGTCAGTGGGTACCCGTCCTGGTCGCCGGCCTGGCGCGCGAGCGCCGCGCGTTCAGGGTCGAGCAGGGCGAATGGCGCGCAGGCGGCGCTGGCGCGTGCCTGCCAGGGCGCCAGTTCAACGGCGAGGGCTGCCAGGGTCGGGTGGCGATACAACTGGCGCGGGCTGAAGGTAAAACCGGCGGCGCGCACCAGGCGCTGGACATCGAGGATGCGCAACGAGTCGCCGCCGCAGGCGAAGAAGTCGTCGTCGGCGGCGACTTGCGGCAGTTCCAGCACCTTGCGCCAGATATCGGCGAGCAGCGTTTCGCGCTCACCGGCCGGCGCCCGACCCGCTTCGGCGCGCTCCGCCGCCAGCGGCGCCAAGGCACGCAAGGCGGCGATGTCGACCTTGCCGTTGGCGGTCAGCGGCAGGCGTTCGACCTGGCGCAACTGCTGGGGCTGCATGTGAGCCGGCAGGTGGTCGCGCAGGTGTGACTGGACGCTGGCCAGGGGCACTGGCCGGCTGGCGCTGAACCAGGCCTGCAGCACACCGCGGCTGGCGTCGTGGCGCACCACCGCGTCGTCGATCTGCGCCAGGCGCAGCAGCGCGGCCTGGATATCGCCCAGTTCGATACGGAAGCCACGCACCTTGACCTGGTGGTCGTTGCGCCCCTGGTACTCCAGCGTGCCGTCCTCCAGCCAGCGGCCGAGGTCGCCACTGCGGTACAGGCGCAGGCCATGCCGTTCGACAAAGGCGTGGGCGGTCAGCGCCGGCTGGTTAAGGTAGCCCCGCGCCAACCCGGCGCCGGCAACGTGCAGCTCGCCGGTGACCCCTGGCGGGCACAGCTGGCCGTGGGCGTCGAGCACCAGCACGGCGAGGTCGGGCAGCGGTCGGCCAATGCGGTTGCCGCCGAGGTCGTCGTGGCGCACCACGGTATGGGTGACGTGCACGGTGGTCTCGGTGATGCCATACATGTTGCTCAGGCGCACACGCTTGCCGTACTTGCCGAACCACGGCGCCAGAGCCCCGGCCTGTAGGGCCTCGCCGCCGAAGATCACCTGGCGCAGGGGCAGGTGGCCGGGGTGGCGCAGGTCTTCGGCGAGCAACCGCACGAACGCGCTGGGGGTCTGGTTGAGCACCGTCACGCCATGCTCCAGCAGCAGCGCGCGCAGTGCCTCGGGGTCACGGCTGGTGGGCTGTGGCACGATCACCAGGCGCGCGCCGTGCAGCAGCGCGCCCCAGATCTCCCAGACCGAGAAGTCGAAGGCGTAGGAATGGAACAGGCACCAGCTGTCGTGCTCGTCGAAATCGAACAGCGCGCGGCTGGTGGTGAACAGACGCATCACGTTGTGATGGCTGAGCATCGCGCCCTTGGGCGTGCCGGTGGAGCCGGAGGTATGGATCACATAGGCCAGTTGCGTCGGCGCGATGCGCGGAAGCGGCTGCTCGTCGTGCGCATCGCCGTCGTCGTCAGCGCCGTCGAGCAGCACCACCGCCATGTCCCGCAACCCGCTGCGCTCCAGGGCGGCGCCTTGTGCCACCAGCAAGGTCAGGGCGCTGTCCTGGCACACCGCGGCCAGGCGCGCGTGGGGGTAGTCGGGGTCCAGCGGCACATACGCGGCGCCGGCCTTGAGGATGCCCAGCATGCCCACCAGCAGCTCGATGCCGCGGTCGGCGCAGAGGCCAACCAGCGTGTCGGCCGCCAGTGCCTGGCCGTGCAGTTGCCGATGGCGCCGGCGCAGGCGGCGGGCCAGGTGATCGCTGGCGCGGTCCAGCTCGGCGTAGCTCAGGCGCTGGCGGCCGTCCTCGAGCGCCACCCGCCCAGGCATGCGCCCGGCGACCTCGGCAAACGCCTCGACCAGCGAAATACCTGGCGTGCTGGCCAGCATTCTCACCGGCTGCAGCAAGGCCTGGCGCTGTTCGGCGCGCAGCAACTGCAGGTCGCGCAGTGGCACGTCGGCCTCGAGCAGTTGCTCCAGCAGGTACTGGTAATGCTCGCCCAGGCGGGCCATGCGTGCGGCGGCGAAGCGCCCTCGGTCGTACTCCAGGGTGGCGCGCAGCGCGCCATCGTGGCGGCGCAAGGACAGGAACAGCGGATAGCGGGCGATGCCATCGTGCACTTCGACGAAGCGTGCCTGCACGTCGTCCAGCGCCAAGGTGTGCTGTTCGTTGGCGTTCTGCAGGGTGAATACCGCCTGCATCCAGGGGTGCACGCGACCGTCACCGGCGACCTCGCCCATCGCTTCCAGCGGTACGCCCTGGCAGGTCTGGGCCTGGCGTGCGAGCTGGGTGACCTGGGCGAGCAGCTGGCCGAAGCCGGCGTGATCGTCCAGGTGCAGGCGCAGCGGCAGGGTGCTGGTGAACAGCCCCAGCACCTGATCGTTACCGGCGCCGCGGTTGGCCGATGGCACGCTGATCACCAGGTCGCGGGTGTTGCAATAGCGGCCCAGCAATACCGCATAGGCGGCGTACAGCGCGCAGAACAGTGAAGTCCCGCGTGCCGTGCAATGCTGTTCCAGGCGCTCGATCAAGGTTGCCGGCAGGTCGAAGTGGCAGTGGCCGCCATCCTCGTCGCCAGCCTGCTCAAGGCCGCTGTCGCGGGGCAGGTCGAGGCCCTCGTAGCCGGCCAGCAGTTCACGCCAGAAAGCAACCGCCTGTTGGCCATCGGTGCCGTCGAGCCAGGCCTGCTGCTCGGCGAGGGCATCGGCATAGTGCTGCTTGACGGCCACGGCCGCCAGCGGCTGGCCGCGGCGTCGGGCGTTGTAGGCCTGGCTCAGTTGCTCGCGCAGCAGCTCGAACGACCAGCCGTCGGCCAGCAGGTGCGGCAGTTGCAGCAACAGCACGTGCTGCTGGGCATTCAGGCGCAGCAGGCGCAGGCGATACAGTGGCGCGCGGTCGAGCGGCAGCGGCGTGCGCAGGGCCCGGCGCAGCAACTCGGGCAGTTGCGCGGGTGCCACCTCGATTGGCGTCAGGGCCGGTTCGGCGACGGCGTCGTAGACCTGCCACAGGCCCTCGGCGTCGGCCTCGATGCGCATGTGCAACTGCCGATGGCGCGCCGCGACCTGCTGCCAGGCCCATTGCAAGGCGTCGACATCCAGCGGCCCGTCGAGGCGCTGCACCACCGCCAGGTTGAAGCGTTGCGGCCCGCCTTCGTCATAGCGGTCGCTGAAGTACAGCTGGCGTTGCGCGGCGCACAGCGGCAAGCGCGCGGCCACACTGCGTGGTTCGGCGGGCACGGCGCGCTGGCCGGCGGCGTCCAGGTGGGCGGCCAGTTCCGCCACGCTGGGCTGGCGCAGCAGGTCGGCCAGGCTCAGGCGTACGCCGAACTGCTGGTCGATGCTCACCAGCAGTTGCGCGGCCAGCAGCGAATGACCGCCGAGCTCGAAGAACGACTGTTCGGCGCCGACCTGGGGCAGCTCGAGCAGCGTCTGCCAGATGGCCGCCAGGCGCAGCTGGGTCGGCCCCTGCGGCGCTACCTGGGCCACCAGGTCGCTGCGGGGTGGGCGTTTCAGGGCCTGGCGATCGACCTTGCCATTGAGCGAGCGCGGCAGACGCGCCAGGCATTCGAAGCGTTGCGGCACCATGTAGGCCGGCAACCGCTCCAGCAACGCCGCGCGCCACGTGGCAGGGTCGCCCTGGCCGGCGTCGCGCGGCACCACATGGGCGCTCAGCTCGGTCTGGCCGTCGCTGTCCCAGGCCAGTACCACGGCCTGGCGGATGCCGGGCAGCTGGTGCAGCGCGTGCTCGACCTCGCCCAGTTCGATGCGGTGGCCACGCACCTTGACCTGGAAATCCAGGCGCCCGTGGTAGACCAGCCGGCCGTGGTCGTCCCAGCACACCCGGTCGCCGGTGCGGTACAGGCGCGCCGGCTGGCCTTCCAGGCCAAGCGGGTCGAGCAGCGGGAAGCGTTCGGCATTGAGCGCCGCGCGCCGGTGGTAACCCTCGGCCAGGCCGGCGCCGCCGATGTACAGTTCGCCACTGGCGCCCCAGGGCAGCGCCTGCCCCTGCTCATCGAGCACATAGCAGCGGGTGGCGCCGACCGGGCGGCCGATCAGCGCGTGCTGGCCCGCGTCGCTCAGGTGCTGGCGGGTCGACCAGATGGTGGTCTCGGTGGGGCCGTAGACCTGCACCACCTGGGAGGCGCAACCCAGCAGGTAGCTGGCCAGGTTGGCCGACAGCGCTTCGCCCCCGCACAGCAGGCGTACCCGTTCGGGCTCGGCCGGGCGCCAGCCGGCCAGGGCCAGCAGCGACCAGAACGAGGGCGTGCCCTGCAGCAAGGTGGGGCGCAGTTCATCGAGGGTGCAGGCCAGGGTCGCTGGTTCGCGCAGTTGCTCGTCGATCAGTTGCAGGCAGGCGCCGCAGGTCAGCGCGCCGAAGAGCTCCAGGCCGAAGATGTCGAAGCCGACCGCGGTGGCGCCGAGGACCCGGTCCTGGGTGTTCAGGCCCAGGTCGGCAACGAAATCGGCGACCAGGTTGCCCAGGGCCCCGTGGGTGATGCGCACGCCCTTGGGCTTGCCGGTGGAGCCGGAGGTATAGATCAGGTACGCCAGTTGCCCAGCCGTGGGCGCCTGCAGGGTCACCGGGTGGGGCGTGGCGCGGGCGGGCAGCGGCGAGTGGCACAGCTGGCGCACGTCGATGGGCAGCGCCTGGTCGGTGATCAGCAGGTCCATTGCGCTGTCGGCGACAATGTCGCGCAGGCGTTCCAGCGGCATGTCCGGGTCGATCGGTACGTAGGCGGCGCCTTTGCCCAGCACCGCGAGCATGGCGATCACGGCCTGGTCCTTGCGGCGCAGGTGGACACCGATGCACGCCGCAGCAGGGCACTCGCCCAGGCGCTCGGCCAGTGCCGAGGCGGCGCTGGCCAGCTGGCGATAGCCGAGGGTGGCCTGGCGGTATTGCAGGGCCGGCGCCTCGGGCTGGCGCTGTACCTGGTCGAGGAAGCGGCGCATCACGCCGTCCTGGCCGAGGGCGCGGCTGCCGGGCTCGCCGGTGAAGCCCCGCAGCTGCTTGGCCATGGCCGGTGGCAACAGCCAGCGGGCGTCAAGTGGCGCCTCGGGCTCGGCCAAGGCATGCTCCAGCAGGTGCGCCAGGCTGGCGCCCAGGCGCTCGATGAAGGCTGGGCTGAAACGCTCGAGCGGGTAGTCCAGGCGCAGACGGATACGTTGCGCCTCGACCTGGTAGGCGACCACCAGGTCGCCGACAACCTGGCGCCGCCCCAGACCGTGGGGCGTCAGGGTTGCCGCGCCGAGGGCCAACTGATCGTCGCCGAAGTAGGCCTCGACCAGGCTGACATTGAACGGCCGCTCGACGCTCAGGCCTTGCGCCCGCAGGTGGCGCATCACCTCGGTGAGGGTGAAGCGGGAGTGCCCGCGCGCCGCCTTGCGTTCTTCACGTAGCGCAGCGACCAGCGACTGCAGGCTGTCGCCGGGGTTGATCTCGACCGGCAGCGGGTAGTTGTTGATGTGGCAGCCGAGCACCCGGCGGGTACCGGCGGGGCGTTCATCCACCGGATAGTTCAGCACCAGCGAACGGGCGCCGCTGTAGCCGCGCAGCACCTCGGCCAGCGCCGCGGCGAGCACCACGAACGGCGTGGCACCCTGGCTGCGGGCATAACGGCGCACGTTGCGGGCCAGCGTATCGTCGAGGTCGAAATAGTGCGAGGCACCGAGCCCGTGCGCGGCCCCCTGGGCGTCGCGCTGGCAGGGCAGTTCGACATTCAGCGCCCGGCCAGCCAGGCGCGCGCACCAGTGGCCGACATCGGCGGCATCGCTGGCGCTGACCGCCAGCGGCTTGGCCAGCGGCTCCGGCAGCGGCAGTGGGTGGCCCTCGCGCTGGCACTGGTAGCTGGCGGCCAGTACCTGGACGAACTGCAGGGCCGAGGTGGCGTCGGCGATGATGTGGTGGAAGTTCAGCACCAGGCGCTGCTGGCCGCCCTGGCGCAGCAGGTCGAAGCGAAACAGCGGGCCGGCCTGCAGGTCGAACGCATGGGCCAGCACTTGGTCGATGGCCGCGTCCAGGTCCTGGTCGCTGGCCACTTCGCGTACCGCGAGCACGTCATCCAGCGGCTGCCCGGGCAGTTGCCAGAGCGCCTCGCCGCGCAGTTCGAAGCGCCCCAGACAGGCGCTGTAGTAATGGTTGACGAAGTGCCCCAGGGCCGTGCGCAGCGCTGGCAGGTCGAGCTCGCCGGCGATCCGGTAGACCAGCGGGGTGTTGTACAGGGTGCTGTCGGGGGCCAGTTGCCATTCGAGGAAGAACCGGTGCTGGTAGGGGTTGGCGCGGGCCTCAAGCATGTTGCTGCTCCTTCAGGCGGATCCGCACCGGGCGGTTCATGGCCAGGGCGAAGTGGAAGTGGTGTTCGAGGGGCTCGTCACTGGCCTCCCAGTCGCCGGCCCGCACCAGCTCGGCCAGCAGCACCTTGAGCGAGTAGCGCGAAAACATCTGCCCGGTGCAGTTGTTGGGCCCGCTGGAATAGGCCAGGAACGGCTGGCGGTAGCGTTCGGGGGCCTCCTGGAAACGTTCGGGGCGGAAACGCTCGGGATCCTCGCCCCACAGTTCGGGCAGGCGCAGCACGTGGTAGATGTCGGCCACCAGCTCGCTGCCCTGGCGAACGAACCGGCCGTTGAGCAGCAGGTCGCGGCTGGCCGCGCGGAACAGGAACGGCTGCGCCGGATGCAGGCGCAACACTTCGTGGACACAGGCATGCAGCAGCGTGTCGTCGCGGCGGATGTAGGCGCTGTGGTCCTGGCCTTGCGTACGCAGCTCCTCGCGCAGGGCCTGTTGGTAGTGGCGATGGCGGCCCAGCTCGTCGACCAGGGCGAGGAACGACGGAAACGGTGCGACATAGCCGGCCAGCACCGCGCCATTGAGGCCGGTGGCAAACGCCTCGTCCTGCTGCGACTGGTAGTGCTGGTCGATGTAGGCACTGAGGCGGTGCGTGTAGTCGGTGCTGTTGAGCAACCCCGGGTCGTTGCCGATGCGCGCCACCAACTGGCGCTTGAGTTCGTCGAAGCGGCGGTTGAAGTGCGCCGGCTTGTGGTAGGCGAACGCCTGCCCGAGCAGGTCGACCTGCTCTTCGAGCATCTGCCCCACGCCCTCCACCGGGCCTTGCAGGTCCATCACCGAGCGCAGGTACACCTCGGCGGTGAACTCGCTCAGCTCGGCGTTCACCAGCAGGGTCGGGGCGCCTTGCCACCAGCGCCGCACCCGTTGTTCGCTGAGGCTGCGCATGGTCTGGATGAAGCGTTCCGGGCTGCTTACCAAGTGGGCGATGATGTTGCGCTTCTGCTTGGCGTCCTGGCGTTCCTTGCTCAGGCGCATGCGTCCCAGGGCGTCGGCAATTACCAGAAATTGCCGGCCGTCGCCGACCAGCTCGCCCTGGCCCATCCGCGGGTGCTGCATCAGCCCGCGGATTTCCTCGACGCCGATCAGCACGTGGTAGTCGCCGGCGAAGGTCACCAGGCGCAGGTAGCGCCGCCAGCTGCCATCGGCGCGCCGCGCCAGTTGGCCGATGTAGTGGTAGGGGCGGGTGCGGTCGCGCAGTGCGCGCGAATTGCGCCAGCGCCGTGGCAGCAGCCAGGGCGCGGCGAGCACACCGAGCACACGCCGCAGGCGGCTTTGCAGGGGGGGGGCGGCGACCAGGGTGAAGGGATGGCCGGCGTGGTTGTGCAGTGAACGGTTGTCGAGCGCTTCCATGGCATACCTGCGGATTCGTGGGAGGAGGGGGAAGGGCGGTCAGGCGCCCCGGGCCAGGGCCGGCAGGCGCCAGCCCGCCAGTTGCTCCAGGTGGCCGGCCACTTGCAGGGCGAGGTCTTCGCGCCAGGGCCGGGCGATCACCTGGACACCGATCGGCAGGCCGTCGCGGGACTGGCCCACAGGCACCACCGCCACCGGCCAGTTGACCAGGCTGTAGCAGATCGAATAGCTGAAGTCGCCGACCTCGGCGTAGGAGCGGCCGTGGCCCTTGGCTACCGTCGCGGCCACCGGGCAGATGATCACGTCGTAGTCGTCGAGAAACCGCAGCATTGCCTGGCGACAGCGGTCCAACTGCATCCAGATACCGCGCAGCTGGGTGACCGTGAGGCGGCTGCGACGGGTCAGGGCGTGGTACTCGCGCAGCAGTGGCGAGATCTCGCGCAGGTTCAGTTGCTGGATCAGGTCGGTGAGCCACTGGCCCTCGTCTCCGCCGAGCAGGACGCTGTCGGCCAGCAGTTGCTGAATCTGCCCGAGCACCTCGGGGCGCCGCTCGTCGAGCCGCGCGACTTCGCCGCGCAGGGCATCGGCGGCGCGGCCCACGGCCTGGCGCACGTCCGCTTCGGCGGGGGCGATGCCGTCGTCGGCATACCAGGCCACCCGCAGGCTCGCCAGCGCTTGCACCGGCGCGGTCTGCCAGGGCACCGGGGCCACATGGGGGTCGCGACCATCGGGGCCGGCCAGCAGCGGCGCGGCCAGGCGCAGGTCGGCGATGCTCCGGGCCATCGGCCCGAAGCTGATGAACGGGCTGAACATGCCCATGCAGTCGAGCGGGAAATGCCCGGTCAAGGGCACGCGGCCCTGAGTCAGGCGCAAGGTGCAGATGCCGCTGTTGTGCGCCGGCACCCGCAGGCTGCCACTGGCATCGGAGCCGATGCCCAGCAGCGAGCCGCCGGCGGCGATCAGCGCGGCTTCGCCACCGCTGCTGCCGCCAGGGCTGCGGCTCAGGTCATGGGGGTTGCGGGTTTGCCCGTAGAGCAGGTTGTCGGTCTCGTAGCCGATGCTCAGCTCGGGGGTGTTGGTCAGGCCCAGCAGCAGCGCGCCTTCGCCACGCAGGCGTGCCACCACGGTGGCGTCGGCCTCGCTGGGCTGGCCGGCGAGGCCAGCGCAGCCTTTGTCCGGGCTGTAGCCCAGGGCGTGGCAGGTGTTCTTGACGCTGAAGGGCACGCCGAGCAGGCGCTTGTGCTGCAGGCGGGGCAGGTTGCGCTCGATCCATGCCGCCTGTTCGTAGGCCATTGCCCGGTTGCTCTGGACCAGCGCGTTGATCTGCGGGTTGACCTTGTCGACCTGGCGGAAATAGGCGTCCAGCACCTGTGTCGGACGGATCGCGCCGCGCTTGACCGCTTCTGACAGGGTGTTGGCATCGCAACCGAGTATGTCCACGTATCGCTCTCCATCGCTCGTCGGCAGGACAAACGCCGCGGGACCGAGTGTCGGTATCCAGGGCGGGGCTGCGATGCAGAGTGCCAACGGGGGGTAGGAGCGTATATGTGCAATTCATCACGGTTTGCCCAGGTCGCGCTGTCGCGCTTGCCGGCCATGAGGAGGGCTTGGAGGGGGGGGGCGGAGGGGTATTGCGGGTCCAGGGGTACAGCCTGCCTTGGCAGGCGCCCAATAAAAAACCCGCCACGAGGGCGGGTTTTTTTGCAGCTATCCGAAAATTACTCCGGACGAACCTGCGCAGCCTGCATGCCCTTCTGGCCTTTTTCGGCTACGAAGGAAACAGTTTGGCCTTCTTTCAGGCTTTTGAAACCGTCGGTTTCGATGGCCTTGAAGTGTACGAACAGGTCGTCGCCGCCGCCTTGAGGAGTGATGAAGCCGAAGCCTTTTTCATCGTTGAACCACTTGACGGTGCCGGTTTGGCGATTGGACATGGGGTGAATCTCCAGAAACATGATTTTTTATCGGGGTGCAGTGTCGCCTAAGCTTCAGTGGCACCGACGACACTATAGTCTAATTCTTCGCATCTAGCCCCTATTACCTTCGCAGGATGTTGATCCAGGGCAAAAGATGCGACGGATCGCCGGAAAATCCGGCCTATTTCGGCTTGCAGCTGGCCTGAACCACCTGCTGGGCCTTCTGCATCAGCTTGGCGTCTACGCCGTCCTTGCTGTCGAGGTCCTCGATCTCCTTGTCGTTGAAATTCTTTTTGATGGCTTGGGCGCCGCATGAGCAGTGCTTGGTCGCAGTCGCCGCGTCGACGCCCTGCGCTTTGGCCGTTTCCTCGCACTGGGTCATGTAGTTTTTCTCCTTGCCAGCCGGAAAATCGCCTGCAGTGGCAGCCAAGGGCAGCCACAGGGCACTTGCGGCAAAGACGGCCAGAAGGGACTGAAGTCGCATAACCGGACACTCCTTGGTTAATGGTCTCATCAAGAGTAGGTTGCTTCAGAAAGTCTGATAGGAAATTTTCCGCAAGAGTTCACCGCCACGGCGTAAATTCCAAATATTTCTGCCGGCCGCTCTAGCCCCGTGCTAGCATGCCTCCCTTGCGCCACGCCCTGTGCGGGCGCATTTCTTTTTATACCTTCCAGTCACTCTGGTTCGTCCCTGGCAGGCCGAAAGGTCTCTGCCACTGTGAGGCAGGCTTTCCCGCGGGAAAGGCAGGGCGGATCTTGTACTGGCTCATCCCAACCCACGTGACCTTTGGTAGGGGTCACCACTAGGAGAGGAGGCGCCATGCCCGTTATTACTCTTCCCGATGGCAGTCAACGCACGTTCGACCAGCCGGTATCCGTAGCCGAAGTCGCCGCCTCGATCGGCGCAGGCCTGGCCAAGGCCACCCTGGCCGGCAAGGTCGACGGCAAGCTCGTCGATGCCTGCGACAAGATCGACCACGACGCCACCCTGCAGATCATCACCCCTAAAGATGAAGAGGGACTGGAGATCATCCGTCACTCGTGCGCCCACCTGATCGGCCACGCAGTGAAGCAGCTGTACCCGACCGCCCGCATGGTGATCGGCCCGGTGATCGACGAAGGCTTCTATTACGACATCGCCTACGAGCGTCCCTTCACCCCGGACGACCTCGCCGCCATCGAAAAGCGCATGCAGCAGCTGATCGACACGGACTACGACGTCGTCAAGAAGATGACCCCGCGCGCCGAAGTCATCGACGTGTTCACCCAGCGTGGCGAAGACTACAAGCTGCGCCTGGTCGAGGACATGCCGGATGAACAGGCCATGGGCCTGTACTACCACGAAGAATACGTCGACATGTGCCGTGGCCCGCACGTGCCGAACACCCGCTTCCTGAAAGCGTTCAAGCTGACCAAGCTCAGCGGCGCCTACTGGCGCGGCGATGCCAAGAACGAGCAGCTGCAACGCGTGTACGGCACCGCCTGGGCCGACAAGAAGCAGTTGGCCGCCTATATCCAGCGCATCGAAGAAGCCGAAAAACGCGACCACCGCAAGATCGGCAAGCAGCTCGACCTGTTCCACCTGCAGGAAGAAGCCCCGGGCATGGTGTTCTGGCACGCCAACGGCTGGACCGTGTACCAGGTGCTCGAGCAGTACATGCGCCAGGTCCAGCGTGAAAACGGCTACCAGGAAATCAAGACCCCGCAGGTTGTCGACCGTATCCTCTGGGAGCGTTCCGGCCACTGGTCCAACTACGCCGAGAACATGTTCACCACTTCGTCGGAAAACCGCGACTACGCGGTAAAACCGATGAACTGCCCGTGCCACGTGCAGGTGTTCAACCAGGGCCTGAAGTCCTACCGCGACCTGCCGCTGCGCCTGGCCGAGTTCGGCGCCTGCCACCGCAACGAGCCGTCCGGCGCGCTGCACGGCATCATGCGCGTGCGTGGCTTCGTGCAGGACGACGCGCACATCTTCTGCACCGAAGAACAGGTGAAGAAGGAAGCCGCCGACTTCATCAAGCTGACCCTGGACGTGTACAAGGACTTCGGTTTCACCGACGTCGCCATGAAGCTGTCGACCCGTCCGGCCAAGCGCGTGGGCTCCGAAGAGCTGTGGGACCGTGCCGAAGGCGCACTGGCCGACGCCCTGAACGAGTCGGGCCTGGAGTGGGAATACCAGCCGGGCGAGGGCGCCTTCTACGGGCCGAAGATCGAGTTCACCCTGCGCGACTGCCTCGGCCGTAACTGGCAGTGCGGCACCCTGCAGTACGACCCGAACCTGCCCGAGCGCCTGGATGCCAGCTACATCGCCGAAGACAACAGCCGCGTGCGCCCGGTGATGCTGCACCGCGCCATCCTCGGTTCGTTCGAGCGCTTCATCGGCATGCTCATCGAGCACTACGCCGGCGTGTTCCCGGCCTGGCTCGCCCCGACCCAAGCCGTGATCATGAACATCACCGACAAACAGGCCGATTTCGCCCTCGAGGTGGAAAAAGCCCTGAACGGTAGCGGATTCCGTGCCAAGTCGGACTTGAGAAATGAGAAGATCGGCTTTAAAATCCGCGAGCATACGTTGCTGCGGGTCCCTTATCTTTTGGTTATAGGGGATCGCGAAGTCGAAACGCAAACCGTCGCTGTGCGCACCCGCGAAGGCGCAGACCTGGGCTCGATGCCCGTCGCGCAGTTCGCTGAGCTGCTGTCGCAAGCGGTTTCCCGGCGTGGTCGCCAAGAATCGGAGTAATGACTATTAAGCGTGAAATGAGAAACGATAAACGAACTGCACCGAAAGCCCCGATCAACGAGAATATCTCGGCACGCGAGGTTCGGTTAATTGGTGCTGACGGCGAGCAGATTGGCATCGTCTCGATTGATGAAGCGCTGCGTATCGCTGATGAAGCGAAGCTGGATCTGGTGGAAATCTCTGCAGACGCGGTACCGCCCGTCTGCAAGGTGATGGACTACGGCAAGCACCTCTTCGAAAAGAAGAAGCAGGCCAACGAAGCCAAGAAGAACCAGAAGCAGATCCAGATCAAAGAAATCAAGTTTCGTCCAGGGACGGAAGAAGGGGATTACCAGGTAAAACTACGCAACCTGGTACGTTTCCTTAGCGATGGGGACAAGGCCAAGATCTCTCTGAGATTCCGCGGCCGTGAGATGGCCCACCAGGAGCTGGGCATGGAGCTGTTGAAGCGGGTCGAAGCTGACCTCGTGGAATACGGCACCGTTGAGCAGCATCCGAAGATGGAAGGACGCCAGCTTATGATGGTCATCGCCCCCAAAAAGAAGAAGTAATCTCCCGGGCACGGCAGGCCTGATGATTATTGTGTAATTTTTATTCGAATGCGGAGTTCCAACATGCCAAAAATGAAAACCAAGAGCGGTGCTGCGAAGCGCTTCCTGAAGACGGCTTCCGGCTTCAAGCACAAGCACGCTTTCAAGAGCCACATCCTGACCAAAATGTCGACCAAGCGTAAGCGTCAACTGCGCGGTGCCAGCTTGCTGCACCCGTCTGACGTGGCAAAAGTCGAGCGCATGCTGCGCGTTCGTTAATTCTGGTTAAGATAGAGGAAGTTACTCATGGCTCGTGTTAAGCGCGGCGTTATCGCTCGTAAGCGTCACAAAAAAATTCTGAAACTGGCTAAAGGCTACTACGGTGCGCGCTCGCGCGTATTCCGCGTTGCCAAGCAAGCGGTCATCAAGGCAGGCCAATACGCCTACCGCGACCGTCGCCAGAAGAAGCGTCAGTTCCGCGCACTGTGGATCGCTCGTATCAACGCCGGTGCCCGCACCAACGGTCTGTCGTACAGCCGTCTGATTGCTGGCCTGAAAAAAGCGTCGATCGAAATCGACCGTAAGGTTCTGGCTGATCTGGCAGTGAACGAAAAAGCGGCGTTTGCTGCGATTGTCGAGAAGGCTAAAGCCGTACTGGCTTAAGTACCCACGACAATCATCCGGCGGCGCCTGCGCCGTCGGGTGTAAAACGTCATCGGATAGGGGAAGAGCCTTCAAAAGCTCTTCCCCTATTTTCGTATCTGGAGTCTGTACATGGAAAACCTGGACGCGCTGGTCGCCCAAGCCCTCGAGGCCGTGGAACGCGCTGAAGACATCACTACCCTGGAACAGATCCGGGTCCAATATCTCGGCAAGAAAGGCGAGCTGACCCAGGTGATGAAGACCCTGGGCAACCTGCCAGCCGAAGAGCGCCCCAAGGTCGGCGCGCTGATCAACGACGCCAAGGAACGCGTCACCGACGTGCTCAACGCACGCAAGGCCGCTTTTGAAGAGGCCGAGCTGAACGCTCGCCTGGCCGCCGAATGCATCGACGTGACCCTGCCAGGCCGTGGCCAGACCACCGGCGGGTTGCACCCGATCACCCGTACTCTCGAGCGCATCGAGCAGTTCTTCACCCACATCGGCTACGGCATCGCCGAAGGCCCTGAGGTCGAAGACGACTACCACAACTTCGAAGCGCTCAACATCCCCGGCCACCACCCGGCCCGGGCGATGCACGACACCTTCTACTTCAACGCCAACATGCTGCTGCGCACCCACACCTCGCCGGTCCAGGTGCGCACCATGGAAAGCACCCAGCCGCCGATCCGCATCGTCTGCCCAGGCCGTGTGTACCGTTGCGACTCGGATATCACCCACTCGCCGATGTTCCACCAGGTCGAAGGCCTGCTGGTCGATCGCGGCATCAACTTCGCCGACCTCAAGGGCACCATCGAAGAGTTCCTGCGGGTGTTCTTCGAGAAAGAACTGGCCGTGCGCTTCCGCCCGTCGTTCTTCCCCTTCACCGAGCCGAGCGCCGAAGTCGACATCCAGTGCGTGATGTGTTCCGGCAAGGGCTGCCGCGTGTGCAAGCAGACCGGCTGGCTGGAAGTGATGGGCTGCGGCATGGTCCACCCGAACGTGCTGCGCATGTCCGGCATCGACCCGGAAGAGTATCAGGGCTTCGCCTTCGGCATGGGCGCCGAGCGCCTGGCCATGCTGCGCTATGGCGTCAACGATTTGCGTCTGTTCTTCGACAACGACCTGCGGTTCTTGGCTCAATTCCGCTAGGCCCAATCGACGCAACTTTCAGGAGAACAGCATGAAATTCAGTGAACAGTGGCTGCGCGGTTGGGTAAACCCGCAAGTCTCCCGTGACGAACTGGTCGCCCGCCTGTCCATGGCCGGCCTCGAAGTCGACAGCGTGACCCCCGCTGCCGGCCAGTTCAGCGGCATCGTGGTGGGCGAGATCCTCACCACCGAACAACACCCGGACGCCGACAAGCTGCGCGTGTGCCAGGTAAGCAACGGCGCAGAGACCTTCCAGGTGGTCTGCGGCGCCCCGAATGCCCGCCCAGGCATCAAGATCCCGTTCGCCATGATCGGCGCCGAACTGCCGGGCGACTTCAAGATCAAGAAGGCCAAGCTGCGCGGCGTCGAATCCTTCGGCATGCTCTGCTCGGCTTCCGAGCTGCAGATCAGCGACGAGAACGACGGCCTGCTGGAACTGGCGGCCGACGCTCCGGTTGGCCAGGACATCCGTCAGTACCTGAACCTGGACGACGCCAGCATCGAGATCGGCCTGACCCCGAACCGCGGCGACTGCCTGTCCATCGCCGGCCTTGCCCGTGACGTCAGCGCCCTGTACGACGTGCCGGTCACCCGCCCGGTGGTGCCAGCCGTACCGGCTGCCCACGACGAAGTGCGCCCGGTCGAAGTCAGCGCCCCGGCCGCCTGCCCGCGCTACCTGGGCCGCGTGATCCGCAACGTCGACCTGAGCAAGCCGACCCCGCTGTGGATGGTCGAGCGCCTGCGCCGCAGCGACGTGCGCAGCATCGACGCCGCCGTCGACATCACCAACTACGTGATGCTCGAGCTCGGCCAGCCGATGCACGCCTTCGACCTCGCCGAAATCAACGGCGGTATCCGCGTGCGCATGGCCGAGGAGGGTGAGAAACTCGTCCTGCTGGACGGCCAGGAAGTTGCCCTGCGCGCCGACACCCTGGTGATCGCCGACCACACCCGCGCCCTGGCCATTGCCGGCGTGATGGGTGGCGAGCACAGCGGCGTCAACACCGAGAAGACCCGCGACCTGTTCCTCGAGAGCGCCTTCTTCGAGCCGATCTCCGTCGCCGGCAAGGCCCGTTCCTACGGCCTGCACACCGACGCCTCGCACCGCTACGAGCGAGGCGTGGATTCGCAACTGGCCCGTGAAGCCATGGAGCGCGCCACCGCCCTGGTGCTGGAGATCGTCGGCGGCGAAGCCGGCCCCGTAGTCGAAGCCGTGAGCGAGCAGCACCTGCCGAACATCGCGCCGATCACCCTGCGCGACGAACGCATCACCCAGATGCTCGGCATGCAAATGCAAGCCGCCCAGGTCGAGCAGCTGCTCAACGCCCTGGAGCTGAACACCAGCGCCAATGGGGCAGGGGAATGGACCGTCACCGTCCCAAGCCACCGCTTCGACGTCAGCCTGGAAGTCGACCTGATCGAAGAGCTGGCCCGCCTGTATGGCTACAACAACCTGCCGGTCCGTTACCCGCAGGCTCGCCTGGCCCCGCAAGCCCGCCCGGAAACCCGTGGCGAGCTGCCGAACCTGCGCCGCCTGCTGGTCGCCCGCGGCTACCAGGAAGCCATCACCTACAGCTTCATCGACCCGAAACTGTTCGAGCTGTTCACCCCAGGCGTCGAACCGCTGCTGCTGGCCAACCCGATCTCCAACGACATGGCCGCCATGCGCGCCTCGTTGTGGCCGGGCCTGGTCAAGGCCATGCAGCACAACCTCAACCGCCAGCAAGACCGCGTGCGCCTGTTCGAGAGCGGCCTGCGCTTCGTCGGCCAGCTTGGTGACCTCAAGCAGCAACCGATGATCGCCGGCGTCGTCACCGGCAGTCGCCTGCCGGAAGGCTGGGCCAATGGCCGCGACAGCATCGACTTCTTCGACGTCAAAGCCGACGTGGAAGCCCTGCTGGGTTACTCCGGTGCCCTGAGCGACTTCACCTTCGCCGCCGGCAAACACCCGGCCCTGCACCCCGGCCAGACCGCCCGTATCGAGCGCGACGGCAAGGAAGTCGGCTACCTCGGCGCCATCCACCCCGAGCTGGCCAAGACCCTCGGCCTCGACCGCCCGGTGTTCGTCTTCGAGCTGGTGCTCGGCGATGTAGTCGAAGGCCGCCTGCCGAAGTTCAGCGAACTGTCCAAGTTCCCGGAAACCCGTCGTGACCTGGCTTTGATCGCAGGTCGTGATGTAGCTTCTAGCTCGGTGCTTGAAGTAATTCGTGACAATGCGGGCGAATGGCTCACAGACCTCAGGCTGTTTGACGTCTACCAGGGTAAAGGCATTGATCCTGATAGAAAAAGCCTGGCGGTCGGCTTGACCTGGCAACATCCATCGCGCACTCTTAACGACGATGAGGTGAATGAAACCCTGCAAACCATCCTCACCTCGCTTGAACAAAGGTTGAACACCACGTTAAGGAAATAACGGCATGGGTGCTCTGACGAAAGCTGAGATGGCCGAAAGGCTGTACGAGGAGCTGGGGCTTAACAAGCGTGAGGCCAAGGAGCTGGTCGAGCTGTTTTTCGAAGAAATTCGGCACGCGCTTGAAGACAACGAGCAGGTCAAGTTGTCCGGTTTCGGCAACTTCGACCTTCGCGACAAACGCCAGCGGCCGGGCCGCAACCCTAAAACAGGGGAAGAGATCCCGATCACTGCGCGCCGCGTCGTCACCTTTCGTCCAGGGCAGAAGCTGAAAGCCCGGGTAGAGGCCTATGCTGGAACCAAGCCATAACGACGAGCTGCCCCCCATCCCGGGCAAACGCTACTTCACCATCGGTGAAGTCAGCGAGCTCTGTGCGGTAAAGCCGCACGTGCTGCGCTACTGGGAGCAGGAATTCACGCAGCTCAACCCGGTGAAGCGCCGTGGCAACCGGCGGTATTACCAGCGCCAGGACGTGCTGATGATCCGCCAGATCCGCGCTTTGCTGTATGACCAGGGCTTTACCATTGGCGGGGCGCGACTGCGGCTCTCCAGTGATGAGGTCAAGGATGAGTCCAGCCAGTACAAGCAGCTGATTCGGCAGATGATTGCGGAGTTGGAGGATGTGTTGGTGGTTCTGAAGAAGTGACCTGGTTGGCGACGAGTGGAAATTTTTGAAAAAAAGCTTCCATTATTCAAAAGGTTAGGTTAAATTCTTCAACGTTCTCAGCGGTATCGAGAATGATGTCGGGGCGTAGCGCAGCCCGGTAGCGCACTTGCATGGGGTGCAAGGGGTCGAGTGTTCGAATCACTCCGTCCCGACCAAAATACTCCAAAGAATCCAGTCACTTAGCGGTGACTGGATTTTTTTATGTCCTCGAATTTTGTCGCTTATAGATTTTTTACCCTACGTTTTTTCAGATTTTGCGGGCTGTTTAGTACATCAGAATTCGTGGCTGAGTTCTGCTCAGGACCGTTTACCTTTAGGGGGTGATGGTCAGATGCTCGCACCCAACTGATTTGCAAATGGTAAATCCTGGATGGTCGCTTTCGACCCAAAGCTGACGGTGGCGACAGGTCGACCCAGACAGCCACCACTATCCGTTTCTATCGGTCATAATGTCCTTTATCAGATAAAGAGAAAGGATTCACAGGATGGCCCGAGCTAACCCTCCAACCAATACCGTCACCGCTCCTAAGCTACAGCTGACACCCCAAGCTATCGAACGAGGGCTTGCCCGGTTAGACGAGCGTATCTCCGAGCTCGAGAACTTCAACGTGCACACTCTGGTAAACGGAAGTTCACCTGAGCTGACGGCATTGAAAGCAGCTATCAAAGATACTTTGGAGCGGTGTTTTGGTGAGAATACCTCAGCTTATCAACGCTTCCATCCTGCTACCGGCCTCCGCCATGTCTCAAGGTTTATAGGTGGCGGGCCGATAGACTACTTGACTCCAACTCGTAGGAATATTGCTAATGCAGTGGCCCTTCTAAAGGAAGCCCAGCGGACGCTACGAGAAGATCTTACTGATCAAAAGCATGCAGATACACCTGAAGCCGCAATCGTTGTTGATAACGCTCTGCGAGTGCTACAGCGCAAGGTTTTTGTAGTACATGGGCATGATGAAGGGGCAAGGGAAACCGTCGCTCGTTTTCTGATGCAACTAGGCTTTGATCCCATCATCCTGCATGAGCAAGCCAATCGCGGCCGCACCGTCATGGAGAAGGTCGAAGCGCATGGAGAGGTGGACTTTGCCGTGGTGCTGCTAACTCCTGATGATGAGGGCTGTGTCAAAGGTGGCACGCCGGAGCCCCGTGCCCGGCAGAATGTCCTGCTTGAACTGGGCTATTTCCTGGGACGTCTCGGGCGCGACAAAGTGTGTGCACTGAAGCGCGGCACCGTGGAGATTCCAAGTGACTTCGCCGGCGTGGTGTGGGAGTCCATGGATGCTAATGGCTGGAAGCAGGCGTTGGGCCGAGAATTACAGGCCGCCGGCCATGAGATCGATTGGAACAAAGTCATGCGGACGTAAGCCAGCTACTGGTTTCTTGTCAGTTATTAGCCAGCCCCCAAGATGAGCGGCAATAGGCTCAACTGTGCTTTCCGAGTGCGTTTATCTGCCAGGTTCGACCACACACACCTGCAGGCACTGCTGCCAACGTTGAGTGAGAGTACTTCTCTGCCAGGCTGAGCTCGAGCTGGTGCCCCCCGAGCGCTCCTGGTCAATACAGTCGCAGTGCGGCCGTGTGACGGGAGCCGAAATGCTTACTGAGGCCCGGCCTACGTGACCAGAGCCAGAACCCTTGATGTGCTCAACTAGCTTTCTTGTCAGAAATAGTTTTGAAGATCAGCTCAACCGGGCTGGAGAACGGAATCTCGTCCATGGTGCCTGACTTGGTTGATCTGAACAGACTCTCCAACACCAGTTTACGGTCTTCCTCGGACTTCAGCTTGCCTTCGTTCAGCAAGGCCAGGTATGTCTTGGTGAACGTGATCCGCTCCTCGGCTTCCAACGCCAAGTGTGAGTGGGTGTTGAACTGGCGAAGCGTAATTCTGATGAGAATTCCTAGGAGTGTGATCAGCAATGCAACCCCGGCTAAATCCGCGATCGCCGTAGCCACTTCGGATCGAACGGCGCCTGGCAACACGGCATGGGTCGGTGTTGTGGTCACTGCGGATGCGGTATCTGCAGACTCCGTTTGAGCTGGGTGTAGAACTGGGCTGCTAGCCTCAGCGGAAGCGGGTGCTGGCAACAGTGCTGCAACGAGTCCCACAGAAGAGTCGTTGCCGTCCGCGCTTTGCTGACGGTACTGACCGAACGCGCTTGAGAGCCCCGCAGCCCCACCAACTCCGTAATAGCCCATTACCGAGACGAACATGATGGCCATGCTCATGAGCACCGCAAAAAACCAGATGACCTTGAATACTGAGTGATTCCATTTGCGCGCCATCCAATATTGCACAGACGCATCCAAGTCTACTTGATCGTGGTACGCAGTTTTCGCGGACTCAAAAGAATCTAAAGCGTCGGTAAAGGCCGCGCGGGCTGAATTTCGCGCGTTGAGCAGATAGGCCGAGTAGCGCTTGCGACGTCGGATATACGCGTTCTTCAACGAGTCGCCCAAGCTGTCGAGGTTTCGCTTCGCCGACTGGGTGGACTCGCTGATGTCGGTTACGTAGTTATTCACTGCATCCGTTGCCAAGTCAGCATGCGAAACGAATCGATCTAATGTCTCCATCATCAACGCAGAGCGGGCATCAGCCCCTATGGATGAAAAACCTTGAAGCGAAATGGCAATTTGAATCGCAACCGAACGCTCAAAGGTGAGCCGATCGCTGATTGCAAATTCGCTAATTCTTTCGTGACGAGCAATCAAGCTCCTTGTGTATTTATTCAAAAATAGGATTGCCAATGCAGCCGTGACATCATCGTACTCCCGCCTCGTCTTGGCGATGAGGTGACCGGCATCACTGTCGTTGAGTAAAAATACGGACTTCTCGCTCCCCAACTTATAGACAGAGATCTCGCGATCTTCCATTTCCTGCCTAGTCACAGAGATCGGATCGTGAAAATAGACCTTAAAAATGGCTTTGCCAACCTCCTGATAGACCCCCGTCATATTTACCAACCACTCCCATCCCCGGCAAATGGATTTCAGATACTCATTTAGCTCATCCTTGGATTTAAACCTTAACACGTCGCCGTTTAGACGTAAGACTACACCCGTGCTCTTCGACATCAATATCTTCCCCTGACCAAATGATCGCGCACTGATTGTTATCAGAAGTGCGGGCACTACCGGTGGGCTAACCGCGCCAACGATCAGATTATCGTAAATCGCCCTTGGTTTTGTAGACACGTCGACCGGATGCTTTGAGTCGTAAGCGGACGGTCGTGAACTGCGAGGCTACATGTGTGCTCCCACACCGCTGCAGCGGCAAGCACACCTGGTAGTAGATGAGCCAGCACGCATAAATGCTTGAATGCAGGTAGCAGGCGCGTGCGACCTGTTCCCGACCAACCTCAACGTAACGAAATTTTTCCACATCTCATTGCTCTCTTAGGTGGTGGCCATTGGCCAAGTGTAAAGGCTACTATGGTGCGTCGTTGCCATTGCTTCACGCTGAAGACGTCCAGGGAGGGTTTTCATGTGGGTAGATAATGAGACGGAAACAGACTTCTTAAATTTTTCTGGGGTCGCTGATACAGTCGCTGAGATCGTCTACCAAGCTGATGGCCGCCCAATTTCCATCGGTGTGTCTGGTGCGTGGGGCGCGGGCAAGTCGTCCATGATCAAGTTGATCCAGGCGTCCCTCAAAGATCCGCCCCAAGTCGAGGAGAAGCCTGCGAAGGACTTTGTATTCGTCGAATTCAACGCTTGGCTATACCAAGGCTATGATGACGCCCGCGCTGCCCTGATGGACGTGATTGCCACGCGTCTGGAAGCCGAGGCTAAGAAGCGCGCTAAAGGTCTAGATAAAGCTTCTGAGCTGCTTTCACGGGTAAATTGGCTCCGGGCTGCGAAGCTCGCCGGCAGCACAGCTTTGTCCTTTGCTACGGGAGTACCCGCGCCGGGCCTGCTAGGCGAGATCATCGGCCTTGTTGACCGAGTTCGATCTGGGCAGGTCGATCAGGATGCCATAGAGGCGTTGCACGATACCGCTGAAAAAGCCAAGTATGAGGCCGGTAAGCTATGGAGTAGCGCACCTGCCAAAAAGTCTCCGCCGAAGGAAATCCAGGCACTCAGGGATAACTTCGAGGCCATCCTGGAAGAGCTGGGGGTCACCCTGGTCGTGTTGATCGACGACCTGGATCGCTGCCTGCCTGAGACCACTATCTCCACGCTGGAAGCCATTCGACTCTTCCTGTTCCTGCGCAATACAGCGTTCGTTATCGCTGCGGACAACGAGATGATCAAGCACGCGGTGCGCAAGCACTTTAGCGGTGTGCCCGATGATGTCTTGGTGACCAGCTATTTCGACAAACTGATTCAGGTGCCGATTCGTGTTCCTCCCCTGGGTACCCAGGAAGTCAGGGCGTACATGATGATGCTGTTCCTGGAGAACAGTAAGCTGCCCAAAGAGGTCGTCGAAAAAATTCGAGTCCAGGTGCGCGGACAGCTTCGGACAACCTGGCAGGGCAACCGGGTGGATCGCGCTTTCATGCAGAGCTTGTATAGCAACTACCCCACAGACCTGATCGGCAAGTTCGACACCGCTGAGCGCCTGGCTGCAGTCATGACGTCTGCCTCGGGTATCCAGGGAAACCCTCGACTCATCAAGCGCTTCCTGAACGCCCTGTCTATCCGCATGAGCATCTCTCGTGCCCAAGGGGTGGGTGTAGACGAAGCGGTGCTGGTCAAGCTGATGCTTTTCGAGCGTAGCGGTAACCCAAAGGCGTACGAAGAACTGATGAAGGCCGTGGCATCCCACAAGGACGGTAAGCCCGTGCTGCTTGGTGAGTGGGAAGCTGATATGAAGTTGGGCAAAGCCCTAACGCTCCAGCAGCCTTGGGATCTTCCTTTCGTCAAAGAGTGGCTTGCCCTGCCTCCAGCTTTGGCAGACAAAGATCTGCGGGGTGCCATATACGTCAGTCGTGAGCATGCTCCGATCATCACAGACGAAGACCGACTGTCTTCGGAAGCTGCCGAGCTGCTTACCGCACTGCTCGCTACCCCTGACATGGCTGAGCAGCTCAAGGATAGGCTGGCACTCATAGCGCCTGTCGATATCAACGTGGTGATGGATCGTTTGCTAGACAAGGCAGGTGCTGAGCAAGAGTGGGGAGTACCTGACATCCTGGAGGCCTTGCTCGTAGTCGGACGACTTGATGCTCAGCAGGGGCTCCGACTGGCTGCGTTTCTGAAAGCTCGTCCGCCGGCACAAATCCAGGCGGGCATTGTGCCGAAGCTTACAGACGAGGCTTGGGTGAAGTCAGTGTACGAATTTTGGAAGACGGCTGAAGTCAGTCCGCCGGTGAAGGCTGCAATAAGGAAGTTTGATGGGAACCTCACAAAATAACGATCCGCCTGGCAAGGGCCTACCGTACGTACCACCTTGGACTCCTCCGCTGCCTCCTGTGCCGCCAAAGCCGCCCGAGCCACCGGAGGTAGATCCACAAGATGACGGGCCATCCGAGCCAGATAAGGACGAGACCGAGAATGGTAGTGACCAAGCCGATGACCCAAGACAGGTACCCCTGGCACCTTCACCCTTAGCACCTCCTGCACGATTCAAGGGGGCGCGGCGGGGGCTCGGTGACTTCGCAAACAGCGGTAATCGCAATAGCTTACGCAAGAGCCTGCGGGAATATGTGCGCCATGGATATGGTGGATCAAAAACCACCACGGCTCGCTTTGGAGGCACCGCGTCGATCGCCGGGGTCTTCGGTAATGCGCTTGAGTCGGTCGCTGATGGCAGCCAACAAGCCGGCCCCGGTGTACTTGACCGAGTCCTTTTGAAAGGTCGCTCTGCCTCCGAAGTGATGGATGCGCTGGTTGAAGCCGTGCGCCCAGTAGACGGTACTCAGGATGCGGAGGCTGAGCGTGCCTCGATCCGTGGCTCGCTATCCGATGTTCTTGTGCGTTACCCAGACGCTGACCTACTCAACCTGTCAGCCGAGCAGCGGGCGTTTGCGATTGAGCGTTTCACAGCGATGGACGTCTTCCATCGGTACGAGCTCGATATGTGCAAGACGATCCAGGAAAAAGCGCCTTCAGCATCCGTCGCAATGCGTCGCTTGAAGGAGATCAAGGACTACATCAAAGAATGCGTGAGCGCGTCGTTCCGCAAGATCGCAAACGCCAGAACGCCCTTGACTACTGGGAGAATTTCTCAGGTTGTTACCCAGGCGCTGCAGGACACCTTTGAAGTCTTTGAGGGGTACGTAGAATGAGGTTTGTGTGCGGTCCAGCTGGATTCACGGTGCCGGGTATGGATGGCGCCATGCAAGTGGTGATCTACGGTAAAGCGGAGGATGGGCAGGTCAGCGTTGGTGGCTATGCTCGGGAACTGCTAGATAGGGCCCATTTGGAAATCAGCCCTCAAGCCTGGGACTTTCTGAGTATCGCGCTTTCAGTGGTGGCTGCTGATTTCACTGATCTGAGAGCAAAAAGTGCTGATGCCTGGACTCGCCAGATCAGCCTTGAAATTGCTGTGCTGGATCCGGTGTTTTGGAATGCGCAGGCTCGTGCCTTGGAGGCGGCGTTGCGGTTCCTCACAACGGATCAGTGGACACTGGCTTTTCACCCTGGTGGTTTTGAGCCGCCGGCACAGATGCAGGTACTGCATCCTGTTGAAGATTCGGTGGTGCTGCTCTCTGGTGGTCTAGACAGCTTGATTGGCGCAATTGACCTGGTCGAACAGGGGGTGAAACCCTACGCAGTGAGCCAGATTGTTCGAGGCGATGGTGAGAAGCAGGATCTGTTCGCACAGAGTCTTGGTTTGAACCGGATCGGTCTCAACCACGTGGCCAGGTCGCCTGGGCAGCAAGAGCCGTCCCAGCGCGCGCGCTCGATCGTATTTTTGGCATTTGGCCTAGCCGTAGCGACTTCGCTCGATCGCTACCATCGTGGCGAGACCGTGCCGCTGTATATCTGCGAGAACGGGTTCATCGCCATCAATCCACCGCTGACCATGTCCCGGGTCGGTAGCCTGAGCACTCGCACTGCGCATCCCGAATACTTGGGGCGGCTCCAACAGATTTTTGATGCTGCTGGCATCAACGTTCAGATTCGCAATCCCTATGCCTTGGTCACGAAAGGCGAAATGATGGTGGACTGCAAAAATCAGGATTTGCTCAAGCAGCATGCTGTGTCATCCACCAGTTGTGGGCGCTTCCAGCGGTTCGGCTATAAACATTGTGGTCGCTGCGTTCCGTGCCAAGTGAGGCGAGCATCGTTCAAGCGCTGGTCAGAGCTCGATGACGATACTTGGTACGTCTACGACAACCTCAACCAAGATGACCTGCAGCACGGGAGATTCGAAGACGTGCGCTCGGTGGGTATGGCGTTGGCAAACGTGGCTCAAAATGGCTTCGAGGAATGGCTTGGCCACAGCCTCTTTTCTCCCTTTATCCATGATCGCCAGGGGTACAGTCAGATGCTCGCGCGAGGGCTGGATGAGCTTGGCGTTTTGCACCGTGATTATCGGCTGATCTAGCCGAGTGACACGTGCCTCTAGGTACCGGCAGTGTTGTCAATCAACTTAGCCTTCAATTGCATTAAGTCGCTGCTTCAACTGCTCATTAAGCGACACACCATGTACACCTGAGTGAATCTCGCGATGACAGGATGGGCACACAGCACCTACGTACCGAGGGTGGTCGAGGCCACCGTCGGAGAGCCGATTCACATGATGCGGCTCCAGGTATGGGGTTCCATCTTTCTTAAAAAAAGGAGCTGGCTTGTCACAGCTTTCACATAAGCCTTTGGCACGCATGAGGACGTAGTGAGCGACCTTTCGGCTGCGCTGGTAAATTTTGCGCTGTGCTGATTGGTCCATTGCATTCGTTACCGGCTTACAGGCAGCCAGAGCAGCTATCCGAGCCGCAGCTAACGAATCTGCGAGTTCAACCTTTGTCTCCAACTCAGTTTCGATATCCAGCTCTGGAATGCCCACAGGTACCAATCTGAATACAAGAGCAGTACGATCCTCGCCATCAACATCCGGCTGGGTTCGTTCAAAGACATCGGCGCAGCAGAACTCACCTATGTAGCGATTACCTTTTCCTTTGCCGAGCGATTGGAACAGATGAAGTGCACGACCTGTCTCAGCATGCTCAGCGACAGCTCTGTTGCCACGGTTCAATCTCATAGGCCCACGCTTCCCTTCACCGGTGTAGAGAAACGCACCGTTGTCCCAGCTGTCGGCATAGCCGTATTGCTCGCCACTATCACCTGTAAACAAGAAAATCGTCGGGTAGGTAGCAGATGCCGCTATGCCACTCTGCCGGCTACCCCCGAATGGTCCGTTGATTTCAGTCACGCGATCGTAAATGGCCCCAGGCTCAAACATCAGGACTGGTTCTAGACCAGTGCTCTGCAGCTCGATGATGGTAAATCCACGCTTTTCTAAATAGTGGTTTGTGAGGTGTCCGCCTGGGAATTGGCTAACTGCGATGCCGGTAGCTAAGGAGACTATTTTCTTTGCCGGGTACGATGTACCCCCTACAGCAATCGCGTAGCGGTGGGCAGGGTTTGTCTCCCAACCAAGCCACTCTCGTTTTCCTCTAAAATCGCGGTCAAATTCCAGCAAAGCCTCGTCAATACGTTCCTTCGATACAGCTTTGATCGCCACGTGCGCTGCCCTTTGTCGCCGATGTTTGTAGGAAATTTCCCCATCGTCGCCAAAGTGATCAAACGGTTCAAGAAAAACTGGCAAAGCGCCACTGCGATCGTAGCGTCCGCGCGAGAGTTCGTATGCGTTTCAGGTCCATATTCGTTGTGGCAGCAGGCGTGCCCAGGGTCTACGGAATCGGATTTTCCCTCTTCCTTGTAGTCCGTTTCCGAAACATACTTCTACCCCCTTACAGCCCGTTGCAGCCGCTGCATCACCCATCTAGTCTCGCCAAGTCGCTGCCAATTCAGCGACCGGTTTTGACAGACCGGGAAGATAGTAACGCGCGTGCATAGCCGTCTATGGTGGCTGTACGTGGGGCACTTCGGTGCGCCGGTTTCCTATTTTCCCGGTCTGTCAACCCGCGTACAGCTGCCACCTTTCTGTTTGACAGCAGAGA
The DNA here is from genome assembly GCF_024749165.1 of Pseudomonas sp. B21-023. Classification (NCBI taxonomy): domain Bacteria; kingdom Pseudomonadati; phylum Pseudomonadota; class Gammaproteobacteria; order Pseudomonadales; family Pseudomonadaceae; genus Pseudomonas; species Pseudomonas sp. B21-023. Next base: position 3,534,939 of record NZ_CP087190.1, on the reverse strand, counting down.
ACGGTAGCTCCATTTGAAAATAGGAGCTCTACCATGCTGAAAATAGTCCCCGATCCACCCCTACAAAACAAATACACCACCCACACCCTCGAAGACCTTCTGGTCCAGATCTCCGAATACCTCGTCTGCGCCTTGACCGTCAGCCAGCAGACCGTCCTGCTCCACGCCAAACCGCCAGGCCAGGTCCTGACCCTCGCCGCCATGCACGAAATCGACAGCGCCCGCACCCTGGTGGAAGTGGCGCTGAGCCGCCTGCAATCCCGGCACTGACCTGGCGAGCCTGGGCTCGCACTTGATGTTCACCGATCAGGCCCCGCGCCGTTCGCGGGACCGCAGGAGGAATGGTATGGATAAGGAATTGCAAATCCCGCGCATCAAGAAACTTGCCACTACCGGCGTCGGGCATTTCGGCGAAGGCGCGCAGGTGAGTGTGCAAGACCCGCTGTTCCGCGTGGTGGAGGGGCATCCGCTGGACCATGCGGTGGAGCAGGCGACCGTGCTGATGTGTGCGGCGCACAAGATCAGTGATCTGGCAATGGTGGAGACTGATCATCTGCTTACGCTGCTGACGGCGGTGCACTACCTCAGTGGCATGGCCAAGGCGTTGGCCCAGGATGTGAATCATGGGTTGATGGTTGGGCGGGGGGCTGAGTAGGGGAAGGGTATCTGGCTGGGGGCTTGGTTGTCTGGGCGGGCGCTATCGCGGGGCAAGCCCGCTCCCACGAGTTAGCTCATACAAGTTCGTTCATACAAATCCGCGCCCACAAGCCCGATCCCACAGGCCTGCTTCCACGTTTCGCCAAGCTGCTATGGCGCCAGGTTCACGCCGTTACAGCGCCCCTTGGTGGCGAAATCGTTGATCTGCCGCGCCTTGTTCACCGACATCAGGATCGTGCAGCCGCCAGGATGAGCCACGTCGTCCCAGTAGTTGGTATGGACCATCACGTTGCCTTGCATCTCGGCGGTGCTGCCGACCACCTCCTTTTGCACGTAGGTGGTATCGCGGTACCAGCCCAACTGCACCCCAGCGCCACCGGGCAACGGCTCCATGCGCATGGGCGGGCCGAAGAAGTCGATGGCCTGCTTGGCGTCGCGCCCTTGCCATTGGTTGCCCGCCATCAGCTCCGGCAGGGTCGGGATGCAGCCGGCCAGCGCAGGCAGCAACAGGCCAAGGATCAGCAGATGGCGTGTGCTCATCGTGGGGTGTTCGCCAGCATGTCGTCCAGCTCCTGCACCGCCTGGCTGTTGGCCTGCACGCCAATCAACTGGATGAACATGGCCTGGATGGTGGCGACCATCTTCGCCGCCGGCATCTTGCCGATCGACAGCATCTGGTTGCGCGCGCGGTTATCGGGGGCGCAGACGAAGGCGAAGGTGCGCTGCAACCAGTAGTCCTTTGGTGCGACCCAGTCTTTGGCGTTGGTTTTCACATCGCGCACGGCGCCGTCGAAGCGACGTATCGCCCGGGCGCTGTCCAGGCGGATCTGGCGCTGTTTGCATTTGACCTGCACCTCGTAGGCGGCGAGGGTCGGGAAGGCCGGGTCTTCGAACAGCTGCATGACCTGGGCCGATTGCACGCCACCGGGCTTTTGCAGGATGCCGGCGGCATCGGCGACGTACACCTCGTTGTGCAGGCGTTCGCCTTTGCCGTAGATGATCCAGTAGTCGCCTGAGGCGGGTGCGGCCAGGGCCGGGGTGCTGCAGGTGAGGGCCAGGGTGGCCAGCCATTGGCAGAGGGGTGGAAGTTTGTGACCCATGGAGTCCTTTCCTGGTTTTTGTAATCCAGAGGGGACTATACGAGCGCTGGGTGAGTAGGGTCGATTAGGGCGCTTGTGCTAATGGCCAAGCGCCTTTAGGCGCAGTAATCAGAACCTGCCGCGAACGGCTTGCATTGGGACTCACCGGTTGCTAGAGCGAGTTCGCGGTGGAGTCTTAACCTGACGAAGTTTATGGAATCTTGATCCCCAGGGAATTGAGAGTGGGTGTATCCATCCTGCCATTCACGGTCAGTGCGCTATCCATTTGGAAGGCCATCAACGCGCCACGAGTAGCCTTGCCCATGACCCCATCAATTGTGCCTTGATAGTACTGGCGAACCATCAGTGCAGTCTGTACGCGCTTGACCAGGTTGCTTTTCTGTTCGTTGGTCGCACGTGTCTTTGACGAAGCCGGGCTCGCTCCGGGAACTGTGCCGGACGACTGATAAAGGCTATTGCTACCTGAAGTACTGTGTGAGGTACTCGGCGCACTGTAGCTCCGCGTGCTCGTTGCGGGCGGACTGTAGTAGCGAGGCGCGCTATAGCCACCGGACCCGCTGTAATGGGAACTGTGGGAGCTATGGGACCGATGTGAGCTGTGCGAGCGATGTGCCGCATAAATGTTCACTGCGTCTGTGGCATTGAGCGTATCGGCAAAGACTGGAGGCTGCAGCTTGTCGTTCGGTTGCCAGTTCGCATCGGCAAGCGGTGTATGGCCCGCCTGTGCCAATGTGGTACCAGCCATCGGCAACAAGGTGATGCCACTGATCAGGATTTTCCAGCGGTCAAGCAATTTCACTGTGCACTCCTTGCATAGGCGCTAAAGGCCTCGGTCGATAGTTGTCGTACGCCGCGGCTCTGCCAGCGGTCAGTGTAGGATTTGAAGAACCCTGAGCAATGTTTGACGGCAGCGCATTGCTGACAGGTATCGATGAACAGGTTTTTCCAGTCGGAGATGCTCTGGCGGGCGAATCGTGAGAGGTGGGGTGGGATCAAGCACAGGGGCAGGTTGTAGATCGAAACCGGCATCCCACGGTTGAAGAGGAAATAGGCGGTTTGGCTCAATGCCTCTTGATAATCTAGCGGGTCAATCCACAACTCCTCATAGTGCTTTCTGGCCAGACCAGTACTTTCGATACCCATCAACGCAACGTGCCGTACGAAGGGGAGGTTCCTGAACACGTAATGGGCTAATTCAGGCAAGCGTGGTGTGGTCAGGCGACTGAGTACCACGCGTATCTCAATGATCTGGTTAGCGCGTGCGAGGTTATAGAGTCCTTGCACGGTTTCGCTGAAGGCGCCCGGGGCCTGAACTACATGGTCATGGTCGACTGCGTTGTCGGCATACAGCGGAATGCCCCAGCTCAGCTGGGGGTGGCCTAGGGCCGCGAGGGCTGCGATCCAGCTTGGATCTTTGAACAGCCGTCCATTGCTGAGCACGTGTACGGACTTCTGTGGCAAAACGGTTTTGCACTTGGCCAGAATCTCAAGCAGGCCATCACGATAAAGTGTGGGCTCTCCGCCGCTGATCCCCAGGTTTTCCTTGCCTGCATCCATCAGGTCGATCAGTCGAAGGTTTTCCTCGATATGCCAGCGGTCATCGATATCTTTAGGCGGTTGCGAGCACATCAGGCAGAGGCTGTTGCAACGATCCGTCATGAACAGCAGGTTACTGTCTGACCCGCGTCGATAGAGCACTCTTACCAATGCATTGCCAGGGGTAATGGCAATGACATCGCCAGGTTGAACGACATCCGGATCTTTGGGGGAATGCAGGTGTAGCCTGCCGTTGTCGAAGGGGCTAGAGAGTGACCCTGGGGTCAGGAAGCCGCCCACTGGCAATGAAACCAGATGTGGATTTCGCTCAAGATCTTCGTTGGGTAGCCAGAGTAGTAAATCATTGAATTGCGCGGTACCGGCGCAAACTGCGACTCCTTGCTCAATGAACTCATCCAGGGTGATGACCTTGAGCAGCTTTGGTTCATGCAGGTATTGAATTTCGAAGTGGGTATCTTTGCGCAGCATCGTCCTTAGCCCCTGTAGCCTGGGAAGCGAACATCGCTGTATGAGCGCCTGTTCAACCAGGACAGCAGTACCCTTTGGACGTTGTCATCTCCGTCGCGAAGCAAGGCGAACAAGTGCTTTAACAGCCCCATGTTCTTCTTGCAGAAACTGCTGAACAACCGGTGTCCGATCGGATCACCTTGGCGAGCATAATGTTCGACCGGGTCTGCGCCGCAGTAGGGAACCAATGCGCAATCCGAACAGCCCGGCAATGCCTCCGCGACGCCACTGGCAAGTAGCGCCTCCATAACGGGTGAGGCCAAAAGTTCTGACAAGGGTTGCTGGACTGTGCCCAACCTTAAACCGTCCTCGCCCATCTCCAGCAGCATCCGAGCCTCGTCCGACGGGTAGACGTAACCGTCATAGTTGTAGACCAGCGCCGCTGTACCCGCGCCGGCGGGTGAGCGCAGGTCGACATAGCCGGATGAGAAGGGCGTCAGGATGTTCTTCAGCAGCAAGCTGGTGTAGCTCTCCGACAGGTAGGTCCCTTGCTGGTTGATCTTCAGCATATAGGCCAGCGCCTTCGTGTAGAAGGTCAGGTACTGCTCAATCGGATAGTCAAGGCGATGTGCACTCTTGGAAGCAAACCCGTAAGGGCTGAGAGGTCGAAGTGAAATGCTGGAAAAACCCTGCTTTACGTATTCGTCGATGATAGCTTCAGGCTGTTCAAGGCTTCGAGAGGTCAACGTTGTCAGCGCGGAGACTGCGTCGTGTCCAAGATGCTCCCGGACCCGTTTGATGCCTTCCACGGTGCGCTCGTAAGAGTCCCGTGAAGGTGTCGGGCGGTTGGCATTGTGCAAGGGCGCCGGTCCATCGAGGGAAGTCGAGAACTGGATGCTGTGCTGTTTTGCGAAGTCGAGTACTTCGTCCGTCAGGTGGTGCAGCGTTGTGGTTATGACGAACTGAATATCCCGTTGCTCGACTAGGTTTCGTGTAGCTACCCATTCGACAATCTGGCGTACACGTTCGAAGGCCAGAAGTGGCTCGCCGCCCTGGAACTCTACCGTCAGCGCGGGAGCGTTCGATTCGAACAAGCGATCAACGGCAGCGAGTGCATCCGCTTCCGATAAGTCATGGCCCGAGCCACCCAGCGGTGCGCGCGAAACTTGGCAGTACTGGCAGGTGTGGTTACAGCGTAGCGTTACAACGAACAAGTGCAGGGCTGGCCCCTGGAAAAGAAAGTCCTTGCGGCTGCGATACTGCGCCGCCATTTCGGGAAAAGGATCGTGGCGTGTCGGTTCGTAGATGAAATGGCGAGCTAGCAGGTCCTTGTAAAAAGATGTGCCTGCTTCTATGTCGAAGTAACTGAGGGCCCGTAACTGCGCGTCGTCCACGTACAGATACTCGCCTGTATCGGAGGTGAGCAAAATGTCCGGGTCATTTGCGGTGTTCAGGCGCATGAAGCGAAAGGGCAGCAGACGGTAGCCGTTAGCGTCGGTCGCAATCAATGTCACCGCGAAACCCCGCATCCAGCAAGCGCTGCTCGAGCCAGCACCTCACGCAACCCAGCTGTCTCACGATTGATGTGATCACGTAGGGCAAAGTCATTTAAATGCTGGAGGATCAGCGAATGTGCCTGCTCCTGAGGCAGCATGACTTTCGTTTTAGCAGGGAAGGCAGTGAGGCTGATCTGGTCAGCTTCAATGCCGATCTGAATCGCGACTGTGTCAGCCAAGGCGTAAGCGGTTCGTTGCACCACGCTGAGGGAATAGGCTGCGCTGTCGAGTTTCAGAATGACTGGCCATGTCATTGGAACCGGTCCTTCAAATCCATTGGGGATGTATGGATTTTGCCGGCTAACGAGGCATAGTGCCATCATATTTTTTACATTTGCATACATTTAGTCAGGATTTTGACGGGCGGTATGGGAAAAATGATGAGAGTGGGAAGCGTTGTATGAAAGCTTCCCAGCCCATGTATGATCCTCAGAATGTCGGTGGTAGTTCATGCTCAAAGGGCAGGTTCGGGCCTGTTCGGGAGCAGGTGATTGCTGCGGCATGGATTGCGTAGGCGAGGATTGAATCGATGGTTTTATGGGGGAGCGTCGCCACACCGGTTGGGCTGTCTGCTCCTAGGCGAGCCAGGTAGGCGAGCACGGCGGCTTGGAAGGTGTCACCGGCGCCTACGGTGTCGCTTACTGGCAACGAGGTATCTGCTGGGCGCTGCCATGAGCCATGTGCGCAATGCACGCTGGCTCCATCTGCTCCATGGGTGATGAAAACCAGTCGGCAGCGCTCGTTGAGCCAGCCACGGGCCACGTCACGAGGCTCCCGGCCTGGGTAGAGCAAGGCGATGTCTTCCTCACTGGCCTTGATCACATGCGCATGCCCGGCAAACGCCTCGACCTGCCGCCGCCACAACGCCACATCCGGCTGCGGATTAAGCCGTACATTCGGATCAAGGCTGATCAGTCGCCGGTCCCGCTCGCGCTCCACCAGCGCCATCAGCGTATCGGCCACGGGCTGCACCACCAGGGTGTACGAGCCCACATGCAACCCCCGCACACGCTCATCCAGCAGCGGCAGATGCTCCAGTTTCACCTGCCGATCCGCACACCCTTCACCGCGAAACTGATACTGCGCCGAGCCATCGGCATCCAGCCCGACCATGGCCAGTGTGGTCGGCGCATCGCTGGTCACCACATAGCGGCAGTCCACCCGTTCCTCTTCCAGCACCCGGCGTAGCCGAGCACCGAGGTAGTCGCTGGACAACCCGCCAAACAACGCCGACGCCACGCCCAACCGGCGCAGGCCGACGGCCACGTTGAACGGCGATCCGCCGGCAATCGCGGTAAACCCCAGCTCGCTGCTGCGGGTGCTGTTTTCCAGGCTGAAGACATCGAACAGGGCCTCGCCACACACCAGGTACATGCAGTTCTCCAGAGCGATAGATAAGGGCAGGATACCTGTGCTCAGTGCGCAGGCAGTTGATCCCGGTAGCGTTGATAGGCGACCTCGTACTCGGCCTGTTGCGCCGGGCGGGGCAGGGTGCGGGTGCTTTCGTCGAGGGCGACGCAGCGTTTGCACAGGGTTTCGAGGCTGTCGCCCTGGCCCAGCTGGCGGCCGAGGCTCCAGGCGGCCTGGATCGCGGCGCCGAGGGCGGCGGCTTCGGTCTGCTGGGGGCATACCACTGGCAGGCCGAGCAGATCGGCCAGTGTCTGGCGCCACAGCGGGCTTTTCGCCGCGCCGCCGACCAGGCGGATTTCGCTGCCTGGCAGGCCGCTGGCGCGCAGCAGGTCGAGGCCGTAACGCAGGCTGAAGCCGGTGCCTTCGAGCACGGCCCGGCAGAGGTTGGCGCGGGTCAGGTTGGCGCTGGTCATGCCGTGCAGGCTGGCCGTGGCTTCGGGCAACGCGGGCACGCGTTCGCCGTCGAAGAAGGGCAGCATCAGCAGGCCGTCGGCGCCGATCGGGGCTTGGGCGGCGAGCTCAGTGAAACGGTCAAGGTCGAGTTCCAGCAGGTCGCGCACCAGGGCGCAGGCGCTGGTGAGGTTCATGGTGCAGATCAACGGCAACCAGCCGCCGCTGGAGGCGCAGAAGGTCGCCACTTCGCCCTGGGCGCTGACGTGGGGCTGGTCGGCGTGGGCGGCCAGAGTGCCGGAGGTGCCGAGGCTCAGGGTGATCATGCCGGGGGCGATATTGCCGGTGCCGATGGCGCCGAGCATGTTGTCGCCGCCACCAGTGGCTACCCAGGTCTGTGGGCTCAGGCCGAGGGCAGTGGCAGCCTGTGCGCGCAGGGTGCCGAGGCAATCGCCGGATTCGACCAGTTCAGGCAGCGCAGCCAAAAGACGCTCGCCGGGCTCGATGCGCTGAAGGACATCAGGCGCCCAGGTCCTGCGGCGCACATCGTAGTAGCCGGTGCCGGAGGCGTCGCCGGGCTCAGTGCAGACGCGACTGGTCAGCCAGTAATTCAGGTAGTCGTGGGGCAGCAGGATATGGGCGAGGCGGGCGAACAGTTCGGGATGTTTACGCTTGGTCCACAGCAGCTTGGAAATGGTATAGCCCGGCGCGATCACCAGCCCGAGGCGTTCAAGCGAGCCTTGGGCGCCGCCGAGTGCATCGAGCAACTCCGCGTTCTCGGGTGCGCTCTCGGTGTCGCACCAGAGCTTGGCCGGGCGCAGCACCTGGCCTTGGGCGTCGAGCAGCACCAGGCCGTGTTGCTGGCCGGACACCGCCACTGCGCGAATGGCCTGGCCATCCACACCGGCTTCGCGCAAGGCAGCGGACACCGCCGTGCGCAGGGCTTGCAGCCAGTCGGCCGGATCCTGTTCGCGCCGGCCATCGCGACCTTGGGGCGGCGCATGGGCGGCGCTGCCCAGGCCCAGCACCTGGCCGCTGCCGGCGTCCAGCACCAGGGCCTTGGTGCCTTGGGTACCGCAGTCGATGCCGAGGAACAGTCCGTCCATTTCGAAAGCCTCCGTGTCAGTCGCCGAGGACCTGGCGCAGGGTTTCACTCACGCCGATTTCGCGCAAGCTGTCGTACAGGCGCTCGAAGGCGCTGACGAAGGCTTTGGACGCGGGGATCGCCGTGCCGAAGATCGCCTCGTCGCCGAGCACCCGGGCGGCCAGGCCGTCGCGCTGTGCTACTCGGGCCTGGCAGTCGGCGGCGCGGGGGTCGGGGATGCTGTAGCGGGTGCCCTGTTCATCCTCGCCGCGCAGGTACAGGGCCCAGGCGGCCACCACCAGGGCCACGCGCTCCAGGGGCTTGCCGTCGGCGATCAGGCGGTTGGCGGTGGGCACGATGAACTTGGGGAACTTCGACGAGCCGTCGGAGCACACGCGCTCCAGCTGGTCGGCGATGGCGCGGTTGGCGAAGCGCTCGGTGAGGCTGTGCTTGTAGCGCGTCAGGTCGATGCCCGGTACCGGGGCCAGTTGCGGGGTGACGTCCTGGTCCATGAAGGTGCGCATGTAGCGGTGCAGCAGCGGGTCGGCGAGGGTTTCGTGGACGAAGCGGTAGCCTTGCAGAAAGCCCAGGTAGGTGAGGGCCAGGTGGCTGCCATTGAGCAGCTTGATCTTCATTTCTTCATAGGGCGTGACGTCGTCGGTGAACTGCACGCCGACCTGCTCCCAGGCCGGGCGACCGGCGACGAACTTGTCTTCCACCACCCATTGCAAGAACGGCTCGCACACCACCGGCCAGGCATCGTCGACGCCGTGGCGCTCGAGCAGCTGCTGACGGTGGGCGGGGCTGGTCATCGGGGTGATGCGGTCGACCATGGCATTGGGGAAGCTGACGTGGCCGTCGATCCAGCGGGCCAGGTCGTGGTTCTGCAGGTGGGCGAAGGCCAGCAGGGCCTTGCGGGCGACGTCGCCGTTGTGCGGGAGGTTGTCGCAGGACATCACCGTGAACGGCCCGCTGCCGGCCTCGCGGCGGCGGCGCAGGGCTTCGCAGAGGAAGCCGAACACGCTCTGCGGGGCTTGTGGGTTGGCCAGGTCGTGCTGGATCTGCGGCAGGTCGGCGCGGAATTCGCCGGTGCTGTCGTCGATGCAGTAGCCGCCTTCGGTGATGGTCAGCGAGACGATGCGGATGGCGGGTTCGGCGAGTTTGGCCAGCAGCGTTTCGGCGCCGTCCTCGGCCAGCAGCATGCCGTTGATCGCGGCGATCACGCGGACCTGGGTGTCGGGCTGGTCGCCCAGTTCGAACAGGGTGTAGAGGTGGTCTTGCGCGGCCAGGGCATCGCGCATGGCGCGGTCTTCGCGGCGCAGGCCGGCACCGCAGATGGCCCAGTCGAGGCCTTCGCCCAGGTTCATCAGGGCATCGGTGTAGGCGGCCTGGTGGGCGCGGTGGAAGCCGCCGACGCCGATGTGCACGATGCCCTGGCGCAATTGGCTTGGGTCGTAGCTGGGGCGGGCGACCGAAGGGGGGAGGTGGTCGAGGTTGGGGGTGATTAGTTTCATGCTGGGGGCATTCCTTTCGAGGTCGTAGGCCGTTGAGGCTGTTGATCGCGTGATGGCGACGAGGTGCTTGGCGGTAGTTTTGTAGCGCTCTCGAGATCGAGCGCCGCCCGCGCGGCGCATCGCTGGCAAGCCAGCTCCCACATCTGTTTCGGGCCAGTTCCTTCTGGTCCATCTCCACTGTCCGCCTTGTTTGTACGACGCGGTTTCAGCATTGGCGCTGATGCCGCACCACCAGACTTGAGACATGCACCAAGGCGGACAGTGGAGACCTCACAGGATTGACTGGCCCGAAACAAATGTGGGAGCCGGCTTGCCGGCGATGCGCCGCGCGGGCGGCGCTCGATCTCATAGGCGCCACAACCCTCTCGGCGAACACCTCAGGCCACCTTCTGCGAGCGCTTGTCGATCGCCTGCCCATTGCTATCAAACAAATGGCAATGGCCCGGATCAAAGCCCAACTCCAGCCCCTCACCAAACCCCGGCGCAAAGTCCCCGCGCACGCGCACGGTGAGCATCTCGCCGGACGCGGCACGCACATGGCAGTAGCTGTCGCTGCCCAGCCGCTCGCTGACATCGGCCGTCACCTGCAGCGAGCCCGGCGTGCCCTGGCACACCGGGCTGATGCTCAGGTGCTCGGGCCTGATCCCCAGGGTCACCTGGCTGCCGGTATGCAGCTCGCCCGCGCACAGCGGCAGGACGATGCGCGCACCGCATTCGAGTGCCACCTCGCACTGGCTGCCCTGGTTACGGCTCAGGTGTCCGCGCAGGAAGCCCATCTTTGGCGTGCCGAGAAAACCCGCGACGAACAGGTTGGCCGGATGGTGGTACAGCTCCAGCGGCGAGCCCACTTGCTCGATGCGTCCGCCGTTGAGCACCACCACCTTGTCGGCCAGGGTCATGGCCTCGACCTGGTCGTGGGTCACGTAGATCATCGTCGCCGCCAGCTCCTGGTGCAGGCGCGCCAGCTCCAGGCGCATCTGCACGCGCAGGGCGGCGTCGAGGTTGGACAGCGGCTCGTCGAACAGGAAGATCTTCGGGTTGCGCACGATCGCCCGGCCGATCGCCACCCGCTGGCGCTGACCGCCGGACAGCTGGCGCGGCTTGCGTTCGAGCAGCGGTTGCAGCTCGAGGATGCGCGCGGCGTTGTCGACCTTGGCGGTGACCTCGTGCTTGGCGACGCCGGCCAGGTCCAGGGCGAATGACAGGTTCTTGCGCACGGTCATGTGCGGGTACAGCGCATAGGTCTGAAACACCATGGCCAGGTCGCGCTTGGCCGGGGCGGTGTCGGTGATGTCGGCGCCGTCGAGGGTGATGCTGCCGCTGCTGACCTCCTCGAGGCCGGCGATCAGGCGCAGCAGGGTGGACTTGCCGCAGCCGGAGGGGCCGACGAACACCACGAACTCGCGGTCGCGCACGTCCAGGTCGATGCCCTTGATGATGGCGTGGCCATCGAAGCCTTTGTGCAGGTTGCGGATTTTCAGGTCAGCCATGGCTAGTCACCTCTGTGGTGGCCGGTTGATTGAATGAGGGTCTGTGGGGATCACTGGCTTGCAAAGGGGCCGCTTTGCGGCCCATCGCTGGCAAGCCAGCTCCCACAAGGGAATTGCGAAGCCAGGTCATTTCACAGCCCCGAAGGAGAGCCCGCGCACCAGCTGCTTCTGGCTGATCCAGCCAAAGATCAGGATCGGCGCGCAGGCCAGGGTCGAGACGGCCGAGAGCTTGGCCCAGAACAGCCCTTCGGGGCTGGAGTAGGAGGCCACCAGCGCGGTCAGCGGGGCGGCGGCGGACGAGGTCAGGTTGAGCGACCAGAACGCCTCGTTCCAGCACAGGATCAGCGACAGCAGCAGGGTCGAGGCCAACCCGCCCCGGGCGATCGGCAGCAGCACGCGGACGATCTCCTGCCAGGTGCCGGCGCCATCCAGGCGCGCCGCTTCGAGGATGTCCACGGGGATGTCCTTGAAGTAGGTGTACACCATCCACACCACGATCGGCAGGTTGATCAGGGTGTAGACGATGACCAGCGCCAGGCGCGAATCAAGCAGGCCGAACTGCTTGGCCAGCAGGTAGATCGGCATCAGCACGCCCACCGGCGGCAGCATCTTGGTCGACAGCATCCACAGCAGCGTGCGCTTGGTGTGGCGGGTTTCGAAGAAGGCCATGGAGTAGGCCGCCGGCACGGCGATGAGCATGCACAGCAGGGTCGCCGAGAACGAGATCAGCACCGAGTTCCAGGCGTAGGCGAAGTAGTCGCTGCGCTCGTTGATGTGCAGGTAGTTCTCCAGCGTCGGCGCGAAGATGAACTGCGGCGGCGTGGCGAAGGCGTCCAGCTCGGTCTTGAAGCTGGTCAGCAGCATCCAGAAAATCGGGAAGAAGATCACCAGGGCGATGGCCCAGCACAGCAGGCCGAGCAGGGCGTTCTTCAGGGTGCGGGTTTGCTTGAGTGTCAGCATGGCGGGCTCCTCAGCTGCGCGCGGTGAGGTTCTTGCCGATCATGCGAACCAGCACGATGGCGGCGATATTGGCGATCAGCACGGCGATCAGGCCACCGGCCGAGGCCATGCCGACGTCGAACTGCAGCAGCGCCTGGTTGTAGATCAGGTAGGCGAGGTTGGTGGACGCGTATCCGGGGCCGCCGCTGGTGGTGGTGAAAATCTCGGCGAATACCGACAGCAGGAAGATGGTCTCGATCATCACCACCACGGCGATGGGCCGCGCCAGGTGCGGCAGGGTCAGGTGCCAGAAGATCGCCAAGGGGCCTGCGCCGTCCAGGCGCGCGGCTTCCTTCTGTTCCTGGTCCAGCGACTGCATGGCGGTCATCAGGATCAGGATTGCGAACGGCAGCCACTGCCACGAGACGATCAGGATGATCGACAGCAGCGGGTAGTGCGCCAGCCAGTCCACCGGTTGCGCGCCGAACAGGCGCCACACGGCGGCGAGGATGCCGGACACCGGGTGGAAGATCAGGTTCTTCCACAGCAGCGCGCTGACCGTGGGCATGATGAAAAACGGCGAGATCAGCAGTACCCGCACCACGCCGCGGCCCCAGAACTCGCCGGCCTCCAGCAGCGCGGCGATCAGCACGCCGAGCACCACGCTGATCGCCAGCACGCTGCCGACCAGGGTCAGGGTATTCAGGGCGCCGGGCACGAAGCCCGCGTCGGTGACGAAGAAGGCGAAGTTCTCCAGGCCCACGAACTGGTTTTCGCCGGGGTACAGCAGGTTGTAGCGGATCAGCGAGAAATACAGGGTCATGCCCAGGGGCACGATCATCCACAACAGCAGCAGCGCCACCGAAGGGCTGACCAGGAACCAGCCGGGGCCGACGCGGCGTTTGCCGGGGCGCGCGGTGGCGAGGCTCGGGGTGTCGAGGGCCGATGTGTTCATGGCGACTCCGTGTGCGGCAAAAAGGGGCGGTCACCGCGCCGGGGTTCGGCGCGGTTGGTGGCGGTAGGGGTTACTTGGGGTAACCGGCGCGCTTCATCTCGCGTTCGGTGGACTGCTGGGCGGCAGCCAGCACCTGCTCCACCTTCATTTGCCCGGTGAGGGCGGCGGCGAACAGCTTGCCGACCTGGGTGCCGATGGCCTGGAACTCGGGGATGGTCACCAGCTGGATGCCCACGTAGGGCACGGGCTTTAGGGTGGGGTGGTTGGGGTCGACGCGCTTGAGTGATTCGAGGGTGACCTTGGCGAATGGCGCGGCGGCCAGGTACGCGTCGCTGTAGGTCGAGGCGCGGGTGCCGGGCGGCACGTTGGCCACGCCTTCTTTCTCGGCCACCAGCTTGCCGTAGGCCTCGGAGGTGGCCCAGGTGGCGAACGTTCTGGCGGCGTCCTTGGATTTGGAACTGGTGGGGATCGCCAGTGCCCAGGAATACAGCCAGGTGGCGCCCTTGTCGGTGACTTCCTTGGGCGCAAAGGTGAAGCCGACCTGGTCGGCGACCTTGCTCTGGGTCTTGTCGGTGACGAACGAGCCGGCGACGCTGGCGTCGACCCACATCGCGCACTTGCCGCTGTTGAACAGCGCGAGGTTTTCGTTGAAACCGTTGCTGGAGGCGCCGGGCGGGCCGTATTGCTTGAGGGTGTTCACATAGAAGTTCAGCGCGTTCTTCCACTCGCTGCCGCTGAACTCGGGTTTCCATTGCTCATCGAACCAGCGCGCGCCGAAGGCGTTGGCCACGGTGCCGATCAGCGCCATGTTCTCGCCCCAGCCGGCCTTGCCGCGCAGGCACAGGCCGTACTGGCCCTGGTCGGGCTTGTTGAGCTTGGCGGCGAACTCACCGAGCTGGGTCCAGGTCGGTTGCTCGGGCATGCTCAGGCCGGCTTGCTGGAACAGGTCCTTGCGGTAGTAGGTGATCGAGGCTTCGGCGTAGAAGGGCAGGGCGTACAGCGTGCCATTGGCCGAGAGGCCGTTGCGTACCGAGGGGAACACGTCGTCGAGGTTGTAGTCGGCGGGCAGGTCGGTCATCGGTGCCAGCCAGCCCTTGGCGCCCCACAGCGCGGCTTCGTACATGCCGATGGTCAGCACGTCGAACTGGCCGCCCTGGGTGGCGATGTCGGTGGTCAGGCGCTGGCGCAGCACGTTCTCTTCGAGCACCACCCACTTGAGCTGGATGTCCGGGTGCTGCTGTTCGAACACCTTGGCCAGGCGCTGCATGCGGATCATGTCGTTGTTGTTGACCGTGGCGATGGTCAGGGTGTCGGCGGCCTGGGCATGCAGCGGCAGGCTGAGGCAGGCGGCGGCCAGGCAGGCCTTGATCGAGTCGTTCATCAGTGAACTCCCTTATTGTTTTTGTATCGCTCGGCGCTGATTACACCCGTGCACGGCGATGCCGACAAAGCCTCGCCTGCACCTTGGCTGATACTTTTTTGCAGTGCTTGGACAGAGGCCGATGCGCGCCCCATCGCCGGCAAGCCGGCTCCCACAGGGATGGCGCTGGCTTGAAGGCGCTGCGGTCGGGGTGGGAGCCGGCTTGCCGGCGATGGGCTGCAACGCAGCCCCAAGGCTCAGGCGCGGTTCTGCTCGGTCAGCCGCTGGGTCACCAGGCTGCGGTAGTCGGAAGGGGTCATGCCCTTGAGTTGCAGGAAGCGCCGGTTGAAGTTCGACAGGTTGCTGAAGCCCGATTCGAAGCACACCTCGGTCACCGGCAGCTCGCCCTTGGCCAGCAGCTCGCACGACTTGCTCACCCGCAGCCGGTTGACGAACTCGACGAAGCCGCGCCCGGCAGCTTGCTTGAAAAACCGCGAGAAGTAGGTCGGCGTCATGCCCAGGTGCTCGGCGACCTGGTTCTGGGTCAGGTCCTGGGCGTAGTGCTGGAAGATGTAGTCCACCGCCCGGTTGATGCGCTCGACGTTGTGTTCGTCGGCCAGCTGCGAAGAGGTCACGGTGGACAGCAGTTGGTAGTCCTCGCAGGCGGCGAGCTGTTCCATGAGGATAAAAAAGTATCCCAGGCGGGTCATGCCGCGGCTGTCGGCGATGCGTTGCAGCAGTTGGCGGCTCTCGTTGATCAATGCCGGGTCGCGGAACTCGATGCCATAGCGCGCCCGGGCCAGCAGCGGGGCCAGCTGGTTGAGCTCGGCGAACACCTGGCTGCCGTGTTCAAGTACCTGGTCGGTGAAGTTGACCAGCATGTCGCGCTTGCCCACCACCTCGTCGGGGCCGACCTGGCTGATCCAGTTGTGCGGCAGGTTGGGGCCGGTGAGGAACAGCGTGTCGGGGGCGAAGTTGCCGATGTAGTCGCCGATGAACACCTTGCCGGCGCTGGCCACGATCAGGTGCAGCTCGTATTCCTTGTGGAAGTGCCAGCGCACCAGCGGGCTGGGGAAACCGTGCTGGCGGTAGATCAGCGAGGCGCCTTCGTGGTCGTCCATCAGCTCGTAGGACGGGTCGGTGACTTTACTTGTTCTGGGCATGGCGGTGACTGGGCCTGGAGGGGCGAGGTGTCATCCTAGCCTGAAGTGGCGAAGCAGGGCAGCGCACAGTTCTGTAGGTGCGTGCCTTGCGATGGACTTATGCGGCCGCTTGCTCAGGCAGATTTTGTAGGTCCTACAGCCATTCTTCCGTTGTTCGTGTAGTCCTTTTCCTAAAGGTACCTTTTCCACTCGCCGGGCCGTTGTAGCGAGTGGGTAGGCCCTTTAGTCTCGCCCTGCTCGTCGTGTTTCGCCGTCCGGGGTTGGCCGGGCCTTTGGGCAGAGCGCCGCGCAAGGATCGCGCGGTTTGGCCCGCTGGCCCCGGGCGGTGAGACGCGGCGGGCTCTTTCATTTTTCAGGGGGTGGGTCATGGACAAGGACGAACAAGCAAAGGGCAGCGGCGAACTGAAAATCGTCAGCCTGGTCGGCCGTACCCGACGCCGGTCGGTACGCGACTGGGTGCAGGCGATACCGGGGTTGCCGACGGCCGAGGTGCTGCAGGAAACGTCGATCATCCTGGGCTGTATCACCGCGCTCACGTACCAGGCGTTGAGCCAGCCGAAACAGGCACAGACGCTGATGCGCGCAACGTACTACCTCAGCGGGATGGCCAAGGCGATGATCGACGGGCAGTTGCCGGCAAGCAAGGAACAGGGTGACAGTTGAGCAGCGCTGCAAACGCAAGAGCCGCTTTCGAGCAATCGAAAGCGGCTTTTTGTTTACTGCAGGCAAGCGATCAGCCGTGCAATCAACTTACCCCGGCCAACCGCTTGATCTGCTCGGCGAAGTCCTTCTCGGCAATCTTCACCTCCACCAGTACTGGCCGCTGCACCACCATCAGCAACTGCGGCAGCAAGCGCTCCAGCTCGTCCACCGTTTCCACCCGATACCCCAGCACGCCATACCCGCTGGCCAGCGCGGTGTAGTCCAGCGCTGGCAGGGTATCGAATGGCGCGAATTCACCTTCGGGCGTGAACGCATCAGGGTCGACGAAGGCCTGCTCGATCGCATATACCTGGTTGCTCATCACGAACACCACGGCATTGACCCTGTTGCGCGCCAGCGCCGCCAGCGACTGGCTGACCATCATGAACCCGCCATCACCGGCCACCACCACCGGGCGCCGGCCACTGCCCAGCGCCACGCCCAGGGCGCAGCCGGTCTCGTGGCCGAGCGAGCCCCAGATGGCATCGGAGATGAAGCTGCCGCGGGGCATGCCGTTGATGTTGCTGGCCACGTACAGCGACGAGCTTTCGCCGAGGATCAGCGTGCTGGTCTGCCACAGGCGATGCTCCTGGGCGAAGTTCACCAGGCTGTCGAAGAAGCTTGCATAACTCAGCGCGCTGGGCACCGCGCCGCTGCCCAGCAGCGGGCGCGAGGCGGCCAGGGCCGTGCCTGGGCGGGGGAACTGGGTGTCCACCTTCAGGGCCTTGAGCAGGGCGTCGACATAGTCGGGCAGGCGCACGTTGGGATAGTAGTCGGCGCCGGCGCGGGCCAGCTCGCAGTTCACCTGGACGATTTCGCCATAGCGGGCCTTGAGCAGGTCCAGGTAGTCGTCGGTGAAGATCACGCCGATGGCCAGGATGCAGTCGCAGGCATCCACCTGGGCTGATGTTTCCGGGCGCGAGGCGGGGCCGGCGTAGGTGCCGATGAACGGCGCCTGGCTTTCGTCGAGCACGGTCTTGGCGTCGAGGGTGGTGGAGAAGGGCAGGCCGCAACTGTCGATCAGGCGTTGCACGGCGTCCTGCAGGCCGTAGCGGATGATTTCCACGCCCAGCAGCACCAGCGGCTGGCGCGCCGTGGCCAGACGTTGCACGGTGGCCTCGACCAGGCTTTGCAAGGCTTGGGGGTTGGACGGACGCGGGGCTGGGGTCAGCTGGCCGTGGGGGCGGCTGACCTCGGCGCCCCAGATGTCCTGGTAGGCTTCCAGGTAGATGGGCTGGCGGTGGGTGAGGGCGGCGATCAGCGCGTTGTCGATCTGCCAGGGCGCGCGGTGCGGGTCGGCGAGGATCTCGCAGGCCACGGTCACCTGCTCCAGGACGTTGCGGTCGGCCTCGAAGTTGCCGGTGGAGTGATGGAACAGCACGTTCTGGGCATTGGCCTTGAGCCGGTCGCTGGTCGAGGGGCTGGCGGAGATCACCACCACCGGGTTGCGCTCCACATAGGCGCCGGCGATGGCGTTCACCGCGCTGAAGGTGCCCACGCCGTACTGCAGCGACACCGCGCCCAGGCCGTGCACCCGGGCGTAGCCGTCGGCGCTGTAGGCGGCGCCCATCTCATAGACTTCGCCCACGGCGTCGATGCCGTCGAAGGCGTCCAGCGCGCTCATGAACCTGGAGCAATAATCCCCCGGCACCTGGAACACCTTGTCCAGGCCCAGCTCCTTGAGCCGGGTCAGCAGGTAGTCGGCCACGGTGAAGGTGCTCATGGCTTGACCCCCGCGCAGATGGCCTGGGTGATTGCTTCGAGCACCTGCGGCGCGTGGCCGGGCATGGGCGGCGTGGCGTAGTCGATCTCTTCCGGTGCCGGGGTCGGCAGCAGTTGGTAGGAGGCCGGCAGCCAGTTGGGGCGCGGCAGTTCGAAGAACTCCTGCAAGGCGGACTCGGCGGTGGTCAGCGCGCCTTCGACCCAGCCCTGGCCATAGGAATAGGCCTCGCCGACGATGAACACCTGCTGGTCCTTAACCGGGTGGCGCATCTTCTGGATGATCAGGTCCAGGCGGTAGTTGGCCTTCCACTCGTGCCAGCCGCCACCGTAGGGGTCGGCGTCCCAGGCGTGGTACACGGCGCTGTAGGGTGCCGGCAGCTCGACCTGGGCGTGCAGCTGAGTGACCTGGCGCTGGGCGATGCGCACCATCTCGTCGCTGATCTGGAACTGCGTGCGCGGCACCACCGCGTCACTGGCGATGCGCCCTTCGAGGCTGCGCGGGGTGTAGCCGATGAATTCGGGGCCGTCTTCCAGGCCTTTCCAGAACGGTACGGTGCCGATGTCGTTGTAGGAGGCCATCAGCAGCGAGTTGAAGGTGTTCTCGCCACCTGCCTGATCGCACTCCGTGCCCATGTAGTAGCACTGGCGGATCGGCAGGTCGGTGACCGAGCGCCCGGCCACCAGGCCCAGGTTGCGCCACCAGGGTTGCTCGTAGGCCAGGAACAGCTTGAACGCCGACTGCACCAGCACCGAGCCGAGGTTGTCCTTGAGCCACGGGTCGTCGAACAGCGGCGAGTCGATCAGCTCCAGCGCGCGGCGCGGCAGGGCGAGGATCACCTGGCGGGCGTGGACGATGTCCTCGCCTTCGAGGTCGTGGGTCTTGCCGTTGACGGTTTCGGTGTGGCGCAGGTGCAGGCGGTAGGGGTACTCGGTGTCGTCGCTGTAGCTCAGGGCGGCCAGGCGGCGGTTCATCTGGATGCGCTGGTCGGCGGGCACCAGGCCGCCGGCCTGTTCGCTGAAGCGCTGGGCCAGGGTCAGCGGCAGGCTCTGGAAGCCATCCTTGAGCGTGCGGAACACGGTGGCGTCGCTGTATTCGGTGGCGGGCAACTGGGTTACCGCGCTGGCGTTGGCGACGTTGGCCTCGTAGCCACCGGCGTCCTTCATGAACTGGTAGCCCTCGTTGCTCAGCACGCGGTAGAGCAGGTCCCAGAAGCCGTAGCGCCAGATCGGTTTGCCGAACACCTGCACCTGCATCTGCTCGGCCAGGCTCAGCTTGTCGAAGCCGGGGTAGATACTGTTCATCACGTTGACCTGGAGGTCTTCGGGGTTGTAGCCGCGCTCGGTCCAGCCCAGGTCGTAGGGAATCTTGTGCGGCGCCTCGACGAAGTCGCGGAAACGGAAGCGCTGGCCGCGCAGGTAGAACAGGTTGTCCTGGGCGCCGATGGGGGCGTTCTTGGGCAGTTCGTTGCCCATGGGGAAGTCCTTGCTCGGCAGGCCCAGGTGCTGCACCAGCGTGTCGACCATCACATGGCCGTCGGCGCCGGGCATGTAGCGCATGCCGCCCACCTCGGCGACCACGTTGGGCAGGCCGGGCAGCTTGACGCTGAACAGCCGCCCGCCGATGCGGTCGCCATATTCGAATAGCTGGATACGCTGGCTGTCGCCGTGGGCCTGTTGCAGGCGCCAGGCGCTGTAGGTACCGGAGACACCGCCGCCGATGATGGCGACGTCCAAGGGTTGGGGCTGGCTCATCGCAAATTCCCTTTTGTTGTTGTGGGCAAGGAATCCATGTGTCGAGCCAGTATTGTCGAGGTTTGGCGGAATGCCAGTTTGCCATCATTGAGTTTTCGAAGGGGCCCAGGCCCTGGCGCAAGACGCGGTACGGGGTATCAATGTCGGCGATACCGATGTGCCGTCGATTACGGCAGTTAGGTGCGCCCTTTCAATAGTGCTGCCAGGGCGATGGTCAGGCCAACGGCGGTCGCCATCGCAACCAGCATGGTAATGGCGACGCCCGTGTGTTCGAGCAACCCCGCCATCGCCAGATAGAACGCAATCACCCCTACCGCGCCGATGGCATTGCCCCGCACCATCGCTGCCATCCCGGCGCGGCCGCCCTGTACATGGGCGAACACCACCAACGGCCAGGCAATCACCGGGATCGGCGCCAGCATCCCGCTGGTTGCCGGCCCCAGCCAACTGGCCAGGCGGGTGGTGAGCATCAGCAGCGCGGTGGCGGACACCATGCGCAGGGGGATCTCCCAATAGCGGTGTCGAGGCCGGGCAAGCGTATCGGGCCTGGGCTCGCGGCCACTGGCGCGGATCAACACGCCGATCAGCAGCAGCGCCACGCCGACCGACAGGTACAACCCGCCCCAGTGGGTGAAGGCATAGGCCGCCAGGCCGTAGAACAGGATCGCCAGCGATACCGCCGCAGCGATGCCGAGCTTGCGCGTGGCGAACAGGTAGAACGCGTAGGTGGCCTGCACCGCCGCCAAGCCGCCCAACGCACCCGGCACCGCGCCCAGGGCGAAGGCCGTGCCTTGCTCCAGGCACAGGAAGGTCATCACCAGCGCCGAGGTGATCGGCAGGCCGGACAGCAAGCCGCCGAGCAGGCCGCCCCAGCGCCGCGAGGCAAGGGAGATGGCCCACATCAGCAGCGGGGTGACGAGGAGTTTCAGGTAGAAGAGGGTCATTGCGCGCAGTTCCGGTTCTGCAAGGGGGCGCCCGCCGTCGGCATTGGGTGGGGCGCGGGTGGATCAGCCGCGGCTGGCCTCCAGGGCCTGGGCAAGGTCGGCGATGATGTCATCGCTGTGCTCGATACCAATCGACAGGCGCACCATGTCTCGCGGCACACCGGCCTTTTCAAGCTCGTCGTCGTTGAGCTGGCGGTGGGTGGTGGAGGCGGGGTGGCAAGCCAGCGACTTGGCGTCGCCGATGTTCACCAGGCGCACCACCAGTTGCAGCGCATCGATGAAGCGCGCCCCGGCGGCCTGGCCGCCCTTGATGCCGAACGACAGGATCGAGGCCGGCTTGCCGCCGGTGTAGCGCTGGGCCAGTTGGTGCTCGGGGTGATCGGGCAGGCCTGCGTATTTCACCCAGGCCACCTGGTCGTGTTCCTGCAGGTAGCGGGCAACCTTGAACGCGTTCTCGGTATGGCGCTCCATGCGCAGGGCCAGGGTCTCCAGGCCTTGCAGGATCAGGAAGGCGTTGAACGGCGACAGCGCGGCGCCGGTGTTGCGCAGCGGCACCACGCGGCAGCGGCCGATGAAGGCGGCGGGGCCGAAGGCTTCGGTGTAGGTGACGCCGTGGTAGGACGGGTCGGGGGTATTGAGCAGGGCGAAACGTTGCGTGTGATCGGCCCAGGGGAATTTGCCCGAGTCGATGACGATGCCGCCGATGCTGGTGCCGTGGCCGCCGATGTACTTGGTCAGCGAGTGCACGACAATATCAGCGCCGTGCTCGAACGGGCGGCAGAGGATTGGCGTGGCCACGGTATTGTCGACGATCAGCGGCACGCCGTGGCGGTGGGCGGCCTCGGCCAGCGCGGCGATATCGACGATATTGCCGGCAGGGTTGCCGATGGACTCGCAGAACACTGCCTTGGTGCGTTCGTCGATCAGCGCCTCGAGGGCGGCAATGTCGTCATGGGCGGCGAAGCGGGTGGTGATGCCCTGGCGCGGCAGGGTATGGGCCAGCAGGTTGTAGGTGCCGCCGTACAGCTTGGCCACCGAGACGATATTGTCGCCGGCCTCGGCGACGGTCTGGATGGCATAGGTGATGGCGGCCATGCCCGAGGCCACTGCAAGCGCGCCAACCCCGCCTTCGAGGGCGGCCATGCGCTGTTCGAGCACATCGTTGGTGGGGTTCATTATGCGCGAGTAGATGTTGCCGGCCACCTTGAGGTCGAACAGGTCGGCGCCGTGCTGGGTGTCGTCGAAGGCGAACGAGGTGGTCTGGTAGATCGGCACGGCCACCGCCTTGGTGGTCGGGTCGGGGCTGAAGCCCGCGTGGATGGCGAGTGTTTCCAGCTTCATGCAATCGTTCCTTGAGCGTGGGGTGGAAGCGGTCGAGCATGGAGTGGGCAGTGGATGTGGGTCAAGTGCCCCGCGACGTGCATGGCCAACCCCGTTGTCAGGGCGGGCCACGCTCGGCACAGGGGCTTACGCTGTGGTTGTGTTGCTGAGTGCCAGCAGGGACTGTTTCGGCAGCAGATGCATGATCTGTTCGAATTGCTGGCGCGTGCTCCAGTCATCGTAGTCACCGATGACGTACAGCCGCTCTCGGGCGCGGGTGACCGCAACGTTGAGCAGGTTCGGCGTTTCGACCGCCCAGTCGCGTGCTCCTCGGTTGTCGGCGCTGCCACCGAGCACCAGGACGATGATCTCTGCCTCCTTGCCCTGCATGGTATGTATGGTGCCGTAGACGATCTGGCTGGGCAGGAATGTCGAGAGTTTGCTTCGCACGTCCTGAAACGGCGTAATGACGGTAATCGCGTCCTTCGTCACGCCATCGGCCTCAAGGCGTTCCAGCAGACGTTTGAGCATGATGCCTTCCTGGCGGACCCAATTGCCTGACGATGGTCCTGGAGCATGCAACCAGCCGGAGGGCAGGCTGGCCTTGGTAGCTTTCGCGGGTTCAGGCGCGCCCGTGCCATAGACCATGGCACCATCATAGGCAATGAGGTTAGCCATCTTGAACATGGGACGGTCGCAGCGACGATGGACCACCAGTGGCAAGCCTACCCAGGTTTGCGCCTCCTTTGGGCCCAGCATCTTGCCCCATCGCGTGGCAAGGTCGGCAAGGGATTGGGCAGACTGGCGATTGCAGATCCAGTGCGGATCGACCTGGTAGTGGTTTCGCATGTGCTCGAGCACGGCATCACATACCGGCACGATGGGCGGCAACTGCAGCGGATCGCCGACCAGCACGGCGCGGCGTGCACGCCACAGGGCGCCTACGGCAGCCTGTGGCGTGGCCTGGCCGGCCTCGTCCACCAGCAGCCAGCCAATTTCTTCACAGCCAAAGCTGCCGAATGAACGGGCGAACGAGGCAAAGGTGCTGCTCAGGACCGGAACCACCATGAACAGTGATGCCCAGATCGACCGGCTCAGTTCTTGGGAAATGCCCAGATACTGGCTGCCTGTCAGTTGACGGGTGATGCAGTAGAGGTTGGCGCTCAAGCGCTTCGCCTCGATCTGGAACAGGGTCTTGTGCAGGCCGAGTGCCTCGATGAACACCCGGGCCCGTGCCTGGCGCCAGCCTTTCAATTGCCAGGGCTCGAGTTTCTCGATGGCCTCCCCACGGCCAATGTCCTCCTGCGTCAGCCAGGGCAGCAGATGTTCGGCGCCCCCCGCAATGGCAAGTTGCCGAGCTGTTTCGACGTCGGTGTGCAACGCTGCCTCTGCAAGCCCAAGCTGCTGCCTGGCGGTTTCGAGCAGCAGTTGATGCGTCTGTAGCTGCTCGGCAAGACGCGCATCCTGTTTCATGGCGGTGGCGTAGTTGTCGCTGCAAAGCTGGTGGCGTTGCTGCAGGTGGGCACGTTGCGCACGCCATGTGCGACCCGCTCCCCCGAGGGTGAAAAGATTGAGCCACAAGCCGGGCCGTTGGCCAACCTGGCTGTCCAGGGCATCCAGCGCACTTCTCAGTTCATTCCGCGCCGGCAGCAGATTCGCGTGCTCGTGGTCTAGCTGGCCGGCCTTGAGTTGCTCATGGGCGCGCCAGTGAGCGTCGTGCTCGGCCTGTTGAAGGGTAAACGCCGTTCGGCGTTCACGAACGGCATCGATTCGTTGATTGATCGCCGCGATTTGTTCACACAGCGCGTCGGCTGCATCCTTGCTGGCGGTGTAGCGACGCTTTGCCGCTTTCCAGCGTGCCTGGCGCTCGCTCTCGGGGATGCTGTTGGCTGGGTTGCTCAGCCAGCCGATGAACCCCCGAGGGCCGGTCGGCTTGTCGGATACGTCGATATCCGCGGTGTAGCTGTCTTCGTGCTCAGCGAGCACGTCGGCGGTCTGCAGGTCGTTCGCGGCTTCGCTCGTTCGTGCCTTTTTCTTCTTGGGTGGTGCTTCACCGTAGAAAAACTGGCTGACGAACTGCTTGCGCTTGGTCTTGCTGCCCAATGCCGCAGAGATCAATCCCCAGGCCGGCTGATCGATCAGCAATGTGGCGATGTCAGCGAAGTAATCGATTTCGCCAAGCCAGGATGGGTCGACCTTTCCGGCCTGCGGCAGCTCCAGGGTGATGTTTTCCACCGCGCCATTGTTGCTCGAGGCTACCACGACTTCGAAACCGAACAGCTCGGGGTTCAGGCGGTAGCCTTTCTGCGGCCGCCCGCCGTCGTTGAGCTCCTCGCAACCATTGTTGAGGAAGGCTTGGGAAGCCCGGTCGAACGAGGCGAGAACATCGGCTCGGCGGGTCACCACGGCGGCGATCAGGTCGCGCAACAGTGTGGTCTTGCCCGTTCCTGGTGGACCGTTGACTCCCATGACTCCGGCACTTTCACCGAGTTCGGCCAACAGGCTGTTGACCGCCAGTTGTTGCGAGTGCACCAGGCCAAGATGCTTGTCGCTCGGCCAGCAGCCCGGTGCATGGCGATGTGGATAGAGACGTTCGATGATCGGCAGCGAGGCATGCGGCTGGTCCAGGTGCAGCCGTTGGCCTGGGGCATGTTCACGCAGGAACTGGGCGAGCGCGGTGCTGGACACGCCGCGATCCAGCGCCGAGGCGACATGGGTGAGGTCATCGAGCAGGAAGCTGTTGAGTGGATCGTCCTGAGGCGCCGGCTTCTCTGGATCGATCGGGGTGGAGCGCACCCTGTGGCGGCGGGGGGCATCGCCGAAGAATGCCTCCAGCCCCAACGCTTGAACAATCGCCTGGGTAAGCTCGTGCAACGCATCGCAGGTGACGGCTGTGCCAAGCAGCTGGCAGGCCAGTTGGCGGGCGTCGTCCTGGGCGCTGGCGAAGCCATGCTCCCACTTCCGCTCGGCAAGCACGCAACCAAGAAACCATGCTTCGCTGGACAGCACCAGGCTGTCCGGTACCAGCATGCCTTCCGCGCTGAAGCGCAGGGCGAACAGGGCCGTTTCCCGCGACTGTGGCTCGCTGTAGCCCTGGTCGGCGCCAAACCGCTCTCCCAGCGCTGTGGTCACTGCCAGGCTGTCGTAAAGGTGGGCGAACAGGCTGTGGCTCCACACGCGTTTTTCCGGCAGTTTCTGCTTGCCCACCAGGCTGCCGGGCATCCAGGGCAGCGGGTCTTCCTGGCTGCGGATGTCGTGGAAGAACGGCAGATAAATATCGTCCTCGTCACGGATGTTCAGCTTGGGTACGGGTTGAGGTTGCAACAATTCGATGGCGTGCCAGTAGCGCACGATGCTTGACGGGTTCATCGACATCCTTGAAAACGGGGCCTCGGGATCCGGGCGGTCGCTCTAGGCAAAAATGCGGCATGGGAACTGCGGCGCGTTGGCGTCCTGCCGCGCTGACAAGATGGCCTTCAGGGTAGAAGCCAGGTCGTGGTCGGAGTGGTGGCGCGCTGTATGCCGACCGCCTGGCAGTGTTCGAGAATCGGCAGGATGTAGGTGATGACCATGCGCCCAGGGTTGCCGTTGGGCTGAAGACGCGCCGCCAGGCAGACCGGACCGGCCAGTGCCGGGTCCTTGTTGGAGGCGACCGGGACCGCGTTGGAAACGCCGAAGTGCCCGTTGGCTGCGAGATAGTCCAGTGTTTGCTGGAATGCCCCACGACTGATGGTCAGGCTACTGGCCTGGGCGCCGGTGGTGATCGTCAGGTTGTCGGCACCGACCGCATCGACCTGGAAGTGAGCGTTGCTCGGCGTATGGGGTGTTTGCAGCTCCTGACCCTGCAGGCGAGTGATCAGTGCCCAAAGGGTGCTGTCGACCTGGGTGATGTATGGCATGAGAAGACTCCTTGTGATCTCGGCGAGCAGTGCGTGCACCGGACCCAATGGTGCGATGGCTGAGTGTATGCTGCGAGCTTAACGCGATTTGATGGCTTCATGATATCGCCAGCTGCCCCGCAGCGTTCCCCTGCGGTCGCTCAATGCGGTGCTTGCAAGCGCGTCGTTTCCTCTTCGAGATAGCCGACCAGCGCAGCCACCTCTGTTTCCCCCAATCGCATGTTGGGCATCGCCAACTGGTTGTACTGCGCGAACAGCAGCATTGCCAACGGGTCTTTCTCCGCGAGCATCCGATCGGGTTCCATCAGCCAGCGCTTCAACCACAGTTCGTCTCGCTGCCGGGTCACCCCCAGCAGATCCGGGCCGATGCCGTGGGTGGCGCCTGGCTCTGCGTCGCCCAGGGTATGGCATGACGAGCAGCGGGTCCTGAACAGTTGCTCGCCTTTGCTCGGCGGGCGGATGTCGGGGGCCTGGGTGTAGTCGCGGTGCTGGGCGCTGGCGGTTTTCCAGTTGTGCAGGCTGTTGGCCAGGCGGTCGGCGAGGATGTACGGGCTTTCGAAGGGCGAGGCCTTCATCCAGCGGCCGGTGGCCTGGTTGCCGATTATCAGGCTGAGGTTATGGTCCTTGCTGCGGCCATTCTCCAGGCCTTCGATGTACAGGCCCAGGCTGCGGCGCAGCTGTTCGATGTCGGCGGCCTCGCCGGTGAGCAGGGTCCAGCCGGGGCCGATGGCGAATTTTTCCGCGTAGCGCTTGAGGGTGGCGGGGGTGTCGTTGTAGGGGTCGATGCTGATCGAGTAGATGAAGATGTCCTGGCCGACGCGCTCGCCCAGCAGTTTCTGTACCTGGCGCAGGCGGGCGGTCTCCACCGGGCAGGAGTCGCCGCAACCGGTGAATATGAAATTGATGGCCACCACCTTGTCCTTGATCAGGTCGTCGAAGAAATGCACCTGGCGGCCGTCCTGGGTGAGCAGGGGGATGTTGGGGAAGTAGTCGGCGCCCCAGGGGGTGGAGGGCGTTGCGCGGGTGCTGGGGGGCAGCGACCAGGCGAGGCTGAGGGTGAGCAGCAACAGGAGCAGCAGGCGGAAGAGGCGGGGCATGGTTTTACCCTCTGGTCAGGGGCAGGCCAGGGCAGCGTGGGAGCGGGCTTGCCCCGCGAACACCGGCAGAGCCGGTGCCATGCGGTGCGTTCATCGCGGGGCAAGCCCGCTCCCACGCCAATTCCCTGTCGGGTCTTGGCGATATCAACGTATGCTCAACGGTACCGTCACGCTCTGCCCCAGCGCTGACTTGACCGTTACCGCCGGCGGCGAGGCCGGGCCGCTGCCGGTAGTGGTTACCGATAGTTTCCAGCGCGCGCCGGAACCGCTGGCGCTCAACGTCGCCAGGCCCAGGTCGAGCGGCCCGCTGGTGGTGTTGCTGGTCACCCGGATGCTGTTGCCGGCGGCCACCGAGGTGGTGCCGGACACCTCCCAGGTCCAGCGGCTGTTGCTGCGCAACTGCACCGAAGCGCTGCTGACCTGGATTTCGTCCATCGGCACGGCGGGCGAAACTGCGATGCTCACCGTGGCCGGGGCCAGGGATTCGAGGCCCTTGGCGTCGCGTGCGGCGTAGGTGAAGCTGGCGGTGAATGCCGTGGCGACGGTGGCCGGTGGGGTGTAGGTGACCTGGGTACCGTTGCTGCTGACCGTGCCCTGGCCGGAGTCGGGCTGGGCCAGGCTGCTGACGCTCAGCGGCAGGTTGCCGTCGGGGTCGGTGTCGTTGGCCAGCACGTTGAGCACGATCGGCTTGCCGGCCATGGTCGCGGCGCTGTCGTTGACCGCCACCGGCGGCTTGTTGCTGTCGTTGCCCGGGCCGCTGCTCGAGGTGCGGAAGGTCGGCAGGGCCGCGGAGTTGACGTACTCCACACCATCCCAGCCAGGCAATGGCGTCGGCATCATCTGGAACTGGCCGGGGTGCTCAAGGTCCCAGCGCAGCAGCATCGAGGTGTCTTCGTGCTGGGTGTTGTGGCAATGCTCCATGTAGGTGCCGGCGAACTCGCGGAAGCGAATGGCCATTTCCACTTCTTCCGAGGAGTCGCTGTCCGGGCCGATGCGGTAGACGTCCTTGCGCGCCCATTTTTCCCATTCCGGCGGGGCCTTGCCGTCGCGGCTGAGAATCACCCCTTCCTCGAAGTGCACATGCACCGGGTGGCTCCAGCCGTTGCCACCGTTCTTGATCTTCCACACTTCCAGGGTGCCGTCGCCGCTGAAGCCGCCGTCGGTAGCCTCGTTGGCCAGTTGCGGGGCGGCGCTGATGCGCCGTGGGTCCATGGTGTAGCCGAAGCCGCCGTCGGTCTTGATGGTCCAGGGGGTGCTGTCGGTGCCGTCGGAGCGGCCGAAGATGAACTCGCGGTGGCGGGCGGCCTTGATCTTGACCTGGTCACTGGCGCTGTTGCGGTCGATCGGCAGGGGAATCATCACCAGGCCAGCAGCCTTGCCGGGCTTGGCCGGTTCATACAGGCTTGGGTCCATGCTGAGGTCCTGGCCGGCGTAGGGCTGCACGATCAGTTGCATGAACTTGCCGACCACCGGGTCGCCGCCATCCCATTCCGGGCCGTTGCTGGTCTGCTTGATCACGGG
Organism: Pseudomonas sp. B21-023; assembly: GCF_024749165.1. Lineage (NCBI taxonomy): Bacteria > Pseudomonadati > Pseudomonadota > Gammaproteobacteria > Pseudomonadales > Pseudomonadaceae > Pseudomonas > Pseudomonas sp. B21-023. The sequence goes on along the minus strand of NZ_CP087190.1, from coordinate 3,506,360 downwards.
CTTGTACTTGCCCGACAGCACGTCGGCCAGGGCGATGGGTTGTTTCGGGCCCTTGCCGGTCTCGTGTTCCATGAGGTTGACGAAGTAAAGCTTGTCGCCGACCTTGATCCCGTTCCTGGCGAAATTGATGATGATGTCGTAGCGCTCGGCGATGCCCTGCAGCGGCAGGATGGCGTTGTTGTCCTGCAGGCTGCCGTCGCCGTTGAGGTCGAGGGTGCCGTCGAACGGCACGGCGTGTTCCATGATATTGCCGTCGTTGGCGATCATGTGGAACGGCACGCGGGCATAGGAGACGTTGGAGCCGCTCGGGCCTTTGAATTCGCCGCTGTTGCCGGCGATTTCACGCACCACGGCAAACTTGAAGTAGCGCGACACCGAGCCGTTGAGAATGCGGAAACGATAGCTGCGCGCGCGCACCTTGAGCTTGGGCTGGTACTGCCAGTTGACCAGGATCTGGTCGCCGAGGAAGCCGTCGGTGTTGAACGGGTTGAACCACAACTGGCCGTTGGCGTCCCAGGCCTTGTCGGCGATGACCAGGTTGACGTCGTAGTCGCGGTTACCCCATGGCATCGCCGCGCCGCTGGGGAAGCGCAGGTTGACGCCGTCCTGCAGGGCTTCGTTGCCACGGTCGATGGCCGAGTAGTAGTTCATCATCACCGCGTTGCCCTTGTAGACGTTCTGCGCGGTGAAATCGAGCATGTGGTCGTGGAACCAGTGGGTGCTCATGGTCTCGCGCCAATCACCGCGGATCTTGATGCTGCCGTTCTCACAGGTCTTGAGGCCTGGGGACGCGTCGTTGACGTACAGGGTTTCGCCCGGCGCGCAGGGGAAGGCAGCGCGCGGGTCCTGGGCGCGGGTGTTGATGGTGTCGTAGCCGGCCAGCTGGATCGGCCAACGGTAGTCATAGTATTGGCCGGGGAAGAAGTAGGCGTTGGCGAAACCGTCGCTCTCGGCCGGCGAGTGGCCGTTGTGCTCGTGGGTGGAGATGGTGTGCAGACCGAAGCCGTTGTTGGCCGAGGGGTCGATCGGCAGGGCGTTGTAGTGACGCATCAGCACCGGCTGGCCATAGCGCACCATCAGCAGCTTGACCGGGAAGGTGCCGTCGAAGGTCCATAACGCCTTGTGGCCCTGCAGGGGCATTTTCGGGTGGAAGCGGGTATCGATACCCTTGGTGGTGCCCAGGGTGGTGGGGATGTCGGAGGTCTGGTAGTACAGTCCGCCCGGGGCGAATTCGCCCTTGGCGTAGTTGTGCAGTTGCTTGCGGTCACGCAAACCCTGGTTGATGCGTGCGCCGGCCTGCGCGGTCTTGAATGCGGCCTGTGGGTAGAACTCGTTCCAGCGCTGGTGCGACCAGCCCTTTCCTGGTGGGCGGCCCTCGGCGGGAGAGCCGACCCCGCTGCGGTTGAGGAACATCTCGATCTGCGCCTTCCACGGGTTGCGGTCGAGCACGTTGGCGTACTGCGACGGGAACGGTGTCAGCCCCGGTTGGGTGAGGAACGCCTCCAGGGCATTGCCGTTGGGGCTGCTGCGCGCGGCGTAGTCTGGGTCCTGCGCGGGCGCGGCACCGATCACCGGGGGCGGGAAGGTCAGGCTGTAGGGCGGGGTGGCCGGGTCGAGTTTCTCTGGGCCGAATTCTTCGAACAGCAGCAGCTGCTGGGTAAAGGGTTCGGCGCCGAACAATGGGCTGGGCTTGCCGTTGGTGGGGTATTTGCGTGAGGTCTGCTGCGCCGGGGGCAGGGCATTGTTGCTGGTCACCGTGGCGCGGGTGCCGTAGACCCCGTTGCTCAGTTCGAGCGAGCCTTCGTTGGCCTCGGGCATGTTCTTCAAGGCCTCCAGCGCCGCCGCCTGGGCTACCGGATCGGCGGCCGGGTCGCTGAAGGCGGAAGGGTCGGTGGGCGGTGGTTGGCTCACGTCGTCAAGCGACCCAGCGAACACGTTGGCCATCCCCAGGCTGAGCAGCAGCGCCGTGAGGGAGGACAACCTGAACACCTGGGTCGATGTTGCAACTGGTTTCTTCATTGCCGTATGCCCCGTGTTGTGCAGGTTGGCATCTGTTGCCACTGCGATAAGTGGCGATGTGCCTTGAACAGGGGTCAGCAACCGCTGTGCCAATCGGCAAATGGCTAAACGCCACGTGTTTCAAGATGTTGCAGAAGTGCGAATGAGACACGCTCGGGCAACTGCCACAAACCTGGGGATAGACACCCAGGGCTGGGTGGGGAATGCTCCCCACTTCACGAACACCAGGTAGGCTAGGCTCCTGTCGCGGGCTTGCCCCGCGACAGTGTCGCCACAGGCAGCCAGGCCTTGCCCGAAACCGGTGTTCTTGGCACCCTTGCCTGCCTTGCGTCTCGTCACGCCCATCAAACAAGGAACCTTCAAGGTGAGTTGGGAGAAAGTCGGTAAATCCCTGGTGGGCCTGCTGGCCCTGGTTGCCGTCGGCGCCACGCTCTATGCGGTGCTGCACGACGACGACCGCCTGCAGGCGCGCCTGACCTACGCCCATCTCACCTACCCGGGCCAGTTCAACGAGCGCATCAGCCAGGCCAACGACCTGCTCAAGTACGAGCGGCTGCATTCCCAGATCAGCGAGATCGGCGCAGGCGCCCTCAGCCACCCGCAGATCGACAAGCTGGTCGACCTGGCCCAGGCGCCGTACCTGCACCTGTTCGCCAGGCCCTTCGAGGCCGGTTTGGTGGACCATCGCACCGGTCTGCTGATCGAGCTGTACAACCCAGCAGGGGTGCCACTGAAGGCCGTGCACATCCGTCTGCCGGCCAAGGGCCTGGTCCAGGTGCGCGATGCGGCCGGCAACGACACGCTGGTGCCGACGTCGACCAGCAGCATCGACCTGCCGGCCATCGACGGGGTGAGCGAGAGCAAGGTCTGGGTGTACTTCGATGCCGACTTTTCGCAGATCCGCCAGGGTGGGATCAGCATTCGCGATGCCGATGGCAGTGCCGATATCCAGGTGGTTCGTGAAGTGACGGGGTTCCCGGCGCTGCTGGCGCGCTACAGCCAGGTGGTGGTGGCGGTGTTCGCCACGCTGGGGCTGGGGTTGCTGGCGCTGGCGTATATCTGGTTGGGGCGGGCGCGGGTCACCGGGGTGTCGCATAGCCTGTAGGCGATGAACCGCGAACCTGGCAAGTCTACCGCTCGGCTGCTGATCGCCTACAGGATTGCAGCTAGATCACAGGCGTGGCGGCCGACAGCAAGGCGTCGATGAACAGGCTTTCTGCTCGACTCATACGCTGGTCCTTGTTCCACAACAGGTGGATGTCGACGTCGGCGATGCCCTCCTGCGGCGGCAGTTTCCACAACAGCCCCGCGTCGACATCCGGCGCCACCACATGCTCGGGCAGGCAGCCGATGCCGAAGCCGGCGATCACCAGGCGGCGCACCTCTTCCAGGCTCGGCGACGAGGCGACGATGCGCCCGGCGAAGCCCTGCTGGTCGCGGAAGATGGTCAGCGGCGAGAGCATGCCGCCAATCTGGTCGCTGGTGAAACTGACGAAATTCTCCCGCTGCAGGTCGCCTTCGGCCTGGCCGAACAGCGCGTGGTGCTTGCCGCAAAAGAACGCGTAGCGCTGGCGCAGGAACAACCGCTGCTCCAGCCGTGGCTGGGGCCGGCGGTTGAGGCTGAGGCCGGCGGTGGCGGTTTTTTCCTGCAGGGCGGCGACGATGTCGGAGCTGCGCATCACGTCGATCTCCAGCTCTACCCGCGGGTGCTGGCGGTGGAAGTCGGCGAGGAAGTCGTCGAAGCGTTCGCTGACGATACGGCTGATCATCAGCAGGCGCACCTTGCCTACCAGTTCGTCTGCCGGCTGCTCCAGCAGGCCGCCGATCTGCGACATCTGCCCGTACACCTCGCCGGCCAGCTGGAACAGCTGCTCGCCCACCTCGGTCAGCACGAAGCGCGGTCCACGGCGGGCGATGAGCTGGCGCCCGAGTTGCTCTTCAAGGCGCTTGAGCGCCTGGCTTACGGCGGGCTGGGTAAGGTGCAGGCGGGCGGCGGCGCGGCTGATCGACAGTTCCTGGCCGATGACGCGGAAGGTGCGCAGCAGGTTCCAGTCGAGGCGGTCGTTGAGCAGGCGGTCGGGCATGGTCGGGCTCGATGATAAGCGTGGTTAATAATTCGAATAATAAATAGAAAATTGAATTATAGGCGCCCGCGATGAATGATCTCCAGCAGTGCGGGCCTCATCGCGGGGCAAGCCCGCTCCCACAGGTGTCTCCAGGTCATGATGGAGACGGGAGCGGGCTTGCCCCGCGATAAGGCCGCCCAGGCGCCGCCAGAGCGCCACCGTGACCCGACAACTCCTGCCAGAAAAACAACCAAAGGAGCCACCCCATGAAGCCCGCCGCTTCGCCCCAACCGCGCCGTGCCGCCGCCGCCGCGTTCATCGGCACCATGATCGAGTGGTACGACTTCTACATCTATGCCACCGCCGCCGCGCTGGTGTTCGGTGCCTTGTTCTTCCCCTCGGACAACAGCCTGTTCAGCACCATGGCTGCTTTCGGCACCTTTGCCGTGGGCTTCTTCGCCCGGCCCTTGGGCGGCATCATCTTCGGCCATATCGGCGACCGTATCGGGCGCAAGAAATCGCTGATCATCACCTTGCTGATGATGGGCGTGGTCACCGTCGCCATCGGCCTGCTGCCGACCTACGCGCAGATCGGCGCCAGCGCGCCGGTGCTGCTGGTCCTGTTGCGCGTGGTCCAGGGCATCGCCGTGGGTGGCGAGTGGGGTGGGGCGGTACTGATGGCCGGGGAGCATGCGCCCAAGGGCCGGCGCAACTTCTTCGCCTCGTTCGCCCAGCTGGGTAGCCCGGCAGGACTGATCCTGTCGCTGCTGGCGTTCAGCGCGGTCACCCGCCTGCCGGAAGAAGACCTGATGAGCTGGGGCTGGCGCGTGCCGTTCCTGGCCAGCGCGCTGTTGCTGCTGGTGGGCCTGGCAATCCGCCTGGGGGTCAACGAGTCGCCCGAGTTCCTCGCCAGCCGCGAGCACGCCGAACAGGCCCGGCGCAAGGAGCAGGCACCAGTGCTGGAAGTGCTGCGCAGCGCCTGGCGGCCGCTGCTGCTGTGCATCGGCGCCAACACCCTGGGGATCGCCGGGGTCTATTTCACCAATACCTTCATGATCAGCTACACCACCCAGCAGTTGCACCTGGAGCGTTCGCTGATCCTCGAATGCCTGTTCTTCGTGGCGATCATCCAGTTCTGCGTGCAGCCGTTGGCGGCGTGGCTGTCGGAGCGGCTCGGCGCCACGCGCTTCCTGGCCCTGATGGCGCTGCTGGCGATGGCCTCGCCGTACCCGATGTTCGTGTTGGTGAGCAGCGGCGAAGGCCCGCTGATCGTGCTCGGCATCGCCCTGGCGGCGGCGTGCATGGCGTCGTTCTACGCCGTGATCGCAGGCTACGTCAGCGGCATGTTCGCCACCCGCGTGCGCTACACCGCCATCTCCCTGGCCTATCAGGTGTGTGGCGCCATCGCCGGTGGCCTGACCCCGCTGATCGGCACCTGGTTGGCCCACAGCTTCAGCGGCCAATGGTGGCCGATGGCGGTCTTCTACAGCTTGATCGCCTGCACTTCCCTGGTCTGCGTGCTGGCGCTGGCGCGCCGCTACGCCCTTGGCCGGCAGCTCGAGCTGGCCTGAATCTGGAGTATCCGCAATGTTGAAAAGCAATGGCGATCGCCTGTGGGCGAGCCTGATGGCCATGGCCGAGATCGGCGCCACCGCCCGTGGCGGCAGCTGCCGCCTGGCCCTGAGCGACGAGGACAAGGCCGGGCGTGAATTGTTCGACCGCTGGTGCCGCGAGGCCGGGCTGAGCCTGAGCGTGGACGCCATCGGCAACCTGTTCGCCCGCCGCGAAGGCAGCGACCCGCATGCCGCGCCGGTGATGATGGGCAGCCACCTGGACACCCAGCCCGAAGGCGGGCGTTTCGACGGCGTCTACGGCGTGCTGGCCGGGCTGGAAGTGGTGCGCCGCCTGAACGACCTGGGTATCCGTACCCGCAAGCCGCTGGAGATCGCGGTGTGGACCAACGAGGAGGGCGCCCGCTTTACCCCGGCCATGTTCGGTTCGGCGGTGTTCACCGGCACCTTGCCGCTGGCCCAGGCCCTGGCGATCCGCGATGCCGACGGCATCAGCGTCGCCGATGAACTGGCGCGCACGGGTTATGCCGGCCAACGCCCGCTGGGCGGCAAGGTGGACGCCTATTTCGAGGCGCATATCGAGCAGGGCCCGATCCTCGAGGACAACGCCAGGAGCATCGGTGTGGTCAGCGGCGGCCAGGCGATCCGCTGGCTCGACGTGACTGTCGAGGGCATGGCCGCGCATGCCGGCACCACGCCGATGAAGTTGCGCAAGGACGCCTTGTACGGCGTGGCACGGATGATCCAGGCCATCGAACAGCTGGCCAGCGACTTCGCCCCCGAGGGCCTGACCACAGTGGGTGAGCTGAGCATCGCCAAGTCGTCGCGCAACACCATCCCCGGCCAGGTGCGCTTCACCCTCGACCTGCGCCACCACCGCGACGAGGCCATCGACGCCATGGAGCGCGATATCAGCCTGCAGTTGCAGGCCATCGCCGGCCAGCGTGGCCTGGCGGTGCGCATCGAGCGCCACTGGGTCAGCCCGGCCACGCCGTTCGACGCCGACTGCGTGGCCGCCGTGCAGCAGGCGGTGGATGGCCTGGGCTACAGCCAGCAGTCCATCGTCAGCGGCGCCGGCCATGACGCGATCCTGCTGGCGCGCTACTGCCCCACGGCGATGGTGTTCATCCCCTGCGTCGGTGGGCTGAGCCACAACGAGGCTGAGGATGTGCTGCCCGAGGATGCCCGCCAGGGCGCCGATGTATTGCTCAACGCCGTGCTGGCCCGTGCCGGCCAGGTTGTCGAAGGAGAAGCCTGATGCGCTGCTATTTCCACCCTGAACAATTGTTCCACCATCCGCGCAGCTACTATTCGCGCGGCGCCATGCGCACCCCGCAGGAAGTCCCCGAACGCGCCCAGCGTCTGCTGCAGGCCGCCAAGGCCCTTGGCTTCGATATCCGCAAACCCGAGGATGCCGGCCTGGCACCGCTCAAGGCAGTGCATGGCGAGGCCTACCTCGCCTTCCTCGAAGAAGCCCATGCGCGTTGGAAGGAGGTGCCCGAGGACTGGGGCGACGAGGTGATGTCCAACATCTTCGTCCGCGAACCCAACGCCCTGCGCGGTATTCTTGCCCAGGCCGGCCGCTACCTGGCCGATGGCAGCTGCCCGGTGGGCGAGCATACCTGGCGCTCCGCCTACTGGTCGGCACAGAGCGCCGTCGCCGGGGCCCAGGCCATCCTTGACGGCGAACCCGCCGCCTATGCCCTGTGTCGTCCGCCGGGGCACCATGCCCGGTACGATGCCGCCGGTGGCTTCTGCTACCTCAATAACGCCGCCGTCGCGGCCCAGGTGTTGCGCGGCCGCTATCAGCGCGTGGCGATCCTGGATACCGACATGCACCACGGGCAGGGCATCCAGGAGATTTTCTACGAGCGGGACGACGTGCTGTACGTCTCGGTGCATGGTGACCCGACCAATTTCTATCCAGGAGTGGCGGGCTTTGCCGACGAGCGCGGTAGCGGAGCAGGAGAGGGCTGCAATCTCAACCTGCCGATGGCCCACGGGGCGAGTGAAGCGGACTTCATGGCGCAGCTGGAGGTTGCGTTGCAAGCGCTGAAGGACTTCGGCGCCGAGGTGCTGGTACTTTCGCTGGGCTTCGATATCTACGAGCTGGACCCGCAGAGCAAGGTGGCGGTGACTACCGAAGGGTTCGCCCGGCTGGGTGAACAGATTCGTGGGTTGCGTGTGCCGTGCCTGATTGTGCAGGAGGGCGGGTATCACCTGGAGAGCCTGGAAGCGAATGCGCGGGCGTTCTTCGGCGAAGAGCGCGATTGGCGTTAAACCTGTCGAGGGGCAAGCCCGCTCCCTCGATTGTGGGGGCGGAGCTAGTGATTAAGTGTCCGTGGAGCGCACAGCACGCCAATGTTGGGGCAGTTCGGCGTCGGTCAGCAGGTAGTCGAACTGATCAAGGTCGTAGCCGGCAGATACACCCACCAGCACGGCGTCATGTATGCGGATGAGGTTTGGATAACCGAGCATCACATCACCAGAACCTGAAAGGGCTTGGCTGTGCTCACCATGAGCCGCGTGCGGCCCATGGTCTGCTTACTAATTAAGGTGCGAGCTTGTATTTTTTTTCGGTCAGGAATTGAGGCTCTCGCCAGTGGGGCCCTTTTACATATGCTTTTCCGGAAAAGCTGATAAGCCCCTCTGATATCATGTGGTTTATCAGGAGGATCAATGACGTATTGTCGCTGAGGAAAGGCCAGTCGCTGCTGCTATACAGCCTGTCGAGCTGGGGGTGTGATATCCCTTGGTCTGTGGCTAAAAACAAGATTACATCCTGCGGCACTTCGTTTTTTACTATGTCTTTTATAGTGTTCATTTATATTTTCTTGCCAGTTGTTTGTCGTCGGCTTCCAATGCTTCTGGAGTGTAGAGTAGATCTGCAGATGCGCCAAGCTGGAAGTCTTCTAATGTGGCCGTGTGGGCATTGTTCCAAGTGACCCCGTTATCGTTGGGTTGGACGCCATCAGGGATTCCAATTGCTCGGTATCGCTCAAGTTCTCGAAGCTCGTGAGTGTAAAAACGCTTGTCAGTATCGGTAATGTCGGTGAGTCCATTCAATATTCTTTCGAGCCGATGGATCATGGTGGTGTTTGCATCTGACTGTTCGAAGCGACTGGTGTGCAGCTTAATAAGGTCGATTCCTTCAGTGGTTATAATAGCCGTTCTCCAGTCGGCATTTATGATGGGGCCACCTATTTGGTCTGACTGGTACGAGCGGCCCGTAAAAGCTCCTATAGTGTCGCCGGGATAAGGGCTGTTGAAAACAATGTATAGTGGAGGAAATCCCGTTTCTATCGGGAAGCAGTAAATGCAGTCACGGATATGCTGGATGTCAGACGCAGGTAGTGTATATGCATTGCTTTCGACAGGTTGTAGGGATACTCCCCGATAGATAGATGGCAGAGGCGCTATCGCAGGACTTTTGGTCGAATGGTCTGCTGGCCGGACTATCGGGAAGCTGAGGGTTACAGGTGGACTGTCTGTCGATGTGAAGCGGTAGCTGGCACTCGCTTCATCAAAAGAAAGAGCGCGTACAGGGACATCTCTTGAAGTGCCGGGCGACGAAGTGGATACCAGTGCATAGCCACTGCGTTGGCCATGGATCCTGTATGGAAGAGCGATACTGCCATTCGCCGCTGCGATCTGCTGCAAGTTGTCGGGTAGTTCCGGCAACAAGGTGCTGGCTGCAAGGCCCAGCGCTACTTCCGACGGCAATTCACCGTTACCGAGTGCGGGGGAGTACACCAGTGCCCCAATACCGACCGCAAACACTCGGTTGGCTACGACCTCCAGTCCTCCCTTGAGAAGCTGAATGGCTTGGCGAATTGCCGACTCTAGCGTGAATTCAATATTGGAAAGGGTGGCGGTGGTCGTCAACTGAGGGCCACCGGAAATGGCAAGGGTAAGGGTATTCGCTTTGGCTTCTACGTTTTTGCCAAACGTGCGTTCGGCTTCGGCGGCGATACGCTCGGCCTCTGCGCGTGCGGCGGCTTCGGCGGCGATACGCTCGGCCTCTGCGCGTGCGGCGGCTTCGGCGGCGATACGCTCGGCCTCTGCGCGTGCGGCGGCTTCGGCGGCGATACGCTCGGCTTCTGCGTGTGCGGCAGCTTCGGCGGCGATACGCTCGGCCTCTGCGCGAGCGGCGGCTTCGGCGGCGATACGTTCGGCTTCTGCGCGAGCGGCGGCTTCGGCGGCGATACGTTCGGCTTCTGCGCGTGCGGCGGTTTCTACGGCGATGCGTTCGGCTTCTGCGTGAGCGGCGGCAGCGCGTTCAGCTTCAATTCGAGTGTTCGCAATCAGCGTCGACAGTGCTGCGATCCTTGTTTCGAGCAAGCTGATAGAGCGGGTGAGCAGGATGCTCATATGGGCGGCGCTCAGGGATTCGATGAACGACGCATAAACAGCGCTGGGACGGCTGCCGTGCCGTTTTTGCATGCGATTGACAAAGTTAATGGCATGACGTTTCTTGTTGGTCGTATCGATAGGTTGGCCGAGAAATCGGGCTTCTAGCGTTCTGCTTTCAAGCAAGGCATGTCGTTTGCTGACGGTCAGTTTATAGAGGGCATCCAGTTGCCGTTCCATATGCCAGATGTCAAAATTTCCTGACGGTGCAATGGCCTGTATTTCACTATCCAGTGCAGCTTCAAGGTGTGCCTGGTAGCGTGCGTATTGTTCTTCTGTTTTTAATTGTGCCGATATGAAGATGTTTACGAGTAAAGGAACTTTCTCCAAGGTATAAAGCGTGCCGAGTTTGTCGATGTCATGGGGTGCATGTATTGCAGGGACCCCTTGTTTCCAATTTTTTGGCGCTGTGAAAACGGGTTGGCTCAGAGGCGGTAGAGTATGATGCCCTAGAGAAGGCAACGGATCGGGAGTTACCCATTGAGCGGGCAATGTGACGGTGTTTGGCATGGTGATCTCCCTAGGCTGGCTCCGAAAATGGAGCGGGTTAGAGAGTGTTCAGCTTTCAAAAGGACTCGTTAATCTGGAAGTACTGGCCCATGAAACGCAGGCGCCATTGGCCTGTAAGCAAGGTCAGTTTTTTATGGAATTAATGCACTGTAGTGATCAGTCGTTAGTTCCATGCAATGCGTGGGAAGTATGGTTACATCCCGCCCCGGCGTACATGCTTCACCAATACCTTCTCCAGCAACTCCCACATCGCCGGGTCGGTACTGAACGCCACGTTGAAGCGCATCCACCCGGTAGCCTTGGCATCGACCATGAACAACTGCCCGGGCCCGAGCATGATGCCTTTCTCCAGCGCATCGTCGAGCAGCGCGGCGCTGTCGGGGATCGCCGGATGGCGGGTCCAGATGTACATCCCCTCATCCGATTCGATGAACAGCTCGAAACCCAGCCGATGCAGGTGCCGGCCCACTTCCTGGTGCGCCTCGGCCAGGCGCTGGCGCAGGCGTTTGAGGTGCTTGCGCCAGCGGCCGTCGATGATCGCGGCGTACACCACCCGCTCCATCACCTGCGAGGTGGTCAGGCCCGAACGCATCTTCAGGTGCAGCAGTTGCTGGGTCAGCTCAGGGTTGGCCAGTAGGTAGCCGACGCGCACGTTGGGCGAGATGCTTTTCGAATAGCTGCCCACGTACACCACCTGCTGCAGGTGGTCGAGGCTCGCCAGGCAGGGCAGCGGGTCGGCGATCATGTCGGCGTAGAGGTTGTTCTCCACCAGGCGGAAACCATGCTGGCTGGCCAACTGCAACAGGCGGTGCAGCTGCGCCAGCGGGGTGCGCGAGCAGGTCGGGCTGTGCAGGTGCGGCTGGGTGAAGAAGGCCGTGGGGCGGTGGTGGGCCAGCAGGCGCTCGAGCTGGTCGAGGTCGTAGCCGGCCGGGGTGCGCGGCACGCCCACCAGGGTGGCGCCCTGGGTGCGCAGGATGCTCATCAGGTTGGGGTAGCCGGGGTCGTCCACCAGCACCACGTCGCCGGGGCGCACCAGGGTGCGCACGGCCAGGTCCAGGGCCTGGCTGGCACCGTGGGTGAGCATGAGTTGCGCCGGGTTGGCGACGATCGACAGTTCCTGCTGCAGGTTCTGCGCAGTCAATGCGCGCAATTCCGGCAGGCCCATGGGGTCGCCGTAGCCGGACAGCTCCAGCGGGCTGCCGGCGACCTGGCGCAGGCCACGGCGCAAGCCTTCTTCGTACATCCAGTCGTTGGGCAGCCAGCCGCAACCCGGTTTGAACGGCAGCTGGCGGATCTCGAAGATCTGCTGCAGGTACCATTCCGAGTTGAACGTGGGGCGGCTGGTATCGGCCTCGACGGAGTGCTTGTCCAGCAGATCGTTGGCCGCACGATTGACGAAGAACCCCGCATTGCCCTTGCTCACCAGCAACCCCTGGGCCACCAGGCGGTCGTAGGCCTCGACCACGGTGAAGGTGCTCACCGAGTAGGTCGAGGCGAACGCCCGGATCGACGGGACCTTCGCCCCGGGCTTGAGGGTCTGGTCGTCGATCAGCGCGCGCAAGCCGTCGATGATCTGGTTGACCAGCGGGGTGGAGGAGTCCGGATGTAGCTGGAGCATTCGGGGGCCTTCAGGTGTGCGGGACGCCAGGCGCCTGCGGGGCACAGCGGGTGTATTGCATCGGCGGCCTGTACAGTGCAGTGCGTTTTTCATGCCGCTGTGCATGGCTCAATGTGTTCGACATTTTTACATTACGTGTCAGATATAGCCAACACAGCACATGACAGCGCCATGAATAATCACAACATCGCTGCTTTACCGTCGAGGTCCGCCTCGCACCTTCTTCCCGCGTGGCCGGACGCTGCTCGTCCGTCCCCAGCATGGTTCAGTTCGTCCAGAGGGTCGCCTCTGGCCGCGTAAGCAGGCCGCCACGGATGGCCTGCGTGTGCTCGCGCACACCTCCCTGCCCGCAGTAGCACTGATGTACAGGTGAGACCGATAACCATCGGGGTTTCACAGTTTTTCCTTGGATAAAAAGAAGCACGGGGTAAATAACTGATGGACGCAACATCCACATCCACCACCGCGAAGGATGGGCACGAGAGCAAGCTCAGTGCCTCGCTCAAGTCGCGCCACCTGACGATGATGTCCATCGCCGGGGTGATCGGCGGCGCCTTGTTCGTCGGTTCCGGCAGCGTGATCCACAGCGCCGGCCCGGCGGCTGTCCTGGCATACCTGGCCGGCGGCATCCTGGTGGTGCTGATCATGCGCATGCTGGGTGAAATGGCGACTTCGTCGCCGGACACCGGCTCGTTCTCCACCTACGCCGACCGCGCCATTGGCCGTTGGGCCGGTTTCACCATCGGCTGGCTGTACTGGTGGTACTGGGTGATCCTCATGGCCTGGGAGGCCTACGTGGCGGGCAAGATCCTGCACGGCTTCTTCCCGGACGTGAGCGTCAACGTGTTCGTGCTGGCCACGACCCTGCTGCTGATCACCGTCAACTTCTTCAACGTCAAGCACTACGGCGAGTTCGAGTTCTGGTTCGCGCTGATCAAGGTGGTGGCGATCGTCTGCTTCCTGGTGGTGTGCACCGCCGCAGTGATGAACGTCTGGCAGTTCGGCGAGGTGCGCGGCATCAGCCACCTGACCGCCGAAGGCTTCATGCCCAACGGCATCACCACGGTGATCGGCGCCTTGCTGGGGGTGATGTTCGCCTTCCTCGGCGCCGAGATCGTCACCATCGCCGCCTCCGAAGCGAAGGACCCTGCCACCCAGATCGTCAAGGCGACCAACTCGGTGGTCTGGCGGGTGTGCCTGTTCTATGTCGGCTCGATCTTCCTGATCGTCTGCCTGGTGCCGTGGAACGACCCGCACCTGGGCGTCTCCGGTTATGGCGCCTACCGACGCACCCTGGAGCTGCTGGGCGTGCCGTATGCCGAGCTGCTGATGAACTTCGTGGTGCTGACCTCGGTGAGCAGCTGCCTGATCTCCGGCCACTACACCGCCTCGCGCATGCTGTTCTCCCTGGCCCAGCGTGGCGATGCGCCGCGCCTGTTCAAGTTCACCCGCACCGGCACCGGCGTACCGGTGAACGCGATCATCGGCTCGTGCCTGGTGGCAGTGTTCTGCGCGCTGATCAACTTCAGCGACACCCTGCGCCCGAAAGACGTGCTGGAAACGCTGATGAACACCACCGGCATGATCGCCCTGCTGGTGTACCTGGTGATTGCCTTCTCGCAACTGCGCATGCGTCGCAAGCTGGTGGCCGAGGGCAAGGAAGTGCGCCTGAAGATGTGGTTGTTCCCGTGGCTGACCTACCTGGTGATCGTGTTCATCGTGGCGGCGCTGGTGACCATGGCCTTCATGCCTGACTACCAGATCCTGGTGATCTCCACCGGCATCGCCGCGGCCATCGTGGTGGCCATGGGCGTGGTGCACCAGATGCGTACCGCCAAGCGTCACTGAATACGGTAGCGCCGCGCGCAACGGCCGGTACCCGTCAAGGGACCGGCCGTTTCCGTTTTCGCCTGCGCCAATCGGATCATCCCTACGCTGTGGGGTGCCGACATGGCTTATGCTGCACGCAATTGCCCTACAAGGAGTGTCCCATGTCCTGGTCCGCCACCCAGTATTCGCTGTTCGAAGACGAACGCACTCGCGCCGTACGCGACCTGCTTGCCGCCGTGCCGACGCGCCCGGTGCGCCACGCCACCGACCTTGGCTGCGGTCCGGGCAACTCCACCGAAGTGTTGCTGCAACGTTGCCCTGATGCGCAGGTCGTCGCCCTGGACAGCGATCCGGACATGGTCGACAAGGCCCGGCAGCGGCCACGGTTGAGCATTCCACGGGTGCGTTGCGAGATTGGCGAGATCGCCGGCTGGGCGGCCCAGGTGCCCCAGGACCTGATTCTTGCCAACGCTTCGCTGCAGTGGGTGCCGGACCATGCCAGCCTCTATCCGCATCTGGTGCGGCAGCTGAACGAAGGTGCGAGCCTGGCCGTGCAGACGCCGGACAACCTCGACGAGCCGGCTCATCGCCGCTTGCGCGAGATTGCCAGCCAAGGACCTTGGGCTGACAAGTTCGCTGACTTCAGCCTGCCGCCGCGGCACAACGCAGGTTTCTATTACGACCTGCTCAGCCCTTTGTGCGCGCGGGTGGATGTGTGGCGCACCACCTATCACCACCCCTTGATCGGTGGCGCCGAGGCGGTGGTGGAGTGGTTCAAGGGATCGGCGTTGCGGCCTTACCTGGCGCGGCTGGATGAGCAGGAACAGGCGGGTTTTCTGCAGTTGTACCTGCAGGCCATGCAGCATGACTACCCGGCGGCCAGCGACGGTCGGGTGTTGTTGCCGTTCCCGCGGCTATTTGTGGTGGCCACGCGATAGGTGCCATAGCACATAGGTGTAGATGCCGAGGTTGAGCGCCAGCACAATGGTGCCCAGCCACAGCTGGATCTGTGGGGTCAGGCCGGCGGGGTAGATCACGGGCCAGATGTAGTGTTCGACGAAACCGCCGTGGTAGCCGGCGTCGCCGGCGGCTTTACGCAGGTGGTTTTCCCAGTCGGTGAGGGGGCACTCCAGGTGCAGGCCTTCCACGGCCAGGCCCCAGGCTAGGGCGGGGAGGTGGATCAGCAGGGCGCGGCGGCGCCAGAGCACCAGCAGGCCGCCGAACAGGACGAGCAGGATGAACGAGAGGTGGAACAGGACCAGGGTGTCGGCGGCCAGGCGGTGGAACATGGTGGGTGGGGCCTTGCTGGGGGAGATGGGTTAGTTTGTCATGGTTTTTCGGTTTTTCGGTTTTTCGGTTTTTCGGTTTTGAGTTTGGGGTAATTGTTTTGATAGTTGTATGCGCATTCATTTGCGATGTCGACGCTTATTCACCTTTCCGCCCTTACGGCGGCTTACTTTGGTCTTGGCCAAAGTAAGCAAAGCCGTTGCGCTCCATTCATCCGGCCCTCCGCTTCGCTCCGGGTTCCCTCACTCCGGCCTTGCTCCCGGGAGGACCGCGCTGAACGCCCCATCCTGGGGCGCAGCGCTTGACGGGCATCCATGCCCGTCACCTCCCTCCGCAAGTCCTGCGTTCGGCCTCCTGAAGTCGCGAAGTTACGGGCGGCGCCTGCACTAGCGCAGCTAGTCGCTAGTTGCCATCGTGGGAACTCTGGAACACCATCGCGGGGCAAGCCTGCTCCCACGTTGAGTGATAGTTAAACTATCGTGGGAGCGGGCTTGCCCCGCGATGGCGTAATGAAGAACAACACTTCATCCACTAATAAACCAAAATATCTGCTCTTGATCTTGCTTCTAAGCGCGCGATAGTTCAGGCGCCACAAATTGCGACTTCAGGAGGCCGAGCGGAGTTCTTGCGAAGGGAGGTGACGGCCATGGATGGCCGTCAAGCGCTGCGCCCCAGGATGGGGCGTTCAGCGCGGTACTCCCGGGAGCAAGAACGGAGCGAGGGAACCCCGGAGCGAAGCGCAGGGGCCGTATGAACGGAGCCGAACGGTTTTGCCTACTTTGGCCAAGACCAAAGTAGGCCGCCGTAAGGGCGGAAAGGTGACTAAATGTCAGCACCGTCTACGAATGCGCATACAAGTCCCAAAACAATCACCCAGACCCAGACCCTAACCCCCCTCCAAAACCATCTCCAAAAACGTAGCCACCACCCGCCGCATCCGCTGTTCCTGCAAACACACCAACGTCTCCGTCAAATGCCGCTGACAATCCACAATCGGCAAAGCACAAACCCGAGCATCGGCCCCGAATTCAGCCGCGGACACCACCCCCACACCAATCCCCACGACCACCGCCTCCCGCGCCGCCTCCCGCCCTTCGACCTGGATCGCCGAGCGAATCCGCAACCCCGCCCGCTGCATCTCCTCCTCCAGCGTCTGCCGCGTCACCGACCCCGGCTCGCGCAGCACCAGCGGCGTATCGTCCAAGTCTGCCAGGCTGATCTGCCCACGGCTGGCCCAGGGATGCTGGTGCGAGACGAACGCCACCATCGGGTCGCGCCGCATCGGCACGCAGAACAGCCGCTCGTCATCGACATCGCACCCGAGCAGGGCCAGGTCAGCCTGGTAGCTGAACAGCCGCGCCAGCGACTCATCGGTGTTGCCGGTCTCGATCTTCACCTGGATCCCCGGATAGCGCTGGCAGAACCGGGCAATCTGCGGCAGCACATGCACTGGCGCGTCCACCGCCAGCGTCAGGCTGCCGGTGTGCAGGGCGCGTGAGTCCTGCAATAGCTCCTGGGCCTCGGCCTCGCAGGCGAACAGGCGCTGGGTGACGCCGAGCAGGCGCTCGCCCAGGTCGGTCAACTGCACCGAGCGTTTGTTGCGGTGAAACAGCAAAACGCCAAAGCGCTCCTCCAGTTTGCGCACCTGGTCGGACACCGCCGGCTGGGTGAGAAACAGCTTTTGCGCCGCGCGGGTAAAGCTGCCTTGCTCGGCAACCGCGTGGAAGGCCTTGAGTTGAGCGTGGGAAACCGACATCGAACACTCCGCTTACAAGCTGGGCTTATGTGTGAAATACGATAAATCGATTTTATTTATCAGTCAGCAGCTGTTTCCATGTGTTTCAACCCGACGCCTCTGCCACGAGCAGCGGCATGTCGGCCATGGCGGCACCACCGCCATCTGACCAGGTGACGTCCCTCCGTCACGCAGTGCGCAACACAACAACAAGACAGGCGTTTCTTCACATTCTGCCGGCACACTCAAACAAGAGGTCAGAGTCAAATGAACCAATCCCTGGGCGCCATCAAGCGCTGGCGCGTGCAGATTTTCGCGATCACCTGGCTGGCCTATGCCGCCTTCTACTTCACCCGCAAGGCCTTCTCGGTGGCCAAGCTCGGCATCGGCGAAGACCCGACCTTCATGCTGGACAAGGCCGCCATGGCCAACCTCGACGCCATCTACCTGGCCGCTTACGCCGTGGGCCAGTTCACCTGGGGCATGCTCGCCGATCGCTTCGGGCCGCGCGTGGTGGTGCTCGGCGGGCTGCTGATCTCGTCGGCCGCCGCGGTGGTGATGGGCAGTTACGCAACCTTCCCGATCTTCGCTACCTGCATGCTGGTCCAGGGGCTGGCGCAGTCCACCGGCTGGGCGGGCTTGTGCAAGAACATCGGCAGTTTCTTCCCGGCGTCCCAGCGCGGACGGGTACTGGGGCTGTGGAGTTCGTGCTACGCCTTCGGTGGCCTGGTGGCCTCGCCGTTCGCCGGCTGGTGGGCCTACACCCTGGTCGGCACCTGGCACGCGGCATTCTTCTCCAGTGCCGTGGTGGTGGCCGTGGTGGCGGTGCTGTTCTTCATCTTCCAGCGCAACAAGCCCGAGGACGTCGGCCTGCCGGCGGTGGAGCCCGAGCCACAGAGCATGGCCCCAGGGGCGAACCTGTGCAGCGTGTGGGCGCCGTTGCGCGAGATCCTGCGCAACCGCACGGTGCTGACCCTGGGCCTGGCCTACTTCATGCTCAAGCCGGCGCGCTACGCCATCCTGCTGTGGGGGCCGGTGATCGTCTTCGAGCAGATGCCCTCGGTGGGCAAGGTCGGCGCGGCGATCATTCCCACGGCGTTCGAGCTGGCCGGGCTGCTCGGGCCGATCCTCATCGGCCTGGCCTCGGACAAGCTGTTCGGTGCCCGGCGCATGCCGGCCTGCGTGATCAGCCTGGTGCTGCTGACCCTGACCCTGGCCGGCTTCATGGCGGCGATGCACAGCGGTAGCGTGGCGCTGGTGGTGGCCTTGCTGTTCGTCATGGGCCTGACCCTCTACGGCCCGGACTCGATGATCAGCGGCGCCGCGGCCATCGACTTCGGCACGGCCAAGGCCGGCGCCACCGCGGCCGGTTTCGTCAACGGCTGCGGCTCGGTGGGCGCGGTGCTTGGCGGCTTGCTGCCGGGCTACTTCGACAGCGTCACGGTATTCATCGTCTTCGCCGGCACCGCGCTGTTCTCCGCCCTGGTGCTGCTGCCGCACTGGAACAGCCGGCCGGCGACGGCCCCCCAGGCCACCGACGTGGCCCCCAATACCGGCATGGCGATCAAGCCACTGCGTACCTAGAGGAAAGCGAGCAGATGAGACCCTTCTGGCTGCAACAGGCCCTGGACCAGGAAGACGAGGCCCTGTGCCCGCCGCTCGCCGGCGATGCGCGCTGCGACGTGTGCATCGTCGGCGGTGGCTACACCGGGTTGTGGACTGCCTTGATGATCAAGGAACAGGCGCCGCAGCTGGAGGTGCTGCTGATCGAGGCCGACATCTGCGGCGCCGGGGCCAGCGGGCGCAACGGTGGCTGCGCGCTGTCCTGGTCGGCCAAGTACTTCACCCTCGAACGGTTGTTCGGGGTGGCCGAGGCGGTGCGCCTGGTGGGCGAGTCCGAACGCAGCATCGGCGCCATCGGCGAGTTCTGCGCGGCCAATGGCATCCGCTGCGACTTCCGCATGGACGGCACGCTCTACACCGCCACCAACCAGGCCCAGCTCGGCGGCACCGATGCGGTGATCGCCGCGCTGGAGCGCCACGGCATCAACTCGTTCCAGCGCCTGGCGCTGGAACAGGTGCAGCGCCTGGCCGGCTCCCAGCGGCATCTGGAGGGCTGGTACTCGCCGGCCGCGGCCACGGTACAGCCGGGGCGTCTGGTGCGCGGCTTGCGCCGGGTAGCCTTGCAGCGTGGCGTGCGCATCCACGAAGGCACGGCGATGACCGGCCTGGAGCATGGCGCGCCGGCACAGGTGCGCACCCGGGCCGGCACCATCCGCGCCGACCGCGTGGTGTTGGGCCTCAATGCCTGGATGGCGCGGGCTTTCCCGCAGTTCGAGCGCAGCGTGGCGATCGTCTCCAGCGACATGGTCATCACCGAGCCGTGCCCCGAGCTGCTGCGTCAGATCGGCCTGGACAGCGGCGTCAGCGTGCTCGACTCGCGGATCTTCGTGCACTACTACCACAACACCTCCGACGGTCGGCTGATGCTCGGCAAGGGCGGCAATACCTTTGCCTACGGCGGGCGCATGCTGCCGGTGTTCGACCAGCCGTCGCCGTATCAGCCGTTGCTGCGTGACAGCCTGGCCGAGTTCTTCCCGGCGCTGGCTGAGGTGCCGTTGGCGGCGAGCTGGAACGGGCCGTCGGACCGCTCGGTGACCGGCCTGCCGTTCTTTGGCCGGCTCGATGGGCAGGGCAACGTGTTCTATGGCTTCGGCTATTCGGGCAGCGGGGTGGGGCCGTGTCACATGGGCGGGCAGATCCTCTCGTCGCTGGCCTTGGGGCTGGACAACGCCTGGACCCGCTCGCCGCTGGTCAAGGGTCCGCTGGGGCGTTTCCCGCCGGAGCCGGTGCGCTACCTGGGGTCGCTGATGGTGCGCAACGCCATTCGCCGCAAGGAGCGCGCCGAAGACCGCGGCGTGCGTCCACGCGGGCTGGATGTGCGCCTGGCGAAGTTCGCGGCGGCGGCGGGGAAGGCCGACAAGGGCTGAAGCTGATGCGATTTCTTGTCGAACCCGGTGCGCAGGGCGTATAAACTCTCCCCACTTTTTGGCCGGTCGCTTCCTGAACCGGCCGCTGAAACAAAGAGAGTCGATATGGGCGCACAGTGGAAAGCCAAGCATAGAGAAACGGCGGCCAACGCCAAGGGCAAGATCATGGGCAAGCTGGCCAAGGAGATCCAGATCGCCGCCAAGTCCGGCGCCGACCCGGACATGAACCCGCGCCTGCGCCTGGCCATCGTCCAGGCCAAGAAAGCCTCGATGACCCGTGAGACGCTGGAACGCGCGATCAAGAAAGGCGCCGGTCTGGACGGCGAGGCCGTGCAGTACCATGCCGTCAGCTATGAAGGCTTCGCGCCGCACCAGGTGCCGCTGATCGTCGAGTGCCTGACCGACAACGTCAACCGCACCGTGGCGCAGATCCGCGTTTTGTTCCGCAAGGGCCAGCTGGGTGCCAGCGGTTCGGTGGCCTGGGACTTCAACCACGTCGGCCTGATCGAGGCGACCCCGGAAGGCGACGCCGACCCGGAAATGGCAGCCATCGAAGCCGGTGCCCAGGACTTCGAGGACGGCGAGGAAGAGGGTTCGACCCTGTTCATCACCGATACCACCGACCTTGATGCCGTGCAGAAGGCCCTGCCCGAGCATGGCTTCACCGTCACCTCGGCGAAGATTGGCTACACCCCGAAAAACCCGGTGAGTGCGGCCAGCCTGAGCGCCGAAGCCTTGGCCGAGGTCGAGGCCTTCCTCGAGGCCATCGACGAGAACGAAGACGTGCAGAACGTCTATGTTGGCCTGACTGACTGATTGGTGCTTCAGGGGCCGCTCTGCGGCCCAATCGCCGGCAAGCCGGCTCCCACAGGGTTGCGCAGATGCCTGTGGGAGCCGGCTTGCCGGCGATGAGGCCTTTAGACTCACCCAAGGGGAGCTTGCATGAACCCCACCTTCGCCTCCCTCAGCCTCGCCCACCTGCGCACCCTCGACTGCCTCCTGCAGCTGAAGAACCTCAGCCACGCCGCCGAGCGCCTGGGCTGCAGCCAATCGGCGCTGAGCCGCCAGCTGGCCAGCCTGCGCGAGGCTTTCGACGACCCGCTGCTGGTGCGCCAGGGGCGTGGCTATGTGCTCAGCGAACACGCCGAAACGCTGGTCGAGCCATTGCGCCAGGTACTGGACGAGCTCAACACCCTGCGCCAGCCCGCAGCGTTCGACCCGGCGCGCTGCGAACGGCGCTTCTGCCTGGCGGCATCGGACTACGTGGCTGAACATATGCTGCCGCAGCTGGTGAAAGCGTTGGAGCAGGAGGCGCCAGGGGTATCGCTGGAATACCGCACTTGGCAGGCCGGGCAGTACGCCTTGCTCGCCAGCGGCGAGATCGACCTGGCCACCACGCTGTTCGATGAGTCGCCACCTAACCTGCACGGTCGGCTGCTGGGCGAGGATCGGGCGGTGTGCCTGATGCGCCATGACCATCCGCTGAGCGCCCGCGCCGAACTGAGCCAGGATGACTACCTGGCCTTCAAGCACGTGCGGGTGTCCGGTGGCGGCGACAAGGACAGTTTCATCGACCGCCATCTGCGTGCCCAGGGGCTGCAACGGCGCGTCAGCCTGGAGGTGCCGTTCTTCAGCGCGATGGTCCAGGTGGTCGGCAACGGCCAGGCGCTGGCCACGGTGCCCGAGCATATCGCCCGGCAACTGGCGCGGTTGCATGGGCTGAGCTGGCGGCCGATGGGCTTTGTCGAGCACACCCAGCGTTACTGGGTGGTATGGCATCAGCGTCTGCAGGCCTCGGCCGAACATCGCTGGCTGCGTAACCGGGTGTTCGAGGTGTGGCGCCAGTCGCAGTTCGGCGTGCAGGGTGGGCATGCGCCTTTGCCATAGCAGCTATGCGTGAAGCGGGGTTATTCGGCGGGTGATGGAGGCCTAGACTGCGAGGTATTGTCAGCCAGGAGACCGCCCATGACCCCCGAACAATTCCGCCAATACGGCCACCAACTGATCGACCTGATCGCCGACTACCGCCAGACCGTCGGCGAGCGCCCGGTCATGGCCCAGGTCGAGCCCGGCTACCTCAAGGCCGCGCTGCCCCAGGGCGCGCCGCAGCAAGGCGAGCCGTTCGAGGCCATCCTCGCCGACGTCGACAAGCTGGTGATGCCCGGCCTGTCCCACTGGCAGCACCCGGGCTTCTACGGCTACTTCCCCTCCAACGGCACCCTGTCGTCGGTGCTCGGCGACTTCCTCAGCACCGGCCTGGGCGTGCTCGGCCTGTCGTGGCAGTCCAGCCCGGCCCTCAGCGAACTGGAGGAAACCACCCTCGACTGGCTGCGCCAGCTGCTGGGCCTGAGCGGGCAATGGAGCGGGGTGATCCAGGACACCGCCTCGACCAGTACCTTGGTGGCGCTGATCTGCGCCCGCGAGCGTGCCACCGACCATGCCCAGGTGCGCGGCGGCCTGCAGGCCCAGGGCAAGCCTCTGGTGGTCTACGTCAGCGCCCATGCCCACAGCTCGGTTGACAAGGCCGCGCTGCTGGCCGGATTCGGCCGTGAAAACATTCGCCTGATCCCCACCGACGCGCACTACGCCATGCGCCCGGAGGCGCTGCGCGAAGCCATCGCCCAGGACCTCGCCGCCGGCAACCAGCCTTGCGCCGTGGTTGCCACCACCGGCACCACCACCACCACCGCGCTGGACCCGCTGCGCCCGATCGGCGAGATCGCCCAGGCCAACCAGTTGTGGCTGCACGTGGACTCGGCCATGGCCGGTTCGGCGATGATCCTCCCGGAATGCCGCTGGATGTGGGACGGCATCGAGCTGGCCGACTCGGTGGTGGTCAATGCCCACAAGTGGCTGGGCGTGGCCTTCGATTGCTCGATCTACTATGTGCGTGACCCGCAGCACCTGATCCGGGTGATGAGCACCAACCCCAGCTACCTGCAGTCGGCGGTCGATGGCGAGGTGAAGAATCTGCGCGACTGGGGCATTCCCCTGGGGCGTCGGTTCCGCGCCTTGAAACTGTGGTTCATGCTGCGCAGCGAAGGTGTCGAGGCCCTGCAGCAACGGCTGCGGCGTGACCTGGAAAACGCGCAGTGGCTGGCCGCGCAGGTGGAGGGGGCGCCCGCGTGGGAGGTATTGGCGCCGGTGCAGTTGCAGACCTTGTGCATCCGCCATCGCCCGACAGGTCTCGAGGGTGAGGCGCTGGATGCCCACACCCGCGCCTGGGCCGAGCGCCTCAACGCCTCGGGTGATGCCTATGTGACCCCGGCGACCCTGGATGGACGCTGGATGGTACGGGTCTCGGTGGGGGCGCTGCCCACCGAGCGTGAGCATGTCGAGCGGCTGTGGGCGCGGTTGCAGGGGGTGGTAGCTGAACAAGCCTGAAGCTATCGCTATAATCTTTAAGCTATAGCGAATGGGCAAAAAAGGGCGTGGGGCGCAGGCCACGCAAGAGCAGCTCGGCCTGGGCCTGGGTCGAGGCGCGGGATGGCTTGATCTGCCCTGAGCTGCCGGGGGCCATGCCGAAGCGGAAGGTCGCCAGGGACGTAGACCACAGGTACAGCAGCAGGTGCTCGGGCGTGGTCCGCACGATCAGCCCGCGCTCCATCCACTGCGCCAGGCAGGCCAGCGTCTGCCTGGCACTGCTGCGCAGCAGCTCGGCGCGTTCACCGGGCAGTTGCCGGGCGCCATGCAGCATTTCCTTGAGCCAGACACGCACCGCGCCGGGGTGTTGGCGCGCCACCTCGGCCTTGGCCTTGAAGTAGCGGGGCAGGGCCTGTTCGGGGTGAGCCTGCGGCACCAGGCTGCGCGAGGCGCGCAGCAAGGGTTCCATCACCAGGTCGAGCACTGCGGTGTAGAGCAGGCGTTTGTTGCGGAAGTAGTAGAACACGTTGGCCCTGGGCAGCCCGGCGCGGGCGGCGATAGCGTCGACCCGGGCGGCGGCGAAACCATGGTGGGCGAATTCCTCGCTGGCGGCGGCGAGGATCAGTTGCAGGTTGCGATCACGGATACTGGGCATGGCAAACACGTACTTCTGAATCAATATGTTCAAAAGTATATAGCGGTAACGTGTTCGCCGACAGCTGCCCAGGCTCGTGTTCAAGCGAGCCTGTGTCGGATCAGCAGGCTTCGCGCCAGGCGCGGATCTGCTCCAGTGTTGCGGTGGCGCCACCGCAGACGATCACCAGGACATTGCCAAAGGCCGCCACTGCGTCGGGGTGTTCGAGCAAGGCCAGCGCCGCGCCGCAGGCCGGCTCCACCAGCAGGCGGTGATCGCGCAGCAGGCGTTCGCAGGCGTCGAGCGCCTCGCGATCACTCACCAGGTGGCTGACCACCGGGTGCTGGCGGGTGCAGGCCAGCGCCTGTTCGGCCACCCGCTTGGCCCCCAGTGAAGTGGCTACCGAGGTGATCCCCGGCAGTTCCACGGTGTGCCCGGCAGCCATGGCCGCGTGCATCGACGCCGCGCCTTCGGTTTCCACGGCCAGCACCGGCACATCCTGCCAGCCATTGCGCTGCAACCCTTCGACCACGCCGCGCAGCAGGCCGCCGCCGCCGACCGACAGCACCACCGCATCCGGCTTGCAGCCGGCCTGGGCCACTTCATCGATCATGCTGGCGTGGCCGGTCCACAGCAGCGGGTCGTCGAACGGGTGGATGAAGGCGTCACCCGCGCCCAGCAGGGTCTGCGCGTGCTCGTTGGCTTCCTGCCAGGAGCTGCCGCGCACCACCACGCTGGCGTCTTCCAGGCGCAGCAGTTCCTTGGCCCGTTCGGTGGTGGTCTCGGGCACCACCACGGTCACCGGCACGCCGAGCTTGCGGCCGGCGTAGGCCACCGCCAGCCCGGCATTGCCGCCGGATGAGGAGACGAAGTGACGGGCGCCGCGAGCATGGTGCACCTCGCAGGCGTGGCCGACGCCGCGCAGCTTGAACGAGCCACAGGGTTGCAGGGCTTCGAGCTTGAGCCACACCGGGCGGCCGGCGCTCAGTGACAGCGGACGGGATTCGATCAGTGGGGTAGGGATATGCAAGGGCATGGTGGGCTCCGTGGCTCAGTCGCGGGCAGCCGCGGCGGGCTCGCCGCGCAGCTGCTCCAGGTAGTTGTAGACGGTGTAGCGGGTTACACCGAGGGCCTCGGCGGCTTTCTCGACGCCGCCCTTGACGATGAACAGGCCGCGCTCCTGCATCACGCGCACGGCTTCGACCTTGGCCTGCTTGGTCATCCGTCCCTGGCCGCTGCGCTGCAGCGCGTCCTGGATGATCCCGGCCATCAACGCGGTCATGTCCGCTGGCTCGTCGCCTGGCACCGTCGCCGGTGTGGCGCCCAGCGGTTGGAAGTGCCGCAGGAATGCCATGGCGGCGTCCAGGCCGGTGACGTCGGTGTTCACGCACAGGCTGGCGAAGGGCTGGCCGGTGCTGTCACGGTAGATCGCCGTGGCGCTGCGCAGGCTGCGCCCCTTGAGGGTGGTGGGGTAGTCGGGCAGTACCACAGGGTCGCAGCCCTGCTGGTCGGCGGCGGCCTGCATCAAGGCCTTGAACCCTTGATCCTGTTCGGGAGCGGCGAGTATCGGGCTGCCGACCTGGCGGCCGGAGAGCTCGCCATTGACGATCGCCACCACCGAGCGTTCCGGGTGTTCGAGGTCGTGCAGAAGGATTTCCACATTACGCGGGACGACGCTGCCCAAGGCCTGCAGGGCGGTCTTGAGCACGTTCAGGGTGAGCTGGCGTTCGTGGGCGAGGGTGAGCATGGTCGGCACCAGATTCAATATTGTGTTGAATATTACACAAAAAGTTGAATTTGGCGAGAGTTTCGAATGCTCAAAAGCAACCGCGGGGCCATCTCGCTCCTACTCAAGGCAGGAGCGGGATGACCCCGCGATCAGGTGCGTCAGCCCAGTTTCGGCGTACGCGGCGGGACGATGCGGCGCGAGCCGGTGGACTCGAAGGCGGCGGCGAATTTCAACAGATTGTTGTCGCTGTACGCCTTGCCCGCGAAGGTCAGGCCCACCGGCATGCCGATGTCGGCCATCACGCCCATCGGCACGGTCACGGTCGGCACACCGAGGTGACGGATCGCCAGGTTGCCGTTGGCCACCCAGATGCCGTTGCTCCAGGCGATGTCCGCCGAGGCCGGGTTGACGTCAGCATCCGCCGGGCCGACATCGGCCACGGTGGGGAACAGCACCGCGTCCAGGCCCTGGGCGTCCATCCAGTCTTCCAGGTCGAGCTTGCGGGTGGCTTCCAGGCCGCGCAGGCCATCGGGCACGGTGGCGATCTGGTCCCAGCTCTTCAGGCCGCGCTTGGCCATGTTGACGTACTCGTCCATGCCGGCGGCGAGGTCGTCTTCACGGTTGGGCAGGGTGCCGGGGTCGTGGGGGAAGATCTGCGGGCCATCGACATCGGCCAGGCGGTTGAGCTTGGGATCGTCGTTGGCGCGCAGGAAGTCGTCGAAGGCCCAGCCGGACAGTTCCCACAGTTCGTCATGCAGGAACTCCTTGCTGACGATCCCCCGGGTGAACACGGTCGGCGCGCCGGGGCGGTCGCCCTCGCAATTGGAGACCAGCGGGAAGTCGGTCTCGACCACTTCGGCACCGGCCGCTTCCAGGGCCTGGCGGGCTTGCTGCCACAGCTCGATCACGCTGGCACGGGTATGGATGCGCTGGCCGGTCGGGCCGCCGATGCCGGGCTTCTCCGAGGTGCCGGCTTCGGCGTCGGCATTGATGTACATGCGTGGCACCGCGAAGCGCTTGCCCTTGAGCGACTCGGCGCCCACGGCCAGGTCCAGGTACGAGGCAGGGCGCACGCTCGAGGCGGCCGGGATCGGCACCCAGGGTTGCAGGCGCCACAGGTCGCCGCGCTTGTCGGCGTCGTCGGCCACCACCACGTCGAGGATCTCCAGCAGGTCGGCCATGGTCCGCGCATAAGGCACGACCACGTCCATGGTCGGCGTCAGCGGCCAGTTGCCGCGCACCGAGATCACCCCGCGCGACGGGGTGTAGGCGCACAGGCCGTTGTTCGAGGCCGGGCCGCGGCCACTGGACCAGGTTTCCTCGGCCAGGCCGAAGGCGCTGAAGCTTGCGGCGGTGGCGGTGCCGGCACCGTTGGAGGAGCCGGAAGCGAAGGGGGCGGTCAGGTAGGCGGCGTTGTACGGGCTCTCGGCACGGCCATACACGCCACGCTGCATGCCGCCATTGGCCATCGGCGGCATGTTGGTCTTGCCCAGGCAGATGGCGCCGCCGGCGCGCAGGCGCTCGACGGTGAAGGCGTCGCGCTGGGCGACCAGGTCCTTGAACGCCGGGCTGCCGGAGGCGGCAGTCAGGCCCTTGACCAGGTAGCTGTCCTTGGCGGTGTAGGGGATGCCATCCAGCGGGCCGAGGGTTTCGCCACGGGCACGGCGGGCATCGGAGGCTTCGGCCTCTTTCAGGGCCTCGGGGTTGCGCACCACCACGGCATTGAGCCGCGTGGCGGTGTCGGCGCCGTCGTAGGCGTCGATGCGGGCCAGGTACGCCTTGACCAGCTCGACGGCCGTCGTGCGGCCGGACTCGAGCGCGTCGCGCAGCTCGGCAATGGAAACCTCGGTTACCTCGATCATGCTGTCACCACAGTTGTGCAGGTGGAAAATCATGGCGGCGAGTGTAGCAAGAAGGTCCCGATGGGCGCAGGCATGCAGCGGGGAAATGGTTGGTTGCAGCCAGGCAATCGAACGGCGGGTCGGTGTGCGCAGTTGCCTATGCCCCTCGAGGCATAGGCAACACGAATGAGGTGTACGCGTCGCTATGTGCGGGGTGACTGGGTCACTCCAGGTCGCTGGCCGCGTGGCGCTCCGCCACCTGGCTGGCTTCCTCGCCCCAGGTGCGGTTGATGCGGGTACCACGCTGCACCGCCGGGCGCTGGGCGATGGCTTCGGCCCAGCGCTGCACATTGGGGTATTCGTCCACCGCGAGGAACTCGGCCGCGCCGTACAGGTTGCCGCGCACCAGTTGGCCATACCAGGGCCAGACGGCGATGTCGGCGATGCTGTACACGTCGCCGCCCAGGTAGGCGTTTTCAGCCAGGCGCCGGTCGAGCACGTCGAGTTGGCGCTTGGCTTCCATGGTGAAGCGGTTGATCGCGTATTCGAACTTTTCCGGCGCGTAGACGTAGAAGTGGCCGAAACCACCGCCCAGATAAGGTGCGGCGCCCATCTGCCAGAACAGCCAGTTGAGGGTCTCGGTGCGTGCGACCAGGTCCTGGGGCAGGAAGGCGCCGAATTTTTCCGCCAGGTACAGCAGGATCGCGCCGGACTCGAACACCCGCACCGGCGGTTCGACGCTGCGGTCGAGCAGGGCGGGGATCTTCGAGTTGGGGTTGACCTGCACGAAGCCGCTGCCGAACTGGTCGCCTTCGCCGATACGGATCAGCCACGCGTCGTACTCGGCGTCGCCGTGGCCGAGGGCCAACAGTTCTTCCAGGAGGATGGTGACCTTGACCCCGTTGGGCGTGGCCAGGGAGTAGAGCTGCAGCGGATGCTTGCCGGTGGGCAGCGGCTTGTCGTGGGTGGCGCCGGCCACCGGGCGGTTGATGCTGGCGAACTGGCCACCGGAAGGGGCCTCGAAGGTCCAGACCTTGGGCGGGACATAAGGGGGCTTGCTCATTGAGATCTCCTGGAGGGCGCGATGCGGCCGGGTAAGGACGTGGACAGCCTTTCTATGCCATGGGTTCGCCGTGCAGGGCAAATGCAATGCGTGCCCGCAGCGGATGCATGGCGCCTACAGGGACCGCGCCGAGGCCGGAATCGGTGCGGTTGGCGCCTCTGGCTTTTTCGCCGGTTTCAGCCGCGATACCCCGAACAGCACCAGGACCAACCCGGCCACCTGGTACAAGGAGATCGCCTCGCTGAGGATCAGCCATGAGGCCAGCATCGTCAGCACCGGCCCCAGGTTGCCCACCGCCGCCGTGTGCGTGGGCCCGAGGCGCTGGATCGCCAGCGCCACCCAGTAGATCGGCAGCACCGTGGAGAACAGCGCCATCAATGCTGCGTTGAGCCACACCGTGCCGGGCAGCTGCAGCAGCGGCGCGACATCGGCCACCAGCAGGTAGTGGGCCAGCACCATCAGCGAGGAGGCGGTGCCGCACAACCCGGCCAGGCGCATCGAATTCATGCGCTTGAGCATCATGCCGGTGCCCGAGTAGTACAGGGCATAGGTGACCGCGCTGGCGAACACCCACAGCGAGCCGACCAGCACCGCATTGCCGCCGCCCGAGGCGCCGATATCGTGGACAAAGGCGATGCCCAGCCCCAGGTAGCACAGGCCCATGGCCGCCAGGGTGCGCAGGGTCGGGCGTTCGCGCTGGACGATGGCCTGGATCACCAGCACCAGGGTCGGGTAGGTGAACAGGATCAGCCGCTCGAGCCCGGCACTGATGTATTGCAGGCCGTAGAAGTCGAACAGGCTGGCCAGGTAGTAGCCGAACAGGCCAAGCAAGGCTACGCGCAGGCCGTCGCCGGCGCTCAGCGGCGCGCCGCCCTGGCCACGGCTGGCCCACACCAGCCAGGCGAACAGCGGCAGCGACAGGGCCATGCGCAGTGCCAGCAGGCTGATGGCGTCCACCGGGCCTGCGGCATAGGCAAGCTTGACGAAGATGGCCTTGAAACTGAAGCCCAGGGCTGCGAGTACGGCGTACAGGCTGCCGTTGGCAAGGGCGCGCTGGAGCGGGGCGGGCAGGCGGGTCATGGCGGGTCCGTGGCACAGAGGAAGTGTGGTTTATTCTGCGCAGAACACACCCGCGCTAGAATCGCTTTTTCTCGAACATGGCGTTCTGATTTGGAGAAGCCCTGATGCACTTCGACCTGGCCGACCTGCGGCTGCTCGCCGCCATTGCCGCCACCGGTAGCCTGAGCAAGGCGGCGGCCACCTTCCCGGTGGCGGTATCGGCCGCCAGCACCCGCCTGCGCCTGTTCGAAGCGCGCAGCGGGTTGACCCTGTTCCTGCGCAAGGCCGACGGTATGCAGCTGACCCCGGCCGGGCGCCTGGTGCTGGAGTCGGCGCGGGGCGTGCTGGGCGAGGCGCAGAAGCTGCAGGACACGCTGCGCGAACTCGCCGGCCAGCGGCGCATCACCCTGCACCTGGCGGCGTCCACCGTGACCAACAGCACCCTGTTGCCGGCCGTGCTCGGGCCGTTCCTGGCCGACTACCCGGAGGTGGACCTGCAACTGGTCGAGCACAAGAGCATCGATGTGCTGCGGGTGGTGCTGGCCGGGGAGTGCGAGATCGGCGTGTACGACGGCAACCTGGTCAACGAGGGCGTGGTGTCGCTGCCGTTTCGCACCGAGCGCCTGGTGCTGCTGGTGCCGCTCGATCACCCGTTGGCCGGGCGCGGCCAGCTGCGCCTGGCGGACGCGCTGGGCTTTCCCTTCGTCTGCCTGCCCGCCGAGCGTGCCATGCAGCGCTTTGTCGAGGAGCTGGCGATGAACCTGGCCATGCCGCTGAAGGTGCGGGTGCGCGCGCCCAGCTTCGAAGCCATCGCCCAACTGGTGGCCCAGCACGCGGGTATCGCCATGCTGCCGGAAACGGCGGCGCTGCGCGCCGAGCAGGAGCTGGCGGTGCGCCGTGTGGCGCTTGAGGAGCGTTGGGCGACCCTGGAACTGCGTATCTGTTTCCGTAGCTGGGAGGCGCTCAGCTCGCACGGGCGACAGCTGGTGAGCTTCCTCTCCGGGCAATGACAGGTGACTGTCGTCGAGTATTCGGATGAATTGGTTGGTCGTCCGAGCGCCATCATTTGGATATCATTTATGCCTGTGCAATGGCCCTTGAACGCATACAATCACCGTTCTGAACGGTAACCCAGATACAGGCCACTTCCACCCATGGCGTTCGACGCTTCCACCATGCTGACCCTCACCATCGCGCTGGCCGCGGCCGCCGCGCTTTATCTGGCCGTGGAGTGGCGCAGCGTGCGCGAGTCCTCGCTGCTGTGCTGGAGCGCCAGCTTCGCCACCATCAGCGTCGGTTCCTCGCTCGCCTTGCTGCGTGGCAGCGGATATCTGTTCATCGGTATCTGGTTCGCCAACGGCATGCTGGTGGCTGCACACTGGCTATTCCTGCTGGGGGTGTCACGCTTTACCGAAACCCGCCTGTCACGGCTCTGCTACCTGGCCCCGCTGGCCTGGCTGAGCCTGTTGCTGCTGCCGCAGTGGCCCACCTGGTCGAAGACCTTCCTGGTGGCCAACTCGCTGCTGGTCGCCGCGTTCACCCTGTACGCCAGCGCATTGTTGCGCCCGCACGGCAAGTCGTTCAGTGTCGGCGCGGTGCAGCTGCGCTGCATCCTGCTGCTGCACGGGCTGTTCTACCTGGCCAAGACGCTGCCGGCGCTGCTGCCGGGGACACTGATCGACCTGACCGCGTTTCGCGGGCAGATCATCCAGGTGTCGCTGGTGGAAGGGGCCATGGCGATCATGCTGATTGCCCTGTCGATGACCGGCACCGTGCGCTACCGCCGCGAGGAGCGCATCGAGCGCCTGGCCGCGCGCGATCCGCTGACCGCGCTGTACAACCGCCGTGCACTGGAAATGCGCGCGGCGAACCTGTTCAACGAGGTTTCCCCGGCAAACCCCGGGGCCTTGCTGCTGATCGACATCGACCACTTCAAGCTGGTCAACGACCTGCATGGGCATGCCGCCGGCGACCGCCTGCTGGTGGCCTTGAGCGAGATGATCCGGGCCATGCTGCCGGAGCGGGCGATCGCCGCACGGCTGGGCGGCGACGAGTTCGTGATCCTCCTGGCCGGGGCTTCGCGCGAAGCCATCCAGCGCCTGGCCGAGGCCCTGCGCCAGCAGTTCCAGGGCACCGCCGAACAGGCGTTCCGCACCCCCGAGGCGGTGACCCTGAGCATCGGCGCCAATCTGTTCGACCGCCCGCCGGCCAGCCTGGCGGCGTTGATCGAGCAAGGCGACGTGCTGCTGTACGCCTCCAAGCGCAGCGGGCGCAACAGCCTGCAACTGGTGGACGGGCTGCGCGGCTGAACTACTTGTTGTTGATGCACTGCGACTGCACCGCGTAGCGCACGGTGCGCAAGGTGCCCTGGCTGTCTTCGAAGGTCATCAGCCGTGGCACCACCTCGCAGGTGCGCGGGTCGCCCGATTGGCGCACGAGGCGGGCAACGTCGAGCTTCATGCCATAGCGGTAGTCGACGATCTCCGGCATGGGCTTCGCCCGCTTGGCCGCATAGGCCGCCACGGCCTGCTGGTGGTCCGCCAGCAGCTGTTCACTGTCCAGCCTGGAAAAGCCGCTGGCCTGGGTCGAGAGGGAAAGCGCCAGCAGGGCGGCGGTGAGGGTCGGTCGTAGCATGGTCGTGCCTCCGAAAAGTTCGTTTCGCAGACCACGCTAGCGATGCCCGGCCAACAGGGGCATGACGGCCGGGTTACAGATCTGAAAGCTGGGCGCGCACGCAGCTCCCCCCGCTGCGCATGACACGATTGTAATGCCCCCATCACCTTCCCGTTATCCGCCAGCAGCGAGCATCAGGCTCGGCCAATGGGGCTGGGTGCGTGCGCATCTGGCCAGACCAGGGAGGCTCCAGCGCCAGGGCCTGACAACAAGAACAGCCGCAATCGAAGGAGCAGTGGATGAAGAGCAATCCGACACTTTCCCTGGCCGCCCTGGTGGCGCTGGCCGGCTTCGGCCCGGCGGCCTGGGCCGCAGAAGAGCAGAAGGAAGGGTTCATCGAAGGCAGCCGCCTGAGCGTGCTCAACCGCAATTACTATTTCAATCGCGATCATCGCGATGGCCCGGCCCCCACCTACAACAGTGGCAAGGACAGCGGCAACGGCTACTCCGAGGCCTGGGCCCATGCCGTGATCACCCGCTTCGAGTCCGGTTTCACCCAAGGCACGGTGGGCGTCGGCGTGGACGCCTTCGCCATGCTCGGGCTCAAGCTCGACACCGGTGGCGGACGCAACGGTGGGCGCAGCTCGTTCGACGTGCTGCCGGTGGACCGCGATGGCCAGGCCCGCGATGAATACACCAAGCTCGGCGGCGCGGCCAAGGTGCGCCTGTTCGACACCGTGCTGCGGGTGGGCGATGTGTTCCCGGTCAACCCGGTGGTGGCGGCCGGCGACTCGCGGCTGTTGCCGGAAAGTTTTCGCGGCGTGACCCTGGAGAACACCAGTGTGCAAGGCCTGACGCTGCAGGCCGGGCGCCTGCACGCCATGAGCCAGCCGGTGTCCAGCGACTTGCGCGATAACTTCGTGACGTTCTACGGCGGCCCGGTGGATTCGCCGTGGATCGCCTACGGCGGTGGCGACTACGCGATCAACGAAAACGTCAGCGTCAGCCTGTTCGGCAGTCGCTTGAAGGATGTGTGGAACCAGTACTACGCCGGTACCAGCGTGACCTGGCCGTTGTCGGATGAGCTGGCGCTGATCGGCGGGTTCAATTTCTACAACGCCAGGGACGAAGGGCGCCAGCGCCTGGGCCAGTTCGACAACGACATCTGGAGCGCCAAGCTCGGCGTGCGCTACGGCGCCCATACCCTGGCCCTGACCCACCAGCGCAACAACGGCGACGACGACTTCGACTACCTGCGCCAGTCCGATTCGATCTTCCTCGACAATTCCATCCAGTACAGCGACTTCAACTCGCCGAAAGAGCGCTCATGGATGCTGCGCTACGACTTGAACATGGCCGCCTACGGTGTGCCGGGGCTGTCGTTCATGACCCGCTATGGCCGTGGCAGCGACGCCGACTACAGCCATGCCAACGCCTACTACATGCGCCGCGACGGCAACGGCGACCCGCTCACCGACCAGAAGCGCTGGGAGCGCGACATCGAGGTCAAGTACGTGGTGCAGACCGGCGCGGCCAAGGACCTGGCACTGCGCGTGCGCCAGGCCACCACCCGGGCGACAGCCTTCGAGTCGGACCTGGACGAGGTACGGGTGATCGTCGAGTACCCGTTATCGATTCTCTGATCGGCACCTGTTCGACGGACGTGTTGCGGCCCTGGAGATAGAGCGCCGCTCGCGCGGCGCATCGTCGGCAAGCCGGCTCCCACAGGGTATGCGCAATCCCTGTGAGAGCCGGCTTGCCGGCGATGAGGCCCGTACGGGAAACCTAACACCATGTTCGGAACGGCTGTTGACGGTCAGTGGCCGAACGCTTTCAGGCTGCCCTTGCGGCTCGCTTCATAGGCTTCCCGCGCCATGGGTCGTGCCTGCGGGTTGCCCAGGTCTTCCATAGCCAGCCGGTGGGTTTCCGGTGCCAGGTAGGCGGCCAGCGCGCACACGCAGGTAATGAGGAACGCCAGCCCGCCGACCACCAGCGGGATATTGTCCGAGCCCGGCGGCGCGACTGCGGCGAACAATGCCGGCAGCATGGCAGTGATCATGGTGCCGAGGTTCTGCGCGATGGCCATGGCCGAGACCCGGTAGCGGGTGTGGAACAGCTCTGGGTAGAAGCTTGGGAACACCGCGTTGTAGCCCTGGTAGACCATGCCCCACATGATGATCGAGGCGGCGAAGGCCAGCGGCACGTTCTGGATGCTGATCGCATACAGGTAGACGAACGCCAGCAGGCCCGAGCCCAGGCAACCGGCGATCATGGTCGGGCGCCGGCCGATCCTGTCGCTGAGGTTGCCGACGAAGGGGATCACCAGCACCGCGACGATGTTGCCCACCACCGGGATCCACAGGTACACGCTCTTGTCAAAGCCGATGCCGTAGGCCGGCTGCACCGCGTAGGCCGCGCCGAAGATGGTGGCGACCACCGGGATCACGTTCATCAGCGCCATGAACATCACCAGCACCATGTGCTTCCAGCTGTGGCGGAAGGCCTCGCTGATCGGCGACTTGGCCACCTTGTCCTGTTTCTCTTCCCTAACGAAGGCCGGGGTCTCGTGGACCTCCTTGCGGATGATGAAGCCAGCCACCAGCACCAGCGCGCTCATCAGGAACGGAATGCGCCAGCCCCAGTCGTTGAAGGCCTCGCTGGGCATGAAGTAGGCCAGTGGCAGGAACACCGCGGCGGCCATCACCTGGCCGGCCTGCACCCCTTGCAGGGTGTAGCTGGCGTAGTAACCACGCCGGCCGAACGGCGCGTGCTCCATGATCATCGAGCTGGCGCCGGAGATCTCGCCGGCCACGGCGAAGCCCTGGACCAGGCGCAGCAGGACCAGCAGTGCCGGGGCCAGCAGGCCGACATCGTGGTAGGTCGGCAGCAGGCCTACGGCCATGGTCGAAAGACCCATGAGGAACATGCACAGCAGCAGCACGTTCTTGCGCCCGCGGGTATCGCCCCAGTGGCCAAGCACGAAGGCGCCCACCGGGCGCGCCAGGTAACCCACGCCGTAGGTGGCCAGCGAGGCGATGATGGCCATCTTCGGGTCGGCGGACGGGAAGAAGATCTGCGGGAAGATCAGCGCCGCGGCCTGGGCGTAGATGAAGAAGTCGTAGTACTCGAGGGCAGAGCCGATCCATCCGCTGGCGGTGGCTTTCTTGGCTTGGGAACTTGAGCGGGCCATGTTGTCTCCGTTGTTCTTGTCAGGGGCCGGATTGGTCAGCGCTTGAGGCGCGGGCAGGGGCTGTGTGGAGAAGACGAACGAGGCGGCGCGGATCGCAGGGCGAGCAAGGTGTGCATAGGTCGGTACCCGTTTTCTTGAACTTATTATGTGGTGACGTTGGGTATTGCAGCGCAGGTTCCGCCGAACGACCGGCGTGGCGGCGGGAAGGGGCGGCGGGCCTGCGACTGGTGTTCATGGTTGTTCACGGGGGTGGGTGACGCAATTCGCTGGAACGGGTTTTGTTCGG
Organism: Pseudomonas sp. B21-023; assembly: GCF_024749165.1. NCBI lineage: Bacteria > Pseudomonadati > Pseudomonadota > Gammaproteobacteria > Pseudomonadales > Pseudomonadaceae > Pseudomonas > Pseudomonas sp. B21-023. Next base: position 3,470,546 of record NZ_CP087190.1, on the reverse strand, counting down.
TAATCGAACAAAAACTAACTGTTCCGTACAAAGTTCGTTGCCGGGGCGACTTTACCTGCGAATAATCGATCGTGCCAGGCCTCACTCAATAACAAGGAATACCCGCCATGCACCGTTCGATTGCCACCGTTTCCTTGAGCGGCACCCTGCCGGAAAAGCTCGAAGCCATCGCCGCCGCCGGTTTCGACGGCGTCGAGATCTTCGAGAACGATCTGCTGTACTACGCCGGCAGCCCCCGCGAAGTGCGCCAGTTGTGCGCGGGCCTGGGGCTGGCCATTACCCTGTTCCAGCCGTTCCGCGATTTCGAGGGCTGCCGCCGCGACCGCCTGCGCAAGAATCTCGACCGCGCCGAGCGCAAGTTCGACCTGATGCAGGAGCTAGGCACCGACCTGGTGCTGGTGTGCAGTAATGTCCAGCCCGACGCCCTGGGCGACGAACAGTTGCTGGTGGACGACCTGCGCCTGCTCGCCGAACATGCCGGCGCGCGGGGCCTGCGCATCGGCTACGAGGCCCTGGCCTGGGGGCGCCACGTCAATACCTGGCAACAGGTGTGGAACCTGGTGCGCCAGGCCGACCACCCGGCAGTGGGGGTGATCCTCGACAGCTTCCATACGCTGTCGCTCAGGGGCGACCCCAGCGGCATCCGCGATATCCCTGGCGAGAAGATCTTCTTCGTGCAGATGGCCGATGCGCCGATCCTGGCCATGGATGTGTTGGAGTGGAGCCGGCACTTCCGCTGCTTCCCCGGCCAGGGGGAAATGGACCTGGCGGGCTTCCTGGCGCCGATCCTGGCCAGCGGCTATCGCGGCCCGTTGTCGCTGGAGATCTTCAATGACGGTTTCCGCGCGGCGCCACCCCGGCAGAACGCCGCCGATGGCCTGCGCTCGCTGCTGTACCTGGAGGAGAAGACCCGCCGCCAGCTCGAGCGCGAGGCGCGGGCGGTCGAGCCGGGCGTGCTGTTCGCGCCGCCGGCCGCCAGCCGCTACGACGGCGTGGAGTTCCTCGAATTCGCCGTCGACGAGGCGGTCGGCGCACGCCTGGGCGCCTGGCTCAAGCGCCTGGGCTTCGCCGAGGCCGGCGAGCACCGCAGCAAGGCCGTGCGTCTGCTGCGCCAGGGCGATATCAACATCGTCCTCAATGGTGAACCTTATTCGTTCGCCCACAACTTCTTCGAAGCCCATGGCCCGTCACTGTGCGCCACGGCCTTGCGGGTCAACGCTGGCCAGGACGCCCTGCAGCGCGCCATGGCCTACCGTGGCCAGCCGTTCCGCGGCCTGGTCGGCCCCAACGAGCGCGAGATCCCGGCGGTGCGCGCACCGGACGGCAGCCTGTTGTACCTGGTGCAGCCCGACGGCAACGGCCAGACCCTCTACGACAATGATTTCCGCCTGGACCCGACAGCCCGCGCCAGTGGTGGCCTCAAGCGAATCGACCACATGGCCCTGGCGTTGCCGGCCGAGGCGCTGGACAGCTGGGTGCTGTTCTACAAGAGCCTGTTCGACTTCACCGCCGACGACGAGATGGTGTTGCCCGACCCCTATGGCCTGGTCAAGAGCCGTGCCCTGCGCAGCCACTGCGGCACCCTGCGGCTGCCACTGAACATCTCGGAAAACCGCAACACCGCCATCGCCCATGCCCTGGACAGTTATCGCGGCTCGGGCGTGCACCACGTCGCCTTTGACTGTGACGACATCTTCCGCGAGGTGGCCAGGGCCAAGGAAGCCGGCGTGCCGTTGCTGGAAATCCCGCTGAACTACTACGACGACCTGGCGGCGCGCTTCGACTTCGATGACGAGTTCCTCAGCGAGCTGGCGTATTACAACGTGCTGTACGACCGCGATGCCCAGGGCGGCGAGCTGTTCCACGTGTACACCGAGCCGTTCGAAGGGCGGTTCTTCTTCGAGGTCCTGCAGCGCAAGGGCGGCTATGCCGGCTATGGCGCGGCCAACGTGGCGGTGCGCCTGGCAGCGATGGCCAAGGCGCGCAGCGGGGCAGGGCGCAAGGTGGTGTTGTGAGCGAGGCCCTTGGCCGGCGACGGCGCCTCTAGGCCAAACCTGACCACCCGACCAACACCGCGCTTCCCAGCATCGCCCGGCTCACGGATAATCGCCCGGATTACTACAACGAGCCTGTGAGTCGGTATGAGTGATTCGGTCGTCAAGCCTGAAGTCGAAGGCCTGCGCAAGACGCGCAAGAACAATCCGGAAAAGACCCGCGAGAACATTCTCCAGGCCGCCATCACCGAGTTCGTCCAGCAGGGCCTGGCGGGCGCCCGGGTCGATGCCATTGCCGAGCGCACCGCCACCTCCAAGCGCATGATCTACTACTACTTCGGCAGCAAGGAGCAGTTGTACGTCGAGTGCCTGGTCAAGCTCTACGGCGACATTCGCAAGACCGAGCACAGCCTGGACCTCGACTCGCTGGCGCCCGAGCAGGCGATCCAGCGCCTGGTGGAGTTCACCTTCGACCACCACGCCAACAACGTCGATTTCGTGCGCATTGTCTGCACCGAGAACATCCACTACGGCGAGTACGTCAAGCAGTCGCCGGTGATCCGCGAGATGAGCAGCATGGTGCTCGACGCGCTGGGCAAGATTCTCGCCCGTGGCGTTGCCCAGGGCGTGTTCCGCCCCGGCATCGAAGTGATCGACCTGCATATGCTGATGAGCTCGTTCTGCTTCTACCGGGTGTCCAACCGCCATACCTTTGGCGACATCTTCCAGATCGACCTGTCCGACGAGCAGGTCAAGCAGCGTCACAAGCAGGTAATCTGCGAGGCGGTGATGCGTTACATCAAGGCCTGAATGCAAGCGCGGGGCAAGCCCGCTCCCTCTTCCATGGGAGCGGGCTTGCCCCGCGATGAGCTGCCTGGCGACTAGAAACTGGCGAAATGCGCCTGCATCCGCGCGGCATCCGCCGGGCGTCCACTGAACAGCTCGAACGCCTTGACCGCCTGGAACACTGCCATGGTGCCGCCATCGAGGGTGCGACAGCCCAGGGCCCGGGCCTGGCGCAACAGCTCGGTCTCCAGCGGAAAATAGATGATCTCCGCCACCCAAAGCCCTGCGTGCAGCAACGCTGGCGGCAAGGGGGTGCCCGGCAGCTTGGCCATGCCCACGGGCGTGGTGTTGACCAGGCCATCGGCGCCGGCCAGGGTCTCGGCCAGATCGTTGCCGAGCATGGCGCGGCCCGCGCCGAAGCGCTGTGTGAGATTGTCCACCAGCGCCTGGGCGCGGGCCGGATCCACCTCGAACACGTGCAGTTGCTCGACGCCTTCGGCCAACAGTGCGTGAGCCACCGCCGCGCCCGCGCCACCCGCGCCCAGCTGCACCACGCGGCGTCTGGCCACCCCGGGCAGGCCCCGGCGCAGACCTTCGGCGAAGCCCAGGCAGTCTGTGTTGTGGCCGACCCGCCTGCCATCGCGCAGCACCACGGTGTTCACCGCGCCGATGCCGCGGGCCTCGTCCGACAGTTCGTCGAGCAACGGCAGGATCGCCTGCTTGAACGGGAAGGTGATGTTGAGCCCGCTGAACCCGGTGCGTTGGGCCGCGTCGAGCAACGCGGGCAGGGCGCTGTCGTCAAGGCCCAGCTGGTCGGCGTCGATCAGCCGGTACAGGTAGCGCAGCGCCTGGGCGTCGCCTTCGCGCTCGTGCAGCGCCGGTGTGCGCGAGGCCTGGATGCCACGGCCGATGAGGCCGGCGAGGATGCCTTGGGTGCTCATGCCGCGTGCTCGCGCAGGTGCTCGCTGAAATAGCCCAAGGCCATGCGGTAGCCCTGGCTGCCAAGGCCGCAGATGACTCCCACGGCGATGCTGGAGACGAACGACAGGTGACGGAACGGCTCGCGCTTGTGCACGTTGGACAGGTGCACTTCGATCACCGGCAGTTCACTGGCCACCAGGGCGTCGCGGATGGCCACCGAGGTGTGGGTCCAGGCGGCGGGGTTGATCACGATGCCGTGGCAGCGGCCACGGGCGGCGTGAATCCAGTCGAGCAGCTCGCCTTCGTGGTTGGTCTGGCGGAACTCCAGTTCCAGGCCCAGTTCGCGGGCACTGCCGGCGCACAGGCTGGCCAGGTCGGCAAGGGTTTCATGGCCATACTGGGTAGGTTCGCGGGTACCCAGCAGGTTGAGGTTGGGGCCGTTGAGCACGAGGATTCGGGGTGTCATGGCGGGTATCGCTTTGTTGTTTTTGAATACTCCGATATTTGTACTATCTGGTTAGTTTCGTCAAATCCCGAAGGGTTGAAAACGGGCGATTATCGAACTGGGTGTACTGGCCTTGTCGCGGGGCAAGGGACCAGAAAACACTGCGACCATGCCCGAGCAAAACACTCGGCTAAGCTTGTCCTCCAGGCGCACGGAATGACCAATACGGGAGAGCACATGAACATCTACAAAACGCCCAGATGGGCATTGGCGGCCCTCACCCTGGCCCTGGGGCTGCATGCCCAGGCCGCCGACAGCAAGCGCGTCGATGTGCTGCTGGTGGGCGGCGGCATCATGAGTTCCACCCTGGCGGTGTGGCTCAACGAGCTGGAGCCGGGCTGGTCGATGCAGATGGTCGAGCGCCTGGACAAGGTGGCCGAGGAAAGCTCCAACGGCTGGAACAACGCCGGCACCGGTCACTCGGCGCTGGCCGAGCTCAACTACACGCCGGAGAAGGACGGCAAGATCGACATCAGCAAGGCGGTGGAGATCAACGAGTCGTTCCAGGTCACCCGTCAGTTCCTCGCCTGGCAGGTCAAGCAGGGCGTGCTGAAGAATCCGCACTCGTTCATCAATACCACGCCGCACATGAGTTTCGTCTGGGGTGACGACAACATCCGCTTCCTCAAGAAACGCTACGAGGCGTTGCAGGCCAGCCCGCTGTTCAAGCCGATGCAGTACTCCGAGGATCACGCGCAGATCGCCAAATGGGTGCCGCTGATGATGCAAGGGCGCGACCCCAACCAGAAGCTCGCCGTCACCTGGACGCCGATCGGCACCGATGTCAATTTCGGTGAGATCACCCGCCAGTACGTGGGCTACCTGCAGACCCGGCCGAACTTCGACCTCAAGCTGTCCAGCGAGGTGCAGGACATCACCCGTAACGACGACGGCAGCTGGCACGTCGAGTACAAGAACCTCAAGGACGGCGGCACCGCGAGCACCGACGCCAAGTTCCTGTTCATCGGTGCCGGCGGCGCCGCGCTGCACCTGCTGCAGAAGTCGGGCATCGACGAGGCCAAGGACTACGCCGGCTTCCCGGTGGGCGGCTCGTTCCTGGTCACCGACAACCCGGCCATCGCCCAGCGCCACATGGCCAAGGCCTACGGCATCGCCGCCACCGGCGCGCCACCCATGTCGGTGCCGCACCTGGACACCCGGGTACTTGATGGCAAACGCATGATCCTGTTCGGGCCGTTCGCCACCTTCTCCACCAAGTTCCTCAAGGAGGGCTCGCTGCTCGACCTGTTCGCCAGCATGTCGCTGCACAACACCTGGCCGATGGTGCGGGTCGGGGTGCGCGAGTTCGACCTGGTGCAATACCTGATCGGCCAGTTGATGCAGTCCGACGACGACCGCTTTGCCGCGCTGCAGACCTACTTCCCCGAGGCGAAGAAGGAAGACTGGCGCCTGTGGCAGGCCGGGCAGCGGGTGCAGATCATCAAGAAGGACGACAACCTGGGCGGGGTGCTGAAGCTGGGTACCGAGGTGGTCACCGCCAAGGACGGCAGCATCGCCGGTCTGCTCGGCGCCTCGCCGGGCGCCTCGACCGCGCCGCCGATCATGCTCGACCTGCTGAACAAGGTGTTCAAGGACAAGGTGGCCACGCCTGAGTGGCAGGCGAAGATCAAGCAGATCATCCCGTCCTACGGCATCCGCCTGAACGAGCACCCCGACAAGGTCCAGGAAGAGTGGACCTATACCAGCGAACTCCTGCAACTGGCATCGCCCAGCGAGGTGGCCGCGCCCTGAGCGGCTGCCCGCTCGCCGACAAGCCGGCTCCCACAGGACGGCACCAGGCTGCAGGTCGGCGCGGTCGGTGTGGGAGCCGGCTTGCCGGCGGTGCGTCGCGTCAGCGGCGCTTGGGTTTGCCAGGAACGATAACCAACCTGTCAGTTTGAACCGGTCGACAGCGGTTGCATCTTTTTTCACCCTCACCGTAAACACCCGAGTGTGCCACTGCTCAACCTCCGGACTGCTCCCACCCGTACCGTCTGGTCCCGCCTCCATCGCCTGCGCGTAAGCCTGAAAAAACGCCTCCCGACACCCGAGTCTTTCCCCGCCGAACTCCCGATATTTTTTCCTTTGCCTGTCACCACAAGCTGCGAATGTTGGCCCCGTGGACAGGCCTCAGCCCCTCTGGATCAGGGTATACGGCCTGTGGCCACAGCAATGCGCGACCCACTCAACGTATGAACACGACGATAGGAGATTGCTTCATGTTTAAGCGTACTGTGATCGCCGCCTCCCTGGTGGCTGCTACCCTGGCTTCGGCCCAATCCATGGCTGCTGTTGTCGGTGGCGGCGCCACCCTGCCGGAAAACCTCTACAACGGCACCTCGAGCCTGCCGCGCCTGCTGCCGGCCGACTTCAGCTACACCGGTGTCGGCAGTGGTGGCGGCAAGACGGCGTTCCTGACCAACGCAGCGGCCTCGATCAACCAGCCGGCCGGCACCAACGTCGACTTCGCCGGCAGCGACTCGGTCCTGAGCGCCTCGGAGCTGTCGACCTACAACAGCAGCAAGGCCGCCACCTGGGGCAAGCTGGTGCAGATCCCATCGGTGGGCACCTCCGTTGCCATTCCCTACAAGAAGTCGGGCGTGACCAACCTGCAACTGACCGGCGCCCAGCTGTGCGGCGTGTTCTCCGGTACCACCACCACCTGGGGCCAGCTGCTGGGCACCGCCGACGCCACGCCGATCAAGGTCATCTACCGCTCCGGCAGCAGCGGCACCACCGAGCTGCTGTCGCGCTTCCTGGCTGACGCCTGCCCATCGTCCTTCGTGGTCAGCAGCACCTTCACCACCGCCAACGTCGGCAGCGAACCGGCCACCTGGCAAGCCGTCGCCGGCAGCGCCGATGTGGTCAACGCGGTCAACGCCACCGATGGCACCATCGGCTACGTCAGCCCTGACTATGTCGCCACCGGCAACAACGCCGTGGTCGCCCGCGTCAGCAAGAACGCCATGGCCGCCGGTACTGCGCCGCTGCCAACCGCCGCCAACGCCCGCACCGCCCTGGGGACCGCTGTCGCCCCGAGCACCGCAGCCGACCGCGCCGACCCAAGCAAGTGGGTGCCGATCTTCAACGCCGGTGGCGTGGTACCGACTTCGGGCTATCCGATCGTCGGCTACACCAACCTGCTGGTCGGCCAGTGCTACCAGACCGCCGCCGATGCCACCGCCATCCGCAGCTTCCTGAACGATCTGTACACCGGTGCCAAGGCCGCCACCATCGCCCAGCACTCCTTCGTCAGCCTGCCGGCCGCCTACGCCGCCGAGATCAAGAAGGTGTTCCTGGACAACGGCTACAACGAAGGCACCAACATCGCCAACGCTTCGGTCTGCAACGGTATCGGCCGTCTGTAAGCGTCACGCGAAGCGCCAGGCCCGCAACGGGCGGACAACCGACGGTGGCCGGCACGGCACCGTCGGTTTTCGCGTGTGCGCGTACCCCAGGCAGATGAACTTTGCATGACAAAGCTTCGGTCCGCGCCCGGGCCGACTGCCTTATGGCAAAGCGGCATCACGGCCGCACCGACCTGCCTTCCATGACCCTGCACAAGGAACCCTGCAATGTCGCGCGGCCAGCACCAGCCAGACCTACCAGCCACCGTCGCCCGCCGGCGTCGCCAGCCTGCAGGCCACGCGCCGATGCTGCTCAAGCCCTTGGCCCAGGCCATCGCACTGTTGTTGCTGTCCGGCACGGCCCAGGCCGCGCAGCCGTTCAGCCCGGCCTGGTTCGCGGCCAAGGGCGCCGCGCCCGCAGCCGGTGGCGGCGCGGCAGCGGGCCACGTGCAACTGCCCGGCGCGCCACCTCCGCTGGCCCAGCAGCAGCGCCTGCAGCAGCGGTTCCAGCGCTCCCTGGGCAACCTCGACAACACCGTGGCCGCCATCGCCGCGCAGCAGGCGGCGCAGGCCGCCGGCCGCACCCTGGCGCAGGTACAGCCGCAGACCGTGCCCAACGGCCTGGGCGAGGGCGGCCTGAAGGTCGACGAGAACCCGCTGACCAAGGGCTGGCAGAACGCCAAGGCGCCGCAGCAGAGCCAGGTGGGCGGCAAGACCCAGGTGCTGATCGAACAGACCGCCGACAAGGCGATCCTCAACTGGGAAACCTTCAACGTTGGCCGCGACACCACGGTCAAGTTCGACCAGCAGGCGCAGTGGGCGGTACTCAACCGGGTCAACGACCCCAACGCCCGGCCGAGCCAGATCCACGGCCAGATCGAGGCCCAGGGCACGGTGATGCTGCTCAACCGCAACGGCGTGGTATTCAACGGCAGCAGCCAGGTCAACGTGCGCAACCTGGTGGCGGCGGCGGCGCAGGTCAGCGACGAGCAGTTCCGCGAACGCGGGCTGTATGTCGACAGCAACGGCAGCCAGGCCACCTTCACCCAGGCCGGCGGCAAGGTCGTGGTGCAACGGGGCGCTCAACTGCAGACCCGCGCCCCAGTCACCTCCACCGAAGGCGGCGGGTATGTGCTGCTGCTGGGCAGCGAGGTGAACAACGAAGGCCAGATCATCACGCCCCAGGGCCAGGCAACGCTTGCCGCCGGTGACGACTTCTACATCCGCCGGGGCAGGGGCACCCAGGCCAACGTCTTCTCCACCACCCGCGGCAATGAGGTCGCCAGCAGCCTGAAGCCTGGCAGCAGCGCCGGCAACGTGGTCAACAACGGACTGATCCAGGCGGCGGGCGGTGATATCACCCTGACCGGCCATGCCCTGCGCCAGGATGGCGTGGCCCTTGCCAGCACCGCGGTGGACCGGCGCGGCAGCATCCACCTGCTCAACTCGGCCAGCGACACCAGCGGCACGGTCAGTTTTGGAAAGGGCAGCGTCACCGCCGTGCTGCTCGACGACAGTCAGGCCCTGGACAGCCAGCGCGAGGCCTCGCGGCAGGGGGTGGATGGGGTCAGCGGCAACAATGCCTCGGGCCGTTTCGACAACCTGAGCAAAGTCATCGATCGCCCCGAGCAGTCGCGGGTGGAGGTGGTCAGCGGTGGCACCGTGCATTTCCAGGAAGGCGCCCTGACCCTGGCCACCGGTGGCCAGGTGGCCGTCAGCGCCGGGCTGCGCAGCCTGGTGGACGATGGCGCGCGTATCGATGTGGCCGGGGCCCTCGGGGTCAAGGTCGCCATGGAAAGCAATGTCATCAAGATCAACGTGCAGGGCAACGAACAGCGCGACGCGGCCGGCAACCGTGACAAGGGCGGCCTGATCAACCGCGATGTGTGGGTGGACGTGCGTGAGCTGGTGCATGTGGAGAAGGGCGTCAACGGCTACGCCAGCGACCGCTGGTACACCGCCGGTGGGCTGCTCGAGGTGGGCGGCTACCTGGGCACGCGCAACCACAGCGTCGGCGAGTGGATGGCCCAGGGCGGCACGGTGACCTTCACCGGCCAGGACCTGGTGACCCGCGCCGGCGCCGAGATCAACTTGTCTGGCGGCACCCTGGCGGTGCAGGACGGTTACATCCGCCAGAGCTGGCTGCGCGGTGAGGACGGCCGCCTTTACGAACTGTCGAAGGCCCCGGGCGACCTGCTCTACACCGGCCTGTACAACGGCTATGAGGCGCACAGCGCGCGCTGGGACCAGACCCGCACCTTCTACAACCCGCTGATTGCCCCCGGCCAGCGTTACGAGCAGGGTTATACCGTGGGCCGCGACGCCGGCAGCCTGGTGGTGGCGACCCAGAGCGCGCTGCTCGACGGCCGGCTGATCGGCCAGACCTGGCAGGACGAGCGCCAGGTGCAGGCGCCGGTACGCGGGCGCGACGGCTATCGCCAGGTGCACACCGCCCGGGCCCAGGGCGCGCAACTGGTGATCGGCCAACAGCTGCCCGGCTACCTCAGCGACGCCAAGGAGCTCGGCTTCAGCCTGACCCCGGTCATGCAGCAGGTGCTGATACGCCAGGGCGCCGGGGGGCAGAGCGCCGATGTCGGCCTGCAGGCACCGTTGGACGAGCGGCGCCGTGGCCAGTTGGTACTCGACAGTGGCTGGCTCAACGGCCTGGAGCTGGGTGGCCTGAGTGTTGCCGCCCAGCGGCGCATCGAGGTCGATGATGCCGTGCGCCTGGCCGATGGCGGCAGCCTGACGCTCTATGCCCCGCAGGTCCAGGTCAATGCCGACCTGACCGCCAGGGGCGGGCAGATGGCCCTGGGCGATGTGCTACGCCAGCGTGTTCTCGCCAGCCTGCAGGACCAGACGCTGGCCACCCCGGCAGGGCTGCGCGCGCAGGTCGGCGTGGCCGCCGGAGTGCGCCTGGATGTCAGCGGTCTGCGCAGCGAAGGCATGGACCCAGGCGAGCGCGCCTGGCGCAACGGTGGCAGCCTGAGCCTGCGCAGCAGCGGCGATGTGCTGCTGGACAACGGCAGCGTGCTGGACGTATCCGGCGGTGTGGTACGTCGCGAGGGCAACCGCCTGCTCGGTGGCAGTGGCGGCAACCTGACCTTGCAGAGTAGCGCGCTGGACAACAGCGGCACCGGGCGCATGCGCCTCGACGGCGAGCTGCGCGGCTACGGCAGCAGTGGCGCAGGCACCCTGACCGTGGCCGCCGAGCGGGTGAGTGTGGGGGGCAGCGGGCAGGGCGAGACCGGCGTGCACCTGGCCGAGGATTTCTTCAACCGTGGTTTCGCTCATTACGCCATCACCGGCAACCATGGCCTGAGTGTGGCCGCTGGCAGCCGTATCGACGTCACCCGGCCGGTGGAGCAACTCGACGCCAGCCGGCCGCTCGGCGATCCGGCGCTGATCGGGTTGGCGCCACTGTTGGCGCAGAACGCGGTGGCCGGCAAGCTGGAACCGCGCGCCGGCGCAAGCCTGGCCCTGGCGGCGGGTGATAGCCGCTTCGACCAGGCGAGCCGTGAAGCGGCGGTGCTCGAGGTCGGGCGCGGCGCGACGATCAGTGTCGACCCCTTGCAGTCGATCAGCCTGACCAGCACCGCGCAGTTGAACCTGAACGGTACCCTCAATGCCTGGGGTGGCAGTGTCAGCCTGCTGCAGCAATGGTTGCCGACCATGGACTCCGGCGTGACGGAGGGGGCGCACCAGCGCTCGATCCGCCTGGGTGAGCAGGCCGTGATCGATGTGTCCGGGCGGGCGGTCACCGCCCTGGATGCGCAAGGTCGCCGTTATGGTCGGGTCGACGATGGCGGCAGCATTGTCATTGGCGGGCAGATCGACCATGACCAGGGCACCAGCAACGGCGCCTATCTGTTCCTGGACATGGCCGAGGGCGCTCGCCTGCGCGCCGACGGCGCCCAGGCCACGCTGGATATCCGTGGCCAGGGTCCGCTGGCCATGGCCAGCAACGGCGGGCGCATCAGCCTGTCGTCGAGCCACGGCCTGCGCCTGGACGGCAGCTTCAGCGCCGCCTCCGGTGGCCTTGGTGCCGCGGGCGGCAGCCTGGAGGTGGCGCTGGATAGCGGTCTCTACCTCAACGGTAGCCTGGTCGACGCCGTCAAGGCGCCACGCGAGCTGGTGCTCGGGCAAGGCGCGGCCAATGCCGAGCAAGGGCCGCTGCGCTATGGTCAGGGGCGGCTCAGCGTTGCTCAGGTTGCTGCGGGGGGCTTCGACAGCTTGTCGCTGCTCAGCGATGGTGTAGTGGCCTTCGAGGGTGACCTGGACCTGCGCATGGCCCGTAGCCTGCAGCTGTACACCGGCTCGCTGGTGCTGGCCCAGAGCAGCGCCGGCGATGCCCGTGTGCACTTGCAGGCGCCCTATGTGCGGCTTGCCGGCAGCAACCATCGCAGCGCCGACCAGGCGACCCGGCCGACCCTCAAGGGCGGGCTGTCGACGCAAGACAGTACGGCGCTGTTGCAGGTCGACGCCCACCTTCTGGACCTGCGCGATGCCGTGACCTTGGGCGCCCATGGCAGCCTGGCGCTGGCCGCCGGTGGTTCATTGGACTTCGACCGCCGAGGTTTTGCCTTGGGCAGCCTGCGCAGCCAGGGCGACCTGCGGGTGCTGGGCAAGGTTGGCGAGGGCACCGACAGGACCCTGCTGCGCAGCAATGCCGACCTGGAGCTGCTCGCTGCCCAGGTCTATCCGACCACGGGCGCCTTCGGCCAGATCGAGACGGCCAGCGACGCCACCTTGCGCATCGGCAGGGCTGGGCAAGGCACGCCCGACCAGCCGTTCTCGGTGTTTGGCCGGTTGGCGCTGATCGCCGGCAAGGTCGAGCAGGGCGGTGTGCTGCGCGCGCCCCTCGGCGGGCTGTCGCTGGGGCAGGAAACGGGGGGCACCAAGTCCGTCACCCTGCTGCCGGGCAGCATCACCTCGGTCAGCGCGGCAGGGCTGGTCATGCCCTACGGCGGGACGGTGGATGGCCTGAGCTACCTGTTCGGTGGCCAGGCGGTGAAGCTGCTGGGCGCGGCGGGCGACAGCCTGTACGGGGTATCGCTCAACGGCAAGTCCATCGACATCCGCCAGGACGCGCTGATCGACCTGTCCGGAGGCGGCACGCTGACCGGCGCTGGCTTCGTCTCCGGGCGTGGCGGCTCCACCGACGCCCGCTACCATCCGCTGATGCAACTCGATGGCGAGGGCCGCCTGGTCCTGCCCACGCTGGGCAGCAACCCGGTCTACGCCATTGTGCCGAGCTTCACCGGCCCTTATGCGCCGGTGACCGGCGAGGCCGGCGTGACGGCGCCGGGGATCGGCCAGCAGATCACCCTGGATGGCAGCGTTCCTGGCCTGGCGGCGGGCACCTACACCTTGCTGCCGGCCAGCTTTGCGCTGCTGCCGGGGGCGTTCAGGGTCGAGCTCAATGGCCTGGCCATGGCCGGGGGTAGCGCTGCCAGCCTGGCGATGCGCAACGGCTCCTGGACTACCACGGGCAGCCTGTCGGTGGCCAACACCGGTATCCGCCAGCCGCTGTCGAGCCAGGTGATCCTGACCTCGGGCGACGTGTTGCGGCGCTATTCGCAGTACAACGAAACGTCCTACGCCACCTTCGCCCGTGCCGATGCCTCGGCCAAGGGCGTGCCGCGCGCGGCGATCGAGGCCGATGGCAAGTGGCTGAACCTGCGGGTGCAGGGCAACAACGAGGCCGCCAGTACTTTGCGCGTCGCCGGCCGGGTGAACTTCGCCGCCGCCGAAGGCGGTCATGCCGGCAGCGCGGCAGTGTTCGGCGCCCGCGGCCTTGAGGTGGTGGCCGATGGTGGCGCCGGCCAGGCCAGCGGCGAGAACATCGCGGTGCTGTCGGCCCGCGAGCTCAATGCCCTGCAGGTACCCCGGCTGACCTTGGGCGGCCGCGCCAACGTACTCTACGGCCAGGGCGGCAACCAGATGACCTTCCTCGAAGGCACCAGCGATGTCTGGCTGCGTTCGGGGGCGGTGCTGCAGGCCGGTGAAGTGTTCCTGACCAACAACGACCCGCGTGGCAGCATCGTTGTCGAGCAGGGGGCCGGGATCGTGACCCTTGGCCGAGGCGCGGTGCCTTTCGATGCCGATGACGGCTACTTCATCAACAGCAACGGCCGTGCCTTGCTGGCGGTGTCCAACGGCCGGCTGGATGTGGTGTCGTCGCAGTTCACCAGCAGCTGGTCGCCGGGCTCCATCCTCATTGGCGGTTGCAGCGCCGGCGGTTGCCAGGGCACCACCCGGCTGTACTCGGAAGGCTCGTTGTTCGCCGCCACCGACAAGACCTTCAGTCTCGATGACGGGGTGGCCTTCGGGACCCGGCACCTGGGCCTGGCGGTCGGGCGGATCAACGTCGGCAGCGCCGACGCGCTGGCTCGCGCCCTGGCGGACGGCGTGCTGGGCCAGGGCCTGACCCTCAACCAGCAGGTGCTCGACCGTCTGCTGCAGGGCAGCCCGGCCGAGGCTGTGCCGGCACTGGAGACCCTGACCCTGGCGGCGTCCGACTCGCTGAACTTCTTCGGCACCACGGCGCTCGACACCTACGACCCGGTCACCGGCAAGAACCGCCTGCAGGCGCTGGTGCTCGGCGTGCCGGCCATTTATGGCCATGGCCAGGCCGGCGACCAGGCGACCATTCGCACCGAACGGCTGATCTGGAGCGGTGCGCGCAACGCCGCGGGCGCGCCGATCGCGGGCGGGGCCGGCAGTGGCGATGGCCTGCTGGCAATCCGCGTCAAGGACCTGGAGTTCGGTTACGGCGCCAACAGCCAGCCCGATGGCAGCGCCGACATGGCGCGCCAGACCCTGGGCTTCAGCCGCGTGGAACTGCACGCCAGCCACCAGGTGAGCGCCAACCACAAGGGCAGCCTGCTGGTCCACCACCGCCGTGGCGACTACCAGGCCGACGGTAGCTTCGCCTACAGCGGCGGTGACCTGCTGGTGGACACACCGCTGTGGACCGGCACCGCCGGCTCGCTCAATCGTATCGAGGCCGGTGGCACCCTGCGCGTGCAGGGCGGCGGTGGCACCCTGGCCGGCGGTCGTCAGGCCCTGGGCGCCGAGCTGAGCCTGAAGGCGCGGCAACTGCTGGTCGATGGCACCTTCAGCCTGCCCAGCGGCCGCCTGACCCTGCAGGCGCTGGACGATCTGCGCCTGGGCGACGCCGCGCGGCTGGACCTGGCCGGGCGTACCTTGACCCTCAACGACGTGACCCAGTACAGCTGGGGCGGCGAGCTGGTGCTGGGCAGCCAGTTCGGCGACATTCACCAGGCCGCTGGCGCGCTGATCGACCTCAGTGCCCGCGGCAACCGCGCCGGGCGGCTGACGGCCATTGCCCTGGGCGAGCAGGGTGGGCGCATCGAACTGCTCGGCCAGATCCTCGGCGCGGCCAGTGGCCGTTACGACGCCGCCGGCACGCAGGTCCCGTACGCGGGCGGGGTGGTCGATATCCGCGCCCGGCAACTGGACGACTTTGCCGGCCTCAACCAGCGCCTGAACCGCGACCAGGTGTTCGGTGCGCGCAGCTTCCAGATCAAGCAGGGTGACCTGGTGATCGGCGATGAGCTCAAGGCCCAGCAGATCAACCTGTCGCTGGACAACGGGCAGCTCACGGTCAACGGCCATGTCGATGCCAGCGGCGAGCAGGTCGGCAGCATCCGCCTGGCTGCCAATCGAGGCCTGACCCTGGGCGCCGGGGCCTTGCTTGACGCCCATGGCAGTGTGCTGCGGGTCGACAGCTACGGCGCGATCATCGATGCGCCGAACCGTGCCGTGGTCGAGCTCAACAGCGGCCAGGGCCAGTTGACCCTGGCCAGCGGCGCACGCATCGACCTGCGCCACGGCACCGCCTCCGGGCAGGGCGATGGCCGCCAGCGCGGCACCCTGGAGCTGATCGCCCCGCGCCTGGGCAGCGATACGGCGGGCGATATCGCCATCGACGTGCGTGGCCCAGTGGACATTCTCGGCGCGCGCACCATCGCCGTGGTCGGCAACCAGCGCTACACCGACGCGGCGCCGGGCGGCACTTCGGCCAGTGGCCGGCCGATCCAGGTCATCGACCAGGACTACTTGACCCGCAAGCACGACCTGAGTGTGCTGTTCATTGACAACCTGCTGCGCAACCGTGACCTGCTCGACGTGCGCCTGGCCGGGCTGAACAACGCCCGCTACGCCCAGGCCCTGCACCTGCGCCCGGGTGTGGAGATCGCCACGGTCGATGCCGGCACCGACCTGGTGGTGCAGGGTGACCTGGACCTGTCCGGCCATCGCTACGCCAGCCTCAACCCGCTGACGCCGAAGACTGCCGTTCACGGTTCGGGCGAGGTAGGCAACCTGGTGCTGCGCGCCGGCGGCAACCTGGAGGTGTATGGCAGCATCAGCGACGGTTTCATGCCGCTGGACCTGGCCAGCGACGAAGCGCGCATGGACGGCAAGGGCTGGTTGCTGCTGCCCGGCAAGCAGCCGTTCGACAGCGACCTGGTGATTCCGCGCAGCGGCGTCGAGCTGGCCGAGGGCACGCTGTTCCCAGAAGGCAGCCTGCTCAATTTCGACCTGCCGTTCGCCGCCACCACCTTGCCGGCCAACCTGCGCCTGCCCAGCGCCATGAGCCTGTCGGCGCCGCTGAGCCTGCCCGCGGGCACGGTGCTCGAGGCCGCGGTACGCGACGCTGGCGGCAACCTGTTGTACGCCGCCGGCACGCTGCTGCGCGAGGCGGTCACCCTGGGCATGGGCACGCGTCTGGACGCCGGCAGCCGCCTGCCGGTCAGCGTGGCCGTGCAGGGCGGTATCTGGAGCAAGGGCATCGCCCTGCCCAGTGGCGGCCTTACCCAAGGCAGCGCGCTTACCCTGGCCGTTGGCTCGCGGCTGCCGGCGGGCACCGATGTCAAGCTCGCCGCAGGCGTCGACCTGATCGAGCTGCGCCCCGCAAGCAATGGCCAGCAGGGGCGCAACTGGGCGCTGGCGCAGATGCTGCCGGCAGGCTCGCAGTCGTGGTCGATGCGCCTGGTGGCCGGCGCCGACCTGGACGCCGCCGACAGCCGCATCACCCGCGCCGACACCGATGCCGGCGTGCTTCGCCTGGCCGACCTGCACTACATCGCGCAGCAGAAGCGCAGCGGTGGCGGGGCTGGCGGCACCGGCATGGTCTGGGGGCCGGACAACACCTACGGCATGGAGCCCGGTACCCCGGTAGCCCCCGAGGACCTGGCGCTGTGCGATATCGCCGGTTGGTGCGAGCCGGCGGTGAAGACCATCAAGGTGTGGGGCCCCGACAACACCTACGGCATGGAGCCGGGCACGCCGGTGGCGCCCGAGGACCTGGTGTTGTGCGACATCGCCGGCTGGTGCGTGGACCAGACGCTGGGGGGCAAGAAGCTCTGGGTCTGGGGGCCGGACAACACCTATGGCATGGAGCCCGGCACCCCGGTGGCCGACGCCGACATGGAGTTGTGCTCGATCCCCGGCTGGTGCGTGGAGATCGACGCGCCGACCGAGCCCGAGCGTATCGAGGTCACGCCGCACACCCTGATGTTCAGCGTGTTGCGCACCGGTACCGGCGACCTTGACCTGCTCAGTGCCGGCGACTGGCGCATGGACTCGCTGTTCGGTGTCTACACCGCCGGCACCCAGGCGCCGTCGCTGTGGCGCGACGGCGTCGATCCGCACCAGCTCGCCCGTGGCCGGCTGGCCGACGGCAGCGTGCTCGGCAGCGCCGGCGCGCCCTATGAGGCGCTGACCGAAAGCCTGTACCGCGCCTGGTATCCGGAGCAGGGCGGCAACCTGCGGATCGCGGCCGGGGGCGACCTTGCCGGCAACCTGGTGGCGAGCAAGACCGGCGGCGCCCTCTCCAGGCCGCAAGTGGCATCGGCCGCGGTGGGCAACTGGCTGTGGCGCCAGGGCCAGACCAGTGCCGATACCCCGGCGGCGTGGTGGGTCAACTTCGGCACCTTCGCCCAGCAGCCCCAGGCCTCGGTGGCCGAACCTTGGCTGGTGGGCTTCACCGGCATCGGCACCCTGGGGGGTGGCAACCTGGACGTCGGCGTGGGTGGCTCGGCCGGCCTGTTGCAGGCCAGCAATACCGCGGGCGTCGAGGCCGAGCGCAGCCAGGGCCTGAACCTGGTGGTCGGCGGCAGCGGCCGGATCGCCGAGGATGGTCGCCTGGTGCAGACCGGCGGCGGCGACCTGAACCTGCGGGTGGCCGGTGGCATCAACCCGGCGTCCGCGGCACTGGAGATGGCGCGGGTCACCCCCGACCTGGGCGGCACGCTGGTCAACCTGCGGGGTGCGCTGAATGTCCAGGCGGGCAGCGTCGGGGTGGTCAGGCAGGTGTATGGCAGCAGCTTCGCCTTCAATGACAGCAGCGAGTCGCGCGCCTACGACCCCTATACCTCGACCAAGGCCGCGGCGCTGGGGGGGCTGACGCTCATGCCTGGTGATGCCGCGGTGCGCCTGGACAGCCGCGGCGACCTGGTCGTGCAGGGTGTCGGTGACCCGGGCCGGGTGCCGCAGTTCAACATGACCGGCTTCCTCGGCGACAACGGTGTGCGCTATGCCGGGCAGGGCAACAGCTGGTTCTCGTTGTGGCGCGAGACCACCGCCGTGGACATGCTCGCCCTGGGCGGCAATGTCACGCCGGTGAACTTCGATGAGCTGCGTCCGGGCCGTAACCTGCCGCTCTACGGTGGCCGCCTGTTCTACCCGACGGCGCTGCGGGTGACGGCGGCCAACGGCAGCCTGTACTACGGCAGTTCGGCCAGCGAGCGTGGCATCGCCACCTCCGCCTATTCGCTGATGACCGCACCTTCGGCGCGCAGCGCTTTGCAACTGATCGCCGGTGAGTCGATCTACGCCGGCGGCTATGTGATCAGCCAGGCGGGCACCGACACCTCGGCCATCGCCACGCCGCAACGGCCGGCAATGCTTGGCCAGGACTTCTCGTACGTGTACCAGGCCAGCAACCTGAGCGCGGATATCGCCGCGAGCCTGGATGCGTCGCCGCTGTTCACCTATGGCCTGAACACCTACAAGGCCGGGTCGCGGCCGCAGACACCCGCACGCTTCTATGCCCTGGCCGGGGACATCGTCGGCTTGAACACCGGCGAGATCATCGAGTACCAGCAGACCGGGCTCAAGCTGTATCAGGGCGCGGGGCCGGTGCGGGTGATGGCCGGGCGCGACATCGTCAACGCCGGCAAGGCCCTGGGCGTCGAGCGCTTCGGCGCGCCGGGCATGGTGGCGGGGGACCAGGGTAACGTCTATTCCTCGGGCAACCTGGTCATCCATGGCGATGCCCTGGATGTCTCGCTGATCAGCGCCGGGCGCGACATTCGCCTGAGCACCTTCAATGTTGCCGGGCCCGGCCAGCTGGAGGTGGTCGCCGGGCGCAACCTGTTCCAGTCCGGCCAGGGCGTGGGCTCGGCTTACCAGGAGGCGGCGATCAACAGTATCGGCCGGGTCGATGGCAGTGGTGGCGGCAACGATGGCGCGGCTATCGCCATCGTCGTCGGCGCCGGCAAGGCCGGCCCGGACTACCAGCGTCTGCTCGAGCGCTACCTCGGTGCGGAGCAGCCCGCCGACAGCGGCCAGGCGGACAACGTGTTCAAGCGCTATGACCTGGAGCTGCAGGCCTGGCTGCGCGAACGCTTCGGCTTCAGCGGCGACAGCGCCGACAACCGCGCCTACTTTGCCGCCTTGCCCGCCGAGCAGCAGCGCATCTTCGCCCGCCAGGTCTACTTCAGCGAGCTGCGTGAAGGCGGGCGCGAGTACAACGACGTCAACGGCCCGCGTACCGGCAGCTACCTGCGCGGTCGCCAGGCGATCGCCGCGTTGTTCCCGGACAAGGACGTGGCCGGCAATCCGATCCGCTACGACGGCAGCGCCACCTTCTACGGCGGCGCGGGCATCCACACCGATTTCGGCGGCGGCATCCAGGTGCTGACCCCAGGTGGCCAGCAGGTGTTCGGCATCGAGGGCGAAGCGCCGCCGTCCACCGCCGGGGTGATCACCCAGGGCAGCGGCGACATCCAGCTGTACTCCCAGGGCAGCATCCTGCTCGGCCAGAGCCGGATCATGACCACCTTCGGCGGCTCGATCCTCGGCTGGTCGGCCCAGGGCGACATCAACGCCGGCCGCGGCTCGAAGACCACCGTGGTGTACACGCCGCCCAAGCGCACCTACGACCTGTGGGGTAACGTCGGCCTGGCGCCGAGCGTGCCGAGCACCGGTGCTGGCATTGCCACGCTCAACCCGATTGCCGAGGTGGCGCCGGGGGATATCGACCTGATCGCACCGTTGGGCACCATCGATGCCGGCGAGGCGGGGATCCGCGTGTCGGGCAACGTCAACATCGCCGCGCTGCAGGTGGTCAACGCTGCCAACATCCAGGTGCAGGGCGATGCCAAGGGCATGCCGGTGGTGGCCGCGGTGAACACCGGGGCGATCGCTTCGGCCAGCGCCGCGGCGTCGTCGGCGAGCCAGGCGGCCGAGGAGGCGGGCCGCCAGCAACAGGCCGCGTCGCGTCAGCGCCAGCCATCGGTGATCACCGTGCAGGTGCTGGGCTTCGGTGGCGAGCGGCTGGTGCCGGGGCAGGACGGGGCGAGCCTTAATCCGCAGTACAACCGCCAGAGCCCAGTGCAGGTACTGGGCGCGGGGGCGCTGGATGAGCGGGCCAAGGCGCAATTGACCGAGGAGGAGCGGGGCAACCTGTTGCTGTGAGGGGCCGCGCTACGGCCCCTGGTTGGCTCAATGCGCCCCGGCGCCCTTGCTCAGGTCGCTCTCGGCCCAGTCGGTGTAGACGCACGCATCCGCCACGGCCCAGCGCACCCTGACCTGGTCGCCCGGCTGCATGGGCATGCCCGCGGCGGACAGCGCCTTGACCGTCAGCTCCGTGCCGCCCTGGGTGACCACGTGGCAGGTCTGGCTTTCGCCGAGGAACAGCAGCTCGGCGACCGTGGCGCTGACTTCGTTCCAGCCTGCCGGCAAGGGTTCGCGCGCGGCCTGCTCGACGGTCAGCGCCTGGGCCTTCTCCGGGCGCACCATGATCAACGCTTCCTGGGCGTTGGCCAGGCCCGGGGTCAGGCGCACCGCCACCGGCTGGCCCTCGAAGTGTCCGCCGCCGTTGCCGCTGGCAGTGAAGCGCAGGAAGTTGGAGTTGCCCAGGAACGAGGCGACGAAGGCATTCGGCGGGTTCTGGTAGAGGTCGTAGCCGGTGCCCAGGCCGACGATGCGGCCATGGCTGAAGATGGCGATGCGCTGGGACAGGCGCATTGCCTCCTCCTGGTCGTGGGTCACGTAGACGATGGTGATGCCCAGGCGCCGGTGCAGCTGGCGCAGTTCGTCCTGCAGGTCTTCGCGCAGCTTCTTGTCCAGCGCGCCGAGTGGCTCGTCCATCAGCAGGATGCGCGGCTCGTACACCAGCGCCCGGGCGATCGCCACGCGCTGCTGCTGGCCGCCGGACATCTGCGAGGGCTTGCGGTGGGCGAAGGGTTCCAGGCGTACCAGCTTGAGCATGGCCTCCACGCGCTTGCGGGTCTCGTCGGCGCCGAGTTTGCGGATGGCCAGGGGGAAGCCGATGTTGTCGCGCACGTTCAGGTGCGGGAACAGCGAGTAGCGCTGGAACACCATGCCGATGTCGCGCTTGTGCGGCGGCACGTTGACCAGCGACTGGCCGTCGACCAGGATCTCGCCGCTGCTGGGCGTCTCGAAGCCGGCCAGCATCGACAGGGTGGTGGACTTGCCCGAGCCGCTGGAGCCGAGGAAGGTGAGGAACTCGCCGTCCTGGATCTCAAGGTCCAGGTTGTCCACGGCAGTGAAGTCGCCGTAGTGCTTGTTCAGGCCGCGCAGGCTGACCAGGGTCTGGTTGCGGGTATCGTCTTTAATCACTGCACTCATTGTCATTGTCTCCAGGCAGTCAGGCGTTTTCGGCGCGCCGGCGCAGGGCGGCGGCAATGAACATCACAAGCAGGGACAGGCCGATCAGCAGCGTCGAGGCCACCGCGATTACCGGGCTCAGGTCCTGGCGCAGGGTGGTCCACATCTTCACCGGCAGGGTCTGCAGGTCGGGGCTGGCCATCATCACGCTCAGCACCACTTCGTCCCAGGACACCAGGAAGGCGAACAGGCCGCCGGCGATCATGCCCGGGCGGATCGCCGGGAAGGTCACCTTGACGATCGCCTGCAGGCGCGAGGCGCCGCAGATCACCGCGGCGTCCTCGATGGACTGGTCGAACAGCTTGAGCGAGTTGATGATCGAGATGATGGTGAAGGGCAGGGCGACGATCACGTGGCTGACCACGAAGGCGAACAAGGTGCCGGTGTAGCCCAGCTTGAGGAACAGCGCGTACACCGCCACGGCGATGATCACCAGGGGCACGATCATCGGCATGGTGAACAGCCCGTACAGCAGCTCGCGGCCCGGGAAGCGACCGCGCACCAGGGCAAAGGCAGTGGGCAGGCCGAGCGCCACGGCGGCGAAGGTGGTGAGCAGCGCCACCTTGAGGCTGGCCAGCGCCGCATCCATCCACTCGGGGTTGGCGAAGAACTGCGCGTACCACTTCAAGGTCCAGCCTGGTGGCGGGAACACCAGCCACTGTGACGAGCCGAACGACAGCAGGATGATGAACACCACCGGCAGCAGCAGGAAGGCGGCGATCAGCCCGGTGGTCAGGTAAAGCCCGGTGCGCAGTGGGCGACCCATGGCATTGGGGGAAAGCAGCATGGCGGTTTACCTCGCGTTGCCGACCGGGGACTCCGGCTGCAGCTTCAGGTACAGGTAGAAGAGCACCAGGGTGATCACCACCAGCAGCGCGGCGGCGGCGCTGGCCAGGCCCCAGTTGAGGAACGACTGCACCTGCTGGATGATGAACTCGGGCAGCATCATGTTCTGCGCGCCGCCGAGCAGGGCCGGGGTGACGTAGTAACCGAGCGACATCACGAACACCATCAGCGCGCCGGAGAACAGCCCCGAGCGGCAAAGCGGCAGGAACACCTTCCAGAAGTTGGTCCAGGGGCTGGCGCCGCAGATCGAGCCTGCCTGCAGCACCATCGGGTCGATGGCGTGCATGGTCGCCTGCAACGGCAGGACGATGAACGGGATCATGATGTAGCTCATGCCGATCACCACGCCAGTGAGGTTGTGCACCATCTCCAGCGGCGCATCGATGATACCCAGCGCCATCAACACCTTGTTGATCACCCCCGAGCTCTGCAGCAGCACCAGCCACGAGTAGGTGCGCGCCAGCAGGCTGGTCCACATCGACAGCAGCACGATGTTCAGCAGCCAGCGGCCCCAGCCCTTGGGCACCAGGGTGATCGCCCAGGCCAGCGGGAAGCCCAGCAGCACGCTGATCAGGGTGACCAGGCCGGCCACCGAGAAGGTGTTGAACAGCACCCGGGCATAGGCCGAGTTGGCGAACAGCTGCGCATAGTTGCCAAGGCCCGGCTCGGGCTCCAGCACCCCACGCAGCAGCAGGCCGACCAGCGGGGCGAAGAAGAACAGGCCAAGGAACAGCAGCGCCGGCAGCAGGTTGCGGCTGCCGCGCCAACGTTGGCTGATGGGCGGGCGACGCTCGGCCGCCCCGGGCGCGCCGGTGCCGCTGGGGGCACCTTGCGCGTTGTGCAGGGCATTGATGGCGACTTTCATTTGACCAGCCACTCATTCCAGCGGGCGGCGATGGCCTGGCCGTTCTTCGCCCAGTAGGCGAAGTCCAGGGTCACCTGGTCCTGGGCGTAGGCAGTCGGCAGGTTCGGCGCCAGGTCTTTGTCGAGCTTGGCCACGCTGTCGACGTTGACCGGGGCGTAGGCGGTCTTGTTGGCGAACTCGGCCTGGCCTTCGGCGCTGCTGGCGTTGGCCAGGAACTTCATGGCTGCGTCCTTGTTCTTCGCGCCTTTGGGGATGACCAGGAAATCGGCCATGACCAGGTTCTGCTTCCAGCTCACGCCGACCGGCGCGCCGTCCTGCTGCAAGGCATACACGCGGCCGTTCCAGAACTGTCCGAGCGAGGCTTCACCCGAGGCCAGCAGTTGCTGCGACTGGGCGCCGCCGCCCCACCAGACGATGTCTTTCTTGATGGTGTCGAGCTTCTTGAAGGCGCGGTCCAGGTCCAGCGGGTAGAGCTTGTCTGGCGCCACACCGTCGGCCAGCAGGGCCAGTTCGAGCACGCCGGGGCTGGGCCACTTGTACAGGGCGCGCTTGCCGGGGTAGGTCTTGGTGTCGAACAGGGCGGACCAATCCACCGGTTTGTTGGCGCCGAGCTTGCCCTCGTTGTAGCCGAGCACGAAGGAGAAGAAGAACGAGCCGACGCCATGGTCGGAGACGAAGCGGGGGTCGATCTTGTCGCGCTGGATCTGCTTGAAATCGAGGGGTTCGAGCAGGCCTTCGCTGGCGGCGCGCAGGGCGAAGTCGGCTTCGACATCGACCACGTCCCACTGCACGTTGCCGCTTTCGACCATGGCCTTGAGCTTGCCGTAGTCGGTGGGGCCGTCCTGCACCACCTTGATGCCGGATGCCTTGCTGAAGGGTTCGGCCCATGCGGCCTTCTGCGCATCCTGGGTGGTCCCGCCCCAGCTGACGAAGTTCAGGCTGTCGGCCGCCTGGGTGGCCTGGCAAGCCAGGGTCAGCAGGCTGGCGGACAGCACTGCGGTTACTCGTTTGCTCAACAGCATGGTTACGCCCTCGTTGCTTTTGTTATTCGAGGCGGGCTTCTGTCGCCCGCCAATCATGTTCGGGGAGCAGCGTCAAACGGGTGGAGCGTGGCCGTCATGTCAGTGTAGGTGCGGCCGGCAGAATCAAGGTCTACGGAATGTCATATTATGGTATTCCAAACTTTTCGCAAGAGGTCGGCGCTGACCGGCCATCACTCCGCGTGGAGACAGGGCCGCTTTGCGGCCCATCGCCGGCAAGCCGGCTCCCACAGATACGGCGCGGGTCTCAGGAATTGCGAGGTCCCTGTGGGAGCCCGCTGACAGGCAGTGCTTGCAGCCCCGTGAAATCAATTGCCCTCGAACGGAATGCTCTGCACCACCTCCAGCTCGTACCCGGCCAGCCCGGCGTACTTGAGTGGCGGCCCCAGGTGGCGCAGCTTGCCCACGCCCAGGTCCTGGAGAATCTGCGCGCCGGTGCCGACCTCCGAGTAGACCTTCGACTGGCCACGCTGGTAGGGCCGGGCCGGCTGAGTCAGTTGCGGCACGCGTTCGAGCAGGGCCTGGGAGGATTCATGGTTGGCCAGGATCACCACCACCCCGGCACCTTCCTCGGCGACCTTCTGCAGCGCCGCCCACAGCGTCCAGTTGGCCGGGCCTGCGTACTCGGCGCCAACCAGGTCGCGCAGCGGGTCGATCACATGCACGCGCACCAGGGTGGGCTGCTCGCGGCGGATCTCGCCCATGACCATGGCCATGTGCACGCCGCCTTCGATGCGGTCTTCGTAGGTCACCAGGCGGAAGTTGCCGTGCACCGTGGGCAATGCGCGTTCACCGATGCGCTTGATGGTCTGCTCGGTGCTCAGCCGGTAGTGGATCAGGTCGGCGATGGTGCCGATCTTGATGCCATGCCGGGCGGCGAACACTTCCAGGTCGGGCCGGCGGGCCATGCTTCCGTCGTCATTGAGCACCTCGACGATCACCGATGCCGGGCTGAAGCCTGCCAGGCGGGCCAGGTCGCAACCGGCCTCGGTGTGCCCGGCGCGGGTCAGCACGCCGCCTTCGCGGGCACGCAAGGGGAATATGTGGCCGGGCTGTACCAGGTCTTCGGGGCGGGCGTCGGCGGCCATGGCCGCGGCCACCGTGCGTGCCCGGTCGGCGGCGGAAATGCCGGTGGTCACACCGCTGGCGGCTTCGATCGAGACGGTGAAAGCGGTACCGAACACGCTGGCGTTGCTTGGCACCATCTGCTCCAGGCCCAGGCGCTGGCAGTGCTCGTCGGTGAGGGTCAGGCAGATCAGGCCACGCGCCTCGCGGGCCATGAAGTTGATGGCCTGGGCGTCGCAGCGCTCGGCGGCGATCAGCAGGTCACCTTCGTTTTCCCGGTCCTCGTCGTCCACCAGCAGGACCATCCGGCCCTGGCGGTAGTCGTCGAGGAGTTCTTCGATGTTGTTGAAGGCCATGTTGCACGCTCATACTGGTCAGGAAAGTTTTATGGTATACCATAATACGATAATGACCATGCAACCGGAGCGCGACGAATGAAGGCCTACTGGATCGCCCATGTGGACGTCACCGACCCCGAGCAATACCTGCAATACACCCAGCGCGCCCCGGCGGCGTTCGTCGCCTTTGGCGGGCGCTTCCTGGCCCGGGGCGGGCGCAGCGAAGCGCTGGAGGGGCGGGCGACGCCGCAGCGCAGCGTGGTGATCGAGTTCGATTCCTATGAGCAGGCCGTGGCCTGCTATCGCTCGGACCTGTACCAGGAGGCCTGCCGCCATCGCCAGGGGGCGGCGATGGCGCAGGTGATCATCGTCGAGGGGCTCGTGCCCTGATCAGACCCGCAGGTGCGGGCCTTTCTTCTCGGCAATGTTGTCGGCGGCAATGGCGGTCGGCTTGTTTTCTGTGGGCAGTGGTTCGTCCTGTGCTGGTTGTTGTTCGGCCGGTTGCTGCTGATTGCGTGTGCGCAGCAACGACAGCAGCACGCCGCCGAGCAACAGCCCGAACGTGACCCCCAGCGAAATGCCGGCCGGCACCTTGCCCACCAGCCCGTGCCAGAAGATCTTGCAGCCGATGAAGATCAGCACCAACGCCAGGGCGTACTTGAGGTAGACGAAGCGGTGCATCAGTGCCGCCAGGGCGAAGTACAGCGAGCGCAAGCCGAGGATGGCGAAGATGTTCGAGGTGTAGACGATGAACGGGTCCTGGGTGATGGCGAAGATCGCCGGCACGCTGTCGACGGCGAACACCAGGTCGGCCAGCTCGATCAGCACCAGGGCCAGGAACAGCGGTGTGGCATAGCGGATGGCGCGGTCCGTTCCCGGCGGCGTGAGATGGACGAAGAAGTGCCGGCCATGCAGCTGGTCGGTCACCCGCATGTGCCGGCGCACGAAGCGCAGCACCGGGTTGTTGGCCAGGTCCGGGTGGGCATCATCCTTGGACAGCGCCATCTTCACTCCGGTGAACAGCAGGAAGGCGCCGAAGATATACAGGACCCAGGCGAAGTGCTGTACCAGCGCGGCGCCCACGCCGATCATGATCGCCCGGAGCACCACCACCCCGAGGATGCCCCAGAACAGCACGCGGTGCTGATAGCGGCGGGGGATGGCGAAGAAGCTGAAGATCATCGCCATGACGAACACGTTGTCCATCGACAACGATTGCTCGACCAGGAAACCGGTGTAGAACTCCAGCGCCGGCTGCGCCCCGAGTTCATACCAGACCCATACGCCGAACAGCACGCCGACGCTGAAGTAGCCCGAATACAGCAGCAGGCTTTCGCGCATCTCGATCTCGCGGTCCTGGCGGTGCAGCACACCGAGGTCGAGGACCAGCAAGGCGATGACGATGGTGATGAAGACCAGCCACAACCAGGCGCTGGTACCGAGAAAAGGCGTGAAAAGAAAAGTGTGCAGAGCTGTCATGAGCCCCTCCTTGATTGTCGACGTTGCATGGCAACAGTGATTCCGACATGGCGGCGCAAACCGTCAGAGGGGCCCGGCATCACATGCCATTGAGCCTAGTCGCGTTCGCCGGGGTTGCCGAATGGCAGGCTGTTACATTTCTTTGCCTGGATCCAATCAATGCGAAATATTCGCAATTGTAAAAAATTCGTAAAAACCCTAGGATGCGCCGCAGCCGTCGCAGAACGGGCGCACAACCACAACAATCGCCAGTGATTAGCCCCACCTGCATCAAGCAGACACAACAACTAGGGGTCGACAAGCGTGCAACGACAGCACTCTCTGAACACGGTTCAAAGGGCAGGGAACGCCACCACCGTCCGCCAGCGCCATCCGCTGGCACTGGCCATCCTCGCGGCAAGCCTCGCCGCGCCGGCCGGCCCGGCCTGGGCCGAAACCGCCAGCGGCAAGGGCACCCTGGAGCTGGGCGCCACCGCCATCACCGATACCGCGCTGGGCGAGACCACCGAAGGCAGCGGGTCCTACACCACCGGCGCCAGCCGCACCGCCACGCGCATGGCCTTGTCGCAACGGCAAACGCCGCAGTCGGTCACGGTCATCACCCGCCAGCAGATGGATGACCAGAACCTCACCAGCATCAGCGATGTGCTGGGCAAGACGCCTGGCGTCACCGTCACCAAGCTCGACAGCAACCGCGCCAGTTTCAAGGCCCGTGGCTTCGACATCGACAACTTCCAGGTCGATGGCATCCCGGCGGCCTTCCGCTTCGGCAATGGCATCGACCAGACCGACCTGGTGATCTACGACCGGGTCGAGGTGCTGCGTGGCGCCACGGGCCTGCTCAGTGGCTTCGGCAGCCCGTCGGCGACCGTCAATCTGGTGCGCAAGCGGCCGACCCGCGAGTTGTCCGGCTATGTATCGCTCGGCGCCGGCAGTTGGGACACCTACCGTGGCGAGTTCGACATCGGCGGCGCGCTGACACCGGACGGCAATGTGCGCGGGCGCCTGGTCACGGCCTACGAGGACGGCCAGTCGTTCATGGACAACCTGTCCGAGAAGAAACAGGTGATGTACGGCATCGTCGAGGCCGACCTCAGCGATGACACCTTGCTCAGCGTCGGCCTGAGCCGCCAGAGCAACCGCCCGGAAGGTTCGTCCTGGGGGCCGTCGACACCTTTGCTGGACAGCCAGGGCAACCGCTTTGGCATGTCGCGCTCGTTCAACCCCGGGGCCAAGTGGAGTGCCTGGGACAACACCGCCGACAACCTGTTCGTCACCCTCGAGCAGCGCCTGGCCAACGACTGGACGCTCAAGGCCTCGGCCACTCGCAGCGAGACCGATGCGCCGATGCGCCTGGGTTCGGCTGCCAGTGGCTACCCCGATGCCGCCACGGGAGCCGGCATGGGCGTGTGGCTGGGCCGCTACCGCTACCAGACCGACCAGAACGCCTACGACCTGTACGCCAGTGGCCCGTTCCAGTTGCTGGGGCGTGAGCACGAATTGGTAGCGGGTATTTCCCACCGCGACGTGCGCGCCCATGAAAGCAACTGGCCGTTCCTTTTCGGTGGCGCCAACATCTACCAGTGGCGCGGCGAGTTCAGCGAACCCGACTGGGGGCGTCCGCTGTCGAAGGTCGATACCCGTGTGCAGGAAGACGCGGCCTACCTGACCGGCCGCTTCAAGCCCACCGACAAACTGTCGGTGATCCTCGGTGGTCGCCTGTCCAACTGGCAGCTCGACAGCACCCGCCTGGACACCACCAGCGGCCAGCGCAGCAAGACCCAGGACCTGGAAGAGAACGGCGTGGTCGTACCCTATGCCGGCGTGGTCTATGACCTGGACGACAGCTGGTCGGTGTATGGCAGCTACACCAGCATCTTCAAGCCGCACGAGACCGAGCAGGACGCCAACGGCAAGATGATCGAGCCGGAGGAGGGCGACGCCTATGAGCTGGGCCTGAAGGGCGAGTTCTACGACGGGCGTCTCAACGCCAGCCTGGCGCTGTTCGAGGTACGCCAGGACAACCTCGCTGAACTCGACCGCACCGACCCGTCCACCAACCGTGGCATCTACCGGGCGATCCAGGGCGCCAAGACCCGTGGCTTCGAGCTGGAAGTGGCGGGCGAGCTGACCCCGGACTGGCATGTGCAGGGTGGCTTCACCCACCGTATCACCCGCGATGGCGAGGGCGACAAGATCTCCACCATCGAGCCGGAGAACCTGCTGCGCCTGTCCACCACCTACCGCCTGCCGGGGGTGTGGAACAAGCTTACCGTGGGCGGCTCGGCCAACTGGCAGAGCAAGATCTGGAAGGACCTGGACAGCCCGGTGGCGGCGGGCGAGACCATCCGCTACACCCAGTCGAACTACCTGACCCTGGATGCGCTGGCGCGGTACCAGGTGACCGAGCAGTTGTCGGTGACCCTCAACGGCAACAACCTCACCGACAAGAAGTACTTTAACAACCTGGGCTTCTACAACGGCGGTTACTACGGTGACCCACGCAACTTCATGCTGACCACCCGCTACGCGTTCTGAGGGGCTGGTACCCGCCACGGGGGAGCGGGCACGCCCGCTTCTTACGTGGAGGGCGCAGCCTCGGCGCCCCCGAGCAACGTCTGCAACCGCGCCAGCGCCGGCCCTTCATGCTGGCGGTCGAACACCTGCAGCGACACCTCCAGCAGCCCTTGCCGCGAGCGCGACACGCGCTGCTCGCAGCGCAAGCGCAGGCGGCCCTGGTCGCATTCGAACTGCCTGATGCCTGGCCTGGCGCTGCCTTCCAGGCGCAGTTCGGCCAGGCGTCCCTGGGCGGCGAGCAAGGCCAGCGCCTTGTCGCGCAACAGCCCGTTCCCCTGGGTCATCAAGCCGCTGGCGCGCACGGCGGCGGCCATGGCCACCGCCACAATGGTCAACGCCACCAGCACTTCGATCAGGGTGAAACCATCCTCGGTGGCACGCACAGGGCACCTTTCGCGCAAGGCAAAGCAGCATTGTAGAGCGGCCCGATGACGCTTTGACGACGCCGACTCCCGAGCTTTTTCAATATCCGTGACATACCGTCTTGCCACAATCGGCCCCCGATTCGAACTCACGCAAGGAATGCCGAGATGCAGATCGCCCGCCGCAACCTTCCCGCCCGCCGCTTGCGCCAGCAGGGCTTCACCCTGATCGAGATCATGGTGGTGGTGGTGATCCTCGGGATTCTCGCGGCGATGGTGGTGCCCAAGGTGCTCGACCGCCCCGACCAGGCGCGCGCCACGGCGGCCCGCCAGGACATCGGCGGGTTGATGCAGGCACTGAAGCTGTACCGCCTGGACAACGGCGCCTACCCGAACCAGAACCAGGGCCTGAAGGTGTTGGTGGAGAAGCCGGCACAGGCCAAGGATGGCCAATGGCGTGCCTACCTCGACCGCCTGCCCAACGACCCCTGGGGCCGCCCTTACCAGTACCTGAATCCGGGCGCCAACGGCGAGATCGATGTGTTTTCCCTGGGCGCCGACGGCCAGGCCGGGGGCGACGGGGTGAACGCCGACCTCGGCTCCTGGCAGTTGTGACCGGCCATGGCGCGCCAGGAAGGCATGGCCGTGATCAGTGCGCTGTTGATTGCCGCGGTGGTGGCGGTGATCGCCGCAGGCATGATCGAACGCCAGGGGCTGCAGACCCGGCAGATAGAGAACCGCCAGATGGCGCTGCAGGGACAATGGGCTCTGGAAGGCGGCCTGCAGTTGAGCCGTCGGGTGTTGTTCGAACAACGCCTGCGCGATCCGCTGGTACGTGGTGGCCAGCCCTGGGCGCGACCGATGCGCGATGTGCCGTCCGGTAGCGTGCGCTTCGACGGGCAGCTGGAGGATGAGCAGGGCAAGTTCAACCTGCGCAACCTGGTAGTCGATGGCCAGGTGGACAGCGAGGCACTGGCGGCCTTCCAGCGCCTGTGCGCGCTGATCGGCATCGGCGAGCGGCTGGCCACGGCCATTGCCGGGCAGGTGATCGACAGCTACCCACGGCGCCCGCCGGTATCCCCCAGCAGTGCCGGTCAAGGCCTGCAAGGCGGCCGTGCGACCTCGCCGGCCGTTGCCGCCGAGCCGTTGCCGGCCAGGCGCCCGATGCTGCGCAGCGTCGATGCCCTGGCCCGGCTCAAGGGCATGGATGGCCAGGCCCTGCAACGCCTGCGCCGATTCGTCACGGTACTGCCGGCGCTGACCTGGATCAATGGCAACACCGCCAGCGCCGAAGTGCTTGCCGCGCAGGTGCCGGGGCTGTCGCTGCAGCAGGCCATGGCGCTGGTGGCCGAGCGCGACAGTGGGCGCTGGTTCATCAACCGGGGCGATTTCGTCAACCGTTTGCGCATGCCGCAGCTGGCCATGGCCAATGTGCGGGTGGGGATCAACAGCGACTGGTTCCGCCTGCGCGGCCAGGCGCGCCTGGGCAGCCGTGAACTACCCCTGCAGGCGCTGCTGCGCCAGCGCGAGGGGCAGTTGCCGGATGTCATCTGGAGCCGGGTGGGCGCATGAGTACGCTGGTTGACGTGCAGCTGCCGCCGTTGGCGGAGCTGGAGGATGCCTCGCTGCTGGATTACCGCCAGGCCGAGCGTGGTGGCCAGGCCACCCGCGCGCAGTTGCAGCGCCAGGCCAAGGGCGCGCCCTGGCGCCTGCACCTGCATGCGCACGACAGCCTGGCCCTGGCCCTGGCCTTGCCACCGCTGACGGGCAAGCGGTTGAGCGCGGCGGTGGGCTGCGCGGTCCAGGGGCTGGTGCTTGGCGATGTCGGGCAGGTCCATGTGGCGCACGGGCCGCGCCAGGCTGATGGGCAGGTCGCCGTGGCCTGGCTGGGCCTTGCGCAGATGGCGCGTCTGCAGGCGTGGCTGCAGGCCGATGGCATCCGCGTGGCCGGGCTGTTCGCCCGGCAGGACGATACAGCGTCGTCGGTCGATTTGGCCGGCGGGCTTGCCGGGCCGGTGAAATCGCCAGCGATGGGACGCACCTTGGCGATCTGGGGCGCGGCGGCAGTGATCTGGTGCCTGGGCTTGAACCTCTATGCCGCGCACCTGGCCGACGAGGGCGAGCGGCTGCGCGCCTACATGGTCGCCCAGGTGCGCATGGCCTTCCCGCAGTTGCCGGTGGTTCTCAACCCGTTGCAGCAGGCGCGTCAGCAACTGCAGGGCGGGCAGGGCGGCGCCGGCTCGGGGCTGGCGGCCTTGCTCGACGGCGCCGGACAGGTCATGCCGTTCCTCGCGGGTAATGTCGAGGCACTGGACTATCAGGATGGCGTGCTGCGTCTCACGCCCCTGGACGATGGTGGCAAGGCCCCGGCGGACAGCGCCTGGCAGGCCGACCTCGCCGCACGCGGCATCGAGGGCCAGGCCAGTGGGCAAGGCTGGACCCTGAGGGCAGCCAACCCATCCGGTGAGGAGCTGGCCCATGTCGATTAAGGCCCGCCTGGGCCTGCTGCGCGGGCAGGGCCGGCAACGCTGGCAAGCCCTGGCCGCGAGGGAGCGTCGTGCGGTCGCCCTGGCAGGCGGCTTGCTTGGCGCGCTGTTCTGCTGGCAGGTACTGCTGCTTCCCGCCCTGGCCCGGATCGACCACTGGCAGGCCGAAACACCCAAGCTGCGCAGCCAGGCGCAGGCGCTCGATGCCTTGCTCGGCGAGCGCCTGGCACAACGGCCTGCGGATACCGCCCAGGCTTTGCGCCAGAGCCTGGAGCAGGCTGGCCTGCTGGCGCAGTCACAGCTCGACGGCGAGGGCGATACCTGGCGCCTGGGCTGGCAGCGGGCCCCCGCGGAAGCGGCCATGGCCTGGCTGCAGGCAGTACCACCGCGCCTCGGGCTTGGTGTTGGCCAGCTGGCGCTGCGCCGAGACCCGACCAGCGGCCCAGGCAGCCCGGTGACTTTTTCCGGAACCCTTCGCATGACTCAGGCGCATGGCGCTAAGGACCCTTCATGACGTGCCTCCGTTCACCGCGATTGCCGTTCGCGCCCTTGCTCCTGGCCCTGGCGCTCAGCGCCTGTGCCAGCGCGCCGAGCGTGCAACGCCCCCTGGCCAGCAGCGAGCTGGGCCGCCCGCTGGCCGAAGCCGGTGCCACGGCGGGCACCCTGGATCACCGCGAACCGCAGAGCCGCCCGCTGCAGCGCCAGGCACCGCCTCGCGTCGGCCAGCGCCACAGCCGCGCCGTGGCCGCACCCGCGCCAGCCAATCCACTGGGCGACCAGCCGGTACAGCTGAACTTCGTCGATGCCGATATCCAGGCAGTGGTGCGCGGCCTGTCCCGCGCCACCGGTCGCCAGTTCCTGGTCGATCCACGGGTCAAGGGCCAGCTGACCCTGGTTTCCGAAGGCGAGGTGCCTGCCGCCAAGGCTTATTCCATGCTGCTGTCGGCCCTGCGCATGCAGGGCTTCAGCGTGGTCGATGTCGGCGGCGTGGCCCAGGTGGTGCCCCAGGCCGACGCCAAGTTGCTCGGCGGCGCGCTGGTGAGCGGTGACCGCGACGCCGGCAACGGCATGGTCACCCGGACCTTCCGTCTGCAGTATGAAAATGCCGTCAACCTGATCCCGGTGCTGCGCCCGATCGTCTCGCCGGACAACCCGATCAACGCCTACCCGGGCAACAACACCCTGATCGTCACCGATTACGCCGAAAACCTCGAGCGGGTCGCGCAGATCCTCGATCGGGTCGACATCCCCAGCGCCATCGACACCGATGTGGTGGCGATCAACAACGGTATCGCCAGCGACATCGCCAGCATGGTCAATGAGCTGCTCGACAGCCAGGGCAGCGACCCGACCCAGAAGATCAGCGTGCTGGGCGATCCGCGCTCGAACAGCGTGGTGATCCGTTCCGGCAGTCCCGAACGTACCCAGCTGGCCCGCGACCTGGTCTACAAACTCGACAATGCGCAGAACAGCGCCGGCAACCTGCACGTGGTGTACCTGCGCAACGCCCAGGCCGACAAGCTGGCGCAGAGCCTGCGCGGGCTGCTGACCGGCGAGAGCGACAGCGCCACTGCCGACGGCACGCGTGCGCTGCTCAGCGGTGGCGGCATGCTCACCGGCGGCAGTGGCAACAGCAATAGCGCCAGCACCGGCAACAACACCGGCATGCAGAACAACAGCACAACTGGCAGCCAGAACCGCGGCAACGGCCTGGGCGCCGGCAGTGCGCCGAACGGCTACGGCGCCAGCGCACAGCAGAATGACCAAGGCACCGCGTTCTCCGCTGGCGGCGCGACCATCCAGGCCGACAAGACCACCAACACCCTGCTGATATCCGCCCCCGAGCCGCTGTACCGCAGCCTGCGCGAGGTCATCGACCAGCTTGACCAGCGCCGCGCCCAGGTGGTTGTGGAAAGCCTTATCGTCGAGGTCGGCGAGGACGACGCCAATGAATTCGGCATCCAGTGGCAAGCCGGCAACCTTGGCAAGAATGGCGTGTTCGGCGGCGCCAATCTCGGTGGCAGCGGGCTGGTCAAGGGGCCGAGCAGCATCGACGTGCTGCCGAAGGGGCTGTCGGTGGGCGTGGTCGATGGCACGGTGAAGATCCCCGGCATCGGCGAGGTGCTCGACCTCAAGGTGCTGGCCCGTGCGCTGACCAGCAAGGGTGGCAGCAACGTGTTGTCGACACCCAACCTGCTGACCCTGGACAACGAGGCGGCGAGCATCTTCGTCGGCCAGACCATTCCCTTCGTCAGCGGCCAGTACGTCACCGATGGCGGCGGCAACAGCAACAACCCGTTCCAGACCATCCAGCGCGAGGAAGTGGGCCTGCGCCTGAACGTGCGGCCACAGATCTCCGAGGGTGGCACGGTCAAGCTCGACGTCTACCAGGAGGTCAGCAGCGTCGACCAGCGCGCCTCCAGCGCCGCCGGTACGGTGACCAACAAGCGCGCCATCGACACCAGCATCCTGCTTGATGATGGCCAGATCATGGTCCTGGGTGGATTGCTGCAGGACGGCTACACCCAGAGCAACGAAGGCATCCCGTGGCTGTCCGGGCTGCCGGGGGTCGGCGCGTTGTTTCGCAGCGAGCGCCGGGCCAGCACCAAGACCAACCTGATGGTGTTCCTGCGCCCGTACATCGTGCGCGATGCCGCGGCCGGGCGCAGCATCACCCTGAACCGCTACGACTTCATCCGCCGTACCCAGGGCAACCTCAAGCCCGAGCACTCCTGGGCGCTGCCGGACATGGACATGCCGCTGCTGCCGCCGGTGGAGCAGGGCGTGCCCGACCAAGGCCGCGCACGGCCGGTGTCATCGCAGGCACCACGGGCCTCGATCCGTGCCGTGCCGGTGGACGAGGTGGCCCGTTGAGCCGCCTGCCGTATGCCTGGGCCAAGGCCCAGCGGGTGGTGCTGCAGGCCGATGACGAGGCGAGGGCGGTACTCTCGTGTTGCCCTTCGAGCCCGGGCTGGGCGTTGGCAGAGGTGCGTCGGCGCTTTGGCCCGGTGGCTGTCGAAGCGGTGACCGATGCGAACATGGACGCCTTGCTGGTCAGCGCCTACGCCGATACCGGCAGCGCCGCGGCGGTGGTGGGTGCGGCAGAGAACGAAGTGGACCTCGACCGCCTGCTGCAGGACATCCCGGAAGTCACCGACCTGCTCGAGGCCCAGGACGACGCGCCGGTGATCCGCATGATCAACGCCTTGCTCACCCAGGCGGCCCGCGACCAGGCCAGCGATATCCATATCGAGCCATTCGAGAGCCACTGCCTGGTGCGCTACCGGGTCGACGGCACACTGCGCGACGTGGTCTCGCCGCGCAAGGCGCTGCACGGCGCGCTGGTGTCGCGCATCAAGATCATGGCGCAGCTGGACATTGCCGAGAAGCGCCTGCCCCAGGACGGCCGCATCGCCCTGCGCGTGGCCGGGCGGCCCATCGATATCCGCGTGTCCACCGTACCCACCGGCCATGGCGAGCGCGTGGTGATGCGCCTGCTGGACAAACAGGCCGGGCGCCTGCGCCTGGAGGCGTTGGGCATGGACGCCGCAGTGCTGGCGCGGCTGGACCAGTTGATCCGCCAGCCCCATGGCATCGTGCTGGTCACCGGCCCCACCGGCTCGGGCAAGACCACCAGCCTGTACGCTGCGTTGGCGCGGCTGGATGCCAGTGTCAGCAACATCCTCACCGTCGAGGACCCGGTGGAATACGACCTGCCGGGGATCAGCCAGATCCAGGTCAACGCGCGCATCGACATGAGCTTCGCCGTGGCCCTGCGCGCCATTCTGCGCCAGGACCCGGACGTGATCATGATCGGCGAGATCCGCGACCTGGAGACCGCGCAGATTGCCGTGCAGGCCTCGCTGACCGGGCATCTGGTGCTGGCCACGCTGCACACCAACGATGCTGTGTCGGCGGTCAACCGCCTGGTCGACATGGGCGTCGAGCCGTTCCTGCTGGCCTCGGCGCTGCTCGGCGTGCTGGCCCAGCGCCTGGTGCGGCGCCTGTGCCCGCACTGCCGCGAGCCCGACCCAGCCGCGCCCGGGCAGTACCGGGCGGTGGGCTGCGCGCATTGCAATCACTGTGGCTACAGCGGGCGCACCGGCATCCACGAGCTGTTTTGCGTGGACGACACCGTACGCGCCCTGGTGCATCAGGGCGCCGATGAACAGGCCCTGCGCGCCGCCGCCCGGGGCAACGGCATGCGCAGCATGCGTGAAGACGGCCAGCGTTGGGTCGACAGCGGCAGCACCTGCCTGGAAGAGATCCTGCGCGTGACACGGGATGCCTGATGAACCGTTATCGCTATGAAGCCGCCGACGCCCAGGGGCATATCGTCAAAGGGCTGCTCGAAGCCGACAGTCCGGGCGCCGCGATGGCGCAGCTGCGCGGCCTGGGGCTGACCGCGCTGGAGGTCGAGGCCCAGGCCGCTGTCGGGCAGGGCGCGGGCCTGTTCAGCGCCAGGCTGAGCGATGGCGACCTGGCCTGGGCCACGCGTCAGCTGGCCAGCCTGCTGGCCGCCGGCCTGCCGCTGGAAGCGGCGCTGGGCGCGACCTTGGAACAGGCCGAGCGCAAGCATGTGGCGCAGTTGTTGGGGGCGGTGCGCGGCGATGTGCGCAGTGGCATGCGCCTGGCCGACGCACTGGCGCAGCGGCCGCGGGACTTCCCCGAGATCTACCGGGCACTGGTGGCGGCGGGTGAGGAGTCCGGCGACCTGGCCCAGGTGATGGAGCGCCTGGCCGACTACATCGAGGAGCGCAACACCTTGCGCGGCAAGATACTCACCGCGTTCATCTACCCCGGCGTGGTCGGGCTGGTGTCGGTGGGCATCGTCATCTTCCTGCTCAGCTACGTGGTGCCGCAGGTGGTCAGCGCCTTCACCCAGGCACGCCAGGACCTGCCCGGGCTGACCCTGGCGATGCTGGCGGCCAGTGACTTCGTGCGTGAATGGGGCGCGCTGTGCTGCGCCCTGATGGCCGGGGCGTTCTGGGCCTGGCGGGTCTACCTGCGCGCCCCGGCGGCGCGCCTGGCCTGGCACGCCCGGATCCTGCGGCTGCCGTTGTTCGGCCGTTTCGCGCTGGGCCTGAACACGGCGCGTTTTGCCTCCACGCTGGCGATCCTCGGCAGCGCCGGGGTGCCGCTGCTGCGTGCGCTGGAGGCGGCGCGCCAGACCTTGGGCAACGATCGCCTCGACCAGTGTGTCAGCGAGGCCACCGCGCGGGTGCGCGAGGGTGCCGGGCTGGCCTCGGCGCTGGCGGTGGAAAAGGTCTTTCCGCCGCTGCTTATCCACCTGATCGCCAGCGGCGAGAAGACCGGCAACCTGCCGCCGATGCTCGACCGCGCCGCCGACAGCCTGGCCAAGGACATCGAGCGCCGCGCCATGGGCATGACCGCGCTGCTCGAGCCGCTGATGATCGTGATCATGGGCGCGGTGGTGCTGCTGATTGTCATGGCGGTGCTGATGCCGATCATCGAGATCAACCAGCTGGTGCAGTGAGGGGGTGAGCCATGGCCCGAGCGCTCGGTAAAGGCGCCTCCCGCGAGGCGCCTTTGCGGTGCTCAGCTCTCTTCTTTCGGCTGCACCACGATCGCCAGGGCATCCGGCTCGGGGCCGGCTTTCCAGCGTGCCTTCTCGGTCCAGTTGGCGGTGCTGATCACCGCGACTTCGTCGCCGCCGCTGATCGCCACATAGACCCGCTTGCCATCCGGCGAGACCACCGCGCCAATCGGCAGCGCCTCTTCGCCGAGCATCGTACGGCGGTATTCGGCGCCTTCGCGCGCCAGGCCGATGCGCTTGATCTCTTTCTTGGCCACCACATCGATCACCGCCAATTCCGCCGACTTGGCGCAGGTGACGAGTGCATACTTGCCATCCGGGGTCATCGCGACGCGGATCGGGAACAGGCCGGTGCGGATACGGTCGGTGACTTCCAGGCGCTTGCTATCGACGATGACCACTTCGTTGCCGTCGCGGTTGCTGACCCATACCTGGGTGCCGCTGGGGGTTACCGCCACGCCTTCGCTGCCGGCGCCTGTGGGGACCTCGGCGATTTTCTTCTTGTGCAGCAGGTCGACCACCGACAGCGTGCCGCTCTCGACATGGGTGACGTAGGCGCGGTCGGCACCGGGTGATAGCGCCACCATGTGCGGTTTGCCGCCACCGACGTCGATCCGGTCGAGCACTTTGCCTTGGGCCAGGTCGACCACCAGCAGACGTTCGCTGGCTTCGCTGGTGACCACCACACGCTGGCTGTCGGGCAGGAAGCGAATGCCATGGGGGCGGGCGTCTTCGCCCAGGTCGATGGTGCGCACGACCGTCCGGGTCGGCCAGTCGATCACGCTCAGGCTATTGTTCGCCGTGCCTTGCGCGCCGTAATTGCCAACCACTGCGAGCAGGCCATTGCCACTGACCACCACCTCGTGGGGGCCGGTGCCTACCGGCAGGCGGATCATTTCCTGGCCACTGCCAGTGTCCAGGGCTGACACGCTGGCGTCGGCCTTGTTGCCGACCAGCAGCACGTCGTCGGCATTGGCCAAAGTGGAGCAGGCCAGCAGGGCACCGGCCAGGGCCAGCAGGCGGAAGGGGGGTGTGAATGTCATGGGGTAGGGCATGTCCAGTCTCCTTGAAGGTGTGATCCTTGTTGCATGCACTGGCTGTGACCCGTCGGGCCGCCCGAGAGTTTCAGTGGACATGTGCAGCCGCAGGGGCGGTGCCGGCGGGTCCAGACTTAAGTTCGGGCCGGTTGCAGACAAGGCCCGATCATCCATCCCACCACCGCCTCCCGGACCGGACGTCGCCGACGGTGGCCTTCTGGCAGAGGAGGGCAGGTCATGGACGAGGCAAGCCTTCACGAGTTCATGGGTAAGCTGGTGGGCGATATGGGAGCGGTGGTGCTGCTGATCGTCATGGCGGTGCTGATGCCGATCATCGATATCAACCAGCTGGTGCAGTGACCTGCTGCGCCACCTCCCATACCTGTTGCCGGAACCAGCGACGCAAGGGGTCGACGTGGGTACGCGCGTGCCAGATTTGCATCACTTCCACCCGAGGCATCGCCAGGGGCAGGGTGTGCAGGCGCAGGCCGGGGTCGCGCTCGACCGCTTCGATGGCCAGCGAGCGCAGGCAGGTGAGTAGCAGGTCGGTGCCGCGCACCAGGCGCGTAGGGGCAATGAAGCTGGACAGGCCGGCCACCACCCGACGTTGCCGACCAACAGCCCGCAGGGCGTGATCGACCCGGCCATCGAGGTCGCCGGTGAGTGTGGTCAGCAGGTGCTCGCAGGCCAGGAACGCCTCCAGGCTCATGCCCTTGGTCAGGAGCGGGTTGTCGGCGGCGGCCAGTACCACGAAGTCCTCACTGAGCAGGCGCTGTTGATGGAAGGTGTCCGGCAAGCCGTTGTAGAAACCGGCGATGGCCAGGTCGCAGGTGCCTTTTTCCAGCGCCTCGCGTGGCAGGTTGCCCTGGGTGTTGTGGGTGATCAGGGTCAGGTTCGGTGCCTGGGTGCGCAGGATCGGCAGCAGCCTGGGCAGCAGGGTCTGCTCCAGGTAGTCAGTGCTGTAAAGGTGCACCTGGGTCGGGCGGGAGAGGAAATCATCGCCGTCGCAATCCCTGTAGAAGTCCTGTAGCTGTGCAACCAGTTGCTGTATCCGGGGCGCCAGTTCATGGGCCCTGGGCGTTGGCGTGAGGCCACGCGGCGCACGCACGAACAAGGGGTCGCCGAACTGCTGGCGCAGCTTGTTGAGCTTGTGGCTCAGGGCGGGCTGGCTGAGGGCCAGCCGTTGCGCTGCATGGGAGGCATTGCGCTCTTCATAGAGCACCTGGAACAGGTGCAGCAGGTTGAGGTCCTTGTTGCTGATATTCATAAAATGAATCACAGGAATAAGTGCTTTCGAATTATCGAATCATAACGTGCTGGTTAGGATGGGCCCAACTTGTTGAGGGAGACGCCCGTGACCATTGCCATCTTCGCCACTATCCAGCCGCATCCTGAACACCGTGAGGTCACAGAACAGGCCTTGCGCCTGATGGTGGAGCAGACCCGCGCCGAGCCCGGCAACCTGCGCTATGACCTGTTCGTCCGCGAGGGCGAGGTACTGGCTTTCGAGCTGTTCGAGTTGTATGTCGATGCCGCCGCCGTCGAGGCCCATCGCAACAGTGCCCATTACCAGGCCTATCGCGCCGCCAGCGCCGGCTGGTTGGCCGCACCGACTCAGGTGCAGCTTGCCCACGGGCTGGATATCGCGCCATTCAACTGATCAGGAAGACACCATGAACATGATTGCTCCCGTCGCGCTGGCACTGGCTGGCACTTTGCTGGCCGGTCAGGCCGCCGCCGCTGTGAAGGGTGAGGTACTGGTGCTGTTGTCCAGCGAGAACCAGCTGCAGCTCGAGGACGGTAAACCGTACCCCACCGGTTACTACCTCAACGAATTCGGCGTGCCTGCCGACCAGTTGCTCAAGGCCGGCTACAAGCTGGTGCTGGTGACTCCCAAGGGCAATGCGCCGAGTGTCGATGAGCGCTCGATCGATCCGATGTACTTCGGCGGCGATGCCCGCGAGATGCAGCGTATCCGCCAGGTGGTCGACAGCCTGCCGGATATCGACGACACGCTGTCGGTGAAGGAGGTACTGGCGGGCGATATGGGCCGCTATGTCGGGATCTTCATCCCGGGGGGCCATGCGCCGCTGATCGACCTGGCCAACAACCCCGACGTCGGTGCCCTGTTGCGTCACTTCCACCAGGCCGGCAAGCCCACGGCCGCCATTTGCCACGGCCCGATCACGTTGCTGTCTGCGCAGCAGGATCCGGTTGCCTACCGCGCCGCGCTCGCTCGTGGCGAAACCCCGGCGGCCAGCGACTGGACGTACCTGGGCTATCGCATGACCATTTTCTCTGACCCTGAGGAGCAGGTGTTCGAGGGCTCACTCAAGGAGCAGCGTCTGCAGTTCTATCCCGCCAAGGCCATGGCCGGCGCAGGAGGCGACATGAGTTATGCCCAGGCCTGGCAGCCCCATGTAGTGGTCGATCGCGAGTTGATCACCGGGCAGAATCCGTTTTCCGACAAGGCGTTGGCAAAGGCGTTGCTTGAGCAGTTGGAGAGTGTCGGTAGTCGCAAGAACTGAGCGAGTGCAGGTGATTGAGGCCTTGCGGATGCTGGCAGGGCCTCGGTCATTCAGGTGCGCAGGCTTTGCCTCGCTTGGGGCGGCCCGCAGCACGGCCCATTGGCGAGGCGGGATCAGCCTTTGCTCGGCCGGGTAATGCCGTCCACCACCAGCACTGTGGCACCGGCCATGATGGCGATGTCGGCCAGGTTGAACACGCCGGTGTGCAGGGTGCCGATGTTGAGGACCAGGTAATCGACCACGTGGCCGTCGCGAATCACCCGGTCGATCAAGTTGCATAGCCCGCCCACGGCGATGAACCAGGCCGCGCTGGCCTTGACCGGTGCCGATTGCCAGTGGCGCCAGGCCCAGACCATGGCCCAGGCGCACACCACGCCGACGGCGACCACGAACACCAGTTGCTTGAGCCACGGAGCCAGCCCGGCGCCGAGGCTGAGGAACGCTCCGGGGTTGAGGCTCAGGGCCAGGTCCAGCCAGACGCTCTGGTTGCCATAGACATAGCTGTGATTGTTCAGGGCGACCAGGGCGATCAGTTTTACCCACTGGTCGAGAATGATGAAGGCAACGCCCAGGGTGAGGACGAGGGTACGGCTGGAAAACATGCTGACAGTTCCTTTAGTGCGCGAATGCGGTCGTCCACCATTGGCGGGCAAGCCTGCGGCGCGGCGAAGATAGCGCAGGCGGGTCTAGACTTAAAGCCCGGGTTGGTTGCAGATGCGACCCGATCAACCATCCGACCACCGCCTACCGGATCGGACGTCGCCGACGGTGGCCTTCTGGCAGAGGAGGGCAGGTCATGGACGAGGCAAGGCTTCACGAGTTCATGGGCAAGCTGGTGGGCGACATGGGGGCGGCGGCGACGCTGGCCAATGTCATCCTTGGGGATGAGCTGGGGCTGTATCGGGCCATGGCCGACAGTCAGCCAGTCACGCCCGAGGCCCTGGCCGCGCGCACCGGCTGCCAGCCACGGCTGGTACGCGAGTGGCTCAATGGCCAGGCCGCGGCGGGTTACCTGGTGCATCACGATGGACAGTTCACCCTGCCCGAGGAGCAGGCCATGACCTTGGCGCTGGAAGATTCGCCGGCCTACATGGCCGGCGGCGCCTCGGTGCTGGCGGCACTGTTCCATGACAAGGACAAGCTGGTGGCAGCCATGCGCGGCGATGGCGCCCTGGCCTGGGGCGATCACCATCCATGCATGTTCAGTGGCACCGAGCGCTTCTTTCGACCCGGCTACCGAACGTTCCTGGTGGCTGATTGGCTGCCGGCTCTGGACGGGGTGGTGGAAAAGCTGCAGGCCGGCGCCCAGGTGGCCGATGTCGGCTGTGGCCATGGTGCCTCGACCATTGTGATGGCCGAGGCGTTTCCCGCCTCGCGCTTCATCGGCTACGACTACCATGCGCCTTCGGTGCTCACCGCCAGCGAGCGCGCGCGTGACGCAGGCGTGGCCGAGCGGGTCGGCTTCCAGCAGGCGTCGGCCAAGGACTATCCCGGCCACGATCTGGACCTGGTGTGTTTCTTCGATTGTTTACACGATATGGGTGACCCGGTGGGCGCGGCACGACACGCCTATCAGGCGCTCAAGGACGATGGCACGGTGATGCTGGTGGAGCCATTCGCCGAGGATACTCTGGACGCCAATATCAACCCGGTGGGGCGCTTGTTCTACGCGGCTTCGACGTTCATCTGCACGCCGAACTCGCTGTCGCAGGAAGTGGGGCTGGGGCTGGGTGCGCAGGCTGGGGAAGCTCGGTTGCGGGCGGTGTTCGAGGAGGCGGGGTTCAGGCGCTTCCGGCGGGCGACGCAGACGCCGTTCAACTTGATACTGGAGGCCAGGAAGTAGCGATTTGCCGGTGCTAGCGCTATCGCGGGGCAAGCCCGCTCCCTCAGTTAGATCCCACAAACAGAAGGGGCGCCATCTGGCGCCCCTTCATCGTGCAGCTTAGGCTTCAGCGTCCCATGGACGATCGCCTTTTTCATCCTTGACGCGGGTCGGCAGGCCCATCACGTCCAGCGCCTTGAGGAACGGCTCGGCCGGCAGCTCCTCGACGTTGACCATGCGCCCGGCATCCCACTGGCCACGGGCAACCAGCAGCGCGGCGGCTACCGGAGGCACGCCTGCGGTGTAGGAAATACCCTGGCTGTCGGTCTCGGCGTAGGCTTCTTCGTGGTCGGCCACGTTGTAGATGAACACCTCGCGCGGCTGGCCGTCCTTGGTGCCCTTGACCAGGTCACCGATGCAGGTCTTGCCGGTGTAGCCCGGGGCCAGCGAGGCCGGATCCGGCAGCACGGCCTTGACCACTTTCAGCGGCACCACTTCCAGGCCTTCGGCGGTCTTCACCGGTTGCTCGCTGAGCAGGCCGAGGTTCTTCAGCACGGTGAACACATTGATGTAGTGCTCGCCGAAGCTCATCCAGAAACGCACGTTCGGCACGTTCAGGTTCTTCGAGATCGAGTGCACTTCGTCGTGGCCGGTCAGGTACAGATTCTGCGAACCCACTACCGGCAGATCGTCGGTGCGCTTGACCTCGAACATGGTGTTGCTGGTCCACTGGCTGTTCTGCCAGCTCCAGACTTGCCCGGTGAACTCGCGGAAGTTGATTTCCGGGTCGAAGTTGGTGGCGAAGTACTTGCCGTGAGAACCGGCATTCACGTCCAGGATGTCGATCGAGTCGATCTGGTCGAAGTACTGCTGCTGCGCGAGTTTCGCGTAGCTGTTCACCACACCCGGGTCGAAGCCGACGCCGAGAATGGCGGTAATGTTCTTTTGTTGGCACTCTTCGAGGTGTTTCCACTCGTAGTTGCCGTACCACGGCGGGGTCTCGCAGATTTTGCCCGGCTCTTCGTGGATGGCGGTGTCAAGATAAGCGACACCGGTATCGATGCAGGCGCGCAGCACCGACATGTTGAGGAAGGCGGAGCCAACGTTGATCACGATCTGCGATTCGGTCTCGCGGATCAGTGCCTTGGTCGCCTCGACATCGAGGGCGTTGAGCGAGAAGGCCTGGATGTCGGCGGGTACCTTGAGGCTACCCTTGGCCTTGACGCTGTCGATGATGGCCTGGCATTTGGAGATGTTCCGTGACGCAATCGCAATACGACCCAGTTCGTCGTTATGCTGTGCGCACTTGTGGGCCACCACCTTGGCGACACCTCCTGCACCAATGATAAGAACGTTCTTCTTCAATTCAGCTGCTCTCCTTCATGAAAGCCTGTCTTACGACAGGCTCGAAACGTAGTCTTCGAAACCGAACTCGCGCACC
Organism: Pseudomonas sp. B21-023; assembly: GCF_024749165.1. Taxonomy (NCBI): domain Bacteria; kingdom Pseudomonadati; phylum Pseudomonadota; class Gammaproteobacteria; order Pseudomonadales; family Pseudomonadaceae; genus Pseudomonas; species Pseudomonas sp. B21-023. Next base: position 3,425,606 of record NZ_CP087190.1, on the reverse strand, counting down.
ACTTCGACGCTGCCGTCGAGTTGCTTGACCGCGATGGATGGCATTTTCAGACCGTTGAACCAGTTTTTCTTGACCATGGTGTAGCCCGCCGTGTCGACGAACGACAGCCGATCACCGATGGCCAGTGGCTTGTCGAATTGGTACTCGCCGAAGATGTCGCCGGCCAGGCACGACTTGCCACAGACCATGTAGGTGTGCGCGCCGTCGTTGGGGGCCATCTTGGCGTTGAGGCGGTAGATCAGCAGGTCGAGCAGGTGCGCTTCGATGGAGCTGTCGACCACGGCCAGGTGCTTGCCGTTGTACAGGGTGTCGAGCACGGTCACTTCCAGCGAGGCGCTGTTGGTGATGGCCGCTTCGCCCGGCTCCAGGTACACCTGTACGCCGTAGGTTTGCGAGAACTGCTTCAGGCGCGCGCAGAAGGCGTCCACCGCGTAGTCCTCGCCGGTGAAGTGGATGCCGCCGCCGAGGCTGACCCACTCGACCTTGTGCAGCAGATGGCCGAAACGTTCCTCGATGTGCGTAAGCATCTTGTCGAACAGGCTGAAGTCGCCGTTCTCGCAGTTGTTGTGGAACATGAAGCCGGAGATCTTCTCGATCACCTTCTCGATCTTCTCAGGATCCCACTCGCCGAGGCGGCTGAACGGGCGCGCCGGGTCGGCCAGCAGGTAGTCGGAGCTGCTCACCTGCGGGTTGACGCGCAGGCCGCGCACCTTGCCTTCGGACTGCTCGGCAAAGCGCTCGAGCTGGCCGATGGAGTTGAAGATGATCTTGTCGCAGTTCTCGAGCATCTCTTCGACTTCGTCGTCGGCCCAGGCCACGCTGTAGGCATGGGTTTCGCCGGCGAACTTCTGGCGGCCGAGCTTGAGCTCGAACAGCGAAGACGAGGTGGTGCCGTCCATGTACTGCTGCATCAGGTCGAATACCGACCAGGTAGCGAAACACTTGAGGGCAAGCAGTGCCTTGGCACCGGAGTGTTCGCGCACGTAGGCGATCTTCTCCATGTTGCTCAGCAGCTTGGTTTTGTCGATGAGGTAGTACGGCGTCTTGATCATTTAAAGGCCCCCGGCCAGGCCGGCCAAAAAAAGGACACGCATTGTGCCTTCACTTGCCGCGGTACGAAAGGGCGTGAGGCGCATTTCGTCCGAGTTGTCCACGCACTTGGCCAGGCAAGTGCCATCAGGCCCGTGACTGCGCCGTCCTTGGCGCGGGGTCGGCCGCTATCGCGAAGGACGGCCGAATGTGCTTTTGCATCGGGGCGAGCCCAGTTGAACAGATCAATGTGACGATCCTGATCTGCCGGCGCCACAGGCTGACAGAGCCAGGCTATCACCCCCCAATATCGCCTCTATTAGACCTCTGCCCAGGCTCGGCTAGTCTTTCTGCTGGTTCCGTGAAAAGCCGGTGCACAGGTGTGCCCGGCCATAACCGATGAGGGGCAGGCGCGCTTGGCGAACGCCTGATCCAACACCTGGCAGCGCAATTACAAGAACGCCCGGAAATCTGAATTGAACCGACCCTAAAGGTAGAAGCAGATGGCGAACGAATCGAAATGCCCGTTCCACCAGACCGCCGGTGGCGGCACCAGCAACCGTGACTGGTGGCCTGACCAGCTCAACCTGAAGATCCTCCACCAGCACTCCAGCAAGTCCGACCCCATGGACCCGGACTTCGACTACGGCAAGGCGTTCAAGAGCCTCGACTTCCAGGCCTTGAAAAAAGACCTGAGCGCCTTGATGACCGACTCCCAGGACTGGTGGCCGGCCGACTTCGGCCACTATGGCCCGTTGTTCATCCGCATGGCCTGGCACAGCGCCGGTACCTATCGCATCGGCGATGGCCGTGGCGGCGCCGGCTCCGGCCAGCAGCGCTTCGCCCCGCTCAACAGCTGGCCGGACAACGTCAGCCTGGACAAGGCCCGGCGCCTGTTGTGGCCGATCAAGCAGAAGTACGGCAACAAGATCTCCTGGGCCGACCTGATCGTGCTTACCGGCAACGTCGCCCTGGAGTCCATGGGCTTCAAGACCTTCGGTTTTTCCGGTGGCCGCGCCGATGTGTGGGAGCCCGACGAGGACGTGTACTGGGGCTCGGAGAAGGTCTGGCTGGGTGGTGACACCCGTTACGGCAAGGAACAGGTCAAGGCCCAGCCGCCCGGCCAGGGTGACCTGGTGGCCGAGCCCGCCAAGCATGGCGAGGAACAGAACCGCGACCTGTCTGCCGAGCGCAACCTGGAAAACCCGTTGGCCGCCGTGCAGATGGGCCTGATCTACGTCAACCCGGAAGGACCGGAGGGCGAGCCCGACCCGGTGAAATCCGGCAAGGATATCCGTGAGACCTTTGGCCGCATGGCCATGAACGATGAAGAGACGGTGGCGCTGATCGCCGGCGGCCATGCCTTCGGCAAGACCCACGGCGCCGGCCCCGCCGACAATGTCGGCGCCGAGCCGGAAGCCGCGGGCCTCGAGCTGCAGGGCCTGGGCTGGAGCAACAAGTTCGGTACCGGCAAGGGTGGCGACACGATCACCAGCGGCCTGGAAGTGACCTGGACCTCGACCCCGACTCAGTGGAGCAACGAGTACCTGAACAACCTGTTCAACTTCGAGTGGGAACTGACCAAGAGCCCGGCTGGCGCCCACCAGTGGCGGCCGAAGGATGGCAAGGGCGCGGGGACCGTGCCTGATGCCCATGATCCCGGCAAGAAGCACGCGCCGTCGATGCTCACCTCTGACCTGGCGCTGCGCTTCGACCCGATCTATGAGCCCATCGCCCGGCGCTTCAAGGACAACCCCGACCAGCTCGCCGATGCCTTCGCCCGTGCCTGGTACAAGCTGATCCACCGCGACATGGGCCCGCTGGCACGCTACCTCGGGCCGGAAATGCCCAACGAGGAGCTGCTGTGGCAGGACCCGCTGCCCAAGGCAGGGCCTCAACCCAGCGACGCCGATATCGCCGCGCTCAAGGCCAAGGTGCTGGCTTCTGGGCTGAGTGTCGGCGAACTGGTGTCCGCCGCCTGGGCCTCGGCCTCGACCTTCCGCGGTTCCGACAAGCGCGGCGGCGCCAACGGCGGCCGCCTGCGCCTGGCGCCGCAGAACGGTTGGACGGCGAACCAGGGGCTGGACAAGGTGCTGGCGGCGCTGGAGAAGATCCGCAACGAGGGCGGCAACAAGATCTCCCTGGCCGATCTGATCGTGCTGGCCGGCAGCGCGGCGGTGGAAAAAGCCGCCAAGGATGCCGGGCACAACATCAGCGTGCCGTTCCATCCGGGGCGCGTGGATGCCTCGCAGGAGCAGACCGATGTCGAGTCGTTCGCGGTGCTTGAGCCTCTGGCCGACGGTTTCCGCAACTTCAGCAAGGCGCGCTACAGCGTCAAGGCCGAGAAATTGCTGCTGGACAAGGCCCAGTTGCTGACGCTCACCGCACCGGAGCTGACCGTGCTGATCGGCGGCCTGCGGGTGCTTGGCGCCAACCATGGCGGCAGCAAGGAGGGTGTGTTCACCGACAGGGTCGGCGTGCTCAGCAACGACTTCTTCCGCAACCTGCTGGACATGGGCGTGGAGTGGAAACCGACTTCGGCGGACAACGAAGCGTTCGAGGGCCGTGACCGCAAGACCGGCCAGGTGAAATGGACCGCCAGCCGGGTCGACCTGGTGTTCGGCTCCCATGCGCAGCTGCGTGCCGTGAGCGAGGTGTATGGCAGCAGCGATGCCAGGGAGAAGTTCGTCAAGGACTTCGTCGCGGCGTGGGTGAAGGTGATGGAGCTGGACAGGTTCGATTTGCCGTGATTCCCGAAGGTCAGGGGGCGCTGTGCGCCCCCCTTTTCACCCTTGGGTAATAGCGTTCAACCCGCAGCGGCTTGCGGTTCGTCGGGTGTCGGGTCCAGTTCGAAGTATTCAGGCGGTACGTCTCCCCAATCGGTGGGGTAGCGTATGACCAGTCGATTGTGTACCGCATCGAATGACATCCCGTCGACGAAGCATTCACTGGCCATGCGGGGGTGTTGCCTGAGCATTCCTGCCAGATTCGCCCTGACCCATTGCAGAAGCTCGATGTGAAGTGTTCTCCAGGTCGATCCATAGTCACTGTCTTCCTTGGAGACCACGAAACCGAGCACGTTGAGGCTATATCCCAGCAGGCGAACGCTATCGAGATCCGGGCATCGCTTGATCGTGTTCAGGAGCTGCTCATGTACGATGGACTGGATCGCTGTACCTGCATCGCTCCTGAGTGCGCAGGAGTTGAGGATGTCCTCCCAGACCAGTTTGGCCTGGATCTTCCTCACTACGGGGCGTGGCTTGCGTACGCAAGAGGCTGCTTTGATCAGGTCAAGGATGATCTTGGCGATAGTTGTGTGCGGCAGGGGCGCAGGCGCTTTGTGCTTGTCCAGCATTTCGACCATGTCCTCGATCAATTCTCCAAGGGCCTGGAGGCGCTGGAAAAGATCGTCGTCGGGCCGTAGTTCCTGAACTGACAGATCCGCATTCAGATCTGCATACATCCCGCGAATATTTAGATATGCCCAATGCAGCGAATTGGGATTCATCGTGCAGGGCCCCTTCACATACGTAGCGAACGCTTCCCGGACCAGGTGGAGATAAGCGCGCCATTGTTCGAGATCCCATGGGGTTCTGCGCGAAGTGTAGGGAGAGAGCAGCATGCTGATACCGTTGACCATGTTCAGGTCGCCCCACAGTGCCCTGATAACCGGGTAGTCCTTCAAGCCCAGCTCTTCATGTTGCAATTCTACGAACAGGAATGAGTCACGATTGTTGATGGCGGCGGTCAGGACATTTCGTGCCAGGTTTTCTGCTTCGGGACCATACGCCTCCTGTGCGCGGATCTCGTTGAACAAGCTGATGATCAACTTTGGTGCGCTTTCCACGAAAACCTTGCAGAACCTGGGGCTGGCAATGGTGTTGAGTAGCTCACGGGCGCGTGCTGTGGTCTTGAGATTGCCTTTCGGCGCCCGTTCGGCAGCATGGCTGATAATGCTGCTGGATGATCGGATCAGTTCTGCTGCGACAATCGTCAATTCGCCCGTGGACCCACGCTGTAGACGAGACTCGACACTCTTGCCGAACTGTCTGGCATTGCAGTGATTGAAGACTGGAGGTCTCAGGAACGCGACAATCAACCACGTGCTGAATACCGCGAAGAACACCAGGCCCAGCATGAATTGCCAGATTTCGGGAGTGATCGGTCCCTTCAGGGGCATCCACCATTGGCTGTAGCGCCATAGATCAGTAATCAGTACCACTACACCCAGCGCCAGGATGATAGCGATCGAGGTGTCTCGTACCCTGAACCCGGCGGTCTCTATACGAAACTTGTAGCGTACATCGGCAATGGTCCAGACCAGCAGGGTCAGGGCCAGGCCACTGAGCAGTTCGGCGAAACCAAAGAGCTTGGGCGCATTCTTGTCCAGCTGGAAACATTCGAAAGCGATTCCCGCCAGAGTGCAGACATCTGTAGCCATCAGCGCATCCTTTACATGGCATTGACCGACTCACGGCTCAGTGAGCAGGAACAAGACAGGTGGCCCCCATCAGGCCACCGAGGCCACGCATGCTAATGCATGGCCTATCGCCATGTCTTGATGCTGTCGACAGCGCGTGCAATCAGTCCGTCGACATCGCTTTATCGCTATCGGCATGCCGGCGCGCGCCTTCGCTTTCACGGTGTAGTGAAACCTGCGATGTCTCCGGCAACGCCAACCCGCCCACCAACGCCAGCAAGGCAATCACCACCAGGTAGAACGCCGGCGCCAGGCGGCTGCCGCTTTGTTCGATCAACCAGGTCGCCACCAGCGGCGCGGTGCCGCCAAACAGGGTGTAGGCAACGTTGTAGGTGATCGCCGAGGCGGTGTAGCGGCTGCGGGTGGGGAAGCACTCCGACAGCAGCGCGGCGGTGACCACGCCACTCATCAGCGCGCCGATGGCCAGCAGGATCACCCCCAGCAATGCCCCGGTCAGCGACCCCGAACTGGCCAGCCAGTAGGCCGGGAATACCGCGACCATCACCCACAGGCAAGTGAAGCCGATGGTCCGGCGTCGCCCGACACGATCGGAAAAGGCGCCCGCCAGCGGGCAACCGGCGGCGGCGAACAGCAGCGCCACGGTCGAGACCAGGAGCGCCTGGGCGCGGCTCAGGTGGCCGACCGTCTGCAGGTAGGTGGCGAAGTAGGTGGTGAACATGTAGAACGACAGCGCTGTCAGCGATATGAACGCGCCAAGGTTGCGGATGGTGCGGCCATGGTGGCGCAGGGTGTCGCCCAACGGCGAATGGTTGTGGGCCTTGCCTTCGGCGATTGCCTGGCGAAACGCCGGGGTTTCCTCCATGCGCCAGCGCAGGTACAGGCCGACTAGGCCCAGGGGCGCGGCGACGAGGAACGGAATACGCCAACCCCAGGCATTCATCGCCTCGGCAGTGAGGCTCGCCTCCAGGCCATAGGCGATGACCGCCGCGCAGGCGAAGGCGGAGAAGGTCGAGACCGGCACGAAGCTGCCGTAGAACGCCCGTCTGCCCCGTGGCGCGTGCTCCATCAGGTAGGCGCAAGCGCCGGCATATTCACCCCCTGCGGAAAACCCCTGCAGGCAACGGGCAAGGGTGAGCAGCGCCGGGGCCAGCACGCCGATGCTGGCATAGGTCGGCAGCAGGCCGATCAGCGTGGTGGAGCCGGCCATCAGCAGGATGGTCAACGACAGGATGCGCTTGCGCCCGAGGCGGTCGCCCAGCGCGCCGAACACGATGCCGCCCAGCGGGCGCAGGGCGAAGGCCACGGCAAACACGGCGAAGGTCTTGAGCAGGGCGACGCTTTCATCCTCGCTGGCGAAGAACTGGCTGGCGATCAGCGTGGCGAGGAAACCGTAGACGGCGAAGTCGAACCATTCGACGAAGTTGCCAATGGCCGAGGCAGCGATCACCCGCCGCAAGGTGGCGGGTGGGACCTCGTGGGCGATGGACATGGGGTGCTCTCCGGTGGTCTTGGCAGCCTGGACGGATGCGACGCGCTCGGGGCGCGCCGTCGTTGTTCTCGGGCCAGTAGACAAGCGGTAGGGCGAGGGCGCTTTGTCGGGGGCGACATCCGGATGCCTGTTAGCACCGGATGTGGGACTCAGGGCCGCGGCATCGGCAGGCGAGAGATCAGCACAAGGGGGGCGATCACTTCCACCTGGTCGTTCTCGAACAGGCCTTCAGGCACTGGCGGGTAGGTGGTTCTCCAGCATTCGTGCTCGACCAGTTGCTTCAATTGGCTCAAGGAAGATGCCGTGACGCCCAAGGGCAACAGCCGTTCATGGGCAATCGAACTGCGCACGGCCTTGCAGGCGATGGGGCGATTGTTCCGGTCCAGGGTGAGCTTGAGCGTGACTACGCCAACCAGAGTGCCTTGGTTGGCGGCATCGATGCGGTTGATGAGGGCGCTCTGCATGGCCGCCGTGAAACCGGACAGGGCGGCGGCGTCGACTTTCGCGCTGGCCTCGGGGTTCGCGCTGCAGGCCACGAGGGTGAGCAGGCCAAGCGCTGCCAGGGGGGAGAGGGTGAAACGCTGGATCTTCGACACGGCAACGTCCTTGGAGGCAAACACCGGTACCTGCGTGTACCGGTTTGAGAAGGGGCAGTAGTTTAACGTGACTGCGCCTCATTCTTCAGGGGGAAGGCTTCCCCTCACTCTCGGTCGCAATGCGCCGGCAGTGGCCAGGTGTGGGGCGGGCGCTGATCTTTCAGCTGCTCGGGCACCTCGATCGGCGGCTCGTCCGGGCCAAGCGCAGTCTCGATCTGGCGAACGCTGCGCAAGTATGGGTCCAGGTCGGTACCGAGTCCGGCCTGGTGCGGGATCCACCAGGCGATGACCTGGGGCTGTCCGTGTTCATCCTCGGTCAGCAGCACCTTCCAGAACGCCTCGGGCGTGGCGATGCCGTGGGACTGGACGAAGGCATCGTTGTCCAGGGCCGCGCCGGCATGGCCGAACACCACGCCACCGATTACCGTCACCGGGCGCAGGTCGCGGTAGCACTCGGTCAGCAGCTCGGTCTGGTACCAGGTGCGGCTGTTGTGCGAGGCCAACTGCGGGACGATATTGCTCATCAGGTTGGAGGCGTCCATCGCCGCCCGGTCGTCGTCGAAATGATTGTTGGCTGCCAGGTGGCCGCGGTGATAGCCCTTGGGTGTCGAGTAGGCCTTGGCCGAGAACTGGCCCATGCAACCCTCGGGCAGGCTGCGATCGATACGGAAGTTATCGACGCGAGGCAGGTGACCCTGGTCCTTGTCGAGGGTGAAGCTGAAACGGTGCGGCTCGCCGCGCTGGCAGTCGTACCAGAGCCGGAAGCGCCCATGGTCGAGCAGGGTCAGCGGCGTGGCGGCAGGCTCGGGAGGTGTTGGGGAGGGCAGGCGGGGCGCGCACGAGGTCAGGCTCAGGGCCAGCAACAGGAACAGCAAACGGCGCATGGCGCGTCTTCCTTGAACAAAAGCGCGGGATGTTACAGCAGTCTGCAGGAGGCCGGCCTTTTTCCGGCCTGTGCTGGCGAAGTGTCAGGCCTGGCTGTCGATGCACACGCGGTTGCGCCCCTTCTGCTTGGCCCGGTACAGCGCCTGGTCAGCTTTGCGCAGGGTATCGCCAGGCTCGTCACCCGTCAGGGGCTGCCAGCTGGCCACGCCCAGGGACAGGGTAATCCCGCCGATAGGTTCGATAGGGGTATGCTCCACGGTCAGGCGCAGGTGGCCGGCGATGGCGGTCGCCACCTCCAAACCCGCGCCCGGCAGGAGCATCAGGAACTCCTCGCCACCGGTGCGGCACAGCAGGTCGCCCTCACGGCAGGTACCACGCATCAGGCCTGCCAGCCGCTGCAGGACCAGGTCGCCGATGTCATGGCCGTGGTTGTCGTTGATCCGCTTGAAATGGTCGATGTCCAGTACCACCACGGCGAAGCCGCGTTTCTCGGCCTGCAGCAAACGCAGTGCCTGCTGCAGGCCACGGCGGTTGAGCAGTCCGGTGAGCGGGTCGGTCTGGGCGTCATGGTTGAGTCGGCCGATGCGCTCCTGCAACAGGTTCAGGCCGAACAGCAGGGCGCGTTTGAGCTCCGCAGCCTCGGCGTACCAGGCGCGAACCTGGTGGATGCGCTCGGTGGTCTGCTGCTCGCCCGTGCCCCGGGCGACCGTGGCCAGTTGCCTGAGCGGGTGGGCGATGACTTGCGTCAGCCAACACAGCAGCAGGCAGCCGAGCAGGGCCAGCGGCGCGGAAATGGCGATGACATTGAGGATCAGGTGGCGCAGCGGTGCCACGGTCTGTTGCAGCGGTTGCTGGGAAACGATGGCCCAGCCGGTGCTGGGCACCGTGGCGAAACCGGCGAGCATTTCCACGCCCTGGCTGTTCACCAGCCGGCGGGTGCCGTGGTCAAGATGGGGGAGTTCGTCGACCAGCGAGTTGTCGCCCACCAGCGTGCCGACCCGCTGGCTGTCGGGGTGGAACAGCAGTCGACGGTTGCGATCAATCACGTAGAGGTAGGCGCCGTTCTGGTAGAAGTGCGTGCCCAGCAGGCTGTTGAGCAAGTTACGTTCGCGCAGGTACAGGCTGCCGCCGATATAGCCCTGGTAGCGTCCGTCGGCGTCGAAGATCGGCTGCGACATGATCACCAACAGGTTGCCGGCCGCCGACAGGAAGGGCGTGGAAACCAGCGTACGGCGCTCGCGCAAGGCTTCCCGGGACGCGGCCGAGCTGGCCTGGGTACCGGCCAGGTGTTGCAGTGGCGCTGGCGCAAGCGTGCGCACCACACCTTGGGCGCTGACCCGCAAGGTTGAGTTGAACAGGTTGCTTTGCTGTTGCAGGCGGTCGATTTCAGCCTGTACCAGGTTAACGTCATCGGGGTGCCGGGCACATTGGCTGGCGCTATAGGCCAGTTGCTGCAGGGCGTTGCCCAGGGTGTTCTCGGTCACGGCGGCCACTTTGGCGGCGTAGGCCCGGTTGGCTTCCAGGGCACTGTCGATCAGCAGTTGGCGTTGCACACGGTAGCTGGCGAAGTAACTGGCCAGCAGCATCACCAGCGCGGTGATGGCGCAGAGCGCGAGTATGAGAGTGCGCAGGTCGGGGCGCCGAGCGTGGGGGGGCATGTATCGCAATCCTTGGCCTCATGGGATGCAGCAGGTGCCTCACCTTACGCGCTAGGCGCAAGGTGAACCATGCAGGCGGGCAATTGCAGGGTTGGATTACGCAGGGCGCTCCGGCTTCTCACAGCTATCACGGACTTTGCCGTGATTGATTCCTGTGCCCTATCGGGTCAGGGCGCGGCCTGTTGCAGTGCTCGCAGGTCATCCTCGACCTGCTGCATGCGCGCTTGCGCCAGGGCCTGGACCTGGGGGTCGCTGGCGCTCTCGCGCATCAGCCGGGTGAGCTTCTCGCTCAGGCGCTTGCCCTCGTCGCTCTGGCCCAGTTCCTTGGCTTTGGCCGGGTCGCGGGTGGCCTGGACGATGCTGGCGAATTCGGCGTCGTCGAAGTGCTCCTCGCTGTACAACTTGAACAGGTCCTGGCGCTGATCCTCGACGGTGAGGTGCTTGCGCAGCACCTGCTTGATCTTGTCCTGGGGCACCTGCGCGTGGTTCATGGCCAGCAGCCCGGCCATGCGTTCGATGTTGTGGTCGTAGGCTTCCTGCAAGGGCAGGTTGGCGAGGATCTGTTCCTCGCGGCTGGGCTTCTGGTCGCAGGCGGCGAGGGCGCCGAGCAGGAGCACGGGCAACAGCAGTCGGGTCAGGCGGGACATGGGGCAGCCTTGGGCACGTTAAGGCCTGCGAGTTTACTGCAAACCCATGCGCAAATTCAGCGTTGCAACGGATTGCGCAGGCGCACCCAGACAATCGCCGGCAGGGCCATCAGCAGCCATTTCAGGTAGCGATTCACTTCAAAGTGCTCGCAGGCGATGCCGATGCTGGTGCAGACCACCACCACCGCCACGAACTGGATCATTCTTTCCATCGGCAGGTTTCCATCATTGCTGAGGCCGGGAGGGCCGCGGCGCGCACTTTAGCAGTGGCGCAGGCGCGCAGGCCAGGATGCCATACGGCGTAACACTTTTACGGCGCTCCATGCGCACCCCACGGTCGCCTTGCTGCTGGGCTGCTTCGATGGCAAGGGCGCCCAGGCCCTGCGGCCCACATCGCATTCGTTTCGTGCTTGCCGGCCACGCTGGTGGAAGCTGGGGTAAGCGTTATCATGTCGTCCGCTTGCCCATACCCCTCAAGGACGACCCGCATGCTACAGCGCAACACAATGGTGCCCGAACTGATCGTCAGCGACCTCGACAGCAGCCTGGATTTCTGGGTGTCGTTGCTGGGCTTCGAGATTGCCTATCAACGCCCGGAGCAGCGTTTCGCCTACCTCGACCTGCACGGCGCGCAGGTGATGCTCGAGCAGCTCGATGCCGATGATCACTGGCTCACCGGGCCGCTGGAAAAGCCCTTCGGGCGGGGAATCAACCTGCAGATCGATGTCGCCGCTGTCGCGCCGCTGCTCGAACGGTTGGAGCGCCAACGCTGGCCGTTGTTCCGGGCATGCGAGGAGGTCTGGTATCGCGCAGATGCCGTCGAAGTGGGGTTGCGCCAGTTCCTGGTCCAGGACCCGGATGGCTACCTGTTGCGGCTGGCGCAGAAACTGGGCGAGCGCCCGGTTGCGTTATCCGCGCGGTAGCCCTTGCTACCGGCCCCTGCAGCCGGCGTCTGACAGGCCATCCCAACCGACCCCGCCATGCTCAACACCGTGTTCATTTCCATTCCCGACGTATTCGCCTACCGTCTCCTTCCACCCCATCACAAGGAGATCACGCATGCCCGAGCTTGCGTTGTACAAGGTGAAACTGCTGGACGAATTCGAGGCTCGCGAGGACGACTGGAGCTTCGGCCACTTCGAGCGCCGGCTGACCCAGGTCAAGCCCGCCGCCAACTATCAGGACGCCAAGGGAATCATCAAGGCCGCTCACCTGGCGAACAATTGGCCGAATACGGTAAAGCGCTATCTGCTGAGCAACTACCAGACTCACGGCAATGTCAGCAGCGAGCTGACCGAAACCTTCATGCAGGTACTGGCCAGCCTGACGCCGCAGGAGATGAAGGCCTGGAAGCTGCCGCAGGTAAACCAGTCGGCCTGATCGCCACCAAGTCGACTCCCACGGGATGGCGCATGGCCTCAGGCTGGCGCGGTCGGTGTGGGAGCCGGCTTGCCGGCGATGCGCCGCGTGAGCGGCGCTTTCCATGCTGACTCAGGCACGAAACCGCAGCACCCGCGCCCCATCATACGGATCGACCAGGTAGTGCCCCCGCACCCCAAACGTCCCCAACAACCGCTCCGGCGTCAACACCGCCTCCGGCTTGCCTAGCGCAACCAACCGCCCTTGATCGAGCACGGCCAGCCGATCGCAAGTCAGTGCCTGGTTAAGATCATGCAGCGCCACCAGCGTCGTCACTGGCAGCGCCTGCACCTGGCGCAGCAAGCCGAGCTGGTGCTGGATATCGAGATGGTTGGTTGGCTCGTCCAGCAACAGCAGCTGCGGTCGTTGCGCCAGGGCCCGGGCGATATGCACGCGCTGGCGCTCGCCGCCAGACAGTTCGCCCCATAGCCGTCGGCGCAGGTGGCTGGCGTCGGCGTCGGCCAGCGCCTGTTCGACGATGGCGCGGTCATCGTTGCCGAACGGTGCCAGGGCCGAGAGCCAGGGCGTGCGGCCCAGGGCGACGGCGTCGTACACGCTGATGGCGTCCAGGGTGTCGGCCTGTTGCTCGACCAGGGCCAGGCGCTGGGCGATATGCCGGCGTGGCATGCGCTCCAGCGCTTCGCCGAGCAGGCGCACGTTGCCACTGCTGGGCGTGCGCAGGCCGGCGAGCAGCTTGAGCAGGGTGGACTTGCCCGAGCCGTTGGGGCCGACCACGCCCAGGGTTTCGCCGGACATCACGCTCAGATCGACACCCTGCAGCACGTCGCGTCCGCCCAGGCGCAGGCTGAGCCCTTGGCAGGTGAGCGGCGCGTCGGCGATGGTGGTCATCACGCTCATGGGCGCCCCCGGCGGCTGACCAGGATCAACGCGAACACCGGTGCGCCGATCAAGGCCGTGACCACGCCCACCGGGATCACCTGGCCGGTGATCAGGGTGCGCGAGAGGATGTCGGCGATGATCAGGAACAGCGCACCGCCCAGGGCGCTGGCCGGTAGCAGGCGGCTATGCCCGGGGCCGAGCAGCAGGCGCAAGGCGTGGGGGATGACCAGGCCGACGAAGCCGATGGCGCCGACGATGGACACCATCACCGCGGTGACCAGCGCCGCGCAACTGATCAGCAGCAGCTGTGTACGGCGCACCGGTACGCCCAGCGAGGCCGCCGAGTCGGCACCGAAGGTAAAGGCGTCCAGTGCCCGGCGTTGCCACAGGCATATCGCGAGGCCGAACAGAGCGACCGGCACCGCCAGCCACACCGACGGCCAGCGCACGCCGCTGAGGTTGCCCAACAGCCAGAACAGGATGCCGCGGGCCTGCTCGGCGGTGGCCGACTTGGTGATGAGAAAGGCGGTGAGCGCGTTGAACAGCTGCGAGCCGGCGATGCCGGCGAGGATCACCTGGGCGTTGTCATGGCGGCTGCCACTGGCGCGCGACAGCAGCAGCACCAGGGCGAACGCCGCCAGCGCGCCGATGAAGGCGCCTGCCGACAGCGACAGCACCGCCCCGCCCAGGCCGAACAACCCCACCGCCACCGCACCGGTCGAGGCACCGGCCGACAGGCCCAGTAGGTACGGTTCGGCCAGCGGGTTGCGCAGCAGCGCCTGGAGGATCACCCCGCAGGTCGCCAGCCCCGCGCCACAAGCGGCGGCGACCAGGGTGCGCGGCAGGCGGTAGTTCCAGACGATGCCGGCGTCGATCGGGTCGACGGCATGGCCGGCCTGCCACAGCTGGTTGGCCAGCACCTGCCAGATCGCCTCGGCGCCGACTCGGGTCTCGCCGATGGCAATCCCGGCAAGCATGGCCAGGCACAGGGCGAGCAAGGCAAAGAGGCTGATAGGCAGCAGGCGGCTCATGGCTGGGGTGCTTTACCGCTGGCGAAGGCGCTGGACAGCACGTCCAGGCCGCGGAACAGGCGTATGCCGGCCTGCATGGCGTCGGCATCGAGGACGATGATGCGGCCGTGCTTGACCGCGTCCATATTGCGCGTGACCGGGTCGCTGCGCAGGAAGTCGAGTTTTTTCTGGTAGTCGTCGGCCGGGTAGCGACGGCGGTCCATGCGCGCGACGATAAGCCAGGTGGGGTTGGCCCTGGCCAGGGTCTCCCAGCCCACGGTAGGCCATTCTTCGCTGGATTCGACCACGTTGCGCACGCCAAGGGTCTGCAGCATGTAGTCGGCCACGCCCTGGCGGCCGGCGACATAGGGGTCGGTCTTGAGGTCGGCGCTGGAAAACCAGAACAGCGCGCTGGTGTGCGCCAGGTCCTGGCCGGCCAGGCGCTGCCTGGCCTGTTCCAGCTGGCCCTGGAGCTCGGCATTCAGGCGCGCGCCACGTTCCTGCACGTCGAAGATCTCGGCCAGCTGGCTGACGCTCTTGTAGATGCTCTGCACCTTGAACGGCTGCAGGCGGGTGCCGTCGGCGCCCACCAGGTTGTCCTTGCCCTCGCAGTCCGAGGGCAGCAGGTAGGTGGGGATGCCCAGCTCCTGGAACTGCTCGCGGGTGCCGACCGCGCCCTGGGCGCCGATCATCCACTCGAACTGCGCCGTCACCAGTTGCGGACGTTTGCCGACCACCGCCTCGAAGCTCGGTTCGTTGTCGGCCAGACGCGGGACCTTGTCGTTCTGCGTCTTGAATTCCGGCAGCACGTTGTTGAACCACAGCGAGGTGCCCGCCAGCCGCTCACCGAGGCCCAGGGCATAGAGCAGCTCGGTGCCGGCCTGGCCGACGGTCACCGCCCGTTGCGGGGCCTGGGTGAAGGTCTGCGGCATGCCGCAGTTGTCGACGGTCAGCGGGTACTGGGTGGCGCTGGCGTGGGCCAGGCCCGACAGGGACAGGCCGGCGAGGAGGGCGGCGAGGCGGTGCGGCATGGTGGGGCGATCTCCTGGGTGGTGCACGGAATGGCCCACGGACAGGCATCGCCCGGCAGCCTGCGCAAGCACGCGGCCAGGGCGGATGACCATCCCGGACACCCCGCCGGTTGGTGAATGCGTGCCGGCAGGTCTCCTGACTGGTGCGTCCAGGCCGGCGCCAGCCTTCCCGGGTCGGCAGACCCAGTGGCATCGATGGCGCAGACTCGGCACCTACAGTTGCGGGGGCAGTTCCCTTTGGATCGCCAGTGGCGAGCCCGGGATTCCCTTTTGATTCCGTGTGGAAACCGGCGGGCGGCATGGTAGACCATCGGGCTGTCGGGTGAAAACGCTTTTACAGGTACTTGAGCCAGGCGATATCGCGCCGTCGCGCTTTCAGCCGGGCGAACCAGCGCACCGGCAGGTACAGGACAAGTGGCAGCAGCACGGCGGTCAGCCATACCGCCCCGATGCCATCGAAACCGAAATAGCGGCCCTGGTTCAGGCCAAACAGTGCCACGCAGGCCACGTACAGCAGCTTGAGCGCATACAGGTGCAGCAGGTAGAAGAACATCGGCGCTGCGCCAAACACCGCAAGCGGGCCGATCCAGCGGGCGTCGCCGGCACGCTCGAAGCCGCGCAGCAGGAGCAGGCCGACGCCAAGGGTCAGGGCCAGGAACAGCAGCGACGGTGGGTATTTGGTGATATTGAAGAAGCTCATCAGCGTCTGCCCGACGCGGGCGTAGAGGCTCCAGGGGGCTTCGCCGTAGCCATTGAGCAGGCGCAGCGCGACGAACCCAAGCAGCAGGCCCGCGCCGGCCCATAGCAGACGCTGCTGGCGCTTGCCGGCGTCGCTGCCCCGGGCAAACCACGGCCCGAGCCCATAACCCAGGGCGATCACGCCGATCCACGGCAACAGCGGGTAGGACGTGCGCAGGCGCAGATGTTCGCCTACCTCCAGCCAACTGCGCTCATGCAGGATCGCCCATGGCACATGCAGCGCCGATTCAGGCCCGAAGTGCAGGCCATCGAGCAGGTTGTGACCGGCGACGATCAGCGCGCCGAGGGCGAGCAGCGCCGGGCGCGGCAGCCACACCAGCAGTGACAGGGCGAGTATGCTCAGGCCGATGGCCCAGATCACCTGCAGGTAGATCACACTCGGTGGCAACTGGAAGGTCCAGGCGAAGTTGACCAGGGTGAATTCCAGCACCACCAGGAACAGACCGCGCTTGAACAGGAACACCGAGACATCGCCACGGCCCTGGTGCTTCTCGCCATACAACCAGGCCGATAGCCCGGTAAGCAGCACGAACACCGGCGCGCAGAGGTGCGCCAGGGTGCGGCTGGCGAACAGGCTGGGTTCGGTGGCGTCGATGGTCATCGGGTCGCTGACCTGGCGGTGCAGGAAGAACGTTTCGCGCACGTGATCCAGCAGCATGAACAGGATCACCAGGCCACGCAGGGCGTCGATGCTTTGCAGGCGTTGGGGGAGTTGGGGGCTGGCCATTGAAAAAAGTCGCAAACAGTGGAAGTAAAATGTTATCTCATAACAATTTTTCAATCCACTGGCCTGCATTTACATCGAGGCGCCCGACGTCATCGCGGCAAGCTCGCTCCAGCTCATGCGCTATTCCTGGAGCGGGCCTGCGCCGCGATGGCATCGTTCGCCCCGTTGGGACGCGATCTGACTTCAGAGATCCAGCACCAACCGCGCCGAGCGCGCCCGCGACACGCACAGCATCATGCTCTGCTGCGCGGCCTTTTCCTCGTCGCTGAGGTATTGGTCGAAATGCTCGGCCTCGCCTTCGAGGATCGCCGTCTCGCAGGTGCCACACACGCCTTCGCGGCACAAGCACTCGACCTTCGCGGCCTTGGACTTCTCGATGGCCTGCAGGATGGTCATGCCTGCCTCGACTGCCAGCTCGGTGCCTGAACGGGCCAGCACCACCGTGAAGGCCGCACCTGTGGCCGGCGCGGCGGCGGCGAACTGTTCCCAGTGCACCCGCGATTCGGCGATGCCAGCGGCGGCGGCGGTGGCGATCACCGCGTCGATCAGCGGCTTGGGCCCGCACACATAGAGGTGGGCGTCATCGGCCAGGCCCGCGCACAGCGCGGCGAGGTCGAGCTTGCGGTCCAGGCTGTCGATGTAGAACCGCGTGTTGCCGGCATGCGGGCCTTGTTCCAGGTCGCCCTGGAAGGCGCCGTGTTCCGGGGCGCGGAAGGCGTAGTGCAGCTCGTAGGGGGTGGCGCCCCCTTCCAGCTCGTGCAACTGCGCCAGGAACGGGGTAATGCCGATGCCGCCGGCGATCAGCACATGGCGCCCGGCATCGGCGTCCAGGGCGAACAGGTTGTTGGGGGTGGAGATGGTCAGCTCGCTGCCCACCGCTACCTGGTTGTGCATGAACGCCGATCCGCCCTTGGACTGCTCCTCGAGCCGCACGCCGATCTGGTAGCTGTGCAATTGACGCGGGTCGCTCATCAGCGAGTAGGCATTGCTGAACTGGCCGCCGCAGGGCGACTGCATCTGCACGATCACGTGGCTGCCGCCGCTGAAGGCGGGCAGGGGGCCGCCGTCGGCGCGGGCCAGGGTGAAGCGCTTGATCTGCGGCGTGGCCTGTTCCACACCGGTCACGCGCACCTTGAACATTTCGTATTGCTTGGCCATGGCGTACCTCGACAACAAAGCCCCGCGCCAGGCCCTGGCGCGGGGCGGGGAGCTGGCGTGTGTTCAGTCGTCCAGGTGGGCGACCGCGATCAGGTTGTGGAAGTGGGCGATGCCGTGCTCGCTGACACCGCTGCGCTGGGCGTCGACCATGATCCGGCCCTGGCCACGGTAGCCGCGGGACTTCAGGCCTTTCTGCACGCTCTCGACCAGGCGCAGGTCCTCGGGACGGAACACTTCGCGGTACCAGTCGATCAGCTTGTGCTGCTCTTCGCTGAGCTCCTTGTTGAGGAAGTAGATGTCGTAGTGCTGCAGGGTGGTCTCGGCATCGACCGGGAACTCGTAGATCACGGTCATGAAGTTGGCCCCTGGCGGTACGTTGAACATGGTGCACGGCCAGGCCCAGAAGCCGGCGAAGGACGGGTCTTTCACCGACTCGTCGAAGGAGAATGACTGCTCCGACGGTTTGGCCAGGCCATATTGCAGGGTCCAGTTGCCGTGCAGGCTGTGGCTGTACTGGCCGACGTCCACCGAATCGGAGAAGCCAGGGTGGGCCGGGGCGCAGTGGTAGCACTCCAGGTAGTTGTCGACGATGGATTTCCAGTTGGCCGGAGTGTCGCTGACGAAGCGTGCGGCCAGGTGCAGGTCGTCGATCACCGCGCAGGCTTCGCGCATGCGCTTCTGCATGCCCGGCAGCTGGTCTTCGACGGAGCCTGCGTCGTTGTCCATGTTGATGAAGATGAAACCGGCGTATTCCTCCACGCGCAGCTGCACCAGGGTGGAATTGCCTTTGTCGAAGTTGGCCACGTTCTCGCAGTTGCGCGCATGGGCCAGCTCGCCGTCGAGCTTGAAGGTCCAGGCGTGATACGGGCAGGTGATCACATTCTTGGCCTTGCCGCTGCCTTCGAGCAGTTGATGGCCACGGTGCGGGCAGACGTTGTAGAAGGCCCGCAGCACGTCGTCGCGGCCACGCACGACGATGATGCTCTCGCCGATCACCTGACGGGTGATGTAGGCGTTCTTTTCGGCGACTTCGCTGCGGTGGCCGACGCAGATCCAGCTGCGGGCGAAGATCGCTTCCTTCTCGTGTTCGAAGACGGCGGCCTGGGTGTAGAACTTGGCCGGGAGGGTGAAGGCCTCCTCGGCGTTGGCGCAGAAGTCGGCGGGCAGGCGTTTGAAATCGTTCATGGCTCTATCTCGGTTCTTATTGGTTAACGCGTATCTGTTGGTTAACAATCTGGGCAAAAAAAATTTGCCAAATGGGGGGGCAAGCCGCCCCCACCTTGTATTTCAGTGCACCACGGCAGCGCTACGCGGTGCCTGCGGCTGCGGTTCCTCACCCGCCAGGCGGGTGGCCTCTTCCTCGATGCGGTAGGCCGGCACCTGGCCGTAATCGGCCACCAGCCACTTGAAGAACCCGTAGATCTTCACCAGCAGGATCAGCATGAACGGGATCGCGGTGAGCACCACGGCGGTCTTCATGGTCGACAGCGAGGCCTTGGCGAAGAGCATGGCCAGTGGCACCAGGGTCAGCACCACGCACCAGAACAGGCGCAGGGTGGGGCTTGGGTCTTCACCTTCGCGCAGGTTGCGGGTGCTGGTGGCGGCCACGGCGTAGGCGGCGGCGTCCATGTGCGAGGCGCAGAACACCGCCATGATGAACAGGTACGCGGCGAGGAACAGCGTGCCCCAGGGCAGGGCCAGCAACAGGTCGGTCACCGCGGCTTCGCCGCCCAGCGTGCCGAGCAGCTTGGGTACGTCGATCTGACCGTTGATGAACTGGTGCATGCTGTAGCTTTCCAGCGCGCCGAAGAAGAACCAGCAACCGAAGCTGCCGCCCAGCAGCAGGGCGAACACCACTTCCTTGATCAGTCGGCCACGGGATACGCGGGCGACGAACATCGCCACGCCCGGGGCGTAGGACACCCACCACAGCCAGTAGAACACCGTCCAGTTGCGGGTGAAGGCGCCGTCGCCGGCCGGGTCGGTGAACAGGCTCATCTGCACGTAATGTTGCAGCATCAGGCCGATGGAATTGGCGGTGTTGTTCAGGGTGAACTGGGTCGGCCCCACCAGCAGGACGATGGCGGCGAATACCAGGGCGCCGATGCAGACCATCTTCGACAGGCGCTGCAGGCCGCCGTCGATGCCGATGTACGAGCTCAGCGAGAACAGCAGCGCCACCGCGCCGATCACCAGCAACTGCACGGTGAAGGTGTTGGGGGTACCGGCCAGGTCGGCAAGGCCGCGGGTCAGGGTCGAGGCGGTTAGCGCCAGCGACACGGTCAGCGCGCCCATCATGGTCAGCAGGAAGATCAGGTCGACGGCGCGGCCGACCGGGCCGGTGGCCTTGAAGCCGGTGACCGCCTCGATGATCGAGGCCAGGTTGAGGCCGCTCTTCTTGCGCACATGGAAGTGATAGGCCATGGCCAGCGAGGCCAGGGCGTAGATCGACCAGGCACTGATGCCCCAGTGGAAGAACGAGTAGCTGACGCTGTATTCCAGAGCCTTGGCCGACATCGGCGCGATGTTCAGGCCTGGGGTCTGGTAGTAGTAGGCCCATTCCATCACGCCCCAGTACAGGGTCGAGGAACCCATGCCAGCGCAGATGAACATGAACACCCAGGTAGCGGTGGAGTACTCGGGCTTGCCGGCACCCAGGCGGATGTTGCCGTATTTGCTGAAGGCCAGGTACAGCACGGCCAGGGAACTGCCGAACACCAGTACCTGGACGCTGGTGCCGAAGGTGCGGGTGGCCACTTCGAACAGCTGGTTGGCCAGGTTTTCGGCCTGGGCAGGGAAGGCGGCAAGGCCGATCACGGTGAGCAGCACGGCAAACAGGCTCACGGCGATCAGGAACACGTCGATCTTTTTGTTATTGGGGGACATCAATTGTCTCCTGGAGCATTTTTTTTGTAGTAGGCGTCAGGCGTTGGGGAAGTCCGTATCGAGGTTCTGTGTTTCCTTTCTGTTAACTAATAGATAACAAGTATCTTATGGTTGACAGATTCTGCATTGAATCGAAGTGGGTGGCAATAGGATCGTCGGACAATCCGGATGATTGGGTGGGCTGTCGCTATCGCGGGGCAAGCCCGCTCCCACGCAAAGACGTGTTTCTACTTGTGGGAGCGGGCTTGCCCCGCGATGACCTGACGTCAAATCAGGCGCCGAGCAGCTCGGCGATGGCCTTGCCCACTTCCTGGGTCGAACGGCTACCGCCCATGTCGCGGGTGGTGTCGCCGTTGGCGATCACCGTCTCGATGGCCTTGAGGATGTCGTCGTGGGCCGCCTGGTAGCGGGCATCGTTGTTCTCCTGGCCGAGGAACTCGAGCATCAGCGCGCCGGACCAGATCATCGCGATCGGGTTGGCGATGTTCTTGCCGTAGATGTCCGGCGCCGAGCCATGCACCGGCTCGAACAGCGAGGGGAACTTGCGCTCGGGATTGAGGTTGGCCGACGGCGCGATGCCGATGGTGCCGGCGCACGCCGGGCCGAGGTCGGAGAGGATGTCGCCGAACAGGTTGGAGGCCACCACCACGTCGAAACGCTCAGGCTGCAGCACGAAACGGGCGCAGAGGATGTCGATGTGCTGCTTGTCCCAGCTGATCTCGGGGTAGTGGGCGGCCATGGCGGCGGTGCGCTCGTCCCAGTAGGGCATGCTCACGGCCATGCCGTTGGACTTGGTCGCCGAGGTCACGTGCTTGCGCTCGCGGGTCTGCGCCACGTCGAAGGCGTACTTGAGGATGCGGTCGACGCCGCGACGGGTGAACACCGACTCCTGCAGCACGAACTCGTTGTCGGTGCCTTCGAACATGCGCCCGCCCAGAGAGGAGTATTCGCCCTCGGTGTTCTCGCGGATCACCACGAAGTCGATGTCGCCGGGCTGCTTGTGCGCCAGCGGGCAGGGCACGCCGGGGAACAGGCGCACCGGGCGGATGTTCACGTACTGGTCGAAGTCGCGGCGGAACTTGAGCAGGGAGCCCCACAGCGAGATGTGGTCCGGGACCTTGTCGGGCCAGCCGACTGCACCGAAGTACAGGGCGTCGAAGCCCTTGAGCTGGTCGAACCAGTCGTCAGGCATCATCTTGCCGTGGGCCAGGTAGTAATCGCAGCTGGCCCATTCGAAGAACTCGAACTGCAGGTCCAGGCCGTGCTTGCGGGCGGCGGCCTCGACCACGCGCAGGCCTTCGGGGAGGACTTCGTTGCCGATGCCGTCACCGGGGATGGCGGCGATCTTGAAGGTCTTGGTCATGGGGCGCATCTCGTGTCCAGGGAAGATGCAGGCCATGCTATAAGGCTGTGCTTCGGAGATAATCCGGCAATCCATCAATTCTTGGTGCACGAAACGTGAATAATCTGCCGAACCTGGATGACCTCGACATCTTCCTGCAGGTGGCGCGCCGCGCCAGCTTCGCCGCAGTGGCGGACGAGCGCGGCATGTCGGCGGCGTTCATCAGCAAGCGAATTCGCCTGCTGGAGGAAAGCCTCGGCGTGCGCCTGCTGCACCGCACCACCCGGCGGGTGACGGTGAGCGAGGAGGGCGAGCGCGTGTACCAGTGGGCGCAGCAGATCTTCGAGACCCTGCGGCGCATGGACGACGACCTCAACGCCGGCCAGCGCGAGCCGGCGGGGCAACTGCGCATCGCCAGCAGCCTGGGGCTGGGGCGGCGCTTCGTGGCGCCGGCGTTGTCGGAGCTGGCGGCGCGCTACCCAGGGCTGGACATCCGCCTGGATGTGCATGACCGCCTGGTGGACCTGATCGCCGAAGGGGTGGACCTGGACATCCGCGTGGGCAACGTCATCGCCCCGCACCTGATCGCCAAGCCCCTGGCGCGCAACCGTCGGGTGCTGTGCGCCGCCCCTGGCTACCTGGCCGCGCATGGCACGCCGCGGGTGCTGGCCGACCTGGCCAGCCATGACTGCCTGGTGATCAAGGAGCGCGACCACCCGTTCGGCCTGTGGCACCTGGAAGGCCCCCAGGGCGAGGAAAGCGTGCGCGTCACCGGCGGGCTTTCCAGCAACCACGGCGAGGTGGCGCACCAGTGGTGCCTGGACGGGCGAGGGATCCTGCTGCGCTCCTGGTGGGACGTGCATGACAGCATCGCCGATGGGCGCCTGGTGCAGGTGCTGCCCGAGTACCAGCAGGCGGCGGATATCTGGGCGGTGTATACCGCGCCGTTGGCAGGTTCGGCCAAGGTGCGGGTGGCGGTGGAGTTCTTCCGCCAGTACTTCGCCGAGCGCTATCGCTTGCCGGATTGACCCTTCGCGGCGCCCCGCGACAAGTTGTCTGCTTGACTTGCAAGGGCACCCTACGATCGTTAACTTGACTTCGTGGTCAGTTTTTGTGATCGTGCGCGCCCTTTCAGTTTCTCAAGCACCAGAAAAAGCATGGGCAACCCAAGAGCTGCCCAGAGGATCAACCATGTCCAACCGTGATATTTCCCGGCGTTCGTTCCTGCAAGGCGGGCTGATCGCCGGTGTCGGCGTGACCATGGCGCCGCTCGGCAGCCAGGCGTTCGCCGCCCTGATGGAGAGCAAGGTCACCACCTCGCCGCAGAAGTGGATGAACCACGACGGCAAGGTGCGTTTGCGTAACGACGCGCTGTCCAAGGTCTGCGGCAACAAGGTGTTCGCCCGCGACATCCGTGCCAAGGACATGCCTGGCTGGCCACAGCAGCAAGGCCACGCCATGCTGCTCAAGGCGACCAAGGCCGACCGAATCTACGCGGGCTACGACCTGTCACTGCTGGGCGCCGAGCTGCAGCCGGACCGCGTCGTCAGCGCCGATGACCTGAAAAAGGACGGCATCGCCTGGCCCGAAGCCCATTCGCCAGACCCGTTGCTGCCGCCCGGCCAGGTGCCGATGTTCATCGGCCATCCGGTGGCGATCCTGATCTGGAACGACTTCGAGCGCTTTCGCAAGGCCAAGCTCAAGCTGCAGTTCAACGACCAGGCGATCCGCTACGGTGCCCAGGCGCCGCTGTACCAGCGCGACCCCTACGGCAGCTTCCGTTTCGTGCGCGTGGCCGGCAAGACGCCGTTCGACGAAGATGAATACTCGAGCCTGAAGAACACCATGCTGTTCCCCACCATCCTGGCGCGCAAGCCGGTATGGACCGCCGAGCCCAAGCAGCACGGCACCCTCACCGAGCAGGGGATGTTCTACGCCCAGCGTATCGACGAGCAGCTCAAGCAGCCGCCGCAAGACTGGCTGCTGTTCGACGAGCGTTACAAGACCCCGTCGATCGAGCCCGCAGCCCTCGAGCCGGACAACGGCAACGGCTGGTTCGACCCGGCCACCGGCACCCTGCATTTTGTCGTCGCCACCCAGTGCCCGTTCGAAGTGGCGCAGGAATGCGTGCACATGATCAAGCCGTCGCGTTTCGGCCTGAAACACCTGAACATGCACCCGGGCTACACCGTCGGCTACGGCTCCAAGGACAACAACATCTTCGTGTTCTACGCCGCCGTCGCCGCCCTGTACGGCGCGGGCGTGCCGATCCGCCTGGCCAACGACCGCTACGAGCAGTTCCAGAGTGGCATCAAGCGCCACCCGTTCGACATCCGCTACCAGCTGGCCGTCGACAAGAAGGACATGAGCTTCAAGATCTTCCGCGCCGACATGACCGTCGACGGCGGCGGGCGCATCAACTACAGCCCGTCGGTGGCTTCAGTAGGCGCTACTGCCGCGCAGTCGATCTACTACATGCCGCAGAACGACCTGTCGGTCACCGCCTACCACTCGCGCGGCGTCGAGGCCGGCTCCATGCGCGGCTACGGCACCCTGCAGAGCATGGCCGCCACCGAGATGATGGTCGACGAGATTGCCGACCGCCTGGGCGTGGATGCCATCGAACTGCGCCGCAAGAACGCCCTCAAGTCGGGCATGAAGAACACCCAGGGCGCGGTGCCCGCCGGAGCCCTGCGCCTGCACGAGATCCTCGACAAGGCCGCGGAACACGACTGGTGGAAGAACCGCCACGCGCGCAAGCAGGCCGAAGACGCCAAGGACCACGACAACTGGTACGGCGTGGGCTTCGCCATCACCCAGAAGGACTTCGGCACCGGCGCCGAAGCGCCGATGGCGGCGGTCGAGTTCACTGCCGATGGCCAGATCACCTTGCGTCATATCGGCACCGAGCTGGGCACCGGCATGTCGACCTCCCAGGCCCTGGTGGTCAGCGACTTCCTCGGCCGCGTCGCCGATCACGTGCAGACCGCCCAGACCGAATGGCCTGAGCTGCAACTGAGCACCAGCGGCAACCCCTACCTGATCAGCCAGGCCGAGCAGGACGCCGCGCTGCGCAACCCGCGCTGGGTCGCCAAGCTGGCCTCGCCGTCGTCGGCGACCAACTCGGCGTTCTACTTCAGCCACGCCACCCGCGAGGCGGCCCGGGTGCTTTTCAACCACGGCCTGTGGCCGGCGGCCATGGCCTTGTGGAGCCAGGGCCCGTTCGGCGGCCAGGCCAACCCGTTGGTGGTGCGCCGCGAGAACGCGGTGTGGGTCAACGGTGCGCTGACTGGCAACGGCCTGGAGCCGATCCCGTTCGCCACGCTGGCGAAGAAGGCCCACGAGATGGGCCTGGTCACCGGCGTCAGTGTGCACGGCTTCAACCGCTGGAGCTGGGCCGAGGCCGACTTCGTCATCGACGGCGTGCGCGAGCGCCTGCCGCTCGATGCCCTGGCGGTGAAGTACGGCGACGGTGCGGTGAACGCGAAGAAGGCGCAGATGAACAGCGCCGGCTTCCACCTGCTCGACCGGCAGAACGCCGAGTACCCGGCCACCCAGCTGAACAACGCCATGGTCACCTACTACAGCCCGGTGGCGACCATCGTCGAGGTCAAGGTGAACAAGGGCAGCGGCGAGGTCAGCGTGCTCAACCACCACAGCTGGGTCGAGTGCGGCCGGGTGTTGGTGCCCGAGCTGGTCAAGGGCCAGCTCGAAGGCGGTATCGCCATGGGTATCGGCCATGCGCTGCTGGAAGAGATGCCGCTGTACGAGGGTGGCCCGGGTGAGGGCGACTGGAACTTCAACCGTTACCGCCTGCCGATGGCCCGGCATGTGGCGGTGTGGAAGCAGACGTCCGAGATCCTGCCGCCGCTGTCGCCGACCGACCCGTCCAAGGGCATTGCCGAGGTGGTGATGATCCCGGTGGTCGGCGCCATCGGCAACGCCGTGGCCCATGCCATCGGCAAGCGTGTCCGCGACCTGCCCATCACCCCCGCCCGCGTCAAGGAGGCCCTCAATGGCTGACCGCAAGCTGCAACTGACCCTCAATGGTCAACCTGTCGTCACCGAAGTGGTCCCCGATGACCTGGCGATGATCGACTACCTGCACGAATACCAGAACCTCACAGGCTCGCGCCTGGGCTGCGGGCAGGGCATCTGCCACGCCTGCGTGGTGATCGTCGACAACCCCGACGGCACCAGCGAGGAAGTGCGCACCTGCATCACCGGCGCGCACTATTTCGAGGGCAAGAAAGTGCGCACCATCGAAGGCCACGCCAAACGCGACGAAGCGGGCAACCCCACCGAGTTGAACCCGATCCAGCAGAAGTTCGTCGACCGCTTCGCCTTCCAGTGCAGCTACTGCGCCCCGGGCTTCGTCAACGCCGCCACGGTGCTGGTGGAGAAGGCCCAGCGCAAGCCGCTGAAAAAAAGCGAGCTGGAGCAGGCCATCGAAGCCAGCCTCGGCCATCATGTGTGCCGCTGCACCGGCTATGTGCGCTACTACGAGGCGACCCGCGACGTGCTGGGCGACCTCGGCCTGGTCAAGGAGGGTTGAGCATGACGCGAGTTCTGAGCAGCCTCGCCCTGGCCATTGGCGCGCTGGTCGCCTGCAATGTCCAGGCGGCCGATGAGGCATTGATCAAGCGCGGCGAATACCTCGCCCGCGCCGCCGACTGCATGGCCTGCCACACCGCCGAGGGCGGCGCGCCCTACGCTGGCGGTCTGCCGATCCATTCGCCATTCGGCACCATCTACGGCACCAACATCACCCCGGACAAGCAGCACGGCATCGGCAACTACAGCAGCGACGAGTTCTTCGCCGCCCTCACCGAGGGCAAGCGCAAGGACGGCGCCAACCTCTACCCGGCCATGCCCTACACCTCGTACCACCTGATCAAGCGCGAGGATTCCGATGCGATCCACGCCTACCTGATGAGCGTGGCGCCGATCAACCGGCCGGCGCCGGAAACCAGCCTGAGCTTCCCGTTCAACGTGCGCACCGGCCTGATGGGCTGGAACCTGCTGTACGGCAAGAGCGTGCAACTGGAGGAGGGCAAGGGCAACAGCGAGGCGTGGAAGCGCGGCCAGTACATGGTCGAGGTGCTCGGCCATTGCGGCGAGTGCCACACCCCGCGCAACCCCATCGGCGCACTGCAGCAGGACAAACGCCTGACCGGCGGCCTGCTGCTGGGCTACCTGGCGCCGAGCCTGCTGGCCCAGGACCTGGCCGACCGCGGCTGGAACCAGGCCGACCTGGCGACCTTCCTCAAGCACGGTATCAGTGCCCAGGGCAGCATGTTCAACGAGATGTACCCGGTGGTGCACCACAGCACCCAGCACCTTGAAGACAGCGACCTGTCGGCCATGGCCACCTACCTGCTCGGCGACCAGCCGCCGGCGGCCAAGGTGGTGCAGGCGGTGGCCCACGAAACCTTGGGCGAGAGCGCCAAGCGTGGCCGCCAGCAGTACCTCAATGTCTGCGCCGGCTGCCACGGCGGTGATGGCGAGGGCAAGCCGCACATTGCCGTGGCCATGCAGGGCAACACCGTGCTGCGCCAAGCCGACTCGCGCAACCTGGTCAAAGCCATCGTAGACGGCATCCGCGAACAGCAGTTCACCGGCTTCGAGCGCATGCAACCGATGCCGGGCTTCGCCGACAAGCTCGACGACCAGCAGCTGACCGACATGGTCAACTACCTGCGCGAAGCCTGGGGCGGCCTGCCAGGCGACCTGACCACCCAGCAGCTGGCCCAGCTGAAGGCGGATTGACCCGTGCAGCATCTCGACCTGCAGGTGGTGCGCCAGGCGGCGCAATGGTCGCGCGACGGGCTGCGCGTGTGGCTGTGCAGTGTGCTGTGCACCTATGGCTCGGCGCCGCGCGCGCCGGGTTCGCTGCTGGCGGTGGGCGAGGGTGGGCACTGGGTGGGATCGCTGTCGGGTGGCTGTGTCGAGGATGACTTCCTCGAGCGGGTGTCCGCTGGCGAGTTCGCCTCGGCGGTTGCCGTGGTGCGCTATGGCGACGGCAGCGACACCCGCGGCAACATCCGCCTGCCGTGCGGCGGCATTCTCGACGTGCTGGTGGAGAACCTGCCCGGCGACTGCGCCACCCAGGCGCATCTTGCCGAGCTGGAGAGTGCCTTGCTCGGGCGTCGGCGGCTGTTGCGCGAGGTCGACCTGCGCAGCGGTGAACGGAGGCTGAGCGATGACCTCGGCCAGGGGCCACGGGTGGAGCGTGGCGAGCATTGCGTGCGCCTGCGCATCGGCGCCGCCCAGCGCCTGTTGCTGGCAGGCTACTCCAGCGTCGCGCACTTTTGTGCCGAGTTTGGCAAGGGCCTGGGTTTCGAGGTGGTGCTGTGCGACCCTCGCGACGAGGTGATGGACAACGTGGCGCTGGACGGGATAGAAATCCGTCGTGAACTGCCCTCGCTGTTCATCGCCAACGGCGGCTGCCATCGCGACACCGCGGTGGTGGCGCTCACCCACGACCCCAAGATCGACGACCTGGCCATGCTCGAAGCAGTGCGTACCGAAGCGTTCTACATCGGTGTGATGGGCTCACAGGCCACGTCGGCCAAGCGTCGTGAGCGCCTGCGCCGCATCGGCGAGCTCGGTGATGCCGACATGGCGCGCATCCATGCGCCGATCGGCCTGAACCTGGGCAGCAAGACGCCGGCGGAGATCGCCCTGGCGGTGCTCGCCGATATCCTGCGGACCCGCAGCGGTATCGCCCGCGAGGCCTTGTGAAGGTCGTCGCCCTGGTGCTGGCGGCCGGGCAGGGCGCGCGCTTCGGCGCGGACAAGCGCCGGGCCTTGATGGCCGATGGGCGCAGCTTGTTGCAGCACAGTGTGGAGCGCGCCCTGGCGGCGTTCGACGAGGTGCGCGTGGTGCTGCGCGCTGGCGAGCGGGCCGAGGACCTTGGGTTGCCGCCGGCCTGCCGGGTCGTCCACAGCCCCGACGCAGGTCTGGGCATGGGTCATAGCCTGGCGGCTGGCGCGGCGTCGCTGGGTGACAGCGAGGCGCAGGCGGTGGCGATCCTGCTGGGGGATATGCCTTGGATACGCCCTGCGACGCTTGCTCACCTGTCGCAAAGTGTTACCGCGACCTCTATCGTGGTGCCTGTCTTCCTGGGGGATAGCGGTCACCCTGTGCTGTTCGGGCGCAGTTTCTGGCCCGAGCTTCTATGTCTCGCAGGTGATATGGGGGCTCGTTCGATCCTGCAGCGGCATCCGGAACACGTCGTTCACCTTGAAGTGAGTGATCCGGGTGTGCTGCAAGATGTTGATACACCTGCAACGCTCAGGCAGCTTCCGTCCTAGCTGTTCTCCCTGGCCCGCGTTGCACAAAGATCTTGCTAGCCAATGATCCGAGGTACAGGCACCCTTGGCGCACAATCTAGCAAAGGGCGATGTACGCGATGTCTGTAAACGCACCAGACCATCAGAAGAGGCCAGGCGCAGGTGGCGCGGCAACCAATGGTGGCATGAGCTTTCAAGCGTCGGTTACCGTTTGTGCCTGCGTACGCATGCTGGCAGGAAAGGATCTGGGCTGGTTGCGGGACATCTACCTTGGGGTGCCGGTCGCGATCTCTCCTGAAAGCGGTGGTCCAGGCGACGACTTGAGGATCGAGTACAGTGACGGCGTATGCGTTGAGGCGCAGGTAAAGAAAGGCCTCAGGGCAGACTATAGGTTGTGGGAGGCATTGGACCCGCTGGCATCGGCCCTTCATGAAGGAACGCTCGACTACGCGGTGCTGGTCATCGATCCAGGAGCCAGCAAACCGATCCAGCATGAGCTTGCCAAAGATATCGCCACTATAAGCCGCGGCCAGGAAGTCGTCGGGAGTGGCGTCATTGGGCGTTGGGAGGGCCGACTCGTTGCTCAAGGTATTTGCATCAAGGCTATCTGCAAGCGTTTGAGCATCGAGGTGATCCACGCCACACGCGCTGATCGTGTGCATATTGACTATGCGAAGGACATGTTGGGTCAGCTACTGGCCGAAGGGCAGTCCGCGCAAAACGCATGGTATAGCCTGAGTGATTATGTTCACTCGCAAATAGAGGCGCGTGGTCGGATCACCAATGAGTCGTTGGTGAAAGTGCTGGAACGCGATGGTTTTACACTTCGCACAGCCCCCGGCAGCCAGAAATCGCACATTGCATTTCGGCGCTGGGTTGAACAGCGCAACTCATGTTTCTCACTCCCCGTCGGGAACAGAACACTGCCCCTGAATAGTTTGTTGCCTATGAGGGTATGCCGTCACACGCGCACAACCTATCGCGACGAATCGCTGGAGTCCGCGTTGAAACGTTACCGGGCTGGTGCTGAGGAAAAGCGCTATTCCGATCAGTTTGCTGTAGATTGGCTTGCGCGGTTCAAGCGCCAGGCAGTCATCGTTGCTGGTCCAGGGCAAGGCAAGTCCATGGCAATGAAAGTCCTGGCTACTCGTTACAGCGCCGATGGTTACTTTGTGCTGGCCGTACGGCTTAAACAGCTGGCCATTGCCATGAAGCAAGGCGCAACGTTCAAGCATGCCTTGCTGGGCGCAGCTCTGGACAGTTCGCCCCTCAGTCATGAAGCGTTTCTTTCGATCGACTCATCCCGCTGGGTGCTGCTGGCAGACGGTCTGGATGAATGCGCGAATGAGCACAGTGACATGGCCCGCGAGATCCAGGCATTCACCTGGGGCCATCCCAATATGCGTGTAGTGGTTACGACACGGCCGATAGGTTATGACACGGCCGAACTGGATACCTGGGCGCACTACACGATAATCCCGCCTGCGTCAGAAAACGGTTGTTCCAACCTGTCGAAGCTGATGGTCGCTGCGGCTGCGGGGACTCGAACGCATGAGGCGTGCGAGCGGCTCGCTGAACTTCAGCTAAACCAGTCCCCGGCAGCCAAGGCGATCAGTACCAGCCCATTGTTGCTGGTAATGTCGGCCTGTTTGCTGCTTGAAGACGATGAACTGCCGCAGCGTCGAACAGATCTGTACATTCGGTTTTTGGCGCTCTACGACAAGCTACCTCCGGGGTTCGATAGAAACACAAAGAAGCTTGCCGACAGTGTTTTGAACCTAATGGGTTGGCAGTTGCGGGAAAAACCGACAATAGGTCCGCGTGATCAGCTGACGGAGGAATGCACTGCTGAAATTTCTCGGTGTTGGGAGATGACTAAATGGGAGGCAGGGCGTGAGGTTGAACACGCACTCAGCCTTTGGGAGAGCGCTGGTCTGATCGAAGTGCTGAACCATAACGGCCAGGAACTGTTGACGTTCACTCATCTTTCTTTTGCCGAATTCCTCGCGGCCAGGCATTTGCAAAGCCAAGCGCAACGCTTGTTGGCGGAGGTAGCCGACAAACCCGAATGGCAAGAAGTCGTTAGCTATGCGGTGGAGTTCGGGATGGCCCAGGACCTCGCCACGTACTACTGGGCACGCCATGAAGACGGCGACCCTGATGCACTAAGCCATGCACTCACTTGGGCGGCGAAGTCAGAACCGGTCGCACAGGCTGCAGACCTTCAAAGACTGGTCCAGGCGGCCTTGGCGTTGCTGGACGCTTCACCACCGATTCCGGTTACGCAGCGTTTGGAAATAGGGCTAGCGCTGTGTGGTGTCGCGATGATGGGTAGCAACTTTCTGGAGCGCTGGTTGAGAACGGCGCTGCACGCTGTCGATGCAGTGACGAAATTGATTGCATGGGCTGTGGCTTGTCGCTCAGGGCTATCGCTTTATCAGCCTTTGCAGATCCGTGCGACCTATGGGGAGCTGCTTGAGCTTCATGGTCGAGTTGTTGAGCCTCATGAGTACTTTCAAAATCGCCACCGGCCCGACGGATTGCTACTCCAGCATGTCGCGATGGCTGCACTCGAATCGTGTGCGCTGGAGGAGATACAAGCGTTTTCTGAGGCGCTACTTGGAGAAGAACGCCTGTATAAGGCGGGGGATTTTCAATACAAAGTCAGTTGGGTGCTGTTTGAGCGTGGCATTCGCCCCCACTATGAGACTCATAACCACAGGCATGCATTCGGTGAACTGTTTGCTCGGGCGCAGGGGCCTTCACACGAAACCATCTCGCGCTACCGGGCGCTGAGTCGGCGTGTAACAAAATTACTGGCAGACGCATTTGTACAGGAGAAGTCATGCTGGGCGGTTGAACATAGGGTACTGACCGAGTTCCCTCAATTTGCTGGATTGCTGTCGGTTTCCGACATTAACCGTTTCAATCTCGATGAGTGCTTCGTAGAAGACTGGCCTGAAGACCCGGCCAGTCTGGGGGCGCTGTTCAAGGACTTCGCTCGTGCTCTGGAGTTGGACCTTGCCGGGCTTGCCTGGGAAGCGAGGGAAGTATTGCGACGGCTCGAAGCAGAGCCTGGTTTCACACTGTTCGACCACCTGCCGGACGTTGACTGTGAATACGCCAATAAGCTCTTGAAGATCCGTGTGGGTCTGAAGCCTGCAGCGGCCTATCTCTTGAATGGCCCCGCCGGCATCCAGTTTATTGCTGGCCTGCTCTTGCTCCGCGCTCAGATGACTGAGCAGGACGTTCAACATCTGTTGTATCAAGCCTCAGGCCGTGCAGTGGGCCTGGTCTGCCTACTTATAGAGGCCCACTGCGCCGATCGGGCGGTCGATTTGCTGGTTGAGTATTTACACCGCACTCCCGACCAACCAGTGTCCGGCGTGCTGAATTCGCTACATCGGCTTGGCGCGTCTCCGGAGGGGGGCGTGGATGCGCTCGTTGCAGGCTACCTCACCTCGGATTGTCTACAGACAGTATTTAGCGCTGTTGATCTCGTCCAGAGCTGGCAGGCTGCCAAGGTCTTCACTCAGGCTCAGGCGGTGGTCCTGGCTGAAGAGCACTGGCGTAACCAACCGAGCTCCCTGATACATTACGATCGGGATGTCCACTCGGAACTCAAACTGCTGCTCGCCGGCATCTGAAGTCAGCCGGTCGAGCAGGCCCGCGCGTTGCAAGCGTTCGTCGAGGTTGTTGCATTCTCACGCTGGGTTAGATGTTTCCAGCCCTCCGTCACGACCTATGTGCCAGCAGTGCCGCTATTGAGGGAAATCCCTCATGGTGGGTGCGTTGGTGCACGCCTAACATTGTTCCCGTTACCATTCAGGCACAGGAAACAACCATGACCACGCCCTCCCAAGACAAACGCCCCACCCCCGACCACGCCGAAGACAACGCCTTCTTCCCTTCGCCGTATTCCCTCAGCCAGTTCACTTCGCGCAAGTCCGACCTCAGCGGCGCCGACTATCCCGACGCCTACCGCGGCGGACGCTGGAAGGTCCTGCTGATCGGCGCCGACGAGCGCTACCTGCTCACCGACAACGGCACGCTGTTCTCCACCGGCAACCACCCGGTGGAAACGCTGCTGCCGATGTACCACCTGGACAAGGCCGGTTTTGCCTTCGACGTCGCGACCTTGTCGGGCAACCCGGTCAAGTTCGAATACTGGGCCATGCCGGGCGAGGACACCGAGGTGCTGGGCCTGTTCGATCGCTACAAGCCAGCGTTCAAGCAGCCGCGCAAGCTCGCCGATGTGCTGGAACAGGCCCTGGGTGAGGACTCGGACTATATCGGTGTATTCATCCCGGGCGGCCACGGCGCGCTGATCGGCCTGCCGGAAAGCGAGGAAGTCGGGCGAGTGCTGAAATGGGCGGCGGACCACGACAAGTTCGTCATCACCCTGTGCCACGGCCCGGCGGCGCTGCTGGCCGGCGGCAAGCTCTACGACGGCTACAAGATCTGCGCCTTCCCTGACGATCTGGATGCCAAGACCCCGGACATCGGCTACATGCCCGGCCACCTGACCTGGAAGTTCGGCGAACGCCTGCAGGCCCAGGGCGTCGAGATCATCAACGAGGGCATCTCCGGTGCCGTCCACCAGGATCGCAAGCTGCTCACCGGCGACAGTCCTTTGGCCGGCAATGCCCTCGGCAAGCTGGCCGCCTCGGCGTTGCTCAAGGCAGTCAACGGCGGATGAGGGACTTGCCGTTCGATCAGCTGGTGCAAGCCGTCCAGCGGATCGCGCAGGCCACCGACCTGGCGGATATCCAGTCGGCCGTGCGCGATGTCGCCCGGCCGCTGGGCTATGACCGCTTCGTGCTGTTCAGCGCCAGCGCTGCGCGGGACGAGGTGGTCGAGCGTATCCATTGGGTGGAGGGGGACTGGTTCGGCGATGGCCAGGCGGTCGACGCCCAGACCTACGTGCGCCACTGTCCGGTGACCCGTCACCTGCTGGCGGCACGCGAGCCGTTCTTCTGGAGCAAGCGGCTGGACGATGGCAACGAGCGTTACCGCGTGGTACGAACGCCGAGCGGGCCGGGTATCCACGGCTTGCAGGTGCCGGTGTTCGGTCCCGCAGGCCTGGAAGGCGCCATGAGTTTCGGTGGCGCGCAGGTCGTGGCGACATCTGCCGCACGCCTGGCCCTGACGCTGCTGGCCCAGGCCGCGTTCGCGGGCGCTCGGCGGCTGTTGGAAGCGCCCAGCGGCCAGGGGCGTTTGTCCGAGCGTGAGCGCCAGGTCCTGGCCTGGACCGCCGCCGGGCAGCGCCAGGCCGATATCGCCGCCACCCTCGGCCTGTCGCTGCGCACGGTGGAAAACCACCTGCGCGCCGCCCGCCGGCGCCTGGGGGTGAGCACCACCGCCCAGGCGATCAGGATCGCCCTGGGCAGCGGTGCGCTCGACTGACTCAGCCCTTGTGCGCGACGTTCAGCACCACCTTGCCGATATGCCGGCCCGACTCCATCAGTTCATGGGCCTGGCTGGCCGCTGCCAGCGGGAAGGTGGCATGGATCAGCGGCTTGACCGCGCCGCTGCGTATATGGGGCCAGGCCTTGGCCTGCAACTCGCCGAGGATCGCCGCCTTGTCGTCGGCGCTGCGCGCGCGCAGGGTCGAGCCGATATGGGTCAGGCGCTTGGTCAGCAGCGGGAACAGGTCGACCTCGGTGGCCGGGCCCTTGACCACGCCGATCTGCACGATGCGCCCGTCCATGGCGGCGGCCCTGAAGTTCCGCGCCACGTAGTCGCCGGCGATGATGTCGACGATCACATCCACACCCTTGCCGTCGGTGTGCGCCATGACTTGCTCGACGAAGTCCTCGCGGGTGTAGTCGATGGCCACGTCGGCGCCAAGTTCGAGGCTTGCGGCCTGTTGCCCGGCGCCATTGACCGTGGTGAAGATCTTCGCCGCGCCGAAGGCCCGGGCCAGCTGCGTCGCGGTAGTGCCGATGCCCGACGCGCCACCATGGATCAGCACGCTTTCACCGGCCTTGAAGCCGCCGCGCTGGAACAGGTTGACCCACACGGTCATGAAGGTTTCCGGCAGCGCCGCGCCCTCGACCATCGACAGGTTTTCCGGCAGGTGCGCGGTGGTGCGTTCGTCGGCCACAGCGTACTCGGCATAACCCCCGCCCTGGACCAGGGCGATCACGGCATCGCCGAGGGCAAAGTGACGGACCTGCTCGCCGATGGCCACCACCTTGCCGGCGATCTCCAGGCCCGGGATGGCCGGCGCGCCGGCGGGTGGATCGTACAGGCCCTTGCGCTGCAGCAGGTCGGGGCCGTTGACGCCAGCGGCATGCACCTGCACCAGCACCTCGCGCGGGCCTGGCTGGGGCGTGGCATGGCTGGCAACCTGCAGGACCTCGGGGCCGCCTGGCCGGGTGATGTCGATGGCGCTCATTTGGCTGGGGATGATGTGACGCATGAAGACCTCTGTCATTCTGAAGAAAGGCCGTGCCGGCCCGTTGCGACACAGGGTATGCAACCCGGGTTGCCGGGTCGCGCGGCGATTTTGCGACGCACCTTTGCAGATTTTCTTCAGCCTGCCGCATCCCTGCGAATTGTTGTGGGAAGCGGTTTTGTGTTGCCTGTACTGGCCTCATCGCTGGCAAGCCAGCTCCCACAATGCGCAGGTGATCCCTGTGGGAGCTGGCTTGCCAGCGATGGGGCGCGGCGCGCCCCCAATCAGGAGTGGACCAATGAACTGGGATGATGCCCGTATGCTGCTGGCCTTGAGCCGCGAACAGACCCTGCGCCGCGCCGCCCGGGTGCTGCGGGTCGACCAGGCCACGGTGGGCCGGCGGGTGGCGGCGCTGGAGGCGGACCTGGGCTCGACCTTGTTCCTGCGCACGCCGGCCGGCTACCAGTTGACCGCCATCGGTGAAGTGGCCGTGGAAATGGCGCAGAAGATGGAACAGGCGGCTCTGGAGCTGGCCCGCCGAACCCGAGGCGCGGACAACGAGGAGGCCGGCGAGGTGCGCATCGCCACCACTGACTCCCTGGCCCTGGAGTTCGTCATCCCGGCACTGCGGCAGGTGCACGAGACCCATCCTGAGGTGCGCGCGGTGCTCAGTGGCAGTTCGGAGATCGTCAATCTGTCGCAACGTGAAACCGACATCGCCATCCGCAACCAGCGCCCGGACAGCCCCGACCTGGTGCTGCGCAAGCTGGCCAGCTGGCAGATGGGCCTGTTCGCCTCGGCGGATTACCTGGCGCGGCGGGGCGTGCCGGAGGAGGGCAGCTTTGCCGGCCACGACCTGGTGGTGTATGAGCCGTACTGGCGCGACCGCGCCGAACCGACCCTGGTGGACGTGCCCCTGGGCGAAGGGCGGGTGGTGATGGCGGCCAACGCCAGCATGATGCTGCGCCGCGGCATCGCCGAAGGCCTGGGCCTGGGGGAGATCCCGGTGGAGCTGGGGCAGCGTGACGGCTTGCGGCGAGTCTGGCCGCAACGCATGCGCAGCCAGCCCTACGAGGTGTGGATGGTCACCCACCAGGACCTGCGCCACACGGCGCGGGTGCGCGCGGTGATCGACCAGTTGGTGCGGGCGTTTGCCGGGCCAAGCACCATAAGGCCCCTGTAGCGGGTTTGCCTCGCGACGCCGCAGTTTCTGCGAGCGGCCTGCCGTCAATCAGGATTGCGCGGGCACGCCACCCTCTGCCACGGTCTGCTGGTCGGCCTCGGCCGCCAGTTTCAACCGGTCGGCCTTGGAGATGTAGGGGTTCCTGTTTTTCGGCGCCAACTTGGCGCTGGCCTTCTTGGCGTGGGCTTTCAACAGTTGGTTGATCTTTTTACGACGGTTCATGTTCTTCCACTTCATTGACGCTGGGTGCTGCCGCAGGGGTGAACGATACAGCAAACCGCCACTGACGAATCGTCATATTCGCGCTACACCATCACATGACGGGTTAAACCGAGCGACAGGCACGGAGCCTGTCGCACCCGACAAGGAGGTCATCATGCAATGGACACCACGATCTGCAACCCGCCTGAAAACGCTGCTCTTTGGCTGCCTGGCAGCCGCCGCCTCGCCCACCTTCGCCGAGCAAGTCTGCGTGTTGCCCGACAATGTCGAGCCTGCGCCGGCCCGCCCCGTGGATTACGTCAACAAGGACCTGCCCACCGATTACCTGGCCCTGGTGCTGTCCTGGTCGCCGGAGCATTGTGAAGCCCAGCGCAACAAGCCCAAGGCGCAACGCGAAAAGCATGCCTTCCAGTGCTTCTCGGGCAATCGTTTCGAATGGGTGGTGCACGGCCTGTGGCCGCAGAATGGCTACGCCAGGTCCAACCAGGACCATCCGCGCAACTGCCAGACTGTCGGTTCGTTGCCGGCACCCTTGGTCAGGCAGCACCTGTGCATGATGCCCGGGCCGGACCTGATGCAGAACGAATGGCAGGCCCACGGTACCTGCGGCTGGTCGTCGCCGGACCGCTACTTTGCCGATATCCAGCGGGTCTACGACTCGCTGCAGCGGCCCTCCCTGCAGGAAATGCTCGGCAGCGAAGCGGGCCCCAATCAATTGGTGGACGCCAAGGTGAGCGACATCAAGCAGGCGTTCCTGGCCCATAACCCGGCGCTGCCTGCGCAGAGCCTGCGGGTATCGGTGGGTTCGGGCAACCGCCTGAAAGAGCTCTGGGTCTGCCTGGACAAACAGCTCGGCCCAATGCCGTGCCCGGCCGGCGGGACCCCCGACAACCAGCAGATCAAGGTCCGCACACCCTACCAGTAACCTTCCTGCAAGGAGTGCCTCCCATGCGAGCATCCGCCACGGGCGACTACCTGCGCGTACGCGCCATCACCGGTACCCATGTCGTGGTGCTGGCCTGGGACTTCGTCACGCCACCGAACCTTGCGACGCTGGTCGCCGAGCAGAACCTGCTGGGCTTTGCCGTGCAGCGCAAGCAGTTCGACGCGGCCGGCCAGGTGCGTACCCGCTATTACCTGCGTGGCTTGAAACGCTTCGCAGACAAGGACAAGGGGCTGCCCCCAGGCACGCGGGTGCCGACCAGCGAGCACCCCATCCAGAGTTTCCTGTGGGCGGACTACACCGCCACTGCCGAAGGCGACTACGAGTACGCGGTGCAACCGGTGTTCGGCGAGCCGAAGAACCTGCGTGTGGATGAGGCCCTGGGTGTTGCCGTGCGTGTGCGCTGCGAAAGCACGACGGCGCCAGGCACGGGCGTGCGCCACGACGTGCACTTCAACCGTGGCGTGATCGGCTCCCAGGCCTATGCCCGGGAGTTCGACAACGTCGCTCCCGACCCCGACGCGCCGCAATCCAAGCCGATGAGGTGGCTTTCGCGAGGCTTGTACGAAGCCCTGCTTGCCTTCATCGAACGCGGTGCCAGGCCGGGCATGGGGTTGCGCGCGGCGTTCTATGAATTTCACTACCTGCCGGTCGCCCAGGCGCTAAGCGATGCCGCGCAAGAAGGCGACGTGCAGGTGGTCTATGACGCGGCCAGCAAGTACAAGGCCGAGAACCAGGCCACCATCGCCCAGGCCGGCCTGGCCGCTCACGC
The DNA here is from genome assembly GCF_024749165.1 of Pseudomonas sp. B21-023. Classification (NCBI taxonomy): domain Bacteria; kingdom Pseudomonadati; phylum Pseudomonadota; class Gammaproteobacteria; order Pseudomonadales; family Pseudomonadaceae; genus Pseudomonas; species Pseudomonas sp. B21-023. The sequence goes on along the minus strand of NZ_CP087190.1, from coordinate 3,386,874 downwards.
TCATCCGCGCACGGTCAGCGAAGGTATCCGCCACAACAAGTTCATCGTGCTGCTCGAGCATGGCCAGCCGGTCAGTGTCTGGACCGGCTCGACCAATATCTCGGCCGGTGGGATCTTCGGCCATTCGAACGTGGGGCACATCGTCCACGACCCCGAAATCGCCCGGCAATACCTTGATTACTGGACACGCCTGCAACGCAACCTGACGCCAGGCAAGTTGCGCACGCCCAATGCCCAGGCCAGCCCGCTGCCGGCATTGCCGTTGCAGCCGGGCACCTATCCCGTGTTCAGCCCGCGCGAAGATAACGATCAGCCCCAGGCGCGCAAGACCTTGCAGTGGTACGCCAACCTGGCCAGCGCGGCCAGTCAATTGGTGTGCTTCACCGCTGCCTTCGAGATCGCCGCCGAATTCCAGGCGGTGTTCCAGGCACAGAACGATGTGCTGCGCTACGTGATCAAGGACGATCCGCTGAAGGAGACGGAGAACATCGGTACCGACGGTGACGTGATCTTCGCTGCCGGTAGCTACCTGAGCGAGGACAACACGCTGAGCAACGCGCTGAAGGAACGCGACAACCCGCTCAACAGCAACGATTACATCCACACCAAGTACATGCTGGTCGATCCCTTGGGCGAGCAGCCCACGGTGGTGACGGGCTCGGCGAACTTCAGCAGCGCCTCCCAGGTGAAGAACGACGAGAACATGCTGGTGATCCACGGCGACACCCGGGTTGCGGACATCTATTTTGGCGAGTTCATGCGCCTGTTCGACCATCACTACGCCCGCTACCTGGCGGCAAGGTACCAGGCCCGGCCCGGCAGCCAGGGCAATTATCTGAAGGAGACGGCCGGGCAGTGGCTGCCCGCGCACCTGGACCCGTCGAACTACCGCTCCAAACGCCGACAGTACTTCATTGGCTGACAGGCTCGTATACAGGCCAGACATCGCGCTGGCGTGTAGGTGTTTTGCTTCAGGGTGAGTAGGATAATTCAAGTTATACTGTATATTTGTCCAGTATTCATTGGTGATTCCAATGCCTGAGCACGCCAGGAGCAAAAATGGCTGCGTGGACAATAAATCCAGCTCCGTTAGTTTGAAGGCCTCTCCTTCGGAAAGGGAGAGTTCTCAAACCACATGGAGTTACAACGATGAACCAACCAGAAAACCAGAACCCGCTTCGTCACGGTCGTGTCACCACCCCAGCCTCGCGTGGCGCCGTCGCCATCGACCTCGGCGTGCTGAGCGGCTGGCAGGTCGATGAAATGGAAGGCGGCAAGAACTTCCCGGCCCTGGCCGCCGGTCCGTTCCCCGCGCCGTTCCAGTCGGACAACCCGAGCGTCGCACCGCCCGCCGATGGCTACATCCTCAGCGGTGGCAAGACCGACGCCCGTGACTGCGTCAACTTCACCGACGAGGAGATGGGCAAGAAGCTCAACCGCGCCTTCACCTGGCCGCTGATCAATGTTGACGCCGGGCAAGTGTTCAAGGTGACCTGGCGCTACACCGCGCCGCATACCACCCGCGGCTATCGCTGGCTGATCACCAAGGACGGTTGGGACCCGAAACAACGCATCACCCGTGCGCAATTGGAAGACAAGCCGTTCGCCGAGGACTTCTACCCGCAGGTGCCGTACTACAGCCACGCCGGCGAGTTGAAGGCCAAGGTCGACCACGAAGTGAAGCTGCCGGCCAACAAGAAAGGCCGTCACGTGATCGTGCTGATGTGGATCGTCGCCAACACCGGCAACGCCTTCTACCAGGCATTCGACGTCGACTTCCAGTAAGTCCGCGGGATCTACACACGTTCTGAAGGATTGGAACATGGCAACGATTGACTTTACCCAACTCAAGGCAGCGCAGGATGACGCTGCATCGCGGATGCCCAGCCTGGCGGGCAAGAAGATCCTCATGGGCTACTGGCACAACTGGCCGGCCGGCCCGGCGGATGGTTACCAGCGCGGGCAGTTCGCCAACATGAGCCTGGAGGAGGTGCCACGCGACTACAACGTGGTGGCGGTGGCCTTCATGAAGGGCAGCGGCATACCGACCTTCAAGCCGTACAACCTGTCCGATGCCGAGTTCCGGCGCCAGGTGGGCGTGCTCAACAGCCAGGGCAGGACGGTGCTGATGTCCCTGGGCGGCGCCGATGCGCATATCGCCCTGAACCCGGGCCATGAACAACCGCTGGCCAATGAAATCATTCGCCTGGTGGAAACCTACGGTTTCGACGGGCTGGACATCGACCTTGAACAGAGCGCGATCGATTTCGCCGCCAACAAGACGGTCCTGCCTGCCGCGCTGAAACTGGTGAAGGATCACTACGCCGCCGAGGGCAAGCATTTCATCATCAGCATGGCACCGGAGTTCCCCTACCTGACCAGCGCGGGGCGCTACGTCGACTACCTCAAGGCACTGGAGGGGTACTACGATTTCATCGCCCCGCAGTTCTACAACCAGGGGGGCGACGGGCTCTGGGTGCAGGAGGCCAACAATGGCAACGGCGCCTGGATCGCGCAGAACAACGATGCCATGAAGGAGGACTTCCTGTTCTACCTGACCGAGAGCCTGGTCAGTGGCACCCGCGGCTTCACCCGGATCCCGGCCGACAAGTTCGTCATCGGCCTGCCGGCCAACGTCGACGCCGCCGCCACCGGCTATGTGATCAACCCGACGGCGGTGACTAACGCGTTCAAGCGCCTTTACGCCAAGGGCGTGTCGATCAAGGGCCTGATGACCTGGTCGGTCAACTGGGACAGCGGGGTCAACAAGAACCACGTGCCCTACAACCAGGAGTTCAGCCGGCGCTACGGGCCGCTGATCAACAGTGGCAACAAGGCCACAGCGTCCGTCGACGCCTGATCGAGCCAGCATCCGGCAGACGTGCCTGATGCCCGACAGTCGAGGCCTGTCGGCTTGATCACCACATGAAGATCCGATGCCGCAAGGCATCGGATTTTTTGTGCCTGGTCGCTAGTGTGGTGTTTCACAAATAACGACCATAACTCGCGGCGCTTTTTGCGCTCATGCAGCGTTGTCGCTCCTCGCCGTAGCTGGGCTACGACTCGTCGCGACGCCTTGCCTGAGCGCAAAAATCGCTCGCGATTTATTGGTCGTATTTGCAAAACACCACACTAGGGCGCCGGTACGAAAATGGCGAGTCACGGCGATGCACAGGGGCTACCATGTCACCCATGGCCAATATCAACGACACCACCGAAAACGACACCTGCGACCTGGCACTGAAAGCGCGCGATACGCGCTTGGACGGCTGTTTTTTCCTGGGCTGGCGTCCCCCCTATGACACTGCGGCAATGCTCGGCTTTCTGCGCCTGCGGGCGATACCCGGCCTGGAGTGTGTGGAGGAGGGGACATACACCCGTACGCTGCGCCTCATGCAGGACGGTCAGGAACATTGCGGCTGGTTGAGCGTGGCCTTTGACGAGGCGCGCGCCCAGGCGCGGGTCACGATCAGCGATTCCCTGGCGGGCGTCCTGCCCACGGTGATCAACCGCGTGCGCGCCGCGTTCGACCTGGATGCCGACCCGCTCGCCATCGACGCCGTGCTGCACAGTGCGTTCCCCTCGGGTGCGGGCCTGCGCGTTCCGGGAACGGTGGATGGTTTCGAGCTGGCCGTGCGCGCCGTGCTGGGCCAGCAGATCACCGTGGCCGCTGCGCGCACATTGGGCGCACGCCTGGTCGCGGCCTTCGGACAACCCATCACAACACCGCTGGCTGGCACGGACCGTCTGTTCCCCACGCCCGCCGCGTTGATTGCGGCCAGCGGTGATGAACTGGGCCGGCTGGGCATCACGCGCCAACGCCAGGCGGCGCTCAAGGCGCTGGCCGAAGCGGTGCTGGAGGGCGGCCTGATCCTGAGCCCAGGGGTGGACGTCGCGGCCACCTGTGCCCGCTTGCGCGCACTGCCGGGGATCGGCGACTGGACCGCGCAATACATCGCCTTGCGTGCGTTGCGCTGGCCCGATGCCTTCCCGGCGGGCGATGTGGCGCTGCAAAAAGCCCTGGGGGTGAGCAGCGCACAGGCGGCAACGCAAGCCGCGCAGGGCTGGCGACCCTGGCGCGGTTATGCAGTGCTGCGCGCCTGGCAAAGCCTGCACTGACAGGCCTGTCACTAACTTGCAGATGCATGGCTGGACGCACTCTCGGGCTTTTCTCTTGAGTATCGGGGGAGTCGAAGCGCTGGGCGCCGAACACAGCTGACGTGCCTGCCATGGCAGGTCCAGTTGCCCGACCTGAAAAGCGCATGATATAAATGAGATTCACTATCAATTGGTTGCCATCATGGCGTCGACCGACAACGATCTCCTGCGAGCCCTGGCCTTGCACTACGACGATTTGGTCGAGCACATTCGCCGACGTTTTTCCAACCAGCATTTTGCCCGCGACGTGGTCCATGATGTCTGCGTACAGATCCTGGAAAAGCCGCCGCTCAACGCCATCAGCGTGCCCATGGCCTTTTTGCGGCGTGCCACGCTCAACCGCGCAATCGACCGGCGCCGTTCGGAAAGCACCCGCACGCTGTACGCGCAGAGCCAGATCGCCGTGGTCGAGCAGCACTGCGACCAGCTGGATGGTGCGATGGCGCTCGAATTCGAACAGCGCCTGCGTGCCTTGCTGGCGGTGATCGACGCATTGCCGGCGCGCCAGCGCCAGGTGTTCCTGCTCCACCGTATCCACGGCATGCCACAAAAGGACATCGCGCAGGAGCTGGAGATTTCCGTGAACATGGTTGCCCAGCATTTCATGCGGGCCATGCGCACCCTCGCACAACGCTGGCAGCCGGAGGCCTGATCGATGCAACGCCGTAGCGCGCCCGGCGCGCGCGATGCCCTCGAGCCTTACGCTGAATCCTTGCGTGCGCTGGTGCCCAGCCGTGAGGCGCTTTTGCAGGAAGCCAAGGCGCAGAGCGCACGCAACGCCAATCGTCGGCGCAAGGCTGCCGGCACGGCCCTGCTGCTGGCCCTGGCCGGTTGGGCCTGGCTGGCCGACCCGGCGCTGGGCTACCGCCAGGTCGAGGTGGCCAGCACCGGTCGCGAAACGTTGCACCTGGATGATGGCAGCGTGGTCGAACTGGACGCCGGCAGCGTGCTGCGCATCGAATATCGCCTGCGCAGTCGGCAGTTCGAGCTGCTCGATGGTGAAGGCTTGTTCAGCGTGGCTCATCAAGCCAAGCCCTTCATCGTGCGTAGCCAGGGCGTGGCTGTGCGCGATATCGGCACGGTGTTCGATGTACGCAGCGACCTGGACGGCGTGCGGGTGGCTGTCCTGGAGGGCGAGGTGGAAGTGGACAACGGTATGGCGCGTCAACGGCTGACGGCCAACCAGCAACTGCTTGCCAACCCTCAGCGCCTGGGGCCGGTGCACGCCAGCAAGCCCGGCGAACGAGACGCCTGGCGGCATGACCTGTTCCATTTCGACGGCACCCCGCTCGAGTCGGTCCTGGCGCAACTGCGCCGCCACCGTGACGCGCCGATTCGGCTGCAGGGCGCGACCGCCAGGCAACACCGGCTCAGCGGAGAGTTCCCCACCGGCAATGTCGAACAGTTGCTCGACAGCCTGCCCCAACTGGCGCCGGTAACGGTCAGTCGCGACAAGAGCGGTGCTGTGCAGGTGGATGTGCAGCGCTGAAAAATTTTTTCAGCGCTGCATCAATGTGCGGGTCAGCACAAACGCCAATCCCTATGAAACGCATTCTCACTTGCTCTGATGGGGATTCCATGACGCTCTTTAGCCACCCGCTGCGTCAGGCCATGGGCCTGGCGACATTCGGATTTCTGCTTGCCGGGCCTGTGCAGGCCGAACAGACGCACTACCGCATCGACCTGCCGGCCCAACCGCTGGATCAGTCGATCAACGCCCTTGCCCGCCAGACCGGTAGCCGCATTCTGTTCAACACTGACGCCGCGCACGCGGTACAAGCGCCGGCATTGCACCAGCAACTGAGCGTCGAACAGGCGCTGCGCCATTTGCTCGCCGGCAGCCACCTGAGCCTCACCCAGGCAGCCGATGGCCAGTATCTGATCGCGCTGCCCAGCGAACCCAGCAACGGTGCGCTGGAACTGGACGCGTCCAGCGTCATCGGCCGCCAGCCGGTCACCACCACCGAGGGCAGCCATTCCTACACCTCTGGCGCGGTCACCCTGGGCAAGGGCGTACAGACCCTCAAGGACATCCCGCAGTCGGTCACGGTGATGACCCGCCAGCAGATGGACGACCAGAACACCCAGACCATCAGCGACCTGGTCAACCGCACGCCCGGCCTCACCGCCAGCCGTTCGCCGGGGTCGGGGCTGTTCATCTATTCGCGCGGTTTCAGCATCGACACGCTGCAGTACGATGGCGTGCCGATCCCGCGCAATACCTACTCGCTAGGCAGCTACCTCAGCGAAGACCTGAGCTTCTATGACCGTGTCGAAGTGCTGCGTGGCCCGGCCGCGCTGCTGCAAGGCGGTGACAGCCCGGGCGGGGCGATGAACCTGGTACGCAAGCGCGGGCAGGACAAGGCGGTGGTCAGCCTGACCGGCAAGGCCGGTTCCTGGGACCGCTATGGCCTGCAACTGGACGCTGGCGGCCCGTTGAATGCCGAGGGCACCCTGCGTGCCCGCACGGTGGTCAGCCAGAACGACAACGGCTCGTTCATCGACTACGTGCGTGGCTGGAACCAGACCGTCTACGCTGCCGTGGACTATGACTTCACCCCGGACTTCACGATGGGTCTTGGCGTTGCCAACCAGAAGGGCCACGCCCGCCCGGCCATGCTCGGCCTGCCGCGCTATGCCGACGGCGGCAACCCCGACTGGTCGCGCTCGACCTATGTCGGCGCGGACTGGAACCGTGCCAACAATGATCAGACCAGCGTGTTCCTCGACGCCAGCTACCGGCTCAACGACGACTGGCGGCTGAAGGCTGCCGGCGTGTACATGAGCGAACACAACGGCGCGACCTACCAGGCGTTGTGGGATGCCCTCCCGGCCAACGGCTCCACCAGCAACACCTACATCGACTGGAGCACCGATTTCACCACCCACAGCAAGGGCCTGGACCTGTACCTGGACGGCCAGTTCACCGGTTTCGGTTTCGAGCAGACCTTCCTGCTCGGCGCCAACTACTCGCGCATCAATACCGACGACCGCTGGGCCAGGGCTCCCACATTAGGCGCAGACTCCAGTAACGTCGACCATCACCGCCCGATGCCAGACATCTACGGCCTGGCAAGCCGGGGCCGTGGCGAGTTGACCGAGTACCAGATCACCCAGAAAGGCTTGTATTCGCGCTGGTCGATCAACCTGACCGAGCCGCTGAAGCTGATCGTCGGTGCCCGCACCAGCTGGTACGACTACAGCTACGCCTCCCAGTCCTTCGCCCGCACCGGCTACAGCGAGTCGACAACCAGTAGCAACGGCAAGGTTTCGCCCTATGCGGGCCTGGTGTATGCGCTGAACAAACAGTGGTCGGTCTACACCAGCTACACCGACGTCTTCCAGCCGCAGAGTGCACGCACCAGCAGTGGTTCGGTGGTCGAGCCGATCATTGGCAGCAACTACGAACTGGGGCTCAAGGGCGAGTTGTTCGACGGGGCGCTGAACACCTCGGTCGCGCTGTTCCGCTACGACCAGGAGCACCACGCGGTGCTCGACCGCAGCGGGCCGATGGACTGCAACGGCTGGTACTGCTCGAAGGCCTCAGGCAAGGTGCGCAGCCAGGGCCTGGAGGCGCAGGTCAGCGGTGAGGTCCTCAGTGGCCTGCAAGTGATGGCCGGCTACGTCTACAACACCACGCGCTACCTGGAAGACGCCAACTACAAGGACAAGGTCTACAGCACCTGGACGCCCAAGCATCAGTTCAAGCTGTGGGCCGACTATACCTTGCCCGGTAACTGGAGCCGTGCCTCGGTGGGGCTGGGCACCACGGCGGTCACCGGCACTACCTCCTACGACCACGTCTTCGACCTGCCCGGTTATGCCATCTGGGATGCTCGGGTCGCGTACAAGGTCAGCGACGAGGTGACCGTGGCGGCGAACCTCAACAACCTGCTGGACAAGAAGTACTACCAGCCGGCCTACAACACCATCGACTACAACAACTACTACGGCGACCCGCGCAATGTCATGTTCAGTGTGAAATACACGCCTGAACTCTAGTTTGGCTGTAGTGCGCGAGGGCCTGCTGTGATTGTCACAGGGCTCATGGCGCGAGCGAATGTCGGTCGTGGACAACACAAAGGCTTGGATCAATGTCTGCTCTGGGTCGATAGCTGCCGATCCTGGATGACCGCTATCGACCCGTAGTAGCCCTTCGCTGAGGGCCGCACACGGCCAATTGCGGACGTTCACCGTGACATCGTCTGCGCCTACGAGATCGAGCGCCGCGCGGGCGGCGCTCGATCTCGTAGGCGCTGAAAATCTCACGGCGAACACGTCCGAACACCGCACTGCCCCAAGGCTTGCACCGTCGGTTCAGAGGCCTGATCGGGGTCATCCATTGTCGCGTCTACTTCAGAAGCTGTACCGGGCAGTGACAGTGAAGTTACGCGGATCACCATAAACGTCGTACGGGCTCCAGGTGTTGTTGCTGGCGATCCCCTGGTAGTACTTCTTGTCAAACACGTTGTTCACGTTCAACCGCGTCTCGAGCTTCTCGCTGACCTTGTAGCCCACCATCAACCCGTAAACCGCGTAAGCACCCTGGTCGATGTGATAATTGCCGAACGCATTGGAGCCTTTGTTGAAGATGCTGCTCTGGGCATAGACGTTGCCGCCGACACGCCATTTGTGCAACTCGCCCGGCAAGGTGTAGGTGGTGCTGAGCTTGAACAGGTGCTCGGGCAGGTCGGTGTCGAACTTGGTGCCCTCTTTGGTTTTGTCGGGGTCCTTGCGGTACCGGGTCTGCGAGTAGGTGTAGCCAGCGCCTACCTGCCAGTTCGGAGTCAACGCCCCCATCAACTCCAGGTCGATACCCTGGGTACGCACCTTGCCGGAAGCTTCGTAGCAGGTGAAGTTGATGCAACCGGCCTGGTCGGACGTTTGCGACGCGCGATTTTCCTGATCGATCTGGAAGACGGCCACGCTGGCATTGAGCGCGCCGTCGAAGTACTCACCCTTGATACCGATTTCGTAGTTCTTGCCCTCGATCGGGCGGATGATGGAGGCATCCCGGGCCAGTTCCGACTGGGGCATGAAGATATCTGTGTAGCTGGCGTAGACCGAGTGATGGTCGTCGAGGTCATAGATCACGCCGGCGTAACGGGTGACGTTGCGGGTCACTTTGTAGTCGGCATTGGTGTAGTAGCCGTCATTGATCTCGCTGTACACCGACTGGTTGTCATACCAGTCCAGGCGCGCGCCAACGATCAGCTTGAGCGGGTCGGCCAGGTTGATCCGGGTGGTGGCATAGACCCCTTCCTGCTCGACGTGCTCGCTGAGGGTGTAGATGTCGGCCACAGAAGGCTTGCTCACACCACTTGGGTTGACACTGAACAGATCGTCGACCGGCAGAAACACGGTGCCGCCGTGGGCGCTGGTCTTGACTTCACGCTTGCTGGCACCGACCACCAGTTCATGCTGGCGCTCGAACAACTTGAACGGGCCACTGGCGTACACATCGTAGGTGGACTGGTCATAGTCACGCCGCTGGTTGAACACCCGCTGGCGGAAAACTTCTGCAGCCGGTGTGCCGGTGCGCTCGAACACCGCCCCTTGCATGGCAAAGTCGGACCAGCTCTTGGAAGCGGCCAGGTGCAGGCGCCAGTCGTTGTCGAAGCGGTGGTCGAGCTCGGCGAAAGCCGTGGTGTTGTCGATGTCCTGGTAGCTCCAGTCGTAACCCATGTTGGTGGAGCGGGAGTAACCGACGTGGCTGCCATCTCGGTTGACCGGCAGGCCACCCCAGTTGATGTTGTTATTGTCGTTCTGGTTGGAGGCACCCAGGGTCAGGGTGGTGCTGTCGGTCAGGTCGAACTCGGTGATGCCATAAAACAGGCCACGCTCGCGACCGGCGTAGTCCTGGTAGCTGTCCTTGTCGTGGTAGGCGCCCACGAAGCGCCCGCGCACGCTGGCGTTGTCATTGAGCGGGCCACTGAGGTCCAGCTCGCCGCGGTAGTTGTCCCAGCTACCGGCGGCGCCGGTGATGCTGCCCTGGAATTGCTGGGTGGGCCGTTTGCGCACCATGTTGATGGCCGCCGAAGGGTTGCCTGCGCCCTGCATCATGCCCGTGGCACCGCGTACGATTTCGACCCGGTCATACGGGGCCATGTCGGCTGCGGCGACCCAGTCGGCATTGTAGGTGGTCGGCAAGCCGTCGAACATCAGGTTGGTGACGGGAAAACCACGCGAGAAATACTCGCTGTTGGCTGGGCGCGCTGCCGACATCCGCAGGCCGGGGGTGGCTTGCACGACGTCATCGAGGCTGCGCATGGCCTGGTCGTCCATCCGTTGGCGGGTGATGACCGTTACCGACTGCGGGGTTTCGCGTATGGACAAAGGCAGCTTGGTAGCGCTCTGCATGGCGCTGGTGCTGTAGGAACCCGTGCCTTCGGTGGTGCTGCCCAATGCCTGCCCGGTGATGCTGGTGGCCCCCAGCACCACCGCGCCTTCGCCACCGTCAACCAGCAAGTAGATGCCGTTGGCCTGGCGCACTGCCTGCAGGTTGCTACCGGCAAGCAGCGCGGCAAAACCGCCTGCGACGCTGTAGCTGCCCCTGAGCCCAGCGGAGCGGCGGCCCTGGGTACTGGCACCGTCGAACGACAGCGTAACCCCGGCAGCGCTGGCGAAATGACCCAGGGTCTCGGTCAGCGAACCCGGCGCAATATCGTAGCTGCGGGTTTGCTCCTGGGCCGCCGATGCGGCAACGGCATTGCCCCCTGCCATGTACATCGCGCCCAAGGCCAGGTGTACCGCCAATGCCAATGCTGGATGCGACTGTCGCGTGTTGCTCATGTTTCCCTCCCCAGGAACATTCGATTGAACTTGTGGGAGGAAAAGCCGAACGAGCTGCCAGCAAAGTGCAAGGTGCCGAACATTTTTTTCTTCCGCGTACGGCGGTCAGCTGCCTGGTACCACGGTCACCCAGTAACGCGTGCGCCGGTGCACCTTGAGCGGGAATGCACTTTCCAGCGCGGTCAGCGCCAGGTCGGTGTCGGTGATCGGGAACGCGCCGGAGATCTTCATGCGCGCTACGCCAGGGTCGCAGCTCAACAAGCCGGGCCGGTAGCGCGACAAATCCGCTAACAGCTCAGCCAGGGGTGTGTCGATGGCCACGACGCTGCCTTGCGCCCAGGCAGCAACGCTGGCGTCATTGGCGCGCAGCGGGCCAATGCCTTGGGCGTTGAACGCTGCCCGCTGGCCGGCTTCCAGGCGCATTGCGTAAACCCTGTCGACGGAAACCTCGACAGCTTTCTCCAGCACGGCCACTTCGCTGTGGTGGTCGTCGACACTGACCTGAAACTGCGTACCCAGGGCGAGGACACGGCCATCGCGGGTGTCGATCATGAACGGCCTGGCAGCGGGATCACGTGCAGTGGTGATCAGCACCTGGCCGCGCCGCAACAACAAACGCCGTTGCTGGCCATCGAAAAACACGTCCACCGCTGTGTCGGTGTTCATCAGCATCCGGCTGCCATCGGACAGTTGCACCGTGCGCTGATCACCGACACCCGTGCGGTAGTCGGCGGCCCAGGCCTGGCGAGTTTCGCTGCGCCAGCCAACACCACCGAGCACGCCCCCCCCCACCAGCACGGCCAGCCCATACAACACCTGGCGGCGGGTCTGCCCTGCGCCGAGCAAGGCCGAAGCGGCAAGACGCCCAGGCAAGCCGGCAAAGCGGTCGCTGACCGCCAGCATCCTCTGCCACGCCTCACGGTGCAGCGGGTCGCTGTCGTACCAGTCCTGCCAGCGAGCCTGCTCCTCTGTGCTGGCCGACTGGGTGGACAACTGCGCATACCAGCGTGCCGCCTCGCGCACGGCCTGGCGCTGGGCCGCGCTTGGCACGCTGCTCACTGGTCGTGCTCCCACTGCATCAGGCAGACATGCTCCATGGCCTTGGCCATGTGGTTGTTCACCGTGCGCAACGAGATGCCCAGGCGCTGGGCGATCTGCGCATAGGGCAGACCCTCAAATTGCGCCAGCACGAATACCTCGCGCACCTTGGCGCCGAGGCCGGCGAGCATACGGTCGAGCTCGACCAGGGTTTCGAACATCATCACCTGGGCTTCGGAGCTGGGCACGTGGGTTTCCGGCAAAGCGGCCAGCGCTTCGAGGTACGCCTGCTCCAACGAGCGACGGCGATACAGGTCGATCATCAAGCCTTTGGCCACCTTCGACAGGTAGTGCCGGGGGGCGCGGATGTCATCGGCGGTACGCGCCTTGAGTACCTTGAGGAACGTATCCTGCACCAGGTCTGCGGCATCGCAGTGGTTGCCCATACGCTTGCGCAACCAGCCAAGCAGCCAAGGGCTGTGTTCGACGTAGAGCGTGCCGACGGAGGCAGAAGCAGACGAGTCGGCCGACATGGGGGCTATCTCAAATAGGAATTGCTCTTATTATTGTTTGTGAGCGTGAGGACTGGCAATACCTGTGGTTGCGGGTTTATCCGTGAAGGCAGGTCATCAGATGGCGGCAGGCGCCTGCCGAAAAGGCGCATCAGAACGTTCTTAACCAACCAAGGATGGCCCATGGCGCTGACCAGCAAGATCACGACCTACGACCCCGCATGGCCGCAACAATACGAAGCGGACAAACTGCTGCTCGCCTTGGCATTCGGCGATGAGCTTGTCGCCATGCACCATGTAGGCAGCACGGCTGTCCCGCAACTTGCAGCCAAGCCTGAGATCGATGTGCTGATCGAGGTTTCAGAGCATCGCAACGAGGCAGCACGAGACCAGGTTTTGCTGACGCTGGGGTATGTACGCGGCAGTGACCTGTCGCAAGGGCACCATTTCTACCGCCGCAATGTTGGCGAGGTGCGAACCCACAAGATCCAAATTTGCAGGTGTGGTCACCCATCAGTCATCCAGATGCTGACGTTCAGAGATCTGCTCAGGAACGACGCCTCCCTTCGGCAGCGATATCAAGACCTCAAGCTTGAGCTGGAAGCCACCAATACAGGCGGTATGGCTGAATATCTGAAGAAGAAGGGGCCGTTCATTATCGCGGCGTTGCTTGAGGTCGATAGCAGGCGACGGTGATGGTCCGCTATGGGTCGATAGCAGCCAGTCGCGACCGGCTGTTTTCGACCCTTTGCGCTCGTTCGTGGATGACCTGAACCGGCCAATACCCGTCAGTCGAATGCTTACATGACCGGCTAGAGCAGAACCTCGCTAGAAAGCGCAGCGGATTCGGATGCTGACGGATAGTAATAAGCATCCGGCTGGGCAAGGTACAGAAGGGCACCTAAGCCGTCGCCTACCCCTTCACCTCAATAGAGATGGCGCAGGTCATGCTTGACCACCGCATCGACCACCAGGCTGGTGGCCTTGCCTAACAGGCCCGTACCGTTCATGTGCTCGGACAGCATCTTGGAAAAGGCTGGAATCTGCCTTTCGTCCAGGTGTGTTGCGCGATCCCACAAGCCCGCGGCCAGCAGTTCTGGGCAGTGCTGGAAGCGATAGCGCTCGACGTTCACGACGGTAGCGACCCGAGGTGGCTTGCCGTTGATTGCCAGTGGGGCGAGCAAGTTCGAGTCGCTGCTCAACCAGGCGCGTCCGGCCACGGATAAAACCGTGTCGGCGCCGGGCTGAAGGAAGGACAGGCGCAAGGCGCCATCGACGAGGATATTGCTCAGGCTGCAGGCAACCTTGTTGCCGGGGCGTTCCGGTACCAGCAGAGTGTGGCGATCCAGTACCTGGACGAAACCAGCCGGGTCACCTCGTGGCGACATCTCGGTGGCGTCGGCCTGGCGCTGCGTGAGCATCAGCAGGTACGGCGAGGCGGCGATAAAGGCCTGCGCTGGCTCGGACAAGGCCTGCCCTGTGTCAGCTAAAAAAGGTGTCGTGTACGCTCTGGCCCTCCAGAAATCGGCGCGTATCTTGGCTCGCGAACAGTGCAGGAACAGCGCCTCGGCGCGAAACTCCAACAGCTTTCCGGCTCGCAGAGAGCACCGGCCATTGGCGCGCAGGCTGAACCCCACGCCGGGCAGGATGAAATACAGACTGCAGGCCATTTCCTCTATCGGCTGCTGTGAGATCGCTTTGTCTGCCGGCCAGGGCAGCAGGATGTCCTGGCCCTCGGCCCGTAACACTGGATGGTGGCGCAAATCGAGGTACTCGATATCTAACCGCGGGTCGGCGAAGCCTACGGCGCAAACCGTCGCTTGGCGGATCATCAGCAGGCAGTGCTCATCCAACCTGCGCTGCAGGCGTTTGTGCATCATCGCCGGTGGTGGCGGAATCAGTGCGCGCAAGGCGCTTAACGATGCGATTCTGTGCTCGGGCATAGCAGGTCTTCCTGTGCCATGGTCGTGTCGTCGATGCTAGGCAGTCCGATGACGGCTGGCCATGGCTCTGCGGTTCAACCTGCATGGCTTTTGGTTGCAACCTGCACTTGCACGGCCGACGACTGGCCGCCACTCTGCACCGTGCGTTAGAGTCGTTACCCAAGCAACTACCAAGAGCAGGCCCGATGGTCAGAAGTACCACCGTATCGGCCGTCGCAGTGCTGGATCTGCACGACCAGTTGCTGAGTCTCGGCGTGGTCACTGCAACCCAGTTGCGGGAGGCCGGAGTGGAGGGTGCCAAACTTCTCGACCAGGGGGCTGCGGCATCGCCGATCCAGGAGCAGCGTGTCGACGAGACCCAGTTACTGGCGCTGTGGCAGTTCGCCGCGAACAACACGCATTTGCCGCATATCGGCCTGCTGATCGGACAGACCTTCAACCCCGCCACGCATGGCGTGCTGGCTAGTTGGTTGCGCCAATGCAGTCGGGTGAGCGAGGCGCTGGAAGTGTTCCAGCGGCATATTGCGCTGATGAACCCTTCGGAGAACTGGCAGTACAGTGAAACGGCAGATGCTCTGGTGCTGGAGATCACCTTCGCCCCCGGCAAAACCTACCCGCAGGCCGCCATCGAACGCAGCATGAGTGCAGTGCTGCGCTGGAGCCGGGAGATGACCGGCGTAGAGCTGCGACCTCTGGCCTGCGAGTTCGCTTTCCCATCCCCGCCCTACCATGCGCACTATGTCGAGCTGTTCGGCAGCGAGCTGCGCTTCGACAGCGAGAGAAACAGCCTCCACCTGCCGCGCGACTTCCTGCAGCATCCCATTCTCGGCGCCAGCGACTACCTGCGACAGATGCTGGCGTCTCGTGCAAGGGCGACACTCGCGCAGCTGCAAGACGCAGACACGCTTGCCGGCACGGTGCGTCGCTTGATTCTCGCAAGCCTGCCCGAAGCCATGAGCATCGAGCCAACCTGCCAGGCGTTGCACGTCAGTCGCACCACGCTCTACCGACGCTTGAAGGAAGAGGGCACCAGTTTCAGCGCGCTGGTGGCGGAGGTACGTCGCGAGTTGTCCGCGGAGCTGATTCGCCAGGGGCTGCCCGTAGCGAAGGTCAGCGAGCGGCTGGGGTTCAGGGATACCAGCACTTTCCACCGTGCCTTCAAGCGCTGGTTCGACCGCCCTCCGGGAGCCTTTCGAGACTAGCAAAGTCCTGGTTGCCTAGCTTTGCGCTCGCCCAAACATCCAGCTATGCCCAGACCCCACCAGGGCCTATGGCGGACTTCAATCCCTGCGACCCCTTTCACATGCCAGCATTCCCAATTCCTCCCTCACTGAGTACACTTGAGATAAGTTCTTATTTGCACCTGGTAATCTTTTTTAGGGAGGCGTGATGTCCACCGTTGTTCCCGATGGCACTGCGCACACCGGCCTGGAAACACTGTACCGTGAGCACAGCGGCTGGCTGCACGGTTGGTTGCGCCAGCGTCTGAACAACTCTGCCGATGCCGCGGACCTGGCCCAGGACACCTTCATCCGGGTGCTGTTGGCGCGCACCGCCGGCACCCTCAAGGAGCCGCGGCACTACCTGGCGACCATCGCGCGCGGGCTGACCATCGACCTCTACCGCCGCCGCAGCCTGGAAAGCGCCTACCTTGAAGCCTTGGCGCAGCAGCCGGAGCGTTATGCGCCCTCGGCCGAAACCCACGCCGCGATCCTCGATACCCTGATGGCCATCGACCGTATGCTCGATGGGCTTGGCCCGCGCACGCGGGCTGTGTTTCTCGCCGTGCAACTCGATGGCCTGAGCTACGAGAAGACCAGCGAACGCCTGAGTGTTTCGGTGAGCACCGTGCGCAAGCACCTGGCCCGCGCGCTGATGCATTGCCTGCTGGTCGAGGACGCATGAAGGCCATTCTCAGCGCGGCGGTGGACTGGTACGTGCGCCTGCATGACAGCAGTGTCGATGACGCCACCCGCGCCGCATGGCAAGCCTGGTGCATGGCCGACCCTCGCCACGCCGCAGCCTGGGCGCGCCTGGAGCAACTGCAAGGCCGCCTGGGCAGCGCGCCCCGCGGCGCCGCGCAGACCCTGGAGAACGCCCGGCGCGCCCGGCGCCATGCCGTGAAGGCACTGGCGCTGTTGCTCGGCGTCGGGGCCGTTGGTTGGCAGGGGTACCGGGCTTCGCCCTGGAGTGCCGACTATGCGACACGGATCGGCGAGCGCCGCCGACTGACCCTGGCCGATGGCACACGCCTGGACCTCAACACCGACAGCCGTGTCGATGTTCGCTACGACGCGGGCCAACGCCTGATCCAGCTGCAGCGCGGCGAGATCCTGGTGGAAACCGCCAAGGATGCGCGGCCACTCAGCGTGCGCACCGTGGCAGGCGACATCCTGGCCCTGGGTACCCGCTTCAGCGTGCGTCAGGACAACGACGTGAGCCATGTGGCGGTGGCCGCCCATGCCGTGGAGGTGCGGCCCAGCCGGGCGTCGCAGGTGGTGCGTATCGACAGCGGGTACAGCCTGAGTTTTGCCGCCGACCACATCGGCCCCCTACAACCCTTGGCCCCCGGTGGCCAGGCCTGGGCCGAGGGCATGCTGGTCAGCGTTGACTGGCGCCTGGACGAGGTGGTCCATGAGCTGGCGCGCTACCGCCCCGGTTATCTCGGCTGCGCGGGGGAGGTCGCCGGCTTGCGCCTGTCTGGCGCATTCAACTTGGACGACACCGACGTCGCCCTGGCCAGCCTGGAAGACGCGTTGCCGGTTCGCGCACGGCGCATGACGCGCTACTGGGTGCGCCTGGAGCCAATCGGCAAGGGGTAGGGGCCCACAATCGTGGAGGCCCGAGCCGGGAAGAGTGGTTGAAATCTCATTCGCTCTCAAGCATTCGAGAATTTTTCGCATTTGGGGTAGCAGATTTCCTTCGCTGCTTCGGCTCTTGATGGCGCGCGCATCAAGCGTGCCCAAGCCAACCCGAAACAGGAACCCTTTTTCATGTCCGCACGCCGTACCTCGCTAGCCTGCAGTATTCGTCAGGCGACCCTCGCACTGAGCCTTTGCGGCGCCGCGCTGGCGACCTCGACCGCCTGGGCCGCCGCGCAGCGCTACGATATCCCGGCCGGCAGCCTGGCCTCCGCGATCAGCCAGTTCGCCGCTGCCAGCGGCGTGACCATCAGCTTCAGCAATGACGAAACCAGCGGGCTGCATTCCTCGGGGCTGCACGGCAGCTTCGAGCTGGAGCAAGGTTTCTCCGCGTTGCTGCAGGGATCGGGGTTGCGCGTGCAGCAGGTGGGCGACAAGCGCTATGTGCTGAGCAAGGTGTACAACGACGGCGCCGTCGAGCTTGGCGCGACCAGCGTCGACGCCCTGGGCCTGGGCAGCACCACCGAAGGCACCGGCAGCTACACCACCGGTTCTGCCAGCACCGCGACCGGCCTGCGCCTGTCGGCACGCGAGACGCCGCAGTCGGTCAGTGTGGTGACCCGTCAGCAGATCGAGGACCAGAACCTGACAGACGTCACTCAGGTGCTCGAGCAGACGCCGGGCGTGGTCGTTGACAGCATGGGCCCGGCCGGCAGCGACGCCAACCATATCTATGTGCGCGGCTTCCAGGTCGGCAGCATCCAGGTCGACGGCGTCAACCGCCCCGACACCTTCGGCTTTCGCGACGACCTTGCCGACATGGTGTCGTACGACCGGGTCGAGGTGGTGCGCGGCGCCACCGGCCTGATGTCGGGGACCGGCGACCCCGGCGCCACCATCAACCTGGTGCGCAAGAAACCGACCCTCGAGACGCAGCGTAAGCTGACCCTCAAGGCGGGCTCCTGGGACAGCTACCGCACCGAGCTGGACCTGTCCGGCAAACTGTCGGAGAGCGGCCATGTGCGTGGGCGTTTCGTGGCGTCGACCACCGACAGCCAGAGCCATGTCGATCGTCAGTCGCTGGAGAGGCAGGTGGCCTACGGGGTGGTGGAATGGGATGTCACCGACAGCACGATGCTGACCGTGGGCGCCGAGTACCAGGAGATGGACAACGACGGCGCAGGCAACCACGGCTTCCCGATGTTCAATGCCGATGGCAGCCACTTCAATCCGTCGCGTTCGTTCAACTCGGCCTCGGACTGGAGCTACCACAAGCGCCGCACGAAAACGTTGTTCACCACGCTGGAACACCAGCTGGACAACGGCTGGCAGTTGAAACTGAATGCCGAGCACAGTCGCCGCAGCTATGACGACACCTTCGCCACCGCCGCCGCCGGTAGCGTCAAGCCCGATGGCAGCGGTATCAGCACCTGGACCGGGCGTTGGGCGGGCGAGCCCCGGCAGACGTCGTTCGACCTGTCCGCCAGCGGCCCGTTCGAGCTGCTTTCCCGCGAGCATCAAGCGTACCTCGGCGCCAGTCACTACCGGGCCTACTACCGTAATCCCGGTTACCAGCTATGGACGAGCCAGCCTATCGACAACATTCATACCTGGGACGGTTCGCTGGCGATTCCGGACGCCATCCACAACAAGTATTCGCAAGATGCGCTGGACGAAACCCAGGACGGCCTGGTGGCGTCGGTACGCTGGAGCCTGGCCGATGAGCTGTCGCTGATCACCGGCGCACGGGTGATCGACTGGAAACGCGACGAAACCGGGACCACTCTGTCAAGCGGCGCCACCACGCGCACCTCGCGCAGCGAAACCGGGGTTGTCACGCCTTACGTGGGGCTGGTCTACGAATTCGCCGAAAACTGGTCGGCGTACGCCAGCTATACCGCGATCTTCAAGCCGCAGAGCAGGCAGGATGCCAGTGGCGGCTACATCGAGCCGCTGGAGGGCGTGAACTACGAGTTGGGTATCAAGAGCGAGTTCT
This sequence comes from Pseudomonas sp. B21-023, assembly GCF_024749165.1. Lineage (NCBI taxonomy): Bacteria > Pseudomonadati > Pseudomonadota > Gammaproteobacteria > Pseudomonadales > Pseudomonadaceae > Pseudomonas > Pseudomonas sp. B21-023. The sequence continues at coordinate 3,367,574 of NZ_CP087190.1, read as the reverse complement.
GGGACAAGCGCCTGACCACCGCCTTTAGTGTCTTCGAGGTGCAGCAGGACAACCTGGCCGTGGCCGACGGCGACAAGCTGGCACCAAACGGCGACCAGGCCTACCGCGCCGAATCTGGCACCAAGACCCGTGGTTTCGAGATGGAAATGGCGGGGCAGATCCTGCCTGACTGGCAGGTTTCCGCCAGCTACACCTATGCCCAGGCCGAGGATTCCGATGGCAAGCGCCTGCTCACCGAAGTACCGCGCGATACCTTCAAGCTGTTCACCAGTTACCAACTGCAGTCCTTGCCACAGTTGAAGATTGGCGGCGGCGTGCGCTGGCAGGGCATGGAGTACAAGAAGAACGCCGGCCCGAACAAGGAGACGTTCACCCAGGGCGCCTTCAGTGTGGTCGACCTGATGGCGCAGTACGCGTTCACGCCGCAGACCAGCGTCGCCTTGAACCTCAACAACGTGCTGGATGAGAAGTACTACTCCGCGATCGGCGGGCGCGGGTGGTACGGCACCCCGCGCAGTGCCACGGCAACGTTGGTCTACGCATTCTGATCCACGTCGGGCAGGTCTGGTGGCGCCCATGGCTGGGGCCACCCGACATACCGCGATGGACAGGCTCTGCGGCTGCCTGGTGCTACCAGCTTTGTGAATGAGGCTGCGGCTCTGGCAGCGTCGGAAACAACGGCAACACCTCCTCGGCCAGCTCCTGGATGATCTCCTGCGCCGGACGCCTGGCCATCTGCAATCCCAGCGCGGCGTGGTTCCCCCCGGCCTCGCGCCATTCCTCCAGCAGTTCGACCAGCCCATGGCGCCCTGTGCGCAGCACATAACCGCCCTGCAGGGGCGTTCGGGGAAAGTGCGGGTCTTCGTCCAGGTCGATCCATTCATTGGTCATGTGCGGGCGGAAACCGCCACCCGGTATCGCTTCGCGCCAGGCGCGGACTTTTGCCGCCAGGCGCAGCGGCCCGTGCCTGTCGTGGGTGGCGTGTGGGTAGGTGAGCCAGCCATCGGCATGTTCGCGAAAGGTGTCGGCGTTGGCGCCACAGGTGTTCGGGGTGGTGTTCATGACTGCTCCTTGGGTCAGCATGTTCACGGGCCGGTGGCCGGGGCGGGGAGGCGGATACCGCGTTGCACGGCCGGGCGCCGTTCGACCTGCCGGTACCAGCGCGTCAGGTGGCGGTGGGCGCTGAAATCAAAGCCCACCAGGGCTGCGATATGCAGCCAGGCGAAGGTGGCCCTGGACCGGCCCTGGCCGTCGCGTTTCGCCTATTACGTGGTCGCCCGCAGGGAGAAGCTCGAACGACCGCCGGTGCGGGCGTTCATCGACTGGCTGGCTGGGCAGCTTGTCGGTGGCTAGAGGGTAGGGGGCAGTATTTTTCCGGGTCGCGACTTTCACGATGTTGCCCCGCCGCTACTCCACTGCCTCCGCCAGCCCCTGGTCCTCACCCAGGAAACCACCGCTCTGATGCCGCCACAGCCGTGCATAGGTGCCGTTCCTGTCGAGCAGTTCGGCATGGCTGCCTTGTTCGATGATGCGCCCCTCGTCCATGACGATGAGCCGGTCCATGGCGGCGATCGTGGACAAACGGTGGGCGATGGCGATGACGGTCTTGCCCTGCATCATGTCGTCGAGGCTTTCCTGGATCGCGACTTCAACCTCCGAGTCCAGGGCGCTGGTGGCTTCGTCGAGCAACAGGATCGGCGCGTTCTTGAGCATCACCCGGGCAATGGCAATGCGCTGTCGCTGACCACCGGACAGCTTGATGCCACGCTCGCCCACCAGGGTGTCGTAACCGCTGTGGCCTTGCCGATCGCTCAGCTGGCTGATGAAACCATCGGCCTGGGCGTTGGCCGCGGCGCTGCGGATCTGCGCCTCGGTCGCTTCGGGGCGGCCATAGGCGATGTTGTCGCGGATGGAGCGGTGCAGCAACGAGGTGTCCTGGGTGACCATGCCGATGGCGCTGCGCAGGCTGTCCTGGGTGACCTGGGCGATGTTCTGCCCATCGATGCGGATCTCGCCGTCGTTGACGTCGTAGAAGCGCAGCAGCAGGTTGATCAGCGTGGATTTGCCGGCGCCGGAGCGGCCCACCAGGCCGACTTTTTCGCCGGGGCGAATGTGCAGGGTCAGGTCATCGAGCACCTGGCGTTCGCCGTTGTAGTTGAAGCTCACCTTGTCGAAGGTCACCGCGCCACCGCGGGTCACCAGCGTGCCGGCGTCGGGCGCATCCTGCACCTTGGGGCCGCGGGTCAGGGTGGCCATGCCGTCCTGCACGGTGCCGATGTTTTCGAACAGGGAGGTCATCTGCCACATGATCCAGTGCGACATGCCGTTGATCCGCAGGGCCATGGCCGTGACCGCCGCCACGGCGCCCGCGCCAACCTGGCCCTGGTGCCAGAGCCACAGGGCATAGCCGCCGGCCCCCAGGATCAAGCCGACCACCAGCGCCTGGTTGACGATCTCGAACTGGCTGACCAGGCGCATCTGGCGAAAGCCGGTGAGCTTGAAGTCCTCCATCGCCGCCCGCGCAAAGTGTGCTTCGCGTTTGGAATGGGAGAACAGTTTCACCGTGGTGATGTTGGTGTAGGCATCGGAGATGCGCCCGGTCATCGACGACCGCGCATGAGCCTGCTCCTGGCCGACCTTGCCCAGGCGCGGCACGAAGTACAGCATGGCCAGCCCGAACAGGGCACCCCAGGCAAGGAACGGCAGCATCAGTTGCAGGGCGAAGCCGCCGGCCAGGGCGATGATGGCGATGAAGTACACGCCGATGCCGGGCAGGACCTCGATCAGGGTGAACAACACCTCGCGCACGGCCAGCGCGGTCTGCATCACCTTGGTGGTGACCCGGCCGGAAAACTCGTCGGAGAAGAACGACAGGCTCTGGCGCAGCATCAGCCGATGGAAATCCCAGCGCAGGCGCAGCGGCAGATTGATCGCCAGCACCTGGTGCTGCATCAGGGTGCGCAGGGCCACCAGCACGATACTGGTCAGCAGGACGATACCGATGCTCCAGAGCACGCGGCTTTCCTGTTCGCTTGCGCCACCCGCCTGCCAGGCGGGAAGCAGGTCGACCACCTGGCCAAGGAAGGAAAACAGCCAGGCTTCATAGATCGACACGCCGGCACTGAACAGCGCGAGGGCCAGGAGGTACCCGCGCGCGCCCCGCGTGCAGGCCCACAAGAAGCGCAGCAGGCCTAGCGGTGGCGGTGGTATTTCATCAGGCGGGAAGGGGTCGAGCCATCGTTCAAAAACACGCAGCATGCTGGTCTCCGGAAGGGCGCGGCGTTGATCGGCAACGCCGTAGCGATCGTGCAACCATACCGCACATCGAGGTGTTCGCCTTGCCGCTCGTGTCCTCCTGAGGCCAGCTGCTGCCCAGTGTCATCTACCGCGATCGGTCAGCAAGGCTGCGCCGCCATCCGATTGGAGACGTTGCGCCCGAGCACCAGTACCGCGACAAAACCGCAGCCCACCAGGGCCGTGGCCAGGCTCAACAGCACCGCGGTACCGAGCTGATCGACAATGCGCCCGCCGAAGAACGAGCCCAAGGCGATGATCACCTGGAACATGGCGACGAACAGCGGCATGCCGCGTTCGACATCCTTGGGTGCCACCACGAACATCCAGATACTGGCGCAGGCCGGGAAGGCACCAAAGGCGAAGCCCCACAGCGCGATCAGCATCGCGGCGCCGGTCATGCCGGTGGCGAAGTAGGGGAACAGGGCGGTGCTGATGCCGATCATCAGGGTGACCAGCAACAGGGTGTGGCGCACGCTGCGGTTGGCGGCGAAACCGGCGAAGATGTTGCCGATCACCCCGGCCACGCCGTACAGCAACAGCAGCGAACCGATGGTCGGCCCATCGAAGCCGGCGCTTTGCTTGAAGAACGGTGCGACATAGGTATAGGCGGCAAAATGCGCCAAGCCGATCAGCAGTACCGCGATCAACCCGACCCGCGCTTGCGGATTGACGAACAGCGCCGGCAGGTCGCTGATGCGAATGGCTTTGTCAGGGGTGAGCCGCGGCAGCAGGAAGACTTGCGCCAGCAGCACCGGCACGCCTACCAGCGCAGTGGCCAGGAAGGTCATGCGCCAGCCCATCAGGCCACTCAGCCAGGTGCCGACCGGCACGCCCAGCACGGTGGCCAGGGTCACGCCGACCATGATGATCGAGGTGGCCTGGGCCACGCCCACGCCCTTGGGTGCCAGCCGGCCACTGAGGGCAATGGCGGTGGCCCAGAAACCACCGATGCTGATGCCCAGCAGCACGCGGCCGAACAGCAGCAGGCTGAAGTCGCTGGCGTAGGCCACGACGGCGTTGGCGAGGATCATGATCAGCGTCAGGCCGATCAGCAGGTAGCGACGGTCCAGGGCGCCGATGCCCACCGACAGCAAGGGCGCGGCGAGGGCGGCCATGATGCCGGGCAGGGTGACCATCAGGCCGGCCTGGCCGGCGCTGATGCCCAGGTCGCTGGCGACATCGTTGAGTACGCCCACCGGGAGAAACTCACTGGTGACCAGGGCGAAGGCGCCCACGGCGACCGAGAGAATCGCCAGCCACTGTTGGCTGACGCTTTGTTGACTGTGTTCGGGACGGCCGTGAGACGGCGGAGTGACACTGGGCATGGTGTTGGATTCCATGGGGGGATGCCGCCTGGGGCGGACCGGGGAGCGGAAAAAATGGTTGGCGATTATAAGAGACGGTTTTGCCAAGCCGACAGGCGGGGCGCTCGATAGTAATCATCAGCCTGATCGATGGTTGTACCGCGAATACGATCACCCCTGGCACGCCTGAACGCCCGTGGACGCTTGCAAAATACATATGGGGATCCGTATATTTGGATTTCCATATGTATTGGTGCAGCCATGATAACCCCGCCCGATGTGTTCAAGAGCCTGTCTGACGAAACCCGTGCTCGCGCCAGCCTGCTGATTGCCAGTCTCGGTGAGCTATGTGTCTGTGAGCTGATGTGCGCGCTGAACGACAGCCAGCCGAAGATCAGTCGCCACCTGGCGCAGCTGCGCAGCAGTGGCCTGCTGCTGGACCGCCGCCAAGGGCAATGGGTGTACTACCGCCTCAACCCGGACCTGCCCGCCTGGGTACACGAGATCTTGCAGGCGACACTGCAGGCCAACAGGCAATGGTTGGCAGAAAACACCCTGCGTCTGCAGAACATGGACGGTCGCCCCGTTCGTGACGCTGCCTGCTGCTGATCATCACTGTACGAGGTCATCATGCTGGTAGCGATTGCAGTCTTCGTTTTTACCCTCATCCTGGTCATCTGGCAGCCGAAGGGGCTTGGCGTTGGCTGGAGCGCAGCGCTCGGTGCCCTCATCGCCCTGGCGGCAGGCGCCGTTTCGCTGCATGACATCCCGACTGTGTGGGCCATCGTCTGGAACGCCACCGTCACCTTCATCGCCGTCATCATCATCAGCCTGCTGCTGGATGAGGCCGGTTTCTTCGAGTGGGCCGCGCTGCACGTGGCGCGCTGGGCAAACGGCAGCGGCTATCGCCTGTTCGCCTTTTGTGTGCTACTCGGCGCCGCCATGTCGGCGCTGTTCGCCAACGATGGTGCGGCGCTGATCCTCACACCTATCGTCATGTCGATGCTGCTCGCGCTACGTTTCTCGCCCGCCGCGACACTGGCCTTCGTCATGGCGGCCGGTTTCATCGCCGACACGGCGAGCCTGCCGTTGGTGGTCTCCAACCTGGTGAACATCGTCTCGGCCGACTACTTCAAGCTGGGCTTCAGCGAATACGCTTCGGTGATGGTGCCAGTGAATCTCGCCAGTGTGTCGGCAACCCTGCTGGTGCTGTTCCTGTTCTTCCGCCGTGATATCCCGAGACAGTACGCGCTCGCGGCCCTGAAGATGCCAAACGAGGCAATTCATGACCGCGCAACCTTCAAGGTTGGTGGCTGGGTGCTGCTGGTGTTGCTGATCGGCCTGTTCGCTCTGGAACCACTGGGTATCCCGATCAGTGCGGTAGCAGCAACTTGTGCAGCGATCCTGTTTACCGTCGCCGCCCGTGGCCACCGCATCTCGACCCGGCGTGTGCTGCGCGAAGCACCCTGGCAGGTGGTGATCTTTTCTCTCGGTATGTACCTGGTGGTATACGGGCTGAAGAACGCCGGCCTCACCGACATGCTCACCCACCTGCTCGACCGCCTTGCGCAGCAAGGGCTGTGGAGTGCCGCCATCGGCACCGGGCTGATCGCTGCATTGCTGTCCTCGGTCATGAACAACATGCCCAGCGTGCTGATCGGCGCTTTGTCTATCCAGGCCAGCGAGGCGCAAGGGCTGGTACGCGAGGCGATGATCTACGCCAACGTCATCGGCTGCGACCTCGGCCCGAAAATCACCCCCATCGGCAGCCTCGCCACGCTGCTCTGGCTGCACGTGCTGGAGCGCAAAGGCATGCGCATCACCTGGGGCTATTACTTCAAAGTCGGCATCCTGCTGACGCTGCCAGTTCTATTGATCACCCTTTCGGCTCTGGCATTGCGCCTCAGCCTCTGAAACCCGCCACGAAGCGCAGGAGCCCTCATGCGAGTCCTATTCATGTGCACGGCCAATAGCTGCCGCAGCATCCTTTCCGAGGCCATGTTCAATCACCTGGCGCCTCACGGATTTGAAGCCGTCAGTTCCGGCAGTTACCCGAAAGGCCAAGTGTTGCCTCGCAGCCTGACCACCTTGCAGCATGCCGGCATCTCGATCGAGGGTCTGAGCAGCAAGGGCAATGACGCGTTCGAGCGTTGTCCTCCTGACATCGTCATCACCGTTTGCGACAACGCTGCCGGCGAAGCCTGCCCGGTGTATTTCGGCCCTGCGCTGAAGACGCACTGGGGGCTGGAGGATCCGTCCGCTGTCGTGGCTGACGAAGCGTCGGTCGACGCTGCATTCCGCGCAACGCTGGCCCGGATCCAGTCTCGTTGCGAGGCCTTCTTCGCGCTGCCATTCGAACATCTCGATCGTGAGCAGCTCAAAAACGAGCTGGATCGCATCGCTACGCTTTGAGCAGGAGGAAACATGTCCGAGCAACTGCCTAATCTCGATTTCTCGCTGTTCGATCTGCCGCCAGGGGCAACGCGCTCCAGCGAGCACAAACCGCGCATCTTGTTGCTGTATGGATCGACCCGCGAACGTTCCTTCAGTCGCCTGCTGGTGGAGGAAGCTGCACGCCTGCTGGAGCACTTCGGTGCCGAGACCAAGGTCTTCAATCCTTCGGGCCTGCCGCTACCTGACGATGTGCCTGTCGAGCACCCCAAGGTGCAGGAGCTGCGTGATCTGGTGCAGTGGTCGGAAGGCCAGGTCTGGTGCTCGCCAGAGCGCCACGGTGCAATGTCAGCAGTGTTCAAGGCGCAGATCGACTGGATTCCTCTGGCACTGGGTGCGGTTCGCCCCACTCAAGGCAAGACCCTGGCGGTCATGCAGGTATGCGGCGGCTCGCAGTCATTCAACGTGGTCAACCAGTTGCGCGTGCTTGGCCGCTGGATGCGCATGTTCACCATTCCCAACCAGTCTTCGGTGCCCAAAGCCTACTTTGAGTTTGATGACGCCGGGCGGATGAAACCCTCGCCGTACTACGATCGCGTGGTGGACGTCATGGAGGAACTGGTGAAGTTCACCGTTCTGTTGCGCGACCGCCAGGCGTTCTTGGTTGATCGCTATTCGGAGCGCAAGGAAAACGCCGAGCAACTCGCTGCCCGTGTAAACCAGCGCTCGATCTGAGACGATGCCCGGAATATCCGCTATTGGCCGAGGGCGTCCCATAGGGAATAGCCCGCTTGGGTCGTAAGCGCTCACCCGAGGATTGCACCTATCGACCCACGGCCATCGTTCGCAAAAGCCTTGCCCGCCCTGGCCCGGGATCAATGGTTAGCGCAGGCATCGCTGCCAAGTCAGGCGGCGCCCTTGGCCTGCTGCTCCAGATGCACCTGCAATGCCGGATCCAGTTGCAGTGCGCCGGCCAGCTCATCCAGGTAGGCCCGCTCAGCTGCCTGCTGGTCATCCACCAGCATCACGCTGGCCAGGTACATTTCCGCGGCCATGGCCGGGTCCCGCGCCGACTGCGCCACCTCTGCAGCATCGAGTGGCTTGCCGACTTCTTCATCCAGCCATTGCTGCAGTTGCGGGTCGCTGGTCTGGCGTTTGATTTCGGCATAGATCAACTGTTCTTCCTGCTGGTCGATGCGACCATCGGCCTTGGCCGCCGCAATCAGCGCGCGCAGGATCGCATGGCTGTGATCCTCGGCCTCGGGGCCGGACAGTTGATCCACCGTGCGAACCGCCTGCTGCGGGGCTGCCGCCTGGCTGCGCTGCCAGCTTTGATAGGCCTTGAATGCCATCATCCCCAGCGACGCCAGGGCCGCGTAATTGACGCCGCCCGCGGAACGCCCCTGGGTATAGCCGCCAGTGTTGCTGCCACCGCCGCCCAGCAGTCCGCCCAGCAATCCACCAAGGCCGCCACCGCCAGCCGTCGTACCGCCGCCGCCAAGCAGGCCGCCGAGCAAGCCATCCAAGCCACCCATGCTGTCTTGCGATGAGCTGCCGCCGCTCCCTTTTTGCATCTGCGAAGCTTGTCCTGCCCGAAGCAGCTGTTCGAGTAGATCACTGGTATTCATGGCACCGCCCTCGTCGGTCGTGGTCGCCCAGACAAGCAACGATAGCCCCCTGAAGGCGATCCGCCATGACCGCCTGACCAATGGGGCGTTCGGCTCAATGCGTTGTCGTTGCTTGGATTGAGGGAGGGCAATACCGCCTGCCCAACGATGGTGGCAAAAGGCCGTATTCCTGCTCGCCTGATCCCTTGCCGCGCTATATCATTGCGCCCCCGCAGCTGAGGTGCTTGCTCGCTGATTGCAGCTGCCGATGGATCGAGACCCGCCCCAAGGATTTTTCATGTCTGGATTGCTCCGTGCGTTCGCACGTCTGTTACCGCTTGCCCTACTTACCGGCTGCGCCGCCAAATCTCCCGCCTTGGTCAGCGAGGCCCTGCAACCGGCCGCTGGTGGTCCAGTAACGTACCTGGTAGGCAGCATCGGCCCCCTTGGCCGCGATAGTGCCTACACCAACCAACGCATCCTCCTGCGCAAACGTGGCGCGCAGGACGGCGCGGCGGCATGGTGGGGTTTCGCCGAGGTGGCCCACACCCCGAAGGACATCGAAGAGGTGCGCGGCCCCGACAAACAGGCGCTGCCCGGCGAGGCCAGCGTGTTCGTAATGCCCCTCAAGCCCGGCGACTACGAATTCTATGACTTCCAGTTCTTCTGGAATGGCTACAACGGTGGCTACAGCTCCATCAGGGCACGGGAACAGTTCCTCGTGCCCATGCACCTGGAAGCCGGCAAGGCGTACTACATCGGCGAATTCCGTTCGCGCTGCCTCGGGACTTCCGCCTGCCTGTTCTTCCATGGTGACCAGCAGCCGCGCGATGAAGTGATCGCCCGGCGCTACACCCCCGCATTGCCGCCCCTGCAGGCCCTGAACTTGAACATGGCGCCGGCATTCCCCTTCGTCATGCCACTGCCCCAAGCCGCCCAGCCGGCGAAGTGACCCGTACCCAGGAAAACCCGCAATGAAAAAGACTCTGTTCCTCAGCGCCAGCCTGCTGCTGGCCGGCTGCGCAGGTACCCAGACCTTGCCCGATCCGCACATCGAGGCAGGCCAGGATTACCTGCCGCCGATCGCGGTAATGGTCGATTCGCTCGAGCACGGCACCGAGCTGCGCAATTACCTGCGCGAGAGCGGCGTATTCAGCAAGGTCGAGAATGGTGCTGCCGGCGAAGGGCAGACCCAGGTGATGGTCAAGCTGGATGCCCAGCGCAAGGTCGCGCCATTTCCTCTACTGTTCCTCAGTGCCGCCACTCTGTTCCTCTTGCCCTTGCAGAGTGACCTGGACACCAAGGCCGACTTCATCGTGATGCGTGATGGCAAGGTGCTCAAGCGTTATCACTATGAAAACTACATGGCCAAGTACGCCTGGCTGCTTGACCTCGGGGTTCCTGAACGCGAGGAAAACATCCGCCGGGTCGCCCGTGCCTTCGCCCGTGACATGCAGGCTGCCAACCTGGCCAGTAAGCCGCTGGAGGCGCAGCGATGAACAATCTGGTCAAGGCGGCGCTGATGGCGACCGGGCTGGCATTGCTCGGCGGCTGTAACCCGTCGATGAAGCCGCTGGGCTATCACGCGCAAAAGCCCTACGTGCCGATGAGCCTGTTGGTGCTGCCGGATGGCTATACCCGCTTCGACGTCCAGGAGCGTGACGAGCTGACCACCGCAGTCAGGTCGTCCGGCGCGTTCTCTTTCGTCGACCACGGACTGCCGCGCAAGGGTTACGCCCTGGTCATCAGCCAACCGCCAGGGGAAGGGGCTGGTTTTCTGGTCGCGCTCAACGCCCTGACGCTACTGACGTTCCCGATGCCCTACAGCTACGTGCACAACCTCACCGGCAAGGTCTACAAGGATGGCGAGCTGCTGCGCACCTTCAGCTACAAGCGTGAGGGCATGAGCGTGGGCGCCTGGTATGTGCCGCCACCGATCACCGAGAACCAGCGGCAGATGCTTACCGAACTGATGCGCGACGTGGAGGCCAGTGCGCTGATTCCCCATGTCGACGATGCGGGGCAGGTTGGGTTGGTTGATCAACGGTAAGTCGTAGGCAGGCCAATGAATTCTCCGTCGCGCAGCAAGGGCGCTTGAACATGGGCAGAAGCGCAAGACTTCAAAAGAAATTGCACAAGCGCCATCTGATCGAGGTCGCCGAAGGGGTGGTGTTGAATGACAAGCTCGTCGAAATGCTATGGGCGCTCGATCATGGCGAGAGATCCGAGTTGAACTCGGGCTCGTTTAACGCTGGCGCCATCCTCCGATACCGCTTGAACTATGTGATAACGAGAGGGCCGGTTGCCGGGCACTGGTTATACAGAGCGTTCGACCCTGGGGAGTTGGCCTTGTTCTTCACGGCGAAAGACGTCGAAGGTTTGGGGCATGGTTGGACCTTGTTCGAGGATGAGTGATCCAGAACCTGCGTTGTTCGGAATGTGACTTGCCACCGCCCAAGTGTTCGAACTGCGCGTCAGCGACTGTGGGGCGATCGCTGGCGGCAATGGGGCGTTACGCCAGCATCCCCAGCCACATCGTCCCAAGAATGATGAGCTGCGCCGGCACCAGGTACCGCGCAAAATCGTAGCCACCATTGCTGAACGCCAAAACACATTTGGTCAGCGTGTTCCCCGTCAAAGCCATCATGCCCGGTACCACCAGCTCGGTCATTTGCAGCCGACCTGCAACCACCAGCGAGGCTGCCGACGCCGTTGCCGCGTGGGCATCGCCCAGGCCGCTGACGAACGCTGCGATGCTGGCACCGTTGTGTCCCAGGTGTTCGAGCAGAAACGCCGAGAGCAAAGCGATACCGGTCAGGGCGAGCGTGATGATGAGGGCTGTCCACAGATTGAAGGCGCCAGTGCCCGGATTCACCGCCGAGCAGTTCGAGTCGGCGCGCCAGGGCGCGAGCAGCAGCACGCCATAGAGCGCGGTAACCAGCGCGCCGAGGCCGACCGCTGGCAGGAAAGGGCCGAGCAGGTGACGGTCGATGAAGATCAGCACCAGGGCGAACTGGGTGATGGTGGCCAGGTTCGACAACACCGCCGCCGCCGCGAAGGGGCGCACCGCTGCGCTTTGTCGTCGGGCTTCATGGGCCAGCAGGGCAATGGTCGCCGAGCCGGAGGCAAAACCTGAAGCAATGGCACTCAAGGGCAGGCCATAGCGCGGACCCACGAGGCGTATGGCGATATGGCCCAACGCTGCCACCGTCATCAGCAGGACGACCAAGGTACAGATGGTGCGTGGGTTGAGCACGTTGTAGGGGCCCAGAAAGCGGTCCGGTGTAAGTGGCAATACCACCAGGGCTACCGTCAGCAATGTCAGCCCATCACGCAGCTCCTGTTCGCTCAGTCGCTGCAGCACGAAATGATGCAGCTCGTGGCGCAGGGCCAGCAATACGGTCGTGACCACACCTGCTGCAGCGCCGAGCTCAGGCTCGGCAACGCTCAGCGCGCCCAGGACCAGCACCAGCAAGAGGGCTATCTGCCCTGTCACATCCGGCATTCTCCTGCGCGAGTGGCGGTATTGCAGGCAGAGGAGCAGTACCAGGCCCAGGCTCGTTGTGCCGACCAGCACCGGTCCTGCCAGCAGCATGCTGACATAGCCAAGCAGGGCAGTGATGGCGAAGGTCCTCAGCCCCGCTGCGGCAGGTTCCTCGTCGCGACGTTTCTTGCGTTCGCGCTCAAGGCCTACCAGCATGCCGATCCCCAGCGCCACGGCGCCGTGGCCAACATTCAGCATGTCGAGCATGGCGCTTTCAGGCTTTGCTTGCGTTCACTGTCAGGGCCGCCTTGCTCGAGCGCCATCAACGCTGGCATGTCAAGTATTTCCACCAGCCTGCCGCACAGGCTGACGATGCCTTGCGCACGCAAGCGGGCGACCGAACGGCATACGGTCTCCAGGCGCAGGCCCAGGTAAGATGCCATGTCCTCTCGTGACATGCGTAACATGAAACCATGGGCGGAGTAGCCACGGTTGACGAAGCGCCTGGACAGTCCGATCAGAAAACTGGCCAGGCGCTGCTCGGCGGTGAGGTTGCACAGCATCAGCACGCGCCCGTGCTCACGCACGATCTCCCGGCTCATCAAGCGGTTCAGGCTTTGCTGCAATACCGGAAAGTCGCGTGCCAGCGCTTGCAGGCGACGATACGGCACTGGGCAGACTTCGCTGTCTTCCAGGGCAATCGCGTCGCAGACATGGTGGTCGGTGGCGATGGCGTCCAGGCCAAGCACATCACCCGTCATCCAGAAGTTGATCACTACACCCTGGCCTTCGACGCTGTTCAGGCTGGTCTTGAAACTGCCGCAGCGCACGGCATAGAGCGTGGTCAAGGGGTCATTGGCATTGAACAGCGCCGCCCCTTTGCGGATACGCATGCGTGGCCCGATCAGCGCGCCCAGGCAGCCGGAGTCATGCAAGGGCAGACCGGTGGGCAGGCACAAGCCGCTGACCCTACAGTCGCGGCACAATGTCGCCAGTGGTTCCAGGTGAGCCGCAGGTGAAGGAGGCTGCTCGAGCAGTGTGACTTTCAGTTGGCCAGACATGTTCAGGCCTCCTTCGCACATCGCCGGCCAGCCCGGACTGTCACGCCTGGGCGGGGCGACGAATCCGCGAGCATGTCCAGCGAATGCGGGGCGTTGAGGCGGGCGTTGAGCCGCTCGACAAACTGTTCGGCTTCAGCGGCGGTGCTGAAACCTACCCGCCAGTCGTCCATGCGGACCCAACAGCGGTTCCGTTCGGTGTTGTGCTCGATGTAGATGTTCATGGGTGCCTCCGGAGCATGCATGGGCAGGAAAACTGCGGAACAATGCGAAGCGAAGGCGTCCCTGCCAGCACGATTCGGTTTCTGTCGACGAACACCATTGCGTTGATGAGGGCCATGGCACGCCTCCGGAGGCTGGAGATTGTTGTTGATATGGGAGTAGCGTGCGCCCGGCAAGCGGCGATACGTTGATCCTCGTCAAGTTTTTGTGCAGCGGGATATGCCGTTGGTCCGTGGGGCGTCAGTTGACAAACGTCAAGTCTGCAAAGCACGGCTAAACGATGCTTGGGTTACGTATCGCAACCGCCGAGGTGTGCCATGGAAACCCTGCAAAGACTGCTGTTGATCGCATCGCCCCTGATGCGCCGAACCCCCGTCTACGACCGCGCCGCAGCACTGGCCAAGGCCAAGGGCATGGCGTTGCACATCGTGGCTTTCGATTATGTGGAAGGGCTTGCCACGGCGGGCCTGGTGAATGACCAGGCACTGGCGGTGATGCGCGAAGGCTACGTGCGGCAACACCGGGAATGGCTGGAAAGCCAGGCGCAGTCGATGCGGCGCAATGGTGTCACGGTCACCACCGAGGTGGTGTGGGTGCAGCATCCCTTGAGCGAGATCCTGGTGCACCTGCGCGAACAGCCGTTCGCCATGTTGATCAAGGCGTTCGAGCATGAACCCTGGTGGGCGCGTGCCATGTTCACCTCCCTGGATATCCAGCTGCTGCGCGAAACCCGCATCCCGCTGCATCTGGTGCACAAGGCCAGCCATGCGCTGCCGCGCCGGATCCTCGCGGCTGTGGACCTGTCCAGGCCCGAGGATCAGTTCGAAGGCTTCAACAACCAGATCATCAGCGAGGCGTTGAAACTGGCCCTGCAGTGCAACGGGCAGATCGAATTGCTGTATGCCTATGACCTGGGTTCGATGTACCTGGACGCCGGCGGCAGCCGGGAGCATTCGTTTCTGTTCGATTCCAACCTCGCCCAGACGCTTCACGAAGCCCAGAGCGATGCCTTCCAGGCCCTTGCCGAGCGCAATGGCATCGCTGTCGAGCACCGGCACATGCGCATAGGCGATCCAGCCAAGGTTCTGGCCGTGTTCATGGATAACAATGATATCGATGTGCTGGTGATGGGCAGTTATCACCACCACGGCATTGGATGGTTCATCGGCAGTACCGCGGAGCGGGTACTGCATCGCTTGTCCAGCAGTGTGCTGGTGATTTCCCCCGAACATGCCCAGGGGTAAGGTACAAGGCCCGCAAGGGCCTTGGTTTTCAGGCCCGCAGGTCAAGTTCGTGAAGGATCTCGCTGACATCGCCGCCCAGGTAGCGTGAGGTGAACCCCTGCGCCTTGGTCAGGCGGTGCATGGCGTAGTTGTTCGCCAGGTCCCTGGACATCATCCACTCATAGCCATTGCGCCGCGCCGCTTCGATCAGGTGCAGCAACAGGCGCTTGCCCAGACCTCTACGCTGCCAGTCCTCCCGCACCGCCACGGCACACTCGCAGCACGGGCTACCCGATATTCCGGCGTAGCGGCTGACGCCAATCTGCTGCAAGCAGCCGTCGACGTGAGCCAGCGCGACATAGGCCATGCGCTGGTGGTAGTCGACGGGCATCCTTTGCGGGTCCAGGCTGGGCAGGCCGCTGCTGATCCCGGCGATGAAGCGGAAACGCCGGGCCTCGGAGGTGATCGACCTGAGGAAGTGCCGGTCGCGGTCGTGATCTTCCTCGCGCAGCGGCCGGATCAGCACGGGCGTGCCGTCATCAAGCTTTTCGACCCAGTGCTCGCAGGCGCCCGGCTGTTCGGTCTGCTGCGTATTCATGTTGCCTCCCATCACCCGGATAGATACCTGAAGCCGTTGTAACGTGGACGGCCGCCGCGGTTCTGACAATCGTCAAGTTCGGACCGGATCACGCGTTTCTGATCTGCATCAAGCGCCAGTGCGACCACCCCAGGAAAATCCCTTTCATCGCACCCCAGCGGCGCAAGTCCGGAGGTCCACCATGAGTCAATATCGACAGTTGCTGGTGCTGATTATCGACGTCGATCCGCATTCAGCCGCGCTGCGTAGGGGGCTGGCGCTGGCGCATGCCAGCGGAGCCCGCGTGCACGTGCTGGGGGTGTTCGTGCCAAGCGAGGCGCACCTGCTGCGCGAAGAGCGGCTGAATGAGGCCGATATCAAGCGCCAGTACGATCACTATCGCGAGCAGTTGCGAACGCTGGTCGAGCGGCACCGCAGCAGTGGCGTGGCACTGACGGTCGATAGCCTCTCCGCCGAGGATATCCGCAGCGAAGCCCTTGACTATATTCGCGAACTGCAACCGGACATGGTCATCAAGGACAGTGAAGCCGCGTCGGCCATGGCGCGGCTGTTCGGCACCCCGTTGGACTGTGCGCTGATGCGCGGCTTCAAGGGGCTCACCCTGTTCGTGCCGATGGCGGCCGCCTCATTGCCCCGGCGTGTTCTCGTAGCCGTGGACACCCGCTTCAGCGAGACGCCAGCCGTACAGGAACAGTTCAATCGTGGACTCATTCGTGTTGCCCAGGCCTTGGCACTGCAGTGCGATGCCCAGTTGCACCTGCTGTCTGCCTACAACATGGCCGGAGTGTTCGCGGCGGATATCAACCTCACCCAAGCGTGGATCGAAGAGATGCGCGAAGCACTGCAGGAATCCTTCAATGCCTTGGCTGAGGCCGAAGGGGTGGCGCCGGACTGTCGGCACTTCATGGAGGGCGGACCGGTGCAGGTGATCCGCGAACAGGTCGCGGCCCTGGAGGTCGACGCCGTGGTGATGGGTGTGGTGCAGCCCAAAGGGCTGGACAAGCTGCTGGGCGATACCACTGAACGTATCGTTGATCACCCACCGTGCAGCGTGCTGGCGGTTCATCCCCATGTGTTCGAAACCCAGGAGCCTTGGCCATGCAACTGACCTTTCTCGGCGGCACCGGGACAGTGACCGGCAGCAAATTCCTGTTGACCTACAACAGCACGCGAGTGCTGGTCGACTGCGGACTGTTCCAGGGCTACAAGCAATTGCGTCTGCGCAACTGGGAGCCCTTGCCACCGGCACTGGGGGCGCTTGATGCGGTCGTGCTGACCCATGCCCATCTCGACCATAGTGGCTACCTGCCGGTGCTGGCCAGGGAGGGCTATAGCGGGCCGATCTATGCCACCCCGGCAACCTGCGCCCTGGCTGAAGTGCTGTTGCTCGACAGCGCGCGGCTGCAGGAAGAGCAGGCCGAACATGCCAATCGCCACGGCTATTCCAGACACACGCCGGCGCGGCCGCTCTATACAGAACAGGATGCAAAGCGGGCGCTGGCACTGTTGCGCCCGGTGGAGCTGCACCAGGCAATGCCGATCACCGAGGGCATGGACCTGCTGTTGCGCACGGCAGGCCATATCCTGGGTGCGGCAACGGTGCAGCTCAGTGCCCAGGGGCAGACCTTGGTCTTCTCGGGTGACTTGGGCAGGCCGCAAGACCCGATCATGCGGGCGCCGGAGCTGATCCGGACGGCGGATGTGCTGCTGATGGAGTCCACCTACGGTGATCGCCAGCACCCGACAGAATCGACCGAGCAGTACCTGGCCCAGGTGATCAACCAGACACTCCTGCGCCATGGCATTGTCCTGGTGCCGTCTTTCGCTGTCGGGCGCGCCCAACTGCTGATGTATTACCTGTACAAGCTCAAGCGTGACCGGCTGATCCCGGATATCCCGGTGTACCTCAACAGCCCGATGGCCACCGATGCCACCGCCCTGTATCAGCAGTTTCGCAACGAACATCGGCTAACGGCGGCGGAGTGCGCCGCGATGTGCAAGGGCACGCGGATCATCCGCACGGTCGATGAGTCCCGCCACCTCGACCAGCTGCGCGAGCCGGCGGTGATCATTGCCGCCAGTGGCATGGCTACCGGCGGCCGGGTGCTGCACCACCTGAAGGCGCTAGCCCCCAATCCGCGCAACAGCATCCTGTTCTCGGGTTTCCAGGCGGGAGGCACGCGCGGCGCCGACATCGTCGCTGGCGCCCGCAGCGTACGCCTGCAGGGCGAAGACGTGCCCATTCGGGCGCAGGTGCACGCCATGGAAAACCTTTCGGCCCATGCCGACGCCGACGAGATCATGGAGTGGTTGCGCGGTTTCACCCGGCCACCGCGGCAGACCTATGTGATCCATGGCGAGCCACATGCCGCTGACACCTTGCGACGGCGAATCAGCCTGGAGCTCGGTTGGCAGGTGTGCGTGCCGGAATATCAGGAAACCATTGCCATCGACCCTGTGCGCTGAACCCGGCGCGGGAGGTAGTCATGAACACGCAAGCACGAGCGAAACTACGGGCCTGGATGCACCGGCCCAGGGGCAGCCTGGGCTGGATCGTGGCCATTGTCGCGTT
The DNA here is from genome assembly GCF_024749165.1 of Pseudomonas sp. B21-023. Lineage (NCBI taxonomy): Bacteria > Pseudomonadati > Pseudomonadota > Gammaproteobacteria > Pseudomonadales > Pseudomonadaceae > Pseudomonas > Pseudomonas sp. B21-023. Next base: position 3,349,818 of record NZ_CP087190.1, on the reverse strand, counting down.
ACTCGTCGCGGCATCTGTCTACCACGCCTTGAGCCCCAGCTGGCGCATGCCCATGCGTGATCCGGTCGTGCTCCTGAGCCTGCTGGCATGGAGTGTGGCGCTGGGCTGGGCCGTGCAGCACGGAGTGAAACGCACGGTCGGCAAAACCATTTTCAACGGCCAGGAGTCGGGCTGGCAGGCCAGGCTGGCATTGCTGCGCTCGATCTGCCGGGAGTCGAATGTGCTGATGGGCATGCTGTTGCTCCTGGCGGTGCTGGGCGCTGCCACCGCATGGCTGGCCGGGCGCTCTGTGGCGCAGATTGTAGAAAACTGCTCGGCCAACCTGCAGGCACAGGCACAGGTGCAGGTGCCCGAAGATGAGCAGCTTGCGGCGCTGGTCGGCAAGCCCGTATGCACCTGCCTGGCGCAAACCTTTCTGGAGCGCAATGGGGTGATCCGCCTGGCGTTGTTCGAGACACCGCTGCAGAAAGTGAGCGGCCTGCGGGCGCTGACCCCTGCTGATGAGCAGCGCTGCCTCGCGCAGTTCGACCTGGTGCCCGAGGAAGGCAGTGCAACCAGGCCTTGAACCCAGGCGGTTGCCATCATGGGCATGCCTGCGCAGGTAGGCCGCCGCGCCTTAGGCTTTGTACGAAAAGTGCCTGCGCGACAATCATGCTGCGTTGAAAACAGGCTCGGAATGCTCATTTACAACCCGTAAACTCCGCGTCCTCGCCTGTTTTTGCCTTGCCTGATCGTCGCTCGGCTACTTTTCGTACAAACCATAGGCCTGCGCGGCGGCCAGGGATCAACTCAGGATGAGCAGATGAATAACCTGGCTCAGGTCATCCGGGTCGGAGGTTGTGGTGAAGCCTGCCGCCTTGGCCAGGTCGCGCATGGGCTGATTGGCTGCCGAGTCGATCGAGTACATCTGCCGGAATCCCTTGGCCTTGGCGTGATCGATCAGGTGCCTGAGCAACAATTGGCCCAGCCCATGATGTTGCCAGCTGTCGAGTACCGTCACCGCGCACTCGCATTCATCCTTGCCGGCACAGGCGGCGTAGCGCGAAATGCCTACTTCCTGCAGTTCTCCGTCCACATGGGCGAGGGCGACATAGGCTGCCTGCCGGTTCTGGTCGACCATCATCAACTGGTCGAGCATGGCTTCACCGGGTTCCTTGACCTGGCAGAGGAAGCGAAAATGCCGCGACTCAGGCGACAAGCGCTCGATGAAGGCCTTTTCGCGTTGCCGGTCCTTGGCTTGCAACGGTCGGATCAGCACATGGCTGCCGTTGTCCAAGGCTTCGATCCAGTGCTCGCCAGGGGGTGTTGGAAACTCGGGATTGGAGGGTTGGCGTGAAGTCTCGGCGGGGGGCATGGCAATATCCTCGGCAGTGATTGAACCAGGAAACACCAGTGTGGGCGATCGACCTGAAACTGACTTGACAGTTGTCAAAGGCGTGCAAGAGCCCCCGATCAAGCCTTCATCAACGCCGGCGGGAGGAAGATCTGCGCACCGAGGGTCTCTGAGCTTCTTCTGGCCTTTTGCGCTTTCTGAACACCTGGCTACTCGACCTTCATTTGGCTTTCCAGTACTTCTGCATCTCCAGAAACAGGAATGAAGCAGTCCAGGTGATCAGCACCAGGCCCGTCAGCGCCTGCAGGCCGGTGAGGTATTTGAGGTGACCGGTGGGGACGATGTCGCCGAAGCCTATGGTGGTGTAGGTGGTGAAGGAAAAATACACGCAGTCCAGAAGGCTCCCGTCGAAATGTCCGCTGAGCGTCCCCCAGCCCTCGGCATGGGCCATCAGGTAATAAGCCAGGGCGAAGCACCAGACTTCCACGGCATGGGCCAGCAACGCGCCGAACACCCCCGCGACGATACGGAACCGGCTCCACAGCCTCAGGCGTGGTAACCAGTCATTCAGGCGCAGCAGGCATTCGTAGTGGATGACCACCACCAGGATAACGATCAGCATGTTGATCAGCGTGACAGTGAGCATCATCGTTACTCGGGACGGGGCTGCACGGTCAATGCTAGCTCACGCCCGGCACCGACCAGGCTGCACGCTCGACGACTTCGCGCTTGCAGCAAATGGCTGGCAATCGTGTGATCCCAGGTACCTTCAAGTCTGTTGGGAACCATGAGTAGTGCAGTATTGATGTCAAAAGGCCGCCTTGCTGGAACGCCTTTGGTTGCCAGAGGTCTGAAGGGGTGGGTGGCCATTTACCAGCAACTATCAAAGCAGGTATCAGTCCAGAACGAAGCACAACGAAAGAAGGTGTGTAATGGACACGAAAGGCACTCACACAATCGAGCGAGAAAGTGGCGATGAGCCTCAAATGCTGCCGGCGGATGCGTGCGAACGTCTTCAGCTGGCACTGGAAGCAGGGGCTATCGTGGGCACGTGGGTCTGGGACATTTCAAGGAACTGTGTGACGGCTGACGAGCGCTTTGCCCGTACCTTCGACCTTTCACCGGCATGTTGCGCGCGCGGTATCCCCATTGAAGAGGCACTCACTTCGATCCATCCAGAGGATCATGTACGTCTGGATGAGGCCATTGAAGACGCCATGGTTCGCGGGGGCGCGTTCCGGTGTGAATACCGCGTCAAGCAGACTGATGGAGGCTACCGGTGGATCGAGGCCAATGGCCGTGCCCAGCACGATGATAATGGCGTAGCGGTCAGATTCCCGGGAGTGCTGATCGATATTGAATCGCGCAAGGCGGCGGAAGCTGAACGCGATCGCGCATCGGCGTTGCTTCGCGCGTTCACCGCGGCTGTTCCTGGAGTGGTGTACGCCAAAGACCGCGATGGCAGGCTCTTGATAGCAAACGATGGTGCCACGCGGTTGATCGGTAAGCCGCCGGAGTTTTATCTAGGCAAGACCGACTTGGAAATACTCGAGGACAAAGCGCAGGCCCTCAAGGTGATGGAGACGGACCAACGCATAATGCGCGGCGCCATGGCGGAGCAGATCGAGGAGCGAGTGGACATGCCGGATGGCTCGGAAACGATCTGGCTATCCGTCAAGGCACCGATGTTCAACGCTGCAGGCGAGGTGATTGGGCTGATTGGCTCATCTATTGATGTAACGGCAAGGAAGAACGCCGAGGCAGCATTGTTGGAACTGAACCAGAACCTGGAGGCGAGGGTTGGCGAGGCCATTGCCGAACGGGAGGCTGCGCAGGCGGCCCTTCGCCACTTGCAGAAGATGGAAGTGGTGGGGCAATTGACGGGAGGAATCGCCCATGATTTCAACAACTTGCTTGCAGGTATCGTTGGCAGTTTGGACCTGATCAAGGTTCGCTTGAGCAAAGGCCGCACGGCCGATCTTGAACGATATCTCTCGGTGGCCTATGGCGCTGCCCAGCGGGCCACGGCACTCACACACCGTTTGCTTGCCTTTTCACGCCGCCAGACGTTGTTGCCTCAAGTCACCAATGTGAACGAGCTGATCGCTGGCATGGAAGAACTGATCCGTCGTACCGTCGGCCCATTGATACGTTTGCAAGTAGATCTCTCTGCAACGAGCTCTACGTGCTTGATCGACCCTGGCCAGATGGAAAACGTTTTGTTGAACTTGTGCGTCAATGCAAGGGATGCCTTACCGGAAGGCGGAACCATCGCTATCGAGACGTCGAGCGTGACCCTTGAGGAAGGGGCCGGACTGGATCCGGATTTACAGCCTGGAACTTACCTGAGCATCCGTGTGGTGGACGATGGCATCGGAATGAGCGAGGAAACCCTGGCCAAGGCATGTGAGCCGTTTTTCACCACCAAGCCAACAGGCGCAGGCACCGGCCTTGGGCTTTCGATGATCTATGGGTTTGCCAAGCAATCCCGTGGGCAGATGAAAATTGAATCGGCGTTGGGCAAAGGTACGAAGGTCTACTTGCAGCTACCCAATTGTGCCGAGCCGACCCAGGCGCCACCGCCCACTGCAGTCACAAGTGCGGTGCCGCAGGTCTGTGCGGGGGAAACGGTTCTGGTCGTCGATGATGAACCGTCCGTTCGAATGTTCGTCAGTGAAGTCCTTGGCAGCCTTGGCTATGTTGTCGTGGAAGCTGCCGATTCCCAGGCAGGTTTCCAGGTGCTGTGCTCGGACACGCGTGTGGATCTGCTCGTCACCGATATCGGCTTGCCGGGTGGGTTCGATGGCCGGGAGATGGCCGAAAAGGCCCGTCTAAGCAGGCCCGGATTACCTGTTCTGTTCATGACGGGGTACGTTGAACCGCAGATTCTTGAAGACTACCCACCAGGACCGGCAATGGCTGTGATTATCAAACCATTCAGTCTGGATGCGTTCAGGGCGAGCCTCCACGTAGTGCTGCAGGAGGCTCTCTCGATTGCGCAAGAGCCATGATTGACGGTTCGGCTATGGCGACGACTACTGGCAATGGTCGCAGAAGGCATTTTCGATGTAATGCTGGCAGCGCCTGCGCGTGAGGAAAAAAACAATGGTTGATACCACCCCCGCTGTGAGTAGACAGCCCCCATCGCAAGCGACTCAGCAGCCGATAGGCATTTATGAAGCTTTTCTGTTTTGGCTCAAGCTGGGCTTCATCAGCTTTGGCGGACCCGCCGGACAGATCTCGATCATGCACCAGGAACTGGTCGAGCGTCGCCGCTGGATCAGCGAGAAGCGGTTTTTGCACGCGCTGAACTACTGCATGTTGTTGCCTGGCCCTGAGGCTCAGCAGCTTGCCACCTACATCGGTTGGCTCATGCACCGCACCTGGGGTGGGGTGATTGCCGGCGCATTGTTCGTGCTGCCTTCGCTGTTCATTCTGATCGGTTTGTCCTGGGTCTACGTCGTGTTTGGCGAGGTGCCGGTAGTCGCGGGGATCTTCTATGGCATCAAACCGGCAGTCACGGCCATTGTGATCCACGCAGCCCACCGAATTGGATCGCGCGTACTGAAGAATGGCTGGCTGTGGGCTATGTCCGCAGCCTCGTTCGTGGCCATCTTCGCCCTCAACGCGCCGTTCCCCCTTATCGTGCTGGTGGCCGCCATCATTGGCTATATAGGCGGTCGCCTCGCCCCAGGCAAATTCGTGATCGGTGGCGGTCATGGGGGCGCGACGAACAGCTATGGTCCGGCTGTGATCGATGACGACACCCCACCCCCTGAGCATGCCCGTTTCAGCTCGAGGCACCTGGTACGCCTGCTGCTCACCGGTGCCGGACTATGGGCAATACCCATGGGGCTGCTGGTGCTGTGGTTTGGCTGGGATGGCACCCTGACGCAAATGGGCTGGTTTTTCACCAAGGCCGCTCTGATGACCTTTGGTGGCGCCTACGCGGTGCTGCCTTATGTCTACCAAGGGGCTGTCGGGCACTATGGGTGGCTGTCACCCACCCAGATGATCGATGGCCTCGCGTTAGGGGAAACCACACCAGGGCCATTGATCATGGTGGTTGCCTTCGTCGGCTTTGTCGGTGGCTACGTCCATCCGATGTTCGGTGCCGAACATCCATTCCTTGCTGGCGCAGTCGCAGCGAGTCTTGTCACTTGGTTCACCTTCCTGTCGTCGTTCATCTTCATCCTTGCTGGAGGCCCGGTAGTGGAGTCGACTCACAACGAGATTAAATTCACCGCCCCGCTTACAGGCATCACCGCCGCTGTAGTTGGCTTGATCCTGAACCTCGTTATGTTCTTCGGCTACCACGTGCTCTGGCCTATGGGCTTCAATGGGGCGTTCGACTGGCCGTCCGCAGTGATCACGGCTCTAGCTGCGATTGCTTTGTTTCGCTTCAAGCGAGGTGTGATTGAGGTGCTGTTCACCTGCGCACTGGCCGGCATCGCAGTGCACATGATGGGTATATGAGACCAGAGGTTGTGCCGAAAAGGGTTTCCCAGTGACCGGCGAGCCCTTGTCAATCCTTAGCCTGGCGCTGTAAAAAGCAGCGCTCAGATTACCTCTCGTCACTACCTGCTTGGGGGGGCGAAAGCGGAGTATTGTTGATAGCCTCTAACGACTCAGGCGGCCAGTATTTGCAGACTTGTGGGTCATATCACTTTTACCGCACGGCCAATGAACTTCACCGGCCCCGTCGGCAGCCCGGTGGGCGAACCGCCGGACTTCTCCAATGTCAGCTCGAACAACTGATTGGCCTCCAGTGGCGGCAGGCTCTGCAGCGGAACACGATAGGGCTCACCGGGTTTGACCAGGCCCAGCGAAACCGGTGCGCGCCACTGCTCGCCCTTGGTCCAGAACTGCAGGGCCATGCCTTCGGGGACTGCATCCTTGCCAAGCGGGATCAGCTCGATCATACGGCTGTCGCTGGTCTGTACCACCCAGCCAGGTGCCTGGCTGCTCGGTGCCACGAGCACTACCACGAATTGAGTGGTGGGCGGGGGTGTCGTCAGCAGCATGAACGTCAGCAACACGCTTGCTGCCAGCCCCGCAGTACTCAGTGCTTGCCACAGGCCGAGCCGTTGCCACCACTTGACTGAGGGGGTGGCCAATTCACTCAGGCTGCGCTGGATTCGGCCCCACAGGCGGGCGCTTGGTGGCCGCGCAGCAGCCAGCGCGGTCAGCTCCAGCAGGCGTGCCTCCCAGGCATCCACCGCGGCGCGCAAGTACGGGTCGGTGCCCAGGCGCTCGGTCACTGCGGCGTGTTGCTCCGGTGACAAGACCCCCAATACAAACTCGCCGGCGAGGGTGTCCAGTGCTTCGGCAGTATCCGGGTTCATTCCAGGCACTCCCGCAGGGCCTTCAGGCTGCGCTTGATCCAGGCTTTGACGGTGCCCAATGGCGCACCCAGTAGCCCGGCGATTTCGGCGTGGCTGCAACCGTCCACATAGGCGTGCAGGATGCAACGCTGGGGGGCGGGCTGCAATTGTTCGAGGCAACGGTAGATTTTCGCCGAGCCTGACCAGAGGTCAATGTCATCGAGCTCCCCGTGTAATGCAGTTGAAATGTCGAGGTGGGCGTCATCCAGCACGGCTTCACGGCGAGTATCGCGGATCGTATTCAGCGCCAGGTGGCGGGTGATGCTGTAGATCCAGCCCCGAGCTGAGCCGCGCGTCGGATCGAAGCTGGCAGCGCGGGTCCAGATGCGGATGAAGGCATCGTGGACGATATCTTCTGCGGTGGCGTCATCACGGGCAATGCGCCGGGCAACACCCAACAGGCGTGCACCTTCGTGATCATAGAGCGCCTGCAGGGCTCGGCGGTCGCCCTGTGCACAGGCCTTCAGGCAACGATCGAAATCGAAGTCGGTGACAGGCGAGTTCAACGTGTGCGGTTTCCTTGTTGTATGCAAGTTACCCCGGCCAATCAGCCGGGGGCTTGCCAACGAGCGTAGATGAACGGTTGCAACGTGTCTGCTCAAGCGTCCTTCACTTGGCTGTCCAGAACACATAGTCAGCCTGGTACTGGACGATCTGCTTGGCACCTTTGTTTTGCGCCGTGCAGTCGCTTGCCGGCGCCACGCCGCCGCGGGTGGCCAGGCGCTGGATATAGCTGACTCCCTGCATGGCGCCTTTGCCTTCGGCCGGGTTGGCCTTGACCAGTTGATAGGGTATGGCGCCCTTGTCGGCAGGTGCCACCGCCAGCTGGGTGCCGGTGACTTTCGATCCGTCCTTGGCCTGCCAGGTGGCGGGTGGGCCGAAGTAGTCGCCCACCTGTTTGCCTGCACGGTCATTGAGCACGGCCTTGGGGCCGACGAAGGTCCATTCGGTCTGGCCGGGGGTGTTGGCCTTGTCGCGGCACTCGTAGGTGATCTCGCCGACGCCTACGGTCTCGAGCAATACGCGATGGCCATCGGGGACCTTGACCGCATCAGGCAGCGCGGATTGGGCGTATGCGGGTTGCAGCGTCAGGGCGAGGCTGCAGGCGAGCAGGCAGGCGGAGGATTTGAGGCTCATGGGTATGGCTCCTGACAGGTGATTGGGCTGGGCAGTCACAGGCCGCCCACTAGCAATACCCGCCAACGAGCAAACTGGATGCACTTAAATGGGAAAAATGGGTTTAGCCCACAACCTGCCAATAGGTCGACGCCTTTCCTGCGCATTTTCACCAACGCACCATGACTCCCCGGGGACTGAACACCTAGCCAGCGCATCGTGATGCTACTCAAGACACCGCGAACGCCCGCGATGGATTTACTCACCAGTCACTGTTCGGATACGTCACGGAAGGTGCGCTCTTCATCGAGCAACTGTGCGGCAATTTTCTTCCGTTTAGCTTTCAGCGGGGCGATGTGATTGGAATATCGCGATGCGCGGCACGGGCCAGTTCGCGTGCATCTTTCAAGCCGATGTCGGGGTAGCGGCCGATCGCGTACGCCAATATTTGGCTGCAGGTTTGCTCGACTTTTTTCAGAGAGACAAGCCCCCCTCATATATCCGCTGACGTGCTGGAAATGAGCGGAATACGATGGGCGGTTTTGGACTGATGTACTCAGCATCTCTATGAATCGATTAGTATTTTTTCATATAAGTAGAAGCTTTTCACAAGCGGTTGGGGTCGCCGAAAAGCATTTGAACATGTTGCGGGGGAAATAAGCCATGGCGTCTCACTTTTTACGCTTTCTTTATGCAGCGGGTCGTGGCATGCGTTGATACTGGTGCGGTCATTTCCGGTGCCTTCTCGCTGACCCGCCAGGCCATTCAGCTCGGCTATGTACCGCGCATGTTCATCCAGCACACCTCCAGCGAAGAGCAAGGGCAGATCTACATCGGCATGGTCAACTGGGCGCTGATGGCGGGCGTGGTGCTGCTTGTGATCGGCTTCGAGTCGTCCAGTGCGCTGGCCGCCGCGTACGGCGTGGCGGTGACTGGCACCATGCTGATCACCACGCTGTTGGCCTCGGCGGTGGTCTTGCTTCTGTGGAAGACACCGCGCTGGTTGGCGATTCCTTTGTTGTTAGGCTTCTTGCTGGTGGACGGCCTGTACTTTGCCGCCAACGCCCCGAAAATTTTGCAAGGCGGTGCCTTCCCGGTGATCGCCGGCCTGGCGCTGTTCGTGCTGATGACCACCTGGAAGCGTGGGCGCAGCATTGTCGTCGAGCGGCTGGATGAAACTGCATTGCCGCTGCCGTTGTTCATCGGCAGCGTGCAGGCGCAGCCGCCCCATCGCGTGCAAGGGACGGCGGTGTTCTTGACTGCGCGCACTGATGCAGTCCCCCATGCCTTGCTGCACAACCAGGTGTTGCACGAGCAGGTGGTGTTGCTGACGGTCGTCTCGGAGGACTCGCCACGGATCAGCGCCGACAAGCGCTTCGAGGTGGAGGCTTTCGGCCAGGGTTTCTTCAGGGTCAGCCTGCATTTTGGCTTCATGGAAGAGCCAGACGTGCCTCTCGCGCTCAGCAAGAGCAGCACCGCCGAACTGGACTTCAGCCCCATGCGCACCACTTATTTCCTCAGCCGGGAAACCGTGGTACCGACCAAACGGATCGGCATGGCCAAGTGGCGCGAGCATCTGTTCGCTTTCCTGCTCAAGAATGCCAACAGCAATCTCAAGTATTTCAAGCTGCCGCTGAACCGGGTAATCGAACTGGGCACCCAGGTCGAAATGTAAGGCGGATTAGGGCATGAACCGGTAACCCACGCCGGTTTCCGTCACCAGGTGGCGAGGCTGGGATGGGTCGGCTTCGATCTTCTTGCGCAGCCCGCCCATGAATACCCGCAGGTAGGGCGTGTCGGTGGTGGGCGTCGTGGATTACGCCGTTCACCTGCTGTCACGGATCAAGATGCTGGTGCAGAAGGGCATCGAGATCGACGAGGCCATCCTGGCGGCCATGCAGGGCGTCGGGCGCTCGACGGTGGTCAACGTCGTGAACTTCTCGATTGGCTTTGTCGCGCTGCTGTTCTCCGCCTACAAACCCGTCATTGACCTGGGTGTATTGGTGATACGGGCGCTGTCATCCAGCGGCTTCATGACCATTTTGTTGGTCACGCTGATTTCGCCGTGGTTATTTGCCTCGATTGTGTCGCAGCCAGCAGTGCAAGAGGGCGAGCAGCCGGGGGGGCTGTGCCAGGCTAAATCGCCGGGGCGCCTGCGTGCTGAAAACGGCACGGGGCGCCATGGCCGTTCAGGGGCGGCGGAGCGGATTCAGCGGGCCTTTTCCAGGTGTTCGAACTGGCATTGCATCTGAGCATCTTTGAGGCTCAGCTCAAACTCAACCAAGCCGTCATGCACTTGCTGCAAGGCCTGGATCTGCCCCATCAATTCCTGCTTTTTGTTATCGATGGCCTGCATGGCCAGATCCCAGGGCAGCTCCTGGCCGCGATGATCCTGCAGAATGGCCTGCATTTCCTTGAGCTTGAAGCCGAGTTGCTGAGCGCATTTGATGAAGGTCAGCAGCTCTACGCTTTGCTGGCTGTAGATGCGGTACTTGCCTTCGCGTTGCGGGGGGGGCAACAGGCCGATTTCTTCGTAATGTCGAATGCTTTTGACGGTGGTGCCCGACAGCTGGGCGGCTTTGCCGATGTACATGAAAATCCCTTTTTTTGACGCATCAGAAGCGAGAGGATGTCGCGCGCTCGTACAAGCGCGCGACATCTTTGCATAAGCGCCGGGGGGCAGGAAGCCGGGTTGGACATGGTGTCACAGCAGGGAGACTCGGCCGATCAGCGGCTGGCGATCGCCTGGACTTGTTTGAGCCAGGCTTCACGCTGTTCCGGCGTGGAGCCCAATACCGGACCGAAGGTCAGGGTTTTCAGGGGTTTTATGCCGCAGAACGCCAGGGTGGTCTTGCGCATTTGCTGCAGGCCCGGCATGCGATACACCCAGCGGTAGTACCACGGCGGCGTGTCCATGGTCACCAAAAGGTGAGCCGTGCGGCCCTTGAGCAGCTTGTCCGGGAAGGGCGAGCCCTTGCGGTACTTGAAGGCAAAACCGGGCAGAAACACGCGGTCGAAGAACCCCTTGAGCAACGCCGGAATGCCGCCCCACCAGATCGGGTACACCAATGTCAGGTGTTCGGCCCAGCTAATGTCGTTTTGTGCGTTGAGCAGATCGGGCTCGAGCAACTGGATCTGGTTATAGCCAGCGTGCAAGACCGGATCGAAATCCAGGGCGCCCAGACGCAGCAGACGGACCTGATGGCCTGCTTGCGTGGCGGCCTCGACGTAACGTTCGGTCACGGCGCCGCAAAAGCTGTCGTTTGAAGGGTGGCCGAGGATCACGAGCATGCGTTTGCTCTTCATGACAAACTCCAGATAATGGAGTGCCAAGGGTAAAGTCTGCCCTTAACGGTAGAGTCAAGCCTTACCGGCTACTGGTAGAGACAAACAGTCCTGCAGCGCTTGGGTGTAACCCGGCAGATTGCTTGCCGAAAAGTGTCAACCATGTCTCCGCATGCCCAGCGTGCTGCCTTGGCGGAACTCATCCCGGCCTGGGTCGGCTGGTACAGCCTCCATGATCAGATGACTCAATGCCCGAAACAGCTTCACGTTGGCGTTGCCTTCAAAACCTTGCGGGTCGTTCTGCTCGGCCCGGGCAGCTGCTTCTTGCAATTTGCGTAGTTGCAAAGTCACACCTTCATGGAACAACAGTGTCCAGCCATGTCGCAGCATCAGATCGCGACCTCACCATCGATATCTTCGTCCAGGTTCACGGAGTGCTTTGCGTTGGCGAGCATGGTTTGCGCCAAGTCTTCCGGCAGAGTGGTGAGGTTGCGGCCGCCTCGGATATTAGCCGCCAGCAAACCCAGGAACGCACCAATGGCAGGGTCTTCGTGGGTGGTTTCTACGCGGCTGACCACGATTTCACCCCCGCGCACGTCGAATGCAATCTTGCCGCCAGTGTCGAGGCCCAGAAGCTGTCGAACGGACTTGGGCACTGTGACCTGCCCCTTCGAGGTCAACGTGGCGATTTCGTGGATGGCAGGCATGAGCGTTCTCCCGGATGAATTGATCAAATAGCAAGGAAATATCCTTACATGGTCAATTTCGGTTGGTGGTTGATTGCTCCAAGATCCCTAGAGGCTATCCGGATCCCCGAAGAACATCTGTATCCGCGACCTCAACCACCGCTCTGCCGGATCATTGTCCTGCGCCCCGCGCCAGGCCATGTGCAGCTCGAAGCTGCGCACTTCCAGCGGCAGATCCTCGGCCCGCAGGCCGCCCGCTGCCGTGAGCGCATCGGCGGTGTAATCCGGCACGGTGGCAACGATATCCGTCCCCGCCAGCAAGCTCCCCAAGCCGTTGAACTGCGGCACGGCCAGCACCACATGGCGCTTGCGGCCGATCTCCTCCAGCGCCTCGTCGATGAACCCGGACAGGTCGCCGGCGAACGACACCAGCGCGTGGGGCCGGGCGCAGAAGTCGTCCAGGGTGATGTTGCCGGGCATGCTGTCGGCGCGCAGCAGCTTGGGCATGCTGCGGCGCAGTACCTTGCGCTTGGCGTTGGCCGGCAGGTCGCTGGTGTAGCTCACGCCCACCGAGATTTCGCCGGAGGCCAGCAGGGTGGGCATCAGCAGGTAGTTGACCCGGCGCACCACCAGCACGATGCCGGGCGCTTCGGCGCGGATGCGCTTGAGCAACTGGGGCAGCAGGGCGAACTCGGCATCGTCCGACAGGCCGATGCGGAACACGGCGTTACTGGTGGCCGGGTCGAACTCGGCGGCGCGGCTGACGGCGGTGGAGATCGAGTCCAGCGCCGGCGACAGCAGGGCGAAGATCTCGTGGGCGCGCGCCGATGGCTCCATGCTGCGGCCTGTGCGCACGAACAGCGGGTCGTCGAACAGGTTGCGCAGGCGCGACAGCGCGGCGCTGATCGCCGGCTGGCCGAGGAACAGTTTCTCGGCGGCGCGGGTCACGCTGCGTTCGTGCATCAGCGTCTCGAACACGATCAGCAGGTTGAGGTCTACGCGACGCAAGTCGTTACGATTCATTCGATGCGGCTCGCCTGAAGTGGGGCAGGGGTGAATCTTAAGGCCAAAGGCTGGTACCCTGCACCGATTTCCGGGTGCCAATGCACAGATTTGTCAGGGGCCCAATCAATGACAGGCATGTCGACTATTAACAGCCACTGATGGTCCAACCGTGAAAGCCCGGATAAAGTCCGTGGTAATACGAGATTCACAAAGGCGAGGTATGCGATGTCCCGCATGATCCGTTTCCACAAGTTCGGCCAGGCCGATGTGCTCCGTTGCGAGGAGCAGGCCGAACCGTCACCGGCCACCGGCGAGGTGCAGATCCGCGTCGAGGCGATCGGCATCAGCTGGTACGACGTGCTCTGGCGGCAGAACCTGGCGCCGTCCCAGGCGCGGCTGCCGGCGGGTATCGGCCATGAGATGGCCGGCGTGGTCACCGCGGTCGGCGAGGGAGTGGACGATATCGCGGTGGGCGACCGGGTCGCCAGCTTCCCGGCCACCAGCCCCAACGACCACCCGGTCTACGGTGACGTGATCGTGCTGCCGCGCAGCGCCATCACCCGTTATCCGGACGTGCTGACCCCGATCGAGGCCAGCGTGCACTACACCCCGCTGCTGATCGCCTACTTCGCCTATGTCGACCTGGCCCGGGCCAAGGCCGGGCAGACCGCGCTGGTCACCGACGCCAGCCACTGCGCCGGGCCGGCTTTCGTGCAACTGGGCAAGGCCCTGGGGTTGAAGGTGTTCGCCGCCACCAAGGAACCCGAGCAGCGTGAGTACCTGCTGGGCCTGGGCGCGGACAAGGTGATCGTCACCGAGGAGCAGGACCTGCTGATGCAGATCGGCAAGTACACCGATGGCCGTGGCGTGGACATGGTCCTCGACGGCATGGGCGGCCCGCAGATGTCGCTGCTCGGCGATGTCCTGGCACCGCGCGGCAGCCTGGTGCTGTATGGCCTGCAGGGCGGCAACCAGACGCCGTTCCCGGCCTGCGCGGCGTTCCAGAAGAACATCCAGTTCCATGTGCACTGCATCGGCAACTTCACCGGCAAGCCGGAGCTGGGCATCGCCCAGGACCAGGTGGCGTTGCAACGGGCCTTGCGCGACATCAACCAGTTCACCGCCGACCAGTTGCTGACACCGCAGATCATCAAGGTGTACCCGTTCGAGCAGGTGGTCGAGGCGCACCGGCATATGGACGCCTGCCCTTGCGGTGGACGGGTGGTGCTGGACATGGGCGGGCAGGGCTGACGCTGCCGACGCCAGCGCCGGGCAAGCCCGCTTCTACCGCCGTTGCATGACGCCCGCCCTGTAGGGGCGGGCCTTGGTTCGTGGCCTCACTGCCAAACATTGCTAATTTTCTTACCCGGTTTTGGGAAGTTTCCTTCAAGCCCGGTCAGCTATTCATCTGCCAGAATCGGACTTCAATTCGAAGCCGTCAGGGAGATGGAGCGATAGCATGACCGAGACCCACGACCAAGCCATGCACTATATCTACCAGCAAGTCCTGCAGCGCCTGCTGGAGCACATGAGCCAGGCCCAGCGCGCCTCGGTGCAGTTGCTGATCCAGCGCCTGCTGGTCATCGCTGGCGGCCAGGAATACATCGGCAACCTGCGGGTACTGGCCCTGCACGGCGTGGACCGGCGCAGCGCGCATCTGCTGGCCTGCCTGCGCGCCGCGCAACTGAGTATCGCCATTCGCCACGCCGCCACTTTCCGCCTGCGGGTGCTGGCGGCCCGCCTGCCCACCCTCGACGACACCGCCCTGGCCCTTCACGACCGTTGCTTCAGCGCACTGTTCCTGCACGATGATCCACGGGTGGAGCTGTTGCGCGCCGATGGCGGGCAGCTTGGCCCATTTGGTGCCCGACAGGCCTGTTCGGCCGAACAATTGGCCGCCGCGGGTAACGCCTGGCTGCTGTTCGGGCACCTCGCCGGCGGGCAGCCCGGGGCTTTGCTCGGCGCCAGGGGGTATCTGGATGTGGGGGCCAGCCTTGGGCAGGTGCTGGGTGGACAAGACGGCGAGCAGCTCCTGGTCAGCGCCGCGCCGCTTGCCCAGCGCCACCGCCTGCTGGCCTGGGGGCGGCGTTGCCTGCGCCATAGCGGGGAGGTCGCGCACACCGTGACACCCCACAGCGTCCTGGCCGCCGGTGTCGAACAGCTGCACCAGATGCTGTCCGACCCTTGGCAGTCGCCGACAGCGCCCATGCACGATCAGCCCTGGGGCGATACCCACCTGATGACGGTGGAGGATCTGCTGCGCCATCCCGATGACGGCGGGCACCTTGACCGCATGCTCGGGCGGGAGGAGGCGCAGGCCTGGCATGCCCAGGGGCCGGCAGGGTTGTTCGACCCCTTGCCGCTGGCCCACCTGCATGGCCTCAAGGCGCAGTACCTCGAGCAGCGTACCTACCGCGAGGGCGCGCAGGCGTTCTATCAGCGTTTGCGCCAGCCGGCGGTGGCCTGGCCGCAGGGGCGGGCCTTGCGCGACGAGGCTCAGGCGCGACTGCTTGCGGCCTATGGCGTCAATGAAGCGCAATTGGTCTGCCAGCTGTTCACCCCCTTCGACGCACAGGGGCACAACCTCGAAGCCTTCGTGCTGCGCTGCCACCCCGGTATGCGCGTGGCGTTGCCATACCTGCACCGTGCCCTGCAGGGCCAGCCTTGTCCGGAGCCTGTCAGCCAGTGGCTGGTGGACACCAGCGGCCTGCAGCTCGCGCAGTTGCGGGCGCTGTACGCCGGCACGCTCGGCAGCCAGGCGCGGCGCCTGTATCAGTTGCTGGGGCGGCGCGACCTGTGGCTGCGGCCGCTGCCGACCGGTTCGTGGAGCAGCGCGTGACCGTTGATCCAGCGCACTTGCCCAGCAGGCGGTCTGTATGTATAACCAGTGCTTGTTCCCCTGCGCCCGACCTGCACCGTGATCGCCCATTCTGTCGATGATCCCTTGTACTACCTGTATAACTTCCGTCAGGTCCTGAGCTGGGTCGGGCAACGCTACGCCGACCTGCTGGACCGCGATGAGCACCGTTTCATCCAGGTGTTCAGCGAGTTGCCTGTGTCAGCGCAGGCGCTGCTGGTACGGATGGTCATGCGCAAGGGCGAGTGGTTTCGCAGGGACAAGCTCGACTACGCCGAGATCGGCGATGCCGACGCGGCCCTGGTGCCGCTGTTGGCTTTGGGCTGGGTAACAGCCGACGCACCGTTGGCCGTCGAGCAATTGTGGGCTTTGCTGCGCAAGGATGAGCTGGCCGGGCTTTTCGCCGGGAAAATTCCCCGGCCTAGGGCCAGCAAGGCCGAATTGCTGGAACAGTTGCAGGCACTCGAGCTGGCGCCCAGGCCCCTGGCACAGTGGTGCCCCGATTTCCCGACGCTGATCCTGCACTGGAGCCGGCAGCCATTATGCGACCGGCTGCGGCTGTTGTTCTTTGGCAACCTGTACCAGAGCTGGTCCGATTTCGTGCTGGCCGATCTGGGCGTGTTCCGTTACGAACAGGTGGCGTTCAGCGCCGACTCGCGGGCCTTGCGCCAGCGTAGCGAGGTCGACCTGGCCATGGCCTTGCACCAGTGCGCCGAGCGCCTCGAGCAGGGCGCCGCGCCCGCCGAACTGCTCGCGGCACTCGCGGGCCTTGACCACAGCAACCCCTGGTTGGTCCGTCGTCGGGCGCGGCTGCTGTTCAGCATCGGCCAGCAATGCGAGCGTGCTGGCGACTGGGACCTGGCGTTGCAGGTCTATGCCGACTGCGCCCACCCCGAGGCGCGCATCCGCCAGGTCCGGGTATACGAGCGCAGCGAGCAGTGGCAGCCGGCACTCGCATTGGCCCAGGCCATGGCCCAGGCGCCTGCCAACGCGTTGGAATGCCAGGCGCTGGAGCGCATGCTGCTACGGTTGGCGCGCAAGCTCGGCGGCCCGCCACAACCGCGTCGGCGCACGAGCGCGGTCACGCTCATCGAGCTGGAACTGCCGGCCGTGATGGCGGCACTGGGGGTGGAGGAGGCGGTGCGTCTGTATCTGGAGCAGCAGGGCGGGGCTGTCCACTACGTCGAGAACACCCTGTTCAACAGCCTGTTCGGCCTGCTGTGCTGGGAGGCGATCTTCGCACCGGTACCAGGTGCTTTCTTCAACCCATTCCAGGCCGGGCCCCAGGACCTGCATGACACGGACTTCCAACTGCGCCGCGCCGAGCTGTTCGCAACCTGCCTGGGCCGGCTCGACGATGGCAGTCACCGTGAGGCCATTCGGGCCTGCCATGCGGCCAAGCAAGGCCTGCAGTCGCCGTTTGTGTTCTGGCAGATGCTCGATGAGCCACTGCTCGAACAGGCACTCGAGCACCTGCCGCCCGAGCATTTGAAAGCCTGCTTCCTGCGTTTGCTGCAGGACATCCGCGCCAACCGCGCCGGCATGCCCGACCTTATCCAGTTCTGGCCGGGGCAGGGCGGCTATCGCATGGTCGAGGTCAAGGGGCCGGGCGACCGCCTGCAGGACAACCAGCTGCGCTGGCTCGAGTTCTGCCACGCCCACGGGTTGCCGGTGGCGGTCTGCCATGTGCGCTGGCAGGCTACGCCGGCATGAGCTACACCGTGGCCGTGCGCGCCCTGTGCGAATTCAGCGCCAAGGTCGGCGATCTCGACCTGCGTTTCACGCCGTCGCCCAGTGCCCAGGAAGGTATCGCCGGGCACCGCCGGGTGGTGGCCAAGCGCGGCGCCGGCTATGAGTCGGAGGTGGCGCTGGAGGGCGAATACCAAGGCCTGAGGGTGCGCGGCCGTGCCGATGGCTACGACCCGGCACGCAACCGGCTGGAAGAGATCAAGACCCATCGCGGCGACCTCGCCCGCCAGCCCGACAATCACCGCCAACTGCACTGGGCCCAGGCCAAGGTCTACGCCTGGCTGCTGTGCCAGGCGCGGCAGTTGCCGGCGATCGACGTGGCGCTGGTGTACCTGGACGTCGACAGCGACGGCCAGACCGTGATCAGCGAGCATTGCGGCGCCGACGACCTCAGGCGTTTTTTCGAAGCTCAGTGCCAGCGCTTCCTGGCCTGGGCGCAGGCGCAGGAACGACGCCTGGCCGAACGCGACCGGGGTCTGCTGGCCCTGACCTTTCCTTTCCCTGCGTTGCGTCAAGGCCAGCGGCAACTGGCCGAGACCCTGTACAAGGCGGTGAGCACCGGCCGTTGCCTGATGGCTCAGGCCAGCACCGGCATCGGCAAGACCCTCGGCACCCTGTTTCCGCTGCTCAAGGCCGTGGTGCCTCAGCAGTTGGACAAGCTTTACTTCCTCACGGCCAAGACCCCAGGGCGGGCCCTGGCCCTCGATGCATTGCGCCAGATTACCCAGGCGTCGCCGCAACCGGCCCTGCGCAGCCTGGAGCTGATCGCCCGCGACAAGGCCTGCGAGTTTCCGCAAAACGCCTGCCATGGCGAGTCCTGTCCCTTGGCGCGGGGCTTCTACGACCGCTTGCCCGCTGCCCGTGAAGCGGCCGCGCAGGTGCCGTTGCTCGACCGCGCCAGCCTGCGCGAGGTGGCCTTGGCACATCAGGTCTGCCCCTATTACCTGGGGCAGGAGATGGCGCGCTGGGTCGACCTGCTGGTGGCCGACTACAACTACTACTTCGACGCCCATGCATTGCTGTTCGGCCTGGCCCAGGCCAATCAGTGGCGCACGGCGGTGCTGGTGGACGAGGCGCACAACCTGGTCGAGCGCGGACGGCAGATGTACAGCGCCAGCCTCGACCAGGGCCAGTTGCTGGCACTGCGCCAGGCCAAGCCGGCCGGTCTGGGCAGCGCCCTGGACCGACTGAATCGGCAATGGAACGCGTTGTACAAGGGGCAGGTCGCGCCCTACCAGGCGAGCGAACAGCTGCCCGACGCCTTCCTGCGCGCCCTGCAGCAGTGCATCGGGCTGATCCAGGAGCGCATGAACCAGGCGCCTGCCGAGGTCGAGCCCAAGGTGCTGGAGTTCTACTTCCAGGCCTTGCAGTTCAGCCGTATCGCCGAGCTGTTCGATGAGCACTTCCTGTTCGATATCAGTCCGCGCAACGGCCCCCGTGGACGGCGCCTGGCCACGTTGTGCCTGCGCAACGTGGTGCCTGCCCGGCTGCTGGGCCCCCGCATGAGCGCGGCGCGCAGCGTCACACTGTTTTCCGCGACCCTGAATCCCCGGCACTTCTACACCGACCTGCTGGGCATGCCGGCCGACACTGCATGGCTGGAAGTCGCCGCGCCGTTTCGCGCCGAGCAGTTGCAGGTGCGCATCGTCAGCGAGGTGTCTACCCGCTACCAGCAGCGCCATGCCTCACTGGCGCCGATCGTCGAGCTGATCGCCGCTCAGTTTGCTGGCCAGCCGGGCAACTACCTGGCCTTCTTCAGCAGCTTCGAGTACCTCGAACAGGTGGCGCGACTGCTGGCCGAACGCTACCCAGCGCTACCCATCTGGCGCCAGTCTCCCGGCATGGACGAGGCCAGCCGCGAGGCCTTCCTGGCGCGCTTCGTGGAGCACGGTCAGGGGGTGGGTTTCGCCGTGCTCGGTGGCGCCTTCGGCGAGGGTGTCGACCTGCCGGGCAGCCGCTTGATCGGCGCTTTCGTCGCCACCCTCGGACTGCCCCAGGTCAATCCGGTCAACGAACAGTTCAAGCAGCGCCTGGGCCGCCAGTTCGGCGCCGGTTTCGACTATGCGTATCTCTATCCTGGGGTGCGCAAGGTGATCCAGGCCGCAGGCCGGGTGATCCGCGGCGACCACGACCGGGGTGTACTGGTGCTGATCGACGAGCGCTTTGCCGAACCACGGGTTCGGCAGATGTTCCCCGGCTGGTGGCAACTGGCGTGAACGCGGCCATCGCCTGGCGCTGAAACTCCCAGTACACTGCGCGTTCCAACACCAACATCCGTTGATTTCGAGGTTCCGCATGACGCTCAGTCCTTTGGCAGGCAAGCCGGCTCCGGCCAGCGTGCTGGTCGATATCCCCCGCCTGTTGACCGCTTACTACACCGGCCGTCCTGACGCCGCGGTGGCGGCCCAGCGCGTGGCCTTCGGCACCTCGGGCCACCGCGGCACTTCGTTCGAACTGAGCTTCAACGAATACCATGTGCTGGCGATCACCCAGGCCATCTGCCTGTATCGCCAGGAGAAAGGCATCGACGGCCCGTTGTTCATCGGTGCCGATACCCACGCGTTGTCCGCCCCGGCCGCCGCCAGCGCCCTGGAGGTGTTGGCCGCCAACGGCGTGCAGGTGATGTTGAGCAAGGACGACGAGTACACGCCGACACCGGCAGTGTCCCATGCCATCCTCTGTTACAACCGTGGCCGCCAGCAGGGCCTGGCCGACGGCATCGTCATCACCCCGTCGCACAACCCGCCGCAGAGCGGCGGCTTCAAGTACAACCCGCCCAACGGCGGCCCGGCCGACAGCGACGTGACCAAGTGGATCGAGGCCAAGGCGAACGAGCTGCTGGCGGCGAACCTGGCCGGCGTCAAGCGCATGGACTACCAGCAGGCGCTGGCGGCGCCGACCACTCAGCGCCACGACTACGTGAGCAGCTATGTCGCCGACCTGGAAAACGTCATCGACTTCGACGTGATCCGCAGCGCCAACCTGCGCCTGGGCGTCGATCCATTGGGCGGTGCCGGCGTGCGCTACTGGTCGGCCATCGCCGAGCACTACCAGCTGAACCTGGAAGTGGTGAACACCGAGGTCGATCCGACCTTCCGCTTCATGACCGTCGACTGGGACGGGCAGATCCGCATGGACCCGTCCTCGCCTTACGCCATGCAAGGCCTGATCGGCCTGCGCGAGCGGTTCGACGTGGCCTTCGCCTGTGACCCGGACCACGACCGCCACGGCATCGTCACCGCCGATGGCCTGCTGCAGCCGAACAACTACCTGGCCGTGGCAATCGACTACCTGTACCGCAACCGCCCGCAATGGCGCAGCGATGCCGCCGTGGGCAAGACCGTGGTCTCCAGCGGCCTGATCGACCGCGTCACCGCTGGCCTGGGCCGTGAGCTTTACGAAGTGCCGGTGGGCTTCAAGTTCTTCGCCCAGGGCCTGTTCGACGGCTCGCTGGGCTTTGGTGGCGAAGAGAGCGCGGGCGCCTCGTTCCTGCGCAAGGACGGCTCTGTCTGGGCCACCGACAAGGACGGCCTGATTCCGGCGCTGCTGGCGGCCGAGATGACCGCCCGCACCGGGCGCAACCCGAGCCAGATCTACGCCGACCTGACCGCCAAGCTGGGCAAGCCGTACGCCACCCGTGTCGAGGCCAAGGCCGACGCTCGGCAGAAGGCGTTGCTGAGCAAGCTGGCGCCGGAACAGGTCAAGTCCACCGAGCTTGCCGGCGAGCCGATCCAGCAGATCCTCAGCCATGCGCCGGGTAACAACCAGGCCATTGGCGGCCTGAAGGTGATGACCGAGAACGGCTGGTTCGCCGCGCGGCCGTCCGGTACCGAGGATATCTACAAGATCTACGCCGAAAGCTTCATCGACGAGGCGCACCTCAACCGCCTGGTGGCCGAAGCCCAAGTGTTGGTGGACGCGGCGATCGCCTGATCGACGCATCGCGGGGCAAGCCTGCTCCCACTGCCTGCTTGGTTCAGGCGTGGGAGCGGGCTTGCCCCGCGAGTCGTTTGGTTGTTCCACTGATGGAACGATCTATGCCGTTTCAGCTATCTACCGCAGTATTGGCCTCATCTGTAAGGTGTAACCCATCAACAGGAGGCTTCTCATGAAAAAGATCCAGGGTATCCACCGCAGCCCCAACGCCCACTGGGTGGGCGACGGCTTCCCGGTGCGCAGCCTGTTCACCTACGACCACCTGGCGCGGCATATCAGCCCGTTCCTGCTGCTCGATTATGCCGGGCCGCATGACTTCGCCCCGACCACTGCACGGCGTGGTGTCGGCCAGCACCCGCACCGCGGTTTCGAGACCGTCACCATCGTCTACCAGGGCGAACTGGAGCACCGCGACTCCACTGGTGCGGGCGGTCTGATCGGGCCGGGCGACGTGCAATGGATGACCGCCGCGGGCGGCATCATCCACGAGGAGTTCCATTCCCCGGCATTCGCCCAGCGCGGCGGCACGCTGGAGATGGTGCAGCTGTGGGTCAACCTGCCAGCCAGGGACAAGCGCGCCGCAGCGGGCTACCAGACGCTGTTGGCCAACGACATTCCCGTGGTGACACTGGAAGGCGAGGCGGGCAGCCTGCGGGTGATCGCCGGGCGTTACCTTGACCATCAGGGGCCGGCGCGCACCTTTACCGAGATGGACGTCTGGGACCTGCGCTTGAAGGCGGGTGCCACGCTGCAACTGCCGGCGGCCGCCGGGCGCAATGCCGCGCTGGTGGTGCTGCGCGGCACGCTGCGGGTCAACGATGAGCGCGAAGCCGGTGCGGCCAGCCTGGTATTGCTGGAGCGCGACGGTGACGGCGTGCGCCTCGAGGCACTGGCGGACGTCAGCGTGCTGCTGCTCAGCGGCGAGCCGATCGACGAGCCCATCGTCGGGTATGGCCCGTTCGTGATGAACAGCCAGGCCGAGATCGCCGAATCGTTCGATGATTTCCAGGCCGGGCGGTTCGGGCAGATGGGAGGTACCGAGCGCGGCGTCCGACAATGACAAAGCGTTGACTCCAATCGCCGGCAAGCCGGCTCCCACAGGATCTGTGCTATCCCTGTGGGAGCCGGTTTGCCGGCGATTGCTTTTTCAGAAGATCACAGCTGATCCGGCACCACCGCGATCACATCGATCTCCATCAGCCACTCGGCCTGCGCCAACCCCGCCACCACCAACCCGGTGGAAATCGGGAACACGCCCTTGAGCCACTTGCCCACTTCCTTGTACACCGGCTCACGGAACCGTGGGTCGGTGATGTAGGTGGTGGTCTTGACGATATGCGACAGGTCCGAACCTGCCTCTTCAAGCAACTGCTTGACGTTCTTCATCGCCTGTTCGGCCTGCGCCTGCGGGTCGCCCAGGCCGACCAGGCGGCCTTCGAAATCGGTGCCGACCTGCCCGCGCACGTAGATGGTGTTGCCGGCGCGCACCGCCTGGCACAGGTCATTGTCCAGGGTCTGGTTGGGGTAGGTGGCCTTGGTGTTGAACATGCGGATGCGAGTGTGAGTAGGCATCAGTGGGCTCCGAAAGTGCTGATGTTGCTGATCAAGGGTTGCTGCTCATCTGCCGCGCGCTGCTCGCGGTCGCGGTAAGCCAGGTAGGTACGCTGGGTGGCGATGTGACCGGCGACGTGCTTGGCGTCGTGCCACACGCCCCAGATGAACGAAGAGCCACGGCGCGACAGCCAGGGCAGGCCGAGGAAGTACACGCCTGGTTCTTTCGACACGCCACGCTGGTGCTGCGGCTTGCCATTGGCGTCGAAGGCGTCCACCTGCAGCCAGCTGAAGTCCACGCCGTAGCCGGTGGCCCAGATGATGGTGTTGACGTTGGCCTGGGCCAGGTCCAGCTCGCGCAGCGGGTTGCTGACGCAGGCAGGGTCGGGCAGGCGCTTGCGCGCTTCGGGCTCTTGCGGCAGGTCCAGGCCGTTGCGTTCGACATAGGCGTCGGCGGCGTCCAGCAGGGCCAGGTAGTTCTCGTCGCCGCGGTTGATGTTCTCGGCCAGGTTGTCCTGGAAGCGCGCCACGCCGCCCTCGAACGACTGGGTCAGGCCGACCAGGGTCATGCCCTGGTGGGCGAGGGCGCGGAAGTCCACGGTGTGGCCACCACGGGCGCCGGACACGGCGATGGTCACATGCTCGCGGCCGGGCTTGGCGATCTCGGCATCCCATTCGCCGAGCACGCCCAGCCACCAGCAGAAATCACGGTTGCGGTAGCTGCGTGGCGGGCGGTCGTGGGCACCCACCGACAGGTACACCTGGCGCCCGGCGCGCATCAGCTCCTCGGCGATCTGCACGCCGGAGGAGCCGGCGCCCACCACCAGCACCGCGCCTTCAGGCAGTTGCCCGGGGTTGTAGTAGGCGGCGGAGTGGATCTGGTGCAGGCCTTCGTCCTTTGGCGCGATGGCCGGGATCACCGGGCGCTGGAACGGGCCGGTGGCGGCCACCACGCGGTTGGCGTGGATCACGCCCTGGTTGGTTTCGATGGTGAAGCCCGGGCGGTCGGCGTTGCGCACCACCTGCCTGACCTCGACGCCGGTGCGCACCGGCAGGTTGTATTTGCGCACGTACTGCTCGAAGTAGTCGGCGACCTGGTCCTTGCCGGCGAAGGCGTCGGCGTCGAGGTCGAATTCAAGGCCCGGGAAGCGGTCGTGCCAGGCCGGCCCGTTGGCCACCAGCGAATCCCAGCGCCCGGTGCGCCAGGCCTCGGCGATGCGCTTGCGCTCCAGCACCAGGTGCGGCACGCCAAGCTTGCTCAGGTGTTCGCTCATGGCCACGCCGGCTTGGCCGGCGCCGACTACGAGGGTGTCGATTTCGATGTTGTTCAGTGTCATGTCCCAGCCCTTCTTCAGCGGCGTTCTTGTTCAGGTCGGTGGGGACCGCCTTTGCCTGGGGCCAGACTAGGGATGGGGGGGCAATCGCGAAAATAGTATTTAGCTGGGGCTTGCCGATAAATTGGCGAAGGGTGGATGGGCACCGCTGCGCGCCGCATCGCCATAGTTTTTTCCTGCCCTGTGCCGAGGAAAATGTTGGTTTCGCCGCTGCCTTGGCCCGCCGAGAATGCCGGTAACTCAACACAGGAGCTGCACCATGACCTTCTCCATCATCGGCCGCTGCCAGGAAACCGGCCAGGTCGGCATCGCCATCAGTTCTTCGAGCATCGCCGTCGGCGCCCGTTGCCCGTGGGTGCGCGCCGGGGTCGGTGCCGTGGCCACGCAGAACATCACCTTACCGGCCCTCGGCCCGCAGATCCTTGATGCCCTGGAACAAGGCCAGCTGCCGCCTGCCGCGGCGCTGGACCGGGTGCTGAGTGCCAATGGCTGGAGCGAGTATCGCCAGGTCACGGTGATCGACAGCCAGGGGCAGGTGGCGCTGTTCACCGGCAAGGAAGCGCTGGGCACGCACAATGCGGTGGCGGGCGAGCAATGCGCGGCAGCCGGCAACCTGCTGTCGTCGCAGACGGTGATCGCGGCCATGGTCGCGGCGTTCGAGCAGGCTGGTGGCCATCTGGCTGATCGTCTGCTGGCGGCCATGCACGCGGCAATGGCGGCCGGGGGCGAGGCGGGGCCGGTGCACTCGGCGGCCTTGAAAATCGCCGGCGAGCTGACCTGGCCGCTGGTTGACCTGCGGGTGGACTGGACCGAGCAGGACCCGATCGCCGAACTGGACTCCCTATGGCAAGCCTATCGCCCGCAGATGCAGGACTATGTGACCCGCGCGCTGAACCCGACCGCCGCGCCCAGCTACGGAGTGCCCGGCGATGAGTGAAGCGAGCAGTCGCGTGCTGCTGGAGCGGCTGGTCGGCTTCGCCACGGTCAGCCGTAATTCCAACCTGGAGCTGATCGCCTTCATTCGCGATTATCTAGCCGGGTTTGGCGTTCACAGCGAGCTGTTCCACAACGATGAAGGCACCAAGGCCAACCTGTTCGCCACGATAGGCCCGCTTGACCGGGGCGGCGTGGTGCTGTCCGGGCACACCGATGTGGTGCCGGTCGACGGCCAGGCCTGGAGCGTC
The DNA here is from genome assembly GCF_024749165.1 of Pseudomonas sp. B21-023. Lineage (NCBI taxonomy): Bacteria > Pseudomonadati > Pseudomonadota > Gammaproteobacteria > Pseudomonadales > Pseudomonadaceae > Pseudomonas > Pseudomonas sp. B21-023. Next base: position 3,324,398 of record NZ_CP087190.1, on the reverse strand, counting down.
GAACCGTTTCGCCTGAGCGAGCGCGACGGGCGCCTGTATGGCCGTGGCACGGCCGACATGAAGGGCTTCATCGCCTCGGTGCTGGCGGCGGTGCCGGCGTTTCTTGCCCAACCCCTGAAGATGCCGGTGCACCTGGCGTTCTCCTATGACGAGGAAGTCGGCTGCCTGGGCGTGCGTTCGATGTTGGCGGCCGTGGCGCAGCGCCCGCACAAGCCGCGGCTGTGCCTGATTGGCGAGCCCACCGAGCTCAAGCCGGTGCTCGGCCACAAGGGCAAGCTGGCCATGCGCTGCGAGGTGCACGGTGCCGCCTGCCATTCGGCCTATGCCCCCTATGGGGTCAACGCCATCGAGTACGCGGCGCGGTTGATCGGCAAACTGGGCGAGATCGGTGATGAGCTGGCGCATCCCGAGCATCACGACGGGCGTTTCGACCCGCCGTTCTCCACAGTGCAGACCGGGGTGATCAAGGGTGGACGGGCGTTGAACATCGTTCCCGAGGAATGCGAATTCGACTTCGAAGTACGCGCCTTGCCAGGCTTTGAAGCCCAGGCGGTGGCCGACCGCCTGCAAACCTACGCCGAGGCCGAGCTGCTGCCGCGCATGCGTGCGGTGAATGCGGCCAGTGCGATTCGCTTGCGGCCATTGAGCGCCTACCCGGGGCTGGCCACGCCTGCCGCCAGCGAGGCCGCGCAACTGGTGGCGTTGCTCAGTGGCTCGGATGACTTCGGCACGGTGGCGTTCGGCACCGAGGGCGGGTTGTTCGACCAGGCGGGGATTCCCACCGTGGTTTGCGGGCCGGGGAGCATGGAGCAGGGGCACAAGCCCGATGAGTTCGTCAGCGTCGAGCAGTTGCGTGGCTGCGATGCGATGCTGCGGCGCTTGGTCGAGTACCTGACGCAGGCATGATCGATGGCGATGCAAACCCGCCCCGGCAGGGGCGGGGACCCGGTTGACTTAAGCCGGCACCATCGCAAAGCCCACGCCGAAGCGGTTCCAGGCATTGATGGTGGCGATGGCCAAGGTCAGGTTGGCGATTTCCTTGGCGCTGAAGTGCTCGAGCAACGCCTGGTACTCGTCTTGCGGCGCGCCGCGCTCCGGGAGGCGGGTCAGGCTCTCGACCCAGGCCAGGGCGGCACGTTCGCGGGGAGTGAAGTAGCGGGTCTCGCGCCAGACGCTCAGGGTCTGCAGGCGCGCCTCGGTTTCACCGGCCTTGCGCGCATCGTTGGCGTGCATGTTGACGCAGTAGGCGCAGCCATTGACCTGCGAGGCGCGCAGGCGGATCAGCTCCAGCAGCGAGTGTTCCAGGCCGGAGGCGACCAGCGCCTGTTCGAGGCCGATCATGGCCTTGTAGGCTTCCGGCGAGTGCTTGGCCCATTCGATACGGTCATGCATGGTGAGGCTCCAAAGGTGTTCAGGTGGCAAGTGGCACTACCTTAGCGCCGCGTCGCGCCGTGCCGAATAGCCAATCCCGCGCTTTGCCAGGAGGCCAATCGCGCATTTGGATGGCCACTGACAGGCATCCAATCTCTTCATTTCTGTCGGCGCGTCGCAGCCGGGATAATGGCCGGGTCAATACCGGAGAACCGTTTCATGTCCGCAGATCGCTACATGCGCGAGGCCCTCGAGCTGGCCCGCGCCAATATCCAGGCCGGCGGCCGCCCGTTCGGCGCCGTGCTGGTCTACCAGGGGCAGGTGATCGCCCGCGCCGTCAACGAGATCCACAGCACCCAGGACCCGACCAGCCACGCCGAGATGCAGGCCATCCGCCAGGCCGCCCAGGTGCTCGGCCGGCCGCGCCTGGAGGGCGCCGAGATCTATGCCAGCGGCCACCCGTGCCCGATGTGCCTGGCAGCCATGCACCTGTGTGGCATCGAGCGTGCCTGGTTCGCTTACGACAACGACGAGGGCGAGCCCTATGGGTTGTCCACCGCCGCGGTGTATGCGCAGATGGCCCGCCCGCCGCAGCAGCAGAGCCTGCCCCTGCGCCCGCTGAAACCCGTGGGTGAGGGCGGCCTGTACCGTGAATGGCAGCAGGCCAGCCAAGGATGAGGGGCGCGCTGAACCTGTTGCTGGTGGTGCTGCTGGCCCTGAACCTGCGGCCGATCCTCACCAGCATCGGCCCTTTGCTCGAACCCATGCGCCAGGGCACCGGCCTGGGTTACCAGCAGGCGGCGTTGCTGACTGCGTTGCCGGTGCTGTGCATGGGCCTGATCCCGTTGTTGCAACCCTGGCTGCGGCGCTGGCTGAGCGAGCATGGCGGCATGCTCGCAGGGCTTGCGGCCATTGCCCTGGCCTGCCTGTGGCGCCTGCAGCTGGACAGCGCCTGGGCGTTGATCGCCAGCGCCGTGGTCGCCGGCTTGGGCGTTGCCGTGGTGCAGGGCATGATGCCGGGGCTGGTCAACCGCTGGTTCCCCAGCCGCCTGGCGGCGAGCATGGGGCTGTATTCGGCGGCGTTGATGAGCGGCGGTGGTTTGGCCGCGGTGCTCGGCCCTGCGATTGCCGCACACTTTGGCCATTGGCAATTCGGCCTGGGCCTCTGGGCGCTGCCGGCGCTGCTGGCAATGGCCGCCTGGGTGCTGCTGCGTCCGCGCCAGCTCACGCCAAGCCTGGCCGCCGGCAGTGGCGGGCACTGGTTCGGCAACCGCAGGGCCTGGCTGCTGGCGTTGTACTTCGGGCTGATCAATGGCGGCTATACCAGCATGGTGGCGTGGCTGCCGGCCTATCACCTGGAACACGGCGGCACGGCCCAGGGGGGCGGCGAGCTGGTCGGCCTGATGACCCTCTTCCAGGTCTGCGGAGCCCTGGGTCTGCCATTGCTGCTGCGGCGCCTGGTCGATCGCCGGCCTGGCCTGTGGTTGGCCTTGCTGATCCAGCTCGGTGGCTTCCTCGGCCTGCTGCTGGCGCCGGCCAGCGCCATGGGCCTGTGGGTGGCGATGATCGGCCTGGGCCTGGGAGCCTGCTTCAGCCTCAGCCTGACGCTGACCCTGGAGCACCTGCGCAGCCCCGGCGAGGCCGGCAGCCTGGCGGCGTTCGTCCAGGGCGTGGGCTTCATCGTCACCGGCATCGTGCCGTACATCACCGGCTGGCTGCGCGATGTCAGCGGCGACTTCCAGGCCTCCTGGACCCTGCTGGCCTGCACCGTGCTGGCGATGTTGCTGGTGACCGCGTGCTTTGCGCCGCAGGGCTACGCCAGGGCGATTGCCCGTGGCCAGCGGCCCAGTGAAGCGCTGGTCAACTGAGGCGCTGCAGGGTGTCGGCGACCCGGTCCAACGCCGGGTCGATATCCAGCAGCTCGATGGCACCGAAGCCCAGCAGCAGCCCCGGCCGCACCGGGGCTTCGCTGAAGAACGGGGCCAAGGAGTAGAGGCCCACCTCCACCTTGCGCGCCAGGCTGATCAGCAACTCGACATCCACTCCAGGCTTGGCCAGCGCGCTCAGGTGGAAACCGGCGCTGGTCGGCACCGCGTCGAACCACGGCGCCAGGTCGCCGCCAAGCCGCGCCAGGATCCGCTCGCGGCGGGCGCTGTACACCTCGTGGCAACGGCGGATGTGCTTGTTCAGGTGGCCTTCGCCAAGGAACCGCGCCAGCGCCCATTGCTGCAGGGTCGGGCTGTGCCAGTCGCTCAGGTGCTTGGCCACGCAGGCGGCCTGCAGCACGGCGGGCGGGAGCACCGCATAGCCCAGGCGCAGCTCGGACAGCAGGGTCTTGGAGAACGTCCCGACATACGCCACCAGGCCATGCCGGTCCATGCGTTGCAGGGCCTCGGCGGCAGGCCCCTGGTAGCGGAACTCGCAGTCGTAGTCATCCTCGATGATCAGCGCGCCAAGCGCGGCAGCTCGCGCCAGCAGCGCCTCGCGCCGTGGCACGGCCATGGGCATGCCCAGCGGGAACTGGTGCGAGGGGGTCACGTAGATCAGCCGGGTGCCATCCTCGATCTGCTCCACGCACAATCCCTGGTCGTCCACCGGCACTGACTGCAGGCGTGCGCCCAAGGCCTGGAACAACTGCCGGGCCGGTGGGTAGCCCGGGTCTTCCATGGCCACCTTGCAGCCGGGCTCGACCAGTACCCGGGCAATCAGGTCCAGGGCCTGCTGGGCGCCGTTGCACACCAGCACATCACTGGGGTCGCTCTGGATACCCCGGGTGAAGGCAATGTGATGGGTGATGGCCTCGCGCAGTTCGGGCAGGCCCTGGGCGGAAAACTGCCGCTCGGGGTGACGCTGGCTGCGGCGCAGGGCGTAGTTCATGCAACTGCGCCACTGATCGTAGGGAAACTGCGACTTGCTCGAGGCGCCGCCGATGAAGTCATAGCGCGAAGGCGCGTCCAGCGCCCGCTGGGCCAGTACCGTGGCGCGCTGGCGCCAGCCTTCGAGGGTGTCGGCGGCGGCTAGCGGTATATGCTCGCTGTCGCCCTGGCGCAAGGAGCGGCGTGGGGTAATGAAGGTGCCGCGGCCAACCACGCCGCTGAGCAGGTTGTCGTAGGTCAGGCGTGAATAGGCTTCGGCCACGGTCTTGCGCGAGACCCCCAGCTGTTCGGCCAGCAGGCGGGTGGGCGGCAGTTGCGTGCCGGCGGCGAGGTGGCCGCTGTCGATGCCGGCGCGCAGTTGCCGGTAGAGCTGCTCGGCAAGGCCTTTGCGGCCTTCGAGGCGGATGTGCAGTTCCATCGTGGGAAGGGTCCGAAGCGCAGGGATGTAGAAGCTTCGGGGTTTATCGGCAAAGCCGCAAGGGCCGCAGGCGCGAGCCAGACCCGCGCCTGCAGGCCGCGGGTGTTCACAGGCGGGCGGTGCTGATGGTGATGTAGCCTTTTGCGGGCAGCGCGATGCGGATCACCGTTTGGTCGTCGCAGGCCTTGCGTTTCTGCCTGATGCATACGCCATCCACCGTGGCCTCGCGCATGCGGGCGGGGATGGCGCGGCCCTTGGCGTCGAAAAAGGCCTCGCTGGCGAGCAGCTCGACGCGCTCGATCAGTTGGCGGGTGTGCTCGTCGGTGGCGCAGAAGAAGCGCACGCCCGACAGGTTCGGGTTGTCGTCGGGGTTGCTGACTTCATGGGCCAGCAACTGGCGCAGGGTATGGCGCAGTTCGCGGGTGGGGCGGTCGTGTGTGGGCATGGCATGGCCTCGTCTGGATGGGGTTGGCCGCGTCGGGGCGACCGTAACGTCTCCAGGTCGGATGATGTTTTGCCGAGGGTGTGGCAACAATCAAGAAGCGTCCTTGCTTTTGGTAGGAGGGTTCCGAAAATATAGGCAGGAGGTTGAACATCGCCTTGATCCGCGTCAGCTCCAGCGCCTGTTGCCGAGTCCGTTCATGCCCAGTCAGAAGGCTTGGGATCGAGCGCCGCCTCGACGATCTCGACCCAGTGCCGCACCGGTGTTCGCCCAGCGCTTCCAAGGTGCACCTGGCAACCGATGTTGGCAGTGGCAATGACCTGTGGGCTGCCGCTCTCCAGGGCATGCAGGCGATCATCGCGCAATTGCCGCGCCAGCGTCGGCTGGGTCAATGAATAGGTGCCGGTCGAGCCGCAGCACAGGTGGCCATCGGGCACCGGGGTGAGTTGAAAGCCCAGGCGCGTCAGCAGGCTGTCCACCGCGCCGCCGAGCTTGAGCGCGTGCTGCAAGGTACACGGGCAGTGAAAGGCCAGGCGTTGCTCGGCGCACACCCCCAGTTGCTCCAGTGGCTCGGCCTGCAGCACCTGCACCAGGTCACGGGACAGCGCGCTGACCTTGGCGGCCTTGTCGGCATAGCGTGGGTCGCCTTCGAGCAAGTGACCATAGTCGCGCACGAATGCGCCGCAGCCGCTGGCGGTCTGCACGATGGCCTCGGCGCCGGCCTCGATGGCCGGCCACCAGGCGTCGATGTTGCGTCGGGCACGCTCCAGGCCGCGTGCCTGGGCATCCAGGTGATAGTCCACGGCCCCGCAGCAAGCGGCCTCGGCTATCGGTTCGACACTGATACCGAGGCGGTCGAGCAGGCGTGCGGTGGCAGCGTTGGTATTGGGTGAGAGCGCTTGCTGCACGCAACCCTCAAGCAGCAATACGCGGCGGGCGTGACCCGTTGGCGGGCGCTGGCCGGCGGCGGCGATCCGTGGCGGCAGCTTGGCCTTGAGGTTGGCAGGGAGCAGGGGGCGCAGGGCTAGGCCGGTGTGGAGCAAGGCCTTGAACAGCGCCGGCCGCGGCACTACCGCACGCAAGCCGCCGCGCAGCAGGCGCTGGCCCAGTGGTCGCGGCACCTGACGGTCGACCACCGCACGGCCGATATCCAGCAGGTTGTGGTACTGCACCCCTGACGGGCAGCTCGTCTCGCAATTGCGACAGCTCAGGCAACGGTCCAGGTGCGTCTGGGTGCTGGCGCTGACCGGTTCGCCTTCGAGCACCTGCTTGATCAGGTAGATGCGCCCGCGTGGGCCGTCCAGCTCGTCGCCGAGCAACTGGTAGGTGGGGCAGGTGGCGGTGCAGAAGCCGCAGTGCACGCAAGAGCGCAGGATGCGCTCGGCCTCGTCGGCGCGGGCCAGGCAGCGGGCGGAGTCACTCAGTCGGGTTTGCATGCCGTGGCCTCACAAGTGTGCATACAGGCGGCCAGGGTTGAAGATGCCCTGGGGGTCGAGTTGGCGCTTCAGCGCCTGGTGGTAGCGCAGCGTCATCGGGTCCAGAGGCGCGCTGCTGTCGTCGCCGGGCGCGTAGGCGGTGGCATGGCCGCCGACCTCGGCCAGCAGGGCACGCAGGGTGGCCGCCGGCGCCTCGGACTTGAGCCAGCGCTGGGCGCCGCCCCAGTCGATCAGCTGCTGCCCGGGCAGATCTAGCACGCCACAGGTGATGGGCAGGGACAGCCGCCACAACGTGGCCGGCGCGGTGAAGAACGCCAGGCGTTGCTCGCGCAGGTCGCCCCAGTACTGCGGGTCGAGTACCTCGCCGCCCAGGCGCTCGCGTGCCGAGCGCACCGAGCCTTCGCCGCCCTCCAGGCGCAGGTGCAGCGCCTCGCCGTCGTGGCTGGCGGCGCTGATCGGCAATGGCTGCTGGCCCCATTCGGCCAACCTGGCCAGCGCCTGGCGGGCATCCATCTCCAGGCGCAGGCCCAGGCACTGGCGCGGCCTGGGCAGCACCTTCAACGAAACCTCGGTAAGCAGCCCCAGGCAACCGAAGCTGCCCGCCATCAGCCGCGATACGTCGTAGCCGGCGACATTCTTCATCACCTCGCCGCCAAAGCGCAGGTGCTTGCCGTGGCCGGTGATCAGCCGGGTGCCAAGTACATAGTCGCGCACCGCGCCTGCCCAGGGCCGGCGCGGCCCCGAAAGCCCGGCGGCGACCATGCCGCCCAGCGTCGCCTCGGGTCCCAGGTGCGGCGGCTCGCAAGGCAGCATCTGCCCGGCCTCGCGGAGCGTCGCCTCGATCTCGCGCAGCGGCGTGCCGGCGCGGGCGGTGAGCACCAGTTCGGTAGGGTCATAGCTGACGATACCGCTGTGCCCACGGGTATCGACCAGCTCGCCGGTCACCGGGCGGCCAAGCATGGCCTTGCTGTTGCCGCCCTGGATGCGCAGCGCGGTACCCTGGCGCAACGCCTGGTTGACCTGCTCCAGTAACTGCTGGCTGAGATCCGTGCCCATCAGAAGCGCTCCAGGTCGGGGAAGGGCAACTGCCCATGGTGCACATGCAGCGCGCCGAACTCGGCGCAGCGCTGCAGGGTGGGGATGTTCTTGCCCGGGTTGAGCAGGCCCCGTGGGTCGAAGGCGGCCTTGACCGCGTGGAACAGGGTGATCTCGTCGCTGTTGAACTGGGCGCACATCTGGTTGATCTTCTCCCGGCCCACGCCGTGCTCGCCGGTGATGCTGCCGCCCACCGCCACACACAGCTCGAGGATCCGGCCACCGAGGGCTTCGGCGCGTTCCAGCTCGCCGGGCAGGTTGGCGTCGAACAGGATCAGCGGGTGCATGTTGCCGTCGCCGGCATGGAACACGTTGGCGACCCGCAGGCCGTATGTCTCGGACAGTTGGCTGATGCCAGCGAGCACGCGCGGCAGCTCGCGCCGCGGGATGGTGCCGTCCATGCAGTAGTAGTCCGGCGAAATGCGCCCCACCGCCGGGAAGGCGTTCTTGCGCCCGGCCCAGAAGCGCCCGCGCTCGGCTTCGTCGCAGGCCAGGCGCACCTCGCGGGCACCGGCCTGGCGCAGCACGGCATCGACGCGGGCGCAGTCGTCCTGCACATCGGCCTCGACCCCGTCCAGTTCGCACAGCAGGATCGCCGCCGCGTCCACCGGGTAGTCGGCGTGGATGAAGGCCTCGGCAGCGCGGATCGCCAGGTTGTCCATCATCTCAAGGCCTGCCGGGATGATCCCGGCGGCGATGATATCGGCCACCGCGCGCCCGGCGTCCTCGACGCTGGCGAAGCTGGCCAGCAGCACCCGCGCCACTTGTGGCCTGGGCAGCAGCTTGACGGTGACCTCGGTGACGATGCCGAGCAGGCCCTCGGAGCCGGTGAACAGCGCCAGCAGGTCGAAGCCGGGGCTGTCCAGGGCGTCGCTGCCGAGGGTCAGGCGCTCGCCCTCGACGGTGAGAATGTCCACCTTGAGCAGGTTGTGCACGGTCAGACCGTACTTCAGGCAGTGCACGCCGCCGGCGTTCTCGGCGACATTGCCGCCGATCGAGCAGGCGATCTGCGAGGAGGGATCCGGCGCGTAGTACAAGCCGTAGGGTGCCGCCGCCTGGGAAATCGCCAGGTTGCGCACGCCGGGCTGGACCCTGGCGAAGCGGCCTTGCGGGTTGACTTCGAGGATGCGGTTGAATCGTGCCATCACCAGCAGGATGCCCTGGCTCAGCGGCAACGCGCCGCCCGACAGACCGGTGCCGGCACCGCGCGCGACCACCGGCACGCCGCGCTGGTGGCAGAGCCGCAGTAGCGCCTGCACCTGTTCCAGGCGCTCGGGCAGTGCCACCAGCAGGGGCAGCGTGCGGTAGGCCGAGAGGCCGTCGCACTCATAGGGCTTGAGGTCTTCGCTGCGGTGCAGGATGTCCAGGTCGGGCAGGGCCTCGCGCAGTGCGGCCAGCAGCGCCGGCTTGTCCACGCTGGGCAACGGGCCGTCTACACGTTCGTCGTAGAGGATGTTCATCGGCGCTCCTGCGCAGTGGCCTATTGCGCCAGTTGCCTGATCATTGCCACCGTCAGGTACAGGCGCGGCGCCACGCTGGCGATCTCCATGTACTCGTCGTCGCCATGCAGGCCGGCGCCGACCACGCCCAGGGTCTCCAGCACTGCGGGCTTGTCGCTGTCGGGCACGTAGGCGTAGCCGGCGTCGGTGCCGAAGCGCATGGCGATGGGCTGCAGTTGCCGGTCGATCTTGCTGTAGAGCTGCCGCGCAGTTTGTGCAAGCTGCGTGGAGGCGTCGTTCTTCGCCAGCGGCGGCCGGCCTTTCTCCATGACCAGCTCGACCTGGGTATCGGCGACCAACTGCTTCTTGATGATCCGCAGGGCATCCTCCTGCACCCGCTCGGTTTCGCTCAGGTCGGAATAACGCATGTCGGCCTCGGCGCTGGCCTGGGCAGGGATGATGTTGGCCTTTTCCCCGGCCTTGGCCAGGGTCCAGTTGACGGTGGTGCCCTTGTCCTTGTCGCCGAGAGCGTTCAATTGCAGCAACTGGTGCGCCAGTTCGATCAGCGCGTTGCGCCCGGCCTCGGGCGCGGAGCCGGCGTGGGAGGCACGGCCGTTCACCGTGAGTTTCAGGCGGTTGATGCCGTTGGTGGCGACGGTCACCGCGTCCTTGTCCGGTGGCTCGTAGGAAAAGACGAAGTCGTGCTGGCGTGCCAGCTCGGCGATTAGCTGCCTGGAGCCTGCCGAGCCCATTTCCTCGTCCGGGTTGAACAGCACGGTGAGGGTGCGATAGCCCTTGTACTGCTGGTCCTGCAGCAGCTTCAGCGCATGCAGGATCATCGCCACGCCGCCCTTGGCATCGGCCACGCCAGGGCCATAGGCGCGTTCGCCTTCGATACGGAACGGGCGCTTGGCCACGGTACCGGGGCCGAACACCGTGTCGTAGTGGACCATCAGCAGGAAGTCCTTGTTGCCGGTGCCCTTGAATGTGCCGACGATGTTGTCGCCCACCGACGGCGTGGCCGGCTGGGTGGTGACCTTGGCGCCCAGGGTCTCGAGGCGTTTGACCAGCTCGGCGCCGACCTGTTTCAGGCCCGCCTCGGTACCGGTGCCGGTGTCCACCGAAACCAGGGACTTGAGGGTTTCCAGGTAATGGGGCTGTTCGGCCTGGGCCTGGCTGTACAGCTCCTGGGGCGTGGGCTCGGCGGCCTGGGCGGTAGCGCAGGTGAGGGCGAGGGCCAGAGTGCAAAGTCGCAGATGCATGGGCAGGGTCTCGTTGTCATGAACCCTTCAGCGTAGACCCTACCCGATGAATGGCCGCCCGAGCCGTCGTGTCTACAGGCCGTAACGATGCGCCAGACGCTGGTTTGACAACTGCCCGGCCAGGCCCAGGCGGGCACCTTCAAAGGCTTCGTAGCGCTCGAGCTCATGCAGTGACGGGATCGAGATCAACCGCTGCGCATCGAAGTCCTGCAACGCCGCCTCGACCAGGTCCTGCGCCGTCATCACGATAGCCGGGTCGAGGTTTTCCACCGGCAGCCCGCCGATGGCCCAGAAGTCCGTGGCGGTGGCGCCGGGCAGCACGGCCTGGACCTGCACGCCGCTGCCGGCCAGCTCCTTGTGCAACGACTGGCTGAAGGCGGTGACATAGGCCTTGCTCGCGCCGTATACGCCGTTGAGCAGTTCGGGCGCCAGGCTCACCACCGACGAGATGTTGATCACCGCGCCGCGCCCGCGGCCGACGAAACCGGGTACCGCCGCGTAGGTCAGGCGGGTGAGGGCGGTGACGTTGAGGGCAATCATCCGGCTCATCTGCTCCACGTCGCTGTCCAGCAGCGGGGTGTGGGTGCCGACCCCGGCATTGTTGACCAGCAGGTCGATGCTGGCGTCCTCGCGCAGGCGCGCCTCGATGCGTGCCAGGTCCTGGGCATCGGCCAGGTCTGCCGGCAATACCTCGACGCTGTGGCCGGTCAGGGTGGTGAGGCGCTCAGCCTGCGCGTTGAGGCGTTCGCGGTTGCGCGCCACCAGGATCAGGTCGTGGCCACGGCGGGCCAGCTGTTCGGCGTACACAGCACCGATGCCGGTGGATGCGCCAGTGATGAGTGCGGTGCCTTTCAAGTTCATGGTTGTGACTCCGTGGGTTGGGGTGAGGCCATGATGCTAGGCTTTGCCGTTGGCGCAAATGACGCATATAGTACGTATTCGAGACATGCTCTGGAGTGTACCCATGCATCGGGTCGGTTATCTGTTGTGCGAAGGGTTCCAGGTGATGGCGCTGGCCTCGCAGTCGGTGTTCGAGTTCGCCAACCTGCTGGCCGGGCGGCCGGTCTACGCCTTGGGCAACTTCAGTGTCGCAGGCGGCCCGCTGCGTTCGTCGCTGGGCCTGGTGCTCGACACCCAGGCGGTAGGGTCGCCGAGCCATGCCGATACCTGGCTGGTGGCGGGCACCTTGTCGCCGGTCGACTTACCGCCTGCACCCGAGTCGGTCACACTGGTGCGGCGCCTCGGCGGCCAGGCCCGGCGCACGGCGGGCATCTGCACCGGGGCTTTCATACTGGCGCAGGCCGGCCTGCTCGACGGGCGCCGCGCCACCACCCACTGGGCCTTTGCCCGTGAGTTCCGCGAGATGTTTCCGCGCATCCAGCTGGAGGAAGACCGCATCTTCATCGCCGATGGCAACCTGTGGACCTCGGCCGGCATGACCGCCTGCATCGACATGGCCCTGGGCATGGTCGAGCAGGACCTGGGCGCCGAGATCGCCCGGGGCGTGGCCCATCGCCTGGTGATGCACCAGCGCCGTTCGGGCGGGCAATCGCAACATTCACAGCTGTTGGCCATGGCGCCACGCTCGGACCGTATCCAGGCGGCGCTGGAGCATGTGCGCGGGCACCTGGGGCAGCCCCTGACCGTCGAGACACTGGCCGAGGTGGCGCACCTGAGCCCGCGTCAGTTCAGTCGCGTGTTCAGCGCCGAGACCGGTGAATCGCCGGCCAAGGCCATCGAGCGCCTGCGCCTGGAGGCGGCGCGGCTGCTGATCGAACAGAGCCGCCACAGCCTTGATGTGGTAGCTCGCGAGACCGGTTTTCGCGATCGTCGGCATCTGCGCGAGGCGTTCCTGCGCGGCTTCGGCATTCCGCCGCAGGCCGTGCGCCGCGATGCGCGGCGCCTGGACAGCGAGGTGCCGGCATGAAGAAACTCGTGCGCATGGACGACCTGCAGGTGTTCGTCAGTACCGTGGCAACCGGCAGTTTCTCCGCGGCGGCGCGCCAGCTGGACATCTCGCCGGCCCTGGCCAGCGGCGCCGTGCAGCGCCTGGAACGCAGCCTGGGGTTCCGCCTGCTGGTGCGTTCGACCCGGCGCCTGCGCCTGTCGGATGAAGGCCAACGCTACCTGCCCCATGCGCGCCAGGTGCTCGAGGCACTGGTGGAGGGCGAAATGGCCCTGGAGCAGGGGCGTGAGGAGATCGGCGGGATGTTGCGCCTGTCCATGCCCTCGGACCTGGGGCGCAATGTGCTGCTGCCCTGGCTCGACGAGTTCCAGTTGCAGCACCCGGGCATCAGCCTGCAACTGCGTCTGAGCGACCAGGTGGCGGACATGGTTGGGGATCGCCTGGATGCCAGTATCCGCTATGGCCAGTTGGCCGATTCGGGCCTGGTGGCGCTGCCCCTGGCTGCGGACAACCGCCGCACGCTGTGCGCCGCGCCGGCCTACATCGCCCGCCATGGCGCGCCGCGCACGCCGGAGGAACTGGTCGGGCACAACTGCCTGCGCTATGTGATGGGCGAGCAGACCCACGAACGCTGGGGCTTCCACCTGCCGGACGGGGTCAGGACGGTGAGTGTTTCGGGCGATCGCACCAGTGACGACGCCGATGTCGTCCGCCGTTGGGCGGTGGCGGGGCTGGGGATCGTCTACAAGTCGCGGTTGGATGTGCTGGCCGACGTGCGGGCCGGGCGGCTCGTGGAGCTGTTCCCACCAGAATGCTGCCAGGCGGCGCCGCTGCAACTGGTGTGCGTGCACCGCCAGGCGGTGTCGCCGGCGATCCAGCGGTTGCGCAGCTACCTGGGGGAGAAGTTTGCCGAGCTTGGCTAGCAAGGCGCCTGCAGGTACGTCATCGCGCCTACAGGGCCCCTATCGGACTAGAAACCTTCCAGTACAACCTTGCCCTTTGCCTTGCCGCTTTCGATCAACTCATGGGCGCGGCGCAGGTTGGCCGCGTTGATCGCGCCGAAATGCTCGCCCAGCGTGGTCTTGATCACGCCTTCATCGACCAGCCCGGCGATTCGCTCCAGCAGTGCGTGCTGCTTGATCATGTCGGCGGTCTGGTACAGCGAACGGGTGAACATCAGCTCCCAGTGCAACGACAGCGACTTGCGCTTGAGCGGCACCACGTCGAGGCTGGCCGGGTCGTCAATCAGTGCCAGGCGGCCTTGTGGGCGCAGCACCTCGACCAACTGGGCGAAGTGGCGGTCGGTGTGGGTCAGACTGATCACCAGGTCCACTTGGCCAATGCCCACGGCGTCCAGCTGGGGCGTCAGCGGCTGGTTGTGATCGATCACCTGGTGGGCGCCGAGTTGGCGTACCCAGGCTTGGGTTTCGGGGCGCGAGGCGGTGCCGATCACGGTGAGGTTGGTGAGCTGGCGCGCCAGCTGGGTGAGGATCGAGCCCACGCCACCGCCGGCGCCGACGATCAGCAGGCTTTGCCCTTCGCCGCCGCCTTCGCGCACGCCCAGGCGGTCGAACAGCAGCTCCCAGGCGGTGATCGAGGTCAGCGGCAGGGCGGCGGCGCTGGCATTGTCCAGGCTGCGCGGCTTGTGGCCGACGATGCGCTCATCGACCAGGTGCAGTTCGCTGTAGCTGCCGGGACGGTCGATGGCACCGGCATAGAAAACCTCGTCGCCGGGCTGGAACAGGGTCACCTGTTCACCGATGGCGCGCACCACACCGACCGCATCCCAGCCCAGCACCTTGGGTTGGCTGGTGCTGCCGCTGCCGGCGCGGACCTTGGTATCGACCGGATTGACCGCGATGGCGCGGACCTCCACCAGCAAATCGCGTGGGCCGGGGACAGGGGCGGGCAGGTCGCTGTCATAGAGCGAGGCCGGGTCGGTAAGCGGCAGGCCGTGTTGGGTGAAGACGATGGCTTTCATGGCATCAGGGTCCCTGAGTGGTAGGTAGGGCAACCTTAGCCTGCAAGATTTATCGCAAAAACATCGCAATCACGGGAACAGTTTCAGCATTTTCTTGAAAATGTAGCGGCCATGCTGGTCAGAACCAGCGATCGTTGCGTTTGCGCCCACGGGTCAGCGCCGGCAGGATCAGCCCTGCCAGCAGCCCGGCGCCGGCGATGCTGCCGCCATACACCATGTAGCGCATCATCACCTGCTTGTTCTCGTCACCCAGGCGCGCCTGGGTATCGCGCAGGCTCGACTGGCTCTGCTCGAGCTGCTCGTTGAGTGCCTTGTTGCGGGTTTCCAGCTCGTCGATCAGCGCCTTGCGCGAGTCGAGGGTCTCCTGCATGCCCTGCACGCGGTTCTTCCAGCTGTCGTCGATGGTCTTGAGCTGGCCGGACAGTTCGGCCACCTGGGCGTCGAGCTGCGGCAGGCGCTCGCTCTGGCCGGGCACCGCCTGCAGGTCACTGGTGAGGATCCACACCAGGTCGCCGCTTTGCCCGCGTACCTGGCTGTAGTTGCCTTGGCTGGTGACCAGGGTGACCTTCTGCCCGGACTTGAGCGTGCCGACGATGCGATGGCCATCGGTAGGGCCGCTGCGTACGTAAGTGTTCAGGCTGTCACTGACCCAACGCGCATCAGTGGCCGGCTCTTCGGCGTGGGCCGGGGCGGCGAGGGCGATCAGGGCGGCGATCAGGCCACCGCGCAGGGCGGTGAGGGCAGGGGAAGCGGGCTGGATGTCTGGCATGCTGGTCTTCGCTGAAACAGGACGAATGAAGGCCCGATGACTGGGCCGGCGATCCGGTCGGGTGGATTGACCGTCAGCGAAAGACCGTTTTTTTGTAGGCAGGTTCACCACCTGGCGCAGGAAATATCTGCAAAATATTGCGAAAAACCAGGACTTATTGGCTGCTGTGGGCGCCGGCTCGCCGGCGAAAGGGCCGCAAAGCGGCCCCAGTGCCTTCAGGCCACTACTTCATAGCACGGCACATACGCCGCCCCACCGGGCAACTTCATGCGGTGCTGGTCGACGAATGCCTGCAGCAGGCGCCCGAGCGGGTCGAGGATCGCCGCATCGCCGCGGATCTGGTAAGGCCCGTGCTCCTCGATCAGGCGGATGCCCTTGTCCTTGACGTTGCCGGCAACGACGCCCGAGAACGCCCGGCGCAGGTTGGCCGCCAGCTCGTGTGGCGGCAGGTCGCGGCGCAGGGCCAGGTTGGCCATGTTCTCGTGGGTCGGGTCGAACGGGCGCTGGAAGCCTTCGTCGATCTTCAGCAGCCAGTTGAAGTGGAAGGCGTCGTTGCGCTCGCGGCGGAACTGCTTGACTGCCTTCAGCCCCTCGACCATCTGCCGGGCCACTTCGGCCGGGTCGTCGATGATGATCTGGTAGTGGCGTTGCGCCGCCTCGCCGAGGGTGGCGCCGACGAAGGCATGCAACTGCAGCAGGAACGGCTCGGCGCTGCGCGGCCCGGTGAGCACCACCGGGAACGGCAGGCCCTGGTTGTCCGGGTGCATGAGGATGCCGAGCAGGTAGAGGAACTCCTCGGCGGTACCGGCGCCGCCGGGGAAGATGATGATGCCGTGGCCGACACGCACGAAGGCTTCAAGACGCTTCTCGATGTCCGGCAGGATCACCAGCTCGTTGACGATCGGGTTGGGCGCCTCGGCGGCGATGATGCCCGGCTCGGTCAGGCCCAGGTAGCGGCTGCCGTGCATGCGCTGCTTGGCATGGGCGATGGTGGCGCCCTTCATCGGCCCTTTCATCACGCCCGGACCGCAGCCGGTGCAGACATCCAGCTTGCGCAGGCCCAGCTCGTGGCCGACCTTCTTGGTGTACTGGTATTCCTCGGTGCTGATCGAGTGGCCGCCCCAGCACACCACCATCTTCGGCTCGACACCGGGGCGCAGGGTGCGGGCGTTGCGCAGCAGGTGGAAGACGTAGTCGGTAATGCCTTGCGAGCTTTCCAGGTCGATGCGCTGGCTGGCCAGTTCGCTCTCGGTGTAGACGATGTCGCGCAGGGCGCTGAAGAGCATCTCGCGGGTACTGGCAATCATCTCGCCATCGACGAAGGCGTCGGCCGGGGCGTTGAGCAGTTCCAGGCGCACGCCGCGGTCCTGCTGGTGGATGCGCACCTCGAAGTCCTTGTAGGCCTCGAGGATGGTCTTGGCATTGTCGACATGGGCGCCGGTGTTGAGGATGGCCAGGGCGCACTGGCGGAACAGGGTGTAGAGGCTGCCGGTACCGACTTCGCTCAGTTGCTGGACTTCACGTTGCGACAGCGTCTCCAGGCTGCCCTTGGGGCTGACGGAGGCGTTGATGACATTGCGTTGGGGCATCTGGTCTTTCCTGTGCGGGTAAAACATCCTTCTTGGACAACACCATACAAGCAAATGTGCGTGGCAACGAGGGGCCGGCTGAAAAAGCCTGTGGGCAAGCCCGCTCTCACAAGGTGCCTCACGCCACCTTGAACACATGTTTCAGGTATGCCACGAAGTTCTCGTCCCGGCACTGGGTCTTGCCCGGGCTGTCGGAAATCTTCGCCACTGGCGCGCCGTTGCAGGCGGTCATCTTGATCACCATGTTCATCGGCGTGACCCCGGGAATGTCGCAGGTCAGGTTGGTGCCGATGCCGAAGCTGACGTTGATCCGCCCGTGCAGGGCGCGGTAGAGGGTCAGCATCTTCTCGAAGTCCAGCCCGTCGGAGAAAATCAGGGTCTTGCCCTTCGGGTCCATACCCAGCCGTTCATAGTGGGCGATGGCTTTCTCGGCCCAGGCCAGCGGCTCGCCCGAGTCATGGCGCAGGCCATCGAAGAGTTTGGCGAAGTACAGGTCGAAGTCCTTCATGAACGCGTCCATGCCGATGCAGTCGGTCAGGGCGATGCCAAGCTGGCCGCGGTACTCGCGCACCCAGCACTCGAGGGCGGCGGCCTGGCTGTCCACCAGGCGCGGACCGAGCTGCTGGTGGGCCATGAACCATTCGTGGGCCATGGTGCCGATAGGCTTGACCTGGTACTCGCGGGCCAGGTGCACGTTGCTGGTGCCGACGAAGCGCCCGGGGAAATCGCGCTTGAGGATGTGCACCACCTCTTCCTGCACCCGGTAGGAGAAACGCCGGCGGGTGCCGAAGTCGGCCAACTGCAGGCCGGCCAGTTCGTCGCCGCTGGCCTCGGCCTTGAGCCAGTCGAGCTTCTGGTAGAGGCGCTCACCGACCTGTTCGATCACCACCTCGCGGTAGCGATAGCGGTTGCGTACTTCACTGATGATCGCCAGCAGCGGGATCTCGAACAGGATCACGTGCAGCCAGGGGCCGCGCAGGCGGATCGCCAGTTGCCCGGCGTCGTCCAGGCCCACCTGCACATAACGCAGGTTGAAGCGGAACAGGCTGAGGAAGCGAATGAAGTCCGCCTTGATGAACGGGATCTTTTCCAGGTAGGCCAGCTGGTCGTGGGTAATCGACACATCGGCCAACTGCTCGACCTGGTAGCGGATCTCGGCGAGATAGGGCGCCAGGTCCTCGTTGTTGCGGCAGCGGAATTCCCATTCCACCTCGGCGTTGGGGTAGTTGTGCAGCACCGCCTGCATCATGGTGATCTTGTAGAAGTCGGTATCCAGCAGGTTCTGGATGATCCGTGGGCCGAAAACGCTGTCGCTCATGGGCGAGCCTCCTTGAGGGCGGTGAGCTGGGCGTCGAGGGCCTGTTCGTCGCCGCACAGCTGGATGCCCGCATTGACCATTGCAGTGCAGGCAGCCTGTGCGCCCTCAGCGCTCAGTGCGCGGCAGGCCGGCAGGTACAACAACACCTCGAAACCGGCGCGGCGCAGTTGCAGGGCGGTGGTGCGCACGCAGTAGTCCAGCGCCAGGCCACCAACGATGATCGCCTGTACCTGTTGCACCTTGAGGAACTCGATGACACCGGTGGAGCGGCGTTCCGCCAGGTCGTGGTAGCAGGCGCCGTAGGGGTGCAGGTCGGGTTCGACGCCTTTCCAGACGAAGTAGTCGTAGTCGATGGGGGCGGGCAGGCCGGGGAGCAGTTCGAAGCCGGGCGTGCCGGGGACGCAGTGGCTGACCCAGGTCAGGTCGGCATTGGGCAGGGCCAGGGGTTGCAGCATCTGGGCCGGCTCGGCGACTGCCCAGGCGGCGTTTGCCGGGTGGGCGTCTTTGCTGCCCAAGCGCAGCGTGGCACGCTGGGCCATGGTGTTGAGCGCAGGCGCGATCAGGTGGCCGCCAGGTACCGGCAACTCCTGGGGAGCGTTGGCGGTAAAGCCGTTTTGCGCGTCGACGTCGAAGCTGGCGATGATCATGGGCAGAGGTCCTCGGCTGAGATGGTCATATAATTCACCTGGTGTACTATGTGTGTCAAGGCTATTCCCACATTAGAATTAGCCCTTGATAGATTTAATGGCCCTGGTGGAATATAGGCGGGTTATCAGAAGGAATCGTACCGTGAGCACAGCAGAAGTCCTGGCCAGCGTGGATATCATTGCCCTGCGCCTGTCGCCGCACAGCCTTCGCCTGGAGGTGTTGCTGCACCGGCGTGGACGCGAGCCCTACGAAGGGCAATGGGCCCTGCCAGGTGTGATCGTCAATGGCAGCACCTCGGACAACAGTCTGGATGCCGCCGCCGCCCGTGTCCTGGCGGAAAAGGCCAAGGTGGTCCCCCGCCATCTGGAACAGGTAGGCACTGAAGGCAATGGCGTTCGCGACCCACGGGGCTGGACCTTGAGCACCTACTATCTGGCGCTGCTCGATCCGGCGGTCGTGGTAGAAAACGCGCAGGTTGCCTTCTTTGACCTTCAAAGCGTTCTGTCGCGTGAGCTGTCGCTGCCGTTCGACCATGGCCTGCTGGTCGAGCGCGCCAGTGAGCGGTTGGCGGCCAAGGCCGTGTACACCAACCTGCCGTTGTACCTGGCGCCCGAGCGGTTCACTGTGCTGGACGCCCTGGCAGCGGTGCAGGCGTGCCTGGGGCAGGTGGTCAACAACACCTCGCTGCGCAAACGCCTTGAACGCATGAAGAGCGAAGGCTGGGTGCAGGACACCGGCGAGAAGGTCCAGCCCAGGCTCGGGCGGCCGCAGCAGCTGTACCGGCACACCCCGCAGGGGGCGGGGGCGTTCATGTTCGACCGGAGCCTGCTGGCGGGAGGATAGCCAGGACAGGCCGCAATCGCGTCACGGCCACTTCCTGCTGTTGTCGAGTAGCGACTATCCTTGCCCCCATGACCAACCTGCCTCCCTTACGCCACCCGTGTCCACCAGGCGCCTGCGACTGCGGCCGCGAACGCCTGGCCGACGGCCCGGAGCGGCGCATCCTGTTGCTCACCCGAGAGGAGGAAAAGCGCCTGGTCGAGCGCCTGGAGAACCTCAGGGATCTTGAAGACCTGCAGCGCCTGCAGTCACGCCTCTACGAGCAGCTCGGCATCCGCGTGCACATCGCCCCAGGCTTCAACGAAGTGCGCACCATGCGCGGTATCGTCATCGAACTGGAGGCGCAGTTGGGCCTGTGCCGCAAGACGCGCCAAGCCATTCCCGCGGCGATCCGCCGGGGGCTCGAGCGCAACCCGCAAGTGGCCTTCCGCCTGCTCGACGCCCACGACCTGCTGCGCGACGCCTGAGCCTCAGCGCATCGCCGCCAACTTGATGCCGAAGCCGACCAGGCAGGCGCCGGCCAGCCGTTCGAGCAGGTTGGCGATGCGCGGGCTGGCGCGCATGCGCTCGGCCAGTCGGTGGGTAAGGAACACCGCGATCAGGCCGTAGAGCAAGGTAAGCCCGGCCACTGTCAGCGCCATGAAGGCGAAGGTGACCACGCCCTGGTGGCGCACCGGGTCGATGAACAGCGGGAAGAACGCCATGTAGAACATGATCGCCTTGGGGTTGAGCAGGGTGATCATCATGGTCTGGCGCAGGTAGCGGCCGCTGGCCATGCGGCTCTCGCGCGGGGCGCCGCCGGGCTTGCTCAGCACCATGCGCAGGCCGAGCCAGGCCAGGTAGGCGGCGCCGGCCCACTGCACCACGTGGAAGGCGGTGGGGTAGGTGGCCAGCAAGGTGGCCACGCCGGCCACCGCCAGCCACATCAGCACCTGGTCGCCGAGGATCACCCCGAAGGTGGCGGCCAGCCCGCCCTTGATGCCGCCCTTGCCGGTGGCGGTGATCAGGGCGAAGTTGCCGGGCCCGGGGATCGCCAGGAGGATGAGGAACGCGATCACGAAAGCGCCGTAGTCGGTCACGCCGAGCATGGGGATTCTCCTGGGGGTGTTGGGCGGGCAGATTACGATATATGCCATTATTCGCGGCAGTTGCAAAGCCATGACGGCACAGGGAGGTGTTGCTGGCGGTCAAGAGCGTGAGGCCGATCCTAGGTCTTTGCGCCCGAGACTATTGACCGAGTAAGGGCCTCCAGGTGTTCACCGCAAGCCTTGCTCTGCCTATCAGATCGAGCGCCGCCCGCGCGGCGCATCGCTGGCAAGCCAGCTCCCACATTTATTTCGGGCCAGTTATGTCTGCGCCGCCGCGGCTGTACGCCTTGTCGGTACGACGCGGTTTCAGCGTGGGCATGACTACCGCTCTACCTGTCTCAAGACCTGCACCAAGGCGGACAGCGACGACTTCACAGGACAGATTGGCCCGAAACAGATGTGGGAGCTGGCTTGCCAGCGATGCGCCGCGCGGGCGGCGCTCGATCTCAAGAACGCTGCAACTCCAACGCCGAACACCTTGAAAGGCCGATCCAGGGGATACGCCTAGGCACCAGCGGCGCATAAAAAAGCCCCGAAGACCAAGGCCTTCGGGGCAAACGGTTGGGGGAGGAACCAACCAAAGGAGTCTTCACATCAGGGGGCGGTCAGCGCGAGCTGGCCACCACATCGGGTTGCCAGCCGCCGCCAAGCGCCTTGTAGATCGCGACGATGCCGCTGTACAGCTCGACCTCGCCCTGGGCCTGGGCGTCTTCGGCGCTCAGGCGCTCGCGCTCGGCGTCCAGCAGCACCAGGTAATCCACCGTGCCTTCGCGGTAGCGCACCGAGGCCAGGTCCGCCGCCTTGCGGCTGGCGTCGCTCTGGCGCATCAGCGCCAGCAGGCGCTGCTGGCGCTTGCCGTAGTCGCTGAAGGCGTTGGAGGACTCTTCCAGGGCCAGCAGCACTTGCTGTTCGTAGTTGGCCAACGCCCCTTCGGCATCGGCCTTGGCGCCGCGCAGGCGGGCGCGCACACTGCCCAGGTCGAACGCCGCCCAGGTGATGCTCGGGCCAAGCGCCCAGGCGTTGGCCGCCGAGGAGCCGATCTGCGAACCGCGGGCGGCGGTGAAGCCGAGGAAGCCACTCAAGCTGACCCGCGGGAACAGGTCGGCGGTGGCCACGCCTACGTTGGCCGTGGCCGCAGCCAGCTGGCGCTCGGCGCTGCGGATGTCCGGGCGGCGGCGCAGCAGCTCGCCGGGGTCGCCCACCGGCAAGGCCTTGGCGATGGCCGGCAGGGCCTTGGGCGACAGGTCCACGGCCATCGCGTCCGGGCGCTGGCCGAGCAGGGTGGCAATGCGGTTCTTCGCCCGTACCTGTTCGGCCTGCAATTGCGGCACGGTGGCTTCGACACCCGCCAGGCGGGCGTCGGCGCGGACCACGTCGAGCTCGTTGCCGACCCCGGTGTCGCGCAGGGTCACGGTGATGTCCCGCGACTGCTGCTGGGTCTTCAAGTTGGCCACGGCGATCTGCTCGCGCAGTTGCGCGCCACGCAATTGACCGTAGGCGTCGACCAGCTCGGCGATCAGGCTGACCTGCAGTTGCTGCAGGTCGGCCTCGGCCGCCGCTTCCTGGGCTTCGCTGGCCTCGATCTGGCGCTGGATGCGGCCGAACAGGTCAAGCTCCCAGGCCATGTCCAGGCCCAGGTCATAGCGTTCGCTGTTGACCCGGCGCTCGGTCTGGCCAGGGACCTGGCCCTTGCCCAACTCGCTGCTGGCGCGGCTGGTGACCACGGGGATCTGGTCGTTGGACACGTCCTCGCGAATCGACCGCGCCGCTTTCAGACGGGCGAAGGCCACGCGCAGGTCGCGGTTGCCGTCCAGCGATGCCTGCACCAGCTGGTTCAGCACCGGGTCGTCGAACTGTTTCCACCACACGCTCTCGAAGCGGCTGCGGTCATAGGCTTTGGCTTCAAGGCCGGCGTCCAGTTTGGCCGGTTCGGTCAGCGGGGCCTGGTAGTCCGGGCCCACCGCGCAGGCCGCCAGGGCCAGTGCCAGCAGGCTCGGGGTCAGGGGTTTGAGCAACTTCATGCATGGTTCTCCAGTGCCACGGCGTGCTCGGCCTTGCGGGCCTGGCGACGCTCGACGAAACGGCGGATCAGGAAGAAGAACACCGGGGTCAGGAACAGGCCGAACACGGTCACCCCGATCATCCCCGAGAACACCGCCACACCCATGGCGTGACGCATCTCGGCACCGGCGCCGGAGGAGAACACCAGCGGCACCACACCCATGATGAAGGCGATCGAGGTCATCAGGATCGGCCGCAGACGCAGACGGCAGGCTTCCAGTACCGCAGCCAGCGGGTCGAGGCCCTTGGCCTGTTCATCCTTGGCGAACTCGACGATCAGGATCGCGTTCTTGCACGCCAGGCCCACCAGTACGATCAGGCCGATCTGGGTGAAGATGTTGTTGTCGCCACCGGAGATGATCACCCCGGTGATGGCCGACAGCAGGGTCATCGGCACGATCAGGATCACCGCCAGCGGCAGGCTCCAGCTTTCGTACTGGGCGGCCAGCACCAGGAACGCCAGCAGCACGCACAGCGGGAACACGAACAGTGCGGTATTGCCCGAGAGGATCTGCTGGTAGGTCAGGTCGGTCCACTCGAAGGTCATGCCGTTGGGCAGCTCTTCCTTGAGCAGCTTCTCGATCGCAGCCTCGGCCTGGCCGGAGCTGTAGCCGGGGGCTGCGGCACCGTTGATCTCGGCGGTGATGAAGCCGTTGTAGTGCATCACGCGGTCAGGCCCCGAGGTGTCGCTGACCTTGAGGAAGGTCGCCAGCGGGATCATCTCGCCCAGGTTGTTGCGCACCTTCAACTGGCCGATCTGTTCGGCGTCGAGGCGGAACTGCTGCTCGGCCTGGACGTTGACCTGGTAGGTGCGGCCAAAGCGGTTGAAGTCGTTGGTGTACAGCGAGCCCAGGTAGACCTGCAGGGTGTCGAAGATGTCGTTGATCGCCACGCCATGGGTCTTGGCCTTTTCCCGGTCGATGGCGGCATCGACCTGCGGCACGTTGACCTGGTAGCTGGTGAACAGGCCCGCCAGTTCCGGCACGTTGTGGCTCTTGGCGATGATGTTCTGGGTTTCCTTGTACAGCGCTTCATAGCCCAGGTTGCCGCGGTCCTCAATCTGCAGGCGGAAGCCGCCGATGGTGCCCAGGCCTTGTACCGGCGGAGGCGGGAAGATCGCGATGTAGGCGTCCTGGATATCGGCGAACTGGGCGTTCAGTGCGGCCGCGATGGCTGCCGCCGACTGGCTCGGGTCCTTGCGCTCGTCGAACGGCTTGAGCGGGGTGAACACGATGCCGCTGTTCGGGCTGTTGGTGAAACCGTTGATCGACAGGCCCGGGAAGGCTACCGAGTCGGCCACGCCTGGCTGCTTGAGAGCGATCTCGCTCATCTTCTTGATCACCGCCTCGGTGCGGTCGAGGCTGGCGGCGTCAGGCAACTGGGCGAAGGCCACCAGGTACTGCTTGTCCTGGGACGGCACGAAGCCGGTCGGGGTGGACGAAAAGCCCAGGTAGGTCAGGCCCATCAGGCCGGCATAGACGAACAGGGCGATACCGCTGGAGCGGATGACCCGGCGCACGCCACCGACATAACCATGGCTGGCGCGATCGAAGAAGCGGTTGAACGGGGCGAACAGCCAGCTGCCCAGGAGTTTTTCCAGGAACCGCGAGAAACGGTCCTTGGGCGCGTGGTGGTCCTTGAGCAGCACGGCGGCCAGGGCCGGCGACAGGGTCAGCGAGTTGAACGCCGAGATCACGGTGGAGATGGCGATGGTCAGGGCGAACTGTTTGTAGAACTGCCCGGTAAGGCCAGAGATGAACGCCGCCGGCACGAACACGGCGCACAGCACCAGCGCCGTGGCGATGATCGGCCCGGTCACTTCGCTCATGGCCTTTTGCGTGGCTTCCAGCGGTTTCAGGCCCAGCCCGATGTTGCGTTCGACGTTCTCCACTACCACGATGGCGTCGTCCACCACGATACCGATGGCCAGTACCAGGCCGAACAGCGATAGCGCGTTGAGCGAGAAGCCGAACAGGTGCATGACCGCAAAGGTACCGATCAGCGACACTGGCACGGCCAGCAGCGGAATGATCGAGGCGCGCCAGGTCTGCAGGAACAGGATGACGACCAGCACCACCAGGACCAGCGCTTCGAACAGGGTGTGCACCACCGCCTCGATGGAGCCACGGACGAACACGGTCGGGTCATAGACGATGCTGTAGTCCATGCCTTCGGGGAAGTCCTTCTTCAGCTCGGCCATCTTCGCCCGCACTTCGTCGGAGATCTCGATGGCGTTGGAGCCCGGACGCTGGAAGATCGGGATGGCCACCGCCGGCTGGTTGTTCAGCAGCGAGCGTAGGGCGTACTGGCTGGAGCCGAGTTCGACCCGGGCGATGTCCTTCAGGCGGGTGATCTCGCCGTTGGCACCGGCACGGATGATGATGTTCTCGAACTCTTCCTCGTTGACCAGGCGGCCCTGGGTGTTGATCGACAGCTGGAAGCTGGTCGAACCGGGGGCGGGCGGGGCGCCGAGCTGGCCGGCGGCGACCTGGCGGTTCTGCTCGCGGATCGCGGCCACCACGTCGCTGGCGGTCAGGTTGCGCGAGGCGGTCTTGTTCGGATCGAGCCACACGCGCAGCGAGTAGTCGCCCATGCCGAACAGCTGCACGTCGCCCACGCCGCCCAGGCGCGCCAGCTCATCCTTGATGTTGAGGATGGCGTAGTTGGACAGGTAGAGCATGTCATAGCGGTTGTCCGGCGAGGTCAGGTGCACGACCATGGTCAGGTCGGGCGAGGCCTTGTCGACGGTGATGCCGATACGGGTCACTTCTTCCGGCAGCTTGGGCTGGGTACGGGTGACGCGGTTCTGCACCTGCACCTGGGCGTTGTCCAGGTCGGTGCCCAGGGCGAAGGTGATGGTCAGGGTCAGCTTGCCGTCGGCGGTGGATTGCGAGGACATGTACAGCATGTTCTCGACACCGGTGATGGCTTGCTCAAGCGGCGCGGCGACGGTCTCGCCGATCACCTTGGGGTTGGCGCCGGGGAAGTTGGCGCGCACCACCACGGTGGGCGGTACCACTTCGGGGTATTCGCTGATCGGCAGCTGGAACAGCGAGATGGAACCTGCGATCAGCAGCACCAGCGACAGCACCGCGGCGAAGATCGGCCGGGTAATGAAGAATTTCGAAAAGTTCATCGGTGTTGTCCCTTAACCGCGCGGCGCTTGGGCGCTGGCGACTTTGACATTGGCGCCGGCAACCTTCGGCGCCGGGTTGCTGGCCTCCAGGGCCTGACGCTGCTGGGCGAGGGCGGCGAGGGTCTGCTCGCTGGCCATCGGCGTTTCTTCCGGGGTGACTGGCGAGCCAGGGCGCACGCGCTGCAGGCCCTTGACCACGATGCGGTCGTCCTTGCCCAGGCCGCTGCGCACGATACGCAGGCCTTCGAGCTTGGGCCCCAGTTCCACGGCGCGGTAGGCCGCTTTGTTGTCCTTGTCCATTACCAGCACGAACTTCTTGCCAAGGTCGGTGCCGACCGCTTCGTCGTTGATCAGTACAGCGTCGTACTGGGCGCTGCCGACCAGCTTCAGGCGAGCGTACAGGCCGGGGGTGAACTGGCCGTCGCGGTTGTCGAACACGGCGCGGCCACGGATGGTGCCGGTGCGTGGGTTGACCTGGTTGTCGACGAAGTTCATCTGGCCCAGATGCGGGTTGCCGGTCTCGTTGGTCAGGCCCAGGTACACCGGGGTGCTCTGGCCGCGCTGGCCGTCGCGGGCCAGCTGGCTGTACTTGAGGTACACGCGCTCGTCGGCGTCGAAGTAGGCGTAGACCTTGTCGGTGGAGACCACGCTGGTCAGCGGGGTGACGTCGGCCGTGACGATGTTGCCGGCGGTGAACTGGGCGCGGCTGACCCGGCCGCTGATCGGCGCGGTGACGCGGGTGAAGCTCAGGTTCAGGCGGGCCAGGTCGAGCTGCGCCTGGATCGCGTCGACCCCGGCGCGGGCCTCGGCGGCGGCGCTGGTGCGCGACTCGGCCAGCTCCGCGGAGATGGCGTTGCTGTCACGCAGGCGCTCGCCACGGCGGGCTTCGTTGGCGCTGCGGATGGCGGTGGCCTTGGCTTGTTGCAGCTGGGCTTCGAGGCGGCGGACTTCGGCCTGGAACGGGCGCGGGTCGATCTGGAACAGCAGGTCGCCTTTCTTCACCTGGGCGCCTTCGGTGAAGGCCACCAGGTCGACCTGGCCGGACACCCGTGGGCGTACCTCGACGGTTTCCGGTGCTTCGAGGCGGCCGGTGAACTCGTCCCATTCGTTGATCGGCTGTTCGATCACCTTGGCTACGCTGACTTTGGGCGCGGCGGGAGCCTGCACGGCGTCGGGGGTGCGACCGCAAGCGCTGAGCACCACCACTGCCAGGGCAGCGAGGGGGAAGCGCAAGGGTTTGAGTGAGTGATCCATGGAGAACTCCGCCGAGATATTAGTAGTGGGCGGAGTTTGAGTGTCTTGCGCGTGACGCACGAATCAAATGGAGCGAAGGTTATTATCACGGGCAATGATATGTCGGGTGCCATCATCAATCATGACGCATGGGCACCCATCAGATTGCGCAGTCAGCGCGGCCCGCCAGCGGCCTTTTCACGTAACGCCTTGGCCACCTTGGCCTCGATCTCGTAGGCGGGCCCCTCCAGCGCCTGGTAGTCACGGGTGTATTGCTGGGCGAAGCCCTCGACGCCCAGCGCCTGATACTGCTGCACGTGCTTGAGCTCATGGGCCCACAATGCCACGTTGTCCTCGGCATCGGCGGGGCGGCGGAAGATGACCGTGTCGATCAGGGTCACGGCGTTGACGTCCGGGTTCTGCAGTAGTGCGTTGGCGGCGCTGATCTGCTGTTCGTTGCCGATCCGGTAGCGCGCCGCGTCGAGCACGGCGAAGTCGTACCAGGGTTCGAGCTGGGCGCGGATATGCAGGGGAATCGGCTGCGTGCCGTTGGCGGCTGCTTCGTCGCGGGCCTGGCGCAGGGCGAACACCAAGCTGCCGGTGGCCATGCGCTCGACATCCTGCAGCACCTGGCCTCCTTGGTTGGGGTCGATGGGCGCGCAGAAACACACCACCAGGCAGACCTGGTACTGCCCGGTCGGGCAGCTGTCCTGGGCGACGGCGGGCAAGGCCAGCAGCAGGCCCAGCAGCGTGCTAGCGAACTTCATCGAAAACCCGCTCGACCAGCTTGCGGCTGGCGTCCAGCACCTGTGCCTGCACAGGTTCGCTGGCCAGCATGCGACCCACCACCAGCGCGCCGACACACTGGCTGAGCAAGGCCCAGGCCAGGTCGGGGTCATCCAGGGTTTCGCTCCAGGCCTGGTGCAATTCCAGCAGCCAGTGTTCGGCCTGTTCGCGCACCGGCCGTTCAGCGCGGGCGATCTCCACCCCCAGTGGCGGCAACGGGCATCCGCCTTCGGCATTGTGCAGGTGCGCCAGGCTCAGGTACTGGTCGAGCAGGCGCTTGAGCCGCGCACGGTCGGTGCCACGTTCGACCAGGCGCGCCAGCGGGCTGTTGGCCAGCTCGCGGCGGACGATCTCGCTGAACAGGTCATCCTTGGACGGGAAGTGGTTGTAAAAGGCGCCGCCGGTCAGGCCGATGGCCTTCATCAGCCCGGCCACGCCAGTGGCGGCGAAACCGCCGCGCTTGGCCAGGGCGCCGCTGCTGGACAGCAGTTTTTCGCGGGTCTGTTGCTTGTGGTCGGTGGCGTAGCGCATGCGCGCAACCTCGTGGTGTGGGCTTGACGATGAGCTGATCGTAGCATAGCGTTCGTTTACTAAACGATCATTCATCAATGGGGCGGTCCATGGCAGAACAACAAAAAGTCGTGCTGGTGATCGGGGCGGGTGATGCCACCGGCGGCGAGATTGCCAAGCGTTTCGCCCGTGAGGGCTATGTCGCCTGTGTGACCCGGCGCGAGGCGCAGAAGCTGCAGCCGCTGCTCGCCGAGATTCGCGCCGCGGGCGGCCAGGCCCATGGCTTTGGCTCGGATGCGCGCAAGGAAGAGGAGGTCGCCGAGCTGGTGGAGACCATCGAGCGCGATATCGGCCCGATCGAGGCGTTCGTTTTCAACATTGGTGCCAATGTGCCGTGCAGCATCCTCGAGGAGACCCCGCGCAAGTACTTCAAGATCTGGGAAATGGCCTGCTTCGCCGGCTTTCTCACCGCCCAGGCGGTCGCCCGGCGCATGATCACCCGAGAGCAAGGCACCATCCTCTTCACCGGTGCCACCGCCGGCACCCGCGGCGCGGCCGGTTTCGCCGCCTTCGCCGGCGCCAAGCATGGCCTGCGCGCCCTGGCCCAGAGCATGGCGCGGGAACTGGGGCCACGGAACATCCATGTCGCCCATGTGGTGGTCGATGGTGCCATCGACACCGCCTTCATCCGCGACAGCTTCCCTGAACGCTACGCGCTCAAGGACCAGGACGGCATCCTCGATCCTGCGCATATCGCTGACAGTTACTGGTTCCTGCATGCGCAACCGCGTGATGCCTGGACCTTCGAGCTGGACCTGCGCCCGTGGATGGAGCGCTGGTAAATCCCTCCCTCATACAAGGATTGAATCATGAGCAAGACCGTCGAGTTCTTCCTGGACCTGGGCAGCCCGGCCACCTACCTGGCTTCCACCCAGCTACCCGCCCTGTGCGCGCGTCATGGGGCGCGGTTGGTGTACAAGCCGATTCTATTGGGTGGGGTGTTCCAGGCCACCGGCAATGCCTCGCCGGTAATGGTGCCGGCCAAGGGGCGCTATATGCGCATCGACCTCAAGCGTTATGCCGATCGCTATGGCGTGCCGCTGACCCTGCCGCCGGGGTTCCCGGTCAACACCCTGAACCTGATGCGCGGGCTGATCGGCATCCAGTTGTTTGCCGAAGAGCGTTTCGAGGCGCTGTTGAAGGTGTTGTTCGAAGGGCTGTTCGTGCATGGGCGCAATCTGGCAGATCCCGCGGTACTGGATGAAACCCTGGCCGCCGGTGGCTTCGAGGCCGAGATGTTCCATGAACTGGCCGCCCGGCCCGAGGTCAAGGACGCCTTGCGCAAAGCCACCGAGGAGGCGGTCGAGCGCGGTTTGTTCGGGGCGCCGACGGTCTTTGTCGACGGGCAGATGTTCTTCGGCCAGGACCGCCTGGATTTCGTCGAGCAGGCCTTGGTCAGGCAGGCATGAAGTACAACCACGTTCTTGCAGGCAGCGCTTTTAAAGGCCTTGGGTGCTATTGATTCATGGCTGTCAGGTGTATGTCGTCAGGGTTGTAGCGCTTGTGAGATCGAGCGCCGCCCGCGCGGCGCATCGCTGGCAAGCCAGCTCCCACATTTATTTCGGGCCAGTTATGTCTGCGCCGCCGCGGCTGTACGCCTTGTCGGTACGACGCGGTTTCAGCGTGGGCATGACTGCCGCTCTACCTGTCTCAAGACCTGCACCAAGGCGGACAGCGACGACTTCACAGGACAGATTGGCCCGAAACAGATGTGGGAGCTGGCTTGCCAGCGATGCGCCGCGCGGGCGGCGCTCGATATCACAAGCGCTGAAACCCTTTTGGCGAATCAGAAGTTCGCCGGGGTGTTGGCGCTGATGATCTCGGCCTCGTCGGGGCCGATGTTCTTGAAGCTGTGGGGCAGGGTGGTGGGGATGTAGTAGCCGTCGCCGGCATTGAGGATGCTCACCTGGCCATCGACCCACAGTTCCAGGGTGCCACGGGTGACCAGGCCGCATTCCTCGCCTTCGGCATGCACGATCGGCTCGCCGGAATCGGCACCCGGTGCGTACAGCTCGCGCAGCATGCGCATCTGCCGACCTTCGACGCTGGCGCCGACCAGCAGCATGCGCAGACCGTTGCGGCCCAGGTCGGGCTGTTCGCCGCCACGGAACACATAGCGCTCCTCGCGCACCGGCTCGTCGAAACTGAAGAACTCGGCCAGGGACATGGGGATCCCTTCGAGCAGTTTCTTGAGGGAGCTGACTGAAGGGCTGACCCGGTTCTGCTCGATCTGCGAGATGGTCGAGTTGGTCAGGCCGCTGCGGCGGGCCAGCTCCCGTTGGGAGAGGTTGTTGCGTTCACGCACCAGTTTGAGTCGTGTCCCCGTGTCCATAGCCGCCTTGTTTGCAGAGGTGTCAAAAATAATGGGCGAGGCATTAAAGCACACTCTGCACGCTTGCGCGCTGTGCGCGTCAGTGGCGCAGGTCGGACGCTGCCGGCCACAGGCCGACCAGCAACAGCAGGGCGCCCACGGCCAGGAACGGCAGGCGCGGATCGAGGGCGTAGACCAGGGCGCCGGCCAGTGGCCCGATCACCGCGCCCATGCCCTGGGCGGCGCCGATCGAGCCGGCCGTCGCACCTTGTTCGCTGGCGTGCATGGCGTTGGCCGCCAGCGCCGAAAAGGCCGGGAACACGAAGCCCATGCCGAACGCGGCGATGAAGAACGCGCCCCATAGCCACGGCGCGCTGGTGGCCAGGGCCGCGGCGGCGAAACCGAGCCCGGATACGCAGGCGCCGACCTTGATCATCTTCAGAGGTGGCCATTCCAACTGGCGCAGGAACACCTGGGCCAGCATCAGTGCCACGCCCACGCTGGTCAAGGCGATGCCCGCGGCCTGGGCGGCGGCGCCGGCCTCGAGCTGCAGGCGGTCGAGGGCGAAGAAACCGACGGCGATCTGCGACACGGTGATGCTCAGCATGGCGCTGAAGGCCACCAGCAAAGGCCTGCGCAGGCGCGGGTCGGACAGTCGCACCGGGTTGGGCGCATGGGCCTGGGCCAAGGGCTGCGGCTTGAGCTTGAACAGCAGCACGACGAACGCCGTGGCCGGCAGCAGCGACAGCACATAGAACGGCATGCTCAGGCTGTAGCGCGACAGCAGCGCGGCCAGGGCCGGGCCCAGCACCAGGCCGACCGCGTTGGCCGCACCCAGCGAGGCCATGGCCCGCGCCCGGCGTTGCGGCTCGACGTGATCGGCGATCAGCGCGTTGCCGCCCACCGGCAGCGCGGCATAGAAGGCGCCGATCATGCCTCGTGCCAGCATCAGGCCGAAGAAGGCCAGGGTCGCGCCCGGCAGCCAGCGCAACGCGCCGTCGATGAACAGGCACAGCACCCAATAGGCCAGGGTGAAGCCGCCGCTGCCCAGCAGCAACACCCGGCGCCGGCCAAGCCGATCGGCCAAGCGGCCCCAGGGCCGGGCCAGCAGCACCCAGACCACGCCGGCCACGGTCACCGCCGCGCCGGCCTGCCAGGTGGCCATGCCCAGCAAGCGGGCGATCGGGCCGATCAGGGCGACGAAGGCCATCATCGACATGGTGCAGGCCATGTTGGCCAGCATCAGCGGGCGCAGGTCCAACGTACTGGGCGGGCTGCTCACTGGGGCAAGCGTGGCAGGGTCCTTTGCGGCGTTCATAAGGCAGTCCAGGGCAGCTCGACGAAATGAGCGCCGATGTTAGTGATTATTATTTATGTTTGTCGAGCCCCGGCGGTGCTCACTCACCGCGACGCAACGGGCCTGGCCACATGCTACGCAAGACGCCGTCGCGGCGCACCAGGCCATGCACCAGGGCCGCGCCCAGGTGCGCCAGCACCGTGGCGAACAGCAGGTAGCCTGCCCAGCCGTGGGCCTGGCGCAGCACGGCGTAGAGCTGCAGGTCGTGGGGGGCGATGGCGGGCAGTTGCAGCGGGCGGGGGTAACCGCCTGCCGAGAGCATCGCCCAGCCGAGCAGCGGCATGGCCAGCATCAGCCCATACAACAGCAGGTGCGAGGCGCCGGCGGCCAGGCGCTGCAGGGGAGGCAGGTCGCGAGGCAGCGGCGGGTGCGCCAGGCTCAGGCGCAGGACGATGCGCAGGATCACCAGCACCAGCAGGGCCAGGCCAGTGGCCTTGTGCAGCTCGACCAGCCACGGGTGGCGGGGCGACAGGTCGGCGACCATGCTCACGCCGATGAACAGCATGGCCAGGATCAGCACGGCCATCAGCCAGTGCAGCAGCCGGGCCAGGGGGTGAAAGGCAGTGGCGCTCATGGGCGGGCTCCTTCGGTCAGCGACTCGTGGCTGCGGCGGTTGAACGACACCGAATAGGCGGCCGAGCGGGCGGCGAGGATCGGGTCGGCGGAGGGTTCGATGCCGTGGGGCAGGATCAGCGGGTCGAAGTTCAGGTCGCGGCAGGCGCCTTGCTCGGGGCCGTCGACCTGCTCCAGGACCAGGGTGCCGGCATTGAGGCTGCGGCGTTCGGCGGGCCAGGGACGGGCAGGGTCGTCCACCGGATCGCCGGGCTCGGCCAGGGTCAGGCGCAGGGTCCAGCGCAGCGGGCCCTGCGCCAGGCGTTGCTGCAGATCGTGTTGCAGGAACTGCTTGTCGTCGACCTGGGCGGGCAAAGCGGCGTAAGCGGCCTGCGGCTCCAGTGTCCAGCGCACCGGGTGCGCCTGGCCGTTGGCATCGATCAGGCGGAAGGCGTTGATGCTGTTGTAGGCGGTGTTGGCGAAACTGTCGCTGGGCTTGTAGCTGGCCGCCCATTGGCGAAACGCCGCGCTCTCCGGGTGGGCGGCGAAGAAGGCTTGCAGCCTGGCCGGGTCGGGTTTGCCGGTGGCCGGGTCCGGAGCGCCGGCCAGGACCTGTTCATAGAAACCTTCGACCGTGCTTACGGCCAGTACCGGCGGGTTGTTCATGCCGGTGCGCCAGACCTGGCCGTCGTCGCTGGTCAACTGCACCGCCAGGCTGCGCACCGGTATGGCGGTGTCCGGCGCGAACGGATTGGCGCCGCCGATGGCGAAACGGCCGATCACCGGCACCTTCTGCTGGCTGAACACCCGGGCGCGGGACAGCGAGGTGGCCTGGCCGCTGGCCTGGAAGTAACCGCTGACACACAGGCCCTTGGCATGGTTCTTCCGGTAGCCGGGGTGGTGGCCGGCCTGGGCTTCGAAGGTGTCGATGATGCGTTGCGGGGTCAGCCTTGGCGCGCCGATCCAGCCGGCGGCGTAGGCGAAGCCTGCGCCCAGGGCGGCCAGCGTGGCAGCGATGGCGGCCAGGCGCAGGGCCTTGGCAGGGCCGTGCAGGGGAGTAGTCATGGGAACGGTCCGGTCAGGTGGAATGAACCGGTACGACGCAGGGGCAAACGATTTATTCCCGGCGGGGGAATAGATTCCGTGCCCGCGCGTCTGCCTTGTACACTGACAGCCCGCAGGGCCCCGGAACCCTACCATGCACGATCTGGACGACCAACAATGGCGCGAGCTGCTGCAGCGCCTGCGCCGCTTTGCCCTGTGGCTGACCCGCGAGCCCGGTACCGCCGACGACCTGGTCCAGGCCACGGTCGAGCGCGCCTTGAGCCGTCGCGGCCAGCAGCGTGATGCCGACAGCCTGCGCCCCTGGCTGTTCACCATCCTTTACCGGTTGTTCCTCGACGGCAAGCGCCGCGAGCGCCTGCATGCGCGCTGGCTGGCCTGGTTCGGCCGGGGCCAGGCCGAGGAAGCGGCGGGCGGCGAGATCGAGAGCATCGTGCTGGCCCAGGCCGACCTGCAGGCCTTCGCCCGCTTGTCGCCCGAGCAGCGGGCATTGCTGTTGCTGGTCAGTGTCGAAGGCTTGAGCTACAAGGAGGCGGCCGAGACGCTTGGCATCCCCATCGGCACGGTGATGTCGCGCCTGTCGCGTGCCCGTGCCGCCCTGCGTGAACTGACCGAGGGCAGCCCTACGCCCCCGGCCTTGCGGAGACTCAAATGACACGCCTGATCCCCACCGAACACGAACTGCACGCCTATGTCGACGAGCGCCTGGAGCCGGCGCGCCGGGCCGAGGTGGAGGCTTGGCTGGCCGCCAATCCGCAGGAGGCCGTGCGCATCGAGGCCTGGCGTGCCGACGCTCGACGCCTGCGGGCGGCGCTGGCCGGCTTTGGCGAGCGGCCGAGCGATCCGGAGCTTGACCTGGCCCCGCTGCGTCGCCGCCTGCGTCAACGCCGGCAGCGCCGCCTGGCAGTAGCGGCGGTGCTGATGCTGGCGGTAGGCCTGGGCGGGTTGGGCGGCTGGCAGGCGCGTGAGGCGACGCTGTTCGCCGGCATGCTGCCCATGGCCGACGCGGTGCAGGCCCACAGGTTGTTCGCCGAGGCCAGCACACTGGACATCGAGGCCCGCGAGCCGGCACGCCTGCAGGCTTGGCTGAGAACCCACTTCAACCGTGTCGGCCGCTTGCCGGACCTGGCGGGTTATGGCTTCCAGCCGGTAGGGGCTCGGCTGTTGAGCAACGAGGCGGGGCCAGCGGCGTTGCTGGTGTTCGAGGATCGCCAGGGGCAGCGCATCAGCCTGTTCCTGCGCTCTCCCGGCGAGCATTTCGAGCGCATGCCTACCGGCCAGCGCACCGATGGCCAGCTGGAGGCTCGCTACTGGTCCCATGGCGATTACAACTTTGCCCTGGTCAGCGCGGCGGACGATGCCCGTGGCGAGCAGCTGCGCCGGGCGCTGGGGGTCAGTCTGTAGGCGGCTTGGGCAGCGCTCGCCCGGGTGATCACAGCGCTAACCGAGCGTCCTTTCCATGGCGCCCACCACCAGCCCCTCCATCAACCCAACGCCCTCGGCTTCACCCAGGCCCTTGCCGCGCAACATCCCGGGCAACTGGTTCAACAGCGTCGCCAGCACATGCCCGGTGGCCGCCAGGGTTTCCCCGGCCAACCGCGCCTGCGGCGCAATCAGGCGCAGTAGCCCGGTTTCGTAGCGTTCGCGCAATCCCGCAAGGCGTGCCTGCTGGTCCTCGCTCAGGCAGCAGAAATCCCGCTCGGCCAGGCGAAACTGCAACGGCCGCTCGCCATGCAACTGCCAGTGCGCGGCGATCAGGCAGGCCAGTACCGGCTTGCCCTGGGCCCGCGCCCGGCGGCCCTGGTTGAGGGTGGCCTGCAGCTCCTCGTACAACTCCTCTATAAGGTCGTACAAAAGGTCCTGCTTGCTGGGGAAATGGTGGTACAGCGAGCCTGCGGTCAAGCCCACGTGCGCCGCCAGCTCACGCATGCTGACCTGGCCGAAGCCTTTCTCGGCGAACAGGGCCATGGCCCGGTCCCGCCGCTCCTCGAAATTGGCGCAGCGCGGCGCCGCAGTGACCGGGGCCATGGC
Source organism: Pseudomonas sp. B21-023 (assembly GCF_024749165.1). Classification (NCBI taxonomy): domain Bacteria; kingdom Pseudomonadati; phylum Pseudomonadota; class Gammaproteobacteria; order Pseudomonadales; family Pseudomonadaceae; genus Pseudomonas; species Pseudomonas sp. B21-023. The sequence goes on along the minus strand of NZ_CP087190.1, from coordinate 3,288,821 downwards.
GCGGTTCCTCTAGTAGGTGAAGAAGCCGCGACCGCTCTTGCGCCCCAGGTAGCCGGCGGCAACCATTTCCTTGAGCAGCGGCGCGGGGCGGTACTTGCTGTCGTTGAAGCCTTCATGGAAGGCCTCCATGATCGCCAGCAGCGTGTCCAGGCCCACCAGGTCGGCCAGGGCCAGCGGGCCGATCGGCTGGTTGCAGCCCAGGCGCATGCCGGTGTCGATGTCCTCGGCGCTGGCCAGGCCTTCCTGGAACACGAAGATCGCTTCGTTGATCATTGGCACCAGGATGCGGTTGACCACGAAGCCTGGGCGGTTGCCGGCGGTGATCGGGGTCTTGCCGAGCCGCTCGGTGACCAGCAATGCCTGGGCATAGGTCGCGTCGCTGGTCTGCAGGCCACGGATGATTTCGACCAGCGCCATCATTGGCACCGGGTTGAAGAAGTGCACACCGATGAAGCGCTGCGGCTGCTCGATGCTGGCCGCCAGTTGGGTCACCGACAGCGACGAGGTGTTGGTGGCAATCAGGCACTCGGCTCCGACGTTGGCCGCCACCTGCTGCAGGATGCGCTGCTTGAGGGCGAGGTTCTCGGTGGCCGCCTCGATCACCAGTTGCGCGCTGGCCAGCTGGGCGTAGTCGGTGCTGGTGCGGATGCGCGCCTTGGCCGCGCTGGCCTTGTCGGCGTCGATGGTGCCCTTGCCGACCTGGCGCTCGAGGTTCTTGCCCAGGGTCGCCACGCCACGCTCCAGCGCCGCGTCGGAAACGTCCACCAGCAGGACCTGGTAGCCGGCCAGCGCGCACACCTGGGCGATGCCGTTGCCCATGGTGCCTGCGCCGATCACGGCGATGTGTTCGATGTTCATGCTGCTGACTCCTGTCAAACGCGTTCGAAGACGATGGCGATGCCTTGACCGCCACCGATGCACATGGTGGCCAGGGCGTAGCGGCCCTGCACGCGGTGCAGTTCATGGATGGCCTTGGTGGCGATGATTGCGCCGGTGGCGCCGACCGGGTGGCCGAGGGAAATGCCCGAGCCGTTGGGGTTGACCTTTTCCGGGTCGAAGCCCAGGGCGCGGGCCACGGCACAGGCCTGCGAGGCGAAAGCTTCGTTGGACTCGATCACGTCCAGGTCGCTGACCTTCAGGCCGGCTTTCTCCAGCACCTTCTGCGTCGCCGGGATCGGGCCCAGGCCCATCAGCGCCGGCTCCACGCCGGCGTGGGCGTAGGCGACGATCCGCGCCAGCGGCTTGAGGCCCTGGCGGCGCACGGCGTCGCCGCTGGCCAGGACCAGGCCGGCGGCGCCGTCGTTGATGCTGCTGGCGTTGCCGGCGGTGACCGTGCCGTCCTTCTTGAACACCGGCTTCATGCCGGCCAGTTGTTCGGCGCTGGCATCGGTGCGCACGTTCTCGTCCACGGCAAACTGCACGCTGCCTTTGCGAGTCTTGATCTCGATCGGCACGATCTGGCCGTCGAAGCGGCCTTCGGCGATGGCGCGGGCGGCGCGGTGCTGGCTGGTCAGGGCGACTTCATCCTGCATCTGGCGGCTGATGCCATGGGCCGCCGCGACGTTCTCGGCGGTGATGCCCATGTGGAAGTGCTCGAACGGGTCCTGGAGGATGCCGACCATGTAGTCGATGCCCTGCAGGTCGCCCATGCGTGCGCCCCAGCGCGCCTGCGGCAGCAGGTAGGGGCCGCGGCTCATGGCTTCGGCGCCGGCGGCCAGGGCGATGTCGCTGTCACCCAGCAGCAGGCCCTGGGCAGCCGAGACGATGGCCTGCAGGCCCGAGCCACACAGGCGGTTGACGCTGAAGGCCGGGGTTTCCTTGGGAATGCCGGCGTTCATTGCCGCGACCCGGCCCAGGTAGGCATCGCGTGGTTCGGTGGGGATCACGTTGCCCATCACCACGTGGCCGATCTGCTCGGCGGACACGCCCGAACGCTCGATGGCGGCGCGGGTGACCTGGGTGGCGAGGTCGGCCAGCGGCAGGTCCTTGAGCGAACCGCCGAAGCTGCCGATGGCCGAACGTACCGCACTGACGACGAAGATTTCTGTGCTGCTCATGGGGGCTCCGTATTCGAAGGCGTGGCGGGGCGCGGGAGGCTCTGCGAGAATGGCGCCCACACCCTGCGGGGTGGATCGAGTCTAGGCAAAGGCCCGCGGGCGGCCTATGCCGGATCTGTTCAGACAACCTGGCATTTTTTGCCACTCAGCATAGACAGCGGACATTTGCCATGCGCGATAGCGACACGGTCGCGGTGTACTTCCTCAATGCCATGGTCCACGCCCTGCGCGACCGGCCCCAGGCGCGGGACGCCCATCTGCGGGCGGTGGGCATCGACCCGCAGGTACTGGCCCAGCCGCTGGCGCGGGTGCCGGCCAAGGCCTTCGCCCAGCTGTGGCTGGCGCTGATCGACGAGCTGCACGATGAGTTCTTCCAACTCGACAGCCACGGCATGCCCCTGGGCAGCTTCGCCCTGATCTGTCGCGGGTTGATCCAGGAACCGACCCTGGGCAAGGCGCTGCGCCAGTGCCTGGGCAGTTTCGCCCTGTTCCTGCGTGACTTGAACGGCAATGTCACGGTGCGTGGCGCGCGCACCGTGATCAGTGTGCAGTCGAGCATCGCCGATCCGCTGACCCGGGTCTACGCCGAGGAAACCTACCTGGTGCTGGTGATCGGCCTGCTGTGCTGGCTGGCCGGCCGACGCATCGCCATAGACCGTACCGAGCTGGCCCTGGCGCGCCCGGCGCAGGAGGATGACGCATTGCTCTGGGGGCCGGACCTGCGCCTGGGCAGCGGGCGCACCGAGGTGGAGTTCGACAGCGCTTGGCTGCGCCTGCCGGTGGTGCAGGATCTGGCGGGGTTGAAGGGCTTTCTGCGCAGCGCGCCGCAGGGGCTGGTGATCCGCTTTCGCAACCAGAATGGCCGGGTGGCGGAGGTCTATCGGCATTTGCGCGCCCTGCATTACGGACAGTGGCCGACGCTCGACGCCATGGCCGCACGGCAGAAGCTCAGCGCCAGCAGCTTTCGCCGCCAGCTGGAGCGCGAGGGGCGCTCCTACCAGCAGATCAAGGACGAGGTGCGCCGGGCAATGGCCTTCGAGCTGCTGCGCGAAGGCCACCTGAGCATCGCCGAGATCGCCGAGCACACCGGCTTCCAGGAGCCCAGCGCGTTTCACCGGGCGTTCAAGAAGTGGACCGGGCAAAGCCCGGGCAGCTACCGGGCCAGGCGCGCCGCATCGGCTTGATGGCAGTCAGTGCCGCAAGGGCTCGGGCTTGAACAACGGTTTCTTCATCACCGCTTTGATCCACACCACCGCGATCAGTGAAACCACCGCCAGCACCAGCCCGGCGGTGCCGTAGATCTTCAGGCTCATCTCGGGGCTGGGCGATGCGTTCCAGATCGCATACAGCATGCCGCCGATGCCGAACAGTTGCGGCAGCGGATAGAACGGCGTGCGGAACGGCCGAGCCAGGTGCGGGTAACGATGGCGCAGGGCGATCACGTCCAGGTGCACGATGATGTAGGCCAGCAGCCAGGCCAGCGCGGCGGCCAGCAGCAACAGGTTGATCGCCGCAGCGTCCTGGCCCATCAGCAGGATCGGCAGCCCGGTGATCGCCGCCACGAACAGCACGGCGACCCAAGGTGTACGGGCGCGCGGGCTGAGCTGCTTGAACTGGGGGAACGCCTGGCCATTGCAGGCCATGCCGTAGAGCATGCGCGGGATGGCCGCCAGCGAGGTGTTGAGGGTGCTGCAGGTGGCGGTGACTGCGGCGATCACCAGGAACACCTCGCCGGTCTTGCCGAACACCGTGGTGGCGAACAGGTAGTGGGGCAGGGCATCGCTGCCCAGCGCCTCGCGTGGCACCAGGAACAGCGCGCCGAGGCCGTACAGGCCGATGGTGGCGAAGATCACGGTCAGGCCGATGATCATCGCGCGCGGGATGTTGCGCTCGGGCTTGCGGGTTTCCTCCACCAGCGAGCAGACGAACTCGGCGCCGACGAAGCCCCACACGGCCATGGCGGTCAGGGCCAGCACCCCGGCGCCCATGGGGTTCCAGTCGCCCTGCAGCAGGGTGGTGGTGACACCGTCGGCATGCCCTTCGCTGATCGCGGCAACGCCGAGGATCAGCAGCACGATCACCATGACCACGGCCATGGCGCTCTGCAGCTTGGCGAAGATGTCGATGCCCATGAGGTTGAGGGCGGTGAACAGGGCAAGTACGCCGAAGGCCACCGAATACTGCGGGAACACCCCGGGGTAGACCTTGCCGACGATCAGGTCGAGCAGCAGCAACTCGGCCGACAGGGCGAACATGGCCACCACCACGTAGCCGGAGAAGGTCGCGAGGATTGCCGGGAAGTGCCCCAGCGCCACCTCGGTGTAGCTCGACAGGCTGCCGGCGCGCGGCACCAGCAGGGCCAACTCGGAGAAGGAGAACGCATAGCTCAGGGCCAGCAGGTAGGCCAGCCCCAACGGCACGATGAAGCCCAGGCCGGCGGCGCCGACCCCCTGCAGCATCATCACCATCACCCCTTGCGACACCACCAGGCCGACGGCTACCGCCAGCAGCGAGCCCAGCCCCAGGACCCGGCGAAAGCCGGCTTGATCGTGCTGCACGCTGGCAGGCACGGACGCACTTGCACTCATGACAGTTCCCCGCTCTTTGTTGTTTTAGTGCGCAGATACTGGGACAGGGTGGCAGGCGGGGAAATTAGTAAATATGTGGTTGGTGCAGAGGAAAAAGCTGGGTTGGCCGGGGGTTGTTGCGCATTCCTTTCGCCGTGGTTCGTCGCCACGACAAGCTGGCTCCCACAGGGACAGCGCAAGGCTTGAGGTTTACGCGGTCGGTGTGGGAGCCGGCTTGCCGGCGAAAGGGCCGCAGGGCGGCCCTGGTGCTCAGAATGTCGCCTTGACCTGCAAGCCGAGCACCAGCGCGTTGTCGATGTCCTTCCCGGAAAACGCCCCCGGCTCGACGATGTACTGCACGTCCGGGCGCAGGTTCAGCCACGGCGTGGCCTGGTAGCCGTAGCTCAGCTCAATCAGTTGCTCGGCGCTGTCGATGTCGGGGAATGGCTGGCCGGCATTGAATGCGGCATTCTCGAGCACGTCGCGGCTGCGCGGGTTCGGCACTGCGCGCCCGTAACCCAGCGCCACGGTATCCCGAGGCCGGCCCGCGAACGGCTGGTACAGCACCATGCCGGCACCGTACCACTTGGTGAATGGCGAGGCGGCCTTGCTCGACGCCGAGTACTGGCCGAAGGCGTGCAGGCTGCGCCCTGGTAATGCCGGGTCGTTCCACACGGCCTGGTCGACCAGCAGGTAATGGCCACCGCGACCGGCGACTTCCTCGCTGCTGCCGATGCGTTTCACGTTCGAGCTGTCGTAGTAGTAGCCGACCTTGTATTCGCCCGGCAGCTCGCCACGCAGCTTGTACACCAGTTCCAGCGGGAGCACGGTGCCGGTGCTGTGCTTGGGCCCCAGGTGCCAGGCACGGCTGGAATTGCCGTTGCTCTCGGGGTCGACGTTGAACGCCGCAACGCGCAGTTGCCAGTCCGGCGCCAGGTCGTACTTGAGCCGCGCGCCGAGGTGAGCGTTGGGGTAGTTGGTCCAGCCGCTGCCGCCGGACATGTTCAGCGGGTGGCCGCAGAAGCCGGCGTTCATGAAGTTGCACAGGATGCCGCTGTCCAGCCCGCCGAGGTCGTTGCCCATGGCCATGTAGCCGAGCTTGAGGTTGAGCGAAGGCGACAGGTTGCGCTCGTAGCTCAGTTCGGTGAGGCGGGTGTAGAGGCCACCGTAGTTTTCCTGGATCGGCAGGCGGTTGCCCACCAGGTCCTCCGAGGCGCTGTTGCCGCGGCGGTCGTTGATGGTCAGCTGGACCTTGCCGCCGTTGTCGAGGCCGTACAGTTTCGACAGGTCGAACTGCGCGCCCAGCTTGAGGTTCTGCGAGTAGCGGGCCGAACGGTGCAGGCCGCCGTGGGCGTTGTAGGCGGTCTCGCCGCTGTAGTCGCCGGTGAAGGTGATGCCGTCTGCCGCGAGCTGGTGGCGCAGGCCGCCCCAGTCGCCGGTCAGGGTGTTGTCGGCGGCGAATGCAGTGGTGCTGGCGAGGGCAAGGAGCAGGGTGGGGGTGAGGCGTGAAACGGATGACATTGCGAAGTCTCGGGTGGTCTGAAAGGGCCTCATCGCCGGCAAGCCGGCTCCCACAGTGAGTGCGCGCACCCTGTGGGAGCCGGCTTGCCGGCGATACAGGCGACGCGATTTATGGCAATGCGTACGCCATCACATAGTCGCCGCGGTCGGTCGACTGGCGCGCACCGCCGGCAGTGACCACCACGTACTGCTTGCCGGTCCTGGGCGACACATAGGTCATCGGGCCGCCCTGGCTGCCGACCGGCAGGCGGGCTTTCCAGATCTCGCTGCCGTTGCTGCTGTCGTAGGCGCGCAGGTAGAAATCCTGGGTGCCGGCGATGAACACCAGGCCTCCCTGGGTGGACAGGGTGCCGCCGAGCGTCGGCAGGCCGATCTTGATCGGCAGGTGCATGCGGATGCCCAGGGGGCCGGTGTCCTCGACGGTGCCCACCGGCACCTGCCAGGCGACCTGGCGGGTCTTCATGTCGATGGCGGTCAGGGTACCGAACGGCGGTGCCTGGCACGGGATGCCAGCCACCGACAGGAAGCGGTTCTTGTTCACCGCATACGGGGTGCCCTTGAGCGGCACCGCGCCCATGCCGGTATTCAACGCCTCGCCACCGGCGGCGACATCACCCTTGTTCTGCGACGGGATCATCTGGATCCACAGGCCCAGGCGCATGTCGTTGACGAAGATGAAACCATGCACCGGGTCGGTGGAAATGCTGCCCCAGTTCATCCCGCCCAGCGAGCCCGGGAAGCTCAGCGACAGGTCGGTGCCGGGCGCGGTGTAGAGGCCGTCGTAGCGCATCTTCTTGAAATCTATGCGGCACAGCAGCTGGTCATAGGGCGTGGCGCCCCACATGTCCGACTCGGTCAGGGTCTGCGCGCCGATCTGCGGCATGCCTACCGATTTCGGCTGGGTTGGCGAGTATGGCTCGTTGGGGATGTTGCTTGGCTTGACCGGCACTTCATCGACCTGCGTGAGCGGCTTGCCGGTGGCGCGGTCGAGCACGTAGATCTGCCCGGCCTTGGTGCCGATCACCACGGCCGGCACGCTGCTGCCGTCATCCTTGGTGAAGTCGATCAGGCTTGGCTGCATCGGCAGGTCGAAGTCCCAGAGGTCGTTGTGCACGGTCTGGTAGACCCACTTCTGGTTGCCGGTGGTGGCGTCCAGGGCCAGCACCGAGGCGCCGTAGGTGTGGTCAAGCCTGCTGCGCTCCACGCCGTAGATATCGGTGGACGAGGAGCCCATCGGCAAGAACACGGTGTTCATCGCCGGATCGTACGACATCGGCGCCCAGCTGTTGGGAGTGCTGCGCACGTAGGTGCCGTCGCCTTGCGGGGCAGCGCGGTCTTCCGGGTTGCCGGGGTCGAAGGCCCAGCGCTGGGCCCCGCTGATCACGTCGAAGCCACGGATGACGCCGCCGGGCATGTCGGTCTGCACGTTGTCGGCCACGCGCCCGCCGACCACCACGGTAGTACCGGCCATCAGCGGTGCCGAGGACAGCTGGTAGTAGGAGTCCGGGACATCGCCCAGGCCGGCCTTGAGGTCGACCTGGCCGTTTTCGCCGAAGCCCTGGCAGAACGCGCCGGTGTCGGCGTCGACGGCGATCAGGCGGCCATCGATGGTGTTGGTCAGCAGGCGGCGCTGGCAGTTGGCGCCGGCCGGCACGCTGGCCAGAGTGATCGGTGAACTGTTCGGCTGGCTCGGTTGGGCGATCGGCGTGGTGGCGTCGAAGTAGGCCATGCCACGGCAACGCTGCCAGACCTTGGACTGGGCGTTAATGGCGTTCTTCCACAGCTGCTTGCCGGTGTCGGCGTCCAGCGCGATCAGGTTGTTGTGCGGGGTGCAGATGAACACCTTGTCGCCGACCTGCAGCGGGGTGAGCTGGTCTTCGGCGCCATTGCCGTCGCTGAGGGCGACGTCGCCGGTGTGGTAGGTCCAGGCGACCTTGAGCTTGTCGACGTTGCCGCGGTTGATCTGGTCCAGGGCGGCGAAACGGCTGCCGCCTTCGGTGTTGCCGTAGTGGGCCCAGTCCTTCTGTTGCTGGCCGGGCTCCACCGGCGTCAGGCCCGGGCCGTTGCCGGTGGGGGCGACGCTGGGGTGGGCAACGAACATGTTGCCGGCGGCGATCGCCAGGGCCACGGCCAGCAAGCCGGCGATGCCATAGGCACCGCGCGCCTTGTGGCGCACCAGTAGCGGGTAAACCAGCGCGACCACCAGGCCGATGGCGGCGAACATGAACAGGCGCGAGAACAGCGGCCAGAACACCAGTCCGCTGTCGGCCACGGCCCAGATCGCGGTGCCGGCGAGGAACAGGGCGTACAGCCAGGCGCCGGCGGGTTTGCCTCGGGCGATGAGCAGGCCGGCGAGGGCCATGGCCAGGCCGCCGGTCAGGAAGTACCAGGAGCCGCCCAGGCCGGCCAGCTTGAGGCCGCCGGCAGCCAGGAGCAGGCCGAGCAGGGCGATGACAACGCCCAGGCAGACCAGGATGAAGGTTGAGGCGCCACGGGCGCGGGGGGAGTCTTTCATGCCAGGGATCTCGCAGGTGGAATGCCGGCAGTTTAATCCCTTAGCAAGCTAATTAACAAGTTAGTACATTTTAAATCGGGACCGATTGTCGCAGGGGCGTGCAGACCTGCTGGAGCCCCTGCGCTGCAACATGCGAATGGCGTCAGGCCTGCAACCCCTCCAGCACGCAGCGCAACGCCCCTTTCACGCGTTCGGCGGCCGCCTGCGGATCGTCCTGGGCAATCACCCAGATACCGCTGTCGCCCATGGCGCCGTTGAGCAGGTGGGCCATGGCCACGGCATCGAACGCGCGCAGCCTGCCGGCCTGCTGCAACTCGACCAGGCCCTGAGCCATGGGACCGATGTAGCTGGCCTCTTCCATCTCGCGCAGGCGCGGGCCGAGCACGCCGGGGGCATCCTGCAACAGGATGCGCCGCAGTGCTGGTTCATGCAGCAGGTCGTAGTAGTACAGGCAGGTGTCGATATAGCCCTCCCACGGATCGGCGTGGGTGGCGTAGCGGGCATCGATGGCCTGGTTGATCTCGTCGAGCAGGTGTTGCACCACGGCGGTGAACAGCCCGGCCTTGCCGCCGAAGTGGTGGTGCAGGGCGCCGCGGGTGAGGTCGGCTTCAGCGCACAGTTCGTCCATCACCACGGCGGCAAAGCCTTTTTCGGCGAACTGGCGACGGGCGACGGCGATCAGCCGTTCGGTGGTGTCGGCGCTCATGGCGGCGCGGCTGCGGCGTGGGGTGGGCATTGAGGCTCCGATGAAAAAAAACGATGGATGCAAATTAGCATACGTTGCGTATGTCAATAAATAGCATTAGCATACGCGGCGTATGTCAATTGGAGGTTGTCACCGTGTCTGGCCTCGTTTCGCGTAAACCCACTGCCTGGCTGGGCGAGCTGCCGGGCCTGCTGCGCCTGGCACTGCCGCTGGTGCTGGGCCTGTCGGCGGCCGAGCTGATCAGCCTGACCGACACCGTGCTGCTGGCTTCGCTGGGCACACTGGTGCTGGCCTGTGTCGCGCTGACCAGCAGTGCCGGGCTGATTTTCCATGCCGGGCTGTACGGCATGCTCGCCACCCTCAGCGTGCGCGTCGGCCACGCCTTCGGCGCCGATGATCCGGGCGAGGTGGCGCGCACGCTGCGTGGCGGCCTCGGCTATGGGCTGCTGGTCGGCATCCTCGGCTGCCTGGCCATGCTGGCCACGCTGCCGCTGGTGCAATGGCTGGGCGTGCCGCTGCCGGACGTGGCCCTGTTGACGCCGTACTGGCAGGCCATGGCCGTGTTTCTGATTCCGTACTGCCTGGCGGTGGTGTTCAAGGACGTGCTGGAGGCCATCGGCCGGCCTTGGGTGGCCGTGCTGCTGGTGATGAGCGCGGTGCTGTTCAACCTGCCGCTGAGCTATGGCCTGATCCATGGGCATTTCGGCTTGCCGGCGCTGGGGTTGCTGGGTGCGGGCATCGCCGGGGTGATCGCCGAGTCGCTGGCGGTGGTGCTGGCCCTGGCCTATTGGCGGATGGCGCCGTCGTTGGCGCGCTATCGCCAGGCGCCACAGGGGCCGCACTTGTCCTGGCGCACGCTGCTTGGCGAGGGCTGGCCACTGGGGCTGGGCTACCTGGCCGAGGCCGGCGCGGTGGTGATCGCGGCATGGATGCTTGGCTGGCTGGGCAATGCCGCGTTGGCCGCCAACCAGGTGGTGCAGTCGATCGGCGCGCTGCTGTACATGCTGCCGCTGGGCATGGCCGCGGCGGTGAGCATTCGCATCAGCCAGGCCCAGGGCCGCGGCGAGACGGCGCGCATCCGCGCCATCGGCAGCGCCACCTTCGCCAGCGTCACCGCCTGGATGCTGGTGGCCACCGTGCTGCTGGCGCTGTTCGGGCGGCGCATCGCCGAAGCCATGAGCGACGACCCGCAGGTCATCGCCATCGCCGTGCCGATGTTCGTGGTGGTCGCGGCGATGCAGGTGGCCGACGGCCTGCAATCCACCGCGCTGGGCGCCTTGCGTGGCCTGCAGGACTACCGCTGGCCGGTGGGGGTGACCTTGGTCAGCTACTGGTTGCTGGCGCTGCCGATGAGCTACTGGCTGGCCTTCCATTCCGCGCTGGGCCCGGTGGGTGTGTGGGTGGGCTTCGCCTGTGGTCTGGCGGTGTCGGCGGTGCTGCTGCCGTGGCGTTTCTATCGGCTGCAGGCAAGGCCGCTCACCGCGGCGCTGGTTCAGCCCTGATAGAAAACCGCCAGCCACACCGTGGCCACGCCGGGCTCGGTCCACTCCACGCGGTGGCGGCAGCGGGGCGGGATGTCCAGGTGGTCGCCTGCGCGCAGCACGCGGGTGTGCGTCTCGTGCTCCAGGCGCAGCCCGGCGCTGCCGCTGAGCACGACCACCCATTCGCCCTCGGCCTGGTCGTACCAGAACCCCTCAGGGCTGGCCTGGCCGCTGGAGACGATGCGTTCGATGCGCAAGCCCGGCCGCCGCAGCAGTTCGGTGAATTGCTCATCGGCCTCGGGGGCCAGCGGTGGCAGGGCGGTGAACAGGTTGTCTGGCATGGGACGGCTCGCGGGTGGTTGATTGCAGAGGGGCAATTGTAGGAAGGTTTCGGCTTTTGCCCCACGGAAAACCACGATGGACAAGCTGCTGGCGATCAAGGTGTTCATGGCCACCGCCGAGACCGGGGGTTTTTCCGCCGCCGCGCGCAGGCTAGGGGTGGCGACGTCTTCGGTGACCCGCCAGGTCGATGCCCTCGAACAGGCGCTCGGGGCCAGCCTGCTCAACCGCTCCACCCGCCAGGTCAGCCTGACCGAGGCCGGCACCAGCTACTACCAGCGCGCCCGCGAGATCCTCGAGGCGCTGGCCGAAGCCGACGCCAGCGTCGCCGACCGTGGCGAGGAGCCGGTGGGGGTGCTGCGCCTGTGTCTGCCGGTGGAGTTCGGCCGGCGGGTGATTGCCCCGCACCTGGGGGCGTTTCTCGCCCGTCACCCGGCCCTGGAGCTGGACATCGACCTCAGCGACCGTTTCGACGACCTGCTCGACGGGCGCTACGACTTGGCCATCCGCCTGGGCGAACCGGCGCCCGGCGATGAACTGGTGTGCCGGCCGCTGGGCCGCTTCGAGCGTTGGCTGGTGGCAAGTCCCGCGTACCTGCGTCAGCACCCGCCGCTCGGCGAACCGCGACAACTGGCCGATCACGCCTGCCTGCGTTTTCGTTACGGCCAGTCGGCGCGGCCCTGGCGCCTGAGCCAGGGCGAGCAATGCCTGGAACTGGATATCAGCGGCCCGCTGCGCAGCGCCAATGCCGACCTGTTGCGCGAGGCGGCGATTGCTGGCAGTGGGGTGGCGTTGCTGGCCGACTGGCTGGTGCGCGAGGATGTCGAGGCCGGGCGCCTGCAACGGCTGTTCGCCGACTGGACGGTGAATCCGGGCAATGCCAGCGCCAGCATCAACGCCCTGTACCTGCCCAATCACCGTGGTTCGCGACGGGTGATGGCGTTCGTCGCCTTCTGTGAGGGGCTGCTGGCAGGCTAAGGCGTTGCGTGTCGCGCAAAGGCCTGTTGCGCAGGCGATGGATTCTCCCCGGGGCGAATGTCCGTCACCCTTCGCGCACATCCTTTCGCAAGCCGAGGTACCCTCGAATGAATCCCTCCCTCGCCGTCGCCCAGCCAGCGGCCCCAGGCCTGAGTCGCGCCCTGGTGATGCTGCTGGCGTTCTGCTGCGGCGCCATCGTCGCCAACATCTACTATGCCCAACCCATCGTCGGCCTGATCGCCCCGGACGTTGGCCTGTCCACCGAGCAGGCCGGCCTGATCGTGTCCCTGACCCAGATCGGCTACGCCCTGGGCCTGTTGTTTCTGGTGCCGCTGGCCGACCTGCTGGAGAACCGCCGGCTGATGGTCGCCACGGCGGTGCTGGCCGCCGGCAGCCTGTTGCTGGCTGGCACCAGCGGCCATGGGCAGGGCGAGGTGTTCCTGCTGTACGCGTTGCTGATCGGCTTCAGTTCGGTGGCGGTGCAGATGCTGATACCGCTGGCGGCGCATCTGGCGCCGGAGCGCGAGCGTGGCAGGGTGGTCGGCAACATCATGGGTGGGTTGCTGCTGGGGATCCTCCTGGCGCGTCCACTGGCAAGCCTGGTGGCGGATCATTTCGGCTGGCGTGCGGTGTTCGTCGGTGCCGCCGGGTTGATGCTGGCGATCATCCTGCTGCTGGCGTCGACCCTGCCGCGCCGAGTCCCCGAGCACAAGGCGAGCTATGCCGAGCTGATGGCCTCGTTGCGGGTGCTGTTGCGCCGTTATCCGGTGTTGCGCCAGCGGGCGTTGTACCAGGCGCTGATGTTCGCGGCGTTCAGCCTGTACTGGACGGCGGTGCCGCTGGCGCTGGCCGCTGAACATGGCCTGTCGCAGAGCCAGATCGCGCTGTTTGCCCTGGTCGGGGCGGTGGGCGCGGTGGCGGCGCCGTTGGCCGGGCGGTTGGCTGATGCCGGACATGGACGGCGCGCTTCGTTGCTGGCGCTGAGCCTGGCGCCGCTGGCGTTGCTCGGCGGCCTGAGTACCGCGGGCATGAGCGTGATGGGCCTGGGGCTGACCGGGGTGCTGCTGGATTTTGCCGTGCAGATGAACCTGGTCATCGGCCAGCGCGAGGTGTACGCGCTGGATCCGGCCAGCCGTGGCCGCTTGAATGCCCTGTACATGACCAGCATCTTCCTCGGCGGCGCCGTGGGCTCGGCGCTGGCCAGCGGGGTGTATGCGCAGTTCGGCTGGCATGGGGTGGCGCTGTTGGGGGCTGTGTTGCCGGCCGTGGCACTGATGCTGTTCGTGGTGAGGGCGCAGCGGGCCTGAGGGCGACCACTTCAAGCCATCCCGACCTGATAATTTTGCCAGTAGCCCTGGCCTCCCTGCCGTAGCACGCTGTGGCGACACCCATCACGCAGGGCACGGAGGCTAACCATGAGCAGCACCAACAGCGTTGTCCATCATCCATTCGGGATGGATCCATGTGATCATCAGAACCACCCGATTTTCAATGCCACCACGCAGAAGCGCAATGCCGTGGACCCGCGCACGGGGTTGTTCGAAGCCTACGTGCCCTTGCCCTCGATTGTGGGCGGCGACGGTGAAGGGCCTGTGGTGGACATGAGCCTGTTCTATTCACCCTTGGTCAACAACCATGCCGGACTGGGGGATGGCTGGTCGTTTGCCTTTACCTGTTATCGGGAAGAACAGCAGCAATTGACGCTGCATTCGGGGGAGGTGCTGAGGGTTGAGAAAGGCAAGGACCTTGAGAATCTCGAGAAGAATGGTGTAGCGGTGATGTGGGACCTCAAGGGTACGCGTGTCAGAGTGAGGTACCCAGATGATCGGCGCGAGTGGCTAGAGCAAGTGGGAAGCAGCAAGGTATGGATGCCCACGAGCATAGGCTCTCACACTGGCGATGTAAATCTGACGTGGCAGCAACAAACTCTTGAACCGTCGGTAAAGAAAAAATATGCCGCATTGCTTCGAGGTGTGGAAAAGACGGCACTTGAAGCCAGTTACATTCGCCTTGCGCAGATCTCGGCCGATAGCCGTATGTTGGTCAAGCTTACCTATACCGATACCAAGGTCACGCTGGCGTATTGGCCGGATGAGGCCAGCGAGCATGTGAGCTTCACACTGAGCCTGGCGGACTATGCCTTGACCCGGGTCGACGCCCCCGATGGCAGTGCTTGTGAATTCAAATATCACGACCATGCCCAATGTGGTCGCCTGCTCAAGGAACTCACGACATTCGAAGGAGTGAAGGAGGCGGTGGCCTACAAGGACAACGGGCTGACGTTCAAAGATAACCCCAAACTGTCGGCGTTGCCCTGTGTCAGCCAGCACACTCTTACTCCCCGAGGTGGGATGAGCCAACCTATTGTGACGGCCTATGCTTATCAGCGGGACAACGACAGTGATGGCCAGTATTCAACCACTACCACTCAGGGAGGCGGGGCGTGCAAGACAGTGTATCGCTACGATAAAACCCATGAGCGAGTAAAGGAGACGACCAGTGAGGGCGCATGTGAGATAACGAAGGAGTATTCAAATCAGGCAGGCCCCAATAGTTTTAAGGCAGTAACCAAGGTTTCGTATTCGACTACGAGTGGAGGGTGTCGAATAATAAACGATGAAAGCTATTTTTATTCAGGTCGCTTAGTAAAGAAGATTACTCCTGGTGCTATGCACCATTTTCAAGTGGAAAATGATTTTTCACACCTCAAAGCTGTTTTTCGCAAGAAGGGGGTCGAGCTCGAGAGCTCCGATGTAGAAGTCAAAAACGATTATCATACAGGTCCTTATGATTCGTTTGATGATATTATTCATGGGGGAATTAAGGTTGAGTTCATGGGTGTCACCCCGGACCCTATAAACTTTGCGTGGGGAAAGTTTAATTTTAAGTTTGAAAGGCTATATGAACATAAAACTAGTCAAATTTGGTCGTCAACCGTTGCTGTAATGAGCTTTTCTGATGGTCAAGTGGCGAAAGTGCGCGAGCTCAGAAGGTACGATAAGCAAAATAGGCTCGAGCAAATATCTCATCATTATAAAGATGCTGATGGTCGGTGGGTCCTTATCAGCAGCAAAGATTTTGAAGTTTGGGTAGACGAGCTTGAGCGGTGTGCCGAAACGAGTAACGAGGGGAGTGAAACAACCAGCATTCTCAGTGGCCGCCTGATCACGCAGACGGATGTGCACGACAACCAGACCACCTATACCTATGACGAACATGGCCGCCTGAAGACCCTTACCCGCTGCGCCCAAAGTGACACTTACCAGCAAGTGACCACCTATAGCTACCCCAGTGCCGGACGTTTGGAGATCATCGAGCCGGATGGCACGCAACGGGCTACCGAAGACGATGGCCTGGGCAACCTTATCGCTGAATACGTGCGCGCGGACGCCAACAAGCCTTGGCGCCAGACGCTGAAAGTCGACTATGACAACCGTGGCCGCAAGAGCAAGACCACCCGCTACGACTACCTGGCTGACGGCACCCAGGTCAGCGAGTGGTGCGAGCTGAAGTACGATAATTGGAACCAGGAGTGCCAGCAGACCTACAGCACCGGCCAGCACGTATTCAACCAGTATGACCCGGTGGCGCATACCCGCACCGAGTGGAGCGGCAGGGCGACGGACAAGCAGCGCAAGGTCACCACCTACAATGATGACGACACCGTGGCCAACATCGTCTGGACGGATGCCCAGGGCGAAGAGTGCCAGCTAGAGACGCTGACCTACACCCATGCCGCGCAGGTACACACCCGTACGATCGAAGGCGCAGGCAGTTGGCGGTGCACTACCTATACCTATGACGCTGCGGGGCGCCTGCTCAAGCAGGCCCATGATGAGCGTGCCAGCGCCGATGCCAAAGAAAAAACCACCTATGCCTACAGCTATGAATACCCCGCCAACTGGCTGATGACCGAGCCCACCAAGATCAGCCTGGATGGCCAGGCACTGGGCGAGCGCGCGTTCGACAGCTTGGGTCGGGTGACGCGGTTGAGCCGCGGCGATATCAGCGAAACCTACAAGTACGCAGGCATGAACAGCGTGCCGGAATCACGCACGGGGGCCGACGGTGTCACGCTGGCGTTCGAGTATTTCCCCGAGCTGGGCAACGAGGTCAAGAGCGTTAGCGGCAAAAGCGCCGATGACAAGCAGCTGGGCAAACAGACGTTCACCTATGCCCATGGCAGTAGCAGCCAAGCCACGGCGAGCGAGGGCGGGCAGGTGATCACCTTCGATCATCAACGCAATCAATGGACCAAGCAGCAGGCCAAGCTGAGCGCCAAGGCCAGTACCACCGTGAGCCGCAGCGTTTCCGAAGGGGGGCGTCTGCTGTCTGAAACCGACGCGGCCGGTAACAAGAGCGTGTTCAGCTACAACGGCAAAGGGCAGCGCGACAAGGTGGTCGTCAATGGCGACACCACGACGCTGCACACGACGCAGCACACCTATGACGAGCGTGGTCGCCTGGAAAACGACACGATCACCCTGGGTGGCGACAAGGTCACGGTGACCTATGCCTACGACACCGGTGGCCAGGAAACACAGCGCAGGTTCACCCTGGACAAGGCCTTCGACCTGAGCATCAAGCGCGAGTACAGTGGCGAAGGGCGGCTGAAATCCATCGAACTGTACGACGAGCAGGCCAAGAAAACGCTGGGCTCGCACGCTTACAGCTATACCGTGGGCGGTGCCGTGGAAACCTGCAGTTCGACCGGTGTCTGGCAGCCGAAGACGCCCAAGGGCACGGCGATCAGCATGCAGGCGTTCACCTATGACAATCTGGGCAACGTGAAAACCTGCATCAGCACCTTTGACAAGCAGAGCTGTACTTCCACCTATACCTACGACAGCGCCAAGGGCTATCGGCTGCAGAAGGTCGAGCATAGCCATGCCGACTACAAGCCCGCCGTGACGATCGTGTACGACGCGGCCGGCCGCGTGATCAAGGACGCAGCCGGCAAGACCTACGCCTACGACTGGCTGGGGCGGCTGGTGCAGTCCGGCTCGCGGCACTACACCTACGACCCGCTGAACCGCTTGGCCAGCAGTGCCGACAAAGAGGGTGCCACGCCGCACCAGTTGATCCACGAAGGCTACCGTGTGCGCGGCGAATACCCGGTGGGCGAGCACAAGGACCAGCGTATCGTGCTGCCGGGCAGCAGTGCTTGCCAGGTACAGAAGAACAAGGCCGGCACCAGCGAGCGCACCCTGTTCAACCTGTGCGATGACGATGGCAGCGTGTTGCTCAGTTTCGATGTGGTGTCGCGCAAGCCGGTACACCACGCTTACAGCGCCTATGGCGCGCACAGCTCGGACGAGCAGGGTGCCCTGCACGGCTATAACGGTGAGTACCGCGAGGCCGAGGGCGACCAGTATCCTTTGGGCAGTGGCTATCGTTGGTACGCGCCGCAGCTCATGCAGTTCCAGGCCCAGGATGGTGCCAGCCCATTCGGCCAGGGCGGGCCGAACGCCTATGGCTACTGCGACGGCGACCCGGTGAATCACAGCGACCCGAGCGGGCAATGGAAACGGCGACGCCAGTACTGGGACTATACGGACTGCGAACCGGCACCGATGAGCTTGGGCAAGCACGGTGCGCTGATCTCCGCGATCATTTTCGGTGGGATCACGGTGCTCTCGGCGGTGATGACCGGTGGCGTGTCACTAATGGTGACCGCGGCGCTGGTGACGCTGGCGGTGGTATCGGCGGCTACGGCGATTGCCGGGGCGATCGTGGCCGAGAGCGACCCAGAGGCGTCGCGGATCCTGGGTTGGGTGTCGTTGGGCGCGGGCATCGCAGGTGGGCTGGCGCAAATGGGCAGGAAAATCACCGTGCTCATGGTGCAATTGGGGCGTTCGGGCAGGCAGGCTGCCCGGCACCTGATACAGAAAGGTGCCGGTGCCTTGCGCAGCCTCCGGCAAGGGCCTGGTCGGCTGCCGAAGACTGTGGTCAAACCGGTGCCTGGCGCGTTACGCAACATTGTCAAAGAGTCCTTGGGTGAATTGCGCATCGGGGAGTTGGACCGCTTTCGGCCGAACATGAGGAACGATTACACGGGGGCTTTGCGGGCCATTGTCAAGGAAGACACTCCATTGCGGCTGGCCTTCAAGGCGCTGGGCGTTGGAGAGGTCAATACGGTTATGTATGGCGTGACCGGCGTGCTGGGGCTTACCGAAGCGTATGAGGATGGCGTGATCCAAACGACCAATTCGTGGAAGAACAACTTTACCGCCTTGCCTTGGGGGGATTTTGGGGCTTTGTTTAGAAAATAATGACCTTGCCGCTCCCCAGGCGTAGCTGGGAGCAGGGTTGCCCGCGATAGCGTTTGATCACGTATCAGCCTTGGGCTGATCGAATGCCATCGCGGGCAAGCCCGCACCTGCAGATACGTTCAGCGCCCCAACGGCAGGGCCACGCCGATCAGCGCAAACAGGCCGCCACAGGCACGGTTGAACCCCCGGCCACCCTTGGCCAGCCATGGCCGGATGCGAAATGCCAGGCGCGCCAGCAGGTACTCCACCAGGCACTCGACACTGGCGAAGGTCGCCGCCATCACCACGAACTGCAGCAGCAGGCCGCGCTGCGGGTCGATGAATTGCGGCAGGAACGCGCCATAGAACAACAGCACCTTGGGGTTGGCCAGCGCCGACAGGCAGCCCTGGCGGAACAGCCCGGCATTGCTCAGCGCGGTACTGCCGCGGGGCAACTCGAGATGCAGCGCCGGGGTGCGCCACAGCTGGATCCCCAGCCAGACCAGGTAGGCCCCGCCCACCCACTTGAGCACCGTCAGCACCGAGGCCGAGGCCTGCAGCAGGGCACTCAGGCCGAACATGGTCAGGGCGATCAGGGCGCTGAAACCGAACACTCCGCCGCCGATGGTGAACAGCGTGCGCCGGGCGCCGTACAGCGCGCCATGGGTCAGGGCCAGCAGGCTGTTGGGGCCTGGAGTAAGGGACAGGCCGATGCTGGCGAGCAGGTAGATGAGCCAGGTGTCGAGTGCCATGGGTTTGCCTTGTCGGTGGTGAGGGCGCCAGTGTAGGGCAGGGTGGTAGCAATGCAGGGTAGTATTCGGACAACTGATGGTCATATCCGGACATTGCCATGACACCCGACCTGCGTCTGCTGATCCTGCCGCTGCCGGAATTCGCCTTGCTGCCCTTCGGCGCCTTCCTCGACAAGCTGCGCTTTTCCGCCGACGACGAGGACTACAGCCGCCAGCGCTACTGCCGCTGGACCGTGATCGGCCTGGACCTGGCGCCTGTGCCGTCCAGCAGTGGGGCCATGGTGCAAGTGGAGGCGACGTCCGCGCAGGTCGACTGGAGTGCCTACGACCATCTGGTGCTGTTCGGCGGGCGCAATGCCAGCGCCACGGCGGCATTGGCGCCACGCTACCGGGCCTTGCTGAAACAGGCGGCCATGGCGGGGGTGAGGCTGGTCTGCGTCGACAACGCGGCCTTCCTGCTGGCGGCCTGTGGCCTGCTGGACGGTCATCAGGTGGTGGTGCACTGGCGTCATGAGGCCGAGTTTCGCGTGGCGTTTCCCCGTGTGCGGCTGCTGACCGGGCAGTTGTATTGCTTCGACGGCAGCCGTATCACCTGCGCCGGCGGCACGGCGGCCATCGACCTGGCGGTGGAGCTGATCGCCCGCGCCAGCGGCCGCGCCCGAGCGCTCAAGGGCCTGGCCGACATGCTGGTGGATGAAAGCCGCGACAGCCGCCACGCCTTGCGCTCGCTGGAGGCCGGCGCCGGGGAGGGGCGCCAGGTGCAACGGGCCACGGCGCTGATGCGCCATCACCTGGCGGCGCGGCTGCCGGTGGAGGCGCTGGCGGCGGAGCTGGGGATCAGCCGGCGCCAGCTCGACCGCCAGTTCCAGGCCTGCCATGGCATGAGCGCCAAGGCCTGGTGGCAGGAGCTGCGCCTGCAGCAGGCGCGCTGGCGGTTGCTCAACTCCAGCCACAGCCTGGCGCAGATCGCCGATGAAGTGGGCATGGGCGATGCCAGTTACCTGGGCAAGTGGGTGCGGCGGCGCTTCGGTTGTACGGCGCTGGCGCTGCGCAGGTCCGAGCCGGACTCATCGCGGGGCAAGCCCGCTGCCAGCGTCTGACCCGCGGCGTGCGGGGCGTGGGGGCGGGCTTGCCCCGCGATGTGGGGTTACTGCGGCGTACCGAATAACCCCGTCCAGTAGATCCCCGCGTCACTCTTCGGGTCCACCGCATACGCCGCCCCCAGTTCACGGAAGTCCGCGTTCATCAGCGTGGCGCAGTGCCCAGGGCTGGCCAGCCAGCCGTCGACCACCTTGCGCGCGGTATCGCGCCCGGCGGCGATGTTCTCGCCGATCTGCCGATACAGGTAGCCGGCCAGTTCCGCGCGGTCGCCCGGCGTGCGGCCATCGCGGTCGATATGGTCGAAGAAGTTCTGGTTGGCCATGGCCCGGGTGTGGTTGGCGGCGACGCCGGCCAGGGTCGCGCTCCAGGCCAGCGCCGGGGCGGCGGGGTAGGGCTGGCCGCCGCACTGGCGCGGCAGGTTGCGCGCGGCGTTGATTTCCTGCAACAGCTTCTGCCCTTCGGCCTGCCAGTCGCCCAGGCGCCCGCTGAGCAGCGGGCGGGCCAGGACGATGCGCCAGTCGCGACCCTCCTGGCTGACCCCGATATCGACGAACTGCGGGTCGAGCACCACCTGGCAGAAGCTCTCCTCGATGGCTTTCATCGCCGCCTTGGCATCCCGTGGGCCGGACAGGCTGATGGCCTGCACGTTGACCATCGGGTAGGCGGCGCGGGTCATGGCCTGCTGCAGGTCGCGGGTGCCCTCCGGCGACAGCGCCAGGCGGGTGTCGCTGTTGAGCGGCGGCAGCTCCAGCGAAGCCTCGCCGCCGCAGCGCTGGGCCTGACTGCGGTAGACGTTGATCGTATCGATCAGTTGCGCTTCTTCGCCGGCATACGCCTGGCTGCCGGGGGCGGCAAGCAGGCCCAGCATCAGGCCGAGGCAGGCAACGGATGGGACGCGCATGTGGATCTCCCTGTAACTGGCAGCGTCTGGATCTGCGCTGCCCATCCTACACAAGCGCAAGGCTTTTGGCCCGGCCCTGTGCGGTATGAAAACCAAGCCTTGCAATCGATTGCAGTCGGCAAAAGAGGGGGTAGACCGCTGGTCGGCAAAAAAGTGCGGTTTTTTGGTAATAATTCGCACTATCGGCTAGAAACACTATTCAGTCACTTCAAGTTTCTCATCCGCCAGGACGGCCCTGACCCTTCCCGGGAGCCCTCCATGACACGTGCCTGCCCGTATCAATTGTTCCCGCCGGCCAAGACCAAACAGGTGGAGGCGGGGGCAAGCTCGATTACCAGACCTTCGGCGCCAACCTGGCGGTGTTCCGCATCGAGCGGCCCACCGATGGCTTCGTCGACGGCAATGTGTTCGTCCAGGATGGCGAGCAGGTCAACAAGGGGCTTGAGCTCAGTGTGTTCGGCGAGCCGCTGCCGGGGCTGCGGTTGATGGCCGGTGGCACGCGCATGGACACCGAGCTGAAAAACACCCAGGGCGGCACGGCCGATGGCAACCACGCGGTAGGCGTGCCGACCTTCCAGCTCAATGCCAGTGTCGATTGGGATGTGCCGGGGCTGGAGGGCGTGGCGCTCAATGCGCGCATGCTGCGCACCGGCGGGCAGTACGCCAACCCGGCCAACACCCTGAGCCTGCCGACCTGGAACCGTTTCGACGTTGGCGCGCGCTATCGCTTCAAGGTGCAGGAAAAGGCGGTGACCCTGCGGGTCAACGTGGAGAACCTGACCGACAAGAACTATTGGGCGTCGGCCAATGGGGGGTATTTGACCCAGGGCGACCCGCGGCTGGTGAAGTTCTCGGGGAGCATTGATTTCTGAGGTCTAAACGGTACGTGTGTTGGCTGTGCGGGCCTCATCGCCGGCAAGCCGGCTCCCACCCCGACCGCACCGGCCTCAAGCCAGGCGCCATCCCTGTGGGAGCCAGCTTGCCGGCGATGCGGCGCGTCAGCGGCGCCGTTCCCGCCTGCGAAAGTGCTGCCCTACCAGAGCGCTACTGCCGCCGCGCCGATCACCCGGCCAAACACCGCCAGCGCCGTGTCCACGTCCGCTTCGCTGGTGTAGCGCCCGACGCTCAGGCGCACGCTGTTGCGCGCCTGGCGCTCGTCGAGGCCGAGGGCCAGCAGCACGTGGGACGCCGCATTGCTCGCCGAGTTGCACGCCGAAGTGCTCGACAGCGCCAGCTCGCCCGCCAGGGCCAGGCTGTTGAAGCCCTTGGCGTCGATGCACAGGTTGAGGGTGTGGGGAATGCGCTGCACCGCACAGCCGTTGAGCGTGACCCCGGGCATTGCCAGCAGGCCGTCGCGCAAGCGCCGGGCGAGTTGCTCCAGGCGCTGGTACTCTGCCGCGCCGGGCTGGCCGGCCAGGGCGAAAGCGCTGCCCATGCCGACGATCTGGTGGGTGGCCAGGGTGCCAGAGCGCAGGCCGCGCTCATGGCCGCCGCCGTGCATCTGCGCACGCATCGCCGGGCGGGCGCGAGGGCCGACGTAGAGGGCACCGATGCCCTTGGGACCATAGACCTTGTGTGCCGAGAACGACATCAGGTCGACCGCCTGCTGCGCCAGGTCGATCCGAACCTTGCCCACTGCCTGCGCCGCGTCCACGTGCAAAAGCGCACCGTGTTCGCGGACGATTGCCCCGATAGCGGCAAAGTCGGTCACCGTGCCCAGTTCGTTGTTCACCGCCATCAGCGATACCAGGCGGGTGTCCGGGCGCAGCGCGGCCTGGACCGCTTGGGGCTGGATCAACCCTCGGGCATCCGGGGCCAGGCGGGTCACCGCCCAGCCCAGGCGCTCCAGTTCGGCAGCGGTGTCTAGGATGGCCTTGTGCTCAAGCTGGCTGGTGATCACATGCCCCGGCTGCGCGAAGCCCTGGGCGATGCCCTTGAGCGCGAGGTTGTTCGATTCGGTGGCGCCGGAGGTCCAGACCAGCTCGTCGGGCTGCGCGCCGACCTGCACGGCCACCTGATAGCGGGAATGTTCGACGGCTTCGCGGGCCGCCTGGCCGTGGGAATGGCCGCTGGAGGCGGGGTTGCCGAAGTTCGACTCACGGCCCAGGCAGGTGAGCATGGCGGCGATGACTTGGTCATCGACCGGCGTGGTGGCGGCGTAATCGAAGTAGAGCAGGGTGCTGGGCATGATCAAGGGCGGGTCCGTGCGTGGACGCCGCCTGTCGGCATCCATGGACTCATGCTAGGGAAATGGTGATATGAATGTTTTCCAATTTTTCCAGCTTGTGGGGCTTTCAGGAAAAACTTCTACTCGCTTTTTGCTTGGATGTAGAAATATTTTCTTGGCGTATCAAAGCCACTGCCATGGCGCCTGTTTGGTAACCATCACCAGCACGATCAGGAACATCCCGGCAAACCCCACCACCCCCATCCACAGCCATGGGCGATACAGCCGCTGGTAGGCCTGGCCCAGGGCCGCGCCGCTGTCGACCGCCTGGACGGCAAGGGTGTGCAGGCGTTTTTGCAACAGCAACACCGGCAGCCACAAGGCGCCGACCGCGAAGAAGATCAGCAGCGCGGCGCGTAGCCAGTCGGCGGACCACGGCATGCCGCCCATGCTGACCATGGCGTAGCCGGTCAGCAGTTGCAGTACGCCCGCCGGCGTGGTGATCCAGGCGTCGAAGCGCACCACCATCCGCGCCACAGCGGCGATCACCCGCGGATCGCCGCTGCGATTGGCGGCAATCAGGTACAGGTACGAGCCCATGCCGAAGCCGAAGAGAAATACCGCGGCGATGATGTGCAGGTACTTGAGCAGCAGGTAGCTCATCTCAGGCGCGCCTGCGCTGCAAGCCGACGCTGTAGCGCACCTTGTCCGGCTCGCCGATGGCCGCCAGGTACTGTTCGACGCTGATCTCGCCGACGCAGGGGCGGGCGCCCGGTTCAGGCTGGTAGCCTGCGACGACCCTGGCGATCAGCGCCACCGCCGCGCAGCTGGGAATCTCCGGGCCCTTGTCGTCGCTGGCGCTGACCTGGGCCTGCAGGCGCAGTGGCTGCCCTTGCGGGTCCAGCCCGCGGACATCCAGGTACATCGCGCTCTTGCCATCGCCCCAGCGTTCGAAGCGGCTGCCCAGCCGATGCAGGCGTCGCGCCCAAGGTAGCGGGTCACGCACCAGGCCCAGCTTGACCAGCCGCGCCAGTGTCGCGTTGGCCAGGCCGCCGAGCATCAGCCCGGAGCCGGCCTTGAATGCCAGGTCACGGGCGCCATAGCGTTGGGCGAAGATGTCCATGTCCGGCACGTCGACGTTGTGCAGCAGGCGCCAGCCCAGGCCCGGCAGATGGCGCAGCTGCAGGCCGAGCCAACCGTCGACGCTGCACGGGCGGCCGTCGCGCCACTGGCGGATCGGCCGGCCGGCATAGGCCAGCACGCCTTCGATGGTGGACAAGCCGGGCATCTTCGCCGACGACGAAATGCCGTGCTCGATGCGGTCGATGCGGCCGAAGTGATGGCGCTGCTCGTCGAGAATCGCCGACGACAGGCTCGGCACCGAACTGCAGCCACTGAGCAGGGTGACCTGGGCCTCGCGGGCACGTTCGTTCAGTTGGGCGATACCATTGACGAACAGCCGGCAGTCGGACAGGTCGCAATAGTGGCTGCCGGCTTCGATGCAGGCTTCGGCCACGCGGTAGGGCTGGCCCTGGAAGGGGCCGCCGGTGTGGATCACCCAGTCGATGCGCAGGTCGCGTAGGGCTTGGGCGAAGCCTGGGGCCATGGCGTCGCCGCACCAGCCTTCGCTGCCGTTCAACCGTGCGGCCAGTTGCGAGAGGCTGTCGGCATTGCGGCCGGCGATCACCAGTTGCACGGCGGGCATCTGGTTCAGGTGGCGGCAGATGATACGGCCGAAGTTGCCGTAGGCGCCGATCACCAGGATTCGGGGAGACATGCTGGGGTCCTTGTGCATGTGTCGGGGGAACGCGGGGCCGCCCTGCGGCCCATCGCCGGCAAGCCGGCTCCCACAGGTGCTGTGCAGTCGTCACCCTGTGGGAGCCGGCTTGCCGGCGATGGGCTGCAAAGCAGCCCCGGTGTGGTCAGGCGTCGTAGCCGAGGTTCGGCGCCAGCCAGCGCTCGCTCACGGCAATGTCCTGGCCCTTACGTGCGCTGTACTGCTCGATCTGGTCCTTGTCGACCTTGCCCACGGCGAAGTATTGCGCCTGCGGGTGGGCGAAGTACCAGCCGCTGACCGCCGCCGCCGGGAACATGGCGAAGTGCTCGGTGAGGAACACGCCGCTGGGGCCGGTCTCGCCGATCGCGGTGCCGTCGAGCAGGCGGAACAGGGTTTCCTTCTCGGTGTGGTCCGGACAGGCCGGGTAGCCAGGCGCCGGGCGGATGCCGCTGTACTGCTCCTTGATCAGCGCCTCGTTGTCCAGGTGCTCGTCCTTGGCATAGCCCCAGTGCTCCTTGCGCACCTGTTCGTGCAGCCACTCGGCGCAGGCCTCGGCCAGGCGGTCGGCCAGGGCCTTGACCATGATCGAGCTGTAGTCGTCGCCCTTGTCCTGATAGGCCTTGGCCACTTCCTCGGCGCCGATGCCGGCGGTGGTGATGAAACCGCCGACATAGTCGGTCACGCCGCTGGCCTTGGGCGCGACGAAGTCGGCCAGCGACCAGTTCGGCTTGCCGTCGGGCTTGATGGTCTGCTGGCGCAGGTGGTGCAGGGTGGCCAGGGTCTCGCCGGCGTCGCCGT
Organism: Pseudomonas sp. B21-023; assembly: GCF_024749165.1. Lineage (NCBI taxonomy): Bacteria > Pseudomonadati > Pseudomonadota > Gammaproteobacteria > Pseudomonadales > Pseudomonadaceae > Pseudomonas > Pseudomonas sp. B21-023. The sequence continues at coordinate 3,262,910 of NZ_CP087190.1, read as the reverse complement.
ACACCTCGATATCGTCATCGGCCACCTGGTTGGCCGGCCAGAAGCCGAACACCGCGCGGGCGCTGATCAGTTGCTCGTCGATCAGCTTGTCGAGCATCTCGCGGGCGTCCTTGTACAGCGCGGTGGCGGCCTCGCCGACCACTTCGTCGGTGAGGATGCGCGGGAACTTGCCGGCCAGGTCCCAGGAGATGAAGAACGGCGTCCAGTCGATGTACTCGGCCAGGGTGCGCAGGTCGATGTTCTCCAGCACCTTGACGCCGGTGAAGGCGGGCACTGCGGCCTGGTAGGCGGCCCAGTCGTACTGCGGCTTGGCGGCGATAGCCTGGGCGTAGCTCAGGCGCTCGGTGCGGGCGCTGCGGTTGGCGGTGCGCTCACGCACCTCGACGTATTCCTGGCGGGTCTTCTCGACGAAACCGCTCTTGAGTTCCTTGGACAGCAGCTGGGTGGCCACGCCCACCGCGCGCGAGGCGTCGGTAACGTAGATCACCGCATCGTTGGAGTACTTGGGTTCGATCTTCACCGCCGTGTGCGCCTTGGAGGTGGTCGCGCCGCCGATCATCAGCGGCAGGTGGAAGTCCTGGCGCTGCATCTCGCGGGCGACATGGACCATCTCGTCCAGCGACGGGGTGATCAGCCCGGACAGGCCGATGATGTCGCACTTCTGCTCGCGGGCGGTCTGCAGGATCTTCTCGGCCGGGACCATCACGCCCATGTCGACGATGTCGTAGCCGTTGCAACCGAGCACCACGCCGACGATGTTCTTGCCGATGTCGTGCACGTCACCCTTGACCGTGGCCATGAGGATCTTGCCCTTGGCTTCGGGCTTGTCGCCTTTCTCGGCCTCGATGAACGGGATCAGGTGGGCCACGGCCTGCTTCATGACGCGGGCCGACTTGACCACCTGGGGCAGGAACATCTTGCCGGCGCCGAACAGGTCGCCGACCACGTTCATGCCGCTCATCAGCGGGCCTTCGATGACTTCGATGGGGCGCGCCGACTGCTGGCGGCACTCTTCGGTATCTTCGACGATGTAGGCGGTGATGCCCTTGACCAGCGCATGCTCGAGGCGCTTGTCGACCGGCATCGAGCGCCATTCTTCGTTCTCGACTTCCTTGGTGGCGCCGCCGCCCTTGTAGTCATCGGCGATGGCCAGCAGGGCGTCGGTGCCGTGCGGGGTGCGGTTAAGCACCACGTCCTCGACCTTTTCGCGCAGGGCGGCGGGGATCTCGTCGTAGATCTCCAGCTGGCCGGCGTTGACGATACCCATGGTCAGGCCGTTCTTGATCGCGTGGTAGAGGAACACCGAGTGGATCGCCTCGCGCACCGGGTTGTTGCCGCGGAACGAGAACGACACGTTGGACACGCCGCCCGAGCTCAGGGCATACGGCAGGTGGTCGCGGATGTAGGCGCAGGCCTCGATGAAGTCGACGGCGTAGTTGTTGTGCTCCTCGATGCCGGTGGCGACGGCGAAGATGTTCGGGTCGAAGATGATGTCTTCCGGCGGGAAGCCGACTTCGTTGACCAGGATGTCATAGCTGCGCTGGCAGATCTCGCGCTTGCGCGCGGCGGTGTCGGCCTGGCCGACCTCGTCGAAGGCCATCACCACCACGGCGGCGCCGTAGCGTTTGCACAGGCGGGCGTGGTGCTTGAACTGCTCGACGCCTTCCTTCATCGAGATCGAGTTGACGATGCCCTTGCCCTGGATGCACTTCAGGCCCGCCTCGATCACCTCCCACTTGGAGGAGTCGATCATGATCGGCACCCGGGAGATGTCCGGCTCGCCGGCGATCAGGTTGAGGAAGCGGACCATGGCGGCCTGGGAGTCGAGCATCCCTTCGTCCATGTTGATGTCGATCACCTGGGCGCCGGCCTCGACCTGCTGCAGGGCGACTTCCAGTGCCTCGGTGTAGTTTTCCTCGCGGATCAGCCGGGCGAACTTGGCGGAGCCGGTGATGTTGGTGCGCTCGCCGACGTTGACGAACAGCGACTGGCGATCGATGGTGAACGGCTCGAGGCCCGACAGGCGGCAGGCCTTGGGGATGTCCGGGATCGCCCGTGGTTTGTACTTGGCCACGGCCTCGGCGATGGCCTGGATGTGCGGCGGGGTGGTGCCGCAGCAGCCGCCGATGATGTTGAGGAAGCCGCTGGCGGCGAACTCCTCGACCACCGCGGCCATCTCGGCCGGGGTCTCGTCGTACTCGCCGAAGGCGTTGGGCAGGCCGGCGTTGGGGTGGGCGGAGACGTGGGTGCCGGCCTTGGTCGACAGCTCTTCGAGGTACGGGCGCAGGTCCTTGGCGCCGAGGGCGCAGTTCAGGCCCACGGAAATCGGGTTGGCGTGGCGTACCGAGTTCCAGAACGCCTCGGTGGTCTGGCCCGACAGGGTGCGGCCGGAGGCGTCGGTGATGGTGCCGGAGATCATGATCGGCAGTTCGATGCCGTCGTCCTCGAACACCTGCTGCACGGCGAAGATCGCCGCCTTGGCGTTGAGGGTGTCGAAGATGGTCTCGATCAGGATCAGGTCGGCGCCGCCCTCGATCAGGCCACGGGTGGCCTCGATGTAGTTTTCCACCAGTTCGTCGAAGGTGACGTTGCGGTAGCCGGGATCGTTGACGTCGGGGGAGATCGAGCAGGTGCGGCTGGTCGGGCCGAGCACGCCGGCGACGAAGCGCGGCTTGTCCGGGGTCTCCAGGGTCTTGGCGTCGGCCACCTGGCGAGCGATGCGCGCGCCTTCGACGTTGAGCTCGTAGACCAGTGCCTCCATGCCGTAGTCGGCCTGGGAAATCTGCGTGGCGTTGAAGGTGTTGGTCTCGAGAATATCGGCGCCGGCGTCCAGGTAGGCTTTCTCGATCGCGGCGATCACATCGGGGCGGCTGAGCAGCAAAAGATCGTTGTTGCCTTTGACATCGCTTGGCCAATCGGCAAAGCGCGTGCCACGATAGTCGTGTTCCTCGAGGCGGTAACTCTGGATCATAGTACCCATGCCGCCGTCGAGGATCAGGATGCGCTCTTTGAGTGCGTTCTGGAGTGCTTGTAAACGAGCGCTGCGGTCGGACATAGGACTACCTGGTCGGGCAAATAACAGAAGGTGCCGAATAATAACAAAGCTGCACGGATTTTAGGCGTATCGCCCATTCGCATGAATTTCCCTCATGTTAGCGCGACGCCCCCAACACCTCAGGACCCGCCAGGCACATCGTGATGGCTTCAAGTAACCAGGACATTCGGCACATGCTGCATCGCATACTTGCCAGCGCCTTCGCCTTGCTCATCAGTGGCGCGGCGTTCGGGCAGGCCCCCCAATCGAGCCCTACGATTTCATACACCCGGGATATCCAACCGATCTTCACCGAGAAGTGCGTGGCCTGCCACGCCTGCAACGATGCTGCCTGCCAGCTCAACCTGGGCAGCGCCGAGGGCGCCGAGCGCGGCGCCTCGAAGGTGCCGGTCTACCAGGGCGAGCGCAGCCAGGCGGTACCCACCACGCGGCTGTTCTACGATGCCCGCGACGAAGCGGGCTGGCGCAAGCAGGGCTTCTACTCGGTGCTGGACAAGCAGGGCAGCCAGGCGGCGCTGATGGCGCGCATGCTCGAACTGGGCCACAAGACTCCGCTCACGCCCAACGCCAAGCTGCCCGAAGAGATCGTGCTGGGGCTTAACCGCAACAACATGTGCCCGTTGCCGCATGAATTCGACGCCTATGCCGGCGCCCATCCCAAGGAGGGCATGCCCCTGGCGGTCACCGGCCTGACCGACCAGGAGTACCAGACCCTGCAGCGCTGGCTGGCCGCTGGCGCGCCAGTGGAGAAGACGCCGATCCAGCCCAGCGCGGCAGAGGTGAAACAGATCGCCGACTGGGAAGAATTGCTCAATCGTCCCGGCTCGACCGAGGCGCTGGTCGGCCGTTGGCTGTACGAGCACCTGTTCCTCGCGCACATCCATTTCGTCGGCGGCGAGCAGGGCCATTTCTTCCAGTGGGTGCGCTCGCGCACGCCGAGTGGCCAGCCGGTGGACCTGATCGCCACCCGCCGCCCCAACGACCCGCCGGGCACCGATTTCTACTATCGGTTGATCCCGGTGCAGGGCGTGATCGTGCACAAGACCCACATCACCTACCCGATGGGGCCGCAGAAGCTCAAGCGGGTCAAGCAGCTGTTCTACAGCGGCGACTGGCACGCCAGCGCACTGCCGGGCTATGGGCCACGGCACCGGTCCAACCCGTTCGAGACCTTCGAGGCGATCCCGGCGGTGGCCCGCTACCAGTTCATGCTGGACAACGCCGAGTACTTCGTCCGTACCTTCATCCGTGGCCCGGTGTGCCGCGGGCAGATCGCCACCGACGTGATCCGCGACAATTTCTGGGCGCTGTTCCAGGAGCCGGCCCACGACCTGTACATCACCGACGCCCAGTACCGTGGCGAAGCTACGCCGCTGCTGGCCATGCCAGGGCAGATCGATGACGTGGGCAGCGTGCTGAGTCTGTGGCACGCCTACCGCGACAAGCGCAACGAGTACGAAGCCCTGCGCCGTGAAGCCTATGCCGAACAGCCGGCGCCAAGCTGGTCGACGCTGTGGGCGGGCAACGACAACGCGTTGCTGAGCATCTTCCGCCACTTCGACAGCGCCTCGGTGACCAAGGGCCTGATCGGTGACGTGCCGCTGACCATGTGGCTGTTCGACTACCCGCTGTTCGAGCGCACCTACTATCAGCTGGCGGTCAACTTCGACGTGTTCGGCAACGTCTCGCACCAGTTGCAGACGCGGTTGTACTTCGACCTGATCCGCAACGGCGCCGAGGTCAACTTCCTGCGCCTGATGCCGGCCGGCAAGCGCGGCGAGATCCTCGGCGACTGGTACCAGAACAGCGGCAAGGTGAAGATGTGGATGGACTACGAGGACATCGACACCAGCACTCCGAGCGCGCTGAAACTGGACAAGCACGATCCCAAGCGTGACTTCGGCCTCAAGCTGCTGCAACGCACGGGCAGCCTGAACGCCGCCCCGGACCCGATCAACCGCTGCCAGGGCGCCTATTGCTCGCGGCCCGGCCTGTCCGCGGAGTTCCGTGACGCCGAGCAGTCGCTGAGCCGCCTGGTGTCGCGCCCGGCGGCGGGGCTCAAGGTGATCGGCCAACTGCCCGAGGCGAGCATGCTGCGCATCGAAGGGCAGGGCGGCCAGCGCCAGGTCTACAGCCTGCTGCGCAACCGCGCCCACAGCAACGTGGCGTTCCTGCTTGGCGAGGCCTACCGCTACCAGCCGGGGCTGGACACCCTGACCCTGTATCCGGGCGTGCTCAGCAGCTACCCCAACTTCATCTTCAATATCCCGACGGCCGATGTGCCGGAGTTCGTCGAAGACATGGAGGCGGCGCGTGACGACACCGACAAGTTCGAACGCATCGTCATGCGCTGGGGCGTGCGCCGCAGCCATCCTGAGTTCTGGCACTACTTCCATGACCTGAACAGCTACATCAAGCAGACCCAGCCGGTGGAGGCAGGGGTGCTGGACATGAACCGCTACGAGAACCTCTGATCGGTTGGCCGGGACTTTCCCGGCATCCTGCGGTCGGAATCGGTAGGTAGGCCCTGGGCTGCTCTGCAGCCCACCGCCGGCAAGCCGGCTCCCACAGAAGTGCGCGAACCCTGTGGGAGCCGGCTTGCCGGCGAAACGAGCGCGAAGCGCTCGCCGGGCCTCAATGCACCGCCGATCACAGGATATTTCATGCTGTATTCGCTTCAGGCACTCCGGGCATTCGCCGCCTGGGTGGTGGTCTGCCACCACTTCATGCAGATCTTCTTCGACTTCCACGCCACGGGCCCCGTCGGCCAACTGCTCGCCGACCGCGGCGCGGCAGGGGTGGACATCTTCTTCGTCATCAGTGGCCTGGTGATCTACCTGTCAACCCGCGACAAGGCCATCGCCCCCGGGCAGTTCCTGCTCAACCGTGCCTTGCGCATCGTGCCCGCCTACTGGTTCTACAGCCTGCTGATGGCCGTGCTGATGCTGGTCGCCAGCCACTGGATGCCGCACCAGGTGTTCGAGTGGCAGCACCTGCTGCTGTCGCTGCTGTTCATTCCGGCGGAAAACCCCGGTGGCTACGGGTTGTATCCGACGCTCAATGTCGGCTGGACGCTGAACTTCGAGATGTTTTTCTACCTGCTGTTCGGCCTGGCCTTCCTGGTGCGCCAGCGTCATCACCTGTTGCTGGTGACGGCGGCATTGCTGCTGGTAAGCGAAGTGCTGGGGCGCCTGGGTGTGCTCAGCCGCTTCTACAACAACGACATCGTCTACGAGTTCCTGCTGGGCATCGGCCTGGGCGTGCTGTACCGCCGCGGGCTGATCCGCGAAGGCCTGTGGTTGCCGCTGGGCCTGCTCGGCCTTGCAGGGTTCGCGCTCTATCATCTCGACGCTTCGCAGCGCCTGTTGCACTGGGGCCTGCCGAGCGCCCTGGTGGTGCTGGCGTTCATTGCCCTGGAGCCGTACTTCAAGGGCAACCAGGTGCTCAAGGCGCTCGGCGACTGTTCCTACTCGGTGTACCTGGTGCACGTGCTGGTGCTGTACGGCGGCCTGTTCATCAGCGAGTGGTTGCGCCTGAACCCTTACCTGGTGTTCGCCTTGTGCGTACCGTCAATCGGACTAATGTCGTGGCTCAGCTACCAATGGCTGGAACGTGGCCTGTATTGGCGGCTCAAGGGCTGGTTGGCCGCCAGTGCGGCGCGGGAACCGGCGTTGGCGCTATCCCGAGTCAAATGCTAGGACTTTGTTACCCGGCCGGGTTGGCGTACACTGCCGGCAAGTCTGTGAGGAACTTCCATGAGCGCTATAACCATTACCGACGCCGCCCATGATTACCTGGCCGATCTGCTCTCCAAGCAGAACACGCCTGGCATCGGCATCCGTATTTTCATTACCCAGCCGGGCACTACCTACGCCGAGACCTGCATTGCCTACTGCAAGCCGGGCGAGGAGAAGCCCGACGACCAGCCGGTGGGCCTGAAGAGCTTCACCGCCTACCTCGATGCGGTCAGCGTGCCGTTCCTGGAGGACGCGCTGGTCGACTACGCCACCGACCGCATGGGCGGCCAGCTGACCATCAAGGCGCCGAACGCCAAGGTGCCGATGGTCAACGAGGACAGCCCGATCAACGAGCGCATCAACTACTACCTGCAGACCGAGATCAACCCGGGCCTGGCCAGCCACGGCGGCGCCGTGAGCCTGGTGGACGTGGTCGACGACGGCATTGCCGTGCTGCAGTTCGGCGGTGGTTGCCAGGGTTGCGGCCAGGCCGACGTGACCCTGAAGGAAGGCATCGAGCGCACCCTGCTCGAGCGTATTCCCGAGCTCAAGGGCGTGCGCGACGTGACTGACCACAGCCAGAAGGAAAACGCGTACTACTGATCGCCAGTGGTGACGCCATCGCGGGGCAAGCCCGCTCCCACGCCTGGCAGCAGCTGCATCCAGGCGTGGGAGCGGGCTTGCCCCGCGATGCTTTTCAGGCTTTGTGCATTGATCCTTAGCAACAAAGTGTTACGGATTCAACCCCTGCGACAACCGGTCGCGCCCCGTATTCAAAGGGCTGCAGCCCGATCAGCCGGATGTCGGGTGGATGGTGCGGGGGTGGCGTGACAGAATGCCCCGGTTTTCTGGCCGGCCCATCCCAGGGGTCGGCACCTTCCCTGTAAAGGATGGTTCCATGAATGATCTGTTGACCCGGCGCGCGGTTGTCGCCGGGATGGGCGTACTGGGGCTTGGCCTGTTGGCGGGCTGCAGCCCGGCCAGGGGCCTGGACTTCAAGTACGGCAAGAACATGAGCAACGAGATCCTCGGGCGCAAGTTCAAGCTCAAGGACCCGCAAGGCAACGAGCGCACCTTGTCGAGCTTCTACGGCTCGATGCCGATGATCTTCTTCGGCTTCACCCAGTGCCCGGCCGTCTGCCCGACCGCCATGGCGCGTGTGGCGCAGATCCGCAAGATCCTGCGTGGCCGCGACCGCGACCTGTTCCAGCCGGTGTTCATCACCCTGGACCCGGAGCGCGACACCCCCGAGGTGCTCGATGCCTACGTCAAGGCCTTCGACCCGTCGATCGTCGCCCTGACCGGTACCCCCGAGGAAATCGACGCGGTGGCCCGTGAATTCAAGGTGTTCTACGAGAAAGTCCCGGCCGGCGATACCTACACCATCTCTCACTCGTCCACCAGCTACGTCTACGATACCCGTGGCACCCTGCGCCTGAGCCTGGGCCATTCCCTGAACGCCCAGGAATGCGCCGAAGACCTGGTCACCCTGATGGAGATCTGCTGAATGTCGATGCAACCGATCAAGCGCGGCCTGGCCGCCCTGGCACTGATGAGCCTGGCCCTGCCGGCCCTGGCCCAGACCACCGTAAGCGACGCCTGGGTACGCGCCAGCGTGCCGCACCAGCATGCCACCGGGGCCTTCATGACCCTGACCGCCAGCAGCGACAGCAAGCTGGTCAGCGTCGCCTCGCCCGTGGCCAAGACCGTGCAGGTGCACGAGATGACCATGAACGGCGACGTGATGGGCATGCGTGAGGTGAAGGCGGTGGAGTTGCCGGCCGGCAAGGCGGTGAAGCTGGACCCGAACGGCTTCCACGTGATGTTGATGGGCCTGAACCAGCAGGTGAAGGAGGGTGAGCAGGTGCCGCTGACCCTGACCATCGAGGATGCCAAGGGCGCGAAGGAAACCCTGCAGGTGCAGGCTCCGGTGCGTGCGCTCAACGCCGAGGCCGGCGCTGGCCACGACCATATGCACATGAACCACTGAACAAGTAGGGGGCGCTAGGCGCCCCTTTCGCTGGCAAGCCACCGAAGGACTGCAAGTCAGCCCCCTGCTTGATTTCTGACCGGCGCTACCTCAAAACCTTGCCTGTAGGTCAACTGCGGAATCTGGGCAGCGGCCGTTCGATGTTCAGCGAGGTCAGCGTCTTGCGCACCTGGGCGTCTTCGGCCTCGAGTGCCTTGAGGCTGGCGCGGATCTTGCCGGCGGCGGGCACGTCGCCCTGGCGGTCGATCCAGTCGGCGATCTCCTTGCAGGCGCTGCTCAGGCAGGCTTGGCGCTGGCTCATCAGCGACAGGAGCGTGGTGATTTCTCGTTCGGACATGGCGGGTTCCTCCGTTCAGCCTTGTGAGTGTAGCAGCGGCTGGATCCGACGGTGTCAGCCGCGCAGATAGCGCAAATAGCCCAGGCTCAGCGCGCAGATGGCGAGCGCGATCAGCAGCAACCCAGGCGCCAGTATCTGCAGCATGCCGACCAGCAGCAGCCCCGCGCCGATCTGCAGGTAATACAGCAGGCCGAACAAAGCTGCCGCCGTACCCCGGCAATCGGCGTAGGCCACCAGTGCCGAGCCGAGCAGCAAGGGGATGGCCATGGCGAACGCGACCATCACCAGGGCCATTGGCGCGACGATCCACGGTGATTCACCGATCGCCGTCATGCCCAGCGCGCCGAGCACGAGCAGCAGCGCGGCACCCTTCATCAGGGTGGCGGCCGCGACTGCGCGCCCCAGCAGCAGGGCATTGAGCCTCGCGCCAGCCAGCGAGCCGAGGGCCAGGGCCACGCCCGAATAGCCCATCCACTGTGCCTGACCCAGGCGTTCGAAGACGAACGGCGCCAAGCTGTACCAGGCGAACACGGCGATATTGAACAAGGCCACCAGCGCACTGGCCAGCAGCACCCGGCGGTCCGCCAGCAGGCGCATCAGCACCTGGCGCAACGGTGTCAGTGCGGGCGCGGCGGCCTGGGTCTCGGGCATCGCCTGCCAGCCCCAGGCCAGCAATGCCGATGCCAGGCTCAGCTGTGCGGCCAGCACGCCGCGATAGCCGAACGCCTGATCCAACCAGCCGCCACCGAGCATGCCCAGTGCGGGGCTGATGGCCAGGCACGCGCCGATCAGGGAGAACACCCGGGCCAGTTCCGCGCCGTCGTAGCGGTCGCGCAATGCGGTCTGGGTCACCACCGAACCGACCGCGACGGCGAAAGCGGCGACCATCCGCGCTGCCAGCAACTGGCTGAAATCGCTGGCCAGCAGTGCCGCCAGCGCCGCCAGGGCGTACAGCGCAAGGCCCGCGAGCATGGTCGGCCGCCGGCCCTTGATATCGCACAACCGACCCCAGAACAGCACGCCGACCGCGAAGGCGACGAAGTACAACGACAGGGTCAACGAGGCATCCGCAGCGGAAACCGCGAAGCCTTCGGCCAGCGATACGAGTGCCGGGCTGTAAAGGGTTTCGGCTATTTGCGGGAACATGAGCATGGCAGTGGTGAAAGCCAGCCACCAACGATTTTGCATGGGCTTGTCCTCTGCAGTTTATCGGAGGCCCATGGTAGGGTTGGCAAGCCGTGATCCATTATCGTGATCAGGCCATAAAATCAATGAAACAGGACAAGCTGCAATGGCATGGCTCGCACCCGATAGCGCTTTTGACCCGGACGCCCACTGCGCACCGGTGATCGGCATCTGCTCGGCCCTGGGCGACCATGATTCCGGCAACCACTGGCATGTCCGAGGCCAGGTGCTGTTCACTCGCCAGGGCTGCGTGCGCATCGACTCGCCGGGGCTGCTGTGCCTGTTGCCGCCGAGCCGCGCGGCGTGGATACCGGGCGGGCTGGCGCACCGCGCACGGATGCGCGAGACGGTGGATTACCGCTCGGTGTACCTGGATGCGACGGCGGCGCAGGGGCTACCGGAGCAGGTGACCATCCTCGACGTCAATCCATTGCTGCGCGAACTGCTCGAGCGGATTGCCCTGGCGCCCTTCGACAGCGACTGGCGGCATGGGGCCAATCATCATTTGCTGGGCTTGTGTCGTGCCGAACTGCAGAGCGCGCAGCGCCAGCCAATGCTGCTGCCGCTGCCGCGCGACCGACGCCTGGCGCGCCTGGTGGACGGCCTCGATCGCTTGCCGCCAGCGCTGGGCGAGTTGGCGCGGCAAGCCGGGGCCAGTGAAAAGACCATTGGCCGCCTGCTGCGTCGCGACACCGGGATGAGTTACCAGCAATGGCGCCAGCAGTGGCGGTTGCTGCGGGCGGTCGAGCGCCTGGCGCTGAACGTGCCGCTGGGGGAGATCGCCGATGAGCTGGGCTTCTCCAGCGACAGCGCCTTCATCGCGTTTTTCCGCGGCATGACCGGGCTGACGCCGGGCGCCTGGAGTCGTGCCGCTACGCCAGATTGAGACAGGCCTGGCGATAGGCGCCCGGCGGCACGCCATAGGCCTGCTTGAACTGCCGGCTCAGATGGCTCTGGTCGGCAAAACCCAGGGTAAAGGCGACTTCGAGGACGGCTTGGCCGCGTTTGAGCAGTTCCCGGGCGCGTGCCAGGCGGCGCTGCTTGAGCCAGGCATGGGGCGGCAGGCCGGTGGCCTGGCGGAATACCCGGGCGAAGTGGAACGGCGAAAGGTTTACCGCGGCCGCCAAGGCCTCCAGCGACGGCGGATCGGCCAGCTGGCTCTCCAGCAGCTCGCGGGCGCGGGCCACGGCCAGCGGCTCGCTGCCGGGGGAGACGGGTTCGGCGCAATGGCCATGGCGCTGCACCAGGGCCAGCACGGCCTGGCGCCAGGCTGTCTGTTGCTCAAGGGCGCTGGCGCAGGACTCCGAAAGCCGGTGCAGGTGGCTGAACGTGGCGGCCAGGGCCGGGTCCTGGATCACGCTGTCCTTGAACCGGGGCAGGCCATGGCGGCCCAGTTCCAGTTCGTCGAGCACGCCGGTGACCCGTTCATGCTCGGGGTAGAACCCGCGGTAGCGCCAGCCAGCCTCGTGGGCGGTGGCGCCGGTATGCAGCTCGTCGGGGTTGATCAGCACCATGCTGCCCACCGGCGCCAGGTGCTCGCTGCCTCGGTGCCAGAAGCGCTGGGCGCCGGACTCGATCACGGTGAACACATAGCCTTCGTGCACGTGCGGGGCGAAGCGCTGCTGGATATAGCGGGCGTGCAGCATCTCGACATCGCCCAGGGCGGGCGCCTGCCACAGGTGGGCCTGTTCGCGCAGGGGCGTGGTCATGCCAGCCAGCTGCGCAGGAGGAAGAAGATCAGCATGCTCGCCAGCATGCTCAGCAATACGCTGCGGGTCAACAGCACCAGGGCGATGGCCACCAGTGAACCGAGCAGATAGGGGTTCAGCGGGCTCAGGTCGAGCTGGTGCCCGGGCAGGAAGATGATCGGCCCGCAGATCGCGGTGAGCATGCCGGGCACGGCAAAACCGAGGAACTGCCGCGCGTTGGAGCTCAGGCGCAGGGGTAGGCGCGGCTCGAGGAAGGCGTAGCGGTTGAGGAACACCACCGCGCCCATGGCGAAGATCAGCAGCCAGATCATGGGCGGCCTCCGGAGAACTTCTGGCAGACGAAACCGGCGGTCATGCCCAGCAGGCCGGCGGCGACCAGGGCGGTCTCCCAGTGCCAGTAACTGAACAGCACCGAGCAGAACAGCGACACCGCCACGCACACCACGGTCGGCAGGTTGCGCACCAGCGGCGCGATCAGTGCGACGAAGGTGGCGACGATGGAGAAGTCCAGGCCCAACTGATCCAGGTGCGGGATGTTCTGGCCGAGGACAATGCCGGCCAGGGTGAACAGGTTCCACGCCACATAGAACGTCAGGCCAACGCCCAGGGCGTACCAGCGGTTGAACTGCTGCTGGTCGTGGTGGCTGGTCAGGGCGAAGAACTCATCGGTGAGCAGGAAGCCCAGGCCCAGCCGCCAGCGAGTCGGCAGCCCCGACAGGACCGGGCGCATCGACAGCCCGTAGAGCAGGTGCTGGGAGGTCAGCAGCAGGGTGGTGAGCAGGATCGAGAACAGGTTGGCGCCCCCTTTGAGCATGCCGATGGCCACCAGTTGCGCGGCACCGGCGAAGACGATGGCCGACAGGCCCTGGCCTTGCCAGGCGCTGAGGTTGGCTTCGATGGCCATGCTGCCTGCGAGCAGGCCCCAGGGGGCAACGGCCACGGACAGCGGCAGGATGGCGATGGCGCCGTGGAGGAACGCTTGGCGGGCGAGGGGTGGGCTGGGCATGGAAGCGGCAACGAATCGACAGGGCAGACAAGCATGCCAGAGGGGGCCGGAGGTGGCTTGAACGATCTTGCTTTGTTGTCGCCTTTGCTGGCCGCGTCAAAGGGCAAGCCCACAGGCTTGAGCAGCGGGCTTGCCCTTTACTTCAACGCAACTCGACCTGCGCGCACAGTCCTCCTTCGGCGCGGTTGCGCAAGGTCAGGCTGCCGCCCATGGCCTGGGTCAGTTGCTGGGCGATCGCCAGCCCCAGCCCGGTGCCGCCGGTACTGCGGTTGCGCGAGCTTTCGACCCGGTAGAACGGCTTGAGCACGTCATCGAGTTCCGCCTCGGGGATACCGGGGCCATCGTCGAGCACGCGGATCAGCGTCACGCCGTTCTCGCAGCCGACTTCCAGCTGCGCGGCACCGGAGAACTTCAGCGCATTGTCCACCAGGTTCACCAGCACCCGGCGCAAGGCGTGGGGGCGGGTTTCCAGGGTGGCCTGGGCGCTGCCGCTGCGATTCACCTGCGCGCCGCTGTCCTGGTAGTCGAATACCAGGCTGTCGAGGAAGGCGTCGAGGTTGACCCGGCACGGCGCCTCGGTGCCGCTGTCCATGCTGCGGGCATAGGCCACGCCCTCGCGCACCAGGTGCTCCATGGCGTCGAGGTCGTGCCACAGCTTGTCCTTCTCCAGCCCGTCGTCCATCTGCTCGACCCGCAGCTTCATGCGCGTGATTGGCGTCTGCAGGTCGTGGGAGATGGCGGCCAGCAATTGCATGCGCTCCTTGAGGTAGGCGGCGATGCGCGCCTGCAGCGCATTGAAGGCCACGGCGGCGTAGCGCACCTCGCGCGGGCCGCTTTCGTCGAGCAACGGACCGGGGCTGTTCGGGTCAAGGTCGTCCACGGCCTGGACCAGCCGGGTCAGCGGGCCGATGGCCAGGCGCACGGCGAGCCAGGTGCAGGCCAGCAGCACCGCCAGCTGAATCAGCAGCACCACGGGCAGCCAGGTGGCCACCGGTACCGGTGCCGGGGTGACGTCGATGGTCAGCGGCGCGCCGTCGGCCAGGCGCAGGTGGGCCTGGAAGTGCGCATTGGGGCCGGGGATTTCCTGGAAGGTCAGGCGGTAGCGGTCGCCGATGGCCTTGACGATCGAGTCGGCGGCCATCGGCGGGTTCTCGCTGGGCATGGCCTCGCCGGACAGCCCCTCGTCCAGCCGGTAGCGGTAGGTGCGCCGTTCCAGGCGCGACAGCCAGGCGGGGCGCTCGGCGGCGGGCAGGCGGTCGAGGATGGCGACCGAGGTCGACACGTCCAGCTCCAGGTTGCTGAGCATCATCGAGCGGCTGCTGACATAGCGCTCGTACGCCTGCAGGCTGAATGACAGGCCATAGGCCAGCACCAATCCTGTGAAGAAGATCAGCGCCAGGCGCGAGGCCAGGGTGCGTGGCCACTTCATGCCGGTGACTCCAGCAGCTGCACCGGCAGCGAAAACACATAGCCTTCGCTGCGCACGGTCTTGATGCAGGTGGGCTCGCGGGCGTCGTCGCCCAGGCGTTGGCGCAGGCGGCTGACCAGCAGGTCGATGGAGCGGTCGAAGATGTCCGCCTCGCGGCCCTGGGTCAGGTTGAGCAGCTGTTCACGGCTGAGCACTCGCTGCGGATGGTCGAGGAATACCCGCAGCAGGCGGTACTCGGCGCCGGACAGCGCCACCAGGGTGCCTTCGCTGTCGAGCAGGTGGCGGGCGGTGGTGTCCAGGCGCCAGGGGCCGAAGGCGATCAGGCGACCGCTTTCGCTGATGGTCAGGTTAGGCGGCAGCATGCGCGTGCGGCGCAGCACGGCGTTGATCCGCGCCAGCAGCTCGCGGGCGGAGAACGGCTTGGTCAGGTAGTCGTCGGCGCCCATTTCCAGGCCGATGATGCGGTCGGTCTCGTCGTTGCGCGCGGTCAGCATCAGCACCGGCGTGTTGCGGTGCTTGCCGGCGCGCAGTTCGCGGCACAGCAGCAGACCGTCGTCGCCGGGCATCATGATGTCGAGGACGATCAGGTCGACCGTGTTGTTTTCCAGGAAGGCGCGCATCTGCCGGCCATCGGCGACGATGCTGGTGCGCAGGCCGTTCTTCTTCAGGTAGTTGCCGACCAGTTCGCGGATTTCGCGGTCGTCGTCGACGACCAGGATGTGATCGACATGCTCCATCGGGGTGTCCTTGTAGGTGAGGGTTGGGCGCAGTGTACCGAGCGAATCCGGGCTTGCCTGCCACGCTTTGTATTGCAGTGTATCTGGCGCTGCCGTGGATACAGGAGCAAGCACTTCACAGCCTGGGCGGACACAAGCGGGATACCTGGCGGGAGTGAAATGGCTCTACCGGGGAGCGACGCCTCCCCAATGCCAAGACCTCGCATCAGGAGAACCACCATGACTATCAAGACCCTCGCCAGCGCCGCCCTGTTCGCCGCCCTCGGTCTCGGCGCCATCACCGCCCAGGCCAGCAGCACCTCGCTCAACGAGGCCAGCGTGATGCAGTACCGCTACGGCGACAAGCTGGATGTGAAGAAGGTGCTGTCAGTGAAGGATGACCGCAGTGACACCTGCGGCGTGGTCAACACCCGCATGGACTACCTCGACTCCCAGGGCAAGCCGCAGAGCGTCGAGTACCGCTCCTACGCCACCAGTGGCTGCCATGACAACTGAGGCGCGCGGCAAGCGCCGCCTGCTCAAGGCCGGCGGCGTGGCCCTGGCCCTGCTCGGGCTGGGCCTGGCCGGCCACCTGCTGGCCCGCGACAGCTATGGCCCCATGCCTTCGCTGGCCGGGGCCGAGCAGTGGCTCAACTCGCCGCCGCTGGACGGCCCGGCCCTGAAGGGCAAGGTGGTGCTGGTGGATTTCTGGACCTACGACTGCATCAACTGCCGGCGCAGCCTGCCGCATGTCAACGACTGGGCGCGGCGCTACAGCGCGCAGGGGCTGGTGGTGGTCGGGGTGCACACGCCGGAGTACGACTACGAGCATGACATTGACAGTGTTCGGGCGCAGGTGCAGCAACTGGGCATCGCCTATCCGGTGGCGGTGGATAACGGCTACCGGATCTGGAACGCCTGGGGCAACCAGTTCTGGCCTGCACACTACTTCGTCGACCGCAAGGGGCAGGTGCGCCATGTACACTTTGGCGAAGGCGATTATGCGGGGCAGGAGCGGGTGATCCAGGCATTGCTCGATGAGCAGGGCTGATCCGTTGTCCGTTCCGGCCCTATCGCGGGGCAAGCCCGCTCCCACGACCGCCGTCTAGCAACCTGCGCGGGCTTGCCCCGCGATATGGCCCGCCCAGGCAGCATCATTCGCCGAGCCGCTGCTCCCGCGACGGCGGATAGCCGAAGTACGCCGCATAGCACTTGCTGAAATGCGATACCGAAACGAAGCCGCAGGCCACCGCCACCTCCATCACCGACAGGTCCGAATACTGTAATAGCCGCCGGCTCTTGGTGATGCGCAGTTCCATGTAGTAGCGCCTGGGCGAGGTCCCCAGCTGGGCCTGGAACAAACGGTCGATCTGCCGCCGCGAGCGCCCGGAGTAGGCGGCCAGCTGGTCGAGGCTCAGGGTTTCCTCGAGGTTGTTCTCCATCAGTTCGACGATGGTGCGCAGGTGCAGGCTCATGGACTTCTTCGCCCCGGGTCCGACCTGGCGATAGCGTGCGCCGGAGAACGACAGGATCTCTTCCACGCCTTCGGCCAGGGCATCGCCGTACAGGCGCCGTACCAGGCCGAGCATCAGCTCCATTGCGCCATTGGGGCTGGCGGCGCTCAGGCGATCGCGGTCCAGGGTGAAGCTGGCCGGGGTGATGCGCGTCTGTGGGCTGATCTCGGCCAGGCTGGCGCGCTGCTCGGGGTGTACGCTGCAGCCGTAGTCGTCGAGCACTCCGGCCCGGCCGAGGAACCAGGCGCCGTTCCACAGCCCGCCGAGGGTCATGCCGTGGCTGGCGCAATCGCCCAGCAGGCGGTCGAGGTCAGGGTACTTCAATGGCGTGCGCAGGCCGCCGCACACCACCAACAGGTCGAGGTCCTCCAGGCTGCGGGGATCGAGCGGGCTGGCGATCAGTTCCAGGCCCAGGTCGCTGAGCACGCGATCACCGCCCAGTGACAGCGGGGTGGAGGTGAAGCTGTCGGCGCGCAGCAGGTTGGCGGTGACCAGCACGTCCATCGCCACGGTGAAGCTGGCCATGGAGAAGTGTTCGAGCAGGACGAAGTCGACGCGATAGGGGCGCTGGTTGCCGGCGTCTCCGGACTTGAGCCGCAGCATGTTGCTGGTGCTGGTCTTCTTGCTGAATTGGCGTGGCGTGGGCACTGCGGACTCCGCTTCCTGGCTGGCGGAGTCGAGTGTGCGGTGGGGCGGGGGGAAAGACAACAGGGCGTTGGATGCCGCTGAAAACACAGCGCCCTCTTGAGAGAGGGCGCCGGTCTCTGCCGCGCGGGGGTTAGAAGTCGCCGCGCAGGGTGAACATGTAGCTACGCGGAGTACCGTAGGTGGTGCCGCGAGTCCAGTAGCCCATCGAGTCGAAGTACTTGCGGTCGAACAGGTTCTCGACGTCCACGCCCACGGTCCAGTGCTCGTCGAGCTTGTAGGCGGCACGCGCGTCGAAGATCGCCCGGCCGCTGTTGTACGCCTCGTTGTAGGCATCGACGTAGGAGTTCTGCGCCGAAACGCCACCACCGACGCTCAGACGGTTCCACTCGCCCGGGAAGGTGTAGTTGGTGTTCACGCGCACCATGTGTTTCGGGGTCTGCGCCGAGATCGGGCCACCTTCGGAGGAGCTGGTGGTGTTGTAGGTGTAGCCAGCCGCCACTTGCAGGCCTGGCAGCAGTTCGCCGGTGGCCTCGGCTTCGAAGCCCTTGCTGCGGTTGATGCCGTCGCCGTTGACCCAGCAGCGGCCGGCCGGATCGGTCGGGCACTTGCCACGGTTGGCGGCGTCCTGTTGGGCCACGTCTTCCTGCTCGATGTAGAAGACTGCGAAGGACACGTTCAGGCGTTTGTCGAACAGCTCGCCCTTGATCCCGGTCTCGTAGTTCGAACCGATCGACGGGTCGAGCACGCTGCCGCTGACGGTGCGGTAGTTGGACTGCGGCAGGAAGATGTCGGCGTAGCTGGCGTACCAGGACCACTGGTCGTTCAGGTCGTAGATCGCACCGACGAAGGGTGTGAATTCCTCGTCCTGCCGGCTGGTGGTCACCTTCGGACCGTTCCAGGCTTCGTTCTTGTACCAGCTCAGGCGACCACCGAGGACGAAGCTCAGGTCTTCGGTGGCGTGCAGGCGGGCGCTCAGGTAGGTGCCGTAGCGGGTGTCGATGGTGTCGTTCTTGGAGTCCCATCCCTGGCGCGCCAGCTCAGGAATATTGCTGTGGCTGGGATCAAACACATCGAGAGGAATAGGGGTGGGCAAGAACTCCGTGGCGTCCTTGTCGTTCATCTTGCGCTTGGACCAGTTGGCACCCAGGGTGAGCTGGTGAGTCAGGCCAAACGCTTCGAAGGTGCCATCCAAGTGGCCGTCGACGGCGTTGGAGGTGACATCGAACTTGTGATAGCTGACGTCCTTGACCACTGGACCACCTGGGGCGCCGTACTCCAGCGTGTCATTCACGCCCCACTCGATGGCGCTGCGGTTGTAACCGCCTTCGGAGTGAGACAGCGCCAGCTTGCCGGTCCAGTTGTCGTTGAATCGATGGGTGAGGTCGGCGAACACCTCGTCCATGTTGGTCTGCAACTTGGTCCAGTCCTGCCCGAGGTAGGTCGAGCGCTTCAGGTGCGGGTTGCTGCCGTCGGGGTTGTTGGGGATACCCAGCACGCTGTAGCCGTCGATGCGCGAGGTCTGGCGGCGCAGTCCGACAGCGACGGTGGTGGCATCGTTGAGGTCGGCCTCGACGATACCGTACAGCAGCGGCCGCTTGGACTTGGTGACATCGGTGAAGTAGCCACGGTCCTCATAGGAGGCGACCATGCGTCCGCGCAGGGTGCCCTGGGGGTTGAGGCGGCCGCTGGCATCCAGGTCCAGGCGGTAGTTGTCCCAGGAGCCGGCGCGGGTGATGACGGAAAAACGCGGGTCGGCGGTCGGGCGCTTGCGCACCAGGTTCACCGCGCCGCCCGGGTTGCCCGCGCCCACCAGCAGGCCGGAGGCGCCGCGCAGCACTTCGACGCGGTCGAAGATCGCCATGTCCGGGGTCATCCAGCCGGTGTAGGCGTAGGCCTGGCCGGGCACGCCGTCGACCATGTAGCTTTCGTCGGTGAGGTCGAAGCCACGGGAGCTGAAGTGGTGGTTGCCATAGCCGCGGTTGGCGCGGGTGATACCGGTGGTCTGGGCCATCACCTGGTCCAGCGAGACCAGGTTCTTGTCGTCCATCAGCTTGCGCGTGACCACGGTGACCGACTGTGGGGTCTCGCGCAGCGATTGCGCGGTCTTGCCGATGGTCACCGCGCCGGTGGTGTAGGAGTTGCTTCCTTCGGTGGTGGCACCCAGCACCTGGCCATTGATGGTGGTGGCGTCCAGGGTCATGGCCGAGCCGGATTCAGCCGCGCCGCTGATGATCAGGGTGTTGTCCTGCACGCTGTAGCGAATCCCGCTGTTCTTCAGCAGCTCCCCAGCTGCCTGGGTTGGCGAGAAGCGGCCCTTGACCGGGCTGCTGCGCAGGCCCTGTACGGTTTCCGGGCTGAACAGCACCTGCAGGTTGCCCTGGCGACCCAGCTCTTGCAGCGCGCTGCTCAGCGATTGTGCCGGGATGTCGAAATCCTGCTCCTGGGCTTGCACCTGGGCGGCGAGCGGCAGGGACAGGGCGAGGCCGAGGGTGGCCATGGCCGGCGAGGAGCGCAGCATCCGGCGCAGCATCAGCGCCTTGCTCAAAGGGGTCAGTGTGTTGGCTGGTAGTGGCATTTTTATGCTCTGGCTCAAGGTACGCAAAGTAAATGAAAATTATTCCGTTGCGAGTAGGACGCATGCGCATGCCAAAACCGGAAAAATATTTTCGGTTGGCAGGGGCCTGACCTGTGACTTCCCTGTAGGCAGGAGTGATTCAGCGTGCGGCTATAGGGGAACGAGCGGAGCGGCGGGGAATTTACAACGTGCGGGCGGTGGCGAGGACCACCGCCCGTGAGGCGGGGTCAGGCGGGCAGGGCGGGTTCCTGGTTGCGCTCGACGACGATCTGGCCGCCGTGCATGCGCACCAGTTGGTCGGCCACCGCGAAATAACGGTCGTCGTGGGAGATGACGATGATGGTCTTGCCTTGCTGTTTCAGTTCCGGCAACAGCTCGGTGTAGAACACGCGGCGGAAGGCCGGGTCCTGGTCGGCGGCCCATTCATCGAACACCAGCACCGGGCGCTGGTCGAGCCAGGCATTGATCAGCGCCAGGCGCTTGCGCTGGCCGGTGGACAGGTCGGTGGTGGTGAAACTGCCGTCGCGGATGCTCACTTTGTGGGCGATATCCAGGCGCTCGAGGTACTTGCCGGCCTCGGGCGGCAGCTCGGCCTGGTCGGGCAGCGGCTCGTCGAACAGGTAGTAGTCGGCGAAAATGGTGGTGAACAGCTGGCGGTAGTCGTCCAGGCGCTGCGGGGTGACCGTTTCGCCATTGAGCCGCACTTCGCCCTGTTGCGGGCTGTACAGGCCCAGCAGCAGCTTGATCAGGGTGGTTTTGCCGCAGCCGTTCTCGCCGACGATGAAGACAATATCGCCTTGGCGGATGCTCAGGTTCACCGGCCCCAGGTGGAACGGCTGGCTGCCCTCGACCTGCGGGTAGTCGTAGCGCAGTTGGCGCAGCTCGATGGACTCGACGCTGGACACGGCCGGGGCACGATCGCTCACCAGCAGGTGCGGCTCGGGCGACGAGAAGCGCGCCGACAGCTCGGCGATGCGGCGCAGGGCGATCTGCGCGCGGCTGATGCTCGGCAGGTTGGTGATCAATTGCTCCAACGGCCCCTTCATGTACAGCATCACCAGTACGAAGCCGCCTAGCACGGTGCGATCGGTGCTCGGCCACAGCGCCTGGAAGGCGATGGCGACGCCGATGACGGCGAAGAACAGCATCGAACCGAAGGTCTCGGCGCTGACGAAGATGTTCGCCGCGCGGATGTTGGCCTTGCAGATGCGCTCGGTGGCGCCGTGGATCAGCTGGTCATGCATGTGCTGGCGGCGCTTGCGCTGGATGCGCAGCTCTTTGGCGCCGCCGGAGAGAGCCTGGTAGTGCTTCTGCAGCTCGTCCTCGCCGTTGCGAGCGGTGAGGATGTTCTTCATGCCGAAGCGGTGGGCGAGGAACTGCGCGCCGGTGCCGATCACCACGGTCAGGGCGGTGATCAGCAGGATCTGCCAGGACAGCAGCGCCAGGTAGGCCAGGCAGCCGAGGGTGACGGTGAAGGCGATGACCATCGGCGCCACGGACAGGGCGAAGGCGCTGATGGTGCTGACATCGTTTAGCAGCACCGGGATCAGGCGGTGGGCACGGTAGCGCTCCAGTTGCGCGATCGGCGCCACCAGCACCTTGGCGGACAATTCGCGGCGCAGCCGCGCCACCACCTTCTGGCCCACGTAGTTGGTCAGCAAGTTCGAGCCGGTGGAGCAGGCCAGGGTCAGCACGCACAGGCCGCCGAACAGCAGGGCGGTATGGGTGTCCGGCCCGCCGGCGGCATTCATCGCACTGTTGATGGTGGCCAGCAGGGCGGTGACGCTCAGGCCGCTGACCACGCCAAGGGCCGCCGAAAGCGCGACCAGCATCCAGAACGGCTTGAGTATGCGCAGGGTTTCCTGGGCGAGGCTGGGTGTCTTGAGCGTCATGGGGGCATCTCGTGAGTATTCGTTGGCGCCGGGCAGGAGCAGGTCCTGATCTTGGTAGACGAGAGGGTTTTGCGCGGATTTAGTCGCCCGGCGCCGAGGGCGCCGGGGCGGGGCAGGGCCTACAGCTCGCGGGCGACGCGGAAACCGATCCAGTCGCCGCGCAGGGTGGAGCTGCGCTCGTTGCGGTTGCCCGAGCGCGAGAAGATCGGCGCCTCGGTGTAGTCGTTGCCGCGGATCACCCGACGATCCTCGCATTCGCTGCTTTTCGTCTGCGAGCTGCCGTCGGTGGGGGCGTTGGCGTAGCTGTCGACGTAGCAGTCGCGGGTCCACTCGTAGACGTTGCCGTGGCCGTCATAGATGCCGAAGGCATTGGGCGGGAAGCTGCCGACCGGCGAGGTGAAGGAGAAGCCGTCGGTAGGGCCGTAGGTGTTGGCGTGCTTGGAGATCTGGTACTTCTGTTCGTCGTTGTCATCGAGCGGGAAGGGGAACGGCCCGGTGCTGCCGCCGCGCACGGCGTACTCGCGCTGGGACTCGCTGAGCACCTTGTAGACCTTGCCGGTCTTCTTCGACAGCCAGCTGGCATAGGCCTCGGCTTCGTGGAAGTTCAGGCACACGGCGGGCTGGCGGTCGCCCTGCTGGTAGCGCGGCACGCCGGCGATGCACTCGCGGCCCGGACGGGTATCGCCGTTGGGGACCTTGTAACCGGTGGCCTTGAGGTAGGCCTTCCACTCCCCGTTGGTGATCTGGTACTGGCTGACGGCAAAGGCCTTCTTGAACGTTACCTGGTGCAGCGGGCCTTCGTCGTCCTGGCGGCCCTTTTCGTCATCCGGGGTGCCCATCATGAAGCTGCCGGCGGGCAGCACCACCATTTCCGGGCAGGTCTTGGCGCAGTCGCGGAACACGCTGCCGGGTTTGTGCGCGGGCGCCGCGGCCAGGGCCGGCAGGCTGCAGGCGACCAGCAGGGCGGCCAGGGTGAGGCGGTTCAGGGGTGCGGTCATGGGGAAGCCTTGTTCAGGGTTGCTGGGCAGACAGCGGGAGTTCGTGCTGTTGGACGAACTGAACGAGGCGATGTTTAAGGGGGATTTGTATCCAGGTGTGGTAGGGCTGCGCCTGTAATCGCGCAGCCCGTACGCAATCAGCCCAACTCAAGCCAGATCGGCGCATGGTCCGAAGGCTTTTCCATCCCCCGCAGCTCATAGTCGACCCCGGCGGCCCTGACCCGCGGCAGCAGCCCATGGGAGGCCATGATCAGGTCGATGCGCAGGCCGCGCTTGGGCTCGTCCTCGAAACCGCGGCTGCGGTAGTCGAACCAGCTGAAGCGGTCGGCCACGTCCGGGTACAGGTGGCGGAAGCTGTCGACCAGGCCCCAGCCCTTGAGACGCTCCATCCACTCGCGCTCTTCGGGCAGGAAGCTGCACTTGCCGGTCTTCAGCCAGCGCTTGGCGTTGTCCGGGCCGATACCGATGTCGCAGTCCTGGGGCGAGATGTTCAGGTCGCCCATTACCACAACAGGCTGGTCGTTCTTGAACTGCCCCTCGAGCAGGGCCTGCAGGTCGCTGTAGAAGCGCTGCTTGGCCGGGAACTTGGTGGGGTGGTCGCGGCTTTCACCTTGGGGGAAGTAGCCGTTCATGATGGTGATCGGCGTGCCGTCGGCATCGGCGAAGGTGCCCCAGATGAAGCGGCGCTGGGCGTCCTCCTCGTCACTGGCGAAGCCCTTGGACAGTGACAGCGGTTTTTCCCGCGAGAGCAGGGCGACGCCATAGTGGCCCTTCTGGCCGTGGTAGTGCACGTGGTAGCCGAGTGCCTCGACGTCGGCCAACGGGAACTGATCGTCGCTGACCTTGGTTTCCTGCAGGCCGATCACGTCCGGCTGGTGTTTGTCGATCAGCGCCGCCAGCTGGTGCGGGCGGGCGCGCAGGCCGTTGATGTTGAACGAGACGATCTTCATGGAAAGACGATCCTGGTAAAAGCCACGGATGCTAGCCGACATCGCCGGCCACGGCCAGCATGGCGCCGCGCTGCGGGCGCTGCTAACGTGCTGGAGGAGGTGAACCCAGCGCCGGAATCTGGCTCCAAGGCCCTGTACGCCCATTCCAGGAGGACTGCCCGCAATGCCCGACGACATCGCCGCCCCGGCCCGGATCTGCCTGCTCGACGCCGGCTACGCCCGCGAGGCGCGTTCGCTGCTCTACCATGCCTACCGCCACGAACCGACCTTCGCCTGGCTGTTCGAGGCCCAGCGCCCCGGGTACGAGCGCCGCCTGCGGGTGATGGTGCGCGAGTGGGTGCGCCAGCACTTTTATCTGCAATTGCCGGCGATCGGCCTGTTGCTGGAGGATCGCCTGATCGGCCTGGCGCTGATCGTGCCGCCGCAACGCCGGCTCGGCGTGGCCGACAGTTGGGCCTGGCGCCTGCGCATGATCCTCGGCACCGGCCTGCGCTGCACCCGCCGCTACCTGGATTACCAGGCCGCGCTGGCCGGGTGCCTGCCGGGGGACAAAGTGCATGTGCTGCCGCTGTTGGGCGTGCATCCGCAGTTCCAGGGCCAGCACTACGGCGAGCAACTGCTGCAGGCCGTGCATGACTGGTGCGCCGAGGATGCCGGTACCGAGGGCGTGGTGCTGGACACCGGCAATGCGCACTACCTGGCGTTCTACCAGCGCCAGGGTTATGAAGAGATCGGCGAGATCGCCGTGGGGCCGATCCGTGAGCGGGTGTTCTTCCATCCCAACCCGCGCTCGTCGAGGGTAGCGAACCTGTGACAGGCGTTTTCTGAAAGCCCCTTGGCCGTTGCGCTCTGGTAGCATGCCGCGCATGACGTATTCAGGAAGACTTGGCTGGGGCCTGCTGTTGCTGGCCGCCAGCTCCATGGCATGGGCGCAGAGCGAATTGCTGGTGCGGGTCAAACCCGCCAACAAGGCGCTCAAGTCCAATATCGAAGGGTATATCGGCAGCCTGGGTGATCGCGACGAAGAGGCCTTGCTGCGCTTCAGCCGGGGCGCCGAGGAGCAGGCGCGCAAGGCGGCCCAGGCCCTGGGCTATTACCAGGCGCGGGTCGAGACCGAGGTCAAGGCGCCGGCCGAAAAAGACAAGCCACCGCAACTGATCATCCAGGTCGAGCCCGGCGAACCGATTCGCCTGCGCAACGTGACCGTGCGTATCGAAGGGCCGGCCAGCGAGCTCAGGGTGTTCCGTATTCCCGACAGCAAGGCGCTGCGTCCGGGCGAGCAGCTCAACCATGGCACCTACGAGGACGCCAAGCGGCTGATCCAGAACCAGGCCTCGCGCTACGGCTTCTTCGCCGGGCGCTTCGAGCGCCAGCGCCTGGCGGTCGATCCGCAGGCCGGTGTGGCCGACATCGAACTGGTCTACCAGAGCGGCCCGCGCTACCGCCTTGGCGCGGTGAGCTTCGGTGGCGATGCGCCGCTGGACAACGACCTGCTGCAGCGCATGGTGGGGTTCAAGCCCGGCACCCCGTACGACTCGGAACTGATCGCCGAACTCAACAACGACCTGCAGTCCAGCGGCTACTTCGACAGCGTGCGCGTGGACGCCGCGCCCACCGCCGCAGTCGGCGAGGACATCCCGGTGGACGTCCACCTCGACACCCGCAA
Organism: Pseudomonas sp. B21-023; assembly: GCF_024749165.1. Taxonomy (NCBI): domain Bacteria; kingdom Pseudomonadati; phylum Pseudomonadota; class Gammaproteobacteria; order Pseudomonadales; family Pseudomonadaceae; genus Pseudomonas; species Pseudomonas sp. B21-023. The sequence goes on along the minus strand of NZ_CP087190.1, from coordinate 3,237,503 downwards.
GCCACGCACCCTCGGCCTGGGCCTGGGTTTCTCAACCGACGTCGGCCCGCGCGGCAAGGCCAACTGGACCCGCCACTGGGTCAACCCGCAAGGGCACAGCTACGGCTGGGAAACCGAGCTGTCGGCGCCCCGGCAGAACGTCGGCTTGTGGTACGACGTTCCGCTGGACCCGCCGCTCACCGACAAGCTGCGCTTCGCCGGCGGCTACCAGAACGAGGAGATTTCCGGCACCGATACCTTGAGCAAGCTGCTCACCGTCGGCCCGGAGTGGCACAGCAAGCTGCCCAGCGGCTGGCAGCGGGTGATTTCGCTCAAGTACCAGCGCGAGGAGTATCGCCTGGGCGACGACTCGGGGCTGAGCAACCTGCTGATGCCGGGTGTCAGTTTTTCCTACCTGCGCAGCGACAACCGTATCGACCCGCACAATGGCTACCGCCTGCAGTTCGACCTGCAAGCGGCCAAGGAAGGCCTGGGTTCGGACACCAACCTGATCCACGGCAACGTGCTGCTCAAGGGCCTGACCACCCTGGGCCAGAACCATCGCTTCCTTGGCCGCGTGCAGTTCGGCGGCAGTGCCACCAATGGCTACCAGCAGAACATCCCGCCGTCACTGCGCTTCTTCGCCGGTGGCGACCAGAGCGTGCGCGGCTACGACTACCAGTCGCTGTCACCGAAGAACAACCAGGGCGACCGCATCGGTGGCCGTTACCTGGTGGCTGGCAGCGCCGAGTACCAGTACTCGATTGCCGAGAAATGGCGCCTGGCGACCTTCATCGACCAGGGCAATTCGTTCAATTCGCTGGAACTGCCCAGCCTCAAGACCGGCGTCGGCATCGGCGTGCGCTGGGTGTCGCCGGTGGGGCCGCTGCGCCTGGACCTGGCCCGCGCCCTGGATGACGACGGTGGTTTTCGTTTGCACTTCTCCATGGGGCCTGAGCTGTGACGCGTGTAGTCAAACCCATCTTGCTGGCACTGCTGGGCCTGCTGTTGCTGATCGTCCTGGCGCTGGGCCTGGTGCTGGGTACCCAGGGCGGCAGCCGCTGGGTGCTGGGCCTGGTGCCGGGGCTGCAAATCAGCGATTTTTCCGGACGCCTCGGCGGCAGTTGGCAGGCCAGCCAACTGCGCTGGACGGCGGGCGAAGACCGTGTCGAGGTGCAGGCCCCGCAACTGGACTGGTCGCCAGCCTGCCTGCTGCGCGCCACCTTGTGCGTCGAGCGTCTGCAGGCCGAGCGTATCGACATGGCCTTCGCCCCGGGCGAGGACAAGCCCGATAGCGGCCCGCTGCAACTGCCGACGCTGAATCTGCCGTTGGCCATCGAGCTGGGCGAGGTCAAGGTAGGCCAGCTGCGCCTGGATGGCAGCGATCTGCTGGGTGACCTCAGCCTGGCCGCGCACTGGACTGCGAGCGGCCTGCGCGTGGACAGCCTGCAACTGCGCCGCGACGACCTGCGCCTGGACGTGCAGGGCAACCTTACGCCCCAAGGCGACTGGCCGCTGCAGTTGCAAGGTACGCTGCAACTGCCCGCGGTCGATGGCAAGCCTTGGCAACTGGCGTTGAGCGCCAAGGGCGAGTTGCAGAAGTCCCTTGCCGTCGATGCCACCAGCAGTGGCTACCTGGACGCACGGCTGAGCGGTGAGCTGCAGGCCCTGGCCGAGCACCTGCCGGCCCACCTGAGCATTCGCGCGGACAGCTTCAAACCCGCCGCCGAGCTGCCCGACACCCTGCAACTCGACCAGCTGCGGCTCGATGCCCAGGGTGACTTGCTCAAGGGGTATCAACTGTCCGGCTCGGCCACGCTGCCCGCCGAGCAAGGGCCCATCGGCCTGGTGCTGGCCGGCAAGGTCGATGCCAAGGGTGCCCGGCTCGACGCCTTGGACCTGAACGCCAGTGACCAGCAGCGCCTCAAGCTGCAGGCCAGCGCCGACTGGCAGCAGGGCCTGAGCGCCGATGCCAGCCTCGACTGGCTGGACTTCCCCTGGTTGCGCCTGTACCCGCTGGAGACGGCGCCCCAGGTCACGCTCAAGCGCTTCAACGCCCAGGTGCAGTACCGCGACGGCAGCTACAAGGGGGTGTTCAACGGCGACCTGGATGGCCCGGCCGGCGCCTTCAGCCTGGCCAGCCCGTTCGACGGCGACTTGGGCCAGGTACGCCTGCCACAGCTGGTGCTCAACGCCGGGCAGGGCAAGGCCGCCGGCAGTGTCGGCGTGCGTTTCGCCGACACCCTGGCCTGGGATGTCGACCTGCAACTGTCGGCCCTGGACCCGGCCTACTGGCTGGCGGAGCTGCCCGGCACCCTGGCCGGCCCGCTGCGCAGCCAGGGCGAATTGAAGCACGAGCAACTGACGCTCAAGGCTCAGTTGGACCTCAAAGGGCGCCTGCGCGGCCAGCCGGCGCTGGTCAAGGTCGACGCCGAAGGCGCGGGCGAGCGTTGGACCTTGGGCAGCCTGGCGGTGCAGCTGGGCGACAACCGCATCAATGGCAGCGCCAGCGTGCAGCAGCGCCTGGTCGGGCGAATCGACCTCGACCTGCCGCGCCTGGGCCAGCTCTGGCCACAGCTGCAAGGGCAGGCCAAGGGCCGTCTGGACCTGGCCGGCACCCTGGCCGCGCCGCAAGGCACCCTGACCCTGCAGGGGCAGCAGCTGGGCCAGGCCGACAACCGCGTGCAGCGGCTGGACCTGGATGCCCGGCTGGACAATGCCCAGCGCGGCCAACTGACGCTCAAGGCCGGTGGTATCCGTGTGGGTGATACCGCCCTGGGCAGCCTTGATGTGCAAGGCAAGGGCGATCTTCGCCAGCAGGCTGCCACCCTGGCCCTCGACGGCCCGCAACTCAAGCTCGACCTGGCGCTGGATGGCGCCTTGGCCAAGGGTAACTGGCGTGGTCGCCTGGCCAGCGGGCGCATCCAGGCCGGCGGCCAGGACTGGCAGTTGCAGGCCCCGGCGCGCCTGCAGCGCCTGGCCAGCGGTCAGCTCGATTTCGGCGCCCATTGCTGGCGTTCCGGCCAGGCCAGCCTGTGCGGCGAGGACCAGCGCCTGGCGCCGGAGCCGCGCCTGCGCTACCACCTCAAGCAGTTCCCGCTGGACAGCCTGGCGCAGTGGCTGCCCAAGGACTTCGCCTGGCAGGGCCTGCTCAACGCCGACATCAACCTCGACATCCCGGCCAGCGGGCCCAAGGGCAGTATCCGCGTCGATGCCGGCGGCGGCACCCTGCGGGTACGCGACAAGGACCGCTGGGTCGACTTCCCCTATCAGGTGCTGCGCCTGGACAGCACCCTGGCGCCACGCCGGGTCGACACCCGCCTGGACTTCCGAGGCGAGCGCCTGGGCGAGTTGAATGTGAGCACCCGCCTTGATCCCCTGGGCCGCAACAAGCCGTTGTCCGGTGATTTCCGCCTGGCCGGGCTTGAGCTGTCCGTCATTCGGCCGTTCCTGCCGATGGTCGAGCGCCTGGCCGGCCAGCTCAACGGCAGCGGGCGTCTGTCCGGCAGCCTGATTGCGCCCCAGGTCAATGGTAGCCTGGCCTTGAGTGGTGGCGAGGTCAGCGGCGCGGAGTTGCCGGTGAGCCTGGAGGACCTGTCGCTGCAGGCGCTGATCGCCGGTGAACAGGTGCAATTGAACGGCAACTGGCGCAGTGGCGCGGCAGGGCGTGGGCAACTGACCGGGCATATGACTTGGGGCCAGGCGCTGGGCATGGACCTACGCCTGCAAGGCCAGCAACTGCCTGTCAGCGTCGAGCCCTACGCGGCGCTGGAAGTGGCGCCCGACCTGAGTATTCGCCTGGTGGACGACAAGCTTGCGGTGACCGGCAAGGTGCAGGTGCCCAAGGGCAAGATCACCGTGCGCGAGCTGCCGCCGTCGACGGTCAAGGTCTCGGACGACACGGTGATCGTCGGCCACCAGACCGAGCAGGGCAAGCCGGCGATGGCGGTGGCGATGGACATCGATGTCGATGTCGGCAGCGAAAAACTGTCGTTCAAGGGCTTCGGCCTGACCGCCAACCTGCTGGGGCACGTGCATATCGGCGACAACCTCGATACCCGGGGCGAGCTCAGCCTGGCCGATGGACGCTACCGCGCCTACGGGCAGAAGCTGACCATTCGCCGCGCGCGGCTGCTGTTCGCCGGCCCCATCGACCAGCCGTACCTGGACATCGAGGCGATCCGCCAGGTCGACGACGTGATCGCCGGCATCCGCCTGAGCGGCAGCGCCGAGCAGCCGACCACCAAGGTGTTCTCGGAGCCGGCGATGAGCCAGGAGCAGGCGTTGTCCTACCTGGTATTGGGTCGCCCGCTGAACAGCTCCGGCGAAGACAGCAACATGCTCGCCGAGGCGGCGCTGGGGCTGGGGTTGATGGGCAGCGCCGGTCTGACTGGCGGCCTGGCCTCGAACCTGGGCATCGACGACTTCCAGCTCGACACCCAGGGCACGGGCAACAAGACCAGCGTGGTGGCCAGCGGCAACCTCACCGAGCGCCTGAGCCTGCGCTATGGCGTGGGCGTGTTCGAGCCGGCCAATACCATTGCCTTGCGCTACAAGCTCAGCAAGAAGGTCTACCTGGAAGCCGCCAGCGGCCTGGCCAGCTCGCTGGATATCTTCTACAAGCGCGATTTCTGATCCAGACCGCCGAAGTATTGGGTACGCATCGCAATACCTTGCTCCGGCGCCTGGAGCGCGCCCAGGACATGCTGCCCATTCCCTTTGCCGACCACCGTATCCAGATTGCCGCGGCGCTCGAGCTGGTGCTGTGGAGCACACCGCTCGAGGACGGCGAAAAGTAGTTCGAGGTTGCCGTGGCTACGCCTGTCGACGGATGTTGCCGATCTGTCGCAGGCTCAACCCATACTTGTCGGCGAGCAGGCTGCGTGACAGCCCGCTGGCGCTCTCCCGCTGGATCTGCTGGTTGCGCAGCTGGCGCTGGAAGTGGTCGGACTTGGGGATCTCCAGGGCAAGGCCGGCGAAGCGCTGGATCAGCGCATCGAGCGCTTCGGACGGCAACACATCGGCCAGTTTGGTGCGTTGGCGATGCTTGGGGATGTACTTGGGGCGTCCGCCAAAGGCATGGGTCAGCCGGTAGGCGTTGTCCAAACCGATGCATTCGATCAGTGCCTGCAGCGACTGAGGCAGTTGGGTGAGGTCGATGTTGCTCAGGTCTGGCATTTCCACGAAATGGTTCCTTCCGTCATTGGGTTTGGCCGGCGCCGAGGTCCCGATGGGCTGCGGCGTGGGTTGCCACGGGGAGGTCCGCGTGGCGTGGCCAGATTTTCGAACAGCGACGGAAAGGGTCGCTAGGCGCGAAGCGGACCGGGGTTTGTAGTCGTCCTTGTCTGTTGTTTGCGGGCAATTGGGCTCCTTGAAGTAGGAAATGCCTTCACCCTTGCGCTACAGGCCCCAAACCATCTAGAGAAAGGGTTCCATGATGGCTTAGTGGGTAGCTTACCTAGACATGCACTTACGGGCGCATCTCGACGCTACCGTGGGGCAGGGGCAGGAAAGAGGGGATTGCTGCGTTGGGAGCCGGCAGGAACTGCAGCGAGGGGAAAGCGGCCGAGGTATCATGGCGTCGGCTCCGCTGGAGCCTCATGTCCCCGATGTCGCAAGGAACCTCCGATGACACACGTGCAGCGCCTGAAATATTCGATCCTGATCATCCTGGTGGTCCTGGGAATCATGCTTGGCCTAAGTTACCTGCAGAAGCAGGGCACTATCAGCGAGCAGACATTCCAGTACGTCGCCATCGCCATTGCGGTGGTCGTGGTGGTGATCAACGGGATCCTGCGGCGCAAGGTGAAACCCTGAAGCAGGCGGGCCGGCATATCCTTGCCGGCCATGCGCTCAGCGCGAGGCGGGTTGCTCGAGCACGGCCCGGGCCTGAGGGTTCAGGCTGTAGCATTTGTCGCTGCCCAGGTTGATCACGCCTTCGCTGCACAGGCGCTTGAGCACCTCGCGCACGCTCAGGAACGACAGCGGGATATCCAGCTGCTCGAGTTGCGCATGCACGCCACGCACACCAATGCTGCGGCCATTGCGGCCGGCGGTGTGCAGGGCGTCGATGACCTTCAGGCGGATCAGGCTGGTGCGCAGGCCGTAGGCGCGCAGCAGCTCGCGGATCTGTTCGTTGCCCACGCGTTCCTCCTGGGAGGCGGCGGCCTGGCTGGGTGCAGGCTGCGCCGCTAGCGATTGTTGCGGGTTGTACATGTGAATGCTCCTTTTCGTGGACTGTCCCGAAATCATGGGTGCCTCACATCTAAAGACGTTTGAGCTCGACAAAACTGCAACCCTCGGTGAAAAAAATCTGACACGTTCTGTTGAGAACGTTGCAGCACTGCGTCGAACGTAAAATTTTCATCTGGCCATTCGTCTGTTCGGGATGACCCCGATAAGCACGAGGAGTGCCTGTGATCCCTCTTCCCCTGTTTCGCCTGGGCCTTGCCGCCGCCCTGGTCGCTTCCAGCCTGACCCTGCAGGCGCGCGAGGTCGATGGCGAAGCCTCCGCGCAGATCCGTCGCACCAGTTTCGGCGTGCCGCACATCCTGGCCAAGGACGAGCGCGGCCTGGGCTACGGCATCGGCTACGCCTATGCCCAGGACAACCTGTGCCTGCTGGCTGGCGAAGTACTGACCGTCAATGGCGAGCGCTCCCGCTATTTCGGTGCCGACGGCAAGACGGTCGAGCAGCGTGACAATCTCTCCAGCGACCTGTTCTTTACCTGGCTCAACGAGCCTGCGGCGGTAGACAGTTTCCTCAAGGCGCAGCCGGTGGCGGTGCGCGACCTGCTTGATGGTTATGCCAACGGCTACAACCGTGCCCTGGGTGAACGACGGGCCGAGGGGCTGCCGGCCGAGTGCGGGGCAGGGGAGTGGCTACGACCGATCACCAGTCGCGATCTGGTCAAGCTGACCCGGCGCTTGCTGGCCGAGGGCGGTGTGGGGCAATTCGTCGAGGCCGTGGTCGCCGCGACGCCACCCAAGCTGGCGGCGCAGCGCCCGGCGGTCGACTACAGCGTGGCCTTGGCGCGACAGGCGCAGTTCGCCGCCGAGCGTGGCAGCAATGCCGTGGCCGTGGGCGCCGAACGTTCGGCCAATGGCCGTGGGTTGCTGCTGGCCAACCCGCACTTCCCGTGGGTCGGTGGGCTGCGTTTCTACCAGATGCAGTTGACCATCCCCGGGCAACTGGATGTGATGGGCGCGGCCTTGCCGGGCCTGCCGGTGGTCAATATCGGTTTCAACCGGCACCTGGCCTGGACCCACACGGTCGACACCTCCAAGCACTTCACCCTCTACCGCCTGCAACTGGACCCCAAGGACGCCACCCGCTACCTGTATGACGGCCAGTCGCTGCCGCTGGAGCGCAAGCTGCTAACGGTCACGGTGAAGGGTGAGGACGGTACGCTCAGCCAGGTCGAACGCACGATTCACCTGTCGAAGTTTGGCCCTGTGGTGCAATGGCCCGGCCGTCTGGATTGGGACAATCACGCCGCCTACAGCCTGCGTGACGCCAACCTCGACAACACCCGGGTATTGCAGCAGTGGTACCGGATCAACCGTGCCGACAGCCTGCAGGCGCTGAAGGCGTCGGTGGGCGAGCTGCAGGGCATCCCCTGGGTCAACACCTTGGCAGTGGACGCTGCTGGCCAGGCCTTGTACCTCAATCAGTCGGTGGTGCCCTATGTCGACCAGGGGATGCTGGAACAGTGCAGCAACCCGGGCGCATCGGGCCCGCTGGTGGTGCTCGACGGCTCGCGCAGTGCCTGTCAATGGAAGGTGGATGCGCAGGCGGCCCAGCCAGGGATCTTCCCGGCCAACCTGCTGCCGAGCCTGGAGCGGCGCGATTATGTACAGCACGCCAACGATTCGGCGTGGATGGCCAACCCGGCCCAGCCGTTGACCGGCTTCTCGCCCTTGGTCAGCCGTGCCGACCAGCCCCTGGGCCTGCGTAGCCGCTTTGCCCTGCAGCGCCTGCAAGGCAAGGGCAAGCTGGGCAGCGCCGAGCTGCAGCACATGGTGTTCGATGACGAGGTGTACCAGGCCAGCCTGCTGATGCCGGACCTGTTGCAATGGTGCAAGGGCGTGGAGGCGGACATACAGTCGGTGTGTGCCAGTCTGCAGGCGTGGACCGGCAAGGCCGATCAGGATAGCGGCATCGGCCTGGTTCATTTCATCAACATCGCAGGCGCGTTGGCCGAGCATCCGCAAAGCTGGCGCGTGCCGTTCGATCCGGCCGACCCGTTGCACACGCCTCGTGGCCTGGCGGTGGAGCAGGCCGCGGTGAGCAAGCTGCTGCACGAAGCGGCGCTGGACTCGCTGGCGCAGGTGAAGGAGGCCGGTATCGCCGCCGACCAGCGTTGGGGGCAGATCCAGCAGGCCGCCGATGGCACGCCGGTGCCCGGCGGGCCGCAGGCGTTGGGCGTCTACAACGCGATGGTCAGTGTGCCGGTAGGGCCGGGCAAGCGCCTGGTGGTCAGTGGTTCGAGCTATCTGCAAGTGGTCAGTTTTACCGAGCACGGCCCTCAGGCCCAAGGGCTGCTGGCTTTCTCGCTGTCGAGCGAGCGGGCGTCGGCGCATGCCGCTGACCAGACGCGAGCTTTCGCGGCCAAGCAACTGGCGCCGATACCGTTCACCGAGGCGCAGATCAAGGCTGATCCGCAGTATCGGCAGTATGTGATCAGCGAGCGGGACAAGGGGCGGGTGGTCAGCGCCCAATAGTGCCGGTGAAGACATCGCGGGGGAGACCCGCGATGTTTCAGGAGAAGTCGAACGGGGCCAGCTGGAAACCCTGTTCATCCACCTGCAACGCCCAGCCACGCCGGTCCCAGTCGCCCAGCACGATACGCCGTGCCGGCTGGCCATCGACCACCAGCTTGTGCAGCGCCGGCCGATGGGTGTGGCCGTGGACCAGGGTGCGCACGCCGTGGGCGGCCATCACCTTGGGCACTTCCTCGGGGGTGACATCGACGATCTCGGTGCTCTTCATCCGTGTCTGCGAGCGGCTTTCGCTGCGCAGCTTGCGTGCCAGCTTGTGCCGCGTGCCCAGCGGCAGGTGCCGCAGGATCCACAGGGTCAGCGGGTTGCGCAGGTAGCGGCGCAGCTTCATGTAGGCCACGTCACGGGTGCACAGGGTGTCGCCGTGCATCAGCAATACCGCCTCGCCACCGAGCTCGACCACGCTGGGGTCGGCCAGCAGGGTGCAGCCCGCGGCGTCGCAGAACGCCTGGCCGATAAGGAAGTCGCGGTTGCCGTGCATCAGGTAGATCGCCGTGCCGCTGTCGCTCAGCCGGCGCAGGGCCTGGCAGATCGACTGCTGGAAGGGCGTCATCGCATCGTCGCCGATCCAAGCCTCGAAGAAATCGCCGAGGATGTACAGCGCCTTGGCGTGGCGGGCGCGGCCGTCGAGCAGATCAAGAAACGCCCGGGTAATGTCCGGGCGTTCTTCTTGCAGGTGCAGATCGGAGATCAGCAGTATCACTCAATGATCTCGGCTTTCTCGATGATCACGTCGTCCTTCGGCACGTCCTGGTGGCCGGCCTTGGAACCGGTGGCGACGCCTTCGATCTTGTCGACAACGTCCTGGCCTTCGGTCACCTTGCCGAAGACAGCGTAGCCCCAGCCCTGGACATTCTTGCCGCTGTGATTGAGGAAATCGTTGTTCGAGGCGTTGATGAAGAACTGCGCGGAAGCCGAGTGCGGCTCCATGGTACGGGCCATGGCGATGGTGTACTTGTCATTCTTCAGGCCGTTGTCGGCCTCGTTCTGAATGCTGGCACGCTTGTCTTTCTTCTCGCTCATGCCCGGTTCGAAGCCGCCACCCTGGATCATGAAGCCCTTTATCACACGGTGGAACACGACGTTGCTGTAGTGCCCGGCCTTCACATATTCGAGGAAGTTGGCCACGGTGATCGGGGCTTTTTCAGCGTTCAGTTCGATGACGATATCGCCGTGGTTGGTGCTCAGTTTGACTTTGGACATGCTGAAATTCGCTCTTTCAAGGCATTCGGGAAATAGGGTGCGCGCTGCGCTCGGACAACCTGACGCAGGATCAGGCAGCCTCGGCACACGCCACTGGGGCGCCATTGTGCCGGATTGTAGACCGCTGCGGCGACAAAACGCGCCACTTTGTCGGTGCTCCGGCTGTCAGCAGCTTGACTGCTTCGGCTATGATAGGCCCTTTGATTCAATCGGCCTACCCGGCCGGCTACCTGCATTCAAGGACACTATGAGCAAGCCCACTGCCGACAACGCGCCAAACGCCCCTGCCAAAGGCGCCCCCGCCGTCCCTGTGAACTTCCTGCGGCCGATCGTCCAGGCCGACCTGGACGCGGGCAAGCACCAGAGCATCGTCACCCGTTTCCCGCCGGAGCCCAACGGCTACCTGCACATCGGCCACGCCAAGTCGATCTGCGTCAACTTCGGCCTGGCCAAGGAATTCGGCGGCGCCTGCCACCTGCGTTTCGACGACACCAACCCGGCCAAGGAAGACCAGGAGTACATCGACTCCATCCAGCGTGACGTCAAGTGGCTGGGCTTCGAGTGGGCAGGCCCGGTGCGCTATGCATCCGACTACTTCGACCAGTTGCACGCCTGGGCCGTGGAGCTGATCAAGTCGGGCAACGCCTACGTCTGCGACCTGACCCCCGAGCAGGCCAAGGAATACCGCGGCAGCCTGACCGAGCCAGGCAAGAACAGCCCGTTCCGCGAGCGCAGCGTCGAGGAGAACCTCGACCTGTTCGCCCGCATGAAGGCCGGCGAGTTCAAGGACGGCGAGCGCGTGCTGCGTGCCAAGATCGACATGGCCTCGCCGAACATGAACCTGCGCGACCCGATCCTGTACCGCATCCGCCATGCCCACCACCACCAGACCGGTGACAAGTGGTGCATCTACCCGAACTACGACTTCACCCACGGCCAGTCGGACGCCATCGAAGGCATCACCCACTCGATCTGCACCCTGGAGTTCGAAAGCCACCGTCCACTGTACGACTGGTTCCTCGACAAGCTGCCGGTGCCGGCGCACCCGCGCCAGTACGAGTTCAGCCGCCTGAACCTGAACTACACCATCACCTCCAAGCGCAAGCTCAAGCAACTGGTGGACGAAGGCCACGTCGAGGCCTGGGACGATCCGCGCATGTCGACCCTGTCGGGCTACCGCCGCCGCGGCTACACCCCGGCCTCGATCCGCAACTTCTGCGAGATGATCGGCACCAACCGTTCCGACGGCGTGGTCGACATGGCGATGCTCGAGTTCAGCATCCGTGACGACCTCGACCGCACCGCGCCGCGCGCCATGTGCGTGCTGCGCCCGCTGAAGGTGGTCATCACCAACTACCCCGAGGGCCAGGTCGAGCAGCTCGAACTGCCGCGCCATCCGAAGGAAGACATGGGCGTGCGCGTGCTGCCGTTCGCCCGCGAGCTGTACATCGACCGCGACGACTTCATGGAAGAGCCGCCCAAGGGCTACAAACGCCTGGAGCCGGCCGGTGAAGTGCGCCTGCGCGGCAGCTACGTGATCCGCGCCGACGAGGCTATCAAGGACGCCGAAGGCAACATCGTCGAGCTGCGCTGCTCGTACGACCCGGACACCCTGGGCAAGAACCCCGAAGGCCGCAAGGTCAAGGGCGTGATCCACTGGGTGCCGGCTGAAGGCAGCATCGAGTGCGAAGTGCGTCTGTACGACCGTCTGTTCCGCTCGGCCAACCCAGAGAAGACCGAAGACGGCGGCACGTTCCTCGACAACATCAATCCCGATTCGCTGCAGGTGCTCAGCGGTTGTCGCGCGGAACCTTCCCTGGGCCAGGCCCAACCGGAAGACCGCTTCCAGTTCGAGCGCGAAGGCTACTTCTGCGCCGACCTGAAAGACTCCCAGCCGGGTCGCCCGGTGTTCAACCGCACCGTGACCCTGCGCGACTCGTGGGGCAGCTGAGGAACCTTCGTGCTTACCATCTACAACACGCTGAGCAAGACCAAGGAAGTTTTCAAGCCGCTGGACGGCAACAAGGTGCGCATGTACGTGTGCGGCATGACCGTGTATGACTATTGCCACCTGGGCCACGGCCGCAGCATGGTGGCCTTCGACCTGGTCACCCGCTGGCTGCGCAAGAGCGGCTATGAACTGACCTATGTGCGCAACATCACCGACATCGACGACAAGATCATCAACCGGGCCAACGAGAACGGTGAGTCGTTCGACGCGCTGACCGCCCGAATGATCGACGCGATGCACGAGGACGAGCGCCGCCTGAGCATCCTCAAGCCGGACCTGGAGCCGCGTGCCACCGACCATATCCCCGGCATGCACGCGATGATCCAGACCCTGATCGACAAGGGTTACGCCTACGCGCCGGGCAATGGCGACGTGTACTACCGGGTCGGCAAGTTCGTCGGCTACGGCAAACTGTCACGCAAGAAGATCGAAGACCTGCGCATCGGCGCGCGCATCGAAGTCGACGAGGCCAAGCAGGACCCGCTGGACTTCGTGCTGTGGAAGGGCGTCAAGCCCGGCGAGCCGTACTGGGATTCACCGTGGGGCCCGGGCCGTCCGGGCTGGCACATCGAGTGCTCGGTGATGTCCACCTGCTGCCTGGGCGAGAGCTTCGACATCCACGGTGGCGGCAGCGACCTGGAGTTCCCGCACCACGAGAACGAGATCGCCCAGAGCGAGGCGGCCACCGGCAAGCAATACGCCAACGCCTGGATGCACTGCGGCATGATCCGCATCAATGGCGAGAAGATGTCCAAGTCCTTGAACAACTTCTTCACCATCCGCGACGTGCTCGACAAGTACCACCCGGAAGTGGTGCGTTACCTGCTGGTGGCCAGCCACTATCGCAGCGCGATCAACTACTCCGAGGACAGCCTGCGCGACGCCAAGGGCGCGCTCGAGCGTTTCTACCATGCGCTGCGTGGCCTGCCGCGCGTGGCTGCCCAGGGTGGCGAGGCGTTCGTCGAGCGTTTCACCATGGCGATGAACGACGACTTCGGCACGCCTGAGGCCTGCGCGGTGCTGTTCGACCTGGTGCGCGAGATCAACCGCCTGCGTGACAGCGACCCCGAGGCCGCCGCCGGCCTGGCCGGTCGTCTGCGCGAGCTGGGGGATGTGCTGGGTGTATTGCAACTGGAAGCCGATGACTTCCTGCGCGCCGGTGCAGAGGGCAAGGTCGATGCCGCCGAAGTGGAGGCGCTGATCCAGGCGCGTCTGCAGGCGCGCACCGACAAGAACTGGGCCGAATCCGACCGCATCCGCGACCAGCTGGCCGCCATGGGTGTGGTGCTGGAAGACAGCAAGGGCACCACCACCTGGCGCCTGGCGGACTGATACTGCAACCGGGGCCGCTGTGCGGCCCAGTCGCGGGGCAAACCCGCTCCCACGTCGACGCACCTGCAATTGGGTGTCAACGTGGGAGCGGGCTTGCCCCGCGATGCTTTTCAGGCTGCTACTTTGCCGGCCCCGCCAACGGGCAATGCAGCACCAGTTTTGCCCCACCCAGTGCACTGCTGGCCACCTCCAGCCCGAACCCATGCAGGTCGACAATCGCCGCGACGATCGACAGCCCCAGCCCGAACCCCGCGTGGCGATGGCCTTCCTCGCTGCGGTAGAAGCGCTTCAACACCGCCTCGCGCTCATCCGCCGGGATCCCCGGCCCACTGTCCTCGACTGCAATATGCACGCCGGCCTCGTCCTCGCTGGCGACGATACGCACTCGTCCGCCTTCGGGGGTGAACTTGATGGCATTGCCCACCAGGTTGGCCAGGGCTTCGAACAACAACTCCCGGTCGCCATGCAGCGCCGCCAACTGCGCAGGCTGCTCCAGGTGCAGGCGAATACCGCCATCCTCGGCCAGCGGCAGGTAGAAGTCATGAAGCTCCACCAGCAACCCCTGCGGGTCGAGCCGGACGAAGCCGGCGCGGCGCTGGCGGTCTTCCAGTTCGCTGATGCGCAGCAGGCCGCGAAAGCGTGCCATCAGCGTGTCGGTCTCGCCAATCGCCTGGTCCAGCGCCGCGCCTTCAGCGGAGTCGCTGCTGCTTTGCTGGCGAATGCGGTAGAGCTGGGCGCGCAGGCGTGTCAGTGGCGTGCGCAGGTCGTGGGCGATGTTGTCACAGACGCCCTTGACCTCGTGCATCAGCCGCTCGATGCGGTCGAGCATGGCGTTGACGATGGCGGCAAGCATGTCCAATTCGTCGCGCCGGGCCGACAGGGGCAGGCGGTGGGTGAGGTCACCGGCGACGATCAGCTCGGCCTGGGCCTGGATTGCGCGGATGCGCTTGAGCGGCCGGCGCCGCAGCAGGTACCAGCCGGCAAAGCCAGGGATCAAGGTTAGCGAGATACCCCAGAGCAGGGCATCGAGGATGATTCTTGTCACCACGAACAGCGAACCGTTGTCGCGCACCAGCACCAGCCAGCGACCGTCCTGCACCTTGATCGCCACGGCATCGCAGCTGTCGCGGGGCAGGTGGGGGTCGTCGGCGTCCAGGCATCGCTTGAGCTCATGGACCTTGCCGTCAAGACCCAGCTCCGAGGGTATTGCACGGATGCGCCCGCCGATCGGGTTGAGCTGGGCGTCGAACAGGCCGTAGGCGTCGAAGCTGCGTTCCTCGAAGGCCTGGCTTGCCACCAGCGCGTCGTCCAGCTGTTTGCCGCTCATGTGGGCGAACAGGTGCTGGCGTTGCAGCATCGAGTGGCGGGTGAGCTTGTTCAGGTAGCTGGTGACCTCGAAGTACAGCACCCCCATGAGGATGCTGCTCCAGGCCACGAACAGGAAACTGTACAGCGCCAGCAGACGGCTGGTGGAGGAGCTCCAGCCCTTAGACGGGTTCGGCAATGGCATAGCCGGAGCCCCGCACGGTGCGAATCAGCGGGTTCTGGCCGGGCGAGTCGATTTTTTTGCGCAGGCGGCCGATGTGCACGTCGATCAGGTTGGTGCCAGGGTCGAAGTGGTAGCCCCAGACCTCCTCGAAGATCATCATCCGGGTGATCACCTGGCCGGAGTGGCGCATCAGGTACTCGAGCAGCTTGTACTCGGTGGGCAGCAGGTTCAGCGCCTGTTCGCCGCGGCGGGCTTCGTGGCTGATCAGGTCCAGCTCGAGGTCGGCGACCTGCAGGCGGGTCTGGGTCATCGGCACGCTGTTGCGGCGCAGCAGCACCTCGACCCGGGCGGCCATCTCGTCGGAGGCGAACGGCTTGGTCAGGTAGTCGTCACCGCCGGCGCGCAGGCCGCGCACACGCTCGTCGACGTCCGACAGCGCACTGATCATCAGGATCGGCGTGGCGATCTTCAGGTTGCGCAGGGTGGTGACGATGGTCAGGCCGTCGACCTCGGGCAGCATGCGGTCCAGGGTGATCAGGTCGTAGCCGCCGGCGATGGCCTTGGCCAGGCCTTCACGGCCATTGTCGGCCCAGTCGACTTCCAGACCGTGGCTGGACAGTTCGGCGACGATTTCCTGGGCGGTGACAGCGTCGTCTTCGATGGTCAGTACGCGTGGCATGCTGGTTCCTGGGCGGCGAGTGGAGACCTGATTGTGCCAAAGAATAGACAACCGGCGATTTAAGAAAAATTCATCTACGCAATACTGCCGTGGCTGACCGGGCGATGGCGCAGCAGTAAAGGAAAAGGGGCGTGCCATTGCTGGCACGCCCCTTTCTCATGACGGCACAGGCTTAAACGACCTTGACGATCCAGCCCGCTGGCGCCTCGACGTCACCGCTCTGGATGCCGGTCAGCTCGGCGTACAGCTTCTGCGTCACAGGGCCGACTTCGGTTTCGCTGTGGAATACGTGCAGCTTGCCGTTGTACTGGATGCCGCCGATCGGCGTGATCACCGCGGCGGTACCGCAGGCACCGGCTTCGACAAAGCGGTCGAGCTTGTCGATTTCCACGTCGCCTTCGATGACCTTCAGGCCCAGGCGCGATTCAGCCAGTTCCATCAACGACAGGCGGGTGATGCCCGGCAGCACCGAGACCGACTTCGGCGTGACGAATTCGTTGTTGGCGGTGATGCCGAAGAAGTTGGCCGAACCGACTTCCTCGATTTTCTTGTGGGTCAGCGGGTCGAGGTAGATACAGTCGGCGAAGCCGGCTTTCTTGGCTTCATAGCCTGGCTGCAGGCTGGCCGCATAGTTGCCGCCGACCTTGGCCGCGCCTGTGCCTTGCGGGGCGGCACGGTCGAAGTCGGAGATGAGGAATTTGTGCGGGGTCATGCCGCCCTTGAAGTACGAACCGACCGGGATGGCGAAGACCGAGAAGATGAACTCGGGGGCGGTGCGCACGCCGATGTTGTCACCGGTGCCGATCACGAACGGACGCAGGTACAGGGCGCCTTTGCCGTGCGGTGGAACGAATTTTTCGTTGGCCTTGACTACCTGCTTGCAGGCTTCGATGAACTGTTCGGTCGAGACGCGTGGCATCAGCAGGCGGTCGCAGCTGCGCTGCATGCGCGCGGCGTTCTGGTCGGGGCGGAACAGGTTGATCGAACCGTCCTTGCAGCGGTAGGCCTTCAGGCCTTCGAAGCACTGCTGGCCATAGTGCAGGGCGGTGGAGCCTTCACTGATGTGCAGCACATTGTCTTCGGTCAGGGTGCCCTTGTCCCACTCGCCGTTACGCCATACGGACAGGTAACGTTTGTCAGTCTTGATGTAGTCGAAACCCAGCTTGTCCCAGTTAATGCTTTCGTTACTCATGACACCCTCATTGCTCTTGCCCGAACACGGCGGGCTGCTTTTATATGCGCACCCCGCCACCTTAATACATCCGGCGCGGATCGGGAACTGTAGGAGATCTGTAGGAGATCTGTAGGAGATCTGTAGGAGCGGGCCACATGGTTCAGCGCAAGCGCCGGTTCCAGTCCCCGCCATGATCGCGCCAGCAGGCTTCTTCGCTGTCGAAACGCACATGCCAGGCCACATGGTCCAGCGCGATCCCCGCGTCGCTCAGCGCTTGGCCAGTCAGCGCGATCATCCGTGCCTTGTCCGTGCCGGCCAGCGCGCGAGCCTTGTCGGTGTCGTCGGTGAACACCCAGGTGATGCGCAGGCTGGCGGGGAAGTCGTTGAGGTCCACCTGGTGGGTGAGCCAGGCGAAACCGACGATCTCGCCCTGAGCAGTGGCGCAGGCTTCGGTCAGGCAGGCGACCATCTCCCGCTCCAGGCGCGCCAGGGCACGCTTGCCGCTGGCCATCAGACGTTGTCGATCTGCTGGCAGAAGCGCAGGCGGTTGCCGAACGGGTCGGCAACCTGCATTTCCAGGCCCCAGTCGACCGCCTCGGCCTGCGGGCGGGCGTAGCCGTAGCGCTTGGCCAGCAGTTCGCGCTCCAGCGCCTTGAGGTCCTCGACCCGGGCAAACACCGCCGAGCCCGGCGTGGCGTCGCCGTGGTGCTCGGACAGGTGCAGGATCAACCCGTCGCGGTGGATCTGCATGTACAGCGGCAGGTCCGGGGCGAAGCGGTGTTCCCAATCGAGCTGGAAACCCAGGAAATCAAGGTAGAACTCCCGGGCCTTGTCGACCGAGAAGATCCGCAGAATCGGAATGGCGGGGGCGAATTGCATGGGGGCATCCTTGGCTCGAAAAAGGGCAGGGTGGTCACTTTAGCCTACTTCGCCACGCCGGCAGGCACTTGAATTGCGCGTCCGGGCGCAGCCGCTCTGGTCCGCAGCCTTGCGGCATGACTGACGGTTCGAAAGTTTCATCATCGTTCATCTGCGCAGTTGGCCCGCTCCCTGCTATATCCCTCCAGCGAATATTGATCGAGTGGTCAGCCCGGCGCGCCCGCAAGCGCCCCGCGCAGGGCCCTCATCCGGCCGTCAGGCCATGGATTTCAGGGGTTTGAGGATGTCGTTGGCGCAGCAGATCGACCCACCGCAGGCAGACCCGGGCTGGAGCGCCCACCTGCAGTTGCGCTTCGTCCAGCGCGATGACGTGACCCGCCTTGGTGCGCGGCGTCATGTCGGACCTCTTTTGGTGCAGCGGCCGTTCTATCCGGAGGGTGCGCCATGCCATGTCTATGTGCTGCACCCGCCAGGGGGCATCGTCGCCGGCGACCGCCTCGAACTTGATGTCCACCTCGAGCCCGGCAGCCATGCCTTGCTGACGATGCCCGGCGCGAGCAAGTTCTACCGCAGCATCGGCCCCACCGCACGGCTCGCCCAGCGATTTCACCTCGCCGCCGGCAGCACTCTGGAATGGCTGCCGCAGGACAGTATCTTTTTCAATGGCGCCCGCGCCTGCCTCGACAGCCGTTTCAGCCTTGAGCCCGGCGCGCGCCTGCTGGCCTGGGAGACGCTGTGCCTGGGTCGCCCGGTGATGAACGAGCGCTTCGAAGAGGGCGCGCTGGACAGCCGCCTGCGCATCGAACTGCCCGGCGACCCCGGCCTGCACGAGCGCCTGCGCATCGAGGGCGGGCAGCTGGGCAAGGTGGCCGGGCACCCGTTGCTCGCCACCTTCTGCGCAGCGCCCGCCGACTCAGCGATGCTGGAGCGGGTGCGTCAGGTTCTCGACGAACTCGACACCCCAGCCGGCGCGACGCTGCTCGGCTCACTGCTGGTGATCCGCCTGCTCGACCACGACAACCAACACCTGCAACGCAACCTGCAGCGCCTCTGGCACCTGCTGCGCCCGGCCGTGCTTGGCCTGGCGCCGTGCCCGCCGCGCATCTGGGCCACCTGAGAGAGCCGCCATGGAGCTGACCCCGCGAGAGAAAGACAAACTGCTGCTGTTCACCGCCGCCTTGCTGGCCGAGCGGCGCTTGGCCCGTGGCCTGAAACTGAACTACCCGGAGGCGGTGGCGTTGATCAGCGCCGCGGTGCTCGAAGGCGCCCGCGATGGCCGCACGGTCGCCGATCTGATGAGCCTGGGCCGCGAGGTGCTGGTGCGCGAGCAGGTGATGGCCGGCGTGCCGGAAATGCTGCACGACGTCCAGGTCGAAGCGACCTTCCCCGACGGCACCAAGCTGGTGACCGTGCATGAACCCATCGTTTGAGGAGGCCGGCATGATTCCCGGAGAAGTCCAGGTCGCCGCAGGCGACATCGAGCTCAATGTCGGCCGCCAGAGCGTCAGCGTCAGCGTGGCCAACCATGGCGACCGCCCGGTGCAGGTGGGCTCGCACTACCACTTCTACGAAGTCAACGACGCCCTGGTGTTCGAGCGCGAGCCGACCCGGGGCTTTCGCCTGGACATCCCGGCCGGCACCGCGGTGCGCTTCGAACCGGGGCAGGCGCGCACCGTGCAACTGGTGGCCTACGCCGGCAAGCGCGAGGTGTACGGCTTTCAGGGCAAGGTGATGGGCGTGCTGGAGGGCAGGGCATGAGCCGCATTTCCCGGCAGGCCTACGCCGACATGTTCGGGCCTACCGTCGGTGACCGCGTGCGCCTGGCCGACACCGCGTTGTGGGTGGAGGTGGAGAAGGACTTCACGATCTACGGCGAGGAGGTCAAGTTCGGCGGCGGCAAGGTGATCCGCGACGGCATGGGCCAGGGCCAGATGCTCGCGGCCGAGGCCATGGACCTGGTGCTGACCAATGCGCTGATCATCGACCACTGGGGCATCGTCAAGGCTGATATCGGCGTCAAGCATGGCCGTATCGCCGCCATCGGCAAGGCCGGCAATCCTGATGTTCAGCCCGGCGTCACGGTACCGGTAGGGCCGGGCACCGAGGTGATCGCCGCCGAAGGCAAGATCGTCACCGCCGGCGGCATCGACTCGCATATCCACTTCATCTGCCCGCAGCAGGTGGAGGAGGCGCTGACCAGCGGCGTGACCACTTTCATCGGCGGCGGCACCGGGCCGGCCACCGGCACCAACGCCACCACCTGCACCCCGGGGCCCTGGTACCTGGCGCGCATGCTCCAGGCCGCCGACTGCCTGCCGATCAACATCGGCCTGCTGGGCAAGGGTAATGCCTCGCGGCCCGAAGCCCTGCGCGAGCAGATCGCCGCTGGCGCCGTGGGCCTCAAGCTGCACGAGGATTGGGGCTCGACGCCTGCCGCCATCGACTGTTGCCTCGGCGTGGCCGAGGAAATGGACATCCAGGTGGCGATCCATACCGACACCCTCAACGAGTCGGGCTGCATCGAGGACACCCTGGCCGCCATCGGCGATCGCACCATCCATACCTTCCACACCGAAGGGGCGGGCGGCGGCCACGCGCCGGACATCATCCGCGCGGCGGGCCAGGCCAACGTGCTGCCGTCCTCGACCAACCCGACACTGCCCTACACCGTGAACACGGTGGACGAGCACCTGGACATGCTCATGGTCTGCCACCACCTGGACCCGAGCATCGCCGAGGACGTCGCCTTCGCCGAGTCGCGCATCCGCCGCGAGACCATTGCCGCCGAGGACATCCTCCACGACTTGGGCGCCTTCGCCATGACCTCGTCCGACTCCCAGGCCATGGGGCGGGTCGGTGAGGTGGTGCTGCGCACCTGGCAGGTGGCGCACCAGATGAAGCTGCGCCGCGGCCCGTTGGCCCCGGACAGCAGCTACAGCGACAACTTCCGGGTCAAGCGCTACATCGCCAAGTACACCCTCAACCCGGCGCTGACCCACGGCATCGCCCACGAGGTCGGCTCGGTGGAGGTGGGCAAGCTGGCCGACCTGGTGCTGTGGGCGCCGGCGTTCTTCGCGGTCAAGCCAGCGCTGGTGCTCAAGGGCGGGATGATTGCCACGGCGCCGATGGGCGATATCAACGGCTCGATCCCGACCCCGCAACCGGTGCACTACCGGCCGATGTTCGGCGCCCTGGGCGCGGCCCGGCATGCCACGCGCATGACCTTCCTGCCCCAGGCCGCACTGGACCGTGGCCTACCCGAGCAACTGAAGCTGCAGAGCCTGATCGGTGTGGCCCACGGTTGCCGGCGGGTACGCAAGGCCGACATGGTCCACAACACCCTGCAACCGCTGATCGAAGTCGACGCGCAGACCTACCAGGTTCGCGCCGATGGCGAGCTGCTGGTGTGCGAGCCGGCGCACGAGTTGCCGCTGGCGCAGCGTTATTTCCTGTTCTGAAGGAGCGAACATGATTGTCCTCACCCGTCGGATCACTGAGTCCGAAGCCATCACCGGCACCGTCACCCTGGATGTCGACAGCCGCATCAAGAGCCGCCTGCGCGTCACCCTGGACGATGGTCGCGAGGCTGGGCTGATGCTCGAGCGCGGCCATCTGCTGCGAGGCGGCGAACTGCTGGCCGATGCTGAAGGCCAGCAGGTCATTCGCGTGCTCGCTGCTCCCGAGACGGTCTCGACTGTGCGCTGCGCCGATCCGCTCCTGCTGGCCCGCGCCGCCTACCACCTGGGCAACCGCCACGTACCGCTGCAGATCGAGCCGGGCCTGTTGCGCTTCCAGCACGACCATGTGCTCGACGACATGCTGCGTGGCCTGGGGCTGGAGGTGGTGGCCGAACAGGCACCGTTCGAGCCCGAGGCCGGCGCCTACCAGAGCGCACCTCACAGCCATTCCCACGGCCATGACCACCCGTTCGTGCGCCTGCCAGCCCATTCCTGACCTCACCCTGGAGCCCACAATGAAAAAGACGTTCGCCCTGGTACTGCTGATGGTGGCCTTGCCGGCCTTCGCCCATCCCGGCCATGACAGCAACCCGTTGCAGGATGGCCTGCTGCACCCGCTGACCGGCCTCGATCACTTGCTGATGCTGCTTGGCACCGGCGTACTCGCCGCCCTCACGCGACGCAACCTGACCTTGCCATTGGCGACCCTGGCCGCGATGTTCGGCGGCGCGGTGTGTGGCCATCTGTTCGGCGATGTGGTCGGCATGGAGCAGATGATCCTCGGCTCGCTGCTGGTGGCCGCCGCCGCCATGCTGTTGCCGAGCCGTCAGCTGCTGCTGTCGCTGATCATGCCGGTATTCGCCCTGTTCCACGGTTGGGCCCATGGCGTGGAAGCCACCCCCAGCGCGTTCTGGCAGTTCAGTGCCGGTTTCGTCACGGTCAGCGGCCTGCTGCTGGCGGCGGGCTTTGGCGTCGGTTGCCTGCTGCGGCGCCATGCCGGCCTGCAGAAGGCCTTCGGCGGCGGTCTGCTGGCGGGCGCTGCGCTGGTGCTGGCCGGCTGATGCACAGCGACCTGGCGCTGCTGCGCTTGCTGCAGTTGGCCAGCCCCGGCTTGCCGGTGGGCGGCTTCACCTACTCGCAAGGCCTGGAATGGGCCGTGGAAGCCGGTTGGGTGAAGGACGCCAAAGGCTTCGCCGCCTGGCAGCGCGAGCAGTTGCACGACACCCTCGGCTACCTCGACTGGCCGTTGCTGGCGCGCCTGTACAAGGCCTGCCAGGCGGACGATGCCGACGCCTTCGCGCACTGGAGCCAGTTTCTTTTGGCCAACCGCGAGACCGCCGAACTGCGCCTTGAGGAACGGCAGCGCGGCAGCGCCCTGGCACGTCTGCTCGATGGCTGGCAACTGGGGCAGGAGCCGGCCTGGCGCGCCAGCCTTGAGCTCAGCCAGCTGGGCGGCATGGCCTGGCTTGGGGTGCACTGGTCGATCCCGCTGCGCCAGCTCGCCCTGGGCCATGGCTTTGCCTGGCTCGAAGGCGCGGTGATGGCGGGGGTGAAGCTGGTGCCGTTCGGCCAGCAGGCCGCCCAGACCCTGCTGCGCGACTTGGGCGAGGAACTGCCTGCCGTGCTCGATCATGCCCTGACCCTGGACGACGAACAGCTAGGCGGTGGCCTGCCACTGCTGGCCATCGCTTCGTCGCGCCATGAAACCCAATACACCCGTTTGTTCCGTTCCTGAGGACTGCCACGATGCAAAACTACCAGCAACCCCTGCGTGTCGGCGTCGGCGGCCCGGTCGGCTCCGGCAAGACCGCGCTGCTCGAAGCCCTGTGCAAGGCCATGCGTGATCACTACCAGATCGCCGTGGTGACCAATGACATCTACACCAAGGAAGACCAGCGCATCCTCACCGAAGCCGGGGCCTTGGAGCCTGAGCGTATCGTCGGCGTCGAGACCGGCGGCTGCCCGCACACGGCGATCCGCGAGGACGCCTCGATGAACCTGGCCGCCGTCGAGGCGCTGGCGCGCCAGTTCGGCAACCTCGAGGTGATCTTCGTCGAGAGTGGCGGGGACAACCTCAGCGCCACCTTCAGCCCGGAACTGGCCGACCTGACCATCTATGTGATCGATGTCGCCGAGGGCGAGAAGATCCCGCGCAAGGGCGGGCCGGGCATCACCAAGTCGGACTTCCTGGTGATCAACAAGACCGACCTGGCGCCCTATGTGGGGGCGTCGCTGGAGGTGATGGAGCGCGACACCCGACGCATGCGCCCGGAGCGGCCGTGGACGTTCAGCAACCTGAAGAAGGGCGAGGGGCTGCAGGCAGTGATCGATTTCATCGTCGAGCGCGGGATGCTGGGGGTTGGGCGGTAGAGGGCAGCAGCCGTGAGGCCGAGCGCAGCCCGCGCGGCCTCACGGCTGCTGGCCCGGTACCTTGGCGCCGAC
Organism: Pseudomonas sp. B21-023; assembly: GCF_024749165.1. Classification (NCBI taxonomy): domain Bacteria; kingdom Pseudomonadati; phylum Pseudomonadota; class Gammaproteobacteria; order Pseudomonadales; family Pseudomonadaceae; genus Pseudomonas; species Pseudomonas sp. B21-023. Next base: position 3,214,077 of record NZ_CP087190.1, on the reverse strand, counting down.
ATGTCCTCCAGTACTATTTCCCACAAGCTAGCGGAGTGCTTTAAAGCGGCGAAGTGGTCTTTTCCTAACGCTGCCTGGGATGAATGACAGATAGAGTCTGTCGGGCTGCAGGAGAAAATGCTTCGTCTGCGCTAATGAAACCAGAAATTACTGAAAGGACACTGTATGAAAAAGGTTGTATCGGCCGCGTTGCTGGTATCTGCAAGCTTGACCCAGATAGCCTATGGCAATGAGCCGGAGAGCTCTCCCAAGGGCGCTTCACCGTTTTTCCAAAGCAGCATTGCGCAGAAGACGCTGCAGGTTGCCGCCACGTTCATCGGTGACGTTGGATCAAGCGTATGCCCGGCCGGGACGGCTCGAAGTTCAGCCGGCGACTGTCAGCCTCCTATTGAGTTCGACTGATGTAACTCGGGGTGGGCAGCTCAGTGAAATGGCGAACATAACTGCATTCCCCTCAGGGCCGCAGCGATTGGCCAATGCATTGAAGTCAAAGAGAACCGTCTCATCTACACCCGCATCAGCGAGCTCTTGATGACCGAGTCCACCGCGGCAACCGTCCCTCCGCTAAGCGCTCTCTATCAAGCACATCGCGGCTGGCTCCAGCGACGCCTGGACTACGCCAATATCACCGCCCGCCTGCGGGTCAGTGAGCGTCAGTGAGCGCACGGTCAAGCGCTACATGGTCAGGGCGTGCGAGCATTGCCTGTTGGTGGCGCTGTGAACGCGCGCACTCAGGGCATCACCCTCCAACAAGTGCATTGCGGATGTCCCTGAACTCTCTGATTCGCCCCTTGTCCACGCCTGTGCGCCAGCGTGCAAAATGTGCTCGACATCGCCTACTGGCCTGACCTGGCGGGTATCGGCAACGGTCGGTTTCTGATGTCTAGCGGGCCAAGGCCTGGTTCGGCTTGTAGAACAGGAAGTGCGTCGTCTGGGCCGTCTTGCGATAGGCCTTGGCCCAGTCGGGGCGGACGCTACGGTCATGGAAATACAGGGCGCCGCCGGTGGGGTCCTTGAGCTGCTGGTTGAGTGCCTTGCGGGCGATTTCCTTGGCCACGGCGTAGCGCTGCGCTTCTTCCACCTGATCGGGGCGCCCGTCGCACCACCAGGAGAACTGGCAGCTCTTGCTCTCGACTCCCTGCTTGACCACCGCGCAGATACTGTCGGGGAAGCCTTCGTGGCCGAGGCGATTGAGCACCACGCTGGCCACCGCGCTCATGTCCTCGGCGTCGGCGCCCTTGGCTTCCCAGTAGATGGTGCGGGCCAGGCAGGTGATGCTGTCGTCCATCGGCGCCTGGCCCGCCGGGTCGACGGCCTGGACTTCGCCGGGAGTCAGGGTTTCCTGTTTTTTCGGCGGCGGGGCGTCCTCGACCACCTTCTCCTCGAGCACCTGCGCCTTGTCTTCGGCAACGGCGGCCTGCTGGCTGTCAGCGGCGGGGAGGGGGCCTGCGAGCAGGGTCAGGGACACACCGAACAGCATCCACGCAAGGCGCATGATCGAGACTCCGCGAGAGGGCTGTTCACAGTCTAGCCGTTCGGCTTCAATTCAGTGTCAGGCTCAGCACCAGGGGCAGGGTCGCGGCGGCGGTGATGGTCTGCAGGGCGATGATGGTGGCCATCAACGGTGCATTGCCGCCCATCTGCCGGGCCATCACATAGGACGAGGAAGCGGTGGGCAGTGCCTGGAACAGCACCGCCACCACCGCTGCCTGGCCACCCAGCCCGAGCAACCGGCACAGGCCCCAGGTGGTCACCGGCATGACCAGGAACTTGAATAGCGACGCCGCCAGCACCGGCCTGACCTGCTGGCCCAGTCGCGCCCCGCCGAGCGCCGCGCCGACGCACAGCAAGCCAAGGGGCAGCGCCGCCTGGCCCAGGGCCTTGACCGTGGGCTCCAGGCCGGCCGGCAGGCCGAGGCCGGTTACCCGTAGCAACAGGCCAGCCGCGCAGCCGATGATCAACGGGTTGGCGAAGATCGCCTTGAGCACTGTGGTCGGTGAGCTGTGGCGTGCGCTGAAGCGGGCGAATACCAGCACACAGAGCAGGTTGACCAGCGGCACGATGGCGGCGTTGGCCACCGCCGCCAGGGCGATGCCGGCAGTGCCGTAGAGGCCGGCGGCCAGGGTGGCGCCAATGTAGTTGTTGAAGCGCACGCCACCCTGGAACACCGAGGTGAAGTCGCCGCCGTCATGGCTGGCAACGCCCTGGTAGAGCACCAGCAGCAGGGCGCCGAGTAGGGTCGAGAGCATCAGCACGCCGACCATGCCCAGTACCGGCACGCCTTCAAGGTTGGCGGTGGCCAGGCCGTGCAGGAACAACGACGGCAGCAGCACGTAATAGCTCAGGCGTTCGGCGCCGGGCCAGAAGGTTTCGGCGAGAAAGCCACGGACCCGCAGCCAGGTGCCCAGGGCGATGAGCAGGATGATCGGGACGAGAGTAGTGAGCAGCAGGTGGAGCATGGCGGGTGGTCCGTGGCCGGGTACGGGCACAGACTAGCGGAGTTGAGTGAGCAGAAAAAACGGTGTTTTCTTGAGTGACCGTTGAGAAAAAATGCACTGTCTACACCGCTGCGTAGCGCTTTCGCCAGTATTCAAGCCTCGAGCGCGGTCTTCAACACCGCGCTCAGGTGCCGCCGCTGGCTCTTTTCATGTTCCAGCAGCACCATGCGCCGGGTCAGCTGCGGTTCACCGAAGGGCAGCACGGTGGCGGCGGGCAGCCGGTCGAGGTCGTCGTCGCTCATGGGGATGACCGCCACCCCGAGCCCCATGGCCGCCATGCGCGCCAGGGCCTCCTGGCTGTCCAGCTCCATCTGTTCGTTGACTTGCAGGCGCTGGCGGCGCAGTTCCTGTTCGATCTGGCGGCCGGCCCATGCGCGTTTGTCGAAGCGCAGGAACGGCTGGCTGGCGAGCAGCGCCGACAGGCTCTGACCAGCCAGATCCGGGCTGGCAATGGCCCAGAAGCGATCCTCGAACAGCGGCGTGTACTGCAGGCTTTGCGGGTAGGGGCTGACCGGTTCGGTGGTGACTGCCGCGTCGAGCTCGCCATCTTCGACCCGCCGGGCGAGTTCCGCAGACATGCCCGACACCACGCTGACGTGCAGCTCGGGGTGGTGCGCCTTGATCCACACCAGTGCCCTGGGCAGGCGCCGGGCGAGCACGGTGTGGATCGCGCCGATGCGCAGGCGACCGCGCAGGCTGGTGCCACTGGCCAGGGTGTCGGCCAGTTCGTCGTAGGCAGCCAGGATGCCTTCGGCGCGGGCCACCGCCAGTTGGCCGGCCTCGGTCAGCATCACCTGGCGGCGGCTGCGGTCGAACAGGGCGACCTGCAGCTCGTCTTCCAGGGTCTTGATGTGCAGGCTCACCGCCGAAGGGGTCAGGCTCAGCAGGTCGGCGGCGCGGGCGAAGGTGCCATGGCGGGCGATGGTGACCAGGGTGCGCAGGGCTTTGAGGGACACGCGGGGCTCCGGTTCGTGACGTGGCGGGCTCACCCTGTCGAGGGCAATAGGTACGATACGCGAATGCGAGCCTCAACGCCCGGGGCGTCCGTATGCCTGGCTGATGCGGTCGATCACCATCGCCAGCGCGACGATCGCCAGGCCCGCCTCGACGCCTTGGCCGACGTTGAGGGTCTGGATACCGGCCAGCACGTCCTCGCCCAGCCCGCGGGCGCCGATCATCGAGGCTACCACCACCATCGACAGGGCCATCATCACCGACTGGTTGAGCCCGGCCATGATGCTTGGCAGGGCCAGCGGCAAGGCGATGCGTCGCAGCCGTTGCCAGCGGCTGGCACCCAGGCCGTGGGCGGCCTGCAGCAGCGACGGGTCGATCTGCGAAAGGCCCAGCTCGGTCAGGCGCACCAGCGGCGGCAGGGCGTAGATCAGCGTGGCGAACACTGCCGGCACCTTGCCCAGGCCGAACAGCATCAGCACCGGGATCAGGTAGACGAAGGCCGGCAGGGTCTGCATCACGTCGAGCACCGGCAGGATCAGGCGCCGGGCCAGGGGCCGGGTGGCCAGCAGGATGCCCAGCGGCACCCCGATCAGCACGCACAGGCCGGTGCTGACCAGCACCAGGGCGAGGGTCTGCAGCAGCTTGTCCCACAGCCCGAGCATGCCAATCAGTGCCAGCAGTAGTGGCAGCATCAACGCCCGGACCAGGCTGCGGCTGGCATGCCAGGCCAGCAGGCCGACCAGCACCAGCAGCAGCCACCAGGGCAGCAGGCGGAGCAGGTTTTCCAGGCCTAGCAGCAGTTGCAGCAACTGGTCGGAGACGGTGCGCAGATGGTCGCCATAGTGCAGGACCAGCCAGTCGACCAGGCGGTTGACCCAAGCGGCGAAAGAAAATTGCAGGGCTTCGGGAAAACCACCGCTCACAGGCCGGCCTCGACCTTGGCGGCGTTTTCGGCGGGCAGCCAGGCCTTCCACACCGCGGGGTTGTCACGCAGGAAGGCGATCGCCGCGTCGCGAGGTTTCTGCCGGGTTTCGCTCATGTCGGCGAGTGCCTTGTTCAGGGTGTCGATGGGCAGGTCGACTTTCTCGAATACGGCGACCAGGTCCGGGTGGGCGTCACGAAACGCCTTCGATACCCCGATCGAGAGCTTGGCCGGCAACGAACGGCTGCCTTTGGGAGCGGGATTGGCGGGATCTGTGAGGGTGGCCCAGGCGGCTGCATCGAACGGGGGCTCTTCGAGGCGTACCAGGTCGTAGCGGCCCATCAGCGGAGTAGGGCTCCAGTAGTAGAACAGCACGGGCTTGCCGAGCTTGATCTTGGCGGCGATCTCGGCGTCGAGGGCCGCGCCGGTGCCGCTGCGGAAGTTGTTGTACAGCCCGTCCAGGCCATAGGCCTTGAGCTTCTGGCTGTTGACGGTCTCGGAAGTCCAGCCGCTGGGGCTGTTGAGGAAGCGGCCCTTGCCGGGCGCCTCGGGGTCGTCGAATACCTGGGGGTAGCGTTTGAGGTCGTCGACGCTGCGCAGGTCCGGCGCAAGGGGGTCGAGGTTGCGTGCCGGGTCGCCCTTTATGATGTAGGCCGGTACCCACCAGCCTTCCTCCGCGTTCTTCACCGTGTCGCCCAGGGCGAACACCTGGCCGGCCTGCTCGGCCTTGACCCAGGCTGGGCTGCGCCCGGCCCATTCCTCGGCGATCACTTGCAGGTCGTTGCGCGCCAGGGCCACTTCCATGCTCACGGTGCTGCCGGGCAGGGTGTCGGTGGGGTAGTCGTAGCCACGTTCGACGATCAGGCGCAGGATCTCGGTGGTCAGTGCGCCGCTTTCCCAGCCGATGGCGCCGAAGTGGATGGGTTGCTCGGCCGCAGCGGCGGAGTCGGTGCTGGCCAGGCCGAAGGCAAGGAGCAGGCTGGCCAGCAGGGTAGGAACTTTCTTCATCGGGGCCTCGTCGGTGCCGGTCCGTGGGTTCCGGCAAAAGTGTAGACGACGAGGCTTTGCAGCCGAGACCACCTGCGAGCGGCCCCGGCGTTTGGCAGTTAAACGCGGAACTGATCCATCAACCCCTGCTGCTGGTTGGCCAGGCTGTTGAGCGACTGGCTGACCCGTGCCGATTCGTTGGCCTGGCCGCTCAGCGACTCGGTCACGTCACGGATGGTGGCGACGTTGCTGTTGATCTCCTCGGCCACCGCGCTCTGTTCCTCGGCGGCGCTGGCGATCTGCAGGTTCATGTCGGTGATCACGGTCACCGCCTGGCCGATGCGCTGCAGCGCGGTAACGGCCTGGCCGACCTGTTCCACGCCACCCTGGGCCTGGCGATGGCTGCTGTCCATGGCGCCGACCACTTCCTGGGTGCCGGCCTGCAGGGCCTCGATCACCTGGCGGGTTTCCTCCACCGACTCCTGGGTACGGCGCGCCAGGTTGCGCACTTCGTCGGCGACCACGGCGAAGCCGCGGCCAGCCTCGCCGGCACGGGCCGCCTCGATCGCGGCGTTGAGCGCCAGCAGGTTGGTCTGCTCGGCGATCGAGCGAATGACCTCGAGCACCGAACCGATCTTCTCGCTGTTGCGCGCCAGGCCCTCGACCTGGGCCATGGCGCCGCTCATGTCGGCGGCCAGGGTATCGATGCTGGTGGTGGTGCGGTCGATTACCGCCAGGCCTTCGCGGGTGGCCTGGTCGGCTTCACGCGCGGCCTGGGCGGCCTGGGCAGCGCTGCGGGCGACATCCTGGGCAGTGGCGCTCATTTCGTGGGAGGCGGTGGCCACCTGGTCGACCTGGCGGTACTGCTGCTCCATGCCGGCGCTGGTCTCGGCGGCGATGGCCGCGGACTGGTCGGCGGTGCCGCGGGCGGCCTGGACCGAGCGCTTGACCTCGGCGATGGTCGGCTGCAGCTTGTCGAGGAAGCGATTGAACCAACCGGCCAGTTCGCCCAGTTCGTCCTGCTTGTCGTATTGCAGGCGGCGGGTCAGGTCGCCTTCGCCGCTGGCGATGTCCTTGAGCATGGCGGCCACGCCAAGGATCGGCCGGGTCACGCCGCGGGCCATCAGCCACACCAGCAGCAGGCCGGCGATGGCGGCGGCCAGGCCCAGGCCCAGTTCGAGCAGGGTGCCGCTGGTGTTGAGGGCGTCGAGTTCTACCTTGAGCGCCTCGGCCGGCCCGGTCAGGGCGCTTTCCGGTACGTCCAGCAGCACGCCCCAGGGCTTGCCGCCGGGGATCGGCTCGAAGGCGGCCAGTACTTTCAGGCGCTGCTGGTCATGGAGGATCTGCAGCTTGCCTTCGGCGAGCTTGCGCACCAGTTCCGCGCCCAGGGTCCGGTCGACCTGGTCGAAGCGCTGAGCCAGCTTGCCGGCATCGGCGCTGTAACCGGCCAGCAGGCCTACGGGGCTGAGGATGCCGACGGTGGTCTGGCCCTCGTAAAGGCTGCGGCTGGCGGTCTGGCTCAAAGCCTGCAAACTGTTGAGGTTGATGTCGATGGACAGGGTGGCGATGACCTTGTCGCCAGCCTTGAGCGGGAAGACGATGCTGGTCATCAGCACCCGCTGGCCGTCGATGTCATAGAAGTACGGCTCGACCACGCACACTGTGCCGGTGCTGCGCGGGCACACCCACCAGGTGTTGGCCGGCTGGCCGCTGGGGCCGATCTCGGTGTTGGCCATGTCGTGCTCGGGCAGCGCCATCGAGGTCAGCTGGCCGACCCGCGGCTGCGACCAGTACAGGGCGAAGCGCCCGGTCTCGTTGCTGCCCAATTCGCCCTGGCCGGCGAACAGCTTGTCTTTGCCATCCAGCGCGCCCGGTTCGAACACCAGCGACAGGCCGAGCAGGTCGGGGTTGGCCTGCAGCGCGGCACGCACCTGGGCAGTCATGTCCTGGCGCAGATCGTAGGCGTCGAGGAAGCGCTTTTCCGCCTGCTCACGCAGGAACAGCACCTGGCGGGCGAAACCGGCGCCGTACTGGTAGGCGTCCATGAACTGACGACGGATGTTCAGGGCCTGGACCTCGCCCTGGGACTCGATGCGCGACTGGGCCGAGTCGGAGAGCATGCGCATGCTGCTGGCTTTCACCAGGTCCGAACTGTGGTCCATGCGGTACAGCGAAAGGCCGACGAGCAGGGTGACGATTGCCGCCAGGCACAGGCCCGCCAGCAGGGTGATCTTCCATTGGATGGAGAGTTGTCGCAGCAAAGGCATGGGGAAAATCCCTTGTAATAGGTTTGATGCTGCCGACTGTGTCGGCTTGCTCGGATTTTTCTTTATTCAAACGTTCAATTAAACCCTGCGACTTTCGTCTATTCCCTACAAAGGGCCGCGGCGCAGACGCTTTTGACTTCTGCCGGTCTGTGCTTCAGAGTGTGCGCCCTTCATAACAACATCCCCTGGTCCGGCCACTGCCTGCGCGCAGTCTGTCGCCGGAATGCCCGCTTTTTGTCTGTCGTAACGAGGTTTGCACACCATGAATGCAGTGATTGCCGCGGTCGGGCTCATGCTGATCCTGAGCCTGTCCCGTGTGCATGTGGTCATCGCCCTGATCATCGGCGCCCTGGCCGGAGGCCTGGTCGGTGGGCTGGGTATCGAGGGCACCCTCAAGGCCTTCAATGGTGGCCTGGGTGGCGGTGCCACGGTGGCGTTGTCGTACGCGCTGCTCGGCGCCTTCGCGGTGGCCATTGCCAAGTCCGGCCTGGCCCATGCCCTGGCCGATCGGGCCCTGGCGATGATCGATCGCCAGGGCCATGCCGACGGTGGCAAGATCAAGTGGCTGCTGATCGGCCTGATGCTGGTGGTGGCGGTGTCGTCGCAGAACATCCTGCCGATCCACATCGCCTTCATCCCGTTGCTGGTGCCGCCGCTGCTGTACGTGCTGACCCGCCTGCGCATCGACCGCCGGCTGATTGCCTGCGTGATCACCTTCGGCCTGATCACCCCGTACATGTTCCTGCCGGTCGGTTTCGGCAACATCTTTCTCAACGAGATCCTGCTGGCCAACGTCGCCCGCGCCGGCGTCGACGTGAGCGGGGTCAATGTCACCCACGCCATGGCCATTCCCGCCGCGGGCATGCTCGCCGGCCTGTTGCTGGCGGTGTGCTTCAGCTACCGCAAGAAACGTGATTACGACCTGGCGCGGATCGAGCAGGTCGAGCAGGTCAGCGTGCAGTACAACCCGGTGACCCTGCTGGTGGCCGGGGTGGCGATCGCCGCGGCGTTCATCATCCAACTGTGGCTGGACTCGATGATCATCGGCGCGATGGTCGGATTCCTGATCTTCTCGCTGTCGGGGATCGTGCGCTGGAAGGACACCGACGACCTGTTCACCGAAGGCATGAAGATGATGGCGATGATCGGCTTCATAATGATCGCTGCCTCCGGCTTCGCCGAAGTGATGAAGGCCACCGGCGAGGTGAAGAGCCTGGTGGAGACATCAGCGCAATGGATCGACCACAGCAAGGGCATTGGTGCGTTGCTGATGCTGCTGGTGGGGCTGCTGGTGACCATGGGCATCGGTTCGTCGTTTTCCACCGTGCCGATCCTGGCGGCGATCTTCGTGCCGCTTTGCGTGCAGTTGGGCTTCGATCCGCTGGCCACCGTGTGCATCGTCGGTACTGCCGGTGCACTAGGCGATGCCGGTTCGCCGGCTTCGGACTCGACCCTGGGGCCGACCTCCGGGCTGAACGTGGATGGCCAGCACCACCATATCTGGGACACCGTGGTGCCGACGTTCCTCCACTACAACCTGCCGCTGCTGGCGTTTGGCTGGTTGGCGGCGATGACGCTCTGATTCCGAGGGGCCAGCGTGGGAGCGGGCTAGCCCCGCGATCACCGGCGCAGCCGGTGCCATATGACGCATCGCGCCCACGCGACCCAGGAGAGCACAGGCCGCCTCTGATCAGCCGCGGGTCGGCGCCGGCACGATACGGTTGAGGACGGTGCTGCCGTCCTTGCTGCGGGTCAGGTATACCGGCAGCACCTTGGGCAGCGTGTCGACCAGGCGTTCCACCTCGCGGGTGCTGTAGATGCCACTGATGCGAATGTTGGCGGTGCTGTCGTCGGCCAGGGTGAGCGGTTTGTCCAGGTAACGGTTGATCACCGGCAGCGCCTGGCCGAGGCTGAGGTTGTCCAGCACCAGCCTGCCGCTGCGCCAGGCCAGACTGTTGGCGTAGTCGTCGCTCTGGTTCAGTTCGGGTTCGAAATCGCCCTTGTGGTAGCTGGCCTGCATGCCCGGGCCAAGGCGATAGCCGCCGGAGCCGCCGCCGCTGCTGACCAGCACCGAACCTTCCACCAGCGTCACCTTGACCTGGTCCTTGTACTTCCACACGTTGAACTGGGTGCCGGTGACCTGGGTCTGGCCGTCGGCGGCGTGGACGATGAACGGGTGGCTGCTGTCGTGGGTGACCTTGAAGAACGCCTCGCCCTTGATCAGGGTGACCCGGCGCTCATCCTTGAAGTTCAGGAAGCGCAGCTCGCTGTTGAGGTTCAGCTCGACGCTGCTGCCGTCGCCCAGGCGTACCTGCCGCAGGTGGTCGGTGGCTTCGAAATGCTGGTAGCCGTTGGGCAGCCAGCCCTGTTCCCAGCCGAGCCAGCCTGCCAGCGGCAGGGCGAGCAGGGCGATGGCCGCGGCGGAGGCGAACGGGCGCCAGTGGCGCGTCGCCGCAGGGCGCCGCACGGGCAGCGGGATCACCTGGGCGGTGCGCGGCAGCAGGTCGGCGGTGTCCCAGATTTCCAGCATCGCCTGGTATTCCTCGGCATGCCGCGGGTCGGCAGCCAACCATTGGCCGAACGCCTCACGCTCGGCCGCCGTGCAATCGTCGGCGTGCAGGCGCATGCACCAATGCGCGGCGGCATCGGTGATTGCATCGTCTTCGCTTGGAATGTGGCGGTCCTGATTCATCGCGGCTCCCGGTTTTGCGGCATTCTACCCCCGGGCGGGGGGTTCCGAGAACGAGTTAATGGCGAATGACTATCAATTGTGCAGTTTTTCGTCGTATCTGCGGTTGGGTTTCATCTGCGACAGGGCAGGGGACTTCGTGGGCGTCGACAAGGGCGGTAGCGCCAAGCCTTGACTTTTTCTTACGCCACACGCTAGTTTCCCAGCCCATGAACCTATTCCCGCAGTACAGCGCCCTCAGCATTATTACCGCCATTATCAGATTGGCGGGCTAGCGCACACATGCACTGAACCCGCCCTGGAGGCGGGTTTCTTCTCTCTGACTCCTGGGCACGACAAAAAAACCAGGAGTCATCGATGTCCAGCCTCAGCGCCACCCCTCGTACCCCGGCAACCCCCCAACAACTGCTGTCCGAGCAAGTGCGCCGGATTCTCTCGGCGCCGGTGTACGACCTGGCCATCGAAACCCCCTTGCAAGCGGCGCCGGCCCTGTCGGCCAGCCTGGGCAACCAGATCCTGCTCAAGCGCGAAGACCTGCAACCGACGTTCTCCTTCAAGATCCGCGGCGCCTACACCCGTCTGTCACGCCTGACACCCGAACAGCGCGCCCGCGGCGTGATCACCGCTTCGGCCGGCAACCATGCCCAGGGTGTGGCCCTGGCCGCGTCGCACCTGGGCATCAAGGCCACCATCGTCATGCCGACCACCACACCCTCGCTCAAGGTCGAAGGCGTGCGCTCACGGGGCGGCCATGTGGTGCTGCACGGCGAGAGCTTTCCGCACGCATTGGCCCACGCCCTGCAACTGGCCGATCGCGACGGCGCCACCTTCGTACCGCCGTTCGACGACCCCGATGTCATCGCCGGGCAGGGGACCGTGGCCATGGAGATCCTGCGCCAGCACCCGGGCCCGTTGCATGCGATCTTCGTCCCCGTCGGCGGCGGTGGCCTGGTCGCAGGGATCGCCGCCTATGTCAAGTACCTGCGCCCGGAGGTCAAGGTGATCGGCGTCGAACCGCAGGACTCCAACTGCCTGCAGGCCGCCCTGGCCGCAGGTGAGCGGGTGATCCTGCCGCAGGTAGGTACCTTCGCCGACGGTGTGGCGGTGGCGCAGGTGGGGGCGCACTGCTTCGAGCTGTGCCGCCACTTCGTCGACGAGGTGGTGACGGTCGGCAGCGACGAACTGTGCGCCGCGATCAAGGACATCTACGATGACACCCGCTCGATCACCGAGCCTTCCGGGGCCCTGGCGGTGGCCGGCATCAAGCGCTACGTGGCCCGTGAAGGGCTGCAAGGGCAGACCATGGTCGCCATCGACTCCGGCGCCAACGTCAACTTCGACCGCCTGCGCCACGTGGCCGAGCGCGCCGAGTTGGGCGAGCAGCGCGAGGCGATCATCGCCGTGACCATCCCCGAGCGCCCCGGCAGTTTCCGCGCGTTCTGCCTGGCCCTGGGCAAGCGCCAGATCACCGAGTTCAACTACCGCTACTACCCAGGCAAGGAGGCACGCCTGTTCGTCGGCGTGCAGACCCACCCGCAGCAGGACCCGCGGCAACAGTTGCTGGCCAGCCTGGGCGAACAGGGCTACCAGGTGCTCGACCTGACCGACAACGAACTGGCCAAGCTGCACGTGCGCCATACCGTCGGCGGTCACGCGGCACCCGGCGCCGGTGAGCGCGTGCTGCGCTTCGAATTCCCCGAGCGCCCGGGGGCATTGCTGGGCTTTCTCGAGCGCCTGGGCAAGCGCTGGAACATCAGCCTGTTCCACTACCGCAACCATGGCGCGGCACAGGCACGGGTGTTCGCCGGGCTGGAGGTGCCCGAGGACGAGTTGGCCGGGTTGCCACGGGCACTGGACGAGATGGGCTACCAGTACTGGGACGAGACGGAGAATCCGGCGTATCGGTTGTTCATGGGGTAGGCCGGCTTGCGCTGGATCAATGCCCACCTGCCCATTCCGGCGGATGCTGAAAACCTACCGTCAGCTTGAGAGGACCCCGGCCATGAGCAGCACGTTCTTCATCCCCGCCGTAAACATCATGGGTATCGACTGCCTGGAAGAGGCGATGGCGGCGATTGCCGGCTACGGCCTGCGCAAGGCGTTGATCGTCACCGATGTCGGGCTGGCCAAGGCCGGCGTGGCCGAGCGCATCGCCGGCATGCTGGCCATGCGCGACATCGATTCGCGGGTGTTCGACGGCGCCAAGCCCAACCCGAGCATCGCCAACGTCGAGGCGGGCCTGGCGATGCTGCGTCGCGAGGGCTGCGACTGCGTGATCTCCCTGGGCGGTGGCTCGCCCCACGACTGCGCCAAGGGCATCGCGCTGTGCGCCACCAACGGCGGGCATATCAGCGACTACGAGGGCGTCGACCGCTCGAGCAAGCCGCAGCTGCCGCTGATCGCGATCAACACCACGGCGGGCACCGCCAGCGAGATGACGCGCTTCTGCATCATCACCGACGAGGCGCGCCACGTGAAAATGGCCATCGTCGACCGCAACGTCACCCCGATCCTGTCGGTGAACGATCCGGCGCTGATGGTCGGCATGCCCAAGGGGCTCACCGCGGCCACGGGCATGGATGCCTTGACCCACGCCATCGAGGCCTATGTGTCCACCGCCGCCACGCCGATCACCGATGCCTGCGCGCTCAAGGCCATCAGTCTTGTCAGTGCCAACCTGCGCCAGGCGGTCGCCGACGGTGGTGACCTGGTGGCGCGGGAGAACATGGCCTACGCCCAGTTCCTCGCGGGCATGGCGTTCAACAATGCCTCGCTGGGTTATGTGCATGCCATGGCCCACCAGTTGGGCGGCTTCTACGACTTGCCCCATGGTGTGTGCAACGCGGTGCTGCTGCCCCATGTGCAGCGCTTCAATGCCAAGGTCAGCGCCACGCGCCTGCGTGATGTGGCCAAGGCCATGGGGGTGAAGGTATGCGCGCTGGACGCCGAGCAGGGGGCCGGCGCTGCGATTTCGGCCATCGAGCACCTGGCGGCGGCCATCGGCATCCCGGCCGGGCTGGCCGAACTGGGGGCCAAGGTCGAGGATGTGCCGGTGCTGGCGGCCAATGCGTTGAAGGATGCCTGCGGGCTGACCAATCCACGGGTGGCCAGCCAGGTGGAGATCGAGGCGATCTTCAAGGCGGCGTTTTAGACTGGTCGAGTCATCGCGGGGCAAGCCCGCTCCCACAAGAGCCGCGAGACCCGGCTCTTGTGGGACTTCCCCTCAGCGTTCGCGCATGAAGAACCCGGCCACATACTTGCGGAAGGTGTCCAGGCTCTTGAAGTCGGCGTAGCGCTTGAAGTTCTCGGTATCCGGCTCCGGCCCGATCGGTTGCTCCAGCAGCGATACCGACAGCACCCGGTCCTGGTCCGAGGTCAGCACCAGTTCATCCATCACTTGGCCGCCAATCACCGGACGGCGCATCAGCACCTTGACGCCCTTGCCGGCCATCCAGTCGATCAGCGACACCAGCGCCTTGAGCGGCTCGCGTTCTTCGTCGCGGTACACCGGGAACAGGTGCCCGCGCGACAGCACCGGCACGCTGGCGACGTGGATCAGTTCGTAGAAATGGCTGCCTGCGGTGGCCGGCGAGTACAGCGCCAGGGCTAGCAGTGGGCCGCTGGCGCGGTTGCCGCCCCAGTACTGATGGTGGCCCTGGAAGTCGAATCCGTCCTCGCTGCGGTTGTTGAACAGCTTGCGTCCCTTGACCTGGTCCACGCAGTCGAGCAGCAGGCCATGCCGGCGGTGGTTGCCGAACACCGTGGCCTCGCGCAGGCGTGCCTTGAGCATCATCATGTGCTTCATGTCCAGGCGGGTTTCCAGGTAGTTGCTGGCAGGTACCCGCTCCAGCAGCGGGTAGCGGCTGGCGACAGTGCGCAGGTCGGCGAACTGCGCGGTGAGGTCCTTTTTCAGGTGGCTGGCGTAGACGTTCAGGCCGCTGGCCTCGATCCAGGTCAGCAGCAGCGACAGCAGGCGCTGCTGCTCGCGGCGCTCGCCGGGCTCGCGTGACGTTGCGGGTGTTTCGCCGTCACTGGCGCGGCGATAGTCGCCGAGCAGGCGCAGTGGCGTATCCGGCGCCAGCCAGGCCGCTGGCGCGGCGCTTTCCTCGGCACGTTCGCCGGCCTCACGCTCATCCTTGCTGAACGGGCAGCCTGGGTTGTGCTCGGGAGTTTCGGGGTTGTTGCGCAGGAACAGGGTGCCGGTGCTGCCGTTCAACGAGACGTTGAGCACCGGCAGGGCATCCTTGCGGCAGTCGCAGGCCAGCCATTGGTTGGCGCTGCGTATTTTCATCAGCCATTGGTTGGCCTGCAGCAGGCGGGGGCCGGTGAGGGTGCCGTAGGCGAAGCCCACCAGCAATTCGTCCTCTGCCGGGGTCAGGCTGCGCACCAGGGCGCCGGATTTTTCGATGATTCGCATTGAGGGGCAGCTCCAAGCTACAAGCCCCAAGCTTCAGGCAAAGCGCGGCGGCTTTCAACTCGAAGCTTGCAGCCTGGGGCCCACCGCTCACTGGCCGCCGAACATTTTGGCGGCGCGGGCGCGGATTTCCTCGGGGCTGAGGTCTTCCTTGTGGGTGGAGACGAACCACAGGTTGTTGAACGGATCCTTCAGGGTGCCGCTGCGGTCGCCATAGAACTGGTCCTGCACCTCGCGTACTGCTGTCGCGCCGGCGCGCAGGGCCTGGGCATAGACTTTGTCGCAGTCCTCGACATACAGGTGCAGGCCGACAGCCGGCGTCTCGATGGTCTCGCTGGGCTTGAGGCCGCCCTCCATGTCGCAGGGCGAGCCGAGCATCAGCGAGGAGTCGCCGATTTTCAGTTCGGCATGGCCGATGCTGCCGTCAGGGCCTTCGAGGCGGAACATTTCCATGGCGCCGAAGGCGCTCTTGTAGAACTCGATGGCCTTGGCGGCGTCCTTGATGCCGAGGTATGGGGTCAGGCTGTGCTGGCCTTCGGGGATGGGCTTGGCTGCCATTTGCGTAATCTCCTTTCACGTGGGGGGGTGCAACGCCTTGGTGATTTGAGTCGCTCATGAGCCTGGAAAATCGACACTTGCTTTATATCGATTCTCTATAAAAACAACGGGCCGCGTTGCGCCCCATCGCCGGCAAGCCGGCTCCCACAGGGATGGTGCTTGGCTTGAGGGCAGCGCGGTCGGTGTGGGAGCCGGCTTGCCGGCGATGGGCTGCGCAGCAGCCCCGATCAGGCGAATTGTTCAGAAGATGTAGTCGGTCGTAAGGAAGCTCGACTGCCGGTTGCGGATGATCTCGCTGATCAGTTCTTTGTTGGCTTCCTGGAACTTGGTCGCCACCAAGGTGCGGATGGAGAACACGCGCAATGCGTCATGCACCGACAAGGTCCCTTCGGCACTGTTCTTGCGGCCGTTGAATGGATAGGTATCCGGGCCGCGCTGGCATTGGGCGTTGAGGTTGATCCGGCCGACCTGGTTGGCGAAGGTATCGACCAGCGCGCCAATGGTCTGCGGGTCGTTGCCGAACAGGCTCAGCTGCTGGCCGTAGTCGGAATCGAGCACGTAGTCGATCACGCTCTGCAGGTCGCGGTAGGGGACCACGGGCACCAGGGGGCCGAATTGTTCCTCGTGATAGACGCGCATGTCCTGGCTGACCGGGTAGAGCAGCGCAGGGTAGAAGAACGAGCCGCGGCTCTGCCCACCGCCCTCGTTGAGCACCCGGGCGCCTTTGGCGATGGCGTCGTCCACCAGGCTGTCGAGGTAGTCGAGCTTGCCGGGTTCCGGCAGCGGCGTCAGCGCCACGCCGGGTTCCCAGGGCATGCCGGGCTTGAGCGCGGCGAGCTTGCGCTGGAACTTGTCGAGGAATGCCTCGACCACGTCCTCGTGCACGAACAGGATCTTCAACGCGGTGCAACGCTGGCCGTTGAACGACAGGGCGCCGGTGACGGCCTCTTCGACGGCGTTGTCGAGGTCGACCTGGGGCAGGACGATGCCGGGGTTCTTGGCGTCCAGGCCCAGCGCCGCGCGCAGGCGGTGCGGGCGTGGGTGGAGCTTCTTCAGGTCGCTGGCGGCCTTGTGGGTGCCGATGAAGGCGAACACGTCGACCTTGCCGCTGGCCATCAGTGCGCTGACGGTCTCGCGGCCACGCCCGTAGATGACGTTGATCACCCCAGGCGGGAAGCTGTCGCGGAAGGCTTCGAGCAATGGGCGGATCAGCAGCACGCCGAATTTGGCGGGCTTGAACACCACGGTGTTGCCCATGATCAGCGCCGGGATCAGCGTGGTGAAGGTTTCGTTGAGCGGGTAGTTGTATGGGCCCATGCACAGCGCAACGCCCAGCGGTGCGCGGCGGATCTGGCCAAGGGTGCCCTGCTCGAGCTCGAAGCGGCTGGAGCGACGGTCGAGGTCCTTGAGCGCCTCGATGGTGTCGACGATGTAGTCGCAGGTGCGGTCGAACTCCTTCTCCGAATCCTTGAGGTTCTTGCCGATCTCCCACATCAGCAGCTTGACCACCGCCGTGCGCTGCTCGCGCATGCGCGCCAGGAAAGTTTCGACATGCCCGATACGCTCGGCGACGCGCATGTTCGGCCAGGCGCCGCGGCCCTTGTCGTAGGCGGCCACGGCCGCGTCAAGCGCGGTGAGCGCCGTGTCGGCGTCAAGCAGGGGGGCACTGCCGAGGATGACCTGGCGCTCACTGTCGCCTTCCTTGAGCCAGACCGGGCTGCGCACGGTAGCCAGGGGGCCGGCCCAGTGCCGCAGTTCACCGTTGACCAGGTAGTCGCGTTGCTCCAGGGGGGCGCCGAGGCGCCAGGCTTCGGGGATGTCCTCGAGGGTGGGAAACAGCGAGTCGAGCAGACGGTCCATGGGTACTGCACCTCTCCAATTCGGATGATGAAACGCTTCAGCTTGCGAGCATGCGCCGACCTCCGGAAAATTACCAGTCCGGCGCCGTCGTCGCCGATCACTCCTCGAATGGTGGCGGGAACGCCTTGGCCTCCAGCAGCCTCATTGCGCCGATCGCCAGGCCATAATCCATGGCTCGCGGATCTGCACAGGTGCGCCGCCATTGCCACAGCCGGGTTTGATCGTAGTCTGGCAGATCCGCTGCATTCGTTGGCGCAGTACATCGACACCTCTGGCGCCGGGCCAAGGTCGCCAGCGACCCGGCGCGGGGTTGGGCAGCCGCTGCCAGTGTTCGGGCGTGGCTTCCCGCGCCCAGGCCGGCAGGCAGCGCTCAAGAATAGATTGGTGCGGGTTGGAGGTATCCGATGTCCTGTTTGGCTCCTCGCAAAGCTCGCATCAGAGCAGTCGCGATGGCACCGACGGTGGTGCAGATGCATGCCGGCCCGCGGGCTGGGAAAACAGGCCTCAATATTGGCCGCGCAACGCCGATAACTGCTAAATCGACTGCCATCGCCTGCCTATGACCATTCCCCAGCATTCTCCTGAACCTACGCATCTGCCATCCGGCACCTTGCGGCACACGCTCAACCGCCTGTTGCCGGTCGGTCTTGCCCTGGTGGGCATCGGCCTTTCGGTCGCCCTGGGTCACCTAGACGCGCAGCGCGAGCGCAGTGAGCAACTGGGCAACCTGGCAGCCCACCTGGCGGGGATGCGGGGCGCGCTGGAGGCGCAGTTGGGCGCGGCGTTCGGCGAGGCCGAAGGCATCGCCCAGCTGATCAGTGCCGACGGCGGCATCAGCCCCGCGCACTTCCATGGCATGGCCCGCGATGCCTTGCAGTCGGTGCCCTACATGCGCCATATCGCGCTGGCGCCGGATGATGTGATCAGCGATGTCTACCCGTTGTCCGGCAACGAGCGGCTGATCGGGCTGGATTACCGCCAGTTGCCGGAGCAGTTTCCCCTGCTGCGCTCGGCCCGCGAGCATGCCCAGCCGGTGCTGGCCGGCCCGCTGCAGCTGTATCAGGGCGGGCGGGCGTTGATCTACCGGCGGCCGGTGTTCGTCACTGGCAACCGCGGCGTGCGTTTTTACTGGGGCAATGTGTCGATCGTTGCCGATATCGACCGATTGCTGCATACGGCGGGGCTGCGCCCGGACACCGAGTTCGAGCTGGCCGTGCGTGGGGGCGATGGCAAGGGCGCCGAAGGCGCGCTGATCTGGGGCGACCCACGGCTGTTCGACGAGCCGCAGGTTAAGATGACCGTGGAGGTGCCGGGCGGCCTCTGGCAATTGGTCGCCGCGCCACGGGGTGGCTGGTCGGGGCTGGACTTGTTCGGCTCGCCGCTGTTCCTGTTCGCCTTGAGCTGCACGGGTGTGTTCAGCCTGTTTGTCGCGCAGCTCAATCGCAAGCAGCGTCTGCTCGAGCAACGCAATCGCGAGCTGCAGCGCTACCAGGCCCAGCTCGAACGCCTGGCCCACTACGACACCATCACCGGGTTGCCCAACCGCATCCTGTTCCAGCAGCAACTGAGCACTGCCATCTTGCAGGGCCATGGCCTGGCGGTGCTGATGCTCGACATCGACGGTTTCAAGCAGGTCAATGACAGCCTGGGGCACCCGATGGGCGATCTGCTGCTGCAGCAGGCGACCGCACGCTTCCTGCAGGAGCTCGACAGTCAGGACCGGCTCTGCCGCCTGGGCGGCGACGAGTTCGTGTTCATGCTGCAAGGCGCCCAGGGGCAGGTGAGCCAGCAGGTCCGCGCCTTGCTGCGTTGCCTGCAGCGGCCATTCGACCTTAATGGCAACGCCGCCCTGGTTACTGGCAGCATTGGCCTGGCCTGGTGCCCGCAGCATGGCGAGGATGCCGACAGCCTGTTGCGCCATGCCGACACCGCCATGTACGCGGCCAAGGAGGCCGGCCGCGATGCCTGGCGGCCTTATCACCCGGACATGACCGAGCGCCTGCAGCAGCGCCTGGAGCTGGAGCGCAATCTGCGCCGGGCGCTGGAGCACAACGAGTTCGAGCTGTGGTACCAGCCCAAGGTTGACCTGTTCAGCGGGCAGCTGGAGGGCGTCGAGGCGCTGTTGCGCTGGCGCGACCCGGAGCATGGCCTGATCTCGCCCGGTGAGTTCATCCCCCTGGCCGAGCGCACCGGGTTGATCATCCCGCTCGGCGAGCGGGTGCTGGAACTTGCCTGCGCCCAGTTGGCCGAATGGCGCGCCAGTGATGGCCTGCCCGGGCCGCTGGCGATCAACGTAGCGGCCCTGCAGATCGAGCGCAGCGACTATGTGACCAGCCTCGCCTCGGCGCTGGAGCGCCACGGCCTGCCGGCCAACCTGCTGGAGGTGGAGATCACCGAGAGCCTGCTGATGGAAAGCCAGCAGCAAGCCTGCGCGGTGCTGGCGCAATTGCAGGCCATGGGCGTGGCCACGGCGGTGGACGACTTCGGTACCGGCTATTCGTCACTGGCCTATCTGCGCGCGCTGCCGATCGACCACCTGAAGATTGACCGGGCCTTCATCAAGGACCTGCCCGCAGACGACGACGCGGTGGCCATCGCCAGGGCGATCATCGATCTCGGGCATGCCCTGGGGTTTCGCATCACCGCTGAAGGCATCGAGACTCAGGAACAGTACGATTTCCTGCGCCACGCCGGTTGCGACCAGGGGCAGGGCTTTTTGCTCGGGCGGCCGATGCCGGCCGAGGCACTGCGCGGCTGGCTGGCCGACAACCACGAGCGCCGGCATCGGCCACCGGGGCGCTAGCGGGTGGGCTTTCAGCCCATCTCCTGGATGCCCAGGCTCGCATACCCCACCCTTGGCACCTGCCCCAGGCGCTGCTCGACCAACGCCAGCAGCGATTCGCCGCTGGCCAGGTAGGCATCGCCGAAATCGTGCCCGCCCAGCGCGCTGGGATGGGCGACTACCTCCAGCACGCCGTGTGCGGGGGCCAGCCCGGCCTTGAGGTCGGCCGGGGTGCAGACGAAGTCGGCGGTGCTTCCGGCGAGCTGGCGCAGGCGCCGGTTGAGCAGGCTCTTGAACATGCGCTTGGCCGGCCCGATGTTGTGCCCCACATTGCGTGCCAGGCGAATCGGCACCCCCTGGGCGCGGGCGAAGCGGGCGACGATGACGCCCACCGGCCAGATGTTGTGCACGTGCTGGTGCGAGTCCAGGTGGCTGGGCATCAGGCCGTGATCCAGGCAGTGTTTCCACTGGGCCTCCAATTCCGCTTCCACGGCGGCCCGCTCGCGCCGCGACAGGTGCAGGGTGCGTTGCTTCAGGCGCAGGTCGAACTCGCCATGGGGCGTGCAGAAGCGCGGCTCGGCGAGGATCGCCTGGCTCAGCGGGCGGCCGTAGGTGAGGTTGAAGTGCAACCCCACCCGTCCCTTGAGCGCCGGCTGCTGGGCCAGCATGCAGGCGGTGGCGAAGGCCGGCATGTTGGCCATGGCCGTGGCCGAGCTGATCAGCCCGGCCTGGAAGGCATGCAGGATGACTGCGTTGGTGTGGGCGCTGAGGCCGAAATCGTCAGCGTTGACTATGACCTGGGATGGCATCCGGGCGCTCCTGTGGCGGGGTGGGGGCGACAACATCGGCTTCCTGGCGCGGCGAGCGTCTGCGCAGGCGTGGCTTGAACCAGTGCCAGCAGCGTAGCGCCAGCCCCAGCAGCACGCCGTCGGGGCGCCAGCTGTAGCTGCTCAGGCGCCACTGTTCGACCTGGCCGGTCATGCGCTCGTGCAACTGGTGGCTGGAGTTGTCCAGGCTGACCCGCGAAGCGTCGACCCATTTCCAGTCTTCGTCCAGGCCCCAGTGAATCCATTCCTCCAGCAGCACGCGGCCACTGCCCAGGTCGCGGTACTCAGGAACGAAGGCCAGGTTGTAGTCGTACACCCGGCCGCGCTCCAGCAGGCCCAGGCGGTAACTGATGCAGCGCCCGTCCAGTTCCAGCAGCACCAGGCACACCAGGCCTTCGCCGGCCAGGGCGGTGAAGGCCTGGTACATCCATGGGCGACGCTGGGGGCCGGAGAAGATGCCGACCTCGTCGTCGCCTTTCCAGCTGGTCGCTTCGACGGCGCTGATGGCGTCGAGCAGTTCACCCATGTTCTCGGGAGTGGCCACGACCCGGCGCACGCTGGCACCGCAGGCCTTGATGCGTTTGCGCGCGCGGCGCAGCTTGTAGCGTGGGTCGCCGCTGACTTCCTGGCGGTCCTGTTCGTTGATGCGGTGCACCGGCACCCGGCAGGTCAGGCGCTGCTGCCAGGTGGAGCTGGCGCCGGCCCACTGGCGCAGCCAGCCATCGTGCTCGGCACTGTCCGGTACTTCACTCAACTGCAGCAAGGCATGCGGTAGCCGCTTGCGTATGGCCTGCAGGACCTGGTCGGCATATAGCGCCGGCAGGTCGATGAGCAGGGCGATGCGGTCGCTCAGCGGGTATCCCAGGTGGCGCACCACCGGGGCGAACAGCGGGCCGAACGGTTCGCGGGCACGGATCAGCGGCAGGCACAGGCACAGGCGTTCGTCCTGGTAGCCGAGCAGGACCTGCAGCCGCTGGCCCGGCAGCAGGGCTGACTCGGCGGCGCGCAGCCAGCCGAGGTGGTTGAACGGCGTGCTGTCGGGCAGGCGCCTGCGCAGCGCCTCGTAGTCGGCGGCGGGAAAGTCGCCGGCGCGCAGCGAGGCGCACCATTTCAGTTGCAGGCCCATGGGGGTCAGCCCGCCGTGGCCGAGGAGGCCGGAGCCTCCGGCTTGCGCAACGGCTCGAGTCGCGAGGCGGTGTAGCGGCTTTCGCGGAAGAACTTCCAGCGGCCAAACAGGCAGTACACGTTCATGATCCGTCCTTGTTCCTGATAACCCATGCGCAGGTGCAGCTTGAGCGCCGGAATATTGTGCTGCTCGCACACGTCCACCACCTTGGTGCAGCCCTGGGCGGCCATGGCCTTCCACAGTTCCAGCTGCAGGTCCACCGACAGCTCGGTACCCCAGTATTTGCGGATCAGCTCGCCGCCGAACTCGAAGAACTCCCCCGGCCCGACCGGGAACCAGCAACCGTAGTAGTGACGGTCGTGGTAATGGCGGCTGCTGCCCCAGATGAATGCCACGGCGTCGTTGTCGTCGTCGAGGAACATCAACCCGGTATGGCCCTCGGCGGCCAGCTCGCGCATGGTCTCGACGCGGTCGCCGAAGTGGCGGGCGAAGGCGCGCACGTTATGCACGGTGATGTGCTCGACCCGCAAGGTGCCGTAGGGCTTGAGCCGGTGCGGCGGCACCGGGCTGACCAGGTCGCGCTCCATCCACAACAGTTCCCAATGATAGAAGACGTAATGCCGGAAGGCGCTACGGCAGGTGTCTCGCAGTCCCTTGCGCTTGATGCGGTCCTGGATCTTGGTGAATGCAGTCATGGTGCCTCCTGGGCATGGCTGATCGAGGTGCGTCTCATGACGCGCTCCAGGTCAGGGCGAATACGGTCTGCCCTGGCAGTTGAAAATGGATCTGGCCATCGGTGCAGCTGAAGCTGGCGCGGCGGCTCTGGTTGTCGGGGCCGAACAGTTCGAGCTGGCCGTTGGGGCAGCCGCCGAGGGTCAGCGCCACCTGCTGCAGGCGCTCGGCCTTGTTCACCCCCAGCAGGCTGCGCTGGTGCTGGCGGGCCATGGCCAGGGCGTCGACCTCGAAGGCGTCGTTGTCCAGGGCCAGCACCTGGTCCAGCCAGTGGCGCTGGATGAACTGCTGGGCCAGGCCTACCGGCTTGAGTTCGTAGCGCTGGCCGCCGGCATCGCGCAGCATGCCCTTGGGCCATTCGGGCTCGTCGGCGACATGGAACCAGTTGAGCATGTCGAGCAGGCCGTCACTGGCGGCGTTGATCACCACCGAGGCCCACCACAAGCCGGCGTAGTGGGTGTTCTGCTCGTAGGGGCTCAGGCTCGAGCCGCTGGACAGGTTGGTCTGGTCCAGCAGCAGCGCCTTGCGCGGCCGCCCTTGGCCATCCAGGCCCACCAGCGCGGCAGCCTGGCGCACGCTGTCGCGGTAGCTGCGGGTGGCGAGCAGGTCGCGGACCATCCATTCGTGCCAGGCCAGGGCGTCGATCTGCGCGCCTTGCTCGGCCAGCAGGCGCCGCGCCCAGTCGATGCCGCGGCGCTGCTTGCCGTCGTCGGTGAAAGGCCCGCCGAGCAGGCGCGAGGAGGCCGGCATGGCGATACGCACGCCGGCCTCGTGGGCACCGGGATACTCGCGCACGCGTTTGGCCATGGCCTGGAAGAAATCGCGGTAGCTGGCGTAGTCGCGGTAGTTGAGATTCGGCTCGTCGGCGAAGGCCAGGTAGTGAGTGCCCTTGCCGCCCAGGGCTTTGGTCGCCTCGAGCCAGGCGCTCAGCCCGTCGGTGCTGGTACGGTCGCTGCGCAGGTCGGCGACCCGGGCGCTGCCAGCCAGCAGGGTGATGTCCTGGAGAA
Source organism: Pseudomonas sp. B21-023 (assembly GCF_024749165.1). NCBI lineage: Bacteria > Pseudomonadati > Pseudomonadota > Gammaproteobacteria > Pseudomonadales > Pseudomonadaceae > Pseudomonas > Pseudomonas sp. B21-023. The sequence continues at coordinate 3,190,454 of NZ_CP087190.1, read as the reverse complement.
TGCCGAAGCGCTGCTGATAGAGCTTGCGCCAGGCGTTTTCGAAGTCCGGCTGGCGTTGCAGTACGTCGACGAAACTGTAGAAGCCGGCGGCCTGGGGGCGCAGGGCGTCCAGCGCGGCAAAGCTCGAGGCTGGTGGCAGCACGTAGGGCAGGGCGACGCCCAGCCGTGGGGTGGGGCCGAGGACCTTGTCACCCAAGGCAAGGGTTACCTGGCCCGGCAGTTGTGGCAGCTCGCCCAGGTCGGCGGCGCGCTGGGCGAACAGGTTGGCGCTGCCGTCGAGCCAGAACGCCGCCTTGCCGCTGCCCTGCAGGCCCAGTCGCCAGATCTCGTCACGGCCGCTGGCGGGCAGCGCCTGTTGATCGAAGCGCCAGTAGGCACGGTAGGGCTTGAGTGGTAGCTGGATGCGCCGGCCATCGCTCAGGCGTTCGGCGAACAGGCCATGCACGCCGCCGTGGTGCTTGCCGGCCAATACCGCCTGCTCGCCGGCCTTGACCCGGAAATACAGGGCAACGCCTGGTCTGACTTCTGCGCTGAAGTGCACCTTTGCCGGGGCGAACAGCGCGCGGGTGCTGTTGTCGTGCTGGATGCGATAGTCACGGAAGCTGTAGCCGGGCACCTCCAGGCGATAAGCGCCGCCGCCCGCCGCCAACGGCCAGCGTTGCTCGCCGCGCACCTGCGCGGCTTCGATCCGCCGGTTGCCGGCCAGGCGCCCCTGGCCGTCCAGCAGGTACAGACGCTCGGCGTTGGCATCGGCCTGCCAGGCGGGCTGCCACTGGATACGCAGTTCGTCGGCGCGGTCGGGGAGCAGGTACAGGCTGCCGTCGCGGATGTCCGCCCACTGCACCGGCGCGGCGAACACGCCCTGCGCCAAGAGCGCGCCGCACAGCAAGGCGGCCTTCATGCCGCCCTCCGTTGCAGCATCTGGCGCAGCGGCGTCAGGTCGGCGGGCAGGATGATCAGGGTCTGGCCCAGCGGCACGCCGCTGAGGCGGCAGTACAGCACCAGCATCGTCACGGTGACCGCCAGGTAGGCGATGGACGAAGCTGCGGCCGCGCCGACGATTCCCCAGGCCGGAATGAGGAAGATGTTGAGCACCAGGTTCAGCGCGGCACCAGCGCCCATCATCAACGACACCGTGCCGGGACGGTTCTTGCCTAGCAGGTCCAGGCGCAAGATGCTGGCATAGCACAGTCCCAGCAGGCCCGGCAGCAACGCCAGCAGGGCCGGGTAGGCCGGGGCGTAGTCGGCGCCGAACAAGGTGACGATCAGCCAGTGGCCGATCAGCGCCATGCCCAGGCAGGCGCCTAGCATCACCGTGGCGGTCAGGCGCAGGGCCAGGGGAGTGATGCGCTCCATGCCGGCATCCTGCTGCAGCAGGCGCTTCATCAGCGGTGTGGTCACCGCCTCGGGGACGATCAGCAGCAGTTCGGCGGCGGCGCTGGCCATGGCGTAGTGGCCCAGGGCGGTGCTGCCGAGCAGCGCGCCGATGAACAGGTAGTCCGAGCGCAGGATCAACTGCTGGAACAACAGGTCGGGGTGGCTCTTGGCGCTGTAGCTGAGCAACTCACGCTGGCCACTGCGGTCCCAGCGCAGCGCCAGCGGGTACTGGCGGCGCAGCCACCACAGGCCCAGCGCCAGGACCAGGGCGATGCCGCACAGCCAGCTGATCAGCGCCGCTTCCAGCGCCTCGTCTCGCCACATCCAGAACAGCCCGAGGAACAGCAGCAGCGGCGCCAGCGACTCGGTCAGGCGCAGGGCGTTGAAGGCGCCGACGCCGCCGCTGGCGTTGTGCAGGGTCAGCAGGCCGCTCTTGAGCACGGTCATCGGCACCGCCAGCAGCAATAGCCAAGCCAGCAGGCCCAGTTGCATGGTGACTTCCAGGTTGGCGCCGAACTCGCGCACCAGGAACACGCAGGCCAGGGTCAGCACGCCGGCCAGCAGGCAACCGTAGACCAGCACCTGGGTCAGCAGCAGGCCCATGTCGCGCTGCTTGGCCGCCTGGTAGCCGACCGCGCTGTTCAGGCCGCCGCTGGTGGCGGCGCTGATCAGGTCGGGCAGGGTACTGAGCAGGGCGAACAGGCCGCGCTCGCTCGGCCCGAGGATGCGCGCCAGCAGCACGTTGCGCAGCAGGCGCAGGGCGATCATCGCAAGCTTGGTGCCCATGCTCAGTGCCAGGTGGCGCATATAGCTGTTGCGATTCATCAGCGTTCTCCACGACTGATGCGCCAGGCCAGCAGCGAGGGCCGGCTGGCATTGCGCTGGCTGACGCCGATGCGCGGCAGGGCCAGCGGATCGTCATGACCCTGGCAGATGCCCGGGCGGGTGCTCAGGGCGTAGGGGTAGCGATGCGCGGCGACCTGGGCCCGCACGCGCTCGTCGTGGTCGCCGTTGGGGTAGCAGTACACCGGCAGCGGTGCGCGGCAGCCTTCGTTGAGTGCCGCATGGCTGCGGGTCAGTTCTTCGTTGAGGCGATGGTCGTCCAGGTAGGGCAGCAGGGCATGGCTGGCGCCATGCGGGCCGAAACGCACCAGGCCTGAGTCCTCCAGGGCGCGCACCTGCTGCCAGTCCATGGCCTGGGGCAGCGACTCTGTCGGGCAGGCGTCGGTCAGCACGTGCAGGGCCTGGGGGCTCAGGCTCTTGAGGGTCTGCAGGTAGCGCGCCAGCACCAGGCTGCGGGCCTTGCTGTGGTCGTGCATGAAGTAGGCCGCCGGTAACGGTCGGCCGAGTTTGCGCAGGCGTTCGATCAGTTGCCGCCGGGCCTCTTCGCCATGGCTGCCCCACAGTGTCTCGCCGACGCTTTCCCACCAGAAGCGCTGGCGGCTGCCGATGTAGTCGGTGGACAGGAAGATGCTTGCCGGCACCTGGTGACGCTGCAGCAGCGGGAAGGCGTTGACGGCGTTGTCGCGCCAGCCGTCGTCGAAGGTCAGGGCTACCTTGGGGCGGCAGTCGGCGCGGGGTTCCTCGTGGCTCTGCAGCAGGTCCATGAGGCTGACGCAATCGAAATGCCGGGGCAGCCAGCGCAGCAAGCCCTCGAAGGCCCGCGGGCCGACGCACAGCTCGTTGCGGTGGGGCAGCGCGGCGCTGGCGTCATCGGCCAGCACCCGGTGCAGCATGAGGATCACCCCGGCGCCACGCAGCTCGGCGCGTCCGCGTGGCGAGTTGAAATAGAACCAGCCGCTGGCCTGCTTGATGTGGGTCTTGATCGGCATGTCCGTCGCTCATCGATTCTGGTCGGGGTTCCATTGGCTGTAGCTGTGCCCGCGCAGGAACTGCCACAGGCCCACGCTCATGCCGGCGAGGGTGACCAGCACGAAGGCGGCCAGGCGGAACGGGCGGGGCAAGCGCCGGCGGGCGTCGAGCAGGCCGGCGATGGCGGCGGCGTAGCCGAGCAGTTGCAGGGCCAGGGTCAGGCGGTAGAAACCGGGCTCGGCGGCCAGCCACAGGTTGGCCAGCAACAGCGGCAGCAGCAGTACCGGGGCTAGGCGGCGGATCAGCTTGTGGCTGATCAGGGCGATGGCGTACAGGCCGTGGCGCGCCGGATTGAGCAGCTCGCGGCGGGCGGCCAGGCTCAGCAGGCCACCGACGGTGACGCGCTGGCGGCGGCGGAACTGCTTGTCGGCCTCGTCGACGCCCTGATCGAGCACCACCGCCTCGGGCACATAGACGATGCGCAGGCCTGCGGCCGGTGCGCAGGTGCTGATGAAGAAGTCGTCGTTGACCTGTTTCGGGATTGGCTGGTACAGCCCCCGGCGCAGGGCCAGCAGGGCGCCGTCGGCCGAGACCATGCAGCCGGTGCGGTTCTCCACCTTGCGCACCCAGGCTTCGTAGTGGCGGTACAGGCTGTCGCCGATGCTCAGGCCCTTGCCCGGGTCGGGAATGATCATGTGCCCTGCAGTGCCGCCGACCTGCGCATCGGCGAAGGGGGCGAGCAGCAGGCCGAGGGTGTCGGTCGACCACTGGTTATCGGCGTCGGTGAACACCAGCAGGTCGCCCGTGCACACCTGCACGGCACTGTTCAACGCACCGGCCTTGCCCAGGCGTGGCAGGTCCAGCACCTGCACCCGGAGGTCGCCCAGGCCACGGGCCAAGGCCACGGTGCGGTCGCTGGAGCCGTCGCTGGCCACCACCACCTGCAGCTCCGCGGCTGCGTAGTCCTGGCCGAGCACGCTGGCAAGCTTGGCTTCGATATGCCGCTCTTCGTTGTGCGCGGCGATCACCACACTGACCCGTTGCGCGGGCAACGGCATGGCGGTGCGACGGGCGAAGAACGGCGCAGCCAGGGTCAGCAGCAGCGGGTAGCCGACCCAGGCGTACAACGGCAGTAGCAGGCATAGCCAGAAAATGAACTCAGCCACGGGCGGGCCTCCTTGCGGTGCGGTTGAACAGGCTGAGGATGAAGGCCGCGCCGGCCAGGTGCAGGCGCAGCCAGTGCAGGCCCCAGAGTTGCAGCGTGAGCAGCGGGTCGCGGTGCCTGCGGCTCTGGCGCAGGCTGAGGAACAGCGCGGGCAGGGCGCTGACCAGCAGGAAGAACAGCGCGACATGAGGGAAGCCGTCGAGCAGCGCCGACAGGGCAACGGCATCCAGCACCCAGGCGCCCACCGAGAGCATCGGAAAACGCAGCAGGCGCAGGCTCACGCCATGGCTGCGCAGCAATTGCAGGTGGCTGCCCTGGCGCCACATCTCCTTGCCCAGCCACTCGCGCCAGTTGGCTTCATAACCCCAGTGCAGCACCGCAGGTTCGCGCAGCACGCGAAGGCGCGCGCCGGCTTCATGCAGGCGCAGGGTGAAGTCCTTGTCCTCGCCGGTGCGCAGGCGCTCATCGAAACCGCCGACCTGCTCGAACCAGTGGCGCCGCATCAACAAGTTGGGGGTGGGCAGCCAGGTACAGTCCTGCACTGTCTGCCCGGTGCGCAGGGTGCGCCGTTGCCAGGCCTGGGCGAACCAGGGCGCTTGGCGCGGGGTGTCGCAGTCCAGGGCGAAGACATCGCCTTCGCCTCGGCGTTGCAGGTCCAGCAGCAGGTCCAGCCAGTGTTCCGGGACCTCGATGTCGGCATCGAGGAAGGCTAGCCAGTCGCCTTGACTGGCGTTCACACCGGCATTGCGCAGGGCGCCGATGGCCACGCCCGGCAGGCTCAGCACCTGGGCACCGTGGGCGCGGGCGATCGCCGGGCCGTTGTCACTGGAGCCGTTGTCCACCACGATCAGTTCGCAGGCCAGCCCGGCTGCGCTGGCCGCGCGCCGGGCGGCATCGAGGGTGCGGCCGATATGGCGGGCTTCGTTGAACATCGGGATGACGATACTCACCCGGCTCATCGGGCCACCTCCACGGGCTGCTGCTCACGCGCCTGGCCAAGCAGCACGCTGGACAGCGCCAGCATCAGCCACAGGTACTTGTGGCTCGGGGCGCTGAGGAACATCAGGAACAGGCCGATGGCGAGCATGCTCATGGTCAGGTGGGTCATCAGGTCGGCGCGGTCCGGGTCGCCGGCCGCGCGGAAGGCGGCGCGGGCCTGCCAGAAGTTGCGCAGGGCCAGGGCAATCATGCCGACGAACAGCAGGCCCGCCGGCAGGCCGACCTCGCTGAACAGCTCCAGGTAGGTATTGTGAGCGCGGCGGTAGAGGTCGGTGGTCTTGCTGTTGACCGGGGCAAAGGCCTTGGAGAAACCAGTGTCGGCATAGTGCAGCGGGAAGGTGCCGGGGCCGGTACCGAGCAGCGGGCTGTGGCTGATCATTTCCTTGCCCACCACCAGGTAGGAGGCGCGCCGGCCCAGCGATTCGTCCTGGTGGGCGTTGACCCCGGACTTGAGCAGCATCAGCGACTGGATGCGGTCGGCGTAGCCGGCGGGCATCAAGGCCACGCTCAGGGGCAGGACAATGGCCAGGCCAAGGATGGCGAAGCCCAGGTGGCGCGGGCGGATGCGCGTCAGCTGTTCGCGGTAGTTGTACAGCACGATGCCCAGGCTGATCAGCAATACCACCAGCCCCGAGCGCGACTCGGTCTTGGTCATGCCCACCAGCAGCAACACGCAGCAACCGGCCCAGAACAGCTTGACCGGGATCTGCCGCGCCTTGATCGCCAGCCATAGCCCCAGGGGCATGGCAATGGTGATCAGCAGAGCGAAGGCGTTGGGGTCGAGCATGGCCGAGGCGCGGCCCTGCTCCTGGTATTTGGTGGAGAAGATTGCGAACAGGCAGGTTACGCACACGCTGACGGTGACCAGCCGCGCCAGCAGCGGCAGGTTGAGGTCGCGACCGACCAGCAAGGTAATGACGAACACCACCAGGCCCACCAGCAGCTCACGCAGGTGCCCGCCCGACAGGGCCACGTCGTCGCTGGCCCACAGGCTCAGCAGGTAAAGGGCCATGAACGGCAGCAGCAGGCGCCATTGATTGCTGCGCAGGCGCTCGCCGGGAAGTTGGCGCACTGCCAGTTGCAGGCTGAGGATCAGCACCAGGCCGATGCCCACCAGCTTGGCGCCGGACACCAGGCCGTCCTTGAGCAGCCCCTCCAGCGGCACCAGGGTGGCGATCGCCAGCAGGCCCCAGGCCGGTTTGCGGTACAGCACCAGCACGCCGGCCAGGCCGATCACGCCGCCGGGCGCCAGGAACGGGTAGGGGCTGGCCAGCAGACCCAGGCTCAGCAAGGCCACCAGGGCCACCAGCGACAGGGGAATGATCATGCGACAACCTCCTCGGTCGTGCCTCGATACACCTGGGCCCAACGTTGTGCCAGGGTTGGCAGGTGGTAGCGTTGACGTTGAGTCTGGCGAGCCCGGGCAACCAGTTCGTCGGCCTGCTCGGGGTCTTGCAGCAGCGCTTCGAGATGCTCGCCCAGTTCGGTCGTGACCAAGGGACGGGCGAGCAGGCCGTTGTGGCCGTGCTCGATGACGTCGGGGATGCCGCCCACACCGAAGGCCACCACCGGCACGCCATCCTGCATGGCTTCCAGCAGGATCATCGGCGTGCCTTCGGTGCGCGAGCTGATGACCAGGGCATCCAGCCGTTTCATCCAGCCGCGCATGTCGCGCTGGAAGCCCGGCAGGGTGATGCGCTCGCCCAGACCGGCAGCGTCGATGCGCTGTTGCAAGGCATCGCGTTCAGGGCCTTCGCCAAGCATCACGGCGTGGACCCGCGGTTGGCGTTGACACACCGGGATCAACGTGTCGAGGAACAGGTCGGGGCCTTTTTCGCTGGACAGCCGGCCAACGTAGGCGGCTAGCCAGGGGGCGCCGCCTGGCTGTGCCGCCCCCAGGCCATCCTTTGCCTGCGTTTCACAAATCTCGGGCAGCCCATTTGGAATCACCTGCAGCTTGGCCGCTGGCACCCCGGCATCGCGATGGATACGGGCAATGCTCTCGGCCACGCACACCACCGTGTCCACTGTCGGCGTGCGGCACAACTGCAGGCTCAGCCAGGTGTAGAAACGCTGTTTGCGGCTGCGCGGGGTAAAGCCATGCTGGGTGCTGACCATCGGCAGGCGCCACAGCGTGGCGCCGATCCAGCCGAACAGCTGGCCCTTGAAGTTATGACTGTTGACCAGTGGACGTTCGCCGCGCTGCGCGCCGAGCACCTTGAGCACCGCCCCCAGCCCGTGGCAGGTGTCGCACTCGACACCCGCCTCGCGAAAGCGCGCCACCAGGTCCGCCGGGGCATCGAGGAACAGCACCCGATGCCGGCCGGGGGTGGCCTGGCAGTGGTCCAGGAGCATGCGCTCGGCGCCATAGAACCCGCCGCTGCTCAGCAGGTGCAGGATCGGCCGGCCGGCGTGCAGCGCGGCGTTCAATTGCGCACCCAGTGCCACAGGCGTGGCAGCGACCAGCTCTTGTGCGGGTTGGGCAGCGCCGGGGTCTGGTCGTTGATCACCAGCAGTACTGGCAGGCCCAGCTCGTGGCTGATCTGCGCCGGATGCTTGAAGCGGTGGTCGAAGAACTCCCTGACGTAGACCACGGCAATTGCCAGCAGCAGGCCGGTGACCAGGCCGAACGGAATGATCAGGCCAGGTTTCGGGAAGCTCGCCGCGGTGGGTTCGTAGGGGGCGCTGAGGATGCGCGCGTTGGACTGGCTGCCATCGAGCAGGCCCTGGCCACGACTTTCCTCGTAGCGCTGGGCGTAGGTGGAGAAGGCCTTGTGCAGGGCATCGATCTCGGTGTCCAGCTGCCGGGTCTTGCTCTGGGTCTCGCGCAACTGGAGGATGCGCTTGCTGTAGTCGGCGATGCGCTGGGTCTTCTGCTCGATCACCTGCTGGGTCACGGCCAGGTCCTGCTGGCGTTCACGGATGCGGTTCTCGACGATCTTGAGGAACTGCGCGCGCAACTGGGCAATCTGCTGGCGGGCCATGACCATCTGGTCGGAGCCTGGCTGGAACACCGTGGCGTCACCGTTGTAGCGGGCCAGCTGGGTGGTCAGCTGCTCGCCGAGCTGCTTGATCTCGCGGTCTTCGAAGGCGACGTTGTCGACCGTGGTGGTGAAGGTGTAGGGGAAGGCGTAGTCGGCCATCTTCGCCTTGTTGGCCGCGGCCAGGCTGCTCTGCAGGTAGTCCAGCCACTTCTGGTTCTGCAGCTGGCGGTCACGTTGCAGGTTGAGCGCCTGCTCTTCGGTGTTGATAGCGTTGAGGCGGAAGGTGATCTCCTCCTTCGGATCCGACGAGCCGATGGCGGTGAGCAGGCCCAGGCGCTGGCTTTCCAGGTCGCCCAGGCGGGCCTGGTAGTGCAGCTTCTTCTGCTCGTAGAAGGCTTCGGGCAGTTCATTGGACTGCAGGTCCTGGCGGTTGGCCAGGAAGTTCTCCAGCAGGCGGCTGACGAACAGCGTGCCCAGCTTCGCGTCATTGGCGCTGTAGGTGATGGAAATCACGTTGGAGCCGGGCAGGGTCTCGACCTTGAGGTCCTTGACGGCCTGGTCGGTGAGGGTGTCGAGCTGGGTGTCGCGATCGTCCGCCACGGCATTGCCGAACAGCCGGTGCAGGGGCTCGATCACCGCGTGACGCAGCGGGTCGAGCACGGTGCGCCGCAGCAGGCCGGGCTCGTCCGGATAGTGGCCTTCCTTGCGCAGCTCGCCGATGGTCTGGCGGATCAGGGTTGGCGAGCGCAGGATGTTGCTCTCGGTCTCCATGTCGGCCAGCGACGGCGGGATGAACTGGTCGGCCTGCTGGCTGAGCGCCGAGGTGGTGTCGCTCTGCGAGAGTTTCTTGGACTGCACGATGACTTCGGCGGTGATGTCGTAGCTCTGCTTGAGCACCAGCGGCAACAGCACGGCGATCACCGCGAACACCAGGAACACCCGTTTCACCAACTGGCGGTTGGCGAAGAAGATGCGGAAGAACTCATGTACGTAGTTTTCTTTCGGTTGCGTGGTCATGGTCCGTCCCCCGGTCAGTCGTCGCTTTCTTTATTGTCGACGCGGTAGCTGAAGCTGAAGCCGAAGCCCTGGAACAGCACCACGTCGGCCAGCTGCCGGGACAGCTCGGCGGCGCTGGCCAGCTTGGTCTTGGGCACGTAGAGCATGTCTTCGGGCTGCAGGTAGGCGAGTTTCTGGCTGCCGCCGGAGAGTGCCTGGTCGACGTCGTAGTTGACCGCATGCACGGTGTTGCCCTCGCGACGCATGATCACCACCGAACCGAGCTTGGCCTTGAGGGTCGGGCCGCGGGCCAGGGTCAGCGCCTCGAGCACGGAGATCGGGCGGCGGATCTGGAAGGCGCCGGGCTGGCCGACTTCGCCGAGCACGTAGATCTCGTTGGCGGCGGTGGACTTGAGCAGCACATCCACGCTCATGCGCCCTGGCAACGTGGCGTAGCGCTCGTTGAGGTAGTCGCGCAGCTGGTTGACGGTCATGCCCTGCAGCGGCACCGAGCCGATTTCCGGGAAGGTGGCGCGGCCGTCGTTGCCCACGGTGATGTCGCGGCTCATGCCGGTGCCGGGGTGGCTGAGGGCGTTCTTCAGGTTGACCTCGTCGGTCATTGGGCTCATCACCCGCACGGTGACCTGGTCACGGTTGGGCTTGAACACCCGCTTGTCCTGGTAGGCCTGGCGGATGGCGCTCTCGGCTTCGCCGGGGGTCATGCCCTCTACGCGCACCGCGGCGTTGGTGCTGGGCAGGGTGATGGTGCCGTCGGGCTGCACCAGCTGGTTGCCGTTCAAGCCGCTGGCGGCCATGAAGTTCAGGTCCAGGGTGTCGCCGGACTGGATCCGGTAGGCCCCGGCCGAGCGGTTGCTGACATGGAAAATCACTTCCAGCACGTCCTGCGGGCGTAGTACCTGTTCGCGGCGGGCGACTTCGGTGGCCTGGCTTTCGGCGGGAGGCGCGGTGAGGATCTGCACCGGCATCTCGCGGTTTTCCTGGCTGGCGCAGCCGGCCAGGGCCAGTACGCACAGGGCAATCGAGGGATATCTCATGGCGTTCATCCTGTGCGGCCTCTCAGAGATTTTCGTACAGCCACTTGGGCATGTAGTACTTGCGCTTGTTGAACACGCTGCCGATCAATCGCGCGCCGGCCTGGGTCAGGCGCTGGCTGGCGGCCTGGGCCACCTCCCAGCGGGTCTCCTCGGCGCACACGACCAGGATCACGCCGTCGACCAAGGTACCGATTACCAGGCTGTCGGCGCTGGCATAGATGGCTTCGCCGTCGATCACCACGAAACGGTACTGGTTGCTCAACTGGTTCAGCAGTACGCGCAACTGCTCGTGGTCGAGGCGGTCGCGGCCGCGCTTCCAGGTGCCCACCGGGAGCACGTCGAACGGCTGGTCGGACAGGCGCACGATGCAGTCCTGGGCCAGCGGCGGGGTGTCCTGGTTGAACAGCAGGTCACTGTAGCCGCGCAGCTTGGCCAGGCCGAGCTGTTGGCTGAGGCCGCCGGGGCTGAGGCTGGCATCGATCAGCAGCACGTTGCCCGCACTCATGAGGGCCAGTTGGCTGGCGAAGGCCAGGGCGCTGGTGCTGGTGCCGCTGCCGGTGTTGGCCGCGGTCAGCAGCAGGGTGCGCTGGTCGAGGTCGAGCACGGTGGCGGTCAGGTTGGTCTCGCTTGGGGTAGCGATCGTCAGGCTTCTTGAGGATGAACCGTCCATCTCAGCTTGCTCCGTGGCCAGTGAAGACTTTGAACGGGGTCTTGAGCAGGATCTTCAGGTCCAGCATCAGGCTCTGTTCGTTGATGTAACTCAGGTCCAGCTCCACCCGTTGGTCGAAGTCGATGTTGCTGCGCCCGGAGATCTGCCACAGGCCGGTCATGCCCGGGTAGATCGACAGCCGCGCCAGGTGGTTGTCGTGGTAGCGGTAGGCGTTGAATGAAGTGGGGCGCGGGCCGACCAGGCGCATATCGCCGGTGACCACGTTGATCAGGTTGGGCAGCTCGTCCAGGCTGCTTCTGCGCAACCAGCCGCCGACCGAGGTGATGCGCGGATCCTTGTCGATCTTGAAGTCGATGGCATCGGCGCCGTGCTTGTTCAGGTGGCGCACCGAATCCTTCAACGCCTCGGCGTTCGCCACCATCGTGCGGAACTTGAACATGCCGAAGGCGCGGCCGCGGTAGCCGGTGCGCTTCTGCACGAAGAACACCGGACCTGGACTGGACTGCTTGATCAGCAGCGCCAGCACCAGGAACAGCGGCGACAGCAGCAGCAGCAGGGTCAGCGCGGCCAGGCACGACAGCACGCGGTTGGTGCGCGAAAGGGTCCAGGGGCGACCACCGACGCGGCCGGTGATCCAGCCGCGGCCCTGCATGTGGATGGCGGCATCAATGCGCTGTCGGTGCGCCGGGTCCATGCGTTTGTCCTGGTACAGCGCCTGCAGTTGTGCGCTCTTGGGTTGTCCTGTCATACCGCCCTCCGTTGATCTGGCTGCTCACCCGTGGGCGCCGCTTCGCTGGCGGCGGGCGAGTAGTAGCTCTTGAACCAGGCGACGAAGCGCCTGAGCCCCTCATCGAGGCCTATCTGTGGGGTGAATCCGGTGACCCTGGCCAGGGCGCTGGCATCGGCGCAGGTGGCCAGGACATCGCCTGGTTGCAGCGGCAGCAGTTCGATCACCGCGTTGCGCTGCAGGTGTTTCTCCAGGAGCGCCAGGTAGTCGAGCAGCTCCACCGGACGCTGCCCGCCGATGTTGTACAGCCGCCACGGCGCGTGGCTGCTGGCCGGATCCGGGGTTAGCGCATTCCACTGCGGGTCGGCGACCGGGGGCAGGGGGATCAGCCGCACCAGGCTCTCGACGATGTCGTCGATATAGGTGAAATCGCGCTGGTGGCGGCCATGGTTGAACAGCTGGATCGGCCTGCCTTCGCTGATCGCCCGGGCGAACTGCATCGGCGACATGTCCGGGCGGCCCCAGGGGCCGTACACGGTAAAGAAGCGCAGGCCGCTGCAGGGAATGCCGTACAAGTGGCTGTAGCTGTGGGCCATGGCCTCGTTGGCCTTCTTGGTGGCGGCATACAGCGACAGCGGGTGGTCCACGGCGTCTTCGACCCGATACGGCGTTTGCTGATTGGCGCCGTACACCGAACTGGACGAGGCGTACAGCAGGTGCTGGACCGGGTGCCGGCGGCAGCCTTCGAGCACGTTGAGGAAACCGGCCAGGTTGCTGTCCAGGTAAGCCTGCGGGTTCTGCAGCGAGTAGCGCACACCGGCCTGGGCGGCCAGGTGCACGACCACGTCCGGGCGTTCGCTGGCGAACAGCCGGGCCATGCCGTCGCGGTCGCCCAGGTCCAGGCAGTGCAGCGGGAAATCGCCCGCTGTCTGGCGTACCCAGTGCACGCGGGCATGCTTGAGCGACGGCTCGTAGTAGTCGTTGAAGTTGTCCAGCCCCACCACCTGATGCCCCTCGAGCAACAGCTGGCGGCAGGTATGGGCGCCGATGAAACCGGCCGCGCCGGTGACCAGCACTTTCATGGCGCATCCGCCTGCGGGCTGACCTGGCGCAGGCCGATGCCGCTGTAGTGCAGGCCGTGGGCCGCCACCTGTTCAGGGTTGTACAGGTTGCGGCCATCGACGATCACCCGCGCGCGCAGCTTGCTGGCCAGCATCGAGAAGTCCACTACTCGGAAGTTTTTCCACTCGGTGCAGATCACCAGGGCGTCGGCGTCCTGCAAGGTGTCGTCGCGGGTGGCGCACAGTTGCAGGTCGTCGCGGTAGCCGTACAGGCGCCGGCATTCGTCCATGGCTTCGGGGTCATAGGCGCGCACCGTGGCGCCTTCGGCCCACAGCGCTTCCATCAGGTAGCGGCTGGGCGCTTCGCGCATGTCGTCGGTGTTGGGTTTGAAGGCAAGCCCCCACAGGGCGATGGACTTGCCCGCCAGGCCGCCGAGGCGCTGCTTGAGCTTGGCGAAGAGGATGCGCCGCTGCTGATCGTTGACCTCGCTGACACTCTGCAGCAGGCGCAGCGGCATGCCGCTGTGCGCGGCGGTGTGCAGCAGGGCCTTGATGTCCTTGGGGAAGCACGAACCGCCAAAGCCGCAGCCGGGGTAGATGAAGTGGTAGCCGATGCGCGGGTCGGAACCGATGCCGCGGCGTACCGCCTCGATATCGGCGCCCAGGTGTTCGCTGAGGTTGGCCAGCTCGTTCATGAAGCTGATGCGGGTGGCGAGCATGGCGTTGGCGGCGTACTTGGTCAGTTCGGCGCTGCGGTTATCCATGAACATCAGTTTTTCGTGGTTGCGGCAGAACGGCGCGTACAGTTCGGCCAGCTGGTCATGGGCGACCTCGTCGAGGGTACCGACGATGATGCGGTCCGGGCGCATGCAATCGGCCAGGGCGCTGCCTTCCTTGAGAAACTCGGGGTTGGACACCACGCGTACTTGCAACTGACCCTTGCCCAGGCGCTGCAACTCGTCGCGGGCCAGGGCCATGACCTGGTCGGCGGTGCCCACCGGCACGGTGGACTTGATGATCAGGGTATGGTCGGTCTCCATCAGCGCGGCGATCTGCCGGGTGACGTTGAGCACATGGGTCAGGTCGGCCGAACCGTCCTCGTCGGGCGGGGTGCCCACGGCGATGAAGATCAGCTCGGCATGGCTGACGGCGTCGCTGGCCTGGGTGCTGAACAGCAGGCGACCTTCCTTGATGTTGTCCTCGAGCAAGTCCGACAGGCCCGGCTCGCTGATCGGCGGCACACCCTGGCGTAACTGGTTGATCTTGTGGGTATCGACATCCACGCACAGTACCCGGTGACCTACGTCCGCCAGTGCTGCTGCCTGTACCAGTCCGACATAACCGGTGCCAAAAACGCTCACGTCCATGCGCGGTGCCTCGAATGGATGAGTAAGGGAGATGAAACAGTGGTGTGAATTGGGTATAGCTCAGCCCGGTGGAATTGCGTCAAAGCAATGGCATGTTTCGTCGCATTTACAGAGTCCAACGCAACGGGCCTTCTGCCACCAACCCGTTTCCAATCCGTGTGTTAGCGAACATAGCTAGTGGCAATTGGCCGTTCGGCGAGCCGATGAACGGTGCAATGCAGCGAAATAAGCGGTCTGCAGACGATAGAGATAATCAACAACAGCTTGCGGCCTGTGCCAGATTCCGGTGTCGGTATGTCGTCGGAAATTTGACTTTTTTGCGTTGTGGTTTGTTTCACAGGTGCTACGGTTTGAGAAGAATTCCATGACCGGAGTGGCCGAAACATGCGCGGATGGGTCAAGCTTTTGCTGCTGCTGGTTTACCTGGCCAGCTTTCATGGCTATTACCGTGAGCGCATAGAAGCCTTGGGTATTGGCGTGCCGCTGGTCCTTTACCTGGGTATGTTTGCGGTTTTGGCGGTGGCGCTTGTGCTGACGGCGTTCACGCGTGCGGGGTGGCTGCGCTGGGCGTTGGCCCTGATGTTCACGGTCAGCGCGATCTTTCTCGACGCTTATAACCGCATCACCGATTCGTACCTGACCTACAGCGCCTTCGTGTCCATGGTCTACGCCGGCGGTTTCGTCCAGGAGGCGCTGCAGCAATATCATTACGCCATAACCCTCGCTGCGGCACGGGCGCTGCTATTGCTGCTGGGCATTGGCCTGCGTCCTGGGCCGACGCCGAAGTTGCCGCGCCTGTTGCCACCGTTGGCACCGCTGCTGGGGTTGCTGGCGCTGGTCGCCATCCTGTTCGTGCGGGCCGGCGAGGGCGCCCGCGGGCTGCCGGTGATGTACACGCCGCTGGCCTATCTGAGCCTGTTCACCTACGAGACCCTGCACGACCATGTCGGGCCACGTCAGCCCGTGACCCTTGCCCAATCAGGCCCGGCGATGGCGCGGGACATCGTGCTGCTGATCGACGAGAGCATCTCGGGCAACTACCTGGACCTGAACACCCCGGCCGGGGTCACCAGCCATCTGGCCCAGGCCCAACCCGGCGTGCAAATCGTCAATTTCGGTTACGCCGCGTCGATTGCCAACTGCAGCGCCGACACCAATGTCACCCTGCGCTATGGCGGCACCCGCGCCGACTATCTGCGCATCAACTCGACCCAGCCGTCGATCTGGCAGTACGCCAAGCGCGCGGGCCTGGAGACGGTCTACATCGACGGCCAGCGCACCGGCGGCAACCTGCAGAACCTGATGACCGAAACCGAGAAGCGCGATATCGACCAGTTCATCCAGTTCGACGACACCCCCGTGGTGCAGCGCGACATGGCAGCGCTGGAGCGGCTGGTGGCGCTGCTCAAGGATGGCAAGCCGCACCTGATCGTGGTGAACAAGGTCGGCGCCCACTTCCCGGTGCACGACAAATATCCAGACGACTTCCTCAAATACCAGCCCGCGTTGCCCCGGGGCCACTACGTCGATATTGCCGACACTGGCACCCGCGACGGTTTCGATGGCCGCCTGCAGGACTGGGTGCTGTACCGCAATGCCTACCAGAACACCGTGCTGTGGAGCGTCGGTGAGTTCTTCCGCCGGCTATTCGCCGAGGCCGACCTCAGCCAGGCCGTGGTGCTGTACACCTCCGACCATGGCCAGGACCTGCATGAGCGCGGTAACCCGGGGCTGAACACTCATTGCGACAGCGACCCGGTGCCGGAGGAGGGCCTGGTGCCGCTGGTAGTGATCCAGGGGCAGGGCCTCAGGACACTGGATTGGGAAGGCAACCTGGCGGTGAACCGTAACGCCTCCAGCCACTACAACCTGTTCCCCACAATGCTCAAGCTGATGGGCTACGACGACAAGGCGGTCAGCGCGCTCTACGGGCAGTCGCTGGACATGCCGACCGACGACCCGTTCACCTTCAACGTGCGTTTCAATGCGCGTCTGGGGGCCAAGCCGGATTTCCGTCATATCGACCTGGGCCAGGTGGTCACCCCCGCCAGTGTCCTGGCGGGGCAACCGATGCCGGTAGGCAAGGCTGACTGACGTCAGAAGTCGATGCTGGCGGACACCTGCACGGTGCGTGGCGCACCCAGCCCCAGGCTGGTGAGCAGCGGCATGCCCCAGTAGGCCTTGTTGGTCACGTTTTCCACCGTGCCGCGCAAGGTCACCGGGTGGTCGGCTACCTGCAGCCGGTAGCGGGCACCGACATCGTAGATGGTGTAGCCGGGAATCGACTGGCTGTTGTCGCTGCTGATGTACTGTTTCGACACGGCGGTGGCGTTGGCGGTCAGGGTCAGTCCATCGAGCAGTGGGGTATCCCACTCCACGCCCAGCTTGCCCTGCAGTTTCGGCTGGCCGGTGGCGGTCTTGCCTTCATCCGAGCCGCTGGCAGCCTTGGTCACTTTGGGATCGAGGCGGGCCACGCCGCCCATCAGCCGCACATCGGTCAGCGGTGTGCCGAAGAAGCTCCACTCGAGCCCGCGGTTGCGTTGCTCGCCGCCGAAGGAGAAAACGTTGGTTGCGGGGTTGGTGTAGCTGCTGGGACGCTCGATCTGGTACAGGCTCAGGGTGTGAGCGAAGTCGCCCAGGTCGAGCTTGATCCCCACCTCCTTCTGCTTCGATTTGTAGGGTGCGAACACTTCGCCTGCGTTGGCCGCGGTCAGGGGGGCGGTCGCCCCCTTGCTCAGGCCTTCGATGTAGTTGGCGTACAGCGACACCTCGTCGGTGACCTTGACCAGCACCGCCGCCGCCGGGGTGGTGGCGCTTTCGTTGTAGCGGTTGGTTTGTGCGCCGGTGGTGACGCTGAAGCTGTCGGTCAGCACCTGCTGGCGGCGCACGCCCAGGGTGAGCTGCACACGCTCGTCGAAGAACGACAGGGTGTCGGCCAGGCCGTAGCTGCTCAGGCGTGACTCGGTGTGGGCGATGGCGGGGTAGCTCCTGGCGGCCTCCGGGCCCCAGACCGGGTGGTAGATGTTGGTGATCCACTCGGCACCCGGAACGTTGCGCCGGCCATAGTCGCGCTGTTTGTCCGAGTAGTGCGTGGCATTGAGCGACCACTGGTGGCCGACGCCGAAGGTGTCGAAATGGCCACGCAGGCCGGCTTCGCCCGAGGTCTTCTCCAGGTCGATCTTCAACTGGCCCATGCGCGTCTCGAAGTCGCCGGCGGTGTTGAGCACTTCTGCGAGCATGGTGCCGCTGTACTTGTAGTCGGTCTTGCTGGTGCCGGCTGAGGCATAGGCCATGAGGTTGTCGTTGAGGTCATATTCGCCGCGCACGATCACGCCCTTGTCGCGGGTCTGTACGAAACCCCAATCCGGGTTGAGCAAGGTCTCGGACTTCGGCGGCCTGGGCACCGGCACGCCTGCGGCCAGGCCGATGCCGCGGTTCTGGCCCCTGACCCGGTCCTCGCTTTCGTACAGGTCGGCCGACAGGCGCGCGCGCTCGCCACGCCAGTCCAGGCCCAGGGCATTGAGCTCGGCCTTCATGCGCTGGTGGTCGGTGGCGGTATCGCCGTCGCGGTAGACGCTGTTGAAGCGCACGCCGAACTGTTGTTCCTCGCCGAAGCGACGGCCGACGTCCAGGTGCCCGCCGAGCTGCGCGTCCGACATGTAGGTGCCGGTGATCCGCGTCAGCGGTTCGGCGCCCGCGCGCTTGGGCACCAGGTTGATGCTGCCGGCCACCGATCCACCTGGCGGCATGCCGTTGAGCAGGGCGGACGGGCCCTTGAGCACCTCGATGCGCTCGTACATCTCCGGCGAGATCCGGTAGTAGGGCGCCATGCCATACAGGCCGCCAATGCTCACGTCGCTGATGTTGGAGTTGAAGCCGCGGATGGAGTAGTTCTCGCTGTAGGTGCCCTTGAGCCCGTTGCTGAAGACTGCGGGGTCGGTCGCGGCGATCACGTCGGTGACGGTCTGGGCCTGGGTGTCCTCGATGTATTTCTCGGTGTAGCTGATAGTGCTGAATGGCGTTTCCATGAAGTCCTTGTTGCCCAGCAGCCCGACCCGGCCACCCGAGGCCACCTGGCCACCGGCGTAGACCGGCGGCAACGCACTGGGGGCGTCGCGGCTGCCTTCGACCATGGTTTCGGACAGCTCCAGGCTGCCGGCGCCTTGGCCGTGGCGCGCCTTCTCCACTTCTTCCGCAGGTTCCACTGCGTGTGCCGCAGCCAGGTTCATGGCGGCACCGCCCAGCCCGAGGAGCAATGCCATGTGCACGGCGGCGAAGGTGCGATTGCAGGTGAAGTGCGGTACAGCCGGCGGATGTGCCGGGCTGACAGGTTGTTGCGACATACTGGATTCCTTTCGATTCGCAAGTAAGTGAAGGCATTCACTAGGGATTCCGAATCAGAAAGGCAAAACCTCAATGCTAATCATTAGCATTAAAAGTGGTGTTGATCTAAGTCGCCGACAGTGCCAATGGGTGCATGGCGCGAAAGCTCTGCGCTTCTTCCACCAACCAGTCATGCACCGCCCGCGCCCCAGGTTGGCTCAATCCGCCCGGTGGATACAGCAGCACATAACGCTTGTGGTTGGCGATAGGCACCCCGAACGGCACGATTAGCGCGCCGCGTTCCAGTTCGTCGTTGAGCAGGGTGCGCCGGGCGATGGCCACGCCGACCCCGGCGATGGCGGCCTCGATGGTCAGGTGGTTGCGGTTGAAGGTATGTCCGCGGCGTACGTCCAGCCCGCCGGCACCGATGCCGTCGAGGTAGAACTCCCACTCGGCGTATTCCGAGCTGCCGCGCCAGGCGGTGATGTCATGCAGCAGCGGGTAGTGGGCCAGGCCGGCCGGGCCGTGCAGGGGCGGGCGGCCGCGCAGCAGGGCAGGCGAGCACACCGGGAAGATCTGCTCGTCGAGCAGAGGCGTGGAGAGCATGCCCGGATAGCTGCCATCGTTGAGATCGATGGCCAGGTCGAAGTCTTCCGGGTGCAGCGCCTGGTTACTGTCCTCGGCCACCAGGCGCAGCTCAATGTCCGGATAGCGTTGCTGGAAACGCGGCAGGCGCGGGGTCAGCCACTTGGCCAGGAACGAGGGGATCGAGCGCAGGCGCAAGGTACCGCGGATCTCGCCGGCGTCCAGGCGCAGCAGCTCGGCCTCGATGCTGCCGTAGGCTTCGGCCACGGTCTGCGCCAGGCGCTGGCCTTCGGCGGACAACTCGACGCCGCGAGCACGGCGCAGGAACAGGCGAAAGCCCAGGCGCTCCTCGAGCTGGCGCATCTGCTGGCTGACTGCTCCGGGAGTGATGTGCAGCTCTTCGGCGCAGCGGGTGAACGACAGATGTCGCGCCGCACAGGAGAACACGTGCAGCCAGACGAACACCTGGCCATTGAGTGGGCCTTTCATTGTTTAGTCCTGCTAAAGGCTTGTGTAGGAAGTTTCGTTGGTCAAGCTGGCCTGAGCGCGGCAGTATCGCGCAACTTGGCAATACCGCTCAAATTTTCCGGAGAGCCGTGGCGTGTCGCAGATTGCCGTCACGGTCAGGCATTAGCATGGCTATCAGTGTTTTCGACCTTTTCAAGATTGGCATCGGCCCATCCAGCTCCCACACCGTCGGCCCCATGCGCGCCGCGGCGACCTTTGCCCAGGCCCTGCGCGCGCGCGGCTTGCTGGCCCAGGTTCGCCGGGTCGAGGTACGCCTTTATGGCTCGCTGTCGGCCACGGGGGTCGGGCACGCCACCGACCGTGCCTGCCTGTTGGGGCTGATGGGCCAGTGGCCGGACCGGATCGACCCGCACAGCATCGAGCCACGCATCGACCAGCTGATGCAGGAGCACTGCCTGATGCTCGACGGCAGTCATCCAATCGACTTCCAGTACAGCCGCGACATGCGCCTGCTGGACGAGAGCCTGGCCTACCATCCCAATGCGATGACCCTGGAAAGCTTCGACGGGCAGGGCAGCCAGTTCAGCCAGACCTACTTTTCGGTGGGCGGAGGCTTCATCGTCGAACAAGCTGAAATCGATGCGCCTTCGAGCGATGAAGGCCTGGTCGAGCTGCCTTACGAATTTTCCAGCGGTGCCGAACTGCTGGCCCTGTGCAAGGCCCACAACCTCAGCGTCAGCCAGCTGATGCTGGCCAACGAGTGCGCCTGGCGTCCGGAAAGCGAGGTCCGCGAAGGCCTGTTGAAGATCTGGGCGGCGATGGGCGAATGCGTCGACAACGGCCTGCGCAACGAAGGCATCCTGCCGGGTGGGCTCAAGGTCAAGCGCCGGGCGGCGCGCCTGCACCGCAGCCTGCAGGAGGTCGGCAAGCCGAACGTGATCGGCTCGACCCTCAGCGCCATGGAGTGGGTCAACCTGTTCGCCCTGGCGGTGAATGAAGAGAACGCCGCCGGCGGGCGCATGGTCACCGCGCCGACCAACGGCGCCGCCGGCATCATCCCGGCGGTGCTGCACTACTACATGAAGTTCAACCCCGGCGCCTGTGACGACGATGTGGTGGCGTTTCTCCTGGCGGCGGCCGCAGTGGGCATTCTGTGCAAGAAGAACGCTTCGATTTCCGGCGCCGAAGTCGGTTGCCAGGGTGAAGTGGGCTCGGCCTGCTCGATGGCTGCCGCAGGGCTCGCCGAGGTGCTTGGCGCGACCCCGCCGCAGCTGGAAAACGCCGCCGAGATCGCGCTGGAGCACAACCTCGGGCTGACCTGCGACCCCGTGGGTGGCCTGGTGCAGATCCCGTGCATCGAGCGCAATGCGATTGCCGCGGTGAAGGCCATCAACGCCGTGCAGATGGCCTTGCGTGGCGACGGCGAGCATTTCATCTCCCTCGACCGGGTGATCCGCACCATGCGCGATACCGGCGCGGACATGCACGCCAACTACAAGGAAACCTCTCGCGGCGGCCTGGCCGTCGCGTTCGTCGAGTGCTGAGAAACAGGCTCCCGCGAAGTGCCCCGCAAACCTGATTGAACCTGCAACACCCGCTGTACCTGCGACAAAAACAACTACAAGGCGATACCCATGACTGATGTACAAAGCACCACGAGCGTTCGTGCGGATTCGGCTGCCCCGGCTTCGGCCAGTGGCTCGACCACCTGGAACCGCCACGACACCACCTGGGCCCTGGGCCTGTATGGCACGGCGATCGGCGCCGGCACCCTGTTCCTGCCGATCAACGCCGGGGTCGGGGGCTTCTGGCCGTTGCTGATCCTGGCATTGCTGGCCTTCCCCATGACCTTCTTCGCCCACCGCGCCCTGACGCGCTTCGTGCTGTCCGGGCGCAAAGGTGGCAACGAGGACATCACCGAAGTGGTGGAGGAGCATTTCGGCGTGGGCGCCGGCAAGCTCATCACCTTGCTGTACTTCTTCGCCATCTTCCCGATCCTGCTGGTCTACAGCGTGGCATTGACCAATACCCTGACCAGCTTCTTCGAGCACCAGCTACACATCGGTGCGCCGCCCCGAGCGCTGTTGGCGTTGCTGCTGATCTGCGGGTTGATGATCGTGGTGCGCTGCGGCCAGCAGATCATCGTCAAGGCCATGAGCGTGCTGGTGTATCCCTTCGTCGCCTCGTTGCTGCTGCTGGCGCTGAGCCTGATCCCCAACTGGAACGGCGCCTTCTTCGCCCAGGCCAACGAGGGCATCAGTGCCTCGAAGCTGTTGCTGACCTTGTGGCTGGCGATTCCGGTGATGGTGTTCTCGTTCAACCACTCGCCGATCATCTCGGCTTTCGCCGTCGACCAGAAGCACCGCTATGGTAATGATGCCGACCGCAAGAGTGGCCGGACCCTGGCCACGGCCCATGTGATGATGGTGCTGACGGTGATGTTCTTCTGCTTCAGCTGCGTGCTGGCCCTGAGCCCGGCGGACCTGGCCGCGGCCAAGGCGCAGAACATCTCGATCCTGTCGTACCTGGCCAACCACTTCCAGACCCCGGTGATCGCCTTCGTCGCGCCACTGATCGCGCTGGTGGCTATCACCAAGTCTTTCCTCGGCCACTACATCGGAGCCAGCGAAGGCTTCCAGGGCATGATCGTCAAGAGCCTGCGCGGGCGCGGCAAGACATGGCCGGCCAAGCGCCTGGAGCGCGCCACCGCGTTGTTCATGCTGGTGACCTGCTGGGCGGTGGCCACCCTCAACCCAAGCATCCTTGGGCTGATCGAGAGCCTTGGTGGGCCGGTGATCGCCTGCCTGCTGTTCCTGATGCCGATGTACGCGGTACAGAAGGTGCCGGCGTTGCGCCAGTACTCGGGCAAGTTGTCGAATGTGTTCGTGGTGCTGATCGGCTTGATCACGCTGTCGGCGATCGCCTACAGCTTCATGGCCTGACCAATGAACGCGGGGCAAGCCCGCTCCCACGTGAAAGCGTGGGGGAGGACTTGCCCCGCGGACCGCTCAGGTCAGACGCTTTCCAGGTGCCTGATCGCGGCCTTCAGGCGCTCCGCTGGTCGCGGTTGATCCTGGTGGGTGATGTCCGGCGCCTTGCGCACGCGGCCATGCTGGTCGACCCAATGGCCGTTGATGAAGTAGCGGTAGCTGGCAGTGCCGACATTCCAGCCCTGGTCGAGCAGACCCTGCAGGTGGAAGGTCTGGGCAATCTGGCTGAGCGGGCCGCTAGGGCTGCCATCCAGGTGCAGGACGATCGACGGGCTACCCGCGGGCGCGAACGGCAGCTCGCTGTAGCCGCCCCACACCTTGGCGTGGAACACCTGAACCGGATGCGTGGTCTGGATGATGGAAGCCCTGCCGGTGACCTTCTTCTGCACGGTATTCACCAGCAGGTCGAGGGTCAGGATCGGTGCGCCGAGCAGCCCGTTGCTGACGTTCAGGCGGGTATGAAAAAGTCCGAAGGACATGCTGATTCTCCTTGTCTGCTCAGGCTTTCTTGGCGGCCTTGGCGGCCGGGCTTTTGGTCGAGGCAAGAGCTTGGTCCAGGGCTTTGCCCACGGCACCGCTGGCCAGATGCTTGAGTTGCGCGACATCACCGGTGGCGATCACTGCCTCCAGGGTGGCGTTGTGCAGTTCGGTCGTCAGGTCGACGTTCGCCAGTGTCTGGATGCGCTTTAGCTCCAGCACGACGGGTACGTTGTCCACCTCGATCCAGCGCTGGCCGTTGTAGTAGCGGTAGCTGGCCGTACCTTTCTGCCAGTCCTGGTCGAGCAGCGCACGCAGTTCGAACTGCTCCGGCGAGTTGGCGTGTGGTCCGCCATGGTTGCCACGTACCGTCAGCAGGATCTTGCCTTCGCTTGGCGGCTGCACGGTGAGGTAGCTGTAGGTGCCCCAGACATCCAGCCCCAGCTCCAGCGGTGGGTTGGTGGTCTGGGTGATCAGCGCGTGGCCGTTGACGCTGCGGTCTGGCGTGTAGACCAGCAGGTCGACTTGCAGGCGCGGGGCACCTGGCGCGTTGGTACCAATGAGGTAGGACACCGGGAAAAGACCTTCCGACGGTGCGAGCAGCGATTCAGACATGATTGCCTCCATTGCATTCGATGAATGACATACCGATAACCACGACTGGCGCAGGCGGGCGAAGAGGCGGAGAAGGTGGGAGACCGGGCGGGGAGAACAGGCTTGCCCGGTGCGAGCGGCTGTTGGCAGCCGGCTTGTGCAGCCATCCCTGGTACGCGGTGCCGCCTGCCTGGCAGCCCGCTTGAGTTAAGCAGGCCGGCCAGGCAGTGATGGCCTTTTTACAGTACGTCCGACGAGTGGTCGCGCAATGACCGAATGGTCACTTACTTCGCTTTCTGCTGCAGGGCCACGAAGCTGCGGCGCATGTCGCTGGCCCAGCCGTCGAGCACCGGCTTGACGTCGTTCAGGGTCAGCTGCGTGGTGTCGTTCTCCAGGTCCTTGCCACTGCCCTTGCGCACCACCTGGGCCAGCACGTTCTGGCTGGCGCCATCGAGGAAGGCCGCCTCCACGGCGATGTCCACGGCCTGGTCGCGGCCACCGGCGGCGGTGTTGACCGCCGCGGCGACCAGGGCGATGGGGATCACTTCATAGGGTTTGAGGCCTTCGGTGCTGGTGGAGACCGCGGTGATCGCCGGGCGCACCACGATGGTATTCGGCCCGGGCTCCTTGACCAGGGTAAGCACACTGCCGAGTTCGCGGCGCATCGCTTCGTTGAAGTAGCGGGTGATCTCTTGCAGGGTCTGCGCCGAGATCACGTTGGTCGGTTGCGGCTTGGGGTAGAACTGGCTCGGTTCGATGAACACCTTGGTGTACTGGCTGGCCTTCACGTCCGGGTCGATCCAGCGCATCACCGGCGCGCCGGAGACGCTTTCGGCCGGCTTCAGGCGGCTGTAGTCCTTGAGAAACCCGGAATAGTCCTTGGGGTCGACACGGTTGCTGGAGCAGGCAACCAGGGCCAGCAGAGCAGCGCACAGCAGGGTGGTGCGAGGCAGGTGCTTCATGATGACGAGGTCCATGAGGGAAGGGGCCAGGACAACGCTAGCAGGTGGTGGGCCGAAGGCCAGTTTCCGGGCCTTCGTTGGACTGTGTAGTAGCCCCAAGTGACGCTGAATCACTGGCATTACAGGGTCGTCAGCCCAGCGCCTCGCGCAAGCGATACCACAGCATCCCCAGTGCCAGCAGCGGCGAGCGCAGTGCCTTGCCACCGGGGAAGGTCACGTGCGGCACCGCGCGGAACACATCAAAGCCATGGCTTTGCTCGGTGGCAATGGCTTCGGCGAGCAGTTTCGCTGTCCAGTGGGTGACGTTCAAACCATGCCCGGAGTAGCCCTGGGCATAGAACACGTTGGGGTGTTGGCTGAGCCGGCCTACCTGGGGGAAGCGGTTGGCGGTGATGCCGATCATGCCGCCCCACTGGTAGTCCAGGCGCACCTCGGCCAGTTGCGGGAACACCTTGAGCACCTTGGGCCGCATGTAGGCGCCGATGTCCTTGGGGTCGCGCCCGGAATAGTGGCAGGCACCGCCGAACAGCAGGCGGTTGTCGGCGGTCAGGCGGTAGTAGTCCAGGCCCACTTTCTGGTCGCACAGCGCCATGTTCTGCGGGATCAGCGTACGCGCCAGGCCTTCAGGCAGTGGCTCGGTCGCCACCACGTAGCTGCCGGCCGGCAGCACCTTGCCACTCAAGCGTGGCTCCAGTTCGTCGAGGTGGGCGTTGCAGCCGAGTACCAGGCTCTGCGCGCGCACCTTGCCGCGGGCGGTGTGCAGGGTCACCGTACTGCCATGTTCGATGCGCAGTACCGGGCTTTGCTCGAAGATGCGCACCCCCAGGCCATGGGCGGCGTGGGCTTCGCCCTGGACCAGGTCGAGCGGGTGCAGATGGCCCGAGCCCATGTCGACCAGGCCACCGGCGTACAGGTCGCTGGCGACGATCTCGTGCATGCGCTCGGGGCCGACCAGGCGGGTCTCATGCGGGTAGCCCAGTGTGGCGAGGTCGCGTTGCTCGTCCTCGAATGCGGCGAACTGGGCGGGGGTGTTGGCCAGCTCGCAGAACCCCCAGCGCAGGTCGCAGTCGATGCCATATTGCGCGATACGGCGGGCGACCAGGGCCACCGAATCGATCCCGGCCTGCTTGAGGTAGCGCACGCCGTCCTGGCCGACATGGCGGGCAAAGCCCGAGACGTCATGGCCGATGCCGCGGATCAGTTGCCCGCCGTTGCGCCCGCTGGCGCCCCAGCCAATACGGCGGGCCTCCAGCAGGATCACCGAGAGGCCGCGTTCGGCCAGCTCCAGGGCCGCGTTGACCCCGGTCAGGCCACCGCCGACCACGCAGACATCGGCCTGCAGGTCCTGGTCGAGCGCGGGGTAGGTCGCCGCCTGGCGCGCCGAGGCGGCGTAGTAGGAGGCAGTGTGTTCAGTCATGTGGGGCATGGGTGGGCTCGACTCAGCGGTTGGACTTGATCTTGCTCCAGGAGCGGGTCATCTGCCGCAGGATCGGCGGGCTCTGCATGGACGAGACATACAGTTTGTCCAGCACCTCCTGCGGCGGGTAGATTTCGGGGTTGTCGACCAGCGCCGGGTCCATGTCGGCCTTGGCGTCGGGGTTGGCGTTGGCATAGCCGACCGTGGCACTGACCTTGGCGATCACCTTGGGGTCGAGCAGGTAGTTGATGAAGGCCAGGGCCTGCTCGGGGTTCTTGGCGTCCTTGGGGATGGCCAGCAGGTCGAACCACAGGTTGCTGCCTTCCTTGGGAATGCTGTAGGCGACCTTGACGCCGTTGCCGGCCTCTTCGGCGCGGTGCGCGGCCTGCAGTACGTCGCCGGAGTAGCCGAAGGCGATGCAGACATCACCATTGGCCAAGTCCGAAACGTACTTGGAGGAATGGAAGTAGGTGATGTACGGGCGCAGCTCCAACAGGCGGGCCTCGGCCTTCTTGTAGTCATCGGCCTTCTCGCTGCGCGGGTTCATGCCCAGGTAGTTGAGCATGGCGGGGTAGAGCTCGTCGGGCGAGTCCATGAACGCCACGCCGCACTGCTTGAGCTTCTTCAGGTTTTCGGCTTCGAACAGTACGGCCCAGGAGTCGATCCTGTCGATGCCCAGCACCGCCTTGACCTTGTCGACGTTGTAGCCGATGCCGTTGGTGCCCCAGAGGTACGGTACGGCGTACTGGTTGCCCGGGTCGTTCTGCTCCAGTTGCTTGAGCAGTTTCGGGTCCAGGTGCCGCCAGTTCGGCAGCTTGCTGCGGTCCAGCGGCAGGAACGCGCCGGCCTGAGCCTGGCGCGCGAGGAAATGGTTGGAGGGCACGACCACGTCGTAGCCGGTGCGCCCGGCCAGCAGCTTGCCCTCCAGGGTTTCGTTGGAGTCGAACACGTCATAGACCACCTTGATCCCGCTGCTGGCCTGGAAGTCGGCCAGGGTGGTGTCACCGATGTAGTCGGTCCAGTTGTAGACGCTCACCGTCGGCTGGGCCTGGACGGCCGCGCCGAACAGCAGGGCGAAGGTTGCGGGGATCAAAGCTTGCGGATGACGCATGTCGACACCTCGTTGGTCTTGTTCTTCGAGTTCGGTGGTGTAGGGGCTGCTTTGCAGCCCATCGCCGGCAAGCCGGCTCCCACAGGCATCTTGGTTCTGCCGTGGGATCTGGCCTGCCAGAAAGCGGATCAGACGCTCAACAGCAGGAATTCGCGCTCCCACGAACTGATCACGCGCTTGAAGTTTTCATGCTCGGCACGCTTGACCGCGACGTAGCCCTGGACGAACTGCTGGCCGAGGTACTGCTGCACCTTTTCGCAGTCTTCCATGTGCTGCAGCGCGTCCTCGATGGTGATCGGCAGGCGCAGGTTGCGCCGCTCATAGGCGCGGCCCTGTACCGGGGCGCTGGGTTCGAGTTTCTCGACCATGCCGATGTAACCGCACAGCAGGCTCGCGGCGATGGCCAGGTAGGGGTTGGCGTCGGCGCCCGGCAGGCGGTTCTCCACGCGCATCGCTTCGGGGCTCGACGTTGGCACGCGCAGGCCGGCGGTACGGTTTTCCTCACCCCATTCGACGTTCACCGGCGCCGAGGTGTCAGGCAGGAAGCGGCGGAACGAGTTGACGTTCGGCGCGAACATCGGCAACAGCTTGGGGATGTACTTCTGCAGGCCGCCGATATGGTGCAGGAACAGCTCGCTCATGCTGCCGTCGTCATTGGCGAAGATCGGCTTGCCCGTGGCGATGTCGACCACGCTCTGGTGCAGGTGCATGGCGCTGCCCGGTTCATCGGTGATCGGCTTGGCCATGAAGGTGGCGGTGACGTTGTGCTTGAGCGCCGCCTCGCGCATCGTGCGCTTGAATACGGTGATCTGGTCGGCCAGGTCCAGGGCGTCGCCGTGGCGGAAGTTGATCTCCATCTGCGCCGGGCCGTCTTCATGGATCAGCGTGTCGAGGTCCAGGCCCTGGATTTCGCACCAGTCGTAGACGTCCTCGAACAGCGGGTCGAATTCGTTGGCGGCATCGATGGAAAACGACTGACGGCCACTTTCGGCACGGCCCGAGCGGCCCAGCGGCACCTGCAGCGGCAAGTCCGGGTCCTCGCAGCGCTGGGTGAGGTAGAACTCCATCTCCGGCGCGACGATCGGCTGCCAGCCCTTGTCGGCGTACAGCTTGAGCACCTTCTTCAGTACGTTGCGCGGCGACAGCTCGATGGGGTTACCTTGTTTGTCGAAGGTGTCGTGGATGACGATCGCGGTCGGTTCGATGGCCCAGGGGATCTGGTACACCGCCGTGGGGTCGGGGCGGCAGACCATGTCGATGTCGGCGGCGTCGAGCAGGCTGTAGTAGATGTCGTCGTCGACATAGTCGCCGGTGACGGTCTGCAGCAGCACGCTCTCGGGCAGGCGCATGCCGCGCTCGTGGAGGAACTTGGCGGTCGGGGCGATCTTGCCGCGGGCGATGCCGGTCAGGTCGCTGATCACGCATTCGACTTCGGTGATCCGGTGTTCTTTCAGCCAGGTGGACAGCTGATCGAAGGGGGCGTTCATACAAACCTCTTGGTTGGGTAGTTGTGGTGGGACGCAAGGCGTTCAGTGCCGAGGGGCACTTCCCACAGGTGACGCTGAGGACTATCTTGGTCGCTGCCCCCCAGGGTGATCTATCCACTTTCTTCGGCAATTAATGCACCAAAAGAGTGCAACTAGGACAGCGCGTGACAACGCCAACCGCCTTGCAGGTCCAGGATTACCGCACCACCGATGTGACCGAACAGACCCGCGTCACCCCTGGCTGGCAGCAGCAATACCGGCAGATGTCGCCCGGGCATTTCAACGGCCAGCTGCGCTGGCTGGGCCTCGATGGCGTGGAGGTCTACGAGGAGCGCCTGAACACCCGGGTCGAGCAGTTCTTTCGCGCGCCCAGCGGCGCCCTGGCGTTCTGCTTCGACCGCAGTGAAAACAGCCTCTATCTGCTCAATGAAGACAGCCGCAATATCTGGATCACCCCGGAGAACTACCAGGAAGTGGCGGTGGTGTTCGAGCAGCCGTTTTTGGCCAGCCACGGCCTCGACCTGGATCGCCTGCGCGGTCTGTTCATGGTGCCGCTGACCTGCCAGCAGAACGCTTTGTTCGGCAACTGGCTGAGCGCCACGCTCACGCAGCTGGGACAGGCCGATTGCCCGCTGGAGGGCGGGGCGCTGGGCGAGCAGTTGCTGGAGGACTGCCTGTTCATCCTCGACAACGCCGGCCAGCGCCTGCAGGGCGAGGCGCTGGGGCGGCGCGACGAGGAGCGGGCGATCATGCGCCGGGTCAGCGAGTGGGCCGCCGACTGCCCCGACGAAACCCTAAACCTGCTGCAACTGGCCAAGGTCGCCGGGGTTTCCGTGCGTCAATTGCAGCAAGCCTTCAAGGGTTTCACCAACCTGCCACCGGCGCATTGGTTGCGCCTGCGTCGCCTGAACGGCGCGCGGCGCGATCTGCTGGCCGGTGACGCGACCGTGGCCGAAGTGGCGATGCGCTGGTCGTTCTGGCACCTGGGACGGTTTTCCGAAAGTTACCGGCAGCTGTTTCGCGAACTGCCGAGCGAAACGCTCAAGCGGCGGCGGGCAAGCTAGGGTCTGTAGCAAATGTGTCTGCGCGAAGGCCAGACAAGGCGAAACGGGGTGAGGAAGCGGAATGTACTGGCGTACATGAGCATTCCGAGCGAGTGCAGATACATTTGGTGCAGAGCCTAGGACAGTGCGGCAAAGCTTGCTAGTGTGCCTGCCGCAGTTTATCGGAGGACCGGTATGGACACCGCGCAGACGCCCCGTTTCATCTACCAGAAAGTCCACCGCTACCTGAGCGACTGGCTTGATGCCCGCGCACCGGAGCTGGCGCATCGGTTGCCCTCGCTGCGCGATGTCGCCCGGCACCTGAACGTCTCGCTGTCGTCCAGCAAACAGGCTTTCGCCCTGCTTGAAGCCCAGGGGCGGATCCAGGCACGCCCCAAGATTGGTTACTTCAGCGTGGCCGGTGCAGCATCGTCGCGGCTGCCGCCTGCGCTCAGCCTGATCGACTGTTTGTATGCCAGCGCCCGGCAACCGGGCATGCTGGCCTTGAGCAGCGACTCCCCGACCATGCTGGCGTCCCTGGAGGGGCCGTTGCTGAGTGTCGAACGCGAGCTGCTGCGCCAGTTGCCCCGTGCCGACGCACCACCGTTCGCGCCCTTTGGCGAACCGGCGCTGCGCGAGGCCCTGGCCCGCCGCTACAGCCGTGGCGTGGATGATCATTGGCAGGCCGACCAGGTGTTCGTTGGCGCCGATTGGCGCAGCGTGTTCGAGCTTGCGCTGCGCACACTGCTGCCACGGGGTGCCTGGGTACTGGTCGAGTCGCCTTGCTCCTGGCTGGTCCTGCGGCTGCTGCAGGCGGCGGGGATGCAGATCGTCGAGGCACCACTTGGCGCGGACGGTCGTTTCGATCTGCAGGCCGTGGCGCGAGTATTCAGCGAAAAGCCGATCAGGGCGGCGGTACTGTCCTCGACCGTCAACATACCCCAGGGCGGCGTGATGCCGATCCAGGATAAACAGCACCTGTGTGCCCTGTTGGCCGAGCACCAGGCATGGCTGATCGAAAACGACAGTTATGGTGCGCTGTGCGAGGCTGCGACGGGCCAGCGCTACCGTGACTATGCCGACCCAGAGCGCTTGCTGGTGCTGGCCGGCTTCGACAAGTGCATCGGCGCAGAGGCGCCGTTCGGCTACCTGTTGTGCCGTGGCGCGACGCCGAGCCTGGCTCAAGCCTTTCTCGCCCAAGGCTTTCGATTGCCGAGCTATCGGCAACAGGCCGTTGCCCGTTTGTTGAGCTCCGGACGCCTGGCTCGGCACCAGGGCCAGCTGATCCGGCATCTGGCACGCAGCCGGCAGCGCATGGTGCAGTTGCTTGAGCGTCACGCCGCCGACTGCCTGCGTCTGACGATGCCCGTGGCGGGCGCCACGTTCTGGCTGCAGGCGGTGCGCCCGGTAGACATGCAGGCCGTGTGCAAGCAGTTGCTGGATCAGGGCGTGGTGATCGTGCCGGGGGCGTTGTTCAGCCAGGCCGGGTTCTGGCGCGACCATCTGCGGCTGAGCTTTACCGTCGATTGGCAGCTGGACATCGAAGCTGCGCTGGTCAAGCTGGCCCGGGCGATCCGTCAGGCACCTCAGCTGCCGTAGCAATGTTCGCGTTCAGGGAACTCACCCTGACGCACTTCATTGGCATAGCGGGCGCAGGCTAAGCGGATGACTGTCGACACGTCGGCGTACTGCTTGACGAACTTCGCCTTGCGCGGCCCGCTCAGCCCGAGGAGATCCTCGGTGACCAGGATCTGGCCATCGCAGGCCGGGGAGGCGCCGATACCGATGCAAGGCTGCCGACTTTCTTCGCTGATTCGTCGGGCCAGTGGCTCGGCCACGCCCTCGAGCAGCAGGCTGAAGGCGCCGGCGGCCAGGTTGGCGCGCGCATCGGCATGGATGGTGGCGGCGCTTTCCTCGGTCAGCCCTTGTACCTTGTAGCCGCCCAGGACATTGACGAACTGCGGCATCAAGCCGACGTGGGCCATCACCGGAATACCCCGCTCGACCAGGAACGCCACCGTGGCGGCCAGTATGCGGTTGCTTTCCAGCTTCACCGCGTCGCATCCGGTTTCGGCCAGCACCCTGGCGCAGCTGCGCAGTGCCTGTTCAGGGGACTCCTGGTAACTGCCGAAAGGCATGTCGGCGATCACGCAGGCGTGCTGGGTACAGTCGACCACGGCACGGGTGTGGCTGATGGTTTCGTCCAGCCGCATGGCCAAGGTTGAGCGCCGTCCATAGGCGACCATGGCGGTCGAGTCGCCCACCAGGATGAAGTCCACCAACGGGTCGATCAGGCGAGCGATCGGCGTGCTGTAGGCGGTGAGGGCGACGATCTTCTGCCGGCCCTTCATGGCGGCCAGTTCAGGGACGGTCAGGCGACGGGTGTCGGGTTGCAGGCTCATGGGTACCTCCGGTTCGCTGGGGAGGTGCTCGATTATTCGTGTATGGGAAGGGGATTCAAGATACAGGATCGGGCCGATTTGCAGCCCAGTTGCGCATGGCCAGGCGGCAACCTCAGGTGCGGGGCGGCTGGAGCCGCTCCCGCAGCGGTGGTAACGGGGAGCGGGGATCAGTTGCGATCCAGCCACACCGTCTGGGCATTGGTGAACTCGCGCACGCCGAAGTGTGACAGCTCACGGCCAAAGCCACTTTTCTTCACGCCACCGAACGCCACGCGGGGGTCGGATGCGCAGTAGCCGTTGATGAACACGCCGCCGGTGTCCAGCGCAGCGGTCATGCGCTCGGCCAAGGCATAGTCGGCGGTGTAGATGGTTGCGGCCAAGCCGAATTCGCTGTCGTTGGCCAGCGCCACGGCGTGGTCGGCGTCGCGGGCGCCGATGATCGCCGCCACCGGCCCGAACAGCTCCTGGTTGAACGCGGTCATGTCCGGGGTGACGTTGGCGAATACAGTCGGCTCGTAGAAGTTGGCCGCACCCTCGACCTTTTTGCCCCCCAGCAGCAGGGTGGCGCCTTCGGCGAGGGTCGCCTGGACCTGGCCGTCGAGTTCATCGCGCAGGTCGTAGCGGGCCATCGGGCCGATGTAGGTGGCGTCGTCCAGCGGATTGCCGACGGTCAGCGCACTGGTGGCCTCGACGAACTTGTGGGTGAACGCCTCGACAATGCTTTCTTCGACAATCAGGCGCTTGGCCGCGGCGCAGACCTGGCCGGTGTTCTGGTAGCGGCCGATCACGGCGGCCTTCACCGCGGCATCAAGGTCGGCATCGGCCAGTACGATGAACGGATCGGAGCCGCCCAGCTCCAGCACGCACTTCTTCAGCGCCGCACCGGCTTGCGCGCCGATGGCCATGCCGGCGCGCACGCTGCCGGTCAGGGTGATGGCGGCGATGCGCGGGTCGTTGATGGCGCGGGTGACGCCCTCTGGGGTGACATTGAGCACTTCGAACACGCCCTCAGGCAGGCCGGCGCGTTTGAACAGGTCGGCCAGCAGGTAGGCGCTACCCATCACGTTGGGCGCGTGCTTGAGCACGTAGGTGTTGCCCGCCAGCAGCGCCGGCACCGCGCCGCGCAGCACCTGCCAGACCGGGAAGTTCCACGGCATCACGGCGAGGATCGGGCCAAGCGGACGGTATTCGATACGGGCCTTTTCGATCTGGGTCGGCTCCGGCGCGAGCATGGCCGGGCCGTGTTCGGCGTACCACTGGCACAGGCCGACACACTTGCTGACTTCACCGCGGGCCTGACTGATCGGCTTGCCGATCTCGCGGGCGATCATCTGCGCGAAGGCCTCGGCGTTGGCCTGCAGGGCCTGCCCGAGCGCGACCAGGTACTCGCTGCGCTGACCCAGCGACACTTTGCGCCACTGGCTGTAGCCGGCCTTGGCGCGTTGCAGCGCCGCGTCCAGTGCGGCGTCGGTGTCGAAGGCGTAATGGCCGATCCGTTCGCCGCTGTAGGGGTCGACGGAGATGGCGTGGGTCAGGCTGCTGATCTCGCTCATGGCAGGACTCTCATTGTTCTGATGGGGTGAGCGCAGACTAGTGGTGACGCGCTTTAATGAAAACTGAATAATAATGAGCGAAACATTCACGTTTGGAGAATGACTGTGGACCTGGTGCAACTCGAGATGTTCAAGGCCGTGGCCGAGCACGGCAGCATCAGCGCCGCCGCCCAGCAGATCCATCGGGTGCCGTCGAACCTGACCACCCGTATCAAGCAGCTGGAGGAGGACCTGGGTGTCGAGCTGTTCATCCGCGAGAAGAGCCGCCTGCGCCTGTCACCGGCCGGCTGGAACTTCCTCGAGTACACCCGGCGCATCCTCGATCTGGTACACGAGGCACGCCTGACCGTGGCGGGGGAGGACCCCCAGGGCACTTTTGCCCTGGGTTCGCTGGAAAGCACCGCCGCGGTGCGCATCCCGGCCTTGCTGGCGGCCTACAACCAGCGCTACCCGAAGGTCGACCTGGACCTGTCCACCGGGCCGTCGGGGACCATGCTCGAAGGGGTGTTGTCCGGGCGCCTGGTGGCGGCTTTCGTCGATGGACCGGTGCTGCACCCGACGCTGGAAGGCATGCCGGTGTTCGAGGAAGAGATGATGGTCATCGCACCGCTCAACCACCCGCCCGTGACCCGTGCCCGGGACGTCAACGGCTCGAGCATCTACGCCTTTCGCGCCAACTGCTCGTACCGCCACCACTTCGAAAGCTGGTTCATTCATGACCAGGCGGTGCCGGGCAAGATCCACGAGATGGAGTCGTACCATGGCATGCTCGCCTGTGTCAGCGCAGGCGCAGGCCTGGCGATGATGCCGCGCAGCATGCTCGAAAACATGCCGGGGTGCAGCACGGTCAGCGCCTGGCCGATGGCCGAGGATTTTCGCTACTTGAAGACCTGGCTGGTGTGGCGACGGGGGACGGTGTCGCGCAGCTTGAGCATGTTCATCAAGTTGCTGGAGGAGCGTCGTGAGCTGCCCTTGTCTTGAGGGCAACGCCTCGCGGACTAACGGTGCGTCAACGGGCGAACCCGAGCCCCGGAAAACCCTCCAAATTGTGTAGACCATCCCACCAGGGAGGAATGCACCATGCGCACTCATCATTACGGCCTTTGCGCCGCGCTGTTGCTGGCATTGGCCATGCCTTGGAACCTTGCAGCGGCCACCGACCTGAATACCCCCATCGATCCGCAGGGCGTGCAATTGCAGCCCCAGGAACAGAACGGCATCCGCTACCTGCAGGGCGGTATCGGCCAGGATGAAGCCGATGCCCTGCGCCGCACACCCGGCTACGACCTGCACATCACTCTCTCGTCCGGTGCCGAAGGCAAGTTCCAGAGTGGTGCCGCGGTGGATATCCAATCGGCCCAGGGCCAGTCGGTACTGACGTTGCAGGACGTCGGTCCGTTGATCTTCGTGCAATTGCCCCCTGGGCACTACCGCGTGGTCGGCAATGCCGAGGGCCAGACGGTGCAGCAGCAGGTGACGGTGGACGGCAAGGCGCCGGCGCGGGTTGATCTCAATTGGCGGTAAGTTTCCTGTCGCGGGGCGAGCGACGCCCAGGCAGCGCCGATTGCTGGGTGAACACGAGGAAGCGGAATACGACTGAACCAATGGCGAGCACCCAATGTCCTTTAGCCAATAGTGGCAAATCACTTCCCACTATCAGTGCATTCTGACAATAATCAAAGAAGTATTACCGCTTGTAACCCTTGTACAGTCTGGGGTTGCCAATGCAGGAAAAACGAGGGGCGTAGCCTCCATCGACGCAGGGACGCGCATTTCGCGGCCCTGTCCGTGAAGACCATCAGGAGAAAGTCATTGATGAAAACCCGTCTGGCCACAACGTTGGCCGTTGCAGTGCTGGCACTCGCCGGCGCCAACCTGGCCCAGGCCGCGCAGATGTCTGGTGCCGTGGGCGCCACTGGCCAGGGCGACATGACCTACCGCATCGGCCTGTCCTTCGATTGGGACAAGAAATGGCTGGAAAGCAGCACCGGGCACCTGACCGGATACTGGGATGCGGCCTACACCTACTGGGAAGGCGGCGAGGCCAGTGGGGCCCACTCGCTGTCGATCAGCCCGGTGTTCGTCTATGAATTCAGTGGCTTTACCTACACCCCCTTCATCGAGGCGGGTATTGGCCTGGCGGCGTTCTCCAAGACCGACGTGGGCGACCAGCGCCTTGGCTCGTCGGTGAACTTCGAGGACCGGATCGGTTTCGGCCTGAAGCTGCCGGCGGAGCAGAAGATCGGCATCCGCGCCATGCACTACTCCAACGCCGGGCTGAAGCAGCCTAACGACGGGATCGAGTCGTACTCGCTGTTCTACAGCAAAGCGTTCTGATCCTGTACTTGCGCTCCACCGCGGAGCAGCCCCGCTTCCACGCGCTGGAAACGGGTTTGCCCCGCGATGGCTTCAGCGCACCGCCTTGATCGCCAGCACGTTGCACAGCGGATGCTCCATCACATGCGCCGTTGTGCCGCCGAGAAATGCCTGCAGGGCATCGTGACGGTGATTGCCCATGACGATCACATCGACCCGGTTGGCGGCAATGTACTGGGTGAGCGCCTTGACCGCCGGCCCTTCGAGGAAGTGACGGCGGTCAAGGTCGATCTGGTAATGGTCGCCCAGGCGGTTGAAGGCCGTGCGCTGGGCCGTGCGCACGCTGGTGTCGAAGCCAGGCATGGTCACGGTGCCGGCACCGAAGTCGGCGATATGGGTCCTGGCCGCATCGCACACATGCAACAGGTGCAGTTCGGCGTTGCATTGCAGAGCCAGGGCATGGGCGCTATGGATCACCGCGTCGTCCAGGTGCTCGCCGGCTCCATGGCAGTTGAGGTCGACCGCTGCGGCGATCTGCCGGGGCAAAGGCAGGCGGATGTCGCTGACCAGGTGCACCGCCACCGGGCTGTCCTTGAGTAGTTGCCAGTCCAGCGGGGTGACCAGCAGGCGCTTGAGGATGGGTTCGTGCTGCACGTCCTTGACCAGCAGGTCGCAGCCCAGCCGCTCGATCTGCGCCAGCACGCTGCCCAGCGGATCACGGGTCAGCAGCAGTTCGGTAGAGACATCCAGGCCGGCATTGCGCAGCTGCTCGGCCTCGTCGGCCAGCCACTGGCGATTGTCGTCGAGCAGTCGCTCGCGTTCGCGGCTGTCGCTCATCAAGCCAAAGGTGTCGACATCGTCGACGAAGACGTTGAGGTCCAGCAGTGCCCCGCTGGACTCGGCCAATGCCGCGGCGCGCTGCAGGGCAGGCGTATGGCGCATCTGCGGGCCGAGCATGACGAACAATCGCTTGAACTGGCTCATCTCACACCTCCACGTGTGGCAGCCCCCTGTTCAGTCTAGACCCGCCGCCGGTGAAGTCTGTTGGAGCGACGACGGGTCATGCCTCAGTGCGGCGCGCGCGGGATGGTCTTGAGCAGGTCTTCGGGGCTGATGTGCCCGACCACCTGGGCCACCGCGCTGCCTGGTGTCGGCAGGTCGATGATATGGCTCTTCATCTTGCCGATCACATGCATCTCGCAAGGCTTGCAGTCGAACTTCAGGGTAAGCACTTCATCGCCCTGGATCAGCTGCATCGGCGCCACCTTGGTGCGCACGCCGGTCACGCCCTTGGCCTGCTTGGGGCACAGGTTGAAGGAGAAGCGCAAGCAGTGCTTGGTGATCATCACCGGCACCTCGCCATGCTCTTCATGGGCCTCGTAAGCGGCGTCGATCAATTGCACACCGTGGCGGTGGTAGAAGTCGCGGGCCTTCTGGTTGTAGACGTTGGCCAGGAACGACAGGTGCGATTCGGGGTACACCGGCGCTGGCGTGGTCTCGGCCTTGCGACCGCCACGCGGGTGGGCCTTGACCCGTGCTTCGGTCAGCGCTTCGATGGCCTCGCGACGCAGGGCCTTGAGCTGTGAGTTGGGAATGAAGAACGCCTGGGGCGCATCGAGCTCGATGGCGTCGGCGTGGTACATCGTGGTGCCCAACTGGCCGAGCAGGTCGTGCAGTTGCTCGAGCGCCTGTTCCGGCTTGTTGGCGGCGCCGAACGGGCCGTCCAGGGCGACCTGCACGCTGACGCCTTCCTCGCTGCTGAGGGTCAGCATCAGGCGCTGCTCACGCAGTACGGCATGCCATTCGACACCCACCCGGCGCTCGGACGACGTGCGTTGCAGCGCCTGTTGCCAGTTGTGGTCGAGGTTGCGCGAAAGCGGATGGTTGGGGCGCAGCTTGTACAGGCCCTCGGGCATCTCGTTAGGCTCGACGCGGTAGCGGTAGCGCTTCTGGCCGTCCTCCTCGGATTCACTTTTCAGCTCGGCGATGTTGGCGCGGAAGCCCACCACCTCGCGTTTGACCAGCACATTGAGGCCGTCGCCGTTGGTCAGCGGGACATCGGTGGTCACCAGCAGGTCGCGCTTGCCGACTTTCTCGACCACGCCCACTGGCAGGCCAGTGAAGGTTGGGGAATCGAAGGCGCCGATGTCGATCTTGCGGTCGCTGACAAAGTAGTCGGTGCTGCCACGGTGGAAGGTCTTGTCCGGGTCCGGCACGAAGAAGTGTTCGGTGCGGCCACTGGAGGCGCGAGCCAGCTCAGGGCGGTCCTCGAGGATGGCGTCGAGCTCCTTGCGGTAGTGGGCCGTGATGTTCTTCACATAGCCCATGTCCTTGTAACGGCCCTCGATCTTGAACGAGCGCACGCCGGCATCGACCAGGTCGCGCAGGTTGGCGGTCTGGTTGTTGTCCTTCATCGACAGCAGGTGCTTCTCGAAGGCCACCACGCGGCCCTGGTCGTCCTTGAGCGTGTACGGCAGGCGGCAGGCCTGGGAGCAGTCGCCGCGATTCGCACTGCGCCCGGTCTGGGCGTGGGAGATGTTGCATTGGCCGGAGAAGGCCACGCACAGCGCGCCGTGGATGAAGAACTCGAT
Organism: Pseudomonas sp. B21-023; assembly: GCF_024749165.1. Lineage (NCBI taxonomy): Bacteria > Pseudomonadati > Pseudomonadota > Gammaproteobacteria > Pseudomonadales > Pseudomonadaceae > Pseudomonas > Pseudomonas sp. B21-023. Next base: position 3,151,922 of record NZ_CP087190.1, on the reverse strand, counting down.
GGCCGCGTCGGTCTCGGCGGCGATACTGCGGATCTGCTGCAGGTTGAGCTCGCGGGCCAGCACCAGCTGGGAGAAGCCGGCCTGGTCGAGGAACTTGGCCCGCTCCAGGGTGCGGATATCGGTCTGGGTGCTGGCATGCAGCTCGATCGGCGGGATATCCAGCTCCATCACCCCCAGATCCTGCACGATCAGCGCGTCGACACCGGCGTCGTACAGCTGGTGGATCAGCTTGCGTGCTGGCTCCAGTTCGTTGTCGTGGAGGATGGTGTTGATGGTGGTGAACACGCGGGCATGGTAGCGCCGGGCGAACTCGACCAGCTCAGCGATTTCGCTGACCTCGTTGCAGGCGTTGTGGCGTGCGCCGAAGCTCGGGCCGCCGATGTAGATGGCGTCGGCGCCGTGCAGGATCGCCTCGCGGGCGATGCTCACGTCACGGGCAGGGCTGAGCAGTTCCAGGTGGTGCTTTGGAAGGGACATGTCGTTATAGGTTCGGGCTGTCACGGTAAGGCGGGCATTGTAGCGGTGAATCGGGGCGGGGGCATCCATAACCGATGAACTTGCCCAAACGGTGGGAGAGGGCCTGGCATTTTTGTCAGTTATGCGTGCGGCGCGATAGTGATAGCGTCGGGTCCAAAATCGTTCTGCAAAAAGGTTATGCGATGACTTCCGGCCGTTTGTCCGTGATCGACCAGCAGCGATCAGTGCTGGGGAGCTCCAGCCTGCCCAGGGCTTACACACCGTATGGGGCCTTTCCTGATAAGTGTGGAGCCGTTTTGGCCTATTGCGGCCAGGCCCGTGATTCACTGACGGGGCATTACCACCTGGGCAATGGGTATCGAGCCTTTAATCCTTTGCTGATGCGGTTTAACTCGCCCGATCGATTGAGTCCGTTTGCGGCGGGGGGCTTGAATGTCTACGCGTACTGCATGGGCGACCCTGTCAACCGGAACGATCCTACGGGGCGTATCGCGACGTTGAACGTAGCGTTGTACACAGCTGGCGGGTATGCGTCAGGAAAGTTGCATGAGCACTTGCTGACCCTTTGGAACATGTTCAGTTACAAAGTGGACAGGGCAAAGGCACTGAAACTGGATCCAGCAGCGGCCAGGGATCTTCCGGCGCTTTCCAAAAGGGATGTAGGACAGGCTGTATTCGGTGCGCTCACCAGTACTGTTGCATTTGGTGTTGCGGCAGGCGGTACGTACCGCGAGCTTCAGATGAGTGCCAAGGCTGCCGACATCAGTCCAGGTGCGTCTGGCGTATCTGATCCGTTTGGGGAAATCGTTCTACCGGTTCTCAATCTTCTGACCGCTGGCGCCTCCAAAATGAGCGATGCCATGGCTGGGGACTTGAATGGGAAGTACAAAGCACTTGCTCGCAAGGGCTCGGAGAAAGTCGAGGAGTTGAACGGTAGAGGGGAGTCTATAAGACAACCTGATGGTGCCTCACAAGAAAGACGAATTAGTCGGCCGAGCAACCTGACTGAAAGTTCGGTTTGAGGGGCACGCCGCCTGACAAGCAGATGCAGTTGGCAGACGGCGCAGTGCAAGAAAAAGTCGATATTCTTAATGCGATCAGCCCTTGGCCGCCATCGCCGTCACTTCCACACGCATCCCCTCGAACGCCAGCGAAGCCACGCCCACCGCCGCGCGCACCGGCCATGGCTTGCTGAAGAACCGCTGGTACACCTCGTTGAACGCCGCCCGATCGGCCATGTCGGTCAGGTAGATGGTCAGGTGCAACACCCGGTCCATCGAGCTGCCGGCACGCTCCAGGGCAACTTTCAAAGCCTGCAGGGTGCACTCGCACTGGGTGGTGATATCGCCCAGCTCCAGGCTGCCGTCGGCCTGCACGGGGATCTGGGTGCTGACCAGGATGCCGTTGTATTCGGCAACGTCCGAGGAGATCGAGTCGGCGTCCGGGTCGGGGGTGTAGATGATGTCGCTGTGTGCCATGGGGTTTCGCCTTGCAACGGAAGGAAACCGCCAAGCCTACGCGAGCGTGCAGGGCAGGTCGAGGCAGGGCGGTCGGTCGAGGGCATTTGAAATACCTGGCCGGGACCGGCAGAATCGCGCCCCACCCGACCACAGGCGTCGGGCCCTGGTCGTGAAAAGAGGCTTGCGTTGAACGAACACACATTGTCCATGCGCCTGGAGCGCGTGGCAGCCCATGTGCCGGCGGGTGCGCGACTGGCCGATATCGGCTCGGACCATGGCTACCTGCCGGTGGCGCTGGCGCGTCGGGGCGCGATTGTCGCGGCCGTGGCCGGCGAAGTCGCGCTGACGCCGTACCAGGCCGCGCAGCGCACCGTGCGCGACAACGGCCTGGAAGACCGCATCACCGTGCGCCATGCCAGTGGCCTGGCAGCCATCGAGCCAAATGATGGCGTCACCGCAGTCAGTATCTGCGGCATGGGTGGCGAGACCATTCGCGACATCCTCGAGGCCGGCAAGCAGCACCTGGGCGGACATGAGCGGTTGGTCCTGCAACCCAACGGCGGTGAGCAGGCGCTGCGCCAGTGGCTGATGGACAACGGCTATCGGATTGTCTGCGAGGAAGTGCTGCGGGAAAACCGTTTCGACTACGAAATCATCGTCGCCGAACGTGCCGAGTCGGTCAGCTACAGCGCCGAGCAGCTGTACTTCGGCCCGCTGCTGATGCAGGCACGCAGCCCGGCGTTCCTGTTCAAGTGGCAACGCATGCTGCGCCAGAAACACCAGACCCTGGCCAACTTCGCCCGGGCGCGCCAGCCGGTGCCCGAGGACAAGGTGCGCGACATTACCCGTCAGGCGCAGTGGATTACCCAGTTGCTGGCGTGAAGCACCTCACTTTGGGTTGACCACGCCGGCTGGCACTTTCATCACCAGCGCGGCACCTAGCACGATGGCCACGGCCAGTACCTGCAAGGCCAGGCCAGGGCTGGCGGTGCTGTCGCGCATCCAGCCGATCAGGTAAGGCGCGGCGAACGAGGCGATACTGCCGAACGAGCTGATCATGGCGATACCGGCGGCCTGGGCGCCGCCCGCCAGGAAGGCCGGCGGCAGTTGCCAGAACATCGGCAGCGCCGCGCTGGCGCCCATACCCGCGACCACCAGCCCACTCATCACCGGCAAGGCGTCGTCCGGCGCCCATCCGGCCAGGGCGATGCCGGCGGCGGCCATCAGCAACGGCCCGCACAGGTGCCAGCGGCGTTCGCGGTGACGGTCGGACGAGCGTCCGCAGCCGAGCATGAACAGACAACCGGCCAGATAAGGGATGGCGCTGAGCAGGCCGACCCGGCCATCACTGCCGATGCCGGCGCCGTGGATCAGGCTGGGCATCCAGAAGGCCAGGGTGTTGACCGCCAGCATCACCGCGAAATAGATCGCCACCAGCAACCAGACATGGGCGTCGCCCAGCAGCCCGCGCATCGAGTCGATCGGCTTGTGCCGCTCCTCGCGGGCCATTTCCTCGCGCATTGCACGCTTCTGATCGGCGGTGAGCCAAGCCACCTGCTCGAAGTTGTCCGGCAGGGCCTTGAGCACCACCAGCCCGAGCAGCACCACCGGCAGCCCCTCGATCAGGAACATCCACTGCCAGCCCCTCATGCCGCCCTGATCGTGAAACGCCTGCAGGATGCCGCCGGACAACGGCCCGCCGATCACTCCGGCCAAGGGCACGGCGATGGCGAACAATGCCGTGACCTGGGCGCGGCGCCGGGCCGGATACCAGCGATTGAGGACTACGAGGATGCCGGGGAAGAAACCGGCCTCGGCCACTCCCAGGAGAAAGCGCAAGGCATAGAAGCCGGCTGCGTCCTGCACCCACATCATGGCGGTGGACAACAGCCCCCAGGTCACCATCAGGGTGGCGATCCAGCGTCGCGGGCCGACCCGCTCCAGGGCCAGGTTGCTGGGCACGCCAAACAGCGCGTAGGCGATGAAGAACAGGCCGGCGCCCAGGCCGTAGACGGTATCGGAAAAGCCCAGGTCGGCGCTCATCTGCATCTTGGCGAAGCCGATGTTGATGCGGTCCAGGTGGGCGAACAGGTAGCACACCAGCAGCAGCGGCATCAGCCGCCAGGTGATGCGGGCGTACGTAGCATGTGCCGGCGCGGCGGCGGGGGTATCGAGCGTATTCATGGTCCGGGACGTTCTTGTTGTTGTCCCGGCAGATCATGCGGCGCCGCGTCAGGCGGGCAAATGCACTTTCAGCAAGATGGCTGGTATTTTTGCCATGGGGTTACAGCTGCGAGCAGTTGCCCATCTGGCGGTAGTCGACTTCGCGGGTCTGGCCCTGGTGGTCGACGTAGACCATGTGCGCGGTACCGACCTGGCAATCGGCGTCGTTGCTGGCCGGAGTAATCGAAATGACCTTGGCGATGTCCAGCGGCATGCCGTATTCGTAGGTGCTGGAGCTGTTGTCGGCGAAGGCGCCGAACGAGGCGAGGGTGGCGCTGAGGGCGAGCAGGGCGATCGAACGTTTCATGACAGGTACCTCATTTCTTACGGATAACTAATGATCCATTCATTTGTGTTTCACAATAAATGGGCTATCCCGTGATAGATTCCTGCCTTTCATGTATGAATGAGAGTGCCTGCCCATGGACATGCTGCATGCGATGCGAACCTTCGCCCGAGTAGTGGAGTGTGGCAGTTTCGCCGGGGCGGCCCAGGCCTTGGATATTTCCGCCGCGCAGGTGTCGCGGATCGTCGCCGAGCTCGAGAACCAGTTGCAGACCCGCCTGCTGCACCGCACCACCCGGCGCCTGCGCATGAGCGAGGCGGGCGAGCGCTTTCTCGAGCGCACCCGGCAGATCATGCTGCTTACCGAAGAGGCCGTGGACGAGGCCCGTGGCGCCCACCTCACGCCCCGTGGCCGCTTGCGCTTCCATTGCACCCATGGCCTGGGGCTGTTGATGATGCCGCTGGTGGCGCGCTACAACGCGACCTGCCCGGAAGTGGTGATGGAACTGACTCTGTCGCAGCGCAACCCCGACCCGCTGGCCGAGGGGCACGACGTGGTGATCACCATCGGCCAGGGGCTGCCGGACTCGCAGCTGATTGCCATCCCGCTGGGCAGCATCCACAGCATCCTTTGCGCCTCCCCGGATTACCTTGCCCGTCACGGCGTACCCGAGCGCCCCGAGGACTTGCACGGGCACGTCTGCCTGCGCACCGTCGACCCGCTGTTCGAGGAGGACTGGTCGTTCGAAGGCCACCCCGACAATTGCGTGATCGTGCCCCAGGACACCTTCCTCACCAACGTCGCAGACGCCATGCTCAAGGCCACCGAACTGGGCATGGGGGTGGGCTTGCTGCCGTACTACTCGGCGAGCCAGGCGATGCAGGAGGGGCGCTTGTGCCGGTTGCTGGCGCCGCATCGGCTGCGCCAGCGCGAGATCTATGCGATCTATCCGTCACGGCATTATCTGGATGCCAAGGTGCGTACCTGGCTGGACTTTCTCAAGGAGCAGCTGCCGCTGTTGTTCGCCGAGCACCAGCGAGTGGTGGACGAGCCCCGGTACTGGCGCTGAAATCCGCGCGCATCGCGGGTCACCGGCTGTCCTGATCCTCGGCGCTGCCACCAGAGGCCCCGGCGCCGCTGCCGGTGGCTTCCCCCGTGTTGTTGGAGCCACCGGCAGCGCCGTCGGCAGCATCGGAATTAGTGCCGGTGTCACTACTGTCATTGTCGTTGCTACTGCCCGGGGTATTTACGCTGCTGCCTTCACCGGCGGTCTTGCCTTGCTCGGAAGTGTGCTCTTTGTGCGTGCCGCTCCCGTTCATGTCGGTGGCCGCGAGGCTGAGGGTGGCGGTGCTGCCCAGCATCAGGGCGAGCAGCAGGGCGAGGGGGCGTGGATTGAACATGATTAATCTCCTGTCGGATGACCTGTCATGTTTTGGCCGCCACGGCAGCGCCAAGGTGCCCGTCAAGCGACGGGCGGTCCTTGGCGTAGGCCTTCACTGGGCGTCCGCGCGCACCGCCGGCTGCCCGGGCGTGGAATCCATCGCTTCCAGGGTCGGGTGTTCCTGCGCCGCGTGCATCAGGTCCTCGGTCACCCGCAGCTCCGCGCCGGTCGGCGAGAAAGTCGCGGTCGGCGCGAACGGCGCCGGGTGCTCCGGTGCCGGGCGCTTGCCGCGACGCCATAAGAAGAAGCCGACCATGGCCAGGTTGATCACGGCGAAGGCCCAGAACAGGCCGACTTCGCCATAGGCGGTCATCATTGGCGAAATGGCCAGCGGGGCCATGGCCGAGCCCAGCGAGTTGATCAGCAACAGCCCCTGGATCATCGGCACCAACGCGTCGGCCGGGGCTCGGTCGGCGGCGCTGCTGACGGCCACCGGGTACAGCGCGAACACACCGCCACCGAGCAGGAACAGCAAGGCCGGCAGCAGCACGGTGTCGGCTGGCAGCAGCACGAACAGCAGCGACAGCACGGTGCACAGGGCGGCCAGGGCGATCAGCACGTCCTGGCGGTCCTTGCGGTCGGACCAGCGCCCGACTGGGTATTGCAACAGCATGGCGCCGAGGATCACCCAGGCCATCATGTCGCCGATCTCGCCAACATCCAGGCCGATGCGTTGCAGGTACAGCGGTAGCAAGGCGTAGATCCCGGCGATGGCGACCCCCGAGCCGAAACAGCCGACCAGCCCGGTCGGCGCCACGCCCAGCAGCTGCCGGGGCTTGAGCGGCTCGACCTGATCCAGCAGCGGCGATACCCGTGGCAGGATCACGATCGGCAGCACCGACAGTGTGGCGAGCATGCCGGCGACCATGAACGGCGCGGTCTCGCCCCACCCGGTAACCTCGCCCAGAGCGGCCTGGGCGATCACCCCGGCGCCATAGAAGGCGATCATGTACAGCGCCAGCAGGCGCCCGCGGATCTTCGCGTCACCGGCCAGCAGCAACCAGCTCTCGATCACCAGGAACACGCCGACCGCCGCCCAGCCGTTGATCAGCCGCAGCACGAACCACCAGGTGGTGTCGTAGAACAAGCCCTGGAGCAGGATGGTTGCGCCGATCAAGGCAGCGAAGCTGCTGTAGGCGCGGATATGACCGATGCGCAGGATCAACCGGTCGTTGAAGACTGCGCCGAGGGTCAGGCCGATGAAGTAGGCCGAGGACACCACGCCGATCATGGTCGCCGATTCGCCGGCGGCGCCAAGGCGCAGGGTGGTCAGGGAAGACAGCACGCCATTGCCCAGGGCAATGATGAACAGGCCGAGCAGGGGTGCCAGCGCCATCGCCAGCAAACGCACAGACATAGTTACCTCAAGGTTGGAAAGAGCTCAGATGCGCCTTTTCGGCTGCACGTGCCGAACAGCGACGTACAGTGCGGCCTGGGCGGGATGCGAGCTTGGCAAGAGTCAACCGCGGGGCCTGTTGGGTGAAGGCCGGGCGGGGCGGTTGAGCCTGTGGCACATGCGCGATGTGTGAGGCACGGACGCGGTCTTTGCGGGGGCTTGCCACCGGTTGGGGCGACGGGCGAAAAGGAGGCGGGATTTTAAGGCCTGTACAGGATTTGCCAAGAGGGAAAAGGCTGCGACGAGAGGCCGCAGGGGTCAGGCTGCCTTGCGCGCGATCAGCAGCAGCGATTGCGGCACCTGGCTCTGCGGATGTTGCGGCTCCTGCAGTTCGACCAGGTTGAAGCCCGCCAGCTCCAGTGCCTTCAGCCAGCTGCCGAGGGTGCGGAAGTACCATGGCATCGGGCGCCAGTCGCCGGCGAACCCGACGAATGACTCCTCGCGCCAGCCATCCTGGTAGTTGCCGGCGGCTGCCGTCCAGGGGTGCAGGGTCTGGATCAGCAGCGTGCCGTCGGGCCGCAGCAGATTCCGCATGGCCGTGAGCAGGGGAATGATGTCTTGCTGGAGCAGGGCGAAGTTGGCGCAGATCAGGTCATGCTCGTGGTCGATGCCCTGCACGCCTGTGATCATTTGTTCATAGCTGGCCAGGTGGACCTGCGCCGAACCTGCTGCGCGTGCGGCGGCGACAAGAGTCGCATCGCCATCCACCCCGACCGCATCGATCCCCCGTGCGGCCAGGGCACGGAGCAGCCAACCCTCGCCGCAGCCCAGATCCAGCACCCGACCGGGCTGCTGGCCGAGCACGGCCAGGAGTATCGCCTGGTCGGTGACCTGCTGGCGGGACTCGATGGCGCCGGAGCGTACGGCTTCTATCCAGGCCTGGGCGTTGTGCTGCCAGCTGTCCAGCAGTGGGTCGGTAACCATGGGGATGCTCGGGGTCTAGTGTGGCTGTAGCATAGGCCAGTCTTGTGCGTGTGCCCCTTTGCTCTGCACACTGGCGCTCTGGGAAGGAGCATGGCATGGCACTTGCGAAAGCGGATTTCACCACGCGCCTGCTGGTTGACGCGGGTATCGGCCCCGGCATGCGCGTGCTCGATGTCGGTTGCGGCAGTGGCGAGGTGAGCTGGCTGCTGGCCGGCCTGGTAGGCGACGACGGCGCGGTGGTGGGTATCGACCGGGCGGCTGGCGCCCTGGAGATCGCGCGTCAGCGTGAAAGCCGCAAAGGGGCGGCGGTGCCTGAGTTCGTGGCTGCCGAACTGTGCGCGTTGCCCGCGGCCCTGGGGTTGTTCGACGCTATTGTCGGGCGACGGGTACTGATGTACCAGGCGGATCCGGTCAAGGCGTTGCGCGCTTTGGCCCGGTTTCTGCTGCCTGGCGGGCTGATGATCTTCCAGGAGCACGATGGCAGCCTGGCCCCGGCCAGCCAGGCGTCATTCCCGTTGCACCACAAGGTCCAGCAATGGTTGCGGCGCATGCTTGCCCATGAGGGGGCCGACCTGCAGATCGGCTTTAACCTGCACCGTGTATTCAGCGAGGCGGGGCTGATGGTCGAGGACCTGCGGGCCGAGTGCCTGGTGCAGACGCCCGACAGCGCCTATCCGCTGGGCGAGATCATCCGCGCTTGCCTGCCGCGGATCATTGCCCATGGCGTGGCCACGGCGCGGCAGGTGGGGATCGACACCCTGCAGGCGCGGTTGGATGCCGAGCGGCGACGGTCGCAGGATATCTATATCGGTGATGTCGCCTTCGGTATTTGTGCGCGCAAGCGGTGAGTCATGTAGTTAAATTGCGTGAGGTGTCAGTGGTGTTAAGTTAGTGTGATGGCTGAAGCATTTTAAATATTAAAGCGCCAAGCAGAAACTTGTATTTCTTCCTCTTCCTCTTCCTCTTCCTCTTCCTCTTGTTCTGCTTTTGCTTCTAAGCGCGCGATAGTTCAGGCGACACAAATTGCGACTTCAGGAGGCCGAACGGAGGGCTTGCGCAGGGAGGTGACGGGCATGGATGCCCGTCAAGCGCCGATCAGGCCATGGATGGCCCGTCGGCGCGTCCTCCCGGAGCAAGCCCGGAGTGAGGGGACCCCGGAGCGAAGCGTAGGGGCCGTATGAACGGAGCCGAACGGTTTTGCCTCCTTTTCCCAAGAGAAAAGGAGGTCGCCGTAAAGGCGAAAAGGTGAGTATGCGTCGACATGGCGAATGAATGCGCATATAACTTTTAAAACACACGCTGTGTAAGTCAAAGTCAAAGTCAAAGTCAAAGTCAAAGTCAAAGTCAAAGTCAATCGGCATCGGTTTTTATAGTTTTAAGCGCATTCATTTGCGATGTCGACGCACAGTCACCTTTCCGCCCTTACGGCGGCTTACTTTGGTCGTGGCCAAAGTAAGCAAAGCCGTGGCGCTCCATTCATCCGGCCCTCCGCTTCGCTCCGGGTCCCCTCACTCCGGCCTTGCTCCCGGGAGGACCGCGCTGAACGCCCCATCCTGGGGCGCAGCGCTTGACGGGCATCCATGCCCGTCACCTCCCTCCGCAAGACCTGCGTTCGGCCTCCTGAAGTCGCGAAGTTACGGGCGGCGCCTGGACTAGCGCAGCTGTCGCTAGCTGGGTAAGGCGCTAGACTCCTGATCGGCAACAGCAACAGCAACAGCAACAGCAACAGCAACAGCAACAGCAACAGCAACAGCAACAGCTCGAACGCTCGCAGGACTCAACTCGACCTACCGCGCAATGCCAGCGGCACCAATCGTTCAGGCCGTGGCTTGCATCCGCGCGATGATGTCCCACAACCGCGGATCGGCATAGTCTTCGATCACCAACCGCGCTCCGGCTTCCAGCAGTCGTTCGGCCGGCTGGGTAGTGGCCAGGCCCACGGTAAAGATGCCTGCGTCGACAGCTGCCTTGACGCCAGGCAGCGAGTCCTCGAAGGCCAGCGCCTGCGCGGCCTGGGCCTGCAGGTACTGCAGCCCGGTGAGGTAGGGCAGGGGGTCGGGCTTGGGCCGTGCCAGCTCATCGGCGACCAGGACATGAGCGAAACGCTCGCCAAGGCCCATGGCCCCGAGCATGTGCTCGGCGTTCAGGCGCGGGGCGTTGGTCACCACGCACATGCCGATGCCGTGCCGCTCGGCATGTTCCAGCAGGCGCAGCAGGCCGGGCATCGGCGTCAGGGTTGGCGACAGTTCGCGGAACAACGCCTCCTTGCGCTCGGCCAGGGCCTGGCGGTGGGCGGCATCAGAATGGGGGAACAGCTCGGCGAACAGCAGGCCGTTGGAGCGGCCGCTGACCTGGGTGTTGAACTGCTCCTGGGTAAGCTCGCGGCCATCGTGGTCGTGCAGCAGCTTGCGGAAGGCTTGCAAGTGCAGGGTGTCGGTGTCGGTTAGGGTCCCATCGAGATCGAACAGCAGGGCGGTCAGCATCGGGCATCCTTAAAGGGGAGAAACCATTCAGCAGCATACTATGCCATCAGCATTGGAAAGTGCAGTTGGCCTGTTCCTGCGCATCTTCGGCGCAAGACTCACAGGCGTGGGGCTGCCAAGCAAACGCCTCAGCCTCAACAGACCCTGAACGGTTAATATCGGCTGCCAGGCATTACAGCACGGAGCACTCACCCCATGTCTTTTGTCACCACCCGCAAGATCCTGTTCGGCGATTGCGACCCCGCTGGGATCGTCTATACGCCGCGTATCGGTTACTTCGTCATCGAGGCGATACACGAGTTTCTCTCCCACCGGCTGGGCGGCGAAGGCCTGCGCAAGCTGTTCGCCATGGGCGTGATGCCGCCGGCGCGGGCGTTGTCCATCGAGTTCCTGTCGCCGATGGCCTGGGACGACCTGATCCGCGTGCACGTCAGCAGTGGGCCGCTCGGCCGCACATCGTTCAGTTTCGCCGTAGAGGGGCTCGGGGCCGGTGGCGAAGTGTGTTTTCGGGCCAGTATGACCCAAGTGTGCGTTTGCCCCGAAAGCAAGCAACCGGTTGAGCTGCCCGAGGCACTGCGCCAGGCACTGTGCAGCACTACAGGCTGATGCGCATCACAACGGATAGATATTTCATCAACAAACAAACGTTTCAGCATCAATTGGATATAAAGTCCAAACGTGACCGGTTATTCAGTTGCGGTTTTCCGTTTAAATGAGGCTGTTGCCACTGGTTGCTCCTGCTGAAAGCTGTTAGCTTTCGCCTCGCTCAGGAATTAAACAAGCAGGCCTGCAACGCGCCGCTTGCGGTCACCCGAACAAACAACGGGCGATCGAACAGGGAACGATAATAAAAATCCTAGGGAGGGATAACCGGATGAATCTCTACATCCGTCTGTTGCTGGCTGTTCTACGCGGTTTCTTCAAGCCGCCGATGGCCCTGACCGACACGCTGCAGCGAACGCTGCGGGTCTGGCCGAACGACATAGACATCAATAAACACATGAACAATGGCCGTTACATGACGATTGCCGATCTGTTCATGCTGGAACTTTGCCTGCGCGCGAAAATCCTCATTCCTGCCTTCAAGTTGGGCTGGAAGCCCATGCTCGGCGGTAATCTGGTCGTCTATAAAAAGCAACTTTCCATGTTCGAGCAGTACACCGCCGAGTTCAGCATCTGCTGCCTCGACGAGAACTGGACCTACTTCCAGTACACCTTCTTCAACCGTGCCGGTGAAGTGGTGGTGACTGGCTATTCCAAGGGCGCCTGGGTCGGCCGTAAAGGGCTGGTCGCCAACGCGGTGATCGCCGAAAAGCTCAAGGTCGAACCCACTACCGCGCCGATGCCCGAAGCCATCAGGAAATGGCTGGAGGCTGAGGCCCACGTGCTCGGCAAGGCCTGAACCAGGCCGCGCCGCGGCCCTCTTGGCAAACACCTGACACCCACGTCGTCCGTCCATTGCTCCACGGCCCCAGGCCTGTGGCAGGCACCGCGCGCGGCAGGCTTTGCCGTGCCCGCCAGTTGCGTCTGCCCCACGTCGATCCATGAATGAGTAGGGAACACCTCATGCCGAACACCTTGTTGTTGATGCTGGTTCTTTTCGCGGTCTTGCTGTTGGTCGCCGAGCTGTTCAGGCGCTACCGCCTGGTGGGCCTGACGTTCTTCGTGCTGTCGCTGCCGGCGTTGCTGGTGCCGAACGCCAACCTGTTCATGCGCATCAAGACCATCAGCGTGCTGCTGCCCATGTGCTTCCTGGCGTATGCCAGGTACAGGCCGAAAATCGAGGGTTTCATCTACAAGCTCATCTACGTGGTGATCGTGCTCAACATCATCGAAGCCTCGGTGATCGACTGGCAAACCGGCAACGTCCTCAACATCGTCGCCGCCGTGGGCCTGATCCTGTGTCTGCCGTACTCGCGCCAGCACTGGGAGATCTCTGGCCGTCATCACGATTTCGTGGTGCGCGTCCCTGCCTACTGGCCCTACCTGTACACCACCTGGAACCTGTGCTTCCTGTACTCGGCACGGATCACCACCTTCGGCTATGCACTGCCGCTGTTGCTGGCGCCGGTGGCCTACGCCTTGCTCCTGCGCCGCACCGACCTGTATTTCCAGGCCCGCGCCTACACCTTCGGCTTCTACCTGTTCGTGCGCACCATCGCCGGCGACACCCCGCTGATGAACCTGCCGGCCTTCGACCTGACGACCTGGTACAGCCCCGACGCCGCGCTCGCCTGGAGCGTCGTCAATGTGATTTTCACAGGCGCCTGCCTGTACAGCTACGGCGCAAGCCGCAAAAAGAACAAAGCGATCGAACAAGGAGTCTGAAGCATGTTGGAAGTTATCCTGCTGGCGTTTTTCATCACCGTCAGCCCCGTGATCCTGTTGATGAGCAAGACCCGGGCCGAGCCATTGAAGCATGTGTACATCGGCCTGTATTACGTGAAGTTCGTGCCGTTGCTGCTGTCGTTGTACGCGATTAACCTCAGCGCCAGTTTCCTGGCCTGGAAGTGGGTCCAGCTGAAGTGGCTGCTGCCTCGCTACTTTGGCTATCGCCACTACAATCGTGACTCCATCTCGATGGAGAGCACGCCGATCCCGGGCACTGACTACCACATGGGCTACATCCCCAAGAAACTGCCCGCCGAACTGGTCTATCGCTGGAGGAAAGACAAGGTCTACCACAACTATATCCAGTCGATCATCAAGGCCAACCGCGACTACTACAAAGTGCCGCTGGGCCAGTTCCCGCAACCGACGGCGATTTCCGACGAGGACCTGAAAGTCTTCCTGATGTCGTCGCAGATCACCCACTACCTGCAGACGGTCGATGGCGTATCGACCTTCGACATGCGTGATTTCACCCGCGAGATCCGCCTGTCCAGTTCGGTGTTCGACGTGGCCAGCATCTCCATCGCCCAGGACTTCGCCACCGACAGCATGCGCATTACCCTGCGCGACGGCTTCAGCGTCGGCCCGGGCGAGCCGCACTGGGACCTGGCCAAGGTGTACTTCATGTCGAACACCATGGTGTTCTTCATCCTCGGCGCGCACCTGCACCACCACCTGTTCTTCGCCGAAATGGGCGCGGCATTCCTGTTCAACCTGGTGCCCAAGGATTCCAACTTCCACAAGCTGATGGATCCGCACACCGCCTATATCCTGATGCTCAATCACCAGTTCAAGGAATCGCCGCTGTCGTTGCGCGAAACCACCGGTATCGCCGACAAGTTCCTCTACAGCTGCATCGGCTACTACTCGGCGCAGACCTTCTACAAGGTCGGTTATGAAAACGCCCTGAACATGTACAACAAGCGCGACACCGAAGACCAGGCGCTGACCCAGAAATTCGAGATCAAGTTCGCCATCCCGTTCGACCAGTACCTCAATGGCCAGCACGCGCTCAATGCCCAATACCGCGACTACTACGCGGCGGTGCTGAAGTTCGTCACGACCAGTTACGACGACCTGCTGCGCGACGGTTCCGAACCCTATATCAACAACTGGGTCGCCGAGCTGTGCCGCTATGTCAACCTGCCGTGCCCGGCCAATGACAAGGCTTTCAACATCGAAGTGATCGCCACCTACATCTGGTACGTGTCGTTCGTCCATTCCCTGGAGCACTACCAGTTCCACAAGTACAAGATGAACTACTGCCTGCTGACCCGACTGCCGTTCTCGGTCGCCAAACACCTGCCAGCGGACCAGGTGTTCAGCCAATACGACATCTGGAAGTCCAAGCACATCGTGCACACCTTCGGCAAGAATCACCTCAATGCCGGTGTGTCGGAAAGCTATGCCGACCTGGACTACAAGTTCCGCGACCTGTCGCTGATCGACAAGCAGGCGCAACTGAAGAAGGACGTGCTCGGCCTGCTGGAGAAACACCAGACGCCAAACGAGGCGATCGCCTTGTCCATTCGTTATTGAGCAGCCATCCAACTGAACGTTCGCTCGCTGGGAAAGCTGCAGCCCGGCATTACCCCAAAGGCCAACTTTCTCATGGGAACCTGACTTCAACTCCAGGCACTTTTTGTACAACGCTCGGGAGACGTCATGCGCTCACCTGTGGCACTTTGACGAATACCGTGTACTGACCGTGCTCCATGGCTTCAAACGCTATCAATTTTTCCACAAGCGCGGCGCTCAATACCTTTCCGGCGTTGAGCAGTAACATGCCGTTGTCAGCGTTCAGGTTGCGTGCCAGCACCATCCCGGCGGCCAGTTCATGGGTGGTGCAGGCTTGGACTTCGGGGTCCGCGAGGCTTAGATCATTGACAAATGTCGCACAGACAATGACGAAATCCTCCAGCAGTGCCGGGTCATACAAGCGGCCCGAATATTTGCGCAGG
The DNA here is from genome assembly GCF_024749165.1 of Pseudomonas sp. B21-023. NCBI lineage: Bacteria > Pseudomonadati > Pseudomonadota > Gammaproteobacteria > Pseudomonadales > Pseudomonadaceae > Pseudomonas > Pseudomonas sp. B21-023. The sequence continues at coordinate 3,136,880 of NZ_CP087190.1, read as the reverse complement.
TAGAGCAAGGCCTCGTCGCTGTTCATCTGCCGTTCGAGTACCAGGCCTCGCTGCAGTTCGACGAAATCCACGACCAGTTTGAGCAGGCGGGCGCCAAACGGGATGCACTCACCTTTGAGACGGTCCGGGAAACCGCTGCCGTCCCAATGTTCCTGATGATGCAGGATCAAGCGCGCAGCATCTTTCATAGGCTCCAGGGTCATCAGCAATGATTCGCTTTGACGGGGGTAGTCGCGATAGCGCTCGCTGTGTTTGAGCAGGTCCGAAGGGGCGACCATCATGCTGTCCGGCCAACTCAGCTTGCCGACGTTGTACAGCGCGGCAGCCATGGCAAGGTCGCGGCTGGTCGCTTCGTCCAGGGCGTGGGCCTGGCAATAGCCGCGCACCAGATCGATGATTTGCCGGTTGGTCTGCTTGGCTGGCGGCAGGCGCAGGTTGGCCAGCATCGAGAACACTTCGGTGCCAGTGACGTAGCTGTGTTTCAGTTCCTCATAGGCCAGGTCCAGCATGTCGGCGGTCTGTTGCAGTTCGGCGGTACGCGCCGCCACGCGTTTTTCCAGGTTGATGTTGAGCAGCCTCAACTGGGCATTCTGCTTGCGTGCAAGTAATTCCAGGCTTTGGCGCTCTCGTTCGATACGCTGGTGCTCCAGGGCCTGGCGCAAGGTCAGCAGCATTTCGTCGTCGTTCCAGGGCTTGCTGATGTAACGATGGATACGCCCGTCGTTGACAGCCTTGATGATGGCGCCTGGGTCTGCATACCCGGTGAGCATGATCCTGACGGAAGCCGGGTGGCGCTGGTGAACCTGCGCGAGCAAGGTGGCGCCGTCCATGCCCGGCATCCGCGCATCGCTCATAACCAGGTCCGCTGGGTGTTCGGCCATCAGCGCCAGCGCCTGTTCGCCGCTGGTTGCCAACAGCAGGTCATAGGGTTGGCCACGCAATAGCCGGCGCAGGCTATTGAGAATCGGCTCCTCATCGTCGACGAGCAACACGGTCGGCCGATACGTTGGGTTCAGAGTGGGTTGCGCTTCCATGGCGGGCCTCTCCCAGTCGGTCCATGGACGCGCATCACCGAAGCGCGCCAAGGCAAAGGCTAGATCATTTTTTACGCCATGGGCGTTGCAGGAATGCCGGGTGAATGGCAGGCAAAGAGTACCAACGGCATCTAATCTGATGGGGGCACCCTTTTGTGCACTTGTCAGCCAAGGGATAAAGGACTTCCCGGATGATCGAGCCCAATACCTGTCGCCATTCCCACATCAGCTGGCGTTATGCGCGATCCCGAGGCTGCTGGCGCTTGCTGGTGATGCTCTGCCTGTGTGCGGGCGCCGGGGCCGAGCCTCTGGATGAGCCCCTCAAGCCTCTGCCGCCGATTCCGACACTGGAGCCTGAGCGTGTCGAATTAGGGCGCCAGTTGTTCAACGACGTGCGGCTGTCGCTCAACAGCAGCCTTTCGTGTGCCAGTTGTCATCGTCCCGATAAGTACGGGGCCGACGATAGGGCGTTTTCGATAGGGGCCGATGGTCAGCCACTGTCGCTGAACACCCCGACGGTGTTCAATGCCAGCCTCAATTTCCGTCAATTCTGGGATGGCCGGGTCGAGTCGCTCGAGGAGCAAGGCAATACCGTGATCACCAGTGCCCATGAGATGGGTGGGGATTGGGGGGTGATCGTGCAACGCATCGCCAGCGACGACCGCTACCGCCATGCGTTCATCAATGCCTATGCCGATGCCGTGACGAAGGCCAACATCCTTGACGCCCTTGCCAACTATGAACGGACCTTGCTGACACCCGGCTCGCGGTTCGACCGCTACCTGCAGGGCAACACCGAGGCGCTTACCCGGCAAGAAAAATACGGCTACGAGCGTTTCAAGGACTATGGCTGCATCGCGTGCCACCAGGGCGTGAACATTGGCGGCAACATGTTCCAGAAATTTGGCGTCTTCGGCGATTATCTCGCTGACCGCGGCAATCCCACAGCCGCGGACCAGGGCCGCTTCAACGTCACCGGCGATGAAGCCGACCGGAGCGTCTTCAAGGTACCGAGCCTGCGCAACGTGGCGATGACCGCGCCCTACTTCCATGATGGTGCGGCGCCCACGCTCGAGCGCGCGGTCGAGGTCATGTTCCAGTACCAGCTGGGGCGTGTGCCAAGTGAGGAGGACCGGGCCTTGATCGTGCTGTTCCTCAAGACCCTCACCGGTGACAGGGCAGGGACAGACACACCATGAAAACGATCACACGGCGTGGCAGCCTGCTGTTGCTCAGTGGCGTGGTCCTGACGCTTTCCGCCACGCTGGGGTTCCTGTATCTCAATTCCGGTTCGGAGCTGACCCAAGCCTACAACGAGTCCCGCGACCTGATCCGTCAGCTCAAGCAGCAGGATGCCCTGTGGGAAAACGAGATGCTCAAGGCCCGCGTGGCCCTTGCCCACGACTACGACCCGCTGGTAGCACCACTCAAGGAGATGAAGCGGCTATGGGCACGCTTCGACAGCCAGGAGGCAGATCAGGGGCGCAACGACTCGGGCCAGTGGCGCGATGCCCATGATGGTTTCCTCGCGTCGCTGGGAGAAAAGGCGCGGCTGGTGGAGCAATTCAAGTCGCACAATGCGCTGCTGCGCAATTCGCTGGCGTTCCTGCCCGCGGCCGAAGACAGCGTGCAGGCCCAATTGGGCAAGGTGCCCGACCCCGATCGGAAGGAAGTGCACGATTTTGCCACCGACACCTACGACCTGTTGCTCAGCGCTCTGGAATTCGCCCAGGTAACCTCTGCGGACAAGGCCGCAGAGATTGAAGTCGGGTTGGGTGCATTAGCCGTCAACGTGCAGAACCTGCCGGAGGAGTTTCAGACGCCTGTGAGGCTGCTGAGTAGCCATGTGGCATTGATTCTGCGTGAGCAGCCCATCGTCAACCGACTGCTCGAAGACATCGAGGCAATTCCCGTAGCCGAGCGGCTGGACAGCCTGACCAGTCTGCTGGACCACGATCAGCAGCAGGTCGAGAAGAGCGATCGCAGGTATCACTTGTATACCTTGTGGCTGTCGGGCCTGCTGGCACTGTCCGTGGTGGGTCTGGCCATGATGCTGTTGCGAAGCTTCGCAGAAGTGCGACGGGTCAACAGCGCCTTGCAGGCCGCCAACGAAGTCCTGGAGCAACGGGTCGAGGACCGCACCCGGGAGCTCAGGAACGCCCAGAGTGAGCTGTTCAGCGCCGCGCGCCAGGCTGGCATGGCGGAGATCGCCACCAATGTGCTGCACAACGTGGGCAACGTACTGAACAGTGTGAACACCTCCTGCGAACTGATTGCCCGCATTCTGCGCAGCAGCAAGACCACGGGCTTGGGCAGGGCTGTGCAACTGATCGATGAACATGCCGATGACCTGGGCCGATTCATCACCGAGGACCCCAAGGGCAAGTTGCTTCCCGGCTATCTCAACCAGGTGGCCGAGGCTATTACCCAGGAGCAGCGCGGCATCGTGGTCGAGCTGGAGAGGATGAACAAGAGCGTCGACCATATCAAGGAGGTGGTGGCCACCCAGCAATCCTACGCCGGTGCCAAGAGCGTGCCCGAGCCGCTGTCAATCCACGAGCTGATCGAGGACGCACTACGCATGAACGCGGGGGCGCTGACTCGGCATCAGGTGTCGGTGTTGCGCGACTTCGGCGATGTACCGCAGGTAATGGGTGACCGACATCGGCTGCTGTTGATCCTGATCAATCTCATCAGCAACGCAAAATACGCCATGTCGGGTCTGGGCAACGAACATCGGACCATGACGCTCAAGACAAGGATCATCGAGGGTGAATTCCTGGAGATGAGCGTGCTGGATGAAGGCGAAGGCATCATCCCGGAAAACCTGCAGAAGATTTTTGCCCACGGCTTCACCACCCGCAAGGATGGGCACGGATTCGGTTTGCATAGTTGCGCCCTGGCTGCCATCGAGATGAACGGCCATTTGACGGCTCATAGCGATGGCCCAGGCCTGGGGGCGCTTTTCACCCTGCGAATTCCGCTGATCGCGGTAACGGAGCCTGCATGAGTGACCTGGCCAATCGCCGCATTCTGCTGATCGACGACATGCCTTCGATCCACGAAGACTTTCGCAAAGTCCTGGCCCCGATCAGGCTGAAGAACGCCGAACTCGACGAGATGGAGGCGCTGTTGTTCGGCGAACCGGCCAAGCAGGAAGGACCGGTGTTCGAACTCGATTCGGCCTACGGTGGCGAGGAAGGCCTCGGTTTGCTTAAGCGCGCGCTGCAGGCCCAGAAGCCCTATGCGCTGGCTTTTGTCGACATGCGTATGCCAGATGGCTGGGATGGCGCCAAAACTATCGAGCACCTGTGGCAGGAGGACCCCCAGTTGCAGGTGGTGGTGTGCACCGCATATTCGGATTACTCCTGGGACGAACTGCTCGACCGACTGCGCGCCCACGACCGTTTGCTGATCCTGAAAAAACCCTTCGACAACATCGAGGTCCAGCAGATGGCCAGCACCTTGTTGACCAAATGGGAAATGACCCAGCGTGCCTCATTGAAAATGCACCAGCTCGAACAGCGGGTTGAGCAGCGCACCCATGAGCTGAAGCATGCCAGCGAGGCACTGCAGCGTGAAATCGACGAGCGCAAGCAACTGGAAAGCCAGCTTGTGCAGTCGGAAAAGCTTGCATCGTTGGGCCAGATGGCTGCCGGCGTAGCGCATGAGATCAACAACCCGATCGGGTTCGTGTCATCCAATCTCGGTACCCTGGAGGGGTATTTCCAGCAACTGGCGACGATGCTTGATGCCTATCGCCATGCCGAGCAGGGCCTGGGCGCCAGTGAAGTCAGCGCGGCATTGCAGAGGCTGCGCGAGCAGACCGAACTGGATTTCCTGAGGGAAGACATTCCTGTGCTGATCAAGGAGTCCAAGGAAGGGATTGGCCGCGTTGCGCAGATCGTCAAGGACCTCAAGGACTTTTCGCGCGTCGACAGTGCGCAGCAGTGGCAATCGGCCAACTTGTTGCAGGGCATTGACTCCACGGTGAACATCGTCGCCAGCGAGCTCAAGTACAAGGCCGATGTGATCAAGCGGTACCAGCCGTTGCCCGATGTCGAGTGCCTGCCGTCGCAGATCAACCAGGTGATTCTCAACCTGCTGGTCAACGCGGCACAGGCGATGGGCTCTGAGCGCGGCACCATCACCTTGAGCACCGGCCAGCTGGACGCCAGTGTCTGGATCGAGGTAGCGGATACGGGGTCAGGAATTGCGCCGGAGCATCTGCAGAAGGTCTTCGATCCGTTCTTTACGACCAAGCCTGTCGGCCAGGGGACCGGGTTAGGGCTCTCTCTGTCCTACGGCATTATAAAAAAACACAGCGGGCATATATCCGTCCGTAGTCAGGTTGGAGAGGGCACGGTCTTCACCATTGAACTGCCGATCAAACAGCAAGCCCCAAGCGTAGTGCCTTAGATAGTCGGTAAATAGGCGACATCCAGGCGGCCGACGAAGGGGGCTGTTCAGTTTTTGTGGAAAAGAGTACAAATGTGCTCCATGGACAATTTATCCCCCAAACGCCGCGCCATCCTCGAATTCATCCGCGAGCGCATCACCGATCAAGGCCAGCCGCCGTCGCTGGCCGACATCGCCGAGCGCTTCGGTTTCGCTTCGCGCAGCGTGGCGCGCAAGCACATCACCGCCCTGAGCCAGGGCGGCTTCATCGACGTCACGCCCAACCAGGCGCGGGGTATCCGCCTGGCCGAGCCGTTGCGTCGGCCCGAGATCCTCGAAGTGCCGGTGCTCGGCCAGGTCGCCGCCGGTGCGCCGATCGGGCCCGACCTCGACATCCACGAGCAGTTGCTGCTCGACCCCAGCCTGTTTCGGCGTACCCCCGACTACCTGCTCAAGGTGCGCGGCAACTCGATGGTCGACGACGGCATCTTCGATGGCGACCTGGTCGGCATTCGCCAGCAGGGCGAGGCCCGCGACGGGCAGATCGTGGTCGCCCGGCTCGACGGCGAGGTGACCATCAAGCGCCTGCAGCGCACCCGCGACGGCTATCGGCTGCTGCCGCGCAACCCGGCCTATGCCCCCATCGACGTGAGCCCCGAGCGCGAGTTCTTCATCGAAGGCGTGTTCTGCGGCTTGCTGAGGCGTGACTGATGGGCGCGGTGGTCGAACTCGACCGGCTGCTCGATCAGCGCCAGGTATGGCGTGGGCGGCAGGCCCAGGCGCGTCCGCAGGGCCTGCAGCCCACCGGGCATGCCGCCCTCGATGGTCGGCTGCCGGAAGGCGGTTGGCCGGCGGCGTCGCTCAGCGAGCTGCTGCTGGCCAGCCCCGGCTGCGGTGAGTTGCAGTTGCTCTGGCCCACGCTCGCCCGGCTGAGCGGGGAAGGGCAGAGGGTGGTGCTGGTGGCGCCGCCGTTCATCCCTTATGCGCCGGCCTGGCAGGCCGCCGGGGTGGACCTGCGCTGGCTGGTGCAGGTTGACGCCGAGGCCGGCGATGCCCTGTGGGCAGCCGAGCAGTGCCTGCGCTCGGGCAGTTGCGCGGCGGTGTTGTGTTGGCCGGAGCGTGCCGATGATCGGGCGCTGCGGCGTTTGCAAGTGGCCGCGGAAACCGGCAACGCGCTGGCATTCGCCTGTCGTCCGCGGCAGGCCGCGCTGAACCCATCGCCTGCCGCCCTGCGCATCGCCCTCGACCTGCGCCCGGCACAATGGCGCGTGCTCAAGTGCCGGGGTGGCCTGCCACCTGCCGCACCCATCGCCTGCCCTGGGCAGGGGTGATGCACCATGCTCTGGGCCTGCATCCTGTTACCCCAGCTGGCGCTGGACACTGTCCTGCGCGAACGTGACGACCCCGAGGCGCCGCTGGTGCTGCTCGGCGGGCCGCCCCAGCGCCGCGTGCTGCGGGCGGTCAACCCGGCGGCCAGTGCGCTGGGCCTGCGCGCCGGGCAGGCCCTGACCGCCGCCCGCGCCCTGGCCGACGGTTTCACCTGCGTCGAGGTCGAGCCGGCGCGTCTCGAGCAGTTGCAGCAGCTGCTCGCGGCCTGGGCCTACCGTTTCAGCGCCCAGGTCAGCCTGCACTATCCCCGTGCGCTGCTGCTGGAGGTAGGCTCGAGTCTGCAGCTGTTCGGCCCGTGGCCGTCGTTCGAGGCGCGCCTGCGCCAGGAACTGGCGGCACTCGGCTTGCGCCAGCGTATCGTCGTGGCCAGCAACCCGGTGGCGGCGAGAATGCTCGCCAACGGTCACGATGGCCTGGCACTGACTTGCCCGCAGGCGACCCGCGCTGCCTTGCTCGACATGCCCGTCGAGCGTGTCGGCCTGCCCAGTGAGGCAGCCGAAGCCTTCATCCGCATGGGCCTGCGCCGCCTCGGACAGGTGCTGGCGCTGCCCCGTGATGCCTTGGCCAGGCGCTTCAGTGCCCAGGTGCAGTTGCACCTGGACCAACTGCTTGGTTTGCGCAGCCTGGGGCTGGGTTTCTACCAGCCGCCCGACCGTTTCGAGGCGCGCCTGGAGCTGAACTTCGACGTCGAATCACACCAGGCCCTGCTTTTCCCCCTGCGTCGTCTCATTCACGACCTGGCGGCATTTCTCGCCGGGCGTGACTGTGGCGTGCAGCGTTTCGAACTGCACCTGGAGCATGCCGAAGGCGCGGACACCGTGCTCAAGGTCGGCCTGTTGGCTGCCGAGCGCGACGCCTCGCTCTTGTTCGAGCTTGCCCGTGGCCGCCTTGAGCCGCTGCGCATCCCGGCGCCGGTGCGCAACCTGCGGCTGCTGGCCGCCGACCTGCCACCGTTCGTGCCCCAGCACCAGGCGCTGTTCGACCCTCGTGCGCAACAGGCTCAGCCCTGGGACCAGCTGCGCGAGCGCCTGCGCGCGCGGCTGGGCGATGACGCGGTCAAGGGCTTGCGCGCCGAGGCCGATCATCGCCCCGAGTGCGCCTGGCAAGGGGTGGAGCAGGGTGGGCAGGGCCATTTGGTGATGGCCCCCGGTCGGCGTCCCGGCTGGTTGCTGCCGGTGCCTCAGGCGCTGTCCGAGACCGGCCTGCAACTGCTCGGGCAGGCCGAGCGCATCGAGTCCGGCTGGTGGGACGGTGGTGATGTGCGGCGCGACTACTACCGCATCGAAACCCGTGATGGCCTGCGCGGCTGGGCCTTCCGCGACCTCGCGGCGCCGGGGCCGTTGTGGCTGCAAGGCTGGTTCGCATGAGCGCCCCCGGCTACGCCGAGCTGCACTGCCTGTCGAACTTCAGTTTCCAGCGTGGTGCCTCCAGTGCCGACGAGCTGTTCCGCCGCGCCCGCGAGCAGGGTTACCAGGCCCTGGCGATCACCGACGAATGCACCCTGGCGGGCATCGTCCGGGCCTGGCAGGCGGCAAAGCAGCATCAGGTGCGGTTGATCGTCGGCAGCGAGGTGCGGGTGCACCAGGGGCCGAAGCTGGTCCTGCTGGCACAGGACCTTGCTGGCTACCAAAACCTCTGCGCCTTGATCACCCGCGCCCGGCGGCGCTCGCAGAAGGGCAGCTACCAGTTGCTCGTCGAGGACCTCGAGGCCCATCACCAGGGCTTGCTGGCGCTGTGGGTGGCCGAGCCGGACGACAGCGCCGGGGCCTGGCTGCAGCCCCTGTTCGACGGGCGCCTGTGGCTGGCGGTGCATCTGCACCGCGGGGCCGACGACGCTCAGCGCCTGGCCCACCTGCGCGCGCTGGGGGCGCGGCTCGATCTTCCGTTGGTGGCCTGCGGCGATGTGCACATGCACGTGCGCGGACGGCGGGCGCTGCAGGACTGCATGACCGCCATCCGCGAACATTGCGCGGTCGCCGAGGCGGGGCGCTTTCTGTTCGCCAATGGCGAGCGTCACCTGAGGTCGCTCGACCAGTTGCACGAGCTGTACCCCGACGATCTGCTGGCGCAGACCCTGCAGGTTGCCGAGCGCTGCACCTTTGATCTGTCCCAGCTGGACTACCAGTACCCACGGGAACTGGTGCCCGAGGGGCAGACCCCGGCCAGCTGGCTGCGCGAGCTGTGCCGGCGAGGGTTGCCCGAGCGCTGGCCCCAGGGCCCGAGCGACCAGGTCCACGCGGTGCTGGAGCGGGAGCTGGCGCTGATCGAGGAACTGGGCTACGAGAGTTACTTCCTCACCGTCCACGACATCGTCGCCTTCGCCCGCCGCCAGCGCATCCTCTGCCAGGGGCGAGGCTCGGCGGCCAACTCGGTGGTGTGCTTCGTCCTCGGCATCACCGAGCTCGATCCCATGGAACACCGCCTGCTGTTCGAGCGCTTCCTTTCCCGCGAGCGCAACGAGCCGCCGGACATCGATGTGGATTTCGAGCACGAGCGCCGTGAAGAGGTGATCCAGTACGTGTTCCAGCGCTACGGCCGGCACCGTGCCGCGCTCACCGCGGTGGTCAGCAGCTACCATGCCGCCGGCGCGGTGCGCGACGTGGCGCGGGTGCTCGGCCTGCCGGCCGACCAGGTGGACGCCCTGGCCAAGTGCTGCGGGCGCTGGAGCGACCGCATCCCTGATGCCGCTCGCCTGGCCGAGGCCGGGTTCGATGCGCACAGCCCGTCGCTGCGGCGCATCCTGGTGCTGGCGGGGGATCTGATCGGCTTTCCCCGACACCTGTCGCAGCACCCCGGGGGCTTCGTCATCTCCGAGCAGCCGCTGGACCAGCTGGTGCCGGTGGAGAACGCGGCGATGGCCGAGCGCACGGTGATCCAGTGGGACAAGGACGATCTGGACATGGTCGGCCTGCTCAAGGTCGACGTGCTGGCGCTGGGCATGCTCAGCGCGCTGCGCCGCTGCTTCGACCTGATCGCCCGACACCGTGGGCAGGCGTACACCCTGGCGACGCTGCCCAAGGAAGACCCAGCCACCTACGCCATGATCGGCCGCGCCGAGACCATGGGCGTGTTCCAGATCGAGTCGCGGGCGCAGATGGCCATGCTGCCCCGACTCAAGCCGGAGAAGTTCTACGACCTGGTGATCGAGGTGGCCATCGTGCGACCCGGGCCGATCCAGGGCGACATGGTTCATCCATATCTGCGCCGCAGGTTGAAGCAGGAGCCGGTCACCTACCCATCGGAAAAGCTCAAGGCCGTCTTCGAGCGCACCCTGGGCGTGCCGCTGTTCCAGGAGCAGGTGATGGAACTGGCCATGGTCGCCGCCGACTACAGCCCCGGCGAGGCCGACCAGTTGCGTCGCAGCATGGCCGCATGGAAGCGCCATGGCGGCTTGGAACCGCACCGCGAGCGGCTGATCGCGGGCATGCTGCGCAATGGCTACGAGCTGGCCTTTGCCGAGCGTATCTTCGAGCAGATCAAGGGCTTTGGCAGCTACGGCTTCCCCGAGTCCCACGCCGCCAGCTTTGCCCTTTTGTGCTACGCCAGCAGCTGGCTCAAGTGCCATGAGCCGGCGATCTTCACCTGTGCGCTGGTCAACAGTTGGCCGATGGGCTTCTACAGCCCCGACCAGTTGCTGCAGGAGGCGCGCCGCCAGGGCATCGAAGTGCGCCCGGTGGATGTGTTCCATAGCGAGTGGGATTGCACCTTGGAGGCACTGGGCGAGAACGAACTGGCCATCCGCCTGGGCCTGCGCCAGATCCGCGGCTTCAGCGAGGACGATGCCCGGCGCCTGGAGCAGGCGAGGGCGCTACGCCCCTGGCGGGATGTCGAGGACTTGTGCCTGCGCGTCGGGCTCGATGGCCGGGCCCGGGCACGCCTGGCCGACGCCGGGGCATTGCGCGGGTTGGCCGGCGACCGCCACCAGGCGCGCTGGCAGGTGGCGGGGGTGCAGGCGCAGCTGCCGTTGTTCGCCGAAGTCGAATCGACACTTGAACAGGCGGTGGCCTTGCCTACACCAAGCATTGCCGAAGATCTGGCAGCCGACTACGGCACCCTGGGTACCACCCTCGGGCCGCATCCCCTGACCCTGCTACGGACACGCTTGCGCGCGCTGGGGTGTCGCAGTTCAAGGGAGCTGGCAGGGGTCGAGCATGGCGACAGCATCGCCGTCGCCGGCATCGTGGTCGGGCGCCAGCGACCACAGACCGCCAGTGGCGTGACCTTCGTCACCCTCGAGGACGAGCATGGCATGGTCAACGTGGTGGTCTGGCGCGACCTGGCCGAGCGCCAACGGCGCGAACTGGTAGGTTCGAAGTTGCTCAAGGTGAGCGGGCGGCTGGAGCAGGAGAGCGGGGTACGGCACCTGATCGCCCGGCGCCTGGAAGATATCAGCCCACTGTTGCAGGGGCTGGATGTGCGCAGCCGGGACTTTCACTAGAAATAGCGTTTGGCTTGAAGGCGGCGCGGTCGGTGTGGGAGCCGGCTTGCCGGCGATAGGGCCGCAGCGCGGCCCCTGGTGCAGGCAGCTCAGACCATCGCCAGTCGCTGCTTGCGTGTCGGAGCCGGGAACGCCTGCTCGATGGCTTGCAGGTCCTCTTCGGCAAGCACCAGGTCGGCCGCCGCCGCATTCAAGCGCACATGCTGCGGATCCACCGCCTTGGGGATCGCGATCACCCCATCATTGCGCGTGACCCAGGCCAGGCTCACTTGTGCCGGTGTGGCGCCATGGCGTTCGGCGATCTGCGCCATCACCGGGTGACGCAGCAAACGTCCGGCCTGGGCCAACGGGCAGTAGGCCATGGTCGGCAAGCCCTGCTCGCGGCTCCACGGCAGCAGGTCGAACTCGATACCACGCTCAGCCGGGTTGTACAGCACCTGGTTGGTGGCGCAGGCGCTGTCATCCAGTTCGCGCAAGTCGTCGAGGTCGAAATTGGACACGCCCCAGCGGCGAATCTTGCCCTGCTCGATCAGCCGCTCGAAGGCTTCCACAGTCTCGTCCAGCGGGTACTGACCGCGCCAGTGCAGCAGGTACAGGTCGATGCAGTCGGTGCCCAGGCGCTGGAGGCTGCGCTCGCAGGCGGCCGGTACACCGCGTCGGCTGGCATTGTGCGGATAGACCTTGCTGACCAGGAACACCTGGTCGCGGCGCCCGGCGATGGCCTGGCCGACCACCTGCTCGGCGCCGCCCTCGGCGTACATTTCCGCCGTGTCGATCAGGCTCAGGCCCAGGTCGATGCCTTGTTGCAGGGCCGCCACCTCGGCGGCCCTGCGGCCCGGGTCCTCGCCCATGTACCAGGTGCCCTGGCCGATGGCGCGGAACGCGGGAGCCCGCCAGATTCACGTAACGCATGTCACCTCCTGTGGGTGGGTATGGGTCAGCAGTACATCGAGCAGCGCCTCGGCGGCCTTGGACAGCTTGTGATCGCCCAGGGCGATCACACCGATGCGCCGCTCCACGGTGGGTTCGACCAGCGGCACGCAACGGGCGCCGAGCTCCTGCATCTGCTCGATGCACAGGGCCGGCACCGCGCTGACCCCCAGGCCACTGGCGACCATGCGGCCGATGGTCGACAGCTGATGGCTCTCGAAGGCCACCGCCAGCTTGCCATGGTTGGCGGCCAGGTGCTGTTCGAGCAGCAGGCGCACCGCCGATGGCCGCTGCAGGGCGATGAAGTCCTCGGCCAGCAGCTCCTGCCAACGCACCTGGGGCTGCTGGGCAAGGGGCGAGTCGGCCGGCACCACGGCGACGAAGCGGTCCATGTACAGCGGGTGGAAGCGCAGCGCCTCGCTGCTTTCAGGCTCGAAGCCGATGCCCAGTTCGACGCGGCGATGGCGCACCAGTTCCAGCACCTGCTCGTTGATCACGTCGTGCACGGTGACATTGACCTTGGGGTAGCGTTGGCGAAACACCTTCAGCGACCGTGGCAGCAGGTTGCCGGCGAAGGCCGGCATGGCCGCCACCGACACCCGACCCAGTTGCAGGGTGAAGCGCTGGCGCAGCATCTCCTCGGTATCGTCCCAGTCGGCGAGCAGGCGCCTGGCCAGGGGCAGCAGTACCTCGCCCTCAGGGGTCAGGCTGACGCTGCGGGTGGTGCGGGTGAGCAGGGCGCCGCCGAGGTTGTCCTCCAGGGCCTTGATGGTCAGGCTCAGGGCCGGTTGCGACACGTGCAGGTGCTCGCCGGCCTGGGCGAAGCTCTGGTACTTGGCCACGGTAACGAAGGCACGCAGCTGCTTGACGTTCATGAGAGGCGGGCCCTTTGTTTTGGAAAAGTTATCAATCGATGACGAAAACAAAATTAACAAATCAGTCGACTACAGTGAAGATGACCGTACGGTTCCAACAACTACAAAAGGCGACTGAGCATGGCCGGACTGGACAAGCGTGTAGCAACTTATGAAGAGGCCCTGGCGGGCCTGACCGACGACATGACCGTGCTGGCCGGCGGCTTTGGCCTGTGCGGCATCCCCGAGAACCTCATCGCCGAAATCAAGCGCCGCGGCGTCAAGGGCCTGACCGTGGTCTCCAACAACTGCGGCGTCGATGGCTTCGGCCTCGGCGTGCTGCTCGAGGACCGGCAGATCCGCAAGATGATCGCCTCCTACGTCGGCGAGAACGCCGAGTTCGAGCGCCAGCTGCTCAGCGGCGAACTGGAAGTGGAGCTCACCCCGCAAGGCACCCTGGCCGAGAAGATGCGCGCCGGCGGCGCCGGCATCCCAGCCTTCTTTACCGCCACCGGCTACGGCACCCCGGTTGCCGAAGGCAAGGAAGTACGCGAGTTCAACGGCCGCAAGTACATCCTCGAAGAGTCCATCACCGGCGACTTCGCCATCGTCAAAGGCTGGAAGGCCGACCACTACGGCAACGTGGTGTACCGCAACACCGCGCAGAACTTCAACCCGCTGGCCGCCACCGCCGGCAAGATCACCGTGGTCGAGGTCGAAGAGATCGTCGAGCCCGGCGTGCTGCTGCCCAGCGAGATCCACACCCCGGGCATCTATGTCGACCGGGTCATCGTCGGCACCTTCGAGAAGCGCATCGAAAAGCGCACCGTCAAGGCCTGAGCGCCGCCCTCAAGAACAACAAAGAGATCCTGACCATGGCATTGACCCGCGAACAAATGGCGCAACGCGTCGCCCGTGAACTCAAGGACGGCTACTACGTCAACCTCGGCATCGGCATCCCCACCCTGGTGGCCAACTACGTGCCCGACGGCATGGAAGTGATGCTGCAGTCGGAGAACGGCCTGCTGGGCATGGGCGAGTTCCCCAACGAAGCCACCATCGACGCCGACATGATCAACGCTGGCAAGCAGACCGTTACCGCACGCCGTGGTGCGTCGATCTTCGATTCGGCGCAATCCTTCGCCATGATCCGTGGCGGCCATGTCGACCTCACCGTGCTCGGCGCCTTCGAGGTGGACGTGGAAGGCAACATCGCCTCGTGGATGATCCCCGGCAAGCTGGTCAAGGGTATGGGCGGCGCCATGGACCTGGTGGCCGGCGCCGACAACATCATCGTCACCATGACCCATGCCTCCAAGGACGGCGAGTCCAAGCTGCTGCCCAAGTGCAGCCTGCCGCTGACCGGTGCCGGCTGCATCCGCAAGGTGCTGACCGACCTGGCCTACCTGGAGATCGACAACGGCGCCTTCATCCTGCGCGAGACCGCGCCGGGCGTGAGTGTCGAGGAGATCGTCGCGAAGACTGCCGGCAAGCTGATCGTGCCGGACGACGTGCAGGAAATGACCTTCTAAGCAGCACCGTTGCAAGCGCCCCATCGCGGGGCAAGCCCGCTCCCACGACGGACCACGCATCCCTCGTGGGAGCGGGCTTGCCCCGCGATGGGGCGACGCCGTTTCAGTCCTATAAAAATCAGAAAAAGGAAAACATCGTGGCCGCTGATATCCAAGACAGCCGCTCCGCCCGCTTTGCCCTGCGCTGCTCCAACTGGGCCGAACGCTGGTTCCCCGATTCCTGGGTGTTCGCCGCCCTGGCCGTGATGCTGGTGGCCCTTGGCGCCCTGGCCATGGGCGGCAAGCCCACCGACACCGCCAAGGCTTTCGGTGACGGCTTCTGGAGCCTGATCCCGTTCACCATGCAGATGGCCTTCGTGGTCATCGGCGGCTATGTGGTGGCCAGCTCGCCACCCGCCGCCCGGCTGATCGACCGCCTGGCGCGCCTGCCGAAGAACGGCCGCTCGGCGGTGTGCTGGGTGGCGCTGATCTCGATGCTCGCCTCCTTGCTCAACTGGGGCCTGTCGCTGGTGTTCGGCGGCCTGCTGGTGCGCGCCCTGGCGCGCCGCACCGACCTGAAGATGGACTACCGCGCCGCCGGCGCCGCCGCCTACCTGGGCCTGGGCGCGGTGTGGGCGCTGGGCCTGTCGTCGTCGGCCGCGCAGTTGCAGGCCAACCCGGCCAGCCTGCCGCCGTCGATCCTGTCGATCACCGGGGTGATCCCGTTCACCGAGACCATCTTCCTCTGGCAGTCCGGGGTGATGCTCGCCGCGCTGGTGATCGTCTCGCTGATCGTCGCCTATGCCACCGCGCCTGGCCCGAACAGCGCCCGCAGCGCGCAGGACTGTGGAGTGGACCCGAGCTTCAGCGCACCGCCTTCGCCCCAGCGCACGCGGCCGGGTGAATGGCTGGAATACAGCCCGATCCTGATCCTGCTGCTGGTGGCCCTGGCCGCCGGCTGGCTGTACCAGGAGTTCGCCACCAAGCCGGCGATCACCGCGATTTCCGGGCTGAACACCTACAACCTACTGTTCATCATGCTCGGTGCCTTGCTGCACTGGCGCCCGCGCAGCTTCCTCGATGCCGTGGCCCGCGCCGTGCCGACCACCACCGGGGTGCTGATCCAGTTCCCGCTGTACGGCTCGATCGCCGCCATTCTCACCCAGGTCAAGGGCGCGGACGCCCAGACCCTGGCCCACCATATCTCGCTGTTCTTCACCCAGATCGCCACCCATGACACCTACGCCTTGCTGATGGGTGTGTACTCGGCGGTGCTCGGCTTCTTTATTCCGTCTGGCGGTGGCAAGTGGATCATCGAGGCGCCGTACGTGATGCTGGTGGCCAACGACCTGCAATACCACCTGGGCTGGGCGGTGCAGATCTACAACGCCGCCGAAGCGCTGCCGAACCTGATCAACCCGTTCTACATGCTGCCGCTGCTGGGGGTGTTGGGGCTCAAGGCGCGTGACCTTATCGGCTTCTCGTTCGTGCAGTTGCTGGTGCATGTGCCGCTGGTGCTAGTGTTGCTGTGGGCACTGGGCACCACGTTGCAATATGTCCCGCCTGTAATGCCCTGATCAGGGCGGTGGAAAACTGCAAGCGCCAAGGATCGGCGCTTGTGCAGCCCGCTGCCGGAAAATCGGAAAAAGCTGAATGATGGCAAATTGACGTCAATATGCTGGCCACTTACTATGCGCGCCACTTTACGTTGATCACCAGGGACAGGCATGCCGGTACGTCTTCACGCAGCGCGCAATTATGCGCGCTTCGCATTTGTTGCAACATTGTGCAGCCCATTGGCCTGGGCCGTCTCACCGGGTGACCAGGACCTGATCCGCGAACGCCAGAACCGCCTGCTCGAAGAGCAGCAACGGCGCCTCGAAGACCTGCGCAACCTGCCCGGTGAAAGCGCGCAACCTACCCAGCAGCAACGGCCCGAAGACACCCGCTGTTTCGATATCCACACCATCGAGCTCAAAGGCGCCGACAGCCTGTCCGCCGCCGATCGCGACAGCCTGCTCAAGCCTTTCATCGACCAGTGCCTGGGCGTCACCCAGCTCAATGCCTTGCTCAAGGCGATCACCGACCATTACCTGGGCCGCGGCCTGGTCACCAGCCGCGCCTACCTGCCGCAGCAGGACCTGTCCTCGGGCCACCTGCAGGTGCTGGTGGTGGAGGGGCGCCTGGAAGGGCTGCGCCCGGACCCGGCCAGCGGCCTGAGCGAGCGCGAGCTGGCTATGGTTTTCCCCGGCGAAGCAGAGCAGCGCCTGAACCTGCGCGAAGTCGAGCAGATGGTCGACCAGCTCAACCGCCTGCCGTCGAACAAGGCACAGATGGAGCTGACCCCCGGCAAGGCCGTCGGTGGCAGCGAAGTGCTGGTGCGCAACACCCAGCAGAAGCCTTGGCGCGCCTCGCTGTCGCGCAACAATGAAGGCCAGCGCAGCACCGGTGAACAGATGCTCAACCTCGGCCTGGAATGGGACAGCCCGCTGGGCCTGGCCGACCAGCTGATGCTGCGCGGTGGCCACGACGTGGTCAGCGACCACACCCAGGGTTCGAAGAACGGCGTGCTGTACTACAACCTGCCGTGGGGCTGGTGGAACTTCAGCTACAGCTACAGCGAGAGCGAGTACCGCTCCCTGGCGCAGGCCAACGGCTTTGCCTTCAAGCAGACCGGCGACAGCCAGAACCACCAGCTGCGCGCCGAGCGCGTGGTGCACCGTGATGCCACCAGCAAGACCTCGCTGAATGCCGGCGTGGCCCACCTGCGCACCAACAACTACATCGAGGACAGCCACCTGGAGGGCAGCAGCAACCGCCTGAGCGAGGCGCAGTTCGGCATCAACCACGGCCGCCGCCTGGGCAATGCCTTCGTCAACATCGACCTGGGTACCCAGCAGGGCACCGGCGCCTTCGACGCCCAGGACAACGCCCACCCGCGCCCGGGCCAACCGGTGGCGCGCTACCGCAAGTACAGCGCCACCGTCAGCTATGTACAGGGCTTTGAAGTGCTCGGCGAGCGCCTGAGCTTTACCAGCCTGGCCACCGGCCAGCGCAGCGAAGACGTGCTGTTCAGCCCGCAGCGCATCAGCCTTGGCGGGCTGTCGTCGGTACGCGGCCTGAAGGACCAGTCGTTGTCCGGCGACAGCGGTGGCTACTGGCGCAACGACCTGCGCTGGACCCGCCCGGTGAGCTGGCCGCTGCTGCAGCCGCTGGTGGCCGAGTACGGCCTGGGCCTGGGCTACGACCTGGGCGTGATCCGCAACGACCGCTACAACGGCCAATACCACGGCCGTGCCAGCAGCCACTCGCTGGAGCTGTTCGCCCGCGGCCAGCATATGGCTGCCAGCGTGACCTTCGCTCACAGCCTGGAACGCCCCGACGTGCTGACCGAAAAGGAACGCCCGGTGTATTTCCGCCTCGACTTCTTCCTCTGACTCACCCGACTCATCCCCGCCTTATCCACGAGATTTCACATGGACGTCCGTCTATTCGCCTTCCTGGCCCGCCAACGCTCGGCCGTAATTCAGCCCCGTGAACGCTTTTGCGGCCTGCCCAAGCGCGGCCTGGCGTTTCTGCTGGCCAACGTCATGTTCTGGCAGCCGCTGTGGGCCCAGGCCGCCGAAGGCGTGGTGGTCAGCGCCCCAGGCACCAGCCTCGGCCAGGCAGGCAACGGCGTGCCCATCGTCAACATCGCCGCGCCCAACGGCAGCGGCCTGTCGCACAACCAGTTCAGCGACTACAACGTCGGCCAGCAGGGGCTGATCCTCAACAACGCCACCGGGCGCACCCAGGGCACTGAGCTGGGCGGGATCATCCTTGGCAACCCGAACCTGCAGGGCACGGCGGCCAGCACCATCCTCAACGAGGTGACCGGCAGCAACCCCAGCCTCATGCGCGGCTACACCGAGGTGGCCGGGCAGAGCGCCCGGGTCATCGTCGCCAACCCCCATGGCATTACCTGCGACGGCTGCGGCTTCATCAACACGCCGCGGGTGACCCTGAGCACCGGCAAGCCGATCCTCGACAACGGCCAGGTGCGCAGCTACCGGGTCGAGGGCGGTGCCATCGCCATCGAGGGCAGCGGGCTCGATGCCCGCAACCTCGACAGCTTCGAGCTGATCACCCGCAGCGCCAAGGTCAACGCCACGCTGCACGCCAAGCAGCTGGATATCGTCACCGGGCGCAACGACGTCGATGCCGACACCCTCAAGGCCAGCGCCCGCGCCAGCGATGGCAGCGTGGCGCCGAGCCTGGCCATCGACAGCACGGCACTGGGCGGCATGTACGCCGGGGCGATCCGCCTGGTCGGTACCGAGCAGGGCGTGGGTGTACGCCTGGCCGGCGACGTCGCGGCCGCTGGCGGTGACCTGGATATCGACGCCAGTGGCAAGCTGACCCTGGCCAACGCCAGTGCCAGTCGCGACATTCAGCTCAAGGCCGGCGAGGTGGAGCTGACCGGCAACACCTACGCCGGGGGCGAGGCCCGCGTGCGCAGCGGCGGCGACGTGGATGTACGCCAGAGCCTGGCGGCGCGTCAGCATGTGAGTGTGCAAGGCGCGCAGGTGCGCAACCAGGGGGTGATCGAAGCCGGGGTCGAGGCGGACCAGCGTCGCAACGATAACGCCGATCTCACCCTCACCAGCACCGGCCTGGTCAACAGCGGGCAGATAGTAGCCAGCCGCGACTTGGCGGTAACGGTCGGCGATACCCTGGTGAACAGTGGCGGGGCGCTCAAAGGCCAACGCCAGACCCTGGCGGCCGACACACTGGATAACCGCAATGGCCAGGTGCTTGCCGTTAGCGAATTGAAGGTGGCCAGCCGGGTGTTGGACAACCGCGATGCCGGCGTCTTGAGCAGCGATGGCAGCACCAGCGTCAGCGCCCGTGAGCGCCTGGACAACCAGGGCGGCCAGGTGCTTGGCGTGGAGCAACTGCAAATCGAGGGTGGCCAGGTTAACAACGGCGCCAAGGGCCTGATCGCCAGCGACGGCCAACTGACCGTCGACGTCGCGCAGTTGAACAACTTGGGCGGCAGGCTCTCCGCCAGCCACCAGCAGCTCAAGGCGGGCAGCGTGGCCAACCAAGGCGGCAGCGTGGTGGGCAAGACCCTAGTCGTCACGGCCGAGCAGTTCGACAACCAGGGTGGCAGCGTCGTAGCCACCGAAGGCACGGCGACCGTCACCGCGCACCAGCGCCTGGACAATGGCGGCGGCACCTTACAGGCCAAGACTCACCTGCAGGTCAACGGCGGCAAACTGCTGAACCAAGGCGGCGCCCTGCTGGGCGCAAGCGTCACGCTTGATGGCACGTCGCTGGACAACAGCCAGAAAGGCCGTGTGGTGGCTGACGAGGGTGCGCTGAGCGTCAAGGCCAGCGGCGCGGTGAACAACAGTGGCGGGCGCTTGCAGGCGACTGCCGCGAACGTGGATATCACGGCCGCCAGTATCGATAACCAGGCCGGCGTGGTGGTCGGGCAGAAGGCGGTGAAGGCCACTGCCACCCAAGGCACCCTGGACAACCGCGCCGGCCAGTTGCTCAGCAGCCGCCTGGAACTGGTCGCCGACAGCGTCGACAACCGTGTCGGTGGCCAGGTGTTGGCCGGCAGCGAGGGCATGCTGATCAAGGCCGCGCGCGTGCGCAACCAGCAAGGCAAGCTGGTCGCCGGGGGCTCGCTGGCCGAACTGCTGCTCGGCGCAGGCCGCCTGGACAACCAGCAGGGCAGCCTGACCGCCAGCGCCATCACCCTGGTAGCCGGCGATACCGACAACAGCACTGGCACCCTGACCAGCCTGGCCGGCAACCAGCAACTGACCGTGCAGCGCCTGCTCAACCGCAGCGGCCTGATCGAGGCCAGCGACACCGTGCAGCTCAAGGGCCAGAGCCTGGACAACAGCGGCGGCAAGCTGATCGCCCATGCCGGCGACAAGGCCAGCATCGAATTGAGCGGTGTGCTGGACAACCAAGGTGGCCGTATCGCCAGCGCCACCACCGAGTTCAAGGTCAAGGCCGCGAGCCTGCTCAACCAGGGCGGCAGCGTGGAGCACGCCGGGCTCGGCAGCCTGGTGCTTGATGCCAACCACTTCAGTGGCAGCCAGGGCACCCTCAGCAGCATGGGCAAGGGTAGCTGGACCTTCGCCAACGTCACCGGCGTCGGCACCTGGCACAGCAATGGCGCCCTGGATGTCAGTGGCCTGCAGGCACTCACCCTGGGCGCAGGCGAGCGTATCGCCAGCGCCAGTGACCTGCGCCTGGCCGGCGCGCAGCTGACCAATGCCGGCGAGCTGATCACCGACGGCAAACTGACCCTGGAGATGGCCGGCGACCTGGTCAACCGTGGCCTGTTCTCCAGCATGAAGGCCATGAGCATCAGCGGCGCCAACCTGACCCAGGACGGTGGCCGTATCGTCAGCAAAGAGGCGATGACCGTGCAGTTGGCCGGTGCGCTGAGCAACCGTGGCCGGCTGACCAGCAGCCAGACCCTGGACATCACCGCCGCGAGCATCGACAACCAGGGCACCCTCGGCGCCCAGGGCAAGGCTACCCTGCGCGCCAACGGGGCGATCAGCAACCAGCAGGACAGCCTGCTGTTCGCCGGCGGCCCGCTGGAGCTGCGCAGCACCAGCTTGCTCAACCGCTACGCCGATATCTACAGCAAGGGTGATTTCAGTTACGCGGCGCTGGGCGGGGGCAGGGCGGCAAGCCTGCAGAACCTTTCGGGCAGTATCGAGAGTGAAGGCAACATCGACCTCAAGGTCGACTTACTGGAGAACGCCAAGGCTGTCTTCGTCCCCGGCCGGACCATCGCCGAACGCTACATCCGCATCAACTGCACTGACTGCAGCGGTCGTAGTCACACCGGCTCCTACATCGTCACCACCACCTACAAAGGCACCATCGAAAGCGATTCGCCCGCGGCTCGGCTGCTGGCCAACCGTGACATGGCGATCGATGCGGGCACGGTGGACAACCGCCAGAGCCTGCTGGCAGCCAACGGCGACCTGACCGCCAGTGCGGTGAACTTCCACAACCGTGGTCGGACCCTGGACAAGGAGGTCGAGGAGATCAGTTACTGGCTGCAAGGGGTGAGCAAGGGCGCCTACCGTGTCACCGAGGCGGCCACCAACGCCTGGAATGCGTCGAACCGAGGCCTGGCACCGGACAAGCAGGCGCCGATACCGACCGCCGTGACCATGTACCCCAGCGAAAAGCCGATTACCCGCGTTGAGCCCGGTACCGATACCGCCTACGTTGGCACCGTACAGGCCGGTGGCACCCTGGCGCTGAACGTCAGCGGCGAGCTGGTCAACGGCACCCTCGATGCACAGAGCAATGCCCAGCTCAGCGGCAAGGCACTGGACAGTGCGGCCATTGGAGCAGGTGGAGTACGCATCGTGATCGGCACCCAGGCCGGCGATCCGGGCTTGCCAGTCGATGTCAAACGTGTCGAAACCACGGCTGCCGACGGCAGCACCCAGATCAGCTTCGTCCCGGTCGACTTCAGCGGCGCCCCGTTCGTCAGCGTCGACCCGACTGCCTTGCCGAGTTTCCGTTTGCCGCAGGGTGAGTACGGCCTGTTCGTGCGCACTCAGAACCCGACCGCCCGCTACCTGATCGAGACCAACCCCGAGCTTACCGACCCAGGTCGCTTCATGGCCTCGGACTACCTGCTCGGCAACCTCGGCTTCGACCCCGACCAGGCTTGGCGCCGCCTTGGCGACGGCCGCTACGAGACGCGGCTGATCGCCGATGCGGTGCGCGCGCAGACCGGCCAGCGCTTCCTCGCCGATGGCCTGGCCAGCGACTACGAGCAGTTCAAGTACCTGATGGACAACGCCGTGGCCAGCAAGGATGCCCTTGGCCTGAGCGTGGGCGTGGGCCTTACCGGCGAGCAGATCGCGGCACTGACCCATGACATCGTGTGGATGGAAGAGCGGGTTGTCGGGGGCGAGAAGGTCCTGGCCCCGGTGCTGTACCTGGCCAAGGTCGATTCGCGCAACCTGCGTGGCGGCAGCCTGATCCAGGGGCGTGACCTGGAACTGGTCACGGGTGGCGACCTGAAGAGTGTCGGTAGCCTGCGGGCGAGCAACGACCTGACGGCCGTAGCCGGCGGCAGTCTGTATCAAGGCGGCCTGGCGGTGGCCAATGAACACCTGAGCCTGATGGCCCAGGACAGCATCCGCAATGCCCTGGCCGGCGAGATCCGTGGCAACCGTGTCGACCTTGAGTCGCTCAAGGGCGATATCGTCAACGACCGTACCGCTACCGAAGTGGTGGTCGGTGCGGGGAGCAAGACCCATCTGGATGCCGGCTCTGTCATCCAGGCGCGTGGCGCCATGAACCTCAATGCTGCTGGCGACCTGACCAACAAGGGCCAGATCAGCAGCGGTGGCGATCTGAAAGCCAAGGCCGGAGGCGACATCAACCTGCTTGCCGTGCAGGATCGCACCGTCACTCGCGACGCCCTGCGCCGTGGCTTGCGCACCGAAGAAACGGTCACCCAGCTGGGCTCCGGCCTGGAGGCCGCAGGCAACGTCAGCTTGCAGGCAGGCCGTGATCTGTACGTCGAGGCGAGCAGCGCCAAGGCGGGCAAGCGCCTTGATGCCGGTGCCTTGGGCAATATCAACCTGGTGGCCGGCGAAGACTCCCATGCGATCGACAGCCGCAGCAAGAAAGGCAACAAGAAGGTCCACGAAGTCGAGGAGCACAGCCGGCTGGTCGCGGCCAGCCTGAGTGCCGGAAGCGGCCTGAATGTCGTTGCCGGTACCGACGTCAACCTGGTGGCCAGCAATCTGCAAGCCGGTGACGAGGCGTATGTCTATGCCGGCAACGACATCAGCCTGATCGCCGGGCAGGAGCGCGACTACTCGCTCTACGACATGAAGAAGAAGGGAGGTTGGGGCAGCAAGCAGACCCAGCGCGACGAAGTTACCCAGCTCACCCATGTCGGCAGCAAGATTACCAGCGGCGCCGACCTGCGCCTGGTAAGCAAGGGTGATCAGCTCTACCAGGCCGCCAAGCTCACCAGCGGCGCCGACTTGACCCTGAGCAGTGGGGGTGACATCACCTTCGAAGGGGTCAAGGACCTGCACGACGAAAGCCACGAGAAGAGCAAGTCCGACGCGGGCTGGTTCAGCATGAAGGGCAAGGGGCGTAGCGACGAAACCTTGCGTCAGAGTGAGCTGGTGGCTACAGGCGACGTGATGATCGAGGCCGTGGGCAATATCCGCGCCGATGTTCGCCAGGTGAATCAACAGACGGTGCACGAGTCCATCGACGCAATGGTCAAGGCCGATCCGAAGCTGGCTTGGCTCAAAGAGCTGGAAGCGCAGGGGGGCGTTGATTGGCGCCAGGTCCAAGAGTTGCACACCAGCTTCAAGTACGCCAACTCCGGACTTGGCCCAGCGGCGCAGTTGGCAATTGCGATCATGATGGCTGCAGTCATGGGGCCAGTCGGATTTGGTATGACGGGCGTACCCCTGGCGGGAGCCACCAGTTTGGCTACGACCGGTGCGGTCAGCACCATTAATAACAAAGGCGATCTGGGCGCGGCACTCAAGGAAACGTTGAGCAAGGAGAGCTTGAAGAGCGCGGCGACAGCCATGGCTGTCGCAGGGGCACTGCAATACGCCGATAACAATTGGTTCAAGGCCAGTGAGGCAGCCAACAAAGGTGCTGTCAGCATTGAGGGTGGGAAGGCACTGCCAGCAGTTTCCACGCCCGACAATGTGCTGACTTGGAGCAATGCATCCGATGTTGCGCTCCGCGCCGGTGGCCGGGCGGTGATCAGTGGCAGCATCTCCACAGCCATCAACGGCGGCAGCCTCAAGGACAACCTGCTCGCTTCACTTGCCGGCGAAGCCAGCACGGTGGCCATGGCCACTGGCTTCAAGTGGGTGGGCGACCAGACGCTCAGCTTCGAGAGCGGTAGTTTGCCGAAGGTCATCTCCCACGCCATCGTGGGCGGTCTGATTGCCGAAGCCACTGGTGGCGACTTCAAGACCGGCGCGGCCGCCGCTGGACTCAACGAGGCGATGGTCAATGCGCTCTCGTCGGCTGCGCAGGGCAATGAAGCATTGCATTTAATGCTGTCGCAACTGACTGGTCTGGTGGCTGCTGCTGCAGTGAACGGCGAGCTGGACAAGGGCGTGCAAATCGCGCAGTCGGCCACCCAGTACAACCATGACCTGCATCGCAAGAATGGCGAGGCCTTTGCCAGAGGGATTCTGGAGGCATGCGTTGAGGTGCCTACCGCTTGCCCTGAAGGTAGCAGCAAGGTGAGCCAGCAAGAGCTTGTGGATGCCCTCGAATCGATGGCACAACACGGCAAGGGAATAGATAAGCTCAACCCACTGGCCATGGAATTGGTCGATACGTTCGTAGACAGGTTCCCGGACAAGAAATCGTTGTTTACGCCAACGGCATCGGAAGCTGAGCGGCTGGATACGCTCGAGAAGGCTGAGCTGGCTGGACTGGTGCTTTCTGGCGTAGGGGCTGTTCGCGGGTTGGCGCGGGGTGGTAGCGGGCTCATCGAGTCTATAAAATCCTGGTTTGGCGCGAGCGGTGCGAAAGGGGCTGTACTTCCCAAAGGTTTTTCAAGTACAGATGATTTCGCACGCTTTGGCGCAGATGCACGAGATGGTTTGGCTCGTGCTGGCTATGGCAATGTAGAACCAATTCTTCAAGGAAGTGCTGTAACTGGCCAGAGCTTTAAAACTGGGCAAGCATTTGACGTTGGTAGGGTGAGTGATTTTGATATTGCCTTGGCTGGCTCAGAGCTTCTACAACGTGCCCGATCCCTGGGGATAGGTTTGAGGAGTGGCGGAACCCGTACAGGGCCGTTGAGTTCGAGAGACTTGCAGGCACTCGGTCTAAAGGATTTGTCGAGTAAGCTTAGCGCCCAGGCTGGGCGTGATGTTAATTTCATGATTTATGACTCTGCGGCAACAGCCTCGAGTCGTGCACCGAGTGTGAGCTTACCAAAATGACTGTTGCGTATGATCTATATGGTGTGAGAAATTTAGGTATTCTCTCGGCGAAAGTTAATGTAGAACGAGCCTTGGGGGAAGCTTTCGAGGAAAGAGAAAGTTCTTATCAGGGAGGTATTTATTATATGTTGGGTGGGGGTGATGCAGAGAATTTTGTTCTAAAGCTGAATGTTGATCCTTTTGATGGTGATGCTGTAGAGCAAAATTATTCGGACTATACGGTCCTGCTTTATATAAATGCTACAGATCGCTCATCTGCTTTGGAGAGAGTTATGAGGCAGGCGGGGTTTAAGCTGCTTAGGCATGAAGTGTTTTAAGAATCTCCATGGTTATTTAACAGCAAAGGACCAGCAAGGGGTAGATATATTTGTCTACTCTAAATTCTATCTTTGCATAAGAGAGAGGAAGAGAAAAGGAAGAAAAAATGGGCAGATTTATTTTCTTGCTCTAACTTCTGTCTTTGCATGGCTGGGGCGAAATTGAAGCCCGTTGTTTAAAGTGTCTGTGAGGAAATTACGTGCTGGAAGTCGGGGCGTCAAAATTAGAGTGTGGAAAATCAATCTTTCCCATTTTTCGCTTTTTCGACGAGTCAACAACCGAGTAAGGTAACGTTGAATGTTGACCGGCGTGGGAAAGTCCAACCTGGCCTGGTTTATGAGTTTGAGGTGCCACAGTCTGGCGGGGGATACCGAAAGGTAACGATACGTGATGACGCTAAAGGGCACGATTTTGGAGAGGGCAACGCACAAAATCGAGGAGCGCATTTCAATGACGAACCAGGTAACCATTATGACTACTGATGTCGTTCAATCGACGGTTTTGAATATTTTCAAAGACAATGATGTTTATCATTATTCGGGCCTTGGCTTGAGTTTGGACGTGCCGGTTGCAGCAGCAAGCTATGTTGTTCAAGATGAAAGGGTGGTGGGTTTATCTTGTGCATTCGATTATGTGTGTTCCATGTTGAGTGAGCGCTTTCCAGAACATGATTTTTGGTTATGTTTGGCCACTTCTTGTGTGCAGCCCGATACTCGAGTGGTGAGGTATCGTGGGCTCTGGGGAAGTGTCAAGCATCGTGCTCTTCAAGTTGCTGATGGACAGGATGTTAAGGAGAGTATGATGGTCACGGAGGAGGGGGTGACGTTTATCGGGGCTTTACGCTTTCCCACTTCCTCTCTAAAGTCTGTCGTGCGTCTGATGGAGGCGGAAAGCAATTCGTACGTGTTTTTTCTGCCGAAAGGTGTTGGGTTCGACGATTGTCAGATTTCGACCTTCCACGGTAGTGTGGAGGCTGATCTTGGTTCGTTTTCCCTATTTTTGTCAAAGGAGGGGCGGTTCTGGTGCGTGTTGGTTTTTTTGATGACGTGGCACGGGGAGTTTTACTACTGGCATCGCCTGATTTTGTTAAGACACTTTAAAAGCCTGCCATAGGGTATGGTTTGCGCCTACTTATCGGCCAACAGACAGCGATCAATTTGAAAATATTCTGACTTCGTATTGCAAAAAGGGGACAGATTTATTTTTCTACTCTAATTTCTGTCTTTGCATGGCCAAGACGACGTTGAAGCCCGTTGCTTAAAGTATCGGTGAGGAAGCCACGAGCTGGAAGCTGGTGGCGTCAAAATTAGAGTGTAGAAAATAAATCTGTCCCCTTTTTCCAGTCCCCTTTTTCCATTGTGTCCCCTTTTTCCAACGGATATACAGAAACTTTTGGGAGTGAAAGTCAAGTGATTGCAGGTGATCCGGATAGGTTCGCCGTGCAGTTCCAGGTCGTTGGCGCTTGGAATGTGCAGGGTGACAGTTGGAAAAATGGTTTGCTTTGCGTGTATGCCGGTGGAGTGCGTATTTATGATGCTGTAGAAGCGTTGGAACTGCGTTCAGCGCTGAGTTTCTTCTCCGGCATCCGATTGCCTGACTCTACTGCGGATCTAATCTATGAGGATCGAGAAGTTTTCGACAATGCCAGGGCCTACTTTTCGGGGGAGATAGGCGATTTGCTACCAGGCATCGCGGACTTTTCGGCTACTGAAGCTGAAGATTCTGGTTTCATGCTGTATTTCAAAATGGAACGGGATGGCGATCGACTGGTTTGGTCACGGGATGATGGCCATACAGTCGAGGGTTTAAAGCTTGAGACAGGTACCGTGGCTGCTGTCATCGAACAGCTTAAAGCGTGTAGGTTGTAGCGCTCAATCGAGACAGCTTCTCAGGCAACTTTGCTGTGACAGCCTCGCCGTTCTGGTTTTTTTGCATCTGGAGCAAGGATAAGAATCGGAATTTCCTTATTCCTTGTAGTCCATTTCCGAAGCATGCTTTTACCGCCTTTCAGCCCTTGCCCCAGGCTACTTCGGCTTCTAATCTCGGCCAGCCGCTGCCAATTCAGTGGCCGGTTTTGACAGACCGTCGATTGTTGTCCTCGTGTGCATTCGCTCAATGGCGGCTGTACGTGTGGGCACCTAGTGTGCGCCGAGTGCCAACAATCTCGGTCTGTCAACCCGCGTACAGCTGCCACCCGACTGTTTGACAGCAGCTCAGCTGACAGCTCAACCCTCAACCATTGTTGGAGTACGAGCATGCTGAAGATTGTCCCCGATCCACCTTCCCCCCAAGACCACGCCCACTTCCTCGAAGACACCTTGGTACGCGCCATCGAGTACGCCTTCTGCGCCCTCACGGTGGCCAACCAGGCCGTGCAGCTCAAGCCCCGGTCACCCGGCGCGATACTGATGCTGGCGGCCGCCCACGAGATGGAGGCGGTGCGCACGTTGCTCGAATCCGCCCTGACCCAGGTGCAGCACTCGGCTAAGGCGCCGAGCGAGCCCCGCACGCTGCACTAGCCGACGACGTTTTCAGGGAGATCGATCATGACCACAGACGATGGCAAGAGCCAGCTCACGCCGGGCAAGACCCGTTTCTACCAGGGTGAGGGCAAGGATGCCCAGCCGCTGTTCTGCATCGAGCCTGGCATCCCTTGCCAGCATGCCCGCGGACAGGCGTCGGAGCTGATGGACTACGTGCGGCACCTGACCTTGGTCGGGGTGATGGATGAAGACCCGCGAATGGTCTGGGCCGCGCACTACCTCAGTGCCCTGGCCAAGGCGCTGATGGATGATGCGGAGCTGGGGATGGCGCATTAGCCTAAGGATTTTCGCGTCCGCCGGCAGGTGCGGCGCAAGGCCGCTCCTGCCGGCTTATTCTTCTGCCTGGCGTGACAGATATGCCGGCGGCACCTGGTCTACCAGCCAGACACCGTTATCCGCTTGATAGAACACTGCTCCCGCTGCGCACATGGCCTGGGTATCGACCGTGAGCAGCACTGGCTGACCATATCGCTTGCCCACCGCCAACGCGGTTTGCGGGTCCTCGCTCAGGTGCACATGATGACGGCTGCCCGGGATCAGGCCCTGGGCTTCGATGGAGGCCAGGAAGCGGCTGGCGGTGCCGTGATAGAGCAGGGAGGGTGGCGCCTTGGCGACGTGTCGCACTTCGACCTGGTTGCTGCTGTGGCCTTGGGCGGCGCGGATGAGGCGGCCATCGTCGGAGAGGGTGAAACGGCGCTTGTCATTGGTCTCGACCACTTCACGCAGGGCGTGCAGGTCGAAGGCATGGCCTTGCCTGCCGGCGCCGTGGATCAGCGCATCGACATCGGCCCAGCCGTCGCGGTCGAGGGACAGGTCGATGGATTCGGGTGCGTGGCGCAGTACGTAGCTGAGGAACTTGCTGAGGGTGTCGCGTTGTTTCTGGTTCACTGGAAAGGTCCTTTTCCATGTCTTCTGGTCGTTTGGGTCGGGGGGCATTCTCCGGGTTTGGGGTGGGGTTCTCAAGTGTGTGCAATGACCTGTGGAAGCGAACTTCCACAGGTGCGTTTGTTACATCAACCCTGACGCAAAGCGTCGAGTAGCGTCTTCAGTTTGTCGCGGCCCTCGGCATCCAGCCCGAACACCGGCCGCCGTGGCTCGCCTACCGGTAGCCCGGTCATCTCAAGGCCAGCCTTGATGGTCGCCGGCAAGCCGCCCTTGAGAATGAAGTCGAGCAACGGCAGCTGGCGGTAGAACAGCGCCTTGGCCTGTTCCAGCTCACCGCTCTGCACCGCCTGGTACAGCCGCAGGTTCAGTTCGGGAATCAGGTTGGCCGCCGCCGTGCACCAGCCCGTGGCACCGGCCACGAAGGCTTCCAGCGCCAGCGGGTTGCAGCCGTTGTAGAACGGCACCTGGCCCTCGCCGAGCAGCTGCAGCTTGTGCATGCGCTGGATGTCGCCAGTGCTCTCCTTGACCATGGTCACGTTGTCCACCTCGCGCACGATGCGCAGGATCAGCTCCACCGGCATGTCGGTGCCGCTGGTAGCCGGGTTGTTGTAGAGCATGATCGGGATGTCGATGGCCGCGCCAATGGCGCGGTAGTGCTGGAGGATCTCGGCTTCGCTGAGCTTCCAGTACGCGGCCGGCAGCACCATTACCGCGTCGGCGCCGTGCTGCTGGGCGAAGCGGGCGCGGCGCACGGCGCCGGCGGTGGTCAGGTCGGAGACGCTGACGATGCTCGGCACGCGCTTGGCAATGCGCTCCAGGCTGTACTGGGCGACCTGCTGCCATTCGCTGTCGCTCAGATAAGCACCTTCGCCGGTGCTGCCCAGCGGGGCGATGGCGTGGGCGCCGCCTGCGATCAGGCGGTCGATGGACTGGCCCAGCGCGGGCAGGTCGAGCTGTTCGCCGTCGGCGCTGAACGGGGTGATGGTGTAGCCGATGATGCCGTGGAATTGATTAGTCATTGTGCAAGGCTCCGCAAGCAAGGCGTAAAGGGATCAGTTCAGGCAATCGGCGTGGCTGCGCAGGGCCTGCCGGGCGTAGTAGTTGAAGGCGGCGCCGTGGCGCTTGGGCCGGTCGATCCAGTCGTGGGCGTCGCGGCCCAGCTCCGGGGCGATTGGCTTGATGGTGCCGGCGGCCATCGCCAGCAGTTGCAGGCGCGCGGCGCGCTCGATCAGTTGGGCGTAGACGCAGGCCTGCTCGATGCTGGTGCCGGTGGACAGCTGGCCGTGGTGCGAGAGCAGGATGGCGCGCTTGTCGCCCAGGGCGGCGCTGATGATCTCGCCTTCCTCGTTACCCACCGGCACGCCCGGCCAGGCTTCGAGGAATGCGCAGTCTTCGTACAGCGGGCAGAGGTCCATATGCGAGACCTGCAGCGGCACTTCCAGCATCGACAGCGCGGCGACGTGGGTAGGGTGGGTGTGGATGATGCAGTTGACGTCGGGGCGGGCGCGGTACACCCAGCTGTGGAAGCGGTTGGCCGGATTGGGCATGCCTTCGCCCTCCAGCACTTCGAGGTCTTCGTTGACCAGCAGCAGGTTGCCGGCGGTGATTTCGTCGAAGCCCAGGCCCAGTTGTTGGGTATAGAAAGTGCCCGGTTGCGCGCCACGGGCGCTGATCTGCCCGGCCAGGCCCGAGTCGTGGCCGTTATCGAAGAGAATTCGGCAGGTCAGGGCCAGCTTTTCGCGCACAGTCCACGTATTATCGGCAAGCGAGCCTTGCATCTGTGTCAGTGCCTTTTGCACCAGCTGGTCTTTGCTGAGGGTAAGGGTATTGGCCATGGGGATCTTTCCTCTGTGGCGTGATGACGGATGTCAGGGCTGGCTCGCCCCCGAGCTTTGGACGGTGAGGGGGCGAACCATCAGGTGACACAAATAATCCTATATGACACAAAGTGTCATGCGCAAGTGCGTTTGTTCGGGAAACCCGCTTCACATGTCTATCCGACTGAAACTGCTGAGAAAGAAACTGGGCATCACCCTTGAGCAGCTGGCCGAGAAGTCCGGCATGACCAAGAGCTACCTGTCCAAGGTCGAGCGTGGCCTCAACACGCCGTCGATCGCCGCGGCGCTGAAGCTGGCGCGGGCGTTGAACGTCAATGTCGAAGAGCTGTTCGACGGCGAGCATGACGGCCAGGCGCGCTACAGCCTGGTGCGCCGCGGCGAGCGCCAGGCGCTGGTGGGCGGTGGCGAGGGGCCGGGCTATGCGGTGCTGACCTCGCAGGTCGGCCAGCGCAGCCTGTTGCCGTTTCTGATCCAGCCGCCGACCGAGTTCAGCGACCCGACCTTCAAGGAACACGAGGGTGAGGAGTTCCTGTTCGTCCACGAGGGGCAGGTGGAGGTCGACTTCATGAGCGAGCGGGTGCTGCTGGAGGCCGGCGACGCCTTGCATTTCAATGCCCAGACCCCGCACCGCCTGCGTTCGGTCGGCGAGCGCCAGGCGCAGTTGCTGGTGGTGGTGCAGGGCGGCGAAGGGTGAGGGTGGGGCGATGATCGAGGTCTCGCGGTTCTGGCGTGATCCGGCATTGCCCTTCGTCGAGGCCCGTCTGGTCGGGGATGGCCGCCAGGTGTGCTACACCGCGCATTCCCACGCGAGCTTTTCCATCGGCGTGATCACCGGCGGGCGCAGCACTTACCTGACCGGTGATGCACGGCATGAGGTGACCGTGGGGACCACGGTGCTCATGAATCCAGGGGTGGTACACACCTGCAACCCCCTCCAGGGCGAACCTTGGTCCTACCTGATGCTGTTCGTTGATTTGCCGTGGCTGCAGGCTCGAGGGTTCGAACTGCCGGCAGCGACATTGAGCACGTCGACTGCGCTGTACGGGCGGTTGCTCGACCTGTTCGCCGGGCTGCTCGACAGCGAGGCGCTGGACAAGGCCGAGCGGCTGGCGACGTTCTTCACAGAGCTGCCAGGTTATCTCGAGGGCGGCGCGGCGCGTCACCCACAGGCGCATCCACGCCTGGAAATGGCCGCCGCGTTCATTCGCACCCACCGTCTGGATCCGCTGACCCTGGAGGACATCTGTGCTGCGGCGGGCTTGTCACGGGCCTACCTGACCCGCGCATTCGGCAAGCGCTTCGGGCTATCGCCGCACGCCTACCTGCTCGACCAGCGGGTGCAGCATGCCCGGGCGCAGTTGCGCGCAGGCAGGGCCATCGCCGAGGTGGCGCTGGAAGCCGGCTTTGCCGACCAGGCGCATCTGCAGAGGGCTTTCAAACGGTACCTGGCGACCACGCCGGGGCACTATCGCAACGCCTGAAAAGCACGTGGGCTTGCCCCGCGATAGGGCACGAACTGTCAACCTCCTACCATCAGGTACACCGCGCTCGCCACCAGCAACCCCGCCAGCACCCGATTGAGCAGACGCATCCGCCACGGCTCGGCCAGATACTGGCGGATCACGCTGCCGGCCCAGGCCCAACTGGCCACGGAGACGAAACAGATCGGCCCGTAGATCCAGGTGAACAGCCACAACAGCTGTTGCTCGCCGCCGGTATAGGCGCCGATGCCGGCCACGGCCGCCAGCCAGGCCTTGGGGCTCAGCCACTGCATGGCCGCGCCGTGCCAGGCGCTTGGCGCCCGCTGGCCATCCTCGGCGCCCAGCGCGCCATCGTCGCTGGCCAGCTTCCATGCCATGTACAGCAGGAACAACACCCCGCCCCAATGCAACAGCTGCCCCAGCAACGGCCAGCGCAGCAGCAGCTCATGCACGCCCAGCCCGACCAGCACCAGCAGCAGGCAGAAACCCAGGGTGGCACCGGCCGCATGCCCGATGCTGGCCCGCAGGCCATGGCGCGCGCCGCTGCCGAGGGCGACGATGTTGACCGGGCCGGGGGAGATGGAGGCGGCGAGGGCGAAGGCCGCCATGGACAGTGTCAGGCTCATCGGGCGTTTCCTTATGGCGAGGATAGTGCGGCTATCCTGCCCGATGCTGCGGCGCGGGTATTGAACAAAAATGCCCATGGGGCCTATCAGCTGGAGGGGGTGTTGGCGCTGTCCTGGGGCTGCTGGGCGGGTGACTGGGCGTCACCCTTGGCGATCTGCTCGGTCTGCTGGCGTTGCAGCGCCCATTGGTCGCTGCGTTCCTTGAGGCGGTCGGCACCGCCTTCGGCAAAGGCCGAGGTGGCCGAGATCGTTGCCAGCAGGGCGAGTGCACAGGTTAGGGTTTTCATCACTGGGGTCTCCATCGATTGACCTAAAAACGGCCGCCAGGCGGCCGGGTTGAGGCAAGGATGGCGTGCGCGGATTTCCCCAGGATTAACACCGCGATCAGTTGGTCAGCAGTTGCTCGTGGACCCAACCTTGTTCCGTGAGCACCATGGCGCGGGTTTCCTCCAGCGGCTTGGCGACACTGGCGGCTGCCTGGCCGAGGCCTGCGATGCCGGCCTGGACCGCCGCGTCGCTGGCCCAGCTCGGCAGTTCGTTCACCTGGTAGCTGTAGCTCACCTGCGACTGCTTGCGCCCATCATGTTCGGTAGGCTTGCCGACGCTGTTGATGGCGGTGACCTGGGCCTTGCCGAAGCACAGCCCGCCGGTGCTGGCGCCGTTCGCTTTGCGCCTTGCATCGGCCTTGTAGTAGCGGCGGCCTTCGTCGGTGAGGTCGTAGGCGTAGTAGATGTCGGTGCGTGCCGGCTGCCACAGCCGCTCAGGGACTTCGGTACGGGCAACCTCCCGTTCGCTGACCACGCCGACCCGGGCCAGGGCATGCAACGCCTGGTTGGTCCCTTCGACGTCGAAGTCACGGGTGCGGGTGGGGAAGGCACTGATCACGAAACAGTGCGGGTACTGGCTGTCGAGGTAGGCTTGGGCAGCCTGGCGCAGGTCGGCTTCACGGGGCTGCTGGTTGTCCGAGCAGCCGACCAGGGTCGCCAGCAACGCCAGCGGTATGATCTTCCTGTCCATTGTAAGGCTTCCTTGTATTGCCAATTGCTGGGTGGAGCGCAGGGCAGGATTAGAACCCGCGCGCCAGAGCGGCCGCAATCGTGGCACGACGACATATCGCCCGTGCTGTGCGCTGTTTGGCAAAGCCTGCCTCTGGCACCGACTGGCGGCCAACCGGCAAACGGTGGGTGTTCAGCCATACTCTGCTGGTTCCGCCCCGGCGCCGTCGGGGCGACCTGAAGCGGGCAGAGAGGAGCAGGCAATGGCCAAGGGCAAGCGCAAGGGTGAGGTCGACGAGAAGCTTGGACGCAAGACCTACGAGGCGGAACTCAAGCGCCTGCATGTGGAGCTGGTCAAACTCCAGCAGTGGGTGGTGGAGAAGGGCCTGAAGGTGTGCATCGTCTTCGAAGGCCGCGACGGTGCGGGCAAGGGTGGCACCATCAAGGCCATCACCGAGCGCGTCAGCCCGCGGGTGTTCCGTGTGGTGGCGCTGCCGGCGCCGACCGAGCGCGAGAAGACCCAGATGTACGCCCAGCGCTACCTGACCCACCTGCCGGCGGCCGGCGAGGTGGTGATCTTCGACCGCAGTTGGTACAACCGCGCCGGCGTGGAGCGGGTGATGGGCTTCTGCACCGAAGAGCAGGCCCACAAGTTCCTCACCGTGGTGCCGATGTTCGAGCGGATGATGGTCGAGTCGGGGATCATCCTCATCAAGTACTGGCTCGAGGTCAGTGCCGAAGAGCAGGCCCGTCGGCTACAGGACCGCATCAGCGACGGGCGCAAGCTGTGGAAGCTGTCGCCGATGGACGTCAAGTCCTACAACCGCTGGGACGCCTACACCCGCGCCCGCGACGACATGTTTGCCGCCTCCGATACTTCCTGGGCGCCGTGGTACATGGCGCGCTCCGAGGACAAGCGCAAGGCGCGGCTGAATATCATCAGCCACCTGTTGCAGCAGATCCCTTACAAGGACCTCAGCCGGGAGCACAAGGTGACGCTGCCCAAGCGCGGCAAGATCGGCAAGTACAAGGCGCAGCCGTATCCGTTCAAGATGGTCGCGCAGCGGTTCTGATGCCAATGCGAAGTCAAATCGGCAGTGTCTAGGGGCCGCAGGTAATGGCCAAGCGCATGGCACAGCGATCGGTCAGGCCGTGGGCCAGCTCGCTGGAGATGATCGTCTGCAGGCGATGATCCAGCTGTCGCACCGCCAGACGTTCGAAGCCGTAGCGCTGATAGAACGGGGCATTCCAGGGGACATCGTCGAAGGTGGTCAGGGTCAGCCAGGCCAGGCCCTTGTGGCGGGCGGCATCCCGTGCCTGGTCCAGCAGGCGCCGGCCCAGGCCTTGGCCCTGGGCCTCTTGCCGCACGGACAGCTCATGGATGTGCAAGGCGTCGTCGGCAACGCTGGCGCAGAGAAAACCCAGTGCCTGGCCCTGATCATCCGCGGCGACCCAGCTGCAACCTTCGCTCACGAATGCCAGGTGCTGGGTTTCATCCATCACGTCGCTGTCGGCCAGCCAGGCGAGGTGCGGCAATTGCCGGAATGCCTGGGCGGCGGAGCGTTCCAGGGCCGGGAGCAAGGGAACATCCTCGATGCGGGTGAGGCGGACAAGCATGGTGGAGACAAGACCTGTGGGCGTGGCGTCGCTGCGCAAGAAGACGCAGTTTGCCAGATCGACGCGGGAAGGTGTTGCAATGTAATTGTTATAACGTAACATTTGCGATCTTCCTCACAGGCAGGACCTCATCGTGATCCGCAGAAACCCCTCCGGCCATCTCCCGCAAATCGCCGAATCGGCCTATATCGACCACACCGCCATCATCTGCGGCAAGGTGATCATCCACGACAACGTGTTCGTCGGCCCCTACGCGGTGATCCGCGCCGACGAGGTGGACGCCGACGGCGACATGCAGCCGATCGTCATCGGCGCCAATTCCAATATCCAGGATGGCGTGGTGATCCATTCCAAGTCCGGCGCGGCGGTGCGCATCGGCCAGTACAGCTCGATCGCCCATCGCTCCATCGTCCACGGCCCGTGCGAAGTCGGCGACCGGGTGTTCATCGGCTTCAACAGCGTGCTGTTCAACTGCAAGGTCGGTGATGGCAGCGTGGTGCGGCACAACTCGGTGGTCGACGGCCGCGACTTGCCGCCACGCTTTTACGTGCCGCCCACCGAGCACATCGGTCCGCATACCGACCTGGAGCGCTACCCGCCGGTCAGCGTATCGGCCTCGGAGTTTTCCGAGGACGTGGCGCGCACCAATATCGACCTGGTCCAGGGCTACAAGGCCTTGCAGAACGAGTTCTGAGCATGGACACGCTATTGGTGCGCAATGCGCGACTGGTCAACGAGGGGCGTGAATTCGAAGCCGATCTGCTGGTGCGCCATGGGCGCATAGAACGGATCGCCGGCAGCCTCGACAACGCCCGGGCGGCACTGGAGATTGATGCCAAGGGAGCTTGGCTGCTGCCGGGGATGATCGACGACCAGGTGCACTTTCGCGAGCCGGGGGCGCCGCACAAGGGCTGCATCGCCAGCGAGTCGCGGGCAGCGGTGGCCGGGGGTATCACCAGTTTCATGGACATGCCCAACACCAACCCGCCCACGTTGACCCTGGAGGCGCTGGCCGACAAGAAGCGCCGGGCGGCTGCGGGCTCACGGGCCAACTATGGCTTTCATTTCGGCGTTAGCCGCGACAACCTCGACACCATTGCCGCCCTCGACCCCCGCGAAGTGGCCGGGATCAAGGTGTTCATGGGCGCGTCCACTGGCGACATGCTGGTGGACGATCCGCAGGTGCTGGAAAAACTCTTCATCTATGCGCCGACCATCGTCCTGGCCCATTGCGAAGACACGCCGAGCATTCTGCAGAACGAGGCTTGGTGGCGGGCGCGCCACGGCGAGTTCATCCCCCCGGCCGCGCACCCGCTGATCCGCGATGCCGATGCCTGCTACCGTTCCTCGAGCCTGGCCGTGCAACTGGCCCGGCGTTTTGGCACGCGCCTGCATGTGCTGCATCTGACCACTGTACGCGAGCTGGCGTTGTTCACGCCCGGCCCGGTGAGCGGCAAGCGCATCACTGCTGAGGTGTGCTTGCACCACCTGCTGTTCGACGACAGCGACTACGCCAGCCTCGGCCATCTGATCAAGTGCAACCCGGCGATCAAGACTGGCACCGACCGTGACGCCTTGCGCAAGGCCCTGGCCCGTGACCGTATCGATGTGATCGGTACCGACCACGCGCCGCATACGCTGGAAGAGAAACGGCGGGTGTATGCACGCGCACCGTCAGGCCTGCCGCTGGTGCAGCATGCCCTCCCGGCGGCGCTGGAACTGGTCAGCGAAGGAGTGCTGAGCATGGCCCAGGTGGTGACCAAGACCAGCCACGCGGTGGCCGAGCTGTTCGCCATTCGCGAACGCGGTTTTCTGCGCGAGGGGTACTGGGCAGACTTCGCCATCGTCGAGCGTCTGGCCAGGCCACGGGCCGTGGCGGACGACCCGATCCTGGCGCGCTGCGGCTGGACGCCGTTCCAGCAGCGCGCTTTTCACCATGTGGTACGTACCACGGTGGTGTCGGGGCAACTGGCCTGGCACCAGGGCCAGGTGCGCGACCCGTGCCAGGGACTGCCCTTGATGTTCGACCGTTGATTGGGCCAGGGGCCGCTGCGCAGCCCCTGTGGGAGCTGGCTTGCCAGCGAAAGGGGCGCGACGCGCCCCCAGCATTTCGGAACCTTGCCATGACTGAAGAGCAATTGTTGCAACAACCTGCCGCCGCCTACATGAACGAACCGCAGCGGCAATTCTTCCGTAACTTGCTGCTGGCCCAGCGCGGCGAGCTGCAGGGCCGTATCGAACAGGAGTTCCGCGCCCTGCGCGAGCAGGAAGTGCACAGCGACCCGGCCGACATCGGCAGCGCCGAAGAAGAGCGCCACTGGCAACTGCGCTCGCTGGAGCGGGAAAAGAAGCTGCTCGACAAGATCGACCAGGCGCTGGAGCGCCTGGCCCGGGGCGACTACGGCTGGTGTGAGGAAACCGGCGAGCCGATTGGCCTGCGCCGCCTGCTGCTGCGGCCCACCGCGACCTTGTGCGTCGAGGCCAAGGAGCGCCAGGAGCTGCGCGAGCGGCATGTGCGCGACAGCGTCTAGGCCCTGTACGACATGTATCTGCACTCGCCCATACTGCGTTGAAACGGGGCTCGGAATGCTCATGTACTCCAGTACACTGCGCTTCCTCCCCCCGTTTCGCCTTGTCTGGCCGTCGCGCAGACACATTTCGTACAGACCCTAATCGATGTTCAGGCCCTGAGCCTGCAGCTGCAACTGCCAGCGCACCGAGCTGACGCCTTTCTCCAGGCTCACCCGGCCGACCAAGCGCTCCAGCTGGGTCGGCGCCTGGGGCGTGCCGAGCAGTTCGGCGCGTACTTCCAGGCGTGCCGGGTCGGACAGGTCCTCGCTGTGCAGCGACTGCAGGCGCAGGCCCGGGTCGCTTAGGCTGTGCAGCATCAGGCTGCGTACCTGGATTTCGTCCTCGGCGCGGCAGACGATGCGCACCTCGTAGCGCTGCTCGACCTCGCTGGCCGGCAGCACGTCCTGGCGGTCGAGGCGCTGGGCGAGGTCGCGCAGCAGGATGTTGGCGCACAGCACCACCAGGCTGCCCAGCGACGCCTCCAGCAACAACCCGAGGCTGCACAGCACGCCGATCGCGGCGGTGCACCAGAGGGTGGCGGCGGTGTTCAGGCCACGCACGTTGAAGCCGTCGCGCATGATCACGCCGCCGCCGAGAAAGCCGATGCCCGACACCACATAGGCGGCGATGCGCGAGGCATCGGTGGGCGCCATGCCCGGTACTGCCTGGGTCATCAACACGAACAGGCAGGCGCCGGTGCTGACCAAGGCGTTGGTGCGCAGGCCCGTCAGGCGCTGGCGCAGTTGACGCTCGGCGCCGATCAGGGCACCGAGCAGCAGGGCCACGCTGACGCGCAGCAGGAAGATTTTCCAATCCATAGCGAACTCCGTTCTGCGGGCGCTGGCCCGCATGGGCGCCGACTTGAGACGGCGCGATTGCAAACGAGGAATGCGCAGGACCACGCGCCATGCCGGGTGGCAGGGCTGGGAAGCAAGGAGGAATGTTCAGCCGGGGAGGGCCGAAGGAAACCACCGTCTACCGAGTACGGCGAGACAGTGGCAGGAACGCTGCCGGACTAGCTCGCCGTGTGGGCCTGTCGCAATCGACTGGGGCTACTGTCCAATGCAGGGGTCTCCTGGGTGAGGGATGCTTGAATGCGCGGCGGACCATACGCCTCGACCCGCGCGGGGTCAAGGCATGAATCATGACAATCCTGTTACGGCAGGCGCTGGCAGACGTAGGCCTGGGTGCGGTAAGGGAAGGCGATGCGCTCACGGCCCCTGAGGTCCGGATGGTTGTCGATCAGGCTTTGCAACTGGCCCATGACCTCGTCTTGTTCGGCCTGGGGCAGGGCGGCGATGAAGCTCACCGAGCGCAGGCGTTCGAGGATCACGGTCTGTGGGTCACCCTCATGGACATGGGGCAGGGTGGTCAGTTGCGGAGTGCTGAAGCGGCTGCCTGCGAGGGCTTCGCGCCAGCGCCCGGTGTGAAAACGTGGCGTGTCGCCCTCGTAGGGGGTGATGATTTCGGTGATCCGCGCCACCCAGTCCACTGTTTCGTCGCGCACGTTCCAGATCAGACCCAGACGGCCGCCGGGGGCCAGCACCCGGTGCATCTCCTCCAGGGCGGCGGCATCGGCGAACCAGTGGAAGGCCTGGGCGCAGACCAGCACCTGCTGGCTGGCCTCGGCCAGCGGTATGTGCTGTGCGGTGCCCTCGAGCACGGGGATGTCGGGCAGCCGTTTGTGGAAGCGTGCGCGCATGGCGGGCACTGGTTCCACAGCGGTCAGGTGTGGTGCCAGTGCGCTGAGCAGACGGGTGAACTTGCCGGTGCCGGCGCCCAGGTCGAGCACCGGGGTCCCGGCGCCGATGCCCAGGGTGTCGCGTAACCAGTCCTGCAAGGCGACGGGGTAGTCCGGCCGACCTTGCTCATAGTTGTCCGACTGGCGGGTGTAGCCGGTGCTGGCCGAGGCGTGTACATCCTTCATGGAAAATCCCTCTGAATGACCTGGCGGCAATGGTACGCTTGCGCATTTCGTTGCCAACCCCCCGGACCGATACATGTTGTTCAATCTCGCCGTGCTGTTCGGCACCCTGGTGGCCATGGAGGGCGTCGGCACGCTGGCCCACAAGTACGTCATGCACGGCTGGGGCTGGTGGCTGCACCGCTCGCACCACGAGCCGCAACTGGGCATGCTGGAAACCAACGACCTCTACCTGCTGGCGCTCGGGCTGATCGCCGCTGCCCTGATGACGCTGGGCAAGGCCGGGCACGCGCCGCTGCAATGGGTCGGTGGCGGCGTGGCGGGCTATGGGCTGGCCTACGTGCTGGCCCATGATGGGGTGTTTCACCGGCACTGGCCGCGGGCGCCGAAACCGGTCAATCGCTACCTCAAGCGCCTGTACCGGGCCCATCGCCTGCACCATGCGGTGAAGGGCCGCCAGGGCAGCGTGTCGTTCGGGTTCTTCTATGCGCCGCCGTTGCGGGTGTTGAAGCAGCAACTGAAACGGCGACGGAGCTGATGACTCTGCGCCTCATTCGCCAGTTAGGCCGAATACGGCTCAACCGCGCCGCTTGAGGGTCTGCGACGGCAACTCTCCGAACTGTTGGCGATAGCGTTCGGAAAACCGCCCCAGGTGCATGAAGCCATGGTCCAGGGCCAGTTCGGTCACGCTGCGCACCGTGCAGCTCGGGTCGCTCAGGCAGGCGCGCACGCGCTCCAGCTTGCGTTGCCGGATGTGCTGCCGGGGGGTGGTGTTCAGGTGACGATCGAACAATGCATACAGCGAGCGAACGCTCATGTTCGCCTGTTCGGCCAGGGTCTCGGCGGTCATGTCCAGCATCAGGTTGCGCTCCACATAGTCCAGGATCCGCTCCAGCCCCGCGCCTGGGCCACTCAGTGTTTCCATGCCCACGTTGGTGGTCATCTGGGTCAGTAGCTTGCTGGCCACGATCTGGCTGTAGTGCCTCTGTACCCGAGGCAGCGAGCCGCTTGCCTCGGCCTCGTTGCAGACCATGCCCAGCAGGTTGAGGAACCCGCCCAGCTCGTCCAGCCGATAGTGGTTGCGCAAAAAGCGCACGCCGCCGCTGGGCCGCTGCCAGCGCTGCTCGTCGCAGACGCTGTCGAGCAGGCTGGCCGGGACCTTGAGGATAAACTTCTCGCAATCCTCGGAGTAGGTCAGGTCCACGGGGTCGTCCGGGTTGATCAGCAACAGCTCGCCCGGCAGCAGGTGATGCTCGCGTTGGGGGCCGCGCCACAGGCAATTGCCGCTGAGCAGCACCTGCAGGTGGTAGAGGGTCTCCAGCGCGGGTGAGGTGACCCGCACGCTGCCCCCGTAGCTGAGGCGGCACAGGTCCAGCTCGGCGAACTTGCGGTGACTGAGGCTTGCCTGGGGATGGGTGGTGCGGGACAGGCCGATATGGTGCTGCCCTACATGGTGGTTCACATAGGCGGACACGGCATAGGGGTCGGCGTGGTGGAACACGCAGCTTTGCTCGCTCAGCAGGCGGCTTTCCATGGGCAAGGCACTCGCCATCGTTATTGTTCTGGGCGCCGTTCGCTGCGGCCCGGAGGCTGCGCAAGCGGTCGTTCACGGTCATTCTGGCCAGCCACCGGGCGCACGTAGAGGCAGGCGAAGGTTGGCTGCCAGCTTCCACAGTATGCAATAAGCCGGGACCGGGGCAATGCGGCCCGACAAGCGCCGGGCGAACAGCGGATGCCGCCTCGGGCTGGCTTGTGCGATTAGCGGACGCGGCTCATTGCACCGGCAGGAAATTCATCAACAGCAGGCTTTGCGCGTAATTCAGGCCGATCCGCCGATAACGCTCGTCAAGCATCTGCGACAGCAGGTCGAGACGGGCGACGACCTTGCCGAACTCCACGGCGAAGCTGAGGTTGCTGCCTTGTTCGGAAATTTCGTTGGAAAACAGCAGGAGCACCCCATTGGCATCCTGGCGCTGGCCGAGCATCCAGGTGGCCTTCTCGATGTTGCGCGCGGCATTGTGGATGAACAACGGGTCGAGGGTGTCGGTCATGTAGAACTCGGTGCGCCCACCGTGGGCGGTGACCAGCATGCTGCCAATGGCGTAAATGAACGCACCCACCCGGTCTCCGCGAAACTCCGGGCTCAGGGCGTAGCTCAAGGCCGCCAGGTCGCGGCGCTCGCCCAACTGCGCCAGGGGCTGGCGCTGCTCGATGGCGATGCGGATCTGCCGCGCCGCGGTGGTGGCGTCGAGGTAACCCGATTGTCGCCACTGGTTGGGGTTGCGCAGGTACAGCTTGTTCATCAGCAGGTACAGGCTTTGCAGGTTGTCGCGCATGGCCAGGGTGGCCATGCGGTCGACACTGGTCTGGAACAGCTCGTCGGGCTTGCCGTTGCTGAACTGGGTGAGCATGTCGCGGCCCTGCTGCTGGGTGCAGGCGACCAGACAGGCCAGGCTGCCGGCCATCAGCAGTCGGCGAGGAAATGGAAGGCGTCTTCGTACGGCCATCGGCACCGGTTGGAAAAGTCGGTCCCGCCGGGGATCGGTGGGGCCTGGCCATGCATAGAGCGCACAAACGCGAAAAAGTGCGATAGCGGCCTGCGCCGGCAAACCGGCCAAGGTCGATCAGGCTACATCGACCAGCACGATTTCGCTGTCTTCCAATGCTGTCACCTTGAGCCGCGTCTCCTGCTCGATCGCCACGCCATCACGGGCCTTGGCTTGCAAGCCGTTCACCTCGATCCGTCCCTTGGCCGGCACCAGGTAGCCGCGACGGCCCTCATCGAGGCGGTACTCGGCGCTTTCACCGGCGCGCAGAGTCGCGGCCACCAGGCGGGCGTCGGTGCGGATGCGCAGGCTGTCGTCATCGCCTTCGCGGCCACTGGCCAGGGTCACGAAGCCCTCGCCACGTTCACCCTTGGGGAACGGGCGGGTACCCCAGGAGGGCGCGTCACCGACCTTTTCCGGGATGATCCAGATCTGGAAGATCCGCGTGTCGACCTTCTCCAGGTTGTACTCGCTGTGGACAATGCCGCTGCCAGCGCTCATGACTTGCACATCGCCGGCTTCGGTTCGGCCCTTGTTGCCCAGACTGTCCTGATGGGTGATGGCGCCTTCGCGAACGTAGGTGATGATCTCCATGTCACGGTGCGGGTGCGGTGGGAAGCCTGCGCCGGCGGCGATCAGGTCGTCGTTCCACACGCGCAGGTTGCCCCAGTGCATGCGTGCCGGGTCATGGTACTCGGCGAAGGAGAAATGATGATGGGCGTCGAGCCAGCCGTGGTTGGCGTGGCCAAGGCTTTCGAAGGGCCGTAGTTGCAGCATGGTGGTGTTCCTCTGATTCGGTGGAATGAGGCCATGATGCGCATCTTAAGTATCGATAAAAAGCGTAAATATCGGCTCTTAAGTATCTATAAATACGATATTTAATTATGCGACTTCGCATGCGGTTCATCGCCTAATCCCATGATCCATAAGCATTCGCTGGCACTTTTACGCGGATGAGGCGAACATGCCGGCTGTTCTGATTTTCAATGGAGTGACCGTGCCGCACGAGCATCCCCGGGCCCCGGCCGACCTGACCCCTCCCGCCCAGTTGCCCTGGCTGCGCCGCCTGGCCGCCCGCCTGTTGGGGCGGGGCCTGTCACGCCTGCAGGCGCAGCACCGCGATTCCTGGTTCCTCGGCCACGCCACGGGGCAGCGCAACGGCCATGCCGATGGCTTGCGTGAGGGCTACGAGCAGGGTCGGGTCGCTGGATTCGAGGCTGGGCGCCAGGTTCTGGTGATCCGCGATGCCCGCCCGGAGAATGCCGGTGTACCCGGGCAGGACGACAACCTGTTCGACGACTGGCGCCTGCCGCTGACCGCCGAGCTGAAAAAGCGCTTCAAGGCTGATGTCGCCAGGCGTCTGCCTGCCGAGGCGCAACCGAGCGCGGCGCAATGGAAGCTGATCTTCAGCGACACACCCTCGACCTGCGTCGTGGCCGGCGCCGGGGCCGGCAAGTCGACCTCGCTGGTGCTGCGCATCCTGCTGCTGCGTCACTACCTGGGCTTCGAGCTCGATGCCCTGACCGTGGTGACCTTCACCCGCGAGTCGCGCCGTGACTTCATCCAGCGCCTGCTGCAGGTGTTTGCCCTGTGGCAGCTCGAGCTGTCGCCTGCCCAGGGGCGGGAGCTGGTGCGCACTTTTCATTCACGCATCCTGCCGTTGGTGCGCAGCTTGCCAGGCTTCGCCCAGGTGCGGGCGTTCGAGACCCTGGGCAACGAGATGCCCGCAGGCGGCGAGGCAAACGCTGACAGCAACCCGTTCGACCTGCGCCTGAACGATGCCCAGCGTCAGCAGCTCAACCAGTGCTACAGCGAGCTGCTGGGCCAGAGCCCGCGGTTTGCCCAGCTGGTCGGCGCGTTGCGCCAGGAAGCACTGCTGCTCAAGCCGATGGACCCGGATCATCCGGATGTGCACAAGCGTGTGCAGGTCACCCAGCTGGCCGCCCAGCGCGACGAGGAACTGT
The DNA here is from genome assembly GCF_024749165.1 of Pseudomonas sp. B21-023. Taxonomy (NCBI): domain Bacteria; kingdom Pseudomonadati; phylum Pseudomonadota; class Gammaproteobacteria; order Pseudomonadales; family Pseudomonadaceae; genus Pseudomonas; species Pseudomonas sp. B21-023. Next base: position 3,092,030 of record NZ_CP087190.1, on the reverse strand, counting down.
GCGATGTGATCGAGGACCTGTGGTTCGCCGCCGGTGCCTGGCCGATCAAGGGTATCGAACCCTGCCGCGATACGGTGCAGATCCGCGGCAGCCGCTTTCATGTCCATGGCCGCCTGGAAGGGCTGGACGCCTGGGTGGTGCTGGGTTTCGACCCGTCCGAAAGCGCCCAGTACCAGCGCCCGGGCGCCAAGCTGGCGGTGCGCGCGGAATGGGCGGTAAAGCGCACCCTGTTTCAAGCTTTCTGTGATAAGCCATTGATATGGCTTGATAATTACTCTTCGGCAAAACGGCTTGCAACGTCCTTGGCGGGGGATGCCGTGGCCGGCCCGGGCTTCGAGTACAAGGTCAAGGGCGAGCTGGCCCCGGCGCCGTTGCTCGACGCCTTCGTCACCGCTGCGAGCTTCATCGAGAACCTCGGCCTGGACGTCAACAACGCCGTGGCCGCCATGAGCTTCCCTTCTGGCGATAGCGACGCGGCATTCTTCGAGGCCCTCGCGCTGTTCTGGAAGGCACTGGAAGCACACCTGTTGGCGCAGTCGCCGCCGGTGATGACCTACAACCGCATGTTCGCCCTGTTCGGCGAGAACAACCCGGAGAACCTCGGGTTGCTGCCCGCCCCCTTGCTGCGCCCAATGGCTCACCTGATGATCGACGAGTTCCAGGACGTCTCGCCGCAGATCGTCAGCTGGCTGCGTGCCTGCCTCGCCGAAATCCGCCGCCGTGGGCCGGCCATGCACAGCGGGCGGGTGGCGCAACATTCATCGCTGATGTGCGTGGGCGATGACTGGCAGTCGATCTATGGTTGGCGCGGCAGCTCGCCGAAGTACTTCATGGAGTTCACCAAGGCCTTCCCGTCACCGGCCAACACGCGGGTGATGCTGGTGGAGAACTACCGCAGCCAGCAGTACATCATCGAGGCCGCCGAGCATCTGGTCAAAGGCGCGCCGGCCATCACCGGCAAGAAGGCCAGGGCCAGCGGGCTGGCAGCCGAGCTGCCGTTGTCGCCGGTGAAGGTTTTCGATCGGGACGAGGCGGCACTGGCTGAAACCGTGATCGAGCATTATCAGCGGGGTGAAACGGTCATGATGCTGTTTCGAAAATCCAGCGATAAGTTATTGATTGAAAAGTATTTATTGCCAATAGTTAAAGTTGATTATAGCTTGCCGCCCGGCCAGCGCCGCCTGCGTCAGCTGACCTATCACAGCGCCAAGGGACTGCAAGCAGATGCGGTGTTCATGCTCGGCGATTGCCACTACCTGACCAGCTCGCCCTACAAGAACCAGGCGTATCGCCTGGCCGGCTTGGGCAAGCCAGGGGACGCCCAGGCGTTCGATACGGCGCAGAAGGAAGAAGTGCAGCGCCTTGCCTACGTGGCGGTGACGCGTGCGGTTCGGCACTGTTACTGGCACGTGGAACGAGCCAGCGGCGAGGCTGCCGCGCAGCCGCGTGCGTCAAGCCAGGTACAGGGGCGGCAGGCCTTCTTCGAAGACCTGCGCGGCCAGTAGGCTCAGTTGTTGGGGTCGCGGCGGCGGGTCAGGCGCAGATAGAGGGCGTCTTCGTCCTGTTCCAGGCCCAGTGCCATGCGGTTCATGCCCGCGACGTAGCGGTCGCTGGAAATGGGCTCGCGCAGGGGCTGGCCATCCTCGGCCAACGGGCTGCGGCCCAGGGCCTGGGTCAGCGCTTCGATCACCGGCGGCTCGAGCGGGCCGTCGAGGTCGTTGCCGTCGAGGTAGTCCAGGCCTGCGTCCCAGCGCTTTCTGAGCACCTCGAAATGGGCACTGTGTTCCCGGCGCAGCAGGCGCCGCCAGCTCGGTTGCCGGGCGATCCACTGGCGGCGTGCCCCGGCGTCATGGTCCCGGGCATCGACCTCATCGTGCACCGCTTCCTCGGTCCTCGCGGAAATTTCAGCCGTGTGCCGGTACAACATGGCCTGCTGGGGGTCGGGGAAGTCCAGCCGGCTGGCCAGGCCGCTGCGCAGGGCCAGGCGGATCTCGATCAGGTCCAGTCCTTCACCAAGACCATTGTGCAGCACGTCGTCGGACAATGTGTCGACGTGATGCAGGGGCGGCAGCACGGGTCTGGCGCCGCGCTCGGCCAGCGGCCGGGTGGCCCAGGCATCCAGTGCGTGCAGGGCATTGCGCCGGGCCACGCGGGCGTTGAACACCTCCTGGGCCAGCCTGTTCACCTGGTCGCGGCGGAACAGGCGGCGGAAGAACTGGAACAGCGGTGGCGTGGCTACCTCTGCGCCTGCGGCTTCATCATAGGCCATCACTTCGATTTGCAAGGTGCCGAAACCATCGGCCCCGGCATCGCCACAGCTCACCGGGAACTCGCCGGCCACTTCGTCCAGGCGTGCGCGCAGTCGGGTACTGGCGCTTGCGCGCTCGAGCAGTGTCCATACTTGTCGGGCAAATGCTCGGGGCTGGCGACGGGCACTGGCCGACATGCCCGCCTGTTCGACGATTTGGCGCAGGTTGGTGTTGCCGCCCGTGTCGAACAGCGCCCCCCAGGTTGCCCGCTGTTGCTGGCTGGCGCTTTGCAGCCAGTCAATTCGCACTGGTGGAGCGGTGGCGTCGAGGCCCTCGACACGTTGTCCGACCGAAGCGCCGACAATCTGCAGGCTTTCGCGGGTAGTCTCGTCCAGCGGATTGTAATCGAACCGCCAGCGATACTGCGCACGCCTGGCCAGCAGTTCGCCCAGGTAGGGTGATGACAAGAGCGCGGGCAGCCCCGGCACCTGTTCGATGCTGTTCATGCTCAGGTCCACCACCCGCAACATGCAGGGGCTACGCTGCATCAGGTCGCTCAACCCAGTGGGCCACAAGCGCAGTCGGCTGTTGTCCAGACGCAAGGTGGCGAGGTTGTCCAGGCCGGTCAGGTTAGGACTTATGGCAAGGGGGTTGTCGCTCAGGTGCAGGTGGCGCAGTGTTCGCATCGAACTGAACGTATTCGCCGTGTCGGCGTCCAGCGCAATACGATTGGCTCGCAAGTCCAGGGTTTCCAGCGGCAGGCCGGTGAGCATTCGCACGTCTTGCACGGTGAGCGTCAAGCGGTGATGTGGCAATTCCAGGCTACGCAGGCCGTGCAAGGTGGGCAGCACTTCATGGGCCGCGGCGGGTAGCGCGCCCAGGCTGGTGCCGCTCAAGCGCAGTTCCCGCAACTGTGGGGCGTTGCGCAATGCCTGGAGGACCGAACTGGCGCTCAACTGGGGGCTGTTTCGTACATCCACCCGCCTGAGCGATGGGAAGGCCTGGAGGAAGTCGGCGGGCATCTCGATCACATTGAGATTCTCCAGCGACAGCGTGGTGATGTGGTCGAAGCGTGCCGTGAGTGTCGGCAGGGCGTCGAGGGCGACATTCGAAAGGCTCAGCATGTCGCCGTCCAGGCGTTGCCAGGCCCGAACGAGTTGGTCGGCGGTCCTGGTGTAATAAGCACCGACTTCCTCACCCCAGTCGTGGGCGCCTCTGGTAGCCCAGGCGTGAAGCTGGTCGCGCAGCGAGGACAGTTGGGTGCGCAGTGCCTGTATCTGTTCGGTCACACTTCCCCGGACACGCAAAGTGGCCAGCAACTGGCGGACCTCGCGACCGTTCATCCCCGGATACAGGGCATGCAGCTCGCGCTCTGCCCGTGAGGCGAATAAACCGGGGCTAAGGGGATATCCGTATCGCCCTTCGCTCAGGCGCAAGGGTGAGCGCCAGCCCGGCCGTACAGGTTGCTGGCCGAGCAGGCGTGCGGTCGCCGTGCGGTTGGCCAGTGCGGCGTGATAGCGCTGTTCGGGCGTCCATTGTGGGTGTGCGGCCAACAGGCTATCGCTGATGAGCCGGCTGTCGTCATTGGCCAGGCCGGGGCGGTACAAGCCCAGAATCGCCCGGTCCAGTCGGACCCGGGCTTGCATCAGTCGCGCCTCTTCGGCCAGTCGCAGAGGAACCCGTCCGCTGTTCAGGGCTTGCCGTTCGGCGCTGTTGGCCGCGCCCACCAGCTCTTCGAGTGCTTGACTGGGCAGGCCGGGGAACGCGCGCCCGATCATCAGCGCCGGAGCGGAAGCTGGCGTGGCTGGATCGAGATGGATGCGGTCGGCCTTGATGCGCCGAATGGCGTCCTCAAGCAGCGCGGGAGGGCGCCGGCCATCGACGTGGACCTGCTCGAGCACACCGCGTTCCAGGTCGGTACTGTCGAGTACTGCAATCAGCTCCTCATCGGTCAAGCCGTTGGCAAGCGGGCCTAGCCGGCGCATCAGCTTGACCCGCCCCCAGTCCTGTGGCCGCTCGTGCGCCATGCGCCAGGCCCCTCTGCCATTGCCGTGCAGCCGTGGCTGATAGGCCCGTGGGTCGGCCGGGTGCACAACATGCCAGTGCCCCTCAGGGTCTTGGCGAATCTCGTGAAGCGTATTGTCCAGGTCGACGAAATGCCGGTCGTCATGGCGGAAGATGCCTTGCTCGTCCGGCTGCAGGTCCGCCGGCAACTCGACTGGGCTGCGGTACTGCTCGAGCTGGGGGTGCCATAGCAGCTTCTCGCCATCCAGCCAGACACTTTGCATCCAGTCGACAAAGCCGGAGGCCTTGGCCAGCTTGGTAACACCGGCAATGGCGGCCACGCTGCCCAGGTTGACCAGCAGCGACTCGACCTGGTTCACCGCTTCGGCGTTGTCACCTTCAGACCAGGATTCGAAACCGTGGAAAATGCTCGCCATGACCTGGCCCGCACCCACGGCTAGCATGGCAACGTCCAGGCCGGGGACGAACATGGCCGCCACCCCGAGCAGGGTGAGGCCACGCTCGCCCCACAATGCCAGGCGCTCACGCCTGGCCTTGGCATCGATGTCCGCCGTTGGCACCGCGACGCGGCGCGCGTCCTCCTGCAGGCGTTGGACATGGTCATTGAACAGCTTGGGCCATACCGGAAAGGCGACCGCGACCACATGGATCGCCAGTGCCGGGAAGCGGGTGGGACGGGGCGTATCCTGCTCCTGTCGCGAAAGGGTGGCCTGCAACCCTTGCCAGGGATGTGTGCCGGGCTCGGTTTCGGCGAAGGCGGGGGACGGTGTTTCCAGCGGGCTCAAGCCACCTGCGGTGGCTTCGAACAGTCTGGCCTTGAGCTTGCTCGCCATTTGCGGGCGGTCCTTCAGGGCGACATGCTCCAGGAAGCGTTCGCGGTAGGCGGGTTCCAGCAAGCGGCGGCGCAGGTACCTGCCGAAGGCCAGCAGGTTGTTGAACTCCTGCACTGGTTGCGCGTCGTCGAAAGGCAGGTAGGCGATGCACGATGGCGTGGACTGCCTGGTGGATGTCAACAGCAACAGATCGTGCAGCTGGATGTCCAGCATGCGCAAGACCGCTACTTTGGCCGGTGCTCCTCGGTAGCATGGTATCGAGCCCGTGCTACACAGCTGTTGCAGGGACTGGAGGCCGTCGTCTGTCAGGAGTCCGCGCATTCGCGCGATCAGCGCCTGTACTGTGAGCTCATCGCGCCGAGCCTGGCCCCACAGGGCGCGTAACAGCGCTTCACGCTGGCCGCCGTAGATATCCTGCAGGTGCTCCTGATAGCGCCGACCCAGGTCGAGTGCACGGCAGTGGGTGACAAACGCAGTGGTGCTCAGGCCGGGTAGTGCCCTGCTGTCGTCGACACTGACTTGCAGGGTGCTGAAAGGGCCGACCTCGGTCATGCCTTCAAAATTGTGCAGGGCCGCCTCGAGCAGGCTGGTGAGGCTGGCTGTGCCGGCAGGTTCCTCGATCGAGGCCGGTGTACGGGGGACATGATGGGAAGCGTCCGGGTCGGGGAATTCACCGCCCAGGCTCGACGTGAATGGCTGATGCCTGAACTGGGCCTGCGTCAGCGCCACCTGAATGCCCAGCCGTGCCTGCAGCAGCGGCTCGCAGAACTCGGTGATGCCGCGCAAACCTTGTAGTGCCTTGGCCAGCGCCTGATGGCTCGTCGTGCGCTGCTTGATGGCCTGGCGCAGCTCGGCCCGCCGGGCGGCCGAGGCCTGGGCGAACCAGGGGGCGATTTGCCCGTCCTGCTCGACATGCTCGCGGTGGGCGCGCCGCAGCAGTCGACTGGCGTGGTGGGGGTGCAAGTGTCTGGTCCAGCCCGGCAGGCTGCGCAGGATCTGTTGCTGGTGGTAGGGCGGTTCGCTGTGGTGCATGGTCACATTCCAAAAGATGGGAGCGGCCATTCAAGGGCAGGTGGTGGCGCGTGGGGCTGTACATGATTGTCGCCGCCACCAGGGCAATGGCTGACACGTATACGGCCGTTTGCCCCACAGCGGCTGCTGTGTACCCGCCGTCGGTCATTGACGCCAACGACCTAGGGTGTCTTCACAGGTCGGCTGCTATGGTCTAGGCAAAGCCTGATCGTGGAGCTTCGCCATGCCAGCTTTCGCCGTACTACGCATCGACCATGTCGTCCTGCGCGTCAGCGACCTGACTCGCAGCCTGGCTTTCTATCACGAGCTGCTCGGCTGCCCGGTGCGCAAGCGCCGGGACACGCTGGGGATGATCCACCTCGGCGCCGGTGATGGTCTGATCGACCTGGTGGCAGTCGACGGCCCGCTGGGGCGCCAGGGTGGCGCGGCGCCCGGCCAGTGTGGGCATAATGTCGATCATGTGTGCCTGCGCATCGAGCCGTTCGACGAGCAGGCGCTGCGCGCACTGCTGAGCGAGGCCGGGGTCAGGGTGGAGGCTGCCGAAAAACGTTATGGGGCCGAGGGAGAGGGGCTGTCGCTGTATTGCTTCGACCCGGACGGCAACCGGGTCGAGCTCAAGGGGCCGCCATTGTCGGGTTGACCCTTAGTGTGGTGTTTCACAAATAACGACCATAACTCGCGGCGCTTTTTGCGCTCATGCGGCGTTGTCGCTCCTCGCCGTAGCTGGGCTACGACTCGTCGCGACGCCTTGCCTGAGCGCAAAAAACACTCGCGATTTATTGGTCGTACTTGCAAAACACCACACTAGGCGTCGCCCGTCCCCAGCAGCAACCCAACTTGCTGGCGCCTTGGCAAGCGTCGCACCACCAGCTGGTGCGAGCGGCGCAGCAGGTCGCTCAGTTCGTCGCGGCCCATGGGGTAGGGTGGCAGCATGCTGATCCACTTCGCCCGTGCCAGATAGGGGGCCGGGCGCACCCCAGGGCGGTCGCAATAGCCCAGGAATAACTCATCGGCCACCTTGAATGACAGGCCCGCGCCGCCCAGGTCCTGCACGGCGAACATCTTGTTGCCTGCCACCGAGAACACGCGGATGCCTCCCCATTTGTAGTCTTCCTGTGCGCCCGGCAGGGCCAGGCACAGCGCGGCCACTTGCTCCTCGGTCATCCTTTTCTCAGACATAACGCTCTCCACAGGCCTCGAACGAGGTCGCCAGGTGATCGATCCATGCGCGTACCGCCGGCAGCAGGCCGCGCCGGTGTGGGTAGACCGCCTGCAGGTAGCCGCCAGGCAGGGACCAGTCTGGCAGCAGGCGCACCAGTTCGCCACGGGCCAGTTCCTCCTCGCAGAACATTGACGGCAGGGCGGTGAAACCCAGGCCGGTGCGTACCGCCGCATTGCGCACGACGAAGTCGTCGATGGCCAGGCGCGGCTCCAGGGCGACTTCCTCCTGCCGGCCGTTGGGGCCATGCAGGCGAAAATGCACCAGTCGGTCGGCCTCGGCGGCGCCCAGCACCGGCAGGGTCGCCAGCTGTGCGGGCTCGCGGATATGGTCGGCAAAACCTGGCGCGGCCACCAGTTGCATCTGCGCCTGGCGCAGGCGCCTGGTGACCAGGGCGGGGTCCTCATCACCCAGGTCGCGCACGCGCAGGGCCACGTCGATGCCTTCGGAGATCAGGTCGACCCGGCGGTTGAGCAGCACCATGTCCAATTGCACCAAGGGGTACTGGGCAAGGAAGCGGCTGATGATATCCGGCAGGAATGCATGGGCCAGGGCAACGGGGCACGATACCCGCAACCGCCCCCTGGGCTCGCTGGACATGCTGGCCACCACTTCATCGGCCATCTCCGCCTCCAGCAGCATCGCCTGGCAGTGGCTCAGGTAGCGCTCGCCCACGGCGGTCAGTTTGAGTTGCCGGGTGGTGCGCTGCAGCAGGCGCGTGCCCAGGCGCTCCTCCAGCTCGGCGATGCGCCGCGACAGGCGCGACTTGGGAATGCCCAGCTGGCGCCCGGCGGCAGCGAAGCCACCGGCTTCGACCACCCGGGCGAAGTAGAAGAGGTGACCTGTTTTCCTAGAGAAACCATTGATCAAAACTGATATTTCCTTTATCGATCAACGGGATAGAAGGATTTTGCTTTTGACGAATGATCAAAATCAGCACTTTGATCAGGCTCATTGATTGAGATTAGGATAGCCGAGGAGGAGAGGCTGGTGGAGCTCTCCACTGAAAGCAACGCATTGGCTAAGGACGCAACATCACCTTTTACAAAGGCCGGTCACCACAGCGATCGAACGCATGTGCCAGGTGATCCAACCAAGCCCTGACAGCCGGCAACACTCCACGCCTGTGCGGGTAGACCGCCTGGAGCCACGCAGGGGCGCAATGCCAATCAGGAAGCATGCGAACAAGCTCTCCGTTGGCCAGTTCGCTCTCACAGTGCATTAACGGCAAAACCGTGAAGCCCAGACCACCCAGCGCCGCTTCCTTACGCATGATGAAGTCTTCGACACCCAAACGGGCAGGCATAGCGATCTCGTACCGCTCGCCGGCCTGGTTGAACAAGCGCATTCTGGCCAGCCGGTCAGAGTCTAAAGCCCCCAGGAAGGGCAGAGCCATGAGTTCTTTGGGGTGACAAACAGGGTGGGCGGCAAGGAAATCTGGAGAAGCCACAACCTCCGTACGAGCCTCACGCAAGCGCTTGGTGACGAGATTTGGCTCTTCATCTTCGGCTTCGCGAACGCGCAGCGCGACATCGATACCTTCATTGATCAAGTCGACTCGGCGATTGACCAATAGCAGATCGAGCTGGACTTGTGGGTACCGGGTGAGGAAATCACGAACCAGTGGATTTAAGAATTGATTCGCCAAGCCGACCGGGCTACTCACCCGTAGTGGGCCCCGTGGCTCACTGGTTGCGCTGGCAACCACTTCATCGGCTTGCTCAGCTTCCAAGAGCATTGCCTGGCAGTGGCGCAGGTACCGTTCACCTAAAGCAGTGAGCTGCAACTTGCGTGTTGTGCGTTGAAGGAGGCGAGCGTTGAGCCGCTCCTCCAATTCCGCGATACGGCGGGATAACCTTGACTTTGGGATGCCAAGCAGGCGGCCTGCCGCAGCGAAACCACCAGCCTCCACGACCTTCGCGAAATAGAAGAGGTCATTCAAATTTCGGGGTTCACCAATAGCCACTTTCGGACGACCTTAGGACATAGGGAGCTAGGCATGCAGGGCATGCATTATGCCTGAGTCGGCAGAGGCCTGTACCCGTCCACAATTCAGGTATCAAAGTCACCTACGCCGCTGTGCTGTAAGACGTGGCGCTTGCGCGTTGAGCTTCACGATTTCTTCAGACGATTACTGACGGTTTGCCGAGAAATCCCCAACTTTCTCGCAACCTCCGCCTTACTATAGCCTTGATCGACGAGCTCTTTGATTTGCTCTCTCAACTCAAGGGATGCCGCGACATTTGGGTGTGGCTTCTTCGACGGCAGAGCCGGTATCTCGCTGCAGAGCAAGCCGGTGGACTCAAGGTCTTTTGCAAGGTGATCCAAAACCTGTTGTGGCGTCTGTCCGCGCTCTGCAGCGTAAGCGAGCGTCAGCAAGGTCAAAGGATCCACTCCCAGTGCTTTCGCCAGCTCTTGGCTAACGTCTAGCGTCACAGATCGAGCACCCGCTTCGAGACGACTGATGTAGCTAGGGTCGACGGCCTCTGCCAAATCCTGCTGCGATGACTCGCGGCGGGTACGAAGCAATTGCAAGGCTGCGGCAAAGTTTTCCGGACAGTCCACCTCCGGTGTCTAGATCAGATGACCTTTGACTTCCTCCCTCCCTTGATCTGAAGAGCTGACCCTATGGCCTTTGGGCTGTTCCCATAAGAAAAACCTAAAGGTGCGATTCTGACGGGGAGTGCAAAGAAAATCTCTCAAGAGTACCAACACATCAACGCGTAGCTCTAATAACATCCACAGGGCATTTGCGTGCCGCTAATGCCCGGAGCGCCCTGTTTCCGAGGAGTGCCAGTAGAGGCCCATGAAGCCTCCGAAAGGGCCTATGAGCAGTTGTGAGAAGTAAGGCGCCATACTCCTGCGGCTGAGCCTTTCGAAGCTAATACGTCCCCCGGTGCAGATTAGCGCCGGTCTAGGGGGCTGATGTCGCCAATCCCGATTCAAGAGCTTCAAGTATCAGTTATCGCCGCTGTCGGGCTGCTGGCCTGCGCAGGGATTGCCCGCAAGCCCGGAGATTCTCGTACCGTTCGACGTGCTATGGCATCTCCCAGCCGGGTGTCAACTACCCTTAGCTTAGGGATACGTCCGAGGCCATCTTTCAGGATGTTTAGCCCACGTGGAGTCACCCGCTTCTGCTTGTAGGCCAGAGGGCGTTACCAGCAATCAGCAAGCAGCAACCCACCTCCCCCCAACACTTCATACGAGAGGATAAGCCATGGCAGATGATTCCAGCTCAAACAAACCTAGCGGTACGGCTAATCTGGTGACCCATTACACCCAGTACAGCGATCTTGAGAAAGAGTATGACCCTGATGTCGCAGCAGGTCTGATGAAGAAGGCTTTGGAGCGTCAGGGGCTGCAGCAGAGCGGGGAGGGGGTTAAAGCGTGGGCGGCGATCAACAACGCGATCGTTACTAAGCCGGTAGACCTCGCTCAGGAGGTTGCTCAGGGTAGCGCTAAGGCTGATGCCGTGGTGCAAGGCCTTTTCAGTTCTGAGCCGGCGGCTGTAGATGCGTCAGCGGGTAATCAGTCTGTTGATCGTTCGGGTGACTTAAATTATCCGTTCGACCAGATTTCCAGCGAAGAGATGGACAGCGACGATTACGATTTTGAAAATTGCGATGCAGAGGCCGATGAAGAGGCTCAAGAAGACCCTCGACCTTCTCTAAGTGAAATTTATAACATGGACAGTGAGGAAGATGCACAAGACGAGGCGTATGACGACATGCTCAAGCTCATCGAAAAGCCATAGCGCCATAGTATCTGGAGGCTCCTTCTTGGTGTTACATGTAGTGGAAGTGGATCATTGTCCAGTCTTGCAGGTGCATTGCAATCCACTGGTTGGGGCTCATCAATATGAGCCCCAACCAGCCTCCCTCACTTCGAGGCGGAAAGAAATACATTACTTATAAAGAATTTTGAAATCAAATCCCTGATGACCTCACGATTCTCAAACGCCTGCACAAGTGTGTACCCGGCCTTCATTACCTGATCAATCGCCTGGTACTCCACATGCTTGATGAAGGTATTGGTGCTTTGCTTGTCAAGGCGAAGCTCCGGAAGTGGTTTCCCAGGGTTCTCGTACACGAGTCCCTGCATAATGCCGCAAATGCTATTGCCAAATCCCTGGGCGTAGACGTGCGATGTGGTTTTCAGGTGTCTCGCTAGCAGTTGGCTGAAGTACGTTAAGTCAGCCTCGCCAAGTAGGGCGCGGAGACGCCCAAAATCGACACAGATGCCAATGCCGTGATCCTGGCATTCAAATACTGACTGGTATTCTTCAACCTTCCGCTTGGAGGGGGATAGCGCCAAGTACTCCTGCTTGCATCGTGCTATCGGTGAATCAATGATCTGATCGGTAGCTTTACTCGCTTCGTCAACGGATGAAAAAAGAGCCTCAGCGATCGGGCGCACAATATACCTGGCATCGTCGTCATTCATAGCCATCTCGATGCTCAGGAATCCCCGGAAAGCCCTCAGCTGTGTCAGGTCAGTCCTTGCTGTGCTTCGCTTTTTAGTGATCACCAAGAAAGCGTTGAAGATATACAGGCTATCCGATGCATCCACTTGCAATCGACAGGCATAAAAAGGCTGCTTTACGGCCTTCTCATTCAGCGCGCTCATGCCATGAGGAATACCCGCGTCATGAAGCTTGATTTGCGTGAGGGTGATCATTCTGGTTGATTCCTCGTGCTCAGGTAAGGTGAGTTAGATGCCGGTGAGTGACTTCAGGTTAGCAAAGCTTTTTTAACGCGCTAGACTCACGAAATTTTAGCGGTTGGGACGGTTCAATATATAAGTAAATCGATGAATTTAACTTGGTGGCCGAAGGTTGGCTAAGCAGGTGAAGGAGGTGTTTGAATGGGATTGCCGCAAGGCGAGTCGTGCCTAGGAGTAGGAGGCGACGTCAGTGCACTGGGCTCACGGCGAGGACGATATAGTGCATGCGCTGGCACAGCGCGGAGCACGCTGCGCTCGAAGCTATGAAAGCTGCTGCTATGGAGTAATGGTTACATCGGCGTAGTCACGAAATAGTCTTCAGTTGTTCTGTATGGAGATGTACAGTCCAATTCTAAGAAATCAAGGTTAGGCCAGTAGTTCTCTAATTCAGAATAGTCAAGTGCTTGTGACAGTTCACGTTCTGTCGGGTCTAGATAGCTCCACACAAGCGTCATTCTTGCATCCCATTTCTTAGCTCTCAGTAGCTCTTCGCTATGACATCTGCTGAAGCCAAGATGTAACATGTCTCCGACAAAATCGGCTTTCGAGGCATATCGATTGCTTGGGTATGAGTACGCAACAAAGTCTGCCAGTCGGTAGGCTAATCCAATGCGCTGGAAAACTGATTTGTCGGTTGATTCAATTTTGCTCGTCGTATGCTTCACGACGTATCTTGCAGAGTTGTGGGCGTCAACCGAGATGGATAGGGAAAGGGTGCTCATAAGATTTACCAGTAATTCTTTGTTATTATGAGTTAATGATGGCACGCCCTGATAGTTGTGGCAATACTCCAAGCCATTGACGCCTCGAGCCTTTGAGGTATATCGAGTGATTTTTGCAATAGGAGCGGTCTCGTGGAAGGCGCGAGAAGCCACTCCCAATTATGTTGGCCTGAACAATGCGTATAGAAGCTTGCGCTACCAGTCGCAATCAGCCCTGGCCATTACACCGCATCGACAGGCGTACCAATGTCATGTTGAATGCGCAAGCAAACCTTCCCAGCGATCATATCTATACAGCGTACCAAAGTGGTGATGGCCTTGGCGTCGAAACTACGGTGTTCCGGATCTTCCATACGGATCGCATAGATCTCAGTCATATTGAAGTCTTGATGAATGACTTCTGACGTGAACGTATAGACGGTGTCATAGAAGCTCCGCCCGAGCGGGGACATCTGCGCCTTGTTGCTGACATTACTCAAGAAGTCATAGCAGTATCTCATGCTCTCAGCCCAAACCTTGTTTCGCTTGGCATTATCAGAGCGCGAAGCCATCGTTAAGGCGGCTTCAAAGCCTTTGCGATGTACCGTTGAGTGGGTTTGCAGCCAGAAGCCTACCTGCTCTGGGGCCAACCAATCGACGTAGAAATCCAACGAGATTTCGTAGATAGAACGAAGCAATGCAGTTGCTTGATAGTAGAAGCTATTTTTGATGAGCAGCCTGATGGCTTGAATGTTTTCATTCAGGCGATAAAGGACGGAAAATAATGTCTGATGGTAATGGATGCCACTGCTGTAGTTTCCGTGAAATTTTTTCAGTCGCTCGATCAGGGCTTCGATGTTTCGTTGGATGTGTTCGAGCTTTGAATCATTATCGGGGAATGCCTTTCTACCAAGGATCGAGTAATAATCGCTTCTCTCCGGCTGTGGCAGTATTGAGCAGATGAAGCCGCCCAGATCCTCTTCGTGATAGTACTGGTGCCTGACTTGGAATGCGCTTTCTTCAAGCTCAGCTGACGTCTCCAGGATCACGACGGGTACGCTCTCAATCCCGAGTTCCTTGTAAGCCAGGTAAACATGGTTGTCGTCTGGCGCAATGAATTTTACGTCCGAGCCTGAGTTGATGTTTTTGTAGATGTAGAGTCCTGGTCGGTGTCCTGATCTGATCATGTCCTTTGCGTAGTCAATCATGTCCTTGCGGATAGGATCTTCAACGAAGTCGAATCGCCCATTATTTCTCTGATAAAAACCGTTTAGGATTCTGTCCAGCGGTAGGCGGGTGAGCAGAGCTTGCTTCTTCCCATTGCTGTATGTCAGATATTTTTTTAGGAAAATTTCATCTACGACCAAGTCATCGCGACATCGAATTTTAGCGATGGGGATTTCTGTGGTGATAGGTCGGCGTACGAGTTTTCTTGATTCGGTTTTGATCATTATTTGCTTCCTTTCGGTGTCTATCGGTAGCCGGTATGACAGAGGAGCGCCTAGGCGCCTAGTGAACCAACTACTCAGATCCTATCTGTTATGAGTGTCGAAAGGACTGCACGATAGGTTGAGCAGGAAGGCAGCCCCTGAAACTACCCCCGAATCGAACACCATTGTCCAAGGGGGTTATCCTTCTCAGGGGATACCTTTTTGGATTACCCCCTCATGCGCCGTAAAAGCTCGTCGAGCCTTCGGAACTGATCGTTATCTCTGAGCTCAGGGGCTGACTGCTCGATATCTTCCAGGCATTTTCGGAGGTCTTTGGGAAAGATCTGATGCTCCCCGGTCACAGCCGCAAGAAGTCTCAACGAATCTGCTGGGTAGTGCCTGCAAAGGCCAGAGTTCTCCATCTTCTGCATCACGGAATAGGTGAAGTCGAGTGGCATCAACCAGTCGGAGACGGCGTTGAGGGCTACAGGGAATTGTTTCCCGGCAGCCACGGCTAGCTGGGCAAGGGAGTCTGCGATTCTCTCTGTTATCAGCCCACGATTTTTTGGCCATATGCGCTTCCAGAACGGATGAACACGGTGTAGCCAGTTTTCCTCACGTTGATCTGCCGCTCCTTCAAGCGATTGCGAGAGCGCCTGTGCCGATTCCTCAAGCCCGTCGACAGGTAGTGCTGCGAAGGCCCTACGAAGTTCTTGGTTTGAGTAACCCTCGGTGGGGCCTAGTGCAACATAGGTCAATAAAGCGGCAAATTGCTGCTTGTGCTCACCCAGTTCGTCATAGTGATGGGCCGTCTGCAGAAATTCATTTTTGATGGCCGCTTGCAGCGGTTGATACAGCCGGGCCGACCATAGAAACCCTTCCCAGATACCCTTTGCTTCCAACGCATCTCGATCCCAGTTCAACAGAGGGAGGAGGCGGCGCTCTGCCCAATCCTTGTCTACCCGGTAGAGTGAGATCAGGTGCGATCCTAGAATCACTCGACCATGGCGGTTGCGTTGGATACTCGTGTCCGTCAGCTCAGTGAAAAAGTCCGACAATGCTGGGGGTAAGCGTTGGTTATCACTAGGGGACTGCTGATACCAGTGATTGATCAGCGTCTGAGTGACCATACCGACGGGGTGGTTGATGGCTTGATTGACGGGGGGAACCGTAGAGTAATCGTCTTCTGAATCATCATCTGACACACATGGCACGTCCATGAGTCGTCGGCATAGCGCGTACAACTGATGCTCATCCTTGATGATGGTCTTGTCAGAAACCACTTCCAACCAATTGGAAACGCTATGAGCGATGTCGGCCAATTTATCATCAGAGAGGGCTAACAATACGGGTACTGCCCGCGTCCAGAAGCGAGCATGGAATCGTCTATCCCACCAAGCCCGGAGTGCTTCCCGCCAGCGCTCGACAGGCCATTCTCCCTGTGAGGTAAATTCAGAGAGCGCGAACAGGGCATTCAGGGGGTGAGTACTACATGTTTCGCTCCATGTGTCCCGGCTGAGCCCATAGGACTCCTTGGGCGGTAACTTGAGCCATTCGATCAACTCGGCCTTTTTGTTAGGCGCGACGTTGACCTCGATGCTGTTTTCAAAGTCGGGATCACCTGTACCACTCATCCAGTGGGAGAATTCATCACGCTCATTTTCCGATACCCGCCAGCGTGGGTTGGCTACGGAAAGCTGCTCCAGTCGTTTGCGCGCGGTGGCATTTAGTTTGAATCCAGACCTTTGGAGCTTGGCCAGGCGTAGCCAGATTGAGTGAGCAGTCGAGTCCTGAATGCGCTCTGGCTCTAAATCGGGGCGGAACATTTCACGTGGAGGGCCTTCGAGGATCGCCCGCTGAAGCTGCGCCCCGGCTGACCTGGATAGTTTGCTGCCCTGAAGCACTATCAGGCGCAATACCTCCCGCTGGGTTTCAAGCGACCATATCCACCAGCCATCTTCACTGGTGAGCCACGCCGCCCATAGATTCTGGTCGACGCTACCTTCCTGGCAGGCTGCAAAAAGTGCTAACCGCTTGAACGTTGCATAGGGCATTTCGAACCACCGCTCCGCGATTTGGCTCGCATGTCTCGGATTTTCTAATCGCAACGCAAGCCATGCATCGCGTAGTAGTTCGATAAGCGTGACCCAGTCCCGGTTTCCTCGGTTTTGTGGGTGCTGTGAAACGGAAGGCAGGTACCAGTAAGACCTGTCTGAGCGATTGGTTGCATCTCCAAGGATGTTTGCAAGATCCAATGCCTCTAGCAGGAGGCGCTCGAAATCATCGATAAGCCCCGGTAGAAATCCGTTCATCTGGCAAGTCATCAAGTCTTGCAGCGTTGAGCGGACGTGGCTCGAGGCCAACACAAGCTCCCAATTCAAGCGGTCTTTAAGGCGTATTGCCCCGTCCTTGTCACTGGCATCATCTCCCCAATGCATCGAGCCCCTGATCAGTAATTTGGGTGCAAGTAATGCGCGAAGCTCGAGTCGATGAAGTACTGACATGCCTTCTTTTCTGACGCGACTCAGCCAGCTGTTAAGGCGAGTGGGTTGCCAAAGCGACTTGACTCGACCGCTGAGCACTATGCGCCATAGCAGCTCCATCTGGGGTGTAGGAATAGCATTGGGAGCGTTCGTTGAAATTTCCTTAAGCTCCAAGCTCCCCCCATCTCGGTGGAGCGACGTCAAACGGTCTAGTTGATTCTCGATCAACGTTCCCAAGTGGCTGTGCAGGACGCCTCCTTGTGACACTACCCACAGCAACAATTGCGGATCATTCAAGTGCCTGACTAACCACCGTGATAGATGGAGCATGACCTCATCCATGGCGACATTGCTTACATCGCCAGATGCAAGCCGCATTCTTGGAGCCAGCCCATGAGGAGTCGGTCGATTGACCAGACTGAATCGCAGATCTCTATCCACATCCTGTGATGCTAGGATGCCAAAGCGATTTAGGTCACAGTGTCGGAAGCGTTCCTCTGCGAACGCATGTGTTAGCCATTCGAGAGAAGGGGCTGGATTGTAATCTGCGAAATGTCGGGCCGGATCGCCAGTCTTATCCGCGAGTGCCCAGAGCATTCGCCCTACAAAGTCATCTTCCTTGGTGCTGGACGAAGGGCGTGCAAGCGCATGCAGCGAGACCATCCGCGTCTTTCCGATGATTCCGTCCCGGTAGGTCTCACTCCACTCGTGGAGCGTGTTATGCATGAGCGAATGGTCGTGGCTGCCCGGTACCACTTTGTAGAGGATGGGTATTACCCCCTTGGCTTTCCACTCATTGGTCTTGAGCTCTTCTTGGCCAGGCGCGCAATCGCCGAAGGCCCACGCCTGGGGTGTGCTTTCTCCCTGCATCCGGTCAGCCGCGATTGCGTCCATCATGTAGCGGAGCACCGGGTCATTGATGCTGTACCCTACGAAACAGACGACATAGTTGCGGAAGAGCTCACTCACGAATCGTGCTGCCCATCGCTCGGTTAGGTACGCAAGACCAAAGTCGCCACTGGTGATAACCAAGCGATTCAACGCATCATCATCAGGCTCGATCGGCAGCACACCATGTAAGGCTACCAATCCATTCCACCGGCTTTTTTTGGGGATCGGTAGCATGGGCGCGGTGTAGGTCTGCAGCTTTTGCTTGGAGCGCTTAGCCGCTGCGTCAAATATCCTGTCAAAGTTCGTGGTGACGAGCCGAAGTGTGTCCTGCCTTGTGCGTGCAAGCCTGAGCAGTGCTTTGTGTGTAGCCGTGGCGCTTTTGGGTTTGAGGTCAGGTTGCAATGCCTCAGCTAACGCGAGCCTCATTTTCCCCTGGTGGCCGTACATCCCACGTTGGCCGGGCATCCTCCGCTCGAGAAGGTCGAGTGTTGCGTCGTATTTCTGGCTATCGAACGCTTGCTGCTCGATCTCGTCTTTCTCTGTTCCCAACAGGTCGTAGATTTTCTCAACCAAGCCTTCGAAACCTGGTAGACCCGCAGGGTACGAAATTCCAGCTCCGCAGAAGAACACCACTTTCTCTTCTTCATGTGCCTGCAAAAGCTCTTCGGGGACGTCTGGCCCATCTGCTACAAACTGCATGCTGCTCCTCCTAGAGCACGAAGGCTGAGCACGCTCAGCGAAATCTGATTTGGGGTTTCTGATGACTGCACCAGGTCTCGGCGCGAAGCGATGCCACAACGCCCACCTGTGATTCAGTGCTGAGCTGTGCTCGGCTCTGATGGGCTGGCCAGGGAGGGGAGATTTTGACAGCGTATTTAAGGCTGCGCATCAGACTTGATGTCTAGTTGCCATCCCGCGGTAAGGATTTACTGCCAGTGTTTTGCCGCAGTCGACTTAGCAATCCCTAGAAGCCGAGAAATCTCAGCCTTGGTGTGCCCAAGACCCTTCAGTCGCTGAACCTCGTCACGCAGTTTCCTGGCTTCAATGATCTGCGGATGCGTGATGGGCTGATCTTCGATGGGAAGCGGCTGATCGAGGCTTGCAACAGCTTCCAGCTCCCGGCGAACCCTCTCGAGCAACTGTGCTGGAGGGATTTGCTCGCTCGCTCCACAAGTGATCGCCACCAGGGTGATGGGGTGTAGTCCAAGCTGAGCGGCAATTTCCTCCAGCCGATCCAAGGTCGGGCTGGACTGGCCTTGCTCTAGCCTGCTGACGTGGGACTGGGACACACCAGAATCAAAATCCGCCTGGAGAACGGAGCCTTGGCGACGAAGAAATCGGAGAGCGGAAGCGAAAGCTTTCCTATGCATGACTGGCCGGCACCTGGAAATCCAACTGTATGCCGTGTTTGCGTGATTCGACTCAAACCCTTATATTCATCTGGAGCGAACTTTTGTGGCTGGCTAGGCCGATGATTGCTGATTCCAACCACGAAAGCTGCGGTTCCGGTAGAGCCGTGCCATGCCGCTGAAGCCCGTGCTCGGCTGCGACAATCATCAATATTGAGTTAAAGCGTCTTCAGCGAGGATGGCTGTAGATGGGCCAATCGAGGGGGCGCTCACTGTGAAGCGTGCTAGGCCCTCATCACGAATCGGAGACAGGCTGTTTGAAAGTCCGAATTTACTCTGACCTCCATGAAGAGTTCGCCTCGCAGCCTAGCCTGGTAACTGCTGAGCCCAGCATCAACGATCTCGTGATCCTGGCGGGGGATATCCATACGAAGGGAAGGGGAATCGCGTGGGCCCAAGCGACCTTCAATACACCAGTGGTGTACATACTGGGAAACCACGAATTTTATAAAGGCCACTTTGACCGTACCCTCCAGTCCATGAAATCACTGGCATCAGGTACAAACGTGCATGTGCTTGAGAACGACTCAATCGTTATTGGAAACGTAAGGGTTTTGGGAGCCACTGCGTGGACTGACTTCTCGACCGGGAGCAGCGTATATCAGGCGTCCCAGGAAGCCCGGCGATCCATGAACGACTTTAAGCGTATTAGAGCCGGCGAGGGCTATAGAGCGCTGAGCGTGGATGATGTCATCACCCGGAATCACAAAACCTACGCATGGCTTGCGTCTGAACTGGACAAGGATTTTCAAGGCAAGACTCTGGTCGTCACTCATCATTGCCCTCTTGTCGACCTCAGTGGGCCGGAAAAGGATTCGGTCTTGATGCCGGCATATTCTAATGACTGGTTAGACCTTGTGAGGAAGTCGGATTTCTGGGTGTTTGGCCATACTCATAGCCGAGTAGACGTGATGGTTGATAATTGCCGTGTCGTAAGTAATCCACGTGGCTACCCTAACGAAGACTGCGGCTTTGACCCAGATTTCAGCATTGAAATTAATTGATTGAATTGGAATGTGATGCGTAATTATCAAGAGAAACTGGCAGAGGCTGCTCAGAAAGAATTCAGCCGCTCGGTGACCGGGTTTCTATTTGATGCTCGGCTTAAGGACGAAGGTGTGAGAGGCGCGGTTTTCAGAGATGCCTTGAATCGCTATGAAGATGGTGACACCTTCACAAGTAGTAAGGTTCTGGATACGTGCCAGGAGCATGGCTATACGCTATTCATGACCCAGAATGGGTCAGTCTACGTAGCTGTTAGCCACCTGATGTTCATAGAGGACACCTTTGATGGCGTGCCTCAGACGCTAATACTTCGTGCTAGCTGAACTGTTCTAGATACCGGTATTTTTACTCGCGGCGGCCTGAACTCAGGTCGCCGTGGTGCTTACGGCTGCTCAGGGTACTAAGGGCAAATTACTCACCTGGCTGACATGATTAAGGAATGTGCATGTCTAATCTTAGGAAAATGATTGCAACCATCAAGAACTATGATGTTGTGGGTAGAGGCGACTTAGATGGTGCTTACACTCGGGTCAGACTTGAGGACGAGCAAGGAAAAACCTTCTATATCAAGCAACTGGCTGTTCCTGAATATCTTCGGCGACACGGTGCACTGGTTACGGACTCGCCTAGAACTTGGTATGTCAAGCAATTAACAAAGAAGTTGACTGTCGTTGTTGCTTGCGAAAGTAGCAAAGGTAAAGTTGAGTATGACTTGGATGATCTGAGTCGTATGGCGCGAGCAGCTGTTATCAAAGGTATTCTGGCCACGGTCGCAGCCGTCCCAGCAGGGATCATTATCGCCACTGCCACCTTTGGGATTGGACTTGTTTTCATTCCTATGGCTTTGTATTACGCGTATGTGAATATCTTCAAGCTTGGGGCAAAGCTTAGCCGTAAAAGGCTGCTGAGCGATTTCGAGCAGCACGGCATCACCGTACGGTAAGCTTCGGCACTGACATTAGCGTGGGCCTTAGGCGAAGATTCTGGTGGGGGGGCCAACATGGTGGCCGCGGTCGTTTTTGACATTTTCGGAACGTTGCTAAAAATCGAGAATCGTCAGCAGCCTTATCTGCGGCTGCTACGCGAGGGTAAGCGCCAAGGTCGAGCAGTGTCTCCGAGGGATGTGCAGACCTTGATGACCTTCGCTGGCAACCTTGCTGATCTCGCCGAGCATCTTGAAATAGAACTGTTGCCTTCTCAACGAGCGAAGCTTCAGGCTGCGCTTGACCTTGAGCTGAGGTCGATGCAGACATATGACGATGCCTGGCCGGCAATTGAGTTGCTGGCAGCACGAGGTATCAAGATCGCCGTGTGTTCCAATTTGGCCTGGGACTATTGTGAGAAAGCGCGGCTACTGCTTCCGGGGCTGGATGCCTATGCGCTGAGCTCAGAGTGCGGTTTGATGAAGCCCGACCCCATGATCTACAGGCACGTTTGCTCTGCATTGGGTGTTCAGCCCGGCAATCCTGCTGACACAGACCCAGGGCGAGTGCTGATGGTAGGAGACTCTCGTAAATGTGATGAGCAAGGGCCTCGAGCATGCGGGATCTTGGGTTACCACCTGGATCGCGGAGGGGCGGGGCCGTTGAAGAGTCTGCTCGATTTCTCCGCTGCTGTTGTCGAAAGCCTGGATGTTGAACAAGAGTGAATGCCCGATCCAGGCAGGTGCCCGTAATGTCACTGACCGGGGGCTGGTCGCTCGTAGTGCAGCTCACCAAATAGGCCAATCATCAGGTCGCCATCGAGGATCTCGAATGGAAGCTCGACATACTCGTCTCGATGGCGAGGGAGTGCTTTGCCGTCGTGGCTTGCGTTCTTGGTGTGCCCCTGTACCTTCTCGCCGTTTTCTTTGATGTAAGGCAGTACGACAATCCGGCCATGGTTCTTGGAGATGATCGTTCCCTCATGCCAGAGGGTTTGTCCATTTTCGCTACCTGATTCGCCACCAGTGGTTTTGATCACCCATCCGGGGGTGCCGTTCTCTTCGTACCAAAATACAAATCCACCCATGACCACGACGCGTTGACCGCGGGCCCGTGCCTCCATGAGGATTTTTTGAACGCTGGCAAGCTGCAGTAGCTGGTTAGCAAGTGGCAGCAGCATAGATCGGATAGCGGCTTTGGTTTTTCCCCAATGGTCGGTACCCGACAGCCCAAATCCCCTGGCAATTTTTTCCCGTGCGCAGGAAACGAAGCACTTTTTGGTGGGCTTGAGCCGTGTCGACCAGTCATGTTCTCCAGACCGAACTAACGCCATTCCCCACCTTGGGATGTGTGCAATCCGCAGGTAGGGCGATTCCTGGAGCTGCTCGTGGAGATCTTCCCGCAAGTTTTCGAGCTCGGGTGACAGCACAAGGTCTTCGGCGCGAGGTCGGTCAAGATGAGCATTGCGGCGCAGAGCTTCACTCAGCATCAGACGCTCTTCGTCAGCCAAGCGCCGCTGCGCGGTCAGCTCCTTTTCAGCCTTCAACGTGATCGAGATGCGGAGGTCGTTATCCAAATCCAGCTCATCGACCCTTGCTGAAACTTCGGCGTTGAACTCAGCTACGTGTTTACGCCCTTCTTCATAGCTGGAAAATGTTTGGGCTCTTGCGTGGCCGTTGTGCTCGACCCCGTAATGCATCCATTTGAGCTCTCCACTGGGATGAAGCCGCAGCGCACGGATTATCCAGTGACTCGTCTCGTACCAGCGAAACGGGAAGAGGGCCAGCAGTGGGTATTTGGCTCCTGGCAGCTCGCTGACTAGCATGGCGTTATTCTCCCAACATTCATGGTGTGTTCCTTCGCTATTTGAGCACTCAGGACTTGTAGGCCTTGAAGAGCTTGTCTGGGGCAAGGTAGACACTGCCCCGGGCGCGTGAAAAGGCAACATAGAGCTTGTTCCGGGTCTGTGCCACGGACTCATGTAGTGTGCCTTCTAAGTACTGCTTCCAGGCCTTGGCACCCAGTACAACGCAGACATCCTGGTAGTGATCCTGGCCTTTGCTTGCCCCCCAGTTCTGTGAATAGCAGTCGTACCTGTAGTGCTGTTCGTAGAACAGCTTCACCACGCTGTGATCGGCGTGCAGCTGATTCGCGAGATCTTGAGTTTCAACCCTCACGATCTCGCTTGCTCGATCCTCATGGGCGCCAATGTCGATCTGCAGATGAACGCGTATGAGCTCGCACACGGTGGTGCCGCATCGCCAGCTCTTGCTCAAGGTCTGCTTGTCGACCGTCAGCCCTGCGTCGCGGAATTTCTTTTCGTAGCGCCCTAGGTCGTCATGGAGGGTGCGATTCACCGAGCCGTCGCGACTGGTGTCGAACGTGTGCTGAAAGAAATCACCCACGAACAGCATGTCTGCCTGGGCGGACGAGACCTCCAGGAGGAGGTTGAAATCATGCCCGGCGAAGTCCTGCACCTCGTCAACGTAGACCGCATCGTAGAACCGCTCGATTCGCGCCTTCACAGCGGGGAGGAGCGCTTTGATCTCGATTAGCTTGGCCAGGCGGTTGTGGTACAGCCGCCCCTTGGAATCGCGGTACCGCCTCATTTCGTTGAGTGGCAGCTTTAGATCCGGGGGTCTTTTGAAGCTGAGGCCTCGCGTGGAGAATTGCCTCTGGCCAATAGGTCGGAAGCAAAAGGCATGCAGGAAACCGAAGTAGGTCATCAGGGTAATGTTCGGCGGTAGGACGCCGAATTTTTTGATGATGCTGGTGCGCAGATGGCTATAGTTGTTCTCCGTATAGGTGATGATCAACGCGCGTCGGTCTAGGCTGAGCTGGTTGATCAGGTGGGTGGTCTTGCCCGAGCCGGCAACCGCAAAGATCACTCTCTTATCCATGCGATTGCATCCTGGATGTATTGAGGGGTAACCAGATCGGGGGCCTTCTTCGTCAGCAGCTCGAACGCGGCATCAGCCTTGTTCTTCAGCATGTACTCTTGGACGGTCAGCTTCCTGCGACCTCCACCGAATAGCGCGTCGCAGATAGCCTGGTTGTCCTGATACAGGCCTATTTCGAATGTCGATCGTGCGTCATCAGGATCAGCAAATATCCGAGCCTGCTCATACAGGCAGTCTTCGTAGTTTTCGACGCAGTGCTGCTGGTGGCTCCCGTCGTTGTCCCGGATAGCCGCGACCTTGATCCCCAGCAGTTTCCCGAGCTCGAGGTAACGTTTGAAGCTGGTGCCGCCGATTGAAATGATGTGCACACCTTCAGATTGAGGTGTCTGGCCGTCCGTGACCTGCTTGTACATTTCTTCGATGAGAATGAATTCGGCATCTCCTTCGACGAGAATGACCTTCCGAGAGAGGGCGAACTCCAGCACGTTGTTATCCGGCGCTTTCATGAAGAAATTGGCGGTACCCTCGGACAGCGCTTTCAGACGGCCAGCCTTTTGGTCGCTGCCAAGCAGGAGAGCATGGCGCAGATCCAGCCTTGAACTGATGTGGCTGCTATGGGTGGCGATGAACAGCTGCGTGCCGGCAGTCTTGGCAAGCTGCTCAACCAGCTGCTTCATTTTTGTGTGGCTCAGGTGGTTTTCAGGTTCTTCCAGGAGGAGGGCGTTGAGTTCCTTGGCGTCATGTTTGCGTAGTGCGAACTCTGTCTTGATGAAGCACTGTTCGCCCTTACCGCGATTTTCTACCGGTATCCCGTCCTTGGTGATGATCAAGTCGGTTTCGAGGTTGGAGCGGACGCTGGTTCTGACGGCAAACTGATAATTTCCGAGCTTTGCATTGAGTGCGGCAAGCTCGTTGTCCCGGAACGCCTCCTTGCCGCGGCGGTACCGGTTCTCCAGACCGAAACGCTGAGGGGCATCAGCGTTGAAGCTGAACACGGTTCGCGTGTACTCGCGGGCAGCGTACTCACTGTCAATGCGTGAGCTGTCCAACATCAGGTGTTTGACCGGGCGACGGTAGCTCACGTGCGGCTCGCCTGCGAAGGTGGTGAACCTCACGGCGTAGTATTCGTAAGGGAAGTTGTCCGGATCTTCGCGCAGGAGCTCGACGATCGTAGGGCCATACTCCTCGAGCAGCGGTGAGATTCTCATCTGGATGCCATCAGTCATGACACCGGCTTGGTTCTGGGTGCCATACAGGCCTGGGGCATCACCTTCCTCCAGCGCGACGTCAACAATCACTTCGGGAAGATGGTCGAGCGTACGCGGGCCCTTCAAGAAGGTGCGTACGGCAGATTGCGACAGAAGAGACTCGTAGCCGATGGTTTCTACCCGGCTGCGGCTTGCACTCAACGCGAGATCCAGGGCAAGAAGAACGCTGCTTTTACCCGTCTCGTTGTCGCCGATCAGTACGTTCACATCCGGGGCAAAGTCCAGGGTCAGAGCCTCGAATTTCTTGAAGTTATGAAGCGTCACTTTCTTGATGGCAGGCATTGCGAGTTACCCTCGGATCGATCCGGTTAAAGGTGGTCAGTACCAGTGCACTTCACGCCTTGGCAGCCTGGCGATTGGCTTCACTCTGACGGCGCATTTCCATGATGGGGTGATCACCTGCGATTACGGCGCCTAGGTGCATGGGGCTCGGCAGCTTGAGATGGCCATCCCACATCGGCGCATTGCGACATAGCAGTGCGACCTGCTCGACCAAGGTGGTTGGATTAGAGAACGCGCCGGCATCGAGGACAGTGAGTTCGGTGACACCCAGTTGCTGCCAAGGTGTCTGCAGCCATTCATCATCGACTTGGTAGCGGGTGTTATGACGCTGTGCCTCGGCTTTGCTGTAGATCTTCGACGGAGAGACGAAGTAGTAAACGCTGGGGCTGCGTTGTGATTGGAACAGGCCGATTTTTTGCCCGATGAACCTCGGCTCATCAGGGTGATCAGAGTGGTTGCCCGACATCTGTGCAATGTCATCGCCGACCCGGATGCGTACCACAGCGGCCCCTTGGGGCATGGGAGGAAGCCCGACATCGGGGCTGTCCTTCAGGCCTTTGTAGAAGGTGCGTAGGTCACTGTCCAAACAGACGAGCAGTGGTGTGTCGACGTCCTCAGTCGGCACAAGCATTGCCCACGCAATGAGCTTGCTGATCGCGTCGGGATTGACCAACGACTGCGTGGCATGGATCGCGGCTACGCCTTCCGTGTATTCGTACCATTTGCCACGCTGTAGATTGCCGGCCACAAACCAGTACACCTCGCATTTCTGACTACCCACCACCGTCCTGGTAATGACGGGGAGGTAGATCATGTTTCCGGGCCCAGTAATCCGATCCAGCCAGATCGACAGCACAGTGGTGCCGGCCTGCATTGACTTGGCTTTGATGAATGAAGCGGGGAAGAATCCGCTCAAGCGCAAGGTCTCGGTCACGGTGTTGAGTGCTTTGAAATCACGAGGAGGTTTCTTGGGTTTTTTGCCGTCTTCGGTTGGTTGTGGAGCGACGGCCTTAGCATCCGATTTTTTGGTAGGCCTTGGTACTTCGTGCATGATGAATTGAGTGACAATTCCATTCTCGGCCAGAACGCGTCGCAAGAAATGCTTGGGGTCTTGTTCAGGTGACTTGCCCGCTGCAGCCAAGCTCGTTTCTACAATCAGTACCGATGTGTTGAGCTTACGTACCTCTGGCACCACTACCTGTTTCACCCAGGCATCAAGCTCTTGAGTTGTGGCTTCGCCATGCAGCATGTGTCGCGCACTTTCCACCTCAACGCGAGTAAGGTTGATTTCAGGCGGGGCGATTTTTTTGAAGAAGGGCATGGCTTGAGCCAGCGTTTCACGCGCTTTTGTCAGCCTGAGCAACGTCTCGGAATGCCCGGCCAGCACGCCAACTCGAATTCCGGTTGTCGCCTCCGGAGTGATCGCAGCTTTTGCCTTACTGAGACCCGACACAACCTTTCGGGCGAGGAGTGGTTGAACGCCTTCAACACTGCGTCGCAGGTGGAAGCAGGCCTGATCAAGGAAGAGGGGGCCAGGCCCTGAGCCTATGGCCGGATTTTGAGGTGGAGTGCTGAAGATCGGACGTACGCGGCCATCCGGGGGAATGTCTCCCTCGGTCAAATCCGGCAGTGGTTGAACGCCCATGAACCCAAGAAGCTTATTGGTAGGGAAGTCGTAAAACGCGCGCCACCCGGTGTCCGTCATTTTGCTGTGCACACCTGCATGCACGATGATCTGCCCAGTGTGTACCCAGGCGTGCTTTTTCTTGCCGATCCAGTTGGGCATGATCTGACTGAGCTTTACACGCAACTGGATAAAGGGCTCGTTGCAGTCACGGAGCAGTTTCAGGCCGGGTGTTATCACGTGAAGCGCACTGGCAGTGCGCTCAACCTCTGGGATGATCGGATCGTCCCAGGCCACCAGCGAGCCGTCTGAGGCCTGCTGCAGGGAAATCTGTTTGGGGATTGGGTCAGGACTGCCGTTCTGAGTCGTCTGCAGGGGCGTTGCGCACATGGCTTTGCCAACGAGCCAAGGGACAAGGTGGTAAGCAAGCGGGGAAATGTTGTCATCTGCGATGAGGTCTTCTGTTCGAAGTGGAACCAGATCAGTAACAGTAAGCTTGGTTTCCAGCCCCTCTACCTGCTGCCCCCAGATGCGCATGACCTCCAGCGACCACAAGTACAGCACCTGATTGATCGTCTCGACGGGCAGGTGATTGAGCATCAGGATTGCGGATAGCCCTTTATCCCAGTTAATCGACCAGTTTACCTTCACCGGCCCACCTGACACTGCGGCGAGCATTTCCTCAAGGGCATTGGTAGGTAAGCCAGGATGGTGTTTCTTGGCCAGATTTTGCAGCACTTGCCAGGCAGCCAGGTAGGTATCACTGATTTGGACGCGGTAAGCATGCCCGAGCCTTTTAGGGTCAAAACTGAAAAGGCTGGTGCGCAGATCGAGGGTCTTCATCGAACTTCCTTTGCTGATTGATCAATGTACTTCGTGATGGCTGTGGCAATGCCGTTGTGGTGCAGGGAAAACTGATTCCAGTTGCCTTCTTCCTTGAGCCATTTGACGCTGTCGGAAAGTAGCTTCGCCCAGGGTGTACGCCCACGCGTGAACGCTGCGTCTGCGAAGAAGCACGTCACTGGGGTACCGCCGCGTCGTCCCCGACCGATGAGCTGAGTCAGCGTTACCAGAATGTTCATCACGGTGTAGTGGCGGATGTTTGGGGGCTGTTGACTGAAGGCGGGTGGTGCGCCGCGAATGCTGTCGAGCAGCTTGTTGGAGATCACTCGCTCCGTGTGAAGGATGTGCCGAAGGCTGGGCTGGGGCTGCATGCGGTTCCACGTTTCGTAGCTGATATGCGCCAGGTTGTTTTCTGGGCTGTCGGAGGCGGGCAGAGGGCGTACACAGAGCACCACCCCGCCGATCGCAGACAACCCGTCCTTGTTGACGATATTGTGGCCACGGGCCATGGGCTGAAGGGCGCTGACCAAGATGGTCTTGTTTCGATGGATGCCGTCAATGAACTGCGCGAGGTCGTCGTATACCAGGGCGTGTTCGCTATTGAGCAGCGTGGGTTTGTACTCACTGGAGCGACCGCGTACCCAGCCAACAGTTGGTGTTGGGCACAGGTCTGCGAGTGTGATTGCCAAGAGTTCAGCATCGGCATCGCTGCTGGCTACCAGTAGTAGGCGCGCTCGGTCTTGCGTTGCCGGATCCTTGGCCAGGGAGTGCAGACGTCTCTCAAGCCAAGGCCAAAGCTCCAGTGCAAGTTGGCGAATGCGCTCCTTGCGTTCGAAATAGGGCGCACCTGAGACGACGGTGGTCAGCCCGATATTCTCGAATGTCACCTGACCTTTTGCGTCTGGTACGTCGATGAAGTCTCGGGCCTTCAGGTCGAAGGCACTGGCTCCAGGGAAGTAGGCAGTTGCAGAGAAACCCATGAACATCCGTCGTACTCCAGCAAAACCCAGCGCAGCGAGCTCAGGTAGAGCCAGCAAGGTGCCGTGAGGGTCACCGCGCATGGCGACTACGTTTAGGGTCGATTGTTCTTCACTGGTTTGTTTTCGTTTGAATCCAAATACTGTCCGATGGAGCGGGCCGATCGGGCTGAAAGAGAGGGGTTCACGCCCCTTGAGTTTGCTATGAACCTCTTGGGCGTAAGGGACTTCGGCATTGGCGAACGAGGGCAGTTCGATCTGCAGGTTTCTCAGTGCAATCTCGATGTAATCCAACACACCGCGCAGGATCAGGGATGCTTTCAGCCGTTGATGATCCTTGGGATTGAGCTTTTCCTTGAGGTGGTGGCCGTCGGACAACGCTACGAGCAGGCTGCCCAGTTCAGCTGCCATGCTTTCTGGTCTGCTGGCAGGATCGTTGGTTCTCCAGTAAACGAGGTTCTCCCGTAACGCCATCAGGTGCTTAGGAACACTGGCATTGCCGCTGCGATACAGGGCTTCGAGCGTTTCAGCGCTGATGTCGAGCTTCGCCTTGATGTAGCCGTCATCCGCTTGTGCCCACGTCGTTTCCTTCTTCGGCCACTCAAAGTATCGACGTTGCTGGAGGTTCATCAGCTGGTCGACGCTCACACAGCAGTAGGTGAGCGCCCAGATGATGCGAAGGATGCTGCTGTTATCGATGCCGGGGATTCTAGAGCGATTGGAGACCAAGGTGCGGAAGAGCTGCATCAGCGGGCTGTCTTCACCGATGTTGCCTAGCTGTAAGCTCAAGGCGCTGTTGTCGATGGCTGTCTTCAGTAGCCCGTCAATTTCATCCACGAGAAAAATGGGGGCCGTGCGCAGCAGAATTTCGATGAGGCTGCGAGGGCCGGGTAACTTGTCTGAATCTTCAAACGGGATGCGAGAGGTGCCGGACAACAGGGCGTGATGGTTGATGACGATGATGTCGGCTTCAAGCGCTCGAGCCATCATTTTCGTCTGACCACAGGTAAACAGAAATGGACAGTGGCTGATGCGCTTGGTCGTTTCTTGGCTGTTGGGTTTGGATGTCACAACCTGGAGCTTGAAGCAGGGTTCAGAGCCTGCAGGCATTTCTTCTTGGTCGGTTGAGAACGCGTTCAGCAGGCACGCGTAATCGTAAGGGTGATCCTCGCTGCGATTTTTGAAGTGTAAGGCTGCTCGCGTGGGAATTTTTGATGCCGAATGCAGAGGGGCGATTTTTAAGCCTGGCGCCACCACTGAGGCAGCTTCACGCATGATCCTCACGGTGTTTTCCAGCTCGACGTAACCCGGCACGGCAATGACTACTTTATGACCACGGCTGGCAGCGTCCACTCCCATGAGCGACATCACCACCGTTTTGCCTGTGCCCGTCGCTGCATTGACGCGGAAGAAGCTGCCCGCATCTGCCGATCGCTTACCAGCATTGCCCCAGATGTTGTCGAGCGAGGCGCAGTGCTGAGTGTGAGGGGTTGCTGCGGCATCCAGGCGCTTGGCGATGGAGCGAAGCGTGGTGTAGTCCCATTCAACTTCTGGTAGGCAGTCGACGTCAGGTATCGTGAGGTACTCGGCGCCTTTGGGTAGGCAACTTCTTTCCTCGGCT
This sequence comes from Pseudomonas sp. B21-023, assembly GCF_024749165.1. Taxonomy (NCBI): domain Bacteria; kingdom Pseudomonadati; phylum Pseudomonadota; class Gammaproteobacteria; order Pseudomonadales; family Pseudomonadaceae; genus Pseudomonas; species Pseudomonas sp. B21-023. Next base: position 3,061,593 of record NZ_CP087190.1, on the reverse strand, counting down.
GGAATCGTGAAGGTTCGAGTGCGTTCGGCGGTGATGTACTTGAACGCGACGCTTCCTGATTCTGGGATCTTGGCGGTGGACGGTGGCTGATGCCACCCCTTCAGGGCATCGAGGTACTCCTGAATAACCTGATCTACGTTGAGGACTGTCCTGACCTGGTACTGATCCTTTTCGCTCAGTGCAGTGCCAGGTGAGTCCAGGTCGACTAGTTCAAACGGGCTGTGCTCGTGCGCCAATACACCTTCGGCAATTTCAATGAATCGAGCGGGTTGTGCCAATTCCGGTGGTCTCAGCCGCAGTGCTCTGGCGATGGTGATCTGCTGCTCCAGCGCAAGATGGTTCCACGTGCTCCACTTGTGTGTCCTTCCCGCTATCAACGCCGCGGCATCGGCCAGGCTGACTTGGCCTTCAACATGCCGAGCCGCCAGAGCCATGAACAGTGTTGCTGCAATGTCAGAAAGGGTGCGCACGTTTAGTCAGTTCCTTGATGCATTGGCTTTGAGTGAACACCTGAAGGCCTGGAGGGCACACACTCTGTAGCCAACCAACATGGGCTTGTTGATAGTCAGGAATCACAATCCAGCGAAGCGTAGACGCGCGAACGCTTTCCAGGTGGTGCCCCAGGGCACGAGGAGAAATCCAAACTTTGGCGTCGATGTCCAGATCCATACCGCCGTGCTTCACGCGTAAATCAGATCGGTCAACGTTGGGCCACAAGGTGACCTCTACACCATGCTGCAGCAGTTGTTCCGCCAGCTGCAGCTCTAGAAGGCCAGGTAGCAATGTGAATTTCCAGAGGGCGCCCTTGAGCATATAGCGTGTGCCAGCAACCTCGCCCTTCAGTTCTCTATTGGTCACCAGGTTGATCAGCCTTCGGTTATCCCACCGATACAGGCTGTGTTTGTCTCTGCACCAAGCTGAATCACATTGAACCTCGAGGCGCTGAGGGTTCATTGGCCAGCCGCATTCGGGCATCGATAAAGGTGGCCATCCGCGATCAGGTGTTCGGGGATGGGATCGTAGAACTCATTGAGTGTTCTGCTCAGAGGGATAAAGACAACAGCCGCCTTTACTGACTCGATGACTGGATTTTCGATCAAGAAGCGGCGAAAGCGACGGTACAGTCCATCACCATCAGACCGGATGCGACAGAGGTCTCTTACCTCCTTTACGATCGACTGGATGTCTTCCCAGAGTTGTTGGCTCTCCAGCTCGAGCAGCATCTCGCTGCATGTCTGGGTGGGAATGCCGGAGGCAAGGAGTGGGCCGGTGTAGTCCAACCGGACAGATTCTGGTAGCCAATCTTCCAGAGGCAGGGCGAAGCGGTGCTCGAGCTCCAGGGCCGAGAGAAGTCCTTCTCCAGGAGTAATTCGCCACAGCCGCGCCTGGGCTTCACGAAGTAGCAGTAAGGCTGCTTCTCGATCCGTCTGGGTCAACGATGCCGCGGTCGACAGCAGCCTCAACAGGTACTGGGGTAAAGGATCATCCATGACAAGGCCTCCTGTGCTCGAACGGCGATGCCTTCTCTGGAAGGGCCGCCAGCTCTGTAAGGCTAGCAATGTGCCACCGAAGAGTTCAATGCCCACAGGAACTGTTGTGTGATGCGCAATGCCTAGCTGAGAAGGCGAGGCTTGCCTAGTCCTGTATTTGAATTGTCTGGGTGGGGGAATAGGGCGCACAAACCTGAATCAGCACAGTCACTTGCTGTGCTTATTCAGGTCAGGATGCTCTTTATGCAGAGCGCTCAACAAGCTCCATGATCGCCTGGCCAACCTCCTGAGTCGACCGGGTACCGCCCATGTCGCGCGTGGTATTGCCCTGAGCGATGACCGTCTCGATTGCTTTGAGAATGTCATCGTGAGCAGCCTGGTAGCGAGCGTCCTCGTCACGCTTGCCCAGGAACTCAAGCATCAGGGCGCCCGACCAGATCATGGCGATCGGGTTGGCGATGTTCTTGCCAAAGATATCCGGCGCCGAACCATGTACGGGCTCGAACAACGATGGGAAGCTGCGCTCCGGGTTGAGGTTGGCTGACGGTGCGATACCAATGGTGCCGGCGCAGGCGGGGCCCAGGTCGGACAGGATGTCGCCGAACAGGTTGGAGGCCACCACTACATCGAAGCGTTCTGGCTGCAAGACGAAGCGAGCGCAGAGGATATCGATGTGTTGCTTGTCCCAACTGATTTCCGGGTACTGAGAAGCCATGGCAGCGGTGCGCTCGTCCCAGTATCCCCGGCGTCTGGATTGCGCCCCAGATACCGACTGTAAGGGTCAAGCACGTTGGCGCAGTCCTCGACAATGACCTGCAGCTTGTTACGCGTTCCCGAGGTTGCCGCAACATCGGGAAGATCACCTATGGCCACTGCCGGAATGCTCTATCCGGCGGAAGCAGGGCGATAGGCAATTTTCAGCTTGGTCTTGTTCTGAGGGAGCACAATGCCGTTGGGGTAGCGTTTTGCGAATTCGTTTTTGAAGAGCGCTGCGAATTGCTCAGGACACCGGGTCACAGGTGTGCGCCTGGAGATATTGGGCTCTGCGAGCGCCCAGGCCAATGCCCAGCTCGGGTTAAGCGGATACTTGTCCACGGCCATCTGACCCAGCGCAACGCGCAGGGACATAGGCAGCTCATACCCATCTGCGGCACTGGCGGCGGGCTCATTCACGTAGCTCAGAGGTTGAACAGAACCTGCGTCGATATGGGCCAGGAAGCGGGTAGCGTAGCCGCGGAAAGAATTGTTGTCGCCGTAGAGACCAAGCAAGCGCTCGACCTCGGCCTTGATGGCTGGGATCTCGGCTTTGGCCTGAGGGTCAGTCGGTGCGTCGATCAGTGCGCGGCGTTCAAGCCCGTAGAAAAACAGAAATACATACCCTGCATCGGCAGGCTGGCGGCGACCTCCTGCCAACCATTGCAGATACGCTCGCCGCGCCTCGGGTGTGATGCTCCGGTAGCTTGGCCAGTAGGGCATCTGTCGCTCGGTGAGGTTCATCGGTGAGCGCGCGATTCGAAGGGTGGCATCGATCAGGGACGGTTCAGATTGGCCGAATTGCGTCGCCCGCTCGGTGATGTAGAGCAGTCCACCTGGGATGGCCAGACCAGCCACGTTGATGGACTCACCTTCAGCAAGCCAACGAACCCCCGTTGGCTTAGCACTGGGCTTTGGGATGGCGTAGCTCTGACTATCGCTTGACGAACCGACCTGGACGGTATGGAAGTCTCGCTCGCGGGTACTGGTGCTGAACTGAACGGTTACAGTGGGGGAGGCTGCTTGTCGAGAGGACGCAGCGATCTCGGCGGCAATATCATCTTCAGGAACGTAGGGCTTTGCCTGGGTAGCGCGTCTGATGGCCCATACCAATACGCCTATGCCCAGGATAACCCCGAGGGCGATCCAGACCTGTTTTGGAATCTGTGCCAAGAGGGCAACGACGAACAACAAGGCGTACAGAGCAATCGGCCCGCCGCCGCTCCCTTTGCGCTTCCGTGGCATATAAGTGTTCCGTACTTTAGGTAATGGCTAAATGACATTCTTACGGATTTTTCGGGGCCGGCCAAGCTGATTAGACGAAGGGAGCGCTCAGGAAAATGAGTGAGATGGGATTGCCAGCGAGGATGATCTATTGAACTCGTCCACCAGCACGCTTGAGGCCAGCCGCCTGTGTCCCGCTGTCGAGTGCTTAATCTCAGAAATTGGTGCTGATGAGACCGTGATCGAGTGCGGTATATGCGAGCTCCGATAGCACGGGACTAATCGTTGATGGCAGTGATTATCACTGATAAGGATTTTGTAAATAGTGATTTTCACCGTATTTTGATTTTTTCCTACATGCACCCTTGAAAATTTTTTTGCGCGACGGAGTTCTTATATTTGAGAGCAAAAAACTTTATAAGGTGTCAGCCTCACCGGTGACGCAGAGGTCAAAACGCGGTGTCACGACCTTGCTTTTGGCTGTTGATCTGAGGTGCTTTCACAGCCTGGCTTGCCTTGCCGACCAGGCAAGGCGAGGGCTGTTAGGGGGATCGGTACTACGGCCGTTAGGCCGCTGCTTTTGCTTTTGATTACAAAGAAACGTCCTTCCAGCATTTTTTTTGATGGGCAGGGTGCACCTCGTTATGTACCAACGTCGGACAACCACCCCCCGGTTGGCTGAGCTCACCTAGCTCGTTCGCCTGTCGACTGGTGACCTGGATGTCGGGCGATAGGTCAATGTGCTCTATTGGCGGCCTGCAAGGCCTCTCCTAGCGCTTCCAAGGCATCCAGAAGACGTTGATCCTCTCTGGGGTCGTCGCTCGCTGGGCGATGGCTCAGGCAGTGCCTGAGGAGGGCTTCAGCGTCATTCTGGTTGAGATCAAACTCGATGTGCATGTAGGCCTCGGCTGTAGGGTGGCGGTATGGTCGTGTTCAGGTATCGGCCACGGAGACATGGTTGTGAGGTTGTGTGGACGCCGAAGTAGAACAGTTGGTGGGGCAGCGCGCGTGGCTCATCTACGGAGAGTCGCTGGGCGCGATTTTGGAGAACGTGCTGTCTAGCTACAAGCGTGCTGGTGGGTTTGACGAATTGACGCGATTCCACGGGAGCACGGCAGGCTATGACGTATTGATGCTTCTCAAGCGCGCCTTGAGACAGCAAGGGCATGCCCGCGGATACCAGGTTGAGGAATCCTTTGTCGAGATACGTTACCGGTTGCGCACGTACCTAGGTGAGGCTTTGCTCCGCAAGATCGTGTCGGAGCATCAGGGCACGCCGGCGTTGCGGGATGCACTGTTCGCGGTGGATCTCGGGGCGTGATGGATTTTGACCAGTAGCTGTGAGCCGCCCTTGGTGAAGCTGCTTGGCACCTAAGGTGCTGAGCAATGACGAAAGTGGCACGCCGGTCTCGATTCAATTAGAGTCGTTTGCTCAATTGGTGTTCTGGCAAGGAAAGCGACATGAAAGTCAAGATCGATCACGTTCATGGGCATGGCGATGCGTCTGAAGAGCGTGTGTTACTAAGTGTGGTGGAAGATTGCAACATGAGTTATTACATGGTTGCAGACACAAGTTACACTGCGGATGGACGGATTTCGAACAAACACCGTCATACTCATTGGTTTCAATCAACTGCGGTAAAAAAAGGCGAACGGATTTCTCTTCACACGAAACCGGGAACATATCAGACAACGATAAATGGTGGCGTGAAGTGGCATCATTTCTATTTTGGGCTCAAAACCCCAATTTGGAACGATGATGGCGACGCAGCAGTGCTTTTCGAAATGAATACTTGGAAAACTACCAAGGCCAGACCTTGATGTGCTGAGGTACTAAAGAATTATTGTGATCTGAATATGATCGCAACATATTAAAGTGCGAGCCTGGGCCTGTGTGCGGGGCTTGATGAGGGGCTACTGGATGTAGCCCCTTAAAAATCTAAAGCCACCTCTCAAGGTAGTGAGTTTATTGATATTGGTCTATACATACCCCTTGGCCAAAGTAAGTGCCATAAGTTTTGGGCTTTGTGCTCTAAGTTCTGCAAGCTGAGAGTTGATACTATCGCTTAGGGTCGTGAATGGCGGGAGCTTTCCGCAAATGACGGCGATAAGGTATTCGGATAGAAGACTTCCCTGTTGAGGGTCTTCCAGTGCTGGAAGCAGAACAGCTAGAGTTTCCTCTTTCTGAATAACTCCATACTCGATAGCTGATGCATTCCTGATGATGGCAGACCGGATAAGCCCTTCAGAATAATTTTCAAAGTTTTTTGCTCCTAATACCTGGGTGTAAGGGAACCCAGGGGAGAGCCGCTTGGTTTCATCATCATGACTTCTCATCAACTGCAGAGAAGATGCAACAGCAAGCACCACCCCAGAAATTCCGGTCTTCTCTGGTGCGAGGTAAGAGCCACCTCCCAGTGTGATGGATTCCGTGCGTGGATCTATGTGGAACAGTGCATCTTTACCGGACAGACCATCCTGTATATTAGAGAGTTTGGTCAGCCTCTCGTAGAAATGGCCAGAATTCTTAATGCCTTTTTTTACGGAGCCATTTATAGAGTTGAACTCAAGGCACCAGGGGCAATCAAACTGATTATAATCAGGTAGTACTAGGGTTTCGATGTGCTGAAGGCTTCGCTTTACACCATCTCGATCTGGGTATGCGACGCAGTTTTTGAGTCTCTTTTCAGCGTTTCCTGAAGCGGGACGATATAGTCCTGATAGGAAAGTAATATCGCGCACCTCTTGATCTAGCTCTGGTGTTTCTCTTATTAGATTGTTCAGCCGCTCAAAAGGCTTTCCGTTGATGACGACGGGGTCGTATATCACGACTTTGTCAGATGCGGCAAAGGCACCAATGGTGTCGCCTTCCAGTACGCTTTCTACCTCTTTCAGATAGATGCACTTGGCGCCCAGTGAGTTAACTTCTTTTTTAAGATTTTCATCATCGCAGAAGGTCAAAACAAGCGAAGCTGACGTCAGAAGAGATCTCAGTTTTTGATTTAAAGCGCCAGAGAAGGCATCAATGCCGGAAAGTTTGCTGTAGTCGACGTAGTAAGCGTAATGTTTACGGCCTTTGAAGTGATCGCCTTTATGGAAGCTGATAATGCTGTCCAAATGGTCATGGTACTTTTCGAAAAATGGTTTACCTGTGCTGGCGATAGTTTTGCATAGGGTAATCCCAGAGTCAGTAAGGCTTTTTACATAATAGGCGCTTGCGTGGATTTCTATTGGCTTGCTGTTTTTTTTGCAGAGTTCACATTCGTCGAAGTTAAAGCGCTTGACTTCAGCGTTGATCTTGCAGATCGCCTCGTCTCCGCCATTAAATGAATATACAGAAACTACGGTGAGCTTTTTTAACGGATATGCAGCGCTAAAAATTTCGCGGAATGTTCGGATCAGGCTACCGCTGCTATCTACACTTACGATCAGCAGGGGATTTGTTGATGATTTCAAGGCCGGCGTCGTGGCGCAGATAACAGATCTGCAATCCCCATGCTTCCTCGCCGGGTGAGCCGGAAGGGCATCGAATACAGTAGTTTTCCCTAGGATTTGCATTGCGCGAAGGGGGAGCGCTGCAATCGACCAGGAGTCAATGAAAATGTAATCGGAATGGTCGATAACCTGAAGTAACCAAAATGCTACCCTGTCTAGGTCATCTTTATTCTTGATCGAGTCCCCGAGTCGAAAAAAAGCATCAGTATGGTTGTGTGAAGGTGTTGTAAAATGGTACTGATCGCCTCCACGAAGAAAACTTTCGCTGGAATACTTGTTTAGAAGTCGATCTAGATCGATGGAGGCAAGCGCCTTAGTGTCGAGTTCATCATCAGCGAGTGATACGCCCTCATTAGTTACTTGATACACCTGGTAGCGTTTGAATTGAGTGCTGTACGTGATAATTCCTAGGAAGGGAAGATTTAAGCGATTTATTAATTTTCTTCGAATAGGAGTATTGTCTTCTTTGTCTATCTCCGTAACCAAATTCAGATTTCTAGCTAGAATAAAACATTTGTCGTAGGGTTCATCTGATGAGCTGGTTGCCATTACCAGCAGTGGTTCGATGTCTGCTGGGCCGACTATGTCAATGCAGTTTATGATTATTGGGTTCATAGTCAAACCGGCATGATCAGCGAGATTGATGTTGAAAGTACGTCGGTTTGATCTTCGGAGAAAAGGACTTTTATGTTGTCTAGAAATGTATCGCTAGCATAGTCATAATTGGCGCAAAGAGTGCCAGAGGTTGTGATGACGACCAGTCCTTTTAGCTTGTGGGCGCACTCCATTGCAGCATGTAAACCAAGTCCGCGCCTTATGGGTTTGCGCTGAATCTTGGAAGTGCTGTGCTGGTGGAATGCTCTCTCTACGACCTCTATCTTGCTTCGTCCGGGGAATGTGGCTTTCAAAGATTCATATATGCCGTATCCTGAGTCCACAACGTCAATAATTAGGTATTTTTTTGCGCCTTCCTTTTGGGATCTTGCTGTTAGGTACGCAGCCAAAGCTATAGGTAGTTTTGAATTTTGAATCTCTGTAAGACTGTTATAGATAACTCTTGATACCTTCATGTATCGCAACGATGTTGTAGGTTGACGAGCATGATGGATCGTGTTTTCCCAGATTTCCTTTAGGAAAACATAGAGGCTCATTGAGTTTACAATTTTTTCAAGTGCTCCTAAGGCTTCCGCAGTAGTCCCAACCATGCACTGTTCGATCTTGGGGCCTAGGAGTGTCCGGAAGTCCTCCTCCGAAGGCTCAGCGGAGCCTAGGTTAAGTACGGGAGGGTGGACGTAGTACGGATCCAATGCATAGAGTGAATAAGATTGGCTTCCCTGAAATGCACCATAGTCCATATCAACAGCAGCGCTGATCATTTCTAAAAGGTATTGTGTTATGTCCTTGTCATGCCTGTCTAAAATCACCAAATCCTGCATGCATATATTGATAAAACAAGCTGAGGCGAGATACGAATCATCTTTGATGCCGTATTCTTCAAGTTCGGCTTTAGATAAGTGGATCTTCACTTTTTCTAAATTGCCAGATCGGGCAAGGCCTATTGCGCAGGAGATAAAAAAGCCTTCGGCTCCAATGGAGAAGCTGGCGTCCTTTTCAAATTTGAAGCTTGATTTATGATTGTGTCTGATTTTGCTAGCTAAGTGACTTATAGAACATCCAGAAGGGATTACAATCTCATTCATGACGGACAAACCTCTTCACCTAAAAAAACATGGTAGTGTAGCACGTATATTTGTAAAAGTTAATGGTTTGCAAGGTATTTGTTCGGGCAGGAGGTGTTATTTAAGTTGCTAGTGTGTTTGCTATTTCCTACTTGTGGTGTGTAAGTCTTCGACTTGACTAGTTTTTTGCCGCGGAACGTGCGTTATTTTAGGTGGGTTCGCATTGAATGGGGCGTTTCAAGAAGTTATAAGCGCAATGAATAGTTGGCTTCAGTCCTATCTTTACTGTAGATCCTGGCTTAAAGCGGGGTTTTTCCGACCAAGCGTTTGTATCCCACATGACCAGCCATTTGCATCGGATGTCACAAGTGCACTGGTAAGTCTTGAACGGCAGAAATTGACCCGAAGCAGACACTACCCAAAGCTCAGTTTTCAGCGCCATCGCCGCTAGCCGAAGGCCCCAACATTTAGCGGTCGCCGTGGGGCGACTGCTATGAGTTGTAAGCATGTGGGCGTAGGATGGAGGCTCCCCCATCAGGCCAGCAAGAGCCGCTTCTTATGAAAGATTTCGTCCAGACAACCGTGAAATGCCAAGATCCAGGTGATGGTTCTGCGGATGTCATCATTGAGCTATCCGACGATGTCCTCGAACGCATGGGCCTGCAAATCGCTGATTCCCTGACCATCGAGTTGATAGGCGGAATCATTGTGCTCAAGCCGGTTCGTGGTGCAGACGCCCAGCCCTAAGGCAGCTATCAACCCATTGCAGTCGTTAGATGGGTCTACAAAACAAGGGGCGATTCACATGGATATGCTCAACGCCGCTTAAAAACTAAGCTATAGCTTAGATTTTAGGGGTGAACTGCCTAGTTTTTCGAAAAAACGAAAGTAAAGTTTAGATTTCGTTTATCCGGGTTTCAACCTGACTACACAAAATGGGTCGTGACTACGTATCGCTCCGTGCCGAGATTGTTACGTTTGCGTCCGAAGCCAAAAGCTTCGACAACACCTTGTCTTGTAAACCGTCACGTACAGGCCATCTTACAGGTGGCCTGTTTCGGAGCAGTACAGCTACCTCTTTCAATTTTTGTGTTCTCGACGCCATCCACAGTCTCAGCGGGGTTGTCCTTGAAGGCCTCACTGATAGTAGTCAGGTTATCTGCGTTGCCTGTGGTCTTTGGCGTTCAGCTCAAATCGACAATCTCACCAGCCGGTTATCCAGAACCTGTGCATCCTGCACTCGGCGCTTGTTCACCATCAACTGGCACAATCGCAATGAGTCGCTTACGGATGACATTGCGCGACGGGAGGAGGGGCAGCAGTTGTATGGGCGATCTTTAGGAATAGAAGGATGGGGCAGGGCGCTTTCCGCTGAGGGCCCACTCGCCGACTCGTGGATGCGGTAATCCACCAGGTCGTGCAGGGTTTGCGTCCTCAGGTTGCGCCAGTGGCGGTCGAAGCGCAGCGAAGCATGGGTGGCGCGGGCGCCGGTAACTTCGAACAGGCGGTTACAGATATCCAGACCTTGACGGGTGGCAGCGACGTTGGCAGTCCCGATAGCCAGGACTAGGGGAACAGCCGATCAAGCACAGCGCGCAGACGATACATAAAATCTCCCAAAATGAATGACGGCCCTGAACAGAATGGCCAGGGCTTCACAAGTTTCTGGGGTTTGCTAGCTGTGTATCAACTCAACTTGCTGTACTTGGTGCCCTGGGTGTCAATTGCGAAGCAGTCGGCTAGGGGAGGCGGTCGATCGCAGCGCGGTAGTCAAAATCCACAGTTGCTCCGGACTCGAGTACAGCTTCGAGCTGATGCCGCGGCGTGTTCATGAACCCAGGCTTTGATAGACAACTGACGATTCGGAACTCACTGACTTCGCCCTCTTGCCGCGTGACTTCCCAGATCAATCTGAGCTTCTCTGTGGCCATGCGGGACTGTATCGCGCCTGGAGAGGACTTTGCCAGGAAGGCGGTGAGCCTGGTCTTGAGATCAAATCTGGAGTCGTATTGGTAGGGGCCGAGAGTGAAAGGGCCATCGCCGATGATTCGATCAAGCTCGATACTGGGCTTCATGTGTAATGCCTGAATTTCTCGATGCTCCCTCCAGCGGTTCCAAACCTTGATACCCCTGGCAGTGCAATGTTCGATCCAGCGTGTTTCTGCCTCCAATGAGGCCTCTTCTGAGTCGCAGGTTTCCACGACTTTGAATGCTGGGGTCATCCCCGCATCGAGTATCTGAGCGATTTTGGCTGCCGCACGCTTGCAGTTGTGATTGGCTTTCTCGAGATGGCTCCGCTGCCGGCTTTTGAAGTTGCCCGTCTGCCCTACGTAAAAGGGCTCCTCCGTCACGGGATCAATAATCAAATAGACGACGTATTTCTTGGCAACCACGCCTTCAAATGCCGCCTGCAGAGGAGCGGCGGTTGGCTGCGGCTCGGGCGCCTGCGTGCTGAAGTGAAAAACCGGTGAGTGATTCGAGCCTGGCGTGGGGATGTTCTTGCGGTACCACTCTTCCGCGAGCGCAAGCGTTGCGAACGACTGGTGTTTCGCTTCTGGAAAGCGCTCGATGGACAAGCGTGCTCCATCTACCCAGCTATTGAAAATCCCGAGTTTCCGTCCTCGAACGACAGCGTAGAACTTGGGTTTCTTTGCCATCCTGTGCAACCTTCCTGAGTTACCTAATTCGCCTGTTGAAGCGAGCAATCGTGAGCAAGCAATACCTCACCAGGATCGCCAATGGTGCACTCTACCTTGATGGCGTCACCCTCTGAAAGCTGGGCACACTGCCTGATCAGTCCCCTAGAGTCCGGTGAATATGAACGATCTCGTTTCAGTGAGGGTTCGGCTGAGCGCGTTCTCCTTTGCCATTACCAAATAATCGACTAATACGGATAGTGGCTATTTGATGACTCAAGGAGGAAGTAATGGGGGGTAAAGCAAAGGTCGCTTGGCTTCTGGGCGTGTCAGCGCTTATGGGGGGTGCAGCACGGGGCCGACAGCTACCTGGCCATGGGAGGAGAGTATGCCTTGCACGGCGAAATGCACGGCTAAGGAGGCGTCGAAAGCCTTCGTCGATGCCGTGGGCTTTTGCCGAAAAGTCCAAAATTATTATGAGGCTCACGGTTTCTACGCTACCAATAGCAAATTCTGGATTGGCGCAGTCGGCACCCTATCTGGTGCTGTGGCTGCTCCTTTGGCGGGCGGTAGTGCGAAGGACGCATGGGCAGGATTGTCCGGCTCGACGAGCGCGCTGCAGACCGGGTTCGAGGAGGGGTTCTCGTCAGCGGTATACGTCAGACGAAGAGCGAGTGTTGCCAGTGCGGGCAAGGAAGGCATTGTCCAATACAGCCTTGCGGAAGACGATGATCAGCGCGTTGCGGTTGCCGTTGCGATGGCTTTCAACTGCAGTGTCGCCGCCGCTGACGCTGAGAGCGCAGCTTTACGGGCAATCACTACAGCTCATGTTAGTAACCCTAACCCAGTCTCTAATGCACGTACTCAGGAAGCGGCCAAACAAGCCCAGGAAAAGGCTGACAAAGCCGCGGAAGCCGCTGTTGAGGCTAAGGACGCCGCTGCGCAAGCAGAGCGTGCCGCCTCCGTTCAGCCGAGCGAAACAAGACTGATCGAAGCCGCAGAAAAAGCCCGAGCATCAGCCGACCAGGCTGAAAAATCGGCTCAGGAAGCAGAAGCATTGGCCAAACCAAAATAGGCGTTAGCAATCAGAGCTCGGCATGTAGTAAGCATGTATAGGCCTGCCTCTTGATTGCTCATCCAGAAAATAGTCTGAAATTTTCACTTGAAGGATTACATATGTTCGAACATGGCGACTTGCTCTTCACCCAGCTAGGCGATGCGAACAACGCAATTTCGGCGGTTACAGAGGGTTACCGCGGGGCAAGGGTTAACCATATGGGCATTGTCTTGGTGAACAATAAAGGGACTTTTGTGCTTGAGACGTTTCCGCCAGAAGTACGCGTCACTCAAGTGGATGTACATCTAAAGAGATCGGAGGATGTTACCAAGAAACCTAGGTATGTGTGCGCGAGACTGAAGACGCCTTACAAAAATTTGATTCCCATGGCAGTAGAGTACGGATTGAGCTGCAGGAACGTTCCTTATGACAAGCTTTACCTGACAGATGAATCAGCACTGTACTGCAGCGAGCTGGTTGTCGACATGTTTCGTGCCGCAAACGGTGGCTCAGAGTTTTTTCTTGAAAATCCCATGAGTTTCAGAGATCCGCTTACAAGAGAAATTCTTCCAGCTTGGACTTCATACTATCAGTATTTTGGAATGAGTGTGCCCGACGGTGAGCCGGGCTCCAACCCAGGTGACATAAGCAAGGATTCTAGGCTTAAAGTCGTACAGGTGGTTGGGAATGTGACCGGATACAGACCCTAATTAATTTCCTCGGGATGGGCGGGATTAATAATTATGGTTTGACATCTGGTCGAAGGCGTAATTACTATAAAGGTATGCGATCCTAAGCAATGATTTCCATTTGCTAGCCCGAGGTTTCATCATGTCCCGATTGGCAGAGTTTCGTCAGCTTGAGCAAAAATTGGCAGCCCAATTGGCTGAACTGGAAGCCCTGAAAGGCTCCTCTGAGTTGCAGAAAGAAATTGAGTTTGAAACCAAACTGCGCGCTTTGCTTGGTGAGTATGGCTTCAGTCTGCGTGACATTATCAACCTGCTGGATCCTCAGTCTGGCCGCCGTTCGGTAGCCCCTAGTGCTGAAAAACCGGCTCGGCGTGCACGCCAGGTCAAGCAGTACAAGAACCCACACAATGGCGAAATTATCGCAACCAAAGGTGGCAACCACAAGCTGCTGAAAGAGTGGAAAGCCGAGTACGGTGGTGATGTAGTAGAATCTTGGCTTGCCTAAGATTCGACTGACGTCTCAATGAAAAACGGCCTGTCAGGCCGTTTTTTGCGTTTGGCCCAGTTCAGCAGCCCTGGCTTTTTTGGGTAATACCAAAAGGATCATCGGGGTGCGCAACCACCACGGGCCAGGGCAGACTGCAGCTTTCCGACAGCGGCTCGGATCACATAGGCTTCGTCATCATCTACTGCGCACCCGCGTACCTCGCTCCAATTGAGCCGCTTGAAGAATTGGGCAAGCGCTAAGGTTTCCCCGTGGCTCAACTCAGCATCCGCCCGGCGGCCATCTATATCGAAAGTCACGGTGACATCTCTGTGCTGGGTCAGCTTGGTCATGGGGGGCTCCAATTTTGGCTAGCGGTAGTATGGCGAGTCTAGCCTACGACGTTGTTTACATAGCATAGTGGCCGCTTACAAAGCGCGTAGCCAAGAGTTTCAGTAGGGGATTACGACTCGTTTTACCACGTGGGGTTGATCATGGTGTTCGACCGACTGCAGACGTCGATTCATCCGCTCATTGCAGGGTGTTGGGGCGCCCGGTCTGATTTCCGCTATTGGCCGCTTCGGCGTCCGATGATGGCCTGCACTTTCCTGGCTGGGGCACCGCCCCGAGGCTTTTCGTTATGACGCACCTGAAGGTGCGCTTAAACTACTCGTCGAAGGCCTAGCATCGAATGGGGTGGGGTATGCAAAATTTTGACCTGGTGTGGCAAAAGGCGCAGCTGGTGTTTGGTGACAAAGCCAAGGCAGCTGTGTGGTTGTCGACGCCAAAGCATCAATTCGGTGACGTGGCAGCCATCGACTATGTGACCGACCAGGAGTGCTTTGAGCGGGTGATGGAAGTGCTGGCTCAGATCGATCATGGCTACGTTTGAGCGCGCTTGCCATGGTTGCCCTTTCACAGCTGCGCTCCGCCCAACGTAGAGAGACCAATGAGTAGTCTGATCCCGCTTAGGACGCTGAGCTCTGAAGAGTACGAGAACATGATGCGAGACTTTCAGCAGGCATCAGCCTGGATGAAGGAGCAGTTGGCGTCGAAGCGCGCGAGCCGACCTTCTGACGTGCCTGCTGACTTCAGCAATCAATTTGACTCACAGAGGTTGCCTGTGGAAGGTCGGAAGGTCATCCGACATGACAACGAATGACCACGTAGACACCGAAAGACGCTGCATTTAGAAATGGGTGTAAACGGGTGTGGAACGAGTGTCCTATTCACAAGCATCCGAACTCCGCCTTTAGCGTGTATTCGTAGGCTCACCCCTATACTCCTGCTAATTCGCATCTAGCAGCGACTCACCGATTGCGTTGTAGCGGTGCGATAAGAAGGCTCCAGAACGTTTCGGCGCCACCTTCTTGTGAAAGCTTCTGGTCTTGCCGAGTGTGGAACGCCATACCGAACGTCTTCAGGTACATGGATTGGTCGTCCGTTTCTACCGTCAGTGCCTCGTTGTATGAGCCACCGCCAAACGAGTCGCCATGACTGTAATAGATTCCTGCGCCTAGCTGGCCACCGGTGAACACCGTCGCTTTCGCAACATCGTTGCCGTCCCTGTAGATATTCGCGGAGAAGCGATTTGCATCCACGCGCCGGAACACTCCCTCGTACCCTGGGTTGCGTGCTTGGAGCTCTGCAAGTGAGTTCTCGAAATAGCGGGCGATGTACTCGAAGCTGTCGAGCAGGAAGCGATCCTTGTCCAGCTGGGTATAGCTCTTAGCCATCCGAAGGTTGCTAGACCTGGGGGCAGCGGGGGCCATAGGGGAGGGCGCTGAACCGCCATTGAAATCGTTGCGCTCGGCCCGTGGAGCAGGGCTCGGTTGGCCACGGCTGCATCGTTCAGCGGCTTTCCGAACTTCCCTCGCGACTTGCAAGAACGCTTCGTCACGATCTGGCCAAAGTGTCACGGGCTTACCATCCTGAGGCGTGCCAAGCAGCTTGCCGAACGGCGCGTGGTGCCAATCGCACGGGCGAAGAATTACAGGAATGACGATCGCTTCTCCCGCTCCATGACGCTCCATCGCGCGAGTCATCTCGATGTTGTAGCAGTAGTCGGACGCGATGAAGTCGGGGCTCACAAGCAAGAGAATGATTTCGTCGCTGTTGATGTGATCATCGATCGCGGCATCGATTTCTTGGCCAGCGCCGATTCTGCGGTCGTGCCATGTCTCAATGACTCCCTGGCGCTTGAGCATGGAAAGCTGCTTTTCGAGCTGGTCACGCAGCGCTTCGTCAGCATGGCAATACGAGAAGAACACGTTCGGCAAAATGGCTACTCCCATTCAGGTAGGTGCTGTTCGATCATATGGTTTGCTCACCACAGAAGTACAGGTTTGGGCTTGGCTCGCACGCAAACTGCGATGCACCTCTTCCCCCCGTCAGTTGAAGAACAACGGGGCAGGCAACGGGTTACGGGTCGTGACTTGGTCGAAGATCATCTGGGCTAAGTCGTAGCGGATAATGTGCTTCCCGTGTGGCGTTGGCCGCACGAATTGACGTATCTCCACAGGCGCGAAGGTGAAGCTAGACGGAAGCCCCAGATGTCGTTTAGCCGTGCCGTCAGCACTGTTGCATTGTTCGCAGATCATGACTGGGGAGAATGAGGTGATGCGGCGAGGTTGACCAGGGAGAGGTTTGGTCGCATAGGGATCGGTTCCATGATCATGGTGGGTATGGAGGCCCGCTGCCCATCCTTCTCGTCTATCCGGTCTTTTGGGGAACAGCATCGTCCAGCGCAGCAATTCGTATCGCGTCCGACCACAGCATGGGCATCGCCAATTATCATGAAGCTTCGCCCACAGCTGGCGGCAATGTGCGCCATCAAAGCTAAGGTAATCTTCCCAGCTAGGAATTCGCCGGCGCAGATTGCTATCCAGTGTTTTCTCTCTGTTGGGATTCTTGATTTTGGTGCCGTCGCACGCCAGGCAGCAACCGTTCGCTAGAAACTCAGGCTTGCAGGGACACAGGCTTTTGATCATGAACTTCTCAAAAATTGAGTGCCAAATGACTTGGCTCGACCTGTCGGCGCTGGCCGGTTCGACAGGGGGACGGTGATTTCACTCTCACCTATAGCTGCTCACGGCATGCGGGTCTCTAAGGGTTTCATCTGTCCAGGCAAGGCCAATACAGAACATGAGGGTTAAGGAGGCGTAGCTGACCACTGCATACACGCCTCCTGCGCTCACGTCTTCTACTGCTCGATAGCACCATACGCCTAGGTAACCAATCATTGCCCCCAGCGCGGCCCTGCAAGCAGTCAGCAGGCTACCGCCTACGTTGACGAAAAACGCATGAAGCTCACGCGACTTGCCGATGAGATGAAACGATCGGAACGTTACCCTCAGAGTGAGGACACTGACGATCGCGAATGCGATAAGTAGGTACACGTAGTACGCCATGAGCTCTGGTGCTGCCAATAGTGCAGTTACCAAAGCGCTCACTTCCCCGGGTGAGGTACTGATGAGTAGTGGCAGTGCCCCAATGAAGAACGCGTAGATGATCTCCCGGGCTGCCCGCCGCCAGAGTCCAAACTTTTCCTGTGTTCTCATCAGCAAACGTCATGTCCCTTCAGATTCGAGTATCTATGTGGAGTCAAACGGCACGCCGGCTCAGTACCGGGACAACCGCTTGAGGCCTTCGAGCATGAGCTCCAAGTAGCTTTCAGACCCCAATGCAAACCCAGCGGCAATCACCGGAGCCTTGTACTCCTCGGTCGTATACTCATGAGCAAAACGATGAATGGTTTCTGAATGCCAAGAAAGCCGGCCCAATGCGATTTTCCTAAAACCGTGGTTTTTCACCGCGTCCGCGAGCGACTCTTCACTGATTCCGCGTTGCTCGCAGAAGAACAGGAAACTCAAAAACTCGAAGCGTTCGTAGAGCAGCCCGTGATCCTGAAGTCCCGCAAAGTCAGGCGCCCACCGAGGCGTAAGATGGTCATGGAGTCGGTTGCACAAGGGGGTGAGGGATCTGCTTTGGTCTTCAAAACTTTTCCATAACTCGAACAAGCCATTGGCTGCCTCGACGTAGAATGGTGATAGCTCAAGGCCCAGAGCGAAAGGCTTTTCTCGTCGGTTTATCAGCGTCGTCTGAAACAGCTCTCTCAGCTCAGCCAGGCGATTGGCCCGCACAAGCCCCATGCTATACGCAAAGGTAACAAGTGCCACCGGGTAACTCTTCAATGCAAGCCCAGCTACCCATCCAGACTGCTCGACCTGAGACGCAGCGTGCAGGCCCTTGATGGTATCCAGAACGATCGTATGCTCTGCCGCTGCACCCCATCGCCCCAGCACTGCACAAAGACGTGCTAGGGGCTCGATAGCAGCTTCGTAGATCTCAACTAGGTCAGTAAAATCCTTAGACGTACTACCCTGAGGTCGTGCTGCAAAGTGAGGAGCCAGATGAGTGATCGCTTGATGAGCCTGGCTGGTTACTAAATCATCGAGCTGAATCCTATGTTCGGGTCTGGCCATAAAACGCTTGGCCAAAGCGAGGGTCAGCTCGATGCCAGCCGGGTTCGGCAGGCGGGACTGTTGGATAGTTTCAAGCTTGAGATTTAGCCCATCGAAGAAGGTGTCGGCATCCATTCCGGTTACGGTCGTGGCACGACGCTGAGTGATGAGCTCCTGACCACGCTCACTCAATCGACCCCGGGATAGCCAGTAGGTCGGGTAGCGACGTGACGGCGCTCTCAAAAACGCCGCCCTCAGCGCATGATCCCACTCACCTGACCATCCTGCGACGATGAGCCCAAACTCATCGATGATGCGATCAAGCAGCGTATTGAACGCCGCCGGGTACTCGCCCAGTTCCACATCGGTATTAAGGATCCTGGCATCCTTGTAATCACCATGGATTTTCAGGATGAAGCAGGATGCATGGGTGAGTGGCTCAGCGCCTGTGAGGGTGTCTTCTGAGCTGACGACGGTTGGTTCAACACCGACATCGCGCAGTGCATTCTCCATGAGTCGGTCGAAGTTCGTCGTGATGATCACGCGCACGTGACCCGATTTGACCATGGCTGCAATTGCCCGATGGGCACGTGTAGGCAGCTTCAGGCCGTCCTCCATTTCCTCATCAGTAGGCTCCAAAAAGCCTTGGATGATGGCTCGCCGCTCGGTTTGAGTGGCCGCAAGGCGCTCGAGTAGGGTGGAGTAATTGGGTTGCTCTCCTGTCTGACCTACGTACCACGCCACCCAGTCATCCTGCTCTCCCGCACCCATCGCGACTCCCCAACGTTTCACCAACTCCAGGGTGATTTCCCAGCCGGTCTGAATACCAGCTGAGCGGGATACGCCCGAGCCAATAAGCACGGCATAGACGCCCTTGTTCTCAAACATGGAGAAGGCGATTTGAGCTGTTGGATCAGGAGCAGCAACGGTCATGCAGAATCCTCGTGATTTGGAGAGGCGAACTGTTCGTGTGGGGGAGTTGTATCCGATTAACGACTAACTCGTCGGCTCAACGTCGGCACCCATGTTTTCTGCCAGGTGCTCGATCCTAGAGGTGCCTGGGATGGGGAGCGTGGCAGGAGAGTGCTCAAGCAGCCAGCGCAGAGCACTGCGTGACGTCGCCGATGCATCTTCGGACTCAAGGTATTTTCCGGCCCCCAACGGGGCATACGGGACGAAAGCGATGCTGTTTTCCTCACACCACTGCACCACGTCTTTGGACTCCGTGTTAAGACGGCTGAAGGCATTCTGAACTGCCGCAATCGGAGCGATCGCTGCTGCCTCGATGATTTGAGCAACGGTCACTTTGGACAACCCCAGTGCCTTGATCTTGCCCTCTGCGCGCAACTGCTCCAGCTCCCCGACCTGATCTGCGAGCGGTACGCTGGGATCGACTCTGTGCAGGTAGTAAAGATCGATTGCTTCGACTCCGAGCCTTCGTAGGCTCATCTCGACACACTGGCGCAGATAGGCCGGCACACCGCACGGTGTCCATTGCCCTGGGCCCTGGCGGGTAAACCCGCCTTTCGTGGCAATGATCAAATCCTCTGCGTAGGGATATAGAGCTTTGCGGATCAACCTTTCGGCGTCGTGCGGGCCGTAAGCGTCGGCGGTGTCGATGTGTTGGACACCCAATGCCACCGCCGAGCGCAAGACCTCGATCGCGTTTTGCTCGTCAGCAGGCGGCCCCCAGATGCCTGGCCCTGTCAGCCGCATGGTGCCAAAACCTAGGCGACGTATCTTCTTTCCGGCCAGCATCCCGTGTGTCGTGAACGTCATGCCAACCCCATGCGCAGGAATACGTCGGCGGTGATTTGAGCCAGAAGCGCCTCGCGCGCCGCAGGAGTAAGCACCTGATGATGGATTGAGTGCCGCTCAAGTAGCGCATGCAGGTGGGTGTCCACTGATGCTCTGTAGCGACTGTCTGTGTCTCGCCCCGGGCCGAGAGCGATGGAGGGATCCAGCTTCGTGGCAAGAACGGTCGTGTAGTTGGGGCTGTAATTCATCATTACGGCCCCAATGGCCTCGACTTCATGCGCAGCCAAATCGCAGCCTCGGTACTCAACGGCAGCGTTCCAGTACGCCACTGCATCCATGACAGGGCGATCAACCAGCACAACATCAGCGTTGACGCAGGCAGCGTGCTCCGCCTCAAGCGTCCGGTCGATGAACCACATCGTGGAGTCGTATGTGTGCTGGGTGAGCAGAGGAATGCCTTGCTCAACGGCAAGTGCCCCGAAGGAGGGGATGGCTTCGACGCGGATCCCCTTCACCTCAAGTACCTTCCTCAAGTCGGCACAGAAGGTGGATTTGCCGGTTGAGTGCGTGCCGGCAACCCCGATTACGACCGAACTCACCACAAGCTTCCCTGTTCAGGAGCGGGTGTTTTGTCCACGGTCTGAATCTTGAGCTGAGCGATCTTGCAGACTTCTGGCCAGCTATTGAGGAGGGAGTCCTGAATCAATCTGCCCAGGAGGAGGGCGGTTACTCGGGCGTCCTCCCCGGCGCGATGCAACTCGCCCGAAACTTCAGCGTCCAGGCCAGTCAGAGCCAGCAGCGCAGAGAGGCTGTGGCTTTGAGCATCTGGGTACACATGGCGTGATAGCTTCAGGGTGTCTATCACTCCAATCGGGGCCCAGTCGGGAAGATGGCGCTTCATCACTCCGTAGTCGACTGACGCGTTGTGCGCGACGAACCATTTGCCCTGAAGTTGTTGTTCGACATTGTCCCGCAGCTCTTCCCAAACAGGTGAGCTCTTCACTTTTGTGTTGCCGATGCCGTGCACACGCTTGGCTTGCCAGGTGATGGGGTTTGGCGGCTTGATGAGCCAGCTCGAAGGCTCATCACCCTCGACGACAGGGAACGAGGCGATAGCCAGCTCCACGAGGTCAGGCGGTGTATGGCCATTACCCTCAACGTCGACGATTACGATGGGCTCGGAGGGCCACTGAAACTCCGTATCAGTCATCAGATATTCCTCTGCGCTTCCGCGCGTCCATGGCGATCATAGTGATGTGGCTTGTCGGCATCGTGCACCTGGTACCCAAGCGTGTGCTGCATGAAGTACCGGCGCTGTTCATCCAGGCCGCGAACGATGATGGAGCGTTCTGTTACCACCGGTTCACCCTCAGCGCCCAGCCGCTGGCATAGGCTGCTGAGAAGCGCCTCATCGGGCTTCTTCCAAGCAGCCTGGCATGTGGTGTATTGAGCGGAAGGGCAGGTGTCACATAACTCGGTGATGCCGAAATGGCCGTTGTAGTCGGGCTGCTGGTGAGCATAGGCCACCCCACATGAGGTCTTGCGGAAGATCGGGGTGCCTGGAGCGTGCGCTTGATACATGCTCAGCAATCGTTGCTCCTCCTCCAGCGGCAGCAGCTTACGTCTAGCGGTTGAGGTGTAAGGCTCGGGAATACCCTGGCTTTGGTAGTACTGGGCAATCTCTTGTCGATAAAACAGCCCGCTGAACACCGTTGCGTGCGCGTGTTTTGCGAGCTGCGCGGCGCGAGCGATGTGCTCTTCGGAATCGTTGAGCCCAGGGACAATTGGTCGCCAGTAGAGCAACGTCCGGTAACGCTGTGCATGCTTGAACAGGGTTCGCAGGCTATTGGCTGCGATCGACGATTTGATGGGCTCGATCTTAGGGTCTTCGATGCCTGAGTAAGTCACCAACACCGTCAGCTTGATGTTCGTCAGGGCGTTGAAGCGTTC
Source organism: Pseudomonas sp. B21-023 (assembly GCF_024749165.1). Classification (NCBI taxonomy): domain Bacteria; kingdom Pseudomonadati; phylum Pseudomonadota; class Gammaproteobacteria; order Pseudomonadales; family Pseudomonadaceae; genus Pseudomonas; species Pseudomonas sp. B21-023. The sequence continues at coordinate 3,039,915 of NZ_CP087190.1, read as the reverse complement.
GCAATCCTCGGGCGTCACCCGCCAGCGAGTGATCACAAGCACGTTGTTGGTAAACCCTGCCTCATCGAGCAGTTGCAGCAGGTTATGGGTATGGCCTTTCACGTCCGGAAGCATCGGATCGGTTGCCCGGTTGAAAAGCTGAATCGGCGTGATATGAGGCTGGAAGAAGCGATGCGAAACAAACTGCCTGAAGGCTTCTTCGTCGGTCATCAAGGCCTGGGGCGTGCGCTGCTCGAAGTTACCGAAAAGGTGCCTCACGCAGTAGCTGCAGTCCAGGGGGCAGCCAACGATGTGGTTCAGGCTCAAGCCACTTTTGCGGTACTCGACAGGATCCCGGAGGCTCGGGTTGACCAGTGCCAGCTGCGTGGCGTTGATGACAGCGACGTTTCTATCCATGGACGCGCTCCTTGCAACTCAACCGAGTTGCAGATGTTCCTTCAAGGTGTGCCTATCCTTCCTGGAGCGTGCTCGGAACTGGGGTGAAGCACTACCAGGCAGGCGAGCTGGCAGGCTATCAATTTGCCATCAATCGAATCAATGGTGGGGCAGAATCTTTTCCGTGGCAACGGAGGGGGATTTGTGAGGATCGGGTTTGCGTGAGGGGCGAGCAGGTCATCGGCGCACCCTTGATTTACGTAACCTCAATGGAGGAATGCTGAGTATTTCATACAGCCTTCGCTCGATATAGAAGTCAGGCCTAGGTACTTTTCAGTCCCTCGGAGAGCGGAGCCAGTTGATTACTGCAACATCTGCGGCCTACCGCCTTTGGTTGAACGAAGTGACGTTGTGGTTTTAGCAAAAATGTCGATGTGACGGATTATATGCCGAGGTGCTGATGCAAGGCTGAAGGTCTTCCTTCTTCGATAGACGGGGTTGGCGCGCCGTCCTTGCGTGGCTCGAAATCCCCAAAGTCTATAACTGCGGCGCAATTATGTGGATGTAGAGTCTGGCGCCGTCATGGAAGAGTTAGTAATTCAATTGAGCGGCAATTTGTTACTTAGGCATCCAAATGGATTGATGTTCGAGAGGGGGTTTGAGCATGCCATTGCTCGAAAAAAAACGTGCGGTTACTGGCCGTGGTCGAGTAGAATTCGGGGGCAGGCCACTCTTAACAAAGTCGGAATGTTCTCCGGAAAGTTAGGGTTTCTTAAATTCGAATGGCATACTGAGAGTCGTTAGTCATGAGTGTCGAAGGGATTTTTAAAAAATTCGATGATGATATTGGTGTGGATGGTTATTACCGGATGTTCCGCTCCAAGCTATTTCCAAATTCGACCCAGGATAGCTTTGACGGCGCGGCTTATCAGTTGCAGAGCCAAATTTTTAGAAAGGGTTCTAGCTTCTCCCGGGTTCGACGATTGTCGGTAGATCAAGCGAGTAAGTTTGTTTCGGGTGAAATAGCGATTGGCGACTTTTATCCGCCTAAGTCTCACAAGGTAGAAATCCCGCAAGGACGATTCAATGAGGCAAATCGTCGAGTATTATACGTGGCTCAACATCCGTTTGTGGCGATTGCTGAGTGTGACGTAAAAGTAGGGGAGTATTTCCTTCTTGGCTACTTAAAGTTGTCTGTAGAGATGCGCTTCTTCCGTGTCGTTCCTGGCGTGAACGAGTTTACAGACATGGTTTATGAGCTATTGATGTCCCCGGATAAGAAGTTCTATCCTGTCATAAATAAAGTCAGTGATGAACTGCTAAGGTTTCAAGGATTCCATGGCGTTGTTTATGACTCGGTGAAGGTTTCTCAGGGTCATGAGGATCCAACGTGGGGTGCTATAAGCTCAACGGAAAATATTGCAATATCTGGTGAATACATCAAGAAAACTGAGCTCGACGTCGCGTGGCTTTCTTACTGTGGAGATGGGTTTATTCCTTATCAGCACTCGATGTTCAGACCGCTGAGCAATAAAAAGAAAAATAAAATTTCATGTTTGAATTTTTGGTCTAATAAATCCCTGTTCATTGCAGAAAGCACGAGGGAGCAAAAGCGGCAGAACTTAGATTTTCAGAGAAATAAACGTCTTTTGGATCGTGGGTACTACACGGATTTTAACGAGTCGCCCATTAAGATTTTGATTAAGTAGGGCTCAAATAATTTGGGTAGGTGGGGAGCTGGTTGGTTGGGATGCGCTTTGCGCATTGTTTGTTGTTTATCTTGGGTGACCTAATTGGCACGGGTGTGGGGCCGAAGAGTACCCATGGGGGCGACGAAATGAGGCTTTGCTGCGGCGAAGTCAATTTGTGGCCCCGTAACACACGAGCGTCTTGACACGTCTCGTCTGTCTTCTAATCTGATGTCAGACGCCTGCTGCAGGCGTTCCGCCGTGAGCTGGAAACGGCCAGACAATATGACAAACCATTGCCCCGTTCGGCGGGGAATTCGTTTTCTATTGTCTGGAGTAGCCCATGAAGCCAGACCTACCACCCGTTTCCCCCATCGCTTTCCACCCGATGAATACCGAGCCCCCCCTTCAAGGCCGGCTGAAGCTTCCGGACGGCAGGATGGTGAGTCAGGCATGCCCAAACCCGGCCAATTTAGATGATTATTGTCAGTCCAAATTTGGAAGGAGCTGGCGCTCCATTGAGAGGGATTGCCTTCGAAGTCTGGCGAACCGTATCGAAGCTTTACGTGGGCGCTTCCTGCCGCTCGAAGCTTTGATAAATCAGGGGCAGTTTGTTGAATCCCTCGACGCCCTTAGCGGAGACATCTGGGAGAGCCTAGGCGCGGCATATTCAGATGGCTCGTCGGCAGCGCTGATACTCATATCGAAGCTCAGTCTGATTACAGGTACCGGAAGCATGGAGGGCGCAATGATGGCTGCCGACTTAGGAAATGTCGCAGCGTACTGCTTTTTGGGTGATCACTATTTGAGTAAAGAGCAGGTCGAACAAGCGGCTGCGGCCTACCAACAAGGTATGGCAAAGGGATGCAGTGCGTGCGAATACCAACTTGGGCAGTTCGCGGAGCGTGGTGTTGGAGGGCAGCTGAAAAGCGTCCGAGTCGCATTCGATCATTACGCAGAAGCCACAATGGGAAATTACCCACCTGCGTGGGTCGCGATCGCTCGGCTTTGGTTGAGTGATCCAGGGGAGCTACCGAGACATGAGCGTCTTGTTGAGATGTTGAAGGAGTGCGTCGAAATGAGGTGCGAGGGCGCTGCAACGGCCTTGGCTGAAATTTATTTGGCTTACGACCAATCCTCTTATACGAAGCGTATGGTGATGTCGCTCTACCGGGGGGCAGCGGTCGAAGGCGATATCGAAACGCAGCTCAAGCTCGCGAGCTTGCTCGCGGGCGAGGGGGCCTCTGAGATGGAAATCGAGCCGGATCCTGAAGAGGCATTACGGTGGTATGAGCGGGTGTACAGTTCTGAAAATGCTTCGCCCGCCCAGGCGATTCTGGCCCACCTGAAGCTCGGCTATCTGTTCATGGGCAAGAACCAGTATGACCGGGCGGCCCATCACTTTGCCTTCGCTTCTGACACTGACCTTGAGGCTGCTGAGCTGCAGAGAATCTGCGAAGAGAAGGGGGAGAATCTCAGGCGCTGGCGGCTGCACAATATTGGCGGTGAGTGTCTGTAACGAGTCGAATGGGCTGAAAACAGCTTGTGGGGTTGATACATACAGGGCGATAGGATCATTTCCATCGCCCTGTTACCTCTGCCTGTCCAAGCGATAGGCTCATGGTCTCAGTTGGGCATGACCTGCTTCTTGCCGTTAACGAAAATGTACGTGTCTGGTTCCCACTCAAACTGCAGTTTCGCTGTGTTCGACGATGCGAGCTTGGTGTCCGAGGCTTCGAATTGGTTGAAGTCCATGGTGCCTTGATAGATGTAGTTCTGTCCTGCGTCGATCTGGGCGTCATCAGCCAGCCGGATGCGTTTGATGACATCGCCGAACATGTCCTTCAGCACAACCGTGCCCTTCACGCCAGCCAGGGCCTCAGCTGTATTGTTCTTGAAGGCCACACTGATGGTGAAGTACTCCGAGTATTTGCGTCGCTCGTAGTCCTTGGGATTGAGCTTGAGCTCAACCAAAGAGGCAGTGAGGGTGGCGTTCATTTCCTTGAGGGCCGCGAGCTGCTGTTGCTTGATCTGCTCGGCCAGGAGCTTCTGCTTTTCTTGCTCAGCTGCCTTCTCGTCCAACCAGGCTTGCTGGGACTTCAGAGCATCATTGACCGTCATCTCGGTCACGGTTTTATTGCCCCCAAACGCACTTGCTACCGCGAGGCGTGTTGCATACCCAATGAAGAGCTTCTTTTCGTCATCGGACAGCTTGGACACAGCATCCTTGAGCCCCTGGTCTTCTGACCATTTGGCCATGTCCGCTGGAAGCATCGCCTGCTTTGGATCGCTGCAGCCAGCCATCAATAAACCAGCCATCAAAATGGCAGCCACTTTTGTGCGCATCGTATTTCCCTATGTTTAAGTCGGTTGTAGCTGCGAGGTTTGCGGCCCTGTTTAACCTGAGGCCTTCCTGCCCGGCGACCTTCGTCCGCATGCGGTGAAACCAAATGTGACTGGCCTTTGAGCGTGATGGTTATACGACAGTGGAGCAACGCTATCAAGACGGTGGGGACAGTGCATACGAGTCCCCAGGGCAGACAAGAAGTAGTGGCTCATCGCTATTGCCACATCGCCCATCGACGGGCACCCTGATTCCTATTTGCTTGGAGACATTGCAGTGGGCGCTGAGGAAAAGCGGTACGCGAGGGAGCGGTTCGCAAAGCCACTCCATCAGGATGTGTCAAGCGCTGGACAAGGTATCGCCCCGGGATTTGGAGTACCAGTTGTTCGATGAGAACCGCCGCATCGTGACACGCTTCGACAAGCTCGCGAAAAGCTATGCCGCCATGGTCTCTCTGGCTTGTTCCATGCGGTGTTTGCGACATCTCTTTACGTATAGGGCCTAGGCATAACCTCTTTCTTGCCACTCACGACAATACAAGTGTCTGGCTCCCACTCAAATTGGAGCTTCGCTGTATTCAACGACGCAAGTTTGCATGGTCTTTGCGCCGGGGGTCGCCGGCCACTTGGGACTCGCTTCAATATCCGAGGGTAAGACAGCCCTGCCTCTGGGAATTCACATACGAGCCACACAACACTCCCTCGATCCTCACCAACGAGGAGTTCGAGACCATGATGGCCTAATTCGACGCGGCAGAGCTCTGGTGAGCGACTGTCACTGAACCGAGCCCAAAGGCAGCCCGTGTCGCTGAGCCGGATCAGCAATGGTCGACTGATAGTCGTCAACCAATCGAGCAAGGAAGCCATTGAGCCGAAGCACGTGGCGGCTCAGCAACCGACGCCTACGACCATCCCTTTAAGAGTAGTAGACGCATCTGCTTGATACGGTTTGTCCTGCTTTGAGGCTGTAGATCTCCGCATTTATCCAGGTAGTGAGGATGCGGCCTCCATCAGTTTCTGAGTCATCACTGACCGTCTGTACGCATGCAACGTAACACCCTGCTCCCCGAGGCCAGCACGAAGTACCCACTGGTGGAATATTCGAGCAATTTTCACCCTGTGCAAAGGCCCAGGCCCGGTGCGACTTGGGAAAAGGAATTCGCCCGGAATAGCGTTCGAAAATTCCACGCTCCGCAAAACTACAGATTGTGTAGGGGAGTGACTCTCTCGACGAGAAGATTTGGGTGCAGCCAGAAATACGGTGTTACCTACTCCGTGTTTTGCTCCAGAAACATCTTGCGCTCGAAGTCCTAATGAAAGCAGTTCGTGCAGTGCCATCTCCATTTTCTTGCCAGAGTAGCGCGCTGCAATTGCGATTTGATTTAACTCGTCAGTAGTTAAGGCCCGTACTACAAGAGTGCCAGCCTGGGATTTGTCACGGTTGGAAGGTTTTGTAGCCATCTTGACTCCAAAAAAGCTTGTGAACTGCCGTTAGGGAGAATTCAGTAAGAAACGATTACTTATCTAAGTGCTGGTGCGCAAAGTTGTCAATCTTTGATTTTCGTTAAGTTGAGCGTCTTTCTTGCCCAACCCCTTTTGCGACGGGGGCAGCCAGGGCACTGCAGCTCGATCGAGTGTGCTAACAGAGCCAGCCTAGAGAATTGTGAAGAAATAATATCTATATATATCAATAGGTTAGGCTAGTGCTGGCTCTGCTCTGAATCCAGCAGCTAACCCTCTCGTTGCGTTTTGCCCAAATTGGGCAAAACCCATCACCTGTGGTTGAGTCTACCGTAGCAGGTGCTTAATCAGCGCCATAAAAAACATGCATTAGCAGATGCCTAGGCGTGAACGGATAATCAATATTTCTCAAAGTTAGATCGCTGGCCTTTATGGTTCTGGATAATATATATGCAAGGTAAAAAATAGTTGCCATCCCGGGTAATAGATGTTAGGTGTAATATAAAGAATTAATGTTAGTAGCCATGATAAACACAGCCGCCTATTCATATTTCCCAAGTGTTAATTTTTCAGCAAGCGAGTTGGCGCAGGCTCGCAATTTCTTTCCTGACCCTAAAGTCAGAACCACCTTGGATCAAGGGTTAAGGTTGTTTGATATGTTTATGGTCGTTACTAATTTGAAGCGAGAAAATTTAGATGACGAGCTAATAATGTCTAAATTTTGGGGCTTTCTATTGGTGGAGACCGATGTTGTTTATACACATGCCTGGTTGCTATTGACTAAGGTCAGGCATGTTGCACACCTGCTGGGCATTAATGTTGATAAATTTCGTGATACTTGTGGTGCGAAAAAAGAGAAGGAATGTCGACTTGCATATTCCAGGGTGCCAAAAAATTACATCAAGCTTAAATACTATAAGGGCTGGTGGGTAAAATATCACGATGACAAGCCTATATTTATAAATCTGGTGGTAGTGCACCATCAATATGGTGAGGGCTTGTGCGAGAAGATATATCGGAGATGTAGAGACTACATACAAAAATTCCCGAGAACTACTGGGATCTCAAAAAATAGAAGCATCTCGATATTAATGAGGATTGTAACTGAGCACTTCTGGAATGCCGAAGAATTGCGCCTCCTTGAAAATCCTTTAGAAATGCACGAATTTTTTTCCACGACTTTTAACATCGAATATGATCGCTGGCTAGAACAAGGATTTAAGTCGAAGGTTTTCTTGAGTGACTGGCGTGCAATGATGCTAGTTGTTGAAGAGGTTTTTATTACGCATGGCTTCTTGCCGGAGAAGTTATTTGACTTCACGTTTCATGAACGTGTGGAGCTGGCAGGGAATAATCCGTTTCAATCTCAAGGAGAAGACAAAGGAATTGTCAGTGCTATTACTGCTATTCCTTTACATATTGAAGATGAGGGCGCTGCACAGAAGTTATATCATCAAATAAATAATGATGCTACGAAGCTGAGAGCTGCTTGTGAGGAAGCTAGAGAAGCCACGCTGCCAACCACAGGCGCCGGATCGAAGCGAGCAAGGTTGACGTAGACTCGCCTGGTTTTTCTGATACTTACAGTAAGGAAGAGCAGTCGTACATTATTCTTTGCAGGAAATGGGCGCAGCGACCCTATTTTACTAACGATGATCGGGAATTTGAAAATTACTTTGGTGCAAGTAAAACCTATGTGAGAAATGCGCTAGGCCTGCTGGATAGCACGACGTTGCTACCCTTTATTTATCTTCTAATTCTTGAATGCCCTAGCATTACGGGCTCGTGGTTGAATAACCATCGTATCACAGATAAATTCGGACAGAAATTTGGGTTTGATGATGAACTCAACAGCGCTGTGAGTTCAAAGCCCAGGAGAGGAGCGAAACTAGCGCGTCAGGTGGTTAGGTCAACACCCAAGGCACGAGAGTTGTTTCCTGAAATATATGAGCTGACTGCTGAAGCACGGGAGTATTTGAAGCGCGAGAACGACCCAGCTCACCACTACACTTTTCTGAGTACTGCAACAGGTATAACACGGCCTAAAAAGATTCCAACAATCAGAGGAATGGCTGTTCAAGGAAATGCGCAATCATTGCTGGCCATGCGTATTTTGGATCAATTTGGTGATCAAGGGTCAGTGATGCTTAAACGGATTTCCTTGAAAAGAGTAAGGGTCACCGCAGCCGTAATCGTTTATTTTCAAACAAACAGCGTGCAAGCCATGTCAGAGGCTTTGGGGCATGCAGATTATAACGTCAAGCTCATTGATAAGTATTTGCCAAAAGCGATACGTAAGTTCTATCTCGGGAGATGGATCCGGCTCTTCCAGAATGGGATGATTCTTGAGGCATTCCAAGGGACTCAATACTTGATGGAAGTAATGGACGTGAACTCACTCGATGAGATGAACGAGTTTATTCGCCTTCATAAATTGAAACCATTGCCCCCTCAACTTACCTTGGAGAACTGGCTTCCTGCAGATCAGCGCAATCCCTCCCAAACACAGGCTGAAGGCGTCCTGCCGGTAGATTACGGTATATCGACTTTTATGATCTGCATTGATCACGTAATAGTTCAACTGCAGAACGCAGGGCGTGAGGTGCCCCAGCAGCTTGAATCATGGCAGCTACACGCGGCGTTCACACGGCATGCTGTGGAGCTTTACAAAACAGGTGAACTGGAAATTATTTCTGATCAGGTTGCCACCATCTTGTCCAGCATAGAACTATCAATTCCTCTCGTAGCAAATATTTACCGATGGATTGGTTTGGAGTATTTGGAGGAAGCATGAAAGATTCTGAAGAAGCCAAGGATTATAAAAATGACGGTGTTCTTGAAGAAGCTCAAGCCGATCTTGGCTCTATGCGCTATTACGAACGAAGGCTGTATCTTAAGCAGTTAAGAGATCAAGGAGGATTTGGCGATCTGGACATGGATTTCCCCAGTTGGCTGGTTGAAGGTACGTCATTCGAATCCAATGTGTGGGAATGCCGCTTCGGAAGCGAAGGCAATTATGTAAGAATGTCTGTGGATTTTAACGTAAGCTTAGAAGATGGTAGTTTGCTTACGGAGGCTGCCAATGCTCAGCTGCTGAGGGGGTTCAAGGCCTTCTTGGTTGTGCAGTTGCATCCCAGGTACAACAATAACCAAAGGCGGCAAGGTGAAACGGAGGCCGAAATATTTAAATGCGGCCTTAAATTTGTCGATCACATACTGATGAATGGTGAACGATTTCAGCTATCGAAGCTGGGGCTTAACTTGATGAGGAAGGTAGACTTTACGGACTACCTGATAAACCGTACGAAATATCCCGCATCCACCTACCTTTACAGTTATCCAACCAGGCTTGCAGTACTTCTCAGGAAAGTGTCTGCAGGTATCATGCATAGTGATATTGAGTTGATAGCTGAAAGTTTTCCCTTCTTAGATGAGATTTCCCCGGAGTGGGAGCGCGAACTAGATTTAGATGATGACGAGTTATTGCGCGCGCGTGCTTATATTTATGATAATGCCTTGTACAAAACCGTGCTTGGGATAAAGCAGTACAATTCAGCCACCTTTACACAAATATTGTACAGAAATACGCTAGCTGGTAAAAGCCTGGTGCCGAAGACCTTTCCTGAATTAAATGAAGGTTTTACGTGGAAGACCGAGTTTCCGCCTGTCCCTGTTCGTAACGAGAGCACAGTTCCGGTTTCCAGAAAAATGCTGAGTAGGCATTTTAACGCTGTGCGACTAATGGGCTTGGCGCAACAGTTGGTGCCCGGAATGAATTTTAATCTAAAGATGCTAACCAAATTAACTTACCGCTCGGTATATAAAAGGATTCCCAAAAAGGTTGAGGGGAATTTTCGCTCCTTGCCAGGAGAGGTTGTATATAAGTTGATTCGCGACTCGCACGTGTATATTAGAAACAATGCGAGGGCAATATTCTGGAATGTTATTGCTCGCGCCATTGATAATAAGGTGCATGGCAGATATGTCAAGGCGAATCATCGATCAGCTTGTAATGACAAAATTCGGCGCGGAATGATGTCGAATGCTAATAAGTACGAGTGTTGGCTTACGCCGTTCTCAGAGAGAGATGAGGAGTACTATGATTATTTCAGGTCTGATAAAAGCCTGCATGACTCATTTGTAACTCTGATGGGGGCGTATTTAATCATACTCGGCGCGCTAACTGCAAGAAGGCAAAGGGAGTTGCTGGGAATGATGGAGGGCAATTGTTTAAAGCCAAACAAAAATCCTAACCTTCCCGAAAACAAATGCGTACAGTACGAAATCGGCTTCATGGCCGGAAAAACAGGTGATCGTCATACAAAGGAGTTTCTGACTGTACCCATTCCTAGGTTGGTAGCGAAGTTGTTGTGGGCACTTAAGGAGGTGCATCAGGATTGTGTTCGGCTGGATTTGATTCCAAAAAATACTCCGCTACTTATTTTTATTCGGCCTGATAACTTAAGCTTTAGGCAGATGTGCCCCACAACTTACAATGCTTGTTTGAGTACTATTTGTGATTTCACTCAAACACCCACGGTCGTATTGGAAAGCGGGCAAGTAGCACGCTTCTATGTCAGGCAGCATCAGTTGAGGCGCTTCTTTGCTATGGCTTTCTTTGCGGCTGCTGGCTTCAAAGACCTCGATGCTCTCCGTGCATTTTTGGGGCACAGTGATATTCAGCATCTTTACACATATATAGTGGAGATTACGCCAGGTGCTATGCTTCAAAGTGTGAAGACGGAAGCCCTTGCGAAAGCCGTGCTAGCTAAGGATTCGAGTATTGAACACCTTAACACTGTCAAGTATGCATTGTGTAAGATGCATGAGCTTCACGATCTGAGTATTAAGACCATCCCTGAATTGCGCATGATTTTGGAGAAAGCTGCTGCATGTGAGGATGCACCCAGTGCCGAGGAGTTGGCCAAGTTATCTGATTCCGAAATTTACTCAAACCTTAAGCATCTTGTAGCTTCGAAACTGATTGACCTTGTTCCTACACGTGCATGCCTGATGACCAGCAATGGTGTGCAGGCCGATATCCATCTGATGGTGAGGGTAAATCATTGATGGATGGCAAGCGTAGGGCCACCAAAGCCTCAGTTGTTCAGCTAATTGAACTGCTGACCCAAGCAGCAAATATACCTTCCGAATTTTCACAAGATGACCCTCTGCGGGAAGCTGTCAAAACTCAAGTGAAACTGGCTGCATATTGCAACGAGGAACGAGGTATTGTCGGATGTAGCCTTAATACTTTCAAGGCACTGGCTTGCACTCTAGGGGAGGGCTTTACAGGGGTTGAAGCCTTAAGGATTAAGGCCGAAAAAGCCCTCAGTCGACGTCCTAGGCCACGTGTCGCTAACTCTCGCAGGGATTTGCAGGAGAAGAAGGCTAGCCTTCAAAAAATTATAGCGTCTCAAGATCGAGATTTGCAGCAATTGAGTCTTGTGATCAGCGAAATGAAAAGTCTCTGCAATCACTTGGTTGATCTGAACTTGATTGATAGGAAAGCCTATTACGAACTTGAAATAAGCAGAATCAATCAGATGCTGCAGAAAAGGAGGAAATAAATGACTGACTCACAGTTGCATCGCCCACTTCCTCCCGGAGCCAAGCTGAACGCCGGATTGACTTATGACGCCGATATAGGGGAGGACGCTGAGGGCATTCCATGTTTTTATTGGACTAACGGACAATATTGCTTTGAGGTAAACTCGTACATTCTACATATGTGGGTCAATGAGAAAAAGTCCCTGGCCAATAAAGGTGGCTCGCTCAGGCAAGATTGCATGCTGCTCAGCCATTTGATTAGGTTTGTAGAGAAAAACCGACTTAGTTTCCTGCGGCTGACTGATACTTATTTTACGATGTTTATAAAGGGATTAAGCGCAGATGTCGATGAGGACGGTGAATTAGCTCGTCAACCCAGTATGGTACGATCTATTGGCTCGCGCTGCTTAGATTTCTTATCTTACTGCGGTGAATTTTTTGACTTGCCGGATTTTGTGGCACTTGGCGGAGTCATTCGTGGAGTTAAAGTAGATGCCGCCATGCGAAGTAAGCACAAATCGACCTGTCGTCGAATCGCTTGGTATCATCACTCTTTTCCTGTTTCCTCAGAAGACGGGCGCAGAGAGCCTGTTACTGACAGTTCAATAAAAGCGTTGAGGGTCGCTGCCAGGAAGCAGCCATTAAAGAAAGGCGCGAGATCCAAGGTAATTATTTCGGTGCTGATAAATACTGGGTGCAGGCGCATAGAGGCCGCTCGCATCACTGTGCCGGATATCATGGAGGCATACCGATCAGGTTTGAGTCATCCATTACTGCGTGTGCCGTCCGCTAAAGGGCATAATGAGTATCGATTTGTGCCTGTGCCGCACGTAGTTCTTAAGTCCTGGGTCGACTACATAACAGACTTTCGGATACCTATGGTTGACGATTGGTGTGCTAGGCATAAGAAAAAATTTGATGATCATGGCTTTCTTTTTATTTGTATAAAAAGTTGTCAGCCGCTGTCCATAAATACACTGACGAATGAAATTGGCGACCTTAAAAAGCTTGCCGGTCTTGAGGTGCGTTCTCACCCTCATATGTTTCGTCATCGTTTCATCACGGACAAATTTAAAGAGCTCATTATTCAGTACGACCTTCAAAATACTGATGTGATGCGCCGGGCCCTTGCTAATTCTGAAGTGATCAAACGGGTGCTTCAGCAGTGGTCAGGGCACAAGCTTACAGAGAGCCTGGATCGCTACATTCATCTTGCGTTCAACGAATTGGCCCGGATGGAAAAGGTAGTAGAAGGGGTGTTCGTTGAGGCGTCTGTGAAAGCCCTGGATGCATTGCTCGAAGAGTATTACGAGGACTGGCAAGCGGGGCTGATCTCTGCGCAAGAACAAGCGGAGCGGACGAATAAGGCCGTGAAAGACTTCCTCCGCACCCGGGGTAAGCATTGACCAAGCTGGTGGACTGCTCGCCTGTAAAAAGATCTCCGGAGAAGATCAGACTCACGCCTTGGAGGCGAATGCTGCACCAATGGCTGTCAGGGCCCACCGGGAGCTAAGTCTGTACTCAGGGCGCGCTCCTGGCCCCTTTGTACCGCGCTTAGCCGTCATGGCATTATCGAGCCAGACGAGAAGCCTGACGAAGGAAAGAACGATGAAGCTCAAGGGAAGAGATGGAGTAGAAGTCACGATCCCAGATGGATGCCATGGACTGGAAGGTCGCGACGGGAGAATGGTGGCTATCCCCAAAGGTGGCCATGGTCTCCAAGGGCGCGATGGACGCATGGTTGGGATCAGGCCGGGCGGCCATGGCCTTGAGGGTCGAGATGGAAGGATGGTTGCGATTCCCAAGGGTGGTCACGGCCTTCAAGGGAGAGATGGGCGCATGGTCGGCATACCTCCAGGTGGACATGGCCTTCAGGGGAGGGATGGGCGTATGGTCGCCATCCCGAAAGGTAAGCACGGCGTGGAAAATGAGAAGGGCAGGATGCAGGCGAAGGGCTAGCCGCTCCGGAGACCCAGCCTCCATTCCCTCAGCTATGACCACAGTCAGCAAGCGAAGCTGGTTCGCATGGTGAGCATCAATACATGGGGTCGGCCCCTGCGATCAATGGTTCGGCTGCAGCTCCAGCAGGCTTATCCTCTAAAGCTCGAAATACGGCGCCGCAGATCTTTGGTTTACAAAGCCCGGGGTCAGAAGCCTCGTGCAGGTAGGTTGGCTGTTCTGAATGCGGTGGAGAGTATTGATGGATAAGCGGCAGGGAGGGAATTGGGGTAGGGCGATTTTGAGAGAGGTTCAGGAGCAGTGAGTTAGGTCGATTATCGCGGTTATTGCGTTATCTACCTCACTGAGTAGGCTTCGAGATCGATGTCATTACGCGCTCAAAGCACTGGAGCTCGATGTTGAAGAGGGTAGGGTTTTGATCAAAATCGGGGGGTTAAGTGGTTCGTCTAGGAAAACGTTAAGGTCTTGCATTTGACAGCCCCATTGTTCCATCAGTGGAACAAACTAACGCGTTTTTGCCGACTTATCAGCTATTCGATGTGCCGATAGGATTCTCTCCATCGTGATCGCCCACCGCCGCGGTCTTCATTCACAGGAGAGACCCATGAAACTGTTGCATATCGATTCGAGCATCCTGGGCGACAATTCCGCCTCCCGCCAACTGAGCCGCGAAGTGGTCGAAGCCTGGAAGGCCGCCGACCCGAGCATCGAAGTGGTTTACCGCGACCTGGCCAGCGACGCCATCAGCCACTTCTCCGCCGCTACCCTGGTGGCCGCCGGTACCCCCGAGGAAATGCGCGATGCCGCCCAGGCTCATGAAGCCAACCTCAGCGCCGAAACATTGGCAGAATTCCTCGCCGCCGACGCGGTGGTGATTGGTGCGCCGATGTACAACTTCACCGTGCCGACCCAGCTCAAGGCCTGGATCGACCGCGTGGCGGTAGCCGGCCAGACTTTCCGCTACACCGAAGCCGGCCCGGAAGGCCTGTGCGGTGACAAGAAAGTGATCCTGGTGTCCACCGCCGGTGGCCTGCACCAGGGCCAGCCGACCGGCGTTGGCCATGAGGACTTCCTCAAGGTGTTCCTCGGCTTCATCGGCATCACCGACCTGGAAATCGTCCGCGCCCATGGCCTGGCCTACGGCCCGGAGCACCGCGCCAAGGCCATCGATGCCGCCCAGGCGCAGATTGCAGGTGAGCTGTTCGCTGCCGCCTGATCGATGCCATCGACTGAAAGCCGGCTGTCGCCTCGTGCGCCAGCCGGCTTTTTTCATCCAGTTTTCATGTGTCGCCAGCGCACCGGGTTCTATGCTGGCATCCATACCCGTGTACTGCGCAGTGCCTTGAACCTGGGAGCGCCCTGCGATGAAGCGAACCCGCCAGCTGATGGCGCTATTACTGCTGGGCGGCCTGTTGGCCCGCGCCGATGCAGCGCCGTGGGTGGCCGGATTGCACCGGCTGACCCTGGTCGACCCGGTGGACGCCAAGCCCATGCAGGCCCTGGCGTTCTACCCCTCCAGCGGCGAAGCGCGCCCGGTGCGCATCGAGGGCTACCAGACCCGCGTTGCCGAAGAGGCACCGGTAGCCATGGGCCAGTTCCCGCTGCTGGTGATCTCCCATGGAAACACTGGCAGCCCGATGGCCCTGCATGACCTGGCCAACGGCCTGGCCCGGCAGGGCTTCGTGGTGGTGGCGGTGGTCCATCCTGGGGACAACAACCGCGACCATAGCCGCCTGGGCACCCTCAGCAACCTTTATGGCCGGCCGCTGCAGATCAGCGCCGCGATCACTGCGGCGCGAAACGACAGGCTGCTCGCGCCGTACCTGAATGATGGCAAGGTCGGGGTGATTGGCTATTCCGCTGGCGGCGAAACCGCGCTGATCCTTTCTGGCGCGCGGCCCGACCTCGAACGCCTGCGCCGCTACTGCGAGCAACGCCCCGGTGACGCCGACGCCTGCAAGACCCATGGCGTGCTGATCGCCGACCACAGTGAACTGGCGCCCCGCGCCGACGCCAGGGTGGGCGCGGTCATGCTGATGGCGCCGCTGAGCCTGATGTTCGGTCGCCACGCCCTGGCCGGCGTGCAGGTGCCGGCGCTGATCTACAGCGGCGACAATGACCAATTACTGGCCCTGGAGCACAACGCCGATGCCCTGGCGCGCAAGCTGCCGGTAACACCTGACTACCGCCTGCTGACCGGTGCCGGGCATTTCGTGTTCATGGCCCCCTGCGACGAAGAGCAACACCAGCGCATGCCGGTCCTGTGCAAGGACGCCGAGGGTGTCGACCGTCGACATATCCATCGCTCGCTGCGCAGCGAGACCACGGCCTTCTTCAGCCAGGCACTGGGTGCACCGGAGCCCGCCGAACGTTCAGCCGCGGCGGGCCAGCAACAGGGTCAGGCCCACCCCTGACAGGGCGAGCAGAGCGGCGACAGCGAAGATCGAGGCATACCCCAGGTGTATTGCCACCGCGCCCATCACCGGGCCGGCGATGGCCAGTGCAAGGTCGAAGAACACCGCGTAGGCGCCCAGCCCGGCGCCACGGCTGCTGCTGGGTACCTGGCGGATCGCCTCGACCCCCAGGGCCGGGTATACCAGCGACAGGCCGAAGCCGGTCAGCCCGGCACCGAGCATCGCCCACAGCGGCGAGGGCGCCAGCCATAGCATAGTCAAGCCCAGGACCTCGGTGGCCATGCAGACAATGGCCACGTTGTAGCCGCCGAAGCGGTTGACCGCGTTGACGAACAGCAGCCGCGACAGGATGAAGCACAGGCCGAAGGCGCTCAGGCACCAGGCTGCGCCGACCCAGCCGCGTTCCAGGTAGTACAAGGTGACGAAGGTAGTCAGGGTGCCGTAGCCGATCGACGCCAGGGTCAGCCCCAGGCCGCAGGGCGCCACCCGCCCGAACGCCGACCAGAATGGCAACCGCTCACCCCGCACCACCACCACGTCAGGTCGCGTGCGCAGCACCAGCAGGGCCAGCAGCGCCAGTCCCAGCAGCGCTGGCCCGAGCACGGCGAAGCTCAGGCCGTCCACCAGCAGCACGCCGGCCGGCGCGCCGATGGCGATGGCGCCATAGGACGCGATGCCGTTCCAGGAAATGACCCGGGCGGTATGTTCCGGCCCCACCTGGCCGATCCCCCAGCTCAGGGTCGCAACGCCGATCAGCCCCTGGGCGATGCCTAGCAGCAGCCTGCCGCCCAACAGCAGCGCCAGGCTCAGCCAGGGCAGGGCGAGGGCCCAGGCCGACAGTAGGGTCAGTACGCCGCAGCCGGCGATGCCGTACAGGCCATAGCGGATGGCGCGCTTGCCGCCCAGTGTGTCTGCCACCCGCCCGGCAAAAGGCCGGCTGAGCAGGGTGGCCAGGTACTGCAGGCCGATGGTCAGGCCAGCGATCACCGCGCCGAAACCCAGCTGATCGTGCACATGGCCAGGCAGCACCGCGATCGGCAGGCCGATGCAGAGGAAGGCGATGAAGGTGTAGAAGACGATCGAGAGGATCTGCAGGGTGACACTGGAAGCGTGAGGGGCTGTCATGGGCTCGTTCGCGGGCGGGCGGTGGGGCTGTGCCCATCATGGCTGCGGCGAGAGGGAAAAGGAAGCAGGCTAACTAATTAAACGCAGCGCGGGGCAAGCCCGCTCCTGCGAATGCCGCGAAGGCATTGCAGAAGCGGGCTTGCCCCGCGATGAAGATGACTCAGCGTTGGATCAGACCACTACACCCTGGCTGCGCAGGTAGTCGTCATAGGTGCCGCTGAAGTCCACCACGCCTTCGGGCGTCAGCTCGATGATGCGGGTGGCCAGCGACGACACGAACTCACGGTCGTGGCTGACGAACAGCAGGGTGCCCGGGTAGTTTTCCAGCGCCAGGTTCAGCGCCTCGATCGATTCCATGTCCAGGTGGTTGGTCGGTTCGTCCATCACCAGTACGTTGGGCTTTTGCAGGATCAGCTTGCCGAACAGCATGCGGCCCTGTTCACCACCGGAGATCACCTTCACCGACTTGAGGATCTCGTCGTTGGAGAACAGCATGCGGCCCAGGGTGCCGCGGATCACCTGCTCGCCGCTGGTCCACTGGCCCATCCAGTCGAACAGCGTCACGTCGTCCTCGAAATCGTGGGCGTGGTCCTGGGCGTAGTAGCCCACTTCGGCGCTGTCGGTCCACTTCACCGCGCCCGCGTCCGGCTTCATTTCGCCGACCAAGGTGCGCAGCAGGGTGGTCTTGCCGATACCGTTGGGGCCGATTATCGCCACGCGCTCGCCGGCTTCGATGGTGAAGCTGAAGTCCTTGAACAGCACCTTGTCGTCGAAGGCCTTGGCCATTTTCTCGACGATCACCGCCTGGCGGTGCAGCTTTTTCGTCTGCTCGAAGCGGATGAACGGGCTGACACGGCTCGATGGCTTGACCTCGGCCAGCTGGATCTTGTCGATCTGCTTGGCGCGCGAGGTGGCCTGCTTGGCCTTGGAGGCGTTGGCCGAGAAGCGGCTGACGAAGGTCTGCAGCTCGGCGATCTGGGCTTTCTTCTTGGCGTTGTCCGACAGCAGTTGCTCGCGCGACTGGGTGGCCGCGGTCATGTACTCGTCGTAGTTGCCCGGGAACAGGCGCAGCTCACCGTAGTCCAGGTCGGCCATGTGGGTGCAGACGCTGTTGAGGAAGTGGCGGTCGTGGGAAATGATGATCATGGTGCTGTTGCGCGCCGTGAGGATCGTTTCCAGCCAGCGGATGGTGTTGATGTCCAGGTGGTTGGTCGGTTCGTCGAGCAGCAGCACGTCCGGGTCGGAGAACAGCGCCTGGGCCAGCAGCACGCGCAGTTTCCAGCCTGGCGCCACTTCGCTCATCGGGCCGAAGTGCTGTTCCAGGGGAATGCCCAGGCCCAGCAGCAGCTCGCCGGCGCGGGATTCGGCGGTGTAGCCGTCCATCTCGGCGAACTCGGTTTCCAGCTCGGCGACGGCCATGCCGTCTTCCTCGGTCATTTCCGGCAGCGAGTAGATGCGATCACGCTCGGCCTTGACCTTCCACAGCTGCTCGTGGCCCATGATCACGGTGTCGATCACGGCGAACTCTTCGTAGGCGAACTGGTCCTGGCGCAGCTTGCCCAGGCGGGTGTTGGGCTCGAGCATCACCTGACCGCCGGACGGCTCCAGGTCGCCACCGAGGATCTTCATGAAGGTCGACTTGCCGCAACCGTTGGCGCCGATCAGGCCGTAGCGGTTGCCGTTGTTGAATTTGACCGAGACGTTTTCGAACAGGGGCTTGGAGCCGAACTGCATGGTGATATTAGCGGTGGAGATCAAAGCGCTTACCTATCAGTAACTTACGCGGCTGGATTCTCGGCTGATACCAATTTGATACCAATCTTGAGCTTTTCCAGCTCGCTCCAGTCGGAGCTTGAGTTGAGCCAACGCGCATACGTCGACAGCAGCATTTGCACGCTGTGACCCAGCTGTTGGGCGATAAAATGCGGGGTTGAGGCCAGACATTAAGCATATTGTCGCATAGGTGTGACGACAGTTGTATGGGGGCCTCCTTCTGATCCCCGGCTCATTCAGCACCGGAACCCGCTGTTTGTGCACGTCTGACGTCTGTTTGACGTTCTCACTTCCCTTTGACGGGGAAACACGTAGGGCGTTTTGGCCGCTAATCTCTTCCCTGGCTTTCGCAGCTCGGCGTACTCCCTGTCGTACTGCAGCGCGCCAAGCCCTCTGGTTCAGCAAAACGAACCTATCCCTGCTGTCTGCGTCCTTTCCTCAACCTCGCACAAGGTCTTGGCGATGGTCCGCTCGAAGCGAGATGCCAGCTCGGCGTTTACCTCTGCCTTGGCCAGGCTCTCAGCGGTCCCCTTGGTACGGTGCAGGGCCTCGTAGCGACGGAGTGTCGCTTGCATCACGGGCGGCGGCGCGGCCGCCTGAACGGCTTAGGCTCTGTATGAAAAGCCTTGATACTCGGTGATGCTGCGTTGAAAACAGCCTCGGAATGCTCATTTACAACCCGTAAACTCCGCTTCCTCGGCTGTTTTCGCCTTGCCTGACCTTCGTCTCAAGACTTTTCATACAGACCCTAGGATAGTCTTGCTGCACAGGCGGTGCAGAAACATGGTGGATCCTCGCCGGGTCGGCGTTATCGTTGAATAGGGGAAGGTGCTGGCGCGCAGCGCCGGAGGATCAGGCGGCTTTGCCCTCCGTGCTGGTGGCGGCGTGGTGGTGAATGAACTTTTTAGGGCAACGTCGTCTACATTGGAGGGGGTTTCCCTTTTTATGAGAGAACGGACATGCTCAAATCAAAAACCTTGATCTCATTGCTCGCGAGTGCTGCCCTTGTTACGGGCTCAATAAGTGCCGCTGCTGATCCCGGCAATGGAAAAGGGCAGGGGCACGGAAAGGGTAACTCGCAGAATATTCAAGGCCATGGGGCAGAGGGCGGCGGGGCGAAGGGAAAGAGTTCAGGGCATAATGGCTGGGATGACGGCCCAAGAATTGATCGTGGCAGCGTCCTAAACGTACTGAGCAGTTACCACAACTACTGGAGTCCAGGGCCGGCCTTGCCGCCCGGCATCCAGAAGAATTTAGCACGAGGAAAACCGCTCCCTCCTGGCATCGCGAAAAAGCTCGATGGCAGACTTCTGGGTCATCTGCCGCGCTACGATGGTTATGAGTGGCAACAGGTCGGAACGGACTTAATTCTCGTTGCGATTACCACCGGCATAATCTACGAGGTGCTCAATGGGGCGTTGGACTAGGTGCGAGGTATCGCGACAAAGATCACGGAAATGATGCAAGGCTTGGCTATCACCTGGCTGTAGTAGAGTTTGACCTCTTACACGCCCCCGACATACACCGAGCTCAGTGATGGTCGGCTTACTGGCGGCTTCACCACGGTAAGCCTTTCAGGCCCGGTGGCCCGCTGGTCATCTTGTATTCGGACGACCGTGGATGCGCAGGGCAAAGTGGCATGCAGAATGACTGGCACTGTGCAGCATGCCAGTCATTCTGCAGTTGACAACTACTGCTGGTATTACATGTTGTTTACTGCGTATAGCGGGTTAAGGGTTTGGCCGTGGTCTTTAACAATGTTGTCTTCAACAACTATCTTGCTGGTTTGGGATATGTAGTAGGTTTTTACCTGGGATTTCATTTTTACCGCCATCAAGTACCCTCTTGCGTCGCTGCGGTCCCAGGTATCAGATTCCCCTTGAGCTATCGAGTAGTAACTGTCATTGCCGTCGTTACGCCATGCACTCACTGCAATTTCAATCGATGTGCTTGCGCCATTGGTGATCGTGAGCTTCATATTTTAAGTCCCTTTGGGTTGTAGATTCCATGAGTCGGCTCCCTATTTGGAGTTTGCAGACTTGCCACTGCTACTTGTGATTAGTAGTTAGGTTAGCTCATGGGGCTGTAAGAAAAATCATGCCTTTTTCCAGTAGGGGTTGTTGTGCTACGCAGTTAAGACCATGAAATAATTAAAGCAAGTAGTTCGATGGCTTTTTCCAGTTCCGAAATTTGACCTATTTACTCGCACGGGCTGACCCAATGCGTCTTCAGTTGATCAAAGGCATTCAGACAAACTGATCCCGCGTCTCAGGCAGAGAGCCCGCCATCTGGCGGGCTTTTTCGTCTGAAAGACATCCCGGAGTGATCGGCGGGCAGCATCAACTGCCTGGCTGTCACCTGCGCGTACGCATCCATTCATCCGCGACATCCCCCATGGTGGAGGGTGCTCCACTCTTGATCCAGGCCATGAAGGTCCGATCGAACTTGAACGCCGCGCCGCATTCACCGAGCAGGAACTGCCGGACCTTCTGCGTATTGCGGTAGTTCTTGTCGAGCAGGGTCGTGCGGGTGATAGGTCCAGCGTGCCAGTCGAAGCTCATTTCCACTACCTTGGATGGCCAGGTTCGCTGGAGCCTAGCATCTCTTGTTTTGGTCTGGCGCCTCTCCGGCAGCCATGCCGCTTTCGCCGTACCGGGCCCATCGTCACGGCTCAACGCCTTCAATTCGCTGGGCGGCAGGTGCACATGCAGCTGCCGACGGCGCTGCTGGATGATTTTCTGGATGCGTCTCATCGGGGCACACCTCGATTGGCATCCTTGCGTAGAGCCGGAGTGAGTGATCAGTAAGCGCCTATTTGCGCGATAGACCCACCACGTCTGACCAATGGACATGGTCCTGAAGCGGGCAGGCTGGAATGGGAGTTGCTTGAGTCAAGCAAACCCACCAGGCGGGAGTGCAGACATGTTCCAGGATGACCTCTATTTCATGAGCTTCGTGGTGGCCGCCGTGCTGGCCTTGGATGTGGTGGCGGTTTTCGTATTCTTGCAGGCCAGTGCCTGACCCCCACGCCTGAGGACACGTCCCCAGAATCGGGGCCGGGCACAGAGTGCTCGGGAATTCGTCTGGGCGAGAGATCAGGCATCTGTGAGGATTGCATTCGTTCGGGTGTTTACGTGCTCGTTTGCGTGCTCCGCTTGTCCGCCAGCAGTGCCGACTTGCCTGGCGCTTGTAGACTCACCAGTGCTGTACGCAAATCCTACTCATAAGGAGCATGAGTCATGACACAGCAACAGGCTTTCAAAGAAGAACTGGCCGCCGATGTTCAGGTACCCCCAGGCTATACCTACCTGAGCAGCGGTCGTTGCGATGTGAAGGGCAAGGAAGGTGAGCGGGCCGGCGCGAACTTCGTCGAAGCGCAGATCCAGCAGTACAAATCCTTCATCCTCAGGACCACCGCCGGCGCGGGCACCTTCATGGTTCGCCTGGACTATTCCGGTGGCAGCGACAAGAACCTGCAGTACGTCAGCATCAATGACAGCTACTCCACCCAGGAGACCTTCAACATTCGCAGCGTTTCGATGAACAACCTGCGCGGTTTGTTCGCTGCGGGCAAGAGCTCGGCCAACCTGAGCTTCTATGTGTTCGGCAAAGCTTGATCGCGATTGATTGACCTGTCCGGGCTCCGGTCTATTGAGGGCCGGAGTTCCGCGGTCATGCGCATGTGCTAGATTCCCATGCCTCGCAGGCATCGCAAGGCGATGTCGGTCCTGCCTGGTAGAAGGGAGTTGCGCCTAACCCATGTTCATCGACACGCCACGTCTTGTCCTGCGCCCCTGGGCCGAGCGGGACATCGAAGCCTTTGCCCTCGTCAACGCCGACCCCGAAGTCAGGCGCTACTACTACCCCGCAGTACTGACGCCCGCTGAAACCCGCTCGATGCTTGCCGAGTGCGATCGGCACCTGCAAACACACGGTTTCGGCTTTGTCGCGCTCGAGCGCAAGGCAGATGGCGCGTTGGTCGGCGGCCTTGGCTTGTCCTCGACCGGGGACGAGATACCGGGCGGCCCGCATGTCGAAATCGGCTGGATCCTCGGGCGCAGCCACTGGCGGCAAGGGTATGCATTCGAAGCGGCCAGTGCGTGCCTGGCCTACGCGTGGTCGACCCTTGGGTTGCGCCAGGTCATCGGCTACACCTCCAGCATCAACACACCGTCCAGGGCATTGATGCAGAGGCTGGGGATGCGTTCGGAGCCGACGGAAGACTTCCTCGACGTGACGGTGCCTGAAGGCAATTCGTTGCGACCGCACGTGCTCTACCGGATCGACCGGCCCACCCAGGCGATATAGCGAACCGGCATACCGGGCCCGTCACCCTGGGGCTAGGCTTGTAGATCGTAAGCAGACTATTAAAAAGGGTGGTAGTTGTGCGACTGTCCAGGAAATCCTGCTGGGGTGGTTGGAGTCTGTATGAACCGCTTGATGATGGCATTGGCCGCCAGCCTGCTGCTGGCCGGTTGCGCGCATGATCCCGATATCCGGGCCGGGAGCGACAACACCTTCGGCGTGACCGCGAAAGCCCCGCCGGATTACCTGAACTGCGTCAGGGCCGAGCTTCCTGCAAACGCGACGACCTTTATCGTGCAGAACCAGGACGCCCTCGAGCTGTTTGTCGCCAGCACCGATCCGAACAAGGCCGACGGTTTGGTGAAGGTCCAGGGCTCCCCAGGGCGGCAACAATACTCCGCCTATCAACGCGATGCCTGGTATGACAAGGGGCGCCTGCTCGATGCCGCGCTGATGTGTTCGAGGGTATGATCGCAGCTTCGCGGGGCGCTGCCGTTTGCGTCGTCCCGCGAAACGATCTTGTCCTACTTGATCTCGGCCTTATGCGCATCCCTTTCAAGGGCTTTGGGCGTTATGACTATATACCGGAGGAGGGCCTTCCGGTGTCCGCCGCAAATCTTGCAGCGCCTATCAGATCGAGCGCCGCGCGGGCGGCGCTCGGTCTCAAGAACGCTGCAACTCTCTCGTCGAACACCCGGAAAGGCATGGTGTTCTACGACTGACGCAGCCGCGCCATGCACAGCGCGTCGACAAACACCCCATCGCGTACACCGTAGTCGCGCAACCGGCCTTCGACCTCGAAGCCGAACTTGCGATACAGCGCCAGTGCCGGTTCGTTGTCGGCGTAGACGGTCAGCTGGACCCGGCGCAGATTCATCCAGTTGTCGGCAATGTCGAGGATGGCCGTCATCAGGCGCGAGCCGACGCCCTTGCCTTGCCAGGCCTGGGCAACGCCCATGAGCAGCTCGCCCAGGTGCGCCTGGCGGATGCGCGTGCTCTGGTCCAGGCCGATATTGCCGATCACCTGGCCTTGGTGCACCGCCACCAGGCGGATCTGCCGGTCATGATAGGCGGCCAGGCGCTCGCGCCACACTTCGACGCCCTGGTAGGGCATCTGCAGCACCTGGCGGCACACCGCAGGTTCGTTGTAGAGCGCGGTGATACCGTGCAGGTGCTGCTCGGCAAAGCGTTCGATGATGATGTCGGGCGAGGCGTCGTTCACTGTGTTTCCGTCCTTTGAAAAACGAGTGGCGCCTCAGTGTACGAGGTAGCGCCTCGGGCTAGCCAGTGGCGATGGCCGGGCAAGAAAGCGGATGCGCGGCCGCGCCGCGATGGTTACAGTGCAGCGATCGTCATCCTGCCGGAGCCTGCCATGTCTTGTGCCTTCACCCTCATGCAATCGCCTGTCGGCACCCTCACCCTGGTGGCGCGGGGCGAGCGGCTGGCCGCCGTGCTGTGGGAGCAGGAACGGGAGAACCGGGTGCGCCTGGGCGAGCTGCACCGCGACGACCAGCACGGCGTGCTGCGCGAGACCGCCCGCCAGCTGGGCGATTACTTCGCCGGGCAACGCCTGCGCTTCGAGCTGGACCTGGACTTTGCCGGGACCGCGTTCCAGCGTGAGGTGTGGGCGGCGCTGTTGACCATTCCCTTTGGTGAGACCCGCAGCTACGGCCAGATCGCCCGGCAGATCGGCAAGCCCGATGCGGTTCGGGCGGTGGGCGCGGCCAACGGCCGCAACCCGATCTCGATCATCGCGCCCTGCCACCGGGTGATCGGGGCCTCGGGCAGCCTCACCGGTTTCGCCGGTGGCTTGCCGGCCAAGCAGTATCTGCTGGCACTGGAGGGGCGCCAGAGCCTGGCGCTGGATTTCTAGGCGTCAGCTGAGCCAGGCACAAAACACCGTCAACACCAGGGCCAGCATTGTGCCGGCAAACAGGCTGTAGTGGCGGTGGGCGCGGCGGGCGTGGGCTTGGACTTCGCGCAGGTACTGCCCCGCAGGCGGGGCGTCCGGGCGATGGCGCAGGCCTTCGGCGATATCGGCCAGGCGCCCGCGAATCAGGGTGCCCACCACGTACCAGACACTGGCATAGCTGGCCAGGATCACTAGCGCATACTTCATGCGCACAGCTCCAGCGGCCATGCCTGGGCAGTGCCTGTCGCCGTATCGAGCAGTAGAAGGCCTGGTGCTGCATCACCGAGGCAGGCCAGCAGGTTGCCTTCGGCATCCCAGGCCGCCGACTGCCCGGCCCCCACGTACTTGTCGGCGGGGCCGACGCAGTTGCTCATGATCACCGGCATGCGCAGCTGCCGGGCAACCTGCGGGTAGTGCGCCGCCCCTGCGCGGATACCTTCCTCGGTCTTGACCACGCTGACCAGGTAAAGGTCGGCGCCCTGGGCCTGGGCGTGCGCGGCGTGCTCGAGGAACATCGATTCATAGCAGATGGCCGGCGCCACCTGGTGGCTGCCGGCGGCGAACACCAGCGAGGTGCTGCCGGGCACGAAATAGTCCAGTTCGTCGTCATGCAGGCGCTGCTTGGCATACACTAGCGGCGCCAGCTTCGGGCGCAGTACCAGCATGCCGATGCGTACGCCGGCCATGGTCGGCATGGGCAGGCCGACCGCCGCCGTCACGTCGAAGCGGTCGCATGCGGCTTGCAGCGGTGCCAGTTGCGGCGAGTCGGCGGGCATGGCCAGTTGCCGGGCCAGCGTTGGTTCGTAGCCGGTCAAGGACAGTTCGGGGAACACCAGCAGTTCGGCGCACAGGGCCGCGGCCTGTTCGATGGCGCGCAGATGGAGCGCGATGTTGGCGGCCAGATCGCCTTTGCTCAAAGCCAGCTGTACTGCGCAGATCTTCATGAAGCATCCGTCCTTGGCATGTCGTCGGCTGTCGAGGATACAATCGACGGCCGTTCCCTCCCAGTACCGATGTGTCGATTTCATGGACGAAAACGCAATGACCCACGCCGCCGCCATACCCGCCGACTCGCTGATCGCCACGCATGCCGCGCAGGCGGGTTTTCGCCATTGTCGGGCAATTGAAATTGCGGACGACGGGCGGCCGGCCATGGCGCACTTCCTGCGCCTGATGACGAGCATGCCCGGCTGGATCGACACATTGATGGTGCTGCGCAACCGCCTGGTCGCGCTGCTCGGCCTCAAGGACCTGGGGCGCCTGACCGCCATCGACCCGGCCCGCGCCCCGGGCAGCTACCAGCCCGGAGAGCGGGTGGGGATTTTCACCCTGGTGGCCAATACCGAGGATGAGGTGCTGCTGGTTGACCGCGACCAGCACCTGGACGTGCACATCGCCCTGATGCGACGCCCGACGGCCGCGGGCCGTTGCGAGGTGCTGGTGAGCACCGTGGTGCGCACGCACAATCGGCTGGGCCGCCTGTACATGCTGCCGGTGGCGCCGTTCCATCGGCTGATCGCGCCTATCGCCCTGCGCCGCCTGGCGGGGTGACACTCAAGAGGGCGGCTGGGCGAAGCGCTGCCGGAACCAGTCGCCAAGCATGGCCTTCTCCGCATACAGCCGGTCGTTGTTGCCCAGCCGGCCGGGGCGGCTGAGGTACATCTTGTCGCTCAGGTGCTCCTGGGCCTTTAGCGCGGGCTGGCCGGGCTGTTGCAGGATGTAGTCGAGGTCAATGCTGGGCCAGGTGACTTCGCGCATGAAGCGCACATCGTAAGCCTGGTTGTGCCAGGGCTCGAACTGGCCGGCCAGGTCGATGTCGCGGATGTCGATGACCAGTTGCTGGCCAGGCTGCAGGTAGCGCTGGCCGAGTTTCTGCAGGTGCTGGGTGAGGGCTTTCATCACCTGCGGGTCGGCGCCGCGAGTGTAGGCCCGGTTGTCGAGGCTGGCATCGCGGAATTTCTCGGGGTGGTCGAAACGCACCTCGACCTGCGCGGTCGAGGTGCCCTGTGCCATGCTGTCTAGTGCCAGCACCATCAGCAGGCAACTGGCCAGGGTGGTTCGCATGATGCACCTCCGGATTCGGGCGGTTTACCCGCCTATTTTACGCCGGTGCCGGGCAGAAGCAGAGGAATGATGCAATGAGTGCGTTCAAGCGGATCGCCGCCAACAGCCGTGGCCGTGACCTGGCCGTGGGCGATATCCATGGGCATTTCGAGCGCCTGCGAGACTGTCTGGAGGCCGTTGGTTTCGATCCGGTGGTCGATCGGCTGTTCAGCGTCGGTGACCTGGTCGACCGCGGGCCGGGCAGCGCACAGGCGCTGCAATGGCTGGCCGAGCCCTGGTTCCATGCGGTGCAGGGCAATCACGAGTCGCTGGCGGTCAATCACCTGCGCGGTGGCCGGGTCGACCTGGACATGTACCGGGCGGCCGGCGGCGGATGGTTCCTCGATTTGCCAAAGGCCGAGCAGGTGCGTTTCGTCGAGGTGTTCGAACACCTGCCGATCGCCTTGCAGGTCGACACGGCGGGCGGACCGGTCGGCTTGCTGCATGCCGACAGCCCATTCGACGACTGGCCCCAGCTGTGTGCGAGCCTGCTGGCCGGGGATGACCTGCAGGTGCGCGAGCTGTGCCAGTGGTCGCGCCGGCGCCTCAAGGAGGGCGACAGCCGCCCGGTCAAGGGCCTGCGCGCCTTGCTGGTCGGCCATACACCGGTGCTGGAGATCAAGGTGCTGGGCAACGTCTGGCACCTGGACACCGGCGGCTGGAGCCGCGGTCACTTCAGCCTGCTAGAACTGGACGGCCTTGAGCCGCTCAGTGCCAGGCCAGGTGCGTGAGAACAGCGCCGGCCAGCAGGATCAACATCAAGCCCGAGGCACGCTCGAGCCAGGGCAGGGCGCGAGCGAAGCGGCGCAGCACCCGCGGGTTGCCTATGGCCACGGCAATCCCCAGATCCCAGGCCAGGACGATGCCGAACATCCAGATGCCATAGCCCAGCTTGGCCCAGGTGCCGCTGCTGGCGATCATGCTCGCCAGGCTTGCATAGAACAGTGCGTTCTTCGGGTTGAGGATGCCCGAGGCGAAGCCCATGCCCAAACTGTTCAGCCAGCCACGCGCAGACGATGCCGCGCCAGGTTCGCCGTGCGTCAGGGTGGCTTGCCCGGCATGGCGCAGGAACAGTTGGCCGAGGTAGAGCAGGTAGCCACAGCCCGCCAGCTGGAGGGTGACGAACAGGGGGCTGCCATCGCGCAAAAAGGATACCCCGGTAAACGCCGCACTGATGAACACGCCGTTGGCCAGGGCGATCCCGGCACAGGCGCCACTGGCGAGCCGCCAGCCGGCGCTGGCCGAGGTGCGGGCGACCAGGAAAAAGTCCGGGCCGGGGGAGAGCAGGGCGAGGAAGTGGGCGGTGGCGACGAGCATGAACAGTTGCATGGGGGCGGGCTTCCTGGTGGAGGTAGCCGCAGTCTGTTGCTGGTGATGGGTGGAGTATTGAAGATTATTGCAGGGGGCCGCTGTGCGGTGATGTCAGTGCTTCAGTGCCGCCCGGTAGGCCCCGGGTGTCACCCCGACATGCGCCTTGAACACCCGCTGGAAGTGGCTCTGATCGGCAAAGCCCAGGTTATAGGCCACCTCCGCCAGCGCCTGCCCCTGGCGCAACAGACTCCGGGCCTTGTTCACCCGCGCGTTGAGCAGGCAGGCGTGAGGGGTCATGCCGGTAGCGACGCTGAACGCCCGTATTAACTGGTAGCGCCCCATGCCGGCCTGGCGCGCCAGGCGCTCCAGGCTCAGTTCGGCCAGGTCCTGCTCCTGGGCGTGCTCCAACAGTTCGCGCAGTGTCGACGGCGGCAAAGGTGGCGCCGGCAGCAAGGCTGGGTGCATGGAGAAATCATGTTCGCCGATGAAGGCCACCAACGCCGCCTCTTTCTCGAAGGTTGCCGCCGGTGAAAACAGCAACCTGTTCAGCGCGCAGAACTGCCGGTACAGCGCTTGCGAGCGAGTGACCCGGGCCACGGCACTGGGCTCGCCTGCGGCAACGCCGGATTCGAGGCGTAGCTTACGCAGCCACTCGGCATCCAGGTGCAGCATCTGGTAGCTCCAGGCCTGTCCCGGTTGCGGGTTGCAGGCATGCACCCGCTGCGCCGGCACGAACACCAGGGTACCCGGCGTCAAGCGCTCCTCACCGCTGGCAGCGCCGGTGAAGCGGCTGCTGCCGGCATCCACTGCGCCGATGGAAAAGCTGGGGTGGCTATGGGCCTTGTAGCAGGCGCGGCTATGGCAGGCGCGCCGGCTCTCGACGTACGGCATGGCCGGTTCGTACCAGATTTCGCTGCTCGGGCGGGTCATGGCGAGGTGCCTTGAGACGTACGGAGGGCGCCAGTCTAGCGCCTGGCAGCTGTTCCGGCCATTTGCCGCGCCACTGTGCTTGACGGGCCTGCCCGCCAGGCGCGACGCTGCGCCGGTCCCTGCCGGAGAACAAGAATGGACCTGTCGAGCCTGCTGCTGTTCATCCCCGCCTGTTTCGCCCTGAACATGGCGCCGGGCCCCAACAACCTGCTGTCCCTGCACAATGCCAGCCGCTATGGCCTGCGCACCGCCTGTGTGGCCGGTGCCGGGCGCCTGCTCGCCTTCAGCGGCATGATCGCCCTGGCCGCGATGGGCCTGGCCGTGGTGCTGCACACCAGCGAGTACCTGTTCCTGGCGATCAAGGTGCTGGGCGCGGGTTACCTGTTCTATATCGCCTGGCAGCTGTGGCGGGCACCGGTCGGCGAGGCGGCGGTGGCCGGCGAGCAGCCTCGCGGCACCTGGAAGCTGGCGCGCCAGGAGTTCTGGGTGGCGGCGGGCAATCCGAAGGCAATACTCATCTTCACCGCGTTCCTGCCGCAGTTCGTCACCGTGGGCAGCGTTACCCCGGTCAGCGAACAATTCCTGCGCCTGGGCGTGCTGTTCCTGTTGCTGGAGTGGGCGGCCATCGCCATCTATGCGGGGCTAGGCGCGTATTTGCAGCGCTGGTTCGAACGGCCCGGGCCACGGCGCATGTTCAACCGGGTCAGCGCCTCGCTGCTGGGGTGCGCGGGGCTTGGCCTGCTGGCGGCCCGTCGCTGATCCGCTGTTTTCCCTCGCAGCTGAGTATTGCCGCGCTTTGCGCTTGCTGAGACCTTTCCATGTTTCTGCCCGGAGCTTTTTCGCCGGGTGACAAGCGGTGGGTCTACCCCGGGAGCGTGGTGTGAAGTGGTGGAGCAAGGCAGGTCGGCAAGACCCGCAGATCAAGGAGCTGAACGTCGCCCTGGAGCATTCCCGTTCACAGTTGGCGGCGTTGGAGCAGCGCGCCCGCGAGGCGGAATCGAGGGCTGAGGAACTGGCGCGAGAGAACCAGGTGCTCGGGCACCTGGCCGGCAACCTCTCGGCGTTCTCGCATTCCCTGGAAATGACCCAGACCTCGTTCGCCAGCCTCGCCCACAGCATGGAGCAGGAACGGCAGTACGCCATCCGCATCCAGGGTATCGCCAGCAGCAACCAGGCCAGTATCGACGCGATCGCGACCAATCTCGAGCAACTGGCCGATGCCTCCGGCGAGGCGTCGGAGAAGGTCGGCAGGCTCGATCATCAGGCCCAGCAGGTCGGCGGTGTGCTGGAGATCATCCGCGAGGTAGCGGACCAGACCAATTTGCTCGCGTTGAACGCGGCCATCGAGGCGGCGCGGGCGGGAGATGCCGGGCGCGGCTTTGCCGTGGTGGCCGATGAGGTCAGGACCCTGGCCAGGCGCACCGCAGACGCCACTGCCGAGATCGGCACGCTGGTCTCGGCGATTCGTGCCGACAGTGCGCAAAGTCGTGGGCATATCGCCAGCCTGGCCGAGCATTCGTCGTCATACAGCGGTGTCGGCCAGTCCGCGGCCAGTACCATGCGCCAGTTGCTCGACATGTCGACGGTGGCCGAAGGATCGGCATCGGTGTCGGCGCTGCGCAGCTTCTGCGAGCTGGCCAAGCTCGATCACCTGATCTACAAGTTCCGCGTCTACAAGGTATTGTTCGGGGTCTCGCAGGA
Source organism: Pseudomonas sp. B21-023 (assembly GCF_024749165.1). Taxonomy (NCBI): domain Bacteria; kingdom Pseudomonadati; phylum Pseudomonadota; class Gammaproteobacteria; order Pseudomonadales; family Pseudomonadaceae; genus Pseudomonas; species Pseudomonas sp. B21-023. Next base: position 3,008,965 of record NZ_CP087190.1, on the reverse strand, counting down.
GCGCGGCTCGGACTTTACCGACCATACCCACTGCCGCCTGGGCAAGTGGTATCGCGAGGGGGACGGGGCCCTGCACTATGCGCATCTTGCAGGGTACAAGGATATCGACGCGCCCCATGCCGCCGTGCACCGTTGTGCATTCGACGCCATCGATGCCCATGCCAGCGGCGATACCGCAGCGATGCTCAAGGCGGTGGCCGAGATGGAGAGTGCCAGCCTTGCCGTGCAGGAGGGTTTGGAGCGCGTGGTCGCCAGTGGCGAGCAATCGCCTTCGTTGTTGCAGAGACGGCGCGAGAGCGAGGCTCAGTCGCGATAGAAAGTCTGCACAAGGTGATAGCCGAACTTGCTCTTGATCGGTCCGTGGACCACGCGCAGGGGCTTCTTGAAGATCACCTGGTCGATGGCGCCGACCATCTGGCCCGGACGGATTTCACCCAGGTCGCCGCCGCGCTTGCCGGACGGGCAGGTGGAAAATTTCTTCGCCAGCACGTCGAAAGCCTCGCCGTTGGCGATGCGCTGCTTGAGCTTTTCGGCTTCGTCAGCGGTCTTGACCAGGATGTGGCGGGCTTGGGCTTTCATGGGGTTACCTGTGCTTCGGGGCAAAAGGGCGACATTATGCCTGATGTCGCCCTCAGCGTAACTCCGGGCGGTCGCGGAACTGCTCCAGCGCCTCGGGGTTGGCCAGGGCGTCGGTGTTCTTCACCGGCCGGCCATGCACCACGTCGCGGATCGCCAACTCCACCAGCTTGCCGCTGAGGGTGCGCGGGATGTCGCTGACCTGGACGATCACCGCCGGCACATGGCGCGGCGTGGTGTACTGGCGAATCACCTGGCGGATACGCAGGCTGAGCGCTTCGTCGAGCTGCAGACCGTCGCGCAGGCGCACGAACAGCACCACGCGCACATCGCCGTGCCAGTCCTGGCCGATGGCCACGCTTTCCAGTACCTCCCCGACCTTTTCCACCTGGCGGTAGATCTCGGCGGTGCCGATACGCACGCCGCCGGGATTGAGCACGGCGTCGGAGCGGCCATGAATGATCAGCCCGCCGCCAGGCACCTGCTCGGCGTAGTCGCCCTGGCACCAGACACCTTCGAACTGGCTGAAGTAAGCGTCGTGGTAGCGTTGACCGTCAGCGTCGCCCCAGAAACCGAGCGGCATGGAGGGGAAGGGATGCACGCAGACCAACTCGCCTTTCGCGCCGCTGATCGGCTGGCGCTGTCCGTCCCAGACTTCCACCGCCATGCCCAGGGCCTTGCCAGCGATCTCGCCACGGCGCACCGGCAGTAGCGGGTTGCCGGCCACGAAGCAGGCGACGATATCGGTGCCACCGGACATCGAGGCCAGGCATACGTCGGCCTTTACCTTGGCGTAGACATAGTCGTAGCTGTGGGGCGACAGCGGCGAGCCGGTGGAAAGGATCAGGCGCAGGCTGCCCAGGCCATGGGATTTCGCAGGTTCCACAGCGGCCTGCTCCAGGGCGGCGAGGTATTTGGGGCTGGTGCCGAAGGCGCGGATGCCTTCGGCGTCGATCAGGTCGAGCAGGCGCTCGGGCCCTGGGTGAAAAGGCGAACCGTCATACAGCACCAGGGTGGCGCCGACCGCCAGCCCGCTGGCCAGCCAGTTCCACATCATCCAGCCACAGGTGGTGTAGTAGAACAGCACATCGTCGGCCTGGAGGTCGTTGTGCAGGCCGTGCTCCTTGAGGTGCTGCAACAGCACGCCGCCAGCGCGGTGGACGATGCACTTGGGCACGCCGGTGGTGCCGCTGGAATACAGGATATAGAGCGGATGGTCGAAGGGCAGCGCGGCGAAGGTCGGCGTACCGCCGGGCGTGAAGTAGTCGGCCCACAGGGTCGTCGGCTTGCCGGTGAACTCATCGGCGCGGGTCTGCGGCCGGGTATGCGGCACCACCAGCAACTGCTCGACGCTCGGTAGCTGGGCCACGACCTGGTTGATCTTCTCGACCTGGTCGATGACCTTCCCGGCATATTGATAACCGGCGCAGGCCAGCAGCAGCCGGGGCGCGATCTGGCCGAAGCGATCGATAATGCCATGGCTGCCGAACTCCGGTGAGCAACTGGACCAGACTGCGCCGAGGCTAGTGGCGGCGAGCATGGCAACCAGGGTTTCCCAGGTGTTGGGCATGACTGCGGCGACCCGATCACCCGGCGCGATCCCGGCCTGGCGAAAAGCCTGCTGCAAGCCGGCGACCTGCGCGGCCAGTTGATTGTGGGTGAGGCTGTGGCGGCCGCCGTCCTCGCGCACGGCCACCACGGCCGGGCGGTCGTCGTGGCGCTGCAGCAGGTGTTCGGCGAAATTCAGGGTGGCGCCGCGGAACCAGCACGCGTCGGCCATGTGTTCGCCTTCCTCGAGGATGCTCGAAGGCGGTGTGTGCCACTGCACATGGAAGTACTCGGCGAGGGTCTGCCAGAACTGCGGGCGCTGCTCGACGCTCCAGCGGTGCAGGGCGGCGTAGTCGTCGAGCTGAAGGTTGAAGCGCCGGTTGACGCGACGACGGAAGGCATCCATCCGGCTGGCTTCGATCTGGGTGGTGGTGGGGCGCCAGAGTACGTCGTTCATGCCGGGAGTCTCGGTCAGGGATGAGCGTCTTGTCGCGGTGCGAGCCCGCTCCTGTACAGGAGCGGGTTTGTCTTGTTCCACTCTAGTCTTTACTGGGCGAGCCAGCCGCCATCGACGTTCCAGGCGGCGCCACGGACCTGGCTACCGGCCTCGCTACACAGGAACAGTACCAGTTCGCCGAGGTGGCGGGGGGTGACGAAGGCCAGGGAGGGCTGCTTCTCGGCCAGCAGGTCGTGTTGCGCCTGCTGTGCATCGCCACCGCTGGCGGCGCGGTCATCGATCTGCTTCTGCACCAGCGGCGTCAGTACCCACCCCGGGCAAATGGCGTTGCAGGTGACGTTGCTGGTGGCGGTTTCCAGGCCGATCACCTTGGTCAGGCCGACCACGCCATGCTTGGCGGCGACGTAGGCGGCCTTGCCGGTGGAGCCCACCAGGCCGTGCACCGAGGCGATATTGATGATCCGCCCCCAGCCGCGCGCGCGCATGCCCGGCAACACCAGGCGGCTGCCATGGAATACCGCCGAGAGGTTCAGCGCGATGATCTTGTCCCAGGCCTCCACCGGAAACTGCTCGACCGGCGCCACATGCTGGATGCCGGCATTGTTGACGAGGATGTCGACCGCGCCGAACTCGCGTTCGGCCAGGGCGAACATCTGCTCGATCTGTGCGACGTCGGACAGGTCGGCGGGATGATGGGCGACCTTGACCCCGAACCGCCTGATCTCGGCGATGGCCGCGGCCGGGTCGCCGAAACCGTTGAGCAGGATGTCGGCGCCGGCCTCGGCCAGCACCTGGGCTATTCCCAAGCCGATGCCGCTGGTGGAACCGGTGACCAGTGCGGTCTTGCCTTTGAGCGTCATGGAGTTCTCCTTCATACGATGCCGGTGGCGTAGAACGTGGCGATGACCACGAACACGGCCAGGGTCTTGATCAGGGTAATACCGAAAATGTCCTTGTAGGCTTCGCGGTGGGTCAGCCCGGTGACCGCCAGCAAGGTGATCACCGCGCCATTGTGCGGCAGGGTGTCCATGCCGCCGCTGGCCATGGCGGCGACCCGGTGCAGCACCTCCAGCGGGATGTTGGCGGCGTTGGCGGCGGCGATGAAACTGTCGCTCATGGCTGCCAGGGCGATGCTCATGCCGCCGGAGGCGGAGCCGGTGATGCCGGCCAGCAGGGTGACGGTGATGGCTTCGTTGACCAGCGGGTTGGGGATGCCGCGCAGGGCGTCGGCCAGTACCAGGAAGCCAGGCAGCGAGGCGATCACGGCGCCGAAGCCGTATTCAGAGGCCGTGTTCATCGCCGCCAGCAGGGCGCCGCTCACCGCGCTTTTGGTGCCTTCGGCCAGGCGTTGGCGAATAGTGCCGAAGGCGCAGGCCAGCACCATCAGGATGCCCACCAGCAACGCCGCCTGCACTGCCCAGATTGCCGTCAGCTTGGCCACGTCGCTCTGCACCGGCGCGGCCATGCCCGGCAGTTGCAGGGTGTGGCTGGTGCCGTACCACTGCGGGATCCAGTGGGTGAACAGCAGGTTCATCACGCCTACCAGAAGCAGCGGCGCCAGGGCGAGCCAGGGATTGGGCAGGGCGATGTCGTCGGCGGTCTCCGGTTCGTTGCGCAGGTTGCTGCCATAGCCTTCGCCCTTGCGCTGGGCCTTGTTGCGCTGGCGTTGCAGGTAGAGCATGCCGGTGCAGAACACGAACAATGTGCCGATCAGGCCCAGCCAGGGCGCGGCCCACGCGGTGGTGTTGAAGAAAGTGCTGGGGATGATGTTCTGGATCTGCGGGGTGCCGGGCAGGGCGTCCATGGTGAAGGAGAACGCGCCCAGGGCGATGGTCGCCGGGATCAGCCGCTTGGGGATGTCGCTCTGGCGGAACATCTCGGCGGCGAACGGGTACACCGCGAACACCACCACGAACAGCGACACGCCGCCGTAGGTGAGCAGGGCGCAGACCAGCACGATCACCAGCATCGCTTGGCGGGTGCCGAGCAGGCGGATGGCGGCGGCGACGATCGAGCGCGAGAAGCCCGACAGCTCGATCAGCTTGCCGAACACCGCGCCGAGCAGGAACACCGGGAAGTAGAGCTTGATGAAGCCGACCATTTTCTCCATGAACACCCCGGTGAAGGCCGGGGCCACGGCGGCGGGGTCGGTGAGCAGCACCGCGCCAAGGGCTGCGATGGGGGCGAAGAGGATCACGCTGTAGCCGCGGTAGGCAGCGAGCATCAGCAGGGCCAGGGCGGCCAGGGCGATGAGCACGGTCATCCTAAGGGGATCTCCAACTGTTGTTTTTATGGTTGGAATGCAGTTAGCGGAAATCGTGCCAAGTTCTTAAGTCATTGAATTTATGGGTTTTTCTTATTTCTCTGAAGCTCAGTGTCTCTGATTTGAGAAAGTGGGGGCGCGCCGCGGCCCATCGCCGGCAAGCCGGCTCCCACAGTTGATCGCGGTACGCCCCTGTGGGACCCGCTTGCCGGCGATCGAGGGCGAAGCCCTGGTGGTCATCTCAGAAAAGAGATTAACGTCTCATTATTGAGACTCGATTTCCAGCGCCGCCATCTTCTTGTACAGCGTCGACCGTCCCAGGCCCAATGCCTGCGCCGCCTCCGGCACATTTCCGGCGCTGCGGGCCAAGGCATCGACAATCAATCCGCGCTCGAACTGGGCGCACGCCTGGCGGTAATCCAGCGCTGGTGCGGCCAATGCCACCGGGCTCAACGGCCCCAGCGCGTTCGCCAGGTCATGCACGCCCAGTCGTGGCTGGTCCGCCAGCAGGGTCGCCCGCTCCAGCACGTTGCGTAGCTCACGGATGTTCCCCGGCCAGGCATGGCGCCCCAACAACGCCTGGGCCTCGGCCTCCAGCTCGTACTGGCTGCCCAGTTCGACGAGGATCGCCTCGCACAGCGCCGGCAGGTCCTCCAGGCGTTCGCGCAGCGGTGGCACCTGCACCGGCAGCACGTTCAGCCGGTAGTAGAGGTCGGCGCGGAACGCACCCCGGGCCATGGCCGCCTGCAGGTCGATGGAGGTGGCGGCGATGATCCGCACGTCGCTGCGCAGCATCTGGTTGCTGCCCACCGGCTCGTATTCCTTCTCCTGCAATACGCGCAGCAGTTTGCTTTGCAGGGTCAGCGGCATGTCGCCGATCTCGTCGAGAAACAGCGTGCCGCCCTCGGCCAGTTGCAGCTTGCCGTTGCGGCCCTTGCGGTCGGCGCCGGTGAAGGCGCCTGGGGCGGTGCCGAAGAACTCGGCCTCGAGCAGTGCCTCGGGGATCGCCGCGCTGTTGATGCTGACGAAGGCTTTGTGCGCGCGGGCCGAGGCGGCATGAATGGCGTGGGCCAGCAGTTCCTTGCCGGTGCCGGTCTCCCCCAGCAACAGTACCGGCGAGTCGCTGCCGGCCCCACGCCGGGCGCGGCGCTTGGCCTCGAGGCAGGCGGGGCTGCTGCCGACGAACTGGGCAAAGCTGTAGCGGGCCTGGCGCGCGCGCAGTTGCGAGCGGGTCGAGGCCAGTTCCTGCTGCATGCTGGCGAAGCGCTTGAGCAGCGGCGACAGGCTGCGCAGCTCGTCGAACAGGGCGAAGCCGATGGCGCCGATCAGCGCGCCCTGATCGTCGTGGATTGGCAGGCGCATCACCACCAGGGGTTCGTTCGGTGTGTCGAGCATATCCAGCAGGATTGGCGTGCCGTCGCTCACTACCTCACGCATGAGGCTGCCAGGGATCACCGCTTCACACGGTTTGCCGATGGCGCTGGCGGCATCCGCCAGACCGAAACGGCGGGCATAGCGCTCGTTCATCCAGACGATGCGCGCCTGGCGGTCGACGATCACCGTGCCTTCGCTGGACTGCTCGATGATCTCGAACAGCGAGCGGATGGCCAGTTGGCGGACTTGGGGGTAGTCCTTGAGGTTGTCGTGCATGCATTGGTCCAGCGGTTGGATGTGAGGGTGCTACAGGCGATCACCTGCGAGGATCAAATGCCTCGCGCAGCGCATCGCCGATGAATACCAGCAACGACAGGATCAGCGCCAGGGCAAAGAACGCGGTGAAGCCCAACCATGGCGCCTCGAGGTGCTGCTTGCCCTGGGTCACCAGCTCGCCCAGCGAGGCGCTGCCGGCGGGCATGCCGAAGCCGAGGAAGTCCAGCGCGGTCAGGGTGGTGATCGCCCCGGTAAGCATGAACGGCACGTAGGTCAGGGTCGCGTTGAGGGCGTTGGGCAGGATATGCCGCAGCATCACCTGGGTGTCGGAAAGCCCCAGTGCCCGGGCGGCCTTGACGTATTCCAGGTTACGCCCACGAAGGAACTCGGCGCGCACCACATCCACCAGGGTCAGCCAGGAGAACAGCGCCATGATCCCCAGCAACCACCAGAAATCCGGCTCGACGAACCCCGACAGGATGATCAGCAGGTACAGTACCGGCAGCCCTGACCATACCTCCAGCAGGCGCTGGCCGAGCAGGTCGACCCAGCCGCCGTGGTAACCCTGCAAGGCGCCGGCCGTGACGCCGATCAGCACGCTGAGCAAGGTCAGGGCGAAGGCGAACAACAGCGAGACCCGCGTGCCGTACAGCACCCGCGCCAGTACATCGCGGCCCTGGTCGTCGGTGCCCAGCCAGTTGCTTGTGCTGGGCGGGCTGGGGGTGGGCACCTGCAGGTCGTAGTTGGGGGTGTCGGCGCTGAACGGGATCGGCGCAAAGAGCATCCAGCCGCCCTGGCCCTCGATCAGCTGGCGCACGTACTGGCTGCGGTAGTCGGGTTGGAACGGCAGTTGCCCGCCGAACTGCTGCTCGGTGTAACGCTTGAGCGCCGGGGTGTACAGCTCGCCCTGGTAGCCGAGCAGCAAGGGCTTGTCATTGGCCACCAGCTCCGCGCCCAGGCTCAGCAGCAACAGCCCGGCGAACAGCCACAGCGAAATCCAGCCGCGGCGGTTGTCACGAAAGCGTCGCAGCCGGCGCCGGGCGATGGGCGAGAACATCAGTGGCCCCTCGCGTCGAAGTCGATGCGCGGGTCGAGCACCGTGTAGCACAGGTCGCCCAGCAGGCGGATCAGCAGCCCGGCCAGGGTAAAGATGAACAGGGTGCCGAACACCACCGGGTAGTCCCGCGACACCGCCGCCTCGTAGCTCATGCGCCCCAGGCCATCGAGGGAGAAGATCACCTCGATCAGCAGGGAGCCGGCGAAGAACACCGTGATCAGCGCCTGGGGCAGGCCGGCTACCACCAGCAACATGGCGTTGCGCAGCACATGGCCGTATAACACGCGCCGTTCGCTCAGGCCCTTGGCCCGGGCGGTGACCACGTACTGGCGGGCGATCTCGTCGAGGAAGGCGTTCTTGGTCAGCAGGGTCAGGGTGGCGAAACCGCCGATGACCAGGGCGCCCACCGGCAGCACCAGGTGCCAGAAGTAGTCGGCGACCTTGCCCAGCAAGCTGAGCTGGTCGAAATCGTCGGAGACCAAGCCGCGCACCGGGAACCAGTTGAGCGAGGTGCCGCCGGCGAACAGCACGATCAGCAGCAGGGCGAACAGGAACGAGGGCAGGGCGTAGCCGATCACGATCAGCGCGCTGCTCCAGGCATCGAAGCGGCTGCCATGGCGCACCGCCTTGCGGATGCCCAGGGGGATAGACACCAGGTAGGTAATCAACGTGGCCCAGAAGCCCAGCGACAGGGTCACCGGCAGTTTCTCCACGATCAGCTCGGTGACCTTGGCGCCGCGGAAGAAGCTCTGGCCGAAGTCCAGCCGCGCATATTGGCCAAGCATCAGCCATAGCCGTTCCGGGGCGGACTTGTCGAAGCCGTACTGGCGCTTGATTTCCTCGATCAGCTTGGGGTCCAGGCCACGGGTGGCGCGGGATTCGCCCTGCACCGCCTCGACTCGTGCACCAGGCGCGCCGCCGCCGATACCCTGCAGGCGCGCCACGGCCTGTTCCACCGGCCCGCCGGGCGCGGCCTGGACGATGGCGAAGTTCACCAGCAGGATCGCCAGCAGGGTGGGAATGATCAGCAGCAGGCGGCGCAGGATGTAGGAGGTCATGGCGCGTTCCCCAGGCGCTCGGCCATCTGCTGTGTGGTCAGTGCCCGTGGGCTGACTTCCCACCAGGTGTCCAGGCCTTCGTCATAGGCCGCCTGCACCTTGGGCAGGCCGAAGCGGTTCCACCACACCGTCGAGCTGCCAGGCGGATAGTAGTTGGGGATCCAGTAGTAGTTCCATTGCAACACCCGGTCCAGGGCGCGGGCGTGGCGCAGCATGTCGGCCTGGCTGTTGGCGCGCACCAGGCCGTCGAGCAGGCGGTCCACCGCCGGGTCCTTGAGCACCATCAGGTTGTTCGAACCGGGGTCGTTGGCCGCTGCGGAACCGAAGTAGTTGTACTGCTCGCTGCCCGGCGACAGAGTCACCGGGTAGCCGGTGACGATCATGTCGTAGTCGCGGGCCATCACGCGGTTGACGTACTGGGCGGCGTCGACGTTGCGGATGTTCAGCTCGACACCGATCTGCGCCAGGTTGCGCTTCCACGGTAGCAGCAGGCGCTCCATGCCTGACTGGCCATTGAGGAAGGTGAAGCTCAGCGGCTGGCCCTGGGCGTTGACCAGGCGATCGCCCTGGGGATGCCAGCCGGCGTCCTGCAGCAAGGCCAGGGCCTGTAGCTGCTGCTGGCGGATGATGCCGGAGCCGTCGGTGACCGGTGCACTGAACACCTGACTGAACACTTCATCCGGCACCTGGCCGCGCAGCGGCTCGAGCAGCTTGAGCTCCCCGGTGTCGGGCAGGGCGCGGGCGGCCAGCGGCGTGTTGGCGTACAGGCTCTGCTGACGGATGTACATGTTGCGCATCATCTGCCGGTTGCTCCACTCGAAATCCCAGAGCATGGCCAGGGCCTGGCGCACGCGGCGGTCCTTGAACTGCGGCTGGTCCAGGTTGAACACGAAGCCCTGGGCGATCTGCGGCTTGGCTGGGCCCAGGTGGGCGCGGCGCAGGCGCCCGTCATCCAGTGCCGCGCCGTTGTAGCCGAGGGTGTAGGCGGTGGCGGAGTACTCGCGGTTGTAGTCGTAGCCACCGCCCTTGAGTACCTGGCGGGCCACTTCGGTGTCGCCGAAGAATTCGACGCCAATGCGGGCGAAGTTGTATAGCCCGCGGGCGACCGGCAGGTCCCGCGCCCACCAGTTCGCATCGCGCTCGAAGGTGATGCTGCGGCCATTGTCGATCCTGCCGATGCGATAGGGGCCGCTGCCCACGGGCTTGTCGAAACCGGCGCCGTTGGCGAAGTCGCGCTGGCGCCAGTCATGCTCGGGCAGCACCGGCAGGCCGGCCAGTTCCAGCGGCAGGGTGCGGCCATGGGGTTGCTTGAAGTCGAAGCGCACCTGGCGCGGGCCTTCGACGGTGATCCCAGCCACTTCGGCGAACTGGGTACGGTACTTGAGGCTGCCCTGGCTCATTAGCAGGTCGTAGGTAAAGCGCACATCCTCGGCGCGCACCGGCTTGCCGTCGGCAAAGGTGGCGCGCGGGTCGAGGTAGACGCGCAACCAGGCGTCGTCGGGGCCGCGCTCCAGGCGCTGGGCGATCAGGCCGTAGACGGTGTAGGGCTCGTCGAGCGAGCGCACGGCCAGTGGCGCGTACAGCCAGCCATCGACCTGGCTGACGCCGATGCCTTTGTCGATGTAGGGCAGGATATGGTCGAACTGGCCGATCTCGATGGCCGAGCGGCGCAGGCTGCCGCCCTTGGGGGCGTCGGGATTGACGTAGTCGAAGTGGTGGAAGTTCGCCGGATAGCGGGGGGCTTCACCGTAGACGGTGAGTGCGTGGGTGGGCGCGGCGTGGGCTGACAAGGACAACATCAGGTACAAGCAGCCTGTCAGCACACCGCCAAGTCTGACATGGGAGGGGGTATCGTGGGAGCGGGCTTGCCCCGCGATAGCGCTGCCTGGGCGGACACCATCGCGGGGCAAGCCCGCTCCCACGCAGCTTGCTTCCTGCAGACCTTCTCCTACGGGGAAGACCACGGCAATGCCGGATCAGTCCTGGCGGCTGGTCACTTCCAGCAGGTGGTAGCCGAACTGGGTCTTCACCGGGCCCTGGACGACGTTCAGCGGCGCGCTGAAGACCACGGTGTCGAACTCCTTGACCATCTGGCCCGGGCCGAACGAGCCCAGATCGCCGCCCTGGCGGCTGGATGGGCAGGTGGAGTTGGCTTTGGCGACTTCGGCGAAGTCGGCGCCGCCTTCGATCTGCGCTTTGAGTTCGTTGCACTTGTCTTCGCTGGCAACCAGGATGTGGCGGGCGGTGGCTCGGGCCATGGGTACTGCTCCTTGGGTTCGAAAAGGCAAGCCTAGCGCACTTGTTCGTGCCCTGTCTCGCCAGGCTTGCCGCAGAGACTCACAGGCGTGCGGCGGCATCGCGCAGCAGTACCTCGGTCGAGTCCCACCCCAGGCACCCATCGGTGATCGACACGCCGTACTTCAGCGCGCCCTTGCCCAGGGCCTGGCAGCCGTCGAACAGGTGGCCCTCGAGCATCACCCCGACCAGCGAGCGGTCACCGGCCAGGCGCTGGGCCAGCACGTCCTCGAACACTGCCGGCTGGCGCGCCGGATCCTTGCCGCTGTTGGCGTGGCTGCAGTCGACCATGATGCGTGGCGCCAGGCCGGCCTTGGCCAGGCCCTGGCGCGCCAGGGCAACGCTCTGGGCGTCGTAGTTCGGGCCCTTGTGCCCGCCGCGCAGCACCAGGTGGGTGTCGGGGTTGCCCAGGGTCTCGATGATCGCCGGATGCCCCTGCGTGTCCATGCCGAAGTGACGGTGCGGGTGGGCGGCGCTGCGCATGGCGTCGCAGGCGATGCCGATACCGCCGTCGGTACCGTTCTTGAAGCCGACCGGCAGCGCCAGGCCACTGACCATCTCGCGGTGAATCTGCGACTCGGTGGTGCGCGCGCCGATGGCGGCCCAGCCCAGCAGGTCGTCGAAGTAGCCGGCGGCCATCGGCTGCAGCAGCTCGGTGGCGATCGGCAGGCCGCGTTCGAGCATGCCCAGCATCAGGCCGCGGGACAGGGCGATGCCGGCGTGCATGTCATCGCTGCCGTCGAGGTGCGGATCGTAGGCCAGGCCTTTCCAGCCCACGGTGGTGCGCGGTTTTTCCACGTAGGCGCGCATCACCAGCAGCAGCTTGTCGTCGACCTCGCGGCTGAGCGCGGCCAGGCGGTCAGCGTACTCGAGGGCAGAGCGCGGGTCATGGATCGAACAGGGGCCGACCACCACCAGCAGGCGTTCGTCGCGGCCTTCGAGAATGGCGCGGATCGCCTGGCGCTGGGCATGGACTTGCTGGGTGAGTTCGCTGGACAGCGGCATCTGCTGCTTGAGCAGGTGCGGGCTGGGCAGGCGCTGGCTGACAGTGGTGTTGGCAGCGTGTGGCTGGGTCAGGGGCAGGGCGAGGTTCGAGGCTTGCATGGCGTTTGTTCCTTGGGCGGACGGCGGGTTCTGGCCCGCGCGGTCGGCCCTATCGAGGTGTTCGACTGATCGTCAAATGGGGTGTCTGTGCGGCATTGCCACCGGAAATCGACCGAACGGAGGCGGCAGGCTGGCCCGAACGGAACTGGCTAAATCGCCATGCATAGGTGCGGTAGTAGGTGGTGTGGTTCATGACGCTGTCCTCAAGGTAATCGGTAGGTTTCGTGGGCCCGGAAAAGCAAAACCCCCGGTCGGGAAGCCGACCGGGGGTTTGAGTATTCTCATGTTCGGCGGCCCCTCGAAGGTGGGCGCCGGATGGGTAATCGGCGCCTAGTGGCTAAACCAATACCCAAAATAAAAGCTGGCAACGGCGTTACGACCGGCAACGGCCAGCACGCGGTGCGCGGAGCGACCGGTGTGGTTGGCGTGGTTGCGGGTTTGTTTCGACATGTTGCTCTCCAGTGATTGGGACCGAGCTTACTGCACCTTCGCGTTGGCGTTCAATCACTAAATGCTATTGCAGTAATTGTGTGCCTCTACTGGCCCCATCGCTGGCAAGCCAGGTCCCACAGGGTCGGCGCTTGGCTTGAGGGCTGCGTAGCCGCCCCGGATTCGGGGCATACCCATCGGGGATTTTCCCCAGTGGCCCCATTTTTTATGGCTTAACTAATTGAAATTAATCAGTTAATCATATGGCACGCCACTTGCTCACCTCCACGCAGTATCCCTGTGTCCCCGGAGGTGCCCCATGTCGACCCCTCGCAAAGGCCCGGTCCTGTCCACCTTCCTGCTGGCCCTGCTGGGCTGGCAGGTATCCAGCGAGGCCGCCGTGCAGTGCCAGCGCACGCTGGTGGCCAACGTGGTGGCGCTGGACCAGCCCCTGATGTTCAACCGCCTCGGCGCGCAGAACGCCAACGGCATGATGTTCGCCCTGCGCCAGGACGTGGTGGACGAGCACCGCGTGCCCCTGAGCAAGGGCGGTGCGGCGGTGCCGGGCAAGGTCACCCTGCGCCCGGACAAGCGCCCGCGTCCGATCGTGCTGCGGGTGGCGGCGGGGGACTGCCTGACGGTCAACCTGAGCAACCTGCTGGCCTACCAGGCCAACCCCAACAAGCACGGCATCGATCACGACGAGAACGAAGTCGAAGGCGAGGAAGAAGAGGGCGCCGAGGTCGAGAACGAGGGCAACGAGCACTTCGTCGCTGACGAGCAGGTCACCGACCGCCATGTGGGCTTCCAGGTCAATGGCCTGCAGGCGGTCAACAGCATCGGCGACATCGCCGCCAACACCGGGCGCAACGGCAACTTCCTGGTCGCCCCGGGCGGCACCCGCAGCTACACCCTGTACGCCGAGCGCGAAGGCGCCTTCGCCGTTACGAGCCAGGGCGCGACCTTCGGCGGGCAGGGCGGCGGCGGTAACGTCGCCAACGGCCTGTTCGGCCAGGTGGTGGTGGTGCCCAAGGCCGGGCGCACCTACCGCAACACCCTGACCGAGGAAGAGATGCGCCTGGCCACCACCGGCCGCACGGCCACCGGTCAGCCGGTCATCGACTACCAGGCACGCTACCCCAACGTCGAGCCGTGGATCGCCGAGGGCAAGGCCGGCAAGCCGATCATTGCCATGGTCGAGGGCAACGAGATCCAGAGCAGCGAGACCGACGCCATCGTCATGGGCCCCAACCCCGACGGAAGCTTCCCTGCCAGCACCTATCCGCTGGAAAGCGTCGGCAAGCGCAACCCGGCGCTGCCCAATCGCCTGGAAGCCTTCCGCGACTTCGCCTCGCAGTTCGCCGATGAGGTTGCCGCCACCCAGGCCTTCCCCGGCTACTGGGCTGACCCGGTCATGGGCCACGTGCTGGAGCCGACTCGCGACTCGTTCATGATCAACTACGGCTCCGGCGGCATGGGCGCCGAGGTGGTGGCCAACCGTCTCGGCGTGGGGCCGATGCATGACTGCCTGTCGTGCGCCTACGAAGAATTCTTCCTCAGTGCCCACACTGTGGGCGATATCGGCACCCTCGTGGATATCCCGGCCAACGTCGGGCTGGAGAGCATCCGTCCGGGCGATACGCCGCCGGCCAGCGCCACAGGGGTCAAGGCGACCATGGCCCTGTACCCGGCCGAGCCCGCCAACGTGCACCACAGCTACATCGGTGACTTCACCAAGTTCCGCAACACCCACAATGGCCACGAGCAGCACATCTTCCACCTGCACGGGCACCAGTGGCTGTTCAACCCCAACGATGACAACTCCGACTATATCGACGCCCAGGGCATCGGCCCGGGCGTGGGCTACACCTACGAAATCGCCAACGGCGGCTCCGGCAACCGCAACCGGGTAGCGGGCGACGCCATCTATCATTGCCATTTCTATCCGCACTTTGCCCAGGGCATGTGGGCCATGTGGCGGGTACATGATGTGTTCGAGCCAGGCACCCGCCTGGCGGTCAGCGGCGAGGGCGAGAACGGCTTTCACACCACGCCGTTCGCCCTGCGCAATGGCAAGCCGGCCCCGGGTGCCCGGGCGCTGCCCGACGGCGAGATCATCGCCGGCACGCCGATCCCGGCCATCGTGCCGCTACCCGGCAAGGCCATGGCGCCGATGCCGGGCAAGGTCACGGTGGTGCCCAAGCTGGCCGAGACCCTGGTCGCCGAACATGGCGATGACGGAGAAGAGGAGGGCGGCGATCACTCCGGCGACCCCGCCACGCCGCGTGCGGTTGGCTCCCTCGCGTTGGTCGACCGCAGCGAGACCAATCGCAACGCCGACGGCAGCCTGAAAAACCCCGGCTATCCGTTCTGGATCGGCGGTATGGAAAGCAGCGTCGGCCAGCGTCCGCCAACCCCGCCACTGGACATGCTTGACCCGACGCTGGCCCGGCAGCTCAAGGACAGCGGCAAGGCGCTGTGGGCCAACCTCGACCCCAACCAGGTCGACGGCTGGGATGGCGGCCTTGGCCGGCATACCCTCGACGGTGTGTCAGCCGGTGGCGACGCCGTGACCACCACCACCAAGCTGGATTTCTCCAAGGTGGTGCACAAGGCCAAGCCGATCTACCTGCCCGAAGAGGGCACCGAGGTCGAACAGGCGGCCATGCAGTTCCACGCCAAGGCCGAGCACCCAAGCTTCGCCCTGATCCCCGGCAGCGCGCCGGTGGCCAAGACCTTCCGCACCAACGGCGCCTTGCCGACGGCGGGCGCGCCGTACTATGAGCCGTGCATGGACGACCGCGGCAAGCGTCTGACCCAATCTTCGGGCGTCGGCGAGTTCTTCAGCGGCGAAAACCTCACCGGCATGAGTTTCCGCGGTTCGTCCACCTTCACCGCCGACCGGCCGCGTATGTACAAGGCGGCCAACATCCAGTTCGACGCGGTGTACAACAAGGTCGGCTACCACTTCCCGCAGGCGCGCATCCTCGCCCTGTGGGAAGACGCCTGGCCGGTGATCACCAAGCAGCGCCCGCCAGAGCCCTTGGTGATGCGCATGAACACCTTCGACTGCACCCAGTACGTGCACACCAACCTGATCCCGTCGTTCTACGAGATGGACGACTACCAGGTTCGCACCCCGACCGACGTGATCGGCCAGCATATCCACCTGCCCAAATGGGACCTGACCGCCGCCGACGGCTCGGCCAACGGCTGGAACTACGAGGACGGCATCCTCTCGCCCGGCAGCGTGGTCGAGCGCGTGCACGCCATTCGCAGCTTCAACAACTGCACCGAAGGCGATACCCGCGACGGCACCGCCGCCTGCCCGAAAGCCAAGCAGCATCCGTACTTCGGACGCTTCGGCCGGGCCGACTGGCTCGGCGCGCGCACTGCGATGCAACGCTGGTTCGCCGACCCCCTGGTGAACGTGCACAACGTCGACCGTGGCCTGGGCACCATCTTCACCCATGATCACCTCGGCCCATCGACCCACCAACAGCTCGGGCTGTATGCGACCGTGCTGGCCGAGCCCGCAGGCTCTACCTGGTACCACGGCGAGACCGGCGAACAGCTGTACAACCCGGCGACTCGCCAGGATGGCGGCCCGACCTCGTGGCAGGCGGTGATCCAGACCGGCGACCACGACGGCGATGGCAAGAACGACAGCTACCGCGAGTTCTTCCTCGAATACAGCGACTTCCAGCACGCCTATGAAGCCGGCGTGTATGTGGGCGCCGGGCCCAATGGCGTACCGGATGGCCAGGCCTATCCGGCCACCGCCGACAGCTTCCGCTACGCCATCAACCCGCCCGTGCGGCAAAAGGCCTCGACGCTGCTCGAGTCGGTGGTCGAATCCCGTGGCGGGCTGAGCCCAGGCTGCCCAACCCGGCCGTGCCCGCAGGCGATCTCGGTGGACGACCCAGGCATGTTCGTCGTCAACTATCGCAACGAACCGCTGGCCCTGCGCGTGTTCGACCCGAACAAGGTCGGCCCGGACGGCAAGCGCGGCATGCAGGCTGATGGCCTCGGCGGCGACCTGGCCTACGCCATGCAGAGCCGCACCGACCGCGCCATCCCGGCGATGAACCTGGCGCCCTCGGCGATCACCCAGGCTACCGGCCCCACTGGTGGCACCACGCTGTTCCCGCCGCACGTCAACAAGGGCAGCGAGCCGGGTGACCCGTTCACACCGCTGCTGCGCACCTATTCCGGTGACAACGTGCGCCTGCGCATGCATGCCGGCGGCCATGAAGAGGAACACAACGTCACCCTGCACGGCGTGAAATGGCTGCAGAACGGCTCAGGCTTCGGCAACAGCTCCAACTCGGGCTGGAAGTCGTCGCAGATGGTGGGCATCTCCGAGCAGCTCGGCTTCATGGCACCGGTGTCGATGATCTCCAGCTCCGCCGCCACCAACGGCGACTACCTGTACTCGCTGGATGCGGCGCTGGAAGGCTACTGGAACGGCATCTGGGGCATCATGCGCAACTACACCGCGCAACGCGCCGACCTGTTCGCCCTGCCGAACAATCCGCAGCCGGTGGCCATGCGCAACACCGTCAATTTCGACGGCATCTGTCCGAAGACCACGGCCAACGCCAACGGCATCGGCACGCGGCCGACGGTCAAGCGCAGCTACGAGATCGTCGCGGCCCTGGCCAACGACATTCTCGAGAACCGCCACGGGGTCAGCATCAATGACCCGGCTGGTATCGGTCAGCACGTCGGTGGCGCGCTCAAGGCCAATGGTGGCACCCTGGTGTTCAACAGCCGCAAGGTCGATATTCCCATGGCCACCGTCACCGACGAGGAGGACGGCGCGACCTTCACTGTGGGCGGGCACAGTTCGCCTTTGCATGACCCGACCGCAGTGCTCTACGTGCGCAAGGCCGACCTCGACGCGAGCACCGGCAAGCTCAAGGCCGGCGTGCCGGTCGAGCCACTGGTGCTGCGCGCCAACGCGGGTGACTGCATCAGCATCACCCTGGAGAACCGCCTGCCGCTGATGATGCCAGACCTGCCCAGCAGCGCGGTGATGCAGAACGTGGTCAAGCGCGACCGCGCCGGCGGCGAGGGCTCCACGGCGTTCAACAACAACCTGATGCGCCCGTCCAGCCATGTCGGCTTGCATGCGCAGCTGCTGGCCTACGACATCACCAAGTCGGACGGCGTCAACGTCGGCCTCAACCCGGTGCAGACCGTGCCGCCACGCACCGGCAACAGCGGCGCCTACCCGAACCGGGTGTACCAGTACTACGCCGGGCACCTGGAGCGTGAAGGCAAGCCGGTGCTGCAACTGGGCCGCACCGTGGACAACATCAACACCACGGCCATCGAGTTCGGCGGCCTCAACCTGACCCCGGCGGATGTCATCAAGCAGCCGCAGAAAGGCCTGGTGGGCGCCATGAGCGTGTTGCCGCAAAGCGCGACCTGGACCGAGGACACCGCCAGCCGCGCCCAGGCCACGGTGAAGGTCAGCGGCCAGCCTGACTACCGCGACTTCGTCACCGTGTGGCAGCGCTCGCTGAACATGCGCTGGGCCGATGGCCGGCCGGTGGAGGGCATCGCCACCGAGGGCAACGGCGTGCCCGGCGATCCGAAGGACAACGGCAACATGGCGATGAACTACAAGACCGAGCCGCTGTGGCTGCGCTTCGGCCTGGCGCCGGACGCGCCGTTCGGCCATGCCGATGGCTTTGGCTTCGCCGATGTGCCCAATGCCCACATGGCCTACAGCAATGCCTTGGTCGGCGGTGATCCGCAGACCCCGGTGCTCTGGGCCAAGCCCGGCCAGCCGGCGCGCAGCCACGTACTGATGCCCAGCGGTGGCAGCCGCGGCATCACCTACCAGCTCGACGGGCACCTGTGGCCGCTGCACAACTACCAGGCCGAGAAGAGCGATGTGCAGGGCTACCCCATGGGCCTGCCGGGCATCGGCTCGGTGCGCTACGGCTACAACCCGATGGCGATGTATGTGGGCGCGCAGGAAAGCGTGCTGCCGGCGGCGCACTTCAGCTTCATGCTGCCCAGTGCCGGGGGCGCCAACGCCGTGCCGGGGGACTACCTGTTCCGCGACTATGCGGCGTACGGCAATGCCTCGGGGCTGTGGGGGATCCTGCGGGTGACCAACGAGCCACCGCCGGCGGTGGCGCCTGCGCAGTGAAAGGGGCCTGGCGGCCTGACCGGTAAGTGGGGAGGGCCGCCAGGCAAACAAACAAGCATTAAATTTTCTGTTTTTGTTGCCTTGCCGCGGACCCTCATGGTTATCATCCGCCAGCGCCCGGGGCCAGGAGCCCGGCGCAATTGGAAAACCGACGGCCCACAGGTCATCGGTAACGCAGCCGAAGGGACCACCCAGGCTCAACGCTCGTGGCCCTTGCATGCCCCCATAAGGATGGTGAGGTTTCAATTGGTCACGCAGTCTGGAATCGTCGATATGACGGGCCATGCGCCCGTGCTCGCCACATGTCCCTTCACGTGCGCCATCCCCCGGTCGCACGCTGTGCGCCTCACTGCTGCGCGCGCCCGCGCCGCGCCTGGCCCCTGATCTCCCCCGAATGACCGACCCGACCGGCAGGACGCCCGTCGTCCTGCGCGCACCGAATAAAAACAATACTCACGGATGGCAGCCCGATGTTCGACACCCCCTCCACGCGCGGCATGGCCGGCGCGCAAGCCGCTGTTTTACCCGATAACTGGCACCACGACGCACCGTTCGACAGCGACCAGTGTGTGCATGGCCTGTTCGAAGCGCAGGTACGGCGAGCGCCGCAAGCCATCGCCGTGCGCTATGGCGAGGATGCGCTGAGCTATGGCGAGCTCAATGCCAGGGCCAACCGCCTGGCCCATCACCTGCGTGCCCAGGGTGTCGGCCCGGACGTGCGGGTCGGCCTGTGCGTCGAGCGATCGCTGGACATGCTGGTGGCCGTGCTCGCGGTGCTCAAGGCCGGGGGCGCCTACGTGCCGCTGGACCCCGCCTACCCGCGGGCGCGCCTGGCGCACATGCTGGCCGACAGCGCGCCGGCGGTGCTGCTTGGCCACGGCCGGGCACTGGCGTTGCTCGCTGGCCTGGAGCAGGCGGCAGTGGTACTCGACCTGGACGAGGAGCACGCCTGGGCCGAGCAGCCGGTCTTTGATCCCGACCCGCAGGCGATCGGCCTGACGCCCCGTCACCTGGCGTATGTGATCTATACCTCCGGCTCCACCGGCATCCCCAAGGGGGTGATGGTCGAGCACCATGGCCTGGTTGCGTTGAGCGCCGCCTGGGGCCGCTTCTATTCGCTGCAGGCACCGTTGAATCACCTGCAGATGGCGGGCTTTTCGTTCGACGTGTTCAGCGCCGACCTGATTCGCGCGCTGGGCTTTGGCGGCACCCTGGTGCTGTGCCCGCGTGACACGCTGATGGACCCGCCCGCGCTGTACCGCCTGCTGAGCGAAGCGCAGGTAGGCTTCGGCGACTTCGTGCCGGCGGTGCTCAACCCGCTGATGGACTGGGCCGAGGCGAACGATCGCGACCTGTCGTTCCTGCGCACCGTGGTGTGCGGCTCGGACGTCTGGACCGCCCACAGTGCCCGCCAGCTGCGCCGCCTGTGCGGCGAGCGGGTGCGGATCGTGCAGGCCTACGGCGTGACCGAGGCCAGTATCGACAGTACCTGCCACGAAGTACCGGCGCTCGATATCGCCGACGCCGTGCTGCCTATCGGTCGACCGCTGGCCAACTGCCGCGTCTACCTGCTCGACGCGCAGGGGCAGGCGAGCGAGGAGGGGGAGTTGTACCTCGGCGGCGTCGGTGTCGCGCGCGGTTATCTGAATCTGCCGCAGTTGAGCGCCGAACGCTTCATCGACAGCCCCTATGTGGCAGGTGAGCGCCTGTACCGCACCGGCGACCTGGCGCGCCTGAACGCCGATGGCCAGCTCGAGTTCCTTGGTCGCGGCGACCAGCAGGCCAAACTGCGTGGCCTGCGCCTGGAACTGGGCGAAATCGAGGCACGCCTGGCACAAGTGGCCGGCGTACGGCAAAGCCTGGTGCTGCTGCGCCAGGACCCACCGGGCGAGCCGCGCCTGGTGGCCTACTACGCCGAGCAGCCGGGCGCCGGCTTGACCCCGGCGGCCCTGCGCGAACAGCTGGGTGCGCATCTGCCGGACTACATGCTGCCGAGCGCCTACGTGGCCATGCCAGCCTTGCCCCTGACCGCCAATGGCAAGTTCGACCGCAGCGGCCTGCCCGCACCGCAGGCCGGTGACTTCGAGCAAGCCCACTACCAGGCGCCGCAGGGCACGCTGGAAACCACCCTGGCGGCCATCTGGGCCGAGGTACTGGGCCTGGCGCGGGTCGGGCGCGACGACCACTTCTTCGCCCTTGGCGGCCATTCGCTGCTGGTCATGCGCATCCTGGCCAGGGTGCGCCAGGAACTGGCCCGCGAAGTGGCGCCGGCGCTGCTGTTCGAATACCCGCGGCTCAAGGACTTCGCCGAGCGGCTCCAGGCTAGCCGGGACGAGGCGCGCATGCCGATCGTCGCAATCGAACGATCCGGCGCGCAAACGTTGTCGTCCGCCCAGCAGCGCTTGTGGTTCCTGGCCCAGCTGGAGGGCGGCAATGCCGCCTACCACATGCCGCTGAACCTGTGCATCAGGGGCCCGTTGCAGGTGACGGCATTGGTCGCGAGCCTGGGCCGCCTGGTGGCCCGCCACGAAGCACTGCGCACCACCTTCGTCAGCATCGAGGGCGAGGGTCGCCAACTCATTGGCGCCGCGGACCAGGGCATGGCCTTCAGCCAGGTCGACCTGCACGGCCTGCCTGATGCGCAGTCGCGCCTTGAGGCGTTGATCGAGGAGGAGGGCGCAAGGCCCTTCGACCTGGCCCAAGGGCCGCTGATGCGTGCCTGCCTGGTACGCCTGGCGGTGGACGAGCATGTGCTGCTGCTGACCCAGCATCACATCATCTCCGATGGTTGGTCGGTAGGCGTGCTGACCCGTGACCTGGAGGCGCTGTATGGCGCCGCCGTGCAAGGCCGCGAGGCCCTGTTGCCTGCGCTGGCGGTGCAATACGTGGACTATGCCGCCTGGCACCGGCAGTGGCTCGCCGGCGAGCGCCTGCACTGCCAACGCCGCTACTGGCGTCAGGCGCTGGAAGGCGCGCCGGCGCTGTTGACGCTGCCGACCGATCACCCGCGCCCGGCCGTGCAGGACTATCGCGGCGGTTACGTGCCACTGGTGCTGGACCGCGCCCTGACCGCACGCCTGAAGGCACTGTGCGGGGCCCAGGGTACCACGCTGTTCATGGTCCTGCTGGGGGCCTGGTCGCTGCTGCTGATGCGCCTGTCCGGCCAGGACGACGTGGTCATCGGCGTACCCTCGGCCAACCGGCCGGACCCGGCGCTGGACGGGCTGATCGGCTTCTTCGTCAACACCCTGGCCTTGCGCGTTACCCGCAGCGGCGCCCCTTCTCTGACGCAATGGCTGCGTCAGGTCCGCCAGCTGACGTTGCAGGCCCAGGCCCACCAGGACCTGCCCTTCGAACAGGTGGTGGAACTGCTCAACCCGTCGCGCAGCCTGGCCTACAGCCCGTTGTTCCAGGTGCTGTTCGCCTGGGAGCAGGATCAGGGCCAGACCCTGGCCTTGCCGGGCCTTGAAGTCAGCACCGTGCCGGCGCGCCAGCGGGTGGCCAAGTTCGATCTGCAACTGGCGTTGAGCGAGCGCGACGGAGAGATCGTCGGCGGCCTGGAGTACGCCAGCGGGTTGTTCGAGTCCGCTACCGTGGCGCGTTTCGGCGAATACCTGCGCCGCCTGTTGCAGGCCATGGTCGATGACCCCGCGCAGTCGATCGCCACGTTTGAGCTGGTGGACGGCGCTGAGCGCGGGCAGGTCCTGGAGGCCTTCAACCGTACGGCCCGCGACACCGCCAGCCAGCCGGGCTGCATGGCGCGCCTGGAGACCATGGCCCGGCGTGAGCCGGGTGCCGTGGCGCTGGTCGCCGACGGGCAGTCCCTGAGCTACGCCGAGTTGAACCGCGCGGCCAACCGCCTGGCCCACCACCTGATCGCCCAAGGTGTCGGCCCCGATCAGCGGGTCGGCCTGTGCCTGGAACGCTCGGCGCAGATGGTCGTCGGCCTGCTGGCGATCCTCAAGGCGGGCGCGGCCTATGTGCCGTTCGATCCAGCCTATCCGGCCGAGCGCCTGGCCTTCATGCTCGCCGACGCCGCGCCAAGCCTGCTGTTGACCCAGGCCTCACTGTGCCCGGGCCTGCCGCAGACGGTCGAGCTGCTGTGCCTGGATCGCGACGCGGCCCGCTGGGCCGGCTGCCCGGCCAGCGATCCGCAGGTGGTGGTCAGCCCGGCGAACCTCGGTTATGTGCTGTACACCTCCGGCTCGACCGGGCGACCCAAGGGCGTGGCCCATAGCCGCCGCGCCCTGGACAACCTGATCGGCTGGCAACTCGACGACGACCCGGCGCCGCGCCGGGTGCTGCAGTTCGCCTCGCTGAACTTCGACGTGTCGTTCCAGGAGATCTGCAGCACCCTGTGCCAGGGTGGCACCCTGCTGCTGATGAGCGAAGCCGGGCGCAAGGACCTGGCCGCCCTGCGCCCGACCCTGGTGGCCCAGGCGGCGGGGCGCGCCTTCCTGCCGTTCGCCGTGTTGCAACAACTGGCCGCGCTGACCGAGGCCGACGCTCCCGGACCGGCTGGTGGGTGCGAGATCGTCACCGCCGGCGAGGCGCTGCAGGTCAACGATGCGCTGCGCCGGTTGGTCTGCGGGCTGGGTGGCGCGCGCCTGCGCAACCAGTACGGGCCCACCGAGACCCATGTGGTCAGCCAGTTCAGCCTCGCCTGCGACGAGGCTGAACACTGGCCGGAACTGCCGCCGATCGGCAAACCGATCACCAACGCGCGGCTCTATGTGCTGGACGGCGACCTCAATCCGCTGCCGGTGGGGGTGTCCGGCGAGCTGTACATTGCCGGCGCCTGCCTGGCCCGCGGCTACCTCAACCGCAGCGCAGCGAGTGCCGAGCGCTTCCTGCCTGACCCGTTCGGCACCGAGCCTGGCGCACGCATGTACCGCAGTGGCGACCTGGCGCGCTGGCAGGCCGACGGCAACCTCGAATACCTGGGCAGGGCGGACCAGCAGGTCAAGCTGCGCGGTTTCCGTATCGAACTGGGCGAGATCGACAGCCTGCTGCGCCAGCAACCGGGCGTGCGCGACGCCACCGTGCTGTTGCGCGAGGACGTCGCCGGCGACCCACGCCTGGTGGCCTACGTGGTCGGCGAGCAAGCGCCGCAGACCCTGCGCGCCGCGTTGCAGCGCCAGTTGCCCGAGCACATGCTGCCCAGCGCCTGGGTCAGCCTGGAGCAACTGCCACTGACCCGCAACGGCAAGCTCGACCGCCAGGCGTTGCCGGCGCCCGAGCGCGGCGGCGCGGCGCATTTCGAGGCGCCACGCGACGACACCGAGCAGCGCATGGCCCAGGTCTGGGCCGAGGTGCTCAAGTGCGAGCGGGTCGGCATCCATGACAACTTCTTCGACCTGGGCGGGCATTCGCTGCTGGCCACGCGCCTGGTCTACGCGGTCAACCAGCGCCTGGGCACGCAGCTGTCGCTGAGCAGCCTGTTCCAGGCGCCCGTGCTCATGGACCTGGCCGCCCAGGCCAAAGCCATGGCGCACGGGCAGGCCGCGTCCGAGGTTCAGGCGCTGCGGCCCGATCCTGCGAGCCGTCACGCGCCGTTCCCGCTCACCGATATCCAGCAGGCCTACTGGTTCGGCCGCGAAGCCAGCGTCAGCCTCGGCGGCGTCAGCGCCCACGGCTACGAGGAACTGCGCATACCGGCGTTCGATGTGCCGCGTTTCGAGGCCGCGCTCAACCGCATGATCTTGCGCCACGACATGCTGCGAGTGGTGTTCCTCGGCGATGGCACCCAGCAAGTGCTGGAGCAGGTGCCGCGCTACAGCATGGCCGTGCACGACCTGCGTGGCCTGGGCGCAGAAGCGGCCAACCAGGCCTTGCTGGCCACCCGCGAGCGTCAGTCGCACCAGGTGCTCGACGCCAGCCGATGGCCGCTGTTCGACTTCAGTGTATCGCTGCTCGACCATGGCATCAGCCACCTGCATATCAGCCTCGACGCGTTGGTGGTCGATGCCGCCAGCACGCAGATCCTCGCCCGCGAGCTGATGGGGTTCTATCACGACCCCGAGCGGGCGCTGCCCGAGCCGGGCGTGACCTTCCGCGACTACGTGCTGGCCGAGCGCCGGCTGCGCGCCGACCAGCGCTACGCGCAGGCCCTGGACTACTGGCGCGGGCGCATCGAGCACCTGGCCCCGGCCCCGGACTTGCCACGGGTATGCCAGCCGGAAAGCATCGCCAACCCGCACTTCACCCGGCGCGATCGCGACATGCCGGCGGCGCAGTGGGCCCAGCTCAAGGCCATGGCCCGGCGGTTCGGCGTCACCCCGTCGGTGATGCTGCTGACCGCGTTCAGCGAGGTACTGGCGCTGTGGAGCCGGCAACCGCGCTTCACCCTCAGCCTGCCGCTGTTCAACCGCCTGCCGTTGCACCCGCAGGTGGACGCGATCATCGGTGATTTCACCTCCCTGGTACTGCTGGAGGTTGCCATCGACGGCACCGCCAGCTTCACCGACAAGGCCCGCGCCGTGCAGGCACGCCTGTGGCAGGACATCGACCACTCGGTGGTCAGCGGCGTGCGCGTGCTGCGCGAATTGTCCCAGGCCCGCGGCGTGCAGCAGACGGCGATGCCGATCGTGTTCAACAGCACCCTGTCGGAAGCCGCGCCGGAGCTGGCCGAGTTTAACCTGGCCGACGCCCTGGGCGCGACGCTGGAACACAGCATCACCCAGACCCCGCACGTGTGGCTCGACCACACCCTGCTCGAGCTCGAAGGCCGCCTGCTGTTCAACTGGGACAGCATCGATGCATTGTTCCCCGAAGGCATGATCGGGCAGATGTTCGCCGCCTACAACGCGCTGCTCGATCGCCTGCTCGCCCCTGAAGCCTGGGCCGCCAGCACGCCGCAGTTGCTGCCCCAGGCGCGCCTGCCGCAAGCACCGGCGGCGCCACGAGACCTGCCGTTGATGCACGCGCTGTTCGAGCGCCAGGCCCTGGCCACGCCACAGGCCGTCGCGGTGCTGGGCACCCGTGAGCTCAGCTACGGCCAGCTGCGTCAGGAGGCCCGCCAACTGGCCGCGCAACTGCAAGCGCGCGGCGCGCAGCGCAATCGCCTGGTCGCGGTGGTGATGCAGCGTGGTTGGGAGCAGGTAGTGGCGACGCTGGCGATCCTGTATGCCGGCGGCGCCTACCTGCCGCTCGATCCGACCCTGCCCAAGGCGCGCTTGCAGCACATTCTCGAACGCGCCGAGGCCACCCTGGCGCTGACCCAGCCCGGCCTGCTGGAGCAGGTGGCGTGGCCGGCGCAGATTACCGCGCTGACGGTCAGCGAGCAGGCGCACAGCGCGGCCGAAGCGCTGCGCGAAGTGGACGTGCGCCCCGATGACCTCGCCTACGTGATCTACACCTCCGGCTCCACCGGTACCCCCAAGGGCGTGGTGATCGACCACCAGGGCGCGGTCAACACCTTGCTCGATATCAACCGGCGCTTCGCCGTGGGCCCGCAGGACCGCGTGCTGGCCATCTCGTCGCTGAGCTTCGACCTGTCGGTGTACGACTTCTTCGGCACCCTGGCGGCGGGCGCGGCGGTGGTGATGCTCGAACCGCAGTTGAGCCTCGACCCGGCGCACTGGGCCGCCCTGGTCGAGGGTCATCGGGTGAGTGTGTGGAATTCGGTGCCGGCGCTGCTGGGCATGCTGGTCGAGTACCTGGAGGGCGAGGGCAGGGCGCTGCCGGCGAGCCTGCGCCTGGCCATGCTGTCCGGCGACTGGATCCCGCTGGCGTTGCCCGAACGCGCCCGGGCACTGCGCCCGGGGTTGCAGATGATGAGCCTGGGCGGGGCCACCGAGGCGTCGATCTGGTCGATCGGCTACCCGATCACCCAGGTCGATCCGGCGTGGCGCAGCATTCCCTACGGCAAGGCCTTGGATCACCAGCGTTTCCACGTGCTGGACGAGGCCCTGCAGGTGCGCCCGACCTGGGCCACCGGCCACCTGTACATCGGCGGCATTGGCCTGGCCAAGGGCTACTGGCGCGACGAGGCGCTGAGCGCCAGGAGCTTCTTCGACCACCCGCTGAGCGGTGAGCGTCTGTACCGCACCGGCGATCTCGGGCGCCTGCTGCCCGACGGCAACATCGAGTTCCTCGGCCGCGACGACAACCAGGTCAAGGTCCAGGGCTATCGCATCGAGCTGGGCGAGATCGAGGCCGTGCTCAATCGCCACCCGGGCGTGCACAGCGCGGTGGTGCGCATCCTCGGCGAGGCCCAGGCGCAAAAACGCCTGGCCGGCTACGTGCTCAAGGCCGACCCGGCGCTGCAGGTCGGCGACTTCGCCGGCTACCTGGCCGACAAGCTGCCGGCGTACATGCTGCCGTCATCGTTCACCTTCGTGGACGCCTGGCCGCTGTCGGCCAACGGCAAGGTCGACAAGAGCCGCCTGCCCGAACCCGAGCAGGCGCCGGCCAGCGGCCCGCAGCTGCTGCTCGACGGCCCGCAGGAACAGCGACTGGTGGCGATCGTCGAGCAGGTACTGGGCCAGCCGGCCATCGCCGCCGATGCCAACCTGCTGAGCCTCGGCGCCACCTCCATCGACATCGTGCGCATCAGCAACGCGCTGTCCAGCGAACTGGGCTTCCGTCCCCATGTGGCTCACCTGCTGGCGCAGCCGACCCTGCTCAACCTGTTGGCGCTGTACCGCCAGCGTCCCCAGCGTCACGAAGCGCCGAGGGCGCAGGTCGACGAGGTGCTGGACGATCCCCAGCAACGCGCACGCTTCAAGGCCGAGCAACGCGCACGGCGGCGTTTCGCCGACGATGCGCGGCAGGTGCCCCTGGGCGTGCCGGACGATCCGGCCTTTATCCAGCGTTATCGTGACTACCGCTCGGTGCGCCATTACCTGGAACAGCCGATCACCGCGCAGGCCTTTGCCGGGCTGCTGGCGATGCTGGCCCAGGGGCAGCTCGACGGCGAGGCGAAGTACCTGTTCCCCTCGGCCGGCGGCGCCTATCCGCTGCAGACCTACCTGTACATCAAGCCGGGGCGGGTGCTCGGGGTGCCCGGCGGCGCCTACTACCACGACCCGGTCGCTCATCGCCTGGTGGCCATGGGCGACGGTGCGCTGGATGCCGACACCTACGACTACTTCGTCAACCGGCCGGTGTACGAGGGCGCGGCGTTCGCGCTGTTCTTCGTTGCCGACCTGGCGGCGATTCGCCCGCTGTACGGTGACGGCAGCCGTGAGTTCTGTCTGATCGAGGCCGGCGCCATGGCGCAGTTGCTGACCATGGCCGCGCCCGACCTGGGGCTGGGCCTGTGCGGCGTCGGTTCGGTGGAGGCGCGCCAGTTGGCCGGGTTGTTCGACCTGGGCGCCGACCATGCGCTGGTCTATTCGATGGTGGGCGGCCTGCGCGCAGCCCATGCAACGCCAACCACGCAGCCTGAGGTACTCGCCGTGACGGCGCAGGACGACAACGACATGGAGGAATTCGAAGTATGAACGCCCATCAACTGCTGGCGTTGTTCGATCGCCATGGCGTAGCCCTCGAAGTGGACGGCGACAAGCTGCGCTGCAAGGCGCCTAAAGGGTTTCTCGATGACGCCCTGATGGCGGCGCTGAAGACCCACAAGCAGGCGTTGATCGCCTTGCTCGCAGCGCCAGACGACAGCGCGCCGATCCCGTGCCGTCCGCACGGGCAGGTCGATTGCCCGCTGTCCTTCTCGCAGCGGCAGTTGTGGTTCCTCGACCAGCTGGCACCGGGCAACCCGTTCTACAACGTGCCCTCGGCGCTGCGGCTCAAGGGCCGGCTGGAGGCTGCCGTGCTGGAGCGAGCGCTGAACGTGCTGGTCGAACGCCATGCCATGTTGCGCACCACCTTCGCCAGCGTCGATGGCGAGCCGCGCCAGGTGGTGCACGCGAGCCTGCCGCTGCCCCTGGCCGTGCTGGACCTGAGCCAGTTGCCCGAGGCGCTGCGCCAGGAGCGCCTGGCCGCCGCCGTCGAAGCCGAGGCCCACGCGCCGTTCGACCTGGCCCAGGGCCCGCTGCTGCGCTCGACGCTGCTGCGCCTGGGCGATGAGGATCATGTTTGGCTGTACAGCGTGCACCATATCGTCGCCGACGGCTGGTCGATGGGGGTGATCCTGCACGAGGTCGCCAACGCCTACGCCGAGCTGCTGCGCGGCGTGCCTGCGCGCCTTGCACCGCTGCCGATACAGTACGCCGACTACGCCTGCTGGCAGCGCCAACGCCTGGACGGCGCGGCGCTGCAGGGCCAGCTGGACTTCTGGCGGCGCACCCTGGCCGGTGCGCCGATCCTGCTGGAAATCCCCGGCGACCGCCCGCGCCCAGCCGTGCAGCGGTTCGTCGGCGCGACCTTCAGCTCGACACTGGGCGCCGACACCCTGGCCGAGCTCGACGCCTTGGCCCGGCACACCCAGGGCACGCGCTTCAATGTGCTGCTCGCCGCCCTGGACGTGCTGTTGTGGCGCTACAGCGGGCAGCGCGACCTGTGCGTGGGCACGCCATTCGCCAACCGCGGCAGGGCCGAGCTCGAACCCCTGGTCGGGCACTTCGTCAACACCCTGGTGATCCGCCAGCAACTCGACCCGGCGCAGACCTTCGCCGAACTGCTGCGCGAAGTGCGCGGCAACATGCTGCAAATCCACGCGCACCACGACGTGCCGTTCGACCTGGTGGTTGAGGCGCTCAACCCACCCCGTGACCCCGGCCATTCCCCGCTGTTCCAGGTGATGATGGTGGTGCAGAACACCCCGGGCGCCGCCGTTGCGTTGCCGGGCCTGGAACTGTCGCCTCACGGTACTGGCAGCGCCACCGCCAAGTTCGACCTGGCATTCGAGTGGAGCGAGCGCGACGGTGCCCTGCACCTGCTGGTCGAGTACAACACCGACCTGTTCGACCACGGCACCATCGAGCGCCTCAGTGGCCACTATCGCCATCTGCTCGCCCAGGTGGCCGGCGATCCCAAGCGGCCCTTGCGCGAGCTGTCGTTGCTGGATACGGCCGAGCGCGAGCAGGTGCTGCACGGCTGGAACCGGCCGGCCCCGCTGCCGACGCCGGTCGACTGTGTGCACCGCCTGGTCGAGGCGCAGGTGGCGCGCAACCCGCAGGCCTGCGCGGTGGTGTTCGAGGGCGAGGCGCTGAGCTATGCCGAACTCAATGCCCAGGCCAATCGCCTGGCGCGCCACCTGCGCACCCTGGGCGTCGGCCCGGATGTGCGCGTGGCGGTCTGCGTGGAGCGCTGCGCGGCATTGCCGGTGGCGCTGCTGGCGGTGCTCAAGGCCGGTGGCGCCTATGTGCCGCTGGACCCGGACTACCCAATCGGGCGCCTGGGCCACATGCTGGGCGACAGCACCCCGGCGGTACTGCTGACGCTGGGCGCGGCCCGCGCCACCCTGGGCCGGGCCATGCAGGCCTCGGGCTGGGAGGCGCCGGTCCTCGACCTGCTGGCCGATGCCCCGTGCTGGGCGCACCTGGCCGCCGACAACCTGGCCGCCCATGAAGTGGGCGTGACCCCTGAGCACCTGGCCTACGTGATCTACACCT
Organism: Pseudomonas sp. B21-023; assembly: GCF_024749165.1. Lineage (NCBI taxonomy): Bacteria > Pseudomonadati > Pseudomonadota > Gammaproteobacteria > Pseudomonadales > Pseudomonadaceae > Pseudomonas > Pseudomonas sp. B21-023. Next base: position 2,978,852 of record NZ_CP087190.1, on the reverse strand, counting down.
CGGGCACCACCGGCCTGCCCAAGGGCGTGATGGTCGCGCATCGCGGGCTGGGCAACCTGCTGCTGTGGTGCCTGGGCGTATGCGGCGAGGCCGGGGCGATGCTGCACAAGATCCCGTTCGGTTTCGACGCCTCGGCGTGGGAAACCTTCTGGCCGCTGGCCACCGGCGGGCGCCTGGTGATCGCCCGGCCCGGCGGGCATCTGGAGCCCGGCTACCTGGCCCGGCTGGTACGCGAGCAGGGCGTCACCGCGATGGTGTTCGTGCCGGCCATGCTGCAGCTGTTCCTGGAGGTGGAGGAGGCCAGCCTGTGCCACGGCCTGAGCGATGTGTTCTGCGGCGGCGGCGAGCTGTCGCCGGCCCTGGCGCGGCTGTTGCGCGCACGCCTGCCCAAGGCGCGGCTGCACAACGTCTACGGGCCGACCGAGACCACTGTCATCAACAGCATCTGGACCCTGGCGCCGGGTGACGCGGTGCCGGCCCTGCGCTTGCCGATCGGCCGGCCCATCGCCAACAACCGCTTCCATGTGCTCGACGACTTCGATGCGCCGGTGCCGCCCGGTGTCACCGGCCACCTGCACATTGGCGGCGTGGGCGTGGCCCGTGGCTACCTCGGGTTGCCGGCGCTGACCGCCGAACGCTTCATCGACAGCCCGTTCGTGCCCGGTGATCGCCTCTATCGCAGCGGCGACCTGGCCCGCTACCGTGCCGATGGGCAACTGGAATTCCTGGGGCGCGACGACTTCCAGGTCAAGCTGCGCGGCGTGCGTCTGGAACTGAGCGAGGTCGAGGCGCGGCTGCAGGCCTTCCCCGGGATCACGGCCAGCGTGGTACTGATGCTCGGCGAACAGGCCGAGCACCAGCGCCTGGTGGCTTGTTGCGTGGCGCCCGCCAGGCCGGACGAACAGGCCGTGCGCGCGCACCTGGCTGACACCTTGCCCAGCGCCGTGCTGCCTAGCAGCTATCTGTGGCTCGACGCCATGCCGCTGACCGCCAACGGCAAGATCGATCGCCAGGCGCTGGCCGAGCGCGCCGAACACGATCTGGCCGCGCGCCAGGTCAACCTCGGCAGCCCCCGCGACCATATCGAACTGACCCTCTACCAGATCTGGAAAGGCCTGCTGCTGGCCCCACAGATCGGCATTCGCGACAACTTCTTCGCCGTCGGCGGCACCTCCATCGCCGCGGTGAAGATGGCCTACCAGATCGGCCAGGCCTTCGAGGTCGAGGTCCCGGCGCGGGTGGTACTCGGCCACCCGACCATCGAGGCCCTGGGCGGCTGGTTGCGAAACGGGGCCGCCACTCAAGGGGACAACGGCAACCTGATCACCTTCCGCCAGGGCGAGGGGCGGCACAACGTGGTGTGTATCCACCCGGCCGGCGGCACCGCGTTCTGCTACCTGTCGCTGGCCAAGGAGCTGCCCGAGGCGGTTGGTGTGTACGGCGTGCAATCGCCGGGGCTCAACCCCGGCGAAGCCACCGAGCCCACGGTCGAGGCGATGGCCGATGCCTACCTGCGCCTGATCGAGCCTTTGAAGCACGGCCCGCTGCTGCTCACCGGGCTGTCGTTCGGCGGCCTGGTGGCCTACGAGATGGCCCGCCGTCTGCGCTTGGCCGGACACGGGCAGGTCAGCGTGGTCCTGCTCGACACCCAGGGTTCGGACGATCCGGCCTTCCGGGCGCAGATCGGTACCGTCGACATGGCCGAGTTCCGCGACAAGCTGGTGCGCTTCAACGGCATGTACCCCGGTATCGAGGACGCCCAGGTCGAGCGCTACTTCCACGTCTACAACCATAACCGTCTGGCCATGGCCGCCTACGCCTGCCCACCCCAGGCCGGGCGGGTGGTGCTGGTGCAGGCGCGGGAAGACATGACCCGCGGCCAGTTGCGCGGGCTGCGGGCGTTCTGGCGGTGCCGCGCCGCCGACGGCTACCTGGCCACGCTGGTGCAGGGCGGCCACTGGGACATGCTCGAAAGCGCCGAGATCCATCGGGTGTCACGCACCCTCCAGCGTGAACTGCAACGTTTCGACGCCCAGGAGGGCAAATGATGAGCGTGCTCCAGGACACCGTGCTTGCGCGCTTCGCCGCCCAGGTACAGCGCACCCCGCAAGCCCTGGCGGTGATCGATCAACAAGTGCGGCTGAGCTATGCGCAGCTGGCAGGCGCCAGTGAACGCATCGCCCGGGGCTTGCAGGCGCGGGGCGTGCTGCCGGGCCAGGCGCTTGCGCTCTACCTGCCGCGTGGCTGGCAGGGGGGGGCGGCGCTGCTCGGCGCGCTCAAGGCCGGCGCCGTGGTGATGCCGCTGGACCGCGCCAGCCCCGGCGAGCGCCGTGCATTGATGCTGGCCGATGCCGACTGTGTCGGTGTGCTGAGCCTGGCGGATGCGCCCCAAGGGCTGCCGGGGCCGTGGGAGGCCAGTGTCGAGGCGCTGCTGGACTACCCTGAGCAACCGGCGCAGCCGTTGCCGCAGGCCTTCGCCGAGGTGATGTGTCTGTTCTATACCTCCGGCACCACCGGCCTGCCCAAGGGCGTGGAGGTGGGGGAGCGCGGCCTGCTGCGCCTGGCGCAGGCCGGCAGCTATATCGATATCCGCCCCGGCGACCGTTTTGCCTGCCTGTCCAACCCGGCCTTCGATGCCTGCAGCTTCGAGCTGTGGGCACCGCTGCTCAACGGTGGCTGCTGCGTGATGATCGCTGACCACGACTTGCTCGACGCCCGGCGCCTGGCTGAAGTGCTCGAGGCGCAGCGGGTCGACACTCTGTTCATCACGGTTTCGCTGTTCAATACCCTGAGCGCTGAGTACCCGGCCTGCTTCGCCAGCCTGCGCCAGGTGCTGACCGGCGGCGAGCAGGTCGGCGCCGTGGCGCTGCGCGCCTGGTACCAGGCCAATCCGCAAAGTGCCTGCCGCCTGTTCAACGTGTACGGCCCCACCGAATGCACCACCTTCGCCCTGTGCCATGCAATCCCACGGGAGTTTGCCGGCGACAGCGTGCCCATCGGCCTGCCGTTGCCGGACACTGGCATCCAGGTGCTCGACGCAGAACAGCAGCCGGTGGCGCCGGGCGCGGTCGGCGAGCTGTACCTCAGCGGCAGCGGCGTGGCCCGTGGCTACCGCAACCGCCCCGAGGAGACTGCGCGCGGATTCGTGCTGCTGCCCACGGCGGATGGCGACTTGCAGAAGCACTACCGCACCGGCGACCTGGTGCGCATCAACGCGCAAGGGCTGGTCGAGTGCCTGGGGCGGGTGGACCGGCAGGTCAAGGTCCGCGGCTACCGTATCGAGCCGGGCGAGGTGGAGCAGCGCCTGCGCGAACATCCCCAGGTGGCGCAGGCCTATGTCTGCAGCCGCCGGCAGGCCGCCGAGGACCACCAGTTGCTGGCCTTCCTCGTGCCACGCGGGACGTTGGACTACCGCGAGTTCGAGTCTTACCTGCGCAAGCACCTGGCGCCCTGGATGCGTCCGCAGCAACTGTTCCAGGTGCCGCGCCTGCCGCTGACCGCCAACGGCAAGATCGACCAGGCCGAGTTGCTGGCCCAGGCCACCCGGCCTTGGCGCGCGCCAGCCGAGGCGGGCATGCAGTCGCCGCAACTCCACTGGCTGCTGGAGCAGGCCCGTGGACTGCTTGGCCAGGCCGCCCTGGGCGCCGGGGACGACTGGCTCGGCAGTGGCGGCGATTCGCTCAAGGCCATGCGCCTGCGTTCGGCGATCCGCAGCCACTGGCACCAGGAAATCGCCATCGGGGCATTGCTCGAGGAGCCGTTCGCCGCATTGGCCAAGCGCCTGGAGCAGCAGGGCGGAGCCACGGCCTATCCGCCCGCGCCGGCCCCCCATGGCAGCCAAGCCGGCCCGGCCAGCAGCGAACAGCGCCGCCTGTGGCTCGAACAGCAACGCTTGCCCGAATCGACCGCCTACAACGTGCCCATGGTGCTGCACCTGGCGCCGGGTGCGGAGCCCGAGGCCCTGGCTGAAGCGCTGCGCCGCCTGGTGGCGCGCCATCCGGCGCTGCGTACCGCGTTCGTGGCAGGTGCCGACGGCCCGCAGCAGGCGATCACCGAGTCGGCCGCTGTCTGTCGGCTCCTGGCTCCCGGCCAATTGTCCGAGGATACCTGGCCAGCCTTCGCCAGCCTGGTGTTCGACACCCCCTTCGACCTGGCCAGCCCGAGCTTGCTGCGCGCCTGGGTGGCGCCGCATGCCGACGGCAGCTGCCGCCTGCTGCTGAATCTGCACCACAGCATCACCGATGGCTGGTCGATGAACCTGCTGTTCGATGATCTGGCCAGCCTGTACCAGGACGCCCTGCAGGGGCGCGACAGCCAGGCACCGGCGCCGGCCCTGGACACCCTGGACTTTGCCCTGTGGCAGCGGCAATGGAGCGTCAGCCCGGCCTACCGTGAACAGCGCCGCGCCTTGGTGGCGTTGCACGCACGCCACGGCGAGGCGACCTCGCCGCGCCCGGCCAGGTATCCCGGCGATGCCCGGGGGCGCCTGTATCGCCAGCCACTGGGCGAACGGCGCAGCGCCGCCCTCGAACGCTTTTGCGCGGAGCAGCGCCTGACCCGCTTCGACGTCCTGTTCAGCGCCTTCGCCTGGAGCCTGCACGCGGTGCTCGGTTGCGAGCGCCCGCGGATCGCCAGTCCGGTGGCCAATCGGCCGCTGGCCGAGTTCGAGGCCAGCGTGGGCATGTTCGCCAACACCGTGCTGATCCCCACCGACCTGCGTGCCACGCAACCCCTAGGCGAGCAACTACGCCGACAGACCGCCACCGTGCGTGAAGTGCTGGCCTTGCAAGACGTGGCCTTGGCCGATCTGGTCGAGGACCTGCGGCTGTCCTCGGGCCATAGCCTGTTCGATTACCTGTTCGTGCTGGAAAACACCGACTACACCAAGCTCGCCGCCGCCCCTTTGCGGGCTAGCCTGGAGCCGTACGCGACGCCGCAGGCCAAGTGCCCGCTGAGCTTGCTGGTGGTGGGCGGTGACGGGCCGCTGGAGTGCTGGTGGGAATACCAGTGCAGCCATTTCGAGGCCGAGGAGGTAGCCGCGCTGGACACGTTGCTGCACCAGGGCCTGGACCTGTTGCTGGCAGCCCCCCGGGCGACCCTCGACGCTCTGGTGGCGCCTTATCGGCTACGCCTGCCAGCGGCCAGCGAAGGTCCCGACGTTGGCCTGCCGTTCGTCACGCTGGCCGACTGGTTCGAGCATCAGGTGCAGGCAACCCCCAAGGCCACTGCGTTGGTGGCCGGACCGCGACAGCTGGACTACGCCGAACTGGATGCCCTGGCCGACACCCTGGCGGCGACCCTGGCCAGCCGCTACGCAGGCGAAGGCCCGTTGACCATGGTGCTGCTGCTGGCCCCATCGGTGGAGCACGTGGTCGCCTTGCTCGCCCTGGCCAAACTCAACATTACCGCCGTGCCGCTGGACCCGAGCTATCCGCTGACGGTACAGCGCCAGGTGCTGGCCCAGGCGCAGGCGTGCTGTGTGCTGTTCAGCACGGCCACGCAGTCGGCGTTGCAGGCGCTTGATGTCGACGCCAGCCGCTGCCAGCGGGTGAACCTCGACGCCGCGCCGGCAAGCCTGACGCGGCCCCGACACCGCGGCGAGCGCCCGTTGTACACCCTGTTCACATCGGGCTCGACCGGTACGCCGAAAGGCGTGCAGGTGACCGATCGCACCCTGTGCAACCTGTTGCACTGGCAGCGCAATGCCGGGCAGTTGCCGGCCCGTTCGGTGACCTTGCAGTTCTCCATGCTGTCGTTCGACGTGGCGTTCCAGGAGTTGTTCGGCACCTTGTGCGGCGGGGGTTGCTACCATCTGATCGAACCGCGCTGGCGCCAGGACGCCGAGGCGCTGCTGGGGTATCTGCAACAGGCGCGCATCGAACGGCTGTTCCTGCCCTGCGTGGCCTTGCAGCACCTGGCACAGACCGCCGTGGCCCAGGGCATCTATCCCGCGTCCCTGCGCGAGGTGGTGACGGCCGGCGAACAGTTGCTGTGCAGCGAGGCGCTGCGCACCTGGTTCGAAGGCCTGCCCAAGGCCCGCCTGTTCAACCACTATGGCCCCACCGAAACCCATGTGGTCTGCGCCTACCGGCTGCCGCCGGACGTGCGCGCCTGGCCGCTGCGCGCGCCCATCGGCCAGGCGGTCGACAATGCCCGGCTGTTGCTGGTCGACGCCCTGGACCGCCCGGTGCCCCGCGGCAGCCAGGGTTACCTGCTGGTGGCCGGGGCAATGGTTGCCCGCTGCTATCTGGGCGATGCCGCGCTCAACGCCGAACGTTTCGTCGAACTGCCCCAAGCCGAGGGTGGCCGCTGCCTGTACTACCGCACCGGCGACCTGGCCTGGGCCGACGCCGAGGGCTGCCTGCACTACGTGGGCCGTGACGACCAGCAGGTCAAGCTCAGCGGCCATCGCCTGGAACTCGGCCAGGTCGAGGCAGCATTGATGGCGGTGAGCGGTGTGGCCAACGCCGTGGTGACGGTACAGGGCGAGACTGCGCGCCTGGTCGCCTGGCTGCAGCTTGCTGGCACGCCGCCGACGGTACAGGCCCTCGACCAACAGGTGGCGCGGCAGCTGCCGGCCCATGTGCGCATCGACCAGTACCGACGCATCGACGACTGGCCGCGCACCCCCAGCGGCAAGATCGAGCGCAAGGCCCTGGTCGGGCAGGGTGAGCCCCTGGAACGCCGCCGCGTGGTGACGGGTGCGTCGAGCCCACTGGAGCTTGAACTGGCGACGCTGTTCCGCGAGGTGATCGGCCATGCCATCGAGCCGCAGCAGACTTTCTTCGAGGCCGGCGCCACCAGCCTCGGCCTGATGCGCCTGCAGGCGCGCTACACCGAGGCCCTGACCCGTGCCCCGAGCATGGCCGAGCTGTTCGAGCACGTGACGATCCGCCGCCTGGCCGCGCACCTGGCGCGTGACGCAGCCACCCCGGCGCAGCGTGCGCGTGCCAGCGATACCCGCGAGCAGCCGATGGCGATCATCGGCATGGCGGTCAACGTCGCCGGTGCCCGCGACCTTGGCGAGTTCTGGGCGATGGTCCAGGACAATGCGCTGGGTATCGAGCACTTCGCCGCTGCCGATGGCCTGGTCGGCGCCCGCAGCCAATTGCACGGCATGCTCGACTTCGATCCCGAGTACTTCGGCATCAGCCGCCAGGAGGCACGGCTGATGGACCCGCAGCAACGCCACCTGCTGATGGCCTGCGTGCAGGCCCTGCAGCACGCCGGCATCGTGCCGTCGAGCGAGGGCCCGCGCATCGGCCTGGTGGCCAGCTGTGGCGAGACCACCTACTTCCAGCAGATGCTGCGCGAGCAGGGCGCAGGCGAGTTGCCGGACGGCTTCCAGCTGGCCCTGCACCACGACAAGGACTTCCTCGCCACCAAGGCCGCCTACCACCTGGACTTCACCGGGCCGGCGCTGAGCGTACAGGCTGCCTGCGGCAGCTCGCTGATCGGCGTGCACCTGGCCTGCAACCTGTTGCGCCAGGGCGATAGCGACCTGATGCTGGCGGCCGGGGTGCTGATCGACCCGACCCTGGCCGACGGTTACCGTCACCGTTCGCAGCACATCTTCTCCCGCGACGGGCTGTGCAGGCCCTTCAGCGAAGACGCCAGCGGCACCCTCGGCGCCAGCGGCTACGGGGTGGTGGTGCTCAAGCCACTGGCCCGCGCCCGCGCCGATGGCGACCGTATCTACGCGCTGGTGGAAGGCTCGGCGTTGAACAACGACGGCCGCGCCAAGATGAGCTACACCGCGCCGTCGGTGGCCGGACAGGGCGCGGTGATCGCCCAGGCCTTGGACAAGGCCGGGGTGAGTGGCGGCGCCATCGGCTACGTCGAGGCCCATGGCACCGGCACCTTGCTCGGCGACCCGGTCGAGGTCGCCGCGCTGACCCAGGCATTTGGCGAGGCGCCGACGGGCAGTTGCGCGCTGGCCTCGGTGAAGAGCCAGATCGGCCACCTGGGCGCGGCGGCAGGCGTGGTCGGGCTGATCCGCGCCACGCTGGCGGTGTACCACGGGGTGATCCCGCCCAACCTGGGCTTCTCCGCCATCAACCCACAGATCGACCTGATGCGCTCGCCGTTCCATATCCCGACCACCGCGCAACCCTGGCCGCAGGGGCAGCGGCGCATGGCCGGGGTGAGCAGCTTCGGCATCGGCGGCACCAACGCCCATGTGATCGTCGGCGCGTTGCAGGCCGAGCCGCAGGTGCACGAAGCGGTGGCGCCGCTGTTGCTGCTGTCGGCCCACAGCCGCACGGCCCTGGAGCGCGATATCAGCGTTGTCGGCGACTGGCTGCTGGCCAACCCCGGTGATGTGCAGGTGTTGCTGCGGCACCTGCAGGGCGGCCGTCGCCAGGGTCGCTGGCGTTTCGGCATGGTCTACCAGGCAGGCGATGCCCTGTCGCTGGCGGCGGTGCGCGAGGTCAGTCCCTCGTCGGTCCGGCTGCTGGCCAGCGAGCATGCGCCCCAGGCCGTGCTGGCAGCCTGGTACGAGGGTGCGCAGATCCAGTGGCCGAGCCGTTCGGCGCCGCCGCCCTGGAACCTGCCGCCATCCGCCTTCGACCTGGAAACCTACCGCTTCCAGGGGCACACCACGCCTGAGCGCAAGCCTCTGGCCGACTGGTTCCACCAGCGGCAATGGCAGCGCGTGCGCCGCCTGGGCACGGCAGCCGTGCACAAGGGCCAGCGGACGCTCGTGGTGTGCGCGCATGACGCCGCCGACGAAGGTGTGCTCGCGACCTTGGGCCAAGCCTGCCAGCGGGTCGTGCACGTGCGGGCGGGCAAGGGTTTCCGTCAGCTTGGCGCCGACCGTTTCGAACTGGACGTGTGCGATGCCCAGGCACTGGGCCGCCTGTTCGACGCACTGCCAGGGGCGCTGGACTGGCTGCACGCCTTGCCCCTGTCGGTGAGCGGCGCGGTCGACGAGCGCAGCCTGGCGACGGCGCAATGGGCCTGCCTGGATACACCCGGCAGCCTGCTGCAGGCCTGGGGCGAGGCGCCGCGTGACGCCAGCCTGCGCCTGTGGCTGCTGTCCTGGCAGGCGTGCCCGGTGCAGGGCGCGGTGGCACGGCCGGAGCTGGCGGCCCTGGCGGGGGTGACCGAAGTCGCGCCCCAGGAATACCCGCTGCGCTGCCATTGGCTGGACCTCCCGAGCCCGGCGCTGGGCGAGCAAGCCAGCGCCCTGGCCACCTTGCTGGGCGAGCCCGAGGCGTTGCCCCGGCGCCTGGCCCTGCGCGACGGCTTCCTGTGGCAACCGCGGCTGGTGCCCAGCCCGCTGCCGGCGGCCCCGGCGCCAAGCCTCGCGCACACTGGCACGTTCCTGATCCTCGGTGCTGGCGGCATCGGCCTTACCCTGTGCCAGCACCTGCTGCGCGCCGAGGGGCGGCGCGTGGTGCTGCTGTCGCGTTCGCCGACGGTGGACATGGATCACCCGCGGGGCGACTGGGTGCAGGCCGACCTCGCCGACCTGACGCGTTGGCCCCAGGTGCTCGAGGACCTGGCCTGCCGCTACGGGCGCTTCGAAGGGGTGATCCATGCCGCGGGGGTCGGTGCCGGCAGCCTGATCCGGCATCGCGACGCCCGGGAGATGGCCGCCGCGATGGCCGCCAAGACCCGTGGCCTGCTCGCCGTGGAGGCGCTGATCGCACGGATGACGCCCGGCTTCGTGCTGTACTGCTCGTCCATGTCGGCACTGTTCGGTGGCGTGGGGCACCTGGACTACGCCGCAGCCAGCGGCGTGCTCGACGGCTTTGCCCATTACCGCGCAACGCCCGACGAAGGCTGCCTGCGCCTGGGCATCAACTGGGATATATGGCGCGACACCGGCATGGCCACCCGCACCCATGGCAGCGACGCCGCGCACCAGCAGCACCTCAAGGTCGGGCTGTCGGCGGCGGAAGGCTGCGAGGTGTTCGAGCGAGCCATGGCTGCGCAGCTGCCCCAGCTGCTGGTCTCGACCACGTCACTGGAAACCGCTCGGCGCTTCTACCCTGTGCGTCATGGCGTGGCGGCGGCGCAACCCCAAGGCGTGGTGCAGGCGAGCGGGAGCGACCTGGCCGAGCGCCTGCGTGGCTGTCTGTGCCAGTGGTTGGGCGTGGACGCGCTGGCGGACGATGCGTCGCTGTACGACCTGGGCGCTGACTCGCTGACCCTGCTCGACCTGATCGATGAATTGCAGGGCGCCACCGGCCAGGTCGTGCAGTTGTCGCAGTTCAGCCCGCAGGTCAGCCTGGGCGAGGTACTGGCACTGGTTGCCGACGAACCGTGGCAGGCCAAGGGTGACGGCGACCCATGGCGCCAGGCGCTGCGCATCGACCACTGGCAGCAGGGGGGCGGCCGCCATTGGTTGTACCTGATCCACCCGGTTGGTGGTGACGTCCAGGCCTACCGCGAGCTGGCCACGGCGCTGCACCCGGACCTTTGCGTGCGGGTGATCGCCGACCCGGTGCTGAGCCAGCCGGCGCTGCCCAACCTCTCGCTGCAGGCCCGTGCGCAGCTGTACCTGGACGCGATTCAGGCCGAACTGCCCGCCGGTGCACGCTGGAGCCTGCTGGGCTGGTCCTTCGGCGCCTGGGTGGCCCAGGCCCTGTGCGCCCTGGCCGTTGAAGCCGGGCGCGAGGCGCCGACGCTGTACCTGGTCGATCCACCCGCGCCGGATGCCGGCACCGAGTTGCAACAGATCGACGAGGCGCAGATCCAGCAGGTGTTCGAACGGGAATTCGCCCTGCGCAATGGCGAGGCGGACGGCGCGCGCTATCTGGAGCGCCTGGTGACCTGCTGTCGCAACAACCTGGCGAGCATGCTGGGGCACGTGCCGCCCATGCTGGCGGACACGCCCGGGCGGCTGTTCATCGCCACGCGGCCCAACCCCTACGGCATCGGCAGCGGCTGGCAGGCGCAGGACCTGCGCCAGGCCTGGCAGGCATTGCTGCCGGGCCTGAGCGACTGGGCGGCGCTGGATACCGATCACTATGGCATCGTCGCCGGCCCCTGGGCCCGGCAGATCGCCGAGGCGATCAATGCCGACCTGCAAGCGCAGGGGGAGGGTGCCCATGCTGGCTGAACAGATTACGCCACCTGTGTGGCTCAGCCCATTGCTGCGGGTGTTGCAGACCGGGCCATTGCCACTGCCGCTGGAGCGGCAGGCGTACTGGCGCCTGCTGCACCGGTGGCAGGCCGAGGTGGTGTTGCCGCTGCTCGCCGAGGCACTGCCCGAGCACGTCCAGGCGCTGCTCACATTGCAACGCCTGCACCAACGCGCCGGCCTGGGGCTGCGCGGGCGTGTCGGTGAGTGGCGCGCCGCGCTCAGGCCGGTACTGTTGCCCGCGTTTCGCCGGGCCTACGACGCCGAAGCGGCCTACGCCCAGGCCTACGACAGTGCCTTGGACTACGGCCAGGCGCCGAGCAACCAGGCAATGATCGCCGGCCAGTTCGGTGACGCCGAGGCTTTCGCCCGGCACTACGCGCAACTGAGCACCGAGGCCAATGCCCACGCGTTCGCCACGGCCAATGCGGCGGCCAGCAGCGAAGTCGCCGCCCGCGCCTATGCCAACACTGACGAACAGGCGTGCGCCAGCGTCGTCGGCGCCTTGGCGCGGGTCTGCAGCTGGGCCTGCGCGACCTCGACCGAGCAGCGCATGGCACCGGCCACGCACCTGGCGGCGGGGCTGCAGCGCCTGGCGAGCCAAATCAATCAACACGCATCAGCGAGGGAAGCATGGATCAACACGGATTGAACGCCATCGAACGGATTGCCGGCGCCCAGCGCACGCCGTACCGCAGCATCAGCGTGGAACGGCTGACGCCGATCATCGGTGCCGAGATTGCAGGGGTCGATTTGTCGCGCGACTTGCCGCCGGCGCAGTTGCTGGAGATCCGCCGGGCGTTCCTGGAAAACCACGTGCTGGTGTTTCGCGACCAGCAGCTCAGCGTCGAGCAGCACAAGGCCTTCGGCCGCCTGTTCGGCGAGCTGCGCGCCTTGCCGCTGGAAGACATCGACGGCGACGACCCGGAGCTGGTGGTGATCCGCGCCAATGCGCAGTCACGCTTCGTCGCGGGCGAGACCTGGCATACCGACGGCACCGCCGACCTGGAGCCGTCCATGGGCTCGATGCTGTACGTGAAGGAAACCCCGGCCATCGGCACGGGCGGCGACACCCTGTTCGCCAACATGCACCTGGCGCTGGAGATGCTGTCGCCGGCCATGCAGGCATTTCTCGGCACCCTGACCGCCATCCATGACGGCGAGATCCCGTGGAAGGGCTACACGCCGCCGCCCGGCCTGCCCAAGACCGAGCACCCGGTGGTAGTGCGCCATCCCGAGACCGGGCGGCCTTCGCTGTTCGTCAACTCGGGCTTCACCTCGCATATCGTGCAGCTGGCGGCCGGCGAGAGCCAGGCGTTGTTGAACATGCTGTTCGACCTGGTGGCCCGGGAGCCGGTGCTCAGTTGCCGGGTACGCTGGGCGCCGGGGACCCTGGTGTTCTGGGACAACCGCTGCACCCAGCACCATGCAGTATGGGATTACTTCCCGCATTCACGCTATGGCGAGCGGGTGACGATTCTTGGCGGGCGGCCGCGGGCCTAGGCCATCTGCCGCAACAACTGATCGAGCACCAGCTCGCCAAAGGCCAGGTTGCCATGCAGCGGATCATCGACTTCACAGAACTCGACCCGCTGCAGCCCCCGGTCGTCATTGGCGGCTGCGCGCACATCGACCAGCTCCACGCCCAGCCCGCGCAGGCGCTCCATCAGCAGCGCCTGCGCGGCCATGAACACCCGGCGGTCGGCCATCGGCGGCACCCGTTGCGGTGGCAGCACGGCGTACACCTTGACGCCCAGGGTCAGTGCCTGCTCGTAGAACGCGAGGGCGGGGCGCGACAGGGTGTCGATGATCGTGGCGAACAGCGGCCCGTCGAGGAAACCGGGGTCGAACTCACCATCCGGGCCCTGGTAGCACAGCCAGTTCTGGGTGGTGGCCAGGTAGTGCAGGCTCAGGCCGATGCTGCACACCAGCGGGCCGGGAATCCGCCCAAGGCAGGGGGCGTCGAGCTGGGCGAGGGCCTGGCGATACAGTTGCTCCAGCTCGGGTTCGCGCATTGCCACGTCGTCCGCCGCCAGGCTGAAGAAATCCACGCCAAAATCGCGCCCGGCACCTAGCGGCCCACCACCGAACGCCAGCCCCCGCGCCCTGGCGGCCAGGCCGACCACCGCGACATGGGAATCGCCCAGCAGCAGGAAACTAGGCGTAATAGTCGAGCCTGGCGTCTTCACAGACAAGGTCCTCACAGGTTACGGACGGGGTGGCGACGCTTGCCACGGGCGCGGCCTCGGCGGCGAGGCCGGCGAAGAACTGGCGCATGACGAAGGCCACTCCCTCGGGCGTCACCTCGCGCTGGTTGGGCTGGTAGAAGGCGCCCTTGAACGGGGCGCCGGTGATGATCTCGTAGGACGGGAAATAGTCCACCTCGGGCAGGTCCTGGCACAACTGGCCGGCCACGGCGCGCAGCACCGACTTGGAATAGGTGGTGGCGCTGAGCACATGCTCGCCGGTGGCGCTGGCGGTCAGCGGCACCGGCGAGACGGTGAGCAACAGGCGCAGGCTTGGGTTCACCGCACGCATCAGCGCGATGGCGTCGGTCATGGCCTGGCAGGTGTCGGTGAAGCCGAAGTTGCGGAACTGGTGAACTCGCGGGTCGAACTCGCCGCGCACGGTACCGGGGCACAGCGGATAGACCACGCCGGTGTCGCGGTGGACCCAGGCCTCGGTCAGGCCCAGGGTGAAGACGAACACCTTGGCGCGGCGCACCGCCAGGCGGATCGCCGTCAGGGTTGCCTGGCGCGAGGCGAACAACGCCTGCTCGCTGGCGAAACCGGCGGGCTCAACGGTGGGGCGGAACGGGTCGAAAAAGCGTCCGTCATGCGCCCAGGTCTCGCCAGGCTGGGGCTGGTCATCCAGCGCCCATTGCAGCCACTGGCGCAGCATGGCCGGGGTGTAGAGGTTGCCGGTGCGGAACGAAAACACTCCGTACTGTCGCGCCTTGCGCTGCTCCTCGGGCAAGTCGGCCGGGGCTGGCTCGGCATCGAGCCAGTTCATTTCCCGGGCCACCAGGGCACGGCCAATGTGCTGGGCAAAACAGGAACCGGCGGTGACGATGGCATCCTTGGCGTCGATCTCGAAGGCGGGCGACCACAGCTCGCCGACCTGTTCGGCGGGCCGCACGGCGATCGCCGTGCGCCAGAAGGCGCGGGGCGGCAGGCATTGATAGGGGTTCATGGGCTATCCGTGCAGGTCGAGGGTGTAGATGAGGTCGTCGTGCAACGTATTGCGCAGCAGGTAGGCCTGGGGCACACGGCGGGCGAGGGTGAAACCGCACTTTTCCAGGAGCCGGCAGGAGCCGTCGTTGCCGTCGGTGACAGTTGCTTCCAGCGAACCCAGGCCTTTGTCGGCGGCGAATGCCAGGATGGCCCGCAGCGACTCGCTGCCCAGGCCCTTGCCGTGCCATTGCGGCAGCAGCAGGTAGCCGACCTCGGCGTGGCCGGGGCGCAGCACGCGCAGGCCGGTGACGCCGACGTCGCAGCCACTGGCCTTGTCGACCATCACCAGGCACAGCCAATGCTCCGCTTCGGGCGACCACTGCGGCAGGCGGTGTTCGAAACCACGGCGCACTTCGCTTTCCGGCAGTTCGTCGAACACATGGCGCATGGTGTCAGGCTCGCGGTGGAGCCTGAGGAACAGTGGCCAATCGGCTTCGTTCAGGGGGCGCAGGTAGAGGCGGTCGGTGTGCAGCTCCAGCATCCGGTGCTCCTTGCGGGATTGGGGAGGGCAGGGAGTTTTTACGCCGGACGCCGGGAATGTTCAAGGCTTGAATGTACGCCGTATCAAAGCCCCACCCAGCGCACTCTGCCACCCAATTGCACCACCTCGCCCTCTGGCGTGGGCAGTGCCCGCCCCAGCAGCCCCATGCCTTCGCTGACCAACACCCCATCGCGCACCAGGCACAGGTTGGACGGCGTATCCAGGCCTTGGGCAAGCACCGTCACCTGCTCGGTCTGCAGGTTGCAGTGCAGGAGCCTGCCTGAGAAACGGGTGAAGCCGCCATGCCGCGGTTCGCCGTGCCAGTCAGGCGTCAAAGGTTGCTGCACGCTGTCGCAGAGCTCCAGCACCAGCAGGTTGCCGTTGCGATCCAGGGCCAGGCCGGTGGGCAGTTGCAGCCCCTGGACAACCACCTCGATGCGTCCATCGGCTGGCCAGACCCGGATGACCCGTCCGGCCCTGTCTGCAAAGTCGATGCCCTTGCGCAGCGGGTCACCGTGCAGCTCGCCGGAGAACAGACTGATCAGTACCGCGTCCGTGTCGGGTTCGTACACCAGTGTGACGGGCACGGCCTCCTGGCCTTGCTCCAGTTCGGGCAACTGCGCCAGCACGCGCTCGTGCTGGCCATCGACGAACTCCACCAACTGGTTGCTATCGGGCTTGACCGCCAGCCAGCTGTGCCGGGTTGGATGAAAGCACAGTGCGTTGAGGTTGCCGCGGCTGTGGAACACCGGCTCGGGCGGGTTGAACTGCAGGTCGAGCAACCTCGAGCCCTCGACATAGTCGGTCTGGCTGGCCAGGCAGCGTCCGTCACCGCAGGCGATGTCCGACAACCCCATGATTTCGTCGCGCAACATGCGCGCCTGCATGTTCATGGCGCGAAAGCCCTGTGCCAGGGTTTCCCGGGGCATGTAGGCGCCGGGTGAGGTCGGATCCTGTTGCAGTCGGCTGATCCGGCCGCTGAAGGGCTGCTCGGGCAGGCCGGAGCCGGCCTCGGCCAGCAGCAGGCTGCCATCGGCCTGCAGGCAGATGCCGCGTGGGTTGAGCAGGCCCTCGGCGACGAGGGTACTGGGGCGCAGCGTTTCGCGTGGATGTGTGGGTACATGAACAGGTGCAGGCATCGGCTTCTCTCCGTGAGCGAACAGGGGTAGCGGCTACTGCGGTGGCTGCCACGGCTCGCCGGTGAGGTAGGCGCGCAGCAGGGCCCGCTGACTCGGCGACATCGAGCGCACCACCGGCATGAACAGCGTGGTGCCTTTGTAGGCATCGGCGGTGCGGGCGAGGATCGGCCCCTTCGCCGCCATGATCGCGTCGGGCTGGTTCAGCGGCACGTACCGGGACATGGCAGGGAAGGCCAGGTAGTGAAAACGCAGCACATTCGGGTACACCTGCTGCCAGGTGATGGTGCTGCCCGCGGCGATGCCGAAGTCGGTGCTGGCGAATTTGCGGAAGTTGGTGAAAAAACTGCCGGCGGCCAGGCCGTTAACGGAATAGCTCAGGGCGACGAACCCGGCCTGTGCGTCGGTACCGGGCTTGACCTTGACCGGCAGGTTGACCGCGAGCTGGCCGGCGTCGACGACCAGGACCTCGGGCACGTCGAGAAAGTCCCAGTTTTCCGGCGCTCCGTAGTCCGGGCCGGAAGGGCCGGTGTCGAGCGCTATCTTGCTGAGGGTGGTGACCGGGCCACCCAGGTAGCGGACCTGCAGGGTGATCGACAGGCCGTCGGGGTAGTCCTCGGTGTAGACATTGCGCTGGTCGGCGTAGACCCGATAGACCGATTCGCACGCATGCAACAGGGTGCCGGCGACGGCGCCGGGGGCGTCGACGTGCAGCACCGAGGTTTTCGTCGCTTGCTGCTGGCTGGCGTCGAGTGGCAAGTCGACCAGGCCACCATACACGTAGTAGTTGAGCAGCAGGTCGCTGTTCGGATCGAGCGTGGCCAGGGGTACGGTACCGGCGGTGAAGGTGACCGGCCCGTAGTTGGCGTTGGGCCCGATGGGGCTGGTGATGTCGTCGCGCACGGCCCTGAAGGTCTGCTTCGGAATCAGGTTGACCATGTCGACGCTCAGCAGGCCGCTGCTGGCAAGCTCGGCGTAGGCGGTGCCGCCGGTGCTCTGGTTGACCAGCTGGCGTCCGGGCTGGCAGTTGGCGGGCTCGTTGGCAAAGGCCGGGGCCAGGGTGCCGATGACCCGGCCGATGCTCGGGTTTGGGGTGTATCGACCTGCGGCGTAGTCGGCGTCCAGTTGCGCGCTGGTCATCGCCGGGCACATCTCGAACATCACGAAGCGCAACACGATCCCGGTCGCCCCGGGCGCCTGGATGATC
The DNA here is from genome assembly GCF_024749165.1 of Pseudomonas sp. B21-023. Taxonomy (NCBI): domain Bacteria; kingdom Pseudomonadati; phylum Pseudomonadota; class Gammaproteobacteria; order Pseudomonadales; family Pseudomonadaceae; genus Pseudomonas; species Pseudomonas sp. B21-023. Next base: position 2,961,706 of record NZ_CP087190.1, on the reverse strand, counting down.
GCGCGCAGACCCGGACTGTCGCGGTTCCAGCTGACGATGCTGGTGAGCGGGAAGGTCAGCTGGAAGGTGCCGCTCAGGCGGAACGAGCCCGGCGCGTCCATCGATGCGGGCAACAGCACGCGCTTCTTCACATCGAGGCTGCTGCAGACGGTGTCGCAGCGGATCAGCAGCTGGGTATCGCTGGTGCCGCCGATCTGCAGGCCGCCGACGAAGATCTGTGTGGTGGTCGTCGAGGTCGGGTCCAGGTCCACCATCATCGGGCCAGAGTTGGTTGGCTGGCCGGTCGCCGGGTCCAGCGAGCCAAGCAGGTATACCGGTTGCCCCACCAGGTCACCGCTGGTACTGACGCTGCCTGGGCTGCCCTGCGAGCTGATCATGGCGTTCTGCAGGTCGACCAGGTGTTGCCCGTAATGGTTCCAGCCCCCCGCGGTGTAGTAGTTGCTGTTCGGCGCATTGAGCATGTCGTTCAACTGCTCGTCGGTATAGGACTGGGCCCCCGGTGCCAGGGTCGAGGTGGTCAGGTCGAAGATCGGCCACTCGTCGTTGCCATCGAAGGGGATGGTCGGCGAGTTGTTCGGCAGGCTGACATCGGTGCGGATGCCACCCCAGAAGTTCAGGCGTGGGCCGTTCAGGATGCTCATGGTTCAATCCTCGTCCTTGATGGGTTTGCCCAGGGGCGCATGGGCGAATTTGAACAGGTAGGAGAAATCGGACTTGTACGGGCTCCTGACCGCCGTGGCCATGGAGTGGCAGTTCATGCAGCTGCTGTTGGTCTGGATGTAGCTTTCCATGGTGACGTTGGCCGACAGTGCGGGCGTCGGCTGGCCCAGCGGATTGCCAGGGTTGTCGGGCATCAGCGGGCGCTGGGTGGTGACCAACTGATAGTACCTGAGCACGCTGCGTTGCAGCCCTGGGTCGGCGCGGTAGGCGGCGTTGACCTGTTGGGTGACATCGGCGATCGGGGTGACACGGTTCAGCGGGTTGGGGGTCTGGAAGGTGGTGCCAGGTTTGGGCACGCAGACCAGTTGCGTGCCCTGGGTCTGCCAGTCGCAGGGCGACTGGTTGAGGCTCGCGGCGGGCGCGTCGGCGTTGAAGTAGGAATAGGCGGTGCCGGATGCTGGTTGATCGACCCACTGGCCGCCCACCAGCGCTTTGGGCGGCACGTTGTCGATCTGCTCGAAGGTCGACCAGATCCACTGCGGATAACCCTTGGCCTTGGTGATCACATGCAGGCCCACCAGGCCGAGGTAGGCCTCGGTCACGCCGTTGCGCCGGCCCTGGTCATCGAAGGTGGCCACCCGCGCCAGCATGGTCAGGTAGCGGCTGGCGTTGTCATGGGGGCCGAGGATGCGCCAGCTCGACTTGATCTCGATGACGCCATAGGGGAACTGGATGTTGGGTGCCCTGGATACCACGTCGGCGTTGTAGAACTGGTTGGCGACGATGTAGTCGTAGGACGCCTCGTTGGCCGAGATATCGTAGTAGGTCGGGTTGCCGGCCTGGTCGATCAGCCAGCCACCGACCGCCTGGTCGATGGCGTTGACCAGCGAGCTGTTCTTCAGCGCGGCGATGTTGATGATGCCCAGGCTCCTGGCGCCTTGCGGGGTGTTCCAAGGGCCGGGATTGGCGCCCCCCGGCAGGAAGATCTCGTCGACGCTCTTGTATGTCTGCCAGACGGTGTAGCCGGCGTCCCCAGGCTGCCTGGTGCAGTCCGGGTTGCCGCGTTGGCGGTCCTGTGCCGGCCAGTTCAAGGCGATGAACAGCTGCCAGCTGTAGCGATCGAACTGGTCCTGGCTGGCGTTGGCGGCCGGGGCGCTGCTGGGCGGCTGGCAATCGAGCTGGGTGGCCAGGGACGAGGGCAAGGCCTGTTCCCTGGCCAACGCCGGCAGGCTGGCCAGGCCCAGGGCTATCACGGATAAACGCAGTATGGCTTTCATGGCGATCCTTCGTCGTGGCTCAGGGTTTGCGTTGCATCAGTTTGTTCCACTGCGCCTTGTGCCCGTTGCTCTGCGCCGCTGGCGGCTCGAACAGCTGGCAGGGCGGCGGGTTCGACGGGCACATGGCGGCGACCTGCGCCCAGGTCTTGGCGGGGTCGGGCTTGGCGATGCGAAAGCCGGTGTAGTTCTGGCTGACGATCGGCGCGTTGGCGACGCTGGCGTCCCCGGAAAAGTAGAACGACTGCGGTTGCCGGTAGGGCGGCTGGCCCGTGGCCTTGTTGTAGAAGGCATAGCCGAACAGGATCGGCCCCTGCGGCGAGTCCAGGTCCAGGGCATAGGCTTGCACGCTGGCGTCCAGGTGCTGGCTGCGGGTGGCGCTGTAGGGCAGGTGCTTGATGAAATCCTGCCGAGGCGGGTGGTTCATCGGCGAGAACAGGCAGCAGGCCGGCATGTCCTTGGGCCGGTCCTGCGGGTAGGTGAGGAAGTAGGCCTTGTTGCCCAGGGACACGAACGAGCAGGTGTAGTTGTTGTTCTTGATCGGGAAGATCGGCAGGCAGTACTTCTCGTAGTGCTCCATCATGGCGCCGAAGCCGTCGCCATCGGCTGGAATGTAGGTGGTGTCGTAGTAGCTGGTGCCACGCGAGACGGTGTAGTCGGCCGGGGCCAGGGTGGCCGGCGGGTTGCTGTAGGGCGGTGGATTCTTCTGGTAGTTGTGCATCACCCGGTACATCGTCCAGTCGCTGATCCAGTACGCCGGAAAGAACGGATCGGACGGGTCGCTCGGTGCGCGTTTGGCGATGCAGTTGCCGTTGCTTGCATCGCACCCCAGGGTGTTGTGCACGCCCATGGTGAAGTAGACGGCGCTGTCGTCGGCCTGGGCGACCAGCGAGGGGCACAGCAGCAGGACAAGCAGCAACAGTCGGTCGAGGATGCGGGTGTTCATGGGACACTCCTGTGAAGTGTGCCGGGTGACAGCCTCGTCACCCGGCAGTCCTGCCGGTCAGCCTTGCGGGAAGTCGCTCATGCTCAGCTCGATGGGTGGGTAGTTGCGTTTCACCAGGGCCTGGGCCCAGAGCTCCAGCACCGCCCGACGGCTTTGCGGCATGTCCCGGGTGATGGGCATCGCCAGGGTGCTTTCCTCCTGGTACTCCTTGCTGATCAGCACGATCAGCTGGTCGACCGCGCCTTCTATGCGGGCCAGGGAGTTCAGCGGCATGTACTTGTTCATGATCGGGTACATGTAGAAGAACGGCTGCAGGATGAGTGGGTAGATGAAGCTTTCCCAGATCAACTGGCCGGCGTTCTGCTGCTTGTAGACCTGGTTCCAGGCATCGACGAACGCCTGCTGTATCTCCGGCTCCTGGGGCAGCACGCGCAGCGGCGCGAGGAAGTCGGTGTAGGTTTGCATCAATTTGAAGCTGAACGGGATCTGCGGCGGCTGCTTGTCCTCATGCACGAAGAAGCGCAAGGTCGGGAATCCCGATGCCACGGCCTTGACGGTCAGCAGGGCAACTCCGTTCGCGTCTGTAGTTATCTGCGTGGTGCTGTACTGCACGTTGCCCTTCGGCTCATCCTTCAGTGTGCCCTGGCCCTGGATGGGGTTGGCGAACGCCAGGCTGGGGCTCAGGGCCACCGAGCCTGGCGTGGGCAGGTACTGCTGGTAGCTCACCGCTTTCATGCCGGTGGTCGGGCCGGCGGGGTGGACCGCCGTGAGCCTGCGGCCCGTGCCTTCGCTCAGCTGGCGGGTGAGCGACGGGGTACCGACGAACTGCGGCAGGTTGGGGGTGTTGTTGGCGGGATCGTCTGGGTCCTCCAGGAACAGCGTGAAGTCGGCCGGGTTGCTGAACGCCAGGTAGTAGTCGGTGGTGCACATCATGTAGGCGTTGTTGTATTCGGCCACCGACAGCACGGTGCCGGCCGGCGCTGGCAGACCGTCGTACTGCACCATGATCTGCAAGGTCCTGGTGTCGCCGACGTCGATGAAGCTGGCGCTCTCGACCACTTCGGCGGTCCACATCTGCTGGGTCGCCGCCTTCACCGGCGTGGTGCCTTGCTGCTGCAGCTCCAGCGATCCGCTTTGCAGCTGTTTCTGCGCCTCGGCGCTCAACGGCAGGTCGAGGATCCCTGAGCGCTTGTCGAATGCCGCCTGCTGATAGTCGTCGTAGCCGAAACTGGCCAGTGGCGTGAACTGCTCGCCCTGGCGCACGCCCAGTTGATAGCTGCCGGCGTCGAACTTCGCCGCCACCGGTATCTTGGCGTCCGGGTCGAGGGAATAGCTGGGGAACCCGTTGAGCAGATCCAGCGACAGGGTGTCGTCATGCACCTGCGCCGAGATGACCCCCAATGTCATGAGTTTGAAGTCCACACCGTCCTTCTGCAACTGTACCGGATCACCAGGGACCAGCCGCCGCCCGGCCGGCGCCGTGGGGAACTCGTCGTCGAACCACAGGCCCAGGGTGCCGGCGGTGCGGCTGTAGGCGGGGTTGAAGAAGATGCTGCCGACATTTTCCAGGCCTTTCTGGTACATCGCCTGCACATTGGCCAGATCCGCCGGGGCGGTGGAATGGGTATTGATGGGTGGCTGGTCGTTGAAGATGCCGTTCTTGTCGTAGCAGGTCAGGTAGGTGGAGAAGCGGAACATCAGCCCTTTGGCCTTCTGCTGCTCCATCTGTTGCTGCAGGTTCTGCAGAAGTTGCGAGTTACCGATCGCCCAGGTCAGGTTTTCTTTCGGGAAGCAGGTCTGCCAGGTGGTGGTTACATAGATGAGGCCACCGAGGTTGGCCCAGTTGAAGTTGAGAAAGCGATCGAGCATGCGGTGCTCGCGCTTGAGCGTCAGGCCGCACTGGGCGTCGCCGAGCACCAGCCGGTCGAAATACAGCGCGGTGAAGGTGTTCTGCCAGGGGCTGACGTCGACGAAGCGCGCCGGAGTGGGGGCGTCACTGCCGAACGGATTGCCGAGCAGGTTGTAGGTCTGGTTGATCAGCGGGTCCTGGCTGACATAGCCGCCATTGGGCAGCTCGCCGCCGGTGATGACGGAGGCGGTCGCCGGGATCGTGGGATCTGCCGGCGTGTAGTTGACGGTGCCGCAGGCGTTGTCGCCGAACAGGTTCCACTCGCCGGGGATCATCACGCTGGGATTCTGCGCGACGTTGCCCGGCACCTGGGTCACATAAGTGGGCGCTTCGAGCAGCACCTGCGGGGCGATCACCCATGGCATCAACTTGCTGCTGGCATTCGCCGGGTTGATCTTGTAGTACTCGAGGAAGCGCCAGTTCAAGCGCATCTTCGAGGCATCGTACAGCGGGTACATGTCGTTGTTGTTGGCGGTCGGCGGGCTCCAGAACATATGGCCGCCGAGGTAGATGCGCGGGAAGTTCAGTACGCTCATGTCATGCTCCTTAGCGTTGCCACTGGGCGCGTTTCAGCGACCAGACAAAGTCCAGTTTGTTGTACCCGGCGAACTCGGACGCCGGCACTTCGGCAGTCGGATAGACAATGCCGCCCTGCTGCTTCTGGGCGAAATTGAAATAGCCCTTGGTCTTGGAGTAGGCCGCGGTGCCATGGCAGGCGAAGCACGAGGACTGGCTCTGGAAGGCCGACTCGAGCTGGGAGTTGGCCAGCAACGTCGGATTGGTCTCGGACTGGGTACCGATCAGTTCGTATTGCGCCAGTGCCGGGTACATGGCCTGGAAGGTGCTGTTGGCGGTCTGCGCCGCCGGGGTCGGCCCGGTGCTGTTGCTCATCGGGGTCGGGGGAACCGCGTTGGTCACGGTGTACTTGCCGTTGTTGCGATTCTCGAAGGTGGTCCACACCCATTGCGGGTTCAGCTTGTTGACCACGTGCAGGCCACTGAGCGCAGCGTAGCCGACCTGGTACTGGCCGTTGTCCTGCTGGTAGTAGGCCTGGGCAATGTAGTAGCCATCGCCTTGCAGTTGCTGCTGATAATCCGGGTCATTGCCGATCCACAGCCAGGCGGCCTTGAGCTCCCAGGCGGTGGAGGGAAAGGCCAGGTTGCTGGTCAAGGCAGCCTGGCCGTTCACGTTGTACACCTGCTTTTGCACGATGTAGTTGAAGGTGTCCTCGCCCATCAACAGCTGGAAACGCACCGGTTGCCCCTGTTGCGCGGTGGGTACCGCGCCGCCCATTTCCAGGATCAGGCCATCCACCTGCTGCACGGCGTTGAGGTTGTGGAACGTGCGGTTGGGGTTCAGGCCCTGGGCCTGGGCGGCCTGCAGCACCGCGGCCGGCACCGGCTCGCTCTGGCCCCAGGGCAGCGGCGCGGCGCCATTGCTCAGGTAGACCTGGTCCGAGGGTTTGAGGGTTTCCCAGACCCGGTTGGGGCTGTTCGACTCGACCGGCTGGTTCAGGCAGACGAACCAGTTCCAGCTCATGCTTTCCGGCCCTTGGGCGAAGGTCTGCCGGGCCTGGTCGACGTTGCCGCCAAACTGCATGAACTGGTTGCAATCGAAGGGGGGGGGGCCCTCGGCCTGGGCCAGTCCGGCCAGTGCGCTGAGGACGGTTATTGAAATGGCTCGCCGCATGTAGGCTCCTTGGCTTTGGCCAGGTCGGTGTATGAGTGCCCCAGAAAATGCTGCAGGAGCAGTTGCTTCACCGCTGTCGCCGGCAGGCTGCCCGGCAACGGCAGATCACAATCGGTAATGAGCAGTGGCCCGGTCTGCGCGCTGGCGGGCAGACGGCCGTGGCTGCCACGCACCATCGAGGTGTCGAGCGGGATCAGGTCCATGTAGTAGCGAAAGCCGAGCTTCTTCTGCAGCAGGCGCCGCGCCGCTTTCAGCCTGGGGAAACGGATGGCGGGGTCGATGAACAACTCCAGCGGGTCGTAGCCGGGCTTGCGGTGGATGTCCACGGTGCGGGCGAAGTCCGGTGCCTTGCGATCGTCTAGCCAGTAGCGATAGTCGAACCAATGATCGGCGGCGGCTATGGCGACCAGTTCGCCACTGCGCGCATGGTCCAGTTGCCAGGCCTGCTGCTCGGCCCTGTCCAGCACCCGCTCAATGCCGGGCTGGCCTTGCAGCAGGGCTTTGACCCGAGGGATGTCGCGGGCTTGGCGGACGTAGACATGGGCAATCTGGTGGTCGACGACGGCGAACGCATCGCTGGCGCCGGGGTCGAGCAGTTCCCAGGTCAGTGACTGGCGCACCTGCAGCAGACCTTCGGCGCGCAGCAGGCGATTGATGGACACCGATTGACTGACCGCTTCGATACCATACTCCGACAGCAGCATCACGGCCGCGCCTTGCGCCTTGGCGAAGCCCAGCAGGCGGCCAACCTCGGCGTCGATGGCCCGCACTTCGTCGACGATCGACGGGTGCTCTGGCCCCAGGCGCTGCAGACAGTAGTCGAGGTGTGGCAGGTAGACCAGCTGCAGGTCCGGGCGATCGAGCTGGAACTCGGCAATGGCGCAATCGACGATCCAGCGACTGGAGGCGATGCCGGCGGCCGGCCCCCAGAACGCCGGGAACGGAAACGCGCCGATCCGCGCTTCGATCCGCGCATGCAGGTTTGCCGGGGAGGAGTACAGGCCGAACAGCTTGCGGCCATCGGCCGGATAGTGCGGGCGCGGGGTAATGGCGGCATCGACGTCGGCGTACATGTTGTACCACCAGAACAACTGGCTGCAGCGGAAGCCCGGCAGCTCGCGCTTGAGCGTCTGCCAGACCTTCTCGCCCTGGATCAGGGCGTTGGGTTGCAGCCAGAAACGCACTTCGGCCTGGTCGCGAAAGTACCAGCCATTGCCAACGATGCCGTGCCCTGACGGTGGCAGCCCGGTGAGGATCGAGGCCTGCACCGTGGAGGTGACGGCAGGGAACACCGGTTGCAGGCTGGCCATCCTGGCCTTTTGCAACAGCCGGTTGATGTGCGGCGTTGCCGTGCCCAGCAGCGCAGGCGTCAGCCCGACCACGTTGATCAGCAGCAGCGGTTGGCGGGGCTGTTCAGAGGGCATCGGCACACACCTCCTGTGCGTGGGGTTGCAGCAGGCGACGCTGGCGCAACTGCTCCTCGACCCAACGCAACTCGTCGCTGATGCCCTGTTGCTGGGCAGGGGCGGTGGTGGGTCGCAGTTGCGTAGGCAGAACGCCCCAGCTGTAGGTTTCCACTTCCAGCACGGGACGGGTGTCCTCGTGCGCGGCGAGAAAATCGAAGGTCTGCGCCAGGGAGGCCTGGCTGGCGCCGAGCTCCGGCAGCAGCAGGTGTTCGCTGAACAGCGGGATGTGGAAGTGAACCCGCAACTCCCGGTAGCGCCCGGGCTCCGCCAGGCAGGCGGCGAGCGCAGCCGGCAGGTCCGCCCAGGCGCACAGGTGGCCTTGGCTGTCGTGCGCCTGCACCTGGTGCAGATAGGTGGCTTCGGCAAAGCCGCCCAGCACCTCGAGTATCTGGGCGCAACGGTGAATGTCCTGGGCCGGCAGGCGGCAGATCATCGCATTGGACAGCTGGATCTTGCCGATGGGTATCCCGGCCTGGCGCAGCCTTTCCAGGGACTGCCGGCAGTCCTCGAACATCACCGCCTGGTGGCAGACGTCGAAGCACAGTGCCAGGTACTCATGGTATGGGTCACTGGCCTGCCAGTGGTGGAAGAAGGCGATGGCCTGGTCGGTGCTCTGCAGCACGCAGTCCGGCTCCATTTCCAGGCATATCATGATCTTCTTGCCGGTTTCCTGGTGCAGCCGGGCCAGTGCCGTCGTGAGCTGGCGCAACTGTTCCTCGGCACGCTGCTGCAGCGCCGGGCTCCAGTGGGCGGCGTAGCCCAGCGGCACGCTGGAGATCACCCCTTGCTGGCAGTCCGGCGGCAGGGCCTCGGCAAGCAGCCGCGCCAACTCCAGACTGTACGCCAGCCGTTGCGGCTCGGCCCAGCTGGGCAGGTACACGGCAGCCTTCACCGCGCCCTCATGGAACTGCCCGTAGGGAAAACCGTTGAGCGAGGTCAGGCGCAGCCCGCTGCGTCGCAGCAGGTCGAGAAACGCCTGCCGTGCCGACGCTTCGCGCAACTCGGAAGCGGCGCGGGCGCTGATCCACAGCCCGCTGTCTTGCACCTCGAGCCCGCGCAGTCTGCGCACGCCCTGGAAGTGCAGCTTGATGGAGGTGCGCAGCGCGGCCAGGTCCGGTGCCGGGTGCACATTGCCGCAGTAGCCCAGCTGCGTGGCGCTCCATCCCCGGGCAGCGCTCATTTGACCACCGGATCCTGGCCGCGCAGGGCCGAGTTTTCCTGCCACTGGCGACGCTGGTCGATGGGCAGCGGAGTGCTGACCAGGGCCTTGTCCAGCTGGCCACTCTGGGCAAAGAAATCCACCGGGTTGTGGAACAGCACCTGTTCGACCTGGGCCTCGCTGAAGCCTGCGGCCAGCATCGCCTGGCCGGTCTTTGGCACCTTGAGCGGGTCGCTGATGCCCCAGTCAGCGGCACTGTTGACCACCATCTTTTCCGTGCCGTACTGCTGCAGCAGCGCGACCATGCGTTGCTCTGACATCTTGGTGTTGGGGTAGATGGAATGGCCGCGCCAGCAATCGCTGTCGAGCACCAGCGGCAGGGTCAGTTCGTTGAGGTGGTCGATGATCACCAGGTGTTCGGCGATGCCGACTTCACGGATCACCGCCAGGGTGCGCTTGGTGCCGCCGATCTTGTCGCGGTGTGGCGTATGCACCAGCACCGGCAGGTTGAATTGCTTGGCAAGCTCAAGCTGCGCGGCGAGAAAGCGGTCTTCTTCCGGGGTGATGTCGTCGTAGCCGATTTCACCCACTGCCACCACGCCGTCCTTGACCAGGTAGCGCGGCAGGATCTCCAGCACTTCATTGGCGATCGACAGGTCGTTGGCCTCCTTGGGGTTGAGGCCGATAGTGCAGAAGTGATGGATGCCGAACATGCTGGCGCGAAAGCGCTCCCAACCCAGCAGGGTGTCGAAGTAGTCGACGAAGCTGCCGAGGCTGGTCCTGGCCTGGCCCTGCCAGAACGCGGGTTCGATCACCCCGGTGATGCCGGCGGCAGCCATGTTCTGGTAGTCGTCGGTGGTGCGGCTGACCATGTGGATATGCGGGTCGAAGTACTTGGGCATGGTGAATCCTCGTCAGGGAGAAGGCATCGTCGGGTATCAGGTCGGTAAGTGGCCGGCCAGGTGGTCATGCCAGCCGGGGGGCAGACATTGCTGGCGGCAGAGGCCGAGCAGACGCTGGTGCTGCGCCGGGCTGAGCAGGCTGAAGGCAATCGCCAGGTACAGACCGCCGGAGACCGGACGCGCGGCAGCCAGTTGCTCATCCAGCAGATCAAGGGCCAGTTGGTTGAGGGTGACGCCTTGGCGCTGGCTCAGGCCGAGCAGGCGGCTCACGTCCAGCCCCATGCCGAGCGCTTTGAGCACCAGCTGGTGGAACGCCCGCTCCGGGTAGTGACGGGACGGGTAGAGGGTGTCGAGGGCGAGGGCGGCGAACACCTGGCTGTTGCTGGTGCGCCCGGCCTGCAAGGCCAGCTCCAAGCACGCGCCACGGCTGTCGAGCCAGTCCAGGGCCTTGAGCAGGGCGACCTTTTCCTGGTCGTCGCCCCACAGGAACAACTGGCGCAGCAAAGGCAGCTGCCTGGCCTGGGGTTGCTGCTTGAGGACCTGCGCCAGCAGCAGCGCGCGCGCCACTTGCAGCTGGCTCCAGCCCTTATCGTCGTGCATGGCCCGGTCGCCGACCCGGCGCTTGCACTGGCTGCTCAGCAGGGCGGCGGTGTTGGCGTCCGGCGACTGCCCGAGGCGCGTCTGCGCCTGGTGCCACCACTGCAACTCGGCCTGATCGAGTTGCGCGATCAAGGCCCGCTGCCGTTCGGCCAGGCAGTCGTGGCTCATGTCCAGCGCCGCCGTTGGCGACGAAGCGATATGACTGTTCATGTCGGTTTGATCCAGCGTTGGAGGTGTGGAAGCAGGAAGAACACCAGGACGCACAGCAGGCTGCCCAAGGGCTGGTCGGCCACAGCCAGGACCAGGGCATCGAACAGCGGCAGGGCCGCCAACCCCGCGCCGATAAAGGCGCGTACTTGTCGGCGCCGCGGATCGGCGAGGTGCAGCCAGTAGTGCCAGCCCAACCAGCCCAGCCATAGCAGCAACACCGGCCAGAACCACAGGGTGTCGGCGTAGGCCGCCAGGGCCAGCGGGCTGAGCATCAGCAGCAGGGGCAGGCGGCTGAGCAACTGGTTGAGGTGTTCCTGGCGCGCCAGGTAGGTCAGGCCGCTGATGTACACGCCCAGCAGGATCGCGCACAGCCAGATGGGCTGCGCCGGCACCGCCAGGCTGGCTGCCGCGGTGAGGTACAGGGCGGAGCGGCACGCGCCCATCAACCAGACGCTGTGGACATGGGTCTTGTGCAGCAGGTTGTAGCCGAGAATGCAGCCCACCAGCAGGGTGACGCTGCCCAGCAGCCAGTGCGGCTGTTCGACCAGGCGGCTCAGGCCAAGCGCGGCGGTCGCGGCCAGCAGCAGCAACCCGTAGATGCCCTGGCGCACCTGCCGTCGGCTGACCAGCCCCAGGGTGATGGGGCGGGCGTTGCTGTGCTGTTGGTCCCAATCGGCGTCCAGCAGGTCGTTCAGCAGCATGCCGGCCAGGTACAGCAGCGACAGCATGGCCAGCAGCAGGAGCCACACAAGCGACGAGGGTGGCGCCAGGGCGCTGGCACTGCTGGCCAGCAGGGCGGCGGCCAGGGTATTGGTCCACACTGTGGGCAGGTTGGAGACCCGGCCAACGGTCATCCAGGTTTTCAGGTCCGGCGCGATCTGGCTCATTGCGCGCAGCCCTCGCCCAAGGTGAGGGGCGCGTGCTGGCTGACCAACCGCAGCAGCGCCTGTTCCATCAGGGCGTCATCGATCTCGTGCAGGTCGACCGATGTGCCGATGCAGCTGAGCATGGGGATGGACAGCTGCCCGCCCAGGTGCTGGCGAAACTCCTCCAGCCCGAGCAACACCCGCGAACGCCCATGCGCATCTTTCAGGCTCAGCTCCGGCGGGCACAGGTTGAAGCCAAGCCTGAGCAACAGGCTGATGACGCGCTCGCTGTCGGCATCGCTCAACAGACCCAGGGCATTGGCATAGAGCCCGTCGAGGGACATTCCCACCGCCACCGCTTCACCGTGGCGCAGGCGGTGCTGGCTGAGGTTTTCCAGCTTGTGCGCCGCCCAGTGGCCGTAGTCCAGGGGACGCCCGTTACCGCGTTCGAAGGGGTCGCCAGCGCCGGTGATGTGCCCCAGGTGCAGCTCGGCGCAACGGCGGATGGCGTAACGACTGGCCGGATGATCGAAGTGGGCGAGGGCGTCGGCCTCCTGCTCTATCCACTCGAAGAAGGCGCGGTCCTTGATCAGCGCCACCTTGACCGCCTCGGCCAGGCCGGCGATGCGGTCGCGGTGGGCAAGCGTGGTGAGCAGCTGGAAGTCATTGATCACCGCGCTGGCGGGGTAGAAGGCGCCGAGCAGGTTCTTCTGGCCGAAAGCGTTGATGCCGTTCTTCACGCCGATGCCCGCGTCGTTCTGTGCCAGTACCGTACTGGGGATACGGATCAGGCGCATGCCCCGGTGAAAGGTGGCGCAGGCGTAGCCCACCGCGTCCAGCACGGCGCCGCCGCCCAGGGCCAGGACAAAGCAATGGCGGTCCAGCCCATGGCTCAGCATGTCGCTGTACAGCTGTTGCAGTACCTGTGCGTCCTTGCTCAGCTCACCGGCCGGCACGGCGATGGGCGCGGCTTTCAGGTTCAGGTCCGCGTCATGGGCGGCAAAGTAGGCGTCGATCTGGCCCGGCAGGTGCGGTGCGCAACGCAGCAGCTGTTCGTCGGCGAAGACCAGCACCATTACCCGTCCACGCTGCTGTGCGGTGAGCTGGCGATGCAGGCAGGTGTTGAGCGGATCGAACAGGTGCTCGGTGAACACCACGGGGTAGTCGTAACTGACCGTGAAACGCCCGCGCAGTGGTTCACCCTTGCGCAAGGCCTTGAACAGGCTGTACCCGGCGATGAACAGCGCGGGCAGGACCATGCCGGCGAGCAGGGTCACCAGCAGCGCGTTCTGCGCGACCAGGAAGGTGCCGATAGCGCTGTAGGCCAGTGCCAGGCCGGCATTGGCCAAGGTGGTGACCAGGATGAAGGCGCGCAACGGATAGCGCTGCATGCCGGCCGCCACCACCGAGGTTTCCGCCAGCACCGGCACGCCGCGCAGGCAGATCAACGACAGCGTGCCCAGCCGATACGCCAGTTGCCCCGGCTGGCGCTGGTGCAGGCCCAGGCGGCTGGACAGCAGGCGAAAATACCCGGCCCCCAGCGCATACCCCAGCCCGGCACCCAGGCACAGACCGATGAAGATCACCAGGTAGCCGCCAACGCTGCCAAGCGACGCCACCGCAAGCAGCGCGACCATGCTCGACGGCACCGGTAGCACCACGTCCAGCGCCAGCAAGCCGATCAACAGCAACGCCAGGGTAAGCATCTGGGCGGGGGTCGAAGGCAGCAAGTGTTCTAGGTGGGAGAGGAAGTTCTGGATCTGTTGCTCGAATAACACAAAGCTGGCGATCACCAGGCCTGAGAAGCACAGTACTGACAACCAGAAATGTTTGCCCGGCCCTCTTTGCGAGAGCGCACGATACCCGCGGCTGCGCTTCATCAAGCGTCCCTCTTGTTGTTTGACTGATTTCCGTTTCAGCAATCTAACGTCACGCCCCATGGGCGCGAGGATATGGACTCCTCTGAATTTAATGGCCGGGGAGTTGTAGTTAGGATGTTGGCGAAGACAAACACAAAACTAGTCGGCCGCTTCGCTTTTGCAAGTAAATGTGAAGCGAAGGGTTAGATGAAACACGTGATTTTTATGCGCGCATTAGAATGCTTGCGAATTATTATTCGTGACTATAGATAAGTGATTAATCTTGGTGTTCGTATGATTTGGCTGGCGAATGATAATCAATTAACTTTAGCGTTATCCTTCGGCTTGCAAGTTCGTAGTTGAAGTCAAAGTTAGGTAGTCTTCTAACTATTGCGCAGCTATTTAGAATGACGAGTGCCGAGTGAAGGCGCTTTCCTCACCGCATTGATACAACCCGGACAACAAACTACTGCCCCGGCTGACGGGGCGGTTCGTGTTGTCCGCGCAGCGACGGTAATCTTGGCACATTTGCTCGTGGAGTACATTTGTGCTCCATGGCTGGCAGGACGCCGCCTCGAGGCTGAGTTGAGGTATTATCCCCACCTCGCCAACGGCAGCCAACGCACCAGACAAAGGATTGCATGCCCGTCACCCCGTCCCTGCGTCACCTGTGCTTCTGTATCGTGCTCGGAGCGCTCGCCGGCTGCCAGCCAGAACCCGCACCGCCCCTCGACCAGCAGCTCTATATCTGGCAACGCCAATGGCAACCCGTCCACGAGCAGGCCCTGGCGGACAGCCGCGCCGACTTTTCGACCTTGCGCGTGCTGGCATTGCAAGCGCAGCCCAAGGCCGGGTGGAGCAGGGCGCTGGTCGACCTGCCACAGCTCAAGGCCGATGGCCGGCCGGTGATCGCGGTGGTGCGCCTGGACGGCCAGCTGCCGGCGCTCGACCTGCAGGAGGCAGGCCCACAGATGGCGCGCCTGCTGGCGGACTGGCAGGCCGTGGGTGTGCCCTTGGATGGGTTGGAGATCGACCATGACAGTGGCAGCGCTCGCCTTGCAGACTATGGCGAATTTCTCCTGCAGCTGCGCGAACAACTGCCACCGGGCCTGAAGCTGAGCATTACCGCATTGCCCGCCTGGCTCGGCAGCCCGCACCTGCCGTCGCTGTTGCAGGTGGTGGACAGCAGTGTGTTGCAGGTGCACGCAGTGAGCGACCCGCGTCGCGGCCTGTTCGATCCGGCACAGGCCAGGCAATGGGCCGAACGCTGGAGTCGCGTCGGCGACAAGCCGTTCTACCTGGCCTTGCCCGCCTATGGCGTCGCGTTGCTGCCCGACACCGGCGGCGCGCCCGTTGTGGAAAGCGAAACGCCCTTGAACCGTGGTGGCGAACGCCGCGAACTGCTGGCCGATCCACAGCAATTGGCGGACCTGGGCAGACAATTGCGCAACCAGCCACCTGCGCACCTGGCCGGGCTGATCTGGTTCCGCCTGCCGTTGCCCGGCGACCGCCGCGCCTGGAGCCTGACCACCTTGAGCGCGGTGGCGCGGGGCGATGCGCTCGCCAGCCAATGGCGGGTCGAGCTGTCCGGGCAGGCGGGGCTGCGCGACATCACGCTGGTCAATGTCGGCAATCTCGACCTGCCGATGCCTGCGCGGGTAGAGCTGGACGTCGAATCCTGTGACGCCGCCGACGGGCTCAACGGCTACCGCTTGCAGCAATCCCCGCGACACCTCACTTTCAACCGCCAGTCCAGCGCGCGTCTCGCCGCTGGCGGCCGGCGCATCCTCGGCTGGGCGCGCTGCCATGGAATCGATCAAGGAGCATGGAATGTCTACCCGTAACTGGCCCCGGCGCCTGCTGTGCCTGTCCCTGTGCGTGCCGGCCGTTCCGGCGCTGGCCTGTGGCACGGACTTCCCGATGCAGTTGCTCGGCGACCGAGCGCACACCCTGGCCGAGTTGCCGGAGGGCAATTTCGGCTTCGAGGTGAATCGCCTCGGCGAGCAGATTGCAGGCCTCAAGCCCGCCACCGATGCGACCCTGACGCCTTACTGGGACAGTGACGATAACGACCGACCTTACCGTGAGCAGCGCAGCCGTATCGAGGCAAGCGAGCTACCGCAATCGCTGCGCGAGAAGGTCGCGCAACTGCGGGCCCTGGCGGATCCGCAACAAGTGCTGGAGCAGGGCGCCGAACTGCCGGATGAACTGCGCCTGTACATTGCCGGCGCAGTGGCTTTCGACACCAACGACCACGCCCTGGCGGCGGATTATTTCGCCAAGGTGCTGGCCCTGCCAGCTGAACAACGCAAGCTGCGCAGCACCTGGGCGGCCTACTCGCTGGGGCGGGCCTTGATGGCCCGGAGCTTCGAGGCCAGTGATGATCCGCAACAGACCCCGCAGGCCTTGCAAGCCCAGGCGCGCGAGGCTTTCCAGCAAGCCCGCGCGCTCAGCGCCGAAGGCTTCAGCGACCCATTGGAACTGGGGGTTGCCAGCCTTGGCGAGGAGGCCCGCCTGGCCAAGCTCGCTGGCGACTGGAACAGCGCCATCCGCTTGTATGCCAGCCAGAGCCGTCTGGGCTCGGGCAGCGGCTACAGCTCGCTCAGGCAGCTTGCCAACGAACTGGTGAGCCTGCCGGATGAACAGCTGAAGACGCAGTTGGCACAACCGATGCCACGCAAGCTGCTCACCGCCTATCTGCTCAGCCATGTCGGTTGGGACTACGACGGCCAGCCGACAACCCAGGCCCGGCGCCTGCCCGCGTTGCTGCAGGCCAGTGTCGGCGACCAGCTGGAAGACGCCGACCGCTTGGCTGCGTTGACCTATCAGCAAGGCAACTATGCCGCGACCAGGAGCTATCTGCAGCAGGCTGGCGATACCGGCCTTGCCTGGTGGCTGCGCGCCAAGCTGGCCTTGCGCGACGGTGACAAGGCCCAGGCCGCCGCTGCCTATGCCAAGGCCGCCGCCGCGTTCCCCCGCGAAGAGTCGTGGGGCTCGAGACAGACGCCCGATTGGGACTACGAAAGCGTGAAGCCCGGCTGCCGGGTCGAAGGCGAGGGCGCGATACTGGCACTGGAGCGCGGCGACTACCTGCAGGCCTTCGACTTGCTGTACCGCAGCCAGGACATCTACTGGCAGGATACGGCCAACGTGGCCGACCGCGTGCTGACCCTGGACGAGCTCAAGGGCTATGTCGACGCCCATGTGCCGGCGGCGCCAGCGCCCAAGGTGGAAGAGGGCGGCTATGCACCGCGGCCGGTGGCGACGCAGCTGCGTGAGTTGCTGGGCCGCCGCCTGCTGCGCGAAGGCCGTTACGATGAGGCGCCCGGTTACTTCGCCACGGCGCAGTTGCAGGCCGACGCCAAGGCCTACGGCCAGCACCGCCAGGAGGCCGTCTCGCGCTGGACGCCCACGGGCCGCGCCGAGGCGCTGTTTGCCGCGGCCACCATGGCACGCGGCGCCGGCATGGAGATCCTCGGCTACGAAATGGCGCCGGACTATGCCTGGCTGGGCGGCAGCTTCAGCCTGGGCAGTGCCACCCTGCAGCCCGGGCCGTTCATCGGTGCCGGCGAGGTGCAGCGCCAGTTGGCGACCGAGGCCAAGCCAGACCAACGCTACCACTATCGTTATGTCGCCGCCGACCTGGCCAACCAGGCTGCGGACCAGTTGCCGCGCAGCAGCCAGGCCTTCGCCGCGGTGCTGTGCACGGCGGCGGGCTGGGTGCCGGGCACCGATCAGGAAAGCGCGCTGTACAAGCGTTATGTCCAGCAGGGGCCGTTTGTGCAGTGGGCAGAGGATTTCGGCAACCAGTGCGAAGCGCCCCGCTTCGACCAGGCCAACAAACGCTACGTGGCAGAGAAGCTGGATGCCGCGCGGGCGGCATTGCGGCCGTACAAGGCGCAGGTGCTACCGGTGGGGTTGGTGGTGTTGGCGGGGGGGGCTGGATGTGGTTGCGGCGGCGCAAGGCCAAGGTGTGAAAGGAAAAGGGGCGGCCATCAGCCGCCCCCTGACCTTCACTTCTGTGCAGTCTTCACCCCTGCATCCTGCTTTACCGTTTCCTCAAGCGTGAAACGGCCCAACGGGTTCTGCAGGAAGTTCTGGATATTGCTGCGCGAGATGTTGATGTACGGGCTGTAGTACAGGTCGATCCAGTGCACGTCCTGCTTGGCGAGCTTCTGCAGGTCCTGGTACATCTGCTTGCGCTTGACCGGGTCGGTTTCCACCCGGGCCGCGGCCACCAGCTCCTTGACCTTGTCGTTGTGGTAGCGGGTCATGTAGTTCTGGTTGGTGTCGTGGCCAAGCACGAAGGTGGTCTTCTGGTCCGGGTCGAGCACGTCGTTGGTCCAGTACATCACCGACAGGTCGTAGTCGCCGTCGACCAGCATCTGCCAGCTCTGGGTCGGGTCTACTTTCTGCAGGTTGGCGGTAATGCCGACATCGGCCAGCTGCTTTTGCACCAGCACGGCGATCTGCTCGTCGGCCTCGTTGCCGGCGTTGACCACGTAGTTGACCTTGAGCCCCTCGGCACCAGCCTTCTTCAGCAGTTCACGGGCCTTGGCCGGGTCGAACGGGCGTTGCGGGTTGTTGGCATTGTGGTACAGCGCACCCTTGGGGATGTACGAGTAGGCCGCCTCGCCATGGCCGAAGGTCACGGTTTCCACCAGCGCCTTCTTGTCGATCGCCAGGTCGATGGCCTCGCGCACCTCGACCTTGCCCAGCAGGCCTTTCTCATGGTTGATGAGCAGGTGGTCCTCGCGGGTCGACGGGTCGATGTGGATGGTCAGGCTCTTGTCTTTCTGCAGCGCGTCGACGCGGGAGAATGGCACGAAGATCGCCGAGTCCAGCTCGCCGGCCTGGACCTTGAGCATGCGCGTGTTGTCATCGGGGATGGAGATCCATTCCACGCCGTCCAGGCTGACCTTGTCGGCTTCCCAGAAGTAGGGGTTCTTTTCCAGGACCACACGGTCGCCGCGCAGCCATTCCTTGACCTTGAACGCGCCGGAGGTCACCGGCTCCTGGGCGTAGGCCTCTTCGCCGATGGCGTCCATGGCCTTTTTCGACAGGATCGACACGTTGGCGGTGGCCAGCTGGGCGAGGAACGGCACCGACTTGTTCTTCAGGGTCACCACCAGGGTGCGGTCATCCGGCGCCTCGGCCTTGTCGATGATCTTGTAGGAGTCGGCCCACAGCGAGCCGGGGTTGTCGCGGATGCGCAGCAGGGAGAACGCCGCATCGCTGGCAGTCAGCGGCGAGCCGTCGGAGAACTTGGCGTCGCGAACCTTGAAGGTGTAGGTCAGGCCGTCGTCGGAGACCTTCCAGCTTTCGGCCAGGCCCGGCAGCAGCTTGGTGCCGCTGTTATCGACACGCACCAGCACGTCGTAGACGTTGGCGAAGACCCAGCTGTCGCGGTTCTGCGCGCTCTTGATCGGGTCGAAGGTGGTGCTCTCCTCGCGGCAGCCGATGGTCAGCACGCCGGCGGCCTGGGCCATGCCGCCGGCCAGGGTGCTGGCAGCCAGCACGGCGGCGGTGAGTAACTTCAATGCGGTGGGTTTCATGCTCAAGCTCCGTTTGATGGTCATGTGGGGTGGGTCAACACGGCAGTCGCGGGTGGACGCAGGCATGGTGCCGGTTGCCCTCTGCGTGGCTGGGGGGAATGTCTGCGCCGCACTGGGGCAGCGCGTGTCGGCAACGTGGGTGAAAGGCGCAGCCGGACGGCGGCTGCAGCGGGCTCGGCGGCTCGCCGGCCAGCGGGTGCTGCGGCAGGCGCCGGGCCGGGTCGATGTCGGCGATGGACTGTACCAGCGCGGTGGTGTAGGGATGGCGCGGGTCGTCGAAGACCTCGGCCACCGGGCCTTCCTCGACGATCCGCCCCAGGTACATCACCGCCACCCGGTCGCACAGGTGGCGTACCACGCCCAGGTCGTGGGTGATGAACAGCAGGGCCAGGCCCATGCGCTGGCGCAGTTCCAGCAGCAGGTTGATGATCTGCCCCTGGATCGACACGTCGAGGGCGGCAACGCACTCGTCGGCGACGATCAGCCTCGGCTCGACCGCCAGCGCCCGGGCGATGCCGACCCGCTGGCACTGGCCGCCACTGAGCGAACCGGGCTTGCGCTCGGCGAGTTCCGCGCGCAGGCCGACCAGGCCGAGCAGTTCGGCGACCCGGGCGGGGATCTGCGCGGCGGGCACCTTGCGCTGCACCTGCAGCACCTCGGCGAGGATCTGGCCGATGCGCTGGCGTGGATTGAGCGCGCTGTACGGGTCCTGGAAGATCATCGCGGTCTCGCGGCGCAGGCGCTCGATATCCACGCGGTTGCCCTGGTGCATGTCGCTGCCGTCGAACAGCACCTGGCCGCTGCTGGCCGGGGTCAGCTGCAGGATGGCCCGGGCCAGGGTGCTCTTGCCGCAGCCCGACTCGCCCACCAGGCCCAGGGCCTCGCCGGCGGCGAGGCTCAGTGAAGCGCCGTTGACGGCGTTGACCTTGCGTGGACGCAGGTTCAACAGGCCGCCGCCCGGGGCGGGGAACTGCACATGCAGGTCGTTGACCTGCAACAGCGTGGTCATGACAGGCCTCCGGCCAGCAGCGGGGTATAGCAGGCCAGACGATGCCCGGGGCCGATCACGCGCAGTTCCGGCAATTGTGCCCGGCAGTCAGGCGTAGCCTGGGGGCAGCGCGGCTCGAATCGGCACCCTGCGGGTAGGGCGTCGAGCAGCGGCGGTTGCCCGGCAATGGTGTTCATCAGCCCCGTGTGCCGCCGCGCCGCGGGGTGGCAGGCCAGCAGCCCGGCGCTGTAGGGATGGCGCGGCTGGCTGAGCAGGGCCTGCTTGGCGCCATGTTCACACAGGCGCCCGGCATACATCACGGCGATACTGTCGCAGGTCTGCGCCACCACACCCAGGTCATGGCTGATCAGGATCATCGACAGGCCGCGGCGGTCGCGCAGCTCCAGCAGCAGCCGCAGGATCTGCGCCTGCACGGTCACATCCAGCGCCGTGGTCGGTTCGTCGGCGATCAGCACCTTGGGGTTGCAGCCCAGGGCCACGGCGATCATCGCCCGTTGCCGCATGCCGCCGGAGAACTCGTGGGGATAGCTGTCGACCCGGGTTTTCGGGTCGGGGATGCCGACCTGGCGCAGCACCTCGATGGCCTCGGCCCGTGCCTCGCGACGCGAGGCGCCCTGGTGCAGGCGGATGCCTTCGGCGATCTGCGCGCCGATGCGCATGAGTGGGTCGAGGTGGCTGCTGGGGTTCTGGAAGATCATGCCCAGCTCGCGGCCGCGCATACGGCGCATGCCGGCTTCGTCCAGGCGCAGCAGGTCGTTGCTGGCCAGGCGCACGGCCTGGCCTTCGAGGCGCAGGTTCGGTGACGGCAGCAGGCGCATCAGGGCACGACAGGCCAGGGTCTTGCCCGAACCGCTTTCGCCCACCAGGCCGAGGATCTCACCCTCGCCGAGGTCGAAGGACAGGCGATCGACCAGGGTGATATCGCGTTGGCCGGCGCGGGCGATGACGCTCAGTTCGCGAACCTGAAGCAGGGCAGTGCTCATGTGCGGTCTCCCAGAAGCTCGGCGACGCCGTCGGCCAGCAGGCTGAAGCCCATGGCCAGGGTCACCACCGCCAGGCCCGGGAAGGTGCAGATCCACCAGGCGCTGGTGATGAAACTCTGCCCCTCGGCCACCATGGTGCCCCACTCCGGGGTGGGCGGCTGCACGCCAAGGCCCAGGTAGCTGACGGCCGCGCCATTGAGCAGCACCAGCACCGCGTCCGACATGCAGAACACCACCGAACCGAACAGGGCGTTGGGCAGCAGGTGGCCGAACAGCACACGTCGGTGGCTGAACCCCAGGCTCCTGGCCGCCAGGGCGAAATCGCCTTGCTTGAGCACCAGGATCTGCGAGCGGATCAACCGCGCATATGACACCCAGCCGACCAGGGCCATGGCGATGTAGAAGCTGCCCAGGCCCGGGCCGAGGATGGCCATGATCGCCAGCATCAGCACCAGGAACGGGAAGGCCAGGACGATATCGACCAGGCGCATGCAGACGTTGTCCAGCAAACCGCCGACATAGCCGGAAACCGCGCCGATGCAGGTGCCGAGCAGGAACGGGAAGATCACCCCGATCAGCGCCATCTGCAGGTCGATGCGCGCGCCCCAGATCACTCGCGAAAGGATGTCGCGACCAAAGTTGTCGGTGCCGAAGGGGTGGGCCAGGCTGGGCGCGGCCAGCCGCAGGTCGGCATCCTGTGCCAGCGGGTCGAAGGGTGCTATCCACGGCGCGCACAGGGCCAGCAGGCACCAGCCGAGGACGATCGCCAGGCCGCAGTACAGCGTCAGGCGGCCATTGCCCAAGTGCCAGGCCAGGCGCCAGCGCAGCGCCAGTGCGGGGCTCTGGCTCATTGGATGTTCACCCGCGGGTCGAGGGCGGTGGTCACCACGTCGGCGATGAAGTTCACCGCCACCGTGGCGCAGGCCAGTACCATGGCCACGCCCTGGACCACCATATAGTCGCGGGTGAAGATGCCGCGCACCAGCAGCTGGCCGACGCCGGGCAGCGAGAACAGGCTCTCGATCACTACGGTGCCGCTGATCAGCCAGCCGATGTTGACCGCCAGCAGGTTGATAGTGGGCAGCATGGCGTTGGGCAGAACGTGTCGGCGCAGAATCGCGCCTTCGCCCAGGCCGCGGGCGCGTGCGGCAGTGACGTGGTCGGCCTGCAGCTCAAGGAGAATGCTCGCGCGCAGGTTGCGCACCAGCACCGCCGAGAGCGCCAGGGCGATGGTCAGGCACGGCAATACCAGGTGGTGCAGTTTGTCTGGCCAGGTGCGGCCATAGCCGGACACCGGGAACAGTCCCCAGTGCACGCTGAACAGCAGGATCAGCATCAGCCCCAGCCAGAAGGCCGGCAGGCCGAGCCCGGCGGTGGTGAACAGACGGATCAGGTTATCGGTCCAGCCGCCCTTGTGGCGGGCGGCGAGGGTGGCCAGCGGCACGGCGATCAGCAACGCCAGCAGCACGCTGCCCAGCACCAGCAACAAGGTGGGCTCGATGCGCCCGGCGATCAGGGGCAGGGCATCGACCTTGTACAGCAATGACTTGCCCAGGTCGCCGTTGAGCAGGTTCTTCAGGAAGTACAGGTACTGCACCCAGATCGGCTCATCGAGGCCGAACTGGGCGCGAATCTTCGCGATCGCGTCCGGCGTGCTGCGCGCGCCGAGCAGTACCCGCGCCGGGTCGCCGGGGATCGAGCGCACCAGCACGAAGGTGATGATGCTGATGCCCAGCAGCACCGGCAGCAACTGCAACGGGCGAACAAGGACGAACCGGTAACGTGCCAGGTTCATCGATCAACCCCGGTTGCGCTGCAGGAAGTCCAGCAACACCGGGAAATAGGCCTGGGGCTCTTCGTAGAACGGCATGTGGCTGCTATTAGGGAACACGTGCAGCTCGGCGCGGCCGTGCAGGGCCAGGTTCATGCGCATGGCGCAGGCGGGGGTCAGTTCGTCGTGCTGGCCGGTGGTGATCAGCACCGGCATGCGGAACTCGCCCATCTGTTCTAGGCGATTCCAGTCCTTGAGGTTGCCGATATAAAGGAACTCGTTGGGGCCCTGCATGGTGCTGTACGGGCCCATGTTCCAGTCGCCCAACGAGCGCTGGATCGGTGCGGGCCACTGCTCGAGGCGGCAGACATGGCGGTAGTTGAGCAGGGTGATGGCCGCCTGGTACTGGGGATGGTCGAGGGTGCCCAGGGCCTCGTGGCGCTGCATCATCGCCACGGTCTCGCTGCCCAGCGCGCCGCGCAGGCGTTCAAGCTCGGTGATCAGGTGCGGAATGTCGCCGACGGTGTTTTCGAGAATCAGACTTTTCAGCGACTGCGGGTGATAAATGGCGTACTCGATTGCCAGCCAGCCGCCCCAGGAATGCCCAAGCATGTGCACGCGCCCCAGATCCAGGGCCTGGCGCACGCGTTCGACCTCGGCCACGTAGCGGGTGATGTTCCACAGGCTGTCGTCTTCCGGGCGGTCGGAGGCGCCGGTGCCGAGCTGGTCGAAGGCGACCACGCGGATACCCTTGTCCTTGAGCCAGGCATGGGCGTCGCGCAGGTAGTCGCAAGGCAGCCCCGGCCCGCCATTGAGGCACAGCAGCACCTCGTCACCTTCGCCAAAGCTGTACACCACGACGTTGTGGCCATCGACCTCTACATCGAACCGCTGGTCAGGTTGCATCTCACGCCACATCGCTACTCTCCTGTTGGCCATGGCTTGGGGCTATAACTAGCGCAGGAGAATTCGTCGCCTACAAGCTAGTGTTTCCTATAGGTTTTGTATGGCAGTCCCGCGCCAAGCCGTGGCATTCTACGTGCCGGACTTCAAGTTGGAAATCCACAAGGAACACAGGGAGTGTCAGGTATGCAGGCCAAGGTGGCTGAACTCAATTCGCGTCTGGCGTCAGGCAGCAGCCTGGACGAACAGATGGACAGCGTCGCCGACCTGGCGGCGCAACTGGGCTTCGACGCCCTGGTGTATGACTACAGCCCGGTACCGCTGGACCACACCGGCGAGCTGATCACCCCGTCCGTGGTCAGGCTGCGCCAGACCCCGAAGGACTGGCAGGACCTGTGGTGCTCCGAAGGCTTCTACCAGATCGACCCGGTACAGCAGGTGGCCGTGTCCTCCATCGCACCCTTCGTCTGGTCGTACCTGCCCAAGGGCGAGACCGTCCTGCAGCGCTTGATCGACAGGCGCCATGCCCCGGTGGTCGGCTACTTGCACGATGCGCAACTGACCTGCGGGGTAACCGTACCCATCCACCTGCCGCGCGGCGGCCTGGCGACCCTGACCGGCCTGCGCCCCCAGGCCAGCCAGCGCGACCTGGACGACGCCCGGGAACACCTTGCCGATTTCAGCCTGATCGCCCATGCCCTGCAGGAAGCCGCATATCCCTTGCTGGCCAAGGAATCCGCCACCCGCGCCATCCGCCTGACCCGTCGCGAGGCCGAGTGCCTGCGCTGGGCCGCCGAGGGCCTGACGGCGGGGGAGATCGCCGACAAGCTCAACCGCTCGCTGGCGACGATTTCCCTGCACCTGACCTCGGCCATGCACAAGCTGGGGGCCAAGAACCGCGTCCAGGCGGTCGCCCGGGCGGTGCATTACCGCCTGCTCGACCCGTGAAAGGTGCAAAAAAAACCGAAAACCTAGTGAACTCTCTAGTTATGCCGCGTTGCGCGCAGGGTTATCGTGTGTTCCATGATTCACATGGAGCCGGATGAAATGGAACTCACCCAATCGCGTGAAGGTTTTGCCCCCTTTGGCGACTACCAGACCTGGTACCGCGTCACCGGCGACCTGGCCTGTGGCCGCACCCCGCTGGTCATCCTGCACGGCGGCCCGGGCTGCACCTACGACTATGTCGATGCCTATAAAGATGTCGCCGCTGGTGGCTACCCGGTCATCCACTACGACCAACTGGGCAACGGCCGTTCGACCCACCTGCCGCAGATGCCGCCGTCGTTCTGGACGGTGAAGCTGTTCCTGGATGAGCTCGACAACCTGCTCGAGCACCTGGGCATCAGCGAGCGCTACGCACTGCTGGGCCAGTCCTGGGGCGGCATGCTCGCCAGCGAACACGCGGTGCGTCAGCCCAGGGGCTTGCGCTGCCTGGTGATCGCCAACTCGCCGGCCGACATGCGCACCTGGGTGCGCGAGGCCAACCGCCTGCGCGAGGAACTGCCCGAGGACGTCCAGGAAACCCTGCTGCGCCACGAAGCCGTGGGCGACTACACCGCAGCCGACTACATCGCCGCTACCCAGGTGTTCTACGACCGCCACGTGTGCCGGCTCAAGCCCTGGCCGGAAGAGGTGGCACGCACTTTTGCCCAGGTGGAGGCCGATCCGACCGTGTACCACGCGATGACCGGGCCCAACGAATTTCACATCATCGGCAGTACCAAGGACTGGACCATCGTCGATCGCCTGCCGCGGATCAACGTGCCGAGCCTGCTGATCTCCGGGCGCTACGACGAGGCGACGCCGCTGGTGGTCAAGCCGTACCTGGACCTGATCCCCGGTATCCGCTGGGCGTTGTTCGAGAACTCCAGCCACATGCCGCATGTGGAAGAACGGGTGGCGTGCATGGGCACGGTGGTCAAGTTCCTCGACGAGAGTCTGTAGCTTCAACGGCCGTCCGCCGGCCGACAGTTTCCCTTCCTCAGGCCTGTCCGGGTTCAACCTGGCGGGCCTGAGTTTTATCTCCTCCAGGTTACGAGCACCAGCACGTTCCCACGCGGTGATTAACAACCCAACGCCCCAGCGCTATCCTTAACCCAGTTCCCCAAGGAACCTCACCATGCGCCGGCTGCTACTGCTGTTACTGATCACCGCCATCCCAGGCTGCCAAACCCCACTGCCAGCCGCCAACCCGCAGATGGCCTGGGTCGATCTGTCGCTGCCATTCCCCAATGACCGCGTCCTGCTGGCCGAACGCCTGGACAAACAACGCCTGGATGAAGGCCGTTTCTTCCAGGTCAGCCCCGGCAGCCACGAACTGATCGTGCGCTTCGACTATGAAACGAACGGTGGGGGAGGCATGAGCATGCTTGGTGGCACCACCGTCCGCCAATGCTACCTCACCCTCGAATACGCCCATTTCCAGGCTGGTCAGCGCTATGTGCTGGAAGCCCGCTCCATGGCCCTGACACCCGAGGCGAGGCTGTACAATGCCGCCCGGGAAATCGTCGCAGAGGTCAGTGAGTTCTACTGCCTGATGTGACCGAGCCCGGTTCATTGACTGTTCGTGAAGGAATTCAACCGTTGTGTGAAGCATGAGTCGTTCGCTGTTCATTTCCCTGGATGGCCCCAAGGGCACCGGCAAGACCACGCTCCTGGAAGCCGTCACGCAAGCGCTGAGGGCGGAAAACAGGAAGGTGATCCGCATCAGCGAGAAGAAAAGCGATCCCTACCGGGGCGAAACCATGGTCCTGGTCAACCAGTTCGTCAGGAAACCCTGCCGGGACCTGGAGATGAAGGTTTGTGAGCGCCTGGCGGACAGCCGTGCCTGGATTTCCCGGCACGTGCTGGCCAAGCAGCCGACGGACAGCATCATCCTGATCGATCGCTGGTACCCGTCCGATGCGGCGTTTCGCCGGTTGGTGCCGTTTGCCGAGATCCTGCGGTTGAACATCGAACGCAACGTGCGGGTGCCGGACCTGCATGTGGGCGTTGTCACCGACCCTGAAGTCTCGTGGAGGAGGGCAGCGGCGCGGTCGCGAGGATTGAGCAGCACTGTGATGCACGCGCTGGAGGAGCATGTCGCTTGCACCCAAGCGTTCGAGCGAGTGGTTGCCGATCAAGGGTGGGTTTTATGTCGCAACGAAGGAACCCTTGAAGAGGCAACGCAGGCGTTGGTATCAGAGATCCGTAGCCTGTTTGATTAACCTGCTCGACAAGTGCCTTCTTTCGTATGCTCGAGCCACTGCTCATAGGTAATGCGGCTGATGTGTTCTGTCCGGTAGTCCTGGAGGAACGGGTTGTACTTGTTCTCTTCAGTATGGTGATGGCGGAAACCACACTTCGACTGCGCGACAAAGGACTGGCTGTTGTTGGCAAAGTAACCACACCACAGCGCTTTGAGCTTCAGGGTTTCGAAGGCGTGTCGCATCACTTCCCGCACAGCTTCGGGAATCAGGCCCTGGCCCCAGTACGGTACCCCGATCCAGTAGGCGATTTCGCCTTCCTGGGCACTGATTTCGAAGTTGCTATCGCCACCGATAAGGATACCGACGCACCCTACCGCACGGCGATTTTCCCTCAACTCGACGGCATAGACCTCAGGGTGATTGAAGACCGTGCGAATGATCTCGGCACTGTTTTCCACACTGGTGTGCCGGGGCCAGCCGGCGATGGGACCGACTCGCTGGTCCTTGGCGAATTCGTATAGATCCGCAGCGTCGGTGTCTCGCCAAGGGCGCAGCAGCAGTCGGGTTGTTTCCAGGCTCATCTCATGTCCTCAGTTGGCTGATCAGGTGGGGAACAGGGTAGGGAGGAAGACAGGTTCGGTATACATCAGTACCTCGGTGATTTCGGTACTTTTCGAAACTAGATGACCAATGGGTGATAAGATTCATCCCGTTTCAGGTCCTGGCATCTAGAGGCTATGCAGCATATTCCACAACTTTTTACTGCTGACGACCCACCGCGCATGGGTGATACCACCCTGACCGAAGGGCTGGGAGTGCCACTCTCCTTCGGCCACACCTATCTGACGCTGCTGGTCTGCCTGTCCGGGAGCGCCCGCTTCACGCTCAACTTCAAGGAACATGTGGTCCGGCGCGGTGATGTGCTGCTGCTGGCCGAAGACACCATTGCCTTGCTCAAACGTCGCTCACGCGGATTCAAGGTATTTTTTTGCCTGATGCCAAAGGGTTTCGCTGCGGAGGTCGCCTACCAACTGCCCAACCCCCTGTTCATCTTCTTGCATGAACATCCACATTGCGTCCCGGACAGTGACGACAGGCCGTTGATAGAAGGATGGCTGGCGCAGATGCGGGATATCGTGAAGTGCTGCCCGACTTACCGGCACGTCATGCTGCGCAACCAACTGCAGAACCTTTTCCTGAAAATTGCCGAGCAGCTTCCAGCTACATACAAAGGCAGCAAGGCGTTCAGCCGCAAGGAAATGCTCAGTTGGCAATTTTGGGACTTGATCGGCAAGCACTGCACCAGGCACCGGGATGTGAAGTTCTATGCCGACGCGCTGAGCATTACGCCGTTCTACCTGTCACAGTTGACCAAAGCGTTTTTCAACGACACCGCCAAAGGCCTGATAGATCGGCAGGTGACCCAGGAAATCAAGGCGCTGCTTTCCTACAGCAATCTGGCGATCGGCCAGATCGCCGACGAGCTGAACTTTGTCGATGCCTCCTACCTGTGCCGCTACTTCAAGCGGCAAACCGGTGTTTCGCTTTCTCGCTATCGCCTCCAAGGGCAGAAGGAAGCGGGGCAGGCGTGAACCGCTTTTCGATAAACAAAGGCGTCTCGGTTGATTAAAGCCTGATGAGCGCCAGCATGTCTTCGCCGTCTGGGGCCATGCCGACCTCTTCGAAGCCAAAGCTGGAATAAAATCTTTTCGCCACGGGATTACCAGGGTTGTAGCAGATTTCAATTTCTTCCAGGCCAGGGGTTCGCTTGATTTCTTGAAGTGCCAGGCCTAGTGCTATCCTGCCGATGGATTTTTGTTGGTGCTTCTTGTCAACCATAAACCGCCAGATGGATATTTTATGGGGTGACGCCTGAACCCACATGAAAAAGCCAACAGGCTCATCGTTGGCGTAAATGGCCCGTACGGAGTATTCAGGGTTGTACGCAGCCTCCACCAGTGACCAGGTATTGCTGGCCACATAGTCTTCTTGCTCGTCTGTGACTTCCAATTCGCAAACGGCTTCATAGTTGTGCTTTGCTATTGTGGCGAGTGATATTTTCACAAAGGCTCTCTGGATCTCAATGGTTTCGAGGGTACTGAAGTACTGCTAACTTCCCGATTAGAGTATTGGAGGTTAACTGGCCGATACCCTCAAGAACTTGTTTGTAAAAGATTGTCCGGTCCGGATATACCGCTGCCATACGCAAGGCCAAGCCAGGCCAGCCGCCGGCACTTTAAAGAGGCCTGGCGAACCGACCCGGGCTGAGGGCGGCAACCGAAACTACATGTTGTTCGAGCGCAACGATTAGCCCAGGACGTTTTACATGCGTGAAGCGTTCGACCCTCGACAGGCTCTGGACACCCACCTGGCCACCGAACACTTTCTTCGTTTTGCCGAGCAGGCTGACGCGTTGTTGGTGGAGCCGTTGCAACTGATCTTCCTTGACCCGCTCCACCGCTGACAAGCCTGCGAGTCACCAGGGAATTGGCCTGCCGTCCCAGGCCCAGAAGGTACCGGTCTGTGATGGTCCATGCCGGCCGATGAGTTCGAGGATGCAACGGGCGGCAAACGCTGGCGAGAACAGTTTGTCGATTGGAACATTGCCCTGGAAGGGTCGCGAGAGCTGGGTGTCGGTGGTCCCGGGGTGCAGGGCAAGGACTGTTGAAGCGGGATTGAGCCGCTTGAGTTCGATGCTGGCCGTGCGCAACAGCTGGTTGAGCGCAGCCTTGCTCGCGCGATAGCTGTACCACCCGCCGAGGTGGTTGTCTCCGATCGAGCCGACCCGGGCCGACAGGGCGGCGAAGGTGACCGGTTGCTGGCGCAGCAATGGCAGCAGGTGCTTGAGCAGCAGGACAGGGGCAAAGCAGTTGGTGACGAAGCTGGCCTGCAACCCTGCCATGTCCAGTTGCGCCAGCGACTTCTCGGCGCGTGCCGGGGGGGCGTGGAGCAGGCCAAGGGTACTTAAGACCAGGTTCAGTTGCGCACAGCTGACCCGGACTTGCGCTGCCAGTGCTTGCAACGCCTGTTCATTCCGAGCATCGCAGTCGATGCGCATCAACCTGCGGCCATGGGTCAGGGCCAGAGCATCGAGCGGCGTGCTGCAATTTGCCTGGCGCGACACGGCGATTAGCAGGCCCACGTCTTCGCGTGCCAGCAGTTGTTCGCACAGGGCAAGGCCGATGCCTTGGCTGGCGCCGCAGACCAGCACGTTTGCGGGGCTGTGGAGGTTGGTGATGAGGCTCATTCGAGGTACTCCCCTGGCATGGATCGAGCTGCCCTAATTTCTATACAGCATTGGAATTTATCTGTACAAAAATCTAATCTTGTACAGAATTTGTTTTCTGTACAGGTTTATCATGACCTTCGCTCTACGATTAGCCTGCTTCTGTCTGCTGTTGATCTCGCTCGCCTCGATCGGCGCGGATTGGCGAGCCACGCTGCCGGCGGCTCAACGGCTGGGTGAAGGCGAGTTCACCTGGTTCGGCCTGCGCCTGTACAGCGCCCGCTTGTGGGCAGAAGGCCCGCTGCTGGACTGGGGTCGACCGTTCGCCCTGGAGCTTGCTTACCACCGGTCGTTGTCCCGGGACACCCTGGTCAAGGCCAGCATTGAGGAGATGCGTCGCCTTGGCGCCGGCAGCGTCACGGCACAGCAACTCGACGCCTGGACCGGGGAAATGCAAGCGGCATTCGTGGATGTGCGTCCCGGTATGCGCATCACGGGGGTGTACCTCCCGCAAGCAGGTTGCCGCTTCTACGTCGATGGCCGGCTGCGCCGTGAAGTGGCCGATGTGGCTTTTGCCCGGGCGTTCTTCGCCATCTGGCTGGATCCGCGCGCCCGGGATCCACAACTGCGCCAGCGCCTGCTCGGCCTGGACGGCAACGATCGAGGACAATGAACATGTACAAAGCCCTGTTATTGGCCGGGTGCCTGCTGCTGGGCAGCTGTGGCAATGTCGGCGTCGAGCACTATGCCGACGAGCAACCCAAGCTGGACCTGGCGGCCTTCTTTTCGCGTCCGGTGCAGGCCTGGGGCATGTTCCAGAAGCGTTCCGGCGAGGTGGTGAAGCGTTTTCACGTGCGTATCGACAGCCGCCGCGATGGCGACCGGTTGATCCTCGACGAGCAGTTTCTCTACAGCGACGGTACCCGACAGCGGCGCACCTGGACGCTGGTACCCGATGGCCCCGGTCGCTGGCGTGGCACCGCTGGCGACGTGATCGGCGAGGCCCGCGGCGAGGTGGCTGGCAATGCGCTGCGCTGGCGTTACCAGCTGGACCTGCCGGTTGACGGGCGGCACTGGCAGGTGGACCTGGACGACTGGATGTACCTGATGGACGACGACACCCTGATCAACCGCTCGCGCATGAGCAAGCTGGGCGTGGAGATCGGCCAGGTCACCCTGTTCTTCCGCCGCCTGCCGGAGGGCACGCGATGAATCTCAATACACTTTTCGATCAGGTCGGCGCCGGGAAGGTCCGGGCGCTGGAGCTGCTGTCGCTGGAAGGCGGTTTCTACCTGCTGCGGGCCATGGCCGACGCAGGGCCGGTCACGCTGAGCGACGATCACGGGCAGGCCCTGCGCTTTCGCTCCATCACGCAGTTGCGCCAGGTGCTGGCCGGGCTGCCGACGGTGCCGTGCATGCTGGTCCAGCACGTGGTACACGATGAAATGTGCGGGCAAGGCGACGGCCCCGTCGCGCCGCTGCGGGTGCCGGTGACGCTGGACGAGCAGTGGTAGCCTCGGCGATGCGCCTGGGCCTGGTGCTGGGCGACCAGCTGTCGTTCGAATTGGCGAGTCTCGCCGCGCTGGACCCTGCCCGCGATGCGATTCTGATGGCTGAAGTGGAGGGCGAGGCACGCTACGTGCCGCATCATCCGCAGAAGATCGTGCTTATCTTCAGCGCCATGCGTCATTTCGCCCAGGCGCTGAGGGCGCGTGGCTGGCATGTGCACTACGTCGAACTGGACGCCGACGGCAACAGTGCCAGCATTGCCGGCGAACTGCGTCGCTGGCAGCAGGCCCTGGGCGCCAGCGAGATCCACCTGACCGAGTGCGGTGAGTGGCGCCTGGAACAGACGTTACGGGAGGCAGGGCTACCGTTGGTGTGGCACCGCGACACCCGTTTCCTGTGCTCGCGAGAGGCTTTCGCACGCTGGGCCCAGGGCCGCACCCAGCTGCGCATGGAGCATTTCTACCGCGGCATGCGCAAGCGTTGCGGCCTGCTCCTGGAGCCCGACGGCAGCCCGGCGGGGGGCGCATGGAATTTCGATGACGAAAATCGCAAGCCGTTGGCGCGCGGTCTGCGAGGCCCGTTTCCGGCGCATTTTGAACAGGATGCCATTACCCGTGGCGTGGTGGCCTTGGTTCGCCAGCGTTTCAGCGACCATTACGGCGAACTGGATGGTTTCGACTATCCCGTGACTCATGCCGACGCTCAACAGCTATGGCGTCATTTTCTCGATTTCGGCCTGGCGGCGTTTGGCGACTATCAGGACGCCATGGCTGAAGGCGAGCCCTACCTGTTCCATGCGCGCATCAGCGCGGCGCTGAACATCGGGCTGCTGGACGTGCGCTGCCTGTGCGAGGAGGTGGAAGACGCCTGGCGCCGGGGCCGGGTGCCGCTCAACGCCGCAGAGGGCTTCATTCGCCAGTTGATTGGCTGGCGCGAGTATGTGCGCGGTATCTACTGGCTGCGCATGCCCGAATACGCCGGGCTCAACCGCCTGGGCAACACGCGTGGCCTGCCGGACTTTTACTGGACCGGGCAGACGCGCATGCGCTGCATGGCGCAGGCCATCGGACAGACCTTGCGCCTCGGTTACGCGCATCACATCCAGCGGCTGATGGTCACCGGCAACTTCGCCCTGCTGGCCGGAATCGTGCCCGCCGCGATCTGCCAATGGTACCTGGCCGTGTACATCGACGCGTTCGACTGGGTAGAACTGCCCAACACCCTGGGGATGGTGATGCACGCCGATGGCGGTTACCTGGGTTCCAAACCCTATTGCGCCAGTGGTCGCTACATTCAGCGGATGTCCGATCACTGCAAGGCCTGCAGCTTCAGGGTGGACAAGGCGGTCGGTGAAGACGCTTGCCCATTCAATGCGTTGTACTGGCATTTTCTCATTCGCCACCGCGCCCAGCTTTCAGGCAATCCTCGTCTGGCCTTGGTGTATCGCAGCCTGGACGGCATGGCGCCTGCCCGTCGCGAGGGCGTGTGGCAACGCGGCCAGGCGTTGCTGGCGCGGCTCGATGCCGGCCAGGACTTATGAAGAAGCAGCATCTTCCAAGCAAGGTATGCGCGGCATGCGGCCGGCCTTTCACCTGGCGCAAGCGCTGGGCGCGGTGCTGGGCGCAGGTGCGCTACTGTTCCGAACGCTGCCGCCGCTCAGCGCCGCGCGGCGAGGCGCACCAGCAAGGGCAGGGCCAGGGCCCAGACCGGTATCAGCAGCAAGCCCGTGGCCACGGGCCCCAGGGGCAAGGCGACATCGGCCAGCCCGGCACCGCTCAGGTACGCCAACGGGCCACCCAGCGCGCCGACTGACGCACCGCGCCAAAACGGCCAACCCGCCCAGGCCAGGCTGTGGCGCAAGCCGCTGGCCAGCACCAGCCACAGCAGCGCCAGCCACAATGGCAGTGGCCATGCCTCGAAACGAAAAATCCCAATTGCCCCCAGCAGGCCGTCCAGCATGCAACCGGCCAAGGTCACGCGTAACAGTGCGCCGACTTCGGTGCTGCGGGCCGGGCACAGTTTAAGGTGCACGGCCAGCCCCAGCGGCACCAGGAGCAATAGCCAGGGAACCTTGGCGCCCAGCACGCAGGCCCACCAGCCCACCTGCAGCCATAGCGCATTGGCGATCAGCCAGGCGCGGGGCATCGTCATTGCCCGGGCAACGGCGCCCGCCGCGCCTGGGGCGCCGCCCACAGCAGCTGGGCCACGCCGATGGCCCGTTCCTCGAAGCCGCCTTGGCAGTAGCACAGGTAGAACTCCCACAGGCGCTGAAAGGTCTCGTCGTAGCCCAGTGCCGCCAATGTGCCGCGCGCCTGGCGCAGGTTGTCGCGCCAATGCCCCAGGGTGAGTGCGTAGTCGACGCCGAAATCCTCCAGGTGCACGAGGTTGAGCGCGGTGCGACGGCTGGCGGTGTCCAGCAGCACGCTCAGCGAGGGCAGGGCGCCGCCGGGGAAGATGTAGCGCTGGATGAAATCCACCGAGCGCCGCGCCTGGGCGTAGCGCTGGTCACGGATGGTGATGGCCTGCAGCAACATCAGCCCGTTGGGCTTGAGCAGTGACGCGCACTGACGGAAGTACACCGGCAAGTAGCGGTGGCCTACCGCTTCGATCATCTCGATGGAGACCAGTTTGTCGAAAGTCCCCGTCAAGTCGCGGTAGTCGTCGCACAACACGGTCACCCGCTGCTCCAGCCCAAGGTCCTTCACCCGTTGCAGGGTATAGGTGTACTGCGCGTGCGACAGGGTCGTGGTGGTCACCCGGCAGCCGTGGCGGGTGGCGGCGTGGATCGCCAGGCTGCCCCAGCCGCAGCCGATTTCCAGCAGGTGATCCTGCGGACTCAGCTCGAGCTTCTGGCAGATGCGCTCCAGCTTGCGCCGCTGAGCCTGCTCCAGGGATTGTTCGGGGTGCTCGAACTGCGCGGCCGAATACATCATGGTCGGGTCCAGCAGTTGCTCGAACAGGGTATTGCCCAGGTCGTAATGGGCCAGGATGTTGCGACGGGCGCCTTGGCGGTTGTTGCGGTTGAGCCGGTGCAGCAGCCGCAGGGCAGGGCGGCCGAGGCGTGCCAGGCCGCCCTCGAGGGCGTCGAGCACATCGAGGTTGGCCACGAACAGGCGGGTGACCAACGCCAGGTCCGGGCTGCGCCAGTAACCATGGATATAGGCTTCGCCCGCGCCGATCGAGCCATTGCCGGCGATCAGGCTCCAGGCGGTGTCGTCGAGTATCTCCACCTCGGCCTGCAGCGCGCTGCCGGGGTCGCCGAACGTCCACTGGCGACCATGGCAGAGTAGGCGCAGATGGCCATGACGCAGCTTGCCCAGCTGGGCGAGCACGGCCTTGCGCGCCAAGCCGCCGAGCAGTGGCGCCAGGCCCGCGGACTTGCTAACGCTCAGGGTCGGATTGGACATGATCGGGGTCCTCGCAGGAGTGGCCGAGTGCCAGGTTGCCCCGGCTGGCGGTGTGGTCGTGGATGGGCGTGCGTTTGATGAACAGGCGCAGGGCTTGCCAGTAGATGGCCGAGACGGTGCGCAGGCTGATCCAGGGGAAGGCCAGGATGTAGTCGCGCACAGCCTTGCGATTCAGCGGCCGGCGCTTCAGGGCCAGGTCGGCCTCGAACACTTTCTGGCTGCCTTGCCAGTTCTCCATGTGGATGCGCATCTGTGCCTGGTCCAGGTGAAAGCGCACCCGATAGTCCATGTCCAAGGGCATGAACGGCGACACATGAAAGCGCTTGGCCATGGCGAAGGTTTTCGCCGGGTCGCCTTGCACCGGCAGCACATAGTGGAAACGCTGCCGCCACGGGGTGTTGCGCACCTCCAGCAGGATCGCCGCCAGATGTCCGTCGCGGTCATGGCAGAAATAGAAGCTCACCGGATTGAACGACAGCCCCCAGCAACGCAGCTGGGTCAGCAGGCACACTGGCCCGTCGGGCATTTGCCCCGTGGCCTGGCTCACCAGCAATCGCGCGGCCTGGGCCAGCGGCTGACCTTGGTGGGTGAGGCTCGGCAGGTAGTCGGTTTCCCGCCAGCAAAGCGGGGCCAGGCGCCAACGCCCCAGCCAGCGAGACAGGCCCATCAGCCAGGCTTGTTCGTCCAGATCCAGGTAGAACAGGCCGATCCGGTAACGAAAGGCATGGGGCCGCGGACTCAGGCGCCGATGACTGAGCCAGCCCAGGCACAGGCCACTGTTCACAGCTGCTCTCCGAAGTGCCTGGCCACCTGCAACGCACTGACCACGCCGTCCTCGTGGAAGCCATTGCCCCAGTAGGCGCCGCAGAAATAGCTGTGCTGTTGGCCTTGCAGTTGCGTTTGCCGAGCCTGCGCGGCGGATGCCGCCAGGCTGTACTGCGGATGGGCGTAGCTGAAGCGGGCGAGGATCTGCGCAGGGTCGATCAGCGCGGTCTGGTTCAGGCTGACGCAGAAGGTCGTCGGTGCCTGGATGCCCTGCAGGATGTTCATGTTGTAGGTCACCGCGGCCGGCGCCTGCTCGGGGCCGCCCAGGCGGTAGTTCCAGCTGGCCCAGGCGTTACGGCGGCGCGGCAGCAGGCGGGTGTCGGTGTGCAGCACCACATCGTTGTCGGCGTAGCCGATGGCACCCAGCACGGCACGCTCGTGCACGCTCGGCGCCTCCAGCAGCGCCAGGGCCTGGTCGCTGTGGCAGGCGAATACCACGTTGTCGAAGCGCTCGGTGCCGGCGTCGCTGACCAGGGTGACACCGCCTTCGTCGCGGCCGACCCGGTGCACCTTGCAGTCAAGGCGGATGCGTTCGGCGAAGGGTCGGCACAACGGGGCGACATAACTGCGCGAACCGCCCGCGACGACACGCCACTGCGGGCGCTGGTTCACCGACAGCAAACCGTGGTTGCGACAGAAGCGCACGAAGAACGCCAGCGGGAAGCCGAGCATATCGGCACGGGACATGGACCAGATGGCCGAGCCCATGGGCACGATGTAATGCTCAATGAAACGCGGGCCGTAACCGCGTTCATGAAGATAAGCGCCCAAGGTGGTGGTGGCGTCGATGCGCTGGTGCTCGAGGTCGGCGAGAGCCTGCCGGTTGAAGCGCAGGATATCGCGCAGCATGCCCCAGAAGCCCGGCGACAGCAGGTTGCGGCGCTGGGCAAACAACGTGTTCAGGTCGTGCCCGTTGTATTCCAGACCGCAGAGTGGATCATGCACGGAGAAACTCATCTGCGTCGGCTGCGAAGCGACTCCGAGCTGTTCAAGCAAACGGATGAAATGGGGATAGGTCCAGTCGTTGAAGACAATGAACCCCGTGTCGATGGCATGGCGCTCACCGCGCCACAGCACGTCGACAGTGTGGGTGTGGCCACCGACCCAGCCGGCGGCTTCGAATACCGTTACTTCGTGTTTGCGCGACAGCAGGTAGGCGCAGGTCAGGCCCGCGATGCCGCTGCCAATGATGGCTATACGCATGGTTGCTCAGTCCGTTTCTTGACGTGCCAGGCGCCGGCCCAATGCCAGGCGCGCCCGCGCCGGCAGCACTCCGAGCAGGCGCAATCCCCAGGTGAACAGGCGCGGAAAGTTTATTTCCAGGGGGCGACGCGGCAGCCGTCTGGCGATGTGCTGGGCGGCGCGCTGGGCCGACCACAGCTGCGGCATCGGGAAATCGTTGCGCCGGGTCAGTGGCGTGTCGACGAAGCCCGGGTTGACCAGCGTGACGTCGATGCCGGCTTGCGTCAGATCGATGCGCTGCGACTCCACCAGGTAGCGCACGGCGGCCTTGGACGCGCCATAGGCACCGGCCCGGGGCAAGGCCAGCCAGGTCACCGAGCTACCCATCACCACCAGGTGAGGACGTGCGCCGGCCCGCAGCAGGGGCAGGGCGGCCGCCAGGCAATGGCTGAGGCTCAGCAGGTTGGTGCGCATCACGCGCTCGACCAGCGCCGGATCGAACCGGCCGGGCTCCAGGTATTCGCAGGTCCCGGCGTTGAAAATCGCCAGGTCCAGTGCGCCCCAGGCCTGGCGAATGCGGGCTGCTATCTGCGTGACCTGCTCCGGATCGTCCAGATCACCGTTGGCCAGCAGCACCTGCCCGGGAAAGCGCTCGGCAAAAGGCACCAGTTGCTCGATCCGGCGACCGCCCAGGGCTACCTGATGGCCTTGCTCCAGCAGGCACTGCGCGAGCGCCGCGCCGATGCCGCTGCTGGCACCGGTCAACCAGCAGCGGCTCATGCCAACCGCCCCTTGAGCCAGCGAATCGCCCCGCCCATCAGCGGAACATGCTCGTAGAGCAGGGCGCCTGCGTCGAAGAAATCCTGGTGGAAATGCACCCGATCATGCCATTGCAGGTAGCTGCAGCCTTGCAGGGAAACCGGGCGACCGCCGGCCAGCCGGGGGTGACGAAACTGCAGGGTCCAACGCAGGTACCCTTGCCCGGTCTTCACCTCGTCGACACCAGAGAAGACATAACGGATGTCATGGGCGTTGGCGTACAGCTGGGCGAAATAGGCCCGCAGGTCGCTTAGCCCATCAATCTGATGCAGCGGGTCGCGGAAAGTGACGTTCTCGCTGTACAGGTTTTCCAGCGCTTCGAGGTGCTCTCCATCGAGCTGGGCGAAGCGCTCGGCGAAATTCTGCAGGTACGTTGACATGCTCGGCTCCGGGAAATCCTGTACAACCGGTATTTTTTGTACAGGTATAAACGAAGCCTACGTTTAAATCTGTACAAGTCAACGTTCTTGTACAGATATTTTGCTCAGAGACCGGCCGCCGCCAGTTGGCGACGCAGGTCGGCGACCTCGGTTTCCAGCTCGCGCACCCGCTCCTCGGCGGCGATCTGCGCCGAGACATCGTGTTGAATTCCGATGTAGTAAGTCAGCTGGTCCGCCTCGTTACGCACCGGGGTGATGGACAATTCGTTCCAGAACAGGCTGCCGTCCTGGCGATAGTTGCGCAGCACCTGGCGGCAGGGTTGGCCCTTGCGGATCGCCTCGCGGATCGCGGCGATGCCCGACTGTTGCCGATCCTGGCCCTGAAGAAAGCGGCAGTCCTGGTAGAGAATATCGTCCGCGCAGTAGCCGGTGAGGCGCTCGAAGGCAGGATTGGCGTAGATCAGGATGCTTTCTGGGCCCTCCTGCTCGGCGACGACGATGCCATCGTTGGAGTGCTCGACCATCAGTTGCAGGAGTTTTGCGTTGATCATTGGGGACACCCATGGAAAGCCTAAGCGGTATGACGGGCGCAACGGTACAAAGCGCCGGCGCGATTCGCTACATAATGGCCTACCTGAGCTCGCCGCAGAAAGAGCGTATGGGTTTAGAATGTGCCATCTTTCCGACGATCCCTCCTGATGACCGAAGCCATCTCACCCGATTTATTGCCCATGCGCGACGTGGTCAGCCTGACCGGCATCAATCCGGTGACCTTGCGCGCCTGGGAGCGCCGCCACGGGCTGATCCGCCCGCAGCGCACCGACGGTGGCCATCGCCTGTACACGCCCGGCGACGTGCAGCGCATCCGCGACATCCTGCACTGGACTGCCAACGGCCTGCCGATCAGCAAGGTCGGCGAAATGCTCGCCGCCCAGCGCCAGGCGCCCGTGCAGCTGGACTCGGCCTTCCACGACTGGCGCGCCACTGTGAAACGGGCGGCGATGGCATTCGATGCACGGGCGCTGGAAGGTGTCCATGGCCAGCTGTTCACGCTCCTGCCCAAGGCTACCGTGCTGCGTGAGGTGCTGCTGCCGGTGTGGCAGGAAATGGCGGCAGGCAGGGCCTTCGGGGAACGCAGCCAATGGTTGTTCCTCGACACCTTCCTGCGCGCCCGCCTGCTGCTGCGCCTGCAGATGAACCAGGCCGATGCGCCAAGGGTGCTGCTGGCCGGTACCGAGGGGCATGCCGAACTACCGTTGCTGTGTACCGGCCTGCTGCTGAGCGCCGAGCAACAGCGCGTCGACGTGCTCGGCTGCGGACAGCCGTTGGAGGAACTTCCGCTGGTGTGCGCGGCAACCCTGCCGGCAGCGCTGGTGATCGCGGTGCAAGGGCCGGTGAACGCCGGCCTGGCCAGGCGGCTGCGCGCATTGCAGATGGAGATTGCCTGCCCGATGGCCCTGACCGGGGTGGCGGGTTCGCAAGCGGTGTTGCAGGGCATTCCGCTGCGTGTGCTGGACGAGCAGGGGGATGATGTGGCGGGGATGCTCAACGCCTTGCTCAGGGGCGCCCTGGATCTCTGAAAGCAGGGCGGCGGTGCCGATTTGGTCAACGCCAAACAGAATTGAATTTTGCCCTGCATGAGCGGTTCTACCACAGCGAGCTCCTCGATTCTTCTTGCCCGGAGCCTGACCGCAGGAGAACCGAGTGCCTAGAATCATCACCCCATCGACCCCCGAACACGAAATCACCGAACATAACGCCAGGATGTTCGGCTCGCCCAAGGAGCGCCTGGACTTCTACCGGCGTGAGATCCAGTACGAAACCAGCATCCTGGCCAATCGCACGGACGCCTATCTGGCAGCCCAGTCGTTTCTGGTCATCGCGTTCGTCTCATCCATGGGCAACCTCAATCAGGGGTGGGGCGAGATGTTCACCCTGATCGTGCCTGCGTTCCTTGCCTTGCTCGGAGTATTGAGTTCGCTCAATGCCTGGCCAGGCATTCGGGCGGCGTACAACATCATCGATCACTGGCAACTCAAGCAGAGCCACTTGCTGCGCAGCGAGCCCTTGATGGGGCTGGCCTACGACGAGTCCCCCCTGTTCTGCGAGGCCGAAACCTCACGTGCGGGGCATCGCAAGTCATTGCTCTTTTCACTGCGTACCCCGTGGATCTTCCTGGTGTTCTGGGTGCTGCTGGGTAGTTATTCGGTGTATATCCAGCTGGCGTGAACAACCCAAAGCATGGCCCCGGCTCGATGCAGGCTGGGGACGAGGGGGCCATGCGCCAATGTCAGCGCCCCAGCGCTGCGATCAACTGCTCGTTGAAGACGGGGATATCGTCGTGTCTCCTTTTTTGATAGGTCTGAAAGGGCAGGCCTCGGGCCTGGCGTGAAGTTCCAGCGGATTCCCGGAAGGCTGGCATCACCTCTTGCCAGGCAGCACCGCACCCAGTACCTGCTTGGCCGTCTGCACGATCACTCCGGCCTCGTCAGGGTCGCCCTTGAGTAGGGTGCTGGCGAATTTCTTCGCCTGCTCCAGCTTGATGTGCGGCGGTAGCGGGGGCACGTTGGGGTCGGTCTTGAATTCGATCAGCACCGGGCGGTCGGCGGCCAGGGCCCGTTCCCAGGCGCTGGCGACCTCGTCCTCGCGCTCGACGAAGATGCCCTGCAGGCCGATGGAAATGGCAAACAGGTGGTAGGGCACGTCGGGTATGGACTGGGAGGCCTCGAACTTCGGGTCGCCTTCCATGACCCGCTGCTCCCAGGTGACCTGGTTGAGGTCCTCGTTGTTGAACACCGCGCAGATCCACTTGGGGTTTTCCCATTGCTGCCAGTACTTGGCCACGGTAATCAGCTCGGCCAGGTTGTTCATCTGCATGGCACCGTCGCCCACCAGGGCAATCACCGGGCGTTGCGGGTAGGCGAACTTGGCGGCGATCGCATAGGGTACGGCGGCGCCCATGCATGCCAGGCCGCCGGACAACGAACACTGCATGCCTTGGCGGATCATCAGGTCACGCGCGAACCAGTTGGCGCAGGAACCGGAGTCGCTGGTGATGATGGCCGCATCCGGCAGGCGCGGGGAGAGCTCGTGCACCACCCGCTGCGGGTTGATCGGGTCGGCCTTGGCCAGGGCGCGTTTTTCCAGGGTCTTGTCCCAGCGTGCGCGCCAGCCTTCGATCTTCTTGCGCCAGCGCCTGTCGGGCTTGTGTTCGAGCAATGGCAACAGCGCCTGCAGGGTTTCGCCGGTGTCACCGACCAGGTTGACCTCCATCGGGTAGCGCAGGCCGAGCATGTCGGGCTGCAGGTCGATCTGCACGCCGCGGGCCTGGCCTTCCTTGGGCAGGAACTCGGAATAGGGAAAGCCGGATCCGATCATCAGCAAGGTGTCGCATTCAGTCATCAGCTTATAGCTGGGCTCGGTGCCAAGCAGGCCGATGGAACCGGTGACCCAGGGCAGGGTGTCCGGCAGCACGGCCTTGCCCAGCAGCGCCTTGGCCACGCCCGCCCCAAGCTTTTCGGCCACCGCCTCCACCTGTTCGCTCGCCTTCAGGGCGCCGGCACCGACCAGGATGGCCACCTTGCGCCCGGCATTGAGTACGTCGGCGGCCTGCTGCAGGTCAGCCGTGTAGGGCAGTACCCTCGGCTTGCTGTAGCCGACGCCGGAGTGCACGGTGCCATGAGCCCTGGCGGGCGCTTCATAGGGCAGGTCCTGCAGGTCATTGGGCAGGATGATCGCGGTTACCCGGCGCTCGCCCACGGCCGTGCGCACCGCGCGGTCGAGCAGGTGGCGTACCTGGGCAGGGGTGGACGCCTGCTGCACGAACGCCCCGGCCACATCCTTGAACATCGACAGCAAGTCCAGCTCCTGCTGATAGTGCCCGCCCAGCGCCGCCCGTGCCTGCTGGCCGACAATGGCCAGCACCGGCTGGTGGTCCATGCGCGCATCGTACAGCCCGGTGAGCAGGTGCGAGGCACCGGGGCCCGAGGTGGCGATACATACGCCCAGCTCACCGGTGAACTTGGCGTGGGCGCTGGCCATGAACGCGGCCATTTCCTCATGGCGGGCCTGAATGAACGCGATCTTGCCGTTGGCCCGGTTCAACGCGCCGAACACACCGTTGATGCCGTCGCCCGGGTAACCGTAGATACGCCGCACGCCCCACTGGTACAAACGCTCGACCAGGAAGTCACCTACCGTCGTTGTCATCGTCGTGTCCCTGTCAGTGATGGATAGGGTCTGGACTGGGCCGCGAAGGGGAAAGTTTCACTGGATGTACCTGGTCGCCCGGCAGGAACCTCGACGCTGGCAGCGGATTCTCAAGGGTATCGCCCAACCTCATCGCGAGGCCCTCATGCTTGCCCTCGACAGCACCACCCAGCCGCAGAAGACGCTGCATTTCGCCGATGACGGCGCGACGCCGAACAGCCGCTTCGCCGTGTTGCTCTACCGCCTGCGCCTTGCACCGGCCGAGGACAACGCCGGCGCCTTCGAGGCGTTGTTCGCCGCTCACCAATGGACGCCGTTGTGGCGCCGGCATTTTCGACTACCAGCATTTCCACCCCAATGCCCATGAGGTGCTGGGTGTCGCCTGCGGGCAGGCGCGGGTGACACTGGGCGGCGCGGGCGGCCAGACGTTGACCGTGAGAGCGGGCAATGTCCTGGTGCTGCCGGCCGGCACCGGCCATTGCTGTGTCGAGCACAGCGAGGACTTCTTGGTGGTGGGGGCTTATCCGCTTGGGCAGGAGAAGTACGATATTCAGCGGCCCGAGGACGGCGCGCACGACCAGGCGCTGGCGCGCATCGCCGCCGTGCCCCGGCCAGCGCAAGATCCGGTGACCGGCGCACGAGGCGCCCTGATGACGCTATGGCGCTGATCACCGGCCAAAGGCGTTCAGGCCTCTTTGAGGCGCAGCATGTCTTCCTGGGGTAAAGCGGTGACCTTGATCGCCTGCACCGGCACGGCAAACTTGGCGCCGATCCTGGAGAAACGCTCCAGCAGATGGAAATTGATGGCCTGCTGGATATCCATGTACAGGTTGTAGCCGGGGTCCTTGACAATATACACGCACTCGAATTCCAGCGCCTCCTTGCCGAAGCCGCGCAGGTGCGCGCGGTCGAAGCGCGCCTGGCCCTGTGCCTTGATCGCTTCCTCGATGATGCCGGGTGCCTTCTTCACGGCATCGGTGGGGGTGTCATAGGACAAGCCGAACTCGAAGACGATGCGTCGCTCCTGCAAGCGCTTGTAGTTCTGGATGGTGCTGCTGATCATGCTGGCATTGGCCATGACAATCTGCTCGCCGCCCAGGCTGCGGATCCGCGTGGTCTTCAGCCCAACATGCTCTACCGTGCCGGCCAGGGGGCCGACGACGATGAAGTCGCCCACCTCGAAGGGCTTGTCCACGGCGATCGACAGCGAGGCGAACAGGTCGCCGAGGATGTTCTGCACCGCCAGCGCCACGGCGATGCCACCCACGCCAAGGCTGGCGACGAAGGCAGTGATGTTCACCCCCAGGTTGGACAGCATGGCCAGCACCACCACCGACCACAGCAGTACCCGGGCGCCCCAGGCCGAAAGGGTGGCCAGCGCGCTGCCTTGGTTCAGCCCCTCGTTGCCGTGCCGGGCGAAATAGCGGCGCAGGCCCAGGGCGATGGCGCGGTTGGCCCATAGACCGATCTGCAGCGCCGCCACCACGAACCACAGGCTGCCCACCCGGGCCAGCCAGCGCTCAGGCAGGTCGAGCATACCCAGGCCCACCAGCAGGGAGGCGAGTAGCAGCAGGGCATTGCTGGTGCCGCCGAGCACCTTGGCCAGCACCTGGCTGAACGCGCCGTCGTGTTCGGACCAGCGGCGCACCCGCCGCTGCACGAAGCTGATCGCCGCCCGCGCCGCGACAAAGGTCAGGGTGGTGACACCCAACGCCAGCAACAGGTTGAGGATGGAGATACCGAATAGCGTGGTATCGGTGAAAAGTTCAATGATGCGGTCATTCATGAGTGGCTCGCCTCCTGGTTGCCCTCGGTGATGTGCAGCGTCCTTTCATGGGACGTCGAGGTGCGGCCAGAGGTCGATCGGATTTTCCCGAGCGGGTTTTCGGAACGTCTTGACCCTGCCAGCGCTCCACCGCGTTACATGGCTTGTCCACTTCGGATACACCATCCCAAGGAATTGCGTGCGCGCCTGACCGGCAGCTTTACGCTGATCTTCAAGCCTCACATGGCAGTGAGTGACAGACGCAGACCAGGGTAGGGCGCACGCGTGCCTGGTCCGCCTACTGCCGCTTGCGTTCAAGTGCCGCCAGCACCCAGCCCGCCACGAATCCCAGGGCCAATGCGGTTGCC
Source organism: Pseudomonas sp. B21-023 (assembly GCF_024749165.1). NCBI lineage: Bacteria > Pseudomonadati > Pseudomonadota > Gammaproteobacteria > Pseudomonadales > Pseudomonadaceae > Pseudomonas > Pseudomonas sp. B21-023. The sequence goes on along the minus strand of NZ_CP087190.1, from coordinate 2,917,064 downwards.
AGGATGGCTGCGGGGTGGCGTTGCAGGCGCTCGACACCCGCCAGCAGACGCCGCCCCTGCACCGCTGCGAAGGCTGGGGCTTCAGGTGTCGATGGCCGCTGTCCGGGCTGTTCGACTTCACCGGCCCCCTCGTCAGGGGGCCAATGCTTGAGGCGCGACACTGCCAGGAGAGTGCCGTCCGCCAGGGTCAATACCAGGTCCTTGATCTCGCCGGCGATGCGGTTCGCGAACACCGGCTCGCCCGTGGCATCGAGGTTGTCATAGATGAATCGCCGCCCCTCCAGCCACCCCACGGCGGTCAGCAGTTCCGGCCCCAGGTAGTACTTGCCGTCGAGGAAGAAGCCGGTGAACGGATGCACCCGCTCGAGGTTGTCCACGGCATAGCGTTCTCCCGGCTTCATGCCGGTGGCGGGATCGATCATGGCTGCACCCTCCGTGTGGCTGTAGCGCGAAAAACACGGCCGTCCTTATCCAGGTCGACCGGATCCGGAAGCCTATCGATACGGACATCGCGGGTACCGCGACAGATCAAAGCTCTCATGGGTTGGATCTCCTGCGCACTGTGGTGACGGGTCTATGCAGGGGAAGCCAGGGAGCGCGGTAAAGTTCAGGCGCAGATCACCAGTGGCATTGCGTTGTGGTGACCATCCAGGCGGCTGGACGGAACCTCGTACGGCGCGCAGCCATCTTCCGTAAAAGAAAGCAGGGCGGCCCGCGATGAATGCCTTCAGCGACCCGATGACCCCGGCGCAATGCCGGCTGGCAGCAGTCAACCGCTGGTTCGACACCTACGACAACCACGCCCTGCGTCGGCATTGTCCAAGCACCTACCACGACGAACTGTTGCGCCAGGCCGATGAGATGGATCGGCAGCGGTTGATCGACTGGACCGAGTAGCGCGACCTGCGCCGGCTTGCCGATCGTGCGTTCGTTAAGGCGGTGGCAGGTGCGGACTATCACGTTGAATAGAACCTGCGGTGGCCGACCATTCGTCCTGTCGATCGCACTTCGGGCGTGGCAATCATTTCAACCGTTCAGCCAAACTCACTCAGGAGTGAACGACATGCCCCGTGGAGACAAAGGCAAGTACACCGAGAAACAGAAGCGCAAGGCCGAGCACATCGAGCAAAGCTACGAGCACAAGGGCCTGTCCACGGACGAGGCCGAGGCTCGCGCCTGGGCTACCGTCAACAAGCAGTCCGGCGGCGGTGACAAGGCCGGTGGGTCGGGCAGCAAGACATCGCCGAGCGAAAAGAAGACAGCACGCGCCGATTCGGCCAAGCGGGCGGCGCAAACGCGTCAGGGCCATGCGCGTGAGTCAGGTGCGTCACTGGGTACGCAAACCAAGGAAAGCCTCATGAAAGAGGCGCGAAGCAAAGATATCAAGGGGCGTTCGAGCATGACCAAGGCGCAACTGGTCGAGGCACTGCGCAATAAAGGCTGAGGCGGTACTGATCGGCCGATAACGGTTCCAGGCTTGGAGGAGGGCGGCCATGCGCTGCGAGGCGAGGTGCCTAGCCGCCCGGATGCTTCAGTCCTTGCTGGCGTTGAGCTTGCGCAGCTCTTCGTAAGTGGCGGACTGGACGAACCAGAAGCCGGAGACGATGCACCATCCGAGGCTGCCGGCCACGAAGACACCCAGGGCTGGCAGGAATCCGCCGGTGAACAGGGTGATGAGCGCGAACAGCCAGATAACGGCCAGGGAGATGTAGAGAACGATGTTGTTGACGCTGATGACGAAGTCTTTCACGAAGCGTATTCCTTGCGGGATATCAAAAAATTGCCCCTCCAGGGGCGCGCAGATGCTATCACATTGCTGCTATTGAGGGCTTGACCCACGACTGATACCTGCTGTTGAATATGTGCCCTCGAATCCCCGCAACCTTTCCCCAAAGTGGTGAAGCCAGTGCCCTGCGCCATCAAACACGCCTGATACCGACGACGGTCCATCGTGCCTGATGGCTGCCCGTGCTTGCGCGCGGCGGCGCTTCATCCTCGTACCTGCCTGATCCTGTCGTCGGTTTTTCCCTATTTCCAAGGAGAAACCCATGAACATGGATTTTCGTGCCGACGCACATTCCCTCGAACTGCTCAAATACCCCCGCACAGCGCATCTGCAAGGCTCGCGTCTGCAGGACGGCGACAGCGATGCCGGCCAGGTGGCCTATGGCTCGTTGGTTGGCCAATGGCTGGTGGTGGAAGAGAAACTCGACGGCGCCAACGCCGGCATCAGCTTTACCAACGGCGGCGAGCTACGCCTGCAATCGCGTGGCCATTACCTCAGCGGCGGTGGTCGCGAGCGCCAGTTCAACCTGTTCAAGCAATGGGCCGTGGCCCACGAGCACTGGTTGCTGGAGCGTCTTGAAGACCGCTTCGTGCTGTATGGCGAGTGGCTGCACAAGAAGCACTCGGTGTTCTACGACCACCTGCCGCATTTCTTCTGCGAGTTCGACGTGTGGGACCGCGCTACAGGCCAGTTCCTGTCCACCGCGGCGCGCCGACATCTGCTCGCGGACGGCCCGGTGCTGTCGGTACCGGTGCTGTACGAAGGCCCGGCACCGCGCCGCTACGCCGAGCTGATGGCATTGCTCGGCGACTCGCTGGCCAAGACCGCGCGTTGGCGCGAAGTGTTCGAGCAGGTGGTACGCCGCGAAGGCCTCGACCTGGCCCGCGCCTGGCGCCAATGTGACCGCTCGAGCCGCATGGAGGGGCTGTACCTGAAGCTCGAAGACGAGCGCCAGACCCTGGGCCGGCTCAAGAGTGGGTGCGCCAGGACTTTGTCCAGGCCATCCTCGACGCCGACCAGCACCATGCCAACCAACCGTTCATACCCAATCAACTGGCCGCCGGTGTCGATCTCTACGCACCGCGCCTGTCCCTGGACTGGCACGGCGAACGCCGCGGCGACTGTGGAGCTTCCTGAAATGGATATTCGACAACTGCAACAACTGGTGCCCGACCCTGGGCGCGACATGGACAGCGCCGCTTGCCTTGCGGCCATCCCGGCCCTGGCACGCCTGGCCGACACCCCACAGGATCCGACCTATCACGCCGAGGGCGATGTGTGGGTCCATACCCGGCTGGTGGTCGAAGCGTTGCTGGCGCAGAGCGCCTACCGCGACGCCAGCGCCGAGCAGCGCTTCGTGCTGTTCTTTGCAGCCCTGCTGCATGACATCGCCAAGCCCGACACCACGGTGATCGACCCGCAGACCGGGCGCATCGGCCAACCCGGCCACTCGCGCCGAGGCTCGGTGGATGCACGCCTGCTGCTGTGGCGCGCTGGCGTGCCGTTCGCGCTGCGTGAACAGATCTGCCGGATCATCACTGTGCATCAATTGCCGTTCTTCGCCTTGCAGGGCGACCGCAGCGGACGCAGCGCGGAGTTTCTGCTGCACAAGCTGTCGTGGGAGCTGCCGGTGTGGATGCTCTGCGCCGTGGCCGAGGCCGACATGCAGGGCCGCCACTATGCCGGCAAGGCCGATGTTCTGACCGCCATCGAACTGTGGCGCGAACTGGCCGCAGAGGAGGGGTGTTTGTACGGCCCACGGCCGTTTGCCGACGACTACACGCGTATTCAGTACCTGCGTGGCGCCCGCGTGCACCCTGACTACGCGCTGCACGAACCCCAGGGCTCCCAGGTGGTGATGCTCTCCGGCCTGCCGGCCAGCGGCAAGGATACCTGGACCGCCCGACACCACCCAGACCTGCCGGTGGTGTCGTTCGACGACGCGCGCCAGGCCCTGGGCCTGCGCCACGGCCAGAACGAAGGCGCGGCCGCGCACTACGCCATCGACCGGGCCAAGGCGCTGTTGCGCGAGCGCAGGCCCTTCGTGTGGAACTCGACGCACCTGTCGGCGCAGATGCGCAGCCGGACGCTGGACTTGCTGTACGGCTATGGGGCGCAGGTGGAGATCGTCTATCTGGAGCGGCCGGAGGACGAGATCATGCGGCGGAACCAGCGACGCGATACGTCGCTGCGCAATGACGATATACGGCGGATGATGTTCAAGTGGGAGGTGCCGTTGCCGACCGAGGCGCATCGGGTGAGGTATGAGGTGGAGACGGGGTGATTCGCACCCGTTCAATCAGTAGTTCTCCGCTGGACACCAAACTGCTTGGTTTCGGAGCGAGATATGCCTCACTGAAGAAAGTCACCCTATTTTTGGACCGCATGGCTAGGTAATTTTGTCTCGCAGGAACCCACCTATAGAGAGGCATACCCATGAAAAGCAAAGTCAGTCGTGCAGCACAAGCATCGGAGTCGGTGTATCACGCCGGCGGAGAGCACTACCATTTCAATATGGCCTGCCTGGAGAACGGTGAGGCCCGCGTTTTGGCTTTTATGCAGGATGAAATCAGGGAACGTCAGCAGCTGTCGTTTGAGGATTCAGCCGTTGCTGCCGCATCCGAATTCAAGATGATGAAGCGGCTCGAATCTGGGGAGGGCCGCTTCAAGGCAATCCGGGAGCGTCTCTCAGCGTCCGAGCCTAGGTCGGCTCACACAACTCTTGTCCAAGGGCTGTTGGCATAGCCCCGAGAGCCGCCCTTTAAAAACGGGCGGCTTGCTAGTATTAAGGAGCGTCATGTGGATGTAGAACAGCTTCGCCAGCAAGTCCAACAGCAGTCAGAGGTTCAGGCCTGCCTGGAAGGACCATTCAGCCGAAGATTTTTACGTGATCGCTCGTGGATACATGTGCGCACCCTCGACACAATTGCTTATAAGTGGCCTGGTAATGCTCAGTCACTTGTGGAGCTGATTGTGAATCATTTGATTACGGACATAGAGCGTATCGAAGTCTTTCCGTCACCCTATGACATGGGAAGCCATCATCAGCTCACCCCAGAAAACACTCGCCCCGCTCGAGTGATGTCGTACCTGAAATCTTTCCCGGAAAATCGTGAGCCCAAGCAAACCCTTAAGTCTATTAGCGACGACATCAAGAGTTGGACAGGCTATGACATCAAAGCTTTTCGTGAGGTGGATTCAAACATCACAGCTAAAGTTCTATGCGCGCTATATGAGTTCAGATTGAGGGTTCGCCCCACGCTCACAAGCTTACTTAAAATCCCTCGAGCTGGAGAAGGTTACTCGTCAGAGTTTAGGAGCACTTGGCCGTTTGTAGCCACTGGTGAGTCAACAAAAAAAGCATGGGATATCGTCGCTACGGTCGCAGATCTAAAAGCAATCATGACATTTCAGATGGGCCCTGAGCACAATGAGCTTAGATGGGTAATGCTGTTGCTGCAACTTCAGTTCGAGAGTCGCTCGTTTGTAAATCCACTGGTGTTGCTTAAAGGTTATCGGGGGGTTAGGCACGATACAATTTGCAAGCTAAAAGAGATGTTGCCAATTGTGTTGGGAACTACTCCCGCGAGACTGGATGTTGCACTATACGTTCATCTCACGCTCTTGGAGATTGAGCATAAACTTTATGCAGCAGATGCGCTGGTCGAGTTTTTAAAGGCTGACAACTCCATGCCTGTTCTGCAGTCATTAGGACTTGGCAAGGAGTGGTTGTATGACGAGTTAGAGTACCCCACCTCGACGCTATTCGCACTCGTTTTCGATATTACGGGCATAGAGGTTGGAGATGAGCAGAAGGCGTTTTACTGGCATTGCTCGACTCTAGTGCTCACGATGAGATTTCAAGAGTCTAATGCTGTGACCATGGTCGAGCGATTTTCTGCACTAGTGAGCGTTTTAGGAGCGCGAGTGCAGGAAATTGAATATCCGCTCTGGTGGAAAGGTTACACAGGTGTTAGCACTCGACCATGGCATTATCTCAGGAAAGCTGTTGAAGGACTGTCGGAAACAGGTGTGATGGGGGCAGTGGATACCATCCCCTATGGCTATCGCGAGTTTTGGGCGCAGCGCTACAGCTTGGTGCTTCACCGTGGTATGGAGGCATGTGAGATGTGGGAGGAATCAAATGAATGTGCTAGTCACGAGATCCGATTAGTTATCGATATGTTCCGGGCTGCAGATATTGATGTAGCCGTAAATATCGCTAGTTCCTATATCCGCGAGAAAGCAGATAATGCTGCTATCCAAGCGGCAAAAATTTTAGGATGCTAAGAATTGAATGGCGCGAGTGTGTTCTGGAATGGCCTCAGCGGATGCCTTGGTCATGAATTAATTCTCGCGAGTCCAGACGTTCGGCGTGCTTGAGCAGGCCTCGGACGAGAAGGAGAGGCCATCATTGACGGTCAGGAACAGGCGCTGGTTGCGCCGCTCGAACAAGGACAGGCCGAGGTGATCCTAGAGCTGGGCGATCTGCCGGCTCAAGGGAGATTGAGAGATCTGAAGCTGCGCCGCCACGCGGCCGACGTTTCGGCCGCCGGCAGGTCAATGCCTGGTTCGGTCGCGAGAAACTGCTGGTTGTCTTTGCCGATCAGCTCCAGCCAGCCGGTGTTGAACAGCATCACGTCGCCCTTGCGCAGGGTGATGCCTTGTCGCTTCAACACCGTCTTGATGTCGTTGATGGTGAACGACGTACCGCCCGGCACGATGGCCTTGCCGTAATACGCGGTCATGTCCAGCACCACGCCACGGGTGACCATCGGCGGCACTTTCTCCACACCAAGCTTGGTCACGCCTTCGACGGTGACGAAGTCGGCGGCCTTGTTGCCGTTGTAGTAGACGTTGTCGATACCGATATGGCCGATGCCGTTGAGCTGGGTGCCGACCCCGGTCCAGCCGTTGACCAGTTCATCGTTGAAGCTGAACTTGTTCTTGCCCAGGGTCTGGCCGGCCTGTTCGCCGGACTGGATGTTGTAAAGGTGGAAGCTGCGGTGGCGGAAGGCGGGCAGATCCTTGCTGACGGCGACGGCGAGGGGGGAGGTCTTGCCGGTTTTGACCAGGCTGATGGCTTGCTTGACCACTTCGGGGGTGAGGAGGTTGGCGGCGCCGATTTCGTCGTTTGGGCCGTAGGGGGAGGATTGCCAGTTGGCGGCCAGGGTGGATTGGGCGGTGCTGGCCAGGGCCAGGGTGAGTAGTAGGGGGTTGAAATAGTGCAATTTGTGGGGTCCTGAACGGGGAGGGATGTCAGGGGCGGATTTTGGGGGGCGGCGGGGATGGGGAAAAGTGGGGAGACAAGGTGTTTTGCGTCAGGATCAAGAGAATGATTCAACATATGGTTGAGCGAGAGCTGTTTAGTCCATAAGCAGCTCTCGCAGACTTCATTCTATTTGTTAGACTTTTCCCTTTTTACTATTGGCACACGTATGCATAGGGCGGATGGCCAGGAGCACATTGCCCAGGGCAAACATTCAATCTAACGGAACCACTGCCGCAGCGTGGTTCAGCTGCAGTAACAGTAGGAGTCGGCCCCCAGCAACCGCATGCCTGCATTCCGTAACCCGACGGTAATCCCGTAGGATTTGAAACTTGCATTGGTTGTGGGGTACCCGCCCCGGCTACTGGGACTAGCGAACCAGCAACTCCTCCTATAGTAGAGTTGCACCAGCAAGGAGTACCAACTGGCGCCGAGCCATTAACTTGACAATTACCAATAGGCGTGCCGCACATGCTTGAGCTTACGTCCAGTGGAAATGAGGACCTCGGACGATTTAGCATATCAGTTGACACAGTATCATTAGGGGATTCAGTTGAAGACCATTGTTGAGCATTTCTCACGCTCACCCACGCCAGATATTGTGTTCCTGCATCATAAGCTGTTGCTTCCACATCACGATAATTACGAACATACCGAATCGAAAAATCTTTGATCCCCCAGTTCTGATACTGCATTACGTGCGTTAGCTCATGGACCCAGAGCGCTGGGTTATATAAGGCGTCGTTAACTTCCTTGAATACGATGACGTAATCGAGGGTGATTGCATTGGCTTCGCCATAACGGATGGAGTTCACCTGCAATGTCAAGTCACCACCGCCCTCGACTCTGTAGCGTGCAATATTCAAAATTTGCTCAGGGATAAATCCAGTAAGATTTCTTCTGATTGCCGGCGGGATCTGATCGACCCCAGCATTCAAAGCATCATCACGTGAACGCGCAATTAACTCCTGCAATAGTGGCGCGGTAGCTTGCACCAAAGCCTCATTAACGGTTCTGCTGGCCCCTTCCTCGATTGCTTTGTAAGGTGGGATAGCGTCTTTTACTTGCCGATTTGCATCGTCCATTGCTTTTCCTACACCGCAGTTACCGCAAAGGCCTTCCACAGCATCCCCCAGCAGTCCTCCCGCGCTCGACTTATTGGCTGAAAATATTGCCAGCAGTACAAGCATAAGGCTCACAGCTTTCGCATAAGATCGCATGGCATGCACCTCCCCGTGCTTTTCAAGAATTCATAGTTGAATTTAGACTACGTCATAGGTATTGCATGGATAGGCTCTAAGATATTTGGAATAACCTTTCTAGCACGTGGCGATAAGAGCTGCACTGAGCAGGAAAAGTGTCCTCAATAAGCGCCCTCGCCTAGCATTCAACTCTGCGCTCGACGCCCAGATCGTGTCCCAGGAAGTTCAATGGCATCTAGAACATCAGCCAGCTGGTGAAAAGCGGAGTACCGCTGGTGCTGGACGACTTTGGCACTGGCCATTCGGCGCTCGTGCGACTGGCGCGCATCACGTTGGCACAAGTCAAACTCGACCGATGGGGTTCGGACTGTTAGCCGGAAGCACAGAAACAAAAAGCACCTGCAACGGCTGTGGTGGTAGCGAGCCAAGGAAAAAGTCGGACAAGGATGGCGATTGCGGTGGGCCTGATCCCTTGTCATTTGCAATGGCTTAGGGCAGGGTCGACGCCAAGGACAACTCTGCCAAAGGAGCCACACCATGTCGAAGATTTATCCCGGTATCGATCCCGAGGGGCTGGTCGAGTATTCGGTGGTCTATACGGACCGCTCGCTCAACCACATGTCCCAGTCGTTTCAGGGGGTGATGAAGAATATTTCAACCACCCTGAAACAGGTCTACAACGCCCAGGCGGTTGCGGTGGTCCCGGGCAGTGGCACTTTCGGCATGGAAGCGGTGGCCCGGCAGTTTGCCACCGGCCAGCAATGCCTGGTGCTACGCAACGGCTGGTTCAGTTATCGCTGGAGCCAGATCCTTGAGATGGGCAATATCCCGGCGGCCACAACGGTGCTCAAAGCCCGACCGGTTGAAACGGGGCGCCAGGCTGCCTACGCGCCGGCCCCTCTTGAAGAAGTGTTGGCGGCCATTGAGTCGCAGAAGCCGCAGATTGTCTTCGCCCCCCACGTTGAAACGTCATCAGGGATCATCCTGCCCGATGAATACCTGCGGGCCGTGGGCGACGCCGTGCATGCGGTGGGTGGCCTGTTCGTGCTGGACTGCATCGCCTCAGGCGCGATTTGGGTTGATATGCACAGATGCGCAGTCGACCTGCTGATCAGCGCACCGCAGAAAGGCTGGAGCGCCTCACCTTGCTGCGCCCTGGTGATGCTCAGCGCTTTGGCCCTCGAGCGCATCGAATCGACGCAAAGCACCAGCTTCGCCTGCGACTTGAAGAAGTGGCTTCAGATCATGCAGGCCTATGAGCAGGGCGGCCACGCCTACCATGCGACCATGCCCAGCGATGCCCTGGCGCGATTCAACGAAGTGATGAAAGAGACACAAGCCTACGGTTTCGACAAGGTCTGCGACGAACAACAGGCCTTGGGTGATCGGGTGCGCGCAATGATGACCCGCAAAGGCATCAAGAGCGTGGCCGCAGCAGGCTTTCAGGCTCCTGGCGTGGTGGTGAGCTACACCGATGACGCCGATATCAAGAGTGGTAAGAAGTTTGCCAGCCACGGCCTGCAGATTGCCGCCGGCGTGCCGTTGCAATGCGACGAGCCGGTCGACTTCCAGACCTTCCGCATCGGCCTGTTCGGGCTCGAAAAGCTGCACAATCTCGAGCGCACGGTCAGCACCCTTGAGCAGGCGCTGGACGAAGTGATGGTTAACTAAGCGCACGGTTGGAGAACCTGCCATGACAACTCTTTCAGGCAGTCATGGACAAGGTCATGGTCCATCGTGCGCTGGCAACGTTGGATGTGCTGGTACTCGCGCTGGTACTGGTCGGTGTGTTCGGTGCTCAAGGGGCTGCGGAAGTACCTTCAGCTCACTTGCGCTGTTCACCGAGCACCTGGAAACCATCCATCTCCGGCATGGTGATATCGAGGATGATCAGGTCGGGCAGGCTGCTCCTGGCCAGCAGGGTATATGGCTTGGCAGTGTGCGCGGTGGGCATAGTGACGACGCCTGTTCGGACTTGAGCGGCAGGCAGCCTACCCCTGCGTCCCGGCCAACGACGTGCAGCGTTCGCGTAGAAAGGCCTGAAGGACCCTGACCCGTTCACTGACCTGAACCCTGTGCGGGCACATCAGGTAGACCGGCGCAGGCTCTCCCTGCCAGCCGGCGAACAAGACGCGCAACCTCCCGGCACGCACATCCGTGACGACATCGAGCCATGCCTTGTACACGATCCCGTGCCCGGCAAGCGCCCAGCGCCTGGCAACTTCGCCATCATCGCTGCGATAGTCGCCGCGGACCTTGACCTCGCAGACCTCGTCACCACGGCTGAAACGCCAGACATCGTAGGGGCGCCCATGACGCTGGTAGATGATCGCCGAGTGGGCGGCCAGCGCCTGAGGTGATGCAGGCTCCCCCTGACGGGCAAGGTAGGCGGGGCTGGCGCAGGCGACCCGATGATGCGCCTCCAGCACCGGCAAAGCCACCAGGGTTGAATCGACCGGGACGCCGAACCGCAGGGCGACATCCACCGGTTCGCCGAACAGGTTATTGGGGCGGTCATTGAGCAACAGATGCATCTGCAGGTGTGGGTGCGAGACGCGCAACTCATCCAACCAACCCAGCAGCACACTGCGGCCGAAGTCTGAAGGTGCCGCCAGTTGCAATACTCCGGCCAGACCCTGCTGCCCCCCGCGAATCGCCCGTTCTCCTTCGTCCAATGCTGCCAGGGCAAGCCGCGCAGCCTCCAGATAGCGCTCACCCTCCACAGTCAGGCGCTGCTGGCGCGTGGAGCGGGCGAACAGGCGAACCCCCAGGCGCGACTCCAGGCGCTTGAGCGTGAGGCTGGCTGCCGCAGGGCTGATGTCCAGCTCACGCGCCGCGGCCGAAAGGCTACCGGCTTCGGCGGTTCTGACCAGCACTTTCAACTCAGCCAGCCCTTGCATTTGTAAGCATTCCTTAAAAGTTATGTGCCAAAAGCCATATTTATCGCACATTTCCAATAAATGATCATGCAGACACCGACAGAGCGCGACGATGTCGCCCATGTCTCTCGCTTTCAAGTTCGACCACATATGACTACCAGCACCCCAGCCAAGCCCCCATCTGACCAGGAGCCTCCCATGTCCAGCCCGCAGCAACTCTTCACCCCATACGAACTCGGCGCCCTCACGCTGCCCAACCGCATCGTCATGGCGCCGATGACCCGCTCACGCAGCACCCAGCCTGGAGACGTGGCCAATGCGATGATGGCGCATTATTACGCCCAACGCGCCAGCGCCGGGCTGATCATCAGCGAGGCGACGCAGATCAGCCCCCAGGGCAAGGGCTACAGCTTCACCCCTGGTATCTACAGCGCCGAGCAAGTGGCAGGCTGGCGACAAGTCACCGATGCCGTGCATGCCAAGGGTGGGCGCATGTTCCTGCAGTTGTGGCATGTAGGACGGATGTCCCACGCCAGCTTCCACGACGATGGCCAGCCGGTGTCACCCTCCGCGCTGCGTGCCGATGCGCAGGTATGGGTGGTCGGTGACGATGGGGTAGGGCGGATGGTCGATGTCAGCGAGCCACGCGCCTTGAACCAAGAGGATATCCAGGCGGTGATCGAAGATTATCGCCTCGCCGCCCGGCATGCGCGCGAAGCCGGGTTCGATGGGGTCGAGATCCACGCCGGCAACGGCTATCTGATCGACCAGTTTTTGCGCACCACCTCGAACCTGCGCAATGACGAGTATGGCGGCAGCCGCGAGAACCGTATCCGTTTCCTGATCGACGTCACCCGGGCCGTCGCCGGGGAGATCGGCGCGCAATGTACCGGTGTACGCCTGGCCCCCTTTATCACCGCCCGTGGCATGAACTGCCGGGACGTGATCCCGACCATTCTTCAGGCTGCCCAGACGCTCGACACCTTGGGTATCGCCTATTTGCACCTGGCTGAAGCGGATTGGGACGACGCACCGCAGATTCCGCAACCCTTCCGGCATCAACTGCGCCGCGAATTCAGCGGTGCGATCATCGTGGCCGGGCGTTATACCCTGGCGCGCGGCCAGGCGCTGCTCGATGCCGACCTGGTGGACCTGGTTGCCTTCGGCCGTCCCTTCGTCGCCAACCCTGACTTCCCCGCGCGGCTGCAGCATGACTGGCCGCTGGCCGAGTTCGAGGGCAGCCGCCTGTTCGGCGGTGACGAAGTGGGTTACAGCGACTATCCCGCCTATCAGTGACGTGGCGAACGAAGATAACCGGTGCTTCGAGCCGGATGATTGTCACTTGTGCAATGAAAGTGTTCATGGGCAGGGCTGATTAATCCCGGGCACTGAGCACGCCAGACTCGACACGCGCAATGCCGGTCTCCAACACGATGTACCGGTGCGATGAGCCGCGTGTTCCAACGGCTCGCTTATTGGCATTACCCCCAATCCGGAGGATTTCATGGGCATCCTTAAACTCGACCATTTCACCATCCGCACCCCGCTCTGGGTAGAAACCGCAGCGTTCTTCGAGCACGTGATCGGCCTGGTGCCAGGGCCCCGGCCGGGGTTTCTTTTCCCGGGTTACTGGATGTATGCCGGTGACCAGCCGCTGTTGCACATCGCCAGTGTCCAGGGCGACCCAAAGGAACTGCAGATGTACCTGGGCGACAAGCCAGGCGGGTATGGATCGGGTTCACTCGATCATGTGTCGCTGCGTTGCGAGGGACTGGTGCAAGTCCAGGCACGATTGCAATCCCTGGGTATTGCGTTTCGTGAACGCGTCATACCACAAATCGGCGAACACCAACTGTTTCTCGAGGACCCTAACGGCATAACCATCGAGATGATCTTCGACTACGTGCCGGGTAGCCGAATTGTTGGCCAGAGCATGCCGCACCTAGAGACTGAAGCGCCTCACACCGTCAGCGCAGATTGACCGCCGTTGGTTCGACAAGGATCTGCGGCGACCTGCCTCCTGCTTGAGTTTTCCTCGGCATGGCGTCCAGGCGCGCCTTGCGCGTGCTTGACAATAACAACAGCACAAGGACCTCACCATGAACATGCTCGACACGCCCGAATCACGCCTGCAAGCTGCCGGCCTGACTTTGCCCAGCCCGGCACCGGCACTGGGCAACTATGTACCCTGGAGCATCGTCGGCAATACGCTGATGACGTCCGGGCAGTTTCCCTGGGTCGATGGGCAATTGCAGTACCGAGGCCGCCTGGGGCGCGATCTCGACCTCGGCCAAGGCTATGCGGCCTGCCGCTTGGCGGCGTTGAACGCGATCGCACAGCTCAAGGATGCGGTGGGTGAATTGAGCCGGATCCGTCAGATTTACAGGCTCGAAGGCGTGCTCAATGTGGCCGAGGACTTCTACGATCATGCCAAGGCGCTGGATGGTGCTTCGGACCTGTTGGTGGAGGTCTTCAACGAGCGAGCCCGTCACACACGCATGATCTGGTCCAACCCCGTGATGCCCATGGACGGCTTCTGCCTGGTGTACCTGTTCGCTGAAATCGATGCCCAGTGAACGGGAGCCCTGATCATGATCCTGGCCAACAAACTGTTCTTCGCCAGTTGCCTGTTCCCGTTGATCAGTCGCGCTCGAGCCCGGCGAAGCGGCACGACAACCAGGCGTGCAACTGCCTCACCGCAGGCGACAACTGCTTGCGGTGCGGGCACACCAGGCTCAGCGGCATGATCGGCCCGGGGTGATCCTGCAACAGTACGACGAGTCGTCCGGCCAGCACGTCGTCGCTCACATCCAGCCAGGATTTGTAGGTGATCCCTTCGCCGGCCACGGCCCAGCGCCGGGCGATATCGGCATCGTCGCAGAGCAGGGCGCCACGCACCTGGACGGTCTGCGCCCCCAGTTGCCACTTGTCGTAGATCCGGCCTTGCTGCATGTACAGCAGGCACTGGTGTTCGCGCAGGTCTTCGGGGGCCTGCACCGCACCTTGCCGCGCCAGGTACTCCGGCGAGGCCACTAGCACCTTGCGGTTCCAAGGTGCCAGTGGCAGGGCGATATAGTTGGCGTCGGCGTTAAGGCCGTAGCGGATGGCGATATCCACCGGGTCACGGAACAGATCGGCGATCTGGTCGGAGAGAAAGAAGCGCAGGTTCAGCTGCGGGTGTTCGCGACGAAACGCCGTGAGCCAGGGCAGCAGCACGTTACGCCCCAGATCGGAGGGCGCGGCCACCTGCAATGTTCCGCTCAACTGGGCGCTTTCCCGATTCAGGTTGTCCCGCCCGTGTCGGAGGGCTTCCAGGGCCGCCAGGGCAGAAGGCAGGTACTGCTCGCCCTCGGCCGTCAGGCGCAGGCTGCGCGTAGTACGGGCGAACAGCCGCACATCCAGCTCACGCTCCAGGCGCTTGACCGCCTCGGCCGCCTGGCCGGGCAACAAATCGGCCTCGTGAGCCGCCGCGGTAAAACTGCCCAGCGCGGCGCTGCGAACGAAGATGCCCAGGTCGTCGAGACGGATCATTATCACTCCTGCAATGAAAGTGTTCACGGGCAGGGCCCGTTTTTCCCAAGGACCGGACACGCCAGACTGGGTTCACGAATCAAACCATATCCAGTAGCGAGTGCCTATGAAAGCGATCAGTTTCATCCACAACGGCTTGCCTATTGAAGACCCTGCGTCTCTTCAAGACATCTTTATGCCCAGGCCGAACCCTGGGCCAAGGGACCTTCTGGTCGAGGTCAAGGCCGTGTCGGTCAACCCCGTCGACACCAAGGTGCGCGCTGGCACTTTCACCCGAGAGCCGAAAATACTTGGCTGGGACGCGGCCGGGATCGTCCGTGAAGTCGGGCCGCAGGTGACCCTGTTCAAGCCAGGTGACCAGGTGTACTACGCAGGTTCCATCGCCAGGCCCGGCAGCTACAGCGAATATCACCTGGTCGACGAACGTATCGTTGGGCATCAACCACGCAGTCTGGGTGCAGCGCAGGCAGCCGCGCTGCCGCTGACAGCCATCACGGCCTGGGAATTGTTGTTCGATCGTCTGGGTATCGTGGAGGGCGGCGGAGAGGGCGATGCCCTGCTGATCGTCGGCGCCGCCGGCGGCGTCGGTTCGATGCTGGTACAGTTGGCCCGGCAACTGACCCGCCTGACGGTTATCGGCACAGCCTCCCGCGCCGAGACCGCAGACTGGGTGCGCGAACTGGGCGCCCATCACGTCATCGACCACAGTGCGCCGCTGCAAGGGCAACTGCGTGCCCTGGGGATCGAGTCGGTCAGCCATGTCGCCAGCCTCACCCATACCGATCAGCACTTCGCGCAACTGGTTGAAGTGCTGCGGCCGCAAGGCCGCCTGGGTGTGATCGACGACCCGCAGACCCTCGATGTCATGCCGCTCAAGCGCAAGTCGCTGTCATTGCACTGGGAGTTGATGTTCACCCGCTCGCTGTACGAGACCGACGACATGGTGTGCCAGCACGCGCTGCTTGAGCGCGTGGCCGGGCTGATCGACCAGGGCACCCTGCGCACCACTCTGGGCGAGCATTTCGGAGCCATCAATGCCGCCAACATGCGCCGTGCCCATGCGTTGGTCGAGAGTGGCAAGGCGCGCGGCAAGATCGTTCTGGAAGGCTTCTGAAACCTATTTGACAGGCAACGGCGGACCGGCCGATCCGGTCCGCCAGGAGCAAGCATGCTTAAACAAACCGTGTTTCTCTGCGCCGCACTGACGGCAGGTATGTCCTCTGCGCAGGTTATCGCTGCCAATGCGCTTTCTGCGCATGCGCCCGCAGAGCGGGCATTCGGCAAGCTCGAGCAGGTCCATGCATTCCATGACGCCATGCCGACAGGCGTTACCGTCACCGAAACCGGGCGCATCTTCGTCAACTATCCGCGCTGGGGCGACAAGGTCCCTTTCACCGTTGGCGAGCTTCGTGACGGCGAGGTCCGGCCTTTTCCGGACCTGTCGTTGAATCAGGAGGATCCGAAGGACCCCGCAAAGGGACTGATAAGCGTGCAGAGCGTGGTGGCCGATGGCCGGGGCCGCGTCTGGCTGCTGGACACTGCGGCACCGGGGTTTCAGACGCCGCGCCCTGGTGGCGCGAAGCTGATCGCGGTCGACCTGGCGAGCAATCGAATCGTCAAGCGGCTGGTGTTCCCGGAAAACGTGATGTTGCCCAGCACCTACGTCAATGACATGCGCTTTGATTTTCGCCATGGCGCCGAAGGCACGGTCTATGTGACCGACTCCTCGCTGCGCGGTCCAGGGGCGATCATCGTGATGGACATCGCCAGCGGGCGCGCCGAGCGCCGTCTCAGTGGTGCCCTCTCGACCTCCGTGGCACCAGGCTTTGTTCCGGTAGTCGAGGGGACACCGCTGATGGCGAGCCAGCCGGACGGCACATCGAAACCATTGTCGGTGGCGTCCGATGGTATCGCCTTGTCAGCCGATGGTCAGACGCTCTACTTCACGCCGCTGTCGAGCCGACACTTGTATGCCGTGTCCACCGCCTTGTTGCGCGACCCTGCCATCAGCGAGCAACGGCTTGCCGCAGCCGTGGAGGACCTCGGTGAAAAGGGCGCCTCCGATGGGATGGAGGCCGACGCCGAGGGCGCTGTCTATGCCGGCGATTACGAGCATAACGCCATCCGCAAGCGCTGGCCGGACGGGCGCTGGCAGACGTTGGTGCATGATCCGCGACTGCTTTGGCCCGATACCCTGTCGATCGGGCCGGATGGCTACCTGTACTTCATCGCCAACCAACTGCACCGCCAGGCGTTGTTCCAAGGCGGGCGGGACCTGCGGCAGAAACCCTATGCCTTGATGCGCCTGAAGATCGATGCGGCGCCGGCACCGACCCATTGAGCACTTGTTGATCGTCAGTGAACCCAACTTGCTCTACCGCTGTACCAGCAAGCCACGGGCGACACAGATGTGATCGGTATTTTCACTGCAGCCGTGAAAGTGTTGACGCGCAGTCCAGGTTACTCCGGGCGAGCTGCCCGCAGACACTGACACACACCTCGAGGCAGGCCTTACCGCGCCTGCCTTGGACAACCGACCAGGAGCACGATATGAACCGACAGGATCAACCCCTTGTTTCCCTTGCCATCCTCAAGGCCAGGCAGGGCCAGGCACCGGCACTGAAAACGGCCTTGCTGGCCTTGATCGAGCCAACCCGAGCGGAGCCCGGCAACCGCGACTACATGCTGTTCGAACGCAGCGACGAGCCCGGGACGTTCTACATGCGCGAGGCGTTCGACCACCAGCAGGCCCTGGACACCCACCTGGCCACCGCACACTTCCAGCGTTTTGCCGAGCAGGCCGACCAGCTGTTGGCGGAGCCCTTGCAACTGATTTTCCTTGACCCGGTTTCATCTGCCGTTGCGCCCCATCCCTGAGGGTGCGGGCAATGCGACCGGTCAAGCGCAGACAATTCATCCAGGCCCTGGCCACTGTGGCTTTGCTGCCAGCGGCATTGGCGCGTGGGCACATGCAAGAGAGAGGGGCAACCATGGTCAGGCTCGGCGTCACCGACTTGTCTTTTCACCATGCCACAGCAGCGGTCGTGGCCCTGGTGTTGCAACGCATGGGCTTCGTGGTGGAGCGTTCCAGCGCGCCGCACGAGCGCAACTTCGAGCGGCTGCGCGAGGGCGCGATCGACATGCTCGCGTCGGCGTGGATACCTTCAAGCCATGGACTTTACAAGGCACAGGTGGAGGAACAGGTAGCAACCCGTGAGCTGGGGCTGCATTACACGCCCTATGCATTATGGGGGGTTCCCGATTATGTACCGGAATCGATGGTCGCGTCGGTAGAGGACCTGCTTGACCCCAGCGTCAGCGCACGCATGCACAAACAGATTCAAGGGATAGGGGCGGGCGCCGGCATTACCCGCTTCTCCCTGAAAATGATGGTCGACTATGACCTGGTGAGTGCCGGGTACAGTTTCCGTACCGGGACCCAGGAGCAATGCGTCGCCGCCTATGAGCAACTGGTGCGTGAGGGCAAATGGGGAATAGTTCCGCTCTGGCACCCGCAGTTCCTGCATCACAGCTATCGGATCCGCGAGCTCAAGGACCCCAAGGGTTTGCTGGGCAGTGTTGACCGGGCCGTATTGCTTGCACGGGACGACCGGCTATCGGGTTTCAGTGCCGCACAGCTGCAGGTGCTCGACAACATCCGCCTGGACAACACCATCGTGGCCGAGCTCGACCACGCCATCAACCGCCGCGGCGCGAGCCCTGACGAAGCGGCGCGCGCCTGGTTCGAGAAGCACCCGCAGGTGCTGGCTTCGTGGTTACGGCCAGTGTCCTGAATCCAGGGGCGTCGCACGGCTCCTTATCGACGACACGGTTTTGACAGATCGTCCCCTGATACACGGATCATGCGCAACTGGCGTCGGGCCTTTCGGTGAGGCTGCAGAGGAGGGCGCTCAAGACCCGAATGGGGTGGCCGCTGCGCTATCAGCGGTGCATAGGACGGATGTACTAGATAGCCCTTTGCCTTATGTTCAGGCGAGAAACTATTGCCTCGAAGAATAGGCAAAGGACTGTCCCCCATGATCGTGTTCAAGAAGCAGCTCCTGCCTGTCGCCTTTGTATGCAATGTCCTCGCTGCCCAGGCGAGCGATGTACAGATGGGCGACTTTTGGGTAGTCCACTACCAAGGTGGCTTGGGCAAGAACCAGGTGTTCGTCGCAGACGGCGACCCCAATAACATCTTCAATCGCCCAGGTGGCGCGAAATCATTGGGCGTTTATCAGCTTTACGAAGAGCCCGGCAAGCCAAACTTTACGGCGTACGATGTCGAAATCGACTGTGCAAAGAACCGTGTACGCATCATGGGTGCGCAGGATTTTCGTAGTGTTTTCAATGAATTGCACAACGCCAAGTATTCCAGTCAATGGCAGAGCAAACCTGACACCTGGTTGGCGCAAAGCCGCGACTTCCTGTGTAAACCGGCTGACCGCCAGGCCCGGAAAATGGAGCGCCTGGGTGTGATGCCGGCATCGCAAATAGCCAAGGCAGGGCCGCAGCTGTTCCAGATATTGAACCGCGAGGCTGCCAAGGCAGCCATCATGCAGAAGATCGACGAAGGGTTCGCACAGATGTCTGCCAAGTAAAGCGGCCTCCAGGGAGAAGACCTTATGAACCGATTGTTCGCATTGGGCCTGTTGGCCACATTGCTCAGCGGCTGCGCATCGCTGGAAGCCAGCAGTGCCTGGAAAGATCGCCCGGTGGGCGAGCTGATCGATTTCTTCGGCGTGCCACGGCAGGTCATGGTGGTGCCGGAGGAGGATCTGGTCGTGCTCAGGTATGTGCGCGACAGCAGCTATGTCACACGTGAAGCCGCGGGTGCTTACACGGGGCCGCAGAACGGACAGCTTGTGCACACGGAATACTGGGAGGATGTGCAGCACTCAGGCAGTTGTCAGATCGATGTGTTCGTCAACAGAGCGCGACTGGTGCAGAAGGTACGCACGAAAGGACGCTGTGCAGTTGTCGATATGGCGCCGGCAGCTCGAGCGTGATCGGCAGGCAAAACCACAGGTGATCGACTCAGGAGGTCACCTCCCTTAATACGTCATTTAACATAATATACATTATGCGTAGGTTTGTATTAAGCACCATGCCCAGAGGGATGTCAGGCCCCCGTAAAGATGCGCCTTTGCCTACCTAATTGTGCGCCTCTTACAAATCAATGGCTTGAGCATGCATTTGTTAGTGCCAGTCTCAAGATCGACAGCGCTTTTCCCAACCTGCACCAACGAATACCCAGCTAAAGATGCGCTTCTAGCCACACGCGGTCCCCATCTATAGATGCGCTTTTTTTGGGGTTCCCAAGCCTCCAATACGCTTTACGCACAAATTGCACGTCAACCAGTCACGCTTTTTTTGGCTATCTTGCCCCGAGGTGCCGTCTACAGGGAAATGCGCCCTCGGGATCACGAGAGTGCTGATTCGCAAATTACGCTACCGCATGATGCTCTTAGCCATTCATGGTTTGCGTACAGTCTCTAGCTCACCATTGATGGCCCGTAACCAATGGAAGCTGCATAAATGCTTTCCGTTGGCCACATCACCCGAGGTACCGATGAAGTCAGAGACCTCGTTGCCCAGCCAGCGGTGAATCTGCTTCCCCATGGCGGTTTCGCACGGCAGGCTGCTGCTAAGCTGTCCACGGGTGCGCCCGCTGGCGTCACAGCCGACAGTAGTCTCCTGGTCGTTGAGTTATGCTGATGTCACTCCAGTGGTACTGACTCTCACACAGGCTGCAATTTGAAATGGAGTGGTAAGGAATGTTAACGTGGCCTGAGGCAGTTCCTACGCCTTAGCAGGATCTAAAATGCCTATGCTGTGCACCGCAGAGATAGTGCCAGTGGACTTTCAAAGGCTTAGTCACCCTGCTCCATTCGCAATTAAGCTCGATAAAACCCCAACTCAACTAAATGACTATTTAGTTGAGTTATCTTATTTTTAATGCCCCAAAGGCGCCCTCCTATGCCACCAGTCTGCGGCTCTAGAGTTCGAAGCTGATCACTGATTGCTTGGTACAATTCGGCAGGAAGAACTGCCGAGTAGCTTTTACCTCCTTAATTTTGCGCCTCCTGGGATTCACGTAGGGACTATGATGGGCTTTAGCCCATCAGGTTCTGGATAGCTCATGGAGCTTTTACCTCATCCACTATTCGCTTCCGCTCGTATTCTAGATGACTGCGAATTTTCAGCCTCGTCACAAGTGAGGGT
The DNA here is from genome assembly GCF_024749165.1 of Pseudomonas sp. B21-023. Lineage (NCBI taxonomy): Bacteria > Pseudomonadati > Pseudomonadota > Gammaproteobacteria > Pseudomonadales > Pseudomonadaceae > Pseudomonas > Pseudomonas sp. B21-023. The sequence continues at coordinate 2,896,172 of NZ_CP087190.1, read as the reverse complement.
TTTGGTCACAGCTTTTTTGAGCAAGCTTGATCCTGCCCTGCAGCCCTTCGAAATACACGAACTGGCATACGACTTCCTAGCGGATCGCCGCGAATTGCCGAGCTATGAAAGCTGTCGCACGGCTATTGAAAGGCTAATTTTATGGGCCCTACTTATTAGAGGGAAATCAGTATTCACCCTCGATAGAGCCGATGCTTTCGAATTCATTTGGTTCGTACAGGAACCACCAGATTCATGGATTTGTGAAAAAGCCCCTTTGCGGTTCAGAAATGAGATTTCTAATTCAGGTTTGAAGACGATCACTCCGAATCCAAAATGGCGACCATTTGCGAAGGGACGGCTGCCCACTGAGCCTTCAAGCCTGTACAAAACTCTCACTGAATGCTCGGCGTTCTTTTCTTATTTAGTCAAGACGTCAAATTCCCTACGAAATCCATTTGCGGAGCTGATCTCTCAAGCCTCAAAGACTGAGGTGGCTACCCCTCTAATTGAATTAACCTTGGCATCCAATCACTGGGCGGAAATTTTATCTGCTGCTGAGAGGTTAGCAGTCGCGAATCCCAGAATGCATGAGCGCACGGTATTTGTAGTTGCTGCGCAGGCTTATTTGAATGTTGCATGCTCAGATTTTTTCGACTCCAAAGGAAATATAATAACTTTAGGTTCCTTTGTCCACAATGAAGGTACCTGGTTACTAAGGTTGGACTCAGGGGACATAACTGTTCCGGATGATTTCATTCAACGCTATTTTTTGAGAGTCTGTGATTTCCAAGGATTATACCCACAGAATGAAGGTTCACGCCCCATAATTTCAAAGATAAATGGTAGCGGCCAGTTAACTCGACGCACGCTGGTGAAAATCACAAAAGATGCAGTTCGTGAGGCTCTACGTCATATGGAAAGCAATGGTGCCTCGGGAGCAAAGATGCAAAGTCTTCACGATGCGTACAAGGTATGGTTGTATTCTATCGCGCCTGGGCCTAAAAGATCGCAGCCTCCAGCAATTTCGGAGGTTTCGCCGGATTCCGATAAGATGCCAAGGCCCCTATTTGCCGATTATCTAGAAGTGATACGCAGCGACGGGAGCGTAAACGATCATCCCGATACCCTGCTATATCTAGCTTCCTGTTCGGAGGCTGCTAGGCCGCGAGAGGCCTACGAGCACGCGAAAGAATATCTGTACGGCTTTAGGAATCGAAATACTTATGAGGCATATAGGAAGTACGTTGAGCGACTTCTGCTTTGGACTTATATCATAAAGCGCAAGCCGATATATGAGTTGAGCGAGATTGATCTTCATGAGTTTAATGAGTTTTGTAAGTCTCCACCAAAAGATTGGATCAGGACTTCCTATGAGCGACGCTTCACTAAAGTTAGAGCGGGCTCTTATAGTAGAGGCGCTGTTCTCACAGTGGCAAATCTGAATTGGCGTCCATTTTGGATTGCTGGCAAGTGCGGAGAAGACCTTAAAGATTTGTCATATCACTCTTCAATTGAAAATTCAGCTGGGCAGCTCACTGTCGCCCGTAGTTTTTTTGATTTCCTTTTGTCCAAGCAAGCCGTTGATTACAATCCTCTACTTAATCTCGACTCTTTTGCTCACTACAGCCACAGAAGACGGGCAACCCCTAAATTACAGCAAGGAGCAAGTGAGGCTGAATTTCAGAAAGTAATCGATGGCGCCTTCACCCTACTAAAGGGGTGGGATTTGCTTAAAATGCTATTTTTAATATATACAGTTAACGAGCTCAAACTGTCGAGATCTGATATAAAGTCGTTCGGCAGCCTTCTTAGGTTTGACTGCTTAGATGCAAGCAATGGTGCGTGGACTGCCTCCCTGCCTGGTAAAAAAGGAACTCGAAGGTCACTCCTTGTTAGCTCCAGGTATGTTCAAGAAGTTTTTTTGCCTTATAGGATGTTTCTTCAAAAAAATAATGTATCTCCTATCGATAGATGCCCATTGTTTTCTGGCAGGGTAATTGGGGTGGCGGTTTCTGATAGCTGGGTCTCAAAATTGCTTGTTGAAGTCTGCCGAGCTGCAGCAGAGGACATGCAGTGCAGTGGGGAAAGCGCTCACTTTACAGCGACGGTACGCAGCATCACCATCGGAATTTTAGCGAACTCTTGTAAACCTTCGGAGTATCGATTCAAGGAGGCTTTACACTTCATGTAATCAGGTTCTTCCCCATTAACACAGGCGGTACCCTACCCTACGGACAACTAGGGCAAGGTTGGTGAGGTCAGTTAGGACAAGGCGACGTGAGGAGCTCTGCATTTGGCCGGCGCCGCCGGCGCTCAGTACCTCTATCGTCATCGGGGGGTGAGAATGGCCCCTGCTACTCAGCCTTGATCCGCTTACTCACGGAAGCCAACCTGCGCTTAACGCCAATTTTTGGATTCAAGGCCAGCGCCTCCTCATAAACCTGTACTGCTTCGGGGTACTGGCCCAGTTGCTCGTGTGCAAGCCCTTGGACTTTGAGCGCTGTGGGTTTCCAGGCAAGGTTTTCATCGGCGCCGAGCGATCGGGCGCGCTGCACCGCGATCAGGACTTCCTGGATGCGCTCGTCTGTCAGGTCGACCTCCCCCAAGATCTTTTCCGCGGCGAGGATGATGCGGTCGTAATGGGAGGAGTTGAGGTTGGCATCGCCAAACTGATCAGCATCCATGAATTCGCCATGAGCGTTGTACCGGAAGCTCCCCATGTCCTTGAACAGCGCCATGAGTTCCCCGGTACCCTCGTCCACTTCGTAGCTGTCAGGCCATCCGGCCTTAGGCGTGACGCTGTACATTTCGATCCGATTGACCAGGTCGAACAGGAAGACCTTGTTGCCATGATCGGTTGGGCTGTTGGCGGTGGCGCAGAAAGCGTATTTCCCGTGCCTAGAAATACCGCTGGTGAGAATATTGGCCGTTAGCTCTTTAGCGAGGATCACAGAACCACTGGGATCGAAAACGCTGAACGTCCCAGACAGGGTGCTCCCAAAATGCCAATCTTCCAGGCAAAACACTCCGGTGTCACACACGTGGCCATTGTTTGGCCTAGGCATACATCCATGGCAGGCAACGGTACCGCTGCTCGTATCTGCAAGCACGTAGGCCCCTAAGCCAGATTCTCTGTGACCTCCCCGACCCGCTGACGGATCGGAGTCTCTCCAGGCGATCGCCCACTTCTTGGACTTGGACAGCTGATAGATGCCGGAGAAATCAAGGGATTCGACACTGAGAAAAAACTCATCTCGTTCAATCTGAGGATCTGGGCGTGGATCCGGATGAGCGTCCTGTGATTGAGCCTGAGCAGGCTGGTGCGTTACTGCAGTATTGGATTTAACGGCTTTCGGCCGGTTGAACAGCCAGCTGAAAATGCTCATCTCCTACTCCTTTGGAAATTTGAGCGTGCTGGAATGCGGGCTCCCATTCCAAGCAATGCATCCGCGTCTGTAGTAGCTGACAAAAAGCGAGAATTTCCTACCTTTCGAAAGCAAAAAGCCAGTATAGGCGCGTCGGCCCCCTCGGCAAAGCTTGGGCTCGACTACTTAGCGGAGGTCGCAGACTGCGTCCGGCGGACATTTTCAACTGTCCACAAGGTAGTCCTGACGGCCAGCAGCCGTCTAAACTGAAAACCTATCCTGCCTTACCGGTGCTCTAATGGTACGCGTCCTCGTAATGACTTTCGCTGTTGGCCTTCTGTGCTTCTGCGTTTACAGGCATTGGCAGCCGATCAGACGTACTACACAGTGGTTGCTCGCGACGATACTGCTTTTCGGCGCCCTGGCTTTAGCCGTTGCTCTAGGCACGGCGACCGTACTTGTATTGCCTGGGATCGGAGGGATCGTGCTGGGTGGTTCTACAGGTGCTTTGCTAGGCTGGCTGACGTTTTTGCTAACAGGAACACTCGGTATTGCCACTGGCGGAACCGCATTTGCGTTGGGTGGCGTAGCCTTGGCATCGATATTCTCGATCATCGGCTGCCTTGCCGCTACAACAGCAGGTTTCGGAGTACACACTATTCATCAGTGGGTGATTGCAATGCCAGTATTGATTTTGGCACTTGCACTCTTCGCCCGCGGTCGTCACCGCAGGGTGTCGGTGTCTGATTCACTTCCGCCCCGTCAGTCCTAAAGCCATCCGGGCCCTACCTGGGAGGGCTAATTGACTATTAATGCTGGCCTGCTTCGGGTCGGCAGCGTTCAGAGCTGCACGACTCAGCGCCAGCTGCTCTTAGATCCATTGCCCTGCCAATTCGAATTCTCGCATCATGTCCATGAAATCTCTGTCAGCCAGTGAGCTGGGAGTATCTGGCTGCGAGGTGCCCCCGTGAGAAGAGGACAGAATGGGATCAGGTGTCTGATTTTCAGTCCGGCATTGCATCCCCTGCCTGAACCTACCTAGACACTTTGGTGATCTAGATCTCCGCTCCGTCCTGGACATACTCAAACGTCCAGTCAGCAAGTCCTTCACAGCCATGCGCTAGATAGTCTGGTGGCGTTGCTACTCGTGGGTCAGTCCCCACTGAGAGTGCGGCAAGTCCCGCACTCTGGGCCGATGGGAGTAACCCGTCCCACCAGGAGATTCGAACAGCATGATTCTCACAGGCCAGCGAAAGCCGCATCAGCATATCCTCTAGCTTTGCCCCCCTGTTAAAACCTTCCTGCATGGACTCGCGCACCCACTGACAGGATTGGTCGCTCGACTCATGCCAGGCGAGCACATACGCCCAACCGTCCTGCGTGGGGGCGGTAAAGAATGTCAGTAAGTCGAGCGCCACGGCCTCCGGCCCGAGATCCTGAAGCTTGCGACCAAGAAAGTCATAATCAGGAAAAAGCAGCCCTGAGGCCTGTACCGAGCAAGGGGAGCTCGACCCAAAAATGATGAATCGAAACTCCGCGAAATTACCTTGTGAGATCGACGCATCGTAGATGAGCTTGTGTCGATGGAGGTGTTGAAAACCAAATGCCTGCCCTTGGGCTGAGTCCACCAGCAATTGGCGGTTTGCCTGAGGTACGTCAGGGTGATCGATCATCGCTGCTAGAGAGCGTGCGGCGTTTTCTTTGACGAAGTACTCACGACAAATGCTGCGGTAGGCATAGAGAGCTATCTGTTCGTTATCGAATGCCAGTGGTCTGTCATCGATTGGTGCGAACAACCTATTGTCGTGGTGCTTGCACATGCCACGGAAGGTGGACACCTTGTTGATGCCCACTTTCTTCAGTTGAGGCTTACCCCCGGTGGATTTCAACGTGGTGAGATCGGCGGACAGCTGGTAGACATGACCTTGTTCTACGATCAGGTTGAGCTGGCCACCCTTCTGAATTGAGTGCGCGGAGATGATGGCGTCGCAGCGGGCCCCATTTTCGTAGTGGAGGCACCGCCCCCTGTTGCGCTGCTCGGCCATTGCTGTCTGGTGCGCATGAGTGAAGGACATGTCGGCCTCTATTGAAATGTGAACTGGAAGTGCATCCCTTCGCGCTGATAGAACGCACCCAGGCGCTCATCGTAGTCCGCGAGAACCCGCTCAACGGCGCGGCCGAGTAGGTTTCGTGGTGCAGCACTGTCTGCTGGGGCAGCCGCGGCTTTACCTTCGCTGGTCGGTCAGGAGATTGGTAGCCGACGCACAGACCGAATACAGGATATACCTGGGGCGGCAGCGCCAGCGCTTTGGCAACGACTTCGATGTCGTTACGAATGCCACCAATGTACGCACACTCAATGCCCTGATCACCCTGCAGACGTTCGAGGGCCTCGCGATGGTGCGAGGCCTTTTTGGCCTGTTGGCGATTTTCGGAAACCGCTTGTTATCCCGGATCAATCGGGTGATCTCCTCCCGCGCACTGGTGGTCATCAGTACTAGCCAGCAGCGGTGTCTACCAGCGCCTGCAACTTGGTACGCAGTTCCACTTGAGTAGCCTCGCTGCCTAGTCCCATCGTGGGTTCGCAACGTATTAGGCGGTGGTCGCGAGCTGACCAACTGTGATCAGGATCGTCATCAATTGCCAGCCAACGGGTGATGCCGGCGCGTGTAACAGCGGCACGTATTTGCTCATGCCTCGACAAACTGTCGTATCCCTCTATAGGGGATCGAGTCATTCGAGAGTGCCAAGTAGCCGACACAACGCGTGCTTGCAGCTCGGCCGGCAGTGCTGCCTTCGCTCGGCTGTAGCCCAGGAGCCTGGCCCAGCTCGTGGACAGCACTATCCGAACCTCTGGAAAGTCCTGCAGCAGACTAGTGAGGATGTGGGCGTGCATCATCAGCTCGCCCGGTGCGCGCAGCTCCAGGCCGTGCTTTGTGCGGTACACAGCGTCCTGGTGCAGCACGCCGTCGTAATCCAAAAAGAGCACCAAGTCGTTAGGTCTCAGCTTGCGAGGCCTGGGATCCACCATCGTCTCAGAGACCCTGGCTGTGTTTACTGGGCTGTTGTCTATCAATGCATTCAAGTCTTCGTCTGGCGGTGCGCATCCACGCTCCTGTTAGCTATGTAAAGCATTAGCTGAGCGCACTACTTGAGCGGCTCCGCTCATGTATAACACCTTCGTCGCAAGCGGAGCATCGCCATTTTAGGCATTCCCCTTCACGGTCAGTTGAAGCAGGGCTGAGCATGCGCGGGCAGACTAGCGCATCAGCGAAGCCCAAAGCCCATCCGCGCCAGCTCACCCAGAAGCTCCTCACGCCCATGCAGACTCGAAACATTCCGGAGTCTACTGACCACTTGCTCCGACCAGCCCGATGCCTTCATTCCCTCACGCTCATAGAACGCACCCAGGCGCGCATCGTATTCCGAGAGGACGCCCTCCTCGCCGGCGATTGTATAGGTTTCATGATGCAGTACGGCTTGCTGCGGCAGCCGCGGCTTTACCTTTCCAGGGCGGTCAGGTGATGGATAGCCGACGCACAGGCCGAAAACGGGATAGACCTGTGGCGGCAGCCCCAACTCTTTGGCGACACCTTCGATGTCATTACGGATGCCACCGATGTATACGCTGCCAAGCCCCAGCGACTCCAGAGCAACCACAGCGTTCTGAGCGGCCAAAGCGGCGTCGATCGTGCCGAGCAACAAGCTTTCCAGATACGGCAGCGCCTCCAGCTCTACCCCTGCCTGCTCCGCGATGCGCGAGACCCGGGACAGGTCTGCAAGCCATACCAGGAACAGTGGGGCTTGATGGATATAGGCCTGATTACCGGCCAGGCCGGACAGCCGCTTCTTACGATGGACATCTTGAACGGCGACAACACTCCAGACCTGGAGATTGGAAGATGTCGATGCGGACTGGGCGGCTGCGACCAGGGTCTCGATCGTGCCTTCGGGCAGAGATTGATCAGTGAACGCCCGGACGCTCCGGTGATCCAGCAGTTGCTCGATGACCTCATTCCATTGCGTGGCCGGTGAAATGTCAGGCGCGCCGTAGCGGGCGTTGAGCTTGTACTGTGCGTTGGCTGTCATGGGTATGCTCCAAAAGGGCCGAAGGCTACCAAATTGAGGCCCGCGCAACACGCTCAACACGCAAGGTTTCATTTACCATTCGGTCAGCCCTGGTCGGACACGGATAGTCCGACAACAACCAGATACAGGTACCGTTCTTTTGGAAGCAAAAGCACTAACGGCCCGCGAGGCTTATCAGATCCTGCGGGACATCGCTCTCGGGATTCGTAGCATGCGCCGACTAGGTCAGCAGTCGTGGGCTGAAATCTACGGCGGTCTAATGACAGTGGAGGCCGATGGCTGGGTGCTCACCTTCTACAACGACTGTGGCACGCTCGATTATTGCGACAGTTGCTACAGCCCGGAGGGGCGTGTCTACGTTTTCGACTCGTTGCAGTCGTACAGTACTGACCCAGTGGAGCTGCTGAGTACCTGGGAACGCGCTCAATTGGAAAAGCTTTTGAGCGTCGCCTAAGGCCAAAACGCCCTGCTCGCTAAGGCCATCGCACCAACTCCAGCTCCTTGAGCCGGATGGCCATCGCCGAGTCGGAGACACCGAACTGCTGGGCCAGTGACACCAGGTGCTGGTTGTTAAGTCGGGTGCATCGCGCCAGCGCCAGCTCACGTTCTCCCGACTCTTTCGGAGAGTAGAAAAGCCGATCCGGATTGTTGGGGTCGAGGTGATAGGCAATCACGTCGCTGAAGCGCAATTGGCCCGTGCAGCAGAACATGAACCCGAACCGTTCCCTCAACAGTTTTTGAGGCATGAGGAAGCAGGCGGCGAAGCGATCGGCTTGTCGCTCTGCAGGTGCACGTGGTGCTTGCAGAGGACTGCCGTCAAAAGCGCGGTCTCGGTGCATGACAGTGTCTTCGGGGAGCACAAGATGGCCGATCTCATGCGCGCCGGTGAAGAGCTGGACTTTGTCACCAAACTCCGTCGCCACGGCGATCTTGTTCGATTGACGGTCAATAAGGCCCGCGATACGAGTACCGGTGCTGTGCCGGTTGAATTGGGTGTCTCCTAGGGTCGGATGCTCATGATAGTCGTAGCCGCTGACCATCGCGGCGATCCGGGGGCTGCGCATCATCATCGGCGGAATATCTTGATCTGGCCACAGGTACCGGCGATCACGGTAAATCTGCATGAGCAGATCGATCGCTGCTTTCTCGATTGAAGCTTCGTTCAAAAAAGTGGTTTACAGTCAACCTGATTTGGCACTCCGGCAACTATCCTAACCAAGCGCGCGGCATGGTCGGTCGCCTGAGGGCACCCCATATGGGCGCTCTTTTTAGAAGAGTACAGCGGCGCCCTGGGTTTCGCTCAGTCAAGTGAGGTGGTGGCGTTTTTGCCTAGTGGGTCGAGTACATCGACGTGCTCCCTCGCCCACTCTACCCACGCCTTCACATGACGCCCCTCCTCCTCGCTGACCTCGCCAATGCCAGCTGCTACGGCATCAATGAACCTTCTCAGGCGTACCGCTTGCTCCCACTTCTCCATGTTCTCCACTAAACGCAGCTGCAGCGCTCGCTGGTGCTCTGCTTTCATGATGGCTTGGCGTCGAATGGCTTCTTCACTCTCACGCTGACGGCGCCACTCCTCCATGCTCGCCCGATACGCTCTCATCCGCTCTATTACTTTGGCGAGACCTGTGCAGAACTGATGAAGTTTGTCTTCCAGGTGGCCCGTCTTACTGTCTGTCCAGCTCCTCTGCGATCCTACGTCTGGCTTTTCTTGAGCAATCAGCGTCAATTCGCCAGTCGAGCTATAGACGTAGATTTCCCGTCGCCCCAACCACATCACCGGCTCACGCATCCGGCGCCGCCTGGGCCGGGGCTCTGGGGGTGGCGGAGGTTTCACTGCTTTTGCAATACGCTCTCGCAGGGTCACGTATACCATCTCCCCGTCGAACGTTACCGTGGTTCGGTTGTGATCATCCACTGCCCAACTGCATCCGCGTTTTGAGCTGTCTTTTATCAAGGCGTCCAGAAGCAATGCAGCGCGATCGACCATGTCACGCGAAATACGGGTATACAACACCCGCTCGCGCCGTAGCTCCACCCGTCCTTCAACATCCTTCGCAGCCCTGACAGCCTGGAGCCATTTACGCACCAGCGGGTGGGGGTCTATTAACTTGTCCGGCACACTGAGTTTCTCTAGCTTGGGAGTGCTGGGCGGTTTGGGCGGCGCTGGAGGTAGCATCGTCCTGTCCAATACGCGAAACGTAATCAGCTCGGTAGAGTTCGGCGGAGCGGGCTTGCTGGGGCGGTTCTCGGCGGGCTTGGCCCAATGTCCACGAGGCGGCAGTGAAATGCCAGCCTTCCTGCATCCCTTGCTCAGCGCGACATCTGAAACACCAATCTCCCGCGCCAGCCTCAGAACCGGTGTAGACCAGGCTCGATCGAATAGCTCGCGGGCCGTAAAACTTACGTTCTTATACATGCGGTCTCCTTGAGCGACCTGACGAGAAGGAGAATTTCTAAACTGGAATCGCACCAAAGTACATTCGTACCTGGCTCCTATGTCGGCTACCCACCCTTCACACGTCCCAAGAGCACGGAAGTAGGGATTACTACTCATGAACTTGGCTAAATTTCGCATGCTCGACCTCTCGGTCAGCCTGGACAACAACCCGTATACAGATCCACCACCCCTACTGCCCAAGATTGACTACATGGATCATCAGCAGGGGTGGCCAGAGATGGCCGCGATGTTCCCAGGGCTTCGCAAGGAGGATTTGCCTGGAAACGAGTCGTGGGCAGCAGAACGGCTAAGTATCACCACGCACAGCGGTATGCACATGGATGCGCCTTGGCACTATGCCTCGACAACGGATGGTGGAAAGCCCCCCCTACGGGATCGATGAGCTGCCTCTGGAGTGGTGCTTGACGCCAGGCGTCAAATTGGACTTTCGCCACTTGCCAGATGGGTATGTCGTGAGCGTTGCCGATGTAGAGGCTGAATTGAAGCGCATTGATCACGAGATACAGCCACTGGAGATCGTTGTGATCAATGCCCGCGCCGGAAGCCTTTTGGGGCAACCTGGCTATCTCGATGCAGGTGTTGGGATGGGGCGCGATGCGACCTTATACCTTCTTGAAAAAGGGGTTCGGGTCGTTGGAACGGACGCATGGAGTTGGGATGCGCCCTTCAAGTTTACCCGCGAGCGCTTCGCACAGACTGGGGATGCATCAATTGTCTGGGAGGGCCACAAAGCCGGTCGCGACATAGGCTACGGTCAAATGGAAAAGCTGGCAAACCTGGATCAGCTCCCTTCAATCTGGGTTCTAGATTTCATGCTTCCCTTACAAAATCAGGCATGCGTCCGCAGGATTTGTCCGGGCTGTAGCGCTGCTGGATGATGATCGCTTCTGATGCTATCACCGGAGTGGCCTGATGCTTGTTTCTGCATCGGGCCACACGTCTCGAAACGACGGCCTTTACCTCACGAATCTTGAGCACTTCGGCATCTGCAGGAAGCAGCTGCTTGGAACCGTATCTCTATGACGTTCGCTGTGCTACAAAGCGCGTCTATGCGCTCCCAGAGCCCACCTACGGGCCTAAGCTGAACTACGTCACTATCTGCAGAATTGACCTTCCAACTGCCTTGAGCGTTGCCCTTCGCCTCTCGTTGTCACTCCGTTACCCGACAATTTCTGTCTTGGAAGCGATCAACCTCCCCCAACCCTAGGATGGTGTAGTGCAGCCTTCGCCTGGATAGGTATCAAGGGTGCAGAAAAGCTACGGAAATAATTTAGTGATCGAAAATTCTCAATCTGTACCCTTCTAACTCACACATATTGCTAGGATGTGGCCAACTGCCAGCGCCTCTGGCAAGGTTAGGATTGGTTGAAGGGATGTCAGTATGATCAGAAGGTTCCGGCTTGAGCAGAAGTCTCACTACGAGAAGTTGGTGATCGCTCAAAGGCTGTCCGAGATGCTGGAGAAGTTCCTCGACGGCCGCCGCGCTCCTATCTCGATTGGTGCCGAGACGGGCGGAATTGAGGAATGGGATGACGTAGTGATCCAACATGAAGAGCGCTCTCTAGAGCACCTTCAGATCAAACGACAGACTACTAATTTTTGCATCAAGGACGCTGACAAGGCGAAGTACTTGGCCAGCTGCGCGAAAGGTAAAAAATACTTGCAGCCGGTCGAGGATCCTGACCCTACCTTGTCCAAGGCCTCTCTGAAGGCTCCGAAACCAAAGAAGCCCGACTCCGTCCTCGACACTGCTTTCGCTAGTCTGGCGAACCATGCCCGAAAGGGTACGTTCGCGACCGTACCCGATCGGATTTTCCAGTTAACGCTGGTGGGCGCAGAGCTGAAGATCAAAGACGGGCTCACAATCAACCATCTCGATGAGCTGTGTAAAATTTGCCGCCAAGATGGGCTCAACCTGACTGAGCTTGCGGATCGAAAAGACGGCCCAACACAGCGAGTCTTCACTTGGCTGACAACTTGGTGTGGTTTTGAGAGCTGGGCCCAGATCAGCGACACTCTGCGCCGAGTCACCATTGTCTGTGTCGGTAATGATGCAGCTCTGGAGCAACGCTGTCAGGCGACCTTAGGTCGCCATTTTGCTGATCCCAAGCGAACGCTGGAGCGGCTCATTACCTACATCACAGGCCATACCTCAGATGTTTCAGCGCTGGGATGTCATGCGGCGATCCGAGAGCTCGAAGATGGCCTTCGTTCGGACATCGTAACCTGGGCTCAGTACTTGTTAAGCGATGAGGTGAAGCTCGGCGGCAAGGTATGGTCATTTGCTGGCACGCATGACTTGGGCAGTCTTGTGCCAAGGTCAGCAGCGGGAGTCGTCGAGCATTTGTGGAGCAGTGAGGCCGGTAATCGAAAGCTTAGAATCTACGCCCCGTACAAACCCGCAATCGGTGCCAATCTTACTCTTCCGTCAGCAATTCTGCGTATGGCGCTGCACCTCCCTCACGGAAGCCAGAGTTTGATGTTGGACGAGGTGGCGTGGCGCGCTAGTGTTGGGCATGAAGTGGGCCACACCTTCGGATCTGCTGAGACTGATCTCAGCAATTTGCCGTGGATTGATAACCCTGAACGCCTGGCTTGCGCTTTGGATAAAGAATTTAAAACGCTTCGCGACGCTTGCGATGAGGCTGAAGCGCTCGCAAATGCGATGGATGACTTGGTATGGAAACGTTTGATCCAAGGTGTCTCGGACAAGCTCGTTACCATTTCTGACCCAGACCTTATGGACGCGATGGAGGCAGTTTGGCGGGAGTGGGTAACTGGCTTCACTAATGCCCCTGATAGCCGCCGGAGATTTCTGGAGCAACTGCTTTATCCCGAAACCGAAGGTAAGAACTCAAAGCATGCGTTACGCCTTGGCCCTCGAACCTTGGATCTGCTGGTCACGGCGGTTGAAACGTTGCTCCTGGTTGCAGTGGGCTTGGGGGGTACCAACACTGGCTGGGACTGCTTCCCCGATGCCGGCCGTGTGTTAAGTCTCGCTCTCCGGTATTGGTCTGGCCCTTCAGGACAAGCGCCGCTAGTCCGCGAGCTATCTGATGACCACTTGATGACAGTGATAGGCCCATCGCCTCCCCCCGTCGTAATTCTGTCAGGCATCAGCGCCTCCCCCTCAGATCTGATGGATGCAGGCATGGCTGACGACGCAGAGGCATTCAACAGCATGGCCGTTGAGCGCCAGCCTCTCCTGGTGGTCACCCGGTCTGGACTGTTCAAGCATCTGCGGGGTGGCACGTTAGCCTCTGTACGACAGCACTTTTCAAAACAATTGCAAGAGCGAGTGGCTACGCGCCAGTCAGCCATTCAGTCGCATGTGGAAGGAATCTGAAATGATAGACATCTCAGAGTTGGTTTCAGCCGTTCGGCAGCGGGCTGAAGGCCGCTATGATGTTTCCCCGCCCGAATCGGTTGACCTGGCGTCACCCTTAGCCGAAATCGAGTTTCAGACCATTCAGCTCAAGCGCGTCAACCAGAACACTGCGGGATGGCGAACGGTCTTGATCGCAGCCTTTCCTTTCGAACCCGTAAGTATCCAGGGGGCTTTCCGATGGGCTGCAGACGTGCGAGACATGCTTCCCGAACCGCAGACAGCTGACCTTTATATGTTTCTGCTCATCGATGGTATTGCTTCGGAAGACGCAGCCCGTCTGGAAACGGATGACCGCTTTTGCAGAAAAGTAGTGGCGAGACAGGAGGAGGATGTCAGTTCCTTTCTTGACCGAAGCTTCCTGGCAGCCTTAGCTCCAGCAGGCACCTCGGACGGTATCACTGACCCCCTGTTAGCGGCCTTGGATTCGCTGAAAAAATCCCACTCGTGGGTTGAACCTCATCTTCCGGAGTGGCATGGATTGCTGCTTTCCGGGATGGCGGGCGCTGAGATTGCTGATGCGCTGAAGCGTGTGGCTTATGGTGACGAGGACTTCCAATGAAACAGCTCAAGGCTCTCACCCTTTCCAACATTCGCCGATTTGGCATAGATACCAAAATCGAATTTAGTCGGGGAGCAACTATCCTGCTGGCGCCTAACGGGACAGGGAAAACCGCAGTCTTCGAGGCTTTGGAGCTTGGGCTAACGGGAAAAATTTCTCGACTGGGTGACAACCTTTTCCCGATCATTCGAGACGCTCAAAGTACCGCTCGGGTGAGCCTCGATTTTGGTGATACCCATGTCGCTGCTCACATCGGAGAGCTTGGCGAGGTAGAGCGGTCAGGTGACTTAAGCACGGTATTCCCGGAAGCCGATCCTGAAGACATTCCGTTTCTCCTCAGACTTACCCACTTGCTGGATCAGAGAGAGCGAGACTGGCTTGTTCAAGCGGATGCGAAAGTAGCTGGCTCACAGCTGGCTCGACTTCCAATTGGGCGGGACGGCTCACAAGTGACCGGCGCGCTCGGAGGTATTCGCCGCTCGCTCACAGAGCAACTGAACCAGGCCAAAGCTTCGCTAGAAACACTTGAACTTGAATTCAGCGAATGGCAGAGCTTGAAGCATGACCGAGATCAGGCGGCGGCCCAGTCACAAGGGGCGCTTCGAAGCAGAGAGCATATCGGCGAATCCATCACAGATATCGCAAGCCAGGCCCAAGCTCTGGAGCAACTTCCCGCTGGTTTGTTAACGCCACCGCTGGGGCAGGATGGGTTGGAAACTGTTCACAGCGCGCTAGAGCAGTTGGTGCAAACCAAACTCGCACGGCTCAAAGATCAGATTAAGGCGCTGGCAGAAGTAGATGGCCTGATTGGACGGTTCGACTCCGAGCAAACCCGTATCGACCAACTGAGTAGCGAGCTCGCATCGAATGCCGCAGAGCTGTCGCGCAAAAAGCAGGATCGGAGCAATGCCACGGCCAGTCATGAGCGAGTACAGAACGAGCTGGTCGCTGCAGAACGCGAGCGTGACGCCATAATTCGGCAGATCAACCGATATGGGAGTGAGACTCAGGCTAAAGATTTGGTATCCGAACGTAGCCGAGTTTTAGAGAGCGCGGATAAGGTTCTCGTCGACGCGGAGGTCAAGGCTGCGGAATCGCGTACCGAAACCGAGGGCAATGAGCAGGTCAACGTTCAGCACCGCCTCATTAATGAGCAACGTAAGACGCTCTTGCAGGTGGACGCAGACTTGTTGACAGCGAGCGAACTCATTGCCAGGTGGGAGGAGCTACTTCAGCTCAATGTAGATATTTCAGTCTCCTTGGGGGATCAGGAAGCAGAAGAGAGCCAACTGAAGAAAAAACTTGCAACTGCTCAGACGGCACAGGTTGTGGCAGATGCTGAGGTAGTGGCCGCCATGGATCGGCACAATTCCCTAACCTCGGCAGCTGATGCCATACGCAGTGCGGTCGCGACTATTGCGACCCACCTCCCCCCTGACCGCATTGACTGCCCTCTCTGCGGTGTAGAACACGGCGCTGAAGCTCTCCAAAAGCGAGTGGCCAAGGCTTTGCAGACTCTCGATCCAGAAGTTGTACAAGCTGCTGAGCTTGTCAAAACGTCGAAAAAGTTGATGGACGAGTGCAACAAGGCTGTTGCAACTGTCGAAGCAGAGCTGATCGCTTGCCGAAGTGTGCTTGTTGAGTTAGCTGTTCAGCTATCTGATATTGCGCTGGAGCTAAGCGACCTTAAGTCCAACACCCTGCTCGGCGGTGATACTTTGCCACTCGCAAGAGACTCCATTCGCCGGCGGAGAGATGCAAATGATGTCGCAAAGCTCCAACTTGACGAGAAACAGCGTAATCTCGCACCTCCGATAGCTCCTGAGGCATTTGACTTGGCCAAGAAGGCTTACGCTGCAGCAGTTCGTGCCGTGGATGCCGCCAGGCAAACCCGCTCAAATGCCACCGTCAGACTTGAGCAAGCGACCGCAGCGTTGGCAGCCATTACCGCAGATGCGCCCCCAGCTCAGACACTGGAGGCGTTGTCTTTAGCTCAAAAGCAGAACGCCGCTCTGCTCGCTGACCTGTCTGCGAAGTTGACGACTGAACAATCTGCGTTGAGCAGGCAGCAGGTGCAGATGACAGAGCTGACGAATACCGTCGCCGCTCTTCAAACACAGTTGACTGAGGCCCAATCGCGCCTCGCCACTGTACGAGCCTCATGGCGCCAACTTTCGTTCGATGGTGATCCCAATGCTGAAGTTGCGAGCGGTCATGAGACGCAGATGCAGTCAAAGGTGGGTGAGCTGACTCGCCATTCGGAGGTGCTTCAGACGATTAAAATCGAGATCGATGCTTGGAGCAAATTGGAACAGGCACGTGTCTCACAAGGTATGCTGGATCGGCGACGCGGCGAACTCTCTGAAGATGACTTTAGCTCAGATCTTCATCATCGAATCGAGGCAAAGCAGTCAAGCCTAACGCGCCTCTCCATGCTTTCCCTGGCAATGGAATCACTTAGCCAATCACTTTCCGCTGAAATCGCCAACGTACAAAAGCACGTGCTAGCAGTTGTACCCCGTTGGCAGGCACTATTAAAGCGGGTGGTTAGAGACCCAAGATTCACCGGAACGAATCTGGATTTTCGAACTGCTTGGAGAAGTGAACGCGCCGAGGTTTCAGTGCCTCTTCACGGGGGCTCAGCACCGGTACCAGCCATAGCAAGCGAAGCCCAATTGACAGATTTGCAGCTGACCTTCCTATTGTCCATGGCTCTTGATCATCCATGGTCTTCCTGGCGCGGACTGCTTCTCGACGACCCCACCCAGCACCATGACATGGTGCATGCAGCGGCAGTCTTCGATGTGCTTCGGGATTACATCATCGATCATGGCTTTCAGGTCGTGATAGCCACCCATGACGCTCTTCAGGCTCGTTATTTCATGCGTAAGCTGCAGAATGATGGGATTGAGGCGCGCATCTGGTCACTCGTGCCGACCCCTGAGGGAGTCACAGCGGTAGAAACACAATGGCCAGCGAAAAACCAATTATCAGTAGACCGGTACTCATCACCGGCTCCTCGCAGTCCCGATTGATACTCCCAATACTTGCCTCGTTCCGCTGACTTAATACTGAGCCAGCGAAACGTGGTTTTCGATGATTCAAGAAGGCAGCTTTGCGACCGTGGATCAGCTGGCGCTGCAGTCCGGGTACTGGTGCAAGAATGCGCCTTTATGGGATGACTTCCTGCGGCTTCCCTCCCCACTTCATGCAGCGCGGTAAATTGCAGAGGATCATCCGGTTGCAGAGAAGTTGAGGAAAGGTCGTTTTTGCTCTCGGCTACCGGGGAGTCGCGAACAGGCGGGTCAGAACACAAATCCATGTTCAAGGCGCGTGATGTAGTCGAGAACTCTGTCTGTTTCTTCTCTGGTCGTGAGCATGGAGGCAGGCGACTTTCCACCTAGTCCCCTGACAGGACTTCTCATCCAGTGGCGGGCTGCCTCTACATTACCCCCATACAATCTTTGCGCCGCACTGAACACTTGCGAAAAGTATTCGTTTTGTTCAGGGGGCATGCTGCTCATTGGAAATGTCCTAATGCGTTGGGGTAGTACTGCGCCGGTTAGCCTCTGCTGGCGCCCTCGCGAATTCATACATGGTAGCGCTCCGGGCTCACCGGTACCAGCCAGGTACATCGCATCATGGTCACCAGTGACACTGGCTTCTCTTGCTCCGCACAGCCAGCTACGGACGAGCCGTGGGCGCCTTTCCGGTAATTCAAGCATGGTAGTAAATTGCCATCTTCGCCGCTGGGGCCAATGATAAAATGGAGTGCACCTTGAGAAAGGATTTACTAGTCGCCTGCCTGGGGCTCTCGCTTGTGGGATGTGGAGATGGCGGCGAGGTGTACAAGAAGCAGGCTGAGAACCTTCGCTCGGACATCAAAGCCCTGCAAGCAGAAATTAGCGCGGCCAAGGACAGGATTGCGCAGCTTGAGCGGGAAAACACCACGCTCAAAGAGACACCAAGCGTATTGCTGGCTCAGGTGAGAAAGGCTTTCGACAGTGGCGACGAAGCATCCACTAGGACAGCCCTGGCCTCGCTGACTTCTCGCTACCCCGATTCAGCTGAAGCCTCAACCGGAAGCGGCTTCCTGCAGAAGCTGGTCAAGGATCGTGAAGCCAAAGAGCAAGAGGCGCGCCGGCTAGCAGCCCTTGGGATGAAGGCGATCCCGGTCAAAAGCTCCTTCACAGCAGACGACAGCTCTGTATCACTTCAATCTGCCCAGATAACTGGCCAATGGAGCTTCAACGATTACGGTGATCAGTACGAGTACCGATCAGCCGAGCGTGGCTCCAAGTACATCACGGCAAGGGTTACCTATTCGTCAAAGAGCAAAGATCCTCGGCTGGCGCCGTTGGTGGTCTACGCGTCAAACGGTGGCGAGCTCAAACGACTGGGCGTCATGGGATTCGAATTCGTTAGCTGGAGCAGCTATGCGACGTTCCTCGGTAATTACCATGATGACGCGAATGACTTTGCTCACAAGGCGAGTATCAGATTCTCCATGGGACTCCAAGTCCCCAATGAGGTGATAACCAAGCCGCTTTACATCGTTGCCTCATCTTCAGGCTGCGCGAACCGTAGCTCGGATCGATTTGGTAATCCACCTGTGAGCTACCTGACCTACAGCTGTGACCAGGTTGCCCCAGATGTACTCCGTGCCAGCGACTTCAAGGAAGGTCGGTTCGGCATCGTTAAGCGCATAGACTGAATCCGAGACAGGACTCTCATGAAGAAAGCTCTCATGGCAGCGGGTATCACCCTGCTCTGTTTGGTCGTATACACCCAGATCACGATCTTCGCCGTACCTCCAATCGGAGCCGTACCCGAAGGCAGAACAGTCATTATGCTCCGCCTCAACAAGACGAATTTTATTGATAGCGCTGATGCCATGTGCGTGCGCATCCAGGGCTATGTGAGTCTCATGTGCAGGGGGATGACCATGGCGGGCGTAGTGAAAGCTACTATTATCATAGCTCGCTTGCCTTACTCGGATACGATTTACAAGATCAGCACCGGCGGGGAGACATACGAGAGATAGCTGAAGGAGACCAGCTGAACAGGCAATACCAGCCCCGCGTCGTGGCAGTTTTAGCTCACCCGATGCCTGGTATTTCTCGGGGGCTGCTGTGATGACAGGTTGCCAAGCGCGTTCACCACTTGCTCGACCACGGGCTATGGCGCATAAACCGAAAGAACGATATTCGCGGTATACTCGACGTCTTACCTACAGGAGTGTCAAATGTCTCGCCTCGCTGAATTTAGGGCCTTGGAGCAGCAACTCGCTGCCCAATTAGCCGAGCTTGAATCCCTCAAAAATGACGACGGTTTGAAGCGCGAAATCGAATTCGAAAAGAAGCTTCGAGACTTGCTCGGTGAGTATGGCTACAGCCTGCGCAATATCGTGGCGATCTTGGATCCACAGGCAGCAACCCGCCGAGCTCCAGCTCCTGTAGCGGAAAAAGGCAGCCGAAAGCCTCGCCAGGTCAAGGTGTACAAGAACCCCCATAACGGTGAAGTGGTCGAAACAAAGGGTGGCAACCACAAGACCCTGAAGGAATGGAAAGGTCAATACGGTTCCGAGGAAGTCGAGAGCTGGTTAGCTCAGTAAGACTTCTTAGTACGAAAAGGGGCCTTGGACGGCCCCTTTGCGCAGCTGGTTAGCTTAGCCATTTATCATGCCTGCAAAACGATGCTTGGCTGATGCATAGCAACTCGACAGGGCAATCAACGTCATTGTCAGCGGGCCTGTAAAGTGCCCCTGTTAAATTATCGTTCACTGATCGACCTACTGAACCACCCTGCTCCTAATAAACAAACGCTTAGCTTGTCTTGCTGAGTTCTCGGTAGTACTTCGAAAAGTTTTGATAACTCATAAGCTCTACTCGATCCATAGTGCTTCGCATTTCCTTCAAATATGCTGGCAGAGCTTCTAGGGAAACGACTGTAATTGTTTCAACGCAGTCTATCAAAGATGTCCTGATCATATCTTCCAGACCTGACTCTGGATTCACTTCGAGCGCACCGCTCACAACTCTGGCTATCCTGTCACAAACTAGCTTAAGCTCGGGAGAGGCGGATTGATACACCCCAATATTGGAGTATGTTGTTGTGATTTCATCAAGTGTCCTGTAGTTTGAGGCCTGCTCTACACAGATGCCACTATTTAAAACCCTGATAGGCGCATTGGTCACGAGCAATGCGCCCAGTATCGGTACAGGCACCCCATCTTCAGAATCTTCGAATGTAGTGCAAATCCATTGTAGCAAATTAGGCAGTGCATATCGCAACTGCTGAAGGCCATGTGTTATGATTTTCGGATCAGCGGAAGATGAAGATAAAGACACCCCACGATTGCAGTAGATTGGCGGCTCCAATGCATTCAGGGACTCAGAGCTCTTGACCACATAACTACCTAACCAGTTGAACACCGACAGCGCCGAGTAAACTGTAGGCTCGCAACCTGGCATTCTAGAAAAGACCCACTCAACAGATGGGGACGCGTATTTACATTCGATCAGGACTCCTAAGCTTAATGACTCCGCAAATGTATCCCCCATGACAATATCGGCTGAAGCCAATAGATCTGCTGAGAAATCAGTATCAATGCCTTTTTCATTAGTCCGGGCATATGAAAACTCACCATGATTGTGAAATCCCGATTCGGCAATGATAGCTGCCACCTCGTGCTCAAGAATCAAACTAGATTTCAAGAGCCACTCAACCCGTTTTTCCATGCTGCTGCCCATCTCTAAATTCTTATCCTAGCTACGCTCCTCTACGCTTTGTTGGTGGCCCGTCAACACAAAGCGGATCAGCCCTATTCGGCGTGAGGAAGTGATGAAGGCCAGCGACTCACTAGTTAAAATTCTAGGTGACCTGGGTCGATTGAGCCGCTCCAGATTACTATATACTTCAAAGATCACGCGAGATGTAAATTGGAATCTCGTCGCTCCAAGCGCCGATCCCCTCTATATTCATCTGAAACCTGAACAGAATGGTGCCATCGCTGCGGTGAGGAGACACCATCTCAACGGATTCCACTTTACGAACGGCCATTAGCGGAGTGACTGGCTTGGTCTGGCCAAGATCTACTTGGGGTATACACGCCATTCTAATGGTTTCGAGCTTAATAAGCCTAGGAAGCCATGGCGAGCCAAAAAATTCTTTTGAGTATTCGCGGATTCGCGTGCCCTGGGAAGGATGAAAAAAAACCTCTCCCCTGCTCGTTGAGAGGCACACCTTTATTCTTTGCGGAAGAGCAGGTAATCCTCGTACGGTTGCTATGTCTCCGTTTACGATAAACAAATCATTGTCATCACTCAATGCCAAATCTAAAGGAAGATTTTCAGCGTTGATGCGAGGAAAACTCTCGATAACAGCTACAGATATAAGCAGTTGCTTTTGCTGCTTTGACCACCGTGGAGAATCAGCTAGCTGGCGCCCATCACCAAGTGCGTTTACAAGCACATAACGGTCATATGGATCTAGACTTTCGAAGTTCTCACCAAAGAAAATAAGGTCGTTGAGATCCCCGATAACAAAATGATCCAATCGAAATGACCATATGTTTTTCTCGATACCAATCAACTCTCCGGTAAAGACCAAGTCAGGGCCAAGAGCTATAAAGTCACTGTCGTGAAGTGGGGCGCTCTCTCCTGCAAGACGAGCTGCCTGCGCTCGCTCGTGAGCTTGCTTGATTTCATGAAGGCGGCTTTTGGTGAAAGCGACGGTGTCTACGTCGATCAAGCGACTGTGAGTCTGGCACAACCAAATCCCATTAGTGATGGAAGAGCGCTGTTCCGGTGTCATTGTTGGATCATACCTAGGCCCCCCAGGCGAGGCGGCGCAGATATGGGCTGCTACTCCGATATTGACATGCATATCTGGCCCAGACTCGCTTGGGCCTGCTGTGGGCCTTTGGCATTCAGGTAATGAGCAGCAATGGCCGGCCCGCAATGACAGCGCCCTTACGGTCGGCTTACTGAAGTCGTCGCGTTTTTCCTTCAATACTTGACCTGAATCTGTACTACTGGTGCCTGTCATTTATCAGAATCTTCCTTGTCAATGGAGGTAAGCACTAAAAGATTTGGTTGCAGTTTCTGAAAGTAACATCTGAGATCTTGCTGGCGCCGGTATCGCGATTCGCGAACAAGTTTCCCGTCGCAGCTTGTGGCCTAGAAACTCCTTACTGAATAAACCCACACTCCATGGCTTCACAGCGGCTCAACTCCCCCTTCGCGCCCCAGTTCACCGCCCAGCGAAAGATCCCTATTGATGATCACACCGCTTCCTTGATTGCGTCATCCGTTGCTTCAGCGGGGTCGGATGCACCCAGGTCGAGGTTACCCTGCTCCTGTGTCGACAACACCTTGGCCAGTAGTGTGTCTGTAGTGAGATTGTCGTACCTGTCTTCCAGTGTTTTCCGCAGGCGCATCAGGCGAAGGTTGGCCGTGCTCACCAGGGTGCCATAAGTGGTGGCTCGTACCTGGCCATAGCTCCGAGATTCATCACCCACAATCTTGGATGTACTCACTCCGGCGGCGATCGACTGGCCAACTACCCAAGCTGTAATGAATGGGGAGCCGTTGACGTAGCCCGATGCGGCGATGTCCTGAACATACCCGTCGGCCTGGTTGACCTCCTTTCGATTGAGTTTGAAGCCGCCTTTCTTGAGCTCGATCAATAGGATGTTTTGCATCTGGGCGACTGATGCGTCCTGAGGGTCGAACTGCTCAATACCCACCAGCTGCGCCGTAGATCGGTCGGGCAGCACCACAATGTCGGGCCGTTTCCGTTCATTGATGAACGAGGCGTCGCCATCCGCCCAGAGCTCTTTGGCAACGCTTTTCAGCGTCATGTTCGAGCAGTATTCCATGGACTCAAACTCTGGCCCGAACAGCCACCGGGATCGCAGGATAAGCGGATGCAGGGTGTGGAGCTCATCCGTTTCGGGATCCTCTGCCAATCTCGTTATGGCTTCAATCACGCAGAGCCGCCCATCAATCTCATCGAGCACGCGTAACGCATCCTTGACTGACCAGTCCGCCAACAGAGAGTCCAAACCCTCAATGTCCGTCGCAGGGAGGATGGCCAGCTTTTGAAGCAAGGATGCCCCGCTCTTGGATTTCTCCAGATTGATCACTGCCTTGACCGCCGTAGCGAGAAACTCCGGAGAGACCATGGGGTGCGCTTGAGCCACAGCTTTCGTGAACGCTGTGACTTCGAGCTGAGCCCCATGGCCCAACGATTTCAGCTCTGAACGGTTCTGCACCAAAGCATCTTCTGATGTGGCTTCCACAACCTCGGCTGCCAACTCATCCGCCACCTGGCTGATGCACTCGGCAGCGGCCTTAAACAGTTCCTCGACAGCAGGTGTCGACTGAAAGCCTGTCCAGTCCTGGATCAAGTGCCCTTCAAAGCCCTGGGTGTCTACGATGACCTTATAGCGTTTGGCGAACCGCGTGCGGCCATCAAAGTTCGCGACCTGGCCGATCACCCACGAGGGGTTACCGACGAGTCGATGCTGAACCCAGAACGCCACGCCTTGGTGAATGGATGAATGGTTCTGCTGTGTGGAGTCGATGACAATAACTTTTGCTGCGCGGCCATCACTCAGTTTCAATGTGTGTGTGCGAGCATGCTGCTCAAGCTTGGCGAGGGTCAGAGGTGTGCCATTGACTCGAATCTGGAAGCTTGGGTCATGAATGAAGCGTGCGGCGAGAACCGTGATGATCTCTTTCACATCCGGCATCTTGCGGGCAACCGAAACGGACAATCGCGTCCCCGAACCGTCTCGCTCACCAAACGCCTCGGAGCGCACCACAAAAGGACTGGGGCCGGACTCGGTACCCACGATGAAGGTGCTGAGCTTACCGTCGCGCCAGGTTTCTACCTGGTACTCATCACCAAAACAAAGAAGTCCATGCCGACCCACACCGTTGCGGCCATAGGCCTTTCTGGATTTGCCGTTCGTGCCTTTGGGAAATTCAACCCTGAAGCTCTGATGCTTGAGGCGGTTGTACCGAAGCGTCATCCAGCGTTTGCTGAACTGCGGAGCCGTCATACCGTGACCGTCATCAACGACTGTCAGTCTGCCGCCAGGCTCAGTGGGTAATATCAAGTCCACCTTGCTCGCGCCGGCATCCCAGGCATTGGCCACAAGCTCGGTAAGAGCCACCTGTGGCACGTGCGCCACGGGGCCCAATTCCCGGAGAAGATAGTCCTCCTCAAACAACGACTGATGACGGGTTTGGTCGGACATTGATTCCCTCCATGGATGGGTACTGGCTGGCCAATTGCCAGATAGCGTCAATTCTACCTCATCGGCTTGCTGAGCTAAATCCAGAAGGGTCACCTCCCGAAAGCACCTGAGTCAGCAATCAAGACGGTACCGCTCTCGCTTAGCATCCTTCAAAAACTGAAAACAGCACCAAGCTACAGCCCCAAGTCGGCGGCCAAATGCTCGTCGCGCATACAGCCAGGCGCGTCTCCACCTTTGACGAGGTGTTGGCGCAAGCAGTGAACCAGATGCAGGCGCAGGGAGTGACGCATTTCGATGCCGGGATCGAGGACATGGAACTGCCTTGCTCGATTGCGAAGCAACGCATGGCGCAATGCATCAATACCTTCCTCACCGATATCTTGGGCGTAAAGGCGCGACGGCGACTCTAGCCCTGGTGGTCTTCGGTAGGTTGTGATCGCTGAGTCGAGTATCCGTCCCAAGTCAGTGCCATAGCGCTCAGTTGCTCGTGTCCACACCGCCGTTTCTACACTGATATTCAATACGCTTTTCCCAAGCCCATGCATGCAAGCCCTACCGCGAGAGCTCGTCGAGGTGGGTCGTCATTTAAACTGGCTTTCGCTCAAGCCAAAACCTGGAGGATTTTGATGTTTATTGAATTTGATCTGAACCGCAACGATTTTGATGCCTTGATGAGACATTGCCAAACGCATCGGCCTAGCACTGGTGATGCTCGGGAGGATCAGCGCTTGCTCGATGCGCTCGAGGCGCTCTTGGAAGCCATGCAAGCCTCAGATCAAGTCTCTGCACAAAGCTGATCAGCTCGTCCGCTTTCTTGACCAACATTTCCTGCTTTGCCTCGATTCTGCAATGACTCATTACGGCTAACGTCTTATCACCCAGCGCGGAGAAAAAAATGAAGAGTGTGGAAATCAAAAAAATGGATTTGAAGCGTTTCTCTGCCCTGGTCGGGCAGTCACGTAGTCCAAGGGCAGAACTCTTCACCCGTGAGATTGGATGGTTCGCCAATGAAGAGGAAACGGTTCTGGGTGTCCTGCTGATCGACATCGTCGATAAGGATTTCACGGCCCTGTTGCTTGGTCGGGACACCGTAGGACGCTATCGCTGCTTTGACCAGAAAGTGTCCATGCAAACCCCTCAGGAAGCTC
Organism: Pseudomonas sp. B21-023; assembly: GCF_024749165.1. Taxonomy (NCBI): domain Bacteria; kingdom Pseudomonadati; phylum Pseudomonadota; class Gammaproteobacteria; order Pseudomonadales; family Pseudomonadaceae; genus Pseudomonas; species Pseudomonas sp. B21-023. The sequence goes on along the minus strand of NZ_CP087190.1, from coordinate 2,870,913 downwards.
ATGCCTGGCTTGTGGATGCCATGTCGGCGATGACATCCAGCGGCAAGACCGTTTTTGAACAAAACGATGAAACAGGTGAGGCGATGGATATCTTCACTCCCGTCAGAGCAGAGGAAAGGCTTCACCCCTATTTTCGGATTCTTTCGACGCAACCGTCCCATGCAGCAGCGAGGGACATTATCCAAGAGATGATGCCCCATTACGTCGACATCGATGGCAACTTCATCGAGCAATTCCAGACGACGGGCTTCGATGCCAGGGTCTGGGAGCTTTACCTGAACGCCTACCTGGTGGAGGAAGGCCTCGTCTTCGAGCGCGATCACCATGCCCCCGATTTTATCGTTCAAAAATACGGGCACACTGTGGCAATTGAGGCCACCATCGTGGGGCGCAAGGGCCAGCTGACGGACGCAGACTTCGACAAGCTCATGGAGATGACCCCAGAGCAAATCAAAGAGAAGACCCGGGATGAAATGCCCATCAAGTTTGGCAGCCCTCTATTCTCAAAGCTGCAGAAGAAATATTGGGAGCTTGAGCATGTCGCAGGCAACCCATTGGTCATCGCCATTGCTGACTTCCACGAGAACCAGTCGATGCTCTGGACGTCAACAGCGTTGATCAACTACCTCTACGGGGTACACCACGAGCACCACTACGATGAGGCCGGGAAGCTGGTCATCACCTCACAGAAAATAGAAAAACACATCGTGGGTGCTAAAGAGATTCCGTCAGGCTTCTTCTTCCAGCCCGGCGTGGAGAACATCAGTGCGGTCATGTTCTCGGCAAGTGGCACCGTGTCCAAGTTCAACCGGATGGGTAAGCAAGCTGGATTCGGAGACAGCGATGTCATGATGTTCCGTATGGGTACATACCATGATCACGACCCCGACGCTTCGATGCCAAAGATGTTTGCATACCAGGTCGATGAGACCTGCGGGGAAACCTGGGCGGAGGGTATGAGCCTATTCCATAACCCCAATGCCTTGCATCCGGTACCAGAGAAGCTGTTCCCTTCGATTGCACACCATTACTTCGAGGATGACCAGATCGTCAGCCACCTGCCGGAGTTTCATGTCTACTCATCCATGACGACGATCGCGGCCGTCGTGAGCGATGAGGAATGGGAGCGTCGACAGCAGAGTCACAGCGGCTAAGCGTTGGCCGAACATCCATGGACACAGGACAGGTAGCCCGGCCGCAAGGCGGGCTACCCTGCTGCCATTAGGCCTTGGTTGCTGTGCGCTCAGGCTTCAAAGACGTGAATTTTTTCTTCAGATCCCACCAGTTGGCATTGAGCCACTCAGTGACCTTGCCACGCCCGGGTGCAGTCGACTTGAAATGCTCTTTGAGCATCCACTCGGCGTACAGCCGGGTTTCCTTCGTCAAGTCCTGCCCTTCCCCATATGCAACCCCTTTTTGTCGGACGACAGGCCGAGGTTATTCAGGTAGCTGAGTATCTCGTAGCCTTCTTTGCGGCTCAGGTGCTTGGCATCGTCATGGATGAGATGAGGGTTATCCCCTTCCGTTGCTTTCCAGCTGTACTCATACCGCAGGTCACCTTTAAGAGGCTTCGCCATGGTTGTGCATCTCGTCATACCCGTTGGTGGGTAATAGCAATACGGTAGCCATTCGGCGAGACTCAACCCCCTCTACGATTAAACGCCATTCGCGAGATTTCGCACCGGCTTGCACCTGTCCATCAATTTAGCGCCTGGCAAGAGGCCAGTCGTTCAGCATTCGACTAGTGCTCTGTGACGGTCGCCAGCTGCCAGGAGGCTGATGGCTCTCGTGCCGAGTGAGGCTTAAAGCGTGACGTACATCACGCTTTGAAAATAAACCACCACCCCACCCCCTTGAAAAAAATCAGGCGAGACGGAGTTCTTATATTTGAGGGCATAACAAAAAGCGGAGATCGCAGCGCTTTAGGATATCAGCCGTAAAGCCTGTCGTCGGGGCTTACTAGGCTTTGCTTCTTGGGCGTTCCAACCCTGAGTAGAACGCCTATGGGGGCCTCGCCGTGGGCTGCAGGAGGAATCGTTTCCTTTGGCGGCTCTGCCGCCACCTTCGCTTTGCTTGCAAAAAAACCTTGCACTCGAAAAAAATTTTAGTGGATGGCACCTGCGGTGGCGATTTGCAGGTATTCGTTCGCCTGAAATTTGTGGCGTAGTAAGCCATTGCACCCAGCATTTGCGTCAGATCATCGGAGGAGCACAGAGCAATCCCCCATCGAACTAAGAAAAGTCGGTGACCTGGCAAATATCGGCTGTAAACCTACTTTTTCACTTGTAAACCTCGGTGGTTAACAAGTGAAAAAGTAGGTTTACAGGCCTCCTGCTATGCCTGTTTGGCCGATTTGGCGCGGAGCAAGTCCTTCGTTTTTCACCCTTGCTTATCGCCGTTATCAGGTTCAGTGCCTTTAACAAGCGTCAGAGCTTTCCTGGCGTCTGTCAGCTGCTGGCTGAGCTCAGCCGAAGTCGCCCTGAGCTGTGTGACTTCGGCGTTCGCAATCTCTGTAGCATTCCTGGCGAGCACTAACTGCTCCTGGAGCATATCTTTCGCCCCCTCCGCGCGCGCTGCGGTCATGTTTGCCAAGCTCAGATCCCCTTCCAAGCGCCTCAGTGTGTCCTGGTTCTGATGAGCGAGCTTGGTCTGCTGGCGCGCTTCACCCAGCAGGCGTTCGTTGTCACGATTGAGTCTGGTCAGTTCGTCCTGTCGCACCATGAGGGTCTGCTGAAGCTGCAACAGTTCATGCTGCAATTGCTGGAGCTGAGTCTCGTGGCGATGCTGGTCTTGCTCACGTTGCTCCTTGATCGCATTGCGGTAGTGCTCCAAAGCATCACGAGCATGGGCATGTTTTTCTTCCAGGGAGCGAACTTGCTCGTCTTTCTCCTGTACCCGCAATTCGAGATCACTGCAGCTTTGGCTGATGCGCGCGTTCCGGGTGAGTTCTGATTGGAGTGATGATTGCGTGGTGCTCAGTTCCTCAGCCTGGTTCGCCAACGCGATGTCTCGGCTCGCCACCTCTCGCTGAGCCTGCTTCAGCTCTTCCTCAAGCCCCTCGATCTGACTGTACAGCGCCGCCTGGCTCTGTTCGTGCGAACTGCGCTCCTGCGCTAGGGCAGCATTCCCCTCCTCCAATAACCGCTTCAAGAGCTGATCTACGATCCCAATGAGCTCATCACTCAAGCGGTTCGGGTCAGATTGAGGGCGGGTATCGGTAGCCTCCAGCTCTTGGAGATACCGGGAAATCGTTGTTTTAGAGCCGGTATTACCCAGCTCAACACGCACAGCATCGATGCTCGGATTAACGCCTCGGGCGAGCAGCGCCGCACGCGCTTTCTGTACCAATGCCTTGTTGATGCCGCCGCGCGCCATGGTCTCTCCTACGATTTCGTACTGGGTTACATGTCATGTATCTACGTGACATTTTACTCAATTTTCATCTTGAAAAATGTAGGATTTCCAAGAATAAATAATAGGGGATTATTTGTTCTTATAGCCCGGAATCGGCGAGAATCGTCTCCAGACCCGGTACGAATGGCAGGAAATGGCAGATGGACAAGGCGCAGCGGTACCTGACGGCAGGCAAGCGCGAAAACACGCGCAAAAGCTATCGGGCTGCGATTGAGCACTTTGAAGTGGCATGGGGAGGATTCCTGCCAGCCACGGCTGAGGGAATCGTTCGCTATCTCGCGGAATATGCGGAATCGCTGGCGCTGAGCACGCTGCGTCAGCGCCTGGCAGCGCTCGCCCAATGGCATGTCTCCCAGGGATTCCCCGATCCAACCAAGGCACCCCAGGTACGGCAGATGCTCAAGGGCATCCGCGTTGTGCACCCGGCCAAACAGAAGCAGGCTGCGCCGCTTCAGCTGCGACACCTTGAGAAGGCCGTCTATTGGCTGAATAGCAAAGCAGGAGAAGCGATCGAGTCGGGAGACTATCGGGCGCTGATGAGGTACCGGCGCGATGCCGCCCTACTACTCATCGGTTTTTGGCGTGGCTTTCGGAGTGATGAGCTGGCCCGTCTTCAGGTCGAGGATACCCAGGCTGAGGCCAGTATTGGCATCACTTTTTACCTGCCCTACACCAAAGCGGATCGCGCCCATCAAGGCACCACGTTCCACACCCCTGCCCTTAAAAAGCTTTGTCCGGTTGATGCATACATCAATTGGATCACGGTGGCCGGCATTTCTAAGGGCCCTATCTTTCGTAAGCTTGATCGATGGGGGAACCTGTCAGAAAAAGGGCTCAAGTCGAGCAGCCTGATTCCGCTGCTCAGGCGCATCTTGGAAGAAGCCGACATACCTGCGCAGGCGTACAGCAGCCACTCAATGCGCCGTGGCTTCGCAACCTGGGCATCCGCAAATGGCTGGGACATTAAAGGCCTTATGAGCTATGTAGGCTGGAAGGACATGAAATCTGCGCTGAGGTACGTTGACGCGAGCAGCTCCTTCGGCGGCCTGGCCGCTTACAACGCAGGAGAGATCGAGCATGAACGCTAAGCGAGAGGCTGGAGCTTCATTTTGCTGAGTTCTGCCTCTGCCGCCCGCAACTCAGACGTAACACCTGACCACATCAGCACCAGGGTCGATATTTTTCGCGACTCGCCTGCAGCTCATCCCCCAGCTCCGCGAGCTCGGACTCAAGCAGGTCACAACGCTGCTCAAGCAGCTCCTCACGAGTGAAAAAAGGTTCGAGCAGATCGTCATCACTTGGTTTGCGCATGCGCCATAGGCCTTCATCGTGACAAGAGTACAAATGTTCTCCACGAAGGATAAATTCGAATACTGTATATTTCAACAGTGCTACGCTAACCAGTGGTCGAGGTCGACGCACGTGGCCCCGCATCGGTACGGATCCGCTCCCGGGCGAACCAGTGGCAATCAATCTCCGTTAAGGGGTGGGGCGTCATCTCGGCGAGGAGGAAGGTGAAGAAGCATGTGCAATGATCGTTTGGATGCGAGGAAAATCCCATGCCCCTGAAATCGTCATTCGCCACCGTACTGCGGGCATTACGCAGCAAGCGAAACATCACGCAACGTGGATTCGCCGACACGACGAGCAGGACATACCTGTCAAAGCTAGAAAGCGGTAAGTCAAGTATCACCTTGGACAAGTTGGAGCAATTGAGCGACAGACTTGAGCTCTCGCCTTTGGCTCTGCTTACCCTCACAGTGAGCGAAGACACTGGCGTACCGACAACCACGCTGATATCAAAGCTGAGCGATGAAATCCGCGCACTGACGTGTGATGGTGTATTGCCAGAGCTCAGTGCATTGAGCCCTCCTCCAGAATCCATAGGTCAGACAGTCGTCGCGCGCCGGAGGCCTGGACGGTCTGGCCATCCTGTGAACGCGATTGGATCAGGGCAGGCTGAGCTGCCCTTCTAAGAATATTGCAGGCTATGGGAAAGGAGCGCCTAAAACCTAAGGCGCCCCATGGGGGGGTATTGTTATGCCGCAGCGTCGCGCCGCTTGCTTAACTGTTCCCGCCAGACGCTTAACGCTTCGAGATCAACCCTCAGCTCAGCCTCCTCAGGAATGAACATCGGGATTTCAGTCGACTGGCTGTGCTCATAACAACTGTACTTCGTCATCAACTCATCAATCAGCCTGCAGTCCTCCAGCTGGATACCCTGGATAGCTCGGAGTCGGCCATCGGTCTGGATTCCCCGCCGGTGCCTGAGCACGACCTTGTTGAGCAAGTCTTCCTCAACCGATCGCTCAACGAGCTTACGAAACTCGCTGCAAATTCCCTGCGCCAAGGCCCGGTACGCGTCGGCGCCACCGACATCACCGGCCTTTCTTGCTTCCGTAAGCCGGGTCAGCAAGATGTTGTTCGCCTTCTTGGTCGACGCATTCCATACATCCTGATCAGACGGGTGGCCGGCAACTCCGCCGTAAGATTCGATTCGCATAGCGCGGTAATGCTTGGACTTCCAGTCATCGCTGACCTTGCGAGCCAGGTCTTCCAAGATCCCGTACAACGACAGTCGGTGCGTGAGGACTATGACCTGTCTTGTTTGCGCCAGCGCCACCAGACGACAAGCGACAGCCCATTCGAACTCGTGATCAAGGGAGGAAATAGGATCGTCAAAAACAAAGGGAGCTGCCCCTGGCTTCTCGCACACGTCCGCCAAAAACGCCGCGAGTGAGATAATGCGGCGCTCTCCCTCGCTCAATACTCCCTGAGGCTGGGTGCGCGCGTCTTGAGCACCTTTGAGTCGAACCTGGTGCAACACCACACCATTTCGCGCTCTGGTTTTGATTAACTCGACCTGGATACGGTGTGCACCAAGCGCACGCAGCTCCTGATTGAAGCGCCCGACATACGCTTCAGTCACTACCGCCTGGGTCACCTCAGCTGCCTTGGTGGAAATCGCCCGCGAGCTGGTGAGTGCCTTCCAAGCATCATACTCCTTGGATTTTTTCAGCCGATCGACTTCTGCTCGCACGGCTACTGCCTGCTCGGTAATCCACTTGCGCGCCTCCAGACCCAGTTTTTCCTTACTCGCCTGTGCTCTATCGAACTGCACAGCATCCGCTTCGTGCTGAGCAGCCTCATCGTCAAGGCGCCCTGCGTAATCCGTAAGCGACGCGATTGTTTCGGCCTGGGGGGCGACTGGTTGTGCTGGATGCACAGCTTCATGGGCATGCAGTGCGGCCCGGGCTTGTGATGCTGTTAGCCAAAACGCCTTGAGGTACTCAAACCACTCCTTAGAGCCCAGTCCAGCTGCTTCGCATTGAGTGGTGATCTCTTGCTCTGTCGGAATCTTCGACAGCTGCTCTAAGGCCTTGTCGTACAGCGATTCTGCGTTTTTGGCATCTGTTTCCAGCTTGCCCTGGACGAAGGCCTCAAACTCTTGAAGTCGATGCTGTGCCTGCTCATCCAGCGTTTGATGACATAAAGGACAGCGCGCCTGGTCATGGGTGACCGGAAACTGATCGTGCGGATACGGCGAGGCTGAGAACGCGCGTGCAGCCTCCCACATGGCCTTCCACGTAGGTAACCCCACACCTTCGAGCTCTGCTGTCTTGATCTTGGCCCCTTCAAGTGCGGTCTGCCGTTTTTCTTGGGCTGATTGCCTAAGCCCCCTGATCGCCTTAAGGCTTTGGTCAGAATAGGCTTCGGCGCCGCCACTCAGCGCGGTGATAACCTTCTGCAATTCCGCCTTGGTGCGTCGCCGCTGAACAGCCAAAGCACCTGGATCTTCTGCCTTCAAGCGCTCAATCAAGCCAGTAAGCTGGCTCTCGTCTTCTGGCTTCCAGGTCAATGCCTCATTCAACACGGTTGGCGTCACTGCCCCCAAGCTCTCGTAAAAGCGCTTACCTGGCGTGCCGTCATAAATGGCAGGCATCTGGGGCAAGGCTGTAACCAGCTTGGATTGCTCGACTGCTAGGGCATCCCTCACCTGCTCTACGACGACGGCGAGCTTTTCGAACAAGCCGACGATAGACGGGATGTAGGTGGCAGCGCTTTCAGCTGTCAGGTAGTGGCTCGCCTCGTCGCTGTCGAAAATGTCGATATTGCGCAGCGCTTCGATCAGGGGCTGGCCAACGTGCCATTCGTGCGCGCTTTGTTGGCCGTTCAGCTCAGAGGTGACCTGGCACCTACTCGCTGGAGGGGCCGCTTTAAAGACATTGGTTTTGAGCTCAGCGGCTCTAGGTTTTCCTGAGAGCTTTTTCAGGATGCGGGTGTAGCTGGATTTGCCTGATCCGTTGTGCCCATAGATAACAGAAAGGTTGTGCGAGCCGAACTCTAGAGGCCTGCGAGGCTCCAGGTTCTCGATGCCTGCAACCTCGCCAATCTGGATGAGCCTCAGCTCATCCTGGACGGTATGGCGGTGACTTAACTCGGCAAACTCGCGATGTGATGACGGCTTACTTCCGGCTGGTGTTTTGATCAGCGCGGTGAGATCCGCGACATCGAGTGCATCAATTTCGCCCTTCTTCAGCAGCCGGTCTGCTGCCTCCTGAAGCCAGTCATTTTGCTTAAGAAGCCATGAACGGATATCCACCTGCGCCTGCATCTTGCCCACTCCTGGACGTTGGTCGTGGCAAAAAGCTAGCAGAGGGTCATACGCCTCGCCAGGCAGTTACTCCGCAGGGCGCAGGCTGCAAACGTAACAAAAAATTTGCGTCGACGGGGCGATGGGCAAGAACACCTCTCGCGGTACTTTTTATCAGCTGACCATGCTGCACCGGTTTCACCGGTCAGGTAGAATTCCTAAGAATGGCATTACGCCACGTATCTTTTTATGCAGTGACCTCATGACATAAATGAGATTTAGAATTACAAGGATGATCTAATGCAGCTTTGCTTTATATGGGTAAAAAGATTCAAGAATTTGCAGAATTTTGGAATCAGTCTTTCTAATGAATTTGATTTCAAATTCGACGGTACAGGTTATTTTCTTCAGCGCTTTGAGAAGCGCCCGATGCCCCATCTGTTTGGCGAAAATATTTCGAGCATTACAGGAGTACTCGGGATAAACGGTGCTGGCAAAACCAACTCACTAGAATTGATATGCCGAGTGGTGAATGGTAGCGAGAAACTGAAAGATGAATATTTGATGGTTTTCGCCATTGATGGATCTTTTTATCTGTCAACCAATATTAAAAGAACCATTTCTTCTAGCTTTAATATTGCTGAGGTCGTAAGTCGAGACGAGTTTGAAGGAATGGACACAGTATTTTTCTCTAACGTATTCGATAAAAATTTTATCGACTTTGGAGATGTTGTTGCTGATGTTTCCGTCAACAATAAGAACAACCCTAGAACTCTCGCCAAAAATCGGGACTCAAGAGAATCTGATTTCATAAATGATGTTGAGTTCTTTAGATCAAAGGAGTTTAAGGGTCTAGACCTGTCAGCGCCACCAAGAATTGAAATAAAAATTGATAAATTCATCAATCGTCACGATCAAGTATCTAGGCAGGCCCCAGCCGGGCCTATATTGAACTATCTGGCAGGGATTCGAAAATCTAATAGGGATAGAGGCAAGCTTTATCTAGTCAGGCAAACCATCCAAATGGGTTTTTTGAAAGTACTGCTTGAAAGCGACGCTTTGGATCAGGGGCTTATCTCTCACATCGTACACACTCTGGAGAATAATCCTAAACTGGAGCTCGAAGAACTCATCGACGGGCTGCGAAATCGCTATTTGCAGGAAAATGATGTAGCCCCGTGGAATCCCGACCTGCCTTTATTTGAAGCGCTTACGACGCTGATAGGGCTTGGAAATTTCCTTGAAGAAAAACATTTCGATATCGACGACACCCTGAAAGGGTCGAAGTATGTATTTACAATTGACTATGATCCAGGCGAATCCTTTTGGTACAAAAACCTGGCGCACATCGTCCTAGCCTTGAGGTTTGGCTCTATCGGCTGGGCGGGCGTAAGCTCGGGACAGAAAGCTTATTTGAATTTGTTTAGTTCCATATGGAATGGTGTGGATAGCTATAGATATAAATCGGATCGAAAGCGTGCCACTTTAATATGTATCGATGAGGGCGACCTCTATCTCCATCCAGAATGGCAGTTGGAATTTGTAGAAAGACTCATAAAGTGCTTGCCCGAACTCTCTGAAGGCACAGTGCAAATCATCTTCACGACTCACTCCCCCATCCTCATTAGCGACCTGCCTCACCAATGCGTGGTCATTTTGAATCATGAGAAAGAGAGTTGCATCGAGGGAAGCAATCAGATCGCAAAAAGGCAGAAAACGTTTGCTGCCAATATTTACGATATCTATCAATATTCATTTGGGCTGAACCAGAAAAGAAGCGGAAATCTGTCCTCTGACTATTTAAAACAAGTATTTGAACTTCTCGACAAAGCGTCCTTGAGTCAACAGGATGCCGAGAACCTTAGGCTAGCGCTTTCTGTGGTTGATGATGATGTCATTAGCTTCCATATCCGCAAGCGGGTTGAAGCACAATGATCAACATCCATGACCACTTGTCCACCCAATATGCCGATGTCACCAAGTTTCTAGCTGACATTGTCGAGGAAATGTGGACTGATCTGAATCCTGTCAATAGATTCAAGCAACCGATCAAGCACGCTCTGATCTCAAAAGCCGGTAGGCTCAGAGCGATAGTATCCAGCCAAGAGCACTTCGATAAGGTTGGCGGCGATGCGCAGACAAGGCAATTGAAATATGTGGAAAAGCTAGAGGACTCCACTTATCTCAAGCATATCATTACCGCCAAGCCCGACCAGCTTAAGCCAATCATAACGACAGCCCAAAGCATTCTGCATGAGGAAGATCTATTTGTAACAGTCAAAGGTAAAACCAAGTCGCAGCCATTTGGAGACATCCTGCTGAAAAACGTATTCAACTATACGTCTTATCGCGGCAGCGATCATTGCTTCAGGCGCTACCAAAAGTTACTTTTTGAGCAGGCAACTTGCCCGTATTGCAATGACGAGCCAGCAAAGATAATAAAGGTTGCAAAGGGTGCACCTAAAAGCAAAATCATGATGCTTTATGATATTGACCACTTTTACCCGAAACACGCCTTCCCTTATCTGGCCTTATCATTTTATAATCACGTACCCTCTTGCAAAATCTGTAATCAGACATTCAAGGAAGGCAAAATATTTGACACTGACACTCACATACACCCTTACCAACAGTGCTTCGACTCTATATATAGATTTGAATTAAACCACTCTGTGCTTGCCAACAAGCCCGTTGAAAAAGTCAAGCTCGTTAAGGCAGGTAGCTTTCCAGACCAGCTGGCCGGAATTTTAAGCTTGGAAGAACGCTACACTGGCAGCACTAAGCTTGCGCGCACAGCTGACCTTGTCGATATTCTAAGCAAGCGAACTCACTTGCTTGCTAATCCTGCATGTGCACCTGATGAGTTTAACGCATTGCTAGATTTAATTAAGGCCTTTGGTGTCGTGAAAAATAAAGAAGAAATTCTAACCTTGCAATATGGGAAATATAATAGAGATATTGTAAAAATGTTCGACATAAATAACGTGCTGAATATAAAGTAGCATCGATCTATATCAAGGAGTAGAGAAGAAACACCTGAAGCATGGTGGATATGATCAATTCCTTTTCGGACGGATATCTGAGAAGCCGCTGCAGTCCATTGAAGTTTACAGCAGCGGCAAAGCCTCTGAATTAATGCAACTAGCCCCTGTCTGCTTAACCTGAAGACCCGCTCTATCCCGCTGTCACTCGCAGCCGGCTCTTGGTCGTTGAATAGACGGTGTTGTAGTACTCAATGGGAAACCCGTCCTTAATCCGACCTATCGACTCGATGCCTATCAAGGGCTGGCCTGTGGTTATTCCCAGAAGCTCAGCCTCCTCCCTGGTTGGCATGACTGCCCACTTTGCGCGGGCGGAGCCGCTAGATGCCCAGCCTCACCTGCGTGTGGATTCACGTTGCCCAACGTAGTCCAGTTGTTAGAAAACACACCGTCAGGCGCAGATCGGCAGTGAGGCTGCACGTAGGTGCCATTGCTCCTGTAATAATCCCTGACGTGAACATCACCGCCCGCAACGGCGTGCCCTGACAGAAGCAGTGACAGGCAGAGGGCTGGCCATCTCGTTTTCAAGCCCGACAAAACCACTATCCCCTCCACCCTTTTCCGACCCCGTGGCATCTCAGAATCAGACTTCTGAGCAACATCATTGCAGTGTCGGAGATGGCATACCCATCGCCCTCAGCTGGTAATCAGATACGGCCTGAAAAATGGCCTCACCTTCAGTCCGCAAACGCTCGACCTCCTCTGCTGGAAGCTCGGCTGCCATGGCCTCGTGATATCGCCTAAGGGCGTCCACAGCTTGCTGAGATAGCGGTTGGCTGTCCACGTAGATCTTTAGAAAGTCTCTTTTCATGATCCGCTCCAGCTCCCTACTCCTGATGCCTGAACGGCGCCGGCAGCCAAGTCTGCGGTTCGACCTTCCAAGCCAATTTCAGGTTAGGCCATTTGGCTTCGTTTGTTGAAAACGACCGTACGCTTGGCCTCATACCTCACAACCCCTACAAACCCACGACGCTTCAGGGCCTCGACCAGCCGTCTTACGTCTGAGGACGGCGGAAGGTGTGCACGCTTCTTCCCAACGAGTTCGGCATGTTCCTCTCCCAGCAGAGGGAGCACCGGTGCCACGTCAGTCCAAGCACAATTCATCTGCAACGCCTGGATGACCATGTCTGTCCGCTGCAAAGTGCTCAACGAGACATCCGAAAGACAATGCAGAATCACAGACAGGTAGCTGCCCGGGAATGTGGCTTGCTCCCTGTTTGCGCGGACGCAAGCGTTGGCCAGCTCTACAACCGAGCCCTCCCAACTGCTGAACATCTCTGCGGTGATGCCCTGCCACATCGTCATGGTATCGACCAATGACGCAACACCTGAACGGCTGAGGGCTGTAACCAAGCCAACTGGCAAGCTAGACAGGCTGAGAGTGTCACGTGCGTCCCGCCAATGGTAGGCAATGTAACGTGCCTCCAGGGAGGAATCATACTGGGCTAGAAGCTGCCTGATTTCTGAGCTGTATGGGACGAAGGAGGCGTTGGAGAAACAGGGCCACCGGCTCGTCGGGATTTTGCTCTTCAACAGCACGGAAGGCGCCAGGACGATCGACGAGAAAAGGGTCGTCAGGGTGTCATTGGTGAGCTGCTCTTGCTGGATAATGAACGTTTGCAATTCCTCATCGCCGTCGCCTGCCCAAAGTTCTTTGGCCAGGCTAGCTGAATGGCGTGTGACAAAATCTAGGAAACTTGGAACAGCAGACTGACCAAGATCTGGCCGTTCTGCCTCGGACGATGAGGCGTCTCCGGTGCTGGTGATGACGCGGTTGAACAATGTCCAAACCGCATCCCCGAGGTTGCACAGTCGCGCAGACTTCAGAGCCGGCAACCAAAGTGCATGAGGAAGCTTTTCAAGATCCGTTATCAGGCAGTCGGTGTGTTTGAAGAGCGCTAGCTGAAGCGTCTCCATGTCTTTGGTACCGTCCACCAATGCAAACAGATCAAGCAGTGAGCTCTCCGTTTCAGGTAGGGTTCCCTCCTGACTCAGCAACTCATACACGTATTCGGAGGCCGATTGCCCGATGAGTTGATCGAAGCCCACGAGCTCTAACTGGGTAAGCTGATGATGCGAAACCATGACCGGTTTGGTGCCAGGTTCCAGGGGGCTGCATAGCAGCACCAACATCCGCAATGTAGGCGCCAGACACCCCCACTCCACCAGCGCTTTGAGCTCGTCAAAGGTGCATGTTTCGCTGACATTCCAGAACTGCGCGGGCCTTTGTCTGAGCCAAGCCCATCCCATCTGGTTTGAGGCCAATCCGGGAATCAGCTTCGAAACATTACGCAGATCGTTGATGACGTTGAAGAGCGTGTCGCTGCGCCCTTCAAGCTGTTTGACCTGGTCGGCCATCAAACTGTCCAACACCATGATCACCAAATCTTCGCGCACCAGGTTCGCCTTGTCGTAGGCGACGAGCTCATTGATAACGTTGGGATGATGTTTGAACAATGCCTTGAAGAGCCCAGGCTTCGCGTCATCGGGCAGCAGTTCGACCACCTCTGAAAGGCGCGCCAAGTGCTGAAAGCTGCTCTTGATGATTACCGACAGCTTTTCTTCCCTAGCGTGGACATCATCGTGCCGGGGGCGAACGAGCTCCGCCATCAAGTGCACCAACAGCCCTTTGCCCTTGTCGATCGAGTCGAAATCCAGCTTGCTCACTACGCGCTCGGGATTTCGGATGGGCGTACCAACATCAAGCATTTCGCCCCGGGCAAGGGCCATGGTGAGCATCTTGTCCGACTGGGTCAGCGAGCCCTCGTAGAAGAAGCCGAGGTAGTCAGTGTAATCGGTGTCCAGATTGCCTCGTCGTAGCAGGAAAGTGATCAGCTCATAGCCTTTGAGGATGGAGCCAAATGACTCTCCATAGGCATTGCTGCAGGCGGCCCGGAAAGGCATGGTCTTGAGCCCGGTGATTTTTGCTTGGATGACGCTGATTTCGTCATCAATCTCGTCGAGAGACACCTCAAGGCCTTTGACACGCTCAGGATATGACAGCTCCTGTAGCACCGCCTTGGGGCCCAACGGTTCCCCTCTCTGGTATCCCAATGACCTGGAGCTCACGTAAGGATAGACGTATCGCTGACTGACTACGTGTTCAAAGACGCTGTCCGTGACAAAGTCCATCAGGGAGATCTCTGTATGGTCTTCCAGCCACAGGTTATTGGCGTGGTGGACGTTTCCCTTGCGGATTAACTCAAACCAGACACATGCGCGAAGGCCCGCTATGTCACTGGCGACTTCCGCTTCTCGTTCCTCTCGGCGTTGTTTTAACTCAGCGATGGCAGCCTGGTGACGCCGGATCTCAGATTTGACCCACGTGGGATAGCCTTCGATGACCTGGTAGACCACACCTTTGCGCTTGAGTAGATCCGAATAGACATCTGGATGGAGGTTCCTCAACGCTACCATCGCAAAGAGCTTGTTCGGATCAAGCGGCAAGCCATCATTCGCGAGAATATTCGCGTAGATATCGAACTCGTTCACGATGTTCTTGATCAGCCGCATCTCGTCGATGTGATATCCCACGGTCTCGATCAATTTGGGCGTGAGGCCTGCATTCAGCGGCTGACCACCCATATGTCGCTGGCCCAGCAGCTCGACCAGTTTTTCACGGGAGTTTTCCGAGTTCACCACAGGGATGATGGGAATGATCAGGTCGAAAAATTTCGTCTTATCTGTGACGGTAAACATCTCATCCCGCAGCGCATAGATGAAATGGATAGGACGCTTGACCTGGGGGGACTGGCGGATGATGAAGTTGATCTCGCGCAGCCTGAAGAAGATCTCCTGGATGTCGAACCTGTCCAGATCCTCGATCACCACAACATCGATGTCGCTGCGCTCGAAGCAGTAGATGATCTCGTCGATGTTCTTGTGCAGTACCGAACCATGATGAGTTGCCTCAAGCTTACCCCCCTTGAGCGTCAGGCCATCAACGCTGAAGAGTGAGAGAAGCTTCAAGCCTGAATACAGGGCCCACACACCGCCTGCCACTACGACACCAAGGGCGACGAGTTCGGGCAGCCACATCAGCCCTTTCAATGCCCAATCCTTAGCTACCTCGGAGAGGGTCTGCAGCTTCGGTACCGCCAGGCGCAGTGCGGAGATACCGATCACTGCGACGCACAGGGTACGCCAACAAACGCGCAGCGTTGACGCGTGAGAAATGCGCTTGAGCCGTGTCTTGGGTAGCTGCTTAGCTTGTACCGCGTAAAGGAGCTGCTGGACGATCGTCTCTTCGATCCGTTTGATCAGGTCGTCACTGGCTGTCGTATCGGAACCGCCTGCAACCGGTACCGGCGACGCTAATTCGGGCGCTATAGAGTCAGACGCTTCATCAAGTGGCTTCACCGTAACAGCTGTAGGCGCGTTCGCCTTGGTGAATGTGGCCAGCGATACGAAAGTGTGTTTGAAGCTGCGATGGTGTTCGAAAAACGTCTTCAGGACACTGCTCTTCCCTGCCCCATAGCCACCGGTGATCGCGATGTTCAGCACTTCATCGTTCTGTAGCGCTCGCAAGAGTTCGCGCTCATACCGTGCCGCCCTGCCGTCTTCCACTAGCACCGGCGTCAACGGCTCGAAAAAGAGTCCATCCTGACTACGCCAAGCCGTGAACGATCGCCGGGTTGCCCGTCCACCGGCGACGAGCGCCCACCAACAGCGGCTGACGCCGCGTACGATTTTCCCTAGCATGTCCTGATCCTGATCCTGGTTCTTGGCCTGCCGTACAGCCTTGCCGCACTCGCCTTCAAATTCATAACGACTTAGCCACAATCTGACCGCCGCGCACTCAATAGCGGCTATATGCCACATATGAATGCTTAGCGCTATCCAAGAGCAGTCGTGGGTGTTGCCTACACCTCAGCGCTGTCGAGTGAACTTTTTCTGTAGGCCGCCCTGGCGCCTTGGCTTTTCGGGTTTGTATTTGCAACGAGGGAAGCTTGAGCAGGATTTGAAATCACCGAACTTGCCGGTGCGCTGGAGCACGACACCATGTTGGCAGACCGGGCATCGTTCTTCCCGGATCGGTTCACCCTTGATGTCTGTAACCACCACGACACCGTCTTTCACCAGTTCGGTCAGGAATGGGGAGTTTCTCGCCGTCACGGTGAACATGGCGACTGACCTACGCGCTCGGGTCAACGCCACGTAGAAAAGCCGGCGTTCCTCGCCATACAGGTATGTGTCGCCTTCAGGCATGACCAGACCAAATACCGGATCGTCACCTTTCAGGCTCGGGAACCCTCCCACCATCATTCCAGGAATCAGAACGTAGTCGGCCTGGTCACCCTTCGAGGTGTGGATGGTTTTGAATCTGATTTCGAGCTTGTTGCCATAGCGCTGCTCCCATCCCTGAGGGATGAACTGCGCATCGGACTTGTACCGTCCAAGCACGAAGATCGATATCAGCCGCCCACTGGCACCAGGAATCACACCGGTCGAAAGCTGCTTGTAAAGGTCATCCAGGTACTGTCGCAAACCATCCCTAACCTGATCCCTGCTGGATAGCTGAAATGCCTGAAAAGCTGGGCCTACAGGCTCAGTCACAGAAATCACAGTCTTCTGCAATTGAGCCGGATTTTTGGCCACAAACTGGCTGGACGCATCGCAGATGGCCTGAGGGCATCGGTAAGTCTTCTCTAATCGGAATACCTCACCGTGGCCGTACCAGTCGACGAACCCTGTCATGACACTGACATCGGCGCCAGCGAACCGGTTGATCGACTGCCAGTCATCGCCTACAGCGAACAGGTGACTGTGGGGCTCCTGAACCAAGGCTCGGCAGAGCCGCGCACGCGCGCGTGATGCGTCCTGGTACTCGTCGGCCATGACCAAACGATATGGCGACTGGTAGCCACGCTCAAGGCAGTCTGCTGCCATGTTGATCATGTCCTCAAAATCAATACCGCCATCTGCTTTCAAGGCGGCATCCCACCCTTCAATCACCGGGATAGCGAGCTCCAGGAACATCTTGTACCGGAACTTGAAGACGCTGAGCGGGAGAGCGTCATAGCGTTCGTGCAGGTTGTCCGCCGTCAGGCTGTTGCTCTTATAGTGCGAAATGAACGCTCGGAGCACCTTCACCAGGTCAATGTGATCCAGGGGCACCAGGCCGGAATCCGGGATCGGGCGGTCTGGGTTTGGATCTAGTACAACACCACGCGATGCCAGCTCTTGTGCGAGGTGCTCGAAGATCTCACCCGTCCGCAATTGATGGGAGGTCGATTCGATAAGCTGGGTGCCGTAGCTTGCATGCGTCTTTCGCTTCCAGTCGGCACCTTCCGCATAATTCTCAAAATGTGCGGGCGCTTGGCCGTCTGCGTCGAAGGCGAAATGCTCGTGATAGAGATTCAGCTCTGGGTAGTAAAAATCGGGCACATACTGCCTGTGCTCGGCGGTAGCTGTATCGTGCTCGTAGGGGCGCTCATAGGCGTATTCGACACCGTTGTAGAACAACCAGTTGGCAATCAATCGCTCTTCTTGGCTTGCGACATGCTCGCCATTGAGTGTGATCAGCCGAGCTTCCCCTTCTCGGTCGAAAGCCTCCGCCACATCTCTTAACGGCGCGGTGGAGTGATCCCGCCCGAAGACCAGGCGAAAAAGATCCCACTTGGTGCGGAACTCACCTGAACTGTCCTTGAGCGTGTCGACGATCACCCCAAGCTTCTCCAGCCCGAGATCCGCTCTGGTGGCCCACTTGGGAACACTCGGCTTCTTGCCCGTCGCGCCGCCAATGATTTTCAGGCCCAGGGAGTGGAACGTCAGTGCGTTGATCGTGACTCCGGCCATCCCAAGCCTTGCGAGTGACTGAGCACCCCTTTCCTGCAGTTCCTGTGCGGCATCCTTGTTGAAGGCCAGCATGATGATCTCGGATGGCGCTACGAAACCGCGATGAACTGCGTAAATCGCCTTGGCAACCATCGTTGAGGTTTTGCCAGAGCCGGCGGAGGCAATCAGCTGAACCCGGTTGTCAAAGCAGACTACGGCTTTTGCTTGCTCATCATTGAGCTCCCGGGACTCGACGTGATCGAGCAGGTGCGAACATGCATCCAGCTCGCGGATCATGTGAACCTGGTTTCGAGCTTTCCAGTGCTCAGGCCAGTCCTGAGACCATTGCCGCAACCGCCCTTGCACTCGCGGCTTATTATCCCCCAACGCCACCTGGATGACAGGAGAATCGAACAACGCTTTGAGCTTCGCAGCGTCGATCCCCAGGGCATTCCTTTTCGAGAGGAGATCCTGCTGCATGTCGTGCGTTAGCCATCGATGCTCGGCATCTGCAGTTACCACAACCTGATCAACCTCTTTCAGCCAGGCCATGATCTTGGCGTAGTAAGCACGGAAATGCTGCTTGCTCGTGACGGCTCGAAGCTGATGATCCAAGTTGCTGCGTGCAGCATGGGACAGCCCAACGAGTTTGACCTCGTGACCGATCCAGACGGTCACGTTCGTCCACAACAGACGTTCATGGAAGCGCAGCGAGGAGAACGCTTCGAGCGGTATCGGATACGTTTGGTCATTCAGCGTGACGCTGAGCTCATCGTTTTCGATCGTCAGACGCCATGACGCCGCCCTTCTGAACAGCCGCGACAGAAAAGAAGGTTGCCACTCCATTGTCATCCGCTAATCACACCGCAAAAGGCTGGCAGTTTATCAGAGGATTGGTGCGATCAGTTTTCACCGTAAGCTTCAATCCCGTAGACAGTTAGGTCTAGCCGGAACGGGGATCGGTGATGGCAGATAGGAGGTCAACGGGGCGAATCAGATCTCCTGCCTGCCGTTGTATCGGGTTGCGCTCCTGAAAGCACTCGAAACGGCAGTCCGTTTCGAGCAATCAAATGGCCGGGCAAAAGACGCGTCAATGATCACTGATTAGTCTATTGTCTGGTGCGTTGAGAGTTTGCCAGTGATGCATCAATCACACCCCGGTCTAGGCATTCATCATCGCCATCGAAGGTGTCGGTGGGCTCGTCTGACCTTGATCGCAGCTGTGCCGCCATCCATTCCCTCAAACAACCGGAAAGCTTACGTTACAACTTCTCAGAGAGTTGATGGGGGCAATACTCTCAATCAAGGGTTGCTAGCTGTGATGCTCTGGGCGAACGAGAGTAAATCCTTGATACTCCCTCCTTCTTTTCTATCCAAGAAATGACCTATGATACCTACAGCACGTGGCCCATGCTCATCGCAGCGCTTTGAATCGCCGATCATCAATACCTGCGCATCGCTCACCCCGGGTACCTGACCCGGAAGAACATCAAGCATGTCGCAGACACTCCGATATATCGCCGGATCTGGCTTTAGCAGGTTTAACTCAGCACTCAGTGCATAGCCATCGAGATCGGGGAAAAGCTTCCTAGCGATTGAGCAATAGGGCCCCGCCAGATTTGAGCACAAAGCAATTTTGATTTGATGCTGACGGAGAAGACCGATGGCAGGCATTGCGTCATCGAAAGGCCTAATGGACTGGAGCTCAACGTCGAGGCAGCTCTGGAGGTTGGCCAACTGCGTTCGGGACACCTGGATCCCCAGAAAATCAGCGGCCTCTCTAAGGCCGCCATTGATGGCCATGATCGAGCGCAGGTCAATCGGAGACGCGGCCCGGCCCTGTTGCACTCCTATCCTGAGCAGCTGTCGATAGGGATTCTGGCGGTTCTGGATTTCAACCAACGTACCAAAAAGGTCAAAGATTACCGCCGCGATCATGTCGTTTTCCCTTATTGATCAGTAGCACTTAGTGGGTTAGAGCACGCCCCACTATTTTACGACAATATCATATGAGGCTAGATCGTTTACCAAGGTCTTGTGACGCAGCATCTTCGGCAATTTGAAAATATTTCTATAACCGTAAAATAGGCCTAAAGGAATGATCAACAAGCCGAGACCGAACGTTGCCGTCGCAGCAATCAAGCCGGCCGGAATGGATCCCACCCCAAACACAATTCCCTTTAAAACGGTCGATCTGGCTACCAGCCGCATATGATCAAGGTCATACTCTACCTTCCCATTGCTCTTTTCGAATGCAACCAGAACAATCGATTTCTTGCCTACATGCTTATAGAACCAAGTGCGCGGAGCATCAGTCACCATCGCACCGTGCCGCTTGAGGTAAGCTAGCATCACCACTTCTTTGAAGTGGAATGTATTACCTTGGTCATCCTCACACCGAACTTGGGTATACAGCGCGTCAAGGTCACCGCTCGCCTGGAGGTGGAAATTCTTGACAGTGAGCGTCATCTTCTTGAGATCGGACATACCTTTCCTTAAATGCTCCACAATGTTTGTACTGGGTTAATTTGGTCATGTTGGGGGGCTGGCGAGCAGGCAGGTGCCCTCCCCATGACGGAAATACATGGTTTACTGCCAAAAAGTTAGATCGCGACCAAATCAGATCAGCAACGAGGTGCTCGACTGGCTATGACCTGACTCTCCCTATCCTGGGCTTGTTTGCCCAGCGATAAAATGGACTCAGGCCTCCGCGTCATCAGACTCCGGAAGCTCGGAGACGATTACGTAGTGATCATTGCCTCCCAAACTCCGCATCAGCGTGAATCCCCCGCGTTGCTCGACAGCACGAACCGGCGGGGTAACGACGGTCATGCCATTACTGATCGCACCGGACTGATCACCGTAGACGAGAGCCGTGTAGCGATCACCCACCCGAGCAGCGTTCATTAAATACGCATCGATGGTGATACCCCACTCGATACCACTCGCCCGCACAACCCGCATTGGGAGTCCGGTCTGTTCACAGGCATTCACGCTTTCGCTATTCCTCAGTTAATTTCAATGATTTTGTACGGGTCGAATCCACATTCTTCCCGAGGATACCCGCGCTGGTTCGAGATCAAGCGGCACCCACCCAGGACAGTGTCGACGGAGAAATGGGTATGGCCGAACGCCCAGAAGTCGGCCTGTTCCACCAAGGAGTGCCACCTGTTGTAGTACGCAGCGCTGACATGCCCATCGTGCTCATCGCCCGCTACCTCAGCCATTGGGGCATGGTGAGTGACGACAAATGTTTTCCCCGTGAATGGCCGGCTCAGCTCCTGGCTAAGAAACTCCCGCGCGGCGTGGTTCTTGGCAATGAGGTCGGCCGGCCGCAAGCGCCGATAATTCGAGTCGGCCCTGATCATTTTGAAGTCGTTCATCACCCGACCGCAGGTGATGGATGCGGCGACCGTATCCCCCGTGGCCGAAAAGTCCGTCCATGCAGTACCGACCAGGAATCTGACATTCCCGAAGACCCACGACTCGTTTTCTAGCACGTGAACGTGAGGTGCCGCTGCCGCTCGCATTTTCTCTATTGTTCGATCGATATGCCCCTTGTAGCACTCATGATTCCCAGCGCAGTACACGACTGGAGCTCTGAAGGTCTCGTTTGCCCACAAAACACCTCGTGCTTGGAGATCGATGTCGCCGGCGAGCACGACCACATCCGCCGACACATCTGGGGGGATGAAGCGGTCGAATTCGTTGTGCAGGTCTGAGTAGATGAGGACTTTCATGGGTGGTGAGTGCTTTAGGCCTTGCTACCAGGGTAGAGATTGGGTGCCGGTTCACCGAAAAGATGCCCGGCGTCCAGTTCCTCAGTGCTTAAATTCGGTTTACGCATCAATTGCGATGACGGGTGTAGCTGGGTGGTGCGATTGCGAGGAGCAAGCCACCTGACCACGATGGTGAATATATGCACTTGCGTGTGACAAAGCAAATTCAGCATATCGTTCGATTTGAACGGAAACGCTCATGTCGCTTCGCTCTGCCTACGGCTCGACCCTCAAATTCCTGCGCACACGTCATGAATCGTCCCAGGATGCGCTGGGCAAGGCGGCTGACCGCTCCTACATCAGCCGGCTTGAAGCGGGTGAGCATTCAGTCACGGTTGACGTGAGCCATAGCATTGCATGCGCCCTCGGGATCGATCCCCTCTCCCTTTTGGTTCTGGCGTATGCCGCAGAACGGCGTCAAACCCCACAGGAGGTTCTTGACCACCTTACGGGTGACCTGGCCTCAGCCGGCTTGCTGACTACTGAAATCCCATCCAGCCCTTCCGATGTACTTCACCCAGTACCCGCTGCGGCGGAAGAGCTTAGTTCTCAGATCCGGGAACTCATCGGGCAGGGCCTCAGCCAGTCTGCTGTGGCTCGACAGCTGGGTGTCAGCAGACAGACGGTTAGCCGACATTTGAAAAAATCTGTTGAAGGTAGATCCTGACGGCCATCGGTATCTATGTTCCAAAGCTCGTAGTGAATCCCCTTTCTCGAACGGTGCAGGCCCCGTCCTTCTACACAATGAGAACGCAGGAAAAACTTCGCCTCAGAGGTCTGGGAAAACCAACCAGCGCTTATGCGGAGCTCCGCTCTCCAACCACAGACGATCCTGGGAAGAATATTCATCTCGCAACGAGTACACAGCATGCTCAAGCCCTCGGAAAAATTCGGCACATCGAGCAATGAGGTCAGGGGGAGTAGCGGAATAAAGCTTTCTCAGCTCCAGGTATTCTTCCCGATTGGAATAAAGGATGGCCATTTTGCCTATCACAAACGGAGTGCTTGGCCAGGGGACGCCGGACTGCTTCGCCAACCCGACAAATCTGGTTATCTGTGATGGCAGAATAAGGCCGAGAGTCATTCCTGTGAGAATCAACGCATAGGATCGCTGGAGCGGGCTTGAGATGCTCATTCCTGTTTGGATGCGCTCAGTCAAGGGCATGCTTTTTGGGATTACCTGGCCTCTATTCTCACGTGCCAGTGCGCAAGCATATCCTCCTCCTTCGAACCGGGTTCTTTGTTTCAGCAATAGTGAGTAGGTGAGGTCAAACAGGGCCTTGGTGCTCTGAGTGTTCTCAAGGCCCAAGGTGTTGAAGCTCGGCCGCCTGAAATACCAGCGCTGAACCCGAATCGCAAGGCGGTCACGCATCATCCTGAAAGCATTCGATGGGGAGTCGGACGCCTCCTCCTTGAACGCCTGCCATGCCCGATCATACGTGCTTGGGCCAGATCGCATCGTTACCAACAAGCGCTTGTGCTGATAACAATATGCTGTCATGCAGTAAGTCCATGCCTTGCGCCAGCATGGAAATTCGATTGCAGTGATGTCCTCCCTCAAGCATTCAGGACAATAATGGTTTCGCATGGCGTGCGGCACGACCAAGCTGAAGGTTGATGCAAAATAGTCCTGCTTAACATCGAAACTGGAGAGATATCTACCGATGACCTCACGAATCAGATCCATGTCGTAGTCAATATCAGTGGACTCCCAGCGCCATTGGTCAGACTCTTGGCTAGCCAGCACCGTCTCAGGGGCGCGGCTTTCCCGAGTAATCATGGCTTTTAAAGCCATAGTGAATGCGTTGTAATCAGAGGCTGAGCGCGTCATGCAAACCCTATAGAGCCATGACGAAAATGTCTCGTCTTGCGCGGGCCGCTTCACGTTCTTAACCATTACGTGGCCTATAGCGACTCCTCGCCCTACTGAAAGCATTCACACCAACCGCCCAACATTCAGCACCTTGGTATTCGCGAGCAAAGATGGACAAAAAGGCGACCACCTCTCCGATATACCCCTTGGTCAGGTTCAAGATGGTGCTTGCGTCATCTATGGGCATCAACGGATAAGGTACCAAGTTCGGCATGGACACGGCCTTCTCCGCCAAAAATGCATTGGAGAACGCTTGAACATACTTCGAAGATCCAAATTTCTTGATGGAGTGTAGAGGCTCTAGCTCAAAATTACTCCAGCCAACGACCTTGGGTTGAAAAATAGAAAAATTTCCAGCCAGTACAAAAATTACAGAGTAAGGAGGCTCCATCATTGCCTGCATAATACTTATAAATACAGACCTTTCCAATTTTCCGAGCTTCTGGATCAGGTGAATATCGTCAATTAGCATTACTTTGATTGTGGAGTGCATCAGGTACTCACTTAGGAAGCGAGGGATGACCGTTGTATTTTTCCACATGACACTTTCATTAGGTAGCCGCATAGCGTGGAGCAATGCAGCTCTGACACCTAACAGATGAGGTATTGGTGTCATCCTAAGCAGCCATGGAGAGTTTAGCCCAGTTAACCGAGATCGGCACAGGCGATACAGAACCGTGGTTATCCCGCTCAGAGTTTCACCATGAAGGCAGACCCTTCCTCCAGCACCGTCCCGCAGTTTGTGTGAGATAGCCATGGCAATTTCGGTTTCGGCGACATCCTGAACTATGTTGGGGACGTATGCAATCTGATTCATACAGGCGACTCTAAGTAAGAGTCACCTAGGTAACGTACCCAGCCCGATGCAGCTTTGTGGCCAAGTTTTATGTTCTCGACAGTGATTTTTTCAATCCCTGTGACAATGCCGTAGCACGCTGCACTTTTCAATAGGTTGATCATGATTCCTATAACCCCCATTGAATGTTCGTGCAGGGTACGGACTATTGTTGGATCCGTGAGGTAAGAGCGCTCCCGCAAGGGATATAGCTGTTCGAGCATATCCAGAAAATCCAACAACTCTGGATCCTTCTCCTGCCACGGATCAAGTTTGATCCTTTCAACCCGCCTAGCTAGCTGGTCTTCGTTCTTAAATAGGTTTTCCGCACCAGGAAGGCCAAACCCAAAAATGGATAGACTGCAAGGCTTTGCAGTAAGTCCCCTGATTAAACCCAAAATTAGATCAAGCTGGTCGCGCTTATTCTTCCCTAGACCATGAAAGTCATCGAATGCCAAGCCACATTTTCCTTTCAGCCTTAAAATTTCCGCAAAATTTTCATAGCTAAAAGTACCTCGTACTGCGGCATCCGCATGCCTTGGCTCCCCCACAGCCTCGAACAGTTGGGCAACGAATTTCCGGTACCCGATCTCTGGCTTGACATCGAAATAAATGAGTTTATGCGCCCAGCTATCACCGGAGCGCCTTCTGGCCTCAAGGAAGCTAGTTTTGCCTGCTCCCGTTGGGCCCAAAACGGCCAAGCATTCAGCTGAGATTTGATTGCCATGATAACTCATCATCATTTTCATGATGAATTCGATTTGGTCATATTGAGAATGATGCACCCATAGATCCTTCTTAATCACGGCAATCCTTTCAATCACTGGCAGATCTAGCAGGTGCCTACGAGAAGGGTCTAAATGCTCACCTGCCATATCAATCCTCCCAGCGAAGTTTACGACGTGGTCGGTTTGGATCGATTTCCTTGACTGCCGGACTTGATGCCTCTGGCGCTGCGGGTGCCCCTATGACGTCCTGGGTTTTCTTGGCATGCTTTGCGTCAGCATTCCGTTTCTTGCGAGCGCGTTTGGTTTCCTTGGCGGTTTCGATATCTTGTTCGTTGTTTTTTTCACGTAGACGATGACTGCGCTCAGATCGCACCGCTCCGGACTTTCTACGCTTTTCGGGAGCCCGCAGTATGTATTGATTTTCGCTCATAGCTGGCCCCATCAAATCACATTGAACGATATCGTGATAAAAGCCATTAACCTTAAGGAATAAGCGACTTAGGTCTCTGGGATCATATTTGAAATAAACTGTCTCGCGCACCATATCCCGAAGAATCTGATCGTCGTAATATTTTCCTTTGAACAGTATGCCTTTAGGAGATACAACCCTGTGGTCTTCTGGGTAAAAATCTAAAGCAAATGTTCTCGGGTCTACGGGCGTGGGAGGCATAATGTCTTGCCCGCTTGGCGTAGTCATGTCCTCTATCCATACCTCAAAAGGAGTTCGCCCTTCAAGAGCCCTATGCTCCGTATCATGGTATATGCTAGTACTTCTAGCGAACCATAGCTCGAATTCATCCAGCGTCCTCGTGGCCTGAGTTGCCGGATCAATCTCTCCCCTTTTCACAACGTTGGACTGCGTTGATCCTCGTAAAAAATGTACCTTTCCCATGAAGGTGCCGATGAGTCGTTCGATATGCCCGCCAAAGTGCTTCGCGCCTAATGGACGCAAGACCGCATCAATACCATAAGCTGTACATGCAGCTTCAAAAATCTCGCTTTTGAACTCACTGGCATTATCCGAATGAATAACCTTCATCAATCCGTAGCATATGTACAAGATATCGGGATCATTAAATTCAAGTAGCGCCTTTGTTTTTGGGAATACTGCATTAACAAGCGCCATAGCGCAGCTGATTGCACTAGGCGGACATAGAGATATGTAATAACCTAAAACCACACGCGTACGCAAGTCTATGAGCATGGTAATCCATGGCCTCATTAGAGGGACGCGCGCATCATCTAGAATAAAACAATCCACCATTGTGTGATCAATTTGAACAAAGTCTAGTGCATGCAATACTTTCTTGGAGCGAGTTTTCATTCCGAATTTTTGCTTGGCCTTCTCTAGGCCGTACTTCATTCGGCATCTATCGAAAGCTGGAATCTCGTAGAAACGTTTAGAAACAGCGTTTCTTGACGGAGTAGGCAAACCACTTAGCGTGCACTTTGTATCAATCTGCTGGTAAACATTTTCTAAGGTCGCACCTGTCCCTTGGTAGTACGTTTGGATACAAAAATCTATGATAGCCTCTACTTCTCCAGATAGAAGGCGCGTACCTTTCTTGCGTCCACGAGGGATGGCCAGAATTGAAATCGCACCGTACTCGGGGCGATATTGTTTTAGCTTTCGATTAAACTGAGACACGGACATGCCGACTGACAACGCTGCTTCAACTCGCGAGAGCTCTTTGCTGCGATACGCGATGAAGGCCGTCTCACGCTTAGAGGCAAGCGTGCGTTGTTCAGGCGTTACCCTAGAGTCGTCAAACCAAAGTGCATGCAAATTTTTCTTCAGTTCATCAGTTTTGTCAGATTCCTCTACCGCAGTGAGTTGTTCAGGTGATGCGTAGGAAAAGGAACCGTCACTTCTGTCCTGGACGAGTACGCCGTTAGTTTTATCGAAGCTTACGATCTTGCAGCGCTTGCCCTCAAAAACAACCAGCTGGCCCTTTTGTAGTATCTCCCGCATCTCTTCCTCGGCTTGCAGTTCAGCGCGATTGACACTGCAAAGCAATACCAAGCTGATTGTATGAAGTCAATCATATAAGGCTGAAAAATCCAATGTAATACTTCAGGCAATATATTATTAGCTATATTGTAAATCGACGACCCCTCATCGCACCTTACAGTGTGTCATGCCTTGGTAATCAATTGCTTAAGACCTGGGAGCATATTTTTTGTATTTTTTCACAACGGCTTTCGCATTAATTGGCTACTTGGGCTTTACGGAACACAATTAAATTGTTTCGCACAAAACCTCTACGCAAATCAAACACTTACAATCTCTTTCTTTTACTATAATTGTGATTTGCGCTGCCAATCTAAAGCGGCATGCGCCTTGCTAGGTGGGTTTATGATCGACACCCTTTCAGAGATCAGTAAGGCACTGTCAAGACGTCAGGCCGAGCCGAATCCTCGTCGGTGAGCTTCCTGGGTGGATGTAAGCAAAAGAGGCTCTGTTGAGTTGTACAGTCATAATGCAGCAAGCCGTCTCAAGAACTTTATGTGCTGGCGCTAATGCCTAATGAATAGACGCGTAGGCCAGGCTCATAGCTACAGCGTCCGCTTGTACGGACAAGCCTCCTGGCATATTCTCTGGGATTGACGGTAGCGTCGGCTTGGAGCCGAATGATCCCGGAGTTCCCGTCCAGATCGGGTTTGTAGCTGGTATTCTATCTGCCAGCTTGAGGATGAGCCCGCGCCATCCTTCCTCCCCTGATCTGAGTCGGGGTTCAAGATTGGATGACACAAGCTGTGTATCAGGCTCGCTAGAGCTGATCGTTACCTTTACCCGCCAATAAATGCGCCTTTTTTGTTTACCCGCCAGAAAACGCGCTTTCTTGCTTATTAACCTTCGAAAAAAGCGCATCTATTGGCAGATGCGAAAAAAACACCATCACATTCAGGTGGTTGCGGAAGGCGCATTTTTTCGGGGGCCTGACAAGGGAGGCCAGATTTCAGCCTCCATCAAAGCCCCATTGCCAGTCCAGCTCACTGGTACGTCAATTCCTTCGGTACTCCATACCGACCGCCGTCATAATCCAGGCTGAACGTCTTTGTCCTCGACTTGACCTCCATTTCTTCACAGTCATCCTCGCCCTTGAGAACGGCCTGCCTGCCAGTCGAAACCTCGGTAACCCGCAATCGGCTGAATCCATCCTTGCCAGGTTTGCCAATCGCCAGGGTCCGCTTCGTCTCGCCGAATTCACCGGCGCAGACACCGTCCCATTCGCCATTGCTCTCGCTGACCACCAACTGCCCCATGATCTGCCGCAACTGCGAACCGTCGGTTACGTAGAGATTCAGGGTTTCGCTGCCGAACGGATTGACCCGTGACGAGCCTGTATGACTGATGCGCACGCCAAATGCCCGCAGTCCGGGCGCGACCTGGTAACGTGCGGTGTCCAGCGTCAGGCCTGAAAACCGCACCGCGTCGGAAGCGATCGCAGCCTCCTGGTAACTGTGGGCTATGACCTTGCCGCTGACGGCATCGGCCACCAGCACATCCAGGCCGTAATCGCCTTGCCCGTATTCATCGACGTTCACCATCAAAGGCAAGACTGCCAGCACCTGACTGGCGTCTGCGGGATTGACCTTGCAGACCACAAACTCGGTGGCGAGCTCCAAGGTTGGATGCAGGTCCTGGGCCCAGGTTTGCAGGTGCTGCGTGCAATCGCCCCAGGCGATCATGGGGGCAAGCAACAGCGGTAACACGGCGAATCGACGCATGAAGGTGTCTCATTCCTTTGATGTTTTTGCCAAGGTAAGCGAGTTGGGCGAAAACTTCACACGCTTGATAGACTCCTGCAACACGTCCCTGCGCCCTGCTCAGCTTTTAATAACCATAAAGCATAACTCAACTAAATAAACATTTAGTTGAGTTATATGCATGAATCAGGAAATTCTGAAGCCGTGACATGAGCCTACTGCCTACCCTCCTCCACAGACCTGTTCCGGCCAGCGAAATACCTCCAACCATCTATGCTCACCAAACCCACCCCACGGAGCCTGTTCGAAAATGGACATTCGCCAGAAAACCATCGGGTTCGGTCTGGTCAGCATCCTCGCCGCCCTGTTGCTCGGCGGTAGCGGCCTGCTCGCCGAGCATGACCAGAACCAGGCGTTGCAACGTAGCGAGGCCAGCATGGCGGCCCTGCGCAATCATATGGAAGGCGACATGATGCACGATGCGCTGCGCGCCGATGTGCTGGCCGCCCTGCTGGTCAAGCCGGGCGATACCGACACCGCCAACCAGGTGCTGGCCGACCTCGACGAGCACGCCAAGTGGTTCCGCAGCGTCGTGCAAAGCAACCTGGAACTGCCTCTGGACACTGACCTGCACCAGGCCATCAACGACCTGGGCCCCCTCCTCGACCACTACATCGCCAGCGCCACCTCGATCATTCAGTTGGCATTGCAGTCGCCTGAACAGGCCCAGGCGCAGCTACCGGCCTTCGTCGCCGCCTTCAAGGAGCTGGAGCAGCGCAACAGCACCCTCAGCGACTTGATCGCCGGCAATGCCGACAAGAGCCGCGAACAGAGCACCGCCACCCTGCATCAGGGCATCAGCGTGCTGGTGGCCGGGATGATCCTGGCGACCCTGGCATTGGTGCTGTGCACCTTCCTGCTGCTGCGCTCGATCCTGCGGCCATTGAGCCAGACCATGGCGGTTGCCGAGCGTATCGCCCAGGGCGACCTCACCACCGCGATCGAGGTCCACGACCGTGACGAAACCGGGCATCTGTTGCGTTCGCTGGCGGACATGCGTGACAGCCTGGGCAATATGATCAAGGCCATCCATGAAGAGAACCTGCTGCTGCGCGAAGTGGCCGATGAACTGGGCCAGGCCTCCAGTAGCCTGGTGCAGCGTACCAGCCAGCAGTCCGACAGCGCCGTGAGCATGGCCTCGGCCACCGAGCAGATGATCGCCAGCCTGGCGCGGATCGCCGACCACGCCCGCGATGCGCAGGCCATCTCCGGGCAGTCCGAGCGCCTGGCCAGCGACGGCGGCGAGGTCATCCTCAACGTGGTTGGCGGCATGCAGGGGATCGACGAAGCGGTCAACCGTTCCTCTGAAACTATCACTGTGCTGGGGCAAAGCTCAGAAGAAATCCATTCGATCATCCAGGTGATCAACACCATCGCCGAGCAGACCAACCTGCTGGCCTTGAACGCGGCCATCGAAGCCGCCCGTGCCGGCGAGGCCGGGCGCGGGTTTGCCGTGGTCGCCGACGAAGTGCGGGGCCTGGCCGGGCGCACGGCGCAATCGACCCGGGAGATCACCGGCATGATCGAACGTATCCGGCAAAGCACGGGCAACGCCGTCGACAGCATGCAGACCGGTGTCACCCGGGTCCGCGCCGGCGTGGAGCTGGCCACCCAGGCCGGCGACTCGATCCAGCAGATTCGTGAAGGCGCCCGCCGCGCCGCGTCGGTGGTCGAAGAAATCTCGCAGACCATCGGTGAGCAGACCCGGGCCAGCCAGGATGTCGCCCAGCAGGTCGAGCTGATCGCCCGCATGTCGCGGGACAGTACCGACACCACGCGGCAGCTGGCCTCGGCGGCGCAACGCCTGGGCGAGATTGCCCAGGGCATGCAGGCGAGCGTGTCGCGGTTTCGCGTGTGATTGGGCAGGCGCTTTCCAGCGCCCTGCTCTCGCCCGGCGCTACAGGCTCAACGCCTTGCCCACCGCGTTGACGAATACCGCCTGCTCGTCATACAGCGAGCCGGGGCTCTCGGCGTTCTTCCAGGTCGACCACTGCACCACTACCAGACGCTCCGCCGGGTTGATGGCGATGCTCTGGCCGAAGATGCCCAGCGCCCAGAACGTCTGGCCGCTGGTGGCGGTGCGCTTGGGTTCGGCATCGCTGTCTGGGGCCGGCGCGTTGTACCACCACTGGTAGCCGTACTGACCCTTGGGTGCGGCGGCCGTCACTGAGCCCTTGGCCTGGGTCCAGTGGGTGGAGCGCGCGATCCAGTCGTCCGGGAGCAGCTTGTCGCCCGTTGGCAATTGTCCGCCACTCAGCACGAACTGGCCGAACCGCCCCCAGTCACGCAACGTGGCATTGAAGCCGTGGCCGCCCATGTCCACCTTGCCGGGCACCAGCGCATGCCAGACCCCGGCCTGTTGCATGCCGTAGCGGCTCCACACGCGGCTCTGCAGGTACTTGGCAATGGTCATGCCGGTGGCATTCTCCAGCACCCGACCGACCAGCCAGGCGCCACCGGTGTTGTACGACCAGACCTCACCCGGCTTGACCCCGGGCTTGCGCTTGACCGACCTCACCAGTTCGAGCACGCAGTGATAGGGATCGGCGGTGGCCTCGCACTGGGTCATGTGCGAAAAGTCCGAATCCTTGGAGGCGTAGTTCTCGTCCCAGATTACGCCCGAGGTGTGTTGCAACAGCTGGTGCAAGGTTACGTCCTGCCATTCGGAACCCTCCAGTTCGGGAACATAGCGGCTGATTCTGTCGTCCAGCGACTGGATCTTGCCTTCCTTGACAGCGATGCCGACCAGCACGCTGACCACCGACTTGGCCACCGAGCGGGACGTCCACAAGGTCTGCGGCGTGTTGCCCTTGCCGTAGTACTCGTAGGCGATCTTGCCGTCCTTGAGCACCAGCAGGCCGGTCACGCTCTGGTTGGCCAGGTATTGCGCCAGGTTGTGCGTCTTGCCGCCCAACTGATACTGCACGTCAGTCAGCGTGTGGCTGGCCGGCGGCAAGGGAAATGGCGTGGCGCCGTTCGGGGCGAAGACATCGCCACCGTAGAGGCGGTAGGTGTTGCGAAAGCCCACGACCCGGGTGTCCTGGTCCCAGGTGAGCATATCCCTGGCAGCCGGCAGCACCTTGTCGAAGGGCTGCGGGCAGGGTTCAAGCTCTGGCACGCCGCAGGCCCCCTTGTTGTCGGCCGCCTGCGCCGCACCGGCCAGGGCGGCGAGCGTCAGGGCCAGGATGGAAAGACCGTTGAACGACTTATTTATTGTTGTTGGCCGCATCGGAGGGCTCCTCGTAAAGCGCGGAAATACGCCGTCCCGAGTGTCGACAACTTGAGCGGGCGGGAAAAGCACAATAAATTTGCCTTCACTATTAAAAAAACTAACAGCCAGGAGAGTGCCCATGGCCGAAGACCGACTGCCCCCGCTCAACGCCGTGCGTGCTTTCGAGGCCGCCGCCCGCCTGGGTAGTTATGTCGCGGCCTCCCAGGCGTTGCACGTGACCCAGCCGGCGATCGGTCGGCATGTGAAGAACCTCGAGGCCTGGCTGGGCGTGCGCCTGCTCGAGCGCTCCCCCCGCGGCGTGACCCTCACCCTGCCCGGCGCCCATTACTACAAGGCCGCAGCCGAAGCACTGCAGATCCTTGCCGATGCCGGTGCACGCCTGGCGCAACGGGGAGACGAGCGCTGGCTACGGATCCTCTGCGTGCCGGCGTTCGCCTCACGCTGGCTGACACCGCGCATCGACACCTTGCGCAGCCTGCGCCCGGACCTGAGGATCGCCATCGAGCCCAATGCCACGTTCACCAGCGTGGATGCCCGCCAGGCGGACCTGGGCATCGCCTTCGGCCTGCCGGGTGAGCTGAACGGTGTACGCGAGGTGTTGATCCGCCCGAAGGTGTTCGCGGTATGCGCGCCGAGCTACCTGGCGCAGTTGCCCGCAGGGCTGAGCGCTGCCGACCTGCCCGCCTTGCGGCTGATCCATGTCGATGACGGCACCTGGTGGAACAGCTGGTTCGCGGCCAATGGCCTCAGGGTGCGGGTCAAGGCCGATACCTCGCATATCAGCAACGATATCGTGCTGAACCTGGCCCAGCGCGGCCACGGCATCGCCCTGGCCACCGAAGTGCTGGTCGGACGTGAACTGCGCGAAGGCAGCCTGGTGCGTTGCGTGGAACAGGCCGTGGCGCTGGAGAGCTACCAGTTGCTGACGCCGACTCAGCCGCCGAGTGCCGATGCGTTGTGGTTCATGGATTGGCTGGGTGGCAGCCTGCGCGAGGAGTTTCCGGATGCGCTGTGAGTCTGGCACCGGCTGCGCTGGTGGTCGCGGGGCAAGTCGCATCGGCTCGCCGCCGCTCTCACGCAGCCAGTGTGGGGTTGGCTAGAAATCCACCGAGGTGGAGAACAACAACGACCGCGGCGTGCCCAGCCCTCCGGACAGGCCGCTGCCGTCGCCGCCGTTCCACGAGCCGATCCAGTAGGCCTTGTTGGTGACGTTCTGCACGGTGGCACGCAAGGTGACCGGCTTGTCCGAGACCTTCAGGGTATACCGGGCCCCGAGATCGAAAATCGTGTAGGACGGCAGCGACAGGTTGTTGGCATCGGTGGCGTAGCGCCGGCCGGCATAGTTGGCGTTGCCGGTCAGGGTCAGCCCGGGCATCTCGCGCAGGTCGTACTCGACGCCGAGCTTGGCCAGCACCTTGGGCACGCCGGTGGCCTGGTTGCCTTCGTTTTCCTTGCGTATCGATTGGGTCAGCTCAGCCTTGGTGTAGGACGCACCGCCCAGCAGGCGCAGGCCCGGTTCGAGCTCGCCGAAGAACGACCACTCCAGGCCACGGTTGCGCTGCTCGCCGTACACGCCGTAGATCTGCGTGAGCGGATCGGTATAGGCGCTGGGCTTTTTCACCTGGTAGACACTGACCGTGTGCGCGAAGGTGCCCAGGTCGAGCTTGGCGCCCAGTTCGTACTGCTTGGTCTGGTACGGCGCCATGATCGCGCCGGCGTTGCGCGCGTTGTCCGGGGCGATGCCGCCCTGGCTCAGGCCTTCGATGTAGTTGCCGTACAGCGACAGCTCGTCGGTGACCTTTACCAGCAAGGCTGTGGCCGGCGAAACCCGGCTTTCATCGTAGGGCTTGGAAGTACGCTGGTGGTTGCCGTTGTAGTTCGACGCGCGCACGTTCTGGTGGCGTGCACCGACGGTCCACTGCACCTTGTCATCGAGGAACGACATCGTGTCGAGCAAGGCTTCGCTGCTCAGCCGGGCGCGCATACGCGAGGTGACATTGCCGTACTCGCCGATCTCCGGGCGCGGGCCATAGTCCAGGTTGTAATAGTTGGTGCGGATGTTCGACGACAGGCGCTTGTCCTTGAAACTGTTCTCGGAGTCGTAGCGGGTGGCCGCCAGCGACCAGGCATGGTCGACCGGGCCGGTGGCGAAGCGCCCGCGCAGGCCGACCTCGCCGGACTTCTGCTCGCCATCGCGGGCAGAGCGGATCGGTGTAGCAGAGATGTCGCCAGCATCATTGAGCAGCATGCCGCTGGTCATCAGCGCGTTGTAGCCCCCTTCCCGATGGCCCCAGCCGGCGAACGCGGTGAGCGAGTCGTTGAGGTCGTACTCGCCGCGCAGCACCACGGTGTCGGTGTCGTTGACGGTGTAGCCCCACTCCGGTGCCAGCGAGTGATCGCCCTTCTTGGCCTTGGGCAGGTGGGTCACGCCGGGGCTGATCGAGGCGATGCCGAAATAGTTGACCCCGTCCATGCGTTCGCGCTGGTGGTAGTAGTCCAGCGACGCCCTCGCCCGCTCGCCGCGCCAGTCCAGGGCCAGGGACGACAGCTGCATGCGGTGCTGCTGGTCGTCCACCGGGGTGTCGCCGTCGCGGTAGACGCCATTGAAGCGCACGCCGAACTGCTTCTGGTCGCCGAAGCGGCGGCCGATATCGGCATGCATGCCAGCCAGGCCATCGGACTCGTAGGAGGCGGTCAACCGGGCCAGGGGCTCGTCGCCGGCACGCTTGGGCACGATATTGATGCTGCCGCCGACGCTGCCGTCTGGCGGCATGCCGTTGAGCAGCGCCGACGGGCCCTTGAGCACTTCGATGCGCTCGGCAAGCTCGGTGGAGCCGCGCATGTTCGGCGCCATGCTCGGCAGGCCGTTGAAGGTAATGTCGTTGCCGGTACTGTACAGGCCGCGAATGAAGAAGGTCTCGAAGATGCCGCGCTTGCTCGGCACATAGACCGAAGGATCGGTGGCACCGATCACCGCGCCGATGTCCTGGGCCTGGCGGTTCTCGATGTATTCCTTGGTGTAGCTGATGGCGTTGAACGGGGTTTCGCTGAAGTCCTTGTTGCCCATCAGCCCTACCCGGCTGCCCGAGCCGACCTGGCCCCCGGCATATTCCGGTGGCGGGGCACCGAGGGCGTCACGGGTTTCCTGCACCAGGGTTTCCGGCAGGGTCAGGCCCTCTTCCTTCACATCGGGGGGCTGCTGCTGCGCCGAGGTGGTGCTGCGTGGCGGTTGCGCGAAGGCATTGCCGGCGATGGCGGCCATGCCCAGCAGCACGGCCATGCGCAAGGCCCTGCGGGGCAGTTTCGGGGCCTGGGGATGTTGCAGTGGAGGCATGAGGGATTCCTTTCGGGACAGAATGGTAATGTTTCTCATTAGTCATTCCGTACGAATCGGCGAATCCCTCAACAGAAATTACACTCAAATGGCCACTATCGGTTTCACATCTGTACCGGCCTCATCGCCGGCAAGCCGGCTCCCACAGGAATCGCGCCTGGCTGCAGTTTCCGTGGGAGCCGGCTTGCCGGCGAATGGGCTGCGCAGCAGCCCCCTTTCAGGAAGTCAGCGCTGATACCCCTTCACCACCTCGTCCGCCACCCGCTCCAGGCAGGTCACGCTGGCGGTGCACAGGTACCAGGTCTGCGGATCGACGAACACCACATGGCCACTCTTCCACGCCTTGGTCTGGCGCAGCAGCGGGTTGTCCAGGGTCTCGCGGTCCAGCGCCGCCCGGCGCTCCATCACCGCGGTGCGGTCGATCACATAGAGGATGTCCGGGTCGGCCTGGTGGATGAACTCGTTGGAGATCGGCTGGCCGTGCAGGCCGGCCTGCATGTCGTCGCTGGCCGGCTTGACCCCGAGGGTGTCGAAGATGAAGCCGTAGCGCGAACGCACACCGTAGGCGGTGAACGCGCCGTTGTTGTGCAGCACCACCAGCGCCTTTTCCGGGCGCCCGTCGGTCACCTTGCGCACCTGGGCCACCTTGGCATCGATGCGCGCGGCGGTTTCCCGGGCCAAGTCTTCCTTGCCGAGAATGTGCCCGACAGTCAGCAGGTGCTGCTTGGCGGTGTCGATGACATTGCCCTGGCGGTTGTCCATGTCGATGTCGTAGTGCACCGTCGGGGCGATCTGGCTCAGCTCCTGGTAGCTCTGCGCCTGCAGCGGCGAGATCAGGATCAGGTCGGGCTTGAGCGCATGCAGGCGTTCAAGGTTGGGCTGGATGGTGGTGCCGACGTCGGCCACCTTGGGGTCGTCGCGGTACTTGGCCAGGAAGCCCGCGACATAGTCCTTGGCGATGCCTACCACCGGCGCGCCGAGTTGGTCGAGGGTGTCCAGCTCGCTCATGTCGAAGGCCACCACGCGCTGCGGCTGGTGTTCGACCAGTGTGGTGCCCAGGGCGTGTTCGACCTTCACCGGGGCGTAGTCGGCGCTGGCGGCGCGCGCCTGCTCCGGCGGGGCCTGGTCGCAGCCCGGCAACGTGGCCGCCACGGCGGCGGCCAGCAGTATCTTGCAGATTCCGTTCATACCAGCTCTCTCGATAGTGATGGGTTGAAGTAGTTGCAGACGAAACCGTGCGCGCTCGGCAGGATCTCGAACGCCAGGCCGAACAGCGCGCGCAGGTTGGCCTCGGTGACCACCTCGGCGACCGGCCCATGGCTGTGCACCGCGCTCTGCTTCATGGCGACGATATGGTCGGAATAGTTGGCGGCAAAGTTGATGTCGTGCACCACCAGGATCACCGTGCGCCCCTGCTCGTCGCAGAGCCTGCGGATCGCCTGCATGATCTGCACCGCGTGCTTCATGTCGAGGTTGTTCAGCGGCTCGTCGAGCAGCAACAGGTCGGTGCGCTGGGCGATGGTCATGGCCAGGAAGGCCATCTGCCGCTGGCCGCCGCTGAGTTCGTCGAGGTAGGCGCGGCGCAGCGCTTGCAGCCCCAGGAAATCCAGGGATTCGTCGATTACCTGGTGGTCGTCGGCGGTCAGCAGCCCGCGGCTGTAGGGAAAGCGGCCGAAGGCGACCAGTTCCTCGACGGTCAGGCGCAGGTTGAAGTCCAGTACCTGGCGCAGGGTGGCCACGCGGCGGGCGTAGTCGGCGATGGCGATGCGGCCGATGTCCAGGCCGTCGAGCAGGATGCGCCCGCGGCTGGCCGGCAGCAGCCGAGCCATGCACATCAGCAAGGTGCTCTTGCCGGCGCCGTTGGGGCCGATCAGCGAGGTAACCTGGCCGGCCGGGAACGTCAGGCTCACGTCTTCGAGCACGGTCTTGTCGCCATAAGCCTTGTGCAGGTGTTCGAGGGTGATCATGGGGTGCCTCGGGTACGGACCATCAGCGCGAGGAAGTACGCGCCGCACACCAGGTTGACGAGGATGCTCACGCTGGTCCGGTAGTTGAACAGATGCTCGACCAGCAGTTGGGCGAGCAGGAACATGCCGATGGCCACGGCGCAGGCCAGTGGCAGGGTCACCTGGTGCCGGGCGCTGCGCGCCAGGGCATAGGCGATGTTGGCGACGAACACCCCCATGAATGCGGTTGGCCCCACCAGGCTGGTGGACACCGCTACCAGCACGGCGATCAGCGCCATCTGCAGGCGCAGGCAGCGCCCATGGTCCAGGCCCAGGGCAATGGCTTGGTCGCGACCCAGCGCCAGCACGTCAAGCACCCGTGTGCCGCGCGCCACCAGCACTGCCACTGCCGCCACCAGCAGGCCCGAGTACAGCACCTGGGCCGGCTGGGCGCGGTTGAACGAGGTATAACCCAAGCCTTGCAGGATGGAGAATTCCCCCGGGCTGGTCTTGAGCTGGATGAACTGGGTGAAGGTGCCCAGCACCATGGTCAGCACCAGCCCCAGCAGTAGCAGGCGGTAGACATCCCCGCGCCCTTCGCGCAGCAGCCAGCGCTGCAGCAGCCACGAGTAACCGAGCATCAACGCGATCGACAGCAACGCGTTGCCCTGCGCGCCGAGCAGCGCCACGCTGCCGGTGCCCAGCCACAGCACCAGCACGGCCTGGAACAACAGGTAGATGCCTTCGTAGCCCATGATCGCTGGGGTCAGCACCCGGTTGCCGGCCAGGGTCTGGAAGATCACCGAGGACAAGGCGATGCACACCCCGGCCACCACGATCGCGCCCAGGCGCACCAGGCGCTTGGGGATCACGTAGCTGAAGTCCAGGCCCGAGCCCAGCAACAGGAACGCCAGCGCCAGGGCCGGCAGCAACAACCAGGCGGCGCGGCGCATCATTTGCACTTCCACAGGATCAGCACCAGGAACAGCACACCGCCGACACTGCCGGCGGTCAGGCCGATGGGCACTTCGTAGGGGTGGATCAACAACCGGCCAAGTATGTCGCAGGCCAGCAGCAACGCCGCGCCGCACATGGCGACGATGGGCAAGGTGCGCTTGAGGTTCTCGCCGTAGCGCAGCGCCACCAGGTTCGGCACCACCAGGCCGACGAAGGGGATCGCGCCCACGGTGATCACCGTGGCCGACACGGTCACCGCTACCAGCACCAGACCGAGGATCGCGGTGGCCGCGTAGTTAAGGCCGAGGCTGGTAGCCATGCCCTCGCCCATGCCCAGCACGGTAAAGCGCTGGGCGTAGAGGTAGGTGAGCACGACGATCGGCAGGATCAGGTAGATGATTTCGTAGTTGCCCTCGATCACCCGCGAGAAGTCACCCAGCAGCCAGCCCTGCATGCTCTGCAGGATGTTGTGGCGATAGGCATAGAACTCGGCAATGGCGCTGAGCACGCTGCCGTACATCAGGCCGATCACTGGCACCAGCACCAGGTTGGTGAAGCGGATGCGGCGGATGATCGCCACGTACACCAGGCTCGCCAGCAGGCAGAAGACCAGGGCGAACAGCATGCGCCCGGTAGCCCCGGCTCCCGGCAGCACGGTCAGGGCCACCAGGATGCCCAGCTTGGCCGCATCCAGCCCGCCACAGGTGGCGGGTTCGACGAAACGATTACGCACGATCTGCTGCAGGATCACCCCGCAGATCGACAGGCCGACACCCGTCAGCACGAGTGCCGCCAGGCGTGGCAAGCGGCTGGCGGTGAGGGTCAGCCAGGCATCGTCGGAGGCCGACAGCAAGGCCGACCAGGACATCTGGCTGGCCCCGACCATCAATGAAGCACCACACAAGAGCAACAACAGCGTTGGCAGCAGCACCCGACTCAAGCGGTCACTCCATCGCCTGCGGCCTCACCGATGCGCCAGCCTTTGGCGGCCCGGCGCTGCTCGAGGAAGTGCGCGTACAAGCCACCTTCGGCAGCCAGCTGGGCATGGGCGCCCTGTTCGCGGATGCGCCCTTCGTCCAGCACCACGATCTGGTCGGCCATGGCCACCGTCGACAGCTGGTGGGCAATGACAATCAGCGTGCGCTTGCCGCGCAACCGCGCCAGCGCTTCGGCGATGGCCGCCTGGTTCTCGGCGTCCAGCGCCGCGGTGGCCTCGTCGATCAGCAGGATCGGCGCGTCCTTGATCAGCGCCCGCGCAATCGAGATGCGCTGGCGTTCGCCGCCGGACAGACGTGCACCGCCCTCGCCCACCGGCGTGTGCAAACCTTCGGGCAGGCGTTCGAGGATCTCCTGCACCCCGGCCAGTCGCGCCGCTTCGAGCACTTCGGCCTCGCTGGCGTCGGGTTTGCCCAGGCGGATGTTGTCGGCGATGCTGCCCTGGAACAGGTAGGCGTCCTGGAAGATCTGGCTGATCTGCCCGGCCAGCTGTTCGGCGGACATCTGCCGCACATCCACCCCGCCAACCTTGACCCGGCCGTGGGTAACGTCGAAGAAACGGGCGATCAGGCGCACCAGGGTAGTCTTGCCCGACCCCGACGCGCCGACCAGCGCTGTCATGCTACCGGGCGCGATGTCCAGGCTGACCTCGCGCAGCACCTCGGGCTGGTCGTCGCCGTAGCGGAATCCGACCTGCTCCAGCTGCACCGAACCGTCGACCGGCGCCTGCGGTGCGGCGGGCTCGGGCAGCGGCTTGACGGCCAGCAGCTCGGCCACCGCCTGCAGCTGGCCACGGGTGCCGCGTAGCACCTCGCTGTAGCCGGCCACGTCCAGCAGCGGGTCGATGAAACGGGTCGCCAGCACCAGCGCGACCAGAGTGCCGATCACCGTTGCGTTGTCGAAGCCTGCGCCGGCCTGCTCGCCGAGCCACAGCGTGGCGACCACCAGCAACGCGGCAAAGCTGGCCTGCACCGCCCAGACGTTGAGCACCGATGACAACGCAGACAGCTGGATCAGCTTGCGCGCCGCCTGTTGTTGCTGGGCCACGGCCTGCTCCAGGAAGCGCGTGCCGCCCTGCTCGCCATTGAAGGCGCGCAGCACCGACTGCGCCTGGGCGAACTCGACCATGCGCTGGCTGGTCTGCGCGGTGTCGCGCTGGTAGCGCTGGTCGGCGCGCTGGCCAAGGCGCATTGTCGCAAGCATCACCAAGGCCAGCAGCGGCAGGCTGAGCAGGGCCACCAGGCCCAGGCGCAGGTCGACCAGCAACAGCGCAACGAGGATCACCAGCGGCGTCACCACCCCGGTGAACAGCGGCGTGAACACATGGGCCGGCAGTTGCGCGATCTCCATCATGCCCTGGGTGGTGACATGGCTCAGGCGCGCGGTGTTGGTGGCATTGAACCAGCCCACCGGCAGCGTGCCGACATGCTCGCCCAGGCGCTGGCGGCCACCGCGCAGCACGGCAATGCCCACCGCGATGCCGGCCTTCTCCACCCGTCGCCGCAGGTACCAGCACACCACCACGCCCAGGGCCAGCAGTGCCAGCCACTGGCCGGCGGCCTCCAGCTGGTTGCCCAGCAGGTGACGCAGGATCGGCACCAGGGTGACGATGGTCAGCCCGCACAGCACGCCATACACCAGCGCCAGGCGGATGTAACGGCGCAGGAACACGGCGTCGTCGCCGAGCAGTCGAACGAAAATCCCCAACATGATCAGTGCTCCTCCACCTGCGCGGTCGCCCGCGTCTTCGCATAGCCGCCGGCGGCCCACAAGCGGGCATACAGGCCGCGACGGGCCAGCAGTTCGTCGTGATTGCCGCGCTCGGCGACCGTGCCCTGGTCCAGCACCAGGATCTGGTCGGCGTGCATCACCGTGTCCAGGCGATGAGCGATCACCAGCAGCGTGCGCCCCTGGGCGAAGCGCGACAGCGCCTGTTGCAGCTTGACTTCGTTCTCGGCGTCGGCCGCCGCAGTGGCTTCGTCGAGCACCAGCACCGGCGGGTCGAGCAGCACCGCGCGGGCAATGCTCAGCCGTTGCAGTTCGCCGCCGGAGAACTGCACGTCCTCGCCGATCACCGCGTCGTAGCCGCGCGGCTGGGCGAGGATGCGCTCGTGGATATTGGCGATCCGCGCCGCCGCCTCGATCTGCTCCTGGCTCGCCGAAGGCCGGCCCAGGGCAATGTTCTCGTGCACGCTGGCATGGATCAGGCGCACGTCCTGCAGGACGAAGCCGATGCGTCGGTATAGTTGCGCGCTGTCGATCTGCCGCAGGTCGACGCCGCCCAGGGTGATACGCCCGGCACTGGGATCGAAGAAGCGCAGCAGCAGGCGCGCCAGGGTCGACTTGCCGGCGCCCGAGGCGCCGACCACCGCTGTTACCGTGCCCGGTTCCAGGGTGAACGACACCTCGCTCAGCACCGGATTGCGCGGGTCGTAGTGATAGCCCAGGCCCTGCACCTCGATGCGTGCATCGGCCGGCAGCTTGCCGGCGCCCTGGCCGTCGGTCTCCAGCACCGGCGTATTCAGCAGCGCCTGCACGCGCTGAGCGGCACCGGTGGCGTTGTTCAGGTCGTGGGTGATATAGGCCAGCAACAGCAGCGGCGCACAGATGCCCGGCGCCACCAGGGCGAACGGCAGCACCTGCACCGGGGTGATCCAGCCCAGGCCGACGAACAGCGTGCCGAACGCCAGTACCACGCCCAGTACCGATACCGGCGCGATCATCGCGTTGGCATTGGCCATGGCGCTGACCAGCGGCCGGGTGAAGTCGGTGAAGGCCGCGGCGAAGGCGTCCACCGCCTCGCGGTAGCTGCCATGGGCCTTGCGCTGGCCACCGAAGGCCTTGACCACCGGGATGCCGTTGACGAACTCGACCACCGCCTGGTTGATCCGCCCCATGCCGGCGCCGAACGCCTGCATGTTGCGGGCGCTGGCCTGGTGGGCACGGGCGAAGAACAGGAAGAACAGCGGGAACGGCAGCATCGACACCAGTGCCATGCGCCAGTCCATGGCGAACAGGTAGACGATCGACGCCAGCACCGCCCCGGCGCTGCGTCCGAGGGTGGTGTAGAAGTGCGCGGTGAGGCTGTGCAGGATGCCGATATCGTCCTGCATGGCCTGCTTCACCTCGCCGGAGGCGCGGCTGGTGAACCAGCCCAGCGGCACCCGTGCCAGGCGGCGGATGATCGCCAGGCGCAGCGTGCCGGTGATGTGGTTGTCGGCCAGGTGGGCCACCAGGTCGCCCAGCGAAATCAGGGCCATGCCGACGAACAGGCAGCCCAGCCCCAGCACGATCACCGGCCAGGCCTGCGCGACGCCCTGCCCTTCGGCGAACGCCAGCCGGGCGACCTCGGCGATCGCGGCCAGGGGCGCCAGGCTGAGCATGGCGCCCAACGCGGCGAGCAACCCGGCGATGATCAAGCGCCCGCGAATCGGCGCCAGCACTGCGGCGACCGGCCCCTTGGCGGGCTGCTGCACCGCCACCCCTTGTTCAACACTCATGAATGCTCCTTTTCAGCACGAGGAGCAGGCCGGGCAGCCACTTGGGCGCCCAGCCCGCCAGTCCTTCTCAACCTGTATTCCGCACGAGGCGGGCAAACCCGCAAAAAGAAATGCCCACGCTCAGGCGCCACTGCCGATGCGGTAGCGCCTGCAGGTGCGCACGCCGGCGGCGATGTACTTCTCGACCGAGGACACCGACACCCGCAACTCGGCGGCGATGGCGCGATGGGCCATGCCGTCGAGCCGGCACAGCAGCAGGGCCTGGCGGGCCTTGGGCGAATGCCGTTGCAGGGCGCTGTCGATCGCACCCAGGGCCTCGACCACCAGCGCCCGCGCCTCTTCCGACGGCACCCGCGGCTCGGGCTGCAGGCCATGGTCCTCGAGGTAACGGGTTTCACGTTGGCGGCGGCGGTACAGGTCGATGACCTTGCCGTTGGCGATCTGCGTCAGGTGGCAGCGCGACTGTTCCGCCGTCGGCACCTGGCCCTTGTTCATCAGGTGCAGGTAGATATCGTGGGCCAGGTCCGCCGCGTCCACCGCGTTGCCCAGCTTGCGGCGCAGCAGCTCGCACAACCAGCCGTGATGATCCTGATACAGCTGTTGCAGCTGTTGACGAAGCGCGAACGTTCCGTTGTCCACGGTACCTCTCCCTGAGCGTGGTGCATTCCAGACGGCTTCCTTTGACGTGCGCCAATCTA
This sequence comes from Pseudomonas sp. B21-023, assembly GCF_024749165.1. Classification (NCBI taxonomy): domain Bacteria; kingdom Pseudomonadati; phylum Pseudomonadota; class Gammaproteobacteria; order Pseudomonadales; family Pseudomonadaceae; genus Pseudomonas; species Pseudomonas sp. B21-023. The sequence goes on along the minus strand of NZ_CP087190.1, from coordinate 2,827,438 downwards.
GATGATAATTATTTGCATCTTTCTCACCATAACGAATCCTCGGGATTCACGCAATGCACCCCGGTGGTGCGAACCCTCTGCGCGGCCACTCACCGCGATCCACGGATGGCAGTGAAGGCCGACGCGGGCCTTGATCGATCGAACAGCAGGAAGCTAACCATGTTGGAACGCAACACCACCCTACCCTCGCCCCAGGCCCTGGATGAACACGAAGAACTCGCCTGGTTCGCCCAGCAACAGCAACCCGAGCAGCTGCACCGGCAACTGGGCGCCTGGCGCCTTGGGCCCACGGCCGACCTGTCGCTGCTGGCCCTGGCCGTGCAGGCGGTGGTCGAAGCCACGCCGGGACTGAACTGCCGCTACCACTTCAGCGACGATGGCGACCTGTACAAGACCCAGGAACCCGGCTGGTACCCGTGCCTGCGTATCGAACGGAGCGCGGCCGAGGGCATGGACGCCCTGCTGCGGACGCGCCAGGCGGCGCCCTGGGATTCCACCACGCAGCCGCCGTTCGAGGCCCTGCTGCTGGCCGGCGATCACCAGGCTGCGCTCGGTCTGCTCTGCCATGCGGTGCTGCGTCAGCCGCCGCAAGCCCTGCTCGAACGCATCCGCGCCGCATATGACGCCCAGGCCGGCGACCAGCCACTGGTGCTCGAACCGTTGTCGCAGGCGCCTTCGACGGACATCGCGCAACGGATCCTCGACGCGTTCCGCCAGGCATTGGCGGAGCCTGGCATGACCCTGGACGATGACTTCTTCGACATGGGCGGCCACTCGCTGCTGGCCACCCGGATCATCGGGCGCTTGCAGGGCGAGCATGGCATCGAACTGCGCTTCAGCGACTTCTTCGCCTCGCCCAGCGCCTCGGCGCTGGCCACACGCGCCAAGCTGAGCCAAGGGCAAGCCAGCCAGGCCAGCGATCAGGCCGTGGATATCCAGCAGGCGCCGATGGCCCTGGCCCAGGCATCGTTGTGGCGTGCCTGTGCGGCCTTCGACTACGGCACTATCTTCAACCTGCCCTTTGCCCTGGACTTCCACGACCCGGTGGACGAGGCGCTGCTGCAGCAGGCCTTCACCGACCTGCTGGAGCGCCATGCCAGCCTGCGCACCACCTACCATGGCGAGGGCGACGACGCCTGCCAGCGCATCGTGCCGCTGGCCGAGCTGGGCCGTTTCAAGTGGTTCTGGAACAGCGCCGAAAGCACCAGCGCGAGCCTGGCCAGCGAGGCGAAGCACCGCTTCGACCTGGCCCGCGAACTGCCACTCAGGTTGCGCATGCTGCGTGACCCGCACAGTGGCCACCAGGTGCTGTCGTTCCTGGTCCACCACATGGCCATCGACGAATGGTCGCTGAACGTGATCATGGCCGAACTGGCCGAGGCCTACCTGGCCCGCGCCCAGGACCGGGCGCCGCAATGGCCCGCGGCGGCGCGCACCTTCCACGAATTCGCCCTGGCCCAGAGTGCCCAGGGCCCGAACCCGCGCCACCTGGCGTATTGGACCGAGCTGCTGCGCGACGCCACCCGCGGTCTCGCCCTGCCCGCCTGCGATGACGCCACGCTGCTGCCCGCCGACCAGGCGTCCACGCGTGCGCGCTGGCTGGAGCTGCGTCCCGAACCCGGCATGCTGGAGCAACTGGGCGCCAGCGCCCGGCTGCATCAGTCATCGCTGTTCAGCGTGATCTACACCGCCATCGCCCTGTCGCTGCACAAGCTCGGCAACCTCTCGGACCTGGTGATCGGCACCTCGGCGTCCGGGCGCACCGACCCTGCGTATTTCGACACCGTCGGTTACTTCACCACCATGGTCGCCCACCGCGTGCAGTTCGCCCCCGAACAGTCGCTGGCCGGGTTGCTAGGCGAGGTGACGCGGATGATCAACGACTCGATGGCCTATGCCGACGTGCCCATGGAGACCATCCAGCAGGCGCTGGGCATGGCCCCCGCCGAGGGCCTGATGTTCGATGTGTATGTGCAGATCCACGCCAACAACGCCCTCAATGGCGCGTTGCAGGCACCCGATGGCCGGGCTATCCGCTACAAGCAGATCGACCCGGACAAGAGCGAGTCGATGTTCGGCCTGCAGTTCGAGATCATGGAGGATGTGTTCGATGGCCAGCGCTCGCTGCGCCTGGTGATCACCTACCGCAGCGATCGCTACAGCGGTGCTCAGGTCGAGCGCCTGTGCGCGATGATTTCGGCGGCGTTCGGTGTGTTGGCCGAGGTGGATGGCGGCCGGCGGGCTTTGGCTGCGGTGGTGTTGTAGTTCAAGGTGGGCGGCGCTTCTGGGACTGAGCGTCGCCTGCTATGTGTTTGGCGAAAGAGGTTCAGCGCCCTCAAGATCGAGCGCCGCCCGCGCGGCGCATCGCTGGCAAGCCAGCTCCCACATCTGTTTCGGGCCAGTTATGCCTGCGCCGCCGCGGCTGTACGCCTTGTGGGTACGACACGGTCTCAGCGTGGGCATCACTGGCGTCCCACTTGTCTCAAGACATGCACCAAGGCGGACAGCGACAACTTCACAGGACAGACTGGCCCGAAATAGATGTGGGAGCTGGCTTGCCAGCGATGCGCCGCGCGGGCGGCGCTCGATTTCATAGGCGCAACATCCCTCCCGGCGAACACCTCGCAGCCCAAACGCCAATCACCCCTCCGGCAACCCATAGCGCTGGAACGACGAGCGCTGCGGCACCCGGTACTGCGCCCGCCCCAGCAACTGGTTGACGATCACCGCATTGCGCACCGGCCCCAGCCCCAGGTCCGGCGAGCCGACACCATGCTGGAAGATCTCGGCGTTCTGCACGAACACCCGGCCACTGCCGCCATCGCAACGCTGCGCGGTGAAATCCTCGCCGACGATGCAGTCGCCGTGCGCGTCGGTGGCCAGCACCGAACCCTTGAGCTGCTCGAACCATTGCGGCCAGGCATGGGCATAGCCGGTCGCCGCGACAACCGCGTCGGCTTCCAGCGTTGCCCGTTGCTCCAGCTGGCTGTGCCGGAAGGTCATGCGCAGCCCCGCCGAGCCCAGCTCCTCGACCGTCTCCACGTCACAGCTGGACAACAGCGTCAGCCCAGGTTCGCGCCCGCCGATGGAGCGTTCGTAGATCAGGTCGTAGATCGCGCCGATGGTCGAGAAGCTGATGCCTTTGTACAACAGGCCCTGCTGGGCGACGATCTCCCGACGTTTGTCCCGCGCCAGGGTGTGGAAGTAGTTCATGTACGCCGGCGTGAAACACTCCTGGCCGAGCTTGGAGTACTCCATGGGGTGGAAGCCTCCCGAGCGGGTGATCCAGTGGATCGACGCCCCCGCCTCCACCTGCTCCGGGGTCAGCGCGTTGAACAGCGCCAGCACGCACTCCGCGGCGCTCTGTCCGGAACCGACCACCACCACGCGCCGGCACTGCTCCAGCTCGCCCTGACGCTTGCCGAACTCTGCCGAGTGCAGCAACGGCGCCTGGGTGCGGGTGCGCGCCCAGGCCGGCAACCATGGCCGGGTACCGAGGCCAATGGCCAGGTCGCAACTGCTGTAGCGCCGCTCCAGGCCCGACACCGACACGCTGTCGATGACGAAGCGTTCGCTGGCGTTGTCGTAACGCACGCCCGTGACCTCCTCGCCAAAATGACAGCCCGGCAGTTGGCCCGCCGCCCAGCGGCAATAGTGGTCGTACTCGCGCCGGGGCACCTGGAAATGGTCGTAGTAGTAGAACTGGAACAGGCGATCATGCTGGTGCAGGTAATTGAGGTAGCTCAGCGGGTGACAGGGGTCGGCCAGGGTCACCAGGTCGGCCAGGAACGGCACCTGCAAGGTGGTGCCGGGCAGCAGCAGCCCCTCGTGCCAGCGGAACTGCGCCTTGCGCTCAAGGAACGCGCAGTTCAGGTGCGGGTGGCGCGACAGCAGCGCGGCCAGGCCCAGGTTGAACGGTCCGATGCCGATGCCGGCGATATCCAGGTGTGCGATGTCCATATGCTCGATGATTTCCCAAGAACGATGATTGGCGCCCCGGGCCAGGCCCAGGGCGATTGATTCAGGCCGGTGGTTTCACACGGGGGCGCTGACGAGCAGGCGCTCGACCTCTTCCACCGTGCGGCACGGCAGCAACTGCGCGGGCGACAGGCGCACCGCGAAGGCTTCGCCCAGGCGCGCCGCCAGCGGCTTGAGGTGCTGCGGCCGCAGGCCCATGGCGAGGAAATCCCTGGCCGGCTGTGTGGCGCCGAGCACCTGCTGGTAGATCGCCAGCACCTGGGCATGACGCTGCGGATCGCTGGGCACAGCCGCCGGTATCGGCGCCTGCTCGGTGTCACCTTCAAGCAAGGCGCGGGCGAGCCTGCGGTCCGGCTTGCCGTTGGCGGTCAACGGCAAGGCGTCGACCTCGACGAACCGTGTGGGCACGTGGGACTGCGGCAGCAGGGCCCGGGCATGCTCGCGCAACGCCACGGCGCCGGGCGGCGCACCGTTGCGCCTTACATACAGCGCACCGATGCAGGCCTCGCCCTGTAGCGTGTCGCCGTAATCCACCACCAGCACCTGCTGCACCGCCGGATGGCGGATCAGCTCGATCTCGATGTCCGGCAGCGACACGCGCACGCCACGCACCTTCACATAGCCATTGACCCGGCTGTCGAACAGCAGCACGCCGTCCTCGCGGTAGCGGCCCCGGTCACCGGTACGGAAGGCACGCACTGGCGCGCCGTGCTCGTCGGGCACATTGACGAAGTCGTTCTGCACCAGTTTGCCGTCCTCCAGGTAGCCCAAGGCCAAGCCCACCCCACTGGTGTGGATACGCCCGGCGACGCCCTGCGGGCAATGCGCGCCGTGCTCGTCCAGCAGCCAGTAGCGGTTGCCCGGCAGTGGCCGGCCATAGGGCACCCTGGCGCGGTCCTGTTCACCGATTTCGTGCCAGATGCTCCAGATGGTGGTCTCGGTCGGGCCACCCAGGGACACCAGCCGCGCCTCGGGCAGTTGCTCGCGTAGTTCGGCGATCACCGCCGGCTTGATGTAGTCGCCGCCCTGGGCCAGCAGGCGCAGGCTGCGCAGACCATCACCCTGACGGCAGGCCAGGAGCATTTCGAGGATGGCCGGCACCGAGCACCAGAGGCTAACGCCGTGCTGCCTGACCAACTGGTTCCAGCGCAGCGCATCCTTTTCCTCGCCAGCCTCGGGCAGTACCAGCGCCGCCCCGGCGCACAGGCTGCCGAACACGTCGAACAGCGACATGTCGTGGTGCAGCGGGGTCACCGAGATGAACACATCGTCGCGGCTGACCTGCCACTGCGCCAAGGTGCTGCCGATGACATTGGCGGTGGCGCGGTTGTTCAGCACCACGCACTTGGGCTTGCCGGTGGTGCCGGAGGTGTACAGGTAGTAGGCCGGCGCGGTGCTCGCCGACAAGGCCGCCAGCCCCGTCAGGTCCAGGGCTGCCGGAGGGCTGGCCAGCAGTGGCGCGACGGCGTCGACCACCAGTGCCGGCTGGCAGTTGTCCAGCAGATAGCGCAGGCGCTCCTCGGGCGCCGCCGCGTCGATCGGTACCCAGACCAGCCCGCTCAGGGCGCAGGCCAGGGTCGTCATGGTGTGCTCAGGACCGCGTGGCAGGCAAATGGCGACCACCTGGCCGGGGCGCAGCCCGCGGGCCTGGAATGCCCCGGCAATGCGCTTCACACCCTCCCCCAGTTCGGCATAGCTGATACGCCGCTCGCCATGCAGCAAGGCGATGCGTCCATTGTCCGGGCCGAACAGGTTGTGGGCGATGCGCCCAAGGAAATCGACCGGCTCGGCCTGCGCCTCGCTGCTGTTCAGGCGGTAGTGGCCAAGGTCGATGAACTGCCGTGCGTGGACTTCGAATGCAGCCTGCCCGGCCAATTGCGCCACCGCCTGGTTCAAGGCTGCGAACAACTGCCCGACCCAGCGGCCATCGACCGCTTCACGGGCATAGTCGATCTCGAACGCCAGCCCGCCCTCGGTGGTGTTGCAGAATCGGATGTCCATGGCCACCTGCGGCGTCTGGGTCAGGCCCGCGCTGAGGGTCATCGGGCCATCGACCGCGCCCACTGGCCAGGACAGGCCGTTGGTCAGCACCACCGGTAGCGCCGGGCCTGGCCCGTTGCTGTCGTACAGCAGGCGGGCCAGGTCCACGCCGGAGAACGCCAGATGCTGCAAGCCCTCCAGCACATCGGCCTGCAGGCGCTTGGCGCGCTCGGCCAGGCTGGGCAGGCCGCGCTGCCAATCGACGGCGATGAAACTGGAGCGGTTGGCGAATGCGCCGTCCTGGGGCGGCGCCACCGGCACCGCCACGCACAGGCTGCCTTCGTCCAGCCAGTGGCCGAGCACTTCCAGCACCACGGCCATGATCGTCGAGTTCTTGAACAGCCCCTCACGCGCACCGGCGCGGCTCAATGCCTTGAACGCTTGGGCGGAGATTACCTGACGCTGGCGGGCGTATCGGGCCACGCCGACCTTGTCCAAGGCTTGGCGCCACGGCAGCCTTGGTGCGCCGTCGACCTCGGCCAGCTTTGCCTTCCAATACTCGGCATCGGCCTTGCGCACCTCGCTCTGGTCGATGACAGCCGCCGTGGGCTCGCTGGCCGTCAGCGGCTGGCAGTGACCGTCGAACAACTCGACCATCAAGGTAGCGATGGAGCGTCCATCGAGAATCAGCGCATCGAAGCGCACGAACACCACCAACTCGCCTTGTGGCGACTGGAAGGCGGTCACATTCCAGGGCGGCCCGGCCAGGTCGAACAGCGCATGGGCATAGTCCTCGCGACGGACCTCAAGCTGCGCCTGGGCCTGCTCGGCCGTCAACCCGTGCAGGTCGATCACCTCCAGGTTGACCTGCACCTGGTCGCTTGTCGACTGGGTCAATGCCTGGGCATCGATACGGGTGCGCAGGCTGTCGTGGCGGCGCACCATGTCCGTGAGGCGGCTGCGCAGCAGCGCCAGGTCCATGCGCCCGCGATACTCGCGGAACTCCTGCATGGCCACGCCGCCCAGCGGCAGATGCTCGCCACGCCCCAGCAGATAAGCCTGTTGCAGAGCGTTCAGTGGTCGATCCCGGCTCGCCGCAATCGCCAATGGCTGGTGCAGCGCGCCCGTGTCGGCAGCCACCGCCACAGCCAGGGCGATGAAGCGCTCGAACAGTGCCTGGACCCAGTCAGCGGGCAATGCGTCCAGGCGCACGTCCCAATTGATCAGCAGGCCGCCGTCGGCCCGCGCCACCTGTGCGTCCAGGGCCACCTGCGGGCCCTGGGAGATCACCCAGTCCATCGGCCCGAACACCCCGCTCACCCGCTCGGAGAACAGCTCGCCGCCAGGCAGGTCCAGGCCTGCGGTGAACACCACCGGTGCCAGTTGCGGCGTACCGTGATGGCGCGACAGGTCGCGCATCAGGTCCACGCCCGGATAGGCGCTGTGCGCCAGACGCTCCAGCAGTTGCCGATGCAGATCCCGGCACAGCGCGGCAAGGCTGGCGACTCCGGTGAAGTCGACATCCACCAGCACCAGGTTGGCGAACTCGCCAACGATGCGCTGCACAGGCTCCAGCAGCGGTTCGCGCCAGAACACTGGGACGTTCAGGCGCAAGCGCCGATCGCCGGTGTGCTCACCCAGGGCGGTCGCGAACAGCCCGAGCATGAACGCCGACGAGGTGATCCGCTGTGCGCGCGCCGCGTGCTGCAAGGCACGATACTGCGCAGGTTCAAGGCGAGCGGCGAAGCGCTCGCTGCGTGCCGGCCCCGCAGGGAGCAAGGGCAGCGAGGGCGCCGGGGCGATCTGCGCCAGGCGCGCTCGCCACCAGGCGCGGTCGCGGCTGCGGGCGGCACGCAGGTCGGCATCGGCACGCACCTGGTCCAGCCAGTCGAAGTAGTTCGGCGTGGTCGGCAGAACGCTTCCAGGCGAGTCGTACAGGCGGGCCAGGTCTTCCATCAGCACCCGGAAGCTCGACGGGTCCACCGCGATCATGTCGGTGTCCACGTGCAACCGGCTGGCATTGCCCGGCAGCAGGCTCAGGCCGAAGCGCGCACCCTTGCCAGCACCCAGGTCCAGGCGCTGGTGGCTCCACTGGCGACGTTTCTCCAGCAGGCGCCGCTCCACGGCTGGACCATCCAGATCGCTGAAATCCTCCAGCTCCAGATGGGCGCGCTTTGCTTCGTCGATGGTCTGCAGCCCCTGCCCGTCGATGCGCAGGCTCAGCATCGGATGCGCCCGGTACAGCTCCTCAAGTGCGCCGGCAAGGCGCGCCACATCGATGGCCCGGCCATCGAACTCGGCGTACAGGTGCGCGCTGACGCCACCCAGTGCCGCATGTGCATCCCGCCCGATCCAACAGGCGGCCTGCATCGAAGTTAACTCTCTCATCGCTTACCCGCGTAGTTGACAAATCCATGTGTTTCGCGTCCTCATATTTACTAACGAGAATGATTATATTTCAAGGTTTTCTTTCTCACCCATCGCCAAGGAGGCAACCCATGAAGACAGGCACCCTGCGTTTGCAAGACAGGGACACCATGCCGCTCAACCAAGAGGATTCGAGCTTTTCATTCACATCCGGCGAGCGCGAGCTGAGCGTCAGCGGCCTGCGCGAACGCATCGACACCCCGGCTCACGGCAGCCATTTGGCCAGTGGCGCACTGCGGCGCAGCATCGACCAGGCCTTCGAACGCGCCCGCCAGGCCGGGCAGGAAAATCCCATCGTGGTCGGCGCGATCCCCTTCGACACCACCCAGGCTTCCAGCCTGTACGTTCCCGAGGCCTATACCTGGCAGGCGCGCACCGCGGCTCCTGTACAGACCGGCTCGCTGCCTGCTCTGCTCAGCCAGGCCAACATCCCCGACGAACACGGTTTCAAGCGCGCCGTGCGCCACGCCATCGTCAACTTCCAGCACAGCGATGTGCGCAAGGCCGTGCTCTCGGTACAGCGCGAACTGCACTTTGCCGCGCCCGTGGACACAGCCCAGGTGCAGGCCAACCTCAAGGCACTGAACCGCGAGGGCTACCACTTCCGCGTGCCCCTGGCCGACGGTTCCACCCTGCTGGGGGTGAGCCCGGAACTGCTGGTGCACAAGCAAGGCACCGCCTTCGTCAGCAACCCGCTGGCCGGCTCCGTGCGACGCATGGCCGACCCCGAGGCCGACCGCGCCAATGCGCAATGGCTGGCGGCGTCGGAGAAGGACCACTACGAACACCGCCTGGTCACCGAGGACATCGCCCAGCGCGTCGGCGAGTTGTGCAGCCGCCTGCAGGTCCCCGAGCGGCCCTCGCTGATCAGCACTGCGGCGCTGTGGCACCTGTCCACGCGTATCGAGGGTGAACTGGCCTCGGCCGATATCGACGCCCTGCAACTGGCCTGCCGCCTGCACCCGACCCCCGCCGTATGCGGTTACCCCACCGAGCGCGCCCGCCAGCTGATCCGCTTCGTCGAGCCCTTCGAGCGTGGCCTGTTCACCGGCATGGTCGGTTGGTGCGACGCCCAGGGCAACGGTGAGTGGGTGGTGACCATCCGCTGCGGCACCTTCAGCGGCCAGCGCGTGCGCCTGTTCGCCGGCGCCGGCATCGTCGAGGCCTCCAGCCCCGACAGCGAATGGAACGAAGTGCAGACCAAGCTCGGCACCATGCTGCGTGCCTGTGGCCTGGACCATTGACCTCAAACCGCCTTTCCGAGATGCCCATGACCATCGAATTCACCCCCTGGCCCACAGACCGGGCGCAACGCTATCGCACCGCCGGCCTGTGGAACGACCAGCCACTCAGCCAGTTGCTGATCGCCCGCGCCGCCGTGCAGCCGCAAGCCCCGGCGATCCTCTGCGGCGAACGCCGCATCAGCTATGGCGAACTGGACCGCCGCGCCTCCAACCTGGCGTCGCGCCTGGCCGCCCACGGCCTTGGCCAGGGCGACACGGCACTGGTGCAGTTGCCCAACGTCGCCGAGTTCTACATTGTGCTGTTCGCCCTGCTCAAGGCCGGAATCGCCCCGGTCAACGCGCTGTACAGCCACCGCCAGCACGAGCTGGGCGCTTTCGCCCGGCAGATCCAGCCGGCCTTGCTGATCGCTTCGGCGGAGCATGAGGTATTCCGCAACGAGGCGTTCCTCGACGACCTGGCCAAGGAAGGCCTGCGCCCGAAACTGACGCTGATGCTCGATGCCCTCGACGACTGGAGCGCCAGCGCCGATGTGCGCGGCACCCACTACACCCCAAGCGCCGCCGGCGAGGTGGCGCTGTTCCAGTTGTCCGGCGGCAGCACCGGCACCCCCAAGCTGATCCCGCGTACCCACAACGACTACGCCTACAGCGTGCGGGCCAGCGCGCAGATCTGCGCCCTCGACAGCGCCACGCGCTTCCTCTGCGCGCTGCCAGCGGCGCACAACTACACCCTCAGTTCCCCCGGTGGCCTGGGCGTGCTGCACGCTGGCGGCTGCATCGTCATGGCGGCCAACCCGGAGCCGTTGCACTGCTTCGCCCTGATCGAACGCCACGCCGTGACCATGGCCGCCCTGGTGCCCAGCGCCGTGGCCCTATGGCTGCAGGCCGCCCCCGGGCACGCCGCCAAGCTGCGCAGCCTGCGCCTGCTGCAGGTCGGCGGCGCCAGTTTCGCCGAGGCCTTGGCGCGCCAGGTTCCCGAGGTGCTGGGCTGCAAGCTGCAGCAGGTTTTCGGCATGGCCGAAGGCCTGGTCAACTACACCCGCCTGGACGACAGCGACGAACAGGTGTTCACCACCCAGGGCCGGCCGATCAGCGAACTGGACGAGGTGCGCATCCTCGACGAACAGGGCAGGCCGGTCGCTGACGGCGAGCCCGGCATGCTCGCCACCCGCGGCCCCTATACCTTCTGCGGCTACTACAAAAGCCCCGAGCACAACGCCCAGGTGTTCGACCAGGACGGTTTCTACCACTCCGGCGACATCGTCCAGCGCAGCGCCGACGGCAACCTGCGGGTCGTCGGGCGGGTCAAGGACCAGATCAACCGCGGCGGCGAGAAGGTCGCCTCGGAGGAGATCGAGAACCTGATCGTCATGCACCCCGACGTGACTCATGCCGCCCTGGTGGCGCTGCCCGACGAACTGCTCGGCGAGAAGAGCTGCGCGTTCATCGTCTCGCGCAACCCGCAACTCAAGCCGATCGCCCTGCGCCGCCACCTGATGGGCCTGGGCATCGCCGAATACAAGCTCCCGGACCGCATCCGGCTGATCGATGCCATGCCGCTGACCGCGGTGGGCAAGATCGACAAGAAGCAACTGCGCGCGCTGCTCGCCGTCGCCCCGACCGCCTGACCGTCCAAGGACCCGACATGACCATTCCAACCATCCACGACTACCCCATGCCGCAACCGGCCAGCTACCCGGCCAACAAGACCACCTGGCAACCCGATCCGACCCGCGCCGTGCTGCTGATCCACGACATGCAGCGCTATTTCCTGCGCTTCTACCAGCCGGACGGCGCCCTGCTCACCGCGCTGGTGGACAACCTGTCGCGGTTGATCCAGTGGGCTCGCGCGCAGGGCATCCCGGTGGTTTATACCGCCCAGCCCCATGAACAACCGCCGGAAGACCGCGCCCTGCTCAACGCCATGTGGGGCCCGGGCCTGCCGGCGGCGAACCCCGAGCAGCAACCGATCATCGACGCGCTTTCGCCACAGCCGGGCGATACCGTGCTGACCAAGTGGCGCTACAGCGCTTTCCAGCGCTCCGACCTGCTCGAACGCATGCGTGGCTGGCAGCGTGACCAGTTGCTGATCGGCGGCGTGTACGCCCATATCGGCTGCATGATCACCGCCGCCGATGCCTTCATGAACGATATCCAGGCCTTCCTGGTGGGCGACGCGGTGGCCGACTTTTCCGAGGAGGAGCACCGCCTGGCCCTGAAGTACGTGGCCACCCGCTGTGGCCATGTCACCGACACCGCCACCCTGCTGACCCAGCCGGCGGGCGTGACCACCCGCGACTGGCTGCACGGCCGGGTGCGCCAGATGATCGAGGACGACAGCGAGCTCGATCCCCAGGAAAGCCTGATCTTCTACGGCCTGGACTCGCTGCAGGTGATGAAGCTGGCGGCCGAGCTCAAGCAGCGCGGCATCGCCGTCAGCTTCGAGGAGTTGGCCAACGCGCCGACCCTGGACGGCTGGTGGTCGCTGGTACAAGCGCGGGGGGCTGCCTGATGGCCATGGCCCGCTTCACTGGACGGCGCGTGCTGGTCACCGGCGCCGCCAGCGGCATCGGCCGCTGCGTGGCGCAGCGCTTTGTCGAGGAAGGCGCCGAGGTCATCGGCCTGGATTGCGAGGAGGCCGACGTGCCGTTCCCGCTGCTGCATGTCGACCTGACCGATCCGGCCGACGTGCAACGGGTCTGCGACCGGCTCAAGGAACAGGCGCAGTATCTCGATGTGCTGGTCAACGTCGCCGGCGTACTGCGGCTCGGGCTCAGCGACGAGGTGTCCTGCGAGGACTGGCAGCGTTGCCTCGACGTCAACGCCAGCGCGCCGTTCTACCTGATGCGCCAATGGACCCCGGTGTTCCGCCGCCAGCGCCGCGGCGCCATCGTCAACGTCGCCTCCAACGCCGCCCATGTGCCGCGCCTGAACATGGCCGCCTACTGCGCCTCCAAGGCCGCGCTGGTCAGCCTCAGCCACTGCGTGGGCCTGGAGCTTGCGCCCTACGGCGTGCGCTGCAACGTGGTCTCGCCGGGCTCGACGCGCACGCCGATGCTGGCCGGCATGCTGGGCGATCCGGCGGCAGAACGGCAGTTGATCGACGGCCTGCCACAGCAATTCAAGCTCGGCGTGCCCCTGGGCAAGATCGCCACGCCCGAAGACATCGCCCATGTGGTGCTGTTCCTCGCGTCCGAGCAGGCCGGCCACGTGACCCTGCAGGACATCGTGGTCGACGGCGGCGCCACCCTGGCCGCCTGAGCCCGACACGACCACCGACAAGGACTTTCACCCGCAACGCGCCCGGCCCAGGTCGGCCGGGCGCGCTCCATGGAGCTGGACATGACATTCTCACCTGCCGACCACGCACGTCTCGAGGGGTTCTGGCGCTACTGCCTCACCCACCAGTACTTCAATGTCGGCTACCCCGAATCCGCCGATTTCGACTACAGCCTGCTGCACCGTTTCATGCGCTTCTCCATCAACAACTGCGGCGACTGGAACGAGTACAGCAACTACCTGCTCAACTCCTTCGATTTCGAGCGCGAGGTCATGCGCTTCTTCGCCGAACTGTTCCACATCCCCTTCGAGGACAGCTGGGGCTATGTCACCAATGGCGGCACCGAAGGCAACATGTTCGGCTGCTACCTGGCCCGCGAGCTATTCCCCGACGCCACGCTCTACTACTCCCAGGACACCCACTACTCGGTGGCCAAGATCGTCCGCCTGCTGCGCATCAAGGCCCAGGTGGTGGCGTCCCAGGCCAGTGGCGAGATGGACTATGACGACCTGGTCGCACGGATCACGGCCGACGGCGAGCACCACCCGATCATCTTCGCCAACATCGGCACCACCTTGCGCGGCGCCACTGACAACATCGCCACCATCCAGCAGCGTCTGGCCCGGGCCGGCATCCGCCGCGAAGACTACTACCTGCACGCCGACGCGGCACTCAGTGGCATGATCCTGCCCTTCGTCGACGCCCCCGAGCCTTACTCGTTCGCCGACGGCATCGACTCGATCTGTGTCTCGGGGCACAAGATGATCGGCTCGCCGATGCCCTGCGGCATCGTCGTGGCCCGGCGCGCCAACGTCGAGCGCATCTCGGTGGAGGTCGACTACATCAGCGCCCGCGACCAGACCATCAGCGGCTCGCGCAACGGCCATACGCCGCTGATGATGTGGGCCGCCCTGCGCAGCCGCTCCATGGACGACTGGCGGGAGCGCATCCAGCGCTGCCTGGACCTGGCCCAGCATGCGGTAGACCGGCTGCGGGCAGCCGGCATCGAGGCCTGGCGCAACCCTAACTCGATCACCGTGGTGTTCCCCTGCCCCTCGGCCAGCGTGTGGAAGCGGCATTGCCTGGCCACCTCGGGGGATACCGCGCACCTGATCACCACCGCCCACCACCGGGACAGCACGCAGATAGATGCCCTGGTCGACGAGGTGATCGCCGATCTCAAGGCCCGTGGCAAGCCGCCGGCCAGGCAACCGTTGCAAGGCGCCCTGGTCGACGGACTGGCCACTCGCACCCAGGTCTACAGCACTGCCGGCCAGCCACTGCGCGTGCCTGCACCGGGCCTGGGGAAACCTGAACCGCAACGCATCATCGCCCATCCCAAGGGCAGCGATAGCTGAACGCCGAGTCGTCATTTCGGGCGTAAGCATGTAAGCCTGTGCCTACAACACATGACCCTGGAACCTGGCGTGCCGAAAAACCGGGGGCGGGCTGATCCGCCCCTTGCCCGCCCCACACAGGCCACCGCGCAGGCGACCCTCCGTGCGCGTTTGACAGCCCATGGCATGGCTCTATAGTCGGTTTCCTGGCAACGAGAAGGATTTCTGTTTGCCTCGGACAAGAACCCCGCCATGTACAGGAGTTGCGTAATGGCCACGCTCACGGATGACGCTCCGTTCAAACCCGCCCTGCCTTGCCTTTTGCTTGCCCCCGCCAGCCCCGCCGTCAACCGACGACATCCTCGCCACTGACCGCAGCGCCAAAAACGACACGTACCCGTGACCTGCCCTGGGCGGTCACTGCCTTCGTTCGCCTTCAATAAAGACAATAGGTGCGTCATGACTGCGACCCGTTCACCGCAAACGGCCGTTGCGCCGTTGCCGGAAACCGAAACACTACGCTATCGCCCAGCCAACCCCGCCGATATCGAAGCCCTCGCCGCGCTGTTCCAGCAGGTCTATGGGCAGACCACCCACCCCTGCCAGAGCTCGTCCTACATCCGCTACTCGATGAGCAGCGGGCAACAGCAGTGGTTCGTCGCCGAGGCCGAGGGTAACCTGGTCGGCTGCTGCTGCATCGCCCGCCGCCCGTGGAACCAGTCGTGGGAGGTGTGCCACGGTGTGATTCACCCTGACGCGCGCAGGACCGGCGCCATCTCCAGCCTGGTCCGCCTCGGTTTCGAGACGCACCGGCCAGCACCCATGGAACTGGGCTTCTACATTACCCGCAACATCGCCAGCCACGGCGTCATGAAGAAGATCCGCCCCGCCGTGCTGGTGGGCCATGACGGTGGCCCGGACAAGGTCGATGGCCTGCGCGAGTATCACCTGACCGCCATCCACCCCGTCCCCCAGGCCCGCTTTGCGCACGTCGCCCCCTGGTACGTGACCACCCGCGCCGCCGACTATATCCGCAGGCTGCTCTACCCCGCCCTGCAGCTTGCCGTTGCCCCCGGCAGCTACCCGGACACCTACCTCAGCGGCCCGAGCGGCGCCGAACGCCATGGCCAGCTCAGCTACAGCCACGACCCGCAGGCCGCCGCGCTGATGCTGTCGGGCCAGTGCGGCCGCTATGCCTCGACCCACGCCGTGCTGACCGAGCTGGGCGCACTGCTGCGTCAATATTCCCAGGCCGAGTACGTCGGCCTGGTGATCCTGGCCGACAAGCTGGAGCTGTTGGCCAGCCTGCGCCGCCTGGGCTTTGCGATCACCGCCTACCTGCCGGCCTGGCACCTGGAGAACGGCAGCCGCTACGACTGCATCCAGCTGGTGTTCCAGGACTTCGCCGTGGCGCCGCGCAGCCACGGTTTCGATGATGACATCGCCCGCTTCGACCTGGCCTACGCGCACCTGGCCAACAACCTCTGCAGCCTACCCGCGGCCCCGGCTTCCCGGGCCGCCAGCTAACCGATCGGAGTTTCAGCAAGTGACCAAGGACCAATGGCTTAGTGTAAGAAAACAGATCCCCGACGGTGCCCGGGAACCCTGGACCGTGATGTTGTGGTTTGCCGACCTGCTGCTGCTGGCGGTGGCCTGGAACCTCTGGCTCGCCGACTCCACTGCCCTGCAGTTGCTGGGCCTGGCGCTGGCCGGTCTGGCCACCGTGCAGCTCTACCTGATCATGCACGAGGCGACCCACGGCGCCGCCTCGGCCAACCGCCGGTTCAACGACTTCATCGGCCACTGCAACGGCTGGCTGATTGCCCTGCCGTTCCTGGTCCGCCGGCGCTTCCACATGGCCCACCACACCTGGACCGCGCACCCGGTGAACGACCCGGAGAACCGCGGCATGATCGAGCGCTTCTCGGTGATGACCAAGAAGCAGGAGCGCACCCTGGAGTTCGTCTGGAAGCACTGGATCCCGATGATCGCCGCCAACCACTTCCTGCTCAACTGGCGCGCGCCCTTCATCGCCAAGGCCAAGGGCGACAGCTCGCCGCGGATCCTCAAGGAGATCCGCTTCGCCCGCCTGTACCTGGCCGGCTACCTGGCGGCGGCCGTGCTGGCCTGGAGCCTGGGGCACCTGCTGGACCTGGTGCTGTTCTACCTGATCAACTGGGTGTTCCTGTTCTTCATGGTCGAGCTGCTCAACCTGCCGCACCACGCCGAGGCCCCGCTGCTCGCCCGCGATGCCGATCGCCTGCAGTTCTGGGAGCAGGACGGCGTGTCCCACGACTGCAAGAGCCTGCCGCTGTGGTCGCGCTTCGTGATCCTCAACTTCAACCTGCACATCGTTCACCATGCCTTCCCCTCGGTGCCCTGGTACCGCCTGGCCAAGGTACAGAAGCTGCTGGGCGAGCATGAGCTCGGCCATGCGCCGTCGCAGACGCATGAATGGGAGTTCGCGGTGAAGAACCGACGCCGGCCGTTGTTGCAGCTGATGGGGCATTTCTTCGATCAGCGGGGTTGAAAGCGTCACCGTCCCTGTAGGCGCGGGCAAGGCCGCTCCTACAGGGCACAGCTTTTCAAGCAAGCCCACCAAAGCGTCGATAGTAACTCTCGTTGGCATCCGGCAACGGCCCATCCGCCGTTTCCAGCGCGCTGGCCAGATACTCCTCCGCCCTGCCCTGCACCAGCCGGTACAGGTTGCGGCACAGCTGCCGCGCCGCGCGCCCTTCCCAATCCCCCGGCAACAGCTCGTCCGGCAACTGCGGATCACGCAGCAGCAGGCGGCGGTACTCGTGGATCAGCAGCGTGCGCGCCAGGAAGCAGTCCTGCGGGCTTGGCGCGTCCAGGTCCTTCATCGCCTGCCACAACGGGCGGAACAGGCGGATGAACTCGCTGTAGTGCTGGCCCAGTTCCTCGATGTTCCAGCTTTCCCGCACCTGGGCGCGCAGGGCCTTGGAAGCCAGCACTTCCTGGGCGTGGGTCTCGAAGACGATGCAGTCGTCCTCGGCATCCTGCTCGCGCAGGGTGGCCGCCAGGTCGGCACGGTCGGTGCGCGGGCAGCCCAGCAGGTTCGCGCCCATGACGCCGAAGCCTTGCCACTCGAGCTCTTCACGCACCGCCTTGCGTTTGGTGGCGTCGAGCTGGGCCAGGAGCACCAGGGTCCAGGCGCCGTTCCAGGCCGGCAGGCTGGCGCTGTAGACGCGCTTGAAGGCTTTTTCGAAGCGCCGCCGGCCGGTGCCGGTAAGGCTGTAATAGCTGCGCCGGCCGACCTTTTCGGCGGTCAGCCAGCCTTCCTTGGTCAGGCGGAAGATCGAGGTGCGGATCAGCCGCTCGTTGATGCCCATCGGCTCCAGCAGGTTGATCAGGCTGCCCAGCCAGACCGTGCCGCCATGGGGTTCGATGGCATCGCCGTAGAGGGTGATGATCAGGGAGCTGGCGCGGATCGGCGTCTGCTCCTGGAAACGGGTGATCAGGTGATTCAGGGGGGCAAGGCTGCTCATGGGGGAACGAGGCGCGGCTAAAGCCTCGACTATACCTGCCTGCCGCGACCGCGCAAGGCTCATGCACCGCCCTCGGCCTTGGGCCTGAAGCCGGAGTCGCCCATGCGTGGGCGGTCCTGCTCCGGCGCGGTCAATGGCGGGCATTCCACCAGCGCGCTCAGGCAACGCCGGGCGAGGCTGTGGTACTCGGCGGTACCGCGCTGCTTCCAGGCCAGTTCCTGGTCGCTGAGCGGGCGCTTGGCCACGGCCGGCGCGCCGACCACCAGGTGTTGCTGCGGGCATTCGAAGCCGGCCTTGACGAAGGCCGTGGCGGCAACGATGCAGCGCGGGGCGATATGCGCGGCGTCCATGACCACCGCGTTCATGCCGACCAGGGCATCCTCGCCGATCCGGCAGCCATGCAGCACGGCGCCATGGCCGATATGGCCGTTGCGCTCGACCACCGTGTCGCCGCCGGGAAAACCGTGCATCACGCAGGTGTCCTGCAGGTTGGCGCCCTCCTCCAGGATGATTCGCCCGAAATCGCCGCGCAGCGAGGCCAAGGGGCCGATGTAGCAGTTTGCGCCGACCAGCACGTCGCCGATCAGCACGGCGCTTGGGTGTACGTAGGCGCTGGGGTGGACCACGGGGGTGAGGCCGTCGAGGCGGTAGCAGGGCATGGGTCTGGCTCTCGATATGATTCAGAAGACTTATCGATCCTGTATCAGATCAAATCACTTAGTCAATGCCTTGCTGGTGTATCGCTTTCTTCACCAAGCTTCAGACCTGTGAAGACTTCATCGTGGGGCAATCCCGCTCCCACCGAGTGATAGTAAGAGCGAGGCTGCGTGGGAGCGGGCTTGCCCCGTGACAGCGTAACTCGCTTCACATATAGATACGCAATTACAATTTCCATGTTGATTTTATGTATCGTATTGAACATATACTTGCCCCAGCACCACGAACAATTCCAAGAAAAGCCGGCCCCAGCCGGCGCCGAACGTGCAGCCCGAGGTATCCCATGCCAAGCAACCTCATCGTGCAGGCCCCAGCGGACGGTGTCCGCCTGATCGCCCTGCACCGCCCGCAGGCCCTGAACGCCCTGAACACAGCGCTGCTGGAAGAGCTGGCCGCAGAACTGCATGCCGCCGACCAGGACCCGCAGATCCGTGCCGTGGTCATTACCGGCAGCCGCAAGGCCTTCGCCGCCGGCGCCGATATCAACGAAATGGCCCAGCGCGACCTGGTCGGCATCCTCGAAGACCCGCGGGTGGCCCACTGGCAACGCATCACCGGCTTCGCCAAACCTCTGATCGCCGCCGTCAACGGCTTCGCCTTAGGCGGCGGCTGCGAACTGGTGATGTGCGCCGACATCGTTATCGCTGGCAGCGACGCCCGTTTCGGCCAGCCGGAAATCAACCTCGGCATCCTTCCCGGGGCTGGCGGCACCCAGCGCCTGCTGCGCGCCGTGGGCAAGCCGCTGGCCATGCAGATGGTCCTCGGCGGTGAGGCCATCGGCGCCCGCCATGCCCTGCAGGCCGGCCTGGTCAGTGAAGTCACCGAGCCCGAACTCACCGTCGAGCGCGCCCTGCAGGTGGCCGTCGCCATCGCCGCCAAGGCGCCGCTGGCGGTGCGCCTGGCCAAGGAGGCGCTGCTCAAGGCCCAGGACATGGACCTGGCGAGCGGCCTGCGCTTCGAGCGCCATGCCTTCACCCTGCTGGCCGGCACCGCCGACCGCAACGAAGGCATCCGCGCCTTCCAGGAAAAACGCCCGGCCCGATTCCAAGGGCTGTAAGCCTTCCACCGACTGACGGAGCGAGCCAGTCATGTCTTTCCAGCACATCCTGTTTTCCATCGGCGACGACGGCGTCGCCCTCCTCTCGCTCAACCGGCCCGAGCAGCTCAACAGCTTCAATACCGCGATGCACCTGGAGGTGCGCGAGGCCTTGAAGCAGGTACGCCACAGCGACCACGCCCGCGTGCTGCTGCTGACCGGCGAAGGCCGTGGCTTCTGCGCAGGCCAGGACCTGGCCGACCGCAATGTCGCGCCCGGCGCCGAGCTGCCTGACCTCGGCCAATCCATCGAACAGTTCTACAACCCGCTGGTGCGCAGCCTGCGCGACCTGCCGCTGCCGGTGATCTGCGCGGTCAACGGCGTGGCCGCCGGTGCCGGGGCCAACCTGCCACTGGCCTGCGACCTGGTGCTGGCGGCACGCTCGGCGAGCTTCATTCAGGCGTTCTGCAAGATTGGCCTGGTGCCGGATTCCGGCGGCACCTGGTTGCTGCCCAGACTGGTCGGCATGGCCCGGGCCAAGGCGCTGGCCCTGCTGGGCGAGCGCCTGAGCGCCGAGCAGGCCGAGCAATGGGGGCTGATCCACCGGGTGGTGGACGATGCCGCGCTGCGCGACGAAGCACTCGGCCTGGCCCGTCACCTGGCAGCCCAGCCCACCTACGGCCTGGCCTTGATCAAGCGTGCCCTCAACCAGAGTTTCGACAACCGCTTCGATGAACAGCTGGAACTGGAGCGCGACCTCCAGCGCCTGGCCGGGCGCAGCGAGGATTACCGCGAGGGCGTCAGCGCCTTCATGAACAAACGCACACCTGTGTTCAAGGGGCGCTGACCATGGCCGCACTCGACAACGACGCCCTGGTGGCAGTAATCGGTGCAGGCGCCATGGGTGCCGGCATCGCCCAGGTGGCGGCCCAGGCCGGTCATCCCGTGCGTCTCTACGATACGCGCCCCGGCGCAGCCGAGCAGGCGATCGAAGGCATCGATCGCCTGCTCGGCCGGCAGGTGGAAAAAGGCAAGCTTGCGCCTGACAGCCGCAGCGCAATCCGCGACCGGCTGCAACCGGTGGACAGCCTCGACGCCCTGGCCAAGGCCCATCTGGTGATCGAAGCCATCGTCGAACAACTGCCAGTCAAACAGGACCTGCTGCGTCGGCTTGAAGCCCTGTGCGCCACGGACTGCATCCTGGCCAGCAACACTTCTTCGCTGTCGATCACCAGCCTCGCCGCCGGGCTCAAGCACCCGGAGCGGGTCATTGGCATGCACTTCTTCAACCCGGCGCCCTTGATGGCGCTGGTGGAGATCGTCTCCGGGCTGGCCACTGCGCCGAGCCTGGCGGCCACGCTTTACGACACCGCCCGTGCCTGGGGCAAGCAACCGGTGCATGCCCGTTCGACGCCGGGCTTTATCGTCAACCGCGTGGCCCGGCCCTTCTATGCCGAAAGCCTGCGCCTGCTGCAGGAGGGCGCCGCCGACTGCGCCACCCTCGATGCCGTGCTGCGCGACGCCGGGGGGTTTCGCATGGGCGCCTTTGAACTGACCGACCTGATCGGTCATGACGTCAACTACGCGGTGACCTGCTCGGTGTTCGAAGCCTTCTATGGCGATTTCCGCTTCCAGCCGTCGCTGGTGCAGAAAGAGCTGGTCGACGCCGGGCGCCTCGGGCGCAAGACCGGCCAGGGCTTTTATAGCTACGCCGAGGGTGCCGAACGGCTACAGCCCGCGACATTGACCAGCCAGACGCCTGTAGAGCGCTGCACGGTTGAAGGCGACCTGGGTGCCCTGCAGCCCCTGGTCGAGCGCTTGCGCGCCAACGGTATCGCCGTCACCGAACGCGCCGGCATCGGCCTGCTCCGTGTGGGAGATGCCACCCTGGCGCTGTCCGATGGCCGACTGGCCAGCCAGCGCGCCCGCGAGGACGGCTTGCGCAACCTGGTGCTGCTGGACCTGGCCCTGGACTACGCCAGCGCCACGCGCCTGGCCATCAGCCACGGTGCCGAATGCAGCGCCGAGGCCCTGGACCAGGCCGTCGCCCTGCTTGCCCGGGCTGGCCTGAGCGCCTGCCCGGTCGCCGACCTGCCCGGCCTGGTGGTGCTGCGCACCGTGGCCATGCTCGCCAACGAAGCCGCCGACGCCGTACTGCAAGGAGTAGGCACTCCCGGTGACATCGACCTGGCCATGCGCGCCGGGGTCAACTACCCGCGCGGGCCGCTGGCCTGGGCCGACGACCTGGGCATCGGCTACACCCTGAACGTGCTCGACAACCTGCAACGCAGCTACGGCGAGGAACGTTACCGACCGTCCCTGTTGCTGCGCCGCACCCACGCCGAAGGAGGTCGCCTGCATGGCTGATCAATCCGCACACACTTTGGCCCGCGCCTGCGTCGAGGCCATGTTCGGCCGTGACGCCGCCAGCCAGGGCCTGGGCATCGAGCTGCTCGAAGCCGGCCCCGGCAGCGCCCGCCTGGGCATGACCGTGCGCGCCGACATGATCCAGGGCCACGGCACCTGCCATGGCGGCTACCTGTTCGCCCTGGCCGATTCGGCCTTCGCCTTCGCCTGCAACAGCTACGATGAAGCAGCCGTGGCCCTGGGTTGCAGCATCGACTATGTGGCCCCGGCGCGGCTCGGCGACCGCCTGCAGGCCAGCGCCAGCGAACAAAGCCGCAAAGGCCGCACCGGCAACTACGACGTGCGCATCAAGAACCAGCAGGGCGAACTGATCGCCCTGTTCCACGGCAAATCCTACAAAGTGCGCGGCACCGTGCTGTCGCCGGAGACTTCAAATGACTGACGCCAGCCTGCCCCACGCGCTGATCATCGATGCCGTGCGCACCCCCATCGGCCGCTACGGCGGCGCCCTGTCGAGCGTGCGCCCCGACGATCTCGCCGCGGTGCCGATCAAGGCGCTGATGGCGCGCCATCCCGGACTCGACTGGGCGGCACTGGACGATGTGATCCTCGGTTGCGCCAACCAGGCCGGCGAAGACAACCGCAACGTCGCGCGCATGGCCGGCCTGCTGGCCGGGCTGCCGATCGAGGTGCCCGGCACCACGATCAACCGCCTGTGCGGCTCGGGCCTGGACGCCATCGGCAATGCTGCCCGCGCCCTGCGCTGCGGCGAAGCCGGGTTGATGCTGGCCGGCGGCGTCGAGTCGATGTCGCGGGCACCCTTCGTCATGGGCAAGTCGGAACAGGCCTTTGGCCGCAGCGCGCAGCTGTTCGACACCACCATCGGCTGGCGCTTCGTCAACCCGTCGATGCAGGCGCAATACGGCATCGATTCGATGCCCGAAACCGCCGAGAACGTCGCCGAGCGCTTCAACATCGCCCGCGAAGACCAGGATGCCTTTGCCCTGCGCAGCCAGCTCAAGGCCGCCGCCGCCCAGGCCAATGGCCGCCTGGCCCGAGAGATCGTCGCGGTGGAGATCGCGCAGCGCAAAGGCCCGCCCAAGCGTATCGAGCAGGACGAGCACCCGCGGGGCGACACCACCCTGGAACAACTGGCGCGCCTGGGCACGCCGTTCCGTGAGGGCGGCAGCGTCACCGCCGGCAATGCCTCGGGCGTCAATGACGGCGCCTGCGCCCTGCTGCTGGCCAGCCCACAGGCCGCGCAACGCCACGGCCTCAAGGCCCGTGGCCGGGTGCTTGGCCTTGCGGTGGCGGGCGTCGAGCCACGCCTCATGGGTATCGGCCCGGTGTCGGCGACTCACAAGGTACTGGAGCTGACCGGCCTGGCGCTGGGCGACATGGACGTGATCGAGCTCAACGAAGCCTTTGCCGCCCAGGGCCTGGCCGTGCTGCGCGAGCTGGGCCTGGCCGACGACGATCCGCGGGTCAATCCCAACGGCGGCGCCATCGCCCTGGGCCACCCGCTGGGCATGAGCGGCGCACGCCTGGTCACCACCGCCCTGCACCAGCTGGAGCTGACCGGCGGCCGTTACGCCCTGTGCACCATGTGCATCGGCGTCGGCCAGGGCATCGCCCTGGTGATCGAACGCCTCTGATCAGCCGCCAGAGACGCCAAGCGACGCGGGCAGTATGCTGCCTGCCATGACACTCAGGGCCCCGGCCCACGACAAGAACAACTCGAGTGAAACCATGAATCTCTACCACGATGCCGACCGCGCCCTGCTCGACCCGATGGAAACCGCCAGCCTCGACGCACTGCGCCAGCACCAGCTGGAGCGCCTGCGCTGGAGCCTGAACCACGCCTACGCCAATGTGCCGCTGTACCGCCAGCGCTTCGACGCCTGCGGCGCCCATCCCGACGACCTGAAATCGCTGGAGGACCTGGCCCGCTTCCCCTTCACCGGCAAGAACGACCTGCGCGACAACTACCCCTATGGCATGTTCGCCGTGCCCCAGGATCAAGTGGTGCGCCTGCACGCCTCCAGCGGCACCACCGGCAAGCCGACGGTGGTCGGCTACACCCAGAACGACATCGACACCTGGGCCAACGTGGTGGCGCGCTCGATTCGCGCCGCCGGCGGGCGCCGCGGCGACAAGGTGCATGTCTCCTACGGCTACGGCCTGTTCACCGGCGGCCTGGGCGCGCACTACGGCGCCGAGCGCCTGGGCTGCACGGTGATCCCCATGTCCGGCGGCCAGACCGAGAAACAGGTGCAGCTGATCCGCGACTTCCAGCCGGACATCATCATGGTTACCCCCTCGTACATGCTCAACCTCGCCGACGAGATCGAGCGCCAGGGCATCGACCCGCACGACCTCAAGCTGCGCCTGGGCATCTTCGGCGCCGAACCCTGGACCGATGAACTGCGCCGCGCCATCGAGCAGCGCCTGGGCATCGACGCCCTGGACATCTACGGGCTGTCGGAAATCATGGGCCCGGGCGTGGCCATGGAGTGCATCCAGACCAAGGACGGCCCGACCATCTGGGAAGACCATTTCTACCCCGAGATCATCGACCCGGTCACAGGCCAGGTGCTGCCGGATGGCCAGCTCGGCGAGCTGGTGTTCACCTCGCTGAGCAAGGAGGCGTTGCCGATGGTGCGCTACCGCACCCGCGACCTCACCCGCCTGCTGCCGGGCACGGCGCGGCCGATGCGGCGCATCGGCAAGATCACCGGGCGCAGCGACGACATGCTGATCATCCGCGGGGTCAATGTGTTCCCGACGCAGATCGAGGAGCAGGTACTCAAGATAAAACAGCTTTCCGAGCTGTATGAGATTCACCTGTATCGTAATGGCAATCTCGACAGCGTCGAGGTGCACGTTGAACTGCGCAGCGACAGCCAGTACCTCGACGAGGGCCAGCGCAAGCAGGTGGTGGGTGAACTGGCGAAGCAGATCAAGACCTACATCGGCATCAGCACGCAGATCCAGCTGCAGCCGTGCGGCACGCTGAAACGTTCAGAGGGCAAGGCCTGTCACGTGTATGACAAGCGGCTGGCCAGCTGACTCATCGGCATTCCGTTCAGCCCCGGCCTGATCCGGGGCTTTTTTTGCCTTGAGAAAGCTGGGGGCGCCTACGCCCCTTTCGCCGGCAAGCCGGCTCCCACAGCGATCGCGCAATTCCTTAGGTCTGTGCTGCACCGGAGCTGGCTTGCCAGCGATTGGCCGCAAAGCGATACACAAATCTTATTTGATACATCAAATACTGTTTGATGTTGTGTTTTGTATCGCTTATAAATGACCCACGCCCCAAGCAGCCCATCAGCGGGAGCCCGACCATGTACGCACAGCTCGTAGAAACCGGCGTCAAACGCCTGAAGACCCTGGAAGAGATGTCGCCCGAAGAGCGCGCCTTCCAGGAGAAGATCGACGCCGAGATCAAGATCGAAGCCAAGAACTGGATGCCCGAGGCCTACCGCCAGACGCTCATCCGCCAGATTTCCCAGCACGCCCATTCCGAGATCGTCGGCATGCTCCCGGAAGGCAACTGGGTCACTCGCGCCCCTTCGCTCAAGCGCAAGCTGCAGTTGATGGCCAAGATCCAGGATGAGGCCGGCCACGGCCTGTACCTGTACAGCGCCATGGAAACCCTTGGCGCCGACCGCGACGAAGAGATCGCCAAGCTGCACAGCGGCAAGGCCAAGTATTCGAGCATCTTCAACTACCCGACCCTGAGCTGGGCCGACATGGGCGCGGTAGGCTGGCTGGTGGACGGCGCGGCGATCGTCAACCAGGTGGTGCTGCAGCGCACCTCCTACGGCCCCTACTCCCGCGCCATGGTGCGCATCTGCAAGGAAGAAAGCTTCCACCAGCGCCAGGGCTATGAACTGCTGCTGACCATGATGCGCCACGGCACCCAGGCACAGAAGGACATGGTCCAGGACGCCATCGACCGCCTGTGGTGGCCGGCGCTGATGATGTTCGGCCCCAGCGACGAACACTCGCCCAACAGCGCCCAGTCCATGGCCTGGAAGATCAAGCGTCAGAGCAACGACGAACTGCGCCAGCGCTTCATCGACCAGACCGTGCCGCAGCTGGAACTGCTCGGCTGCACCGCTCCCGACCCTGAGCTCAAGTGGAACGCCGAGCGTGGCCATTACGACTTCGGCCAGATCCAGTGGGATGAGTTCTACGAGGTGCTCAAGGGCAACGGCCCCTGCAACCAGGAGCGCGTCGCCACCCGCCGCAAGGCCATCGAAGACGGTGCCTGGGTACGCGAGGCCGCCGTGGCCTATGCGCGCAAGCAACAGAACAAGAATGCCGCCTGAAGCGGCGAATGATGCGGAGATACCCCTGATGTCTGTCTGGACCCTGTTCGAAGTCTTCGTGCGCAGCAAGCACGGCCTGAACCACAAGCATGTGGGCAGCGTGCACGCCGCCGACGCCGCCATGGCCATCGAGAACGCCCGCGAGCTGTACACCCGCCGCAGCGAAGGCGTGAGCCTGTGGGTGGTGCCCTCGGCGCTGATCACCGCCTCTTCTCCCGACGAGAAGGACCCACTGTTCGCCCCGGCGGACGACAAGGTCTACCGCCATGCCAGCTTCTACGAGCTGCCCGCCGAAGTCGGACACATGTGAGGCCCGCCATGCACAAGCAAGCACTTATCCAATACCTGCTGCTGCTCGGCGACAGCGCCCTGGTTCAGGGCCAGCGCCT
This sequence comes from Pseudomonas sp. B21-023, assembly GCF_024749165.1. Classification (NCBI taxonomy): domain Bacteria; kingdom Pseudomonadati; phylum Pseudomonadota; class Gammaproteobacteria; order Pseudomonadales; family Pseudomonadaceae; genus Pseudomonas; species Pseudomonas sp. B21-023. Next base: position 2,800,843 of record NZ_CP087190.1, on the reverse strand, counting down.
GTGCGAGTGGTGCGGCAAGGCGCCGGCGCTGGAAGAAGAACTGGCACTGATGAACGTCGGCCTCGACCTGGTGGGCCAGGCGCGCAACTGGCTGGACTACGCCGCCGAACTGCTGGACGACGGCCGCGACGCCGATGCCCTGGCGTTCCGTCGCGACGAACGCGCCTACCGCAACCTGCTCCTGGTCGAGCAACCCAACGGCGACTACGCCGTGACCCTGCTCAAGCAGTTCCTGTACGACGCTTGGCACCACGCCACGCTTGAAGCGCTCAGCGCCTCGCGCGATGAACGTATCGCCGGCATCGCCGCCAAGGCCCTGAAAGAAGTCACCTATCACCTGCGCCGCTCCGGCGAATGGGTACAGCGCCTGGGGGGCGGCACGGAAGAAAGCCGCCGACGCATGCTCGAAGCCATCCCGGCCTTGTGGCGCTTCACGGTCGAACTGAGCGTGGCCAACGACGGTGAAGTCCAGCTGGCCAAAGCCGGTATCGGCGCCGACCCGGCGCAGATCGCCCAGCATTGGCTGAACACCGTCACGGCCATCTTCGCCTCGGTCGATCTGCCCCTGCCCAAGGCCGCCAGCCACTTCTACCTGGACGGGCGCAAGGGCCTGCACACCGAACACCTCGGCCTGCTGCTGGCTGAAATGCAGTTCCTGCCGCGAGCCTACCCCGATGCAACCTGGTGAGCTGATCGCTGGCGACCGGGGCGCCAGGGACTTGCGCGACGGCGACCTGAGCCGGGCCTGGGCGGTGCTGGCCGAGGTGATGGACCCGGAAGTACCGGTGGTCAGCGTGGTCGACTTAGGTGTTGTGCGCGACCTCGACTGGCGCGCCGGCCACCTGCACCTGGTGGTCACCCCGACCTACTCCGGCTGCCCGGCCACCGAGGTGATCGAGAGTGACATTCGCCAGGCCCTGGAACAGGCCGGCTTCGCGGAGCCGGCGCTGGAGCGTCGTCTCACCCCGGCGTGGAGCACCGACTGGATCAGTGCGCAAGGCCGTGAGCGGCTGCGCGCCTACGGTATCGCCCCACCCGAGGGCCGCGCCAACCTGCGTGGTGCGGCACCCAGCGTGTGTTGCCCGCAGTGCGGCAGCGCCGATACCGAACTGCTCAGCCAGTTCGGTTCCACCGCCTGCAAGGCCCTGTACCGCTGCCGCGCCTGCCTGGAACCGTTCGACTATTTCAAATGCCTTTGAGCCGTGGAGAACGCCATGAGCCAGTTTCACAGCCTGACCATCAAGCAAGTGCGCCAGGAGACCCGGGACGCGGTGTCCATCGCCTTCGACGTGCCCGCGCACCTGCGCGATGAGTTCCGTTTCACCCAGGGCCAGTACCTGGTCATGCGCACCCACCTGGATGACGAAGAGGTGCGCCGCTCCTACTCGATCTGCAGCGCGGTGCAGGACGACGAGCTGCGGGTCGCCGTCAAGCGCGTGCCGGGCGGTCGTTTCTCGGCCTTTGCCAACGAAATGCTCAAGGCCGGCCAGCAGCTCGAAGTGATGCCGCCCTCGGGCAGCTTCTTCGTGCCGCTGGAACCGACGCGCCGGGGCAACTACCTGGGCGTGGCCGCCGGCAGCGGCATCACTCCGATCCTGTCGCTGGTCGCCACCACGCTGGCCACTGAACCCAACAGCCGCTTCACCTTGCTGTACGGCAACCGCGCCAGCAACAGCGCGCTGTTCCGCGACCGCCTCGAGGACCTGAAGAACCGGTACCTCGAGCGCCTCAACCTGATTTTCGTGTTCAGCCGCGAGCAACAGGACGTCGACCTGTACAACGGCCGCATCGACGCCGACAAGTGCGGCCAGCTGTTCTCCCGCTGGCTCGACGTGGCCTCTCTCGATGCTGCCTTCATCTGCGGCCCCCAGGCCATGACCGAAACCGTGCGCGACAGCCTGCAGGCCAACGGCATGGACAAGGCGCGCATCCACTATGAACTGTTCGCCGCCGCCGGCAGCGAAGCTCGCCGCGAGGCCCGTGAAGCGGCCCGCGAGCTGGATTCGGCGGTCAGCCAGGTGACCGTGATCAGCGATGGCCGCGCCCTGGCCTTCGACCTGCCGCGCAACACCCACAGCGTGCTCGACGCCGGCAACGCCATCGGCGCCGAGCTGCCGTACTCGTGCAAGGCCGGGGTGTGCTCGACCTGCAAGTGCAAGGTGATCGAGGGCGAGGTGGAGATGGACAGCAACCATGCCCTGGAAGACTACGAAGTGGCCGCCGGGTATGTGCTGTCGTGCCAGACCTACCCGTTGAGCGACAAGGTGGTGCTCGACTTCGATCAGCTTTGAGACCGCATTGCCTTCATCGCTGGCAAGCCAGCTCCCACAAGCGCTGGCTTGCCAGCAATGAAGCCCTCGGCAACACACGCGTGACCTGAAAAAACAATTACAACAGCCAGAGAGAACGCTCCCATGACACCCGAACACCTTGAAACCATCAGCAAGCACCCCGCCTTCGTGCAACTGATCAAGCGCAAGCGCCGCCTCAACGGCTCACTGACCCTGACCATGCTCGCCGCCTACTACGGCTTCGTCCTGCTGGTGGCCTTCGCCCCCGGCGTGCTCGGCCAGTCCCTCAGCGGCGGCGTGACCAGCGTCGGCATGCTGGTTGGAGTGCTCATGGTGCTGCTGTCCTTTGCCCTCACCGGCATCTACATGCACCGCGCCAACCGCGTCATCGACCCGCTCAACGAAGTGGTCAAGCAGGAGTGCGCGCGATGAACTGGACCGCCATCTCGATGTTCCTGGTGTTCGTCTGCTTCACCTTGCTGGTGACTCGCTGGGCCGCCCTGCGCACCCGCTCGGCCAGCGACTTCTACACCGCCGGCGGCGGCCTCACCGGCATGCAGAACGGCCTGGCGATCGCCGGCGACATGATCAGCGCCGCGTCCTTCCTGGGCATCTCGGCGATGATGTTCATGAACGGCTACGACGGCCTGCTGTATGCCCTGGGCGTGCTGGCCGGCTGGCCGATCATCCTGTTCCTGATCGCCGAACGCCTGCGCAACCTGGGCAAGTACACCTTCGCCGACGTCGTCTCGTACCGCCTGGCCCAGGCTCCGGTGCGCCTGACCTCGGCCTTCGGCACCCTGGCCGTGGCGCTGATGTACCTGGTGGCGCAGATGGTCGGCGCCGGCAAGCTGATCGAGCTGCTGTTCGGCATCAGCTACCTGTACGCGGTGATGCTGGTGGGTGCGCTGATGGTGCTGTACGTCACCTTCGGCGGCATGCTCGCCACCACCTGGGTGCAGATCATCAAGGCGGTGATGCTGCTCTGCGGCACGACCTTCATGGCATTCATGGTGCTCAGGCATTTCGGCTTCAGCACCGAGGCGATGTTCGCCAGCGCCGTGGCCGTGCACGCCAAGGGCCAGGCGATCATGGCGCCGGGCGCGCTGCTGTCCAATCCGGTGGACGCCATTTCCCTGGGCCTGGGCATGATGTTCGGCACTGCCGGCCTGCCGCATATCCTCATGCGCTTCTTCACCGTCAGCGACGCCAAGGAAGCGCGCAAGAGCGTGTTCTACGCCACCGGTTTCATCGGCTACTTCTATTTGCTGCTGATCGTCATCGGCTTCGGCGCCATCGTCATGGTCGGCACCGAGCCGTCCTACCGCGACGCCACGGGGGCGATCATCGGCGGCGGCAACATGGTCGCGGTGCACCTGGCCCAGGCGGTGGGCGGCAACCTGTTCCTCGGTTTCATCTCGGCGGTGGCCTTCGCCACCATCCTCGCCGTGGTCGCGGGCCTTGCGCTGTCCGGCGCCTCGGCGGTGTCCCACGACCTGTACGCCTGCGTGGTGCGCAAGGGCCAGGCCAGCGAGCAGGAAGAAATGCGCGTATCGCGCCTGGCCACCCTGGGGATAGGCCTGTTCGCGGTGCTGCTGGGGCTGCTGTTCGAGTCGCAGAACATCGCCTTCCTCTCCGGCCTGGTGCTGGCGGTGGCCGCCTCGGTCAACTTCCCGGTGCTGCTGCTCTCGATGTTCTGGAAGGGCCTGACCACCCGTGGCGCCGTGGGCGGCAGCCTGGCCGGGCTGGTCTCGGCGATCGTGCTGGTGGTGCTGGGGCCGGCGGTGTGGGTCAACGTGCTGCACAACGAACGGGCGCTGTTCCCCTACAGCAACCCGGCGCTGTTCTCCATGTCGCTGGCCTTCCTCGCGGCCTGGGCCTTCTCGGTTACCGACAGCTCGGAACAAGCGCGCGAAGAGCGTGGGCGCTACCTGGCCCAGTTCATCCGCTCCATGACCGGTATCGGCGCCGCCGGTGCCAGCAAGCACTGACCTCAAGAACAATAACAATGTCGGGTACAACAACAATGAACCGCACGCACCTCAAGTCAGCCGCCTGGCTGGCCACCCTCGCCCTGCCCTTGCCGGCCATGGCGGACTTTATCGCTGACAGTCACGCCCGCCTCGAACTGCGCAACCACTACCTCAACCGTGACTTCCGCCAGAGCAACGCCCCGCAGAGCAAGGCCGAAGAATGGGGCCAGGGCTTCACCGCCCGCTTCGAATCGGGTTTCACCGAGGGGCCGGTTGGTGTCGGGGTGGACGCCATGGGCCAACTGGGCATCAAGCTCGACTCCAGCCGCGACCGACGCAACACCGGCCTGCTGCCCTACGGACCGAACAGCCTGGAGCCGGTGGATGACTACAGCGAGCTGGGCCTGACCGCCAAGCTGCGGGTCTCCAAGAGCACCCTGCGCCTGGGCACGCTGCAACCGATCCTGCCGGTGGTGGTGTACAACGATACCCGCCTGCTGGCCTCGACCTTCCAGGGCGGCCTGCTGACCAGCCAGGAACTGGACGGCCTGACCTTCAACGGCGGCCGCCTGACCAAGGCCAACCTGCGCGACTCGTCCGGGCGCGATGATATCGGCTACGGCGCCGCCAGCAGCGACCACTTCGACTTCGGCGGCGGCAGCTACGCCATCACTCCGCAGGCCAGCGTCAGCTACTACTACGCCAAGCTCGAGGACATCTACCGCCAGCAATATGTGGGTTTTGTGCATACCCAACCCTTGGCCGAGGGCGTCAGCCTGCGCAGCGACCTGCGCTACTTCGACAGCCGCGGCGACGGCGCCGAGCGCGCGGGCAAGATCGACAACCGCAACTTCAACGCCATGTTCACCCTGGGCGTGAAGGCCCACAAGTTCACCGCCACCTGGCAGCAGATGTCCGGCGACAGCGCCTTCCCGTTCCTCAACGGCGGCGACCCGTACACCGTCAACCTGGTCACCTACAACACCTTCACCCGCGCCGGGCTCGACTCCTGGCAGCTGCGCTACGACTACGACTTCGTGGCGCAGGGCATCCCCGGGCTGAGTTTCATGACCCGCTACACAGACGGCCGCCACGCCGAAACCACCACGGTCAACAATGGCCGCGAGCGTGAACGCGACACCGACATCACCTACGTGATCCAGAGCGGTCCGTTCAAGGACGTCAGCCTGCGCTGGCGCAACGTTACCTTCCGCTCCGGCAATGGCCTGACCAATGCCGTGGACGAAAATCGCCTGATCATCGGCTACACCCTGGCGCTCTGGTAAGCGCGCCCTTCAAAGGAGAACAGCATGTCCGCCGCCCCTACCCTGCAAAGCTTCATCGCCGGCCGCTGGATCGGCCAGCACGGCGCCCAGGCCCTGCGCAGCGCCCTCGACGGTCACGTTCTGGCCTACAGCCACGAGGAACGCCCGGACTTCGCCGAGGCCGTGGACTTTGCCCGCGCCCAGGGCCTGAAGCAGCTACTGGCCATGGATTTCCAGCAGCGCGCCGCCCGCCTCAAGGCCCTGGCGCTGTACCTGGCCGAGCGCAAGGAGCAGCTCTACGCCCTGTCCCATCACAGCGGCGCCACCCGCACCGACAGCTGGATCGACATCGAAGGCGGCAACGCTACGCTGTTCGCCTATTCGAGCATGGGCCGCCGCGAGCTGCCGTCGGGCAACCTGGTGCACGAAGGTCCGGCGATCCCCCTGGGCAAGCAAGGCCATTTCGCCGGCAGCCATATCCTGGTGCCGCGTGCGGGCGTGGCCGTGCATATCAACGCCTTCAACTTCCCGATCTGGGGGATGCTGGAGAAGTTCGCCCCGACCTTCCTGGCCGGCATGCCGTGCATCGTCAAGCCTGCCACGTCCACCAGCTACCTGACCGAGGCCGTGGTACGCCTGATGAACGAGTCGGGCCTGCTGCCGGCCGGCAGCCTGCAACTGGTGATCGGCAGCACCGGTGACCTGCTCGAGCGCCTGCAGGGGCAGGACGTGGTGACTTTCACCGGCTCCGCCGACACCGCAGCTAAGCTGCGCGTCACCCCGAACCTGATCCGCAACTCGGTGCCCTTCACCGCCGAGGCCGACTCGCTGAACTGCGCCATCCTTGGCCCGGACGTGAGCCCTGACAGCGAGGAGTTCGAGCTGTACATCAAGGAAGTGGCGCGGGAAATGACCACCAAGGCCGGGCAGAAATGCACGGCGATCCGCCGCGCCATCGTCCCCGCCAGGCACATCGACGCGGTGGCCACTCGCCTGCGCGAACGGCTGCGCAAGGTAGTGGTGGGCGATCCTTCGGTGGAGGGCGTGCGCATGGGGGCGCTGGCCTCCCATGACCAGCAGCGTGATGTCGCCGAGCGCGTGCGCCAGTTGCTGGCCACCTGCGAGCAGTTGCTGGGCGCCAGTGACGGTTTCACCCCGGTCGGCGATGGCGTGGCCGAGGGGGCATTCTGCGCCCCGACCCTGCTGCTGGCCCGCGACCCGCATGCCGAGGGCGGTGCCCATGATATCGAAGCGTTCGGCCCGGTCAGCACGCTGATGGCCTACGACGACCTCGACGAGGCCTTGGCCCTGGCCGCCCGCGGCAAGGGCAGCCTGGTGGCGAGCCTGGTCACCGCCGACCGCGGCGTGGCGGCCAAGGCCATCCCGGTGGCTGCGGCCTGGCACGGGCGGCTGCTGGTACTCGACAGCGAGGCGGCCAAGGAATCCACCGGGCATGGCTCACCGTTGCCACAGCTCAAGCACGGCGGCCCCGGCCGTGCCGGCGGCGGCGAGGAGCTGGGCGGCCTGCGCGCGGTCAAGCACTACCTGCAGCGAGCCGCGGTGCAAGGCTCGCCGAGCATGCTGATGGCGGTGACCGGCGAGTACGTGCGCGGGGCCGAGGTGATCGAAACCGAGGTGCACCCGTTCCGCCGCCATTTCGATGACTTGCGCATCGGCGAGTCGCTGCTGACCCACCGGCGCACAGTGACCGAGGCCGACCTGGTCAACTTCGGCTGCCTGTCGGGCGATCACTTCTACATGCACTTCGACGAGATCGCCGCCAAACAGTCGCAGTTCGGCAAGCGCATCGCCCACGGCTACTTCGTGCTGTCGGCGGCCGCCGGATTGTTCGTCAGCCCCGGCGAAGGGCCGGTGCTGGCCAACTACGGGCTGGACACGCTGCGCTTCATCACCCCGGTGGGCATCGGCGACACCATCCAGGCGCGCCTGACCTGCAAGCGCAAGATCGACCAGGGCAAGACCAGCCCTCAGGGGCAGGCGCAAGGCGTGGTGGCCTGGGATGTGGAAGTGACCAACCAGTTGGGTGAGCTGGTGGCCAGTTATGACATTCTGACCTTGGTGCTCAAGCGCTGACTGCGAGTGGGCGGCGAGATGCCTGCATGCAGTCAGATGGCAGGCATCCCGCAACCCAATCAAGGCAAAATGCCACCTCGCACATCCGCCCTACATCGCGCAACGTTTCCCTGGCGCTATAGTCGGTCCAGCGTTCCACCGCCAGCCCCCTTCCTGGCGGCGCGGGCGCCGTACCGAGAACAATGCCAAGGAAGCAACGCGATGATCCTCAAGTCCTTCCCCTTCAAGTCCCTCGTCCTGCTCAGCGCCCTTGCCGCCGTGGCCGGCTGCCAGACCGCCAGCCCCAGTGCCGACACCCTCAAGCAACGCACCGAGGTCACCCTGGGCGTGCCCGTGAGCAAGGTCAGCAACCTGCGCAGCGACTCCAACACCACCTACTTCACCGCCAGCACCAGCAAGGGCCAGTACGACTGCCAGGTGCCCAGCGGCGGCCTGGTGGCCGTGGCCGGCATGGGTATCTACACGCCATCCCCCACCTGCTGGAAAGAAGGCCAGGCGCCGGTCTTCCAGTGAGGGTCGAGGGCGCCGGCCTAGACGACCGGCGCCGCCACGCTCTCACGCAAACCGCGCAGCGCCGCACGCAGCTCCGCCGGGCGCACCGGCTTGGCCAGTACCGCGATACCCCTTGCCTGCAGGGCGCCCTGCAGCCTGTCGAGATCATGGCCCGTCATGATCAGCGCCGGCACTTCGGCGCCGCGTTGCGCGCGCAACTGGTCGATGCAGTCGATGCCGGTGGCCTGCGGGCCGAGGTCGTAGTCGGCAACGATCACATCGCAGTCACTGGCCAGGCCAAAGGGCGAGCTCTCGGCCTGCACCTCGCACCCCCAGCGTTGCAGCAGGGCACTGGTGGCCTGCAGGACGTTATGGTCATCCTCCACCAGGCACACCCGCAAACCGGTGAGCATGCCTGCCTGCACGGCCTGGTCGGCAACGGCCCGTGGCACTTGTGCCGGCACCTTGGGCAGCCCTTGCAAGGTCAGCGTGGTGCCATGTCCCTGGCGCGAGCGCAGGCTGACCGCCAAACCCATCAGTTGCCCCAGGCGCTTGACGATGGCCAGCCCCAGGCCGACGCCCTCGACGTCCTTGTCACGCGCCTCGCGCACCCGGTAGAACTCTTCGAACACGCGGCCCTGGTGCTCTTCGGCAATGCCCCGGCCCTGGTCGCAGACGACGATGGCCAGGCCCTCGCCGCGTGGCCGCACGCCGATCAGCAACGGGCGCCCGGCGGCATACTTGAAGCTGTTCGACAGCACGTTCTGCACCATGGTCGCGAGCATCCCCGGGTCGGCGCGTGTCCAGTGGCGGCTGGGCACCAGGCGCATCTCGACCCCGGCCCAGCGCGCCGCCTCACTGTTCTGGCGCAACAACTCGCGCAGGAAACCATCCACGGCGAAGGTTTCCCACTTGGGCTGCACCCGGCCGTTGTCCAGGGTGTACAGGTCGAGGATCGAACGGAACAACTGCGAAACGTTGAGCAGCGAGCGATCAATGCTGTCCACCAGGCGCCGCTCCTCCTCGCCCAGCCGCGCTTCGCGCAGGCAGGCGGTGAACAGGCCGATGGAGTGGATCGGCTGGCGCAGGTCGTGACTGGCCTGGGCCAGGAAGCGCGATTTCTCGCGGGTCGCCGCCTCGGCCAGGGCTGTGGCCTTGCGCGTGCGCTCCAGCAGCAGGTGGGCATAAAACGGAATCAGGGTGCTGGTGGTCAGCAGCATCGGCAGCAGGAACGGCTGTTCCTGCCAATAGGGGGTCAGTTGCCACACCACAACCAGCGCGGCCAGGGCCAGCACGGTGGCGATGGCCAGGTAGCGCGAGCCGAAGCGCATGCCGTTGCCCAGGTTGATCCAGACCATCACTGCATACAGCGGCAGCGCGGTTTCACCGCCAACCACCAGGCCGAAACTGGTGCCGGTGTAATCGCCCAGCATGCCGAAGATGCGCCGCGCTGGGTAGTGTCCCGGCCAACGCTTGATCGCCTGGCGCATGCCGATCGACACCACCACGAACCCCGCGTAGTAGAGCAGCACCGGCAGGTAGGTGGCGGGCGAGCGGCCCGGCAGGAAACCCAGCAACGCCACGTAGGTGATCGCACAAGAGGCGACGATGATGCGCAGGTTGGCCTGGTCCAGCTCGTTGTTCTTCTCGAACTTCATGGGTAACGTCCTTGTGCGCCAGTCGGCATTTGCGGCACGCTGCGTGGGAAAAAACCGCAGGTGACTGCTAAATTAGCATGTGTCGGCTGACAGGGAGTTCCACGACGTGAGTTGCCGCATCATCGTGGCGGATGACCATCCGCTGTTCAGGGAGGCCATGGTCAACACCGTACGGCGCATCCTGCCCGAGGCGCGCCTGGAGGAAGCTGGCAGCCTCGCTGACGTGCTCAGGCTGGCCGCCATGGGCGAGACGCCCGACACCCTGATCCTCGACCTGCGCTTCCCCGGCCTCACCTGCATCGGCCGCCTCGCCGAGCTGCGCCGACAATTGCAGCGCACCACGCTGATCGTTGTATCGATGGTCGACGACCCGCAGGTGATCTGCGAAGTCATGGCCGCCGGCGTCGATGGCTTCATCGGCAAGAGCGTCAGCCCCGAGGCGATCGGCGCCGCCATCCTTGCCATTCGCGACGGCGAAGTGGTGGTCGACTACGCCCCCAGCGGATTGTTACCGCATCTCGATGCCCCCAGCGAGCTGGAACAGCTCACTCACCGCCAACAGGACGTACTGCGCCTGATCGCCCAGGGCAAGACCAACAAGGAGATCGCCCGGGCGCTGGACATCTCGCCATTCACCGTGCGCATCCATGTGTCGTCGCTGCTCAAGACCCTCAATGTGCCGACCCGCACGGCCGCCGCGGTGAAATATTCCGGAAACTGAGCGACCGCTGGTCGGCGCACAGTGGCATGCAATCGACCCTTCAAGCGCTTTGCAACCTCCTAATCCATGAGGGTGGCGATGTTCACTCCTGTGTTCGGCCTGCCCGAGCGTGGGCCGTTTTTTCACGCTGAGGAGAGGATGACGACATGAGCACGAAACACTGGATGGGTGGTGGCGATGTGCAGAGCGACTGGCCGGAACTCGAGCCAGACCGACGCAACGATCAGGCCGACGACCCGGATTCCGACCCCGACCTGACCGAGGAAGAGAACCGTCCCGGGGTACCGGCCAGCGATCCGGAGTCAGGCACCTGAGTGTGCATGGCAGTGTGAGAGCGGGCCAGGCCCGCTCTCACACTGATGCGCATATCGACGATTTTCTGCAACCATCCGCGCCGGCTCACACCCGCCAGCGCACTTCGGTGATCCCATGCCGTTCGGCCATGGGCCGGCTGACTTTCTTGATGCGCTCGCGTCCGAACTTCGGAATGATCCCCAAACCCGCGTCGCAACTCGCCCAATGCCAGGCCTCGGCATTGTCCATGTGTTCCTGGCGGATGATGAAACGCCGTGGCTGACCATGCAGCAGGTATTCGATGGTAAACAACTGGGGACTTGGCATTGACGCAGGCCCTCCTCTTCTCCATGGATGACTTTCTGACAGATCACGTTGTTCCATGAAAATTCAAAAAATGTCCGACAACAGCAAGAGAGGGCCCGCAAGGTTACGAACCGCTGGCGTTCCCGTGGCTGTTGCGGCCACCTTTGCGACCGGCCTCGGAGGCGCGGGCGCGGTCATTGGCGAAGTTGCCGCCTGAGTTGCGGCCGCCCTTCTGGCCCGCCCGGGAGGCCCTTTCACGGTCGTTGGCGAAGTTGCCGGGATTGGTCTGCTTGGTGCCGCCGCGTTGTCCGGTCTGATCCTGGTCACGAGCCATGACGTTTCTCCTTTACGCTAGGTTGGACGTGCCGCGCGAAGATGCCGTGCACTCAATTACGAACAGGGGCGCAGGCCAACGGCTCATTTGGTGTGCCAGGGTTCTGACCGACGGCACTTATCCGCCAGGCCAAGCACGAAGGAGACGCCCCATGCACCACGCTTGCCTGCAACTGGCCCTCGGACACTTGCCCTGGGGAACCTGCGCTAGGCCCCGGCCATCGCCCTGGCCGGCTGCGGGGCCAGTGCCGCCACGGCTCAGGCATGGACGCTCCACTGTACGGCATCGGCCTCGATCGGCAGCTCGTCCACGGCCTGGATCATCCCGCAGGTGAGCGCTTCCTGGGGCCCCAGGATTCGCGGATAGGCCATCAGGTAGCGCGGCACATCGAGCCGCTCGCTCGCACCCTCGGTGCGCTCGGCGACGATCTGCGCATACAGGCGCAGGTCATAGTCCAGGCTCATGGCGTACTCGGCCATCCGTGCATGGTCCACCGAGCCATGCAGGGTCCAGTGGAACGGGTGGAACAGAAACTTGCTGAAGGCGCAGGCGGTGCGGTGACTGCCTGCCAGGAACAGGATGTTGCCCATCGATTCGACCGTGCCCAGGTTGTGGGTGTGCACCGGCACCGGCAGTGAACGCAGGAAGTTGTACAGGGTGAAACCGTAGCTGCATTCGCCGCCCATGGTGGCGATGTTGATCTGCAGCACCTCTGCGCCCTGCTGCAACGCCTTGGAACAGGTGTTGATGAGGTTGCCGCAGGTCGCGGAATTGATCGGGCCGGTGTAGTGGATGATGTGTCTGGCCATGCCGTCCTCCAGGGTCAGTCAGGGGTGTCCTTGGCCGGTGCATCGTTGCCCGGCGCCGCTTGGTCGTGCTCGCCCAGTTGCTGGTACTGCTTGCGCAGCGCATGCAGTTCGGCCGGCCCCATGTCCTCGAGGTCGAGCAGGGCCTTGTGCGCCCGCTGGGTGGTGCGCAGCAGTTCGTCGACCTTGATGTGCAGTTCGTCGTTGTCGCGGTTCTGGGTGTTCTGGATCAGGAACACCATGAGGAAGGTGATGATGGTGGTCGAGGTGTTGATCACCAGTTGCCAAGTGTCGTTGAAATCGAACAGCGGTCCGCTCACGCCCCAAAGGATGATCAGCAGCAATGCCACGGCAAAGGTCAGTGGACGTCCGCTGCGGTTGGCCAGCCATTGGGCGAAACGATCGAATTTCATGGCTAGCGCTCCTTCAGGCCGGCTGCCGGGTTTCTCCGGGCAGGCCCTCGATGTCAGGGTCGTCCGGGAGCACGTCGGGTTCTTCGTCGTCTGCCTCGGTCGGTGCTGGCGGCGCCTGCACTTCCCCCGGTTCTGTCTCGCTGTTCATCGGCATTGCCTCCATTGGCTGCTTCCCTCTGCGGTGGAGGGCCGCAAGGCAGGTAAAGTTCCGGGTTTTGCGTCACTGGCCACTCGTCATTCCTGGTGAACCCTGACGCCGCGATGCCGGTCGCTAGTCAAGAGTGCACGAACGAAAGGGAGCCCTCGTGAGCGAGATCCGCATTGGTATTTCCGGTTGGCGCTATGGCCCATGGCGCAAGGACTTCTACCCCAAGGGTCTGCGCCAGGACGATGAGCTGGCATTCGCCTCTCGGGCGGTGAACAGCATCGAGATCAATGGCTCGTTCTACGCGTTGCAGACCCCCGAGCGCTACCGCCAGTGGCGCGATGAAACACCTGAAGGATTCGTCTTCTCGGTCAAGGCGCCGCGCTACATCACCCATGTGCGACGGCTGCGCGACATCGACGAGCCGCTGGCCAATTTCTTTGCCTCCGGGCCATTGCTGCTGGGCGACAAGCTGGGGCCGTTCCTCTGGCAGTTTCCCCCGAGCATGAAGTTCGACGCCCAGCGCTTCAGCGCTTTCCTCGACCTGCTGCCCCGCGATCGCAAGGCTGCGCGCGCCTGTGCCCGGCACGCGGCCGTACGCCTGCAGGTCAATGGTGGTACTGCCATCCGTGGCAATGCGCACTTGCGCCATGCCGTGGAGATCCGCCATCCGAGCTTCCTCTGCGACACCTTCATCAACCTGCTGCGCAAGCACAAGGTCGCGCTGGTGGTTGCCGACAGCGCCGGCAAATGGCCCTGTGTCGAGGAAGTCACGGCCGATTTCGTCTACCTGCGCCTGCATGGCGATGTCGAGCTCTACAGCAGCGGCTACACCGCCAGCGCGCTGCGTCGCTGGCGCCTGCGCATCCAGGCCTGGGCCGCGGGCGGCCAGCCGGAGGATGCCCAGCGCGTCATCCGTCGTGCCCCGGTCAAGCGCGCCTCCCGGGATGTGTATTGCTACTTCGACAACGATCAGAAGGTGCATGCCCCCTACGATGCGCGTCGCCTGCTGGGCAAGCTTGGCCTGGACGGCGAACTGGTGACCGAACCTGGCGTCGAGCCGCAGGAGTCACTATGAACGGCACCCTACCCGCCCCTGACCGCATCATCGACAAGGTCGCGGCCGTGCACCGCCTGACGGTGCTGACCCTCAACGTGCACAAGGGTTTCACCCTGTTCAACCGCCGCTTCATCCTGCCGGAGCTGCGCGAGGCGGTGCGCGCCACCGGCGCCGACCTGGTGTTCCTGCAGGAAGTGCATGGCAGCCACCAACGGCATGCCGAGCGCCATCCGGCCTGGCCGCAGACCCCGCAGTACGAATTTCTTGCCGACAGCATGTGGCCGCAGTTCGCCTACGGACGTAATGCGGTCTACCCCCATGGCGACCATGGCAACGCGCTGCTGTCCAAGTTCCCGATCCGCGCCTATGACAACCTTGACGTGTCGATTCACGGCAATGAAGAGCGCGGCTTGTTGCACTGCCAGCTTGAAGTGCCCGGTCATGAGCAGGTGCACGCGATCTGTGTGCACCTGGGCCTGCGCGAGGACCACCGCCAGCGTCAGGTCGACCTGCTGCTGACCTTGCTCGAGCGCCTGCCACCGGACGATCCGGTCATTGTCGCCGGTGACTTCAACGACTGGCGGCTGAAGGCCGATGCGCGGCTGTCGGTGTCGCTGGTCGAAGCCTTCGGCAGGCCGGCGCGCAGCTTTCCCGCGCGCCTGCCGCTGCTGCGCCTGGACCGCATCTACCTGCGCAATGCCCAGGCATGCGAGGCACGGGTGTTGTCGAGGTACCCGTGGTCCCACCTTTCCGACCATGCCCCGCTGGTAGCGCAGGTGACGCTATGAAGCAGACCTGGAGCGATGGCAACCACGTCGAACTGCTGATCAATGGCGAGCAGTACTACCCGCGCGTGTTCGAGGCGATCGCCCAAGCGCGGGAGGAGATCCTCCTGGAAACGTTCATCATCTACGACGACAAGGTCGGCCAGCCGCTGCGCCTGGCGCTTATCGACGCGGCGCGGCGCGGCGTGCGGGTGGAAGTGGCGGTTGACGGCTACGGCACCGCCGACCTGCCTGACGGGTTCATTGCCTCGATGACCGAGGCCGGGGTGCGCTTCCATGCATTCGACCCGCAGCCGCGCCTGGCCGGCATGCGCACCAACCTGTTCCGGCGTCTGCACCGCAAGATCCTGGTGATCGACGGCCAGCGCGCGTTCATTGGCGGTATCAACTACAGTGCCGATCATCTCGGCGACTTCGGCCCGCAGGCCAAGCAGGACTACGCCGTGGAAGTCACAGGCCCGGTAGTGGCCCAGGTGCACGCCTCCAGCTGCCGGATGCTCGCCCCCGTGCTGGGTGACCCAAGCGCGGTCGTGCCGGGCGGTGACGTCGCAGGTTCGGCCAGCGCCGTACTGGTGGAACGCGACAACCGCCGCCATCGCACCGACATCGAGGCGTGCTACCTGCAAGTCTTCCGTGAAGCTCAGCAACGCATCGTCGTGGCCAACGCCTATTTCTTTCCCGGCTACCGCTTGCTGCGCGAGCTGCGCAATGCTGCCCGGCGCGGCGTTGCGGTGACCCTGATCCTCCAGGGGCAACCGGACATGCGTTGGGTACGCGCCCTGTCGCGGCTGCTCTACAACTACCTGTTGCGCGACAATGTGCAGATCCATGAGTACTGCCAGCGCCCGTTGCACGGCAAGGTGGCACTGGTGGACGACGAGTGGTCCACTGTGGGCTCGAGCAACCTCGACCCGCTGAGCCTGTCGTTCAACCTCGAAGCCAACCTGATGATCCGCGACTGCGCCTTCAACGATGGCCTGTACCGCCACCTGAGCGAACTGACCGCCGCGCATTGCAAGCGCGTGACCCTGGAACGCATGGTGCGTGGCTACTGGTGGCGCGCGCCGCTGATATTCCTGGGCTTTCACATCACCCGCTACTTCCCGCGCATCGCCGGCTGGTTCCCCGCGCACCGGCAGCGCCTGCAGTCGCTGCAGGCGGACAGCGAAGCGCCGGCGGACTTCAACGGGGGCAAGACCTGATGGCCAAGCCACGCTGGCAGACCTGGGGCATGCGCCTGCTCACCCTGCTGTTCCTGGTGCTGATCCCGGTGCTGCTGTTCACCCTGGCACGCAACCTGGACTGGAACGAGGTGCACCAGTCGCTGCTGGCCTATCGACCTTCCACCCTGGTCCTTGGCCTGTTGCTGGCCCTGTGCAGCTACCTGGTGTTCGCCAGCTACGACCTGCTCGCCCGCGCCTACACCGGTCACCGGTTGCCAGCCCGTCAGGTGCTGCCGGTGGCGTTTGTCTGCTACGCGTTCAATCTCAATTTCACCACCTGGGTCGGCGGCGTGGCACTGCGCTACCGCCTGTACAGCCGGCTGGGGCTGGACACCGCGACCATCACCCGCATCCTCACCCTGGGTCTGTTGACCAACTGGATGGGCTATTTGCTGCTGGCCGGCACGGTGTTCGCCCTGGGCCTGGTGAAGTTGCCGGCAAGCTGGGCGGTGGGGGCCGGCGGCTTGCGCCTGATCGGTGTGCTGATGGTGGCGGTCGCGGCGAGCTACCTGCTCGCCTGTGCATTTGCCAAGCGACGCACATGGCATCTGCGCGGGCATGAAGTGACCCTGCCGAGCCTGCGCCTGGCGTTGTGCCAAGTGGCGCTGGGCGCGAGCAACTGGGCGTTGATGGCGGCGCTGATCCACCTGCTGCTGCCGCCTGCGCTGTTCTATCCCTCGGTACTGGGGGTGTTGCTGATCAGTTGCGTGGCAGGGGTAGTGGCGCATATTCCTGCCGGGCTGGGGGTGCTGGAGGCGGTGTTCCTTGCCCTGCTGCACGGACAGTTGGGCCAGGGCACGCTGGTGGCCGCATTGCTGGGGTATCGGACGCTGTACTACCTGATCCCGCTGTTGCTGGCGGTGATTACCTACCTGATCCTGGAGAAGCGCGCCAAGGCCCTGCGCCGACAGGCCGAGCCAGCCCTGGACAAGCACTGAGGGCCCCACGGGCCCGGGAGGTTCGTCATGCGGTTCATTGTGTGTGTGGCATTGTTGGGCTGCCTGCTCAGCGGGCAGGTGCTGGCCGAGGGCTGCGACGTGGTCACCCGCTCGTCCAGCGAGGCGGTCAAGCCGGTGCAGCAGCATACCTGCTACAGCTACGGCAACATGCCGGCTGAAGCGATCGCCTGGTCGTGCAGCAACGAGAGCAAGGAGATGCTCAACAGCCAGAAACGCAAGGTCGAGCGTTGCGCTGATGGCAGCGTGGGCAGCTGCATCGCCCCGCTGACCCAGGAAACCCTGGCCAATCCTGATGCCGCAGGGCGCGGCGAGCCCTCGACACGGCCGGCCGTGCCCAAGGATGCGCGGATTATCACCTACTACTACGACACCCCAAGCCTGGGGCAGGCGCGCAGTGATTGCGAACGTAACAATGGGATCTGGCAGACGCATTGACGCGAATGGCCGTTGCCGCTGCCGCTGCCGATCAGGAGTCTACCCCCGAAGCCTGCTAGCGACAGCTGCGCCAGTGCAGGCGCCGCCCGTAACTTCGCGACTTCAGGAGGCCGAACGCAGGCCTTGCGGAGGGAGGTGACGGGCATGGATGCCCGTCAAGCGCTGCGCCCCAGGATGGGGCGTTCAGCGCGGTCCTCCCGGGAGCAAGGCCGGAGAGAGGGGACCCGGAGCGAAGCGGAGGGCCGGATGAATGGAGCGCAGCGTTTTTTGGTTACTTTTTGTCGCGTTTGACAAAAAGTGACTCGCCGGGTGGCGAAAGGGTGAATAAGCGTCATTATAGCAAATGAATGCGCTTACAACTGTAAAAACCCACGCCAACCGCATTTGACTTTGACTTTGACTTTGACTTTGACTTTGACTTTGACTTTGACTTTGACTTACACAGCGTGTGTCTTGAAAGTTATACGCACATTCATTTGCTATGGTGACGCATAATCACCTTTCCGCCCTTACGGCGGGTCCCTTTTTGAAGGATCAAAAAGGAACCAAAAAATCCTCGCTCCATTCATCCGGCCCCTACGCTTCGCTCCGGGGTCCCCTCACTCCGGCCTTGCTCCCGGGAGGACCGCGCTGAACGCCCCATCCTGGGGCGCAGCGCTTGACGGGCATCCATGCCCGTCACCTCCCTCCGCAAGACCTCCGTTCGGCCTCCTGAAGTCGCAATTTGTGTCGCCTGAACTATCGCGCACTTAGAAGCAAAAGCAGAGCAAGAGCAAGAGTTGAAGGCTTTAGTGTGGTGAAGGTATGTAATTTTAGTGGCCAGCAGCCCTATCGTCGAATTAATTAATGACAGGGCTGCTGTATATTGAATATCAAGGTGAAATAGGATCGCTCGCCGGAAAAGTCTCATCCAACGCGTTATCGACATTACTCTCTTTCGGCTGACTCACCTCCCCACATTTGCAATCCCCCATGCGACAAGGCTCACCATTACGGTGCCCCGTCGCACACGCTTCGCAGCAGTACGCCTTGCCATCCTGGACCACGGCATTGGCATCCACGGTGCAGGAACAGTGGTTGCAGGAACAACGTTGCTCGTTCATCAGCGTTCTCTCCGCTCGTCTTCAGGGGTGAGCTCGTCGGTCCATGGCTCGCCGTCCAACGGCGCCGAGCGGGCCAGTTCGGCCTCGTCCAGGCCGATGCCGCCACCGATCTCGTGCGCCTCGACATGACGCAGGGTCTGGTCCGCCGGGCCGCCTGCCGTACCCGGCTCATGCGGATCGCGCGCACCGGTCTCGTCCAGCAGCGTGTCAGGGCTCAGGTCGTCGAGGGTGACATTGTCCTCGTGCAGGCTGTCACTCAGCGCCTCGCCACCGGTCATGCCACTTTCGGCAACGCGTCTGGGTGGATACTCCTCTTCCACCTCCCGCGCCGGTCGTTCGTCGCCAATCCGGCCCTGGCGCTCATCGCGGCGCTCGCTGAAATCCAGTTCATGGACACTGCCCATGCGGTCTTGCGTGTCGTCGATCTCGACTGCCGGTTTAGGGTCTCTGGGAATGGGCATGATCGCTCTCCGATTTGTGGGCTCATTCGGTCGACTCCCCCTGCCAGTCAATGATTCAGAGTTTCTGCAGGCAGCACCTGCCCACGCTTTTTTTGAACTCCGCCCAGCCCCCTCGTCTCCCAACCTAGAGACCCCGCGAACCGTTTCGGAGCCCGCCATGGCCAAGCCCCTGCTGGAGTACCAGCGCAAGCGCGACTTCAACGCCACGCCCGAGCCTGCCGGCAAGCGCGGCCGCACGGGCAAGGCCCATGCCTTGCAGTTCTGCATCCAGAAACACGACGCCAGCCACCTGCACTACGACTTTCGCCTGGAACTCGATGGCACCTTGAAAAGCTGGGCCATTCCCAAGGGCCCCTCGCTCGACCCCAAGGTCCGCCGCCTGGCGGTGCATGTGGAGGATCACCCGCTGGACTACGCCGACTTCGAAGGCAATATCCCCGAAGGCCACTACGGTGCCGGTGACGTGATCGTCTGGGATCGCGGTATCTGGGAGCCCGAGGGCGATCCACGCCAGGCCTACGCCAAGGGCAAGCTGCGTTTTCGCCTGCAGGGCGAGAAACTGTCGGGCGTCTGGAACCTGTTCCGCACCCACCTGGCCGGCAAGAAGGAGCAGTGGATGCTGGTCAAGTCCCACGATGGCCAGGCCCGCAGCGAAACCGACTACAGCATTGTCGAAGCCTTGCCGGACAGTGTGCTGAGCGACCGTACACTGCTGCCGCGCCGGCCGGCGAAAACAGCCACTGCCAACAAACGCAAGGCCAACCCCGTCGCCCTGCCGGACAAGCTCCAGCCGCAACTCGCCACCCTGGTCGATTCGCCGCCCAGCGGTGACTGGCACTACGAGGTCAAGTTCGACGGCTACCGCATCCTCGCCCGCATCGAAGGCGAGGATGTGCGCCTGTTCACCCGCAATGGCCACGACTGGAGTGCGAAGATGCCGCGTCAGGTCGAGGCCTTGAAAGCGCTGGGGCTTGATTCGGCCTGGCTCGATGGCGAGATGGTGGTGGTCGACGAACAGGGTGTGGCCGACTTCCAGGCTTTGCAGAACGCCTTCGACACCGAGCACGACGAACGCATCACCTATTACCTGTTCGACCTGCCGTACCTGGGTGGCGAGGACCTTCGCCCGCTACCCCTGCAGGCGCGACGTGCCACCCTGGCCCGACTGCTGGAAAACACGCCGTCGGACCTCCTCAAGTTCTCCGCAGACTTCACCGAGCCTGTCGACTCGCTGCTCGACAGCGCCTGCCGCCTCAAGCTCGAAGGCCTGATCGGCAAGCGCGCCGACAGCCCCTACGTGGGCCGGCGCAGCAGTGATTGGGTCAAGCTCAAGTGCCAGCAGCGCCAGGAGTTCGTGATCGTCGGCTACACCGACCCCAAAGGCAGCCGCAACGGCTTCGGCGCCCTGCTGCTGGCCCTGCACGACACCGACAGCGGCCAGCTGCGCTATGCCGGCAAGGTCGGCACCGGTTTCAGCGCCACCACGCTGGACAGCCTGCATGCGCGTCTCAAGCCCCTGGAAATAAACAAGCCGGCCTTGCCCAAGCCGCCCCGCGGCGCCGACACCCGTGGCGTGCACTGGCTCAAGCCGCAACTGCTGGCCGAAGTCGCCTACGCCCAGATGACACGCGAAGGCATCGTGCGCCACTCGGTGTTCCACGGCCTGCGCGACGACAAACCCGCCACCGCCATCGACCTGGAGCGAGCCATGCCCGCCAAGCGCGCCGCGCAGCCCCCCGCCAAGGCCCTCGGCAGCCTGCGCCTGACCCACCCCGACCGCGTGGTCGACGCCAGCACCGGCACCACCAAGCGCCAGGTCGCCGAGTACTACGCCCAGGTCGCCGACTGGCTGCTGCCGCAGCTCAAGGACCGCCCCGTGGCGCTGGTGCGCGCACCGGACGGACTGGGTGGCGAACTGTTCTTCCAGAAGAATGCCGGCCAGCTGCACATCCCGGCGGTGCGCAGCTACAGCAAGGCGCAGGCCGGCCAGGCGGCGATGGTGCTCAACCGCGCCGACAGCCTGTTGGGCGCGGTGCAGATGAACATGCTCGAACTGCACACCTGGAATGCCACCGACAAGGATTTCGACAAGCCCGACCGCTTCGTCCTCGACCTCGACCCCGATCCGGCACTGCCCTGGAAAGCCATGCTCGAAGCGACCCAACTGACCCTCACCCTGCTCGATGAGCTGGGCCTGAAGGTGTTCCTCAAGACCAGTGGCGGCAAGGGCATGCACCTGGTGGTGCCGCTGACCCGCCGCGCCGGTTGGGACGAAGTGAAGGACTTCAGCCATGCCCTCGTCGAGCATATGGCGGGCCTGTTCCCGGAGCGGCTCAGCGCCGTCTCCGGGCCCCGTAACCGGGTCGGGCGGATCTTCATCGACTACCTGCGCAACGGCAAGGGCGCCACAACGGTCGCGGCGTATTCGCTGCGTGCCCGCGAGGGGCTGCCGGTGTCGGTGCCGATCTGGCGCGAAGAGCTGACCCAGCTCAAAGGCGCCAACCAGTGGCACATCGGCAATCTGCAGGCGCGGCTGGCCGAGGTGGACGACCCTTGGGCGGACATGGCCAAGACCCGGCAGTCCATCACCGTGCGCATGCGCAAACAGCTGGGCATTGACTGAGGCCAAGGGGAACGTATTCATGAGCATCATCCAGGACTTCGACCTGACCAACCTCGACCGCCTGCTGCGCCGCTTCGGCGCCCGACCGCAGGCCATCGACCTCGACACCTTGCTGCCGGAGCTGCTGCAGGCCATGCAGGCCGACCACCTCGACCTGTTGCCCCTGCCCGGCCAGGGCCAGACCCTCAAGCGCTGGCAGACGCTCGCGCGGGTAGCCGGTTGCGACCTGACCCTGGCCAAACTCTATGAAGGCCATACCGATGCCTTGGCGATCCTGGCCGAATGCGGTGCGGCCCACCACGCCCAGGACGGGATCTGGGGCGTGTGGGCCGCAGAGCCGCCGGATGCCCGTGCCCGTATCGTCGAACGGCACGACGGGCAGGTACGTCTGCAAGGGCGCAAGGCCTGGTGCTCGGGCGCGCTGCAGATCGACCGGGCACTGATAACTGCATGGGAGAATGACCAACCGCAGCTGGTGGCCATCGAGTTGTCGCACCCCAGCCAGCGCATCCAGGCCGACCAGTGGCAGGCGGTGGGCATGGCCACCACCACCAGCGTCAGCATCGAATTCGACGACACGCCCGGGCTGGCCGTCGGCCTGCCCGGCCAGTACCTGGCACGTCCTGGTTTCTGGCATGGCGGCGCCGGCATCGCCGCGTGCTGGTACGGCGCGGCCGAGGCCTTGGCCGACTACCTGCGCGAGCATTGCCGCATGCCTCGGCCCGATCCGCACGCCGATGCCCATCTGGGAGCGGTGGATGCCGCCTTGTACGGCGCCCGCGCCGCGCTTCGCGAATGCGCCGCCTGGATCGACCAGCAGCCCCATGCCGACGCCAGCTTCGAAGTGCGCCGCGCCCGCGCCCAGGTCGAACAGGCGGTCGAGCAGGTGATCCGCCATGTCGGCAGGGCGCTGGGTGCCACGCCCTTCTGTCGCAGCAGTCATTTCGCCCGGCTCAGCGCCGACCTGCCGGTCTACCTGCGCCAGAGCCATGCCGAACGCGATCTGGCCGAACTGGGCAGGCAAGTGACCGGCATGCCGGCGGGAGCCTGGCAGCTATGAGCGAGAACCGTATCCAGGCGGCTGCCGGCACCCCTTGGCGCGACTGGCAGCAATCCGCGCACCTGGCCCGCGCCAAGTGGCTCAAGCCCGAACAGCTCTGTCCCCCCGGCCGGCGCCTGGTGTTGCTGGCCCCCCACCCGGACGATGAAATCCTCATGGCCGGCGGACTGCTGGCCGGTTTCCACGGGCGCGAGCAGGACCTGGTGCTGATTTCCGCCACCAACGGCGAAGGCAGCCATCCCCATTCCGCCCACTGGACCGAGCACCGTCTGCGCCACCAGCGCCCCCAGGAAAGCCGGCACGCCCTGCAACAGCTTGATCTGGACCTCAACCGCCTGGACTGGCGGCGCCTGAACCTCAAGGACGGCGCCCTGCCCCGCGATGAAGCGTTCCTGGCCAACTACCTGGAGCAACTGCTCGAACCGGATGACCTGCTGCTGACCACCTGGCGCGGTGACGGCCACTGCGACCACGAGGCGGCCGGCCGCGCTGCTGCCCAGGCGGCCCAGGCACGCCGGGTACAACTGGCCGAGGTCCCGGTGTGGGCGTGGCATTGGGCAACGCCCGATGACCCGCGCCTGCCCTGGCCCCAGGCCCATCGGGTACAGCTCGACGACACCCGCCTGGCGCGCAAACGCCAGGCCTTGGCCGCCCACGCCAGCCAGTTGCAGCCAGACGGGGAGCATCCGCCGGTGCTGCCCGTCACCCTGCAGACCTGCCTGTTGCAGCCTTTCGAACTGGTCTTCCTGTAATGGAGTCGCCATGAGCCTCGACGCGCAGTATTTCGCCGACCTGTATGCCGGCAACGACGATCCCTGGGCCTTTCGCACCCGCTGGTACGAACGTCGCAAGCGCGACCTGGCGATGGCCAGCCTGCCCAGCCAGTGCTACGGCCGGGTGTTCGAGCCGGCCTGCGCCAACGGCGAGCTGAGCGTGCTGCTGGCCGAGCGCTGCGCCAGCCTGCTGTGCCAGGACATCGACGCCACTGCCGTCAGGCTGGCCCGGCAACGCCTGGCAGGGGTCGATCATGCCCGCGTCGAACAGGGGCACCTGCCGGGCGATTGGCCGGGCGGGCAGTTCGACCTGATCGTGCTCAGCGAGATCGGCTACTACCTCGACCCCACCGACTGGTTGCAGGTGATTGAACAGTCCGTGGCCTGCCTGGCTGGCGACGGCGGATTGCTGGCCTGCCACTGGCGCCATCCGATTGCCGGCTGCCCCCAGGACGGCGGCCAAGTGCACGCCCTGCTGGCCAGGCACCTGCCGCTGTATCCGCAGTTGCGCCATGAGGAGGCGGACTTCCTGCTCGAGTACTGGTCGTGCCAGCCCCGGGTGGTCGACCTGGACGAGATTTGCCCATGATCGCGGTGATCATTCCCGCCCATAACGAGGCCCGGCGCCTCGGACACTGCCTGAAGGCCGTGCGGGTGGCAGCTGCGCGGGCCGAAGCCGCGGGCCTGGAGGTCGAGGTGCTGGTGGTGCTCGATCGCTGTACCGATGCCAGCGCGCGCATCGCCAGGCACCATGGCGTGCACACGCTGGCGCTGGAGGCCGGCAATGTCGGCATCGCCCGACGCCTGGGGGCGGCGTGGATGATCGAGCGCGGCGCCCAGTGGCTGGCATTCACCGATGCCGACAGCCGCGTGCCTGGCCACTGGCTGCTTTCACAGCTGCAATGGCATGCCGACGCGGTGTGCGGCACGGTACATATCGAGCGCTGGCAACCCTGGCAGGGTGCCACCTTGCGTCAGCTGTACCACAGCCGCTACCAGGCAATGGAAGGCCACCGGCATATTCACGGCGCCAACCTTGGGGTATGCGCCAAGGCCTATGCCAAGGTCGGCGGTTTCCAGCCGCTGCCGGCCCACGAGGATGTGCAACTGGTGCTGGCACTGGAAGCCATCGGCGCGCAGATCGTCTGGACCGCCAGGCACAGCGTGGCCACCAGCAGCCGCAGGGACAGCCGGGCGCGGCAGGGATTCGGCGATTACCTCAGCGGATTGGAAGGCCAGATCCCGTAGAACGGCGCTCGGATCACGACGCCTTGCGTGGGCGCTTGGCCGCAGGCTTTTTCGCCTTGCTCTTGCCACCCAGGCTGCGCTTGAGCAGCTCGGTAAGGTCGATGATGTCCGCGCCCTTCTCCGCCGTGACGCCCTCGCCTTTCTCCACTGTCTCGATCTTGCCCTTGCTGGCCTTCTCCTCGACCAGGTCGAGGATGGTCTGGCGGAACGCGTCGTGGTAGTCATCGGGCTTCCACGGCCCGCTCATGTCCTCGACCAGGCGTTTGGCCATGTCCAGCTCGCGCTTGTCGACCTTGCTGTCGGTCACGCTCTTGTCCAGCTCCAGTGTCTCCAGGCCCCGCACTTCCTCCGGCCAGCGCAGAGTGATCATCACCAGCGCTTCATCAAGCGGGCGCAGCAGCGCAAGGTGCTGGCGGGTATGCAACACCACCGTGGCCAAGGCCACCTTGCCGGTGCTGGCCAGGGTCTCGCGCAGCAAGGCGTAGACCTTGCCGCCCCGGCGGTCCGGGCTCAGGTAATACGGCGTGTCGAACTGTTGCAGGGGGATTTCCCCGGCTTCGACGAACGAGAAGATATCGATGGTCTGGGTCGCCTCGGGCCGGGCCTTGCGGATTTCCTCCTCGCTGATCACCACGTAACGGCCCTTCTCGTACTCCACGCCCTTGACGATGTTTTCCTTGTCGATTTCCTTGCCGGTGACCTTGTTCACCCGCTTGTAGCCGACCGGTTCCATGCTGCGCTTGTCCAGCCAGTCGAAATCCACCCGCTCGCTGCGCACCGCGGTGTTGAGGGAAACCGGGATGTGCACCAGACCGAAACTGATCGCGCCTTTCCAGATCGCCCTGGCCATGGTTGGCTCCTAAGTGTTCGGGGTCAGGCCGGGCTGGCTGTAACGCAACGCACCGCAGCGTTCGCAGCAGTGGCATTGCAGCCCGGCGACTTCATGGAACAACAGGCTGCGCCATTGGCAGCCACGCAGCAGGCAGACGAGTTTCATCAGCCACCTCCTTGGCCCACATCGACGGGGCGCTTACAAGGACTGACTGCGCGGCGCGCGGAAGGTTTATTCGGCTTTGCCCTACGGCAGCGGATTGCCCCCGGTGACGCCGAAAATCTCGCCGGTGATGTAGCTCGACTCCTGGCTGGCCAGCAGCACGTACAACGGCGCGCACTCGGCGGGCTGGCCCGGGCGTTTCATCGGCGTGTGCCCGCCGAAGTCGGGGATCTTCTCCGGTGGCTGCCCGCCACTGGGCTGCAGCACGGTCCAGATCGGCCCGGGGGCCACCGCGTTGACCCGGATGCCGCGCTCGATCACCTGCTTGGCCAGGGCCTTGGTGAAGGCGACGATGGCGGCCTTGGTGGTGGCATAGTCGAGCAGCGTGGCCGATGGCTGGTAGGACTGGATCGACGCGGTGTTGATGATGGTCGCCCCGGCCGGCATCAGCGGCACGGCGGCCTGACACAGCCAGAACAGCGCGTAGACGTTGGTCTTCAGCGTATGGTCGAACTGCTCGTGGGTGATCTGCCCGATATCCTTGCGTGCTTCCTGCTTGCCGGCGACATTCACCAGGATGTCGAGCCCGCCGAGCCGTTCGTGAGCCTGGTCGACCAGCTGGCCGCAGAAGCGCGGATCCTTCAGGTCGCCGGGCAACGCCACGGCCTTGCGCCCCTCGGCCTCGATAAGCTGCACCACTTCGCGGGCGTCGCGCTCCTCGGTCGGCAAATAATTGAGGGCGATGTCGGCGCCCTCCCGGGCGAAAGCAATGGCCACGGCCCGGCCGATACCCGAATCGGCGCCGGTGATCAGGGCGCGCCGGCCGGCCAGGCGGCCGAAACCCTTGTAGGTGGTTTCGCCGTGGTCGGGCTTGGGTTGCATGTGCGCATCCAGGCCTGGGGCCGGTTGATGCTGGGCGGGGAATGGCGGATGCGGATACTGGGTCAGGGGGTTCTGCAGGGTGAACTGGTCCTGGGGCTTGCGGGGCATCGGCTGGACTCCTTCGGGTAATGGCTGCGTAAGGTCTGGCGCGGGGCAAGCCCGCATACAGGTCCTGTTCGTCACGTGGAAGCGGTCTGGCACCGCACGAGGACCACACAAGTTTCGAGGCAACCGGCTGATGGATGGTTTGCTCAAGCTGGGCCCATCGCCGACAGGTGGTCGTCCATCACCTGCCTGACCACGCTGCGCATTGCCAAACCCTCATCCAGGCCTTGCTCGCGGGCCAACCCATAGGCTTGGCGCTGGCGATCGGCACTGCTGCCGTCGCGCAGGATGCGCCGGGCGTGCAGGAAAGAACGCTCGGCATCGGCAGTGTCGGCCGGGCATTGCGTCTGTAACTGCGTCAGCCAGACTTCGGCATTCACCGGGTGCTGGTCATGAACACCAATGAAGGTGGCAAGACGGCCATGACGCATGGCGCGCCAGTAGTTCTCCTGGGTGATCCAGCGCATTTCCCGGCTGGCGGCGCCAGCGTGCCGCCCCAGCGCATGCTCGACGAGATGGCGAAACAGGCCGGCGATGGCCAAGGCATCCTCCAGCCGCGGACAGCCGTCGCAGATGCGCAATTCGACGGTCGGAAAACGCCGTGAAGGTCTGATCGCCCACCAGAAGTCGCCGTCCTCGGCCAACGTGCCGCTGCGTTGCAACAGCGCGCGATAACGCTCGTAGGCGCTCCAGTCCGGCAGCGGTTCCGGCAGGCCCATGTGCGGCCATTCCCCGCACACCACGCGGCGGTAGCTCATGTAGCCGGTGTCCTGGCCGCACCAGTAGGGAGATGAGGTGCTGAGCGACAACAGCAAGGGCAGCCAGTACAGGACCCGGTTGATCACCTGCATGCGATCCAGGCCCGGTGGCACCCCGACATGCACGTGCAGGCCGTTCAACAAGCTGCGCCGGGCCACCAGCCGGTAGTCGTCGAACAACTGGCGAAAGTGCGGCGTTGCGCGTGGATGCTGGCGCAACCACTGGGCGCTGGGGTGGCTTGCCGCACAGTACAGACCAGCCCCCTCGGCGGCCAGCGCCTGGCTCAGGCGCTGGCGTTGCTCGGTAACGAAGGTGCGGGCCTGGCGCAGCGTCTCGAACACCGGCGAGGCCAGCTCGATCTGGCTGCGGAACATCTCTTCGGCGAAACACGGCCCCAGCACCTCACGGCACAGACGGATCAGTGCCGTCGACGGCGAGGACAGCACCCGGCCACTGTCCAGCGCCACCAGCAGGTACTCCTCCTCGATGCCGAACGTGCAGGGCCGCCCCATGCGTTCATCCGCCGCGACGGGTGACGGTCAGGGCCACGGCGGCAATGCGCTCGACCTGTTCATAGCCGGACTCGAGCAACTGCTCGCCGAACACGTCCGGATCCAGCTCCCGGTAGTGCCAGCTCAAGTCAGGGCCGGCCAGGCGCAGACGGACCGCTTCGAGCAACGCATCGCGCCCTTCGACGATCGCCACCCCGGTGTACAGCAGCAATGTGCCGCCCGGTGTCATGCGCTCACAGGCCTGTTCGACGATACGCAGCGACAGGTCGGCGCCGAGCGCCCCGCCGCCGTGGCGGTAGACGCGCTGGCTGGCATCGAGCATATAGGGCGGGTTGGCGACGATCAGGTCGAAGGTGCCGGTGATGCCCGTGAGCAGGTCGCTGGGCTCGACCGACACATTGGCCAGCCCGGCCAGGGCGGCGTTGACGGCGGTGTAGCGCAGCGCCAGCGGATTGATGTCCAGCGCGCTGACCTGCGCATGGCGTGCGGCCCGGGCAATCAGCAAAGCGCCGATGCCGCTGCCGCAGCCGATATCGACGGCGTGCTGCACGCGCCGGGGGCTGTTCCGCAGGTGATCCTCGATCAACTGGGCGAAGCGGTAGCTGTCCGGCCCGAAGAACACCGCGTCGCTGCTCTCCGTCGGCCAGGCCGAATGCACCAGCAACAGGTCATCCAGGCTCGACCAGCGCACTCGGCTGCGCCACAGCTCGCCGTGCGCCTCCAGCACGCCGGCCGTGCCCAGTTGTTCCAGCTCGTCGGCACTGATCAGCGAAGCCGCGAACGGCCGGCTCCAGCCGAATACATCTCGCAGCGTGCACGCGCGCTGGGCCTGAGGTCGGGCATTGACCCGCGCCTGGGTCGCCGGGGTGACGCAGGTGAAACGGTAGCCGTCGGCACGCAGCCTGCAGCCCAGTCGCAACAGGGCCTCGTCGGCACGAATCTGGTTCTGGTCGAGTTGCATCACCGCGGCCCTCCCTGGTACAGCCCGGTGGCAGCGATGTAGTCGCGTGTGGCACGCAGGCCCGCAGGTTCGGCGTGCCGGTTACCGGCCATGGCCTCGATCAGCGTGGCGATCTCCGAGGACTGGGCCCGGCCGGGCGCCTCCGCCTGCAGGGCCAATGCCTGTTCCCACTGCCCTGGCGGCACCCGACGACGCCCGGCCCCTTGCCAGCTACCGGCGATCCAGTCATGCCACAGCTGTTTCTCGTAGGCGCTGAACACGCCGAACATTGCCGCGCCGGGGCCGTCGATCAGTGACCAGAAGCGGCTCTGCATCGGGTCGCTGTCACGCTTGATCCACCCCTGGGCTTGCAGGGCCTCGAGAAACCCGGCCATCGCCCCCGGCTCGACAAGCCACTGGTTGATGGTGCGCCCTTGCAGGCGGCAGCGATCGGAGTGCATGAACTGGCCGAATACGCGCTTGCGCTCCAGCGCGGCGAGCAGTTCGCCCTGCAGGTCGAAGCTGGCGATCAGCGAAGGTGTGTCGAGACCCAGGTCGTTGAGCCGGTAGCCGTGCCTGACACGCGCATAGAAATCTTCATCGCCCGCTGGAGCCAACATCCGCAGGCTCTCCAGCGAACGCCGGGCATGGCCGCTGGCGGCATTGTCGATGGTCACATGCAACTGGAAGTAATGGGCGTCGATACCCAGTTCGGCCAGCTCATGAGTGGTGATCAGCAGGTGCAGCGGTGGCTGCTCATATCCCAGGTTGTAGCCGATCACCTCGGGCAGGAAGCGCTCGCAGTGCTGGCCGAGGGCCAATTGCACGGCGCCCTGCACGAAGCGCGAGGGCTCCAGTGGCAGCCCTTGCAGGCACCCCAGGCGGCTGAGCAGGCGCTGGTAGATCAGCACATGGTTGCAGCGTGGGTCGCCGTCGCCCAGTTCTTCGAGAAAGGTGCGGATCAACCCGTGGTAACGCGGGTCGCGCCAATGCCGCAGGGTACCGTGCAACCAGGCACCGTCGACCGCCTTGGTCGGCGCGACCTGCTGCAGGAACCACAAGGCCTGGGCGCGGGTGGCGAAATAGCGCCGGGGCGCTCCTTCACGCCGCTGCCGCAGGTAATGCGCATGGTCGTGGGCGACCTGGGCGGCATGGTTTTCAGCCCATTGGGGCAACAGGTTCGGCTCTTCCGGCAGGTCGTCTTCCCGGTCACGAACACGGCGCAGTTGTGTTTCCAGCCAGTGCTCGGCAGTGGCATCGCGTCCCGCCAGCAACGCCTGGTAGCGATGCGCCACATCATCAGTCATGTCGTGCCTGGCTTGCGAACGCACGCCTTCACGGATCATCGCCACCATGCCGGTCACCTCGCGCTATGGATTCTGGGGCTTGGTTTCGGGAGACGGGTTGCTGGTCGGGGAATCGGGTTGCTGCATCTGCAGCGAGGGCTTGCTCGGGTCGGCGTCTTTCGCCGGATGGTCATTGTCGCGGTCGAAGCAGCCAGCCAGCAGGCTCAGGCTACCCAACAGGCAGATCAGAGGTGCGATACGCATGGGAACCTCCTGGTGGGGTGTGCGCGGTGCCAGGCGAACCCGGCACCGCGTGCCCTCACTTACGAGCGGCCGCCCTTGTGGCCGGACTCGCTCTGGCGATTGCCGCCGCCGGAGCTCTGCCCGCCCTTGCGACCGGCTTCGGACGCTTTTTCGCGGTCATTGGCGAAATTGCCTGGGTTCTTCGTTCCACCCTGGCTGCCGGTCTTGTTGGCGTCCTGCTTGTTGGTGTCCTGGCGACCGGTCATGTTGCTGTCTTTGTTGGCCATGGTTGCAAAAACCTCGTGTGGCTAAGGGTTGCACGGCGAGGTGCCGTACATGGATTGGGAGTACGGCGATAAAGAGGGATTCGGATTATTCCGAGCGGATCGGACCGGTGGCGCTAAACAAGCGGCGACGGTGTATTTGGGGCGCAAGCGGATCCCCGGTGGGCAGACTTTGCGTTGACCCCCGGCAGAGATCTGGCATACTTCGACAACCTACCGGTCGGTAGGTTACTATTTTGCTTGCACGGACTTTCGCTCATGCCCGCTTCACATTTGCGCTTCGCCGCCTCCCTCGCCCTGATCGGCGCCCTTGGCCCGTCTGCCATCGACATGTACCTGGCCAGCCTGCCGGAAATGGCCCGCGACTTCGCCACCGGCTATACCCAGGTTCAGCTGACGCTGACCGTGTTCCTGCTGGCCATGGGCGCCGGGCAACTGCTGTTCGGGCCACTGGTGGATGCCTTGGGGCGGCGTCGCCCGCTGCTCGCCGGCCTGCTGGTGTTCTGCATCGCCTCCCTGGCCGCGGCGGCCGCGCCGTCGCTGGACGCGCTGCTGGTGGCGCGCCTGGTGCAGGGCCTGGCCAGCGCGCTGACGCTGGTGGTGATCATGAGCATGGTCCGCGACAGCGCCGATGGCGCACGGGCGGCGCAGATCTTCGCCCTGCTGATGACCATCGAGGGTCTGGCGCCGATCCTCGCCCCGGCCCTGGGCGGAGTGATCGACGCGGCCTATGGCTGGCGGGCAATCATGCTGGTGCTGGCCGGCCTCGGCCTGCTGACCCTGGTCAATTCGGCCGTGACACTCAGTGAAACCCTGCCGCCGGCGCATCGGGTGCGCCTGGCACCGGCGACGGTATGGCGTACCTATGGCCGCATCGCCGCCGACGGCGCTTTCCTGCGCCCGGCCCTGGCCCTGTCGGCGGTGTTCTTCTTCCTGTTCGCCTACATCGCCGGCTCGGCCTATGTGTACCAGCAGCACTTCGGCCTCTCCAGCACGCACTTCGGCCTGCTGTTCGGCGGCTGCGGCGTTGCCATCCTGCTCGGCGCGGCGCTGTCCGGCTATTGCGTCAGCCGGCACGGCGTGGCCCTGGTGGCCTGGTGGGGGGCGCTGTGCATGGGGGCCGGCGCAGCACTGGCGGTGATTGCCGGCCTGTCTGGCGCAGGCCTGCCGCTGCTGCTGGCGGGCGTGGTGCTGGCGCTGTTCGGCCTGGGGGTTTGCGAGGCCACCTTGATGGCCCTGGCGATGTCATCGCAGCAGCGCGATGTCGGCTCGACGGCGGCCCTGCTCGGCGCGCTGCAACTGGTGATCTCGTCCAGCGCCACGCCCCTGGCCGGGCACCTGGCCACCCTGGGCCCGCTGGCCTGGGCCTGGTTACTGGCGGCGGCGGCCGTGGTCATCGTCGGTTTGACCCGCGCCGCCGTGGCAAAGACAATCAGCGCCTCGCCCTGCTGCGTCAACCCGGAGTGACCGCCTTGAAAGCCCTGACCCCTTCCGCCGCGCGCATCTGCGAGCATGCCGTGGAGCATTTCGCCGAGCACGGCTACGACGGCTCGTCGCTGAACGAGATCGCCGCCCTGGCAGGCATGCGCAAGGCCTCGCTGTACGCCCACTTCGCCAACAAGGACGCGTTATTCGTGTGCGCCTTCGAACGGGCCCTGGCCGACGAAACCGCCTACGTCGAGGCGGGCTTCGGCCATGAAGCGGCGGGCCGCGAGGCGCCGGGGCACTGGCATCCGCTGCACCTGGCCGAGCGCTACGCGGCGTCGGCCAACCTGCGCTTCGTGCTGCGCAGTGCATTCCTGCCGCCGGCGCCGATCCGCTCGACTGTCACCACCGGCTTCGAGGCGTACCTGGAGCGGATCCGCCTGGGCTTCTGCCAGGCCCTGCGCGAGCGCCACGCCTGGGCCCAAAGCGATGGCAACAAGCTGGAGCTGTACGGCGATGCGTACCTTGGAATCATCGACAGCCTGCATGTAGAGCTGCTGTACGCGCCCCCGGCGGTTTATGCGCGGCGGGCAGCGTCGTTGCTGAAAATTCTCGATGATTCGCTGCAATTGGCTGGACAGTAAACCATGGGGTTGCTGTGCAACCCCTCGCCGGCAAGCCGGCTCCCACAATGTCCGCGCCAACTGCCAACCCTGTGGGAGCCGGCTTGCCGGCGATGGGCCGCACAGCGCCCCCTTGATTTCAGGGCCTGACCTTCTTCAGCTCGTTCAACAACCCCATCAACTGCTCCAGCTTGTCCGCGCCGAACTGGCGCTGGATCTCCTGGTAGTTGCGCTCCATCTCCTCGCTCATCGCCAGGAACGCCTGCTGCCCACGCACGGTCAGGCTGATGAAGATGCGCCGCTGGTCCTCCGGCGACTTGCGCCGCGCCACCAGGCCGTCACGCTCCAGGCGCTTGAGCACGCCGCTCATGCTCGGCTTGAGGATGCAGGCCTGGTCGGCCAACTGGTGGCTTTCCAGCTCGCCCTGCTGGCGCAGGATACGGATCACCCGCCATTGCTGCTCGGTCAGGTCGTGGGCATTCAGGGCCGGGCGGAAGAACGCCATGGTCGCTTCGCGGGCCTGCAGCAGGGTCAAGGTCAGGGAGGGTCTTGGTTGGGTCATCAGGATCAAGGGCTGTTTTATTAAGATATTAATAAAGTGAAATACATTTTCACCCGGGCTGTCCAGCCCTGTGAAAAGTACCAGCGCTCCTGGCAATCACCCATTCCCGCGATGCCTTCCCCGTAGCACGATCTGCCGACAGCCAACCGCCCGGACCCCGTCGCCGCATGTCAACGCAACCCCGCCTGGCGCTGGCGGTACTCACCCGGCGTCATCTGCGCATGGCGCTGGAAGAAGCGGCTGAAGTACGCCGGGTCCTTGAACCCCAGGCGGTAGCAGATCTCGTTGGCCGAGCCGCCGGTGTACAGCAGCAAGCGCCGCGCCTCCTGCATCAGCCGCTCGAACACCAGGCGCTTGGACGGCAGGTCGGCCATGCGCCGGCACACGTCGTTCAGGCGCGCCTCGGTCACGCCCAGGGCCGCCGCGTATGCCGGCAGGGTCCAGTGGTCGAGGTAGTGGCGCTCGATCAGTTCGTTGAAACGGTGGAACAGCTGCAGGTCCTCGTGCCGCGCGGGCGTGGCCTCCAGCGAATTGGCGCACAGGCGTAACAGGCTGATCATCACCAGGCGGGCCAGGTCCTGCACGGCGGTGCCCTGCCCGGCCTGGCCATGGCCCAGTTCGCCGCCCAGCAGGTCGAACAGCTGCTCCAGGCGCTGCACCTCCTCGGCCGCCGCCCCCCGCAGATGACCGAGCGCGACACATGCCGGCTGCAGGCGTGGGCCAAGCGCAAGCCCAGGCTCAGCCTGCAGCAGTTGCCAGACCAGTTGCTGGCGCACGGTCAGCACATGGCCGTCGGCATCGGGCTCGGTGACGAAGGCATGGGGAATGGTCGGCGGGGTGAGGAAGAACATCGGCCCCGACTCGTGGTAACGCTGCTCGTCCAGGTACACCCGCACGCTGCCGGTCTTCACGTAGTGGACCTGGAAGAAACGGTCGTGGCGGTGCACCGGCATGTTGCGGCCGAAGAAACCGGCCAGGTTGCCCAGCCGGTCGTAATGCACCTCGCTGTCGCTGTAGCGCTGGTCGTAGACCTGACCGATGTTGATGTTGGGGATCGGCTGTCGTTCTTTCATTGTTGTTCTCGCAGCGGTGAAACGCGCCGGGGGGAAATCATCCTAGCACCACCGACCAGCGGCGAATGCCTTGACGATCGTTAACATATTAAATATAACGTTAACACATTAACAAAAACACCACGAAGCGCCCCCGGTCGCTTCGCCCACCGCAGGAGAAATGCATGAGCCGTGCCTTGCACGAGGTCGCCAGCGGCAGCCTGTTCGGCGTCGCCCTGAACTACCAGGGCCTGCTGCAACAACATCTGGCGTCCTTCCACGAAGCGCCGTACCAGCAACCGCCGGTCAAGCCGGTGCTGTTCATCAAGACGCCCAACACCCGCAACGGTCACGCTCAGCCAGTGACCTACCCCTCGGCAGTCGAACGCCTGCAAGCGGGCCCTGCACTGGGCGTGGTCATCGGCAAGGACGCCAGTCGCGTCAGCCTGGACAACGCCCTGGACCACGTGGCGGGCTACACCATCGTCAACGAGTTCAGCCTGCCCGAAGACAGCTACTACCGCCCGGCGGTCAAGGCCAAATGCCGCGACGGTTTCTGCCCGCTCGGCCCGCAACTGGTGCCGGCCGCGCAGGTCGGCAACCCTGACGCGCTGGGCATTCGCCTGTGGGTCAACGGTGAGCTGCGCCAGCAGAACAGCACCGCCAACTGCGTGCGCGGCGTGGCCCGGCTGATCGCCGAGATCAGCGAGTTCATGACCCTGCATGCCGGCGACGTGCTGATTACCGGCACCCCGGAAGGCCGTGTCGATGTGCTGCCCGGTGACCGGGTGACGGTCGAGATCGACGGCCTCGGCCAGCTGACCAACCCCATCGTCGCCGAACAAGGACTCGTCCCATGAAGCACGCCCGTATCCAGTTCGACGGCCAGGTCCACGCGGTCACCGTCGAAAACGACCAGCGACTGCGCCTGGCCGATGGTCGCCTGGTAGACGCCGACCAGGTCACCTGGCTGCCACCGGCTACCGGCAGTATGTTCGCCCTGGGCCTGAACTACGCCGACCATGCCGCCGAGCTGGCCTTCACACCGCCCACCGAGCCGCTGGCCTTCGTCAAGTCGCCCGGCACCTACACCGGGCACGACCAGGTCAGCTGGCGCCCGGACAACGTCAAGTACATGCACTACGAGTGCGAGCTGGTGGCGGTGATCGGCAAGCCGGCGCGCAACGTCAAGCGCGAGGACGCCCTCGACTACCTGGCCGGCTACACGGTGTGCAACGACTACGCCATCCGCGACTATCTGGAGAACTACTACCGCCCCAACCTGCGGGTGAAGAACCGTGACGCCACCACCCCGGTAGGCCCGTGGATCGTCGACACCGCCGATGTGCCGGACCCGTCGAACCTGACCCTGCGCACGTGGATCAACGGCGAGCTGAAACAGCAAGGCACCACGGCCGACATGATCTTCGACATCCCCTACCTGATCGAATACTTCTCCAGTTTCATGACCCTGCAACCCGGCGACATGATCGCCACCGGCACCCCGGAAGGCCTGGCCGACGTGGTCCCGGGCGACGAGGTGGTGGTGGAAGTGGAAGGCGTCGGCCGCCTGGTCAACCGGATCGTCAGCGAAGCCGAGTTCTTCGCCCGCAACGCACAAGAGGCAACAGCATGATCAAGCACTGGATCGATGGCCGCGAAGTCGAAAGCCGCGACACCTTCGTCAACTACAACCCGGCCACCGGCGAGGCCATCGGCGAAGTCGCCAGTGGCGGCGCCGAGGAAGTCGCCCTGGCCGTAGCCGCGGCCAAGCAAGCCTTCCCGAAATGGGCCAATACACCCGCCAAGGAGCGCGCGCGCCTGATGCGCCGCCTGGGTGAGCTGATCGAGCAGAACGTGCCGCAGCTGGCCGAGCTGGAAACCCTGGACACCGGCCTGCCGATCCACCAGACGCGCAACGTGCTGATTCCCCGCGCCTCGCACAATTTCGACTTCTTCGCCGAAGTGTGCACGCGCATGGACGGCCACAGCTACCCGGTGGACGACCAGATGCTCAACTACACCTTGTACCAGCCAGTGGGCGTGTGCGGGCTGGTGTCGCCGTGGAACGTGCCGTTCATGACCGCCACCTGGAAGACCGCGCCGTGCCTGGCCCTGGGCAACACCGCGGTGCTGAAGATGAGCGAACTGTCGCCGCTGACCGCCAATGAGCTGGGGCGCCTGGCCGTGGAGGCCGGCATTCCGGATGGCGTGCTCAACGTCATCCAGGGCTACGGCGCCACCGCCGGCGATGCCCTGGTGCGTCACCCGGACGTGCGCGCCATCTCCTTCACCGGCGGCACCGCCACTGGCCGGAAGATCATGCAGACCGCCGGCCTGAAGAAGTACTCGATGGAACTGGGCGGCAAATCGCCGGTACTGATCTTCGAGGACGCCGACCTCGAGCGTGCGCTGGACGCTGCCTTGTTCACCATTTTCTCGCTCAACGGCGAACGCTGCACCGCCGGCAGCCGCATCTTCATCCAGGAGAGCGTGTATCCGCAGTTCGTTGCCGAGTTCGCCGCCCGTGCCAAGCGCCTGATCGTCGGTGACCCGACCGACCCGAAGACCCAGGTCGGTTCGATGATCACCCAGCAGCACTACGACAAGGTCACCGGCTATATCCGCATCGGCCTGGAAGAAGGCGCGCGCCTGCTGGCCGGTGGCCTGGAACGCCCGGCCGGATTGCCGGCGCACCTGGCCAAGGGGCAGTTCATCCAGCCGACGGTGTTCGCCGATGTGAACAACAAGATGCGCATCGCCCAGGAAGAGATCTTCGGCCCGGTGGTGTGCCTGATCCCGTTCAAGGACGAGGCCGAGGCGCTGCAACTGGCCAACGACACCGAGTACGGCCTGGCCTCGTACATCTGGACCCAGGACATCGGCAAGGCCCACCGCCTGGCCCGTGGCATCGAGGCAGGCATGGTGTTCATCAACAGCCAGAACGTGCGCGACCTGCGCCAGCCGTTCGGCGGTGTCAAGGGCTCGGGCACCGGCCGCGAAGGCGGGCAATACAGCTTCGAGGTCTTCGCCGAGATAAAGAACGTGTGTATATCCATGGGTAGCCATCACATTCCGCGCTGGGGGGTGTAACGCGGGGCTGCTGAGCAGCCCATCGCCGGCAAGCCGGCTCCCACAGGGATCACCGCACACTGTGGGAGTCGGCTTGCCGGCGAAACGAGGGCGAAGCCCTCGCCATGGATACATAACAACAACTCGTTACCGGAGACTCCCATGGGCACACTTGCTCTCGCCGCCAAGATCACCCACGTGCCGTCGATGTACCTGTCCGAACTGCCCGGCCCGCGCCAGGGCTTTCGCCAGGCGGCCATCGACGGCCACCTCGAGATCGGCCGGCGCTGCCGCGAACTGGGCGTCGACACCCTCGTCGTGTTCGACACCCACTGGCTGGTCAACGCCAACTACCACATCAACTGCGCCGCGCACTTCGAAGGCCTGTACACCAGCAACGAACTGCCGCACTTCATCGCCAACATGAACTACGGCTTCCCCGGCAACCCCGAGCTGGGACGCATCCTCGCCGACGAGTGCAATCGCCTGGGCGTGGAAACCATGGCCCACGACGCCACCACGCTGGCGCCTGAGTACGGCACCCTGGTGCCGATGCGCTACATGAACACCGACCAGCACTTCAAGGTGATCTCGGTCTCGGCGCTGTGCACCTCGCACTACCTCAACGACAGCGCGCGCCTGGGCTGGGCCATGCGCAAGGCGGTCGAGGAACACTACGACGGCACCGTGGCCTTCCTGGCCAGCGGCTCGCTGTCGCACCGTTTCGCCCAGAACGGCCAGGCCCCGGACTTTGCCACCAAGGTCTGGAGCCCGTTCCTGGAAACCCTCGACCACCGCGTGGTGCGCCTGTGGCAGGACGGCGACTGGGCCGATTTCTGCGCAATGCTGCCCGAGTACGCGGTCAAGGGCCACGGCGAAGGCTTCATGCACGACACCGCCATGTTGCTCGGCGCACTCGGCTGGTCGAAATACGACGGCAAGGCCGAGGTGGTGACGCCGTACTTCGGCTCCTCCGGCACCGGCCAGATCAACGCGATCTTCCCGGTCACCCGGCAGGATGGCAGCGCGATCCCTGCCGCCCAGGCCTCGAACCGGGCCGGCGTCACCTCCACAAGCCGCCTGTAAGGAGCATCACCATGCCCCATCTGGTCCTGCTCTACAGCCCGGATATCGAAGCCGACGCCGATATGCCAGGCCTATGCCGCGCCCTGGCCGACTGCATGCTCGCCCAGCGCGACGAACACCATCGCCAGGTGTTCCCCACCGGCGGCACACGTGTGCTGGCCTACCCCGCCGCCCATGCGGCAATCGCCGATGGCCGCGGTGCCTACGGTTTCGTCTACGCCAACCTGCGCATGGGCGCTGGCCGCAGCGCTGCGGTGCACCAGCAGGTCGGTGACGCGCTGCTGGCGGTGTTGAGCCGGCACCTGGACGCGCTGCTGGAACGTCGCCCGGTCGGCGTGACCCTGCAGATCGACGAAAGCCAGGCCCAGGTTTACGACGCCAAGCACAGCAGCCTGCACCCTCTGTTCACCCGCCAGCCCTGAGGTCTCCATGCTCGACGCCCGTATCATCCAGCAAGCCGCCGCCCGCCTCGACCAGGCCGAACGCACCCGCGAACAGGTCGGCCAGTTTTCCCTGGAACATCCCTCGATCGGCATCGAGGACGCCTACGCCATCCAGCGTGCCTGGGTGGCGCAGAAGATCAAGGATGGCCGCAAGCTGGTCGGCCACAAGATCGGCCTCACCTCCCGGGCCATGCAGGTCTCCTCGAACATCACCGAGCCAGACTACGGCGCGCTGCTCGACGACATGCTGTTCGAGGAAGGCCGCGACATTCCCTTCGAGCGTTTCATCGTGCCCCGGGTCGAGGTGGAACTGGCGTTCATCCTCGGCAAGCCGCTCAAGGGGCCGAACGTGACCCTGTTCGAGGTGCTCGACGCCACCGAGTGGGTGATCCCGGCGCTGGAGATCATCGATGCGCGCATCCAGCAGGTCGACCCACTCAGCGGTGTCACCCGCAAGGTCTTCGACACCATCTCCGACAACGCCGCCAACGCTGGCGTGGTCATCGGTGGGCGTGCGGTGCGGCCGGGCGATATCGACCTGCGCAAGGTCCCGGCGGTGCTGTACCGCAACGGCGTGATCGAGGAATCCGGCGTGTCGGCGGCGGTGCTCAACCACCCCGCCAAGGGCGTGGTCTGGCTGGCCAACAAGCTGGCGGCACATGACGTGAGCCTGGAAGCCGGCCAGCTCATTCTCGGCGGCTCGTTCACCCGCCCGGTGGCCGCCCGTCCCGGCGACACCTTTCACGTCGACTACGACCAGCTTGGCTCGATCGCCTGCCGTTTCGTCTGAGGAGCGCCCATGCACATGCCCATCAACACCTTCAAGCAACGCCTGCGCGACGGCCAGGCACAGATCGGCCTGTGGCTCGGCCTGGCCGACCCATATTGCGCGGAGCTGGCGGCCAACGCCGGCTTCGACTGGCTGCTGCTCGACGGCGAGCATGCGCCCAACGACCTGCGCAGCCTGCTCGGCCAGTTGCAGGCGGTGGCGCCCTACCCGGCCCAGCCCATCGTGCGCCCGGTGATCGGCGATACCGCGCTGATCAAGCAGTTGCTCGATATCGGCGTGCAGACCCTGCTGGTGCCCATGGTCGAAAGCGCCGAGCAGGCACGTCAGCTGGTGCGGGCGATGCGCTACCCGCCCCACGGCGTGCGCGGTGTCGGCAGCGCGCTGGCGCGGGCGTCGCGCTGGAACAGCATCCCCGGCTACCTGGACCAGGCCGACGAGCAGATGTGCCTGCTGGTGCAGGTGGAAAACCGCGAAGGGCTGGCCAACCTCGACGCGATCTGTGCCGTCGAAGGTGTCGATGGCGTGTTCATCGGCCCCGCCGACCTCAGCGCCGCCATGGGCCAGCGGGGCAATCCGGGGCATCCTGAGGTCCAGGCGGCCATCGAGGATGCCATCGTGCGCATCGCGCGGGCCGGCAAGGCGGCAGGTATTCTCAGCGCCGACGCGACGCTGGCCCGACGTTACATCGAACTGGGCGCGGCGTTCGTCGCGGTGGGGGTCGACACCACGGTGCTGATGCGCGGCTTGCAGGGGTTGGCGGGCACGTTCAAGGCAGGGACCGCCGCCATCGCCCAGGGCGGTGTCTACTAGCCTGGCCTTGTAGCGCGTAAGCTCGATGTTGGGGCGATCCGGTAAAGCACTGCTGGCTCGCCCGGCAGCACCATGCTAGCCTCCGCGCGCCCCGCCCTGCGGGGTCGCGACAACGTCGAATCAAGGAGTCAGGCAATGGACCTGCAGTTTCTGGGCACCTCCTCCGGGGTGCCCACCAAGGCCCGCAACGTCAGCGCGACCGCGGTCATCGAGGCCACCGGCACCGGTTGGTTCCTGGTCGATTGCGGCGAAGGCACCCAGCATCAGCTGCTGCACAGCCCGCTGTCGGTGCGCGACCTGCGCGCCATCTTCATCACCCATGTACACGGCGACCATTGCTTCGGCCTGCCGGGGCTGCTGGCCAGCGCCGGCATGTCAGGGCGCAAGGAGCCACTGGTGCTGGTCCTGCCGGCCGACCTGCACCCCTGGGTCCGGCAGAGCCTGGAGGTCAGCGACACCTACCTGCCCTTCGAGTTGCAGATGCAGGCGCTGGAGACCTTTGGTGGCTTGAGCCACGGTAACATCCAGGTCGGCGTGGTCGAGCTGTCGCACCGGGTACCCTCCTACGGCTTCGTGTTCGAGGAGCGCGACCCGCAACCGCACCTGGACACCGAGCGCCTGCGCGGCGACGGCATCCCCGCCGGGCCGCTGTGGGGGCAGATCGCCCGTGGCCGAACGGTCGAGCACGAAGGTCGCCAGATCGACCCGCAGGCCTACCTGCAACCGACGCGCCCGGCGCAACGCATCATCGTCTGTGGTGACAACGACCGCCCCGAATTGTTGAGCGAACTGGCCGCCAACGTTGACGTCCTGGTCCACGAAGCCACCTTCACCCAACCGTTGGTCGAACGCACCCAGGCCAGCTTCGGGCACAGCACCGCCGCCGCTGTGGCGCGCTTCGGCGAGATGGTGGGGGTGAAGAACCTGGTGCTGACGCACTTCAGCGCCCGCTACCAGTCGGGCGGTGGGCGCGGCGGTTCCATCGAGGAGGTACGCGATGAGGCGCTGGCGCACTACAAGGGGCACCTGACCCTGGCCCGGGACCTGGCGCGCTATCGGATTGGCCGTGACGGGGTGCTGGTCGAGGTGGAGTAAGGCCCTGCCTTGGCGCCATGACAGACCTCAGGCGATGGCTTCAATGCGCCGGATGCTGCTCCACACTGGCCGCCAGGCAGTAGCGATCACGCCCCTGCCGCTTGGCCTGGTAGAGCGCCGCATCCGCCGCCGCCATCAGGTTTTCCGGGGTCACCGTCGCCAACGTCGGCGCACCCACCGCAATTCCGGCGCTGGCCGTGACATGGCCGAACGGACTGCCACCGTGCTCGATGGCCTGCCGGCGCAGCAACTGCAGGATCTCCTGCACGATCTGGCTGGCCCCTGCGGCATCGGTATCGGGCAGCAGCAAGGTGAACTCCTCGCCACCATAACGCACCGCCAGGTCGCCCGGGCGTTTCAGCGCCTGGCGCAACAGCTCGCCGAAGCGGCGCAGGCACTGGTCGCCGGCCGGATGCCCGTAGCGGTCGTTGTAGGACTTGAAGCAGTCCAGATCGAGCATCACCAGGGCCAGGGCATAGCCCTGTCGCCGCGCCCGGCGTATCTCCGGTTCCAGCACCGCATCCAGCCGCCTGCGGTTGCCCAGCCCGGTCAGACTGTCGGTCAGGGCCAGCGCCTTGAGGGTCTGGTGGGCCTGGTGCAGGGCACGCTCGATGGCGATGCGCTCGCGCAACTGGCGCAGGACGATCCAGCCGAAGCCGGCCAGGCCGATCAGTACCAGGACCAGCACCGCCACCGACTTGATCATGTCATGGCGCCACGGCGCGATGATCGACTCGCGCGACAACCCCGCCTCCACCACCAGCGGGTAGCTGCTCAGTGCGCGAAACCCGTACAGGCGCGGCGTGCCATCGACCACCGCCACCGCCTCGGCCACCCCTTCGCTGGTATGGGGCAGGTACTTGCGGAAGATGTCGCTGGCCGCCAGGCTGCGGCCGATCACCGGCTCGACGAACGGCCGGCGCACGAGGATGGTGCCGTCGCGCTTGGCCAGCACCAGGGCGCCACGTTCGTCGATCTTGAAGTCGCCGTAGTAGCGCACGAACCAGTCGACCTTGATGGTCCCCAGCAACACCCCGGCAAAGCTGCCGTCGGCATTTTCCAGGCGCCGCGAGATGGGGATGATCAGGTCGCCCGTGGAGCGGCTGCGCACCACCGTGCCGATACGCACCTGACGGTCGGGATGGGTGCGGTGATAGATGAAATAATCTCGGTCGGCATTGTTGGCACCCGCTGGCACGTCATCCTTGTCGGTGACGATCCAGCCGCCGTCGGGGCCATAGACGAACAGGCCATGCAGTTGCGGCATGATCTGCGCCTGCTGCTTGAGCAACGCGTGCAGGCGCGGTCGGTCGACATGGGCGAAGCCATCGCCCTCCAGGCGCTCGGCCAAGGCCGCGGTGATCGCGTCCACCTGGCGGATGGCATCCTCGGCATGCTGGGCGGTGGCCCGGGCCAGGTTGCTGACCGCGTTTTCGGCATTGGTGAACACCTGCCGGTAGTCGCGCCAGATCCGCCAGCCCTCCACCAGCACGAAAGCCAGCATCACCACCGCCATGAAGCTGAGCATCAGGCGGAACAGCGACACGGCGCGGCCCTCGCCGGTCACCGGGAAGAGGCCGTCCTCGGTCTGTTTCCTGACTGCGCGCATTGAAGTCCCTTGTCATCGACCCTTGGCCGCCAATGACTATAGTTCAGCGCCGCTTGCGTGTGCCGAGGCTGATCCACACCGGCGCGTGGTCGCTGGCGTGCGCCTCGTTGCGCACCCAGGCGTCGACCCCGGCGTCCTTCAGGTAAGGCGCCAGGGCCGGGTTGAGCAGCAGGTGGTCGATGCGCAGCCCGG
The DNA here is from genome assembly GCF_024749165.1 of Pseudomonas sp. B21-023. Classification (NCBI taxonomy): domain Bacteria; kingdom Pseudomonadati; phylum Pseudomonadota; class Gammaproteobacteria; order Pseudomonadales; family Pseudomonadaceae; genus Pseudomonas; species Pseudomonas sp. B21-023. Next base: position 2,757,557 of record NZ_CP087190.1, on the reverse strand, counting down.
CGTTGCGCGGCCAGTGGTTACGGAAATAGTCCCAGAAGGTGTAGACCCGCTCGTGCGGGTACAACTGCCGCAACGCATCGCTCCAGCCCTGCGCCAGCAAACGCTGGTAGCAGGCGCGTGACTCGGGCTGCAGCAGCGCGTCCTTGAGCCACGATTTCGGGTTGTAGATGTCCTGGTCGGTGGGCACCACGTTGAAGTCCCCCGCCAGCAACACAGGGTGATCGGCGCCGCGCAGCGTGTCGGCATGGGCGATCAGGCATTCGAACCAGCGCAACTTGTAGGCAAACTTCGGGCCCGGTTGCGGGTTGCCGTTGGGCAGGTACAGGCAGGCCACCTGCACGCCGTGCACCGCCGCCTCGATATAACGGCTCTGGCCGTCATCCTCCATGCCCGGCAAGCCGCGGCGCACCTCCAGGGGCTGGCTGGCGCGGGCGAGGATGGCGACCCCGTTCCATGACGCCTGGCCGAAGTGCAGGCAGCCGTAGCCGGCAGCCTCGATGGCCTCACCGGGAAACTGCGCGTCGCTGGCCTTGAGTTCCTGCAGGCAGACGATGTCGGGCTGCTCACGCGCCAGCCAGGCCAGCAGGTTGTCGAGCCGGCTGCGGATGCCGTTGACATTGAACGTGGCTATCTTCAGCGCTTTCATGCGTCGGGGTCGTCCACGCGGGCCTGCACCGCGTCTTGCAGTGCCCCCAGGTGGGCCTGGTCGGCCAGCTCCTTGAGCTTGAGCCAGTCGTCCCAGTCGATCGCGCCATCATCGCGCAGCGCCTCGGCCGTGCGCAGCAATTCATGGTGATAGGCGTCGGGCGATTCGCGCCGATAGCTGGCATCGTCGTACTGGGCGTACCAGGCCTCGAGTTCGGGAATGCTGCGTTCGATGCTCATGGTCGGGTTCCTCTGCACCTTTGAAGGTGTGAGCCTTGCTTGTCATCATCGGTTCAAAGCGCGCAGAAAAATTAAACCTTTGCCCGCCGCCGGCCCTCAACCGTACGCGACACTGACGTCGCGCCAACGGATAAGGAGTCACAGATGAGCAATCTGTTCCTCAAGCGGGTCGGGTTTTCCATGGTGCTGGGCATGGCGTCGCTACAGGCCATGGCCGCCTCGTCGGACGACTTCGTCGACGCCGCCACCGAGGCCGGCATCGCCGAGGTGGTGACCGGCAAGCTGGCGCTGGACAAGAGCAAGGACCCGCAAATCAAGACCTTCGCCCAGCAGATGGTCACCGATCACACACAGGCCAACCAGAAGCTCGGCGACATCGCCCGCAAACTCGACATCAGCGTGCCCGATGAAGCGGCGCTGACCGACAAGGTCAAGAAGATGATCCTGGAGTGGCGTGACGAGTCGTTCGACCGCTCCTATGTCAACAACCAGGTCGAGGCCCACGAGAAAGCCGTGGAACTGTTCAGGAAGGAGGCAGCCTCGTCCGACAAGGCCGAACTCAAGGCTTTCGCCGGCGAGACCCTGCCCAAGCTCGAAGAGCACTTGAAGCATGCCAAGGAACTACAGGCCAAGCACGGCCAGTAACCCGCCCCACTGAAAAAGCGAGGCTCCCATGAGCAATGATGCACTGCGTTCGGAAGTCCTGACCCGCCTGTTGCACGCCCACCCACAAGGGCTGGGCAAGGAAGTGCTGGACAACTACCGCGGCGAGAAAGCCGTGGCCGGCATGCTCAAGACCCTGCAGGAGCAAGGCTTGATCCACGATGGCAGCGTGAATGTCGAATCCGGACACGCGCTCAGCGTCAACTACCCGATCAAGCTGTCGTCCGCCGGTGTCGAGGCCGCCAGACAAGCCGAAGGCTGATGCCGGTCCGCCCTGTGGCAATGGTTCGGCCAACTGCCACAGGGCGGGCTAGCGCAGGCCTTCGATGATTGCCTCCATCAACGCGCGCACCCGCCGTGGCTGCACCCGCGTCGGCGCGTAGACGATCTGCAGCGCCACTTGCCCGGCGCTGAAGTCCTCCAGCACTTCGACCAATCGGCCATTGTCGAGGTCGTCGCGCACATCGCGAAGCGATTTCAGGCACAGCCCGTGCCCATCCAGCGCCCAGCGGCGCACCTGCTCGCCGCTGTTGGCAACCCGCCGCCCGCGCACGCCGACCGGGTAAGCCGCGCCGTCCAGGCGAAATGGCCAGACCCGTTCGGCGTGGATGCCGAAACGCATGACGATGCAATCGTGGTGGGCCAGGTCGTCCGGGTGCAGTGGCGTGCCGTGGCGATGCAAGTAGTCGGGCGCGGCGCACACCACCCGGCGGTTGTCGCCCAGGGGCCGTGCGCGCAGGGAACTGTCGGCCAGGGTGCCGTAGCGGATGGCGAAGTCGATGCCCTGCCCCACCAGGTCGACGTAGCCATCGGTCAGGTCCAGGTCGATCGAGACTTGCGGATGCTCGGCCAGGAAACGGTCGAGCAGCGGCACGATGCAGTGCTGGCCAAGGTCCACCGGCGCGCTCAGGCGCACCAACCCGGAGATCTTCTGCTGGCCGTCTCTGAGACGGCTTTCCAGCTCGTCGGCCTCGGCCAGCAGGCGCCGTGCGCCCTCGGCGAGTTGCCGGCCGGCGTCGGTCAGGCTCAGCGAACGGGTGCTGCGGGTCAGCAGCGCCACCCCGTAGTGTGCCTCCAGCGCCGCCAGGCGCTCGGACACCGTGGCCGGTGACAGCCCGCGCTCGCGGCCTGCCGCCGACAGGCTGCCTTTTTCGATGATGGTCAGGAACAACGCCAGGTTATCCAGCATGCTTTTCGATTTTCCCGAAATATGATTTTGACTTTCGCCTGATTATTGGTGATTTCCTCGCTAATTACACTGCCCGGCATCGACACCCGCACAGGAGCAACCCGATGACCAGCAGAAGAGATTTCATGAAAGGCACCCTCGCCGGCGGCATCGCCGTGGCGGCGGGCGCGGTACTGGCGAAAGAGCCAGGCGGCAGCACCGGGGCGCCGCCCGATAGCGCCGAGGGCAAGGGGTTCTGGCCCAATGGCGCGCAACTGGTGATTTCCGTGTCGTTGCAATTCGAATCCGGTGGCCAGCCGGAACACGCCGAAAGCCCCTTCCCGCCGCTGGATTCACGCTACCCCGACACCATCGCCCCCAGCTGGTACCGCTACGGCCCGCTGGAAGGCGTGCCGCGCCTGCTCGCGCTGTTCGACCGGCATGGCATCAAGGTCACTTCGCACATGGTCGGCAAGGCTGTGGAGGCTTACCCGGAGCTGGCGGCCGAGGTGGTCAGGCGCGGCCACGAAGCCGCCGGGCACGGCCTGCACTGGGCTCCGCAGTACAGCCTGACGCCGGCGGAGGAGCGTCGCCAGTACGAGCAGGCCAGCGCCATCATCGAGCGCGTCACCGGCCAACGCCCGGTGGGTTTCAACGCGTTCTGGATGCGTCACTCCCGCGAAACGTTGAACATCCTCCAGGACCTCGGCTTTCTCTACCACATCGACGACCTGGCCCGCGACGAACCCTCGATCATCCCGGTGCGCGGCAAGCCTTTCGCGGTAGTGCCCTACACCCTGCGCAACAACGACATCGGTCGTATTGCCGGGTCCACGGCGATGACCGGCGCCGCGCTGTTGCAGGAGCTCAAGGACGAGTTCGACGTGCTTTATGCCGAAGGCCGCCAACGGCGCCGGCTGATGTCGCTGTCGGCGCATGACCGCATCGGCGGCACACCTACCGTGGTGCGCGCGCTGGACCAGTTCTTCACCTATGCCCGCGGCCATGCCGGCGTGGCGTTCATGCGCAAGGACGAGATTGCCCGTTGGGCCCTTGCCCAGGCCGATACGCCGGTCAATCCGCCACGGGTGTTCGCCTGACCGACAGGGGGTGCTTAGCGCCCTTTCGCCGGCAAGCCGGCTCCCACACCGACCGCGCCGCCCTCAAGCCAAGCGCCATCTCTGTGAGAGCTGGCTTTGCTCCCACACCGACCGCGCAAATGTCACGCCATGCACTGAACCTGTGGGAGCCGGCTTGCCGGCGATGAGGCCAGTCCTGACAACCCTGGATCAAGGCCGGCCCGGGTATTCAACGCCCAACCAACCCCGCCTGCCGCATGAACGCAAGGTTGTCCTCCAGATGCCAGTCCTCGGCGATCCGGCCCTCGGCGACACGGTAGATATCCATGGCGATGAAATCGATGGCCTGGCCCTGCCCCTGGTGCTCGCCCAGCTTGCCGCTGAAGTGCCCGGTGAAACGCAGCGCCGCGGTGACCCGGTCGCCTGCGACGATCATCTGCAGCACCTCGCAGCGCAGGTCCGGCACCGCTGCGCGAAATGCCCTGGAAGCGCTCAATGGCCCTTCCACGCCCTGTGGCCGTCCCGGTGGCAGGGTGTTGTCGCGAAAGTCGCTGGCCAGCGCGGCGCGGGCCATGGCCTCGTCGCCGGTGTTCCAGAAGGTGTCGTAGCGGCGGGCGGCGAGGATCTGCTGCTCCAGCTGGGCCTTGGGCAGGCTCCGGTCCACGACCAGGGTGGCCGGAGTCACCAGCTCGCCGGCATTGCCCGGATTGGCCGCCGCGCTCAGCAGCAACAGGGTGATCCAGCGGCCAGCACGCAGCGCCGAAGCCTTGGGTTCGGTGTTCATCTCAGTTTCCTTCAGTGCATTCAACGGGTGGGTATGGCGCGGCCGCGAACCATGGATAAAAGCCTAACCAGTCCCGCCCAGGCGCTCAAGAAGGCACTTTTCACTCACCTGATTACCTTGGAGTAACCCATGGCCCATTACCGCGAATGCCCCGCCTACGACGTGTTCGCCCCGAATTGCCCGGCCCGCCTGGTGCTCGATCGCCTCGCCGACAAATGGGTGCTGTTGCTCATCGACCGCCTCAGCGCCGGTGAGCGGGTGCGCTTCAACCAGCTGCGCCGAGATATCGCCGGTGTATCGCAGAAGGTGCTGTCGCAAACCCTGAAGCGGCTCGAACGCGACGGCCTGGTGGAGCGCCAGGTGCATCCGAGCGTACCGCCCACCGTCGAATACGCCCTCACCGAACTGGGCGCGACACTGGGCGGTACGGTGGAGCGTCTGGCGCAGTGGGCGGAGTCGAACATGCCGGCGATTCTTCTGGCACGCCGGCTGTATGACCAATGCGCCGAATGATTCAGGCCTCCTTTTCGACATCCCTCGGTGGCTTGGCCGGCCCCTGGGGATCAACCTGCGGGTCATCGACATCCGGCGAGTCCGGGTCGAAGCCGAGGTCGTCGGGCGCGGTGGCCTGCTCGGATGAGTGCGGGCCCTGCTTGGCCGGCGATTGGCGTGGATCTGACATGGTGATTTCTCCTGGTTGCGTTCAATGGAGATACCGCCACGGCTGCAAAGTTTGATTTGCTTTGAAATGCCGACTGCCGGGGGCGTCGACGGACCACGTGCCCCCGTTGCCCGCTACTGCTGCTGGTACTGACTCAGGTACTTGTCCAGCACCGCCTTGTCCCCCGCCCCGTCCCCGGCCACCTGCCACAGCCGCCGCTCGATGCCCTGGGCCAGCAGGTGGCCCACCGCGGCTTCGATGGCCGACAACACGCACAGCTGCGCCGGCTCGTTGGTGGTGTAGCCGACCTCGGCCTCGAGCAGCTTCTTGAACTCGATGAACTTGAACACCCCGGCGTTCTGCCCGACCGAGTAGATGGTCTTGCTGGTCATCACGTTGGCCAGCACCTGCCCGGTGCGCACGTCCACCGCCCGCAGGTTGACCGTGACCTGGTCGACCCGGTACTCGCGGGACAGGCCGATGCCCAGGTAGCGGGCGCCCTCGCCGCCGCTGCGCACGTTGGTGTCGTAGGCAATGATGCCGCCCTCGAGCATCAGGTTGGCCGCCTGCAACGGCGGCAGTTCGCCCTGGATGTTCTCGGCAACGTCAGGCTTCTTCTGCGAGGCGCGGATGATCTTGCGCTCGGTCAGCAGGTTCTGCAGGCCCTCGCGCTCGAGCACCACGAACCAGCCACTGGCGTTGAGGGCGTCCATCAGCATGCTCGCCGCCCCCTGGGTGACACTGGTGGAGAACGAGCTGGCCGGAGTCGGCTTGTACTGCCCGGTCTGGTCGCGGAAGCCGTATACCACCGCCATCAGCCGGCCACGGGGCCGGGGCATGTTGACCAGGTCGTAGTAGGTCGAGGCCCGCGGTGTCAGCGTCGGAGTCTCAGGGTCTTGTTCGGCGGGCATCGGCTCGCGCAGGCCGCAACCTTGCAGGCTAGCCAGGGCGGTGAGGATCAGCAGTGTGCTCAGCAGGCGTTTCATGGCGTTCTCTCCCCAGTAAAGACCCGTCCCTCTCAGGGGTTCAGGCCGCTGACCTCGATGATCGAGACTTCCCCGGTGGCCCGGTCGGTGACCTTGATGCTCAGCGCCCCGGAATCGTCGATCACGTCGATCAGGAAGGCGTCGGTGGACATGCTGCCGGTGTTGCCGTTGCTGATGTTGTCCAGCAACTGCCCGAGCAGGCGCGACTCGAGCTGGTTGCTGAAGCGCTCCAGGGCCGAGGTGCCGGCGAATGCCGAGCTGCGGTCCTTGAGGTCGGGATCGTCGTAGTCGTTCTGCGCCTGGGCGTTGTTCAACAGCCAGGCGCCATTGATCGGATTGCCGCCGAAGGACGGGTTGACCGGGGTGTACACCAGCTCGGTGGCCAGGGCCTGGCCACCGAGGCCGACGGCCAGCAGGCAGGCGGCGATGCGTCGTGCAAGGTGGTTGCTCATAGCTCGTCCCTCTCCAGATCGGTTGTGTCCTGCAGCAGCCGTTGCAATTTGCGCTGGATGATCTGCTGCCTGACCAGGTCGGCGGCCGCGATGGCCTCGTCGTTCAGTTGCGTGGTGTTGGGCGGCAGGAAGCGCCGGTACAGCACCTCGCGTTCGTACTCCACCGTCACCAGGCTGCCCCAGCGGGCATCCGGGCGTTCGCGCACCACCAGGTTGAAGTCGAGCCGGCTGGTGGCGCGCAGCCGGTCGCTGAAGGCGTGATAGAAGTCGTGGCCGATGTGCGAGATGGTGTTGTCGACGATGAAACCCATCATCTCGTCCTCGGCCCCGGCCTGTGCCTGGCCATGCAACAGGGCCAGGCACAGGCACACCCGCGCGGCCAGGCGTTTCATGGCGCTTCTCCCAGGCCGGCGTGTGGACGGGCGCCAGCGGCGCTCTCGGCAAAGGCCTGCTCGGCGACGAACTGCCAGTCGCTGTAGTGCTCCAGCCCCTCGAAGGCGCTCCACTGGGCGTCGAAACCGCTGCGCTTGAGCGGCGCGGCGTCGGAGCGGCTGTACACCCCGGTGATGCGGCCATCGACCGCGCGCAACAGGCCCCATTCTTCGCCGCCACCGACAGGGTCCGGGTAGAGCCGACGCAGGTGGCGCTGCGGCGACGGGAAACGGTTGTCTTCCACCAGTTCCCCAAGGTCCTGCGGATACTGGGCCAGGCCCGGCGAGGCGCGGTAGTAGCTGCGCAGGGCCTGGGCGTACTGGCCGCCCACCCACAGCAGCTGGCGCTCGTGCTCGCGCTGCTGGCTGGTGGCCCACAGGGTGCCGGTGGCCGCCAGGGCCATGCTGCTGACGGCGATCAGCAGCAGCACGCCCAGGTAGGTGAAGCCGGCTTCACCATTCGGCATAGAGGCTGCCATCGCGCGCCCTCCCGGTTGCTCCGCTCTTGATGTCGGCCACCGCGCCGGAAACGCCCTCGGGCGGCGGCACCAGCTGCCAGGCATCGCGCCGCTCGGTGATCGGATCGACCGGGGTGTTGCGCAGGTAGCGCTGCTCCACCAGCTGGTCGATCGAATCGGGGTAGTGCCCGGTGTCGCCGTAGTAGTGATCCAGGGCCTCGCGCAGCACCGCCAGGCTCTGGCGCAGGGTGGCCTCGCGGGAGGCCTCCAGGCTGTTGAAGTAGCGCGGCATGGCGATGGTCATCAGGGTGGCGATGATCGCCATCACCACCAGCAGCTCGATGAGGGTGAAGCCTCTGCTCGCTTTCATCGCCGTCACCATTGCCCGTAGGGCACGTTGTTCAGGCCTTTGCCGCTGGCCTTGGAATACACGTCGAACACATCCTCGCCCTCACGCGGGCTGTCGGCCGCGCTGTCGTAGGCGCGCAGGCCCCAGCCGCCCTGGTCGTCGTCCTTGGCGGCGCGCAGCGGGTCGTGGGGGATGCGACGCAGGAAGTAGAACTTCGCACCCTTGGCGCTGCGCACATCGCGCACGCCGTCCACCAGCACCTGCAGGTTCGGCGGATAACCGCTGGCGTTCAGGCGCTTCTCGATGTAGCCGGCGTCGAAGGCGCGCTTGTAGGCGTCGATGGCGTCGCGCAGCTGATACAGGGCCTCACGCAGCTGCTGCTCCTTGCCCCGGCGCACCACGGTCTCGGTCAAGGGCGCGGCCATGGTGGCGAGCAGCCCGAGCAATGCCAGGGTCAGTACCACTTCGATCAGGCTGAAACCCTGCTGGCGGCGTGTCATGGCCGTGGCCTCGCGGCGGCAGGCACCACGGCCATCTGCCCCTCTACCAGTGGCGCCGCGGCCGGCTCGTCAGCCGGGGCGTCGGCGGGCAGCGCGCTGGCCGGCGCCGGTTGCGCCAGCTGGCGCACCTGCAGGGCCGACTCGGTGCCAGTGGCGAACTCCATGTCCGACGGGCTCTGGTACGGCAGGTTGCGCACGATGCGCGGGGTGATCGCCAGCACCAGTTCGGACTTGCTCATGTCGTCCTTGTTGCTGCCGAACAGCCGGCCCAGGCCGGGAATGTCGCCCAGCCCCGGGATCTTGTTGCCGCTGGCGTTGTGGTCGTTGCGCACCAGGCCGGCCAGCACTTGGGTCTCGCCATCGTGCAGGCGCAGGCTGGTCTGGGCGTTGCGGGTATCGACCTGGACCGGAATGGTGCCCTGGCGCGTGGCCTCCAGGGGCGTGGCGTTGCTCACTTCCAGGGCCACCTTGATCGCCACCTCGTTGTTCAGGTGCACGGTGGGCTGCACTTCGAGCTTGAGGCCGACATCCAGGTAGGTGACGCTTTCGGTGATCACCGGGCCTTGGGTCGAGGGCACCGAGGTGGCGCTGATGATCGGCACCCGCTGACCGATGTGGATGCGCGCCTGTTCGCGGTTGCTGACCCGGATCACCGGGCTTGCCAGGGTGTTGATGTCCTTGTCCTGGGCATTGATCTTGGCCTGTGGCGCCGGCGAGATGCTGATGCGGCTGGAGTCGATGCCGCGCAGCTGGTCGAGCACGCTCACCGACTTGCCGTCGCTGGTCAGCACGCCGAAGGTGTTGGGCCATTGCAGGCCGAGGTCGAGGATGCGCGAAGTGGCCACTTCCATCACCTCCACTTCCAGCACCACCTCGGGGTTGGACTGGTCCTGGGACTGCAGCAGCTTCTCGGCCATGCGCACGGCGTCGGGGGTGTCGCGCATGGTCAGGGTGTTGAGGCGCTCGTCGACGAACACGTCGCGGGTCTTGAGCATGGTCTTGACCATGTTCAGCGCGGTGTTGGCGTCGATGCTGGTCAGGTAGAAGGTGCGCATGACCAGTTCCTGGTAGTCCTTGGTCTTCTGCGGCGAGTCCGGGTAGAGCAGCAAGGTGTTGTCGTTGACGATCTTCTGGCGCAGCTGGTTCTGCTCCAGCAGCAGGGCCACGGCATCCTCGATGCGCACCTCGCGCACGAAGATGGTGGCCTTCATGTCCGGGCGCAGGTCCTTGTCGAAGATGAAGTTGATCCCGGCGACCTGGGCCAGCACCTCGAAGATGGTCTTCAGGTCGGCATCGCGAAACTCCAGGGTAACCGGGCGCTCCAGCTTGCTGCGCAGTTGCGGGTAAGGCGTGGCGGTACGGGCCTGGACGTTCTCGATGTCGCTGCGCAGCATCTGGCCCTTCTGGTTCTGCGGGTCGAGGCGCAGCACCTCGCGCATGTAGCGCTCGGCGCCGAACAGGTCGCCCTGGCGCAATGCAGCCTGGCCAAGGGCGACACGGTCGTCGAGGGTGCGGATCAGCTCCAGCTGGCGGATGCCCTCCTGGGCACGGCGGTTGTTCGCCTCGATGGTCAGCACCCGACCGTAGCCCATGCGCGCGCCGGCGAAGTCGTGGCGCACGCGGTCGCTGTCGGCCTGGGTCAGCAGTGCCTCGACCGCGGCCTGGCGGCCGTGGGCCAGGGCGATGTTCAGCTCGGTGTCGCGCGGATCTTCGCGCAGGGCTTCTTCCAGGCGAGCGATGCCGGCCTCGTACTGGCCTTCCTTGATCAGTTCCTGGCTGTCCTTGCGCGCGGCGCTCGAGCCGCATCCGGCGATGGCCACGCACAGGGCCAGGAGCACGAACGGCGCAGGCTTGCACAACTTCGACGGTTTCATGGTGCGCTCCCGACAGACAGGGTCTGTGGCTGATGCAGTGGCAGGTAGACCAGGCTCAGCTCGGTGGCCGAGACGCGGTCCAGACGGTAGGTGTCGTCGATCACATCGCCCTGGCGCACGACGTAGAGCTTTTCGCCGCTCTGCAGGAAGATCTGCAGGTCGTCGCGCTCACCCATGCGACCGATGAAACGAAACGGCAGCGTCGGGGCGGTAGGTGCGGCGGGTTCCGGGGTGTTGACCACGGGTTGTTCGGTGACGGTGGCCAGGGCCTGGGGTGGGGTCCATTGCTGGCTGGGGAACAGGTCGCGTGAAGGGCTTTTGGCTTCATCGCGGGGCAAGCCCGTTCCCACGTTCGTGGGTGTCGCTTGGGGGCGGGTTTGCTCCGTGACAGGGCCTGCCAGCTCATCCTCCACCACGCCGAACCAGCGCCCCGGCGCCCAGGCCAGCGCCGCGCTCAACCCCAGGAACCCGGCCCACATCACCGCACGCTGAGTGTTCATCACGACCTCGACAGGTAAAGGGTCATGCGCACACGGCCGGTCAGTTCCCGGTCACCGATCCGCTTGCGTTGCAGTTCGAGGTCTTCCAGCACCAAGGTCGGCAGTTGGCCGAGCAGTGCCTTGAGAAAGCCACGGATCTGCGGGTAGCTGCCGCGCACCGGCAGGACGATCTGGTAGCGCGCCAGCTGGGTCTTCGGGTCAACGCCCAGGGCGTACTCGCCCCGGGCCAGGCTGATGCGCTCGGCGCTGGCCAGGTGGTACAGGCGCTCGATCAGCTCGCTGGCCTGGGGCTGGCCGGGCAGTTGCTGGCGCAGGTCGTCCAGCGCCTGCTGCTCGGGCTTGGCCTGCACCTTGAGCTCGCCACGCGCCAGGCGCTGCACCTGGACGCTGGCATCGGCCTCGCTGGCACGCAGTTCGCGCACCGCTTGCCATTGGGGCAGCACCCCGGCCAGGGCGACTGCCAGGGCCAGGCCGCCGACCAGCACCGCGGCCAGCCCTGCCCGGCCCAGGCGCCGCAGCGCTTCATGGACGATCAGGCTACGGACGCGCATGGCCGGTCTCCCAGGTGGCGGTGAGGTTGAAGCGCACCGGATGCTCGACCTGCCCGGCCACCACCTCGTGGTTGAGCAGCGACACGTCCGACAGCTCGGCGCTGCGCTCCAGGCGCTGGTGGTACTGCAGCATGGCCTCGAGGTTGCGCGCCTCGGCACTGATGCGTACCTGGCCTTTGCGGGCGTCGGGGGTAAGGCTGAGCAGCGCCACGTCTTCCTGCGGCATCGCCTCGAGCATGGCGAACAGCTGCTGCCATGGCCGCTGCAACTGCTGCGAGACGCTGCGCATCTGCGCCAGGCGCTCGGCCTGCTCGCGGATCACCGCGCTGCTCTGCACCGCGGCGGTGGCCGGGCGTCGGCCAAGCTTGAGTTCGAGTTGGTGCACGCGGCCTTCCAGGTGCACCTGCTCGCTCACCAGTTGCTGCTGGGCCAGCACCAGCACGGCCAGCACGGCGCCGCCCAGGGCCAGCAACGACCAGGCCAGGGGGCTGCTGTGGCGGGGTTGGAATTCCAGGTCGAGGCGGCGCATGTCAGGCCACCGCCCGCCACATGGCGCACAACGGATCGGCTTCGGCGCTGGCGGCGCACAGCTGCACCGCGGCCAGTTGCGAGGCTGCCGTGCGCCCCGGTGCGTGCAGGTACACCCGAGGCAACTGCTCGCCATACAGTTCGCAGGTACGCTCGATCAGCGCCTGCAGGGCCTGGTCGTTGTCGGCGCAGCCCTGGGCCAGCACCTGCTGCCAGGCACCGCCTGAAGCCAGCAGCAGCACGCTGCGGCGCGGCTCGGCCAGCACGAACAGGAAGTCGCCTTGGGCCAGTTGCGCCGAGCAGCGGTTGTAGGCGGCCATCAGGTACGGCTGCACCGAGCGCAGGCTCAGGCGGCTTTCCCGCCCCAGTGCCTGCAGGCCCTGGAGCAGCGCCTCGGGCAGCGCCGTGGCGATGCGCGCGGCGCCGGCCGGCTCCGGCGATAGAACGATGCGCCAGTCATCCAGAGGCTGCCCGTAGAGGTTCTCGAAACAGGCCCGCGCGTAGGCCTCGAGTTCGCGCGGGGTACCGATGGCATCGCTCCAGGGCACCAGGCAGAAGCGGCTGTAGCGGGCCGAGAGCAGCACGCGCAACTGCGCGCCGCGTGCCGGATGCTCACCCAGCAGCCCGGCCAGGGCCTGGAGTGCCGAGGCCCAGGCCGGCTGGGCGGCGTCGCAGGCGAACGCGCGGCTGCCCAGCCATTGATGCTGCCGGCCGTGCCAATGGCCCAGGCCGACACCCTCGGCGCCCAGCACCGCGCAATACCGATCAGGCGATAAATGTGACACGGTTGATCTCCTCGAGTGTGGTACGGCCATCGCGGACCAGGTCCACGGCCGAAGCGCGCAACAGGCGCAGGCCGCGTTGGCAGGCCAGCTGCTTGATCTGCGAGAGCGGGCGACGTTCGACGATCATCTGCCGCAGGTCGTCGTCCAGGTGCAACAGTTCGGCAATCGCGCTGCGCCCGCGGTAGCCGCTGCCACGGCACTGGCCGCAGCCCTGGGCGCGCACGAAGCGCCAGCCGGCCACCGCATCACGGGTCAGGCCCGAGGCGGCCAGCAAGTCGTCATCCGGGTCGCAGGCCTGCGCGCAGTGCGGGCAGGCCAGGCGCACCAGGCGCTGGGCCAGCACGGCATTGAGCGCCGAGACGAAGCTGTAGGGGTCGACCTGCATCTGGCTGAAGCGGCCGATCACGTCGAACACGTTGTTGGCGTGGATGGTGGTGAACACCAGGTGCCCGGTGAGCGCCGACTGCACGGCAATCTGCGCGGTGTCCGGGTCACGGATCTCTCCGACGAGGATCTTGTCCGGGTCGTGGCGCAGGATCGAGCGCAGGCCGCGGGCGAAGGTCAGGCCCTTCTTCTCGTTGACCGGGATCTGCAGCACGCCGGGCAGCTGGTACTCGACCGGATCCTCGATGGTGATGATCTTGTCCATGCCGTGGTTGATCTCGCTGAGCATGGCGTAGAGGGTGGTGGTCTTGCCGCTGCCGGTGGGGCCGGTGACCAAGATCATGCCGTAGGGCTCGGCGGCCAGCCGGCGCAGGGCCTGCAGGGTGTGCGCCTCGAAGCCAAGGGCCTGCAGCTGCACGCCGCTGACCTGGTCGGACAGGTCCTGCTTGTCCAGCACCCGCAGCACCGCGTCCTCGCCGAAGATGCTGGGCATGATCGAGACGCGGAAATCGATCTGCCGCTCGCCGATGGCCACCTTGAAGCGACCGTCCTGGGGCACGCGCTTCTCGCCGATGTCCAGCTCGGCCATTACCTTGATCCGCGAGATCACCTGCTCGGCGAAGGCGCTGCCGCTGGCCTTGCCGGCACCGTTGAGCACGCCGTCGATGCGGTACTTGATGGTCAGGCCCTGGCCGGTCATCCCTAGGTGGATGTCGCTGGCGTGCAGCTTGAGCGCGTCGTACAGGGTGGAGTTGACCAGCTTGACCACGCGGCTCTGGTCTTCGCTGATGCTGGTCAGCGACAGGCGCTGCAGCGGGTCGGCCTCGCTGCCGGGTTCAGCCTCGTGGCCGAGGGCCTCGACGGCGTGGAAGCTTTCCTCGTGGCGGGCCAGGAACGCGGCCAGGTCGGCGGCGTGGGCCAGGTACAGCGGCGCGCCCTGCAGGCGGTCGTCGATCCAGGCCAGGCGGGCGCTGTCGAAGGGGTCGGCGAACACACCGACCCGCTCGCCGTCGTGTTCGACCAGGGCAAATTCGTGTTTCAGGCACTGCGCCAGGCTGACCCGGTCGAAGGCCGGAGCGCAGGCGAACAGGGCCTGGGTGGCGAGCACCGGGTAATGCAGGGTGATGGCCAGGCGCTGGGTGAAGGTGGCCGGGGTGTCGCTGGACAGGTGTTCCAGGCAGGCCAGAAGACGCTCTTGGCCGGCTTGCTGGCGGGCCTGGGCCAGGAGTTCGCGGGGGTAGCCCCGCGATGGGTCCAGTGGGTCTTTATCGAATGCCTGGGACATGGCCTGCGACTCCGCTCAGGGGCGGCGCCGCGGGCCTGGGGGCCTTGGGCGCCGCTATTCCCCGGTGAGCAGTTGTTCGTCGTCAGGTTTGGCAGGCTTGTCGCCATTGCGTCGGCGGTCGGCCAGGACCCAGCTGCCATCGTACAACTGCAAGGGGAACGACTCGTTCCTGTTCTGGCGTCGTTCGACGTACCCTTCGGCCGGCTGGTCGGTGCTCCTGCGCTGGCGCTCGATGCCCATCAGGTCGAAGACGGCGCGGGCCAGTTCCATCAGCGGGAACGGCTTGAACAGGACATGGGTCACGCCCAGTTCGGCGGCCCGCTCACGGACCTCGGCGGTCGGGTGGGCGGTGATCAGCACGAAATGGCATTGCCTGTTCCTGCGCACGGTCTCCAGGACCTGAAACCCCTCCATGTCGGGCAAGCGGTAATCCAGCACGATCACGTCCGGTACCTGTCTCTCGGCCTCTTCGATACCCGTGGTACCGTCGTGGGCGAGATGGACCTCCAGGCCTTGCGCCTGCAGATAGGCTTGCAGGTTCTGCGCAAGGGTCTGTTCGTCATCGACTACCAATACTCTGTTCACCAAGGTCCACTCCCATGAACTGCCCGGTCTCCCGGTCTGCGAAGTGCGGCCTTGTAGAGGCTTGAGCATGCTTCGTGCCAGGCATGAAAATTCACTGCTTACCGCTTTCAAGTCGCTGATATCGTTGAAGCTCGTCGGTCACCCCAGACCTTGGCGGCTGGCCGTTCCCCATAACCGGGGAAGATGATGGCACATTGCCCTGAAGGTTTTCCCCAACTATGGGGAAAGCCCTGCACGCCCCTCAGTCGACGCGCTCCACTGTAGCGGAATCACGCAAACGTTGGCGTACGGCTTGCCGGGCCTGGGCCTGGAGTTGCGCGACGAGCGCGTCCCTGGCCAGGCGCAGGCCGTGTTCTGGTAGGACAGAAGTATTATCACTTTGGTTCTGCATTCCTTGCAGTCTTTGCCAGTTGGCCTGATGGAAGGCCGCAACTTCGGCGCTGCTGGGTTCTTCGACCGCACTCAGCCGGGCAAAGACCTGCTGGGCGGCCATCTCATGTCGAGTGTAGTCAGCGAAGCCTGCCCGATCGAAGCCGGCTTGCGCCAGGCGCTGCTCGAACACCGCGGGGCTGCCGAAGGCCGCCTCAACCTCGCTGACCCGCGCCGTCACCTGCGCATCATTGATGTCGATGCCCTGGCGCTGGGCCTCCTGCCAAAGCAGTTCCTTGTCGATCAGTTCATCCAGGGCCTGCGCGCGCAAGCGCTGGTAAAGATTGGGGTTGCGGATGCTCGCCACCGCCCGCCCCTGGGCCTGGAGGTATTCGCTGAAGTAGCGTTCGAGGCGTAGCACCCCGATCTCCACGCCATTGACCCGCGCCGCCGGGGTGTCGGCGTGGCTGGCCAGGGCGAGCAGCGACAACAGGCAGGCAATCAGGGTGCGCATGGTGATCTTCTCCTGAGTCTCAAGGGCTATCCGGCACCGCTCGGTACGGCGCCACTTCAATGAAACCAGGCCCCGGCAGGCTTACCTCCACCACATGCGCACCTGTCATGCCGTGGCGGCGTCCAGGGCCGAAACCGAGCAACGGCGTGAGCCCGGTATCGATGTCATGCAACTGCTCCAGGGCGACCAGCAACTGCTCACGGCTGGCGTCGCGCCCTATCTGCTTCAAGGCTTCGACCAACAACTGCCAGGCGCACAGGGTAGTGACCTGCAACGATGCCTGGCGCGGCTCCAGCCCCTGGCGCAACTGCACCCCGGCAAGGGTCGCCCGGCCTTGCGCGGTCCAGTCGCCGGGTACGAAGGGATAGGCCAGCAGCACCCGCTGCGACCAGGACGGCGCCAACCCCGGCACGGCACCAGCCACCTGGCCCGACGCGGCGAACAGGTAAGGGTTGCGCCCGCTTGCTTGCAGGCTCGACGCCAGCGCGGTGAACGCCTGGGCGTGGCCGAGGAAGAGGATACCCTCGCCGTCCGGGGCCTGGCCCATGAACGCCAGGGGCGGCGCGGTAGCGAACCCCAGTTGAAGCAAACGCTGCTGCAGCACCTGCGCCGCATCGGCCTGCTCTGCGCCGGCATACACCACCCGCAAGGCAGCGGGCGCCAGGCCAAGGGCATCACGGGCATGCAGCGCCACGCTGAGCAATTGCCCGGGCACGCCCGGCAAGGGATCGAACACCTGCGCGCTGCCACCGCTACGCGGCGTGGCACCGATCAGGGGCAGGCCGGCCTGCTCCAGCTGGCGGCTGTCGAGCAGTGGTGCGAGGGGCGCGACCAGGGCGAACACCCGTTCTCGTTGTGTCAGCGTGTCCAGTGCCTGTGCGGTGCTGGCCGGGTCCTGCCCGGGGTCCAGCGCGACCAGTTGCAGGCGTCGCCCATGGATGCCTCCCTGTTGGTTCAACTGCGCGACACCATCCTCCAGCACTGCCCGCACTGTCCGCCCGGCCTCGGACAGCGGGCCCTGCTCGGGCAGCAAGGTGCCCAGGCGCAAGGTGCCCTCCTCCACGCCGGGGTCTCGGTCTTCACCCAGGCGCTTGAGGTAGGCGGTGAGATTGCGTTGGTCGGCCAGGCTCAGGTCGAAGCGTGGCATCGCCGGGTCAAGGCGATTGCCGGCGGGGTCGGTGCCGCTGCGGATGACCCGCGCCAGGCTGGCATCGGTGTAGGCCGGGTAGCGCCGGTTGTTGGCCTCGCGATTGCCGGAGCCAAGGGCCAGGCGTTGCCAGTCCAGGCTCGGCGGGCGCACTCCGCCTTCGCTGCGGCCGCGCCCGTCGTTGCCATGGCAACCAGCACAGGGCAGCACGCTGGCCGGCACGCGCATGTCCCCGGGGCCGACCCGGGCCAGCAACTGGGCGTCGCTGCTGGAGACGCCTTCGCGGTAGAGGCGTTTGCCGGCGAGTTCCTGCTCGCTCAGTTGCACTGCCCCGCACAGGCACCACCACAACATGAGCAGGACCCACTTGGCAGCGGCGGCCATGATGTCAGCGCCCCGCCAACGGCTGTGCCAGCAGTTGCATGCGCTGGGCGATCGCCGCGGGTGGCGCGTCGGGGCGGATCTTGCTCCAGCGCTTGCCCGCCACGTCACCGGCAATCAACTGCGTCGAGTGCTGCTCGGGACTGGGCAGGAACTGGCCCAACCGCCCCAGCACCAGGTCGACGCTGGCCTTGTCGCCGGTCAGGAACAGCCAGTTCGGACCATCCACCCCCTGCTTCTGCGCAAACGCCTTGAGTACCTCTGGCGTGTCGTTCAGAGGATCGCTGCTCAGCGACACGAACGTCACCTGCGCCGCCAGTGCCGGGCCCATGGCCACGCGCACCTCGCGCAATTTGCGGGTGATCAGTGGGCAGGCATCGTTGCAGTGGGTGAAGATCACGTTGAGCATCACCACCTTGTCCTTGAGCACATCGCTGTAGAAACGCAGCTCTCGGCCGTCCTGGTCCTTGAGCACGGTGTCGGTGAACCAGGCCTGCGCATCGCGGGTGCCACCGCCGCTGGTCATGGTCTGCGGCGCCGGTTGTGGCGTCGGCGCGTGGCCCTCGTGGGCGAACGCCACCGAGGCGAGGATCCACAGGCAGGCGCCGAGCACCAGCCAGTCAAGGCTGCGCATGCTGGCATGGCGGGAGGTGTGGGCGCTCATGGCTGTACCTCCTGGCCGGCGATGGCGGTGCTCTTGGCGTGCACGCGACGCGCGCTCAGGCGGTTGACCTCGCCGATCAGCACGTTGGGGTCGCTGAAGCCGTAGTAGCGGGTCCAGTGCCCGCTGCGCCCATCACCCACCAGGATCAACGGCGGGTGCTCGCTGAGGTTGGCGCTGAAGCTGCCCAGCCCCTTGAGCGTTTCGCTGATGGCATAGGGTGAACCGGTCAGCCAGCTCCACCCCGGCCCGTGCTGGAATGCCCGGGCGTAACCGGCCAGGCGCCTGGAATCGTCACGCTGTGGATCGACGCTGATCGACACCAGACGGATCTCCTCCCCCACCCGCCCACCCAACTGCTGCTGGACCTTGCTCATGATCGACGACACCACCGGGCACACCGTGGTGCAGCTGGTGTAGATGAACCCCATGACCACCAGGTGATCGCCCACCAGGTCCTTCTCCAGGCGCACCGGCATGCCGTCCTGGTCGAGCAGCGCCACATCGGCGAAGCGCACGCTGGCTTTCTCCTGGTGAGCGGCCGGTGGTTGCGCGGGCGTGCCGCCGTGATCGTGGCCGGCGTGGGCCAGCGCCAGGTTGCTCGCCAACAGCAGGCTCAGGCCCAGCAGTTTTCCACCCTGCAGACGGTTCATCGCACACTCCTGGGTTCCCCTTGGGAAGCGGTGGGCGCCTCGGCGGCCGGCAGGACGCGCAGGCTGGTGTAGTTTTCTTCGGTGAAGGCACGCCCGAGGCTCGGCGACTGTACGTGCAGGTACCAGGCGCCGGCCTCGGCCAGCTCCAGCGGCGCCTGGTAGAGCCCCTCGCCCACTTCGACCAGCGCCACGTTGCGTGGCAGCGACGAAGGCGCCAGGAAGTAGCGCAAGCTCAGGTCGCCAAGCCCAGGGCGTGGTTTTCCGTCCTCGCCGAGGATGCGCACCCGGGCCAGGTAGGGGGTGTGCTGCAGCAGCGGCTGGTCGGTGCCGATGAACTCGGCGCGGGCACGCTTGGGCACGCCCGACTGCGGCAACGCCGCGACTTCGGTGCTGAAGCAGTGGATGATCTGCGGCTGATTGAGCAGGAACGCGACGTCGAAGGTGCCGGCGGCCGGCAGCTTCACCGTCGAGCCGTACACCCCGGGCGCCAGCTCGCGCAGGCTGCGGTCGATGACCCGCGCGGCGCGGGCCTGGTGGCCGCGGTTGTTGTAGCCCGACATCGGCGCGTTCATGCCCTCGGCGTAGAAGTAGGTGGTGTTGTCCACGGGGTTGACCACGAACACCGAGTTGTCGTCGCGGGAAATGCTCACCCCCTGGGCCAACGGCAGGTCGCCGGCCTGGCGCGGCGCCGCCGGGCCGGCCTCGAAGCCCTGGACGATCGGTTCGCGCCCCTGCCCGAGGCTTGCCAGGTTGATCATGCTCACCTTCGAAGAAGCCAGCCCACGCACATAGGCGTAGGCCTTGGTGAAGGTCAGTTGGTACGGCTCGGCGGCCACCGGTATCCGATGGAGCAACTGGTCGGTACTGGCATCGATCACCAGCGCCTGGTTCCCCAGGGTGTTGAGCACCACGCCATAACGACCATCCTGGCTGAAGCGCATCGGCCCCAGGCCCTGCTCGGCCTTGACCGTGTGGCGCAGGGTGTGGCTGCGGGCGTCGATCACCCGCACCGTGCCCTCCTGGCCATCGACCACGTACACTGCCTGCGACAAGGGCGAGTAAGCCACCGACAACGGATGCGGGCCGACTTCGAGGGTCTTCACCAGGCGCATCTGGGCGGTGTCGATGACGCTCAGGGTGCCGCCGTCGCGGTTGCTGACGAAGGCAAAGCGCGAATCGGCGCTGAAGGCAATCTCGTGGTGGCCGGAGCCGGTGACGAACGACTTGAGCTTGGCCCGGCTGGGCACGTCGATCACCGTCACCCCGCCCTTGGCCGGGTCATGGCTGTTGTTGCCCACCCACAGCAGGCGCTGGTCGGGTTGCAGCGCCACCCGCAGCGGCTGCTCGCCGGCCTCCAGGGTGGCAACGCGGGTGAAGGTCTCGGTGTCGATCAACGCCACCTGGTTGCGTTCGGGCATGGACACGAACACCTGCTTGTCATCGCCGGTGGCCACCCAGTCCATGGGCCGCCCCGGAAGGTCGATGCGCGCCAGCGTGCTGGTGACCCCGCCCACCGACACGGTCGGGTCGATCACCGTCAGGCTGGCGTCCTTGTTCAGCACCAGCAGGAAGTAGCTGTTCAGATCGAGCAAAGGACGAGCGCCGATGCTGCTTTTGAGAAACAACGCCACGCGCGCCTTGCAACTGCTGTCGCGGTCGCCGACCGGTGCCGACTGCGCGGGGTCGAGCCAGGCGCCGGGGGCCATGCCCGACAGCGGCTGGCCGCTGGTCTGGTCGCTGACCTTGAAGCGGATATTGGCAAAGTCGCCCTCACGCAGTTCACCGCCGCTGAGGGGGCGCGCCTCGAACTCAACGGTGACGCCATCGCGGCTGAGCGTGTGCAGGGCCTGGGGATCGGCGGCCTCCTGCAGCAGTTCGCGGGGGTCGCACCAGAGCTTTTCGTAGGCCACGCCGAGGCCGATCAGCGCGGTGCCCAGCAGCAAGCCCAGGTATGCAGGGCGCAGCTTGCGGTTCATGCCGGCACGCATGGGGTAGCGCCTTCGAGGGGAATGGTCATGCTGCACCTCCACAGGAATCACGGTTCTGTGGAGGGGGAAGCAAGCGTTATGCCATTAAACAAACGCCCTTAAATCAACGGGTTAGCCAAACAACCCGAGAATATTGGGGAGGCGGCCCCAATACCGGGGGCTGTCTGCCGGGCCCGCGCTTTATAAGAAGACCCTGCTCATTTGCCTGACCCGGCGCCATGCTTGTCCATTCCCACACTCGATCTGGTGGTGCAGGCGAGCCTACCGCTCAGTACACAAATAGTACGTATCAAGCATGAAACAATTGACTGATTTAGGCCATTTTCAGGCAGTTGCAGTACGTACCATGTAGCATCAGCCGAAGGCATTCCGCCCCCAATTCAGCGCAATGTGTCCTATCGATCTCGAGCAGTATCTGGAAACCGCCGGCAGGCTGGAGGCCAGAACGCTGGGTGTGATCCGCAAGATCGAGCAGCTCAGGAAGAAGGACGGCGACCTCAAGGCGAGCGCTGACCTGACACATTTATTTTCACTATATTGATTTGTGATATGAATAATGTCATTTTCAGACCGCACCCAACCCATGGTTCCTTTCGGGCCATGGCTGGTAACGCCCCCACCGGAGCCAACAACATGAATAAAACCGGACTTCTCGGCGCGCTGGCACTCTGTGCCTGCAGCGCCTTCGCCCAGGCCGACGATGCCAGCCTGCGCATCGGCATCGAGGCCGCCTACCCGCCCTTTTCCTACCGCACCCCAGAAGGTGAGCTCGCCGGCTTTGACTACGACATCGGCAACGCGCTGTGCGCGCAGATGCAGGTCAAGTGCCAGTGGGTGATCCAGGAGTTCGACGGCATGATCCCGTCGCTGAAGGTACGCAAGATAGACGCCGTGCTGTCGTCGATGTCGATCACCGAGGATCGCTTGAAATCGGTCGATTTCACCGACAAGTACTACCACACCCCCGGCAAGTTCGCGATGAAGGCCGGCAGCCGCCTGGACACCCCGATGGTGGACCTGAAGGGCCGCAAAGTGGGCGTGCAGCGGGCCTCGACCTATGACCGCTTCGCCACCGAACAACTGGAACCGGCGGGCGTCGAAATCGTGCGCTACGCCTCGCAGAACGAAGCCTTCCTCGACCTGGTTTCCGGGCGCCTGGACGCCACCCTCGCCGATATCGTCAACACCGAGGAAAGCTTCATCAAGACCCCGGCGGGCCAAGGCTTCGCACTGGTCGGCCCGGACATCGGCGACCCTCACTATTTTGGCCGCGGCGCCGGGATTGCCGTGCGCAAGGGCGACACCGCCAACCTCGCGCGGCTCAACGCCGCCATCGCCGCGATCCGCGCCAACGGCATCTACCAGCAGGTGCAGGGCAAGTACTTCCCGTTCGACATCTACGGCCAGTAACGCCGGCCGACGAGGGTTTTCATCATGCTTCATGGCTATGGATCGAGCATTCTCGATGGCGCGTGGCTGAGCGTCAGCCTGGCACTGCTGGCGATGGCCTTGGCCATCGGCCTGGGCCTGTTCGGTGCGGCCTGCCGCTTGTCACCGTTGCGATGGCTGGCGGCACTGGGCGAGGTCTATGCCACGGTAGTACGCGGCATCCCCGACCTGGTGCTGATCCTGCTGGTGTTCTACGGCGGCCAGGACCTGGTCAACCGCCTGGCACTGGCGCTGGGCTACGAACAGTACATCGACATCAACCCGTTTGTTGCCGGGGTGTGCACCATGGGCTTCATCTTCGGCGCCTACCTCTCGGAGACCTTTCGCGGCGCCTTCCTGGCGATCCCCAAGGGCCAGGCCGAGGCTGGCGCCGCCTACGGCATGAGCGGCCTGCAAGTGTTCTGGCGGATCAGCCTGCCGCAGATGGTGCGCCTGGCCCTGCCGGGCTTCACCAACAACTGGCTGGTGCTGACCAAGTCCACCGCGCTGATCTCGGTGATCGGCCTGCAGGACATGATGTTCAAGGCCAAGAACGCCGCCGACGCCACCCACCAGCCGTTCACCTTCTTCCTCGCCGTGGCCGCGCTGTACCTGCTGCTGACCAGCGTGTCGCTGCTGCTGTTGCGCGGTGTTGAACAACGTTACTCGGTCGGCTTCAAAGCCGCCGAACTCTAGGGGAGCTGCCCGATGACGCTCGACTATCAACTGATCTGGCAGAACCTGCCGCTGTACCTGAACGGCGTTGCCCTGACCCTCAAGGTGCTGCTGATTTCGCTGGCCTGCGGCCTGGCGCTGGCGATCCCCCTGGCGCTGATGCGCGTCTCGCGCACGTGCCTGCTGCGCTACCCCGCCTGGCTCTACGCCTACGTGATCCGCGGCACGCCGATGCTGGTGCAGCTGTTCCTGGTGTACTACGGCCTGGCCCAGTTCGAGGCCGTGCGCCAGAGCCCGCTTTGGCCGTACCTGTCCAGCGCGACGTTCTGCACCTGCCTTGCCTTCGCCCTCAACACCAGCGCCTACAGCGCCGAGCTGCTGGCCGGGAGCCTGCGCTCGACGCCCCGGGGCGAGGTCGAGGCTGCCCGTGCCATGGGCATGTCACGGTTGACGCTGTACCGGCGCATCCTGCTGCCCTCGGCCTTGCGCCGCGCCCTGCCGCAGTACAGCAACGAAGTACTGATGATGCTGCAGACCACCAGCCTGGCGTCGATCGTCACCCTGGTGAACATCACCGGGGCGGCGAAGACCTTCAACGCACGCTATTACCTGCCTTTCGAGGCCTTCATCACCGCCGGGCTGATCTACCTGGCCCTGACGTTCATGCTGGTGCGCCTGTTCAAGATGGCCGAGCGCCATTGGCTGGCCTACCTGGCACCGCGCAAGCACTAAGGAGCTTTCATGCAGCACATTGACCATACCCTGCCTTGGAGCGCCTGCGGCACCGAGCGTTCGCTGCGCGTGCTGCGCTTTGGCAGCGGCCCGCGCAAGGCCTATATCCAGGCTTCGCTGCACGCCGATGAACTGCCCGGGATGCGCGTGGCCATCGAACTCAAGCGCAGGTTGCTGGAGCTCGAGGCGCAGGGCCTGCTGGACGCGGTGATCGAACTGGTGCCCCTGGCCAACCCGATCGGTATCGGCCAGATGTTCCAAGCCACCCACCAGGGCCGCTTCGAGTTCAATAGCGGCAAGAACTTCAATCGCGATTTCCCGGCACTGACCGAAGCGCTGGCCGCGCACCTCGAAGGCCGCCTGGGCGGCGATGGCCAGGCCAACGTCACGACTATCCGCCGGGCCATGCTCGAACTCCTTGATGAACTGCCCGCGCCACACTCGGAGCTCGATGGCCTGCGCCGCCTGCTGCTGCGCCATGCCTGCGACGCCGACCTGGTGCTGGACCTGCACTGCGATTTCGAGTCGGTGATGCTGCTGTACGCCATGCCGCACCACTGGGCGCAGTTGCGTCCGCTGGCCGCCCGCCTCGGCGCGCAAGCGGCGCTGCTGGCCGAGGGCGCCGGTGGCGACGCCTTCGACGAAGCCTGCGCCGCGCCCTGGCTGCACCTGCGCGAGTACTACCCTGATGCCGAGATCCCCCTGGCCTGCGTTGCGACCACCATCGAGTTGCGCGGCATGGCCGACACCGGGCGTGAGCAATGCCAGGCCAGCGCCGAGCAGATCCTCGGCTACCTCGCCGACCAGGGCATGATCCGCGGCCCCTGGCCGGCCGCCCCGCAACACTGCTGCCAAGCCACGCCCTTCGCTGGCGCGCAATACGCCTACGCCGAGCACCCGGGCGTGGTCAGCTACCTGCAGCCGCTGGGCGCGCAGGTGCGCGTGGGTGATCCGCTGTTCGAAGTGCTCGACCCGCTCAGCGACCGCCACAGCGTGGTCAGGGCCACCACCGACGGCATCCTCTATGCCCGTGAACGCCTGCGCTTCGCCCAGCCCGGCCTGTGGCTGGCCAAGGTTGCCGGCAACACCTCCATCCGCCAAGGTCGCCTGCTCAGCGACTGAACCCTGCGAGTACCGTCTGATGAACAAACTGCATATCCACGAGTTGCACAAAAGCTACGGCAACCACCAGGTGCTCAAGGGCGTTTCGTTGCAGGCCGATGCCGGCGACGTGATCAGCATCATCGGCTCCAGCGGATCGGGCAAGAGCACTTTCCTGCGCTGCATCAACCTGCTCGAGCAACCCAACGCCGGGCAGATCCTGGTCAACGGCGAACAGCTCAAGCTGCGCGAGTGCCCCCGTGGCGGGCTGCGCGCGGCGGACCCACGCCAGTTGCAGCGCCTGCGGGCGCGGTTGAGCATGGTCTTCCAGCACTTCAACCTGTGGGCGCACATGAGCGCCTTGGACAACGTCATGGAAGCCCCGGTGCACGTACTCGGCATGAACCGCAAGGAAGCCCGCGAGAAAGCCGAGCACTACCTGGCCAAGGTCGGCGTCAGCCATCGCCGCGACGCCTACCCGGCGCACATGTCCGGTGGCGAGCAGCAACGGGTGGCCATTGCCCGGGCGCTGGCCATGGAGCCCGAGGTGATGCTGTTCGACGAACCGACCTCGGCGCTCGACCCGGAACTGGTCGGTGATGTGCTCAAGGTCATGCAGGACCTGGCGCAGGAGGGCCGGACCATGGTCGTGGTCACTCACGAGATGGGCTTTGCCCGCGAGGTGTCCAACCAGCTGCTATTCCTCCATCAGGGCCTGGCCGAGGAACGCGGCGACCCGCGCGAGGTGCTGGCACGGCCGCAGTCCGAGCGCCTGCGCCAGTTCCTCGCCGGCAGCCTGAAGTGACCCCCGTGGCGCGCTGTGGCGGCCCGCCGCAGAGCGCCTTGGGATACACTACCCGGCAATTCACAGGGAGCCTCGCGCCGGATGTCGAGCCATACCAAGAACACCACGGTCTACGCCGCGCCGGTCATGCGCAAGCTGTCGGAGAGCCTGGCCGAACTGCCACCGTCGTTGCGCAAGGTCGCCGAGTACATCCTGCGCCACCCGCTGAAGGCCGCGACCCTGACCATCGAGGACATGGCCCAGGCTACCGCGACCTCGCCGGCGGCGGTCAATCGCCTGGCCAAGGCCCTGGACCTGGGCGGCTACAGCGGCATGAAGGCCGAGCTGGTGAGCACCCTGCAACAGATGGTCTCGCCGGTGGACAAGCTGCGTAACGAGCTGGCCCAACGCCCGGGCGGCGACTTTGGCTTGCATGAGCAGATCCAGAGCGCCACCAGCAACCTGGCGACCACCGCCAGCAACAACCAGGCCGATGCCTTCGAGGCGTTCGTCGACAGCCTGATCGCGGCGCGCAAGGTCTACGTGCTGGGCTTCGGCAACAGCGTATACCTGGCCGGGCTGGCCGCCTCGACCCTGGTGCCGTTCTGCAGGGACACCTGTGCCATCAGCATGGAAGGTGGCAACGAGAATGCCGCCTACCGCCTGGCGGCGATCACCGAGCAGGACGTGCTGCTGGCCATCGCCCTGCCACGCTATTCGCAGGACACCCTGCAACTGTCGCGTTTCGCCCATGAGCGCAACGCAACGGTACTGGCGATCACCGACTCACCCGCCTCGCCGCTGGCGCCCATGGCCCACCATGTGTTGTACGCGCCCGCCGATCATCCGGTGCTGACCAGCTCCAACATCGCCGTGCTGGCATTGATCGAAGGGTTGGTGGCCGGGGTCATGGCGCGCAACAAGGAGGCGGTGAAACTGGCCACGGAGCTGACCGAAAGCGTGATGTCGTATCTGCATGTGCCGGGTGACAAGCTCACCAGAAAATAAGACGCGCCGGACAACATGGTCGTCGTGCGGGAACGGATTTACCGGTGGTCGCGGCGATCCGGCTGCACCGATGAATCCGTTCCCGCAGGCTCATGTCATGTCAATGGATCTGGGCAGCAGTGGCCGCTCAGTCCTGCAGCTTCGCCGCCAACTGCCGGACCCGCTCGAGGTCGGCCTTGGCCACCTTGGCCAGGCCGGTGCCATAGTCCGCATCCGCCTTGTAGAAGAACGACAGCATGATGTAACGGCTCTCCTCGTCCGCGGTCGCCAGGGCCTGGCCGAGGCTGTTGATCAGGTCGGTCTGGTCCTTCTTGCCGTAGGAACGGAACAGCTCGCCCGCCTGCTTGAAGTTCTGCTCGCGCTGAATCCTCGCCTGCTGGGTGCTGCCGCTCAGCGGGGTCTGCACATAACGGGCGTCGGCCTGCTCGTCACGCAGCTGGCGACGGCTCGGCTGGTAGTTCACGCCGCTGTCGGTGTGCCCGGCGTTCATCGCGCCATCCTGGTTGACGGTATTGACCTCGGCACGCGGGCGGTTCACCGGCAGGCTCAGGCCATTGGCGCCAACCCGGTACATCTGGGTATCGGCGTAGGCGAACAAACGTCCCTGGAGCAGGCGGTCCTCGGACGGTTCGATACCCGGTACCAGGTTCGACGGCGCCATGGCCACCTGCTCGGTCTCCTGGAAGAAGTTGTCGACGTTACGGTCGAGCACCATCTGGCCAATCTTGCGCTCCGGCACGTCGGGCCAGATCTTGGTCGCGTCCAGCGGGTCGAAGTCGAACTTGGCCAACTCCTCGGGCTTGAGCACCTGGATGTACAGGTCCCATTTCGGCAGCTTGCCCTGGTTGATCGCGCTGACCAGATCGTGGGTCATGTGGCTGTAGTCGCGGCCCTGGACCTGGGCGACCTGTTTCGGGTCGAGGTTCTTCTGCCCTTGCAGGCTCTTCCAGTGGAACTTCACGTAGTGCACCTGGCCCTTGGCGTTGACCAGCTTGTAGGCGTGCACGCTGTTGCCGTCCATCTCGCGGTAACTGGCCGGCGTGCCTTCGTTGGAGTACAGCAGGGTCAGGGTGCGGGTAGCTTCCGGTACATGGGAGAAGAAATCGAAGCGACGCGAGTCGTCATCGAGGTTGCTCCGTGGGTCGGGCTTGAAGGCGTGAACCATGTCAGGGAACTTGATCGCGTCGCGGATGAAGAAGGTCGGGAAGTTGTTGCCGACCAGATCCCAGTTGCCGTCGGCGGTGTAGAACTTGGTGGCGAAGCCGCGCGGGTCACGCAGGGTTTCCGGCGAGTGATTGCCGTGCACCACCGAGGAGAAGCGCACGAACACCGGGGTCTTCTCGCCGGGGCGGAACACCTTGGCCATGCTCAGGTCGCTGATGTCGGCACTGGCGGTGAACTGGCCATGGGCGCCGGTGCCACGTGCGTGCACCACGCGCTCGGGGATGCGTTCACGGTCGAAACGCTGCAGCTTCTGCAGCAGTTGCACGTCCTGTAGCAGCACCGAGCCGTTGGGGCCAGCAGTCTGCGAGTTCTGGTTGTCGCCCACCGGCGCGCCGTTATCACGGGTCAGGGTCGCGGCCTGCACGGACAGTGACAGCAGACTGGCGGCGAGACTGCTCGCCACCAGCAGGCGACCGGGTTGGAACAGCTTGAGCAAAGGGATCATGGGGTACTCCTAAAGGTTCTTTCAGGCGTCTTGATGCGCCTCGAAAAGGGTAAGTAGCCCGTGACCGATCCCTAAATTGATCCTGCTCATCAGTGCAATTGGTAATTTCAATCCTGTTTTTTATTCATGAATGCTACAGGCAGGCATAGGTGGCCTGGCCAAGCTCAGAAGTCCACCTTGCCGCGCCCCGCCTTGATCGTGCCGCGCTTGGACTTCGAGTCGAGGCGGCGGGTCTTTGAACCGAGGGTTGGCTTGGTCGGCCGGCGCTTCTTCTCGACCTTGCCGGCGCCGATGATCAGTTCGGCCAGACGCTCCAGGGCGTCGATGCGGTTCTGTTCCTGGGTGCGGTACTGCTGGGCCTTGAGGATCAGCACGCCGTCAGCGGTGATGCGGCTGTCACGCAATGCCAGCAGTCGCTCCTTGTAGAAGGCGGGCAGCGACGAGGCCGCGATGTCGAAGCGCAGGTGCACGGCGCTGGAGACCTTGTTGACGTTCTGGCCGCCGGCGCCCTGCGCGCGAATATAGCTCAGCTCGATCTCGGCATCCGGTACCTGCACGTTGTTGGAGATGGTCAGCATGGTGTGCCTCTTGTGATAGCGCAGCCATTATCACATCTCCTTGGCTTCACTGCCGCGCCATGTGCCGCCGATATTGCCTGGCACGGGCGGCGTCGCTCCATTGCTGGCGCAGCAGCGCCCACCAGGGCGCCACCTGCGGATCGGGCGCCTTGGCCTCGCTCAGCCTGCGCAGCTGGAACTTGACCATCGCCATATTGCCCAGCGAGGCCAGCGCCTTGTTCTTCCAGGTGATCGGGCGCAGTTCCGGTACCGCCTCCTCCCCCGCCTGCCAGTCACGGGGCAAGGCCGGCGCGATGGCCAGCGCGGTACCGATACCGACCATCTCGACCCCGCTGTGCACCACCTGCTCGGCGACCGGTCGGCGGCGGATGCCGCCGGTGACCATCATCGGCATCTTCGCCACCCTGCGAATGTCCCGGGCAAACTCGAGGAAGTACGCCTCCCGCGCCAGCGTGCGGCCATCCCTGGCCTGGCCCTGCATCGCCGGGGCTTCGTAGCTGCCACCGGACAGCTCCACCAGGTCGACCGCCAGCTCATTGAGCAGGGCTACCACCTGCCGGGCATCGTCCGCGCTGAAGCCGCCGCGCTGGAAGTCCGCCGAGTTGAGCTTGACGGCCACGGCGAAGCCGGGGGACACCACTGCACGCACCGCCTTGACCACCTCCAGCAGCAGTCGCGCACGATTTTCCAAGGTGCCGCCCCACTGGTCGGTACGCTGGTTGCTCAGGGGCGAAAGGAACTGGCTGAGCAGGTAGCCATGGGCCGCGTGGATCTGCACCCCACTGAAGCCCGCCTGCTCCGCGAGCCGCGCGGTCTCGGCGAAGCGGCGTATCACATCCTCGATCACTTCGTGGGTCATCGCCTGCGGGGTGGAGAAATGCCTGGACATGCTCCCCAGGTCCAGCGCCACGGCCGAGGGTGCCCAGGTCACCTGCCCCAGGTTGGCGGGCATCTGCCGGCCGGGGTGATTGACCTGCAACCAGAACTGCGCGCCCTTCGAGCGGCCGATGGCGGCCCACTGGCGAAAACGCGCCAGGTGCCGGTCATCCTCCAGCACCACGCCGCCGGGGCCGGTCATGGCGCGGTTGTCGACCATGACGTTACCGCTGATGAGCAGGCCGGCGCCACCTTGCGCCCAAGCTTTGTACAAGCGCATCAGTCGGTCGGAGGGCGCATGGTTGGCGTCGGCCATGTTTTCTTCCATGGCGGCCTTGGCAATGCGGTTGGGGATGACCGCGCCATTGGGCAGGGTCAGGGGGGAGAACACGTCCATCGGCAATACCTCAACAAGTACGTGCCGCAGACGTTAGCTTTAAAGTCAACTTTAAGGTCAAGCCCTGAACCGGCAAAAATTTCGCCATTGACTCTCAAGTTGGGTTGAACGTTAGGGTGATTACGCAGCCCCGACATCATCTACCCTGGAGATACAGCACCGTGAAACTCGGAACCGCCACCGCCCTGGCC
Source organism: Pseudomonas sp. B21-023 (assembly GCF_024749165.1). Classification (NCBI taxonomy): domain Bacteria; kingdom Pseudomonadati; phylum Pseudomonadota; class Gammaproteobacteria; order Pseudomonadales; family Pseudomonadaceae; genus Pseudomonas; species Pseudomonas sp. B21-023. The sequence continues at coordinate 2,727,497 of NZ_CP087190.1, read as the reverse complement.
GGCGCCCTGCTGATACCCGTCACCCACGCCGCCAATGGCCTCCCTGAGCACGCCACCACAACGCAGATCGACATCGCCGGGCACCCGGTACCCGTGCTCAAGGGCGGGCTGTACGACCGTTACCGCTCCAACCCGCCGCTGCCAGTGATCCAGGCCGAGGCGCCGGACATTGACCTGAGCTGGTTCAAGGGCCTGGAGAAGACCCGGGTCGACATGGGTTTCGAGTCGTACTCGCCAAACTTCTACTACCGCAATAGCCGTGTCACCGCCGTCTACACCGCCGATCTCGAACGCCTGCGGGCGCTCATGCCCGCCGCTGTGCTGGAGCAGGTGCAGCCCCTGCAAGTCTGGCCTGGACGCGGCCTGGTGGCGTTCACCGCCTACACCTACGACTATTGCGACAACGACAGCTACAACGAGGTGGCCGTGTCGATCATCACCAACAGGCCCGGCTCAGCGAACCTGGGGCCTTTAAGCCTGGCGCGGCAATCGATGGCCAAGGACTTCTGGGGCTATGTGCTCAAGCTGCCGGTCAACACCGAGCTTGCACGGGTGCGCGGCGTGGTGGGCTACAACCTGCCCAAGTGGCTGACCGGGATCGACCGGCGCGAGGACGCCCAGGCGGTAACCTACACCATCGGCGATGCGCGAAGCGGCGAGGTGGACGTGGTGTTCAGGGCCAGGAAGCTCGACGGGTTGTCCCACGAGCCAGACCTTGTGACCAACAGTTTCACCAACCTCGATCACCAGAGCCGGTTGGCCTACGGCTACGCCACCTCGCGGCAGGTCAGCCATGCCTCCAGCATGAAGGCTGATTCAGTGGAACTGGTGCTGGGGGATGGCGAACTGTCGCGCTATATCCGTGATCTGCAGCTGGGGCGGATGGTCAAGTACGAGTATGTGCCCGAGTTCCAGAGCGCGCTGTATGCGCCCAAGCCATTGGCGGCGCTTGACTGAAACGATGCAGGCCCCCTGTGGCAGCGGCGCTGCTACAGGTCCGCGACCCGCGCCTTTTCCTGAGCCATTTCCTCACGCAGCCGCTCCAGCACCCGCTGCGAATTGTCCACGCACTGCATGCCTTCGGGCTTGCTCTCGATCCCTTCGATCACCAGCAACAACTGCGCCTTGTTGCGTGCCAGGCGCGCCTGCAGGCGTTCGATTTCCTCGACCTTGCGCCTGAGCCCAGCGAGCAGTTCATCGTGCTGCCAGCCCTTGGCCTTGGCCGGTAGCAACTGGCGGATCTCCTCCAGCGAGAACCCGGCGGCCTGGGCGTTGGTGATCATCTCCAGCACCCACACCGCATCGGCGTCGTAGTCGCGGTATCCATTGGCCTTGCGCTCGACCGAGCTGATCAGCCCACTGGCCTCGTAGAAGCGGATACGCGAAGGGGCCAGGCCCGTAAGCTTGGCCAGCTCTCCTATTCTCATGCGGCACCTTTGCAATTGCATTGACCTTGAAGTGCACTTTAATCCTAGAGTTGTCCGGTGGCCAGTGCCCCCTCACTGCCCACCTTCACCAGCTCCTCACCCAAGAATCAGGAGACGCGAAATGGCATACGTCACAACCCCGGAAGGACTCGAGATCTTCTACAAGGACTGGGGCCCGCGGGACGCCCAGGTGATCTTCTTCCATCACGGCTGGCCGCTCAGCGCCGACGACTGGGACGCGCAACTGCTGTTCTTCGTTGCCGAAGGCTACCGCGTGGTGGCCCATGACCGCCGCGGTCATGGCCGTTCGAGCCAGGTCTGGGACGGCCATGACATGGACCACTACGCCGACGACGTGGCGGCGGTGGTCAAGCACCTGGGTGTCGAGGGGGCGATTCATGTCGGGCACTCCACCGGCGGTGGCGAGGTGATCCACTACATGGCCCGCCATCCCGAGGACAAGGTGCCCAAGGCAGCCATCATCGCCGCCGTGCCGCCGCTGATGGTCCAGACCGCCAGCAACCCCGGCGGCCTGCCCAAGTCAGTGTTCGACGACCTTCAGGCCCAGCTCAAGGCCAACCGCGCGCAGTTCTACCACGATATCCCGGCGGGGCCGTTCTACGGCTACAACCGCCCCGGCGCCAAGGCGGATCAGGGCGTGATCCTCAACTGGTGGCGCCAGGGCATGATGGGCGGCGCCCAGGCGCACTACGACGGCATCGTCGCGTTCTCCCAGACCGATTTCACCGAATCGCTAAAAAAGGTGACGGTGCCGGTACTGGTCATGCATGGCGACGACGACCAGATCGTGCCCTACGACAATTCGGGGCCACTCTCGGCCAAGTTGCTGCCCAAGGGCACCCTGAAGACCTACAAGGGCTACCCCCATGGCATGCCCACCACCCACGCCGACGTGATCAACCAAGACCTGCTGGCGTTTTTTCGTAGCTGATAATGGGTGACGCCTGGCCGGCGTCACATTTGGCGCCGGCCCATTACCCCACTGACAGGAACAATGAACCTGGCGCGCCTGCCGATGCTCTGAGCTGTTAACCCCCAGGCCAAGGTGAGCCATGGAGCTGATCGTCGCGCGCCCCGAAGGGCTGTACTGCCCACCCGGTGATTTCTACATCGACCCCTGGCGGCCGGTCGATCGGGCAGTGATCACCCACGCTCACGGTGACCATGCCCGGCGCGGCAATCGCCACTACCTCGCCGCGACGCCCGGCGCCGGGATACTGCGCGCCCGCCTGGGCGAGGACATCGACCTGCAGACCCTGCCCTACGGCACGCCGCTTGCGCACCACGGCGTGACCCTGAGCTTTCACCCCGCCGGCCACGTGCTCGGTTCGGCCCAGGTGCGCCTGGCATACCGCGGCGAGGTGTGGGTCGCCTCAGGCGACTACAAGGTCGAGCCGGACGGCACCTGCGAAGCCTTCGAACCGGTGCGTTGCCACACCTTCATCAGCGAATCGACCTTCGGCCTGCCGATCTACCGTTGGCAACCCCAGGCCTGCGTTTTCGCCGACATCGACGCCTGGTGGCGCGCCAATGCCGCCGCCGGGCGGCCGAGCGTGCTGTTCGCCTACGCCTTCGGCAAGGCCCAGCGGATTCTCCACGGCATCGACGCCAGCATCGGCCCGGTGCTGGTGCATGGCGCGGTGGAGCCGCTGAACCGGGTCTATCGCGCCGCCGGTGTGCGCCTGCCCGAAACCCTGCCCGCCACGGCGACCGCCAAGGGCGATCCCTTGCTGCAGCGGGCGCTGGTCCTCGCCCCACCCTCGGCGGGCGGCAGTACCTGGATGCGCCGTTTCGGCGACTACAGCGACGCCTTCGCCAGCGGCTGGATGCTGCTGCGCGGGGCGCGCCGTCGGCGCGGCGTTGACCGGGGCTTCGTGCTCTCCGACCACGCCGACTGGCCCGGCCTACTCTGGGCCATCGAGCAGAGCGGCGCCGAACGGGTGATGGTGACCCACGGCCAGGTCAACGTGCTGGTTCGCTACCTGACCGAACGGGGCCTGGATGCCCGAGCCTTCCAGACCGAGTACGGCGAGGAAGACGACAGCCTGGAGCCGACCAACTGATGAGAGCCTTCGCCGAACTCTACGCCCGGCTCGATGCCACTACCTCGAGCAATGCCAAGCTCGCCGCGCTGCAGGACTACCTGGCTGCCGCACCACCTGCCGATGCCGCCTGGGCGGTGTACTTCCTCGCTGGCGGGCGCCCCCGCCAGGTGGTGCCGACCCGTGTGCTGCGCGACCTGGCGATCCGCCTGTGCGACCTGCCCGAGTGGTTGTTCGAGGAGAGCTACCAGGCCGTCGGCGACTTCGCCGAAACCCTTTCGCTGTTGCTGCCAGAGTCCACCCAGGTCGCGGATGAAAGTTTGCAGTGGTGGCTGGAGCAACTGCTGCCGCTGCGCGGCCTGCCCCCCGAGGAACTCGCGCCGCGCTTGCAGGCGCTGTGGACGCGGCTCGACCGGCAAAGCCTGATGGTCAGCCTCAAGCTGCTCACCGGTGGTTTTCGCGTCGGTGTCTCGAAACTGCTGGTGACCCGCGCCCTGGCCGCGCTGGCCGGGGTCGACGCCAAGCGTGTCGCGCAGCGCATGGTCGGCTACACCGACCTTGCGCACCAGCCGACGCCCCAGCGCTACCTGGCGTTGGTCGCCCAGGAGTCGGCCGAGGAACATGCCCAGCGCGGCGGTCAGCCCTACCCGTTCTTCCTCGCCCACCCGCTGCAGGAGCCGCTCGAGCGTTTCGACGCGGTGCTCGGCCCGCCCCAGCAGTGGCTGGTGGAATGGAAGTGGGACGGCATCCGCGCCCAACTGGTGAAACGGGATGGGCGTGCCTGGCTGTGGTCGCGGGGCGAGGAGCTGATCACCGAGCGCTTCCCCGAACTCGCCCGCCTGGCCGCCGCGCTGCCCGATGGCACCGTGCTCGATGGCGAGCTGGTGATCTGGAAAGCACCTGCCGACAATGGCGACTCCCCGTTCGGCGTCCAGCCGTTCGCCCTGCTGCAGCAACGCATCGGGCGCAAGACCTTGGGCAAGAAGCTGCTGGACGAGTTGCCCGCCGCGCTGCTGGCCTATGACCTGCTGGAGTGGCAAGGCGAAGACTGGCGCAGCCGCAGCCAGGAACAGCGTCGGGAGCAGCTCGAGGCGCTGGTCGATAGCATCGGCGATGCGCATTTGCGCCTGTCGCCGCGCGTGGCCGGCGACGACTGGCAGGCACTCGCCCGCCAGCGCGAGGCCTCGCGCCAGCTGGGCGTCGAGGGCATGATGCTCAAGCGCCGTGACTCGTTGTATGGCGTGGGCCGCACCCGCGACCTGGGCCTGTGGTGGAAATGGAAGATCGACCCGTTCAGCATCGACGCGGTGTTGATCTATGCCCAGCGCGGCCATGGCCGGCGCGCCAGCCTGTACAGCGATTACACCTTCGCGGTATGGGACGACAGTGCCCCGGGCGAGCGGGTGCTGGTGCCCTTCGCCAAGGCCTACTCCGGTCTCACCGACGAAGAGATGCGCAAGGTCGACGCCATCGTGCGCAGGACCACGGTGGACAAGTTCGGCCCGGTACGCAGCGTCACCCCGACCCTGGTGTTCGAACTGGGTTTCGAAGGCATCGCCCTGTCCAAGCGCCACAAGAGCGGCATCGCGGTGCGTTTCCCACGCATGCTGCGCTGGCGCACCGACAAGACCATCGAACAGGCTGACACGCTGGCCACCTTGCAGGGGCTGCTGTGATGGTCAAGCGCCGCCAGCCTTCCAGCCGCTGGTTCGCCGAGCGCAGCTGGAAGCCGTTCACCTTCCAGAAGGCCGTCTGGCAAGCCGTGGCCGACGGCGAATCGGGGCTGCTGCACGCCGCCACCGGCGCCGGCAAGACCTATGCCGTGTGGTTCGCCGCGCTGGATCGCTTCGCCGGGCAGTATGCCTCCCAGCCCATGCCGGCACGTCGCGCCAAGCCCGCCATGGCGCCGCTGACCCTGCTGTGGGTCACCCCCATGCGAGCCCTGGCTGCCGACACAGCCAGGGCGCTGCAGGCCCCCCTGGACGACCTGGGGATCGGCTGGAGCATCGGCCTGCGCACCGGCGACACCGGCAGCGCCGAACGCGCCCGCCAGGCACGGCGCCTGCCCAGCGTCCTGATCACCACACCGGAAAGCCTGACGCTGCTGCTGACCCAGGCCAATGCACGCGAGGCGTTCGCCGGCCTGCGCATGCTGGTGGTGGATGAATGGCACGAGTTGCTCGGCAACAAACGGGGCGTGCAGTTGCAACTGGCCCTCGCCCGCCTGCGCTGCTGGCAGCCGTCGCTGCTGGTCTGGGCGCTTTCGGCCACGCTGGGCAACCTGGATCACGCGCGGCAAGTGCTGATGCCGGCGGGCCGCCTGGTGCAGGGGCACGACGCCAAGGACCTGCGTATCGACACCCTGCTGCCGCCCGCCATCGAACGCTTTCCCTGGGCCGGGCACTTGGGCCTGCGCATGCTCGGGCAGGTCGTCGAGCAATTGCAAGGCAGCGCCACCACGCTGGTGTTCACCAACACCCGCTCGCAGGCGGAGACCTGGTACCAGGCGCTGTTGCAGGCGCGGCCCGATTGGGCTGGGCTGTTGGCACTGCACCATGGTTCGCTGTCGCGTGAGGTGCGCGACTGGGTGGAGCTGGCCTTGAAGAAAGGCCAGTTGAAGGCGGTGGTCTGTACGTCCAGCCTGGACCTGGGGGTCGACTTCCTGCCCGTGGAGCGCGTGCTACAGGTCGGCTCGGCCAAAGGAGTGGCGCGCCTGATGCAGCGCGCCGGGCGCTCCGGCCACGCCCCCGGTCGGCCCTCGCGCGCCACGCTGGTGCCGACCCACAGCCTGGAACTGCTGGAGGCGGCAGCCGCACGCAGGGCGGTGGCCCAGGGCAAGGTCGAGGCGCGCCAGGCCCCCGAGCGGCCACTGGATGTGCTGGTCCAGCACCTGGTGAGCATGGCCCTCGGCGATGGCTTTGAGGCCCAGGACATGCTCGCCGAAGTGCGCAGCGCCTGGTCGTACCGCGACCTGAGCGACACGCAATGGGCATGGGCCCTGGCGTTCATCCGCCACGGCGGTCTCTCGCTCACGGCCTACCCCGATTTCCGCCGCGCCGAGCCGGACGCAGAAGGCCGCTGGCGGGTGCCCGATGCACGCCTGGCACGGCGTCACCGCATGAGCATCGGTACCCTGGTCAGCGATGCCAGCCTGACCGTGAAGTTCTGGGCGCGCGGCGGCAGCGGATCGCTGGGCAGCATCGAGGAAAGCTTCATTGCCCGCCTGCGCCCAGGCGACCATTTCCTGTTCGCCGGCCGCACCCTGGAGCTGGTAGAGGTGCGCGAAATGACTGTCTACGTGCGCCGCGCCAGCGACCGCAAGGCCGCCATCCCGCGCTGGAACGGCGGGCGCATGCCGCTCTCGGGCGAACTGGCCGAGGCGATGCTGGCCGAACTGGACGCGGCGGACCAGGGTGTCTTCCAAGGCCCGGAAATGCGCCTGCTGCGCCCGTTGCTGGAGGTACAGAAAGCCTGGTCGGCGCTACCCGGCAAAAACGTCCTGCTGGCCGAGACCCTGCAGTCCCGCGAAGGCTGGCACTTGTTTCTCTACCCCTTCGCCGGACGCTCGGTGCACCTGGGCCTGGCTAGCCTGCTGGCTTGGCGCCTGGCCCGGGATACACCGCTGAGTTTCTCCATCGCGGTCAACGACTACGGCCTGGAGCTGCTGTGCGCCAGCGCCATCGACTATGCTGGCGCCCTGACCCCGGCGCTGTTCGACAGCCATGACTTGCTACCCGAGGTGCTTGCCAGCCTCAATGCCGGCGAGCTGGCGCGCCGGCGCTTTCGCGAGATCGCCCGGATCGCCGGACTGGTGTTCACCGGCTACCCCGGTGCGCCGAAGAGCGCGCGCCAGTTGCAGGCCTCCAGCGGGCTGTACTTCGATGTGTTCAGGCAGCACGACCCGGAAAACCTGCTACTGACCCAGGCCCGCCAGGAGGTGCTGAGCCAGGAACTGGATGTGCAACGCCTGCGCCAGACCCTGCAGCGCTTGCAGCCTCTGCCGCTGCAACTGCGAAGCATCAGGCGCGCCACACCGTTCGCCTTTCCGCTGATGGTCGAGCGCTTTCGCGAGAGCCTCAGCTCGGAAAAACTCGCCGACCGGATCCGGCGCATGGTCAGCGACCTGGAGCAGGCCGCAGGTGCCGGGGCACAGGAGCCTGCGGCGTTGACCACGCTGATGGTCGAGGATGACACGCGTGAACCTGACCGCGCGCACAAGGCCAGGCGCAGCAAGGACGGCCGGCCACGCCCGGCCAGGCAGCGGTCCTGAGGCCATGGCCAGCACCCTTCCTTCGCACATCAGCGTAAAGGTGGCCGGCACCGAGCTCTGCCTGCTGGCGGAAAAAGCCCTGTGGTGGCCAGAGCGGCGGACCCTGCTGATCGCCGACCTGCATCTGGGCAAGGCCGCCGGCTACCGGGCACTGGGCCAGCCGGTGCCCAGTGGCACCACCGCCTGCAACCTGCAACGCCTGGATGCCCTGCTGCAGCGCTTTGCCTGCCAGCACCTGGTATTTCTCGGCGACTTCCTGCACAGCGCCAAAGGCAGGACCCCGCGAACCCTGGCAGCGCTTGCCGAGTGGCGCGCCCGCCATGCGGCGCTGCCCATCACCCTGGTGCGTGGCAACCATGACCGACAGGCCGGTGATCCGCCGGCCGGGCTGGGCATCGAGGTGGTGGCCGAGCCGCTGCCGCTCGGCCCGTTCGCCCTGCACCACGAGCCCTGCGCGCACCCGCAGCGGCATGTACTGGCGGGCCATGTGCATCCGGCGTATCGCCTGCGCGGCCGTGGCCGCCAACAGGTGCGCCTGCCCTGTTTCCTGGTCGGCGAGCACCTGACCTTGTTGCCGTCGTTCGGCAGCTTCACCGGCGCGATGACGCTGCAGCCGGGAACGGGTCAGCGGGTCTATGTCATCGGTGATGGAGGGATCTGGGAAGTGCCCGGACAATTGAAGTGATACCAACAATTAACCGCGTGCAAATTTAAATATATTTACATATTTGATATAGCTGCTTACATCTGCTCATAGCCCATTAAAATTGTTTCACCAAAAACCTGCATAACTGCGCCAACAGTTAATTGAAATAACCATCGGTCCGCCAGACAATGTCTCGCCGCCCTGCTCTTCGCCGCTATCTGCCTGCGCGGTGCAAGGCCATGATTCCCATACGACGCGCTTTCCGACGTGATATCGGCTCGCGCCATGCTTATCAAAAAACCAATAGCTCCGGACTTGAATTAGTCGCACGAGCAAACTTTTCACGCAACTTTCACACCCATTCCAAAGAATGAAAAAGTGGCAAATTACTTGCCGAGGAAACCTATGAACACCCCCGCCATTCATACGCCCACCCTCCCGTGTCCAGCCCAGGAGCGTATTCTGCTGACCGGTGCCACAGGTTTTCTCGGTGGCGCCGTCGCCGCCCAGATGATCGCCGAAGGGCATGCCGAGGCCCTGTGCTTCCTCGTTCGCGCCGATAACCCGGCGCAGGGCCTGCAACGCCTGCGCGACAACCTGCGCCAGCACGGTGTCGACGACAGCCAGGGCCAGGCCCTGAGCGAAGCGCAGATCCTCTGCGGCGACTTCCTCGACACCACTTGGCTGGCTCGCGAGACGCCGCGTCTGATGCAGCTCGACCGAGTGATCAATTGCGCCGCCGTGGCCTCGTTCTCGAAGAACCCCAATATCTGGCCGGTAAACGTCGAGGGCACCTACGCCTTTGCCCAGGTACTGAGCCGCTCCAGCCGTCTCAAGCGTTTCCTCCACGTCGGCACCGCCATGTGCTGCGGCCCGCAGCGCGAGTCACCGATCAGCGAATCGTGGGAGTTCCCCGAGGCCGCGCAGCAACTGGTGGACTACACCGCCTCGAAGGCGGAGATCGAACGGCGCATGCGTGAAGAGCTGCCCAGCCTGCCGCTGGTGGTGGCGCGGCCATCCATCGTGGTCGGCCACCGCAGCCTCGGCTGCCAGGCCTCGGGGAGCATCTTCTGGGTGTTCCGCATGGGCTTCGCCCTGGAGAGCTTCACCTGCGGTCTGGACGAGCAGATCGACGTGATCCCGGTGGACTACTGCGCCGAGGCGTTGATCGGCCTGGCGCTCAAGCCACGCCTGAGCCATGACCTCTACCATATCTCCGCCGGCCATCATTCAGCCTGCACCTTCGCAGAGATCGACCAGGCCTTCGCCTTGGCCAATGGCGCGGAGCCGGTGGGCGAGCGCTATCGCAAGGTCGAGGTAGACGACCTGAAATCGCTGGCCGGCGATTTCGAGACCCGCATCGGCCCGGCCAACCCACGGCTGGTGCTGCGTGCCTTGCGCCTGTACAGCGGCTTCGCCGACCTCAACTACCTGTTCGACAACAGCCGCCTGCTGGAAGAAGGCATTGCCATGCCGCCACGCTTCACTGACTACCTGGACGTCTGTGTCAGGTCGTCCAGCGGTGTGAGCATCGCCACGCAGATGCAGTGGGATTTCAAGTAATAAGCGTCACAGGGGCTGCTACGCAGCCTATCGCCGGCAAGCCGGCTCCCACAGGGACCGCGCAATTAGTAAGGCCTGCGCTGTATCTGTGGGAGCCGGCTTGCCGGCGATGGGCCGCAAAGCGGCCCCTATCGCTAAACTGACTGGCGTTAGCCACAGAGGTTGATTTACTTAACATATTCATGAGGCGCATGATCACCACTTCTCCCGTGGAGGTCATGCTGCCGCCGTATGCCTACGGTGTTGGACGCGATGGACAACGTGGCAGCCTGAAGCAAAACCCTGGCAGTCCCAGGCAAGACACCTACCTGTCGTTAGGTGCTCAATACTTGCAACCGCCAGCGCTTGTGCAAGCCGTGCTGTCCAACAATTCCAACTGTCCAGGCTGCGCCATGATCAACATCGAAACGCCGACGTACTACACCGCCACCAAGAAGTACAACCTCAGCTTCCCCACCCTGGAAAGCGACATCGAAGCCGATGTCGTGGTGATCGGCGGCGGCTTCTCGGGCATCAACACCGCCCTGGAACTGGCCGAGCAAGGTATCACCAATGTCGTCGTGCTCGAGGCCCGCTACCTGGGCTTCGGCGGCACCGGGCGCAACGGCGGGCAGATCATGGCCGGCATCGGCCACGACCTGGAGAAGATCAAGAGCAGCGTGGGCGACCAAGGCCTGCGCGAGATCTTCGAGATCAGCGAGCTGGGCGCCAGCATCATCAAGGCGCGCATCGCCCGCTACCAGATCGACGCCGACTTCTGCCACGGCTACGGCTACATGGGCTTCAACGCCCGCCAGGAAAAGACCCTGCGCGCCTGGGAGAAGGACTTCAAGGCCATCAACGGCAAGGACGAGATCCGCTTCCTCGGTGGCTCGGAGGTCAGGCAGATCATCGGCTCCGACGCCTACAGCAGCGCCCTGCTGCACATGGGCGGCGGCCACGTGCACTCACTAAACCTGCTGCTTGGCGAGGCCCAGGCCCTGGTCGGCCATGGTGCCCGGATCTTCGAGCACAGCCCGGCCCTGGAAGTGCACTACGGCGAGCGCATCACCGTGCGCACCGGGCGCGGTTCGGTCAAGGCCAGCAAGCTGCTGTGGGCCTGCGACAGCTTCCTCAACAAGCTCGAACCCGAACTGCATGCGCGCACCGTCAACACCTATGCCTTCCAGTTGATGACCGAGCCACTATCGGACGAGCTCATACAGCGCATCAGCCCGATCCGCGGCGCCTACAGCGATATCCGCCCGGTGATCGACTACTACCGCGTCACCCGCGAGAACCGCCTGCTGTTCGGTGCCGCCACGCCGTTCGTGGAGCATATTCCCAAGGACCTCAAGGCCTGGAACCGCAACCTGATGCTGAAGATCTTCCCCTACCTCAAGGACGTGCGCATCGACCTGGCCTGGGGCGGGCCGATGGCCACCAGCGCCAACCTGTTCCCGCAGATCGGCACCCTGAGCAACCGCCCCAACGCCTTCTACGTGCAGGGCTACTCGGGCTTTGGCGTCACCCCCAGCCACATCATCTGCAAGATCCTCGCCGAGGGCATGAGCGAAGGCTCGGCCCGCTATGACCTGATCAGTTCGGTCAAGCACGCGCGCATCCTCGGCAAGGACCATATCCGCCCACTGCTGCTGACCGCCGGCAAGACCGTGCATCAGCTGTCGGGCTTCTTCAACGGCCGCCGTTGATTCCTTTTGAACAAAAACCAGGAGAACCACCATGACCCTCACCGCCGTCCGCCAGGGTGTGCAGCTGTCCGAACTCGACGCCTGGGGCACCGTTGCCGACCTCGGCTCGACCATCCTCGAAGGCGAGGTAAAGTGCTACGGCAAGATGACCCACGGCGCCCCGACCGACCCGGTCAGCAGTGCCTACTTCGGCACCACCCAAGGCAAGTTCCGCATGGTCTATCCGTTCAGCGAGCAGGCGGTGATCGTGACCGGCGAGATCCAGCTGACCGATGAATCCACCGGGCAGGTGACACGCTACAAAGCGGGTGATGCGTGGTTCGTGACCAAGGGCACACCGGTGCTGTGGGAAGTGTTGAGCGAGACATTTGTGAAGCATTACCTTGCGCTAGCGTGATAAATCCTTGGGGCCGCTTTGCGGCCCTTTCCACGCGGTTTGTCGCAAGGACAAGCCGGCGATGCTTTAGCGCCCCGCCATCAACGCCATCGCTCGGAAATCCTTCGGCGACTGCTCGAACTGCTTCTTGAATGCCCGGCTGAAATGCGCCGAATCGGTGAACCCCCACTTGTAGGCGATCGAGGTGATCGACTCGCGCTTGAGGAACGGGTTGGACAGATCATCGGCGCTGCGCTTGAGCCGCGAGCGCTGGATGTAACGGCACACGCTGTCACCCTCCTCCTCGAACAACCGGTACAGATGGCGCACCGAAATGCTCAGGCGCTCGGCCAGGTTTGCCGGGGTCAACCCGGGCTGGCCCAGCGACTCGTCGATGACCTTTTGCACATAGCCCCGCAGGCTGACGCCGCCGAGCCCGGCCACCGAGCCGGGGTTGTCATCACCGCGCTCGAAGCCCGGCTCCAGCAGAGCGATGAACGCCGCCTGCAGCGCCTCACCCTGGGTTGCCCCGGCCTCGTCGCCTTCACGGCACAGCTGGTCCATCAGCAGGTGCAGCATGCGCCCGCAGGCGTTGGTCGAGGAGATCTTGCCGAAGGTCGCGCCCTGCTTCGCAAGATGCTTGCGCACCTGCTCGCGGGACAGTGACAGCGAAACATGCTCGATCAGGCCGAACGGAGTGATCTCGCACGGGCCCACCGAATCCATCAACAGCAGCTCGCCTGGCGAAAGCTGGATACTCGCGCCGCCCTGGGTGATCTGCGAGTAGCCCATGCGCTGGCTGACCAGAAAGCAATGCTGGTCGTCGTCGCGGTCGGGGTTGTCGCCCAGGCGGCGGATATTGCCGGCATTGGTGCGCAGATTGGCCAGGGCCAGGCCGGCGCGGTTGTAGGTCGATATCTCGCCGATGAACAGCGAGCGGTTGAAGGCAAGTTCGGTCTGGAACTGGCCGCAGACTTTCTGCATGGCCGTCGTCCAGCGCTCCAGGCCGTCCTGGGGCGGGCTTGCGCTGTGAACTGAAGCGGGCTGGGGCATGGGCATGGCGACCTCCACAGCAACGGTTGTTGTTATGGAGTAATTGTTAACATGTTATCAATGAACGTACAACTGTCATCTCTTGTAGGACCGGCTTCAGTCGCGATGCAGGTGTCGCGGTGCCTGGCACCCGCTTTGCGGGTGATCGCGGCTAAAGCCGCTCCTACAGGATTCAGAGGTCGCGCAGGGCGTACGCCAACCCGTCGAACGCCAGCCAGAGATGGTGGCGCTGTTCGGTTGTGAGGGGGATATAGCGACGCAAGGCGGGCATCCGGTTGACCACTTCGCTGGCGCCCATGTGCTCCAGGGTCACCTGCCACTGGCCGTTACTGCAGTCGATGGCCAGGCGCTTGAAGTCCAGGGGCATCAGGGTGGCCTGCAGCGTTGCAAGGCGCGCCTCGAGCGCTTCGAACAATAGCCGGTCACCGCCGCGCAGGCGGCAGCCCAGCCCGCTGCGCCGCAGCATGCCGGTGTGGTGCAGTTCGGCGCGCAGCGTGCCCTGGCCACTGGCTGGCACGCGCAGGATGAACTCGCACATGACCAGGTGCATCAGCAGGTGGCTTTCGGTGCGCTCACGCACCTCGATACGCGGACCATCCTCGCGGTAGGTAAAGGATGCTGCGGATTGCAAATCCGGTATTCCGAGGTTGCGCCCCAAACGCGCCAGGGTCGCCCCAGGCCGATACCCGGCCGGAGCGCGTGGCCCGCTCAGGCGCTCAAGCCAGCTTGCCGACATGGCGCACCTGATCGCTATGAGGCTGACCGGGCTCGGCGGCGAACTCCTTCTCCAGCACATCCTCGACCCTGGCCGGCCGGAACGGGTTGACCTTCTGCACGCACAGGGTCCAGAACAGCGCGTAGACGGCGGTGGCGCCAAGCATCACGGCGAACGGCACATAGACATCGGCCGGGTTCATGCCCGGCGGGGTGATGAACCACATCCCCAGCAGGATGCCGATGCTGGAGACGATCTGCGGCAGCGGGAACAGCGGCGAGCGATAGGCCCGCGGCAGGTCCGGGCGACGGATGCGCAGGATCACCACCGACAGGGTCACCAGCAGGTACGCGGTGCTCCATGCACATACCGCCGCCAGCACCAGGTGCAGGATGTTGTCGGTGTTGCCACCCAGGTACCAGGCATGCAGGCAGGGGATCAGCGCCACCACCAGGATGCACAGCAGCGGGGTCTTGAAGCGCGGGTGCAGGTAGGTGAACACCTTGGGCAACGCCCCATCCACCGCCATGCCGTAGAGAATCCGCGGCACCCCGGCCATCAGCGTGTTGATGGTGGCCGCGCCGGCGAACAGGAAGCCGATGCCCAGCCACACCGGGCCGATATCGCCCATCACCTGCTCGGCGAAACGCGGGATGGCCATGGGGGTGTCCAGCAGGTGCACGCCGCTTGCCGCATCGAGCACCACGTTCTCCACCTGGCGCTTCATCGCCGCGCCGTAGATGAACATGCAACTGGCCACGCCGAACAACCCCAGCGCCATGGCCTTGGGCATCACCCAGGCCGAACGGCGCAACTCCGGGGCCAGGGGAGTGACGAACTCGCAACCGACGAACATGAACATGGCCATGCCCACCAACGACAGGATGGTCATCAGGTCGGTGCCGACCAGCGACACGCCGAATGGCCCTTCCAGCTCGACGGCGGGCGCGGCGATCAGGCCGAGCACGCCGAATACCATCAGCGTGGTCCACATGCCGAAGGTCAGCACCACCTCGGCGCGGCCGAAAGCGCTCACGCCAAAGGCGTTGAGCACGCCGAACACCAGCACGAAGGCCACCCCCAGCAGCCAGGAGCCGCCGGCCGACTCGGCCAGGGTATTGAGGTGCTCGAAGTTCACCAGGGCCATGACCCCGGACAGGATGGTCTCGGCGGTGCCGGCGAACACATGCACGATCAGGTACGCCGACAGGGTACCGGTGATGGCGAAAAAGCGGCCCATGCCGCAGTTGATGTAGTCATAGACAGAGCCGGTGGTGGGCAGGATCGCCGCCGCCTCGGCGAAGGTGGTCGATTGCGCCAGCATCATCACTGCGGCGATCAGCATGGCCACGGCGAAGGCGCTGCCGCCGATGCCGAAGCCCATGGTCGCGGTGAGGATCACCGGGCTGGCCATGATCAGGCCGACGGTGCTTGCCAGCGCGGTGGGGAAGCCGACGCTGCCACGGTTCAAGTGCTCGGTGAGCTTATTATTGGATGTCATGGGTGGGCCCTGGGTGGACGAGAGAAAGATGACCGCTTACCCGGCGCGCCGCAAGTGCTGGCGTGCGCCGGGTCTTCCCCGTCACTTTGCGGCCTCCACCCAGGCAGGTCTTGCCACTGTCTGCCGCCGATCTTGATCCGTGTTGCCAGGTGCCAGACGATAGCCTTGCAGCGCTCTTGAGATCGAGCGCCGCCCGCGCGGCGCTCGATTTCACAGGCACTGCAACACTGGCGTCGAACACCTCGACGCAGTTACCCCTGCGCGCAGCGATCCATCAGCTCATGCGGCAGGACCCTGGAATAGGCGCCTTGGTGATAGAGCAGCGGCGCCCCCCCTAGGTCGTCGAAGGCTAGTACCCGGCCAATGAGAATCCAGTGATCACCGCCGTCGATCTGCTGGAACTTCTCGCAGCGAAAGCGCGCCGCGCAGCCTGGCAGCAAGGGCGCGCCACCTTCGCCGGTCTCGTGCTCGATACCGGCGAAGCGGTCTTCGCTGGGGCGGGCGAAGGTGTTGGACAGGTCGACCTGGTCGGCCGCCAGCACATTCACGGCAAAGTGCCCGGCAGCCTCGAACACCGCATGGCTGCTGGAGCGCTTGTCGATGCTCCAGAGCACCAGCGGCGGTTCGAGGGATACCGAGTTGAAGCTGTTGGCGGTGACCCCGACCTTGCGCCCCGAGGGGTCGCTGGCAGTGATCACGGTAACGCCGGTGGCGAAGTTGCCCAGGGCGCGGCGGAAGGCGCGGCTATCGAAGGGAATGGACATGCAAGGCTCCATCATTGTTATTGGTCTGGCTGGGGCGCTCTCACATTGCTCCAGCCATGTTCATCGGTTGAAGCTCAGGTCATCGCCGGATCCGGCTCCAGCCCCATCAGCTCGCGCCCCAGGATCTGCGCGCAGACGTCATAGTCGGTATAGGCGTGCGCCCCGGTCATGTGCGCATCGCGGAACAGCCGCTGCAGCTCGTTGCCGTCAAACCAGGCGCCACCGCCGGCCGCCTCCATCAGCCGATCCACGGCCTGGATGCACAGCTTGACCGCATAGCCCTGGTTGGTACGCCAGTAGGCCAGCTCCGTGCGCGTCGGGTACTGGCGGCGGGCGCTGTATTCGGCGATCTGCTCCCAGCTCTTTTCCAGCAGCGCGCGCGCCGCAGCGACCTGATGGGTGGACTCGGCCAGGCGCATCAGCGCCGGGGTGGCTGCGCCGACGGCGGCGCCGGTGTAGGCGCGCACGCGGTGGCGGGTCTTGTCCTTGAACGCCTCGAGCATGCGTTCGGCGATGCCCAGGCTGACCGTGGAGAAGCCGCTGGCAAAATACGGCCGGTACGGGTTGAAGTAGATCGCGCTGTCCGGATACAGCCCGAAGCCCGCCGAGTGGCCCTCCATCATGTCCCTGGCCTTCTGGATGCGGTGCTCGGGCACGAAGGCGCGCTCGACGATCAGCGTGCGGCTGCCACTGGCGCGCATGCCGGCGGCGAACCAGTCGTCGCGGATCTGGTAGTCGCTGCGCGGCAGCACGGCGAAGCAGTAGTCCTGGCCGCCTTCGGGGTTGGTCCGGCGAAAGCCCATGATCGCCCACTCGGCATGATCGCAGCCGCTGCTCCAGCCCATCTCGCCACTGAACAGCACGCCGCCCTCGACCTCTTCGGTACGCCCGAACGGGGCGATGCTGCTACTGGCGGTGGCGTCCGGATCGTGGCCCCAGATCTCGTCCTGCAGGCGTGCCGGGAACATCGCCAACTGGTGGCTGTGGGTGCACAGCAGGCTCATCGCCCAGGCAGTGCTGGCACAGGCGCCGGCCAGCGCGGCGATGCATTCGGCGAACTGCGGCAGGCTGATCTCCAGGCCGCCGTAATGCCTGGGCAGGAAAGCCTTGTGCAGGCCGATGGCCTTGAGCGCGGCGATGTTCTCGGCGGGCACGCTGCGCTTTTGCTCGGCCTGGTCGGCGCGGGCGGCGATGGCCGGCAACAGGGATTTGAGGTCTTCAAGCAGGGAATTTGGCTTTTTCATGGTCTGGCTCATTGTTATTGGACCCTGGCGAGCGCTGCCTGAAATGCGCGACTCGCTGATGAATGCCGGGTCAGTATGGGAGCCGTGGTCGAGGCCGAAAATGCAACTTCCGCACCTCGGATTGCACTTTTCATGGGGTTGGCAGGCTGAGTCATGGTGGCTGGCATGGGCAGACAAGAACGCCCGTTTGCCGCGCTTTAACCTGCGCAAATCGGGCCGCTGCGGCCCATCGCGGGGCAGTCCACTGCCACGAAGTCCTCGGCAACCCACCCGGAGTCCTGCCATGAGCGATATCCCCCTCCTCCCCAGCGTCAGCGCCTTCCTCGCCCGTGACCACGGCCTGTACATCCACGGCAAAACGGTCGCCAGCCAATCCAGCGCCCGCATCACCGTGCACAACCCGGCCAACGGCGAAGCCATCGCCCAGGTCGCCAATGCCAACCCGGCCGATGTCGAGCACGCCGTCGAATCGTCCCGCCAGGGCTTTGCCAGCTGGTCGCGCACCCGCCCCGCCGCCCGCGCCGCGGTGCTGCTGCGTCTGGCCGACCTGCTGGAGGCCAACCGCGAGGAACTGGCCCAGCTGGAAACCCTGCAATCGGGCAAGCTGATCGGCATCGCCCGCGCCTTCGAGGTGGAGCAGGCCGCGCACTTCCTGCGCTACTACGCCGGCTGGGCCACCAAGATCACCGGCCAGACCATCACCCCGTCGCTGCCCTCCTTCGCCGGCGAGCGCTACAGCGCCTTTACCCTGCGCGAGCCGGTGGGCGTGGTGGTGGGCATCGTGCCATGGAACTTCGCCACCATGATCGCCCTGTGGAAGCTGGCCTCGGCCCTGACCACCGGCTGCAGCATCGTGCTCAAGCCCAGCGAGTTCACCCCGCTGACCCTGCTGCGCATCGCCGAACTGGCCAGCGAGGCCGGCCTGCCACCGGGCGCCCTCAACGTGCTGACCGGCGGTGGCCAGGTGGGCAAGGCGCTGGTCGAACACCCCGGCACCGACAAGGTGTCGTTCACCGGCTCCGTGCCCACCGGCATCGCCGTCGGCCAGGCGGCAATGGGCGCCAGGCTGACGCGGGCGACCCTGGAGCTGGGCGGCAAGAACGCCGTGGCGTTCCTGCCCGATGTCGACCTCGACAAGGCGCTGGACGGCATCATCGAGGCCGGTTTCCTGCACTCCGGGCAGATCTGCGCCGCCGGCGAGCGTTTCTACGTGCATCGCTCACGCCTTGACCCATTGCTCGACGCACTGTCCCAGCGCCTGGGCCGACTGAAGATCGGCTCCCCGCTGGACGAAACCACTCAGTTCGGTCCTGTGGCCAACAAGCCGCATCAACAGAGGCTCGGTGAGCTGTTCGCCACCGCCCGTGCCGAAGGCAACCGCATCGTTCATGGCGGGCGCCTTGGCGAAGGCCCGGGCTGCTTCGTCGAGCCTACCGTGATCCTCGCCAACAGCGCGGACGATACCCTGCTCAACCAGGAAACCTTCGGCCCGGTGGCGACCTTCCTGCCCTATGACGACGAGGACGAGTTGCTGCAGCTGATCAACGCCTCGCCCTACGGCCTGAGCGCGAGCCTGTGGAGCAACGACCTGGGCAAGGCCATGCGCCTGATCCCGCAGATCCAGGCCGGCACCCTGTGGGTCAACATGCACACCCTGCTCGACCCGGCGGTGCCGTTCGGCGGCATCAAGGCTTCCGGTATCGGCCGCGAATTCGGCTCGGCCTTCATCGACGACTTCACCGAGCTTAAGTCGGTGATGATCCGCTACTGACCATGGCCGGCGCCAACCACGACCTGGGCCGCTACTGCCTGCAGGCCTTCAGTCAGCAGGTACCGGCGTCGCTGGCGGCGTTCTACCGTATCGATGCCGGGCAGCAGGCCTGCGATTTCCTGCTGCAGGACCTGCAGGCGCCAATGCACGCCCGCTACCTTGCGCACTACCGGGCGTTCGACCCGTTACAGCCCGGGCGCTGCCTGGCCATCGGCCGGCCCGTGGTGTCGTTGCGCCAGGGCCTGGCCTGCTTGCCCGAAGCACAGGGCCGGACCTACCGCCGCTTCCTTGCGCAGCACCAGGTGGTGGACGTGGTGGAGATCATCGCCCAGGCGGATGGCCGCCCCGTGGCCGGCGTCTCGCTGCTGCGCAGCCCAAGCCTGGGTGAGTTCCAGCGCGACGAGCTTGAACGCCTGCTGCCCCTGCACGGGCTGATGCAGCTAGCCGTGGCCAGCCAGCCGCTGAGCACCGGCCACGGGCACGTCGAACTCACCCCACGCGAACGGCAGATCGCCGAACTGCTGCGCTTGGGCACCAGCAACAAACTGCTTGCGCGCGCCCTGGGCGTCGGCCTGCCGACGGTGAAAACCCACCTGATCAACCTGTTCCGCAAGGTCGGCGTGCGCAACCGCACCGAACTGGTGGCGGCCCTCTACCTGTGACCCAACCTTCCGGTTGATACCCCCGTGCGAAACGGCGCGGCACGCTGTCGGCATCCCAACACAGGAGTCAACAGCATGCCGAACCCAGCCGACTGGATCACCGTGGGCGCCCTCGCCGAGGGCTTCGCACCCGAGGCCTTCATCCTCCCGCAACTGGCCGACCTGGCCGGGCGCACGCTCACCCTGCACTTCGCCAATGGCTGGATCATCGAGCATCGCTTCGACAGCGAGCGCCTGCACTGGCATGCGGCAGACGGCCACAGCAGCGGCAGCGCCGGCTACCGAGCCACTTCGATGCGCCCCGGCATCTACCTGGTCGATTTCATCAAGTACGAGGCCGGTCAGGCCTGGTCGGTGTCGCTGGTGCTCGACAGCCACAACCAGGCCTTCACCGCCGTGCTCGGCCGCTTGCCCGATCAGGCGCGCACCCAGCGCGGCCTGTACGCACTGGCCCTGGCCGGCGAGACGTTGACCGGCGTCGAAGCCCGCTTCCTGCACGGCAGCCTCGACCGCCCCTGGCAGGCCGGCGCCTGCCCCCACGCGCCGACCACCGAACTGGTGGGCCTGCGCAACCACTACCGCTACAGCCCCACCGAGGAATACGAGCACGTCTACCTGAATGCCGACTACTACAGCTGGCAATGCCTGAAGGGTGTCGAGCAAGGCCTGTGCGACACCGACCGGGCGTACTACTACAAGATCGCCGAGCAGCTGTACCTGTTCGTCTGGTGCGAGAAGATCGTGCCCACCCTGGGCCTGGTGATGATCGACCTGGCGCGGCACCGCAGCGACGGCAAGATCTTCGGCTACCAGGGCGGCGGCTTCGATGCGCTGACCAACTTCCCGGTGTCATCCCATTGCCGGGTGCTCAACCGCACGGAGCATGCGCAGTGAACCGCAGCGTGCTGGTCACCGGGGCCGGCAGCGGCATCGGTGAAGCCTGTGTTTTGCGCCTGGCCCGCCAGGGCTGGCAGGTGGCGCTGGTGGGCCGCCGTCGTGAAACGCTGGAGCGCGTCGCGCAGCAGTGCGATGGCCTGGTGCTGGCCGGCGATGCCGCGGACAGTGCCAACTGGGTGGGGTTCATCGAGCAGGTACGCGCGCGCTTCGGCGGCCTCGACGCGGTGATTGCCTGCGCCGGCGGCCATGGCCTGGGCGCGGTCGAGCAGACCTGCGACAGCGCCTGGCGCGAGGCTCTGCGTAGCAACCTCGACAGCGCCTTCCACACCGCCCGGGCGTGCCTGCCGTTGCTGCGCGAGCGGCGTGGCAGCCTGGTGCTGCTGGGCTCCATCGCCGCGCTGGGCGCCGGGCCCGAGGTGTGCGGCTACACCACCGCCAAGCATGCGCTGGTCGGCCTGACCCGCTCACTGGCCCGCGACTACGGACCATTCGGCGTGCGGGTCAACTGCGTCTGCCCGGGCTGGGTGCGCACGCCCATGGCGGACCAGGAGATGCAGTTACTGATGGATCACTATCAGGAAGACCTCGACGCTGCCTACCGCCGGGTCACCGCCGACGTACCGCTGCGCCGCCCGGCCAGCAGTGATGAAATAGCCGCCGTGTGCCAGTTCCTGGTCGGCACCGAGGCCAGCATCGTCACCGGCGCGGTGATCGCCGCCGACGGCGGTTCGACCGTGGTCGACCTGCCGACCCTGGCCTTCACCCACCTGGAGCCGTCGGCATGAACACGCCCTACGACTTCGAGGGGCGCACGGTGCTGGTCACCGGCGCGGCGGGCGGGATTGGCCAGGCCATCGTCGAAGGTTTCGCCCGGGGCGGTGCCCAGGTGCTGGCCGTGGATCTCGATTCGCCAGCATTTGAGCGCCTGATGGAGGCACAACGGGCCCTGGGTCACGACGTGCGCGGGGAAACGCTGGACCTGGCCGACCCTGCTGCGATCGGCACCTTGCTGGCCAAGCTGGAACACCTGGATGTGCTGGTGCACAACGCCGCGTATTTCCCGCTCACCGCGTTCGCCAGGATTGACCCGGCGCTGCTGCAACGCACCCTGGCGGTGAACCTGGAGGCGTTGTTCTGGCTCACCCAGGGCGCCCTGCCACTGTTCCGCCACCAAGGAGGCGGCTGCGTGCTGGCCACCTCCTCGGTGACCGGCCCGCGGGTGGCCTATCCGGGCCTGAGCCATTACGCCGCGTCCAAGGCCGGGGTCAACGGTTTCATCCGCAACGCCGCGTTGGAGCTGGCGCAATTCAATGTACGGGTCAACGGCGTGGAGCCGGGGATGGTGCGCACCCCGGCCATGGACAACCTCGGCGATACCGCCGTGAACGCCCGGATCGCCGCCAGCGTGCCCTTGGGGCGGCTGGGCGAGCCGGCCGATATCGCCGCGGCGATGCTGTTCCTGGCCTCCGACGCGGCCCGCTACATCACCGGCCAGACCCTGGTGGTCGACGGCGGCGCCACCCTGCCGGAGACCACCGCGAGCCTGTGATGGCGGCGACATGCAAGGGCGCTGGCAGCCACGGGCAAGACCACTGCCAGCGTTCCACGCGCTAATAGCCCGTCGCCTTTCGACACTGCCTCCACAACAACGCGGCACTCAAGACCGCACACAAAAAACGAGGATCGATCCATGCGTCTCACTCCACGTCACACCGCAATGGTCACGGCACTGACCCTGCTGGTCCATGGCCAGGCCAGCCCGGCCTACGAGCTGTACGCCGACGACGACAGCCACCTGAACGCCGATCTGCTCGCGGTCTGGGGCATGTTCAACAGCCGCCACAACTACGACGGCACCCCGGGCGGCTCGACCTGGCGCGAAGGTTTCATCAAGTACGGCCTCAGCGGCGACCAGGGCCTGGCCGGCAACGGCAGCCTGTATGGCGCCCTCAACTGGGTCAGCTCAGGCGCCTGGGGCGACGGCGACGCCGGCGGCAACCAGGACGGCTCCGAACGCACCACCAAGATCGAGGACGCCTACCTGGGCTGGCGCTCGGGCGACCTGTTCCCGTTGCTGGGCAAGGATGGCGTGGACCTGTCCGGCGGCCGCCAGGTGATCCGCCTGGGCAGCGGCTTCCTGATCAACGACGACGGCCCCAACCTGGGCAAGGGCCCGGCCGACGGCCAGCTCAACCGTGGTGGCGGCTTCTATCTGGGCGCGCGCCACGCCTTCGACCGTACCGCGGTGCTGCGCCTGGGCGGCCAGGAGGGGCTGCATGGCAGTGTGCTGTGGCTCAAGTCCGACAACCGCGCCCAGGCCGAAACCGAGCTGGCGGCCGGCACCCTGGACTACACCCATGACCTGGGCACCCTGGGCCTGACCTACATCCACGGCATCGACGTGACCGACCAGTGGGCCAGCGAGTTCCAGAAGGCCCGCGAAGGCATGGATGTCTACAGCCTGCGCGGCGAAGGCGGCGCGGGCCTGGCAAACACCCGGTTGGCCTTTGAGTATGCCTGGCAGGACAAGCGCGGCGGGCATGAGACGGCCTGGTACGCCGAAGCGGCCTACACCTTCGCCAACACCCCCTGGACGCCGCAGCTGACCTACCGCTACACCCGCTACTCCGCAGGCTGGGACCTGCTGTTCACAGGGCTTTCCAGCGGCTACGGCACCTGGATCCAGGGCGAGGTCGCCGGCAACTACGCCGGGCCGTTCAACACCAACAGCGGCATCCACCATGTCGGCCTGAAGGCCACGCCACGGGACAATCTGACCCTCGGCGCGCTGTTCTTCGACTTCGACACGGTGCGTAGCCGCGACACCTTGGACCTCGATGCGCAGGAGCTGGACCTGTATGTGGAATGGGCAGTCAACGAGCACCTGATCGTCACCCCGCTGTTGGGGCTGTTCAAGCCGCGCAAGGATGAAAGCAATGGTGGCAACCAGGTGGGTAGCGGGACCAACGTTTATAGCCAGCTGACGGTGGCGGTGCCGTTCTGAGTCATCGCGGGGCAAGCCCACGCCGATGGGCATCAGGCCCGAGGCATGGGAGCGGGCTTGCCCCGCGATGAGGACCTGTCAGCCCAGCAACAGGCTCAGGTCGGCGCCCTGCTCACCCAGCGGCGGGCACCAGTAATAGCCGCCGCTCAACGGCCGGCTGAAGCGGTACAGGCCATCGACCACGCCATCCTCCAGCCCGCTCATGCGCCGCAGCTGCACCTCGAAGGCGTCCAGCGAGAAGCCCAGGGCGACGAACGCCAGGCCCGCGCCGCGTTCATCGGTCCAGGCCACCGAGCGACGCACCACGAACGCCTCGGGGGCGAAGCTCTCCTGGGCGGTGCGCTTGACGTGAGCGGATTCGGGGGCGTCGTCGAGTTCTTCGTTGTCGCTCAGGCGGCGACCGATGATGTTGTCCTGCTCGGCCTGGGGCAGCGACTTGAAGTAGCCAAGGTCGTGCTTCCACAGCTGGAAGGCGGCAAAGCTCGAGCCCGACAGGCCTGGGATGTCGCCCGGCACGATGGCGGCAGCGACGGCGTCTGCGTCCACCGGGTTCTCGGTGCCGTCCTCGTAGCCGGTCAGGTCATGGCCGCCGCGGTGCAGGAAACCCTCGACGCCGTCGACCAGGCGCAGGGCCGGCGCCATTACCTGCTGCAAGGCCTGGGCGCGCAGGAACAGCTCGCCGCGCTCGGCACCGCGCAGCCACAGCCACAGGGCGTGCTGGGTCGCCGGATTCTCCACCACCGCGTCCAGTTGCGGGAAACTGCGCAGGCCCGGCACCTCGCGGCCCAGGGCCTTGGCCAGTGGCGCGCCGACGGCCAGGATCAGGCTGTGGCCATCGACCTGCGGCAACAGCTGATCCAGTACCGCGGGCAGTGCTTCCAGGGAATCGAGGGCAAAGAACAGGTGACGGGCATGGGCCGGCACCGGGGTGGAAAGCAGACCTTGCTGGAACGGCATGACGGGCTAATCCTCGGCAAAAGCGCGAATGCTACTGCCACAGGCCCGGCATCGCAACGCGACATGGCGTCACCAGGCCAGTAACAAACGGTTACCAAGATCGTCCAGACACGATTAGCTATCATTGCGCACCCACCTACACTCCTCGGGATCCTTCGCCCGAGAGACCGCCCATGACCGCCTCCCCCTTGCTCACCGCCCTGCTGCCGCTGGCCTTGGGCATCATCATGCTCGGCCTGGGCCTGTCGCTGACCCTCGCCGACTTCGCCCGGGTGGTGAAGTACCCCAAGCCGGTGGTGATCGGCCTGGCCTGCCAGATCCTGCTGCTGCCGCTGGTGTGCTTTCTGATCGCCAACGGCTTTGGCCTCGAGTCGGCACTGGCGGTGGGCCTGATGCTGCTGGCCGCCTCGCCCGGCGGTACCACGGCCAACCTGTTCAGCCACCTGGCCCACGGCGACGTGGCGCTGAACATCACCCTCACCGCGGTCAACTCGCTGATCGCCATCCTCACCATGCCGCTGCTGGTGAACCTGTCGCTGATGTGGTTCATGGCATCGGACCAGGCCATCCCCCTGCAATTCGCCAAGGTCATGCAGGTGTTCGCCATCATCCTGCTGCCGGTGGCGCTGGGCATGCTGATCCGTCACTGGGCGCCGCGTTTCGCCGCGCGCATGCAAAAGCCGATGAAGATCGTCGCGGCGCTGTTCCTGGCCTTCACCATCGTCCTGGCCCTGGCCAAGGACTGGCAGACCGTGGTCGAGTACGCGCCGATCGTCGGTGGCGCCGCGTTGCTGTTCAATCTGCTCAGCCTTGGCGTGGGTTACTGGGTGCCACGCCTGTTGAACATCCCGAAACGCCAGGCGATCGCCATCGGCATGGAAATCGGCATCCACAACGGCACCCTGGCCATCGCGCTGGCCCTGAGCCCGTCGCTGCTGAACAACGCGACCATGGCGGTGCCGGCGGCGATCTACAGCCTGATCATGTTCTTCACCGCGGCAGGGTTCGGCTGGTGGGTCAGCCGCGGGCAAGCACTGGAGAACGTGGCAGAGCAGCCATCGTGAGATAGACGAATCCCAGGGACATGGCCAGAGCCTTGATCATTATTGTTCAAGCCGGGTCAGGTCCATGGGTGGGGATATCCGCATCCGTCTTGTGCAGGCAGAGCGCCTGTGGCCGTTCAGGAACTCTCCCGCACCATCAGCTCGAAGCCCAAGTCCTGCTGCCCAGTAGCCACCCGCTTGCCGTCGAGCAGCGCCAGCAACGCCTGCGCCGCGCCACGGCCGACTGCCGCGCGCGGGGTACGGATCGAAGTCAGCCGCGGGACCATGTGCGCCGAGGCCGGCAGGTCGTTGAAGCCCACCATCGCCACCCTGCGCGGCACCTCGATGCCTTCGCGCAGGGCCTGCAGCACCGCGCCCTGGGCCAGGTCGTCGTTGCAGAAGAAGATACCGTCGACATCCGGCGCCTGGGCCAGCAGGCGGCTGAACAGCGTGCCGCCCAGGCCGATGGACGAGGGTTGCGGGTCGAGCACTTCAAGCTCGGGGGCTTGCAGACCGGCCTCGGCGAGCGCCTGACGGAAGCCTTCGGCGCGCTGCATCACCCGAGGGTCGAGCTGCGCGGCGATGAACCCCAGACGTCGGCGGCCACGCTCGATCAAGTGACGCGCCGCGGCGCGCCCGGCCGCGTGCTGGGAGAACCCTACCGACAAGGCATCGCCCTCGCCGCCCAGCTCCATCATGTGCACGCACGGTACTTGGCTCGCGGCCAGCATCTGCCGCGAGGCCTCGCTGCGCTCGAAGCCGGTGAGCAACACGCCGCACGGCTGGTAGGCCAGGTAATTGCGGATCAGGTTCTCTTCCTCGGCGACATCGTAGTGATAGTTGCCAATGAGCACCTCCAGGCCACGGGGGCGCATCACCTCGTGAATGGCCTCGAGGGTGTCGATGAACAGCTGGTTGGACAGTGAGGGGATCAACACCACCACCGACTGGCTGCGCGCCGACGCCAGGGCACGGGCGGCCGGGTTGGCGACATAGCCGAGGCTCGCCGCCGCGGCCATGACCTTCTGTGCCAGCTCCGGCGCGACGGTGCTGACGCCACGCAAGGCGCGGGAGGCGGTGATCGGGGAAACCCCGGAAAGCCTGGCGACTTCCGCCAGGGTGGGACGACCGGTAGTACGCGAGCCAGTACGGGACATGAGTATTGTAATTTTACTGCTTGCAGGAATGGGGAACGGTCACTAAGGTAGCGCTGTCTCTGGATGCAGGCAATGCAATCTTGGTAGCAGGCATGCGTTCAGCGTCCATACTGCCAAAGACAAGATCAATAACACCCGGGAGGGTGGCGCATGGTGTTCGGCTCGTCGCGACCGAGACAGCGCTATCTCACCCAGCAGGAGGTACAGATGAACCCTTCCCTGTCCGCGATCGTGGTCATGGGCGTGGCCGGCTGCGGTAAAAGCAGCGTCGGTGCTGCAATTGCCACCCGCAGCGGCGGCCGCCTGATCGAAGGCGATGCCTTCCACCCCGCCGCCAACATCGCCAAGATGAGCGCCGGCATTCCCCTGAACGACGACGACCGTGCCGGCTGGCTGGTGCGCCTGGGCGAGGAGCTGCAGGCCACCCTCGCCGCCGGTGAACGCCCGATCCTCACTTGCTCGGCCCTCAAGCGCCGCTATCGGGACACCCTGCGCCTGGCCGTGCCCGAGTTGTGCTTCGTGTTCCTCGAGCTGACCCCGCAGGAAGCCGAGAAACGCGTACTCGCGCGCCCCGGTCACTTCATGCCGGCCAGCCTGATCGACAGCCAGTTCGCAGCGCTCGAGCCGCCGCACGCAGAGCCCCTGACCCTGGCCCTGGACGCCACCCGCCCGCTGCCCACGCTGGCCGAGGACGTGCATCAGTGGCTAAAGCCTTGCGGTGAGCAGGCGTTGGCGCGGACTGCCTGACCCGGCGGTTTTTCCGGCTCACCAAAGACAGCGCTGTCTCCAGGCCTCTCAAGGCTGATTACCGCAAGACACGCGATACCAAAACAACAACGAAAAGACCGAGGTTCACGAACCATGTTCGGACTGGCTACCGATACCTTCCTGCTACTCGACGCGCTGGTCACCATCGTCGGACTCATCCTGCTGATCACCCATTTCAAGGTCCACCCCTTCGTCGCCCTCACCATAGCCGCGGGCTTTCTCGGCCTGACCTCCGGCATGCCGGTGGCCAAGGTGATGAAGTCGTTCCAGGACGGCTTCGGCGGCGTGCTCGGCTTCGTCGGCATCGTCCTGGCCCTGGGCACCATGCTCGGCAAGCTGATGGCCGACTCCGGCGGCGCGGACCAGATCGCCCAGACCCTGATCCGCGCCTTCGGCAAGCAGAAGGTGCACTGGGCGATGATGTTCGCCGCCTTCCTGGTGGGCATCCCGCTGTTCTTCGAGATCGGCTTCGTGCTGCTGATCCCGCTGGTGTTCATCGTCGCCCGCCGCTCCGGCGTATCGCTGGTGAAGATCGGCATCCCGCTGCTGGCGGGCCTTTCGGTGGTGCACGGCCTGGTACCGCCGCACCCGGGCCCGCTGCTGGCGATCGGCATTTTCCACGCCGACATCGGCAAGACCATCTTCTATGGCCTGCTGGTGGCCCTGCCTACGGCGGTGATTGCCGGCCCCCTGTTCGGTAATTTCATTTCGCGCTACATCCCGGGCAACCCGTCCCAGGAGCTGATGGACCAGATCGCCCGCGAGTCGAACCAGCAGAACCTGCCCAGCTTCAGCGTGACCCTGATCACCGTGCTGCTGCCGGTGGTGCTGATGCTGCTCAAGACCTTCGCCGACGTGGTGCTGCCGGCCGAGCACATCGTGCGTCAGTGGATGGACCTGATCGGCCACCCGATCACCGCCCTGCTCGCCGCACTGCTGCTGGCCTTCTACACCTTCGGTTCGGCCCGTGGCTTCAACCGCCAGCAGATCATGAAGATGCTCGACCAGAGCCTGGCCCCCACCGCCGCCATCGTGCTGATCGTCGGCGCTGGCGGTGGCTTCAAGCAGATGCTGGTCGACACCGGCGTGGGCAACGTGATCGGGCAGATGGCGGTGCAGGCCGAGATTTCGCCGATCATGCTGGCCTGGCTGGTGGCAGCGGTGATCCGCATCGCCACCGGCTCCGCCACGGTGGCCACCATCACCGGCGCCGGCATCGTCGCCCCGGTGATCGACCTGGTGCCGGGCGTCAACCGCGAACTGCTGGTGCTGGCCACCGGCGCCGGCTCGCTGATCCTGTCCCACGTCAACGACGCCGGCTTCTGGCTGGTCAAGCAGTACTTCAACATGACCGTGGCCGAGACGTTCAAGACCTGGAGCATGATGGAAACCATCCTCTCGGTGGTCGGCATTATCTTCATCATGCTGCTGTCGATGGTGGTGTGACCGTTGGTCGCCGTGATGGCACCTTGCTGATGGGGCCATGGCCCATATGAGAACGAGGCCCTGCGCAGGCGGGGCCGACTTCTTGTCATTGCAAAGGAGCTTGCCCGCATGAACCGTTCCTTCCTGCTTGCCGCCCTGCTCGTCTCGCCCCTGGCCTTCGCCGCCGGTACCGGCGCCACCTACCCTGACGACCCGCACAACCCGGCGCCCAAGCCCGGCGTGGACAGCACCCTCAACCCGATCGAGAAGCCCATGCCACGGGATACCGACCCGCGGATCAAAGGCAATGACCCGGACAGCCCGCCAGCCGAGCAGAACGATGATCGTGATCTGCCGGGGATGGGGGACAGCGGCTCGGAGGGGATGGGGCGTGACGGCGGAGGGTCGGGCAACGGCGGCAAGCCTTAAGCTTTGTGAAACCAGGCGTTACTCAGCACAGTAGGAAAATCCAGCCGGCTCCCACAGGGACCGCGCAATTGCTGAATTCTGCGCTGTACCTGTGGGAGCCGGCTTGCCGGCGATGGGCTGCATGGCAGCCCCACAAACGCGAAACTGACAGGCAATCAGCCCGCCCGCTCACCACTGCCGCTTGTCCGGCCGTGTCAGCCCAAGTTTTTCGATCTTGTAGCGCAGCATATCCCTCGACAACCCCAACAAACGCGCCGACTTGGTGACGTTCCAGTCGGTGCGGTCCAGGGTGCGGCAGACCATGTCGCGTTCCATATCCGGCAGGCTGGCGGTACCGGGGAGCTCGTGGCGCGGCGCTTCGAACGCCAGCACCTGCGCAGGTTGCGCCTGTGGCTCGTCGACCAGGGTCAGGCACAGGTTCAACTGATGGGCGCCGATCACTTCGCTCGGTGCCAGTAGCACCGTCTGCTCGAGCATGTTTCGCAGTTCCCGCACATTGCCCGGCCAACCGTAGCCCAGCATCAGCGCCTCGGCTTCGGCCGAGAAGCGCAGGTTGGGCTTGCCATAGCGCCGCCCGTGGTGGGCCAGGAAGTGCCGGGCCAGGCGCAGGATGTCCTGGCCACGGGCAAACAGGCGCGGCACCTTGAGGGCGATGATGCGCAGGCGGAAGAACAGGTCGCGGCGGAACTTGCCCTGCTGGACCATTTGCTCGAGGTTGCAGTTGGTGGCGCTGATCACCCGCAGGTCAACCTTGCGCTCCTTGACCGCGCCGATGCGGCGGATGGTGCGGTCCTCCAGCAGTTTGAGCAGCTTGGCCTGCAGCACCAGGTCCATCTCGCCGATCTCGTCGAGGAACAGGGTGCCGCCGTCAGCCGCCTCGACCAGGCCCACGCGACGCTCCTTGGCATCGGTGAACGCGCCTTTTTCGTGGCCGAACAGTTCGGCCTCCAGCAGGTTGGCGGGAATCGAGGCGCAGTTGAACTCGATGAACGGCCCCTTGGCCCGGCTGCCGTCGAAATGCAGGGCGCGCGCCACCAGCTCCTTGCCGGTACCGGTCTCGCCCTCGACCAACACCGGCGGCAGGTCGCCGCTGGCCATGCGCCGTTCGGCATCGAGCAGCTGCTGCAAGGTGTGCTTGAGCTCTAGCATGGCCGGCGACTCGCCGATCAATGCCTGCAAACCGGACTTCTGCGCCTCGCGTTCCTGGTAGAACGACAGCGTGCGCTCCATGCGTTCGGCGGCCAGGGCCTTGTCCAGCATCAGCTTGAGCTCGGCCAACACTACCGGCTTGGTGAGGTAGTGGAACGCGCCCTCCTTCATGGCCAGCACGGCGTCTTCGACGTTGCCGTAGCCGGTCATCATGATCACTTTGAGCTCCGGCGCCTGGGCTACCAGCGAGCGCAACAGGTCGTGGCCGCTCATGCCGGGCAGCGAATTGTCGGTCAGCACGGCGTCAGGCCGGGCACGCTTGATCTGCTCCAGCGCCAGTTCCGCGCTGTGGCACACCGTGACCTCGAACCCTTTGAGGTTCAGGTAGGTGCGAATGTTGTCGGCAAGGATTTCATCATCCTCGACCACCAGGATGCTGTGCTCCATGGTCCCCTCCCGCTGCAATATTGAAAGTCAGGCTGACGCGGGTTCCTTCCTCTTCGCGGCTGGTCAGTTCGACCGCGCCGCCAAAGCGTTCCATGATCCTTTTGACCAGGGCCAGGCCAACACCCAGGCCGCCTTGTTTGGTGGTGAAGAACGGCTTGAACACCATGCGCCGCTGCTGCTCGCTCATGCCCTTCCCGGTATCGCTGAGCTGCAGTTGCGCCTGCTGCCCCTCCAGCTGGCGCACCTCGGCGCGCAGCTCGCCGCCTTGGGGCATGGCCTCCAGGGCGTTGGCAAACAGGCTGTTGAGGATCTGCGTCAGTTGCAACGGTTGGCTGGCCACCCATTGCGTCGCAGGCCCGACGAAGGCGAAGCGCACGTTGTTGCGCTCGATCTGAGGAGCGAAGGCCTGCCGCGCATCCTCGATGGCCGCCACCAGGTCGACCGACTCGGCTTCGTCGCTGGTCGGGCGCAGCGATACCAGCAGGTCGCGGACCCAGCGCGACATGCGATCGACCTGGGTAATGATGTCACCGATGTTCTTCTGCGCCGCCGGGCTGGCGATGTCCTGGGCCAGTTCTGCGCTGGAGCGGATATTGGCCAATGGGTTGCGCAAACTGTGAGCCACCGCCGAGGACATCTCGCCCAGGGCCACATAGGTCTCGCTGGCCACCAGGCGGTCTTGCTGGTGATGCAGCAGGCTGGCGGCGCGGCGCACGATCCAGAACAGGCCGAAGTAGATCAACGCCCCTCCGACCAAGGTGGAAGCCCAGATCAGCACATAACCGCGATGGATGCGCCGCACCAGGTCATGCGGCTCCTTGTAGATCTCGACCATCGCCAGCACCTGCTCGCCCTGGCTGTCGAACAGCGGGATGTAGTTCTCGATGAACAGGTGCCGGGGCTCGCGCTGGAACTTCTGCTCTTCGCGGTCCTCGTCGGCCTTGTGATAGCTGGCCGACACCGACTTGCGCGAGCGGAAGGCGCGTTCCAGATCGTCATCTTCATCGATGCGCTTGCCGATCAGGTGCGGGTTGGTCGACCACACCACCGTGCGGTCGCGGGCATAGACATTGGCCAGCAAGGTGTCGGGCAGGTGCTCGACGTGGTCGAGGAACTCCACCCGGGTCGACTCGGCCAACTGCGGAGTGAACTGCAGGTGCTGCTGGTCGAGGCGCGGATCGAGCAACTCGCCCATGGTGATGCCCGGCGGCAGCTGCGAGTGCCGCACCTCGGCCTGGGCCATGGCCTGGATGAACTGGGCGGTGAGCATGGCATCGCGCTCGACGCTGTCGCGCACCACGAAACGTGTCGACACATAGCCCAATCCACCGGCGACCGAGGCGATGATCAGCAGGCTGACCAGCGAGAACCAGCGCAGCAGGTTGAACTCGTGCAGCGGCGTTGCCAACCCACTGGCGGGAGGCGCGGCCTTGTCGGGGGCACCGTTTTCGAGCGTCTGCATCGCGTCGTTCCCACCTGAACGCCGATGAGGTTCACCGGCATGCTGCTCTGCTACCGGTGGTAGCAAAGTGACTCCATCGAACCTTTGCTGAAGGTGTCAGCGCAGGCTTGCGAGAGGTCTAGCAAAAAACCAGCCAGCAACTTGAATTTATGATTTTTCTTTATAAATCATTATGTTGAAGATTATTATTAATCTTGCTTGTTGGATAATTCCCCACTTTTGGGTAACGCTCACCCATTTTTGATAATTTCCTTATAAATCAGTGTTTTGGACTCAATATCTACAGCTTAAGGTTAAGTTGATGCCACCCGAAAATTCAGCAGTACCCGGGTCCCTGCCCCCTCACGACTGCTCAACCGCACCGAGCCGCCGAAGCGCTCCATGATCCTTTTCACCAGCATCAGCCCCACGCCCACGCCGCCTTGCTTGGTAGTGAAGAATGGCCGGAAGGCCATGCGCTGCTGTTGCTCGTTCATGCCCTTGCCGGTATCCGAGAGCCGCAGGCTCAGATTACGCCGATCATTGCGCACCACTTCAACACGCAGCTCGCCACCGGCCTCCATCGACTCCAGGGCGTTGGCGATCAGGCTGCTGAAGATTTGCCCGAGCAGCGCCGGCTGGCCCAGCACCTGCACGCTTGGCAGCTCAGGCAGCAGCAACCGCACGCCGCCGCGCTCCAGCGCGTGGGCAAACGCCTGCAAGCTGTCGCGCAGGCTCTGGGCTACATCCACCGCCACGGCTTCATCGCCAAGCGGGCGCAGCGATTGCAGCAGCTCACGCACCCACTGCGACATGCGGTCGACCTGGCTGATGATGTCGCTGATGTTCTTCTGCGCCGGGCCATCGTCGAAGGCCTGGGCCAGCTCGGCGCTGGAGCGGATGCTGGCCAGCGGGTTGCGCAGGCTGTGGGCCACCGCCGACGACACCTCGCCCAGGGCCACGAAGGTTTCGTTGCCGATCAGCCGTTTCTGCTGCACCGCCACCAGCCGGGCGGCGCGGCGCATGATGCCGTACAGACCGACATACACCAGGCCGGCACCCGCGGCGATGGCCAGCCATATCAGCAGCAGGCCGTGCTCGATACGCACGATCAGATCATGGGGTTCCTTGTAGATCTCGACCATCGCCATGACGTTTTCGCCGTCGGCGTCGAACAAGGGGATGTAGTTCTCGATGAATAGCTGCTCGGGCGGGGTGACGAACTTCTGCTCGCTGCGCGCCTGCTCGAAGTTGTGGTAGCTGGCCGACACCCGCATCTTGTACTCGAATGCCCGGTCGAGGTCGTCGTCCGATTCGATCAGCTTGCCGATCAGCGCCGGGTTGCTCGACCAGATCACCGTGCGATCAGGGGCATAGATGTTGGCCAGGAGCATGTCCGGCAGGTGCGCGATATGGTCGAGGAACTCGCCACGGGCCCGGCGCCGGGCCTCAGGGTCGACATCGGGCAAGGCATGGTCGGTGCGCGGATCTAGCAGCTCACCCATGGTCCGCACGTTGGGAATCGAGACATGGCGCACTTCGGCGTCGGCGATGGAGGTGATGAACTGGGCGGTGAGCAAGGCATCGCGCTCGACGCTCTCGTCAATGATGAAGCGGCTTGAGATCAGGCCCAGGCCAACCCCCACCGACAGGATGATCGCCAGGCTGACCCAGGCGTACCAGCGCAGCAGGTCGAACGGCTTGCGCGCCTGGCCGATTTCGGCGGGCAGCAATGTGTCGGGACGGGGGGCGAGGTCCATGGCGGGCTCCGCGGCTGGGCACCTCTACAGGTTATAGCCCAGAGTTGGGGAAAGCATGGGTGAGGTGAGGCTATTGATCACGGAGAACACCTTGCCGCTCAAAGCGGCGCATCCCCAGCCAGCCCGCGCAGCAGGCGATAGTCGCGCAACACATTCGGCACGTAGCGCAGGGTCTCGGCGAACGGCGGCACCACCCGTCCACGGCTGAGAACCGCCTCAGGCCCCGCGTTGTAGGCCGCCACGGCCAACGTGATGTCGTTGTCGAACAGCGTGAGCATGCGCTTGAGGTAGCGCGCCCCTCCCTGCACGTTGGCCTGTGGATCGAGTACATCCTTGACGCCCATCTCCTTCGCCGTGTCCGGCATCAGTTGCATCAGCCCCGCCGCGCCCTTGGCCGAGCGAGCCTTGGGGTTGTAGCCGGACTCGGCCTTGATCAGCGCGTGCAGCAACGCCGGGGGCACACCGTGGGCCAACGCCGCGGCCGCCACCAGGTCTGCATAGGGCCGCCCGGTGATCAGTTGCGCATTGACTGGCCCGCCCGCTGTCGCACGTTCGCTGATGACCCGGTCGTAATGCCGGCCAGGCCGGTGCACATTGGACAGCACGAAGCCGCCCTTGCCGTCGCTGGAGACATAGATGTCGGCTTGGGCGCCGAACGCCATCAGCCCCGCCGCCAATCCCAGGATCAGTCCTCGCATGTCGTTCGCCTCCCGCCGCAAATAACCCAAGCGTGGCCCCCGATGTGGGGGAGATGCCCCGTTAACCCGGGCTTTTCGACTGCGACGCAAGCCGCGTGCCGCCCGCCGCAGCCCATGGCGCAAGGGCCCGGCGCAGACGTGCACGGCTGTTGCATATCAGGGATAAATGCAACGGAGGGTTTCACCATGCAACGCAGCATCCGTCCCCAACGCGGCTTCACCCTGCTCGAACTGTTGGTGGTGCTGGTGGTGCTGGGCCTGTTGGCCGGCATCGTCGCGCCCAAGTACTTCAGCCAACTGGGACGCTCCGAGGCCAAGGTGGCCCGGGCACAGATAGAGGGGTTGGGCAAGGCCCTGGACCTCTACCGCCTGGAGGTCGGCCACTACCCCAGCAGCGAGCAGGGCCTGCAAGCCCTGGTGGTCGCGCCTGGTGGCGAAGCGCGCTGGTCTGGCCCCTACCTGCAGAAGACCGTGCCACAGGACCCTTGGGGCCGCCCCTACATCTACAAACAGCCCGGCGAGAACGGCGGCGAGTACGACCTGCTGTCGATGGGCAAGGACGGCCAACCCGGTGGTGACGGTGAAAACGCCGAGATCACCAGTTGGCAATGAGGAGCCCGGCCATGCGCTATCAGCTCAAGGCCCTGGGAAGCCAGGGCGTGGTGCAATTGCAGGTGGAGGCCGAGGACAGCGACCAGGCCCGGCGCCAGGCCGAGGACCAGGGGCTGCGCGTGCTCAGCGTGCGCAGCCAGGGCCTGGCCCTGCGACGGCGCACGACGGCGTTCGACCTGATGCTGTTCAGCCAGGAGCTGGCCACCTTGCTCGGTGCCGGCCTGCCGTTGATCGATGCCCTCGAGAGCCTGGCCGAGAAAGCCCCGGGCGGCGCCACGCGCAAGACCTTGGAGCAACTGGTGCGCCAGCTCTACGAGGGGCGCTCGCTGTCCCAGGCCCTGGCCCTGCAGCCGCGGGTATTCCCGACCCTGTACGTGGCCTTGGTGCAGTCCAGCGAACGCACCGGCGCCCTGGGCGACGCCCTCACCCGCTACATCGGCTATCGCCAGCGGCTGGATCTGGTCCGCCAGAAGCTGGTCGGTGCCTCGGTCTACCCGCTGCTGTTATTGCTGGTGGGCGGTGGCGTGGTGCTGTTCCTGCTGGGGTACGTGGTGCCACGCTTCAGCCTGGTGTTCGAGGGGATGGGCACCGAACTGCCGTGGCTGTCGCGGGTGCTGATGCAGATTGGCCTGTTCCTGCATGCCCAGCAACTGCCCCTGGGACTGGGCATGCTTGCCGGCGTCGGCGCCCTGGTCGCCCTGCGCCGCCACCCGGCCGTGCGCCGTGGCGCCGGCCGCTTGTTGCGCCGACTGCCCGCGCTGCACCAACGCCTGATGATGTACGAGCTGGCGCGCTTCTACCGTTCGCTGGGGATTCTGCTGCAAGGCGGCATCCCCATCCTCACCGCGCTAGGCATGGCCCGCGGCCTGCTGGGCAGCACCGCGGCCGAGGGCCTGGAGCAGGCCAGTCAACGGGTCGCCGAGGGCCTGCCGTTATCCGATGCGCTGCAGGCCGGCCAACTGGTGACCCCCGTCTCGCTGCGCCTGCTGCGTGCCGGCGAACAGTCGGGCAACCTGGGCGAGATGCTCGAGCGATGCGCGGATTTTCACGACCAGGAAATAGGGCGCTGGGTGGAGTGGTTCGTGAAGCTGTTCGAGCCATTGTTGATGACCTTTATCGGCCTGCTGATCGGGCTGATCGTGATCCTGATGTACATGCCGATCTTCGAGCTGGCATCGAGCATTCATTGAGCAGCCAAGGGTCTGCGGGGGCGGTTCCCACGATTGCCGCGAATCAGTAGTCGAACCGCTCCACAGCCCGCCGCCGCTCGTTGTCATCGCGCCGGTCATAAGCGGCCGTGGTCTGGATATTGGCGTGGTGCGCCAGCTTCTGCGCGATCGACAGGTCGTGCTCCTCGATCACCCGGGTGATGAATGCCCGGCGAAAATCATGCGGCATGATCTTCGCCCCCACCTGTGCCCCGCGCTGGCGGGCGATGTAGTAGATCGCGTGCTTGGTGATGCGCGCGCGGGTGATGTGGCTGCCACGGCGGATGCGATTGAACAGGAAGCTGTCGTCGCGCTCGCCGGCCGGCAGGTGCTGGCGGCGCAGGTCGAGCCAGGCCTGCAGCTTGTCGAAGGCCCAGGCCGGGGCGTACTTGACCAGCTGACGGTTGCCCTTGGCCAGCACTTGCACGCTGCGCTCCTGGAAATCCACCTGGTCAAGGTTCACATCGACCGATTCCGATTTGCGCATCCCGGTGCCGTAGAGCAACGCCAGGATGGCCGCGTCACGCACACCCTGAGGACGCGGGTCGGCGGCGCACACGTCCATCAGCTCGCGGATCAGGCTGCGCCGCAGATTGCGCCCCGGCGGCAGGCGGCTACCGCCCGCTGGCTTGACCTCGCGGATCATCAACAACTGTTCGTGCTCGATCAAACCCTGGCGCCAGGCCTCGTTCATCACTCCACGCACGGCATTGACGTACAACGACGACGTGTTGGGCGCATAACCATCGGCGCGCAGCGCCGCGACCAGGGCGATCACATGGCCGGGTTCCAGGCGGTGCCAGGGCACCTCGGCGATATCGCAGTCGGCAAACCCCAGGCGGTCGGCGGCGTCCTGCAGGATGTAGCGCATGGTCAGCTGGCTGGACGGGGCCAACCGGGCGAGGTACTGCAGCAGCGGATTGCGCAGGAGGTCGGTCACAACGGGGATCCTGTAGCAAGCCGCCCTGGCGATCGAGGCAAGGCGGCGCAAAGCGAGTCATTTCAACCATGACAAAGGTCAAAATGACAACACAGAAATGGGGTCATAATGACTGCAAGAGTGCCATCACCTTGATATTCAAGGCTTTTGAACGCTGGCATGGTTCGTGATGGTACCCCATTCAACCGTTTCGATCGAACCAAGGTCCTCGCCATGCTCGTCCAGCCGATCACCGCCCGCCCCCGTCAGGCCCTCTGGGCCCTGGGTTTTCGACCCTTCTTCCTCGGCGGCAGCCTGTTCGCCCTGGTTGCCCTGCTGCTGTGGGCCGGCGTGCTGGTCGGCGCTTACGCGCTCGAGCCGGCCGGCGGAATGCTCGCCTGGCACCGCCACGAAATGCTGTTTGGCTTCGCTGTGGCCATCGTTGCCGGCTTCCTGCTCACGGCGGTGCAGAACTGGAGTGGCATCCCGGGTCTCAGTGGCCGACCGCTGCAGGGGCTGTTCCTGCTCTGGCTGCTGGGCCGGGCAAGTTGGTTCCTGCCCTTGCCCGCCTGGCTCCTGGTGCTGATGGAGGGCGCGTTCCTGCCCTTGGTGGCGCTGGCCCTGGCACGGCCGATCATCCAGCGTCGGCTGCGCAACAACTACCCCATCATCGGCCTGGTATTGCTCCTCGCGGCTTGCCAGTGGCTGACCCTTGTAGGCTGGCTGCGCGACGACCCGCTGTGGCAACGGCGAGGCGTGCTGGCCGGGCTGTGGCTGGTGGCGGCGATGATGAGCGTGATCGGCGGCCGGGTCATCCCGTTCTTCACCCGCCGCGGCCTGGGCAACATGAGCCCGGCACCGGCCCGGCCCTGGCTGGACCGCGCCTGCCTGCTGGGCAGCGTGGCGCTGCCGCTGACCTATGTGTTCGGGCTCAACGATGCATCACACCCCCTGATGGCCGTGCTGTTCGCCGCCCTGGCCGTGCTGCATGGTATACGCCTGGTGCTGTGGCACGACCGTGGTCTGTGGCATGTGCCGTTGCTGTGGTCGCTGCACCTGGCCTATGCCTGGCTGATTCCCGCCTGCCTGGGGTTGGCGCTGTGGCATGCCGGGGTGCCGATCAACCCTAGCCTGGCCGCCCATGCGCTGACGGTCGGCGCCATGACCGGGCTGATCGTGGCGATGATGGCGCGGGTCAGCCTGGGGCATACCGGGCGCCCTCTTCAGGTACCCCACAGCATGAGTTGGGCATTCGCGCTGATCCAGCTGGCGGCACTGGCCCGCGTGATCGTGGCGCCGTTCACGCCGCTGGGGCTGGGGTTGTCGGTATTGTTCGGCAGCGCGGCGCTGCTGCTGTTCCTCTGGCACTACCTGCCGATCCTCTTGCGTGCGCGGGTGGACGGCATGCCGGGCTAGCGGGCTTGCCCCGCGCCATGGCCGCATCTGGTCTACAGTTGAAGCCACGTTCAACCGCCAAGGGACCGCATGGCCTTCCACCACCTCACCCGCACTCACCCACGCCTGAGTATCGCCACCCTGGCCGGCCTGCTCGGCGGCTGGCTTATCCCCGCCGGCGATACCGTGCAGCATATCCTCGTCGGCTGGAACATCGGCGTCTGGCTTTACCTGGCCATGGTCCTGTGGCTGAGCCTGCGGGCCAATGCCGAGCGGGTACGCAAGGTCGCCCGCATCGAAGATGAAAACGCCGGCCTGGTGCTGATCACCGTGTGCGTCTCGGCCATCGCCAGCCTGGCGGCGGTCACCCTGCAACTGGTGTCCAGCCGCGGCCTGGAAGGCAGTGCCCTGGCCTTGCACTACCTGTACACCGGGCTGACGGTGGCTGGTTCCTGGTTGTTGATCGGCTGCATCTTCAGCCTGCACTATGCCCGGCTGTTCTACACCGGTGACCGCCATGAGCCCCCGCTGCGCTTTGCCGATGGCGAGCGCAACCCGGACTACTGGGACTTTCACTACTTCTCGTTCACCATCAATGTCGCCGTGCAGACCTCCGACATCGGCGTCGGCGGACGGGCCATGCGTCGGGTGGTGCTGGCCCATTCACTGGTAGGCTTCGTGTTCAATACGGCGATCCTGGGCTTCACCATCAATATCGCGGCCGGGTTGCTCGGCCAGGGCGCGTGAGGCACAGTTGCGGATGCGCTGGCATACCTGTGACAGCACCTGCGCCTCGAGCACCAGTCCCAGCCGCACATGCCCCGCTGCGCTGGGCCCGAAACCATCACCCGGCAACAGCGCCACGCCCTCTTCGTTCAACAGACGCTGGGCGAACGCCTGGGCGCTGAGCCCGGTGCCACGGACATCGAGCATCACGAACATGCCCCCGGCTGGCTGATGCGCATGGATGCCGGGGCAGTCCTCAAGCGAGGCACACACCCGGTCGCGCCGCGCCCGGTACACCCCACGCATCCGCCGTACCTCATCTCCAACCTGATCCAGAGCCACGCAGGCCGCCTGCATGACGAACTCCGGCAGGCCGAACAGCATGCTCATCACCAGGTTGCCGAGGTGCCGGGCGAACTGCGGCGGCCCGATCACCCAGCCGACGCGCCAGCCACTCATGGCGTGGGACTTGGACAGGCTGCCGATCGACACGCAGCGCTCGGCCATGCCCGGCAGGCCCAGCGGATTCGGTGCCTCGCCGTCGTACAGCAGTGACTGGTAGACATCGTCGCAGATCAGCCACAGGTCGTGTTCCTCGCACAACCGCGCCAGGCACTTCAGATCGGCCAGGCCGATTGCCGCCCCCGTGGGGTTGTGCGGGCTGTTGAGCAGAAGCCCGCGAGTACGCGGCGTGATCGCCCGGGCCACGGCCGCTGGGTCCAGGCGGAACCCCTGCTCCGGCCGCACCGGCACCTGCACGGCGCGCGCGGCGCAGGCACCGAATACCGTGTGATAGGTGACGTACATGGGCTCGGCGACGATCACCTCGTCATCGGCCTCGAACAGGCACTGGAAGGTCGCGAACAGCCCGCACTGAGCCCCGGCGGTCACCACCACCCGCTCGGCGTCAATGGCCTGCTGGCTATGGCGCGCCACCGCCTGGCGCAGGGCGAGGCTGCCGCGCACATCGCTGTAATGGGTTTCGCCACGATGCAGGCTGGCAATGGCGGCCTCGACCACCGGGGCTGGCGTGTCGAAGTCTGGATCGCCCACCGACAGCAGGAAGATCTCGCGCCCCTGGCGGCGCTGCTCAAGGGCCTGGTAGTGAATATCCCAGGCCGCGGCTGCGTGACCGGCGATGCGTTGGGTGAGCGTGGAATACCGCATGACTGTCTCCCTGTCTGCCGGCCGGCACCGCTGGTCCGAAAAGCGCTGACGGTAAACATAGCAGAGCGCTGCTGGCTGCCAGGCGCAGGCCCACGAGGAAAACGTTTGCCTGGCCCTACGCGCCCACCGTTCATCGTGACAGGACTGTGACCGCCGTCATGCATTAGTACATCTGCCATATTTTCCAGCGAATACTGCCATGGCAGGTGCTAAGGTTAGAGTCCTGACGGCCAGGACGGCCTAGGCTGTTACCGCTTTGCAATCACCACGTTCACGAACAAGGAGGCTGGCATGAACAAGATGACGTTCCCCAACGCCTGCCAGGTGATGCGTTGGCATTTTCATCCGTTGGGTTTCGAAGCCAGCATGGATGCCCCGCGCAGCATGGTCGCCCGGCTGTTCGACCGTGCCACCGGCGAAACCCTGCTGGCCATTGCCGGCATCCCCTGCGCAACCATCATGCACGCCGCCGATGTCGAGCGCATCATCGAGGCCGTGGAGGCCGAGATGGAAACCTTCGACCTGCTTGCCAGCCCTTTGCGCAGCGTGGTCTAGCCTACCTGGGCCTGGCGTGCCTTGAGCGACTGGAGCCCTGCCATGAACTGCTCCGGCGGCACCGGCTGGCCGAGCAGATAACCCTGCAGCGAATCGCAACCCAGGCGGGTGAGGAAGTCCTGCTGGCGGTCGGTTTCCACGCCTTCGGCGACAATGCGCAGACCCAGTGCCTGGCCGAGGGCGACGATGGCCGAGACGATCGCCGCATCATCGCTGTCCTGCTCCAGGTCCCGCACAAAGCCACGGTCGATCTTCAGTTCGTTGGCCGGCAGGCGCTTGAGGTACATCAGGCTTGAGTAGCCGGTGCCGAAATCATCAATGGACAGGTCCACGCCCATGTCCGACAGGCGCTGCAGTACGTGCAGGCTGGCGTCGGCGTCGCGCATGGCGGTGGTCTCGGTGATTTCCAGGGTCAGGCGATTGGCTGGCAGGTCATTTACATCCAGCGCCCTTGCCACACTGTCGACCAGCCCGGCGTGGCAGAACTGAATGGCCGACAGGTTGACCGCGATCCGCCACCCTTCATTACCTTGATCCAGCCACTGGCGCATCTGCCGGCAGGCTTCACCCAGCACCCACTCGCCGATCGGGATGATCAGCCCGGTCTTTTCCGCCAGGCCGATGAAACGGTCCGGCAGCATCAACCCATGTTGCGGGTGCTCCCAGCGCAGCAAGGCCTCGGCACCGATGGGCAGACGCTGCACGGCGTCGAACTTGGGCTGGTAGTGCAGGCGGAACTGGCCGTGCTCCAGGGCCGTGCGCAGGTCCTGCAGCAGTTGCAGCTG
Source organism: Pseudomonas sp. B21-023 (assembly GCF_024749165.1). Lineage (NCBI taxonomy): Bacteria > Pseudomonadati > Pseudomonadota > Gammaproteobacteria > Pseudomonadales > Pseudomonadaceae > Pseudomonas > Pseudomonas sp. B21-023. Next base: position 2,685,209 of record NZ_CP087190.1, on the reverse strand, counting down.
CTGGCGCGCGTTACTGTTCATGGACGCATCGAAGAAGCTGTAGCCGTTCTTGCCGGCGCTCTTGGCGTGGTACATGGCGGCGTCGGCGTTGCGCAGCAGTTCGTGCTGGTCCAGGCCATTGCCGGGATACAGCACGATGCCCAAGCTCGCCGACAGCTGCAGGTCGTGTTCGGCCACACGGAACGGCCTGGCCATCAGGTTGACCTGCTTGGCCGCGACATTCATGGCGTCGTCCGGCTCGTCCAGCTCCACCAGCAGCACGAATTCGTCGCCGCCGATGCGCGCCAGGGTGTCCTGGCTGTGCAGGTGGCCGCGCAAACGCGCCGCCACCGCCTTGAGCAGCAGGTCGCCAACATGGTGGCCGAAGGCATCGTTGACGGGCTTGAAGCCGTCGAGGTCGATAAACATCAGCGCGAAGCAGCCGCCCTGCTCCGCCACGCGGCCGACGGCCTGGTCGATACGGTCGGCCAGCAGCGTGCGGTTGGGCAGCCCGGTCAGGGTGTCATGCAGGGCCAGCTGGGTCAGTTCCTGGTTGGCCAGAGTCAGCGAGCGCGCCAATTCCGCCGTGCGCGCCTCCAGCCGAGCGTCAAGCACCGAAGTCAGCAAGGCCACCGCCAGCACTGCCAGGGTGGTGATCAGCACCAGGTAATCCAGGCCGTCGCCCGCGAGCCCCGTGGCCAGTGCGCCGCAGAAGCTGCCCGCCGGGAAGTTGGCCGCCGCCATGCCGGTGTAGTGCATGCCGACGATGGCGACCCCCATCACCACCGCCGCCACGCCACGGATCTGCCGTACATAGGGCGTGTGCTGGCGCAGGCGGAAGGCTATCCATAGCGCCGCCGCCGAAGCGCCCACCGCAATGGCCAGGGAGGCGCTGAACAGCGTCGGGTCGTAGTCGATGCCCGGCTGCATGCGCAGTGCGGCCATGCCCATGTAGTGCATGCAGGCGATGCCGGTGCCCATGATCAAGGCACCGAAGGCCAGTTGCAGCCACGGTAGTTTCGGCTGGCTCACCAGCCACAGGGCGAAGCCCGACGAAGCCACCGCGATCAACAACGACAGGCCAGTCAGCAGAGTGTCGTAACCCAGCTCGATGGGCAGGCTGAACGCCAGCATGCCGATGAAGTGCATCGACCAGATGCCAATACCCATGGCCAATGCCCCGCCGCCCATCCACAGGTACACCGCCCGGCCCTTGGCCGTGGCAATGCGCCCGGTCAGGTCCAGGGCCGTGTAAGAGGCAAGGATGGCCACGCACAGCGAGATCAACACCAGCGAGGAGGAGTAGCTACCGATCAGCATTCGCACGTCCAGGAACGAACCGGGGGGCCCGGGAAAAGCCGATGATTGTACTCAAGCTTTGCTGAAACGCACGGGGTTTTCGCGCTTCTCGATGGATCCAAAAGCCGCTCGCAAGCCCCGCAGTGAAGGGGTTAGAGCCTTTGCGCGAGTAGCTGAAGGCATATTGCCACTTGTCGTTTGCTTCTGCTGATGCCGTTGATCGCGGGCAAACCCATTGATCAGGCACCTCCTGCAGATCCCTGACCATGAGAAACACCAAGCCAAGCGAAGCGACTCCGGCTAAGCTCAACACACCACCACGCCGTTCCCGGAGCCTGCAATGGCCACCCTGCCCAGGCATGCAGTGCCGCTCGCCCTGCTCGCCATCACCCTGTCCTTTTCGACCGGTTGTTCGAACAAGCACGCCAGCACCCGCTACGCCGCCCAAGGCTCCAACTGCTATGCCAAGGCGCTGCCCAGCAGCGGCGAAGGTGGCCTGGCATTCGGTCCGACACTGGCCATGGCGAGCAGGAAGTCGCTGGACAGTTGCATGCGCTATGCCGGCAGGTCCGGGGGCACGCCGCGGACCTGCCAGGTCGTCGTGGCCAAGTGCAAGAGCTGAACTACCCTAACGCTTCTTCGATCAGCGCGGCCACCTCACCTGCCCGCGAAGCCAGTGACGCGTGGCTGGCATCCAAGGTGATGACTTTGCGCGCCTGCAGGCGCGCGGCCATCATTTGCTGATTGACCGGGGCGATCATGTGGTCCTGGCTGGAAATCTGATACCACGAGGGCCTGTGCTTCCAGGCCGGGTCGCTGATGGTGTCAGCGAAGGTACTCGCCAGCGGCGCCTTCTGCGTCACCGCCATGACCCATGCCTCATCAACCGACAGATCCTGGCAAAAGCTTTCGTGGAACTTGTCGGCCTTGATCCACAGATAGCCATCGCTGTCCGGCGCAAGGTTCGCTACCGCGATGGGTGGATGCTGCTGTGTCAGCCCACCAGGGCTTTCACCCGCGTCTGGGGCAAAGGCCGCGATAAAGACCAGTCCCTTCACGTTCGCGGCGTTGCCGGCCTCGGTGATTACCGCCCCACCATAAGAGTGCCCTACCAGCAGCACCTCGCCTGGCGCCTGCGCCACCATCTTGCGGGTACGCTCGGCATCGTCGGCCAAGGACGTCAGAGGCAGCTCCACGGCGCGCACGTCTTTGATGCCCTTGCGCGCCAGCTCGACAATCACCTTTCCCCAGTGGGCGGCCCCGCCCCAAAAACCGTGTACAAGCACGACAGTAGGCTGGCTCATGAGAATACCTTCGCGAGAAAACAAGGATGGGGTTTCGCCACAACAGCATAGGCCCAAGAGAACGTGGCCTTAGATCAAAGGCATCGGACAGGGTGCCGACTAATGACGCAATCGCTTCACTTGCCGGCCTGCTGACGCTGCCAGCGCTCCAGGTTCTCGGCCACCAGCTGCTCGGGCAAGGGCCCCGCCACCAGCTCCCGCATCTTGCGCGCCAGCGCTTCGCGCAGCGCCGGCTGGTTGCAACCCGACTTGTGCGATAGCGCCAGGTACAGCCCTTCGCTGGACACCGGCGGCTCAAGTACCTCCAGTTCCTTTTCCTTGCCCAGCGCGCGCGCCAGGGCCATGCCGGGGTACTGCTCGAAGATCACGTAGTCGCTGCGCTTGAGCAGCAGCTTCTGGAAAGCCTGGGTAACGCTGGGCACCGCTTCGAGGTCGAGCTGCGCCCGGGCGTAGTCGTCGAACGCCTGGCCATGGCTGTTGTTGACCAGCGTCCCGCCTCGTCGCCCTTTCAGGTCGGACCAGTCGCTGTAGGCGAAGCCTTCGCCCTTGCGCACCCAGACCACGCTGGAATTGAACAGGAATGGCGGGCTGATGAAGTCGGTCAGCAGTTCGCGCGCCTGGGTGCGAAAGTAGCCGGCCAGCATGTCGATGCGCCCGCTGCTCACTTCCTCCTGCGCCCTGGACCACGGCCCGACATACATCACATCCACCACCAGGCCGAGGTCCTTGGCCACCTGCTTCAGCAAGTCGGCATTGGCGCCGATCAGTTGCGCGGGGTTATGCGGGTCGCGCCAGAGATAAGGTGGGTACTCCGGGTTGCCGGTGGCGGTGAGGTGCTGGCAGTTGTCCGCGGCAAAGCCGCGCAGTGGAACCACGGCCAGCAGGCACGACAACCACACAGACAGGCCCAGACAACGTCCGCTCATGGCGCTCCTCGTGCAATGGATTACGCCACCGACGACGTGGCCTTACACAGTTTGCACGAGAAATGGCCGAACGCCACGTGCCATGTGGCGAACTGTGATGCGGTACAGCGTCACGGGCAAAGTCGCCAACAGCAGGTCACTGCTCGGCCAACTCCGTCCGGGCATCCCAGCCACCGCCCAGCGCCGCGATCAACTGCACGCTCGCCACCAGCCGCCCCTGCAACAGCGTCAACACGCTGCGTTCACTGCTCAGCGCCGTGGTCTGCACGTTCACCACGTCCAGGTAACCGATCAACCCGGCCTTGTACTGGTTCTCGGTCAAGCGCAACGACTCCCGCGCCGCCTCGAGCGCTTCCTGCCGGACAACGGCTTCGTCGCCGTACACCTTGAGCTGCACCAGGTAGTTCTCCACCTCCTTGAAGCCATCCAGCACCGTCTGCCGGTACTGCGCCACGGTCTGGTCGTACACCGCCACGGTGCGGTCCACCTCGGCGCTGCGCTTGCCGGCATCGAACAGCGTCAACGCCAACTGCGGGCCGACGGACCAGTAGCGGTTGGGCAGCTCGATCCAGTTGTTGAAACTGCTACTGGAGTACCCGCCATTCATGCTCAGGGACAGGTCGGGGAAGTACGCTGCCCGGGAGACGCCGATATTGGAGTTGGCCGCCATGACCTTGCGCTCGGCCGAGGCGATGTCGGGCCTGCGCTCGAGCAACTGCGACGGTAGCGACACCGGCACCTGCGGCAACGCCGGAATGTCGCGGGTCGCCGCCAGGGCGAAGTCGGCCGGTGCCTTGCCCATCAACACGGCAATGGCGTTCTCATACTGCGCGCGCTGCCAGGCCAGGTCGATCAGGTCGGCCTGGGTGCTCTTGAGCTGGGTACGCGCCTGGGCTACGGCATCTGGCCCGGCAACCCCGGCGCGGTACTGGTTCTCGTTCATCTTCAATGACCGCTCATAGGCCGCTACCGTGGCATCGAGCAAGCGTTTCTGCGCGTCGATCACCCGCAGTTGCAGGTAATTCTGCACCAGTTCCGACTGCTGGCTCAGGCGAATGGCCGCCATATCGGCCAAGCTGGCGTCGGCACTGGCTTCGTTGGCGTTCATGGCTTCACGCAGCTTGCCCCACAGGTCGATTTCCCAGCTCACGCCGAGTTGCGCGTTGTAGGTGTTGCGGATGCCGCTACTGTTGTTCGATAGGCTCGAGCTGGAGCTCCCGGTGCCCTGGGCCGAACGGTTCTTGCCAGCGGTGAGGTTCAACGAGGGGAACAGCGCGGCGCGGCTGCTGCGCACCAGTGCCTGGGCCTGGCGGTACTGCGCCTCGTACTGCGCCACCGTCTGGTTGCTGCGGTTGAGCTCTTCCACCAGGGCATCGAGCTGTTTGTCGCCATACAGCTCCCACCAAGCCCCGCGGGCGATGGCATCGGACGGGTTGGCCTGGGTCCAGCCCTGGGCCTGCTTGAACTGCGCCGGGGTGCTGATCTCCGGGCGGTGATAGTCCGGACTCAAGGTACAGGCGCTGAGCATGGCCACGCACAACCCGGCGCTGACCAGGCGCGAGCCGCGCCCTTGGGTCAGCAGCCTGAGGGCACGATGGATTCGGGTGTGGGCAAAGTTCATAGCGGGGTATCCAGGGCAGCGTCGGTGCGCACGCCGCGCCAGCGGTTGAACCGGTGGCGCAGGCGATCGAGGTACAGGTAGACCACAGGCGTGGTGTAGAGGGTGAGGATCTGGCTGAAGACCAGGCCGCCGATGATGGTCAGGCCCAGCGGCTGGCGCATCTCGGCGCCCTCGGCGCGGCTGAGCAGCAGCGGCAGCGCGCCGAGGATCGCGGCCAGGGTGGTCATCAGGATCGGCCGCAGGCGCAGCAGGCAGGCACGGCGGATCGACTCCTCCGGTGACAGGCCTTCATGGCGCTCCAGCTGCAGGGCCAGGTCGATCATCAGGATGGCGTTCTTCTTCACCACGCCGATCAGCAGAAACAGCCCCAGCAGCGAGATCAGGCTGAATTCGCCACCGGTCAGGTACAGCGCCAACAAGGCGCCGACCCCGGCCGAAGGCAGAGTGGAGAGGATCGTCAGTGGGTGGATGTAGCTCTCATAGAGAATGCCCAGCACCAGGTATACCAGCACCAGGGCGCCAAGAATCATGAACGGCTGGCCTTCGGCGGTCTTGGTGAACGCGTCGGCATCGCCACCGAGCCTGGCGATCACCGACTCGGGCAGGCCGAGCTTGGCCACCGCCCGCTCCAGCGCGGCCAGGGCCTGGTCAGGGCTGTAGCCTTCGGCGACATCGAACGAGATGTCCTCGGAGGCGAACTGCCCTTCGTGGCTGACGCGGTCGTTGGCCAGGCTGTTCTCGTAGCGGGCGAAGGTGGACAGTGGCACCCGGGCGCCATCGGCAGTGATCACCTGCACTTGCTCCAGGGTACTTGGGTCCCAGGCGTATTTCGGGTTGATCTCCAGCACCACCTGGTACTGGTTGAGGCTGTCGTAGATGGTCGAGATCTGCCGCTGGCTGTAGGCATTGTTGAGCACTGCGGTGACCATGTCCATGTCGATGCCCAGGCGCTTGGCCTGGTCACGGTCGACCACGAGGGTCACCTGCTGGGTGCCGGCGCCGTCGTTGGCATCGATGGCGGTCAGCTCGGGCAGTTTGCGCAGCTCGGCGGCAACCTTTGGGAACCACTCGCGCAGAGCGGCCAGGTCACCGCTCTGCAGGGTATAGAGGTACTGCGAGGTGGTCTGGTCGCGACCGCCGCCGCCGAGTTGCAGGTCCTGGTCAGCCATCAGGTACAGACGCCCGCCAGGGATCTTCGGCAAATCCTTGCGCAGGCGATCGATCACCTTCTGCGCATTTTCCTTGCGCTCGCCGATCGGCTTCAGGCGCACCAGCACGAAGGCATTGTTGGTGCCGCTGTTGCCGCCGATGAAGCCGGCGACGCTCTCCACGGCCGGGTCCGCGAGCAGGGCGCGGCGGTAGATTTCCATCTTCGGCTGCATCACGGTGAACGACAGGCCGTCGTCGCCGCGGATGAAGCCTTGCAGCTGGCCGGTGTCCTGCTGCGGCATCAGGGTTTTGGGCACCACCACGTACAGGGCGATGTTGAGCACAATGGTGGCCAGCAGGCTGAGCAGGGTCAGGCGCCTGTGGCGCAGCGCCCAGCCCAGGCTCCGGTCGTAGCCGGCGACCATGCGCTGGTGGATACGGTCGCTCCAGCGTTGCAGGCGGGTCTGCTGCTGCGGGCCATGGACCTTGAGCCAGCGCGAGCAGAGCATCGGCGTCAGCGTCAGCGACACCACCAGCGAGACGATGATCGCCGCCGCCAGGGTGATCGAGAACTCCTTGAACAACCCGCGCACGATCCCGCCCATGAACAGGATGGAGACGAACACCGCCACCAGCGAGACGTTCATCGACAGCAGGGTGAAACCGACCTCCTGCGCGCCCTTGTAGGCGGCCCGCATCGGGCTCTCGCCCTTCTCGATATGCCGGGAGATGTTCTCCAGCACCACGATGGCATCGTCCACCACCAGGCCGGTGGCAAGGATCAGCGCCATCAGCGACAGGTTGTTCAGCGAGAATCCGCACAGGTACATGACCGCGAAGGTGCCCACCAGCGACACTGGCACCGCCAGGCTCGGAATCAGCGAGGCGCGGAAGTTGCCGAGGAACAGGTAGACCACCAGGATCACCAGCACCACGGCGATCAGCAAGGTGTGCTCGGCCTCCTTCAGGGTGGCCTTGATCACCGGCGAACGGTCCATGGCCACGTTGAGCTTGACACTGGCCGGCAGCAGCGACTGCAACGCCGGCAGCTCGGCCTTGATCTGCTCGACGGTCTGGATGATGTTGGCGTTGGTCTGGCGGTTGACCACCAGCAGCACCGCGCTCTCGTCGTTGAAGAAGCCGCTGTTGTAGCGGTTCTCCACGCCATCGCTGACCTTGGCCACGTCCGACAGGCGCAGGATCGAGCCATTCTGCTGGCGGATGACGATGGGTTTGTAGTCCTCGGCCTGCTCCAGCTGGTCGTTGGCGCGTACCTGCCAGTTACGTTCGCTGTCCTCGACGAAGCCCATGGGCCGGCGCTGGTTGGCATTGGCCACGGCGGTGCGCACATCGTCCAGGGACAGGCCGTACTGGTTGAGCAACTGCGGCTCGAGCTCGATGCGCACCGCCGGCAGCGAACTGCCGCCGATCTGCACTTCCCCTACCCCGCTGACCTGCGACAGGCTCTGGGACAGGATGGTGTCGGCCAGGTCGTACAGCTTGCCCTTGGACAGCACCTGCGAGGTCAGTGACAGCACCATGATCGGCGCCTGGGACGGGTTGATCTTCTTGTAGGTGGGCATGCTGCGCATGCCGCTGGGCAGCAGGTTGCGAGTGGCGTTGATCGCTGCCTGCACCTCGCGTGCCGCGCCATCGATGTCGCGGCCCAGCTCGAAGCCGATGATCACCCGGGTCGAGCCCTGGTTGGAACTGCTGGTCAGGGTAGTGACGCCGGCAATGGCGCCGAGCTTGCGCTCCAGCGGCGTGGCCACGGTGGACGCCATGACCTCGGGACTGGCCCCAGGCAGGCTGGCCTGCACCACGATCACCGGGAAATCCATCTGCGGCAGCGGCGACACCGGCAGCAGGCCAAAACTCACCCCGCCCAGCAACATGATCGCCAGGCTCAGCAGCATGGTGGCCACTGGCCGGCGAATGAACGGTCCGGACAGGTTCATGCTTCGGCCTGCCGCGCATCGTCAACCGGGCGCCAGCGACGTGCCAGGCGGTCAAAGTACAGGTAGATGACCGGCGTGGTGAACAGGGTCAGCACCTGACTCACCAACAGGCCGCCGACCATCACCAGGCCCAGCGGCTGGCGCAGCTCGGCGCCGGAACCGGTGGCGAGCATCAGCGGCACCGCGCCGAACAGCGCAGCCAGGGTGGTCATCAGGATCGGCCGGAAACGCAGCAGCGCAGCCTGGTAGATCGCATCACTCGGGCTCATGCCCTGATGACGCTCGGCCTCGAGGGCGAAGTCGATCATCATGATTGCGTTCTTCTTGACGATGCCGATCAGCAGGATGATGCCGATAATGGCGATCATGCCCAGGTCGTTGCCGCTCAGCAGCAGCGCAAGCAACGCACCTACCGCCGCCGAAGGCAACGTCGAGAGGATGGTCACCGGGTGGATGTAGCTCTCGTAGAGCACGCCGAGCACGATGTACATGGTCACCACGGCGGCAAGGATCAGCAGCAGGGTACTCGACAGCGAAGCCTGGAACGCCTCGGCGGCGCCCTGGAAACGGGTCTGCACGCCGATCGGCATGCCGATGTCCTGCTGCACCTGCTCGATCACCTTGACCGCCTCGCCCAGGGACGCGCCATGGGCCAGGTTGAACGACATCATCACCGCCGGGAACTGGCCGATGTGCGAGATGGCCAGCTGGGCCTGGCGCTGCTCGATGCGCGCCAGGGCCGACAGGCGCACCTGGCCGCCGTCGGCGGCCTTGACGTGGACCGCTTCCAGGGCCTGCGGGCCGAGGCTGGCCGCGGTCTGCGACTGCAGCACCACGCGGTACTGGCTGGCCTGGGTGTAGATGGTCGAGATCTGCCGCTGGCCGAAGGCGTCGTACAGGGCGTTGGTGATCTGCGCCACGGTGATGCCGAGGCGGCTGGCCATGTCGCGGTCGATCACCAGGTACACCTGCAGGCCCTTGTCCTGCAGATCGCTGGCCACGTCCTGCAGCTCCGGGCGGTCCTTCAGTGCCTGCACCAGCTTGCCGCTCCACTCGGCAAGCATGTCGGCATCCGGGGAGCTGAGGCTGAACTGGTACTGGGTGCGGCTGACCCGATCTTCGATGCTCAGGTCCTGCACCGGCTGCATGAACAGGCGGATGCCGACCAGTTTGTCGAGCTGCGGCTGCAACCTGCTGATCACCTCGGCTGCCGTCACGTCGCGCTCGCCATGGGGCTTGAGGTTGATCAGCAAACGGCCGCTGTTGAGGGTGGCGTTGTCACCATCCACACCGATGTACGAAGACAGGCTCTGCACCGCCGGGTCCTGCAGGATCACCTCGGTCAGGGCCTGCTGGCGTTGACTCATGGCGGCGAACGAGGTCGACTGCGGCGCCTCGGAAATCCCCTGGATGACCCCGGTGTCCTGGGCCGGGAAGAAGCCCTTGGGCACCATCAGGTAGAGCACAACGGTCAGCGCCAGGGTTGCCACAGCCACCAGCAGCGTCAACGGCTGGCGCTTGAGCACCCAGGTGAGGGCACTGGCGTAGTGCTTGATCAGCCAGTCGATCCAGGCGCCGCTGGCACGGTAGAAGCGGCCCTGCTGCTCCTCCTCGGGCTCGCGCTTGAGCAGCCGGGCGCACATCATCGGCGTCAAGGTCAGCGACACCACCAGGGAAATCAGGATGGCCACCGCCAGGGTGATGGCGAACTCGCGGAACAGCCGCCCGACCACGTCGGCCATGAACAGCAGCGGGATCAATACCGCGATCAGCGAGAAGGTCAGCGAGATCAGGGTGAAACCGATCTGTTTCGCGCCCTTGAGCGCGGCCTGCAGCGGTGTCTCGCCCTCTTCTATATGCCGGGAGATGTTCTCCAGCATGACGATGGCATCGTCCACCACGAAACCGGTGGCGATGGTCAGGGCCATCAGCGTGAGGTTGTTGACCGAGAAACCGGCCAGGTACATCACCCCGAAGGTGCCGATCAGCGACAGCGGCACGGCGATCGACGGGATGATCGTGGCCGAGACCCGGCGCAGGAACAGGAAGGTCACCATCACCACCAGGGCAATGGCGAACAGCAACTCGTGCTGCACGTCGCGCACGGCGGCGCGGATGGTCTGGGTACGGTCGGTGAGGACGCTGACGTCGAGGCCCGCCGGCAGGTTGTCGGTGATCGACGGCAGCAGCTCCTTGATCCGGTCGACCACCTCGATGACGTTGGCGCCGGGCTGGCGCTGGATGTTCAGCAGCACCGCCTCGTTCTGGTTGGCCCAGGCGGCCAGGCGCTCGTTCTCGGCGCCGTCGACGATCTCGGCGACGTCCTTCAGGCGCAGCGGCGCGCCATTGTTGTACTTGAGGATGAGATTGGCGTATTCGGCCGGCGAGCGCAGCTGGTCGTTGGCGTCGAGCATCGACACCCGGGTCGGGCCGTCGAAGTTGCCCTTGGGCTGGTTGACGTTGGAGGCGCCGATCAGGGTGCGCACGTCGTCCAGGTTGAGGCCGTTGGCGGCCAGCGCGTCGACGTTGACCTTGATCCGCACGGCCTGGCGCTGGCCACCGGCGATACTGACCATGCCGACGCCGCTGATCTGCGCGATCTTCTGCGCCACGCGGGTATCGACCAGGTCGTTGAGCTTGGGCAGTGGCATGGTCTTGGAGGAAATGGCCAGGGTCAGTACCGGTGTGTCGGCCGGGTTGACCTTGTTGTACACCGGCGGCGCCGGCAGGTCGCTGGGCAGCAGGTTGCTGGCGGCGTTGATCGCGGCCTGTACCTGCTGTTCGGCGACATCCATGTTCATGTCGAGGTTGAAGCGCAGGGTCAGCACCGAGGCGCCGCCGGAGCTGGTCGAGGCCATCTGCTCGAGGCCCGGCATCTGCCCGAACTGACGCTCCAGAGGTGCGGTGACGGCGCTGGTCATGACCTGGGGGCTGGCGCCGGGGTACAGGGTCATGACGCGGATGGTCGGGTAATCGACCTGGGGCAAGGCCGCCACCGGCAGCAGTTTGTAGGCGATCAGGCCGGCCAGGACGATGGCCAGCATGCTCAGCGTGGTGGCGACCGGCCGCAGGATGAACAGGCGCGAGAGGTTCATGCGCCCGCCTTGGAGCCTGGTTCACCGGCCTGCGCCGAGCCCTTGGCGCCCTGCCCCTGCAGATGCTGGCCGGGGGTGGTCGGCACTTGCGAGCTGTCTTCGACCACCTCGACCTTGGAGCCTTCGCGCAGGCGGTCGGTGCCTTCCAGCACCAGGCGGTCACCGGCGGCCAGGCCCTCGACGATCACACTGTTCTCACCATCGCTGGCACCGACCTTGAGCGGGCGGATGTTGATCGTGCTCTCGGCGTTGACCACATAGGCGAAGGTGCCGTCATTGCCGAACTGGATGGCCGCGGCCGGGGCCAGTACCACCTGCTTCAGGGTGTCGGCCAGCAGGCGCACATTGACGAACTGGTTGGGGAACAGGGCATGGTCGGCGTTCTGGAAGGTGCCCTTGAACTTCAGGGTGCCGGTGGCGGTGTCGATCTGGTTGTCGAGGCTGCCCAGCACGCCGGTGGACTGCAGCTTCTGATCGCCACGATCCCAGGCTTCCACCCGCAGGCTGGCGCCACTGCGGTAGCGGGCGAGCACGGTGTCGAGCTGGGTTTCCGGCAACGTGAAGGCGACACTGATCGGCTCGGTCTGGGTGATGACCACCAGCGCCGTGGTGTCGTTGGCGGCGACCAGGTTGCCCACGTCCAGCTGGCGCAGGCCCAGGCGACCGCTGATCGGCGCACGGATCTGGGTGAACTCCAGGTTCAGGCGCGCGTCGTTGACCTGCGCCTGGTTGGTCTTGACCAGCCCTTGGAATTGCCCGACCTGTGCCTCGGCGGTGTCCAGGGTCTGCTTGGCGATGCTGTCTTCGGCATACAGGCCTTTATAACGAGCCAGGTCGACCTGGGCGTTCTTCAGTTGAGCCTGGTTCTGCGCCAAGGTGCCTTCGGCCTGCTGCAGGGCGATACGGTAGCTGCGCGGGTCGATCTCGGCGAGCAGGTCGCCGGCCTTGACCTGCTGGCCCTCCTTGAAATGAATCTTCACCAGCTCGCCAGCCACCCGGCTGCGCACATTGACCGTGTTGGTCGCGGTCACGGTGCCAAGGGCCTTGTAGTACAGCGGGAAGTCACCCACCCGCGCAGGCTCGACGCGCACCGGCACCGCTTCGGTGGAGGCGCCGAAACCCGGCCGCCCACCCATGCCTTTGCCCGGGCGATGCCCTTCACCCTCTTTATGGGCGGTCGTTGCGGGCCACAGCCACCAGGCCAGCAGGGCCACCAGCAGCAGGATCAGCAGGCCGAACAGCCAGCGACGAGGGGAACGGGAATTGGAGGCTTGCATGGGTCGAACGAACCTTGTTCAGAGAATGACGGCGTGGAGAGCGTGAACGATAAGCACTGGCATCGTTTTAGCAAAGGGGCTTTACCAGTGCTTTACCTTCGGCTGACGTTGGCAAAGGCGTGAACTTTAAATGAAAACGGCCTGGAACAGGGTCCAGGCCGTTACCGGGTGTTACCTGGTTCGCCGGCAAGCCGGCGAACACTTACTTCAAGACAGCCAGCGCCGCCTCGTAGTTCGGCTCGTCGGCGATTTCGCCCACCAGCTCGCTGTGCAGCACCTTGTCGTTTTCGTCAAGCACCACCACGGCGCGGGCGGCCAGGCCGGCCAGCGGACCATCGGCGATGGCCACGCCGTAGTTTTCCAGGAACTCGCGGCCACGCAGGGTCGACAGGTTCTTCACGTTCTCCAGGCCTTCAGCACCGCAGAAGCGCGCCTGGGCGAACGGCAGGTCGGCGGAGATGCACAGCACCACGGTGTTGGCCACGTCATTGGCCTGGGCGTTGAACTTGCGCACGGAGGTGGCGCAGGTCGGGGTGTCGACGCTTGGGAAAATGTTCAGCACCTTGCGCTTGCCGGCGAAGTCCTTCAACGACGTATCGGCCAGGTTGCCAGCCACCAGGGAGAAGGCAGGTGCCTGGGCGCCAGCTTTCGGCAGTTCGCCTTTGACTTGAACCGGGTTGCCTTTGAGAGTCACTTGAGCCATGGCGGAAATCCTTATGCGGGTTTGGAAAAAGACCTCGAGTTAAGCATGAAGCCGCGCAAGTGCCTATAAGCAAACATGAAATTGTTGTATTGCCTGACAATTCCTGTGGACAAAAAAATGCCCGGATCGCGACAAACCATCCGGGCACACTGCTTTGAACGACGTATCAGGCCAGCAGGCCGTACACCACCGAAGTCAAGGCCACCAGGCCGACCACCACCACAAACACGTTGGACAGCGCACCACTGTACTTGCGCATCGATGGCACCCGGCGGATGGCGTACATCGGCATCAGGAACAGCAGTACCGCGATGATCGGGCCGCCGAGGGATTCGATCATGCCGAGGATGCTCGGGTTGAGGGTGGCGACGATCCAGCACACCACCAGCATCAGCGCGGCAACGATGCGGTCCAGGGCCTTGGCGCCCGGACGCATGCCGGTCTTGACGATCATGCCCTTGAGGCCTTCGCTGGCACCGATGTAGTGGCCCAGGAACGACTTGGCGATGGCGATGAAGGCGATCAGCGGCGCGGCGAAAGCGATGGCCGGCTGCTCGAAGTGGTTGGCCAGGTAGGACAGGATCGACAGGTTCTGCGCCTTGGCTTCAGCCAACTGGGCGCTGCTCAAGGTCAGCACGCAGCTGAACACGAAGAACAGCACCATCAGTACCATCAGCAGATGGGCGCGGCGCAGGATCTGACCACTGCGCTCGTCGGCGTGCTCGGCGTAGCGACGCTTCTGATCAACGGCAAAGGCCGAGATGATCGGCGAATGGTTGAACGAGAACACCATCACCGGAATGGCCAGCCACACGGTGTGCAGGAAAGCCGAGCCGGACGGCACCTGGGTGGCGGTGTCGAGGATACCACCGGTCCAGTGCGGCACCAGGTACAGGGCCAGCAGCGCCAGGGCGACGATGAACGGGTACACCAGCAGGCTCATGACCTTGACCGTGGCCTGTTCGCCGCAGCGCACGATCGCCAGCAGGCCGAGGATCAGCACGAACGACAGGATCGCCCGCGGCGGCGGCGCGATATGCAGTTGGTGCTCCATGAAGCTGCTGACGGTGTTGGTCAGCGCCACGCTGTAGATCAGCAGGATCGGGAAGATGGCGAAGAAGTACAGGACAGTGATCAGCGCACCGGCGGTGATGCCGAAATGCTCCTCGACCACGTCGGTGATATCGCCGCCCTTGCTGCCCGAGAGCACGAAACGGGTCAGCCCGCGGTGGGCGAAGTAGGTCATGGGGAAGGCCAGCAAGGCCAGGACCAGCAGCGGCCAGAAACCGCCAAGGCCGGCGTTGATGGGCAGGAACAGGGTTCCGGCGCCGATGGCCGTGCCGAACAGGCCCAGCATCCAGGTGGTGTCTTGACGCGACCAGCTACCGAGGGTGGCGGGGGTCGATTCTACAAAGCGTTGTTCAACGCTTGGGGCCTGCTCATTCATTCCGGGTGAAGCTCCACTCGCAAGACTGCAACAGGCTGAGAATGGCGAAATAGACGATTCGCCCAACTCAACCGGGGAAGAGGGGCGCGATTGTGCATGCAAAGGTTGCACTTGGGGAAGCCCCGCCCGAGGGACGGTTGCACTTGTCTTTACAAGCAGGTTGTGCTGGATGGGGCTACGCAGCCCTTTCGCCGCGGTTTGTCGCCACCGCAAGCCGGACCTCACAGGGACTCAAAGAGGCAATGCAGGCGATAGGGGTGGGAGCCGGCGCCAGCGAAAGGGCCGCAAAGCGGCCCCAGGCAGGTTACCGCTGAACGGCGGCAAACGCCTCGGCCACCTGGCGCAGGTTGGCCGGGCGCAGGCCGGACATGCACACCCGACCACTGTCGATCAGGTACACGCCGAACTCGTCACGCAGGCGACGCACCTGTTCCACGCTGAAGCCGGTATAGCTGAACATGCCGCGCTGGCGCAGGAAGAACTGGAAGTCCTGGCCTGGCAGCAACTCGCCGAGCAGGTCGACCAGCCCCTGGCGCATGTCGAGGATGCGCTTGCGCATTGCTTCAACTTCCGCGGCCCATTGGGCGTTGAGCGCGGCGTCACCCAGCACGCCGGCCACCAGCTGGGCGCCGAAAGCGGGTGGGCTGGAGTAGTTGCGGCGCACGGTGGCCTTGAGCTGGCCAAGCACGCTGGAAGCGGTGGCGGCATCGTCGCAGACCACCGACAAGCCCCCTACCCGCTCGCCGTACAGCGAGAAGATCTTCGAGAACGAGTTGCTGACCAGGCAAGGCACGCCGGCACGGGCCATTTCGCGGATCGCATAAGCGTCTTCGACCAGGCCTTCGCCGAAGCCCTGGTAGGCGATATCGAGGAAGGGGATCAACTGGCGCGCCTTGACCACTTCGACCACCTGTTGCCACTGCTGCTGGTCCAGGTCAACGCCGGTGGGGTTGTGGCAGCACGGATGCAGCAGGACCACGCTGTTCTGCGGCAAGGCCTGCAGGCTGGCCAGCATGCCGGCGAAGTCGACGCCACGGGTGTCCGGGTCGAAGTACGGGTAGGTGTGCACCTTGAAGCCCGCACCTTCGAAGATTGCCCGGTGGTTGTCCCAGGTCGGGTTGCTCACCCAGACCTCGGAGCCTGGGAAGTAACGCTTGAGGAAGTCGGCACCGACTTTCAGCGCGCCCGAGCCGCCGACGGTCTGCACGGTGGCCACGCGACCAGCGGCGACGGCCGGGTGCTCGGCGCCGAACAGCAACGCCTGGATCGCCTGGCGGTAAGCGGCCAGGCCTTCCATCGGCAGGTACAGCGAGGCTTCATGGGGCTGGCCGGCCAGGCGTTTCTCCACCTCAGCCACCGCCGCCAGCTGCGGCACCACGCCGGCTTCGTCGTAGTACAGACCGATACTCAGGTTGACCTTGGCGGCGCGCGGGTCGGCCTTGAAGGTTTCCATCAGCGAGAGGATCGGGTCGCCGGCATAGGCATCGACATGTTTGAACACAGCGTGCAGCTCCTTGGAGATCAGGACAGTTCAGGAAAGGCTCAGGCGAGGATAACCGCAGAGCGCCACGAGGAACATCACCGATGTGCAAGGAGACCCTGCAGGTTTGCAAGGCCGAACCCGCAGCACACGGATTTTGCCCCGCGGCGCGGCCCCAGGATCGCACCCTGGTCGTTGCATTTGCCACCTGCCTGCCCCAAGCTCTGCCGTAATGCCACCCCGGACCGCGAGATGCCCAGACGTCGCCCTCTCCTGATCGCCCTGTTGCTGTTACTCGTGCTGCCCGCGGCGATCGGTTACCTGTGGCGTGACCGCCAGCCCGCACCGCCCAGCCTGCCGCCCCACAGCTACGCCAAGGCCCTGCGCCAGGCACACGATGGCCTGCCGGGCGCTGCGCGGGTGTTGTACCAGCAGTTGCAACGCGACGACCTGCCCCCCATCCGTCGCGCCGCGCTGCATGCCGAACTGCCCAACTACCCCTCGCCACAGGCGTTGAAACTGGCCAGCCAGGACCTTGAGCACGCCGACCCGCTGGTACGCCGCGCCGCTATCACCAGTATCCGCCGGCTGTTGCCGGCGGCCCAGCGCAGCCTGGTGCTGGGTCCATTGCTGGAAGATGACGAGCAAAGCGTGCGCTTCGCCACGGTGGACGCCCTGCTAGGTCTCGACCCCGACGCCATCGGCCTGTACTTCGGCCCCTTGCAGGATACCCTGGAGCAGTACGAGCAGACCCTGGAACAACAGCCCGACGACGCCGCCGCCCAGCTGCACCTGGCCCGGCTATACATGCATGAACAAGCCTACGAAGCAGCCTCCCGGGCCCTGCAGCGCAGCCTGGCCTTGGCCCCTGAAGGCCTGGACACCCTGGCCACCCAGGTCCGCCTGCTGGAGCAACAGGGCCAGCACGACGCCTCCCGCGAGGTGCTCGCCAAGGCCCTGGCACTGCGCCCGGACTCGGCGTTCCTGCAATACGAACTGGGCCTGTGGCTGACCCGCCATGAGCAGCAGGAATACGCCCTGCTCGCCCTCTCGCGGGCTGTCGAGCTGGAACCGGAAAACAACGATTATCGCTACACCCTGGCCATCACCCTGCACCAGCTGGAACAGCTCGATGCCGCGCAAAAGCAGCTGGAAACCGTGCTCAACCGTCAACCGGCCAATCGCCGGGTGCGGGTACTGCTGATCGAGTACTGGAAGGAAACCGGCCAATTGCAGAATGTCCAGGTCCTGCTGGCCGAGCTGGAGCGGCAGAACCCGGACGACCCTTTCCTGCAGCAGGGGCTGTGATCGCCGGCCTCAGGCCCGCAGCATGTGCTGAATCTGCACCACCAGCTTCTGCAGCGAGAACGGCTTGAACATCAATGCCGTGCCCGGCTGGTCGAGCAGGGCCTGCTCCACCGGATCGGCGGTGAAGCCAGTGATGAACAGGATCTTCTGTTCGGGCTCGATCATGCGCAGCGCCTTGGCCACCTGGCGGCCGCTGAAGCCCCCCGGCAGACCGATATCGGTGATCACCAGATCAAACGGCCCTGCATGCCTGAACTGCCCCAGCGCGCTGTTGGCATCGGGCACAGCACACACCTCGAAGCCACAATCGACCAGCGCCTCCTCTATCAGGCCGCGCAGGTTTTCTTCATCATCGACCAGCAACAATCGTTCACCCTGGACCTGTCGCGGCAATGCATCCCGAGCGGGACTCTCCGGCAATATCCCCTGGTAGCGTGGGAACATCATCACGACCCGGGTACCTTGGTCGATCGTCGACTCGATCCACATCTGGCCGCCCGACTGCTGCACGAAGCCATGCACCATTGGCAGCCCCAGGCCTGCCCCCTGCCCCAGGGGCTTGGTGGTGAAGAACGGTTCAAATACCCTTGCCAGGTCCTCGCGACTCATGCCATGGCCATCGTCCTCGACCTGCAGCATGACATAGTCCCCCGGCAGCAAGGCTGCCGCCCCCTCGCAGGGCAGTGCCATCCGTTCGTTGGCGGTGCGGATCGTCAGCCTGCCCTTGCCCAGGCAGGCATCGCGTGCGTTGCTGCACAGATGCAGGAGGGCGTTGCGCAACGTATCCGGGTCGACCTGTAAAGGCCAGGGCGCCACATCCAGCTGCATGTTCAGGTCTATCTCATAGCCCAGGGTCTGACGCAGTATCGGCTCCGCGTCCTGCAGCAGGTGGTTGATGTTCAGTGGATTGGGCGCCAAGGGTTGGCTACGCGCAAAGGCCAGCAGGTTCTGGGTCAGGCCGATGGCTCGCTGGGCGCATTCCCGGGCCATCCGCACATACTCTTCCACGCGGTCCATCCGCCCTTGGGCGAGGCGTCGCTCGAGCAATTCCAGGCTGCTACCGACGCCGGACAGTACGTTGTTCATTTCGTGCGCCAACCCGCCCGCCACCTTTACAACACCCTCCATGCGCTGGCTGTCGCGCACTGCCGCCTCGGCCAGGCGCTGGACCGCATTGCGGTCCTCGGTGATGTCCCTCCCCACCAGCGTCGGCAATGCCTGATTAGCGTTGCCGACCCAACGGAACCAGCAGTAATGGCCGTCGCTATGGCGAACCCGCCCCTCGAAGGGCGGCGCGCCGCGCCCCTGGACAAGCGCCATCAGCGCCAGCTGCGCTTCGGTACGGTCCGCGGGATGGAACAACTCGGGCAGGGTGACTTGCAACTGCGCTGCCTCACCCCAGCCCAGAAGCCGATCCCAGGCAGGGTTGGCTGTGCGCACGCGCAGATCGGCCTCGAGCATCAGCATCACATCGGGCGACAACTGCCAGGTATGTTCTGGATCGGCCAGGTACTGCACCAGGCGCGCTTCGAAGGACTGCGCCAGCTCGCGCCATTCGTGGCTGGCCCCGACACTGGCAGTGGTCTCTATCAGCGCGTGGAGGAATCCGGCAACCACGCCCTGATCGTCGCGGATGGGCGAGAAGCAGCCAGTGACCCACGCGGTCGCCGCGATACCCTCTCGATTCACCAGCAATGGGGCATCCTCGATCAGGCTACCCTGCCCCTGCAACACCTTGAAGACGGTTGCCCCCATGCTCTCCCAGGATTGCTCCCAGAGCGCGTCGAAGGCACGCCCCTGGTGGTCGACAGCACCGCCCAGCAGGGCCTGGTAGGCATCGTTGTGTATGACTGTCAGGGCCGCCCCCCAGACCAACGCACAGGGAAACGGTGACATCAGTACCATGTCGACGGCGATCCGCAGGGTGGGCGGCCAGGAGGTCAACGCCCCCAAAGGCGTCGCGCTCCAGTCAAAGCCGGCGATGGGCATGCCCTCCTCGACCAGAGAGGATGATGGCGGTGCCAGATGAATGACCTGGACCTCCGCGCCCCGGGTGGTCAGGTCAGTGGCCAATATCTTCGTTCCACAGTTCTGGGTTGTCTTCGATGAACTGGCGCATCAGCGCCTTGCAGGTTTCATCGTCATGCACCTCCAGACGCACGCCCCGGTCGCCGAGCAACTGCTCTTCGCCCATGAAGGTGAAGTTCTCGCCGATAATCACATGCTTGATGCCATACAGCAGGATTGCGCCACTGCACATGGCACAGGGCGACAAGGTGGTATAGAGGGTGGCCTGCTGGTAAACCCGGGCCGGCTGTCGGCCGGCATTCTCCAGTGCATCCATTTCACCATGCAGGATGGCGCTGCCCTGCTGTACGCGGCGATTGTGGCCACGGCCGATGATCCTGCCCTCGTGCACCAGTACCGAGCCGATCGGAATGCCGCCTTCCTCGAGCCCCTTGCGGGCCTCGTCGATGGCGGCTTGCATAAATCTGGAAGTGTCCTGTTCCATGGCGTCTCCCGGTAGTGCGTCCACTTTTGCAGCAGCCTAGCACAGCGCCCGTGCCCATGGCGCATTGCGTGGCGGGGGCTATGCTCAAATGGCTTTTGATCTTGCTGGCCAAACGTTTTCCCATGGATTCGACGGGCATGCGCAAATGAACAAGAAGCTCCTGGTCGTGCTGACCAATACCGCCAAGTACCCCGATATCAACCGCGCCACAGGATTGTGGCTGGGCGAGGCCGTGCACTTTGTCGACGCAGTGCAAAAAGCGGGTTTTACCGTCGACTATGTCAGCCCGGCGGGCGGCTATGTACCGATCGACCCACACAGCCTGCAGATGGCGCCTGACCTGGACTGGCAATGGTACAACGACAAAGCGTTCATGAACCGCCTTGGCGCCACCTTGAGCCCCGGCCAGGTCAAGGCCGACCAGTACAGCGCGATCTACTACACCGGTGGCCACGGCGTGATGTGGGACTTTCCCGAAAACCAGCCTTTGCAGGAACTGGCACGGCGCATCCATGAGCGCGGCGGCGCGGTCGCCGCGGTGTGCCATGGGGTGGTGGGCCTGCTCAATATCAAGCTCAGCGACAACAGCTTGCTGCTCAAGGGGCGCAGGGTTACCGGCTTTTCCAATACCGAGGAAAAACTGGTTGAGCTGGACAAGGTAGTGCCCTTCCTCACCGAGAACGAACTGGGCGCTCGCGGTGGCGAGTACAGCAAGGCAGACGACCCGTGGGCAGCTTATGTGGTGGAGGACGGCAGCTTGATCACCGGACAGAATCCGGCCTCCAGC
Organism: Pseudomonas sp. B21-023; assembly: GCF_024749165.1. NCBI lineage: Bacteria > Pseudomonadati > Pseudomonadota > Gammaproteobacteria > Pseudomonadales > Pseudomonadaceae > Pseudomonas > Pseudomonas sp. B21-023. The sequence goes on along the minus strand of NZ_CP087190.1, from coordinate 2,664,364 downwards.
GCCGAGGTAGCCCAAGCGGTGATCGGTTACCTGAACAGGCAGCAATAGACGTTCGCCACAACGCAACGCGGGGCAAGTCCGCTCCCGCCACCTTCCGGCGCGGGAGCGGGCTTGCCCCGCGAGTGTGTGCTCGACCGATTACTCGGTGCTCAGCACGCCACGACGCACCTGGTCACGCTCGATCGACTCGAACAGCGCCTTGAAGTTGCCTTCACCGAAGCCGTCGTCACCCTTGCGCTGGATGAACTCGAAGAACACCGGGCCCAGCAGGGTCTCCGAGAAAATCTGCAGCAGCAGGCGCTTGTCGCCAGCCTCGGAGGCGCCGTCCAGCAGGATGCCGCGGGCCTGCAACTGATCGACCGGCTCGCCATGCCCTGGCAGGCGCTCCTCGAGCATCTCGTAGTAGGTCTGCGGCGGCGCGGTCATGAAACGCATGCCGAAGCCCTTGAGCGCGTCCCAGGTCTTGAGCAGGTCGTCGGTGAGGAAGGCCACGTGCTGGATGCCCTCGCCGTTGAACTGCATCAGGAACTCTTCGATCTGCCCCGCCCCTTTGGACGACTCCTCGTTGAGCGGGATGCGGATCATGCCGTCTGGCGCGGTCATGGCCTTGGAGGTCAGGCCGGTGTACTCGCCCTTGATGTCGAAGTAACGGATCTCGCGGAAGTTGAACAGCTTCTCGTAGAAGCCGGCCCAGTAGGCCATGCGCCCACGATAGACGTTGTGGGTGAGGTGGTCGATGATCTTCAGGCCCGCGCCGACCGGGTTGCGGTCCACGCCTTCGATGAACTTGAAGTCGATGTCGTAGATCGAGCTGCCTTCTTCGTAACGGTCGATCAGGTACAGTGGCGCGCCGCCGATACCCTTGATCGCCGGCAGGCGCAGCTCCATCGGGCCGGTCTCGATCTCTACCGGCTGGGCACCCAGTTCCAGGGCGCGGGCATAGGCTTCATGGGCGTTGCGCACGCGGAATGCCATGCCGCACACCGAAGGACCATGCTCGGCCGCGAAGTACGAGGCGGCGCTCTTGGGTTCGTTGTTGAGGATCAGGTTGATGCCGCCCTGGCGATACAGGTGCACATTCTTGGAGCGGTGGGTAGCCACCTTGGTGAAACCGAGAATCTGGAATACCGGCTCCAGCACGCCGGGGGTCGGCGAGGCGAGCTCGATGAATTCGAAGCCTTCCAGGCCCATCGGGTTTTCGAAGATATCTGCCATGTTCTTTTCCTCATCTGCAGCGAAAAACGGTTGATTACAGGCTTTCGATGTGGAGATGGCGTGGTGGTGAGCACGGGATCCCGCGCACGCTGCGGGCCAGGAAGTCACCAATGATCAGCTTGAACCCATGGTATGTCATATGGACCCATTCTCGGCGGGCTTGATTCCCCGGGAGGCGGAGAACCTTATTGTTGTATTCGTAACCCGATTCTACAGTGCGTAAATTTGTTTGTCGCGCTTTAGTTCGCAGGTTGTTCCGACAAACGGCTATTCTCTGCATCACCTACCGCCTTGCAGAAGGTCCACCCGCGCATGCCCTTGAACACCAAACGCCCTGCCCGCTGGAGCTGGCGCGCGCTGCTGCCCTGGCTGATCGGTGTCTTGCCGCTACTGTGCGGGCTGGCGTTGACGCGCTGGCAGATCGAACAGGAGCTGGACGCCGACAGTCGCGTCACGGCTCGCGAAGTGGTGGTCCATATAGAGGCGGTACTCGACAGCTTGTCCAGCACGGCACACCACCTGCTGCCCAAGGCCGGCCAGCCCTGCGAACAGGCGCAATTGGCGTTGCGCATAGAAGTCACGCGCAATGCTTTCGTGCGTTCCACCAATCTGTTCGATCGTGACACCCTGTACTGCACCTCGTTGTTTGGTGATTTCGACGAGCCGGTCGACGCCAGCAACTATACCGACGGTCAGTTGTGGCTGATGGACGGCAACTCCGTCACACCAGGCCAACCGCTGCTGGCCTACCGCGCCAGCCAGGGTGACAAGGGGGCGATCGCCACGGTCGATGGCCGCCACCTGCTCACGGCCCTGCGCCTGATAGGTAAGGACGGCCAGTTGCAAGTACAGGTCGGCAACCACTGGATGGGCGCCGACGGCCGGGTGCGGGCCGGCACGCCGCCGGTTGCAGCCAGCGCGCCGGTGACGTTCTCTTCCACACACTACCCGTTCAGCGTGCACGGCGGCTTTGGCCCCGACAAGCCCGGCGAGCTGATGCGTTCACGCTATCCTGCGCTGTTGAGCCTGCTGCTGGTGCTTGGGGCGGTGGCCGGAGGCGCCTGTCGCTGGCAGATCCGCCGCGCCAGCTCGCCCCGCGCCGAACTGGCCAGGGCATTGGAGGCCGGCGAGTTCCTGCCCTACTTCCAGCCAGTGGTGCGCAAGGGCGACTACCGCTGGGCCGGGGTCGAAGTGCTGATGCGCTGGCAGCACCCCCGCGAAGGACTGGTGCGCCCCGACCTGTTCATCCCCTACGCCGAGCACAGCGGCCAGATCGTCGCCATGACCCGCGGCTTGATGCTGCACTCGGCCCAGGCCCTGGCACCGCATGCGGCGTTGCTCGAGGACGGTTTTCACATCGGCATCAACATCACCGCCGACCACTGCCGCGACCTGGGCCTGCTCGACGACTGCCAGACCTTCCTCCAGCACTTCCCGCCCGGGCGGGTGGTACTGACCCTGGAACTGACCGAGCGCAAGCTGATCGAACCCACTCCGGTAACCCTTGACCTGTTCGAGAAATTGCACGCCATGGGCGTTATGATCGCCCTGGACGACTTCGGCACAGGCCAATCCAGCCTCAATTACCTGCGCCAGTTCAACGTCGACTACCTGAAGATCGACCAGAGTTTCGTCGCGATGATCGGCGGTGACGCCCTGTCGCAGCACATTCTCGACACCATCATCGAACTGTCGGCCAAGCTGGCCCTGGGCATCGTCGCCGAAGGCGTGGAAACCGAAGTGCAGCGCGACTACCTGGCTCGCCATGGCGTGGACTTCCAGCAGGGTTACCTGTTCGCCCGCCCCATGCCCGCCAGCGAGCTGCTGCTGGCCCTGGCCGCCCGCCCGGGCAGCCCGCAGTTGCCGCAAGACAGTGCCCCTGAGATCATGCGCGGCTGATCCACCCGCTCACTTCCCGTTTTCCGAGGCATTCGTGTCAAAAGGCATTATTTCGTCGGTCATGGCGTCCTGTCTGTTCGCCGTGATGTATTTCTATACCTCCTTCCTCAAGCCCCTGGACGGCGAGGAGATCTTCGGCTGGCGGACCCTGCTGACCCTGCCCTGCCTGACGCTGTTCATGCTGGCATCCAGGGACTGGAAGCGGGTCGGCGAGCTGCTCGGCCGGGTGCGCCGCACGCCGTTGCTGTTGCTCGGCATGGTCGGCACCTCGTGGTTGATGGGCGTGCAGTTGTGGCTGTTCCTCTGGGCGCCGCTGCACGGACGCAGCCTGGAGGTATCGATGGGCTACTTCCTGTTGCCGTTGGCCATGGTGCTGACCGGGCGCGTGGTCTATGGCGAGCGCCTGTCGCGCCTGCAGAAGGTCGCGGTGAGCTTTGCCGCGCTGGGGGTTGGCCACGAGCTGTACCAGCACGGCAGTTTTGCCTGGGAAACCCTGCTGGTGATGATCGGCTACCCGATCTACTTCGTCCTGCGGCGGCGTTGCCGCACCGACCACCTGGGCGGCCTGTGGTGCGACATGTGCCTGTTACTGCCCTGGGCCCTGTACTTCGTCATCCAGGGCCCGCTGTCGGCAACCGATCTGGCCGAGCATCCAGGCTTGTACGGCCTGATCCCGCTGCTCGGGGCGATCAGCGCCTGCGCCCTGATCGCCTACGTGCTGGCCAGCCGCCTGCTACCGTTCAGCCTGTTCGGCCTGCTCAGCTACGTCGAGCCGGTGTTGCTGGTAGGCGTGGCCCTGCTACTGGGCGAGACCATCGGCCCCGACCAGTGGCTCACCTACCTGCCAATCTGGGCCGCCGTGCTGGTACTGGTGCTTGAGGGCTTCAAGCACCTGCTGCGCCAGCGTCGGCGTTCGGTGTAAGGCGTACCTGGCGGACCCGGCGCTCCTCCACCGCCACCACGGTCATGCTCCAGCCATTCCAGGCCAGGTGATCACCCACCACCGGCAAGCGGTCCAGCAAGCTCATCACCAGGCCCGCCAGGGTCTGGTAGTCCTCGGTGGCACGGGCGGCAAAGCCGGTGCGCGCCTGGACCTGGGCCAGGTTCAAGGCACCGCTGACCACAAAACCGTCCGCCTCCTCGATCACACCTGGCCCCTCCACCTCGCTTGCGTCCGGCAGTTCGCCGGCAATCGACTCGAGAATATCGGTCATGGTCAACACACCGATGAAATCACCGAACTCGTTGACCACGAAGGCGATGTGCGTCGACTGCCCGCGCATCTGCTCCAGGGCGTTAAGGATGCTGAAGCTCTCCAGCAGGTTCAGCGGCGCACGGGCCAGGGCTTCCAGGTCGGGCTGGCTGCCGGACAGCAGCTCCTTGAGCAGCTCCTTTTTGTGCACGAAGCCCAGCGGTTCCTCGATGTGGCCGTCACGGATCAGCGGCAGGCGCGAGTACGGCGAGTTGACCAGCGCCTGGGTGATGGCTTCGCCCGGCTGCGACAGGTCGATGGCATCGACCTTGGCGCGGGCCGTCATCACCGTGCGGATCGGCCGCTCGGCCAGATTCAGCACACCGCTGATCATCACCCGCTCACGGCGGTCGAACACCACCTGTTCTTCGCCACCCTCGACCAGGTCGGCGATTTCCTCGCCCACCTCGTCAGCCTCCACCCGGCGCCCGCCCATCAGGCGCAGCACGGCATGGGCGGTGCGTTCACGCAGCGGCCGGTGCTGCTGCACACTGCGTTTGCGGCGGGCACGGGCCAGCTGGTTGAACAGCTCGATCAGCAACGAGAAGCCGATGGCCGCATACAGGTAGCCTTTGGGGATATGGAAGCCCAGGCCTTCGGCGGTGAGGCTGAAGCCGATCATCATCAGGAAGCCCAGGCACAGCATGATCACTGTCGGATGGGCGTTGACGAAACGGGTCAACGGCTTGCTGGCGACGATCATGATGCCGATGGAGAAGATCACCGCGATCATCATCACCGACAAGTGCTCGACCATGCCCACGGCGGTGATCACCGCATCCAGCGAGAACACCGCATCCAGCACGACGATCTGCGCCACGATCGGCCAGAACGCGGCATGGCGGGTCACGCCGCCGCTTTGGGCAACATGGCCCTCGAGGCGTTCGTGCAGTTCCATGGTGGCCTTGAACAACAGGAACACACCACCGAACAGCATGATCAGGTCACGGCCGGAGAAGGTCTTGCCGAACACCTCGATCAGCGGCGCGGTAAGGGTCACCATCCACGAGATGCTGGCCAGCAGGCCAAGGCGCATGATCAGCGCCAGCGACAAGCCGATCACCCGGGCGCGGTCGCGCTGGTGCGGCGGCAGCTTGTCGGCAAGGATGGCGATGAACACCAGGTTGTCGATACCCAGCACCAGTTCGAGGACGATAAGCGTCAACAGGCCTAGCCAGGCCGTAGGGTCGGCTAGCCATTCCATTAGCGGGTACTCACAGGGGATGCGTCACGAGGACGGGGGAAGGAAGGCCGGGATGGCCAGGGACTGGGGGGCTCCGCGAAGGTGCTCATAGGGACCTTGATAACAATTAGGGACAACGATCCTACAATCGAAGCAGAATTCTCTGATAGCGCAAAACTATTACAAAAGCTGTAAAGGGTATGACTCAGGCTTCAGGCCCACGTGGCAAGGCTTCGGCCTGCGCAGTCTTGGCCTTGGCCGGTGGCGTCAGGCGCAGCACCCGGTCGCGGCCGCCCTCGGCGAGCAGGTATCCACCCTTGCCATCCGGGACGATGGCCTGCGGCGCCTTCAGGTAGCTGAGAACCGTGTGGCGCGTACCATCACCATCGATACGCAACAGCCGCGCACGATGGGTCGAATCCTCGCTGATCCACAGCCCGCGCTGGTCGCAGAGCAGGAAGGTCGGGTTGCGCAGACCTTCGATCACCACCGGGTCATTCCCGCCTTCGCTCAACGCACGAATCTTGCCGGTGGCCTTTTCGGTATACAGCAGACGCCCGTCGGCGCAACGGGTCAGGCCCTCGGTTTCGGTGAGTCCCGAGCGCAACACGTCGAGCTCGCCGCTCTGCCAGTCATATCGCATCAACCGCCCATCCCCCTTGCGGTCCTCGATGGCGTAAAGATGCAGGGCATCGTTATACAGCCCCTGCACGTTGTTGCCGTCAAACAGCTGACTGACCTGGCCATCGCGCGACACGCTGACCGGTGCCCCGCCGATCTCCTGGCTGAACGCCCAGCCACCGTCGACAGCGACCATGCCGTCCGGCTTGGACAGGCCTTCGAGCACTACCATCCGGTCCCCCTCGGCAGTAATGCGCAGGATGCTGCCCTTGCCGCCGTTCAGCTCGCGACTGACCAGCAGGCTGCCGTCGTCCTGAGGCAGCAGCGAAGCGGCCCGGGTCACCGAGTTGTGCAGCACCTGCACGTTCCAGCCCTCGGCGGCCTGCACCGGGTAGAAGCTCTGCCAGGCGAAAAAGCCCACGCTACAGGCCACCAGGCCCGTGGTGACCGCCAGGGCGAGGCGGACACCGCGTTTGCGTTGCACATGCATCATCAAATCGGCTCCTGGAAAGTGCGGGCGATGCTAGCAAGGTGATGTGAAAAAAATGTCGATGCCACGATTTCCAGGCATTTTCCTACACACATCATTCAGCAAATGGATACCGAGTATTTCAACATTTAATTTGTGGATGACAGCGCCCGCCCCCTATGCTGTCCCGGCATCCCCTGCACGCACCGGCCGGTGTGGTCCAAGGCATGGGGAGAGAACAACAAAGTCGAGACCGTTCATGTCGAAATCCTCCTACTTCGCCCCCCACGGTGGGCACCCGGCTCAGACCGAGCTGCTGACTGACCGTGCCATGTTCACCGAAGCCTATGCCGTAATCCCCAAGGGCGTGATGCGTGACATCGTCACCAGCCACCTGCCGTTCTGGGACAAGATGCGCATGTGGGTCATCGCCCGCCCGCTGACCGGTTTCGCCGAGACCTTCTCGCAGTACATCGTCGAAGTCGCTCCCGAAGGCGGCAGCGAGCGCCCTGAACTGGACCCGAACGCCGAAGCGGTGCTGTTCGTGGTCGAAGGCGAGATCGACGTCACCGTCGAAGGCAAGCACCATACCCTCGTGCCGGGCGGCTATGCCTTCCTCGCCCCCGGCGCCGACTGGAGCCTGCGCAACAACAGCAAGGCCAACGTCACCTTCCACTGGCTGCGCAAGCACTACCAGAAGGTCGAGGGTCTGCCGGTTCCCGAGTCGTTCGTCACCCACCGCGACAACGCCACCGTCATCGAGATGCCGGGCACCGATGGCGCCTGGAAGACCACCCGTTTCGTCGACATGGCCGACATGCGCCACGACATGCACGTGAACATCGTGACCTTCCAGCCCGGCGGCGTGATCCCGTTCGCCGAGACCCACGTCATGGAACACGGCCTGTACGTCCTGGAAGGCAAGGCGGTGTACCGCCTGAACCAGGACTGGGTCGAGGTCGAGGCCGGTGACTTCATGTGGCTGCGCGCCTTCTGCCCGCAAGCTTGCTACTCCGGCGGCCCTGGCCCGTTCAGCTACCTGCTGTACAAGGACGTCAACCGTCACGTGCACCTGACGCTCAACCCGCAGCGTTGATGACCTTGCAGGAGCGGCAGCCCGCCGCTCCTGCAGTCTTGAGCCATACTGAGCGGACAATCCTCTCCCGGCTTCCCGCCATGACCTTCCATCGCCTTCTTCTTGTCCTGCTGCTCCTGCTGCCGGGCGCGTTGCCGTGGGCAGACGATTGGCAACTCGCGCACCAGGAAGATGGCATCGACGTCTACCTGGCCAGCGTCAGCGGTTCGGCCTACCAGCAGTTTCGCGGCGTCACCCGGATCAAGGCCAGTGTCCGTACCCTGAGCGACCTGCAGGAAAACCTGCGCGTGGCCTGCAAATGGCTGTACGCCTGCGCCGACATGCGCCTGCTGGAAGTGGACGGCGATACCACCTGGGTCTACCTGACCACCGCCCTGCCCTGGCCAGCCAAGCCCAGAGACATGGTGCTCAAGGTGCGCACCGAGCGCCTGGACGACGACACCTTGATCCGCCATCTGAGCGCCGAGCCTGGGCGGGTACCGACCGAGCCCGGGCTGATCCGCGTGCGCCGCCTCAGCGGCGAATGGACCATGCGTCCCTTGGGCGAGCGCGAGACCGAAGTCACCTACCAGCTGCGTGCCGACCCGGCCGGTGATGTGCCGGGTTGGCTGGCCAACCGTTTCGTGGTGGATGCGCCGATGGTCACCCTGCGCACCCTGCGCGCCGTGGCCGAACGCCAGCCGTAAAGCTCAGCGGCTGCGCAGTAGCAGCGACGCCGCGGCGCAGGCCAGCAGCGCCACGCACGACAGGTAGAACGCATCCGAATAGGCCATCAGGTACGCCTGCTCGCGCACGCTCTGGTCGATCAACGCCAGCGTCTGCATGACCTGTGGCGACTGCGGGTCGACCATTCCGCCCGGCAGGCGCTGTTGCAGCGCGCCGTCGAACAGCGTCAGCCCTTCGCCGACCCGCACCGAATGAAAGCGCTCGCGCTGCGACACCAGTTGCGTCAGCAACGCCGTGCCCAGCGCGCCGCCGAGGTTGCGCAGCATCGAGATCAGCGCCGAGGCCGAGCCGGCCTGGGCCTTGTCCAGGCCTTTCACCGCCAGGACCGACAGCGCCACCATGATCAGCGGCTGGCCGATGCCGCGCACCACGGTCGATGGGATGATCACATTACTGCCCGAGTCCACTGTCAGCGTCGACCCCAGCCAACAGCCCAGGGCCATGATGGCGAAGCCGCTGGCCACCAGCAGCTTGGCGTTGAGCCAGCGCATCAGCCGGGGCAGCAGCGGCGCCAGCAGTAGCTGGACCATGCCGTAGGCGATCAGGCTCTTGCCGATCTCGCTGGCACTGTAGCCCTGTACCAGCGACAGGTAGTTGGGCACCAGGAACACCAGGCCGAAGGTGGCCGCGCCGAACACCGCCATGGCCAGGCTCGACACGCCGAAGTTGTAGCTGCCCAGCAGCCGCAGGTTGATGAACGGCCGCGCGCCCCACAACTGACGCTGGATGAACAGCGCCAGGGCGATCACTGCGACGAGGCTGAAGCCGACGATGAAGCGGGACTCGAACCAGTCCTTGCGCCCCCCCTCCTCCAGCACCACCTGCAATGCCCCCAACCCCAGCGCCATGGCCACGATGCCCAGCCAGTCGGCCTGGCGCAAAGCGCCGCGGTCTCCGGCCTGGCCCTTGATCGACCAGGCCACCGCCGCCAGCAGCGCCACCCCCGGCGGCAACTGCAGCAGGAAGATCCAGCGCCAGGAGTACATGTCGGTGAGCCAGCCGCCGATCGACGGCCCGGCGGCCTGGGCCACGCTGTTGGACAGGCTGAACAGCGCCATGCCCAGCGCCAGGCGGCTGGCCGGCAGCTCGGTGATGATCAGTTGCATCGACAGCGGGATCAGCACCGCGCCCGAGGCGCCCTGGATCACCCTCAGGCTGATCATCGCCTCCAGGCTGCCGGCCAGGGCGCAGCTCACCGAGCTGACCAGGAACACCGCTGAGCCCACCAGCATTACCCGGCGCAAGGAGAACACCTGCACCAGCCAGGCAGTCAGCGGAATCATGCTGATCTCGGCGACCAGGTACGCGGTCGAGATCCACGACCCTTCCTCGAAGCTCGCCCCCAGCGCCCCCTCGATCTCAGGCAGAGCGGCGCTGGTGACATGGACGTTCATGCCAGCCATGAAACAGCCGAACAGGCCGCCGATCACCGCCACCCAGGCGCGCAGGGAGACCTTGTCCTCAGCGCTCATGGCGGGCCTGCCGGGTGTCGACGGTGGCGATCACCGACATGCCGGGCAGCAGCCGTGGGCTGTCCTCGCCCTGCGGATCGAGGTGGATGCGCACCGGAAAGCGCTGGACGATCTTGGTGAAATTGCCGGTGGCGTTGTCCGGTGGCAGCAGCGCGAACACCGCGCCGGAGCCTGGAGATACGCTGTCCACCGTGCCGCGCCAGTGCTGGCCGAAGGTGTCAACCTCAAGCGTCACCGGCTGGCCGGGGCGCATCTGCGCCAGCTGGGTTTCCTTGAAGTTGGCCACCACGTACGCCTGCGCCACCGGCACCACCGCCAGCAGCGGCAGGCCGGGGGTAACGTATTGCTGCTGGCGCACCTTGCGCTGGCCGACCACGCCATCGAAGGGCGCGCGGATCTCGGTATCGGCCAAGGCGCTGCGTGCCAGGTCGGCCTCGGCACGGGCCTGATCGAGGTCGGCCTGACGCTGCAGCAGTTGCGCCTCCAGTTGCCTGCCCTGTTGCTCGAGCATGGCCTTGCGCGCGTGCTGGCGCGCCAGCTCGGCATCGGCGGCGCGCTGCATGGCCTGGGCCTGGATACGGGTGGCGCGGGCCTGCTCCATGCGTTGCACGCTTGCCGCCTGCCACTGGGCCAGGTGCTGGTAACGCTGCCAGTCGGCCTCGGCCCGCTGCGCCTCACCACGGCTACCACCGCGTTCGGCGTCGGCACGGGCGATGGCGTGGACCTGTTCATCCTGCTCGGCGGCAAATGCGCGCAGACGCATGCGCTGCACCTGCAACGCCGCCTCGCTGACCGCCAGATGCGCCTCAGCCTTGCGCAGGCGGTCGCGAAAATCGCGCTCGTCCAGGCGTACCAACAGGTCGCCGGCCTTGACCGTGGCGTTGTCCGCCACCGCCACCTCGGCCACGTAGCCACTGACCCGGGCACTGATTGGCGCCCAGTCGGCGCGCACGTAGGCGTCGTCGGTCTGTTCCAGGAAACGCCCGTCGAGCCACCAGTAGGCGCCATAAGCCGCCACCAGCAACCCCAGGCCCCCGGCCAGGCCGAAGCGCAGCAGGCGCTGGCGGCGCCTGGCGCGGATTTGCTCGAGGGTGTGCTGGGGATCTGGGCTGACCGCCTGGTTCATGCTGGGCTCCATCCGATGGGGGGAGCGCCAGAGTACGGAATCTGAGATTGTCGTTCGCTCGCGAACAGGCTTTTGATCGTCGCAAAATGGACAGCAGATCAACCCTCCGAGCGGACCACTTTCAATGTTGCAAGAATGCCACCACCTGCTCTGTGGCCGTTATCGGATCTTCCTGCATGAAGCAGTGCCCACCCGCTACCTGCTGCGCGCTCACCTGGCCATTGAGCGTCACCAGGCGCTGCACCGAGTGCGGCACGAACGGATAGGTCTGCTCGCCGTAGAGGATCCGCGTCGGCGTCTGGATACGGCCCAAATGCTGCCACATGCGCTCGGGGAACGAGCTGAAGATCTCCACCTCGCGACTGGGCCGGCACTTGAGCACCACCCCCTCCCCGCAATCGCCTATGGCGTGCTCCACATAGGCCTGCAAGGCCGCATCGGTCCAGCCCTTGAAGATACCGCGCCCCTGCAGCGAGGCCTGGGCCGCCTCACGGTCGGGCCAATGGCTGCGGCGGGTGGCCGCCTTGCGCGCCAGGACATGACGCCGATGCAGGCCAACCATGGCGGCGGCGCCCATCACCCCGATCATGCGCCGGCTGAACAGGACCGGATCCAGCAGCACCGCACGCTGGAACAACTGCGGCTCGGCAGCCAGGATCAAGCCAGTGAGCACGCCACCGAAACTGTGGCCCAAGGCAAAGCGCGGCACGTCGCCATAGTCGCCGCGGCCGGCCTCGAAGGCCTCCACCGCCAGCGCTGCGGTGCGGTTCCAGCCAAGGAACACGCCACCATGGTCGCTGTCGCCATGGCCCTGGACATCGCTCAGCCACAGGTCGAAATGTTCGCCCAGACGCATCAGCATGGGCTGGTAGGCCAGGCTGCAGAAGCCATTGCCATGCAGGAAATGCAGCAGCGGCCTGCCACTGGCGGGGGTGCGCCATCCGCGCAGGGTGAAACCTTCGGCGCATTCATGGGACCAGGGAATCAACTCCATCGACTGCACTCATCGGCTCTAGGAAAACGCCGATTCTACAAACAGCAACGGATACAGTGAAATCACCAGCAGCACGGCCATCAGGACATTGAACAGCACCACCGCGCGCGGATTGCGCAGCAGGTTGCGCAAGGCACTGCCGAACATCACCCAGATGCCGACGCTGGGCAGGTTCACCAGGGCGAACACCGTGGCGATGACGATCACGTTGAACACGTAGCCCTGGGCCGGGGTGTAGGTGGTGATCGCCCCGATCGCCATCACCCAGGCCTTCGGGTTGACCCACTGGAACGCCGCGGCCCCCCAGAACCCGAGCGGTTTGCGGCTGCCATTGGTGTCGCCGGACATCGGCCCGGAGGTGGCGATCTTCCAGGCCAGGTACAACAGGTAGGCCGCGCCCGCGTAGCGCAGGATGCTGTACAACGGTGGCCAGGCCTTGAACACCTCGCCAAGCCCAAGACCAACCGCCAGCACCATCACCATGAAGCCGACGCTGATGCCCAGCGCGTGGGGAATCGTGCGGCGCACGCCAAAATTGACCCCCGAGGCCAGCAGCATGGTGTTGTTCGGACCGGGGGTAATGGAAGAGACGAAGGCGAACAGGACGAACGCGCTGAGCAGATCGAGCGAGGCAAGCATGGCGGCAGTTTCCGGCTTTTCTGATTATCGAAATGCCACGGTAGCGGAGGGCTGGGGGGAATGACCGGTACAGTTGCATGAAATTCAGTGGATACACATTTCTGAGCTGGTTGTATGGCTTGAAGCCTCTGTTTGTCTTGAGATCGAGCGCCGCCCGCGCGGCGCATCGCGGATGAATCCGCTCCTACATTTGTTGCAACGTGACCATGCCTGATAGGCCATGGTTTTTAGCCTTGTGCGCTCGCCGCGATGTTTCGCTGGGCATTGCCGCCGCCCCACTCATCTCATGACATGCGCCAAAGCTGGCAACCATGGCCTGACAGGTTCGGCACGTTGCAACGAATGTAGGAGCGGATTCATCCGCGATGCGCCGCGCGGGCGGCGCTCGATCTCACAGGCGCTGAAATCTCAAGTCGAACACCCCTTTACCCAGATCGCATCCCAGTGCGGGTAGCTACCCACCCTGTCCACTAACCCGGCTCGCAACGGATTAGCAATGATGTACCTTGCAACCATGACTACATCTTCCTCCTTTCGTAAGGCACGATCGTGATAACCGGCTTGCCAGACGGGTGTTGATCTGAGCCCAACTTTATGCAGTTCATGACTGGATCGTGCCTTGAAGTAACGCATCAACGTGCCCAGCGTCACATTTTTCAAATCAACCAACCAATGAAGATGGTCAGGCATCACTACCCAGGCCAGTGACTGGCAACTACCTTCCTGGTCAGCCAGGCGCAGATACTTGACTACCGTACGCGCGTGGCGGAGATCGACGAACAAGGGTCGGCGACGATGAGTTACTGTGGTCAGCAGATAGAACCTACCGAACTCTGAGTATCTGCCGCGACGGAGGTGGCTACCTTTTGGGGTTGGCATGTGGGTCGTCCTGAATGGCGTACACCGAACCAGCATAGTGCTAGCGATCACGGACTGGACAGAGGAGTCTTTTCAATACTTTTCGAAGGCGACTTGAGGCACAGCAAATCATCTACCAGGCAACTGGCGGCCGTCCCTGACAATACTGACCGCCTTCGCACCCTCTCCCGTACAAGGAAGCCCCATCATGTCCGTGACCATCCGCCCCGCAGTGCTGGCCGACGCCGCCCAGATCCTGGCCTTCATCACCGAGCTGGCCGACTACGAGCGCGCCCGCCACGAAGTGGTGGCGTCCCTCGCCGACATCGAGCACAGCCTGTTCGACGCAGGCAGCACGGTGCGTAGCCTGATTTGCGAGCGCGACGGCCAGGCCATCGGGTTCGCCGTGTATTTCTACAGCTACTCCACCTGGCTGGGGCGCAACGGTATCTACCTCGAGGATCTCTACGTCACCCCGCAGCAACGCGGTGACGGCGCGGGGCGCAAGCTGCTGCGGCATATCGCCCGGGAGGCGGTGGAAAACGGCTGTGGGCGCCTGGAGTGGAGCGTGCTGGACTGGAACGAGCCGGCCATCGGTTTCTACCAGTCTCTGGGCGCCGAGCCACAGGACGAGTGGATCCGCTATCGTCTCGACGGCGAGCGCCTGCGTCAGTTCGCCGAGGGCTGAGGCGCCTCGCCCGGAAACGCCGTCTGGGCCAATGCCGGCACCTCGACGCGGCTGCGCTGGCCGCCGCGCTCGATCACCAGGCCGCGACCCTCGATAGCCATCAGGCGCACCCCGCGAGCCAGCTCCTCGCCACTGCGCACGGCGCGTGCCGGGCCGCCGTCGAGGCTGACGATGGCCACGGCGCCTTGGCTGCCGGCCATCACCCCGCTGACCTGGATCTGCACCTGCAGGGGAATATCGGCAAACCATCGCCCGGCCGCTGTCTCGGCTACTACCGGGGTGTCGGCAGCCCGGGCCGTGGCCTGACTCGCCGCTGGCGGCCACAACAGTTGCCCCCAGGTCGCCAGCCCGGCCATCGCGACCAGCAGCCCCAGCGCCTGCAACAACAGCCCGAGTGACAAGTTGGGACGAACGATACGCATGGTCACGCGCTCCTTGTGTGCCTGCGCCCAAGCATACCGGGTGATTCTCACGGTTTTGTTTCACACGCCGATCATCTTGCTCGGGCAAGCTGCCTTGCCAGGACAAGGAGCGCCCCGTGAACGGACAACGTGGTTTCACCCTGATAGAACTGATGGTGGTGCTGGTGATCGTCGGCATCGCCAGCGCCGCCATCAGCCTGAACATACGCCCCGATCCGGGCAAGCAGTTGCGCGCAGACGGCGAGCGCCTGGCGCGCTTGCTGGAGCTGGCGCAAAGCGAAGCCCAGGCCGACGGTCAGCCGCTGCGCTGGCAGAGAGATCGCGACGGCTATCGCTTCGTGCGCGCCGATGGTCAGGTGCTGGTCGAGGGACCGCTCAAGCCGCGCCGCTGGCAGGCCGAGACGGTGAAGGTGCAGGCCGAGCCCCGTGGCGCGGTATGGCTCGATGGCGAGTGGATCGGCGCTCCCCTGACCCTGCGCCTGCACAGCGGCACGCTGCGGCTGGAACTGGCGCGCAACGCCGCCGGGCAGGTGCGGGTGAGCCAGCCATGACCCGCCAACGCGGTTTTACCCTGATCGAAGTGATGATCGCCATCCTGCTGATGGCGGTGGTCAGCCTGATCGCCTGGCGTGGCCTGGACAGCGTCAGCCGCGCCGACCAACACCTGCGCCAGGCCAGCGATGACCATCAGGCGGTGATGCGTGTGCTGCAGCAGCTGGAGCGCGACCTGGCCATGCGTGCCACGGTGGAACTGGTCGAGCCGGTGTTGCCCGGCCACGAGCCGCCGGGCAAGCCCTTGCTGCCCGCCATGCGTGTCCGCGCCGAGCGCCTGGAGCTGGTGCGCGCCGGTGCCGTGTCTGGCAGCGGCCTGCAGCGAGTGCGCTGGTATGTACGCGGGAGCACCTTGTACCGCGCCGCCGCGCCACTGCGCGAAGGCTTCCCATTGCCCGCGCCGAAAGCCGCGGTGGCGGTGCTGGACAACGTCAGCGCATTCAGCCTGCGCACCTGGCAGGCCAAGGGCGGCTGGCGCTCCCCGGCCAGCGAGGCCGACGACAATCCCATCGGGCTCGAGGTGCGCCTGAACCGGCGCGGTCCCCAGGGCGAGGAACACTACCGCCAGGTGCTGGGGCCATTCAACTGACCAGCACCACCCCGCCGGGCAGTTCCAGGCAGCGCGCGCCATAGGCGACGCGGATCAGTTCAGCGGCCTGGCGCAACTGATCGAAACTGAACCGCGCCTGCACCCGGCGGCGCCCCAGTGACGGGTTGAGCAGTACCAGGCGCCCGGGGCGGTAGCGGTTGATCTCGTCGATTACCTGGGTCAATGGTGCATCACGGAACACCAGCATGCGCTCGCGCCATGCCGTCACCTGGCCAATGTCGAAGGCCTCGGGCACGCCGACGCCTTGCGCGCCATAACGCAACTGGCGGCCGGCCGGCAGCGCCTCGAGCCGGCCCTGGGCAAAGATGCGCAGTTCGCCACTCAGGCAGGTGACGCACACGCCGTCGTCGTCCTCACGCACATTGAATCGGGCCTGCTCGGTACTGATCACCCCTTCCTGCGCCCGCACCTGCATGGGCTGGCGGGCCTGTACTTCGATTTCGCCTGCCAGCAGGGCGATACCCTGTGCCTCGCGGCTGACGCGTGTGCGCACGTTCAGTTCCAGTTCGACGCCAGGCGCCAGTTCGACCCGCTGCTGCTCATCCACCTGGGTGGCGAACGCCGCAGGCGGCGCCATGGCCTCGTCCAGCCAGCCGCCACGCCAGGCAACCACCGCCAGTGACGCGGCCAGCGCCCCGCCCAACAACGCCCGGCGCCCGAGCAGCGGCGCCGATGGCGCCTGGCTGGCTTGCTGCGCCGCTGGCCCGAGCAAACACCAGAGCTGACGCGCCTGGGCGAACGCCTCGGCGTGCGCCGGGCTGCGTGCACACCACTGGCGCAGGGCCTGGGCATCGGCCTGGGTAGCCTGGCCGGAGGTCAGCCGCAACAGCCAGCCCTGGGCCTGGCGCTGCAAGTCGGGATCGGGCGGAATCTGGGGCATGGTGCTCACATGAAGAGGTCGACTATCGTTCAAGACGGTTTTCCCGCGCCGGGACCGAAGCGTTGAAACACTTTTCTGTCCAGACGCATCGCGCAATGCCCCAGTGCCGCCTTGAGTTCCTTCTCCACGGTGCGTGTGGAAATGCCGAAGCGCTGGGAGATTTCCTGGTGCGAGGCCTCCTCCAGCCGCGCGGCGATGAAGATCCGCCGACGTCGGGCCGGCAGCTCGTAGAGCGCGCCCAGCAGGCTCTGGATCTCGCGCTGACCGCCGACGATGCGTGCCGGGTCCTGGTCCTCGGCCACCTGCAGCAGCGTCTCGATCTCCGCGCCGGTGAGCAGCCGGGCATCGGCCTCGCGGCGGTCGGCGGCAACGTTCAAGGCCATGCGGTACAGGTAGGCACCAGGCTTGTGCAGGTCGTGCGCGGCGTCCATGCGATCCACGCGCAAGTAGGTTTCCTGCAGCACGTCGTTGGCCAGGTCGTCCGAGCCGAGCCGCCGCCTCAGACGGACCCTGAAGGTGTCGTAGGAGGTCAGAAACAGCTTGACCAGCGCACTGTCCCGAGGTTTGTTCATGCCGCCGCAGCTCCTTGCGAAAGAGGGCAATCCATAGGTTCCGGGCGCAGCAACAGGGTCAGCGGCTGTGCCAGTGAAGTCGGCGGCGCCTGCTCCAGGCGCACCGCCCGCAGCCGCTCGACCAGCGCGGCATCGCGGGCAAAGTCGCCCGTGGAGGCCAGCAGCCGGCTCTGCACCAGTTGCCCGCTGGCATCGATCCAGACCTGCACGGCCGCCCGGTAGCTGCCCGGGCGGGTCGACGGCCAAGCGCACAGAGCGCGCTCGACCGCGTGTTGCAATGCCACCGCATAACTGCCCGACGCCGGGCCTTCACTCCGGCCACGCCCGGGCGTTGTTCGCAGGCGCAACGGTTGCAGGGTGAATCCACCGCTGCCGTGGCGCGCCTGCAGACCGGTACCTTGCAACAAGCGCTGCAAACCCTCGCGCGGCGTGTAGCGGCCGCGCAGCGGGCTGGAGCGCTGGCCGGCGAGCAACGCCTGGTCGACCAGCACCGCCAGGCCACTCTGCCGGCCGAAGCTGTCCAGCGCCCGGTCCAGCGCCTGCGCCGGTAGGTCGAAGGTCAGTATCGGCTGGCCACGCGCCCCTGGCGCCGCCACCAGCCAGGCCAGTATCAGCGCGCCGGCCACAAGCAATGCACGCACGGGAGATCTGGCCTCCTTGCTGGCCGCCGTCGCCGGGGGAAACGTCATCCTGGGGCCTGTGTATGACGCTGTGGTGACAGGCCTCGGCAATCAAAGCTTCACCCCGTCCCATGCTGGCAGCGAATAGACTGGCGCAAGGAATGACTGCACGGAGAAGCACCATGATTCGACTGTCGCTGATCACTTTGCCGCTGCTGCTGGCCTGCGCCCTGCCGGCGCTGGCCGAACCGTCCAAGGGCTGCATCGACGTGCAGGTCGGGCAATCGCGGGCACTGGCCTACGACTGTCTGAGCCGACAGCTGCAAGGGGCCGATCCGCGCGCCGCCAAGGGCCTGCGCGATCAGCTCGACCCGGTCAGGCAGATGCAGCGCAGGGCACCAAACCAGATGGGCTTGGCGACACCGGCAGCGACCTCGACGCGCATGGGCAACAGCTTTGGCAGTTCGGTGTTGCCACAGCGGCCTTGATGGGTCTGACGATGGATCTACAGCGCTTGATCTCACAGGCGCTGCAACTCTCCCGCCAGCCACCAACCACTACCCCTCCCTGCGCAACAGATAGGTATCCATGATCCACCCCTTGCGCCGCCGCGCCTCATCGCGCAACTGAAGGATGCGCCCCTTCACCGCCTGCAACGGCCCGCTCACCAGCAGCTCGTCCGGCGTGCCCAGGTAGGCGCCCCAGTAGATCACCAGTTGCGGATCATCCAGGGCGGCGAACGCGCACTGGCCATCGAGCATCACCAGCACATTGTCGATCCGCGTCTGTTCGCCCAGGCGTCGCCCCGGCAGCACGGTCAGCGGCTCGCCGATACGGTTGAGCGGGATCTGGTGACGGGCGGCCAGCGCCTGGATGCTGCTGATGCCTGGAATCACCTGCAAGGCCAGCGTCAGGCCGCGTTCGCGGACCAGGTCGAGAATACGCAGGGTGCTGTCGTACAACGCCGGCTCGCCCCAAAGCAGGAACGCGCCGACATCATCGCTGCCCAGCTCATCCTCGATCAGCCGGGCGTACAATGCGGCGCGCTGGGCATGCCAGTCCTGCACGGCGCCGACATAATCCGGCGCCTGGCCGTCCCGGCGCGGGTCCTCGACCTGCACCAGGCGGTAACCACCCTCGGGCAGGTAGCGCTCGAGGATGGCCCGGCGCAGGCGCACCAGGTCGTCCTTGTCGCTGCCCTTGTCGAGCACGAAGAATACCGTGGCGCGCCGCAGCGCCTCCACCGCCTCGTAGGTGACCTGGCGAGGATCGCCCGGTCCGATACCGATCAGTAGAAGCTGTTTCATCGCCTGCCCTGCCTGGTTGCCGGTGGTCATTGTCGACCGACCACCGGTCGTTTGGCAAAACGGGTCAGAGGATCGAGAAGTTGTAGCTGACAATGACCCGGGTTTCGTCCATGTCACGCGCCCACTTCTCGTAGTTGCTGCGGTAGGTGGAGTTGCGCAGGCGCACGCTGACGTCCTTGAAGGTGCCGCTCTGCACCTGGTACTTCAGCTCGCTGTCGCGTTCCCATTCCTTGCCTTCGGCGTTGCTGCCAGGGACCTTCACATTGTCGCCATTGATGTAGCGGGTGAAGAAGGTCAGGCCGGGCACGCCCAGGGCCTTGAAATCGTAGTCGTAGCGCACCTGCCAGGAACGCTCCTGGGCGGCGGCGAAGTCGTTGACCTGGGCATAGTTGACCAGATAGGGGTTGGTGCCGTCGAGGTACGGCATGGCGCTGTCGCCGTACATGCGCTGCCAGCCGGCGCTGAGCTTGTGCCCACCCAGGCTGTAGCCAAGCATGCCGCTGAAGGCGCGGTGGTCGATGCGCCCGGCACGGGCATTGCCGATGTCGTCGCTCTTGATCACCCGCAGGTCCGCCGACAGCGTGCCGACTTCCAGCGGCTGGCTGGCGACCAGCCCGAGGAAGTGCTGGCGGTAGATGTTTTCCAGCTTGGACACCTGGTACTGCGCGCTGACGCGGTCGTTGAAGCGGTAGTCGACGCCGGCCAGGTCGAAATGATCGGCCTCGATATCGCAGGCATAGCGCTTGTTCTTGCAGTGCACGCGGATGTCCTGGCGGTCGGTGGAATCCCGCGCGGTGTACTGGTTCAGGCGTGCCAGGGTGAACTTGAGGTCGCGCACTTCCTCGGAGGTCAACCAGGCGCCATGGAACATGGTCGGCAGCAGGCGCCCGTCGTTGTACTTGAGCAGCGGCACGTCCGGCATCATCGAACCGTACTTGAATACCGTGTTGGACACCTTCACCTTGCCGGCGATGCCCATCTTGGCGTACTGGTCGGCGGAATGGCGCGGGTCGTGCCCGGACGACGGCAACAGGCCGCTATTGCTGTCGGCGGGACTGGAGTCGAGCTTGAAACCAATCATCCCCAGCGCATCCACGCCGAATCCGACCGGTCCCTGGGTATAACCGGACTGAACATTGAGAATAAAGCCCTGCGCCCACTCTTCGCGCTTCGACGCGCCTTGCTTGGAACTGGTGTGGCCGTCACGGAAGTCCCGGTTGAAATAGACATTGCGTGCTTCGACCTTGGCACTGCTGTCTTCAAGAAAACCGGCGGCCTGGGCGTTGACACCGGCACACAGGAAGAACAAGCCGGCAACTCGGCGCCCGGGGGCGAGGGGGAAAGGGGCAAACATGCGAAGGAACATCCAGAAGAAAGACGAAAAACCATCCGGGCAGTCATCTGCACCGGCACTACGCGATGAACGAATACACTTCGACCATCATCCATAATTTTCCGCCAAGGGCTCTAGCCTAAGCCATGGGACCATGGTCTAAGGTGGTTGGCCGGGTCTTTTCGAATAACGCGTAAAAAATCGGCAAAGTTCCCGAGTAATTGATAGAAAGTTTGCTGTTTACCCACTCGCAAGCGACTACTACACTCTCGCTTAGCGAACAGCTTTACCCATCCACGTGGCCGGCGTTCAGTCTGGTTTCATGTTCGTCACGTCCCGCCACGGCAGACTTACAGGAGTGAAGACAGTGTCCAGACTTGCAGAGTTTCGTGCTGCCGAAAAAGCGCTCAAGGAACAGATGGCACAACTGGAAGCGCTGAAAAAGGATGCCGGCCTTAAACGCGAAATCGAATTCGAGCAGAAACTAGTCGGCCTGATGAAAAGCTATGACAAGAGCCTGCGCGATATCATCGCCATTCTCGACCCGAAAGCCGTGACCCGCGCCCCGGCCGCGGTCAAGCAGCAACGCCGCCCGCGGGTGGTAAAGGTCTACGCGAACCCCCATACCGGCGAGCGGATCGAGACCAAAGGCGGCAACCACCGCGGGCTGAAAGCCTGGAAGGAACAGTACGGGGCGCAGACGGTGGAAAGTTGGGTGCGCTGATGAAACCTCGACACCTGCTTCACACTTTTTTCACACCCGCAGGCTCAGTATCGAACCAGCTAAAGGACTAGCGACCCCATCACGCGCCCGCACATGCGGGCCTCTAATTCCGGCGCCCCGCACTCGTGCGGGGCGCTTTCATTTGCGCTGCTGGTTGACTTCCGTATCATGGCAAACCTATTCAAGGCCCTGATTCCGGAGTACCCATGAGCCTGCACGATCTGCAAACCCTCCCCGGCGTGACCGCCCAACCAGACACCGCCACCGCCCAATTCGTGTTCAACCACACCATGCTGCGGGTCAAGGACATCGAGAAGTCCCTGGACTTCTACACCCGCGTGCTGGGCTTTCGCCTGGTGGACAAGCGCGACTTCCCGGAGGCGGCTTTCAGCCTGTATTTCCTGGCCCTGGTCGACCCGGCGCAGATTCCTGCCGATGACGCCGAGCGCCATCAGTGGATGAAATCGATCCCCGGCGTACTCGAGCTGACCCACAACCACGGCACCGAGAACGACCCCGACTTCGCCTACCACAATGGCAATACCGACCCACGCGGTTTCGGCCACATCTGCATTTCGGTACCGGACGTACGTGTTGCCTGCGCCCGCTTCGAGGCGCTGGACGTCCCGTTCCAGAAGCGCCTGCAGGATGGCCGCATGAACCACCTGGCCTTCGTCAAGGACCCGGACGGCTACTGGGTCGAGGTCATCCAGCCGACCGAACTCAAGGGCTGATACCCACCGGTCGCGCTCGTCGGGCCGGGAACCCTCGGCCCCTCGCTGTGGTATATGGAAGTAACGCCTGTTCCAAGCCACAGCGAGGTAAGGACGATGCAAACCCTTCACTGTGAATACCGCGACCACACCATCACCGCCAGCGTGATGCCCCACCCCGACTCTCCCCTGCCCTATGCTGCAGGCTGCGTGATCACCGACCCTGCCGGCCACAGCAGCAGGCGACTATCGATGCCGATGAAGTTCTTCGCCGACCTGGAGAATGCCCAGCACGTCTCCCTGGCCCATGGCCGGGCGCTGGTTGACCAGCAGCTGGATGACAAGGATCAGCGGGTGTTCTGATAACCCGCCAGCAGCCAGCACCCACAGTGTGGGAGCCGGCTTGCCGGCGATGCGGCGCGCAGCGGCGCCCTTCTACACCTAATCAGCCTTCACGGGCATACGCCACGGCAGCCGCCACCTGTTCGGCTGTCGGCCGGACCCCGGTGTACAACACGAACTGCTCCAGCGCCTGAAGCGCGATGACGTCGAGGCCGGTGATCACCGGTTTGCCCAGCGCCTCGGCGGCGCGGATCAGCGGTGTGCGTGCCGGCAGTGCAACCACATCGAATACCCGCTCGGCCGCCGCGATTGCGGTTTCGCTGAAGGCCAGCTGGTCGGCCTCCGGGCCCCCGGCCATGCCGATCGGCGTGACGTTGATCAGCATCGGCGGGCAACGGTCCTGCAGTTCAGGCAGCCAACGGTAGCCGCAAACATCCGCCAGTTGCCGCCCGGCCTGCTCGTTGCGGGCGACGATGATGCCGTCGCGAAAACCAGCGTCGCGCAGCGCGCTGGCCACCGCCTTGGCCATGCCACCGCTGCCGCGCAGGGCGAAGCCGGTCGCCGGGTCGACCCGCCGCTCGGCCAGTAGCTGCCGTACCGCCAGGTAGTCAGTGTTGTAGGCCTTCAGATGGCCTGCGGTATTGACCAGGGTGTTCACCGAGTCGATGGCCGCAGCCGAGGGGTCGACCTCGTCCACCAAGGCCAGGCAGGCTTCCTTGTAGGGCATCGATACGCCGCAACCGCGAATACCCAGGGCGCGGATGCCGGCCACGGCGGCCGGCAGGTCCTGGGTGGTCATGGCCTTGTAGTAATAGTCCAGGCCCAACTGCTGATACAGATGGTTGTGAAAGCGTACGCCGAACGTACCGGGGCGCCCGGCCAGGGAAATGCACAACACGGTGTCCCTGCTCGGTGAATGGCTCATCGCGGTTCCTCTGTCATGGCTGAATCGATTGCGCCAGCGTACCAGACCCCGCCGCCGGTCGCCCCTTACACAACCTTTACCCTTTGCCATGGCGCGGTTGACCGAGAGTGCGGTCATAGTAGACAGACCCCGAACGTGGGGTTGTCTTGCGAGGTGTCGCCATGAAGCGTTACATCCCCGGAATCGCCCTGCTGGTCGGCGCGCTGGCAATCAGCGGGCAAGCCTCGGCCCATGGTGGCGGCTGGTACGGCCCGGGGCCGGTGATCGGCGCGGCCGTGGTGGGCGCGGTGGTCGGGGCGGCCGTATCGGGCGGCCACGACCGCACTGTCTACGTCGAACGCCAGCCGGCCTACTATCCACCGCCACCGGTCTATGTGCAGGCGCCGCCACCGCCGGTGTATTACCAGCCCTATGTGGTCGAGCGCTATGTGCCCGCCCCGCCGCCGGTCTACCGCCGCTATTATGGCCCGCCACCGGTGTACTACGGCCCGCCGCGCTGGTAAGCGGCATAGTTGATAAAAGCAATGACCACTATCGAGGACATTGATTTCAAACCCTGAAGACGCCTGGGTAAGGTAGGGCCATGTTCGAGAGGAGATCCGCCATGGCCCCGATCCAGATCATGTCCGTTGTCGGCAGCGCAGTCCCCAGCAGCCTGCGCCAACAGGGCCTTTTGGCCTGCTGGTACCTGCTGCGCGACGGTGAAGCCATCAGCGGCCCGTTGACCAGCCGCCGCTGCGCCGAGACCCTGGCCGGCCGCTTGCTCGACCAGACCTTGGTCGCCTGACCCCGAATTTGTTGTGTGTTGCTCCCTAAGCCCTTGTAGCCCGCCACCCGGCGGGCTTTTTTTGCTCGCCAGCCAGCCAGCCACCTACAAATGCCCCGCCCACACGGCAAGTGGCAGTGGCGGTTGCTGGTCGAGGATACGGCGCCAGATCAAGCTCAACCGCTCGCCATCGAACAGGGAGGCGGCACCGCCACCAATCCAGCCCCTGGGCTGGATCACCGTCCATTGCCCTGCGGCATCACGCCGGGCCATTTCGAAGCGGAAACTGTAGTTGCCTGGCATGCCCATGCGCAGGTCGGTGACCACCAGCGAGTCACCCATGATGTCGTAGCGCAGCCAGTCATCGGTGAACCAGCGCAGGCGCTCGTACAGTGGCGAGCCCGCCAGTACCTTGGCAGCCTCCAGATTGCGCGACTGGTGCAGCATCTCCGGAGGTTCGCGATCGAACCCGCTGCTCACGCCCTCGTAGTAATCGCCATCCGGGGTTTTCGCCAGCACCCGCCAGATCAGGCTGTTGAAGGCGATGGGCACCGCGCGGACCTCACTGGCCTCGACCCCCTGCGCCTGCAAGGCCAGGTGGAAACGTTGCTCGGCGGCCATGCGCCCGGCCAGGCCGAAGCCCAGGTAGAGCGTGCTGAGTCCCAGTGCCAGGCACAGCATCGCGGTCGCCCTGCCCTTCAGGCCCCTGATCGCCGCATAGCCCACCGCCAGCAGCAACGGCACGGTATACACCGGGTCGATGATGAATACCGCCGCCCAGCTTTCCGGCGTCAGGTGCAGGGGCCAGAACAGCTGGGTGCCATAAACGGTGAAGGCGTCGAGCACCGGGTGGGTGACCAGCGCCAGCCAGAAGGCCAGGAACAGCCTGCCTGGGGTATAGCCTCGGCCTGGCCAGCGCCAGGCGACCAGCCAGGCAAGCAACAGGGCCAGGCCGGTCAGGACGAAGATCGAATGGGAAAAGCCACGGTGGAAGGTCATCTGCGACACCGGGTCGGCGTAGCGGATCACCACATCCAGGTCGGGCAATGTCCCCAGGGCGGCGCCGTAGATCAGCGAGCGGCGGCCCTGGATACGGCCCAGTACGGCGCCTTGCAGGGCCGCGCCGAGCACGGCTTGGGTGATTGAGTCCACGGCAAACGTCTCGTGCAGGGTC
Source organism: Pseudomonas sp. B21-023 (assembly GCF_024749165.1). NCBI lineage: Bacteria > Pseudomonadati > Pseudomonadota > Gammaproteobacteria > Pseudomonadales > Pseudomonadaceae > Pseudomonas > Pseudomonas sp. B21-023. The sequence continues at coordinate 2,639,186 of NZ_CP087190.1, read as the reverse complement.
TATCAGATGGCGTGACGCAACATCGCCAGTACCTGCGCATGCAACGCCGGATCGCCACACGCCACCACGCAGCCCCCGTCCTGGGCCGAGCCGCCATCCCAGGAGGTGATGACCCCACCCGCGCCTTCGATGATCGGCATCAACGCCTGCACGTCGTACGGCTGCAGGCTGGCCTCGACGATCACATCGACGAATCCGGACGCCAGCATGCAGTAGGCATAGCAATCACCGCCATAACGCATCAGCCGGGCCTTGCCGGCGACCGCCTCGAACGCCGCCTTGCGCGCCGGGGTGTCGAACATGTCGGGGGTGGTGCACATCAGCGTGGCCGACGCCAGGTCGGCGCAGGCGCGGGTCTTAAGCGCCTTGCCATTGCGCCAGGCGCCGTGCGGGGTGCCGATGAAGCGTTCGCCGGTGAACGGCTGGTTCATCACCCCGAGCACCGGGCGGGTACCGTCGTTGAGAGCGATCAGCGTGCCCCACAGCGGCAGGCCGGTGATGAAGGCGCGGGTGCCATCGATCGGGTCGAGTACCCAGGTCAGCGGGCTGCTGCCCAGTGCCGCGCCCTGCTCTTCACCCAGTATGCCGTGGGTGGGATAGTGAGCCTGGATCAGCGCGCGCATGGCCTCTTCGGCGGCCTTGTCGGCGATGGTCACAGGGTCGTACAGGCGCCCCCCCTTGTCCTCGACATCCAGGCTGGCACGAAAGTAAGGCTGGATCGCCGCCGCGGCGGCATCGGCCAGTTGCTCGGAGAAAGAGCGGAATTCGCCGATCTGTTCAGCGCTCAGGGACATGGGGCGGTCTCGTTGTGGGATGGGATGCGCATCATACCCGAGTCGTGCGCGGACACACCTGCGGCGTCACCCATGATATTGTTATGCCATTATCGCCGCTTCATTTAACCGTCACTGATTCGTTGTACTAGGATAGCTAGCAGCCCGATGGCCCGGCCGACAGTCAAGGATGCTGGTTGCTGGCGCAAGGGCCTCCGTTCCACCGCCTATCATGGATGACACGATGAATTCGCACCTGCTTTTTCCGCAGATCGGTAAAGTCATAGCCAGTACCGGCAGCCGCCATTTCCCCCGGCACCTGCACGACCTGATCCAGACCCACCTGACCATCGACGCCACGCATATCCGCCAACTGCGCATCAATCCGGCCTGCGCCAGCCAGCCAGACGCGCCCCTGATCAGCGAGACGGTGTTCAGCGCCGGCGATACGGGTGACGGCTTCGACGACCCGGCGCGCCTGCACCTGGCCCGGCGCAAGGATGGTTTCCGCTACGAAATCACGGTCTTGCGGGCCGACACCCGCGTTGGTTTCTCAGCTACCGATCGCAGCCGGCTGGAGGACATTTCGCCCTTGTTGCTGCCCATGCTGGAAAAACACATCAATGCCCTGCAGCCTGCCGCGCCGGTACCCGCAGACCCTGACAGCCTCGAACAGCGTTTTCTCGAACGCCTGCGTCAGACCAGCATCCGCCTGTCGGAACGTGAGATGCAAGTGTGCGAGGGCTTGCTGGCCGGGCGCACGGCGCCGCAGCAAGCCGAGCATCTGCGGCTCAAGGTCAATACGGTGGAAAGTTACCTGCGCCGGGCGGCGATCAAGCTGGGCATCAGCGGCCGCCACTCGCTGATGCGCTGGATGTATGCAGAGATCTAGTGTGGTGTTTCACAAATAACGACCATAACTCGCGGCGCTTTTTGCGCTCATGCGGCGTTGTCGCTCCTCGCCGTAGCTGGGCTACGACTCGTCGCGACGCCTTGCTTGAGCACAAAAATCGCTCGCGATTTATTGGTCGTATTTGCAAAACACCACACTAGCCAGACCGAATGCCCACAGGCACGCAAGATCGAGCACCGCGGAAGCGGCGCTCGATCCCGAGCGCTCAGGCCTAGTCCCGTGCCAACGCCTCGATAGGGTCCAGACGCGCCGCATTGCGCGCCGGCACGAAGCCGAACACGATGCCGATCAAGGTCGAGCAGACGAACGCCGTGACCACCGACCCCAGTGAAAACACCATCTCCCACTGCTTGACGAAAAGCGCGAACAGATACCCGATCCCATAGGACAACCCGATCCCGATCACCCCGCCGATCAGGCAGACCATCACCGCCTCCACCAGGAACTGCTGGCGGATATCCGACTGCCGCGCCCCCACTGCCATGCGGATGCCGATCTCGCGGGTGCGCTCGGTAACCGACACCAGCATGATGTTCATCACCCCGATCCCCCCCACCACCAACGAAATCACTGCAATCAGCGACAGCAGCAGGGTCAGCGAGCGGCTGGTCTTCTGCACGGTCTGCATGATGCTGTCGAGGTTGTTGGTGAAGAAATCCTTGGTGCCGTGGCGCTGCAGCATCAGTTTGTTGACCTCCTCCTCCACCCGCTTGCTCGGCATGCCGTCCTTGATCCGCACACTGATGCTGTCCAGGTGGCGCTGGCCAAGCACGCGCCCGGCGGCGGTCTCGTAGGGCATCCACACGTTCAGGGTGTTGCCGGCGACGAACAGGTTCTTGTTCTCGGCGGTCACGCCGATCACCGTGCACGGCAAGTTGCCGACCAGGATCACCTGCCCAAGCGGGTTGAACCCATCGCCGAACAGGCGCTTGCGCGTGTTGTGGTCGATCACCACCACCTGTGCCTGGCGCCGGGCATCATCGGCGCTGAACACGATCCCTGCGGCCAAGGGGATGTTGCGCACCTGGAAGTACTGCTCGCTGACACCGTTTAGCTGCACATCGGCGTCGATGTTGCGGTAGCGCACCAGCGAACTCTGACCGATCACCGGGGTGGCGCTGTCGACGTAGTAGAGTTCGTTGAGCGCGGTCACGTCAGCCGGCACCAGGGTCTCGATGGCCTTGGCCCGGCTGTCGCCGAAACTGGTGCCGGAGTAGATGTCGATGGTGTTGCTGCCGATCGCCTGGATGTCCTTGAGCACGTAGCCCTTGGCGCCCTCGCCGATGGCCGAGATCGACACCACCGAAGTGATGCCGATGATGATCCCGAGCATGGTCAGCAGGGTGCGCATGCGGTGCGAGACCAGGGCGATCCAGGCCATCTTGAAGGCCTCGCGGAACAACCCGAGGCTGGCCACCAGCCGCCGTGGCGCCTGCTCGCGAGCGGGCGCCGCCTCGGCGGCCGGTGCAGTGGGCTCGGCGCGGGTGCGCCGGTCACTGACGATCTGCCCGTCGCTGACCTCGATGATCCGCTCGGCGTGGGCGGCGACCTTGGGGTCGTGGGTCACCAGGATCACCGTGTGCCCGGCGCCGTGCAGTTCCAGCAGGATGTTCATCACTTCCTTGCCGCTGGCGGTGTCGAGCGCTCCGGTCGGCTCGTCGGCGAGGATCACCTCGCCGCCGTTCATCAGCGCCCGGCAGATACTGACCCGCTGCTGCTGGCCCCCCGACAGCTGGCTGGGCCGGTGCGCCAGGTGTCCGTCCAGGCCCAGGCGGCCCAGCAGCTCCCGCGCCCGGGCATGGCGCCCGGCCTGCGCCACGCCGGCGTACACCGCCGGGATCTCGACATTGCGCAGGGCATCCAGGTGCGGCAACAGGTGGTAGCGCTGGAAGATGAAACCGAAGTGGTCACGGCGCAGCGCGGCCAGGGCGTCGTCGTCGAGATCACGGGTTTCCTGGCCGCTGACCTGGTAGCTGCCGGCGCTGGCATGGTCCAGGCAACCAAGGATGTTCATCAGCGTCGACTTGCCCGAACCCGAGGCGCCGATGATCGCCACCAGCTCGCCGGCATGGATCTCCAGGTCGATACCCTTGAGCGCCAGGAACTCGCGGTCGCCCGCCATGAAGCTGCGGCTGACCCCGTCCAGGCGCAGCAACGGCTGCTCCTCGAGCGCCGACACCGCCCGTGCCGGCGACAGTTCCACGTTCATGTTCATGCTCACGCCCCCGCCTCGCCCGACACCGGCTCGCCGATCACCACGCGGTCGCCTTCGGCCAGGCCGTCCTTGACCTGCACCTTGACGTTGTTGTTGATACCCGCCTGGACCTTGCGCACCTGGGCGAAGCCCTTGCCATCGAGCACCCGCACCGGGAAGCTGCCGTCGGCGTCACGCGGCCCCAGCGCCGCCACCGGTACGGTGAGCACGCCCAGGGCGGTGTCGAGGACGATACGCACCTGGGCGGTCATCGAGATGCGCAGCCGGTGCTCGGGGTTGGGCACCTCGAACAACGCGTTGTAGAACACCGCGCTGGCCTGCTTGGCAGCGCCGCCGCTCTTGTCGCTGCTTTCCAGGTAGTTCTGCGGCGCGGGCTCGGTGCCGCGCAGCTTGGCGTAGTAACGTTTGTCGTCACCGAGGATGGTGAAGTACACCTGCTGGCCGGGGCTGATATGAATCACATCGGCTTCGGACACCTGGGCCTTGATGGTCATGGTGTCGAGGTCGGCGAGCTTGAGGATTACCGGCGCCAGCTGGTTGGAGATCACCGTCTGCCCTTCCTGGGTGACGATACCCACCACATGGCCATCGATCGGCGCGACGATACGGGTGTAGCCGAGGTTGACCCGGGCCGTGTCGATCTGCACCTGGGCGCTCTTGATCTGCGCGTCCAGCGAGCGCAGGTTGGCTTGTTGCACCTCGAACTCGGACTCGGCGTTCTCGAAGTCCTGGCGCGAGATCGACTCGTCGGCCTGGAGCACGTCGTAGCGTTCGTAGACCCGCTTGGCCTGCTTGAGCTTGGCCTGCACCGAGCGCCGCTCGGCCTGCAGCTTCTCGGCGTCGACCTCGGCCTGCCGCAGCGAGTTGCGCGGCACCAGCGGGTCGATTTCGGCCAGCCACTGGCCTTCGGCGACCTTGTCGCCAAGCTTCACCTTGAGCGACTTGAGTTGCCCTGAGACCTGGGCGCCGACGTCCACCTGGCGGATACCTTCCAGGGTGCCGGTGGCCAGCACCGCGTTTTCGATATCGCCACGCTCGACCGTGGCGGTGATGTACTGCGGCGGCTTGGCCGGGGCCTGCACCGCGTACAGCACGATGCCGGCGACCAGGGCCACGGCGACACCGAGGGTGATCTTGCGAAACTTCGTCTTTTCCATAAAACCGTTCTTCCTGAAGCTGATGAGGTCCCGTGGGAGCGGGCTTGCCCCGCGATAACGCCACTCCAAGGTGGCGCCATCACTTTGCAAGCCCGCTCTCACGACGGTGTTACTGCTTCACCCTGCTGTGATACAGGGCCTGCCCGTCATGCCACCAGGCGGCCAGGCTGAACACATCCGGCACCTTGAGGATGCTGAAATGGTTGCCTGGCCCCTGCCACACCTCCAACTGCGGTAGCCATTCACGCCAGCCGTCTTCCATCACCTGTTGCTCGCCCTGGTTGCCGGCCGCGTCCAGGCTCGGATCGGCCACCAGCACCAGCCGCGCCAGGCCATCGAATCCACCCTCGGGGCGATACACCGTGCGCAGCGCCGTGGCGAAGGTTCGCACCACGCCCTCAAGCGCCTGCGGCGAAGAGCGCGACGGCATCAGGCCGACCCGTACCATCGCCGCGTGCAACTGACGCAGCTGTTCCTGATCGTCGATTTCAGCGAAGGCTACAGGTTCGATGCCCAACGTCTTGCCGGTGGACAGTTGCAACGACTCGACAAGCCGCTGCAGGGCCTGGGTAAAGGTGTACGGCTTGCCGCAACTGCCCCCCGCGCCCGGCGCCTCGCTGTCGATCAGGGTCAGGGAGCGCACCTCGCGCCCCTTGGCCTGCAGGCGTATCGCCATGGCATGGGCCACCCAGCCACCGAACGAATGCCCGACCAGGTTCAACGGTCCTTCGGGGTACAGCGCCTCGATGGCCTGGGCATGGCACGCCGCAGCCACCTCGACCGAGCAATGGGGCACTTCACCCGCAGCCAGGCCACGCGCCTGCAGGCCATGCACCGGCCAGTCCGGCCCCAGCGCCTCGGCCAGGCCGATGAAGCTGGTCACGCTGTCGCCGGCGCCCGGCACGCAGAACACCGGCACATGGCCCGGCACGCCACTCTGGATTGCCAGTAGCGGCTGGTGCGCCGCCGGCGCGAGCGCCGACGCGGCCTGCATCGCCTGGGCGATGGCCTGGCCGAGCACGGCGGCTTGCGGGTCCTGGACCATGCTCTGGTGATCGCCCGGCACGCTCAGGCACTTCAGCTCCTGCCCAGGCAAGGCCTCGGCCCAGCCCAGGCTCGGGCTGTCGGTGACGATACCGGCGCTGCGCTGTTCGGCGATGAACAAGTGCAGCGGCACCGGCAACGGCGCCAGGCGATAGTGAGCCAGGGCATGGCCATGGGCCAGGTGACGCTCGAAGAAGTGGCGCAACTGTCCATCGCTGGCCTGGGCCAGGCCGGGCACCAGCAACTGCCGCTCACGGCAGTGGGCAAGCAGTGCCTCGAAGGGCAATGCGCCCGGCTGCAACGCCTCGATCTCGGCCAGTTGCATAGCCCCCGCCTCGCCCTGCGCCTGCCAGTGCACGCGGCAATGCAGCAGCAACTGCGCTTGCACCAGATGCGGCCCTTGCCAGCGCGCCTTGCCCTGGTCGCTCAGGCGCGGCGCGTAGGTGTCGATCAGGCCGACGAAGGCCACCGGCTCGTCCGCGCCCAGCAATTGCGCCGCTACCTCGTAGGCCAGTACACCGCCGAACGACCAGCCAGCCAGGCGGTACGGCCCGTGTGGCTGCACGGCACGAATCTGCCGCACCAGGCGCGCCGCCAGGCACTCCATGGTGTTCAGTTGCGCCTGCCCGACGGCGACGCCGGCCAGCCCATAGACCGGGAAATCACCTTCGATATGCCGCCCCAGGACCGGGAAATACAGGTCCAGGCCACTGAACTCATGGATCAGGAACAGCGCAGGCTGGCTGCCTGCGGCACGCACCGTGACCAGGCCTTGCGCCTCGTCCTCGGCCGCCACCTCGTCGAGCAGCGGCGCCAGGGCGGCAATGGTCGGGTGCTGGAACAACTGGGCCAGGGTCGTCTGCAGGCCAGCCTGGCGCATCTCGCCCACCAGGCGGATCGCCGACAGCGAATGCCCGCCCAGCTCGAAGAAGCTGTCATGCCGCCCGACTCGCTCGACCTCGAGCACCTGCGCCCACAGCGCCGCCAAGGCCTGCTCCACCGGCGTCACCGCCGCCTCGAACACCGCCACGGCCAGGTCCTGCGCGCCCGGCAGTGGCAGGGCCCGACGATCGACCTTGCCATTGTTGGTCAGCGGCAGCGCCTCAAGTGCGACGAACGCTGCCGGCAGCATGTACTCCGGCAACCGATCGCGCAGGAAAGCACGCAACGCCGCACCGTCCAGGGCCATGTCGGTACGGGTGTACCACGCCACCAGGCGCAACGGCCCCTGCTCCAGGCGCAGGGCCATGACCACGGCCTCTTCCAGGCCCGGGCACTGGGTGAGGTGTTGCTCGACCTCGCCCAGCTCGATGCGAAAGCCGCGGATCTTCACCTGGTCGTCGGTGCGGCCCAGGCATTCCAACTGGCCATCCTCGCGCCAGCGGGCCAGGTCACCGGTGCGGTACAACCTCGCCCCGGCACCTGCGGCGAATGGATCGTCGAGGAAGCGTTCGGCGGTCAGCTGCGGACGATTCAGGTAGCCGAGGGCGACGCCGTCGCCGCCGATGTACAGTTCGCCGGTGACGCCCTCGGGCAGCAAGCGCCCGTGGCAATCGAGGACATAGGCCGTGGTGTTGCCGATCGGGCCGCCGATCGGCACATGCTCGGCGCCGTCGACCACCGCCCGCACCGCACTGGCGGTGGCGAAGGTGGTGGTCTCGGTGGGCCCATAGCAGTGCACCAGGCGCAACTGCGGCGCCTGGGCCAACAAGGCGCGGAAGCTGGCGGGCTCGCCGCGCTCGCCGCCGCACAACAGGATGCGCAGCCCGGCCAACGCCTCGGGGATCAGTTGCACATACTGGTTGAACAGCGCCGTGGTGACGAACATCACGCTGGCGCCGCCCTGGCGCAGGGCGGCGGCGAACTGCGTCGGCTCGACCAGGGTCTGGTGATCGATCACCAGCACCTGGCCTCCGTTGAGCAGGCCGCCCCAGACATCCATGGTCGCGGCGTCGAACGCCGGGTTGGCGACGAAGGCGAAACGGTCCGTGGCGTTGAAGTCGGCATAGCCGTTGTTCAGCACCAGCCGGGCGATGCCGCGATGGGTCACCCGCACCCCTTTCGGCGTGCCGGTGGAGCCGGAGGTGTACATCACGTACGCCACCGCATCGGCCTCCTGGGCCAGGCCCGGGTTGTGCGTGGGCTGCTCGTCCAGCGCCAGGCAGTCCAGGTCGATGCGCCGCGCCTCGCAATCCGCGGCCAGGCTGCCAAGGGTCAGTAACACCGCGGCCTGGCAGTCCTGGACCATGAACGCCTGGCGCTCGGCCGGGGCGTTGATATCCAGCGGCACGTAGATCGCCGAACACTTGAGCACGGCCAACTGCGCGACCAGCAACGGCAGCGAGCGAGGCAGCAGGATCGCCACATGATCGCCGGCCGCCACCCCCTCGCCAATCAACCAGTGCGCCAGGCGGTTGGCCTGCTCATTGAGCTCGGCGTAGGTGAGCTGGCGCTCGTCATGCAGCGCCGCCAGCGCCAACGGATGGCGCGCCACCTGCTGCTCGAACAGGCGGTGCACGGGCACCGACCTGGGGTAGGCGCGTTGCGTGGCGTTGTAATCCAGTAATCGACGACGCTCCTCGGCCGGCACGATGTCCAGCCGCTCCAGGCCTTGCTCGGGATCATGTGCCAGGGCCTCGACCAGGTGTGCGAGAGCCTGCTCGAGGTAACCGCACAGCCGCCGGGCGTCCAGGCCCGCCGCGCACTGCGCGGTCAGGCTGAAGCGCTCCCCGAGGTCGTCGATGCTCAGGGCCAGCGGGTAGTTGCTGCGTTCCTGCGCATGCAGCAGCTCGATGCCCTGCCAGGCACGCCCATTGGCAGTGTCATGGGCCAGCGCGGCGGCACTGTGACGGTAGTTGAGCAAGGCGCTGAACAGCGGCGCACCGGGCGGCAAGGCACTGCAGCGCTGCGCCAGGGCCAGTTGCGCATGCTCGTGCACCAACAGCCCGGTCAGCCGGCGGTGGGTGTCGAGCAGCGCCTCACGTACCGGCAGGCGGCCCACGTCCAGGCGCAGCGGCAAGGTGTTGATGAACACGCCCAAGGCCCGCTCCATGCCTTCACCGCCCTGCAGGCGACCAAGCAGCACGGTGCCGAACACCACGCTGTCGCGCCCCGACAATTGCCCCAGCACCAGGCCCCAGGCCAGGTGCATCAGGCTGGCCGCGCCGACACCCAGCAGCCGCGCCTGTTCGCGGGCCCGCCGCGCCAGCTCGTCGTCCAGCCAGTGCTGGGCTTCGGCCACGGCGTCGGCGTGGGCCAGCGGATGCGGACCGTAGGCCAGGGTCGGCTCGTCGATATCACCCAACTGCTCGCGGAAGTACGCCTCATGCTCGGCCTCGCCGGCACCCTGCAGCACCTGGGCGATGTAGTTGCGGTACGGCACCGGCGGCGGCAAGCGCAGCTGCTCACCGAGCAGGCAGGCCTCCAGTTCGGCGCGCAACACGTCCTGGGCCACGTGATCCATGACCAGGTGGTGGAACAGCAAGGTGGCGGTGATCCGCCCGCTGCTCGGGTCCTGGCGGTGCACCAGGCGCAGGAGCGGCGCGCGGGTCAGGTCCAGGCGCAGGCTGATCGGCTCATCCGCGGCCAGTTCCTGCACGGGCAACGCCGCCTGGCGCCATACCACCTGCACCGGCTGCGCCAGACCTTCCCAGTACAACGAAGAACGCAGGATGTCGTGCCGGGCGATCACCTGGTCCAGCGCCTGGCGCAACGCCTCCAACCGAGCCTGGTCGGCCACCGCGAAACGCGCCTGCAGCAGGTAGGGATCGTCACCCTCGCTGGCCAGGTGGTGATAGAGGATCCCCGCCTGCAACGGCCCCAGCGGATAGATGTCCTGTACATTGGCGGCACCGCCAGGCACCTGATCGACGATCCGCTCGATGTGCGACTGCTCCAGCGCCACCAACGGCAGCAAGTCCGGCGTGATGCGCCGGCAATCACTGCCGATGCGGTTGGCCGGCACCCGGCTTCCGCCATGCTGGCTCAGGGTCGCGGCCACGGCGGCCAGGGTCGGTTCGGCGAACAGCACGCGGATGTCCGCGTCCAGGCCCTCGGCACGCAAGCGGGCGATCAGGGTCACGGCCAGCAGCGAGTGGCCACCGAGCTCGAAGAAATGGTCCTGGCGCCCTACCCTCGACACATTGAGCAACTCGGCCCATAGCGCCGCCAGATGGCGCTCGGCCTCGCCTTGCGGCGCCTCGTAGGCACGGCTGAGCACCGCGTCGGCACCAGGGTCGGGCAGACGCTGGCGGTCGAGCTTGCCATTGGCCGTCAATGGCATGGCCGGCAATGCCACATAGGCCGACGGCACCATGTAGTCCGGCAAGCGCGCCTGGGCATGCTTGCGCAATGCCGCCACGCCCGGCACCGCATCGTCGGCCGTGAACCAGGCGACCAGGCGCTCGCCGCGCAGCAGCACCGCCACTTCGCGCACACCCGGATGGCTGGCCAGGCAGGCCTCGATCTCGCCCAACTCTATGCGCAGACCGTGCAGTTTCACCTGGAAATCGTTGCGACCAAGGAATTCCAGCTCGCCATCGGCGCGGCGGCGCACCAGGTCGCCGCTGCGGTACAGGCGCTCATCGACCACGAACGGGCTGGCGCCGAAACGTTCGGCCTCCAGCGCCGGCAGGCCCAGATAGCCACGCGCCACGCCGACACCACCGATGTACAACTCGCCCACCACGCCCCGCGGTACCGGCAGGCCGTTGCTGTCGAGCACATACAGGCGGGTGTTGGCGATCGGCCGACCGATCGGTGGCGCCTCTTCGGGCACAGGCTGCCGGGGCTCGAGGGTCCAGACGCAGCAGTCGACGGTGGCCTCGGTGGGGCCGTAGACGTTGTGCAGCCGCACCTGCGGCAGGCGCTCGCGCAACTGGCGCAGCAACGCCGAAGTCAGCTCGCCACCGCCACAAACCACATCGGTGAGGCTGTCGCAGGCCGCGCTGGCCTCCAGGGCGAGGAACTGCTGCAGCAGTGCGGGCACGAACTGCACCACGCTGACCCGCTGGCGCTGGATCAGCGCCGCCAGGTAGTCCGGGTCGCGCTGGCCATCCGGGCGCGCCAGCACCAGGCGCAGGCCGGCACACAGCGGCCAGAACAGCTCCCATACCGACGCATCGAAGCTCACCGGGGTCTTGTGCAGCAGCGCACCTGATGCGCTCGGGGCGATCAGCCGCGAACTCCAGTGCACCAGGTTGCACAGGCTGCGGTGCTCGACCATCACCCCTTTCGGCGTGCCGGTGGAGCCGGAGGTGTAGATCACGTAGGCCAGGTGGCGGGCGCCAAGGCCCGGCACCTGTGGATTGTCCGGCGACTGCTCGGTCCAGTCCGGCTGGTCGAGGTCCAGCCGCGCCACCGGGCTGTCGCTGAAGCGCCGGTTGCTGGCGGCATCCACCAGCAACGCCAGCGGCGCGCTGTCTTCGAGCATGTACGCCAGGCGCTCATCCGGGTAGCCCGGATCCAGCGGCACGTAGGCGCCACCGGCCTTGAGCACCGCCAGCAGCCCGACCAGCAACCGTGGCCCCCGCGCCAGGCACACGGCGACCCGGCTGTCGGCGACCACGCCCTGTTCAATCAGGCGGTGGGCCAAGCGGTTGGCCGCCGCATTCAATTCGGCGTAGGTCAGTTGCCCGTCCTCGGCCTGCACCGCGATGGCCTGCGGCGTACGCGCCACCTGCGCCTCGAACAGCGCGTGCAGCGGTTGCTGCAGGCCGCCGATCCGCTCGCTGGCGTTGCAGGCCACCAGTTCCTGGCGACGTTCGGCGGCGCCGAGCAGCTCGACCTTCGCCGGCACGGCCTGGTCGCTGCCCGCCATCGCCCAGAGCAGTTGCTCCAGGTAACCCAAGTGCCGCTCGATGGTCGCCCGGTCGAACAGCGCGGTGGCGAACTCCAGGGCGCCGCCGTAGCCGTCGGCAGTCTCGCCCAGGCTCAGGGTCAGGTCGAACTTGGCGAAGGTCTGCGTGCCACCCAGCGCCTCCAGCTGCAGCCCACCCAGGCGCAGGGCCTCGCCCGGCACACCGTTCCACGCCAGCGATACCTGGTACAGCGGTGTGTGGGCCAGGCTGCGCGGCGGGTGCAAGCGTTCCACCACCTGTTCGAACGGCAGGTCCTGATGATCCTGGGCCTGGCTCACACAGGCCTTGACCCGGGCCAGCAGCGCGCCGACATCGGGGCTGCCGGCGGTATCGATGCGCAGCGCCAGGGAGTTGACGAACAAACCGATCAGCCCCTCGACCTCAGCCTGGCGGCGGTTGGCCACCGGGGTGCCGATCACTACCTCGGCCTGGCCGGACAGGCGCGCCAGCAACACCGCCCAGGCGCCGGCGAAGAGCATGAACGGGGTGACCCCATGACGCAGGCACAGCGCCCGCAGGTCATCGCTCAAACGCCGATCCAGGCGCACTTCTACGCGGTCGCCAAGGTAGTCCTGACGGGCCGGTCGTGGCCGGTCGGTGGGCAGGGTCAGCAGCACCGGCGCACCGGCCAGGGCCTGGCTCCAGTAGTCGCCCTGGCGCTGCAAGGCCTCACCGCTCAGCCAGCGACGCTGCCACAGGGCGTAGTCGCCGTACTGGATTGCCAGCGCCGGCATCGGGTCGTCGCGGCCTTCGCTGAAGGCCTGGTACAACGTCGCCAGCTCCTGGGTGAACACCCCCATCGACCAGCCGTCGGCAACGATATGGTGCAAGGTCAGCAACAGCACATGGTGGTCCGCCGCCAGGCACAGCAGGCGGCCGCGCACCGGCAGCTGGTGCGCCAGGTCGAATGGCAGCATCGCCTCGGCCTGCATCAGCTCGGGCAACTGCTGCGCCGCGCCGCGCAGGTCATGCCAGGCCAGGGCGAAGCCGCCCCGTCCGGGCGCCACCCGTACCCGCGCCTCGGCGCCTGTCTGGGTGAAGTGGCTGCGCAGGCTCTCGTGGCGCTCGACGATGCGCTCCAGCGCCCGCTCCAGGGCCTCGCGGTCCAGCGGGCCGCGCAAGGCCAAGCCCAGGGGAATATGGTAGGCGGCGCTGGCATCGTCCATCTGCGCCAGGAACCACAGCCGTTGCTGGGCGAACGACAGCGGCAGGGACTGCCCGCGCGGCGCCGGCTCGATGGCCGGCAGCACGTCGTGGCGATCCTCGGCCAGGGTCGCCGCCACCGTCAGCAGGCGGTCGTCGGCGAACAGCTCGCCCAGCGACAGCTCCAGGCCCAGCCGCGTGCGCACCTGGCCCACCATGCGCATGGCCAGCAGCGAATGACCGCCCAACTCGAAGAAGCGGTCCTGACGCCCCACCCGCTTGAGCTGCAACAGCTCGCACCACAGCTCGGCCAGGGCAACCTCCAAGACCCCTGCCGGGGCCTCGTAGGCCTGGCTGTCCGCTTCGCGCTCGGGCAACGGCAGGGCCCGGCGGTCGACCTTGCCGTTGGCGGTCAGTGGCCAGGCATCCAGTTGTACCCACGCCGCCGGCACCATGTAGGCCGGCAGGCGTTGTTGCAGCGCGGCACGCAGGGTACCGACCGGCTGCGCCTCGGCGCCGGCAATGTAGTAGGCCACCAGCCGCGGCTGCCCGGGCTGGTCCTCGCGGGCCACCACCAGCGCTTCGGCGACCCCCTCCAGAGCGAGCAGCTGCGCCTCGATTTCCCCCAGTTCGATGCGCAGGCCGCGCACCTTCACCTGATCGTCGTTACGGCCCAGGTAGTCCAGGGTGCCGTCGGCATTCCAGCGCGCCAGGTCGCCGGTGCGGTACATGCGTGCGCCGGGCACCTCGCTGAACGGATCTTCGAGGAAACGCTCGGCGCTCAGGTCTGCGCGGTTCAGGTAGCCGCGCGCCACACCGGCCCCGCCCACGTAGAGTTCGCCGGCCACACCGCACGGCACCAACTGCCGCGCATCATCCAGCAGGTACACGCGGGCATTGGCGATCGGCCGGCCGATGTCCAGCACGCCGCCCGGCAGCACCAGGCCAGAGGTCGCGACCACGGTCGCCTCAGTGGGGCCGTAGTTGTTGACCACGACAAAGCCGGGGTCGCTAGTGAACTGGCGCAGGCGGTCGCCGCCGATCAGCAAGGTGCGCAGGGTCGGATGACGCAGCCCCTGGGCGAAGGCGTACTCGGCCACCGGGGTTGGCAGGAACGCCACCTTCAGGGGTTGCTCCAGCCACCAGGCCAGCAGAGCGTCGAGCTGCTCGTTGCCCAACTGCGCTGGTGGCAAGTGCAGCACCGCCCCGGCGCACAGCGCCGGCCATACTTCCCAGGCCATGGCGTCGAAACCGAAGCCGGCGACGCTGGCGGTGTGATCCCCCGCGCCCAGCTCGAAGGCCTTGCAGTGCCAGTGCACCAGGTTGGCCAGGGTGCGGTGCTCGACCATCACGCCCTTGGGCTGGCCGGTGGAGCCGGAGGTGTAGATCACGTAGGCCAGGTGGCTGGCCTGCAGGCGGGGGATCTCGGGGTTGTCCGCACGCTCCGGCCAGTGCGGCCTGTCCAGTGCCTGCGCCGCCACGCCCAGTCCTTCAAGACGCACCAGCAACGCCTGCTGCGCCAGCACCACCACCGGAGCGCTGTCCTCGAGCAGATAGCGCAGCCGCTCGTCCGGGTGCGCCGGGTCCACCGGCACGTATGCGCCACCGGCCTTGAGCACCGCCAGCAACGCCACCAGGGTGTCGAACCCTCGGCGGGCCACCACGGCCACCCGCTCGTCGGGGCCGACACCTTGCCCGATCAGGTAATGGGCCAGGGCGTTGGCGCGCAGGTTCAGCTCGCCATAGGAGAGGGGCATGTCGCCTTGGCTGGCGGCCAGTGCCTGCGGTGCGCGGGCCGCCTGGGCCTCGACCAGGCCATGCACCGTCTGCCCGTTCGGGAACGCCAGGGCACTGCGATTGAAGGTGTCCAGCAGGCGCTTGCGCTCGGCCTCGCCCACCAGTTCGACCTCGGCCAGCGGCGCCTGGTCATTGGTCACCATGGCGCGCAGCATGCTGTCCAGATACCCGGCGAAGCGGCGCACGGTGCCCTCATCGAACAGTGCTGTGGCGTACTCGAGGCTGCCGACCAGTGCCTCGCCCTGCTCGCCCATGCTCAGCGACAGGTCGAACTTGGCTACCTGGCCGACCTGTTCCACGCCTTCCAGCTGCAGCCCCGCCAGGGTCGGCGCGGCGCCCTCGGTGGCCAGCCAGTTGAGGGTGGTCTGGAACAACGGGGTATGGCCGAGGCTGCGCGCCGGCCGGACGATCTCCACCACCTGCTCGAAGGGCAGGTCCTGGTGCGCCTGGGCGTCGAGCAGGCGGGCCTTGACCTGCGCCAGCAGGCGCTCGGTGCTCGGCGCGCCCGCGGTATCGATACGCAGGGCCAGGGTATTGACGAACAGACCTACCAACGGCTCCAGTTCGGCGCGGCCGCGCCCGGCCACCGGGCAGCCCACCACCACCTCGGCCTGCCCGCAAAGCCGGGCCAGGGTGGCGGCCCAGGCGCTGAGCATAACCATGTACAGCGTCACCTGGTGTCGCTGGGCCAAGGCCCGCAGGCCGGCCCCCAGGCGCGCATCCAGCTGCAGCGCCAGGCTGGCGCCGCTGAAATCCTGGCGCGCCGGTCGTGGCCGGTCGCTGGGCAGGCTCAGCAGCGTCGGCGCGCCGTCCAGGGCCTGGCGCCAATAGTCGGCCTGACGTTGCAGTTGCTCACCGGCCAGCCAGCGCCGCTGCCACACGGCGTAGTCGCCATATTGGATGGCCAGCGCCGGCAGCGGGTCGTCCTTGCCCTCACGCAGCGACGGGTACAGCGCGTTCAATTCGCGGGTCAGCACGCCGAGGGACCAGCCATCGGCGACGATATGGTGCACGGTGAGGAGCAGCACATGGTGCGCCTCACCCAGGCGCAGCAGGCTGGCCCGCAGCAACGGCCCCGTCGTCAGGTCGAAGGGGGCGGAGGCCTCGTCGCGCAGGTGCCCGGCCAGTGCCTGCGGTGCCAGCGTCCGGCGCTGCAACCAGCCGGGTTGCGGGGTCGCGGCGATGATCACCTCGGCACTGTCGCCACAGGGCACGAAGCGACTGCGCAGGCTCTCGTGGCGCGCGACGATGCGCAGCAAGGCGGCCTCCAGCGCGTCGGCATCCAGTGTTCCGCGCAGGCCCAACGCCAGCGGCACGTTGTAGGCCTGGCTGCCGCCTTCCAGTTGAGCGAGGAACCACAGGCGCTGCTGGGCAAACGACAGCGGCAAGGGTTGCTCCCGAGGCACCGCGACCAGCGCTGGCAGCTCGCTGCGCCCGGCGCCGGCCAGCACCTGGGCCACCGCCGCCAGCTCGGGATTGGCGAACAGATCGGCCAGGGCCAGTTCCACGCCAAGGCGCAGCCGCACCTGGGAAACCATGCGCATGGCCAGCAGCGAATGCCCGCCCAGCGCGAAGAAGTGGTCATGCCGGCCAACCCGCTCCACGTGCAGCAGCTCGCCCCACACCTGGGCCAGGGCCTCTTCCAGCTCACCCTCGGGGGCCACGTAAGTGCGCTCGAACAAGGCCGAACGCTCTGGCGCCGGCAGCGCACGGCGGTCGAGCTTGCCATTGGCAGTCAGGGGCAATGCGTCCAGCGACACATACGCCACCGGTACCATGTACTCCGGCAGATGGGCCAGCAACTGCCCGCGCAGCTGCTCAGGCTGGGCCGGCTCCAGGCCCGCCTGGGCGGTGAAGTAGGCCACCAGCCGCGGTTGGCCGGGCTGGTCCTCACGGGCCACCACCACCGCCTCGCCGATGCCCGGCAAGCTGTTCAGGCGGCTTTCGATCTCACCCAGTTCGATGCGCACGCCGCGGATCTTTACCTGGTCATCGTTGCGGCCCAGGTAATCGAGGGTGCCGTCGGCCAGCCACCGCACCAGGTCGCCAGTGCGGTACATACGTGCACCGGGTGTCGTGCTGAACGGGTCGTCGAGGAAGCGTTCGCGGGTCAGTTGCGCACGGTCCAGGTAGCCGCGGGCGACCCCGGCGCCGCCGATGTAGAGCTCGCCGGGCACACCCAGGGGCACAGGCTGCAGGTGCGCATCGAGCACGTACAGGCGGGCGTTGTCCACGGCGCCGCCGATGTGCAGGGCGCCGCCCGCCTCCACCACGCCGGAGCTGGCCACCACGGTGGTCTCGGTGGGGCCGTAGTTGTTGACCACGGCGAAGGTCTGGGTGCGGTTGAACTGGCGCAGGCGGTCGCCGCCGATCAGCAAGGTGCGCAGGGTCGGGTGTTCGAGCTGGTGGCTGAAGGCATACTCGGCCACCGGCGTGGGCAGGAAACTGACATCCAGCGGCTGGGCGCGCCACCAGGCCAGCAGCGCGTCAAGGTCTTCGTGGCCTTCGCTGGACGGGGCCAGGTGCAGCGTCGCCCCCGCGCACAGCGCCGGCCAGACTTCCCAGGCCATGGCGTCGAAGCCGAAACCGGCCAGGCTCGAGGTGTGACGCCCCTGGCACAGGTCGAACGCGCGGCAGTGCCAGTCCACCAGGTTGTTCAGGTTGCGGTGTTCGACCATCACCCCCTTGGGCTGGCCGGTGGAGCCTGAGGTATAGATCACATAGGCCAGGTGCGCCGGGCTCAGGCCGCTCACCTGGGGATCGTCACAGCGCGCCGGCCAGTCCGGCTGGTCGAGTGCCAGCACCGGCACCGCGCCTGTGCCCAGGCGGCCGCGCAGCGCCTGCTGGGTCAGTACGGCCATTGGCGCGCTGTCATCCAGCAGGTAACGCACGCGCTCGTCGGGGTGTGCCGGGTCCACCGGCACGTAGGCGGCGCCGGCCTTGAGCACCGCGAGCAGGCCGACCAGGGTGTCCAGGCCGCGCCGGGCGAACACCGCCACCCGGTCGTCGGGGCGCACGCCCAGGCCGATCAGCTGATGGGCCAGGGCGTTGGCGAGCTGATTCAACTGCTGGTAACTCAGCGACTGGTCGTCACAGGTGGCGGCCTGGGCCTGCGGATGGGCCTGGGCCACGGCCTCGATGCGCCGGTGCAACGGCCCATGAGTGTCTGTGGCGCCGGGGGTCTGGTTGAAGGCTGCCAGTATGTGCTCGCGCTCTTCGTCCGGCAGCATCGGCAACGCGCGGACGGCAACAGCGGGTGCTTGCACCAAGGCCGCGAGCAGGCTGCGCAGGGTCTGCTCCAGATAGGCGCAGACGCGTTGCGCCGGCACTTCGGGGCTGGCCAGCAAGGTCAGGCGGAAGGCTTCGCCGAAGTCGTCGACGCTCAAGGTCAACGGGTAGTTGGTGGCCTCGGCGGCATGCACGATCTCGATACCTGCCCAGCCTGCCCGGCGCACCGCCTCGGAACCCGAGGGCGCGCTGTGGCGGTAGTTGAGCAAGGCGTTGAACAATGGCGTCGGTGCCGCCACGCCGCTGCAGCGCTGGGCCAGGGCCAGAGGCGCATGCTCGTGGCGCATCAGCGTGCTCAGGCGCTGGTGGGTAGCCTTGATCGCCGTGGGCAGGTCGACGGCATCCAGGTCGACCCGCAGCGGCAAGGTATTGATGAAAATGCCCAGCGCCCGGTCGGTGGCTTCGGCACCTTGCAGGCGCCCCATCAGCACGGTGCCGAATACCACCTGCTCGCGCCCGGTCAGGCCACCCAGTACCCGTGCCCAGGCCAGGTGGAACAGGCTGGCGACACTCACCCCCTGGCTGCGCGCCTGGCTGCGCAGGTCGCGGCACAACGCCAGGTCGAGATCCAGGGCGTGCTCGTTCAGCGCCGCGCCGTCGCCCTGCACATCGCCCAGGCCATAGGCCAGGGTCGGCCCGTCGACGCCCCCGAGCATGTCGCGGAAAAACGCCTCGTGCTCGGCCTCGCTCACGCCCAGCAGGGCCTGGGCCACGTGGTTGCGAAACGGCACCGGCCGGCCCAGATGGGCACTCTCGCCGAGCAGGAAGGCGAGCATTTCGTGGCGCACCACTTCCAGGGCGCTGTGGTCCATGGCCACGTGGTGGAACTGCAGGGTGGCGTGGACCTGCCCGCCGGGCTCCGGCGCCTGGCACTGCAGGCGGATCAGCGGGGCCTGGGTCAGGTCGAAGCCAGTGTCGGGCAACGCGCCGGGAGCCAGTTGCACGACACGCAGCCGGGCCTTGCGCCAGACCACCTGCAGCGGCGTTTCCAGGGTCTTCCAGTGCACCGAGGTGCGCAGGATGTCGTGCCGCTCGATCACCCCTTGCAGCGCCTGGGCGAAGGCCTCGACCCGGCTGCTGTCGGCAAACACGAAGCGCGCCTGCATCACATAGGGATCATGCTCGCCAGCACTGGCGTGGTGGAACAGCATGCCCTGTTGCAGCGGCACCAGCGGGTAGATGTCCTGCACGTTGGCCGCCCCGCCGGGGATGGCCGCGACCAGCTGGTCGAGGCTGTCCTGGTCGAGGTCGGCCAGGCTGAGCATGGCGGACGTGATGCGCTCGCAATCGGCGGGGATGCGGTTCTCCGGCACTTCGACGCTGCCCTGGCGCGCCGCCACGTATTCACCGCGCTCCAGCAGGGCGACCAGCGCCGGCTTGTGCTCGCGCAAGCGTGCCACCAGGGCTGTGTCGGTCAGGGCCTGGCGATTGCCCTGGACCACCAGTTGGCCATCCTTGAGGGCCAGCTGGACATTGTTGGCGGTCAGTGTCGCCAGTAGTTCGTTGATGCTCACAGGACGATCTCCATTCTGTCTGTGATGGCGGCATAGCCTGCCAGCGTCGGGTGTTCGAACAGGCTGCGCACGTCGGCCTCCAGGCCCGCTTCGCGCAGGCGCGAGGTGAGGGTCACCGCCAGCAGCGAGTGGCCACCCAGTTCGAAGAAGTTGTCATGGCGCCCTACCCGCTCCACGCCCAGCAGCTCGCTCCAGATCCGCGCCAGCAGCTGTTCGGTATCGCCGGCCGGCGCCTCGTAGTCGCGGCTCGGCAGTTCAGCTGCCGGCAGCGCCTTGCGGTCGAGCTTGCCGTTGGCGGTCAGCGGCAGGGCCGGCAGCGGAATGAACAGTGCGGGCACCATGTATTCCGGCAGTTGCCCGAGCAACGCTTCGCGCAAGGCCTCGGCCGGCGGCACGTCGCCGGTGACATAGGCCACCAGGCGCGGGCCGGCCGGCTGGGTGTCGTGCACCAGCACCACGGCTTCGCGCACCCCGGCCACACGAGTGAGGCAGGCCTCGATCTCGCCCGGTTCGATGCGCAGGCCGCGCAGTTTGATCTGGTGGTCGGTGCGGCCGAGGAACTCCAGCACGCCGTCGTGGCGCTGGCGCACCAGGTCGCCGCTGCGGTACAAGCGGTCACCTGCCACGAACGGGCTGGCGATGAAACGCTCGGCCTGTTGCTCCGGCAAGCCCAGGTAGCCCCGCGTCACCCCGGCCCCGCCGATGTGCAACTGACCGGCAACGCCGTACGGCACCGGTTGGTCATGCGCATCCAGCACATACAAGCGGGTGTTGTCGATCGGCCGGCCTATCGGCAATGCACCCGTCGGCAACGGATCCCGCGCTTCCAGGGTCCAGACGCTGCAATCCACCGTGGTCTCGGTGGGGCCATAGACGTTGTGCAGGCGCACCTGCGGCAAGCGCTCGCGCACCTGGCGGGCCAGGGCTTCGGTCAGCTCGCCACCACCGCAGACGATGTCGGTAAGGCTGGCGCAGGCGGCGCTGGCGTCCTCGTCGAGGAACTGCTGCAGCAACGCCGGCACGAACTGCACGACGCCGACTTGTTGCCGCTCAATCAGCTCGGCCAGGTACTGCGGATCGCGCTGACCATCCGGGCGTGCCAATACCAGGCGCAACCCGCTGCACAGCGGCCAGAACAGCTCCCACACCGAGGCGTCGAAGCTCACCGGGGTCTTGTGCAGCACCGCGCCTTCGCTCGGGAACAGCCCGGTGCTCCAGTTCACCAGGTTGGCCACGTTGCGGTGCTCGACCATCACCCCCTTGGGCACGCCAGTGGAACCGGAGGTGTAGATCACATAGGCCAGGTGCTGCGAGGTCAGGCCAGACACCTGCGGATTGCTGCCCGGCAGATCGCCCCACGTCGGCTGATCGAGGTCGACCAACGTCGCCGACGAACCCACCAGGGCGCGGGTGGCCTGTTGCACCAGCAACGCCCGCGGTTGGCTGTCGGCGAGCATGTGGCCGAGGCGCTCGGCCGGATAGTCCGGGTCGAGCGGCACGTAGGCGCCACCGGCCTTGAGGATCGCCAGCAGGCCGACCACCAGCGGCAAGCCGCGCTCGACGCAGATCGCCACCCGGTCGTCGGGCTGCACGCCCAGCGCGATCAGGTGGTGAGCCAGGCGGTTGGCCTCGGCATTGAGCTGGATATAACTCAGCTCACCCTGCTCCGCGCAGATGGCCACGGCCTCGGGCGTACGCAGGGCCTGGGCCTCGAACAGCGCCTGCAGGGTCTGGGTCAGGTCGTGAGGCCGCGCCGTGCGGTTGCAGTCGTGCACCAGCTGACGGCGCTCATCGAGCGACAGCACCGGCAGTTGCAGCAACGCCTGGCGTGGCTCGCATGTCAGCGCTTCGACCATGGCCTGCAGCACCTGCCGCAGTTGCTCACAGACCCGCGCGGCGCCGACCGCCGCCGGGGCCAGGGCCACCAGACGGAAGCCTGCACCGATGTCGTCCACGCTCAGGCTCAGCGGATAGTTGCTGCGCTCATTGCTCTGCAGGGTCTCGATACCCTGCAGCGCCAGGCGCTGGGCCTCGTCCGCCTGGGTGCCGTGACGGTAGTTGAGCATCGCGCTGAACAGTGGCGCCGGCGCCGGTACGCCGCTGCAGCGCTGGGCCAGGGCCAGCGACGCATGTTCGTGGGCGAGCAAGGCGCTGAGGCGCTGCTGGGTCTGATGCACCGCCTCCTGCAGGGTCGTGGCGCGCAGGTCCAGGCGCAGCGGCAGGGTGTTGATGAACATGCCCAAGGCCTGTTCGGCGCCCTCGCCAGCCTCCAGCCGGCCCAGCAGCACGGTGCCGAACACCACGCTGTCGCGGCCGCTGGTGGCGGCCAGCAGACGGCCGTAGGCCAGGTGGAACAGGCTGGCGACGCTGACACCCAACCGCCGAGCCTGTTGCCGCAGGTCTGCGCACAGGGTCTCGTCCAGCCACAGCTGGGCCTCCTCGATGCCCTGGCCATCGACCTGCACGTCGCCCAGGCCGTAGGGCAAGGTCGGCTCGTCGATATCACCCAGTTGCTCGCGGAAGAATGCCTCGTGCTCGGCCTGGCTGACGCCCAGGCGCGCCTGGGCCACGTAGTTGCGGTACGGCGCGCCCTGCCCGGCGGGCACCGCTGCGCCCTGCAGGTAACCGACCAGCTCGCGGCCTAGTACATCCAGAGCGGTATGGTCGAGGACGATATGGTGGAATTGCAACGCGGCCAGCAACCCTGGACCTTGCGGGTCCGACCAGTGGTACAGGCGCACCAGCGGGGCCTGTTCCAGGGCCAGGGCGTGCGGCACCGCGGCTTCATCCGCCACCTCGAACACCGCCAGAGCGGCCTGGCGCCACACCACCTGCACCGCCTGCGGCAGGCCGTCCCACAGCACCGAGGTGCGTAGCACGTCGTGGCGGGCGATCACCTTGCCCAGGGCATCGACGAAGGCGTGCAGGCGTTCTTGGCTGGCGAACGCCATGCGCGAGGCCAGCACGTAGGGGTCGTGCTCCGGCGAGCTGAGGTGGTGGTAGAGGATGCCTTCCTGCAACGGCGCCAGCGGGTAGATGTCCTGCACGTTGGCCGCGCCGCCCGGCACCATGGCGACGATGCGCTCGATGGCGGCCGGTTCAAGATCCACCAGTGACAGCATGTCCGGGGTGATCCGGGTGCAGCCGGCCGGGATCCGGTTGGCCGGGACCTCGACCTGGCGGCCCTGGCCCAGGGTCGCCGCCAGCGCCGCCACCGTCGGCTGGCCGAACAAGGTGCGCACGTCGGCCTGCAGACCGGCTTGGCGCAGGCGCGCGGTGAGGGTCACCGCCAGCAGCGAGTGGCCACCGAGTTCGAAGAAGTTGTCGTGGCGACCGACCTGCTCGATACCCAGCACTTCGGCCCAGATCGCGGCTATTGCCACCTCGGAAGCACCGGTCGGCGCGACATAGGCGTGGCGAACCAGGGCCGAGGGATCGGGATCCGGCAGCGCCTTGCGGTCCAGCTTGCCATGGCTGGTCAGTGGCAGTGCGTCCAGGCGAACCAAGGCTTGCGGCAGCAGATGCGCCGGCAGGCTGGCCTGCAAGCCCTCGCGCAAGCGCTCGATATCGACCGTTGCCGCTTCGGTGAACCACGCCAGCAGGCGCTCGTCGCGCACCAGCACCACGGCATCGGCGATGCCCGGCTGAGCCTTGAGCGCGGCCTCGATCTCGCCCAGTTCGACCCGCACACCGCGAATCTTCACCTGGTCATCGTTGCGCCCCTGGTAGTCCAGGGTGCCGTCGGCGTTCCAGCGCACCAGGTCGCCGCTGCGGTACATACGGCCAGCGGCGAACGGGTCGTCGAGGAAACGCTCGGCGGTAAGGTCGGGGCGGTTGAAGTAACCGCGGGCCACCTGCGCGCCACCGATGTACAGCTCGCCGGTCAAGCCGACCGGCACCGGCTGGCGCTGCGCATCCAGCACATAGACGCGGGTATTGGCGGTCGGCTTGCCGATATGCAGCGCGCCGCCCGGCTGAAGTTGACCGGACGTCGCGACCACCGTGGTCTCGGTCGGGCCGTAGTTGTTGACCAGCACGAAGCCCGGATCGCGGTCGAACTGGCGCAGGCGGTCGCCGCCCACCAGCAAGGTGCGCAGGGTCGGGTGCTGGCGTTCGCGGCGCAGCGCCTGCTCGGCCACCGGCGTCGGCAGGAAACTGACCTGCAGCGGTTGCTGCAGCCACCAGTCGAGCAGTTCGTCAACATGTTCGCCGCCAATGTGCGCCGGCGGCAGGTGCAGCACCGCCCCGGCGCACAGCGCCGGCCAGGCCTCCCAGGCCATGGCGTCGAAGCCGAAGCCGGCGACGCTGGAGGTGTGGCTGCCGGCGCCCAGGTCGAAGGCCTGGCAATGCCAGTGGACCAGGTTGGCCAGGGTGCGGTGCTCGACCATCACGCCCTTGGGCTGGCCGGTGGAGCCGGAGGTGTAGATCACATAGGCCAGCTGATCTGCGTCCAAGCCCTGGACAACCGGATTGTCATCGGCCTGGTCCAGCCAGTCATCGCTGTCCAGTGCGACCTTGGCCACCGCGCCCACCAGCGACTCAGTGCTCGATTCGACCAGCACCAGCGTCGGCGCACTGTCACTGAGCAGATAGGCAATACGCTCCGCCGGATAGCCCGGATCGACCGGCACATAGGCCGCGCCGGCCTTGAGCACGGCCAGCATCGCCACCAGCCGCTGCGGACCGCGCGGCAGGCACAGCGCCACGCGGTCGCCCAGTGCCACGCCACGCTTGATCAGGTAGTGGGCCAGGCGATTGGCGCGCTGGTTCAGCGCGCCATGGCTCAGGCTCACCTCGCCCTGCACCACGGCCAGCGCCTCAGGCGCCTGGGCCTCGACCAGCGCATGCACGGTGTGGCCTTTCGGGTAGCTCGCAGCCGTGGCATTGAAGCCTTCGAGCACTTGGCCCTGCGCTGTGTGATCGAGGATGGGCAATGTGTCGACCTGCACCGCGCCACCTTGCTCCAACGCCAGGACCAGCCCGGCCACCGCCGAGTTCATCCAGCCCGCGACCCGCTCGGCGCCGATACCCAACAGGGCCAGCACACTGAGGGTGAAGCCTTCGCCGTGGTCATCCACGCTCAGGGTCAACGGATAGTTGCTGCGCTCCTCGCCGCCCAGCTGGTGCATGCCCTGGAAGCTGTCGCTATCAGCCCCGGTCACATCAACCGGGCTGTGACGGTAGTTGAGCAACGCACTGAACAACGGCGACGAGGCCGCCACGCCACTGCAACGCTGGGCCAAGGCCAGCGACGCGTGCTCATGGCCAAGCAGCGCCGACAGCCGCTGGTGGGTAAGCCGCACCGCGTCACTGGCCCCCTTGGCCGTGTCGATGCGCAGCGGCAAGGTATTGATGAACACGCCCAACGCACGGTCGGCGCCCTCGCCGCCCTGCAGGCGGCCCATCAGCACGGTGCCGAACACCACGTCGTGACGCCCCGCCAGCACGCCCACCACGCGGGCCCAGGCCAGGTGCATCAGGCTCGCGGCGCTGACACCCTGCGCCCGCGCCTGTTCGCGCACCCGGCGCGACAAGGCCAGGTCCAGTGGCAGGCGGGCTTCCTCGATATCACGCCCGTCGCCCTGCACATCGGCCAGGCCCATGGGCAGGGTCGGCTCCTCGACATCGCCGAGCATGTCACGGAAGAACACCTCGTGCCCTGCTTCAGCGGCGCCCAGGCGCACCTGGGCCACGTAGGTGCGGTACGGCACAGGTGGGCTCAGCAGGTGCTGGCGCCCGGACAGCAACGCCTGCATTTCATGGACAATGACCTCCATCGCCGTGTGGTCCAGGGCCAGATGATGGAAGTGCAGCACCGCGACCACGCGCTGCCCGGCCGGGTCCATGGCGTAGGTCAGGCGCAGCAGTGGCGCCTGGGTCAGGTCCAGGCGCTGCGAACGTGCATCGAAGTGATCGTGCAGGCGCTCGATCACCGCCTCCTCGCCCAGCCCAGTGACTTCGTGCACGTCCAGGCGGGCTTGGCGCCAGACCACCTGCACCGGCTCCGCCAAACCTTCCCAGACCACCGAAGTGCGCAGGATGTCGTGGCGGTCGATGACCTGTTGCAAGGCACCGGCACAGGCTTGCAGCCGTTCCAGGCTGTCGAAGGCCAGGCGGGTCTGCAGCAGATAGGGATCACCCTGCTCCGCACTCAGGTGGTGATAGAGGATGCCTTCCTGCAACGGCGCCAGCGGGTAGATCTCCTGCACGTTGGCGGCGCCGCCCGGCACGCTGGCGACGATGCGGTCGATGCTGGCCTGGTCCAGTTCGATCAGGCTGAGCATCTCTGGGGTGATCCGGGTCGCATCGTGGGGGACACGGTTCTCGGGCACGGCCACCTCTCGTCCAGCGCCCACCGCCGCCGCCAGCGCGGCCAGGGTCGGCTGGGCGAACAGCACGCGCACGTCGGCAGCCAGGCCGGCCTTGCGCATGCGCTCGACCAGGCTCACCGCCAGCAGCGAGTGGCCGCCCAGCTCGAAGAAGTGATCGTGGCGACCGACCTGCTCGACCTTGAGCACCTCGGCCCAGATCGCGGCCAGTGCCGTCTCCACCTCGCCCTGCGGCGCCTCGAAGGCGCGGCTGACCACGGCCTCGCTGCCCGGCTGCGGCAAGGCGCGGCGGTCGAGCTTGCCGTTGGCGGTCAATGGCAAGGCTTCAAGTCGCACATAAGCCGATGGCAGCATGTAATCCGGCAGCACGCCTTGCAGGTGCTCGTGCAGTTCGCCGATGGCCGGGGCCTCGCCGGTGAAGTACGCCACCAGGCGTTTGTCCCCCGGCGCGTCCTCGCGCACGATCACCGCCGCGTCGCGCACGCCCGGGCATTCGCCCAGGCACGCCTCGATTTCACCCAGTTCGATGCGGAAACCGCGCAGCTTGATCTGCTGGTCGGCGCGGCCCAGGTAACGCAGGGTGCCGTCGGCCTGCCAACTGACCAGGTCGCCACTACGGTACATCGTGCCGCCATTGAATGGATCGGGCAGGAAGCGCTCGGCCGTCAGCTCCGGCTGGCCCAGGTAACCCAGGGCCACGCCGTCGCCGGCGATATACAGCTCGCCCACCGCCCCCACCGGCAGCAGTTGCTGGCGGGCATCGAGCACGTAGCAGCGGCTGTTGCCGATCGGTTTGCCGATGGGAATGCTGCCCTCACCCACCGCAGTGATTTCGTGGGTGGTGCTGAAGGTGGTGGCCTCGGTCGGGCCGTAGCCATTGAGCAGGTGTTGCGGCGCGCCGTCACGCAGTACCCGGGCGATCACCGCCGGGTCCAGCACGTCGCCACCGACCATCAGGTAGCGCAGGCCACGGAACGCCGGCAGCAGGTCGTCGGCGAACTGGTGGAACAGCCCGGCAGTCAGCCACAGCACCGTCACGCCCTGCTCCAGCAGCACCTCACGCAGGCCCTGGCGCGACAGCACCTGGTCCTGGTCGATCACCACCACCGCGCCACCGTTGAGCAGCGGCGCCCAGACTTCCAGCGTGCTGGCGTCGAACGCCGGGTTGGAGGCAAAGGCCACGCGGTCCTGGTGGTTGAAGTCGGCAAAACCGTTGTTGATCACCAGGCGCACGATGGCCCGGTGCGGCACCTGCACGCCCTTCGGCGTGCCGGTGGAGCCGGAGGTGTACATGATGTACGCCGCGCTGCCGGCGTCCACCGCCAGCCCCAGCGGCGCAGCCGCATAGGTGCTCAGGTCGAGCCGGTCGAGTTCGACCCGGCGCGCTCCCGCCACTTCGGGCTGATCGCTGTGGGTCAGCAGCAGCGCCGCCCCGCTGTCGCCGACCATGAACGCCTGGCGTTCGACCGGGGCATTGCCGTCCAGCGGCACGAACACCGCCGCGCACTTGCTTACCGCCAGCTGGGCCGCCAGCAGGTCGAAGGAGCGTGGCAGCAGCAAGGCCACGCGGTCGCCAGCACGCACGCCCAGTTCCAACAGATACCCGGCCAGCCGGTTGGCCTGCCGGTCGAGGGCCTGGTAACTCCAGCGCCTTGTGCCATGGGCCACCGCCAGCGCATCCGGGCTGGCCTTGGCGTGCGCCTCGAACAACACATGCACGGGCAGATCACGTGGATAATCGCGCGCGGTGGCGTTGAATTGGCGCAGCACCCGCTCGCGCTCGGCTGCCGGCAAGCCATGCAGCCGGCTCAGTGGCGTTGCCGGCGTATGCGCCAGCGCCTCGACCAAGCGGGCCAGGGCCTCCTGCAACAGCTGGCAGACCAAGCCGCCGTCCACGGCCGACACCGCTTGTACGGTCAGGGCGAATCCATCCCCCAGGTCGTCGACGCTGGCCACCAGCGGGTAGTTGCTGCGCTCATGGGCGGCCAGCAGTTCGATCCCCTGCCAGGCCTGGGCCTGCTCCGTGCCACCAGCCGAGCTGTGGCGGTAGTTCAGCAGGCTGGTGAACAGTGCCTGCGAGGCCGGTACGCCGCTGCAGCGCTGGGCCAGGGCCAGGGAGGCCTGTTCATGAGCCAGCAGGCGCGCCAGACGCTGGTGGGTCAGGCGCACGCCTGCGACCACGTCCATGTCACCCACGCTGACCCGCAATGGCAGGGTGTTGATGAACATGCCCAGCGCCCGTTCGGCCCCCTCGCCGCCTTGCAGGCGGCCAAGCAGCACGGTGCCGAACACCACCTCCTCACGGCCGGACAACTGCGCCAGCACCTGCCCCCAGGCCTGGTGTACCAGGCTGGCGACACTGATCCCCAGCGCCCGCGCCTGACCGCGCAAGCGTTGCGCCAGGCTGTCGTCCAGGTACTGCCGATGGTCGAGCACATGGCTGCCATCGCCCAGCGCGTCACGCAGGCCGAACACCTCGGTCGGTTCGTCGATATCGCCCAGCAGCTCGCGGAACATCGCCTCCTGCGCCTGGCTGTCATCGCGCAGTCGCGCATGGGCCACATAGTTGCGGTATGGCACGCTGTCGCCCTGAGGCTCGCGGTTCAGCAGCACATCGCCGACCTCGGCCACCAGCAGCTCCATGGCGGCATGGTCGAGGAGGATATGGTGCAGCAGCAGGGTTGCCTGCAATCGGCCATGCTCCACACTGCTGCTCAGGTGCATCAGGGGTGCGCGCCCCAGGTCCAGGCGCACGCTGTCCAGTGCCGGCTGGATGTCCAGGCGCGCTTGGCGCCAGACCACCTGCACGGCCTCATCGAGCCCCTGCCAGTGCACGCTGGTGCGCAGGATGTCGTGACGGACGATGACCTGGTTCAGCGCGGAAACGAAGGCGTCCAGCTCGGCCTGGCCGGCGAAGGCGAAGCCCAGTTGCAGCACATAGGGGTCGACCTCGGCGCTGGCCAGGTGGTGGTAGAGAATGCCCTGCTGCAACGGCGCCAGGGCATAGAGGTCCTGGACATTTGCCGCGCCGCCGGGGAT
This sequence comes from Pseudomonas sp. B21-023, assembly GCF_024749165.1. Lineage (NCBI taxonomy): Bacteria > Pseudomonadati > Pseudomonadota > Gammaproteobacteria > Pseudomonadales > Pseudomonadaceae > Pseudomonas > Pseudomonas sp. B21-023. Next base: position 2,610,116 of record NZ_CP087190.1, on the reverse strand, counting down.
CTGCCGCACGACCTGGTCGAGCGCCGCCTGGTCCAGTTTCGCCAGTGGCAGCATATCGACAGTGATGCGCTGACAATCGGCCGGAATGCGGTTGGCCGGCACCTCCACCACCACTTCGCCACCCACCGCCGCCGCCAGCGCCGCCAGGGTCGGCTGGCCGAACAGCACCCGCACATCCGCCGCGAGGCCCGCCTGGCGCATGCGCGCGGTCAGGGTAACGGCCAGCAGCGAATGGCCGCCGAGCTCGAAGAAGTTGTCGTGGCGACCGACCGGTTCGACACCCAGCAACTCACGCCAGAGTTGCGCCAACAGGGTCTCGACCTCGCCTTGCGGCGCCTCGTAGACCTGCTGCGTCGCCTCTGGCTGCGGCAGCGCCTTGCGGTCCAGCTTGCCGTTGGGGCTCAGCGGCAGCGCCTCGAGGTAGGTGAACGAGGCTGGCACCATGAACTCCGGCAATTGGCCGAGCAGTGCCGCGCGCAAGGCCTCCGGCGCCTGCCGGGCGCCGGTGTAGTAGGCCAGCAGGCGCTGGTCGCGGGCCAGCACCACGGCTTCCTTGACCCCGTCGACGCGGGTCAGGCAGGCCTGGATCTCGCCCAGCTCGATGCGCAGGCCGCGCAGCTTCACCTGGTCGTCGTTGCGCCCGAGGTACTCCAGGTTGCCGTCGGGCAGATGCCGGGCCAGGTCGCCCGTGCGGTACAGCCGACCACCGGCCTGGCTGGCGAACGGATCGTCGAGGAAGCGCTCGGCAGTCAGTTGCTCGCGGTTGAGGTAGCCACGCGCCACCTGCACGCCGCCGATGTACAGCTCGCCGGCCACGCCCCGCGGCACGGGCTGGCCGTGGGCATCGAGCACGTACAGCGTGGTATTGGCGATCGGCTTGCCGATCGGCGTGTTGTCCGGCGCCGTCACACAGTGCCAGGCACTGACGTCCACCGCCGCTTCGGTCGGGCCGTACAGGTTGTGCAACTCGACCGTCGGCAGCTGTGCCTGGAAGCGCCGCACCAGGCTGCCGGGCAAGGCTTCGCCGCTGCACAACACGCGCTTGAGGCGGTGCGGCAGGACATCGCCATGGGCGAGGAACACATCGAGCATCGACGGCACGAAGTGCAAGGTGCTGACCTGCTCGGCGCGGATCACCTCGCGCAGGTACTCGGGGTCGCGGTGCCCGCCAGGGCGCGCCATCACCAGCCGTGCCCCGGTCTGCAGCGGCCATAGGAACTCCCACACCGACACGTCGAAACTGAACGGGGTCTTCTGCAGTACCACGTCGTCAGCGCCCAGGCGATAGGCGTCCTGCATCCACAGCAGGCGGTTGACCACTGCGGCGTGCTCGTTCATCACCCCCTTGGGCAGGCCGGTGGATCCGGAGGTGTAGATCACGTAGGCCAGGTGGCGCGGGGTCAACCCGGCCACCTGTGGCGCCTGTGCCGGTTGCTCCAGCCAGGTCGGCAGGTCGAGGTCGATCACCGGCACCGCGCCGGCCTGCGGCACATGGCGTGTGGCGGCGTGCACCAGCACCGCCAGCGGGGCACTGTCGCCAAGCATGTGCCGGATGCGCTCGGCCGGGTACTCCGGGTCCACCGGCACATAGGCGCCGCCGGCCTTGAGGGTGGCCAGCAGGCCGACCACCATCGCCAGGCCCCGCTCGACGCAGATCGCCACCCGGTCGTCGGGTTTCACGCCCAGGGCGATCAGGTGATGGGCCAGGCGGTTGGCCTGTTCATCCAGCTGGCGATAGCTCAGCTCGCCCTCCTCTGCCTTTACCGCCACGGCATCAGGGGTGCGCCGCACCTGGGCCTCGATCATTCCGTGCAGGGTCTGGTCGAGGTCGTAGGCCTGGGTCGTGTCGTTGAAAGCGCCCAGCACCTGGCGCCGTTCATCGGCGCTCAGCACGGGCAGGCGCTGCAGTTGCTCCTCGGGATGCTGTTCAAGCGCCAGCAGCAGACCGTCGAGCACCTGCAGCATCTGCGCGCAGACTCTTTGCGCGCCAACCTGGGCAGACACCTGCACGCCCAGGCGCAGGCCGTCGCCGAAATCATCCACGTTCAGGCTCAGCGGATAGTTGGTGCGCCCCTCGCTGCCCAGCGCCTCGATACCTTCCCAGGCTTGCGCCTGCGGCGCGGCCCGGCTGCTCTGGCGGTAGTTGAGCAAGGCGCTGAACAGCGGCAGCGGCGCCGCCACCTGGCTGCAGCGCTGGGCCAGGGCCAGCGAGGCGTGCTCGTGGAGCAACAGCGCCGAAAGCTCGCGGTGCGTGGCCAGCACGCCTTCGCGCACGCCGAGCCCACCCAGGTCGACCCGCAGCGGCAAGGTATTGATGAACATGCCCAGCGCCCGTTCGCTGCCCTCGCCGCCCTGCAGACGGCCCAACAGCACGGTACCGAACACCACCTGGTCCTTGCCGCAGGCACTGCCCAGCAGGCGCGCCCAGGCCAGGTGCACCAGGCTCGCGGTGCTCACCCCCAGCTGGCGAGCCTGGTCACGCAGGCGGCCATAGCAGGCCCCCTCGAACTCGACCTCGGCCTCATCGAGCGCCAGCCCTTCGCCTTGTACCTCGCGCAGGCCGAACGGCAGGCTCGGCTCGTCGATATCGCCCAGGCGGGCGCGGAAAAACGCTTCATGCTCGGCCTCGCTGACGCCCTGGCGCGCCTGCACCACATAGTTGCGGTACGGCACCGACGGCGGCAGCGGCTCGTCGTGGCCCGACAGATAGCCGCGCAGCTCGGCCTGCACCGCCTGCATGGCGATGTGGTCGAGCACGATATGGTGGAACTGCAGCACCGCCTCGATCCGCTGGCTGCCCGGCACGGTGCGGTGCAGCAGCCTGATCAGCGGCGCCTGGCCCAGGTCCAGGCGTGCCAGGTGCTGCGCGTCGAGCGGCGCCAGTTGCAGCGGCGCCTGGCGCCAGACCACTTGCACCGGTTGCGCCAGGCCGTCCCAAAGCACCGCGGTGCGCAGGATGTCATGCCGGGCGATGACCTGCTCCAGGGCCTGGGCGAACGCCTGCAGGCGCGCCGGGCTGTCGAAGCGCAATTGCGCGCGCAAGGCATATGGATCGGCGTCCGCGCTGCTCAGGTGCAGGTAGAGGATGCCTTCCTGCAACGGTGCCAGCGGGTAGATGTCCTGCACGTTGGCCGCGCCGCCCGGCACCGTGGCGATGATACGGTCGATGGCGGCCTGCTCCAGCGCCACCAACGGCAGCATGTCCGGGGTGATACGGGTGCAATCGGCCGGGATCAGGTTGGCCGCAACCGGCACCTGGCGGCTGTGCCCCAGGGTGGTTGCCAGCGCCGCCACCGTCGGCTGGCCGAACAGCGTGCGCACGTCGGCTTGCAGGCCGGCCTGGCGCAGCCGCGCGGTCAGGCTTACGGCCAGCAACGAATGGCCGCCCAGTTCGAAGAAGTTGTCGTGACGCCCTACCCGCTCGACACCCAGCAACTGCGCCCAGATTTCGGCCAGCAGGGTTTCCGTCTCGCCCTGTGGCACTTCGTAGCCGCCCGCCTGCAGATCCGGCAGCGGCAGTGCCTTGCGCTGCAACTTGCCGTTCGGGGTCAGTGGCCAGCTGTCGAGATGGATGAACAGCGCCGGCACCATGTACTCCGGCAGCTGTGCCAGCAAGGCCCGGCGCAGCGCGTCGGCCTGTTGTGGTTCACCCCGGTGATAGGCGACCAGGCGCGCACCGCTGTGCGGATGCGCGTGCACCAGCACCAGCGCCTCACGCACACCCGCGATCCGGTTCAGGCAGGCCTCGATCTCGCCCGGCTCGATACGTAGGCCGCGCAGTTTGATCTGGTGGTCGGTGCGGCCGAGGAACTCCAGTACGCCGTCATGGCGCTGGCGTACCAGGTCGCCACTGCGGTACAGGCGCTCACCGTCGACGAACGGGCTGGCGATGAAACGCTCGGCCTGTTGCTCCGGCAAGCCCAGGTAGCCCCGCGTCACCCCGGCCCCGCCGATGTGCAACTGACCGGCAACGCCGTACGGCACCGGTTGGTCATGCGCATCCAGCACATACAAGCGGGTGTTGTCGATCGGCCGGCCTATCGGCAATGCACCCGTCGGCAACGGATCCCGCGCTTCCAGGGTCCAGACGCTGCAATCCACCGTGGTCTCGGTGGGGCCATAGACGTTGTGCAGGCGCACCTGCGGCAAGCGCTCGCGTACCTGGCGGGCCAGGGCTTCGGTCAGCTCGCCACCACCGCAGACGATGTCGGTGAGGCTGGCGCAGGCGGCGCTGGCATCCTCGTCGAGGAACTGCTGCAGCAAGGCCGGCACGAACTGCACCACCTTGACCTGCTGCCGCTCGATCAGCTCCGCCAGGTACTGCGGGTCGCGCTGGCCATCCGGGCGCGCCAGCACCAGGCGCAGGCCCGTGCACAGCGGCCAGAACAGCTCCCACACCGAGGCGTCGAAGCTCACCGGGGTCTTGTGTAGCACCGCGCCTTCGCTCGGGAACAGCCCGGCGCTCCAGTGCACCAGGTTGACCACGTTGCGGTGCTCGACCATCACCCCCTTGGGCACGCCAGTGGAACCGGAGGTGTAGATCACATAGGCCAGGTGCTGCGAGGTCAGGCCAGACACCTGCGGATTGCTGCCCGGCAGATCGCCCCACGTCGGCTGATCGAGGTCGACCAACGTCGCCGACGAACCCACCAGGGCGCGGGTGGCCTGTTGCACCAGCAACGCCCGCGGTTGGCTGTCGGCGAGCATGTGGCCGAGGCGCTCGGCCGGATAGTCCGGGTCGAGCGGCACGTAGGCGCCACCGGCCTTGAGGATCGCCAGCAGGCCGACCACCAGCGGCAAGCCGCGCTCGACGCAGATCGCCACCCGGTCGTCGGGTTTCACACCCAGTTCGATCAGGTAATGGGCCAGGCGGTTGGCCTGGATGTTGAGCTCGCGGTAGCTCAGTTGCCCCGCCTCGGCGTGCACCGCAATCGCTTCCGGGGCGCGTGCTGCCTGCCGCTCGAACAGTGCCTGGATCGGCTGCTCGGAATCATTGGCCCGCGCCGTGGCGTTGCAGCCCTGCAACAGGTAGGCGCGTTCCTCGTCCTGCAGCACCGGCAGTTGCAGCACCGTCTGCCCGGTTTGCGCCTCCAGGCCGTCGACCAACGCCAGCAGTACCTGCCGCAGCTGCCCGCAGACCCGCGCGGCGCCAACCGTCGCCGAGGTCATGGCCACCAGGCGGAACCCTTGGCCCATGTCGTCCACGCTGAGGCTCAGCGGGTAGTTGCTGCGCTCCTGACCGTCGAGGAACTCGATGCCCTGCCAGTCCAGGCGCCGGGCTTCGCTGGCCTCCTGGCCGTGGCGGTAGTTGAGCATGGCGCTGAACAGCGGCGCCGGCGCCGGTACGCCGCTGCAACGCTGGGCCAGGGCCAGCGACGCATGTTCGTGGGCGAGCAAGGCGCTCAGGCGCTGCTGGGCCTGGCGCACCGCCTCGGGCAGGGCCGCGCCCTGCAGGTCCAGGCGCAGCGGCAGGGTGTTGATGAACATGCCCAGCGCCCGCTCGGCGCCCTCGCCGGCCTCCAGTCGGCCCAGCAGCACGGTGCCGAACACCACGCTGTCGCGGCCGCTGGTGGCGGCCAGCAGGCGGGCGAAGGCCAGGTGGAACAGGCTCGCGGGGCTGCTGCCCAGTTGCCGGGCCTGCTGGCGCAGGCGCGCGGCCAAGGTCTCGTCCAGCCACAGCTGGGCTTCCTCGATAGCCTGGCCATCGCCCTGCACGTCGCTCAGGCCGTAGGGCAGCGTCGGCTCGTCGATATCGCCCAGCAGCTCGCGGAAGAACGCCTCGTGCTCGGCCTGGCTGACGCCCAGGCGCGCCTGGGCCACGTAGTTGCGGTAAGGCACCGGGGCCTGCAGCGGTGCCGTGGTGCCTTGCAGGTAGCCCAGCAGTTCCGCGCCGATGATCTCCAGGGCGGTGTGATCGAGGACGATATGGTGGAACTGCAGCAGTGCCTCGACCCGTTGGCTGCCGGCATCGGCGCTGTACAGCAGGCGAATCAGCGGTGCCTGGCTCAGGTCCAGGCGTTGCAGGTCCTGCCCTTCGAGCGGTACGACCAGTAGCGGCGCCTCGCGCCAGACCACCTGCAGCGGTTGCGCCAGGCCCTCCCAGAGCACGGCGGTACGCAGCACATCGTGGCGTGCGATGGCCTGGCGCAACGCAGCGGCGAAGGCTTCGAGCCGCGCCAGGCTGTCGAAGGCCATGGGCGACTGCAGCACATAGGGGTCGTGCTGCGGCGAGCTGAGGTGGTGGTAGAGGATGCCTTCCTGCAACGGCGCCAGCGGATAGATGTCCTGCACGTTGGCCGCGCCGCCCGGCACCGTGGCGACGATGCGTTCGATGGCGGCCGGTTCCAGTTCCACCAGTGGCAGCATGTCCGGGGTGATCCGGGTGCAGCCGGCCGGGATCCGGTTGGCCGGGACCTCGACCCGGCGGCCCTGGCCCAGGGTCGCCGCCAGCGCCGCCACTGTCGGCTGGCCGAACAGGGTGCGCACGTCGGCCTGCAGGCCGGCCTGGCGCAGGCGCGCGGTGAGGGTCACCGCCAGCAGCGAGTGGCCGCCGAGTTCGAAGAAGTTGTCGTGGCGACCGACCTGCTCGATACCCAGCACTTCGGCCCAGAGCCCGGCGATGGCGGTTTCCACAGGACCTTGCGGCATGACGTAGTCCTGGGCGGCGAGCATGGCCGGTTGCGGCAGCGCCTGGCGGTCCAGCTTGCCGTGGCTGGTCAGTGGCAGGGCGTCCAGGCGGACCAAGGCCTGCGGCAGCAGATGCGCCGGCAGGCTGGCCTGCAAGCCCTCGCGCAAGCGCTCGATATCGACCGTTGCCGCTTCGGTGAACCACGCCAGCAGGCGCTCGTCGCGCACCAGCACCACGGCATCGGCGATGCCCGGCTGGGCCTTGAGCGCGGCCTCGATCTCGCCCAGTTCGACCCGCACACCGCGAATCTTCACCTGGTCATCGTTGCGCCCCTGGTAGTCCAGGGTGCCGTCGGCGTTCCAGCGCACCAGGTCGCCGCTGCGGTACATACGGCCAGCGGCGAACGGGTCGTCGAGGAAACGCTCGGCGGTAAGGTCGGGGCGGTTGAAGTAGCCGCGGGCGACCTGCGCGCCACCGATGTACAGCTCGCCGGTCACGCCGACCGGCACCGGCTGGCGCTGCGCATCCAGCACATAGACGCGGGTATTGGCGGTCGGCTTGCCGATATGCAGCGCGCCGCCCGGCTGAAGTTGACCGGACGTCGCGACCACCGTGGTCTCGGTCGGGCCGTAGTTGTTGACCAGCACGAAGCCCGGATCGCGGTCGAACTGGCGCAGGCGGTCGCCGCCCACCAGCAAGGTGCGCAGGGTCGGGTGCTGGCGTTCGCGGCGCAGCGCCTGCTCGGCCACCGGCGTCGGCAGGAAACTGACCTGCAGCGGTTGCTGCAGCCACCAGTCGAGCAGTTCGTCGACATGTTCGCCGCCAATATGCGCCGGCGGCAGGTGCAGCACCGCCCCGGCGCACAGCGCCGGCCAGGCCTCCCAGGCCATGGCGTCGAAGCCGAAGCCGGCGACGCTGGAGGTGTGGCTGCCGGCGCCCAGGTCGAAGGCCTGGCAATGCCAGTGGACCAGGTTGGCCAGGGTGCGGTGCTCGACCATCACCCCCTTGGGCTGGCCGGTGGAACCGGAGGTGTAGATCACATAGGCCAGCTGATGCTCGTCCAGGCCCTGGACAACCGGATTGTCATCGGCCTGGTCCAGCCAGTCATCGCCATCCAGCGCCACCTTGGCCACCGCGCCCACCAGCGACTCAGTGCTCGATTCGACCAGCACCAGCGTCGGCGCACTGTCACTGAGCAGATAGCCAATACGCTCCGCCGGATAGCCCGGATCGACCGGCACATAGGCCGCGCCGGCCTTGAGCACGGCCAGCATCGCCACCAGCCGCTGCGGACCGCGCGGCAGGCACAGCGCCACGCGGTCGCCCAGTGCCACGCCACGCTTGATCAGGTAATGGGCCAGGCGATTGGCGCGCTGGTTCAGCGCGCCATGGCTCAGGCTCACCTCGCCCTGTACCACGGCCAGCGCCTCGGGCGCCTGGGCCTCGACCAGCGCATGCACGGTGTGCCCTTGCGGATAATTGACGGCAGTGGCGTTGAAGCCCTCCACCACCTGGCGCAAAGCCTCGTCATCCAGCATCGGCAGATGATCGAGTCCCTGGCCCGGCGCCCGCTCCAGCGCCTGCAACAGTTGGCCTAGCGTATTGGCCATCCACGTGCCGACCTGCGCCGCAGGCAATCCCTCGGCGGCCAGCACGCTCAGCGAGAAACCCTCGCCCAGGTCATCGACGCTCAGGGTCAACGGGTAGTTGCTGCGCTCCTCGCCGCCCAGCAGGCGAACACCCTGCCAGATACCTTCACCGTCCCGGGCCGCCTCGGCGCTGTGCCGGAAATTGAGCAAGGCACTGAACAACGGCGCCGAAGCCGCCACGCCGCTGCAACGCTGGGCCAGCGCCAAGGGCGCATGCTCGTGACCGAGCAGGGCCGACAAGCGCTGATGAGTGACGCGCACGGCCTGCTCCACCGTTAGCGCGGTATCCACCCGCAGTGGCAGGGTGTTGATGAACATGCCCAGGGCGCGGTCGGCGCCCTCGCCGGCTTGCAGGCGGCCCATCAGCACGGTGCCGAACACCACGTCGTGACACCCCGCCAGCACGCCGACCACGCGGGCCCAGGCCAGGTGCACCAGGCTCGCGGCGCTGACGCCGCGCTGCCGGGCCTGCTCGCGCAGGCCTTGGGCCAGGGCGTCAGGCAGCATCAGGGCGGCATGCTCGACCCGTCCGCCATCGCCCTGCACATCGGCCAGGCCAAAGGGCAGGGTCGGTTCTTCGACATCCCCCAACTGGGCGCGGAAGAACGCCTCATGGCTGGCCTGATCGTCGCCCAGGCAGACCTGGGCGACATAATTGCGATACGGCACCGCGGCAGGCAGCGTGGCGCCACGCCCGTCCAGCAGCACCTGCATCTCCTCGCCGACCACGGCCATCGCGGCGTGGTCGAGGGTCAGGTGGTGGAACTGCAACAGCGCCACCCACTCGCCCTGGCGCGGATCCTCGGCATAGACCAGCCGCAGCAAGGGAGCCCGGGTCAGGTCCAGACGCTGCTGGCGGGCATCGAAACGCGCCAGCAACTGCTCGATCACTGACTCCTCACCCAGGCCAGTGACTTCGCTGAGCGCCAGGTTGGCCTGGCGCCAGACCACCTGCACCGGCTCCGCCAGGCCTTCCCAGACCACCGAAGTGCGCAGGATGTCGTGGCGGTCGATGACCTGTTGCAACGCCGCAGCCCAGCTACGCAGGCGCTCGAGGCTGTCAAAGGCCAGACGCGACTGCAGCAGGTACGGATCGCCCTGCTCGGCGCTCAGGTGGTGATAAAGGATGCCCGCCTGCAACGGTGCCAGCGGGTAGATCTCCTGCACGTTGGCGGCGCCGCCCGGCACGCTGGCGACGATGCGGTCGATGCTGGCTTGGTCCAGTTCGATCAGGCTGAGCATCTCTGGGGTGATCCGGGTCGCATCGTGGGGGACACGGTTTTCGGGTACGGGCACCTCTCGTCCAGCGCCCACCGCCGCCGCCAGCGCGGCCAGGGTCGGCTGGGCGAACAGCACGCGCACGTCGGCAGCCAGGCCGGCCTTGCGCATGCGCTCGACCAGGCTCACCGCCAGCAGCGAGTGGCCGCCCAGCTCGAAGAAGTGATCGTGGCGACCGACCTGCTCGACCTTGAGCACCTCGGCCCAGATCGCGGCCAGTGCCGTCTCCACCTCGCCCTGCGGCGCCTCGAAGGCGCGGCTGACCACGGCCTCGCTGCCCGGCTGCGGCAAGGCGCGGCGGTCGAGCTTGCCGTTGGCGGTCAATGGCAAGGCTTCAAGTCGCACATAAGCCGATGGCAGCATGTAATCCGGCAGCACGCCTTGCAGGTGCTCGTGCAGTTCGCCGATGGCCGGGGCCTCGCCGGTGAAGTACGCCACCAGGCGTTTGTCCCCCGGCGCGTCCTCGCGCACGATCACCGCCGCGTCGCGCACGCCCGGGCATTCGCCCAGGCACGCCTCGATTTCACCCAGTTCGATGCGGAAACCGCGCAGCTTGATCTGCTGGTCGGCGCGGCCCAGGTAACGCAGGTTGCCGTCGGCCTGCCAACTGACCAGGTCGCCACTACGGTACATCGTGCCGCTATTGAACGGATCCGGCAGGAAGCGCTCGGCCGTCAGCTCCGGCTGGCCCAGGTAACCCAGGGCCACGCCGTCACCGGCGATATACAGCTCGCCCACCGCCCCCACCGGCAGCAGTTGCTGGCGGGCGTCGAGCACGTAGCAGCGGCTGTTGCCGATCGGTTTGCCGATCGGGATGCTGCCCTCGCCCACCGCGGTGATCTCGTGGGTGGTGCTGAAGGTGGTGGCCTCGGTCGGGCCGTAGCCATTGAGCAGGTGTTGCGGCGCGCCGTCACGCAGTACCCGGGCGATCACCGCCGGGTCCAGCACGTCGCCACCGACCATCAGGTAGCGCAGGCCACGGAACGCCGGCAGCAGGTCGTCGGCGAACTGGTGGAACAGCCCGGCAGTCAGCCACAGCACCGTCACGCCCTGCTCCAGCAGCACCTCACGCAGGCCCTGGCGCGACAGCACCTGGTCCTGGTCGATCACCACCACCGCGCCACCGTTGAGCAGCGGCGCCCAGACTTCCAGCGTGCTGGCGTCGAACGCCGGGTTGGAGGCGAACGCCACGCGGTCCTGGCTATTGAAGTCGGCAAAACCGTTGTTGATCACCAGGCGCACGATGGCCCGGTGCGGCACCTGCACGCCCTTCGGCGTGCCGGTGGAGCCGGAGGTGTACATGATGTACGCCGCGCTGCCGGCGTCCACCGCCAGCCCCAGCGGCGCAGCCGCATAGGTGCTCAGGTCGAGCCGGTCGAGTTCGACCCGGCGCGCTCCCGCCACTTCGGGCTGATCGCTGTGGGTCAGCAGCAGCGCCGCCCCGCTGTCGCCGACCATGAACGCCTGGCGTTCGACCGGGGCATTGCCGTCCAGCGGTACGAACACCGCCGCGCACTTGCTCACCGCCAGTTGGGCCGCCAACAGGTCGAAGGAGCGTGGCAGCAACAAGGCCACGCGATCACCGGCACGTAGGCCCTGCTCGAGCAGGTAGACGGCCAGGCGATTGGCCTGGTCATCGAGCTGGGCATAGCTCCACTGGCGTTCACCGTGGATCACCGCGAGTGCCTCTGGCGTGCTCGCGGCGTGGGCTTCGAACAGGCGGTGGGCGGCCAGGTCGCGCGGGTAGTCGCATGCCGTGGCATTGAAACGACCCAGCACGCAATCGCGTTCGACCCTGGGCAATCCATGCAGACTGTGCAGCGCGACCTGCGGGGTCTGCTCCAGCGCCGTGACCAACTGCGTCAAGGCCCACTGCAGCAAGCGGCAGACGCGCTCGCCATCGACCGACGCCACGGCCTGCACCGTCAACCGGAAATCATCCCCATAGTCATCGACGCTGACCACCAGCGGGTAGTTGCTGCGCTCCTGCGCGGCCAACAGTTCGATCCCCGGCCAGACGGGCCCCTGCGCGGGCTGGCCGGCACTGTGGCGGTAGTTCAGCAGGCTGCTGAACAGCGCCTGGGACGCCGGCACGCCGCTGCAGCGCTGGGCCAGGGCCAGGGAGGCCTGTTCATGGGCCAGCAGGCGCGCCAGGCGCTGATGGGTCAGGCGCACGCCTTCGGCCACACCGCCGCTGCCCACGCTGACCCGCAGCGGCAGGGTGTTGATGAACATGCCCAACGCCCGATCGGCACCCTCGCCGCCCAGCAGGCGACCGAGCAGCACGGTGCCGAACACCACCTCTTCGCGCCCGGACATCTGCGCCAGCACCTGGCCCCAGGCCTGGTGCACCAGGCTGGCGACACTGACCCCCAGCGCCCTGGCCTGCCCGCGCAGACGTGCGACCAGCGCCGGCTCCAAGGGCCAACGGCTTTCACCCACCGAATGGGTGTCGGCCATGGCCTCGCGCAGGCCGAACGCCTCGGTCGGTTCGTCGATATCGCCCAGCAACTCGCGGAACAGGGCCTCGTCGGCCTGAGGGTCCGCGCCAAGACGTGCCTGGGCCACGTAGTTGCGATACGGGATGCTGGCAGGCAGCTCTGCGGAGCCTTGCAGCAACGCCCCCACCTCGAGCATCAGTTGCTCCACGGCGGTGTGGTCGACAAGAATATGATGCAGCAGCAGGGTCGCCTCCAGCCGCCCTGCCTGGCGCTGGCTGCTCAGGCACAGCAAGGGTGCCTGGCCGAGGTCGAGCCTTGGCGTTTCGAGCGCCGGGCTCAGCAGCAGCGGCGCCTCGCGCCAGACCACCTGCACTGCCTCGTCCAGGCCCTGCCAATGCAGGCTGGTGCGCAGGATGTCGTGACGGGCGATGACCTGGTTCAGCGCGGCGACGAAGGCGTCCAGTTCGGCCTGCCCGGCAAAGGCGAAACGCGCCTGCACCACATAGGGGTCGGCGCCTTCGCTGGCCAGGTGATGGTAAAGAATGCCCTGCTGCAGCGGGGCCAGGCCGTAGATGTCCTGGACGTTGGCCACGCCACCGGGGATCTGCCGCACCAGCGTGTCGATGGCGTCCTGGCCGAGATCGGCCAGGGGCAGCATGTCCGCGGTGATCCGCGTGCAGCCTGCCGGAATACGGTTGGCCGGCACGTCGACAGCGGCCCGCCCCCCCACCGAGGCCGCCAGCGCGGCCAGCGTGGGCTGGCTGAACAGTACCCGCACATCGGCCTCCAGCGCCTGCTGACGCATGCGCTCCACCAGGCGTACCGCCAGCAGCGAATGGCCGCCCAGTTCGAAGAAGTTGTCGTCACGCCCCACGGGCCCCACACCCAGCAGGTCCACCCAGATCGCAGCCAGGGCGGTCTCGATCGGGCCCTGGGGCGCCTGGTACTGGCGCACTGGCGCTTCGGGGGTCGGCAGGGCCTTGCGGTCGACCTTGCCGTTGGGCGTCAGCGGCATGTCATCCAAGTGGATGAACAAGGCTGGCACCATGTATTCGGGCAACTGCTCCAGCAAGCGCTCGCGCAGGTACTGCGCGGCGTGATCCAGGCCGGTGTGGTAAGCCACCAGGCGCTGGCCGCTGTGCGGGTGTTCATGAACCAGCACCAGCGCCTCGCGCACGCCGTCCACGCGGTTCAGGCAGGCTTCGATCTCGCCCGGTTCGATACGCAGGCCGCGCAGCTTGACCTGGTGGTCGTTGCGGCCGAGGAACTGCAACGAACCGTCGGCGCGCTGGCGCACCAGGTCACCGCTGCGGTACAGGCGCTCGCCGCGCACAAACGGGCTGTCGATGAAGCGTTCGGCCTGTTGCCCGGCCAAGCCCAGGTAGCCACGCGCAACCCCCACGCCACCGATGTGCAGGTGCCCGGCCACACCCCACGGCAGCGGCTGGTCCGCGCCGTCCAGTACGTAAAGGCGGGTGTTGTCGATCGGCCGGCCGATCGGCAGCGCGCCTTCCGGCACGGGCTGATCAGGCTCCAGGGTGCAGACGCTGCAATCGACCGTGGTTTCGGTGGGGCCGTAGACGTTGTGCAGGCGCACTTGCGGCAGGCGCTCGCGTACCTGGCGCACCAGGGCTTCGGTCAGCTCGCCCCCGCCGCAGACGATGTCGGTGAGGCTGCTGCACTGCGCGCTGCGCGCCTGTTCGAGGAACTGCTGCAACAGCGCCGGCACGAACTGCACCACGCTGACCCTGGACTCGATGATTCGCCGCGCCACATAGTCCGCGTCACGCTGGCCGTCGGGCCGCGCCAGCACCAGGCGCAGGCCGCTGCCCAGCGGCCAGAACAGCTCCCACACCGAGGCGTCGAAACTGATCGGAGTCTTGTGCAGCACCGCGCCGTCCGCAGTCGCGGGGCACAGCCCAGCGCTCCAGTGCACCAGGTTGACCACGCTGCGGTGCTCGACCATCACACCCTTGGGCAGGCCGGTGGAGCCGGAGGTGTAGATCACATAGGCAAGGTGGCGCGAAGTCAGCCCGGTCACCCGTGGGTCGGTCGCCGGCAGGCTTTCCCAGCCCGCCTGGTCGAGGTCTATCTGCGGCACGGCCAGCGCGCCCGGTACCTCGCGGGTGGCCTCGTGCACCAGCACGGCCAGCGGCGCGCTGTCGACGAGCATGTGGCGGATGCGCTCGGCCGGGTAGCTCGGGTCCACTGGCACATAGGCGCCACCGGCCTTGAGGATGGCCAGGAGGCCAACCACCATCGACGGGCCACGCTCGACGCAGATCGCCACCCGGTCGTCCGGGCGCACGCCCAGGGCGATCAAATGGTGGGCCAGGCGGTTGGCCTGTTCGTTGAGCTGCCGATAGGTCAGCTGTTCACCTTCCGCCTCGATGGCCACCGCCTGTGGATGCAGCAGCGCCTGGCGCTCGAACAACGCGTGCAGCGGCTGGTCGAGGTCGTGTTCGGCGGCCGTGGTGTTGCAGCCGATCAGCAGTTGATGGCGCTCCTCGGGCGTCAGCACCGGCAGCGCCAGCACGGGCAGGTCGGGGGCGCGCTCGAGTGCCTCCACCAGCCCCTCGAACACCTGCCGCAGTTGCCCGCATAGCCGCTCGGCGCCCCATTCGGCGAGGGCCTGGACCGTCAGGCGCAGGTCGACACCCAGATCGTCGACCGCCAGGTTCAAGGGGTAGTTGGTGCGCTCCTCGGTGCCGACCACATCGATGCCCGGCGCCACTGCGATCACCGCGGCGGCGTCGCCCGCCGCGCTATGGCGATAGTTGAGCATGCTGTTGAACAACGGCATCGGCGCCACCACACCGCTGCAACGCTGGGCCAGGGCCAGCGGCGCCTGTTCGTGGCCGAGCAGCGCGGTCAACTGGCGGTGAGTCAGCAACAGTGCATCCCGCACACCCTGCCCCTGCAGGTCGACCCGCAGCGGCAAGGTATTGATGAACATCCCGAGGGCGTGTTCGCCGCCCTCGCCCGCCGCCATGCGCCCCAGCAGCACGCTGCCGAACACCACCGACTCGCGCCCGGACCACGCCCCCAACAGGCGCGCCAGCCCCAGGTGCATGATGCTGGCCGGGCTGACCCCGAGCAACCGGGCCTGGGCACGCAGACGTTGGCTGAGGCCGGGCGCCAGGGTGATCCGTGCTTCCTCCATGGGCTGGCCGGCCACCTCCTGGACGCCGAAGGCCAGGGTCGGCGCATCGATATCGGCCAGCATGGCGCCAAAGAATGCTTCATGGGCCTGTTCGTCCTGGGCCTGGCGGCTTCTGGCCAACAGGTCACGGAACGGCACCGGCGCTGGCAGCCGCTCGCCATCACCTGCGAGATAGGCTTGGATCTCGCGGCGCACGATGTCCAGGCCGGTGTGGTCCATGACCGTGTGGTGGAACAGCAGCAAGCCCAGCACCCGGCCGTCGCGATCCTGGCCATGCACCAGCCGCAGCAAGGGGGCCTGGGCCAGGTCCATGCGGTAATGACGCGTGTCGAAACGGGCGCGCAATTGCTCCAGCGGCTCGTCACCGTCCAGGCTTCCGACTGCCTCGCAAGCCAGGGGCGCCTTGCGCCACACCACCTGCAGCGGCTGGTCCAGGTATTCCCAGGCCAGTGCCGTGCGCAGGATGTCATGGCGCTGGATCACCCAGTCGAGCGCCTCGGCGAACGCCTGCAGGTGCGCCGGGCTGGCAAAACGCAGCTGCGCCTGCAGCACATAGGGGTCACCCTCGGCGGCCGTGAGGTGGTGGTAGAGCATGCCTTCCTGCAGCGGCGCCAGCGGGTAGATGTCCTGCAGATTCGCCGCGCCCCCGGGCAGCGTGGCGACGATGCGGTCGATGGCGGCCTGGTCGAGCCCGGCCAGGGGCAGCATGTCGGGGGTGATGCGCAGCGCCGGGCTCAGCCAGCCATCCTCCAGGCCCGCAAGCATCTCCAGCAGCGCTGGCTTGTGCGCCGCCAATGCGTCCCACAGCGCGTCATCGAGGGTGTCGTCATCGCCCTCGACGATCAGGTCGGCCTCCTCGCGCTGGAGTCGGATCGCACGGGTGGAAAGCGCTGCCATGAGTTCGCTGAAGAGCATTGGTAAGCATCCTGCTTTTGCCAGTCGGAAATGCTCGGAACGCTAATGGATCGCGGGGGGGCGGGCTGACATGGGAAGGGGGGACAACGGCAGGAGCAGAAGGGTTCAACGCTAGTGTGGTGTTTCACAAATAACGACCATAACTCGCGGCGCTTTTTGCGCTCATGCGGCGTTGTCGCTCCTCGCCGTAGCTGGGCTACGACTCGTCGCGACGCTTTGCCTGAGCGCAAAAATCGCTCGCGATTTATTGGTCGTATTTGCAAAACACCACACTAGGGAGCCAGGCCGCTCAGGCGCCTGACTCCCCGATTGACAAAAGAGCGGGTTCAGCCAGCCAGCGCTTGCAACTCGGCCAACTCCCCTTCGGTCAAACCCACGCCCTCGCGCAGTGCCACTTCACGCTCACGGTAGCGCCGTTCCCCCGGCATGCGCGTCAGCCCCGCTTCCTGCATCTGCTCCACCAGTTCGCGGCTGCGCTGGGCAAAACGATCACCTTGCGCCTTGGTGGGGTCGATCACGATAAGCAACTGCCCGGTCCATGGGGTCTTTGCTCCCGGATGCCCGGACCAGTCGAACTCCCAGGAAAAATGGCCCCCCGTCAGCGCTGCCGCCAGCAGTTCGACCATCATCGACAGCGCCGAGCCTTTGTGGCCGCCGAACGGCAGCAAGGCCCCCCCTTCGAGAATCGCCCTGGGGTCGTTGGTCGGCTGGCCGGCGGCATCCACGCCCATGCCCGGCGGCAGCTGTTCGGCGGCCCGGGCGGCAATCTGCACGTCGCCATGGGCCATGGCACTGGTGGCCATGTCGAAGACGATCGGGTCGTGCCCCGCGCAAGGCGCGGCGAAGGCGATGGGGTTGGTGCCGAACAACGGCTTGCGCGCGCCATGGGGCACCACGCAGGTCATGCTGTTGACCACGCTCAGGGCCACCAGGCCTTCATCGGCGAATGGCTCGACATCCGGCCACAGCGCGGCGAAATGGTGCGAATTATGGATCGCCAGCACCGCGATGCCGGCCGTGCGCGCCTTCTCCACCAACAGCGCGCGGGCGGCGGCCAGGGCCGGCTGGGCAAACCCACCCTTGGCATCGACCTGCACATAAGCCGGCGCCAGGTCGGTTACCTGCGGCTCGGCGCGGCCATCGACCCAACCGCTGGCCAGGGTCGAGACATAACCGGGAATACGGAACACCCCGTGGCTGTGGGCACCGTCACGCTGGGCGCTGGCGCAGTTGTGGGCGAGCGCGGCGGCCACCGCCGCGCTGCAGCCATGACGCGCGAAGATCGACTGCAATAACGCCCGCAGTTCGGTAAAAGGCACGCGCACGACAGGGCCGGTGGAAGGTGAAGACATCTGGAGCTCCTTTCTTGGAATTGGAATCGCTACAGCGCAACTGCACAGACTTTCCCGCCAATGACAGCTATCTGTCAAATATTGACTTGATGACAGAAAACAGCCATTTTGGCTTCCACGCCAGAAATCAGCCGGAACCGACCATGAGCCAATCGATCAAGCAACGCCTGGAAAGCAGCCTGCACACCGCTGCCGCCTCGGGCCGCCAGATCGCCAGCTACATGCTCGCCAACCTCCAGGAGCTGCCGTTCCAGACCTCGGCCAGCATCGCCGCCAAGCTGGGCGTGAGCGAATCGAGCGTCGGCCGCTTCTGCCGCGCCCTGGGCTATGCCCACCTCAAGGCCCTCAAGCACGACCTGCAGAACGACCTGGGCGACGGCCCGTGGCTGGCCGGCGACCGCCTGCAGGCGTTTCGCCAGCAACCCGAGGACGACCAGCGCTCAGGCAGCCTGGAGCTGGAGATGGCCGCGCTGGTGCGCGTGCACGAGTACAGCCGCGGCGAAACCTGGCAACAGGTCGCTCGGCGCCTGGCCGACAAACCCCGGGTATTCGTCGCCGGCTTTCAGACCGAGCGTGGCGTGGCCATGTGCATGAGCCACCTGCTGCAGTACCTGCGCGACGGCGTGCAACTGGTCGATGGCAGCGCCGGGCATTTCGGCGAGGTACTGCTGGGGCGCCCGCAGGACTGCGCGCTGGTGGTGTTCGAGGCGCGCCGCTATTCGCGCCACGCCCAGCAGCTGTGCCACAAGGCGCGTGCGCTGGGCATTCCGGTGACCCTGGTCACCGACACCTTCTGTGAATGGGCCGATGCCAACGCCGACGAGGTGTTCCGCATCCCCACCGAATTCAACCTGTTCTGGGAATCCACCGCGACCATGCTGTCGTGGGTGCACCTGATGGTCAACGAGGTCTGCAAGCAGCTCGGACCGGATGTTGAAAAACGCTTGGAAGCAACTGCCGCTCTACATAACGAGTTCGTCGGCTACACCTCGTGGCCGGCGGGCAAACAACAATAGCAAGAGTGCGATGACCGAGGTGCGAGATGAAAGGAACCATGGCTGTGGTGGGTGCGTGCGCCCTGCTGCTGGCGGGCCACGCCAGTGCCGAGACCCTGCGCTTTGCCACTGAAGGGGCATATCCCCCCTTCAATTACGTCGATGCCGACAACAAGCTGCACGGCTTCGACATCGACATCACCCATGCCCTGTGCGAACAGATGAAGGTCGAGTGCACCCTGGTGGCCCAGGACTGGGAAGGCATCATTCCGGCGTTGATGGCGCGCAAGTACGATGCGGTGGTGGCCTCGATGATCGACACCGAGGAACGGCGCCGGAAGATCGCCTTCACCGACCACTACTACCGCACCCCACTGACCGTGGCCGTCGCCAAGGACAGCCCGATCAGCGATGCGCAGACCGACTTCAAGGGCTACACGGTCGGCGCGCAATCCGCCTCGACCCAGGCGATCTACGCCGAGGACGTATACGGCAAGGCCGGCGCGGACGTGAAGCTGTACCCGACCCTTGACGAAGCCAACGCCGACCTCGCCGCCGGGCGCCTGGACGGGGTGATCGCCGACAAGTTCCCGCTGCACGAATGGCTGAACAAGAATGGCAAGGACTGCTGCAAGATCCTCGGCGATGTCGACGGCACCAAGGCCGACGCGGCGATTGCCGTGCGCAAGGACGACCAGGCCCTGCGCACCCGGCTGAACGAGGCGCTGGCGGCGATCGTGGCCAATGGCACCTACCAGAAGATCGCGAGCAAGTATTTCGCCTTCGATATCTACCAGTAATCTCGTGGAGGCCGGCCTGCCGCGCGATGGCGGATCAGTGAACCACGCCATCGCGGGACAAGCCCGCTCCCACCGGGGCACCTGTTTCCTGGGGGTTAGCCATGCTCGATCAACTCTCCCTGCTTTCCTTCGCCAGCGGCGGCTGGGGCCAGGCGTTGCTGGCCGGCGCGCTGGTGACCGTGTCGCTAGCCCTGGCCTGCCTGCCCATCGGCCTGCCACTGGGCCTGCTGGTGGCGCTCGCCGCGCGCTCGCGCAAACGCCTGCCGCGGGCCTGGGCCACCACCTTCTCCACGGTGTTTCGCGGCCTGCCCGAACTGCTCACCCTGTTGATCATCTACTACGGCTGCCAGATCGCCGCGCAGAAGCTCCTCGCCGCGCTGGGCTATGAAGGCGAGGTGCTGATCAACACCTTCCTCGCCGCCATGGCTGCCTTCAGCCTGGTGTTCGCCGCGTTCTCCAGCGAGATCTGGCTGATGGCCTTCAAGACCCTGCCCAAGGGCCAACTGGAGGCTTGCGCGGCCCTGGGCCTGGGCAAGCGCACCGGTTTTTTCAAGGTGGTGCTGCCGCAACTGACGCGCATCGCCCTGCCGGGCCTGTCGAACAACTGGCTGAGCCTGCTCAAGGACACCTCGCTGGTCTCGACCATCTCGCTGATCGACCTGATGCGCCAGACCAACCTGGCGGTCAGCGTGACCAAGGAACCGATGCTGTTCTACGGGGTGGCCTGCCTGGTCTACCTGTTGTTCTCGGCGCTGTCGGGCAGGGTCTTTGCCCTGCTCGAGCGGCGCAGCAATCGCCACCTGCAAGGAGCCCGCCCATGAGCCTGGAGCAACTGCTGGCCTACGTGCTCGACCCGGACTTGCTGGACCGCTACGGCGCGCGTTTCGTCGATGGCCTGCTGGTCACCGCCAAGCTGGTGGCGATCTCGTTCACCCTCGGCGCGCTGCTGGGCATGCTCCTGGCGCTGGCGCGCATGTCACCCAGCCGCGTACTGCGGCGCCTGGCGGCTGGCTATGTGTACTTCTTCCGCGGTTCACCGCTGCTGGCCCAGCTGTTCCTGCTGTACTACGGGCTGGGTTCGCTCAAGGGTTTCTGGCAGGAGCTGGGCCTCTGGTGGTTCTTCCGCGAGGCCTGGTACTGCGCCCTGCTCGCCTTCACCCTCAACACGGCGGCCTACCAGGCCGAGATCTTCCGCGCCAGCCTGATGGCGGTCGCGCCGGGCCAGTACGAGGCGGCCAAGGCACTCAACCTCAAGCGCTCGACCACCTTCTTCAAGGTGGTCCTGCCACAGTCGCTGCTGGTAGCCATAGGCCCGCTGGGCAACGAGCTGATCATGATGATCAAGGCCAGCGCCATTGCCTCGCTGGTGACGATCTACGACTTGATGGGGGTGACCAAGCTGGCCTTCTCGCGCAGCTTCGACTTCCAGATCTACCTGTGGGCGGCAGTGCTCTACCTGCTGATCGTCGAGGTGGTCCGGCGCACCTTGAAACACCTGGAAGCCCGCCTGGGCCGCCACCTGAACTGACTGAAGGAAATCTTCCATGCATTGCCAGACCATCGTCCTGGGCGCCGGCATCGTCGGCGTCAGCACCGCCCTGCATCTGCAGGCCCGCGGACGCCAGGTGATCCTCATCGACCGCGACGAGCCAGGCAGCGGCACCAGCCATGGCAACGCCGGGCTGATCGAGCGTTCCAGCGTGATCCCCTATGCCTTCCCGCGCCAGTACAGCGCCCTGCTGCGCTATGGCCTGAACCGCCAGCCCGACGTGCGCTACAGCCTTGCCCACCTGCCCAAGGCCGCACCCTGGCTGCTCAGCTACTGGCGCCAGTCCGCTCCCGGGCGCCTGGCCAAGGCCGCCGCCGACATGCTGCCGCTGGTGCAGCGCAGCGTCGAGGAACACGATGTGCTGATCGAAGCCGCCGGCCTGCAAGGGCTGGTGCAAGCCAAGGGTTGGATCGAGGTGTACCGCGACGCCGCGCTGTTCGCCCAGGCCAAGCACGACCTTCAAGGCCTGGCCCGCTACGGCCTGCGCTACGAGATCCTCGAACGCGAGCAACTGCAGGCCCGCGAGCAGCAACTGGACGGTGGGGTGATCGGTGGCATCCACTGGCTCGATCCGAAGACCGTGAGCAACCCCGGCGGCTTGACCCGTGGTTACGCCGCGCTGTTCGTCCAGCGTGGCGGGCAGTTCCTCTACGGCGATGCGCGCAGCCTGCGCCAGGTCGAGGGCGGCTGGCAGGTGGACAGCCGCCGGGGCACGGTGATGGCCGACGAGGTGGTGGCCTGCCTCGGCCCGCAGTCGGCCGACCTCTATGAACGGCTGGGCTACCACTTTCCGCTGGGGATCAAGCGCGGCTATCACATGCACTACGCGACCCGCGACGGCGCCGAACTGGGTCACTCGATCTGCGACACCCAGGGCGGCTATGTCCTGGCGCCGATGGCCCGGGGGGTGCGCCTGACCACCGGCATCGAGTTCGCCGCCAGCGAAGCCCCGGCCAACGAGATCCAGCTGCGCCGCTGCGAGGCCCTGGCGCGCAAGCTGTTCCCGGCCCTGGGCGAGCGCCTGGACGACAAGCCCTGGCTGGGCCGTCGCCCCTGCCTGCCAGACATGCGCCCGGTGATCGGCCCGGCGCCGCTGCACAAGCACCTGTGGTTCAACTTCGGCCATGCCCATCATGGCCTGACGCTGGGCCCGGTCAGTGGCCGCCTGCTGGCGGAGCTGATGACCGGCGAGCGCCCCTTCACCGACCCTGCGCCCTACAGCGCCGCACGCTTCGCCTGAACCTTGAGCGGGAGAACAACAAGATGACCGCACCCTTGAGCCTTGCCAGCCTGCACCCTGCTCCCGACCCGCGCCCGGAGCTGATCCGTATCGAGGGCCTGAACAAGCATTACGGCGCGTTCCATGTGCTGCACGATATCGACCTGTCGGTGCGCGAGGGCGAACGAATCGTGCTCTGTGGCCCGTCGGGCTCGGGCAAGTCGACGCTGATCCGCTGCATCAACCGCCTGGAGATCGCCCAGCAGGGCAGCATCCGCGTGGCCGGCACCGACCTTGCCAGCACTGGCCGCCAAGCCAGCCAAGTGCTCTGCGAAATCGGCATGGTGTTCCAGCACTTCAACCTGTTCCCGCACATGAGCGTGCTCGACAACTGCCTGCTGGCACCGATGAGCGTGCGCGGCCTGTCGCGGCGGGACGCCGAGGAACGGGCGCGCTCGTACCTGAGCAAGGTCGGGATCGAAAGCCAGGCGCACAAGTACCCCAGCCAGCTCTCCGGCGGCCAGCAGCAGCGGGTGGCGATCGCCCGGGCGTTGTGCATGAAGCCGAGGATCATGCTGTTCGACGAGCCGACCTCGGCACTCGACCCGGAGATGGTGGCCGAGGTACTGGACGTGCTGGTGCAACTGGCCGGCACCGGCATGACCATGCTCTGCGTGACCCACGAGATGGGCTTTGCCCGACAGGTGGCAGAGCGGGTGTTGTTTCTCGAAGGTGGGCAGATCATTGAGGACTCTTCACCGGAAGTGTTCTTCGGGCAGCCCAGGACGGCGCGGGCACAGGCGTTTTTGAAGCAGATCCTGCATTAGTGGTTCGTGGTCCTGCGCAGATATAAGCAACCCAGTCCGCCTCCCGCAAAACAGCGATGCAATATATAAAGATTTGATCTTGATCGGTTCTTGCTCTGCTTTTGCTTCTAAGTGCGCGATAGTTCAGGCGATACCAATTGCGACTTCAGGAGGCCGAACGGAGGGCTTGCGCAGGGAGGTGACGGGCATGGATGCCCGTCAAGCGCCGATCAGGCCATGGATGGCCCGTCGGCGCGTCCTCCCGGAGCAAGCCCGGAGTGAGGGGACCCCGGAGCGAAGCGTAGGGGCCGTATGAACGGAGCCGAACGGTTTTGCCTCCTTTTCCCAAGAGAAAAGGAGGTCGCCGTAAAGGCGAAAAGGTGACTGTACGTCGACATGGTTAATGAATGCGTATATAACTTTCAAAACATACGCTGTGAAAATCCAAAATCAAAGTCAAAGTCAAAGTCAATCGGCATCGGTTTTTATTGTTGTAAACGCATTCATTTGCGATGTCGACGCATACTCACCTTTTCGCCTTTACGGCGACCTTCTTTTGCACGCGGGCAAAAGAAGGCAAAAAACGCTTCGCTCCATTCATCCGGCCCTCCGCTTCGCTCCGGGTCCCCTCACTCCGGCCTTGCTCCCGGGAGGACCGCGCTGAACGCCCCAGCCTGGGGCGCAGCGCTTGACGGGCATCCATGCCCGTCACCTCCCTCCGCAAGACCTGCGTTCGGCCTCCTGAAGTCGCAATTTGTGTCGCCTGAACTATCGCGCGCTTAGAAGCAAAAGCAGAGCAAGAGCAAGAGCAAGAGCAAGAGCAAGAGCAAGAGCAAGAGCAAGAGCAAGAGCAAGAGCAAGAGCAAGAGCAAGAGCAAGAGCAAGAGCAAGAGCAAGAGCAAGAGCAAGAGCAAGAGCAAGAGCAAGAGCAAGAGCAAGAGCAAACAGTGGATCAACCATTCGTCGATAACGGATAAAACCTGTCGAATTACCCAAAGGCCACCCGACTACGGGATGAACCCCAAAGCGTGGAGTCACGCCCATGAGCCATCCCACTCCCAAACACACCGTGGCAACCCGCAGCCAGTGGCTCGCCGCCCGCCACCAGCTCTGGCTGCACGAGAAAGCCTTCACCCATCAACGCGACGAGCTCGCCGCCGCCCGCCGCGCCCTGCCCTGGGTAGCGGTGGAACAGGACTACCGTTTCCAGGGCCCGGACGGCGAGCTAAGCCTGGGCGAGCTGTTCGCCGGACGCAGCCAGTTGCTGGTCTATCACTTCATGTTCGCCGACGGCTGGCACGAAGGCTGCCCGGGCTGCTCGTTCCTGGCCGACCACTTCGACGGCGCCAACCTGCACCTGGCCCACCACGATGTTTCCCTGGTGGCGGTTTCGCGGGCGCCCTTTGCCGAGTTCCAGGCGTTCCGCCGACGCATGGGCTGGCACTTCCCATGGTTCTCCTCGCACGGCAGCCGCTTCAACCAGGATTTCGGCGTCACTGTCGCCACCGATGGCAGCGCCCAGTACAACTACGAACCCTACACCGGCGACGAAACGGAACTGCCCGGGCTCAGCGCGTTCTACCGGGATAGCGACGGCAGCCTGTACCACACCTATTCCACCTATGCCCGCGGGCTGGACATCCTGGTCAACGCGTACAACTTCCTCGACCTGGCGCCACTTGGGCGCAACGAGGACGGGACGATGGACTGGGTGCGGCATCATGATCGCTATGAAAGTGCCAGTGACAAGCCGCATTGCTGCAAGGATTGAGTTCCGGCGGGATCAGATCGCCTGCACCGCCAGCAACTCCGTCAACACCTCGGCCAGTGCCTTGACCATCACATCCGCCGTGGGCCGGTGCACGATGACGATTTCGTAGCTGTCCACCTCCGGCAGCCCCTGCTCGATGCCCAGCACCCGGTGCTCGAGCAGCGCCGCCCGCGGCGGCAGCAGGCTGATGCCCATGCCGTCGGCCACCGCCGCCTGGATACCGCTGAGGCTCGAGCTGGTGAAACTGATGCGCCAGCGCCGGCCCATGCCTTCGATCGCGCTGATCATGTCATCGCGGTACAGCCCGCGTGGCGGAAAGGTCACCAAGGGAATCGGGTCGAGATCGAAGGACGGCATGCGCGCGCTGTCGATCCATTGCAGGCGCTCCGGCCAGCAGGCCACGCCCTCGCGGCTGTTGCGCCGCTGCTTGAGCAGCACCAGGTCGAGCTCGCCGTTGTCATAGGCCTGGCTGAGATCGCGGCACAGCCCGCTGGTGACTTCCAGCTTGACCTGGGGGTGCTGCCGGCTGAACGCGGACAACGCATTGGTGGTGCGCCCGCCGACGAAATCCTCCGGCACGCCCAGGCGCACGGTTACGCCGACCATGGCCCCGGCCAACGCCTCGAGCATCTGGTCGTTGAGGGCCAGCATGTGCCGGGCATAACCGAGCAGGGTCTGCCCGGCATCGGTGGGCAGCACATCGCGGTTGCCACGCACCAGCAGGCGGTGGCCGACCATGTCCTCGAGGCGACGGACCTTCTGGCTGATGGTCGACTGCGTGGAATGCAGGCGCGCCGCGGCGGTGGTGAAACTGCCGCAGTCAGCCACCACGACAATGGCGCGCAACAGGTCGAGGTCGAACAAGGCCCTATTTGGTTTTACGCTGGCAGACATCTTGATATTCGACTTCTGAATGACAGGCCTGACTTCTACCACGGGCACCGATACCCGGCAACATGCGCAAATACACTGGGCTCCATCCAGATTATTCACTTCTGCTACAAACACAGGCCCCCTAGCATGGACCCTCGTCCTATCAGGAGCCGACCACCATGCGCCTGCCGCTCACCGCCTTGCTGCTGACCCTGTTCACCAGCCTTGCCAGCCACGCCGAGACCCCCGCCATGAACACAGCGTTGCTCGATGCCGCCCGCCGCGGCGATGCCCCTGCCGTGCGCCAACTGCTCGACCGGGGCGCGCAGGCCGATACCCGCAACGACCAGGGCCAGACCGCGTTGCTGGTGGCCACCCACGCCAATGAAGTGGAAGCCGCCAAGGTACTGATCGAGGCCGGCGCCGACGTCAACGCCAAGGACAACATCAGCGACAGCCCCTACCTGTACGCGGGCGCACGGGGGCTGGACGACATCCTGCGCCTGACCCTGGCCCATGGCGCCGACCTGAAGAGCACCAACCGCTACGGTGGTACCGCGCTGATCCCGGCCGCCGAACGCGGGCATGTGAGCACCGTGCAGTTGCTGATCGCGGCCGGTGTCGATGTGAACCACCTCAACCGCCTGCACTGGACCGCGCTTCTCGAGGCGGTGATCCTCGGCGATGGCGGCCCGCGGCATGTGGAAATCGTGCGCCAGTTGCTGGCGGCCGGGGCGGACCCGCTCATTGCCGACAAGGACGGCATGACCGCGTTGGAGCATGCGCGCCTACGCGGTTATCGCGAGATGGTCACCTTGCTGGAAAGCCCCAGGCGCCGCTGACGCGCCCGCTATTCCACAGCCTCGAACGGCAGCCCCACATAGTTCTCGGCGATATTCGCCAGCCCCGCCGCCGACCCCAGGTAGTACTCGCGGTCGGCCGCCTGCATCTTGCGGTCCCAATCATCCTGGTGTTCGCCGAAGTCATGCAGCAGCTGGGTCATGAACCAACTGAAGCGCTCGCCCTTCCATACCCGCCGCAACGCCATGGGCGAATACTGCGCCAGCAGGTCGGTGCGCCCCTCGCGGTAGACCTTGACCAGGATCCGGTACAGGTAGTTGACGTCCGAGGCTGCCAGGTTCAGGCCCTTGGCGCCGGTGGGCGGCACGATGTGGGCGGCGTCGCCGACCAGGAACAGACGGCCATGCTGCATCGGCTCGACCACCAGGCTGCGCAGCGGCGCGATGCTTTTCTCCAGCGCAGGCCCGGTCACCAGTTGCTCGGCCACCGCCTGTGGCAGCCGCGCCTTGAGCTCGGTCCAGAAGCGTTCATCGGACCAGTCCTCCACCCGCTCTTGCAGCGGCACCTGCAGGTAGTAGCGGCTGCGCGTCTGCGAGCGCTGGCTGCACAGCACGAAACCGCGTTCGTGATGGGCGTAGATCAGCTCATGGTTGACCGGCGGGGTATCGGCCAGCAGTCCCAGCCAGCCGAACGGATAGACCCGCTCGTACACCTTCAGCACGCTGGCCGGGATGCTCTGCCTGGCCACGCCATGGAAGCCATCGCAGCCGGCGATGTAATCGCACTCCACCCGGTGCTGGCGACCATCCTTGTCGAACGTCAGGTAGGGCCGCGGCCCCTCGATGTCATGGGGCTGGACATTGTTGGCCGCATAGATGATCGGCGCCCCATTCTGCTCGCGAGCCTGCATCAGGTCGCGGGTGACCTCGGTCTGGCCGTAGACCATCACCGTCTTGCCACCGGTCAGTGCCTTGAGGTCAAGACGCTGGCGGTGGCCATCGACCAGCAACTCGACCCCTTCATGGACCAACCCTTCGCGATCCATGCGCTGGGCCACGCCGGCTTCGCGCAGCAACTCGACCGTGCCCTGTTCGAGTACACCGGCGCGAATCCGCCCCAGCACATAGTCCGGGGTCTGACGCTCGACGATCAGCGTGTCGATGCCGGCGTTGTGCAGCAGTTGGCCGAGCAGCAGGCCGGACGGGCCGGCGCCGATGATTGCAACCTGAGTCTTCATTGTTGTTGTCTCACGATGACGATGCCGGCTTTGCACTGGCAATGGCCGCGCATCTGCTGTTAGGGTTTGTACCTGTATTTTTACTGCTGAAAAATGTGCAGAACGTGCGAAATCCTTTTTGAAAACTGCACTTTCCTGAAATTCGTTCGATTAACGGACAGGTCCCACCCCATGCACAGCCCCATGCACAGCCCCCTTCCCGGCATCCCGTTGTTCCAGCTGTATGGCGAGCACCGTGCCTGGCCGGATACCGACCTGCTGCACTGCGAGTCGATCCCGGCACGCAGCCGTCTGCACCACTGGGAGATCAAGCCGCACCGGCACGCAGAACTGTTCCAGCTGCTCTATGTGCAACGCGGCGAGGTGCAGGTGGAGATCGAGGGCGAGCGCCGGGTGATTCGCGAGGCGGCGATCCAGGTGGTGCCGCCGCTGACTGTCCATGGCTTTCGCTTCAGTGCCGATATCCAGGGGCATGTGCTGACGTTCGGCACGGCCTTGGTGGTCGACCTGGAAAAGCGCCTCGGCGCTCCCCTGAGCGTACTGGCGGCGGCGCGGTGCTACCCGCTGGGCAAGGACCGCGTGCGCCTGCACGGCCTGATCGACACGCTGCAGCAGGAGTACCAGGGCTGCGCCCCGGCCCGCGGCCCCATGCTGCAGGCACTGGTCACCGCGCTGATGGTGTGGATCAACCGCCAGCAAGCCGCCTTGCCAGCGCGCAGCCAGGACGAACGGGACCAGCAGTTGCTCGGCCGTTACCTGCGCCTGGTCGAGGCGCATTACCGCGAACACCTTGCCGTGGACGATTTCGCCGCGCGCCTGGGCATCACCAGCCTGCTGTTGAACCAGCTGTGCCGGGCGCTGGCCGGGCAATCGGCGTTGCAGGTGATCCACCAGCGCCTGCTGCTCGAAGCACGGCGCAATCTTGCCTACACGCGCATGAGCATCGGCCAGTTGTCCGACAGCCTGGGGTTCAGCGACCCGACCTACTTTGCGCGGTTCTTCAAACGGCTCGACGGGCAGACGCCCAAGGCCTACCGCAAGTCCGTGAATGCCTGAGCGGGCCGGCGAGCGCAGCCCTTGCTTGACGTATACGTCAACCTGGCATTAGGTTACTCGCATTCCCTCCCCCGAGCGCAAGCATGAGCAGCCAGACCTACAGCATTTCCGACCTGTCCCGCGAACTGGACATCACCACCCGCGCCATCCGCTTCTATGAGGAGCAGGGTCTGCTCAGCCCTGAACGACGCGGCCTGGAACGCATCTACTCGGCCCGCGACAAGGTCACGCTCAAACTGATCCTGCGCGGCAAGCGCATCGGTTTCTCGCTGGCCGAATGCCGTGAACTGATCGAACTCTACGACCCCTCCGGCGGCAACCAGAAACAGCTCACCAGCATGCTGGCGAAGATCGCCGAACGCCGCGCCCAGCTCGAACAGCAGATGCTCGACATCCAGCAGATGCACCTGGAGCTGGACACCGCCCAGGAGCGTTGCGAGCAGGCCCTGGCCGCCACCCTGAACCCGCCGCACACCCACCGTTGATCCGCCACAGGAAGCCCGCCATGTCATTGCCCAAGAATGTCCGCCTGGTCGAAGTCGGCCCGCGCGACGGCCTGCAGAACGAAGCCCAGCCCATCAGCGTCGCCGACAAGGTGCGCCTGGTGGACGACCTCACCGACGCCGGGCTCGCCTACATAGAAGTGGGCAGCTTCGTCTCGCCCAAATGGGTCCCGCAGATGGCCGGCTCCGGCGAAGTGTTCGCCGGTATCCGTCAGCGCGAGGGGGTCACCTATGCGGCGCTGGCACCCAACCTGCGCGGTTTCGAGGATGCCCTGGCCGCCGGGGTGAAGGAAGTGGCGGTGTTCGCGGCGGCGTCCGAAGCGTTCTCCCAGCGCAACATCAATTGCTCGATCAGTGACAGCCTCAAGCGTTTCGAGCCGATCATGGAGGCCGCCCGCAGCCAGGGTGTGCGGGTGCGCGGTTATGTCTCCTGCGTGCTCGGCTGTCCCTACGAGGGACGCATCAGCGCCGAGCAGGTGGCACCAGTGGCCAAGGCCCTGCATGACATGGGCTGCTATGAAGTATCGCTGGGCGACACCATCGGCACCGGCACCGCCGGTGACACCCGCCGCCTGTTCGAGGTGGTCTCGGCTCAGGTGCCCCGCGCGCAACTGGCCGGGCACTTCCACGACACCTATGGCCAGGCGCTGGCCAACGTCTATGCCAGCCTGCTCGAGGGCATCAGCGTGTTCGACAGCTCGGTGGCCGGCCTGGGCGGCTGCCCCTACGCCAAGGGCGCCACCGGTAACGTCGCCAGCGAGGATGTGGTGTACCTGCTGCAAGGGCTGGGCATCGACACGGGCATCGACCTGGACCGACTCATCGCCGCGGGCCTGCGTATCAGCGAAGTGCTCGGGCGCGTCACCGGATCGCGGGTGGCGAAGGCCCGCGGCATTCGCTGAGTCACACGGTTGTCACACAGGTGTGGGTGGAGTGTTACCGCCTACACGCTGTGCAGAAGAAAATCGGGTAACAGGGAAACAATTCGACAAATTTTCACGTGCCAATCCACTCTGCAAAATCACCAAGCCATTGATTTTAAAGAGTTTGTAAAAGTTGGCACGCCACCTGCTATATCTTTTGGCATAACAAGAACAAAAAACGCGATACCCAATAAAAACAACAGTAAACGGCTCTGACATAACAAGAACAACACGGCAGAGGCGTAGCAAGCAGATTTTTTTGGAGTCGACGTGCATTCCAGGGGTTCCGGCCCCGCAACCTGGCAAGAACAATAAAACTACCTCCGAGGTAGCGGCAGTCAAGGTTGGATCACGTTGGATGAACGCAGGTCAGCGCTCAAAAAAATACGTTTGCTCTTGGCCCCGGTTGGGGGCCCCGCAGTGCAGAGACGACAGCCGACAAAAACAACAACAGGCCAGTCTCCAATAATAAGAAAAGAGCAGGCAACAACGCTTATGAGGGGAGCTTCGGCTCCCCTCAGTGCTTCCTGCCCTCCTCCTCCTCGCGCTTGTCCTCATGCTCGCCTTCGACCTTGTCCACCAGCAACGGCATGCTTGCCAGCACCAACAGCGCCAGCACCGTGCTGATCAGTGCCGTGGCCTCGCGCCCCATCCCTGCAGCCGTGCCGATGGCGGCGGTCATCCATAGCCCGGCGGCGGTGGTCAGGCCCTTGACGTGACTGGTGTCACGGCCGTTGCCCTTGAGAATCGTGCCCGCGCCGAGAAAGCCGATACCGGCGACGATGCCCTGGATCACCCGGCTCAACGCCTGCTCGTCCGCCCCGGCCATGCTCGGCGCCAGGACGAACAAGGCCGCGCCCATGGACACCAGCATGTGCGTGCGCACGCCGGCCGACTTGCCCTTGCTCTCGCGCTCGAAGCCCAGCACCGCCCCCAGCAAGGCCGCCATCACCAGGCGGATGAGGATCCGCGAGACCTCGCGCTCGTCGGCAACATCGGCGAATTCGGTGTGCAACGTCGCCAAAAAGGCTTGCCAGAATGCTTCCATCGGATGTCTCCAGAGATCCCGCCGAACAGGTCTCAAGGAGTGTAGGTGGATTGCTCAGGCGTGAAACCCTGCAACTGCTCCAGCCAGTACGCCACGTCCAGTTCGTCGATCTGCTCGGGGCGCAGGAAGCGCTCGGCATATTGCCGGTACACCCCGCTACTCAGGAACAAGCGCAGCAACTGCCCGTCGACATGCTTGTCCCGCGCCATGAACACCAGGATCTTCACCGACTCGGACAGGGTCTTCGGCGCCTTGTAGGGCCGGTCCGCCGCGGTCAGTGCCTCAAAGATGTCGGCGATCGCCATCACCCGCTCGGGGATGCTCAGCGCCTCCTGGCCAAGCCTGCGCGGGTAGCCGCTGCCGTCCAGCTTCTCGTGATGGTTGCCGGCGATTGACGGCACGCGCCTGAGCTGGCGCGGGAACGGCAGCGCGCTGAGCATGATGATGGTCTGCACGATGTGCTCGTTGATCTTGAAGCGCTCTTCGTCGTTGAGCGTGCCGCGGCGGATCGACAGGTTGTACAGCTCGCCGTGGTTGCTGGCATGGGCCGGCAGGCGCATGTCGAAACCCCAGTGGTTGCGCGGGTCGTCCTTGGCCACCGGCGGCGTACGAGCGCCCCAGGGCACCCGGTGCTCATCGCGGTCGGCAAGCAGGGGCTCGTCCACTGGCAAGGTTGCCGCCGAGGTGTCGGTGAACCGCGCTGCCTCGTCGCGGGAGATGCCCAGGCGGTTGTCGAAGTGCCGCCGCCAGCGGCGCTGGCCGATAGTGTGCAGGCGCTCGATGTCGGCCTCCTGCATGAACTCGCCACCGATGTTGGCGTTGGCGACGAAGGCGAAGTCCTCCTGCAAGGTTGCCCGGCATGCCTCCAGCGTGCGCCGCAGCGCCGCTTCATCATCGCCGTTGACCACACCTTGCCAGTAGGCGACCTCGGCATCGCGCCAGAGCACCTCGAAGCGCATGCGCACCTCGTGGATGCGGTTGTACAAGGTCTCGAGCTTGGTCGCCTTGTCCACCACGTATTCGGGGCTGGTGATCTTGCCGCAGTCGTGCAGCCAGGCGGCCACGCGGAATTCGTAGCGCTCGGCCTCGCTCATGCTGAAGTCGGCATAGGGGCCGCTGTCAGCCTGCACGGCCTGGTCCAGGAGCATCTGCGCCAGTTGCGGCACCCGTTCGCAATGGCCGCCGGTATAGGGGCTCTTGGCGTCGATGGCGTCGGCCAGCAACTTGATCATGGCGTCCAGCAGGCGTTGCTGGGCCTCGACCAGCTGACGGGTCTCGATGGCCACGGCGGCTGCACCGGACAGTTCCTCGACAAAGCGCTGGAACGGTTGGCCCACGGCCGCGTTCGCATCGGCGAGTTGCAGCACCAGGATGCCGAGCAGCGCCTGGCCGCGGTCATTGAGCACCACCGCCAGGCTGCGCCCTTGCCATGCGAGGGCTTGGGTCACCGCGCTGGCCAGGTCCTGCCGCTCGCCTTCAGGTAGCGTCAGTTCCTCGGGGTAGTCATGGCCGCGACTGGCGGCGGCCAGGCGCAACCGGCTGTTGTCGTCGTACAGATACACCGCACCGGCACTGACGCCCGCTGCCGCCACCAGGTGATTGAGCACGCCGTCGAGCATGCTTTCGAGTTGAGTCTCGCGGCTCAACGTAAGGGTGATCGCTTGAAAGTTGCGGATGGTGCCGGACATACGGCTCAGCACCCGGCTCAGCTCACGCACTTCGCAGACCCGCGAGACAACGCCCACCTCTCGGCTGAAATCGAAACTGGCCAGGCCCTGCACCTGCTCGGTCAGCCGGCGCAACGGACGGCCGATGCGTCGGCCCAGCAGCCCGCCAAGCAACAACAACACAGCTGCCACGGCTACGGCCCAGAGCAATTGCTCGAACAGCACCTTGCGCGCCCCGGCCAGCAGTTCGTGGGCCGGCACGGCGATCAGCACCTGCAGGTCCTGCCCGGCTATGGAGGTAAGCGGCAGGCGCATGCCGTACCAGGTCTGCCCCTCGACCTGGTACGGCTGCGGGCTCGCGCCCTGGGGCATGTCGGCGTAGATATGCGCAAGGCTGCCGATGCCCAGCTCGCCGATGCGCGACAGGCGCACGCTCTCACCCTCGCGCACGACAACCCGTTGCAGTTCCGGGTAGGCCACTACGTTGCCCTGATCGTCGACCACGGCGATCTCGGTGCCGGCGGTGATGCGCAGGTCGCGGCTCTCGCTGGCCAGGTCATTGACCGAGACATCCATGCCGATCACCGCCGTGCCCTCGGCGCTGCGCTGGGCCATGGTCAGGCCGATCTCGCGGGTGGTAAAGAATACGTAGGGACGAGTGAGTACGGTCTCGGGCTGCGCGCTGGCTTCGATGAACCAGGGCCGTTGGCGTGGATCGTATTGGTAGTCGGGCTTGCTCTGGCGCTGCAACAGGGTCAGTAGCGAGTCATAGAAGCGCCACTCGCCCTGCATCGCGCCATCGGCGCCCTGGGTGACGGTCTGCACCAGGAACGCCGTGTCCGCCGGTGCCGCGAAACGCTGCAACAGCTGCGGGTCGCGCAAGCGGCGGACCAGCAGGAATTCACCATTGGGGTAACCGACGTAGGCGGCGCTGAGCATGCGGTTGGCACGCAGGCTCTCGACCAGTTGCGGCAATTGCTCGAGGCGCTCGGCCAACGTACCCGACGCCGGGCTGACGGCCAGCAGGCGAATGCTGCTCTGCACCGGGTCGACCAGGCGCCGGGCGCGCTCGTCGATAGTTCGGCCGACCTGCTGGGCGGCATCGCCGGCGGCGGCCACCAGGGCCTGGCGCACGCCCAGGTAGCCTTGCCAGGCCAGGGCCGCGCCCAGTGCCAGCATGCCAAGCATGATGGCCAATGCCACCAGCCACTGCAGGGAAATGCTCCGGCCACGGTTGTTCATGGCCGTCTACTTCGAGCGGACACCCGTCCAGCCATCTGCCTCATCAACGCGCAGCCCATCCCAGTTACTCCCGTGTGGCGATTTCCACAGTGTAATCAGCCCATGCGAACGTGCCGGCCCGAGATATCCGCTGGCCGCGAGACAGCCAGATAGTGGCATGATGCCATGCAAGACTGCATGCACTTTTCCGGAGCGATTGCAGGGCGCGGTTAGATGAAACAATCCATCGTATACAAAACAAGCGAATTCTGTTTACACTGCCTCGCGCCTACGACAACGGTCATCGCCGTTGCGTATTGCGACAGGCTCAAGCCATGCGACATCCACTACCGCCCGCCTTCACCGGGCATCCTTCCCGAATGCCGCTTGCCGCATTCGCCTTGTCACCGTCTGCCCACCTGCCCGATGCGCCCGCCATGGCGCAGCCTTCGCACGTGCGCGGTGAACCGTTCGCCCCTGTCATCGACGCCCGGCCACGCCGCGTCGCCTGACGGCCCTGGTGCGCCCGGCCCATGCACCAGGCGCCTCTCTACAATCAGAAAACACATCCCAAACGGGAGGGGACACACATGCCCAAGACCCTACTGGTCAAGAACGCCGAACTGCTGGTGACCATGGACGGCGAACGCCGTGAAATCAAACGCGGTGGCCTGTACATCGAAGACAACGTGATCCGCCAGGTCGGCCCCAGCGAAACGCTGCCGCAAAACGCCGACGTGATCCTCGACATGACCGGCAAGGTGGTCATCCCGGGCCTGGTCAACACCCACCACCACATGTACCAGAGCCTTACCCGCGTGGTGCCGGCGGCCCAGGACGGCGAGCTGTTCAACTGGCTGACCAACCTCTATCCGATCTGGGCGCGACTGACCCCGGAGATGATCGCGGTCTCGACCCAGACGGCCATGGCCGAACTGATCCTCTCGGGCTGCACCACCTCCAGCGACCACCTGTACATCTACCCCAACGGCTGCAAACTCGACGACAGCATCCACGCCGCCGAGGAAATCGGCATGCGCTTCCACGCCGCTCGCGGCAGCATGAGCGTCGGCCGCAGCCAGGGCGGCCTGCCGCCGGACTCGGTGGTGGAAAAGGAAAGCGACATCCTCAAGGAATCCCAGCGTCTGATCGAGGACTACCACGACACCAGCCATGGCTCGATGCGGCGCGTGGTGGTGGCGCCCTGCTCGCCGTTCTCTGTCAGCCGCGACCTGATGCGCGAAGCAGCGGTCCTGGCCCGGGAGTACGGCGTGTCGCTGCATACCCACCTGGCCGAGAACGTCAACGACATCGCCTACAGCCGCGAGAAGTTCGGCATGACCCCGGCCGAGTACGCCGAGGACCTGGGTTGGGTCGGCCACGATGTCTGGCACGCCCACTGCGTGCAGCTCGACCAGCACGGCATCGAGCTGTTCGCCCGCACCGGCACCGGGGTCGCCCACTGCCCGTGCTCGAACATGCGCCTGGCCTCAGGGATAGCGCCGATCCGCAAGATGCGCGACCACGGCGTGCCGGTGGGGCTGGGGGTAGATGGTTCGGCATCCAACGACGGCGCCAGCATGATCGGCGAGGTACGCCAGGCCTTGCTGCTGCAACGGGTCGGCTTCGGCCCGGATGCGATGACCGCCCGCGAAGCGCTGGAAATCGCCACCCTGGGTGGTGCCAAGGTGCTCAACCGTGACGATATCGGTGCCCTGGCACCGGGCATGGTCGCCGACTTCGTCGCCTTCGACCTTGGCCATGTGGCCTATGCCGGCGCCCTCCACGACCCGCTGGCGGCGCTGGTGTTCTGCACCCCGACCCACGTCGACACCAGTGTGATCAACGGACATGTGGTGGTTCAGGACGGGCGCATCGCCACCGTTGACTTGCCGCGGGTACTGGAGCGTCACAACCAGCTGGCGCGGCAGCTGGTCCTCGGCGAGTAGCACAGCCCTTTCCAATCACACCGTTTGGCGTGGGAGCGGCGGTGCGCCGATGCGACTTGCCCCCGTGATCAGGGCTGACCTGCTATGGAACAGCCATTTCCTTGAGCCGCCGTGCCAGTTCCAGGGCCACCCGCCCGCTAGCCGGCGTAGGCATCAGCTGGGTGAACGGGATATCGATCATGCGGTTCTCGCGCACCGCCCGCAGGCTCGAAAGCACCGGGTCGCGGGTCAGCAACTGACGCTTGCGGCTGGCCGGCGACCACAGGGCGTCGGCCAGCAGGATCACGTCGGGGTCGCTGCTCAGCAGCGCCTCGCGGTTGATCGTCACGCGGTACTGGTCGATTCCGGCAAGCACATTGCGCGCCCCGGCGGCGGCCAGCAACGGCGTGACGAACCCGCGCCCGCCTTCGCTGTCCAGCCCCCGCACCTCGCTGTCGAGGTAGAACACCGACAGTGGCTTGCCGCTGGGTGCGATCGCCCTGGCCTGCGCCAGGTCGTTCTCCATCGCCTCGATCAACGCCTGCGCCCTCGCCTGTCTGCCCAACAGCTCGCCGAACACCGTCAGGTCACGCCGGACATGGCCGTAGTAGTCCAGCGAGTGGCCGTTACAGGCCGACTCGAGCAGGTAGGTGGCAATCCCGTTGCCGGCCAATCTGCTGCGCGAGGTGATCCCATCGCCAAATGCCGTGGCGAATCCGCCGACCACCAGATCCGGCCTTTGCGCGTACAACACTTCGCTGGCCGGATACTCCCGGGCAATCACTGGCACACCTTGGTAGCGGCCCTGCTTGTAGGCGGCGCCGTTGTCGTCCAGGTAGGCCACCCCGACCATCGACGGACCCGCGCCGAGGGCGAGCAGCAGGTCGGCCGCGTGCTGGTTGAGGGCGACGATACGCGCAGGCGCCGCAGCGGGCCGTTGCCAGTCCTGCCCGCAGTTGCGATAGCTGTCGGCCAGGGCTGGTGCGCCACAGCACAAGGCGAGGGACAGTAGCCAGGCTTTACGCATCGCACGCCCTTCCCTTGATCAACAGTCCTTCGGCGATCCTTCCTCCCTGCAGATGCGTTTCCACCAATTCCTCCACCTCCCGATCATCACGCACCCGATACCAGCAGCCGTCCGGATGCACCGTCAACACTGGCCCCAGGTTGCAGGGAAACTGGCAACCGGTGCGGGTCAGCAGCACGCCGCCCGGAGTCTCGATCAGGGCACGCTCCAGCAGCAGCCGGCGCAGGCGTTTCCATAGCGGCAAGGCGCCGCGCCGCACGCAGCGGGGGCCGGTGCAGAGGAACACCTGGCGGGCATGCTCGGGCACCCGTGACCAGTCCGGGTCGCTGGCCACCGCGTTGACCTGGTCGCACGCCAGGTGGCGCACAGGTTCGCCGATGCTGGCACAGGCCACTCGCGCATCCAGGCCGCGCCGCCCCAGGGCCTGGGCCGTGACCCAGACGCCGGCCCGACCTTGCGCCAGGCGCCCCAGCTCATCGCGCAGCCAGTCAAGGTAGGCGCTGTCCGAGGTGGGTTCCAGGTCCACCACCAGCAGGCGTTCCACGCCCTGGTCGAGGGCCTCGCGGACCACCGCCCAGAGCCCGTCGAACCCCTCCAGGGTGTCGACGATATCCCGGCCCGCCTCGTGGCCACGCAGGTCACGAATCTCGGCGCCAAAAGCTTCCGCCGCCGAGCCGCCACCCAGGCCGGGGCCGACGAACAACACGCGCTGGTAGTCCATGCTCACGCCCCTCAGAAGGTGTAGGTGTAGCGCAGTTCGCTGGTGAACGGCCGCCCGAGATTGTCAACGTTACTCGCCCGACTGGTGACATAGTCGCGGTCGAACAGGTTCTCCACCAGCAGGCTCAGCCGGTGCTGGCGGGCGCCGTCCAGGTAGCGATAAGCATCGGCGTCGACCACCGAGTAATGGCCGTAGTCGACGCCTTTGGAGCTGACCACGTCGCGGATGTAGCGAATGGCGCCCCCGGCCCCCCACCTGCGATCCGCCGATTCGTAACCGAGCCGCGAACGGGCGAAGAAACTCGGCACGTCGTTGATCGTTGCCCCGGTGCGCGTCTCGGTGAGGTTGCGGGTCATGTCGGCCTGCAGGCTCCATTGGTCGTCGAGCTGGATACGCGCATCGGCCTCGAAGCCACGCATCTGTACCTGCCCCTGGCCGTTGACCCACTGGCTGCCGTCCAGGGTGATCAAGTCGGTGATCTTGCGGCGGAACACGGTGACGCTGGCGCTGAATTCACGCTCCAGCAGCAGGCCGTGGTAGTCCAGGCCAAGCTCGGCATTGCGGCTCTTCTCGGGCTTGAGGTCACGGTTGCCGATCTCGTCACCAGGCTCGTTGACGAACAACTGCTCGGCATTGGGCAGCTTGTAGGCGCTGCCATACTGGCCGCGCAGTTGCCAGTTGTCGTTCAGGTCGTACAGCGAGGTGAGCATGCCGACGGTGGCGCTGTCGCCGCCGCTCATGGCCTCGTGGCGCAGGCCGAGGCTCGGGTGCCAGTTGGGCAAGGTCTCGATCCTGGGCCGCAGTTGGGCGTACAACGCATTGGCCTGGGCCTCGTTGTCATCGATCACCAGCACGTCGTCCTGGCCCTTGAACCACTGGTTGTCGGAACCGAACACCAGCACGTGGCCACCGTCGAGTTCGGCCTTGCCCTCCGCCTGCACGCCCCAATCGGTGAAGCCCCAGTAGTCGTTGTGGTTGACCACATCGCGGGAGCCGTCGGCGCGGTTGTTGATGCGGGTGTAGCGGGTGTCCCAGTCGTTGACGTGGCCCTTGACGAAGTAGCTCAGGCGCTCGCTGATGCGCTGTTCGAAGGTGGCCGTGGCGATCTGCTGCACGCGGTCATTGGTGGTCTTGTAACTGTTCACCGGTCGGGCGAAATCGAGGTTGGCGTCGGTGTACTGGTAGAACAGCTCCAGCCGCGCATCGTCGCCAAAGGCCTGGATCGCCTTGCCGCCGAAGGTGGTCACCTCGTAGCCGCGTTTC
Source organism: Pseudomonas sp. B21-023 (assembly GCF_024749165.1). NCBI lineage: Bacteria > Pseudomonadati > Pseudomonadota > Gammaproteobacteria > Pseudomonadales > Pseudomonadaceae > Pseudomonas > Pseudomonas sp. B21-023. The sequence continues at coordinate 2,571,282 of NZ_CP087190.1, read as the reverse complement.
TTGTCGCTGACGTTGCCGCTGTAGTCGCGGTTGCGAAACGGCTGGTAACCGTCGGAGACGTTGTGGCTGACATAGGCCAGCAGGCCCAGGTCGCCGAAGCCATTGCTGAAGATCCGCTCGACGCGGGCGTCCTTGCTGCTGCCGGCGAAGCTGTCCAGGCCCAGGTTGACCTCACCTGAAGCCTGACGGCGTTGCGGGCTGCGGGTGACGATATTGATCACCCCCGCCACGGCCTGGGTGCCGAACAACAGGCTCTGGCCGCCCTTGAGCACCTCGATACGCTCCACCGCGTTGGCCGGCAGGGTGTCCAGGTACAGGCCGCCGTACAGGCGGTTGTTCAGGCGTACACCGTCGAGCAGGATCAGGGTGTCGTCGTTGCGCCCGCCGAGCAGCGAGTAGGTGCCGTAGTCGAACGGGCCGTTCTTCGGCGCGACGTAGAAGCCGGGGATGAACATCTGCATCACCCGGGTGATGTCGGCGCCGGGGCCGGCGCGCTCGATCTGCTCGCGGCTGACGATCTCGACCTTGCTGCCGTACTGGGCCATGGCGGCGACCGTGGTCGACTCCACCGACGGCGCGGCGACGATCTGCTGGTCGAGGATCAGGGGGGTGTTTTCGGCCAGTGCCAGGGGGCTGGCCAGGCAGGCCAGGAACAAAGTCCGGGCCTTGGGGAAACGACGTCGGGAGTGAATCACAGCAATCATGCTCTTCTCGAAAGTGACTTTCGCAGAAGCACGCAGGAGCACGGATCGCGCACACGCCAATACCGGCCCATGCCCGCCCACCGCAGGAGTTTGCCTACAACATTCCAGGCCGGTCTCCGGGCTCGCAAGACAAGGGTTTGTACGGAAAGTCGCCGAGCGGCGATCAGGCAAGGCGAAAACAGGCGAGGAACGGCCGGGGTCGCGCCCGACTTGACTGGTTGTCAATGAGCATTCCGACCGGGCTGGCGCACCAGCCTGTTTTCAACGCAGCATGATCGTTGCGCAGGCACTTTCCGTGCAAAGCCTAGATGTCTTCACCTTCCCATGACGCATTGGCCACAGTGGTCTGTCGAAGGCATCACTTGCATACCGTTGCGGGGGCAGCACCGGACTGGCGCGAAGCGCGTACCGGTTTCCCGTTTCACCCCGTGCGCGACGGCATGGGGCACCTGAAATCGGTCGGCATCTGAACACCTGGGGCCAATGGGCGTCAAGCGAGGCGAGCGAATCGTTTCGAATGTTTTTTATCGCCGGAACACTCTAGTCAGATGTGTCAAAAGTTGTAGAATCCGCACGCCTAAACCATTCCCATTCCCTTCGAGCTTTGCCGATGAAGCTGGCCCGCCACACACGATCGCAAGTCGCCTGGGTGCTGTATTTCAGCATCCTGTTCGGCTCGTTGCTGTGCGCCATGGGCCATGGACAGATGGCAGGCTTGCGCCTGGCCGGCCTGGATGACGCCGCCTGGTGCGCGGCCGACAGCAGCGGCGTGTTCAAGGGCGACCAGGACGTCACCGACCCGGTGCTGCCCGCCGGCGGCGACTGCGTGATCGCCAGCCTGTTCAGCGCCACCCTGCTGGCGGTGTTCTTCGGCCTGCTGGCCCTGCTCGCCGGGGAGTCGAGCAAACCCTTACCCAGACAACCCGCGCCGACCCTGCCCAAGCAGCGCTGGCCCCTGGTCAATCCCCGCGCCTCCCCCGCCTCGCTTCTCGCGTTCTGACATCGCCACGCCCGAGTGCCGCCTGATCGGCAGCGGGCGTGCGCCCACCGATTTCAGCCAGGAAGCCTTGCATGTTCCGCATGACCACTTTGGCGCTGCTCGTTGGCAGCGCAACCTGCGCCTGGGCGCAGGATGACACCCTGACCCTGCCCGCCAGCAACGTCACGGCCACCGCCGCCCCCAAAGAAGCCACCACCCTGGACCTCGACCGGCCTATCGAAAGCGGCTCGCGGCTCAACCTCAGCGCCCGCGAAAACCCGGCCTCGGTCAGCGTCGCCGACCGCAAGACCATGGAACGCATCGGCGCGCGCAACTTCCAGGACGCCGCCAACGCCCTGCCCGGGGTCAACGCCTCGGCACCGCCCGGCTGGGGCGGCTACGTGTCGTACCGTGGTTTCAACGGTGCCCAGGTCAGCCAGTTGTTCAACGGCATCAACCTGCAGTACGGCGCCGCCGGGCGCCCGGTCGGGGCATGGATCTACGACCGTGTCGAACTGCTCGGCGGGCCGTCGTCGTTCCTCAACGGCAGCGGCGCCGTGGGCGGCAGCCTGAACATGATCACCAAACTGGCCAACCGCGACGAGGACACCTTCGAGGGCCGCGTCAGCTACGGGCGCTACGACACGATGGAAACCTCGGTCGGCTTCAACAAGGCGCTCAACAGCGGTGACGGCCCACGCCACTACGCGCGGCTCGACTACAGCCGCACCAGCACCAACGGTTACATCGACCGCCAGGAGAACGGGGCAGGCAACCTGGCCTTCTCGCTGCTCAGCGACATCAACGACCAGCTGTCGCACACCCTGGCCATCGAGTACCTCGAAGAGAAGGAAGACAGCCCCTACTGGGGCGCGCCGGTGCTGCAACCGGCCAGCGGCACCCTGCACATCGACAAGCATCACCGTTTCGACAACTACAACGTCGAGGACGGCCGCTACGAGCAGCGCACCCGCTGGCTGCGCTCGATCACCGACTACCGCATCGACGACAGCAACCAGTTGCGCAACACCTTCTACCACTACAACGGCCAGCGCGATTACCGCAACCTCGAGGTGTACCGCTACAACCCCGGCAACACCGCCATCGCCCGCTCCGGCGGCTACCGCCAGCGCCACGACCAGGAGGTCAACGGCAACCGCGTCGAGCTGACCCACCAGGGCCAGCTGTTCGGCCTGGCCAGCGACTGGGCGTTCGGTATGGACTACAACCGCAACCAGCAGACCGCCTACCCGTTGTCCAAGGGCGCGTTCGACAGCATCGATCCCAACGGTTTCCAGCCCGACCACTTCCTCGACATCCCTGGCATGGACGCTCCACGCGCCAAGGGGCGCAGCACCACCACCGACACCACTGCGGGCTTCGTCGAAAACCGTACCCGCCTGACCGACCAGCTGTCGCTGGTCACCGCGCTGCGCTACGACCATATCGACTTCGACGTGGTCGACCACGTGACCCGGGCCAAGCTGAATCGGCGCTGGGATGCCTTCACCGGGCGCCTGGGGCTGGTCTACGACCTGACCTCCAATGTCAGCCTTTACACCCAGTACAGCACCTCGGCCGAGCCGCCAGGGGGCTCGCTCACCGGCGCCTCGCTCAGCCAGGTCGGCGACTTCGACCTGAGCACCGGCAGGCAGGTTGAAGTGGGCAGCAAGTTCGACTTCCTCGACGGGCGCGGCTCGGCCACCGCGGCGGCCTACCGCATCGTGCGCAAGAACATCTCGGTGCCCTCCTCGACCGTGCCCAACACCACCGAGCAGGCCGGCCAGCAAACCTCCACCGGCATCGAGCTGGCGGCGTCGTTCAAGGTCACGCCCAAACTGCTGGCGGCGGGCAACTTCAGCTGGGTCAACGCCGAATACGACGAGTTCAACGAGAACATCGGCGGCGTGGTGTACTCGCGCAAGGGCAAGAACCCGGTGAACATCCCCGACCGGGTGGCCAACCTCTGGCTGACCTACGACCTGGCGCCGGGCTGGCAGGTCGGCGCCGACGCCCGCTACGTCTCGGCGGTCTACGCCAACACCGCCAACACCCAGTGGGTGCCTTCGTACACCGTCTACGGACTGTCGATGACCCACGACCTGGACCAGCACGTGCAACTCAGCGCCCGCCTGCGCAACCTCACCGACGAGGTCTACGCCCGCTTCATCCACCAGACCAACACCCAGTACTACCTGGGTGAGCCGCGCAGCCTGGAAGTCGCTGTGCAGTGGCGCTACTGATGGGCCTGAAACGCCAGCTGTACCTGTGGCATCGCTGGCTGGGCATCGTCGCCTGCCTGTTCATGGCGCTGTGGTTCGTCTCCGGAGTGGTCATGCTGTATGTCGGCTACCCCAAGCTGACCACGGCCGAGCACCTGACCCACCTGCCGGCCTTGCCGGCGGGATGCTGCGCCGAGTTGCCGGCGCAATGGGCTGAGCAGCCGTTGAAGGCGTTGCGCCTGACCAGCCTGGGCGGGCAACCGTACTATTTGCTGGAGCTGGCGGACGGTCGCCGCGTCACCCTCGATGCAGCCAACGGCGAGCCCCTGGCCAACGCCGACGCGGCCTGGGCCCTGGCCAATGCCCGGCAGTACGCCGGCAGCGCGGCATTGGCTTACCAAGGCACGCTGGACGAGGACATGTGGACCCACTCCCGGGCCCTGGACAGCGATCGCCCCTTGCACCGGGTGCAAGTGGACGATGCGGCCGGCACCTGGCTGTACCTGTCCGGACGCACCGGCGAGGTGGTGCGCGATGCGAGCGGCCGCGAGCGCGCCTGGAATTGGGTCGGTGCCTGGTTGCACTGGCTCTATCCGTTGCGTGGCGGCCTGGGCTTCGACAATGGCTGGCGCACCCTGGTGATCGGCCTTTCACTGCTCGGCACGCTGATGGCGCTCATGGGCATCGCGGTGGGCATCCTGCGCCTGCGGCTGCGCAAACGCTACCGCAGTGGGTCGTGCAGTCCCTACCCCGGGGGCTGGTTGCGCTGGCACCACATCGGCGGGCTGCTGTTCGGTGGGGTGCTGGTGCTGTGGGTGTTCAGCGGGTTGATGTCGATGCGCCCCTGGGGCGTGACCGACAGCCGCTCGCAGATCGCCTTGCAACAAGCGCCGCTGCGTGCCACCGACCTGCAACTGCCGATTGCCACAGCACTGGCCCGCTTGCGCGACGAAACCGGGTTCGCCGCAGTGGAGTTGCAATGGCAACGCCTGGCCGACGTCACCTATGCAGTGGCCCGCAGCGCCGACGGCGACAGCCGCATCCTTGAAGCACACGCCCCGCCGGCGCGTACCTTCAGCCGGGAAAGGCTGCGGGCGGCCGCGCAAGCGATGGCTCCGGGGGTGACGGTGGCGGATGACTGGCAGAGCGCCTACGACTTCCACTACTTCGCCCGCGAGCCGCAGAGCATGTACGGTTCCCAGGCGCGTCCACTGCCCGTGCTGCGCCTGCGCTTCGCCGACGCGGCGGACACCTGGGCCTACCTGGACCCTGCCAGCGGCACGCTGGTGGCCAGCCACGACCGGGCGCAACGTGCCGGGCGCTGGTTGTTCAACCTGTTGCACAGCTGGGATTGGCAACCGCTGCTGGCGCGGCCGCTGTTGCGCGAAGGGTTGATCATCAGCCTGAGTAGCGGCGGCCTGGTGATAGCCCTCAGTGGTGTGGTACTGGGCTGGCGACGCCTGCGCAGGACGCTTCGATAGCGTCATTGGGGCTGCTGAGCAGCCCCTTTCGCCTGACTGCCATTGACCGGCTACCCGCGCTTTTTCTTTACCCCGCCCTGCCTGGCCTTGAACCGCGGATTGGACTTGCAGATCACATAGATCCGACCACGGCGCTTGACCACCTGGCAGTCACGATGACGGCGCTTGGCCTGCTTGAGTGAGGACAGTACTTGCATGAAAACCTCCGGATACGTAATAACATAACATTAACGCAAATCATTCTCATCGCGCAACCGCCCTGTCACACCTTCTTCTGGCGATGACTGGAACGATAATGTAATGTTATTACATATTTAACGGAGATCCCCCTTGAACCCTCGCGCTCCCCTTCTGGCCAGCCTGACCCTGGGCCTGTTCGGTCAACCGCTCGCTGCGGCCCAACCCCTGGTGCTGGACGAAACCTCGATCACCGACGCCTACCTCGAAGAACGCGCCGACGGCCCGGTCCAGGGTTATCGGGCCACCCGCTCGGCCACCGCCACGCGCACCGACACCGATATCCGCGACACCCCGCAGAGCATCGAAGTGGTGCCGGCCCAGGTACTCAAGGACCTCAACACCACCCGCATCGACCGCGCCCTGGACTTTGCCGGCGGCGTGTCGCGGCAGAACAACTTCGGTGGCCTGACCTTTCTCAACTACAGCGTGCGCGGCTTCACCACAGGGGAGCTGTACAAGAACGGCTTCGCCGTCAACCGCGGCAGCTACAGCGCGCCCGACACCTCCGGCATCGAGCGCATCGAGGTGCTCAAGGGCCCGGCCGCGAGCCTCTATGGCCGCGGCGACCCCGGCGGGCTGGTCAACATCGTCAGCAAGCGGCCCCAGGCCGAGACGTTCAGCACCGTGAACCTGAGCGCCGGCAGCTGGGACCGTTACCGCGGCACGCTGGACGCCAACGCGCCGCTGGACAGCCAAGGCAACCTGCTGGGCCGGGTCAACCTGGCGGTGGAGGACAACGGCAGCTTCCGCGATCACGTCAACAGCGAGCGACGGATCGTCAGCCCGTCGCTGAGCTGGCAACTGTCGCCCGACACCCGCCTGCTGCTGGACACCGAGTTTTCCCGCACCGAATCAGTGTTCGACCGCGGCATTCCGGCGGTCAATGGCCAGATGGGCTCGGTGCAGCGCTCGGCGTTCATGGGCGAGCCCAACGACGGCAAGATCCGCAACGACAACCAGACCGTCGACCTGGCCCTGGAGCACTTCCTCGACGACAACTGGAAACTGCGCCTGGCCAACCACTACACCCAGGGCACACTGAAGGGCAACAGCTCCGAGCCCCAGGCCCTGGTCGGCAACACGCTCACGCGCTTCTACCGCGAGCGCGACTTCGAGTGGAACGACAACATCACCCAAGCCGAGCTGCACGGGCAGTTCGAGCTGCTCGGCTGGCAGCACCAGAGCCTGATCGGCCTGGAATACGAGAACTACCGCAACAGCCAGAAGTACCCGCAGAGCGCGACCCTGGCCAGCTATGGCCTGGACATCCGCAACCCGGTGTACGGCAAGCCCAAGCCGGCCCTCACCCGCGCCAATGACTTCTTCGAACGCACCGAAAGCCATGCCCTCAACCTGCAGGACCAGATCGCCTTCAGCGAGCGCCTGCGCGGGCTGGTCGGGGTACGCCTGGAGCGCATCGAGCAGACCTCGCAGAACCGCAGCAGCGGTATCAGCAACAGCCAGGCCAAGGATGTCGCCACGCCCCGCGTCGGCCTGCTGTACCAGCTGACGCCGCAGGTCGGCGTGTTTGCCAACGCATCGACGTCGTTCAAGCCCAACACCATCGGCACCCAAGGGCAGGTGTACAAGCCCGAGAAAGGCATCGGCTACGAGACCGGCCTGAAGCTCGACCTGTTCGACAGCCGCCTGGGCGCCACGGTGGCGCTGTTCCATATCGACAAGGAGAACGTCATCACCACCGATGCCCTGGGCGAGAGCATCGCGGCCGGCAAGGCGCGCAGCCAGGGCCTGGACCTGCAGTTCAGCGGCCAGCTCAGCGAGGCGGTGCGGGTGATCGGCGCCTATGCCTACATCGATGCCGAGGTCACCAAGGGCGATGCCAGCCTGCCCAAGGGCAGCGACCTGCTGGGCATTGCCCGTAACAGCGGCAGCGTGATGGGCGTGTATGAGTTCCAGAATGGCGCCCTGCGCGGTTCGGACCTGGGCGCGGCGTTCAACTATGTCGGCGAGCGCTCCGGTCAGGCCGGCAGCGCCTTCACCCTACCCTCGTACAGCACGGTCGACCTGCTGGCGCACTACAAGGCCAGCGAGCAGGTCACTGTGGGCCTGAACCTCAACAACCTGTTCGATCGCAAGTACTACGAGCGCTCCTACAACAGTTCATGGGTGCTGCCGGGCGAGCCGCGCAATGTCAGTGTCAGCCTGACGCTCAGCCTCTGAGGCCGCGCAGTGGCTCGCGATGCCCCACGCACCGGGGCATCGCGATACACTGTGCGGACACCACCCAAGCAGCCACTGGCATGATCCAGTCCGATCTCGATCTGTTCGACGCACACCCCCAGCAGCTGGCCGCGCACACCACGCTGCTGCCAGGTTTCGCCCTGGCGGAGCTCGAGCCCCTGCTCGATGCCTTGCGCCCGGTGCTGCGCGCGGCGCCGTTTCGCCACATGCAGACCCCCGGCGGCCTGCGCATGGCCGTGGCGCTGAGCAATTGCGGCGCGCTGGGTTGGGTCAGCGACGCAAGCGGCTACCGTTACTCCGCCACCGACCCGGTCAGTGGCAAACCCTGGCCTGCCCTGCCCCGGGTGCTGGTCGAGCTGGCCTCGCGCGCCGCCGCCCAGGCCGGTTTCGACGGTTTCGTGGCGGATGCCTGCCTGATCAACCACTACCTGCCGGGTACCCGCCTGAGCCTGCATCAGGACCGCGACGAGCAGGACTACGCCCATCCGATCGTCTCGATCTCGCTGGGCCTGCCCGCAGTGTTCCTGTTCGGCGGACTGCAGCGCTCGGACCGTACCCGGCGCATCCCGCTGAACCACGGCGACGTGCTGGTGTGGGGCGGCGAGGACCGCCTGCGCTTTCATGGCGTGCTGCCGATAAAGCCTGGCGTTCATCCGCGCATGGGCGAACGGCGGATCAACCTGACACTGCGCAAGGCCGGCTGACCCTAACGACCGGCAAACCATTCCCGGCGTTCCTCGAACGCGGCCCGGATCGCCCCGACCATCACCTGCACCAACGGATCGGCTTCGGTACGCTCATCGACCGCCAGCCACACGCGCCGGCGCATCGGCTCGCGGAACAACCCCGGCAAGGCCAGCAGGCCACGATCCAGATGCGCCGCGTAGTGCGGCAGCAAACCGACACTGGCGCTGCACTTGATCAGCTGGCAGTACATCTCGTAGTCCTGGATCTGCGTCACGCCGGCCGAGCGGGTGCTCAACAGCGTCTGCCAGGGCGTCAACGCCTGCACGCCGACCTCGCCTTGCCATTGCACCAGCATGTAGTCCTGCAGGTGCGCCAGGCTGGTCGGGCGGTTGACCTCGCGGGCATAGCGCTTGGCGATATGCGGCAGGTATTCGAGGGTGGCCAGGGCTTCGGCGGTGGTGTCGGCAAAACAGCCGCTGCGGGCGCCCTGGTCAAGGTCGCCCAGCCATAACGCCACATCCGCGGCCTGCTCGGGTACCTGGCGGCCATCGAGCGTGGCCACCTCCAGGCGCATGCCGGCATGCTGGCGCACGAAGTTGATCAGGTTGCGGCCCAGCAGGTCCTGCAGCAGTGGTTCGGCCACGGCCAGGCGCACACTGGCGCTGGCTTCCCGCGGCGCTGGCACCACCGGTTCGCGGGCCTGGAGCACCTGCTGCAGGCGCTCGCCCTGCTGGCTGAGCACCGGGTTGTTGTTGCGGTTGACGAACAGGCTGTAGCCCAGGCGCGCCTCCAGCGCCGCCAGGCGCTTGCGCAGGGCCACAGGCTTCAGGTTGAGCCGCCGCGCCGCCTGCATGAAACAACCGCAGCGCGCGGTGACCAGAAAACAGTTCAGGGTCTGTTCGTCCAGGGCCAGCGGCACCTGGGGGCGAACGACGGGCACGCTGGTATCCGGGGCTCGCCCCCGGGACAGATCGATAGGCATCCCTCGCCTCCTGCGGGCTCGCCTGGGCAGGCCCGCTTCTTCCATGGTTGTTGGCGACTAGCGGCTGCTTTCCAGCACCTGGTTGAGCGCCGCGCCGTCGATGCTGAGGGTGGCAGTGTCGAACATGCCCTCCACATAGGCCTTGGCCACCTGCTCCTGGCGCTGGGCGCGCAGCACCTGGCGCAGACGCGGGGCCACCTCGTCGAAGGTCGCCGCCCGGGGCGGTTGTTGCTCCACCAGCTTGATGATGTGATAGCCCGCCGCGCTCTGCACCGGTTCGCTGACGCTGCCCACCTTGAGTTTCGGCACCACCCCGCGCACCTCCGGCAACAGTTGCGCCAAGGCCTGCAGGCCGGTATCCCCGCCGTTGGCGGCGGTGCCGGCATCCTGCGAATGCTCGCGGGCCAATGCGCCAAAGTCCGCATCCGCGGCCTGGGCCTGCTTGGCAAGGGCCTGGGCCTGCTTGCGCACGGCCTCGTCATCCTTGGGGTTTTCCACCCGCAGGAAGATCTGGCTCAGGCGATAGCGTGCCGGCAGTTGCAAACCAGCCTTGCCTGCCTCGTAGGCCTGCTTGAGCTCAGCTTCGGTGGGGTAGTCGTCGGGTACCTTGCTCACCGAGTCGAGATAGTCGCGCAAGACGATCTGCTCGGTGGCCGCGCGGGTCTGCACCTGGATCTCCGGACGCTGCAGCCAGCCTTGGGCCTCGGCCTGTTGGTACAGGGCCTTTTCCGCCAAGCGGGCGCGGATCCAGGCCTCCAGTGCCGGCCGGTCGCCGCGCAGGCTGGCGCGGGACTCTTCGGGCAACTGGGCGAACAGCGCCTTGAGCTCGCCGCTGCCCACCTGTTGCTCGCCAAGGCGCGCCAGCACCGGGCCGTTGTCGGTGGCCACCAGGGTGGCGGGCGAAGCCGGGCGCGCCGCTGCCACCGGCTCGTCGCCCGGGCGCAAGGCCAGGGCGACTGCCACCGCGACAACGGCCAGCGCGCCAGCGCCGGCCCACAGGGTTCGCGCCGTCACGAAGCGCTCACCGCATCGCTGGCCACCTGCTCGGGCGCCGTTTCGGCGACATTGCGGCTGTAGTCACGCAGGTAGACGATGAACTCCTGCAGCAGGCGATCCCACAGCAACAGGCTGCCAAGCAGGTGCTTCTCGCTGACGCCGTCGGCAACCACCACGTCCTTCTCCATTACCAGGAACTCGCCCTGTACCGACAGGCGGGCGAAACGCCGGGTGGCGTTCCAGCGCTCGGCCAGGCCCGCGGGCAGCTCGCCCTGGATACGCAGCGCGCAACTGAAGGTAAAATCGAGGAACTCGCCTTCCTGGTTCAGCGCCCGGTTGCCGAAACGTACGGCGTAACCCACGCCCTGGCTGGCGCTGAGCAACTGCACCACGGCATTCTGCTCGGTGCGATTGACCCGGCAGCCGGCATCCTGCAGCAGCTTGGTCAGGGAGTCGGCGCTAACGGTTTCGATCAGGGTGACTTCGGTCATGTGCTTACTTCCTTGCGTTGAGAAAACGTCACTGGGTCACGCCCGTGGGGGCGTCGAACTGGCTTTCGTAGAGTCTGTCGCCATAGGCCTGGGCCAGTTCCTCGAAGCGGACCCGGGCCGAGCCAGCAAAGGGCTGGCGCATCTTCATCACATCGGCGATATCGACCTTCTCAAAGGCGGCCAGCATCTCCTTGGCCACCCCGTACATCTGCTGGTTGCGCGCCTGGCACTGCTGCACCTGGCCATCGCGTTCGGCCAGTTGTGCCTGCAGGCCGGCACGCTCGCTTTCCTTGGCGCGCGCCATGCCCAGCAGTTCGTCATAGGCCTGCTTGTACTTGTGCAGTTGTTCGTTGCTGCTGGCCACCAGCGCCTGGGCCTGGCTGTGCACGGCCTGCTGCTGGCCGGCGAGCTGTTCGCTCTGGCCGCGCGCCTTGGCCAGTTGCGCGGTCAGCTCGCGCACCTGGCCCAGGGCCGCGTCGCGTTGCTGTTCCGCCGCCTGGCGGGCGGCGCTGGCCTGGGCCTGCTCGCTCTGCAGGGCCTGCAGCTGTTGCGTGGTGCTGCGCAGCTGGGTGCGCAGGCGCTCTTCGAGGGTTTCGGCCGACGCCGAGGCGGCCAGGCTTGCGCCCAGCGCCAGCATCAACCAGGCGCAACGATGGCGATAGACTCCCTTGTTCATGCCCGTGCTCCTTCCCTAGAACCGCGTGTTGACTTCAAGTTGTAGCACATCGATGTCAAACGGCGCGCCGTAGACTGCCTCGCTACTCAACCAACGGGCTGTAGCGTAGACGTTGTCGGCCAGGCCGTAGTTGCCACCGAGGAAATAGCCCTTGGCGTTGGTGCCGCCGAGGTGGAAGCTCGAGTCGTTGAACCCGTCCGGCAGCGCGTCAGGCTCGATGCGCTTGTAACCGGCGAACAGGTTCCAGTCGCCGGCCTTGCGCATGTCCAGGGCGTTGCCCAGGGTGAACTGCAACATCCAGGCGTCGCCGCCGCTCTTGATGTTGCCGTTCTCGTCGATGTTGTTGGCCAACTGGCCGGCCGAACGCTTGCGCATGTCGCCCTCGTCGTAGGCCAGGTTGTGGATGTAGTTGGCCTGGCTGCGCAGCTTGAAGTCATGAGGCAGGTCGGCATCCCACACCAGGTTCAGGTCGAGCAGTTCGAACTCCGAGGCGATGCCGACGAACTGCGGCTGCGGCGTGGCCGCCGGGTTGGCCGGATTGGGCGTGATGTCGCGCAGCAGGAACACCGTGTTGCCCTTCTGCATGAAGGTCGGGCGGGTTTCGTCGCTGTCGCAGGCCGGCTGGCCATCCCAGGGCGCGCAGGGGCTGGAGCGCTCGCCGGCGATGTCGTCGAAGCGGTAGTAGGCCATCGCGCCCTTGAGGCGGTGATGGTCGTTGAGCGCCCATTTCGCGCCCAGCTGCGCGCCGTACAGCCACTTGTTGTCGCTGTCCTCCTTGTCCAGGCCGTTGCTGCTGGCGCTGTCGTCGCTGTACTGCACAGGGAACGCGCCGACGGTGCCGAACAGGCTGAGGTCGCGGTTCAGCGGCTGGTCGAAGATCGCCGCCACGCCATCGAAGTTGAGGTCGTGGGAATAGAGGACGTCGGTGGACATGAACGGATTGGCGATGCGCCCGCCGGTCAACGTCAGTCGCTCGCTGGGCGTCCAGGTGACATAGCCCTGGTCGAGCCAGATGTCCTTCTTGCCGAAGCCGCCACCGAGGTTCTGGGTGGTCGACACCGGGTTGTTGTTGGAGCCGGTGGCGACGCGGATGCCGGCCACCCAGTTGTCCGCCAGCTGGGCCTTGAGGCCGAAGCGCGCGCGCAGGCGCAGGAGGCTGTCGCGGTCCTCGCGGGTGTTAAGCAGCGGCGGCAGGTTCGAGCCGCTGTTGGCGTTGACATCGTACGGGCCCTTGTCATTGAGCTTGGCGAAGTCGACGATCTCGTTGCTGTTGCCATCGGCGTAGCCGCGCGACTCGTAGCGCAGGCGCAGGTCGCCGTCGAAGCTGATGCGCGAGGCCCAGTCGGGGAAAGTGTTCGGCGCGGCCCAGTTTTCCTGCTTGGCGGTGTTCATCACCTCGGCCTTGATCTCATCGCGGATCTGCTGGCGGACGATGGCCGGCACATACTGCACGCGCACTTCGCCGTTGGCCGCGGGGGCCTGGGCGACGATCGGCGCGGCGCTGACAGCCTGCGCCTGCTGGGCCTCGCGCTCGGCCTGGGCGATCAGCGCGTCGGCCTTGTCCTGCTTGAGCACGCCCTGTTCCACCAGCAGGCGGATCAGGTTGACGGTCGCGTTCTCCGACGGCGCGGCGTGGGCGACGGCCGGACCGACCGCGGTGGCGGCGGCCAGCAGGCCGAGCGCCAGGGTCAATCGGTTGACTGGGCACTTCATGGGTTTGCAGCTCCTGTGGGTCAGTCGTGCTTCGTTGTTCATGGCCGGCGCCCCTGCAGGGCGATCTTCACCGGCAAGGTCAGGTTGGCCGGCGGGCGCTGGTCGAGGGCGCGGGCGCCGCGCAGGGCGGCGAGCACCTGGGCATCGACCTCGGGCTCGCCGCTGCCGCGCAGCAGCTCGACCCGGGTGATCTCGCCGGCGGCGCTGAGCCAGATTTCGGCCTGCAGGTTGAACACCAGGTTGCGCAGCTCGGGGTTGTCGCGCAGCAGGCGCTGGAAGGCATAGGCCAGGTACTGGCTATAGGTGCCGCTGCCCAGGCCGCCACCGCCGCCACCGGCCATGCCGCCGCCTTTGCCGGCACCGACGTTGAAGCTGTCGCCGCCCGCTTGGGCGTCGCCGTCCATCTGCATGGGGTCGGCCAGGTCCTGGGCCGGGTCCGGCGCGTCCTCGGCGGGCTTGACCTCCTCGGCCTCGGGCACCGGCTGCGGCTCGACGATCTTTTCCTCGACCGGCGGTTCAGGCTCCTTGGGCGGCTCGGGCGGGGGCGGCGGTGGAGGCGGCGGCAGCGGGATGATCGCCGGCACCTTGGGCGCCTCGCGGCGCACCCCGGCCATGTCGTTGGCCCACTGCCACAGCAGCCAGGCCAGGCCCGCGCCAGCGACGGCGAGCACGGCCCAGGTCAGCAGGCGGCGGAAGTTGGCTTTAGGTTCCATGCCTGCCCTCACCCCTGGTTCGGCTTGCCGGTGACCAGCCCGACCTGGGCCAGTTCGAGACGGCGCAGCAGGTCGAGCACCTCGACCACCTTCTGGTACTGCACGCCCGCGTCACCGCGCACGATCAACGGGAAATCCGGGCTGCGTGCCTTTTCGCTGCGCAGGCGGTCCTCCAGCTCCTGCAGCGTCACCGGGTAGGCGTCGAGGAACACCTGGCCGGCATCGTTGATCGAGATCGCCTTGGTCTTGGGCTGGGCCAGCGACACCGTGGCGCTGGCCTTGGGCAGTTGCACCTGGATCCCGGAGACCTGCGCGGTGGCGGTGAGGATGAACATCACCAGCACCACCATCAGCACATCCACCAGCGGGGTGATGTTGATGCTGTCGACCGCGGCGTCGGCGTCGTCGTCTTGGGCGTTGTTCACGGATGCCATGGCTGCCTCCTCACGCCGGGATCGACGGGTTGACGCTGCGCCCGGCCGGACGCAGCGCCGCTTCACCGGCCTGGCCCTCGCCGTGCAGCTCGGCCAGGCGGGTGATGAACTCGTCGACGAACACCCGCATGTCGGCGCTGACTTCGCGGTTGCGCGTGGTCAGGCGGTTGTAGCCGAACAGCGCGGGGATGGCGACGAACAGGCCCATGGCGGTGGCCAGCAGCGCCGCGGCCATGCCCGGGGCGATGGCGTTGATGTTGACGTCGCCGGCCATGGCGGTGCCGAGGAACACCACCATGATCCCCAGCACCGTGCCCAGCAGGCCGATGTAGGGGCCGCCGGCAATGGCGTTGGACAGGGTCGACAGTTTCGACGACAGCGCCTGGTTCTCGCGGGTGCGCACGCCGTCCATGGAGCAGCGGATGGCTTCGATGGTGGCCGCGGACACTTCACTGGTGTCGGCGCCCTGGGCGCGGCGGGTGCGGATTTCCTGCACCGCCACCAGGTACAGGCGCCACAGCGAGGAGTCGGTCAGTCGGTCATGCAGTTCGCGATCGTCGGCGAACTGTTCGAGGCGCGTGCCGACCGTGGCGAAACGCTCGCGAAAGCGCGTATTGGCGGCGGTGACGCGGTTGAGCGTGCGCTGCTTGCGCAGCATGATCACCCACGACTGCACCATCATCAGCACCAGGACAGCGATGATTACCCAGGCGTCCACCGGCACCGCCTTGAGCAGGAAGCCCAGGCCGCCGAAGCCGAAGCCGGATTGTTCTTCGTCAACGCCATAGACCACCAGGCGCGACTCGGCACCCTGGGCCAGCACGTCGGCCTGCAGGCTGGCCTGGCTGCGGGCGACGCGGGAAACACGCAGCTCGTCCAGGGCGCCGACAAAGGTCGCGTAGTGGCCGGCGGCCTCGCCCTCGGCCGCTGGCAGGTCGCCACCGATGCCGATGGCGCCGCTGAAGGCCGCCAGGCTCGCGGACAGTCGCGCGACCGGCTGGCCTTCGAGCAGCAGCGTGAGGTTGCCGCCCTCGCCCACCAGCGCCAGATGCTGCCATTGGCCGGCTCCGAGCGCCTGATTGGCGGCGGCACGCTGGCCGTCCACCTCGATGAAGGGCACGCCTTCGGCCAGGCCGAGCAGCAGGCTGTGGCCGGCCTCGCGGCGCGCCAGCAGCAGTTGCTCACCCACCGCCTGGTCCTGGCGCAGCCAGGTGCTGAAGCTGAACGCCGCACCCGCCGGCAGTTGCAGCGAGGCGCTGGCGGGCAGTTGCAAGGCTTGTCCCCCGAGCTGGATGGCCCGGCCAATCACACCATCGACACTGACCGTTGGTCCTTGCAGCTGGTTACCGTAAGGACTGGCGTCACGGGCGGTGGCACCGTCGAAGTGGTAGAGCGCGGTGTAGTCGGCGTCGAAGCTCGGCTGGCCGGCGGGTGCCTGGGCCTTGGGGTTGCCGTAGTACATCCACAGGTCCTGGCGCTGGCCAGGCTCGATACGCGGCACGTCGACCCAGATCAGCGCCATGCCCATCAGTGGATCGAACTGCTCGACATGGTGGTTGAGCACGGTCTTGTCGTCGGCAGCGACGAAGCGGATGTCCGCGCCGGTTTCGCTGACGCCGTCGAAGCTGAAGTTGCCGGTGTGCAGACGCACCAGCAGCGCGGTGCGGCCCAGCGCCTGGGTCAGGCCGGCGCCCTGGGGCGTGGTGTCCACGGCGATCTGCTTGCGGTACATCCAGTCGTCCTGCCACCAGGCGCTGGCGCTGCCCGGCAGGGCGAAGCCCAGGCACAGCAGCAAGGTCAATATCAGGCGTTGCATGAGAGGTCTCCAGGCCGATGCCGGTCAGTAGGTCAATCGTTCAAAAAGTCGCCTGCACGCTGAAGTGCACGCGGGAAGCGTTCTTGTCGGTGTTGGGGCCGTCCTTGAGCGGCAAGGCCCAGTCGAGGCTGCCGGACAACCAGTCGTTGAGCGTGGCGCGGGTGCCGACGCCGACGCTGGCCAGGCTGTAGCTGTCGTCCTGCTCGGGCAGTGCGTCCTGCAGGCGCAACTGGGCACCCTCGGCGAACAGGTAGAAGCGCCAGTCGCTGATGTAGCTGCCGACGTAGCGGCCAATGGAGGGGGTGCGCAGTTCCTGGGAGAACAGCAGGCCGTCGTCCCCGGTGCGTTCGGCGGCGAGATAGCCGCGCACCGAGGTGGCGCCACCGGCGGCAAACTGTTCGTTCGACACCAACGGCCCCGAGGCCAGCTGGAAGGCCAGCTTGGAGGCGCTCTGCCAGGCGCCGGCGAAGTCGAAGGTGTAGCTGCCGTCGCCCTTGAGCGCGGCGAAGCTGGAGTCGGCGCGGTAGCGCTTGTAATCGAACTCGGAATCGTCGCTGCCATAGCCCAGCAGGCTGCGCGTCCCGGCCACCAGGCTCAGGCCGAGGCTCAGCTGGTCCTGTTCGGTGAAGCGGTAGCCGGTATAGCCCAGGGTGATCGGGGCGTACTTGAGCGGGACCTTGTCGCTGCTGCCGCCCAGGCCGACCTGTTCGTCGAAGTCCTTGAAGTCCACGCCGATCGACAGTGCGTTGGCCCAGGCGCCGACGCCCGGCAGGTTATAGATCGCCGAAACGCCGTAGGAATGGCCCTTGCCCAACACATTGGTACCGCCCACCGTGGCGACGTTGCTGTCGGAGTGGTAGCCGGAGAACTGCACGGTCCAGCGCTCGTTCAGCGGCGCGGCGTAGGACCCGGACCAGACCTCGGCGTTGTCACGGTCCTGGGGCGCGGTGAACCAGGTCAGCGAGACGCTGTGGCCGGCCTGCCAGAGGTTGTTGTAGCCCAGGCTGACGACACTGCGCAGCTTCTCGGTATCGGCGCTGTGGTCGTTGTTCAGGCCCAGGCTCAGGTTCCAGGGTTGCTTGTCCTCGACCTGCAGGTCGACGTCCATGGTGCCCGGGCGCTGGCCTTCGCGCACCAGTGGCATGACCTGCCGCCCCGGGGCACGATTGAGCGTGGCCAGCTCGTTCTGTACCTGGGCGAAATCGGGGACCTTGCCCTCCTCCAACGCCGGCACCTGTTCACGGATCTCCAGCGGCGAGTAATGCTTGGCGCCCACCACCCGCACGCGGCCGACCTTGGTTTCGCTCACCTGCAGGTAGACCACGCCGCCTTCGACCTTCTGCTCGGGCAGCTCGACGAACACCGACTGGTAGCCTTGGGCCTGATAGCTTTTCTGCAACGCCTCACGGGCGCCTTCAAGGTCGGCCAGGGTCTTGTCCGGCCCCAGGTAGGGATAGACCGCCTCTTCGATGGCCTGGGCGTCGAGCACGGTGTTGCCGCGCACCACGTACTCGTTGATCTCGACCCGGCGCTGCGCCTCGTCCGCGGTCACCTCGACCGCCAACAGGCACAGCAGCGCCCCTGCGCCCATGCCGCATCGCTTGAAGAAAAAATGCTCCACACCGCCCCCTTGAGCGCCAGGAATTCGTTGGTTTTCTAGTGGTTGTCGCTGGGTGCGGCCTGGCCTTGGTGGCGGGCCAGCCAGCTGTGCAACAGGGCCAGGTTGAGGCTGAACTCGGGCATGGCCTGCAGGCTTGCGCCGAGCACTTCGTCGACCATGCGCTGCAGCAGCGAAACGGCCATGGCGCTGCCCAGCAGCACGCCGAGGTCATGGCTGAACAGGCTGAAGTTCCACACCCGCGATTTCAGCTCCAGGCCGGTGAACCAGCGGAACAGCAGGTTGTAGTTGAGCTGTTCGTAGAGCTGCTTTTCGCTGGGCACCGAATACAGCAGCTGCAGGAGCAGCACATGCATCAGCGTGCGCGGGGCGATGATCATGCCCTGCTGTTCGGCCAGCAGCGCCAGCGCGGGCTGGTGCGCGTCCAGCAATGCCTCTATGCGCGGCTTGAGCAGCGCCAGCGAATGGCCGGGCGGCACGCAGCTGGCCACCTCGCGCAGGGCGGCCTGCCAGTCGTCCTGGGAGACGATCCATACCCAGGGGGCGCCGTAGCGGTAGACCGAGACGGGCTGCTTGCGGGCGGCCTCGACGATCTTGGCCAGACGCTGATCGAGCTCCTGCATTCCCACTTTCGTGTAGCGTTCCATAGTGCCCATTGCCCCGCTCCCAGGCCGGTTCTCAAGGCTTCATCGGCCTGATGGCCAGGTGCCTTGTTGGTGTCCATGGCTTTGACGGGGGTGGCGGATTGCTACCGAAGTTTTGTCATGAAAGGTTCATCAGAGGGGGTGGTTTCGAGGGGGTCGGGGTCGGGGTCGGGGTCGGGGTCGGGGTCGGGGTCGGGGTCGGGGTCGGAAGTGATTGTTTTGTTTTTTTGGGCGCATTCGTAGAAGATGTCGACATTTAGTCACCATTTCGCCTTTACGGCGACCTACTTTTGTCTTGACAAAAGTAGGCAAAACCGTTCGGCTCCATTCATACGGCCCCTGCGCTTCGCTCCGGGGTTCCCTCGCTCCGTTCTTGCTCCCGTGGGTACCGCGCTGTACGCCCCATCCTGGGGCGCAGCGCTCGACGGCCATCCATGGCCGTCGCCCCACTACGCAAGAACTCCACTCGGCCTCCTGAAGTCGCAATCGGTGGCGCCTGAACTATCGCGCACTTAGAAGCAAGATCAAGAGCAGATCAAGAGCAGATCAAGAGCAGATCAAGAGCAGAGTTTTTTGTTTGTTAGTGGCTGTTATGTTGTTCTTCATTACGCTATCGCGGTGCAAGCCCGCTCCCACGTTGAATCACGTAGTCAAACTATGGCGGGAGCGGGCTTGCCCCGCGATGTTGATCTAGAGTTCCCACGATGGCAACTAGCGATTAGCTGCGTTAGTGCAGGCGCCGCCCGTAACTTCGCGACTTCAGGAGGCCGAACGCAGGTCTTGCGCAGGGAGGTGACGGGCATGGATGCCCGTCAAGCGCTGCGCCCCAGGATGGGGCGTTCAGCGCGGTCCTCCCGGGAGCAAGGCCGGAGTGAGGGGACCCGGAGCGAAGCGGAGGGCCGGATGAATGGAGCGCCACGGCTTTGCTTACTTTGGCCGCGGACGGCGAGTTACGACCAAAGTAAGCCGCCGTAAGGGCGGAAAGGTGACTGTGCGTCGACATCGCAAATGAATGCGCTTAAAACTATAAAAACCGATGCCGATTGACTTTGACTTTGACTTTGACTTTGACTTTGACTTTGACTTTGACTTTGACTTCGACTTCGACTTTGACTTTGACTTTGACTTCGACTTCGACTTTGACTTTGACTTCGACTTCGACTTTGACTTTGACTTTGACTTCGACTTCGACTTTGACTTTGACTTCGACTTTGACTTTGACTTCGACTTTGACTTACACAGCGTGTGTTTTAAAAGTTATATGCGCATTCATTCGCCATGTCGACGCATACTCACCTTTTCGCCTTTACGGCGACCTCCTTTTCTCTTGGGAAAAGGAGGCAAAACCGTTCGGCTCCGTTCATACGGCCCCTACGCTTCGCTCCGGGGTCCCCTCACTCCGGGCTCGCTCCGGGAGGACGCGCCGACGGGCCATCCATGGCCTGATCGGCGCTTGACGGGCATCCATGCCCGTCACCTCCCTGCGCAAGCCCTCCGTTCGGCCTCCTGAAGTCGCAATTTGTGTCGCCTGGACTATCGCGCGCTTAGAAGCAAGAGCAAGGGCAAGCGCTGGGCTGGGCTGGGCTGGGCTGGGCTGGGCTGGGCTGGGCAGAATGATCTTGCGGAGCATGTCTGCATGACATTGCATTGGTGCAAAGAGCCGACTGCGTCGTTAAATATTATTGACCTAGCTTGTGCCAAACCCTTGTCACTCAAGGCTCCGACGGCCTACAGCCCCCGGAAAATGGCGGCTTGAGGCTTCGTCACTCGTTTGACATATCGAACGGCTCTGGCAAGCTATGAGTCAGGCCCCGACCGACATCGCCTGCAGGGCGAGCCGGCAGTGCTCGGGGCTTCAGGCAGCACTCAAGGCCCCGGCCGTGCGCCTGCACAACAACGACAGGCATGACCTGTCTCAAGGTGACATATGTCCAACAGCAACATTGGCAACAAGCAACCTTCCCTGCGCAAACCCGTCGTCCTGATGACCATGGGCAGCCAAGAGCGCAAAGGCCATGACTATCAGGTCATGACCCACAAATATATTTCCCCGCTGGTCGAGTTCTCCGGTTGTGTCCCGGTCCTGGTGCCCACCTGCTGCGGCGTCGAAGACCTCGAGACCTACCTGGACATGGCCGACGGCGTGTACCTGACCGGTGCCGGCAGCAACATCGACCCGGCCCTCTACGGCCAGGACAACCAGACGCCCGGCAAGGGCCAGGACAAGGACCGCGACCTGTTCGATATCCCGCTGGTCAAGGCGGCGATCAAGCGTGGTCTGCCGATCTTCGGCATCTGCCGCGGCATGCAGGAAATCAACGTGGCCCTCGGTGGCGACATCTACCAGAAGGTCTACGCCGAGCCAGGCTTCAACGACCACCGGGAAAACCCGGAAGATCCGGTCGAGGTCCAGTACGCCCAGGTGCACGGCGTCAAGATCAAGCCGGGCAGTTGGCTGCGCGACACCCTGGGCAGCGACGAAATTCGCGTCAACTCGCTGCACGGCCAGGGCCTGCGCAACCTGGGTGCCGGCATCGAGCCGATCGCCCATGCCGAGGATGGCCTGGTCGAGGCGATCCACGCCCCGAGCATCTCGCCCTTCCTGTTCGCGGTGCAGTGGCACCCGGAGTGGCAGGCGGCGAAGAACCCCGATTCGATCAAGATGTTCCAGGCCTTCGGCGACGCCTGCCGCGCCCAGGTCCGCAAGTCCCAGGTCAAGCGCAACCAGGCCGCTTGACCCTCTGAAGCTTCGTTAGCTTTGATCGCGGGGCGGCGCAAGGTCGCCCCCGTTTCCCACGGTCACCCTCTGCTGGTCCCAGAACACCTCCCGTGGAAGCGGGCGGCGGGCTTGTGCCTGTCTCCGCGATCTTTTTTCCTCTCTCCCTGACAGAGATACGATGACCCATAAGATCTCGTGTCGTTCTACCGCCCCTATCGCAGCGCAAGCCCCCTCCCGCAGCCCGGCAGAGCTGTAACGTCATGACTATAGGCGGGGACTGGCCACGCGCTGAGGCCAGATCTGATCACTACCCCTCAGAAAATCCATGGACAGGGCTAGCCACAGAACAAGTTGTACGATAACTTACCTCTCACCTTGGTACCTCCCCCCCTCCAAGCGCCACAGGATGCCTACAACAATGACTCCACAAGAACTGCAATCCATCCTCTCCCACGGCCTGCTGTCGTTCCCCGTCACCGACTTCGACGCGGCCGGCGACTTCAACCCCGCAGGCTATGTCAAACGCCTGGAATGGCTCGCCCCGTATGGCGCCAGCGCGCTGTTCGCCGCCGGTGGCACCGGCGAGTTCTTCTCCCTGGCCGCCAGCGAGTACAGCCAGGTGATCAAGACTGCCGTCGACACCTGCGCCACCTCGGTACCGATCCTCGCTGGCGTCGGCGGCTCGACCCGCCAGGCCATCGAATACGCCAAAGAGGCTGAACGCCTGGGCGCCAAGGGCCTGCTGCTGCTGCCCCACTACCTCACCGAAGCCAGCCAGGACGGCGTCGCCGCCCATGTCGAGGCGGTGTGCAAGGCAGTTAGCATCGGCGTGGTGGTCTACAACCGCAACGTCTGCCGGCTGAACGCCGACCTGCTGGAACGCCTGGCCGAGCGCTGCCCGAACCTGATCGGCTACAAGGACGGCCTGGGCGACATCGAGCTGATGGTGTCGATTCGTCGCCGCCTGGGCGATCGTTTCAGCTACCTGGGTGGCCTGCCTACCGCCGAGGTGTATGCTGCGGCGTACAAGGCGCTCGGCGTGCCGGTGTATTCGTCGGCGGTGTTCAACTTCGTGCCCAAGACCGCGATGGACTTCTACCACGCCATCGCCCTCGACGATCACGCCACCGTGGCCAAGCTGATCGACGACTTCTTCCTGCCGTACCTGGACATCCGCAACCGCAAGGCCGGTTACGCCGTGAGCATCGTCAAGGCCGGGGCGAAGCTCGCCGGTTATGACGCGGGCCCCGTGCGCACGCCGCTGACCGACCTCACCGCGCAGGAGTACGAGATGCTCGCCGCGCTGATGGACAAGATGGGCCCGCAATAAGCGAGCACCTCGCGGCCTGCCAAAGCCGCCGCCGGAGCAGGGACGCCCCGCTCCGGCCTACAACCAATCCCCGTATAAAAATAACGAGTGGGAGTAACCAGCATGCAAGCGACGCAAAAGACGCATGTACGCTACCTGATCCTGTTGATGCTGTTCCTGGTGACCACCATCAACTACGCCGACCGCGCAACCATCGCCATCGCCGGCTCCAGCCTGCAGAAAGACCTGGGCATCGACGCGGTCACCCTCGGCTACATCTTCTCCGCCTTCGGCTGGGCCTATGTGGCCGGGCAGATCCCCGGCGGCTGGCTGCTCGACCGCTTCGGCTCGAAGAACGTCTACGCCTTCAGCATCTTCACCTGGTCGCTGTTCACCCTGCTGCAGGGCTTCGTCGGCGGGCTGCCGGTAGCCTGGGCGGTGGTCACGCTGTTCACCCTGCGCTTCCTGGTGGGCTTCGCCGAAGCGCCGTCGTTCCCCGGCAACGCACGGATCGTCGCGGCCTGGTTCCCCACCCAGGAGCGCGGCACCGCCTCGGCGATCTTCAACTCGGCGCAGTACTTCGCCACCGCGCTGTTCGCCCCGATCATGGGCTGGATCGTCTTCACCTTCGGCTGGGAACATGTGTTCGTGGTCATGGGCGTACTGGGTATCGTGTTCTCGGCGGTGTGGATGAAGACCCTCTACAACCCGCGCCAGCACCCACGCATCAGCAGCAGTGAGCTCGAGCACATCGAACAGAACGGCGGCCTGGTGGACATGGACCAGAAACGCGGCGGCGACGGCCCGAAATGGGGCTACATCAAGCAGCTGCTGACCAGCCGCATGCTGCTGGGCGTCTACCTCGGCCAGTACTGCATCAACGCCATCACCTACTTCTTCCTCACCTGGTTCCCGGTGTACCTGGTGCAGGAGCGCGGCATGACCATCCTCAAGGCCGGCTTCATCGCTTCGTTGCCAGCGGTATGCGGCTTCATCGGCGGGGTGCTGGGCGGGGTGCTGTCGGACTGGCTGCTGCGCCGCGGCAACTCGTTGACCTTCTCGCGCAAGCTGCCGATCGTCTGCGGCCTGCTGCTGTCGACCACCATGGTGTTCTGCAACTACGTCGAGGCCGAGTGGATGGTGGTCGGCTTCATGACCCTGGCGTTCTTCGGCAAGGGCATCGGCGCCCTGGGCTGGGCGGTGGTCGCCGACACCTCGCCCAAGCAGATCGCCGGCCTGTCGGGCGGGCTGTTCAACACCTTCGGCAACATCGCCTCGATCACCACGCCGATCGTCATCGGCTACATCATCAGCGCCACCGGTTCGTTCAAATGGGCCCTGGTGTATGTGGGCGCCAACGCCCTGGTGGCAGTGTTCAGCTACCTGGTGATCGTCGGCCCGATCAAGCGCATCGAGCTCAAGGAGCCGCCCAAGCGCGAACCTGCGCCCGACGCCGAACTGGCCCGCCAGTAAGCCGGACACGTCGGCGCCCAACGGCGCTGGCGACAGCACCACGCCTGAGAGACAAGACAAGAAGGGCCTGACCATGCAGTTGATCGAACATTCCGAGTCGCCCCGCTACGTGCGCCTGCACCCCGACGACAACGTCGTGGTGGTGGTCAACGACGGCGGCCTGGGCGAAGGCGCGCGCTTTGCCGATGGCCTGACCCTGGTCGAGGGCGTGCCGCAGAGCCACAAGGTTGCCACCGTGGACATCCGCAAGGGCGAGGCGGTGCGCCGCTATGGCCAGGTCATCGGCCATGCCCTGGCCGACCTGCGCCAGGGCAGTTGGGTCAAGGAAGATCAACTGGCGATGCCGGCCGCGCCCGAGCTTGCCAGCCTGCCACGCTGCGACGCCGTGCCCGCCGCCCTGCCGCCACTCGACGGCTTCACCTTCGAGGGCTACCGCAACGCCGACGGCAGCGTCGGCACCCGCAATATCCTCGGCATCACCACCACAGTGCAGTGCGTGACCGGCGTGCTCGACCACGCGGTCAAGCGTATCCGCGCCGAACTGCTGCCCCGCTACCCCAATGTCGACGATGTGGTCGCCCTCACCCACAGCTACGGCTGCGGCGTGGCGATCAACGCCCGCGACGCCTACATCCCGATCCGCACCGTGCGCAACCTGGCGCGCAACCCCAATCTTGGCGGCGAGGCGCTGGTCATCAGCCTGGGCTGCGAAAAGCTCCAGGCCGGCCAGGTGATGCACGACGGCGATCCGTCTGTGGACCTCAGCGAGCCGTGGCTATACCGCCTGCAGGATGCGACGCTGGGCTTCGGCGAGATGATCGAGCAGATCATGGCCCTGGCCGAGACCCGCCTGAAAAAGCTCGACCAGCGCCGCCGCGAGAGCGTGCCGGCCAGCGAACTGATCCTCGGCATGCAGTGCGGCGGCAGCGACGCCTTCTCCGGCATCACCGCCAACCCGGCGCTGGGCTATGCCGCCGACCTGCTGGTGCGCGCCGGCGCGACGGTGCTGTTCTCGGAAGTCACCGAGGTGCGCGACGCCATCTACATGCTCACCTCCCGCGCCGAAACGCCGGAGGTCGCCGAAGCATTGGTGCGCGAAATGGACTGGTACGACCGCTACCTGCAGCAGGGCGCCGCCGATCGCAGCGCCAACACCACGCCGGGCAACAAGAAAGGCGGCTTGTCCAATATCGTCGAAAAAGCCCTGGGCTCGATCGTCAAGTCCGGCAGCGGCGCGATCCAGGGTGTGCTCGGGCCCGGCGAGCGGGTAACGCGCAAGGGCCTGATCTTCTGCGCCACCCCGGCCAGCGACTTCGTCTGCGGCACCTTGCAGCTGGCGGCCGGGATGAACCTGCATGTGTTCACCACTGGTCGCGGCACGCCCTATGGCCTGGCCATGGCGCCGGTGGTCAAGGTGTGCACCCGCAGCGAGCTGGCCCAGCGCTGGCCGGACCTCATCGACATCGACGCCGGGCGCATCGCCAGCGGCCGGGCGAGCATCGAGGAGCTGGGCTGGGAGCTGTTCCATTACTACCTGGACGTAGCCAGCGGCCGCAGGCAGACCTGGGCCGAACAGCACCAGCTGCACAACGACATCACCCTGTTCAATCCGGCCCCCATCACCTGACGAAGCGTGCCTGGGCCCTTCGCCGACAACACGCCCCCTGTGGGAGCCGGCTTGCCGGCGAAACGAGTGCGTAGCACTCGCCCAGGCCCTGAACCCAGCCATTCATCTACAGGAGCATTCCATGCCCGAAATCCTCGGCCACAACTTCATCGCCGGCCAGCGCAGCGCCCTTGGCCCGCAACGCCTGCACAGCCTCGACGCCACCAGCGGCGAAGCCCTGCCCTACAGCTTCGTCCAGGCCACCGAGGGCGAAGTCGACCGTGCCGCCCGCGCCGCCGCCGACGCCTTCAGCGCGTTTCGCCAACTGCCCCCGGCCCGCCGCGCCGAGTTCCTCGAAGCCATCGCCGCCGAACTGGACGAACTCGACGACCACTTCGTCGCCATCGTCTGCCGTGAAACCGCCCTGCCCGCCGCGCGCATCCAGGGCGAGCGCGGCCGCACCAGCGGCCAGATGCGCCTGTTCGCCCAGGTGCTGCGTCGCGGCGACTACCTCGGTGCGCGCATCGACCTGGCGCTGCCCGAGCGTCAGCCGCTGCCACGGGTGGACATTCGCCAGATGCGCATCGGGGTCGGCCCGGTGGCGGTGTTCGGTGCCAGCAACTTCCCGTTGGCCTTCTCAACCGCCGGTGGCGACACCGCCGCGGCCCTTGCTGCAGGCTGCCCGGTGGTGTTCAAGGCCCACAGCGGCCATATGGCCACCGCCGACCTGGTGGCCTGCGCCATCCTGCGCGCCGCCGACCGCACCGGCATGCCCAAGGGCGTGTTCAACATGGTGTTCGGCTGTGGTGTCGGCGAATGGCTGGTCAAGCACCCGGCCATCCAGGCCGTCGGCTTCACCGGCTCGCTGAAGGGCGGCGACGCGCTGTGCCGCATGGCCGCCGAGCGGCCGCAACCGATTCCGGTGTTCGCCGAAATGTCCAGCATCAACCCGGTGATCGTCCTGCCCGGCGCCCTGGCCAAGCGCGGCGAGGCCATCGCCCGCGAACTGGCAGGCTCGGTGTGCCTGGGCGCCGGCCAGTTTTGCACCAATCCCGGGATGGTGATCGGCTTGCAGTCCCCAGGCTTCAGCCAACTGCTGGGCGAGTTGGGCCGACACCTGGATCAGCAGGCCGGGCAGACGTTGCTCAATGCCGGCGGCCTGCGCAGTTATGTCGGCGGCCTGGAGCATCTGCAGGCCCACGCCGGCATCCAGCATCTGGCGGGCCAGCCGCAGCAAGGCGATCAGGCCCGCGCCCAGCTGTTCAAGGCCGATGCCCGCCTGCTGGCAGAGGCTGACCCGCTGCTGCAGGAGGAGGTGTTCGGCCCGGCCACGGTGGCCGTGGAGGTTGCCGACGAGGCGCAGTTACGCGCCGCCCTGCTCGGCCTGCGCGGCCAGCTCACCGCCACGTTGATCGGCGAGCCGGACGACCTCGAGGCCTTTGCCTGGCTGGTGCCGCTGCTCGAAGAGAAGGTCGGGCGCATCCTGGTCAATGGCTACCCGACCGGGGTCGAGGTGTGCGACGCCATGGTCCATGGCGGGCCTTACCCGGCGACCTCGGATGCCCGTGGCACTTCGGTGGGAACGCTGGCGATCGATCGCTTCCTGCGGCCGGTGTGCTACCAGAACTACCCGCAGGCTTTGCTGCCGGAGGCGTTGCGCGATGGCAACCCGTTGGGGCTGCGGCGGCTGGTGAATGGACAGTGGAGCGAAGGGGCAGTCTGATTATCTGGAAACGCGATTGGAAACGATGTGGGAGCGGACCTGATACCGGCATCGCGGGGCAAGCCCGCTCCCACGCTTTTGACCACCTCGGAAGTCAGCCCCGCTGCGCCTCGGCCTCTTCATGGGCCTGGCGCAAGCGTTCGCGGCTGTTGCTCAGGTGCATGCGCATGGCCATCTTGGCGCCTTCGCTGTCGCGTCGGGCGATAGCCTCGTAGATCGCTTCGTGCTCGTGCATCAACCGGCTCATGTAATGCGCCTGGTCGTCATGGGCCAGGCGCGCCGAGTTGAGCCGGGTACGCGGGATGATGCTGGTGCCCAGGTGATTGATGATGTCGGCGAAGTAGTGATTGCCGCTGGCCTGGGCGATGCGCAGGTGGAACTGGAAGTCCGCCGACACCGCATCGGAGGCATGGGCCGCGCCCTCGTTGAGCTCGTCCAGCGCGGCGCGCATGCCGGCCAGTTGCTCGTCGCTGCGACGCTCGGCCGCGAGGCCCGCCGACTCGATCTCCAGGGCAATGCGCAACTCCAGCACCGCCAGCACCTCGCGCAGGGTGACGATGGTCGCCGGGTCGATACGAAAACCCCCGGTGCTTGGGGCGTCCAGCACAAAGGTGCCGATACCGTGGCGGGTCTCGACCTGGCCCGCGGCCTGCAGCCGCGAGATCGCCTCGCGCACCACGGTGCGGCTGACCCCTTCCTCGGCCATGATCTGCGATTCGGTGGGCAGCTTGTCGCCGCGCTTGAGCTGGCCGCTGCGAATGCGCTCGGTCAGCACCGTGACCAGTTCCTGGGCCAGACTGCGTGGCTTGCGCCGGGTCCGTGCCTGTACCTGCTGCTCTGTCATGCCCTGTCTGTCTGGTTGTGGAAGACAGGCGGGATGATAGCGCAAGCAGTTGTACGATCACATACGTCCGGGCGGGTTTTCATGCGCCCTGCCGCGCCGTCGAGGGCGTGTGGCCCATGACCTTGCGGTACAGGCTGGAAAATGCGCTGGGGCTCTCGTAGCCCAGGTCCAGGGCGATGGCCGTCACCGCCTCGCCCGCCGCCAGGCGTGTCACCGCCGCCATCAGGCAGGCCTGCTGGCGCCATTGGCCGAACGACAGCCCGGTCTGCTCGCGAAAACGCCGGCTGAAGGTGCGCGGGCTGCAGTTGAGTTGACGCGCCCAGGCCTCGGCGCGGGCATGGATCAACGGCTGCGCCAGGAACGCCTGGCACAGGGCCGCCAAACGTGGCTCCGTCGGCATCGGCGCGAACAGCGGCAGGCGCTCGGCCTGGCCCAGCTCGTGCAGCAGCAGCCCCAGCAGCAGGCCGTCGCGCCCCGCCTCGTCATGCAGGGCCGGCACCTCGGCGCTGGCCAGCAACAGCTGGTGCAGCAGCGGCTCGACCCGCAATGCCTCGCATAGCCGGCTCGGGCGGGGCAGCGCTGTCGGCTCGATGTACAGGCTGCGGGTACTCACGCCGCGCATGCGCACCTGGTGCGGCTTGCCGGGAGGAATCCACACGCCGCTGCCGGGTGGAATGACCCAGGCGCCATCGTCGGTCAGCACCTCCATCAGCCCGCTCATCCCATACAGAAATTGCGCCCGGCGATGGACATGCCTGGGCAACAGGGTGTCGGGCGGGTAATCGGTGGCGATGGCCAGTACCGCGCGGGGGGTGGCATCGATCTGGGACAGGGGAACATTGCGCATGACAGCAGGCTCTGGCCGTAACGCGATGATTATTGGCCAACTGGCGCAAGCTGGCCAAGGGGCAGGCGCCTACGCTGGGAGCCCCTGTCCTGGCCCTGAGGCTGTTCCCATGCTCTACCCCCTGCTTGGCCTGTTCGGTCTGTGTGCCGGCGTCACCACCTTGCTGTTCGGCTTCGGCGGCGGGTTCTTCGCCGTGCCGCTGCTCTATGCCCTGCTGCTCACCAGCCACGGCGCCGGCACCGCCGTGGCGGAGCATGCCATGCAGATCGCCGTGGCCACCTCGGCCACGGTGATGATCTTCAGCAGCGCCCTGGCCACCTGGCGCCACCACCGCGCCGGCAGCCTGCGCTGGGACCTGGTGCGGCCCCTGGCTCCAGCCATAGCCGTCGGGGCCCTGCTCGGCGCCTGGGCCGCCCTGTACGTGACCAGCGCCTGGCTGCGCGGGCTGTTCATCGCCTACCTGCTGCTCAGCCTGCTCGATGCCTGGCTGCGCCCGGGCTTTGTCCGCACAGGCGGGCAGGCCCGGGCTGCGATGAGCCATGCCAGCGCGACCCTGGCCGGCCTGCCCATCGGCGCGCTGGCGGCGCTGCTCGGCGTGGGTGGCAGCGTGATGACCGTGCCGCTGATGCGCCGCCGCGGCGCCAGCATGCGCACCGCCACCGCCATGGCCAATCCGCTGTCGCTGCCCATGGCCCTGGCGGCCACGCTGGTCTATGCCCTGGTGCCGAGCAGTCAGTCTGACCTGGACGCCGGCCTGCTCGGGCTGATCGACCTGCGCGCCGCGCTGGTGATGACAGCTGGCGCCTGGTTGGGCATGCACCTGGCCGCCCCCTTGCTGGGGCGCATCCCCGACCACGTGCATGCCCGGGCCTACCTGGCGCTGCTGGCCTGCGTACTGTTGGTGATGCTGCTCGTTGGCGATTGAGCCTGGCCATCGGACATGCCCGCGCTGTAGGCTGCGACCTGCTCTCTCCAAGGAAGGAAACCGCATGAAGACGTTTGATCGCCTGCTGCTCGCCACTGGCCTGCTCATCCCGCTCTGGCTGCTGGCGGGCGTTGGCCTGACCGCCCTGGACTATCCCGGCTACGACCATCTGCAACAGGCCATGAGCCAGCTCGGCGCGGTCGGCGCGCCGACCCATGGCTTCTCGCCCTGGGTCAACAACTTCCCCCTGGCATTGCTTTTCAGCCTGTTCGCCTGGGGCCTGGCGCGGCGTTGGCGGTACTCGGGGCTGGCTCGGTTGAGCGCGGGGCTGGTGCTGCTGCACGCTGTCGGCAGCCTGGGTACCGGCTGGTTCCCCTGCGACCAGGGCTGCGCGCCGCTGGAGCCGTCGTTCTCGCAACAGATGCACAATCTCAGCGGCCTGCTGATGTTCCTCTCGCTGACCCTGGCCAGCGTGCTGTGGATCTGGCTGGGCAAACGCGTGGCAGGCTCCCCGTGGCTGGGAAGGTGGTCGCTGCTGTGCTCGGTGCTGGCGATAATCACCGTGGTGCTGATGGCCAAAGCCGCGCAAGGCGGTGAACTGTTCGGCCTGTACCAGCGCCTCAACTACGGCATCAGCGTGTTGTGGGTTGCCGCCCTGGCCCTGCAATCGTTGCGCTGGCGTTCCCGCGATGGACTGCAAATGGCCATCGCCTGACGGCAAACTGCTGGCCCCCAGGCGTCGAAAGCGCGGGCAAACTTTGTTTTCCTTCAGATGCTTAGGACAGCAACATGCGCGTAATTCTAGCAACCGTGGCTGGCTGCCTGCTGGCCACAACCGCCTTCGGCGCACAGGCCCGGGCCCTGAGCCAGAACGATCGCCAGGTATGCGGCTGGGGCGCGCAAATCGCCGCCGAGGCCCAGCAGGCCAAGCTTTCCGGGGTGACCCTGTATGCCACGCGCAAGAAGCTGCAGGTACGCAAGTTCGCCAAGCCATGGATGCGCATGACGGCGTTCGGGATCACCGAGCAGACGTACAACAGCCGCTCGCGGCTTAAGCCGGCGGCGATCAAGCAGACGTACTACGAGCAATGTGCCCAGCATGCAGTTGCTAAAAAATAGTTCATATAATTCAAATGGTTATTAGCTATATGAAATGTAATTTATTAGCATATATTGAAGTGGTTTCGAGGTATTCGGCGGCGTAATCGGCAGCCGAGGGAGCGGGCTTGCCCAACGATCTGGCCAAGCTGCCATCGCGGGACAAGCCCCCTCCCACAACACCTCCCTGTCAATCAGGCCTGTCGATCAAGGCTCCGCAATCCCCGTGGTATCGCCGATCAGTGTCTGCGCCTTGAGCGGCAGCGGTGCCGCCTTGCGCAGCGCCGCCACCTGCCCCGCGGTCACCGCCGCGGCCTGGTTGCCCCAGCTGCTGCGAATGAAGTTGACCACATCGGCCACCTGCTGGTCCGACAGCCGCCAGGCGAAGCCGGGCATGCTGAACGTCGACGGCGCGCTCGCCGTGGCCGGGAGGGTCGCGCCTTCCAGCACGATGTGGATCAGCGAGGTGGCATCCTGCCCCTGCACCACCGGATTGCCTGCCAGCGCCGGGAACACCCGGGCATAGCCCTGGCCGTCGGTACGGTGGCAAGCCCCGCAGTTGTCCACGTACAACGCCGCGCCCTTCTTGCCGTCATCGCCTTGCCACAGCGCCCGGGCCACGCTGGGGTCCGCCTGGAACGGCTGGTCGTCCGGGTTGGTCGGTGGCAAGGTCTTCAGGTAGCGAGCAATGGCCGTCAGGTCGGCATCGCTCATGTACTGCATGCTGTGCTCGACCACGTCGCTCATGCCGCCGAACACCGCCGTGCGCTCGTTGCGGCCGGTCTTGAGGAAGGCGACGATCTGCGCCTCGTTCCAACTGCCCAGGCCGTCCTTGTGGTCGCCGCGCAGGCTCTTGGCGATCCAGCCCTCGAGCGGTGCGCTGCCGGCCAGGAAAGCGTCGCCATCAGTGGTATCCAATGCCTTTTCCTGCAGGGTGATCGCCCGTGGCGTATGACAGGCGCCGCAATGGCCCAGCCCTTCGACCAGGTAGGCACCCCGCGCCACCACCGGATCACGCCCTGCGGCTTCGAACGGCTTGACCTCGGGCGCGAACAACCCACGCCAGAACGCCAGCGGCCAGCGCATGCTCAATGGCCAAGGGATGTCGCTGGCCTTGTTCTGCTGCGCCACCGGCTGCACGCCGTGCATGAAGTAGGCATACAGCGCCTGCATGTCCTGATCGCTGACCCGGGCATAGGACGGGTACGGCATGGCCGGATACAGCGTACTGCCATCCTTTCCGATGCCCTGGCGCACGGCGCGCTCGAAGTCTTCGTAGCGGTACTGGCCGATGCCGCTGACGTCCGGGGTGATGTTGGTCGAATACAGGGTGCCGATCGGCGTCTCCATCGGCAGCCCGCCGGCGAAGGGCTTGCCGCCCTTGGCGGTGTGGCAGGCCACGCAGTCGCCGGCTCGGGCCAGGTACTCGCCCTGCTTGACCAAGGCTGGATCGACGCCGTCGGCGGCATGCAGCAAGGTGCTCGCACCCAGGCCGAGCATGGCGATGAACAGTGTCTTGAGTTTCATGACCGGCCTCCTCATGCCTGCACCAGTGGGCCGGGGTTCTTCAGGTAGCGTTCGCGGATCGCCCGCGCCGACCAGTAGGTCAACGCCGCCACCAGCCCGGTGGGGTTGTAGCCCAGGCCCTGGGGGAAGGCCGAGGCGCCAGGTACGAACACGTTGTGCACGTCCCAGCATTGCAGGTAGCGATTGAGCGCGCTGGTCTTCGGGTCGGTGCCCATGATTGCGCCGCCATTGAGGTGGGTGGTCTGGTAGGTGGAGGCATCGAAGTGCTGGCCGAAGGCCTTTTTCCCCGCGCTGATCGCCTTGGGCCCCATGGCCTCGGCGATCTTGCCCATGCGCTCGACCATGAAGCGGTTCATCTTCACGTCGTTGTCCTTCCAGTCGAAGGTCATGCGCAGCAACGGCTGGCCGTAGGCGTCCTTGTACACCGGGTCCAGGTCGAGGTAGTTGTCGCGATAGGACTGGTGCGCGCCGTGGGCGTCCATCGACAGCATGTGCCGGTAGCTGTCGGCCACCGCGGCCTTCCAGGCACTGCCCCATTTCGGCGTGCCCGGCGGCACCTTGGTGCCGGAGATCGGCTTGGCGCCCGCCTGGTTGACCCAGAACGGCGAGCCGCCGACGAAACCGTGGGGGCCATGGTCGAAGTTGTCGGCGTTGAAATCGTCCACCGCCACACCGTTGCCGCCGGCACCGATGAAGGGGTTGGTGTGGTGGCTGTCGCGGTCGAAGAACGCGGTCACGGTCGAGATGTTCTGGTAGGCAAAATTGCGCCCCACCACCCCCTGGTTGCTGACCGGATCGTAAGGCTTGCCGATGCCCGAGAGCAGCATCAGGCGCACATTGTTGTACTGGAAGGCACCGAGGATCACCAGGTCGGCCGCTTGCTCGACCTCGCGCCCCTGGCTGTCGACATAGGTCACGCCGGTGGCCAGGTGTTTGTCCTGGGTCAGGTTGACCCGCAGCACATGGGCGTTGTTGCGCAACTCGAAGTTGGGCACCTGGCGCAGGGCCGGCAGGATGTTCACGTTGGGCGAGGCCTTGGAGTACATGTAGCAGGCATAGCCGCTGCAATAACCGCAGAAGTTGCACGGCCCCATCTGCGCGCCGTAGGGGTTGGTGTACGGCCCGGAGGTGTTGGCCGACGGCAGGTTGTAGGGGTGATAACCGACTTCACGGGCGGCCTTCTCGAACAGTTGCGCCGACACGGTGCTCTTCTGCGCCACCAGCGGGAAGTCGCTGGAACGGTCGGCGGCGAACGGGTTGCCGCCCTTGTCGCGGCCCACCACCTGGCCCTTGATCGACCAGGCCGTGCCGGAGGTGCCGAACACTTTCTCGGCGAAATCGAAGTATGGCTCCAGCTCTTCGTAGCTCACGCCGAAGTCCTGGATGGTCATGCCTTCGGGGATGAAGGCCTTGCCGTAGCGCTCCTCATAGTGGCTGCGCAGGCGCAGCTCAACCGGGTCGACGCGAAAATGCACGCCGGACCAGTGCAGCCCCGCCCCACCCGTGCCGGTGCCGGGCAGGAAGGCGCCGAACTGGCGATACGGCACGGCCACGTCGTTGATGCTGTGGCGCAGGGTCACGGTCTCGCGGGAGATGTCCATGAACAGCTTCTTGCGCGAGTTGTAGGTCAGCTCGTCCATGGTCTGCGGGTAGACGCCGTCCGGGTAGGTGTCCCGGGCCGGGCCTCGCTCCAGGGCAACCACCTGCAGGCCGGCCTCTGTCAGCTCCTTGGCCATGATTGCCCCGGCCCAGCCGAACCCGACGATGACCACATCGACTTTTTTCATCTGGCTCATGCTTCAACCCCGCTCGCCGCTGATGGAGACCGGCGGGAACGGATAACGCTCGTCGCGCTCCACCCAGTCCATGAAATCGGCGCGGGCGCCGGGGAAGCCCACCAGCTTCCAGCCCACCAACCCCTGGTTGCCGCCGTGCAGCGGGTCGCTGAAAAAGCCTTCGCGGGTGTTGAGCCAGAGCATGTTGAAGAAGCTGGCCGCCGGCAAAGAGGCAAATGTCGCCGTGCCGCCGTCCAGGGCTTCCAGTACCTGCTGCTGGTGCGCAAGACCGAGCTGGGCGAACACCTTGCCGAACTGCGCCTTGCACCAGGCGTCGGTCTCGGCGATGCCCAGCCGGTAGATCTCCTGGGGGTTGAGCTTGAGCTGGTAGCCCAGCTCGCTGGGGGCGTCGGGGTGGAATGGCCCCTGCATGTACCACAGCCCGCCACTGCCGTAGCGGGTGTTGAGCTGGCGGTCGATGAACTCGGGTACGCCGGCATCGGCCGCGCCCGCGCCCAGGGCATCAGTGGGGATGAGCACGGCCACGGCGGCGCTGACGAAGGCCCACTCCTCCTGGGTGAAGAAGGTCGGCTGGTAGGCGCGCGCGGTAACCGGCCGGGCCGGTTCGGCGGCTGCCGGGGTGGCGCTGTCGGCGAGCACTGCACCGCCCAGTCCCGTGCTGGCGAGGGTCGCCACCGGGATCAGGGTCAGGGATTGGCGCAGGAACGCCCGGCGCGCCGGTTGCACGGAGGCGGGTTGGTCCTTGGACATGAGGATGTCTCTCTGTTGATCAGGTCATACGGGAATCGTCGCTCCTTTGGTGGGTGGGGCCGGGGCTGCTGCGCAGCCCTTTCGCCGGCAAGCCGGCTCCCACAGGGACGGCGCTTGGCTTTAGGGCAGCACGGTCAGTGTGGGAGCCGGCTTGCCGGCGAAAGGGTCGCGCAGCGGCCCCACTCCTCGAAATCACACAAGAGCTGTTGTTATCAGGCAAACGAAACGCTTGCCAGGTTCAACGCATACGCAACTCCCACGCCCTCGGGTTGACCAGATTCGTCGGCCGCTCGCCGGCCAGCGCGGCCAGCAGGTTGTCCACTGCGCAGCGGGCCATGGCTTCGCGGGTCTCCAGCGTGGCCGAGCCGATATGCGGGGTGACCACCAGGTTGTCCAGTTGCAGCAGCGGCGAATCCGCCGCCAGCGGCTCCTGCACGAACACGTCCAACCCGGCGCCACGAATGCGCCGCTCGGCCAGCGCCTGCAACAGTGCCGCCTCGTCGAGCACGCGGCCGCGGGAAATGTTCACCAGGATCGCCGAGGGTTTCATCAGGGCCAGCTCGCGCGCGCCGATCAGGTTTTGCGTAGCGCCGGTCAGCGGCAGGCACAGGCAGATGAAATCGGACTCGGCCAGCAACGCGTCAAGGCTGCGATAGCCAGCGCCGTACCGCGCCTCCACCTCGGGCCGCGGGCTGCGGGTGTGGTACAGCACGCGCATGCCGAAACCGGCATGCGCGCGCCGGGCCAGGGCCTCGCCGATACGGCCCATGCCGACGATGCCCAAGGTCTTGCCCTGCACGTCGCAGCCGAACTGCGCCGGCCCGATCCCGGCCCGCCAGTGGCCGGCGCGAATCCAGCCATCGAGCTCGACCACGCGCCGGGCACAGGCCAGGATCAGCGCGAAACCGGTGTCGGCGGTGGTTTCGGTGAGCACGTCGGGGGTGTTGGTCAGCAGCACCCCGCGCTGATCCAGCGCCTCGATATCGTAGTTGTCCACGCCCACCGACACGCTGGAGATCACCTCCAGCTGCGGCGCCAGGTCGAGCAGCGCGCGGTCCAGGCGCAGGCTGGCGCCCAGCAGGCCATGGGCGCCCGGCAGCGCCGCGCGCAAGCGCGCCAGGCCATCGGCGGCCGGCGCTTCCACCAGGGTCACCTCGGCCTGCGCGTGCAGGCGCGCCATCAGTTCATCGGAGAGGCGTTTGTAGGCGACGATGCGCTTTTTCATGCTGAGGCTCCTATCGGCTCGGCGCCAGGTTGTGCCGGCGCGCCTGTTGCAAGGGGTTGAGGACGGCGGTCAGGGCCACGGCCAGCAGCAGTGCACCGCACATGAACAGGTACGAGGCGCCGGGGCCGCCGGTGACACCATTGAGGTAGCCGACCAGATACGAGCCCGAGAACGAGCCCAGCGCGCCCATGCTGTTGATCAGCGCCATGGCGCCCCCGGCGACGTTGGCCGGCAACAGTTCGGGAACGATCGCGAAAAACGGCCCGTAGGGCGCGTACATGCAGGCCCCGGCGATCACCAGCAAGGCGTATGACCACCAGAAGTGCTCGGTGCCCAGGGCATAGGAGCCGTAGAACGCCAGCGCGGCGATCAGCAGCGGCG
Organism: Pseudomonas sp. B21-023; assembly: GCF_024749165.1. Classification (NCBI taxonomy): domain Bacteria; kingdom Pseudomonadati; phylum Pseudomonadota; class Gammaproteobacteria; order Pseudomonadales; family Pseudomonadaceae; genus Pseudomonas; species Pseudomonas sp. B21-023. Next base: position 2,534,461 of record NZ_CP087190.1, on the reverse strand, counting down.
GCCAGACGAAGCGCTTGCGCTTCTGCAGGCGGTCCGAGGCCCACGACACCCCGAGCATGGCCAGCACCGCCCCCAGGTAGGGCACCGCCGACAGCCAGCCGGCGGTGACGATGTCCAGCGCGGCGGCCTGTTTGAGGATCGACGGTAGCCAGAGGACGAAGCCGTACACACCGATGCTCCAGCAGAAGTACTGCAGCGACAGGATGATCACCGTGGGCGAACGGAATGCCTCGGCATAGTTCTTCACCGGCTTGATGCCCTGCTGCTCGGCCTCCAGCGCTTCGCGCAGCGCGGCCTTCTCCCGGGCATCGAGCCACTTGGCCTGCTCCGGTCGGTCATCGACCAGGCGCCACCAGATGAACGCCCAGAGAATGGCCGGCGCGCCTTCGATGATGAACATCCAGCGCCAGTCGAACTGCTGCACCAGGTAGCCCGAGACCACCGACATCCACAGGATGGTCACCGGGTTGCCGAGGATCAGGAAGGTGTTGGCCCGCGAGCGCTCGGCGCGGGTGAACCAGTGACACAGATAGATGAGCATGGCCGGCATCACCGCCGCCTCGACCACGCCCAGGAGAAAGCGGATGGCGATCAGCCAATAGACGTCGTGGACGATCCCGGTCAGCGTGGCCAGCCCGCCCCAGAGGATCAGGCTGGCGAAGATCAGCTTCTTCACGCTGCGCTTCTGCGCGTACAGGGCGCCCGGCACCTGGAAGAAGAAGTAGCCAAGGAAGAACAGCGCGCCGAGCAGCGACGACAGCGCCGGGGTGATCCTCAGGTCGTCGGCCATGCCCGAGGCCGCGGCGAAGCCGTAGTTGGCCCGGTCGAGGTAGGCCAGGCTGTAGGTAATGAAGACGATGGGCATGATGTACCACCAGCGTCTGGGTGCGAGTCGATCGATCTGCATGGGTGTTCTCCTGGTCTTGTTGTTCTTGTCACATCAGGTTGCGCACAGGCCGGCGCTTCAGCGTGCTTCGCGCACAGGGCTTTCGTGGTGGTCCAGTTCATGACGTTGCGGCAGCCCTTCCATGTCGCCGCGGCTCTGCACCGCGCGGCTGCCGCACCAGTTGCCGCGTGCCACGGCGCGGCGCAGCGGCAAGCCTTCGAGCAAGGCGCTGATCACCCCGACGGCGAAGGCATCGCCCGCACCCACGGTGTCCACTACCCGGGCGACCGGCTGGCCGGGCACCACGCCATGGGCACCCTGGGCATCGCGCCAGTAGGCGCCTTCGGCCCCCAGCTTGATGGCCACGTATTGCGCGCCCTGCTCTAGGTAGAACTCGGCGATGGCCTGCGGCGACTGCCGACCGGTGAGCAGGCGCCCCTCCTCCAGCCCTGGCAGCACCCAGTCGGCCTTGGCCGCCAGGGCGTTGACCTCGCGCACCATGGTCTGGCGGTCGGGCCACAGCGAGGGACGCAGGTTGGGGTCGAAGGAGATGCTGCGGCCATTGGCTCGCATGCCGTCCAGCAACTGGTGACACAGTTCGCGGCAACTGCCTGAAAGCGCCGCCGGAATGCCCGTGGCATGCAGGTGCCTGGCCTGCAACAACGCCGGCCGCAGCAGCGCGGGCGACAGCCGACTGGCCGCCGAATCACGGCGGAAATACTCGACTTTCGGATCGCTGCCATCGTCGCAGCGCTCCTTGAGCTGGAACCCCGTGGGGTGCCCGGCATCGATCTCGACACTGCAACAGTCCAGGCCTTCGCGGCGCAGGCTGTCGAGCACGAAGGCACCGAGCGAGTCGTCGCCGACCCGGCTCAGCCATTGCACCCGCAGGCCCAGGCGTGACAAGCCGATGGCCACGTTGCTGTCGGCACCGGCGATGCGTTTGCCGAAGCCCTCGACCTGGGCCAGGTCGCCCGGCTGCGCCGCCACGAACATGGCCATGGTTTCACCGAAGCACAGCACGTCATGCTCAGCCATGGCACACCTGCCCTTCCAGCTCGGCCAGTTGCGCGACCTGGCGCGCCGTCAGTGCCAGCAGGTCCTCGCCGGCCAGGGGGTACTCGATGGCACGCGGCAGGCCCGGGGCGAAATGCGTCATCAATTCGCGCCACTGGGCCAGGTCGAGGTCCTCGGGCACCACGGCCACAAGGCGCCCGTCGGCGCGGCGCGCCACCGCCTTGCAGTGCACGTAGCGCACCCAATGCCCCAGCAATTGCGCGGCCAGCAGCGGCGACTCGTCGTGCCAGTACCAGTTGCCGATGTCGAAGGTCATGCCCGGCGCCACGCCCTGGACCTGGGCCTCGCGAAAAAACTTCACCAAGGTCTGCAGCCGCCCGCCGTAGGGCGTCTGGTCGTTTTCCACGTACAGCGCCGTCTTGTGCTGCAACAGTGGCGCCAGCGCCTGCAAATCGCAGCCAGCCTGGAAATGACCCAGCGACACCTTGAGCGCCACCGCACCGATCTCACCCGCCAACTGCAGGCGCTGGGCAATCGCGGGCTCCAGGCTGCCGTCCTCGCGCCACAGTTCCAGTGGCGTGGAGTAGAGACTCTGCAGGCCATGCTCGGCGGCCAGGTTGGCCAAGGTAGCGGCATCAGGCGCGGCGTCGAACAGCTCCTCGCGCCACTCCACCCGCCGCGCCCCGGCCGCGGCGAGCAACGGCAGGTAACTGGCCTGACCGAACCGCCTTACGGCATCGGCACCGAAACTCGACAAGCTGATGGAGACAGTGTGCGTGCGCATCGTGGTAGTCCTTGTTCTTGTAGATGAAACCGGTTTCATTTTTTCCCGGCAACAACGGCGTCCGGGACGCCGTCAGTGGTGTGATCGGGTAGAGCCCCGCGCAATGAGCTGCGCGCGCAAATCCAGGCGCCGGGCAGGCAGAGGGCTGCCTTGCAAGCGCTCCAGCAGGCACTGGAACGCCGCAGCGCCGATGCGCCCGGTGGGTTGCGCCAATGCGCTGATGCCGTCGCCCACCAGCGGGTACCAGTCCAGGTCGTCCAGCGCCAGCAGGCCCAGGTCCTGGAACAGCGGCCCGCCCCTGGCGTGCAGCACCCGCACCAGCTCCAGGGTGGCGACTCCGTTGCAACTGAACAGCGCCTGCGGGCCGTGCTCTGCCCCGGCGATGAACGCGCCCAGCTGCTCGGCGAGGCCCGCCCCCACCTCCAGCACCTGCCCGCGCAACCCACGACGCCGGGCGATGGAGGCCTGGAAGGCATCCACGCGCTCCTGCCGCGAGCTGGTGCCATCGAGTGGCTCGGTGACGGCGAGGATGTCGCGATAACCGTTGTGTTCAAGGTGATCCAGCGCCTGCTCGACGGCGTCGCTGTTGTCCAGGCCCACCAGATCGACCGGCAGCCCCGCCAGTTGCCGGTCGACCAGCACCATGGGCAGGTCGCGGGCCAGGCTGGCCAGTTCCCCGGCGCGGTGGCCCAGGGTGTTCACGATCAGGCCGTCGACGTTATACGACTGCAGGGCCTGCAGCTGGCTGCGCTCCTGGGCGTCGTCACAGTCGGTGTTGCACACCACCAGGCTGTAGCCGTGCTGCCGACAGGCCGTCTCGACAGCGTGCATCACTGCCACGGAATAGGGGTTGCGGATATCCGCCAGGAGCATGCCGATCAGCCCGGTGCGGCCGCGCTTGAGGGCACTGGCCATGCGGTTGGGGCGATAGCCCAGGCGCTCGACGACGGCTTCGATCCGCTGCGCGGTAGCCTCGGCGAGCAGTTGCCGATCCTCGCCCATATAGCGCGAGACGGTTGCCTTGGAGACGCCGGCCGCCTTCGCGACCTCGCTGATAGTGACCCGCCCGCGGACGGGAACTGCGTCTTTATCCACCCCTGAGCCCTTCTTGTAGGTGTTTGTGCAGGGTTGATGAAACCGGTTTCAATGAAATCAGGGATGGCCCATGCCGTCAAGTGGCGGGCTTTGTGCCAAAGCAGGCGCATACACTGCCAAACCCTCCCTCCTGCCCTGTACCTCGGCCTTCAGAGCGGTATGGTGATACTTCGGACTTCGCTCGCCCTGCCCTGGAGATCGCCATGACCGCTCTGTTTCGTATCAACCTGGTGCTAATGCTCGCCGGCATGGGAATGGGGGATATCGTGGTGGCCAGCGTCGGGCTGCTGGGCTTGTGCGCAGGTGCCGTGGTGCTCAGCGTTCGCCAGGATGAAGGTGAAGGTGAAGGTGCTGAGGTCACCGGAGAAACTGAATTCATTGCCTAGTTGTGGCGTCAGGTGTTTCCCGCAGCTCACATGAAGGAAACTTCATGATCGCCGCAGCACCCTTGCCTGCGGGCCAGGCCCATGCCTGGGCTGCGCAGGGCGGCGCTCTCGTCTTGAGCCCCACCGCCTGCCCGCGTAGCATCGCCGCCCCACCCGCCGCTCTCCTGTGCTCATGCCGCAACCGATTCCTCTCAAGGACCACGAAAAGGAAAAGCACCTGGTCAACCGCCGGCTGCTGGCCTGCGCCCTGCTGGTGCTCGGCCTGGTGGCGGTGCTGGTAGGTCGGCTCTACGTGCTGCAGGTGTTGCAGCACGACCAGCAGTCGGCGGTGTCGGAAAACAACCGCGTGCACGTGCTGCCGATCCCGCCCGAACGCGGCCTGATCTATGATCGCAACGGCGTGGTGCTGGCCGACAACAAGCCCAGCTTCAACCTGACCATGACCCGCGAGCGGGCCGGCGATTCGAAGAAGGTGCTCGACAACCTGGCGCAAGTCCTGGGACTGTCCGATGACGACCGCCAGCAGTTCGACAAGGACCTGCGCCGCGGCCGCAAGCCGTTCGAGCCGGTGACCCTGCTGGTCGGCCTGAGCGAGGAGCAGATCGCCCTGATCGCGGTCAACCAGTTCCGCCTGCCGGGGCTGGAGGTAGAGCCGCAATTCATTCGCGAGTACCCCTTGGCCGAACACTTCGCCCATTCGGTCGGCTACGTCGGACGCATCAACGAGAAGGAAGCCAAGAGCCTCGACAGCACCGCCTACCGTGGCACCCAGTCGATCGGCAAGACCGGCATCGAGCGTTTCTACGAGGACCAGCTGCACGGCCAGGTGGGCTACGAGGAAGTCGAGACCAACGCCCAGGGCCGGGTGATGCGCGTGCTCAATCATCACAACCCGGTGCCGGGCAAGGACATCGTGCTGAGCCTCGACGCCCACCTGCAGCAAGCCGCCGAGAAGGCCCTGGGCGATCGGCGCGGCGCGGTGGTGGTGCTCGACCCGGCCAACGGCGACGTGCTGGCGATGGTCAGCAACCCGGCGTTCGACCCCAACCTGTTCGTCAAGGGCATCAGCTTCAAGCAATACGCTGCCCTGCGCGACTCCATCGACCGGCCGCTGTTCAACCGGGTGCTGCGCGGGCTGTACGCCCCAGGTTCGACGGTCAAGCCCGAGGTGGCCATCGCCGGCCTCGACAGCGGCGTGATCACCCCCGGCAGCCGGGTGTTCGACCCTGGCTACTACGAGTTGCCCAACTACGAGCACAAGTACCGCAACTGGAACCGCACGGGCGATGGCTGGGTGGACCTGTACAGCGCGATCATGCGCTCCAACGACACCTACTTCTACGACCTGGCGCACAAGCTGGGCATCGACCGCCTGCACGACTACATGGCCGAGTTCGGCCTCGGCCAGAAGGTCTCGCTTGACATGTTCGAGGAAGCGCCGGGGCTGATGCCGTCGCAGGCGTGGAAGCGCGCCACCCGGCGCCAGGCCTGGTTCCCCGGCGAAACGCTGATTCTCGGCATTGGCCAGGGCTACATGCAGGTGACCCCGCTGCAACTGGCCCAGGCCACCAGCCTGCTGGCCAGCAAGGGCGTGTGGCACCGCCCGCACCTGGCCCTGACCATCGGTGGCCAGGCGCCGGTCGACCCGCATCCGATGGCGGATATCGTGCTGCACGACAAGCATGCCTGGGACCAGGTCAGCCAAGGCATGCAGATGGTCATGCACGACCCGCGCGGCATCGCCCGCGCATCCGCCGCCGGCGCCCAGTACCGCATCGCCGGCAAGAGCGGCACCGCGCAGGTGGTGGCGATCAAGCAGGGTGAGCGCTATAACCGCGACAAGACCCTCGAGCGCCACCGCGACAATGCCCTGTTCGTCGGCTTTGCCCCGGCCGATCACCCGGCGCTGGTAGTGGCGGTGATGATCGAGAATGGTGAAGCCGGTGGGCGCGTGGCGGGGCCGGTGGTCCGGGAGGTGATGGATGCGTATCTGCTGGATGAGCAGGGGCATTTGAAGGCGCAATATGTGAGGTTGGCCAAGACGGTTGCGCATACCTTGTGACTGTAAAGCCCAGGCCGCCGCGTTCAGAAAGTGCACCCTCAATTGTACGACACCAAAGCTGCAAATATAGGCTTATTGAAACAGGCCACTTCTCACGAGCGTAATTCTCATTACTTTTTGATTCACTTTCGGGGACGATAATTTTTACCTGTTCGAATTCTTGCACTACCCGGAACAAGACTGACCAACTCATTATCAACATCAAAGGCATCACGATATTGATTCTCACCAGCCTCAAAGATATCGCCAAGCCTATCGAACGGCTCATTATAATTCTTCACCTCAGCTTCGCTAGCGGGCCGGTATGTAGCCTTACCGCGCGCCGAGACTTCCCGTACAATCGTGTCAAATTCTTTGAGATCAACTCCTCTTACATAAAATTCTTCGCCAGAAACTACATACACCAACAGCTTACTTCTTTCGATAGCGGTAGTATCCCGTTTTGGCCCAAGAGAAAAATTCGCCGTATTTCCGGGCTTATCCCAAGCTTCCTGATTACGTGGGGAAAAATCTTCGCCCTCAATAGATCGCGAGGTGGATTTCCGAGTATCTATCAACATTGCCTTTTTTGCCTGTAGCCGCCTGTGACCTGACGGATCAATAGTATTCACGGGATCATTGCCACAGTAAGCATATGCATTGCAACCACCTGCGCGAAAAGGACTTAAACTATCGGGCGACATAAACCTCATTAACACTGGGCTGTACAGCCGATAGCCATTTCCGAGTAAATACCCCAGTAGCGTCTGCTCCTGCAACTGACCATTGAAACCCATTACCGAGGACAGCCCAATGGCAGGCAGCCGATAACCAAAAGCGGTATAGGGCATTTGGGGAATAACCGGCAATGCATGCAGGTGCAGCACCGAACCGTGCCGGTCGGTGGCCAGCAAGGCCATTTTCGAGCTACTAACAGTTGATACTGACATGCACACTCCTGAACAAGGTTCCTGTCTGCATGACTGTGCAGGCAACTTTCATTAGCCCGCAACTGACAAAAATGCCAGGCCTGCCAACCTGCATGCCGTGTGCCCTATCGCAAGGCAAGCCTGTATCTGCTGGTCTGGCGTTGCCTCAACCAGCGGCTTTCGGCATCAGGTCATAGGGGTGTTTCCACCCTGGCATGTCCTGGATTCGCTGCTTCCAGGCTTCGATATGCCCGAACTCGGCAACCGCCAGGCCGGTATCCTCGGGCATGTACACATAGCCCGCCAGCGAAAGATCGGCGATGGTCAGCCGTCCACCCACCATGAACGGCGTGTTCGCCAGGTGCGCATCGACGATCTGGTAGGCCGCCCTGGCCCGCTCGCGCAAAAAACGGGTGATGTCCGACTCGCCAATTTGCTTCAGGCAGTAGATGAAGCGCAACGCCGCGTAGTAGCTGGTGAACTTGTGGTTGTCGAACAGCATCCAGCGCCAGATCTCGCGCTTCTCGTGATCATCACGCGGGCCGAACTGGCCGCTGCGCTCGGCGAGGTAGTCGAGGATCAGCGCCGATTGTGTAAGCGTCTCGCCGGCATGCTCCAGCACCGGCACCTCCCCTTGCTCGTTGACCGCGTCACGCCAGTCTTGCCCACGGGTCTGGCCATGGAAGAAGTCGACGAACACCGGCGCCCAGTCCTGGCCGGTGAGTTCCAGCATCAGCGCTACCTTGTAGGCGTTTCCCGACTCGGCAAAGCAGTGGAGCGTGTATTCGGCCATGGCATCCGGTTCCTTTGATTGGCAGGCTGCAGGACAGCGAGCAAATCATGGGCAAAGGCCGAGGTCAATGTGGGCAAACTGAGCTCACGCTGGCAACTGATCAGTTCGAACGCATCAGCACATACGCTTCACCGCCCTTGCGGTCATGGTGCAGGATGAACATCTCGCCCTGAATGTGCAGACGGCCAGCGGCGTTTGCGAATAGGGCTTGGGATTACTATCAATTTTGCCAGTTGTCGGAGAACAGAAACTCGCTCAATGTCACCGCATTACCCTTCGGACAGCACAGCCATGGAAATCTACCGACGACTAACGCAGTACTCAGCGATCCTGGCCATCGACACTCAAGGTTCCATCGTGAGGCATCAGAACACACATGATGGAACGGCATTTTGCTATACAGCCTTCGGCCATACTCCTTTCAACGGTCGTGCGCTACGCTTCACCGCACAGGTACATGAGCCCTTTGAGGGCTACGTGCTGGGCAAAGGCTATCGAGTGTACAGCCCCATTCTGATGCGTTTTTTTTCCGTGGACAGCCTGAGCCCTTTCGCTGAGGGAGGGATCAATGCTTACGCCTATTGCGCGGGCGATCCGGTTAACCACATTGACCCGTCAGGACATATGCTGCGGATGAACAAGAGCAGTGCCCAAGGATCGAGTGTTTCCGCCACCCGCAAGCCCAAGGGCGCTCCTGCAGATTTTTCACGAACAACGGCCACTACTTCCGTTCCCGATGCTTCGTACTCAACCGCAGGCTCCCGCCAACGTGTTCAGCCAGGTCAGCAATCAGGTACCCATGACACTTCGAACTCGCCGAAGGTTATACGCACTCATGGCACCACAGCGGATTCGGATTCGGACTGGAGTTCGGACTACGATAGCGATGGCGATAGCGGGAATGCATCAAGCGAACGCGCCTACACAGAAGCGCGCGTGCGCGGCGTTCAAGTGTTGCCGAATGTCATCCAACGCGGCCGCATCGCTATCAGTACCGATTATAAGTCAAGCAACATATGGGTTCTTCAGGAGGGACAACACAACTCAAGGAACTCCTGACACCCGCCACCGCTCTTATGAACATGCAGTAACACCCTTGGGCATCACCTTTCCGGAGGACTCGCCATGCGCCACTTACTGCTCGTTCCCTCGCTGCTGCTCCTGCTCCCTGCCGGTGCCGCCCTGGCCCGCGTCGATGCTGGGGACGTCGCCACCTCGGCGGGGGTCTCCGCCTCGCTGTACTCGACCTTCAAGGATGACAAACGGATCATCCCGGCCCGCGACGAGCTGTCGGCCTTCGTCGCCAGTGGCGGTGCCATTCGCGGGGCCTATCTGGAAGCGGCGCTGGCCGAGGTGCGCCAGGCCAATCCGGGGCTGCAGGCCAGTGACGAAGAGCTGGCCCAGGCGCTGCTGTCACAGGATGACAGGCTGGCGGATCACTGACGGACCAGGGCGACCTGGCGCCGCTTGCGCGGCGCCGGTCAGCCCGGGCGGTTGGTCACACCGAACGGGATATGCACCGACGGCACCACCGTGCTGGTGCTCTTAAGGTGCCCGGACTGGTCATCGAAGAAGATATGCGGCTTTAGCACCTGCAATACCCTGCGCTTCTCGATACCACCCAGGAAGAACGCATCATTGGCCATTACCCCCCAGCTTTTCAGGGTATTGAGCGCCCGCTCGTGTGAAGGTGCGTTGCGCGCCGTGACGATTGACACCCGCAGGCGGTTCTCGTAAGTGGGATTGGCCAGCTTGTGCTGCTCCTCGGCCGCCTGGATGCGGGCAATGCGCACGAAGAACTCCTTGAGCGGGCCGGGGTTGTGCGGCTGGGTGACATTGATCACTTCATGGGCGTGGAAGCTGCCCAGGCCGCCCGACTGCATCACCGCTTCCGACTCATCGCCGGCCAGCACACCGTCGAAGTCGAAGGCGATGCGCAGGTTATCGTCGCTTTCATCGTCGTCGAACTTCGAATCCAGCACCTGCCCCGCCGGGTAACCAGCCTTGATCGCGGCGTCCACGTGCTGCTTGTCGGCGGACAGGAACAGCGCGATGTTCAACGCCGGGATGTACTCATACGGCGAGCGGCCTTGGGTGAAGATCGCCCGGGTCATGTTCAAGCCGTAGTGACCAATGGTCTTCATCACCCGCATGCCGGTGTCCGGGTCGTTCTGCGACAGCAATACCACCTCCACCAACGGGTCCTCGGGGTCGCCGCGCAGGTCATTGAGCGCCAGCAGGCGCTTGATGAAGGGATAGGCAATGCCCTTGCCCAGCGGCTCATCCAGGTGCTGCTCCTGGTACTTGCGGTATTGCGCCTCGCCGTCGCGGCGGAACACGGCGTCCGACTCGCTCAGGTCGAACACGGCGCTGGAAGCGACACCGATGACCAGGCGATCATCCAGTTCGAAGGCCATGGGGCATTCCTTGTGTGGGTAGATGTTCTGCGCGATGCCGTTCAGCTGTCGCTGCGGCCGTGCAGGCGCGAAGTCCAGTCCTCGACCTGGCGTTGCTCCAGGCGCTTTTCCAGAGTGCGACGCCAGTTCGGCACCAGCGGCAGTTCCAGGCACTCGCGCAACAGGCCGGGCTCCAGTTGCTTGTCGAACAGCACCGCCGAAAGCCGCGCCACCGACCACTGGCCATAGGGCCGCTCGACCAGTTGCAGGGCATCGCCCGCCTGTACCTCGCCCTCCTCCAGCACCCGGTAGTACCAGCCGGTGCGTCCGCTCTGCTGCACCCGCAGCGCCATCTGCTCCACGTCGAAACGGTCGTTGAGCTTCCAGCACGGCATGCGCCCCTGGGAGATCTCCAGCAATGCCGTGCCGACGCGGATACGGTCGCCCAGGCACACATCGGCCTCGCGCCAGCCGCTGCTGCTGAAGTTCTCGCCGAAGGCACCCGGCCGGGTCAGCAAGGGGTGTTCGCCGAGTTCCGCGACCCAGTCGGGGTAGTGATCGCGGGGATAGTGGTGGATGGCCTTCTCGACGCCGCCGTGCACGCGCAGATCGCCCTGTTCGTCACCGGCGATACCGAGCAAGGTCACCCGCAAGGGGCCTTGGCGGGGTTGCTTGTCGATGGCGCTGAGGGAACCTGGGCGGGTGAATGGCCGGGCGCTGCCGGTGAGCAGGCTGTCCAGGCGCGGGCTGGGCGAGGTCATGCGGCGGTCTCGTGGTGAAGTCCGGGAGAGCTTACACCAGAGCCCGCGAGAGGCCCAACCGGCCGATTGCCGGAGCTGCTCAGAGCATAGTCCGCCAAGGTCGGCGCCACAGGGCTTCAGCCCAACGGCAGACCCACCTCGGCCACCAGGAAGTCGATGAACACGCGGACCTTCAGCGGCATGTGGCGGGCCTGGGGATAGACCAGCATGAACGGCCGCGACGTGCCGCCATGCCCGGCCAGCACCTCCACCAGCTCGCCGCTGTCCAGGGCGTCCTGCACGGTGAAGCGGTAGGCCTGCATCAGCCCGCCGCCATGACGCACCAGGGTGGTGGTGGCGAGAAAATCGCCCAGGCAGGTCAAGGCGCCCTGGGTTTCCAGTTCGACCCATTGCCCCTCGCGACGAAAACTCCAGGGAGGACGCCGGCCATTGCTGGGCAGTTCGAACTGGATGCACTGGTGCCCGGCCAAGTCCTCAAGGGTCTGTGGCACACCGGCCTGGGCCAGGTAGCCCGGGGTGGCGACCACCACCAGCTCGGCATCCTCCAGGCGCCGGGCCACCAGCCGCGAGTCGGCCGGTGCGCGTCCGCGAATCGCCAGGTCGAAATGCTCTTCGGCGAAATCGACGTTGCGGTTGCTCACGTGCACGTCCACCTGCACCCGCGGATAGCGTTGGCGAAAACGCGGCAGCAGCGGCAACAGGCGGTGATGGGCGTAAGGCGTCGGCGCGCTGATACGCAGGCAGCCCGCAGGCTCGAGCTGACCACCGGTGACCTGGCGCTCGGCCTCGACCAGTTGGCCCAGCGCCTGGCGGCAATGCTGGTAGTAGGCCTGGCCGGCCTCGCTCAGGCGCATCTGCCGGGTGGTGCGCACGAACAGGCGCACGCCCAGGCGTTCCTCCAGGCGCGCCACCGAACGGCTCACCGCCGCGGGGGTGACACTGGCGAGGGTCGCGGCTTCGGTAAAGCTGCGGGCATCGGCGGCAAGGCAGAACAGCTCCAGGCTGCCCAGTTGCAGATCATCGAAGTGGCGGGTCATGGGTGGCTCGATTGATTACATGATGTATCGATTGAAATGCCACACGCCTCATTTTTCAAGTCGGCGTTACAGCCTAGAGTGGCTGCACACCCGAGCACTGGCTCGACCCACCGGAGATTTCCCCCATGAGCACCGCAAGAACCGTCATCATCACCGGCGCCTCCAGCGGCCTGGGCTTCGCCCTGGCCCAGGCCTTCCTCGAACGTGGCGACAACGTGGTCGGCAACGCCCGCACCCAGGCTCGTCTGGACCAGGCCGCCGCCCGCCTGGGCAACCCGCGTGGCTTTATCGGCGTGGCCGGCGACATCGCCGAGAAAGCCACTGCAGAGCGGTTGTTCGCCGCCGCCCAGAAAGCTTTTGGCCAGGTCGACATCCTGGTCAACAACGCCGGCATCTTCATCCCGAAACCTGTGACCGACTACACCGAGGCCGATGTCGACGCGCTGGTCGGCACCAACCTCAAGGGCTTCTTCTACCCCGCCCAGGCCGCCGCCCGGGTGATGAAGGCCCAAGGGCACGGGCATATCGTCGCGATCACCGCTTCGGTGGCGCTGCAACCGGACACCCGTGTGCCGGCACTATTGCCGGTGCTGGTCAAGGGCGGGCTGAACCAGGCGGTCAAGGGCCTGGCGCTGGAACTGGCTGCCAGCGGCGTGCAGGTCAACGCCGTGGCCCCGGGGATCATCGACACCCCGCTGCACAACGGCAGCACCGAAGGCCTCGGCGCACTGTCGCCGAGTGGACGCACCGGCCAGCCCGAGGACGTGGTGAACGCCGTGCTGTACCTGACCGACGCGCGCTTCGTCAGCGGCGCCGTGCTGCCCGTCGACGGTGGCAGCACCGCCGGCACCTGGCACTGAAACGGGAGCCACGCACATGCCTTATGTCCATATCCGCATCACCGAAGAAGGCGTCACGGCCGAACACAAACGCCAGCTGATCGAAGGCACCACGCGTTTGCTGGAACAGGTGCTGAACAAGCCACCGGCAAGCACTTTCGTGGTCATCGAGGAGGTGCCCACCGACAACTGGGGGGTCGCGGGTGAGACGGTGACGGCGCTGCGCCAGCGCGAGCGGCGCTGAAACCATCACGGGCGAAAGGGTAATGTCTGTCAGTTCGCGTCACTGGGGCTGCTACGCAACCCCTCGCCGGCAAGCCGGCTCCCACAGGTACAGCGCGGAACTCACGAATTGCGCGGACCCTGTGGGAGCCGGCTTGCCGGCGAAGGGGCGCCTGCGCGCCCCGGGTTTCAGCCTCGGCCCACCGATCGTGCCACACGGTCCACCGCGATACGCGTCTTCTCCACCAGTTCGTCCAGCTCGCCACGGCTGGCCACCAGGGCCGGCGCCATGATCATCCGCCCCAGGGTCGAGCGGATGATCACCCCTTCCTCGAAACCAAAGGTGCGGCACTGCCAGGCCAGGTCGTTCTCGTTGGCGAAGCGCTTGCGCGTGGCCTTGTCCTCGGCGAACTGCAAGGCTGCCACCAGCCCGGTGCCCTGTACTTCACCGATCAACGGGTGATCGGCGAACACCTCGCGCAGGATGCGCTGCAGGTACGGGCCGGTGTCGTCCTTGACCCGGCGCACGATACCCTCGTCGCGCAAGGCCTTGAGGTTGGCGATGGCTACCGCCGCCGCCACCGGGTGGCCGGAATAGGTCAGGCCGTGGGCGAATACCCCGCCCCGCTCCACCAACGCCTCGGCAATACGCTTGCTCAACACCAGGCCGCCCATGGGCACGTAGCCGCTGGTCAGGCCCTTGGCGATGGACAGCGTATCCGGCTCGAAGCCGAAGTGCTGGTGGGCGCACCATTCGCCGGTGCGGCCGAAACCACCAATCACCTCGTCGGCGCACAGCAGCACGTCGTACTGGCGGCAGATGCGCTGGATCTCGGGCCAGTAGCTCTCGGGCGGGAAGATCATGCCGCCGGCGCCCTGGAACGGCTCGGCGATGAAGCCCGCAACGTTCTCGGCGCCCAGTTCGAGGATCTTCTCCTCCAGTTGCTGGGCGCAACGGCGGCCGAATTCCGCCGGGGTCAGCTCGCCACCCGCGGCGAACCAGTACGGTTCGTCGATATGCGCCACATCCGGGATCAACCCGCCCATTTCGTGCATGAACTTCATGCCACCCAACGCCGTGGCCGCCAGGGTCGAGCCGTGGTAGCCGTTCCAGCGGCCGATCATGATCTTCTTGCGCGGCTGGCCGACCACCTGCCAGTAACGGCGCACGGTGCGGATCAGCACCTCGTTGGCCTCGGAGCCGGAGTTGGTGTAGATGGCGTGGCTGTAGTGGCCGGGCAGCAGGCTGAACAGCAGCTCGGACAGCTCGATCACCGCCGGGTGGGTGGTGTGGAAAAACATGTTGTAGTAGGCCAGCTGGTCCATCTGCGCGGCGGCGGCGGCAGTCAGGTCCTTGCGGCCATAACCGAGCTGGGTGCACCACAGGCCGGACATGCCGTCCAGGTAGCGGCGACCGTCGTTGTCCCACAGGTACAGGCCCTCGCCGCGGGTGATGACCCGCGGTCCCTCGGCGTTGAGCGCCTTCTGGTCGAGGAAGGCGTGAATGTGGTGGGCGGCGTCGCCAGCCTGGTAGTCGCGGGTATCGCGTTTGCCGGTCGCCGGGGTGATGGGTGCGTTCATTGTTGTTCTCCTCGGGTGAATATCAGCGCAGCTGGATCCAGGTGGTCTTGAGCTGGGTGTACTTGTCGAACGAATGCAGCGAGAGGTCGCGACCGAAACCGGACTGGCGCCCACCACCGAACGGCACGGTCACATCCAGGGCGTCGACGGTGTTGACCGACACCGTGCCGGCCCTGAGCCGTCGGGCCACGCGGTGGGCACGGTTGAGATCGTCGCTCCACACCGACGCGGCCAGCCCATAAACGCTGTCGTTGGCCAGGGCGATGGCCTGCTCCTCGTCGTCGAAGGTGCTGACCGCCAGCACCGGGCCGAAGATCTCGTCACGGGCCAGGGCCATGTCCTGGCGCACGTCGGTGAAGATCGTTGGCGTGATGAAGTTGCGCGAGCCGTTCACGCTCAGGCGCTCACCGCCGCAGCGCAGTCGTGCGCCCTGCTCCCGGGCCTGGCCGATGGCGGCTTCGATACGCGCGGTCTGCGTGGCATCGACGATGGCGCCGGCACGGCTGGCCGGGTCCAGCGGGTCGCCCGGCAGCCATTCACGGGCCTGGCGCAGCAGACGCTCAACGAACTCGTCGTGGATCGAGCGCTGCACGTACAGCCGCGAATTGGCCGAGCACACCTCGCCCTGGTTGAAGAAGATGCCGAACGCGGCCTTTTGCGCCGCCAGGTCGAGGTCGCGGCAATCGTCGAACACCAGGTTCGGGCTCTTGCCGCCGCATTCGAGCCACACCTGCTTGAGGTTCGACTGCGCCGAATACTGCATGAAGTACTTGCCCACCTGGGTAGAGCCGGTGAACACCAGGCAATCCACGTCCGGGTGCAGGCCCAGGGCACGGCCAGCGGTTTCGCCCAGGCCCGGTACCACGTTGAGCACGCCCTCCGGCAACCCGGCCTCCAGGGCCAGCTCGGCCAGGCGCAGAGCCGAGAATGGCGACTGCTCGGCGGGCTTGAGCACCACGCTGTTGCCTGCGGCGAGCGCCGGGGCGACCTTCCAGGCGGCCATGTCCAGCGGGAAGTTCCACGGCACCACCGCGCCGACCACGCCCAACGCCTCGCGGCTGATCATCGCCACGGCGCTGGCGGCGGTCGGGGCGACCTGGTCATAGAGCTTATCCAGCGCCTCGCCATACCAGGCGAACACCTGGGCCGCGCCGGGCACATCGATGCTGTAGGCATCCATCACCGGCTTGCCCATGTTCAGCGAGTCGAGCAGCGCCAGTTCCTCGCGGTGGGCCAACATCAGCTCGGCCAGGCGCAGCAGTACGCGCTTGCGCTCGGCCGGCGCCATGCGTGCCCAGGGACCGTGCTCGAAGGCGCGGCGGGCGGCGCTCACCGCCTGGTCGATCTCGCTGTCGGCACAGGCGGCGACCTGGGCCAGGCACTGCTCGGTCGCCGGGTTGATGGCGGCGAAGGTGGCGCCGTCGCGGGCCGCCACCGGGCGCCCGTCAATCAATGCGGTGGTGATGAAGCTTTGCCGCGCGGCGCGCTGCAGCCAATCGCTTTTCGTATGCACGCAGGTCTCCCCTCCGGCCACACCCGGGCCGGTGATTGTCGTTGTCTGGATGAGGTGAAGCGGTGGGTCAGCGCCGTCGCAGGTAGCTTTCCAGCGGGTCCTTGCTCAAGCCTTCCTGGGCCTGGGCCAGCGAGGCGATGAACAGCGAGAACAGCTCGGCCTGGGT
The DNA here is from genome assembly GCF_024749165.1 of Pseudomonas sp. B21-023. NCBI lineage: Bacteria > Pseudomonadati > Pseudomonadota > Gammaproteobacteria > Pseudomonadales > Pseudomonadaceae > Pseudomonas > Pseudomonas sp. B21-023. Next base: position 2,518,015 of record NZ_CP087190.1, on the reverse strand, counting down.
GGCGATATCGAGCTTGGCGTAGAGGTTCTTGCGGTGGGTCTTGACCGTGTCTTCGCTGATGCCCAGGCGCTCGGCCAGCGAACGCGTGGAATGGCCGCGCAGCAGGTACTGGGCGACATGGCACTCACGCTCGGTGAGCAAGGACGAGCCGAAGTTGTTCAGCGCGGCGTTGATCTGCCGCCCCAGCGCGCTTTCGAAGCGCCCGCCCAGGGCCTCGGCATCCAGTTGCCCCCAGTGCCGGCGCACCACCGCCGCCACCCAGGCGGCGACGCACTTGAGCTCGGCCACCTGGCGACTGCCCAGGCGCCGGGTGCTGCCCAGGGCCACGGCGATGGTCAGCTGGGCGTCCAGCGGCACCAGGTAGTTGAGTTCGTCCTCCAGGTGCGCGTGCTGGTAGAACGAGGTGTAGTACTCGCTGCGCTTGAAGTGGTCGGGGGCGACATCGCTCAGGCGATAGCAACCGGCGGGCACGCCGTCCATACAGGCGCGGTAGAACGGGCACAGCAGGTAGTAGCCTTCGAGGTACTTCTGCACGTTGCCCTCGGGCAGCCAGGGTCCCTCGTCGTCCTTGGCGAACAGCGCCGACGGCAGGCCCTTGCGCGGGTAGAGGAACACGGTGATGGCCTGGCACGCTGCCAGTTGGTTGAGCGCGGCGAACAGTGCCTCGACGAAGCCTGGGGTGCCGATGGCGTCGACCACGCGGGCCATCTGCGCATACCAGTCGGGCGAATTCAGCTGGGCATTGCTCATTATTATCTTCCCCGCCAGGGTGAGTGCTGGACGGGATTGTTTCATGGGGGGGACGGGGCGGCTATCACCCTTCGGGGTGAGAGGCGACCATCGTTCCGCCTGTAGCGACGCCATCGCGGGGCAAGCTCCTACAGGTAACCGGTAGTTGCTACAGTGGATGCCTCGGCCAAGAGCGCGCGTGACGACAAAAATGCAGGGCAGCCCTGCAGATTTGCCAATTGTGCAAGGTAAATTTGCATGACAGGATCGACCGATCCGCTCGCGCACTCCAGGACTTCACTTGGAAAATCAATAACAAAGCAGGGAGACCGCGATGACCGCGCACGCTCAACCCTCGGCAACGGATCAGGTACTGGCCGAGGTCCGCAACCACATTGGCCACCTCACCCTCAACCGCCCAGCCGGCCTCAACGCCCTGACCCTGGACATGGTGCGCAGCCTGCAGCACCACCTCGACCAATGGGCGCAGGACCCGCAGGTGCAGGCCGTGATGCTGCGTGGCGAGGGGCCCAAGGGTTTCTGCGCCGGCGGCGACATCCGCTCGCTGCACGACAGCTTCAAGGCCGGCGAAAAGCTGCACGAGGATTTCTTCGTCGAGGAATATGCCCTGGACCTGTGCCTGCACCGCTACCGCAAGCCGGTGCTGGTATTGATGGATGGCTTCACCCTCGGCGGCGGCATGGGCCTGGCCCAGGGCTGCGACCTGCGCATCGTCACCGAGCGCAGCCGCCTAGGGATGCCCGAGGTGGGTATCGGCTACTTCCCGGACGTCGGCGGCAGCTACTTCCTGTCCCGCGTGCCCGGCGAGCTGGGCATCTACCTGGGCGTCAGCGGTACCCAGGTCAAGGCCGCCGACGCCCTGTACTGCGGCCTCGCCGACTGGTATCTGGACAGCACCAGGCTGGCCGCGCTGGATGAAGGCCTGGACCGCCTGGTGTTCGGCGAGCACCCGCTCAAGGACCTGCAGGGCCTGCTGGCCAAGCTCGGCACCCAGGTGCTCGAGGACGCCCCGCTGGCGCGCCTGCGCCCGGTGATCGACCACTTCTTCGCCCTGCCCGACCTGCCCAGCATCATCGAACAGCTGCGCGCCGTGACCATCGGCGACAGCCACCCGTGGGCGCTGGAGACTGCCGCCCTGCTGGAAACCCGCTCGCCGCTGGCCATGGCCGTGACCCTGGAGCTGCTGCGCCGTGGCCGCCACCTGAGCCTGGAAGACTGTTTCGCCATGGAACTGCACATCGACCGCCAGTGGTTCGAGTACGGCGACATCATCGAGGGCGTGCGCGCCCTGATCATCGACAAGGACAAGCAGCCGCGCTGGAACCCGCCGACCCTGGGCGAACTCACCGCGCAGCGCGTCGACCAATTCTTCGAAGGCCTGTGAGCCCGGGAGTACACAGATGCAAGACCTGGAACTGAGCGAAGAACAGATCATGATCCGCGACATGGCGCGCGACTTCGCCCGCGGCGAGATCGCCCCCCATGCCCAGGCCTGGGAGAAGGCCGCCTGGATCGATGACGACGTGGTACGCAAGATGGGCGAGCTGGGCCTGCTCGGCATGGTGGTGCCGGAAGACTTCGGCGGCAGCTACACCGACTACGTCGCCTATGCCCTGGCGGTCGAGGAGATCGCCGCCGGCGACGGCGCCATCGGGGCGCTGATGAGCATCCACAACTCGGTGGGCTGTGGCCCGTTGCTGGCCTACGGCACGCCTGAACAACAGCAGGCCTGGCTGCCGCCACTTGCCAGCGGCGAGGTGATCGGCTGCTTCTGCCTGACCGAGCCCCAGGCCGGCTCCGAGGCCCACAACCTGCGCACCCGCGCCGAACTGGTCGATGGCCAGTGGGTGATCAATGGCGCCAAGCAGTTCGTCAGCAATGCCCGCCGCGCCAAGCTGGCCATCGTCTTCGCCGTGACCGACCCGGAGCTGGGCAAGAAAGGCCTCTCGGCGTTCCTGGTGCCCACCGACAACCCTGGGTTCAAGGTCGACCGCAGCGAACACAAGATGGGCATCCGCGCCTCCGACACCTGCGCGGTGACCCTGGACAACTGCCGCATCCCGGCCGCCAACCTGCTCGGCGAGCGCGGCAAGGGCCTGGCCATTGCCCTGTCCAACCTCGAAGGCGGGCGCATCGGTATCGCCGCCCAGGCCCTGGGCATCGCCCGCGCGGCCTTCGAGGCGGCACTGACCTACTCCCGCGAGCGCATCCAGTTCGGCAAGCCGATCAACGAGCACCAGAGCATCGCCAACCTGCTGGCCGACATGCAGGTGCAGATCAACGCCAGCCGCCTGCTGATCCTGCACGCCGCGCGTCTGCGCAGCGCGGGCAAGCCTTGCCTGTCGGAGGCCTCCCAGGCCAAGCTGTTTGCCTCCGAGATGGCCGAGCGGGTCTGCTCGATGGCGATCCAGGTGCATGGCGGCTACGGCTACCTGGAAGACTATCCGGTGGAGAAGTACTATCGGGATGCTCGGATCACCCAGATCTACGAGGGCTCCAGCGAGATCCAGCGGATGCTGATCGCCCGTGAGCTGAAGCATTATCCGATCTGACGTTCCCATCGCGGGTCAAGGCTGCTCCCACGGTGGAGCAGCCTTGACCCGCGATGAATTGTTCAAACCATGAGATTTATTCGTCTCATATGATACAATATTGGATCTTTCGTCTCTTTTCGCCTGCCCGACAGCCGAACCCCGACTGAGGTCCTTATGCGCAGATCCCTCCAAGAAGAACGCCTGCTCAAGGCGCTGGCCCATGCCATTGTCGTTCATCCCCGCGCCACCCTGAAAGAGCTGGCGGAAACCGCCGGGGTCAGCAAGGCCACCCTGCACCGCTTCTGCGGTACCCGCGAGAATCTGGTGAACCTGCTCGAGGACCACGGCGAGCACGTGCTCAACCAGGTCATCCAGGAAGCCGATCTGGAGCGCACCGAACCCTTGGTCGGCATTCGCCACCTGATCGCCGAGCACCTCAAGCACCGCGAAATGCTGGTGTTCCTGATGTTCCAGTACCGCCCCGACACCTTGCTCAACAACGCCGAGGATCTGCGCTGGCAGGCCTACACCCAGGCCATGGACGCGTTCTTCCTGCGCGCCCAGCAACTGGGCGTGCTGCGCATCGACATCAGCGCGGCGGTGTTCACCGAAATGTTCATGACCATGATCTACGGCATGGTCGATGCCGAACGCCGTGGCCGCGCGGCCAGCGCCAACACCGCGCAGACCGTGGAACAGTTGTTTCTCAACGGCGCGCGGGCCCAGGCCTGAAGCTGAGGGCGGCTACCGCCCTTGCCCGCCCGCCAGCGCCTCGATGCTGATCTCGCGCATCCTGAACTTCTGCACCTTGCCGGTCACCGTCATCGGGAATTCATCGACGAAGCGGAAATGGCGCGGCACCTTGAAATGCGCGATGCGCGCCCGCGCCCATTCACGCAGTTCTTCCTCGCCCAGGGTCTGCCCCTGATGCAGGCGAATCCAGGCGACGATCTCCTCGCCATAGCGGCTGCAGGGGATGCCGATCACCTGCACGTCGGCCACCGCCGGGTGGGTGAAGAAGAACTCCTCCAGCTCCCGCGGATAGATGTTCTCGCCACCGCGGATGATCATGTCCTTGCTGCGCCCGACGATGCGCACGTATCCCTGTTCATCCATCACCGCCAGGTCGCCGGTGTGCATCCAGCCCTCGGCGTCGATGCTCTCGGCGGTGGCCTTGGGGTTGTCCCAGTAGCCGAGCATCACGCTGTAGCCGCGGGTGCACAGCTCGCCGATCTCGCCGCGTGCCAGGGTAGTGCCTGCGCTATCGATCACCTTGCTCTGCAGCCACGGCTGGGTGCGGCCGACGCTGGTCACCCGGCGCTCCAGGTCGTCGGCGGCGCCGGTCTGCAACGACACCGGGCTGGTCTCGGTCATGCCGTAGGCGATCTGCACCTCGCCCATGTGCATCTCGTCGATTACCCGGCGCATCACCTCGATCGGGCAGGTGGCGCCAGCCATGATCCCGGTGCGCAGGCTGGACAGGTCGAACTCATGGCGACGCGGGTGATCGAGCTCGGCGATGAACATGGTCGGCACGCCGTACAGGGCGGTGGCGCGTTCTTCGGCCACGGCCTGCAGGGTGAGCAGCGGATCGAAGGCGTCATTGGGGTAGATCAGGGTGCTGCCGTGGGTCATGCAGCCGAGGTTGGCCATGACCATGCCAAAGCAGTGGTACAGCGGCACCGGCACCACCAGCCGGTCGTGCTCGGTCAATCCGAGGCTTTCGCCGACCATGTAGCCGTTGTTGAGGATGTTGTGGTGGCTGAGGGTCGCGCCCTTGGGAAACCCGGTAGTGCCGGAGGTGTACTGGATGTTGATCGGCGCGTGCCGGTGCAGGCTGGCCTGGCGCGCGGCCAGTTGCCCGGGGGCGGTTTCACCGGCACGGGCCTGCAACGCCGACCAGGCCAGGAAGCCACCAGGTGGCGTGGCCGCCAGGCTGATGACCCCGCGCAACGCGGGCAGGCGCGCGCTTTGTAGCTCGCCCGCTCGGCAGGCGCCGAGCTCGGGCACCAGGTCCAGCAGCATCGCGTGGTAGTCGGAGGTCTTGAAGGCGTCGGCGCAGATCACCCACTGGCAGGCCGACTGGCCCAGGGCGTATTCCAGTTCGCTGGTGCGGTAGGCCGGGTTGATGTTGACCAGGATCGCGCCGATCTTGGCGCTGGCGAACTGGGTGATGCACCATTCGGCGCAGTTGGGTGCCCAGATCCCTAAGCGGTCGCCGACCTGCACGCCCAGGGCCATCAGAGCGCGGGCCTGCTGGTTGACCGCATCGGCCAGTTGCCGCCAGGTGTAGCGCAACTGCTGATGGCGGACGATCAGGGCCTCGCGGTCGGGGAAGCGGGCGACGGTGGCGTCGAAGGCGTCGCCGATGCACAAGTTGAGCAAGGGAATGGCGTTGCTGCCTACGGTGTGGCTGGGCTGGGTCATGGGGTGTCTCTTGTTGTTCTTGTAGGGATTGATCCGGCCCTATCGCCGGCAAGCCGGCTCCCACAGAGATCGCTGCAGGCCCGAGGGCAGCACCTTACCTGTGGGAGCCGGCTTGCCGGCGATAGGGCCAACACCGCTCTACCGAATGAACACCTGCGGCGTGGTGGTCGACATGTCGCCACCGGGCAGTTTGATGTTTCCCACCTTCTCCAGCGTATTGGGGTCGAACACCGCCAGGTCGTTGAACGTCCCGCCCAGGTAGAGCTTGTCGCCGGCCTTGTCGAAGGTCACGCAGTAGTAGGTATGGTCCAGGTTGGCGGCCTTGACCAGCTTCTTCTGCGCGATGTCGTAGCGGGCCAGGCGATTGAGCACGCCGTACATCTGGTTCGGGTCCTTCGGCGAGCGCAGGCCGGTGAAGTACAGCTCGGTCAGCTCGGCGAACTCCTGGGTATGGGCCTTGCCGGTCTTCAGGTCGATGCTCAGGTAGCCGTAAAGCGGCTCGGCGCTGGCCGGGTCCTGCTTGGCGTCCTTGAACCTGGCGATGGTGTAGAGCATCGAGAACTCGTGCAAAGAACTCTGGTGCGGCCAGAAGTACAGCACGTCCGGCGCGCTGTAGCCCGGGCGGTTCCAGCTGCGCAGTGGCAGTGCGACGGTGTATTTGCCGGTGTTGACGTCCAGCTTGTAGATGTCCGGCCCGGCCACATAGAGACTGCCGTCGTCGGCGGCGCGCATCAGGTACACCTGGCGCGGCATCGGGAAGGTGCGCACAGGCTTGGCATCCAGGCCGTCGCCGGTGCGGAACACTTCCAGGCGCGGCGGCTTGACCACATAGTGGTCGTTCAGGCGTTGGCTGGGGTTGACCGTGGCGTACACCTCCTTGCCGTCGGGGCTGATGGCGAAGGAGTACATGGCCTTGCCGACCTCGCCCGGCACGCTGGACAGGTTGGCGTGGAAGGTGGTCTTGCAGCTGTCCAGGTCGATGCCATAGATATCGGCGAAGTGATTGTTGAGCACGTAGGCGGTGCGGTTGTCCGGCGCCATCATCGCCGTGCCGGGGCCGAACGAGTCGGGCATGCGGCAGGTCTTGTACAGCGTGTCGCTGGCCACCTCGACCACGTGCAGGTTGTTCGGGTAGTTGGTGGCGATCAGGTATTCATGGCCGGCCTTCAGGGCCTTGCCTGCGTCGTCGGCCTGGGCCGCCCAGGCGCAGGCCGTGGCGGCGACGGTGAGCGCGAGTTGCGCGCAGAGTCCAGGTTTCATGCGGTTTCCCCTTGTCGTTCTATTTGTCTTTCGGGAATACGGTGCCGAGGTTGCGCCAGTCTTCGGCGGAGTTGGTTGCCTGGGCGTTCCAGTCCTGGTAGGTGCTCATCATGTCCGGCACCTGGGCTGGCCACCAGCAAGGGTCGGAGCAGCCGTACAGGTCGGCCTCCATCGGCTGGCACAGCGAGCTGACGCCACCGAAGGCGTCCACTTCCCAGCCCGGGTCGGTGGTGGCGGTGCAGCCGGCCACGGCGCTCATCGCCAGCACGTCCTCGACGCGGTCTTCGGCGGCCGCCTGCTCGAGAATGCGCGCCTTGTTGTTCAGCGGTTTGAGGTGCTTCATGTCAGTGCGCCTTCCGGGGAGTGATGTAGCGATCGATGAAGGCCGGGTTAACGGCCATGATGCGGCTGTAGACCTCGATGCCGAAGTCGACCCAGTCACGCATCAGCTCGCAATAGTGGTAGGTCGGATGCTGCGGGTCGCCGTAGCGGGCGTAGCTTTCGTGGTAGCAACCGCCGGAACACAGGTTGCGGATGCGGCAGCTGTCGCAGCCGGTGCCGCTGCGGTCCAGGCGCTGCGAGAGAAAATCGTTGAGCTGCGCCTGCTTCACGCCCTGGTGCACATTGCCGAAGGTCGGCAGGCTGGAGCCGGTGAAGCGGTGGCACAGGTTCAGCTCGCCCTCGTGGTCCACCGCCAGCATCTTCAGCCCGGCACCGCATGGCAGGGCCTTCTTGTGGCCTTCGTGAATGTCGGTGATCAGCTGGTGCAGGTTGGAGAAGCCGATGTTGCGGTGCGCCAGCGCCGCCTCCAGGTAACGCCGGCCGAGGGCCTTCATGTTGGCGAACACCTGCACCAGCTCGTCGCCGGTGAGGTTGAAGTCGGCCATGTCACCGGAGGTCACCGGGGCGAACCCCACCTCGGCGAAGCCCATCTCGTTGAACAGGTGGTTCCAGATAGTCTCGATATCGGTGATGCCACGGGTCAGCGTCACCCGCGCCCCCACCGGCCGGCTGCGGTAGCGCGACAGCAGCATGTCGGCCTTGCGCCGCACCACGTCGTAGGTGCCCTGCCCGCCCACGGTGATGCGGTTGCGGTCGTGCACGGTCTTGGGCCCATCGATGCTGATCGACAGGCCGAAGCGGTGGGCATCGAGCCAGTCGACGATCTCTTCGGTGAGCAGCGTGGCATTGGTGGTCATGATGAACTCGACCTGCTTGCCCGCCTCGGAGAAGCGTCGCTCGCAGTACGCCACCATGTGCTCGATCAACGCCCGGTTGGACAGCGGCTCGCCGCCGAAGAACACCACGCTGTAGCGCTCCTCGTTCGGCGACTCCTTGAGCAGCATCTCCACCGAGGCTTCGGCGGTGGCGCTGTTCATCTTCTTGCCCGCGGAGGGCTTGTCGAGGTCCTCCTTGTAGCAGTAGGTGCAGCTGAGGTTGCAGCCGGTGTTGACGTTGAGCACCACGGTGTTCAGCGCGGTGCGCTCGACCTGTTTCAGGGCGATTTCAGGGGTCAGCGGCGAGCCGTCGCTGACCACTTCCAGGGCGATCAGCTCGCGCAGGGTTTCCTCGATGTCCTGCCCGTCGAACTGCTGGCCGAGCTGCTGCAGCAGCTCCTCGGCGGAACAGCCCTGGCGGCGCAGGGTGTCGATGATGCCGCCGGTCACCGCGTCGGTGGCGAACAGCGAACTGCTGGGGATATGGAACAGCATGCGGTCGGCATCGACCTGCACTTCGTGCAGGTTGCGTTCGACCAGGTTCAGTAGTGCGCCCATGGCGACCTCCCGATAAGCAATTGGTCAGGTTGATGCCTATGGCAGCGGCGGATTGTTCCAGCGCTGCACGGTGACGATCATGTGGCCCTCACCCTGCTGGCCACCGTCGGCGAGGGTGGCGATCACCTTCAGGTTGCCGGCGTTGTTGGTCATCATCTTGCGCTCGGGGTTGGGCCCTGCCCCGCCCGGCACGAACACGCCGTCGGCCTGCATCTGCCCGGCGAACCTGACGTCCTCGTCCTCGACCGCCCGTTCGTTGAACGGCTCGACTTTCCAGGTGGCTGGCAGGTAGCCGATGCGCAGCGGCTGGCCACTGGCGTCCTTGCCCCAGGCTTCAGCCTCGAAGCGACCTTGCACCTTGGGCACCGAGGCGCCGTTCTCGCCGATGCGGGCAATGGAGAACGCCGGCACCACCTTGACCTCATCGACCTTGTCGTACACCGCCAGTTGCACGCCCTTGAGCGCGCCCACCGCCACCTCGCGGGGGCCGGCGGCGGCATCCTTGGCGGCGCGGGCCTTGACCCGGATCAGCGTCGGCGTCGACTCCAGCACTTCGATCACTTCGACGCCCGCGCCCAGCTCGGGCTTGCCGGACAGGTCGCTGCCCACCAGGGTGATCTCGCTGTCGCTGCCAGCCTTGATGAACGCCGGCTGCACCGCCAGCAGGCGCCCCTGCCCGGCCTTCGCCGCACTGAAGTCCAGGCCGCGCTCGTCGTGCTCGGCCTCGAACATGCGGCCCTTCATCTGCCCGCCGATGGCGGCGAACACCTGGCGGAGGTTGGCCTCGCCCACCTTGACGTTGCCGCGCCATTCATAGCCGTTGTAGAGGATCGCCGAACCGCTGCCGTTGAACGGCGTGCCGTCGGCGTAGGCGCCCTTGACCTCGACCTTGAAGGTATCGCCCTGCTCGGCGCTGACCGTCATCACCCCACGCACGTCACCCTTGGCCAGCATATGGCCGCTGAACGCCCACTGTCCGGACAGGACCTTGGACTCGGGCCGGGCCTTGAGCCACTCGGCCCAGGCCGGGTTGTCGAGGGGGAAGCGCTTGGCCAGGTCGGGCACCATCTGCTTGAGGGCGATGTCCAGCCAGTCGCGGTCGCGGGCCTGGGCCTGGTATTCGAGGGACGGCCATTGGCCGAGGTGGAAGTTGACCAGGTGCTCCCACTCCTTGGCCGGGCGCCGTTGCAGGGCGACACGGGCGCCGGAGTGGCAGCGGCCGCACATCTGGCTGAGCTGGTCATCGAAGTGTTCGACGGTATTGAGCCGGCGTTCCATGGCGTAGCGCACACCGTCGGTCTCGCTGGGCGCCAGGCCCTGCTTGTCGGCCAGGTACTTGACCAGGGTGCGGCGGTCGTCGTCGCTGATCTGCAAGCCATGCATCACCTGCATGCGGGCGATGCTCATCAGCCAGCCCTCGGGGGTCTTGCGCTGGTGGCTGATGCGGCTGTAGCTGTCGTTGCCTTCGGGGATATGGCACCCCATGCACTTGTTCTGCAACAGGCTCGGGCCCTGCTCGGCCGCCATGGCCTGGGCGGACAGCAGTGCGGTGGCGACCAGCGCCAGTGTGCCCGCCTGCCGCCGGAGTCGAGTTGTCTTCAAGGTCAGACCTCCACGGTATCGTTCTTATCGTTATTCGCACGCTGCGGTGTGCATCTGACAGTAGCGATACAGGAAGTGTGCCAGTTGCGGCAAATATGTTTTGCATCAACGATTTGAGCGCAGAGCCGGGGCAAACCCCAGCAGCGCAGGCTGTGACCGAACGTGCCATTTCGCGACGGGGTGTTTCACCTTGAGACACAGGGCCTGCTGCGCAGGCCAGCTCCCACAGGGATCTAGCCACCTTCGAGTCCAACGCCGTACCTGTGGGAGCCGGCTTGCCGGCGATTGGCCCGCACAGCGGTCCGTTTCATCTCCGTCTCACTCAGTCTCAATGTGCAACAGCTCAAGCCTCCCTGACTGCATGCCATGTAACGCGAAAACCACATGTATCAAGGGCTGTGAACGCGTTGCCCGGCTTGGCACGCCCATTGCCCTGCCCTGGTCACAACCATGACAAGAGGCACCGCCCCATGCATTCCGACCTGCCGATCCTGCCCGCCACCCGTGCCTTCCTCGCACACCCGCTGAAGATGCGCATTGGCGCCGACTGGCAGGACGCCGCCAGCGGCCGCACCATGACCTTGCGCAACCCGGCCAGTGGCGAGGTCCTCGCCGAGGTGCCCGCGGCCGAGGCACAGGATGTGGACCGCGCCGTGCAGGCCGCCCGCCAGGCGTTCGAACACTCGGCCTGGAGCCGGATGCGTCCGCGTGAGCGGCAGAACCTGCTGTGGCGCCTGGCCGACCTGATGCAGCGCGATGCCCAGGAGCTGGCCGAGCTGGAATGCCTGAACAACGGCAAGAGTGCCGCCGTGGCCCAAGTGATGGACGTGCAACTGGCCATCGACTTCCTGCGCTACATGGCCGGTTGGGCGACCAAGCTCGAAGGCAGCACGGTCGAGCCGTCGCTGCCGCTGATGCCCAATGACGACTTCCACGCGTTCGTGCGCCGCGAGGCGGTGGGCGTGGTCGGCGCCATCGTCGCCTGGAATTTCCCGCTGCTGCTGGCCTGCTGGAAGCTCGGCCCGGCACTGGCCACCGGCTGCACGGTGGTGCTCAAGCCTGCCGATGAAACCCCGCTGACCGCGCTCAAGCTCGCCGAACTGGTAAGCGAGGCCGGCTACCCGGACGGCGTGTTCAACGTGATCACCGGCACCGGGCTGAACGCCGGTGCCGCGCTGAGCCGCCACCCGGGCGTAAACAAGCTGACCTTCACCGGCTCCACCGAAGTCGGCAAGCTGATCGGCAAGGCGGCCATGGACAACATGACCCGCGTCACCCTCGAACTGGGCGGCAAGTCGCCGACCATCGTCCTGCCCGACGCCAACCTGCAGGCGGCCGCCGCCGGAGCCGCCACGGCGATCTTCTTCAACCAGGGCCAGGTGTGCTGCGCCGGCTCCCGGCTGTATGTGCACCGCAAGCACTTCGACAACGTGGTGGCCGATATCGCCGGCATCGCCAATGCCATGAAACTGGGCAACGGCCTGGACCCTAGCGTACAGATGGGCCCGCTGATCTCGGCCCGGCAGCAGGAGCGGGTCACCGGCTACATCGACCTGGGTCGCGAGTTGGGCGCGACCATCGCCTGCGGCGGCGAAGGCTTCGGCCCGGGCTACTTCGTCAAGCCGACGGTGATCGTCGATGTCGACCAGCGCCACCGCCTGGTGCAGGAGGAAATCTTCGGCCCGGTGCTGGTGGCCATGCCATTCGACGACCTCGACGAGGTGGTGGGCCTGGCCAATGACAACCCCTACGGGCTGGGCGCGAGCATCTGGTCCAACGACCTGGCCGCGGTGCACCGGATGATCCCGCGGATCAAGTCCGGGTCGGTGTGGGTGAACTGTCACAGCGCGCTGGACCCGGCGCTGCCGTTCGGCGGCTACAAGCTCTCCGGCGTCGGCCGCGAGATGGGCGCGGCGGCAATCGAGCACTACACCGAGCTGAAGTCGGTGCTGATCAAGTTCTGATTTCACCGGTGCTGACCTTATCGCCGGAAAGCCGGCGATAAGGTCCGGTCAGTCAATGAAAAAGCCAGAAAACAACAAAAACATGGAGCACACCATGACGCACAAGCTCGCCTGCACGTTGGCCCTGCTGCTGGCCTCTCCCTTCACCCAGGCCCACGAACTCTACAACCACGCCGGCACCACACTGGACGCCAACCTCGAAGCGCTGTTCGGCGTATTCCACAGCGACGAAAGCTTCGACCAGTTCGGCAACCGCCAGGCCGGCAGCAGCAACTGGCGCGAGGGCTACGTCAAGTACGGCCTGAGCGCCAGCCAGGCGCTGGCCAGCAACGGCACGCTTTACGGCGCCTTCAGCCTGCTCAGTTCGGCCACCTGGGGCGATGGCGACGCCGCGGGTTTCACCCTCGGTGACGAACGTCGCACCGGCGTCGAGGACGCTTACCTTGGATGGCGCTCGGGCACCCTGTTTCCGGCGCTTGGCGAAGACGGCATCGATCTCTCCGGCGGGCGCCAGGTCATCACCCTCGGCGACGGTTTCCTGATCCAGGGCGACCCGGTCAATGCCGGCAACGTCGACCTGGGCGCCGATTTCGACCGTGGCGGCGCCTACTACCTGGCGGCGCGCAAGGCGTTCGACCGCACCGCCGTGTTACGTCTGGGCGGCAAGCAGGGCTGGCGTGGCGACCTGATGTGGCTCAAGTCCGACAACCCGTTCCAGGCCGACACCTCCATGGCGGTGGCCAACCTCGAGCATGTCGCCGACGCGGGCACCGTGGGCCTGAGCTGGATCCGTGGCCTGGATGTCGACCGCCGCTACGCCGAGATCCTTGGCCTGGAACACCGCGACGGCATGGACACGGTGAGCCTGCGCGGGCGTGGCAACCTGGGAGTGAAAGACCTCGAACTGGCCGCCGAGTATGTCACCCAGGACCGCACCGACGGGCGCGAGAACGCCTGGTACCTGGAGGGCAACTGGACCTTCTCCGGGCTGCCCTGGTCGCCCACCGCCACCTACCGCTACAGCCGCTTCTCGGAGCACTTCGACCCGCTGTTCTATGGCCTGAGCCGGGGCTATGGCACCTGGTTCCAGGGCGAGGTGGCGGCCAACTACGCCGGGCCATTCAACAGCAATACCCAGGTGCACCATGTGGCGCTCAAGGCCACGCCACGGGAGGGGCTGACCGTGGGCGCGCTGTACTTCGACTTCGACCCGCTCAGCACCGACCAGGGCAACCTGGGTGGGCGCGAGGTGTACCTGTATGTGGAGTGGATGGTCAACGAGCATTGGCTGATCAGCCCGCTGGTGGGGTTCTACACCCCGCAGCGCAGCGCGCAGGATGGCGGCGTGCAGTTGGGTGGCCGGGATAGCGGGGCCTACCTGCAACTGGTGGTGGGGACATTCTTCTAAGCCAGCGGCCCTATCGCGGGGTTTGCTGGCTGATGCAGCACCGGTGGGAGCGGGCTTGCCCCGCGATGAGTCCTCAGCAAAAACCCTGTTCGCGCAACCAACGCGCAATCATCGGCTGGTGCGTCTGTGTCACCAGGCGCTCCAGGCCGATGCCGGCCTGCACCCCGCGTACCACCGGCGCCAGCTCGATACCTTGCAGGTGCCACACCCCCAGCGGCTGATCAGCCGTCACCACTACTTCGGCCTCCTCCACCCAACCCTCGCGCAGCACCGGGCGGCGCTCCACCCGCACCGCCTGCCAGTTTGCCGCCGCGTGCAGCGGCTGCGCATCTGGCCAGCACCGGCGCCGGGCCCAGAACGGCTGTTCGCCACGCTGCGCTTCCTGGGCGTAGAAGTCGCGCCCGATCCGGGCGAAACGCAGGAACAGCTGTTCGATCCGCGTTTGATGGAAGCGCTGCGCCACGGCTGCCTGCCCGGGCCGTTGCAGCAGGGTATTGATCACCACGGGCGCCTGCAGCGCCGAGGACAAGGACTGGAAGATGCCATTGCCCGACAACGGATCAACCGCCATCGCCGCATCGCCAACCCGTAGCCAATCACGGCCCGCGCAGTTGCCGACAAGAATCGCTGTGCTGCTGCGTGCATGCACCTGGGCAGGGGCGAAGGCCTGCTCGCCGAACAGTTGCGCCACCAGCGCCGAGCCACGGCGGCGCCCGGCACAGTATTCGGGCAACGCCGTCTTGCCCGGCAGCCGCGCCGCCGTCACGTCCAGCGTCACCTGCCAGTAGCAGCGGCCATCGGCCAGCCGCGCCATCCAGGCCCAGCCGTCGTCCAGGCTCTCTACTGCCGAGGCCGGAGTGCCGGGCTCGGCCTGCCAGAGGTTGAGCAGGCTGACCGTCTCCGGCCCGCGCAGGCGACCTTCGCTCAACGGGGCCTGACGACCACGGGCCTCGACCAGGAAAACACCGTGCAAGGTACGCCCGTCGTCCAACTGGACACGATACCCCTGCCCCTGCTCCACTTCGCGCACACGCCCTTCGACGAGCTCGACACCGGCACGATTCAAGTCATCACGCAGTGCCTGGTCGAAGCGCTGGCGATCCAGCAGCCACTCCTGGTTCGGTTGCAGCCGCTCACCGTTCCAGTGCACCTGCCGCGTGGCCGGCGTGGTCGCCTCGGCCAGGGCAGCGCCCAGGCCCGCATGGCGCAAGCCCTCCAGCACACGTTGCGAAACACCTTCCACCGCGGCGAAACGGCGCCAGTCGGACACCACGGTGACGGGGTAGCCCATCCGCCGCAGCCCCAGGGCAGTAGTCGCCCCCGCAGGTCCGGCACCGAGTACCAGGATGCTCGGTTCAGGCATCGGTCGACTCCTTGCGCTCAGGGCCGACGAACGCCGCGTGCCGCTCCAGCCAGTGCAACAGTGCCTGCCGCGTCATGCCGGGCTCCTCGCCCAGCAGGGCCGCCACCCGCCCAGTGAACGCGGCACAGGCCAGACTGGCCCCGGCCAACCCAGCGGCGCCAACCGCCGCGCCGAAGTCGGCCTGGGGAGTGCCCAGCCACGACCATTGCCCAGCGGCGCAGCGAGCATCGCCAGTTACGCGAATGACCCCGGGATAACTGGCCGGATACACCGGCTCGCCCCGCGCCGGACTGGAGGCGCACAGCAGCACGCCAGCGGCCACGGCCTCGGCGCAGGCCAGGCGCAGCACCGGGCGATCCTGGCGCAGGCCCAGGCTCAGGTTGACCACAGTCGCGCCCGCCTCCACCAGCCACAACAGGCCAGCGGCCACCTGCAAGGCGCTGGTGCTGCCCTGCCCGGCGAACACCTGGGCCAGCAGCACCGGTTGGCCGCCGGACTCGGCCCGCAGCCGCGCCAGCACCGCGCTGCCGTGGCCCAGGGCATCCGGCAGCGGCTCGCCCTCGCACAGCACGCCATCCTCAAGCCAGAAGCGCCGCGCGCCGAGCACGCTATCCGCCTGCTGCGCCGAGCAGCCACTGTCGATCACGCCAATGCACAGGTCAGCGGCCATGGTCGGCGGGCTCCTTGCTGCGCAATTGCCCGTCACGCAGTTCCAGGTGCAGGTCGGCATCGGCGAGGGTCGAGGCACGATGGCTGATCAGGATCCGCGTACGCCCGGCGAACAGCTGGTCGATGGCGGCAATCACTTCACGCTCGGTGGCTTCGTCCACCGCCGAGGTGGCCTCGTCCAGCACCAGGATCGCCGGTTGCTGGAGCAGCGCCCGGGCGATGGCGATACGTTGTTTCTGGCCACCGGACAACTGCTGGCCGCGTTCGCCCAGCAGACCATCGAGCCCCAGCGGCAGGCTCTGCACCAGGCTGTCCAGGCGGGTCAGCCGCACCACCTGCTCGATCTCCTCACGGCTGGCCTGGGGCGTGCTGTAGGCCAGGTTCTGCGCCAGGGTACCGCGAAACAGCACGATGTCCTGGCTGACCACGGCGATGCGCCGCCGCAGGGCCTGCAGGTCGAGCTCGCGCAGGTCGACGCCGTCGAGCAGGACGCGCCCGTCATCCGGGTCGTAGAAGCGCTGCAGCAGGTCGATCAGGGTCGACTTGCCGACGCCGGAAGCGCCGCTGATGGCGATCTTGGCGCCGCCGGGCAGACAGGCCTGCACCTGGTCCAGCACCCCACCCTGGCGCCCGTCGTGGGCGAAAGATACCCCGTCCAGTCGCAGCTCCCCGGCCCCTTGTGGCATGGGCCGGGGATCGTCCGCCTCGCGCACCGCGAGCGCCTCCCGCTTGAGCTCCATCACCCGCCCCAGGCTCACGGCCATCCGCTGCACCGCCACGTACAGGCCCAGCAGGCTCTGCACCGGACCGACGGCCATGCCCATGTAGGTGGAAAAGGCGATCAGCGCACCCAGTTGCCAGGTGCCCTGGATCACCCACCAGCCGCCGACCAGGAATGCGCAGGCCCGGCACCAGGAAGTCAGCGTGCCGGGCACCGCCTGGGTAAAGAACTCGGTGACCTGCACCCTGAGCAGCTGCCCCATGTAGCCCTGCCCCAACTGATCGAGGCGCTCGGCCTCACGCCGCTGCTGGCCGGCGGCCTGGATGAACTTCATCGCCGGCAGTGTCTCGACCAGGAACGACGACACGTCCGCCGAGCGTTCGCGCAGGCTGCGCACTTCGCGCTCGACCTTGCGTCGCATCCAGCGCAGCCACAGCACTTCGAGCGGGATCAGCAACACCAGCAGCAGCGACAGCTGCCAGGACAGCATCAGCATCAAGGCCACCGCACCGACCAGGCCGATCAGCGCCGATACCGCCGAGAACAACGAGTCCACGGCAAAGCGCTGGATCTCGGCGACATCGCCATCGAGCCGCGACAGGATGTCACCGGTGCGCCGGCGCCCGTAGAAGGTCGGCGAAAGTTGTTGCAGGTGTCGGTACAAGTCGTCGCGCAGGGCGAACAGGATGCGCCCGGACAGGCGCGTGTGCAGGTAGCGGTTGACCCCGGCCAGCAGCGTGCCGAGCAGGCCGGCGACGATCATGATCGCCGCCATGTGCCAGAGGGTCTGGTAATCCTTGGCCAGCAGGCCTTCGTCGATCAAGGTCTTGACCAGCCAGGGTTGCGCCAGGGCCAGCAGCGAGGCGCCCAGGGACAGCCCCAGGAGCACGCCGATGGCGCCACGCTGCGGGCGCACGAAGCCGTAGAGCCAGGCCAGGGCCTGGCGCATCAACTGCGGGTCGCTGGATTCGATCAATCGGGAAAACAGTCCGCCCATGGCTCAACCACGCAACTGCTTGAGCTTGCGATACAGCGTCGCCCGGCTGATACCCAGGGCCTCGGCCGCGGCCGAGACATTGCCCTGGTGCCGGGCCAGGGCAGCGCGGATCAGTTCCAGTTCGTTGTCGCGCAGGCTGCCGGACGGCGCCGCGCCGCTGGCCAGTTCATCGAGCAGGCAGTCGGTGAGGTGGTCGAGGGTCAGCACCTGCTCGCCCTCCTCGCGCATTGCCAGGGCGGTGCGCACCACCATTTCCAGCTGGCGGATGTTGCCCGGCCAGTCGAAGTTCTCCAGCAGCGCCGCCAGCGCTGGGTCGAGGCTCACACTGCCGGCTCCGGACTTGTCCAGCAAACCTTGGATGATCGTTGCCAGGTCGTCGCGCTCGCGCAGTGCCGGCAGACGCAGGGACACGCCGTTGACCCGGTAGTAGAGGTCTTCGCGGAAGTGCTGGTCGGCAACCCGGCGCTTGAGGTCGCGATGGGTGGCGCAGATCAGCGCCACGTCGATGTCCTGCTCGTCGCCGGCGCCAAGGGGCGCCACGCGGCGCTCCTGCAGCACACGCAGCAGGCGCGCCTGCAGGGCCAGCGGCATGTCACCGATCT
Organism: Pseudomonas sp. B21-023; assembly: GCF_024749165.1. Taxonomy (NCBI): domain Bacteria; kingdom Pseudomonadati; phylum Pseudomonadota; class Gammaproteobacteria; order Pseudomonadales; family Pseudomonadaceae; genus Pseudomonas; species Pseudomonas sp. B21-023. Next base: position 2,499,943 of record NZ_CP087190.1, on the reverse strand, counting down.
CGTCGAGGAACAGCGTGCCGCCATGGGCCTGCATCAGCCGCCCGACCATGCCGCCCCGGCGCGAGCCGGTGAAGGCGCCGTCGCGGTAGCCGAACAGCTCGGACTCGATCAGCCCCTCGGGAATCGCCGCGCAGTTGACCGCCACGAATGGCTTGTCGGCACGCGGACCGGCCTGGTGCAGGGCACGGGCAACCACCTCCTTGCCAGTGCCGGTTTCACCCAGCAGCAGGACCGGCAACCCGTTTGCCAAGCCCTGGCGGGCCATGCGCAAGGCACGCGCCAGACGGGCATCGCCACCGGCCAGCGCTTCCAGTGCCTGGGTCTTCGGCGGTGCTGGTTTGGCGATCGCGGACGGGCCACTGACGCGACCATGCCGCGGCAGTTGCAGCGCCCGGAAAAAGAACTCGCCCGCTGCCGTCTGCACGCTGCTGACGCCGCCCTGCCACAGGCGCGCGATAAACGCCGGCGAACGCTCGCCGAGCAGGCCACCGCAGCGTCGCCCGAGCAGCGCCTGGCGTGGCATCTGCAACAACTGGCAGGCATTGTCGTTGGCCGCCATCACCTCGCCTTCCAGGCTCAGCGCCAGCAGGCCCTGCCAGGCGCTGGCCAGGTATTGCGGGCGGCTATGGAAGGCCAGAACCAGATGCTCGGGATGGTAGAGCCCGAACAGCCGGCTCTCGATATTGCCGGCGGCGAGCAGCAACGTGGAAAGGCTGTCCTGGGGCTGGGCCATGACGCCTTCACGGGTCACGTCGAGCACGCCTATCACGTCGCCACGCGGATCACGCAGCGGCACCGAGGTGCAGGAGAACGGGCTGAGCCGATCCAGGTAATGCTCGCCGCAGTTGATCAGGGTCGGCTGGCCCTCGACCACCGCCGTGCCGATGGCATTGGTGCCGCGCAGGGCCTCGCTCCAGCAACTGCCAGGGTGCAGGTCGCGCAGGCCCTCGCGCTCGAGCACATGCTTCTGGCCGTCAATCGTCAGCACGTTGGCCTGGGAATCACCGAGGATGACGATGCCGCTCTTGCCCTGGCGTTTGATCAGGTAGTCCAGCTCAGGGGTGGCCGCGTCGATCAGCAGGCGGTTGTGTTCCAGCAGCGTGTCCAGGTCCAGGCCGTGGCGAATACCCAGGCCGACCTGCTCGCCCTGCAGACAGTCCAGGCCATGGCCGAGGCTGCGCCGCCAGGAGGCGTCGATCTCATCGCGCAGCATGCCACAGGGCAGTTCGCCTTCGCTGGCAAGCTTCAGACGGACCAGACGGGATTGCTGCAGGGGGTCGTTGGCGGTTGTTGTTGGAAGTTGTCGCGCCATTGCGTGCTCCTGGTGTGCCCCGCTGAGGCGGGGCAACGGGCATCGGATTTTTCGGCAGTGTGCGTCAGAATTGGTTGGCAGTCATCAGCTACGACAGAGACCGAGCCTCACCCCATTCCCCAATGCTGGGGCCACCCGCCCACCATGGATACCTCGCCAGACCGTTGTCGGGACGCTGAAACCCTCGTCGCAAAGGCCCTGGACGCCCCTCTGCAAAACCTGGCACAACAGTTGCCGATCCCTCCCCAGACGCCCCAACCCATGGGCCCGTTTGCAGGAGGAAGCAACTCATGCACCGACCGACACCCCACCCGCTGGCCGTGGCGATCTTCGCCGGCCTGCTCCAGCTTCCGGCCCAGGCTGCGCTGTATGCGGTCGATACCGGCCCGTATACCCTGCCCACCGGTAAGTTCCCCGCCTGGTACCAGGACAGCCATGGCCGGGTGCTCGACCTGTGCCTGACCAAGGCGGTGAGCTCCAGGGTCGCCGGTGCTCCCGGCGCGCCCTCGTACATGTGTACGCTGCTGCCCACACCCGGCGTGTTCGACGACACCCAGCCGATCGTCTTCCCCAGCAACTTCCCCGACGAAGCGTTCTGGTTCACCGCCGACGCCGCCATCGTCGATGCCGCCCGCGGCATCGATCTGACCTATGTATCGGCGATCGAGGCCGCCTTCAGCGCCGAGGAGCCGGTGGATGGCGACCAGGTCAGCTTCGCCCGGGTACGCATCCGCGTCGATGTGCCGGTGGCCGGTACCTACACCATCACTCACCCTTACGGTGTCGATGTGTTCGAGGTGGCGGCCGGCGGGCGCCGGGCGATCAACATGACCCGCGACATCGGCATCGGCTCGCCAGGCGACTACAGCGGCGCGCTCAGGGGCGACATCGGGCCGTTCCTGCGCAGCGTCAACGGCCCCTATACCGAAACCAACCCAGGCACCGGTGCCAGCGAACGCTTCATCGGCGACCCGAACCTGGAGGAGCCGGTCACCGGCAGCCCGTTCAACACCAACTTCGTGCGCATCGAAGGGCCCAACGGTATCGACCTGCGTACCGAGCTGTTCGCCATCTCCGGCAAGCTGTCCACGGTCAACCGCCCAACGCCGCTGATCCCGCTGCGCAGCACCTATTCGCGGCACACCGTGAATGGCGACCTGCGCGCCCAGCAGGATGTATTCGTCATGGCCCCGCCGGCGCCCGCCACGGTCACCCTGACCAGCCAGACCCCCACCCTGGCCCTCGGCGAGGCCAATGGCACCGGTGCCTGGTACGCCCAATCGCCGCTCAATCCGACCCTGCCGCTGACCTTGCAGGTGACCGCCGACAACAGCCTGGCCATCGCCACCAGCACCCCGACCAGCGCACCGATGCCGCTGACCGACCTGGTGACCATCAGCCGCGCCGAATACAGCCTGGGCAGTGGCCAGCTGACCCTGGTGGCCAGCAGCAGCGACGAGACCAGCCCGCCGGCCCTCACCGCCCGCACCGGCAACGGTGCGTTGATCGGCAGCCTGAGCGGCAACGGCGCGGTCAAGACCCTGACCACCGGGCTCTCGCCGATCCCGCCAGCGACGGTGCAGGTCACCAGCGCCCATGGCGGCAGCGACAGCGAAGACGTGGTGCTGGTGCCATGAACAGGACACGCCTTCAAGGAGGCAGCATGAATACTTGGTCGCGTCGCGCACTCTGCGCCGCCGGTTTCACCCTCACCCTCAGCAGCGCGGCCTGGGCCGCGCTGTCGGAGGTCGATCCCGGCCCCTACACCTTCGCCACCGGGGGTTACCCCATGTGGTACAAGGACGCCAACAACCTCGCCCTGGAGCTGTGCCAGTCGCGCGCCACCAGCACCCGGTCACCGGGCGGCCCTGGCGCTCCGGCCTACATGTGCACCCTGCTGCCCGAGCCCGGGGTCTATGACGATGCCCTGCCGCTGGTGTTCCCGGACAACTGGCCACCGGAGATGTTCTGGTTCCTGGCCGAGACCGAGATCCCCCAGGTAGGCAACAGTGGCTACGAGCTGGAGGTCTACGTTGCCGGCCTTGAGGCAGCCTTCGCCGCCGAGAATCCGGTCAATGGCGACCAGCAGAGCTTCGCCCGCATCCGCATCCGCGCCTCGGTGCCGAGCACCGGCACCTACACCATCACCCACCCCTATGGGGTCGAAACGGTCAACGTGACCACGGCGGGCCGCCGGGCGATCAACATCACCCGCGACATCGGCATCGGTGCTCCCGGCAACTTCAGCGGTGCCCTGAACGGCAACCTCGGCCCGTTCCTGCGCGGTGTCGGCGGCCCCTACACCGAGGTCAACCCGGACACCGGCGCCACCGAGACCTTCGTCGGCGACCCGAACATTACCGAGGCAGTGACCGGCAGCCCGAACAACACCAACTTCGTGCGCATCCAGGGCCCGGCGGGCACCATCCAGACCAACGTCTTCACCGTCTCCGGCAAAGTCCTCGACCAGCGCCAGCAGACCCCGGCGACGCTGGAACGCGCCACCTACCAGCGCAACGCCGCGGGCACCCGCGTCGAAGTCTTCGCCAAGGCGCCGAACAGCGCCAGCCTTTGCCTGCGCAACGGCCTGGCGCTGGTCGGCTCGCCGCCTTCGCCCTGCCAGTTCAGCATGCTCGCCGACAACAACGGGTTGTTCTTCAACCAGCAACTGAGCCAGGCAGTGCCACCGTCGGTGGTGGTGGTCACCGCCAGCAGCCCGGCCGGCACCACGCGCCCGACATCGCTGTCGAGCAAGCTCAGCGATGTGGTCAAGGTGGGTACGGCACGCTATGACTGGAGTGCCAAGCGGTTGCTTATCGAGGCCCGGTCCAGCGACGAAGTCGTGGTGCCGGATTTGCTGGTCCAGGGCTTCGGACGGATGTCCAAGTCCGGTGTCCAGCAAAGCCTCACGGTCAACGACCTGGCCCAGCCGCCTGCCAGCATCACGGTCAAGTCGGCACATGGCGGTGTCGACGTGGAACCGGTGGTGGTGGTCGGCAGCGCCCCGGTGCAGGCCGAGAACCAAGCCCCCGTGGCCCAGGCCGACAGCGGTAGCACCAGTGTCGGCATACCGATCACCCTCACCCTGCTGGCCAACGACAGCGACCCGGACGGCAACGTGCCGCTGAGCATCACCGACCTCACCCAGCCGGGCACCGGCCTGGGCGGCGTGGTGATGAACGGCACCACGGCAGTGACCTACACCCCACCGGCCGGGGCCACCTCGCCGCTGGTGGCGACCTTCAGCTACCGCGCGCAAGACGCCAAGGGCCTGAAGTCGCCGGTCACCACCGTGACCGTCAACGTCGCGCCGAACCGTCCACCAACCGCAGTGGCCGATAGCGCCGCCACCCTCGGCGTGCCACTGACCATCAACGCCCTGGCCAACGACACCGACCCGGAAGGCAACCTGCCACTGACCATCGCCAGCGTCACCCAGCCGACCCCGGCCGGGCGCGGCACGGTGAGCACCGACGGCAACGTGATCACCTACACGCCACCGGCCACGGTCACCGCGGCGTTCACCACCAGCTTCACCTACGTCGCCCGTGACGCGATCGGCGCCACCTCGACGCCCGGCACGGTCACGGTACAAGTATCGCCACGACCGGCCCAGGAGACCTTCGCGGTCACCGCGGCGACAGTCACGGCGCGCTCCAACAACCGCTTCAACTGGGACATCAGCGGAACGTCCTCGGTGACCACCGGTAACACCATCACGGTGCGGGTGACCACCACCAGCGGCGTGCAGACCCTGGGCACCACCACCGTGCCGGTCACCGGCCGCTGGCGCCTGTCGGTGAGCAACAGCACGACGCTGGTGCCCACCGCCGCGCCGACCGCCACGGTGACCAGCAGCCAGGGCAGCACGCGCACGGTCAACGTGGTGGTGCAGTAACCCCCGGGAGGATGCCATGAACGCCCTGTACCCGCTGCTGCTGTGCCTGGCCCTTACCGGCCAGGCTCTAGCCGACGACCTGATGGACAACGCCGACCTCGCCGCCGGCAGCGACCTGGGCGAGCCACTGGTGCTGCGCCTGCTGCCAACCGGCGCCGGCCAGGTCGCGGTGATCGAGCAACTGGGCACGGGCAACCGTGCCGCCCTCGACCAGAACGGCCAGGCCCTGCTCGGCCGGATCGTCCAGGCCGGGGGCGCGCAGGAGGCTTACATCCTGCAGGAAGGCAGCGACCTGACGGCCGCGATCAGCCAGCAGGGCCAGGGTAACGACGCGACGATCCGCCAGAGTGGCAGCGGCAACAGCGCCGCCATCGAGCAGATCGGCAACCACAACAGCGCCACCATCGACCAGCGCGGCACGGGGCTCAACAGCGCCGTGACCCAGGCCGGCAACGGCCAGCAGGTCCACATCACCCAGTACCGCTAGGCCCTCATCGACAGATCTGGAGGCAATACCATGCACAAGCTCGCCCCTCTGAGCGCTGCCATCGTCCTGGCCCTTGCCGGCCAGGCCATGGCCGACGACAGCACTTCGACCCAGTCCCAACAGGGCAACCAGAACATCGCCGAGGTCAAGCAGACCCAGGCGCCGTTCGCCTCGGCCACGCAGAACCAGGCTGGCCACGACCACAATCACATGGCGCTGCAGGACAGCAGCACCAGCCATATCCAGCAAAACGCCACCGGCTCGTTCAACGCCGGCTACGCCGAGCAATTGTTCGAGAACGGCAGCCAGATCACCCAGCAGTCCGGCGGCAGCCTCAACGACGCCTTCGCCAGCCAGTCGGTGGGCGAGAACAACGAGGCCCTGCAGGTCCAGCAAGGCAGCGGCAACCGTTCGGTCATCTGGCAGGACACCCAGTACGGCAGCCAGGCCACCACCTTGCAGTCCGGCCATGGCAACGACGCCACGGTGGAGCAGCTGTTCGGCGGCAGCAACAACAAAAGCGTGATCATGCAGGGTGGCAGCGACAACCAGGCCGCCGCCGAGCACATGACCCACCAGGACGGCGATATCGCCATCTACCAGGAAGGCCGGCAGAACTGGGCCTACGGTGACCAGCGCGACGGCCTGGGCGGCACCATCGGCATCAACCAGTACGGCACGGGCAACTCGGTGGAGGTGTGGCAGGACAACCAGGCCGCCAGCCAAGCCAATGTCTACCAGAACGGCCAGAGCAACGAAGGCTACATCGATCAGAGTTTCGGCCAGGCCAACAGCGCAGGTCTCAGCCAGACCGGCCGTGGCAACGCCAGCTGGTCGGACCAGTTCGAGACCAACCAGGCGGTGACCAGCATTTCCCAGACGGGCAACAACAACCTGCACTTCACCTACCAGACCGGCGACAACCACAGCCTGACCATCAGCACGGTGGGCAACGCCAACAAGATCATGGCCAGCAACTGGAAGGGCGAGAAGTCTGGCGGGCAATTCGGTGTCGGTCAGCAGGCGCAGATCAACCAGGCGGGCAATGGCAACGGGGTCAACCTCACCCAGGAAGGCAACAGCCAGATCGCCCGGCTGAATCAGGATGGCAACCGCAACCAGATGGAGACCCGCCAGGCCGACAGCAACAACGAGCTGTACTTCGAGCAGAACGGCAGCGACAACCTGCTAATCGCCGACCAGCGCGGCACCGCCAACTACGCCGAGGGCCTGGCCGCGGGCAATGGCGGCAGCATCACCCTCGAGCAGTCGGGCAGTGGCAACCAGAGCTACACCTATCAGCTGTATGGCAATGGCAACGAGGCGACCATCAAGCAGACCGATGGGGTCAACCTCGCCTACGTGACCCAGGGGGGTAATGGGAACCAGGCGTTTGTCGACCAGAGTGGGGCTAGTCAGACGGCCACTGTTACGCAGTTCGGGAATGCCAATATGGCGACTGTTACCCAGCAGTGACGGGGTTTCCCCTTGGACCGTGGCGTTGGTTCTCCCCTGGCGCTGCGGTTCCTTTTTTTCCTTGGGTTGGGTTCGGGTTCGGGGCGATTGTTTTGTTTTTTGTGGGCGCATTCGTAGAAGATGTCGACATTTAGTCACCCTTTCGCCTTTACGGCGACCTACTTTTGTCTTGACAAAAGTAGGCAAAACCGTTCGGCTCCGTTCATACGGCCCCTACGCTTCGCTACGGGGTTCCCTCGCTCCGTTCTTGCTCCCGTGGGTACCGCGCTGTACGCCCCATCCTGGGGCGCAGCGCTCGACGGCCATCCATGGCCGTCGCCCCACTACGCAAGAACTCCACTCGGCCTCCTGAAGTCGCAATTTGTGTCGCCTGAACTACCGCGCGCTTAGAAGCAAGATCAAGAGCAGATCAAGAGCAGATCAAGAGCAGATCAAGAGCAGATCAAGAGCAGATATGTTGGTTTTGTTAGTGGCTGTTATGTTGTTCTTCATTACGCCATCGCGGGACAGGCCCGCTCCCACATTGAATCACGTAGTCAAACTATGGTGGGAGCGGGCTTGCCCCGCGATGTTGATCTAGAGTTCCCTCGATGGCAACTAGCGACTAGCTGCGTTAGTGCAGGCGCCGCCCGTAACTTCGCGACTTCAGGAGGCCGAACGCAGGTCTTGCGGAGGGAGGTGACGGGCATGGATGCCCGTCAAGCGCTGCGCCCCAGGATGGGGCGTTCAGCGCGGTCCTCCCGGGAGCAAGGCCGGAGTGAGGGAACCCGGAGCGAAGCGGAGGGCCGGATGAATGGAGCGAGGATTTTTTGGTTCCTTTTTGATCCTTCAAAAAGGGACCCGCCGTAAGGGCGGAAAGGTGAGTAAGCGTCGACATCGCAAATGAATGCGCATACAACTTTCAAAACCATAACCACAACTACAACTACAACTACAACTACAACTACAACCCTCAGATCAAAGCACCCCACCGCCCCGCCAAAAACAAATAATCAACCCAGAACACCTGATGCACCAGAACAATCCCCCAGCACACAACCTGATAGGAAACCTTCCGAGTCTTGTGCCGAAACACCTGTTGCGCCAGCAAAGCCCCCGGCCAGCCCCCCAGCAGCTCGCTGGCATGCAGCACCTTTTCCGGCGTACGCCAGGCCTGAGTCCGCGCCTGCTGCTTGTCCTGCCAGTACAACAACAGGCTGACCAGACTCACCACCGGATACATCGCCAACGGCAACCAACTCCCGCCACTCAGCCCCATCCGCAGGCCGCCGAGCACCGGCAACAGGCACAGCACCGCAAGTACCAGCCCCTTCAGGCGCGCATTGCGCACGCCTTCCTCGCGTCGGGGCGCACGCTGCGTACGAGCCCTCTCAACCATGCGCCGTCGACCAATCGACCCAGCCAAACTCCCAGGTCGCCAGGATCAGCAGGCCAAAGGCGATGCGATACCAGGCAAACACCGCATAGCTGTGATTGGCGATAAATTTGAGCAGCCCGCGTACGGCAATCATGGCAAAGATGAACGACACCACGAAACCGATGGCGAACACCGGCAAATCGCCCGGCTGGAACAGATCACGGTACTTGTACCCCGAATACACCGCCGCGCCGACCATGGTGGGCATGGCCAGGAAGAACGAAAACTCGGTCGCCGCCTTGCGCGAGAGGCCGAACAGCAAGCCACCGATAATGGTCGATCCCGAGCGCGAGGTGCCCGGAATCATCGCCAGGCACTGCACCAGGCCGATCTTCAGCGCGTGAGTCCAGCGCATGTCGTCGACATGGTCGACCTCCACCCGGTGCTGGCGACGCTCGGCCCACAGCATGATCACCCCACCTACCACCAGCGCGGCGGCAACGGTAATAGGGTTGAACAGGTACTCATGGATCAGGTCGGCGAACAACACGCCCAGGATCACCGCGGGAATGAAGGCGATCAGCAGGTTGGCGGTGAAGCGTCGCGCCGGCACCTGCGTGGGCAAGCCCAGTACCACGTCGAAGATCTTGCGCCGGAACTCCCACACCACCGCCAGGATGGCACCCAGCTGGATGATGATGTTGAACGCCATGGCGCGTTCGCCACCGAAGTTGATCAGGTCGGCGACGATGATCTGGTGCCCGGTGCTCGAAATGGGCAGGAACTCCGTCAGCCCCTCGACCACGCCCAGGATGATCGCCTGCAAGGCACTCCACAAATCCATCTTTCCCCCAAATGCGACGCTGCACGTGGCAGGCCGCTTGTTTTGATTGACACAATTGAGACCGCACGCGGCGCGTGCTTTTTACAGCGCAAGCGCTACCAAAGCCAGCTGAAATGCCCAGCCGCCTAAAGGTTTCATCTGGCGCGGCCGAAATCCTAGCAGAGCCTATGTTTCAAGGCTTGCGTTACCTGCAACTGAGGATGTCAAGAACGACGCATTAGCCGTTGGTCGAGTGGGGGCCCGCGACAAAGCATGCTTGGATGCCCTGGATAAAAAGAAAAAGACTGGAGTAACGCATCATGAAGACCCTGAGGTCGATGTCGATCAGCCGCCGCCTGTGGCTGATCCTGCTGGTGGCCGTGGCCATGCTGCTGGTGCTGGGCCTGCTGATGCTGCGCCAGCTCCATGGCGACCTGTACCAGGCCAAGGCCGAGAAGACCCGCCACGTGGTACAGACCGCCGCCGGCGTGCTGGCCCATTACCAAGGCCTGGAGGCTGCCGGCACACTGACCCGCGAGGCCGCACAGCAGCAGGCCCTGCAAGTGGTGCGCGGGCTGCGCTATGACCAGAACGACTATTTCTGGATCAACGACCTGCAACCGAAGATGGTCATGCACCCGGCCAACCCAAAGCTCGATGGCCAGGACCTCTCCGCCATCCGTGACCCCGACGGTTTCGCCGTCTTCAACGAGATGGTCGCCCTGGCCCGCAGCCAGGGCGCGGGGCCAGTCGACTATCGCTGGCCCAAGCCCGGCGCCAGTGAGCCGGTGGCGAAAACCTCGTATATACAGCTGTTCAAGCCCTGGGGCTGGATCATCGGTTCGGGGGTCTACATCGACGACGTGCAGGCCGAGTTCGCCAGGCAGTTGCGCGACGCCTCGCTGCTGGGCCTGGGCATCGCCCTGCTGATGGCCCTGCTGGTGATGCTGATCGCCCGCAGCATCGCCCGGCCACTGCAGGAGGCCGTGCAGGCCATGGGCAACATCGCCAGCGGCGAAAGCGACCTGACCCGGCGCCTGGACACCCATGGCCACGACGAGATCACCCAGCTGGGTGAGCACTTCAACCGCTTCAATGGCAAGTTGCAGGGCGTGATCGGTCAATTGCAGGGGGCGGCCCATGCCCTGGCCGAGTCGGCCGGCCATGTGGGTGACAACGCAGGCTCCGCCCAGGCCCGTAGCGCCCAGCAATCATTGCAGATGGACCAGGTCGCCACCGCCGTCAACGAAGTCACCTACGCGGTGCACGACGTGGCCAAGCACGCCGAGCAGGCCTCCAGCGAAATGCGCAATGCCCAGGCCCAGGTCGGCCACGGCCAGCAGGCGATCCACGGTAGCCTGCAGCAGATCGACCGGCTTTCGGCGACCATCGACCAGGCGGTACAGGTGATCCGCGAACTGGCCAGCCACAGCACGAAGATCGGCGGCGTGCTCGAGGTCATCCGCTCGATCGCCGAGCAGACCAACCTGCTTGCCCTCAACGCCGCCATCGAGGCCGCCCGCGCCGGTGAGCAGGGGCGCGGCTTCGCCGTGGTCGCCGACGAGGTGCGCCTGCTGGCCCAGCGCTCCGCCCAGTCGACCGCCGAGATCCAGACCATGATCGAGCACCTGCAGGGGCAGTCCGAAGCCGCGGTGCGGGCCATCGATACCAGCAGCGAAGCCTCGCGCCAGACCGTCGAGCAGGCCCGCGAGGCTGGCAGCAGCCTGGACGCCATCAACCATGCGCTGGGCAACCTGGGGGCGCTGAATGCCTCGATCGCCAGCGCCACCCTGCAGCAGTCGCATGTGGTCGAGGAAATCAACCGCAACGTCACCGAAACCGCCGACTTGTCGCAACAGACCGCCGAGGCCGCCCGCCAGTCCAGCGACGCTGGCGCGGCGCTTGGCCGCTTGAGCGAGGAGCTGGAGCAGTTGCTGCGTCAGTTCAAGGTCTAGCAGGGCCTGGCAACGGGCAGCCCGGATGCTGCCCACCGCTTGAAGCGTGGCGCACGAAGCGGTTAGCATCGCGGCCTCTCTCCGCCCAAGGATCGCCGATGTCCGGCCTCGAACTCTTCGCCGCCGCGCTCGGCGTCATCGCCGTCTGGCTCACCGTCAAGCAGAACCCCTGGTGCTGGCCGATCGGGCTGGTGATGGTGGTGCTGTACAGCTGGATCTTCTACGAGGTCAAGCTGTACTCGGACATGCTCCTGCAACTGGTCTACGCCGTGCTGCAACTGTACGGCTGGTGGCAATGGACCCGGCCGGACCGGGTCGAGGACGCCCGCCAGGTAACCAGCCTGGCACCGATGACGATGTTCAAGGGCCTGGCGATCGGCCTGCTGGCCAGCCTGCTGCTGGGCGCCGCCATGGCCCACTGGACGGACGCTGCCCAGCCCTGGCTGGACGCAGCACTCACCGGTTTCAGCCTGGTGGCCCAGCTGTGGATGGCACAGAAGCGCCTGCAGTGCTGGGCGCTATGGGTGGTGGTGGATGTGGTCTTCGTCGGCCTGTTCCTCTACAAGGGCCTCTACCTCACCGCCGCGCTGTATGCCCTGTTCACCCTGATCGCCGTGCGCGGCTGGCTGGAGTGGCGCCGCGACCCGGCGCTGGCCAGCGCATGAAGGTCCTGGTGCTGTGCGGCCCGGAGTCCAGTGGCAAGAGCTGGCTGAGCGGCGAGATCCAGGCGCATTTCGGTGGCGTGCTGGTCGGAGAGTATGTCCGCCATTTCATGGAGCGCGAGCAGCGCGATACCTGCTACGCCGATATCCCCACCATCGCCCGTGGCCAACTCGCCTGGGAAGACCAGGGCCGGGCGCAGGCACCGGAATTGCTGATCCTCGACACCCACCTGCTGAGCAATATCCTGTGGAGCCGGGCACTGTTCGGTGATTGCCCTGAGTGGCTGGAACAGGCCATTCAGGCGCGCCATTACGACCTGCACCTGCTGCTGCGCCCCGAGGGCGTCGAATGGGTCGGGGACGGGCTGCGCTGTCAGCCACGGCTGGAAGAGCGCCAGGTGTTCTTCAACGACAGCCTGGCCTGGTTGCAACGCCACCGGCAGAACGTGCAGGTGATTGACGGCGACTGGTCGCAACGCAGCGCCACGGTGTTGAGCGTTGTACAGCGCCTGCTGGACGGCAAGTCCCCCACCTGCCCCACCGAATGTTAAGCCGCTGATACACCCTGTGGGGCCATGCCCCCCGGATTTGCGCGCATTGCGCCAGATCCGGGGGTAGTGTCACGCCCGTGAAACACCCTCGACGAAAACCCGTCAGCGCCCGACTTCAATGGGCCCGACGGCTCATGGGACGACTCTCTGTCTCAGCACTGATACACCAATCCATTGACGCACCAGCTCCAGCCCCACAACTGACTGATTCGAAAGCAATAACAAAAACCGGCACAGCTTCTGCTCTCCTTCTGGCAACGCGGCCCAGGCCCAACACGCCGAAGAAGGAATTGCCATCGTGGGGAAACTTGATAAAGGCAACGTCTGTCGTCTCCTGCTGATCGGATGCGCACTGGGTTCCAGCTTCAGTCTGCCAGCCCAGGCCGATAACGGGCTCGTCATCATTACCCGTGATGTGCAACCGCGCATCGCCACCCGTGCCCCGCTTGTGCCCGACCCCAACCCTGTCACCGTCAACACCAACCCGTCCGCGCACATACTCAAGCAGACCAACGAACTGAGCGACGGCGACTTCGCCAGTATCAGCAGCGGCGCAGGCATCAATACGCTGATCACCCAACAGACCAACAACATCGGGGCCAACATCGGCACCCAGACGCAACTGCCGAACATTGCCGGTGGGCGAGCCTCAGGCTCTGGCAATGGCATTGCCAACATGGTCAATTCGAACGTCCAGCAAGGTCTGGGCGCCCTGAAGATCCTCAGCGGGGGTCAGTGACATGAAGCATACGCTGCTGATCCTGGCCACGTTATGCAGTGCACCGGCCTTTGCCCAATCCCCCGTGATCAACAACGCCACCATCGACAGTTCAGGCGCACAGTACCAAGGCAACCTGGGCGTCAACCAGGCGGCCGGGGACCAACAACAGCAGGTCAACGCCCGGGCTATCGCCATCGGCCATGACGCCAACGCCAGCACCCAGATCCGCCAACGCTTGCGCACGCCTGTCGACCCCTCGATAGATGCTCGGTCCAGCATCCAGGGCGACGCCTTCAGCCACGGCAACGGCGTACTGGGCGTGAACCAGAGCGCCGGCGCCAGCAACCAGCAAGCCAACGCACTGCGCATCAGCGTCAGTGCCCAACCGCAAAGCATCGACGACAGCGTCCTTCTGCAACAGAACGTGGCGCTGATCAACAGCTCGGACTCAACTGCCCAGACACCCGGCCATCGCCAGGTCAGCACCAGCGACCAGGCATTCACCGGTAGCCGTGGCGTGGTGCAGTTGAATCAGAGTGCAGGGGTGGGAAACCGAACGGCCAACACCCTGAGCATCCGGGTCGCAGATTGACCCAAACAGGTAACAACAACACTTAACCTAAAACAAAGTACGGAGAACCACCATGAAACCCTCGATGGCACTCAAGCCTCTGGTTTTCGCAATTGCTGCGATCATGGCTGTGGCTGTACAAGCTGGGCAGAACGATCCACGTGGCGGCCACAACAATGGCCATAACAATGGCCACAACAACGGTCATCACACCCCTCCTCCTACCAAGATCCCGGTATATGCAACCGCCAATGCCTGGGACAAGCAAAGCAGCACCAACAACCGCATCAACAATGAAGGCACCGTGAACGAAGCCGAAATGAGCAGCTCGGCCTCCGGCACCAGCGGCAACGTGGGTGTCAACGTCGCGGCCGGCGCCGGCAACCAGCAGGACAACGCCGCCGCCATCGCCAACGCCGGCGCCGACTCGAGCCTGGACAACAGCTTCGTGTTCGGCTCCGCCTCGGCCACCGCCGACGTACGCCAGTACAGCAACAACAACAAGGTCAACAATTACGGCACCACCAACTCCGGCATCATGAGCGGCTCGGGCAACAACGGCAGCGGCAACATGGGCATCAACATTGCCGGTGGCGACCTGAACCAGCAGAAAAACACCATGGCCATTGCCAACTCCAATGCGCCACTGGGTAATGCCACCGCCACCGCCTCTGCCGACCAGAATGGCCCAGGCCTGGTAGTGAACAACAGCGCCGACCGCACCTACCGGGTCGATACGCTGACCTTCACCACCACGAAAAGTGGTAGTGCCTCGTACGACAAGGACTCCAGCTACAGCAAGGAAGGCAGCTCGTCTTCGAGCTGGGAGGCGGCCGGAGCCAACAGCTGGAACGCCAGTGGCTCGAAGAGCTCCGACGCCAGCGGTTCGCGCAGCCACGAATCGAGTGCTTCGGCTAGCGGTTCTCTGAACGCTTCGCTGGATGCCTCGGCAAGCGGCAGTGTGACCCAGACACAGGACTTCGGCCGCCACGAGCGCAGCCGCACCGACTCGTTCGATGCATCGCTGAACGCTTCGATCGACGCTTCGTATGACAAATCGCACGAGAAGTCCTCCAGCTCCTCGTTCGAGAAGGCTTACGACTCTTCGTTCGAAAAGGCCTACGACTCTTCGTACGAAAAATCGGGCAGCAAAGCTTCCGAATTTGCCAAGTCCGGCTCGAAGAGCTTCAGCGAGTCCAGCTCGTACGACCTGAGCAACACCGTGTCGTTCCAGGTGCTGACCCCTACCGGTTGGGCTAACCCTGTGACCAACACCGCAACCCTCAGTGGTTCGGTGAACGGTGGCAGCGGCAACCTCGGCGTCAACGTCGCAGCCGGTGTGGGCAACCAGCAGAGCAACTCGCTGGCCATCTCCAACACCTCGTTCTGAGCGCTGTAACCGTAAGGCCCCCTTCGGGGGGCCTTTCTTCAACAGGACCAGGGGGCAAGACCATGCGGATGATCGCCTTGGCGTTTTTGCTGTGCATGGCAAGCTACAGCGAAGCGGCGCAGATGCCGCTTTCGGTTTTGCCGGGGGGCGCGGTGATCTACAAGCCCATCCAGAGCATCCGTGAGCGCAAGTTCGCCGACCTGGTGCAACAGAAGACCGATTTCAGTTGCGGCGCCGCGGCGCTGGCAACCATCCTGCGCCAGGCCTACTGGCTGGACGTGGACGAACAACACATCATCGAAGGCATGCTGGCTCACGCCGACCAGGACCTGGTACGGGTGCAGGGCTTCTCCATGCTCGACATGAAACGCTACGTGGAAAGCCTGGGCATGCGTGCCCGCGGCTACCGGGTCGCTGCCGAAACCCTGAACAGCGTGCGTATACCCGTGGTGGTGCTGATGGACATCCGTGGCTACAAGCACTTCGTGGTCATGCAACGGGTCGACAAGGGCTGGGTCTATATCGGCGATCCGGTCCTGGGCCACAAGCGCTACAAGGTCGAGGACTTCCTCAAGGGCTGGAACGGCATCATCTTCGCCGTGATCGGCCAGGGTTACGACAAGACCAATGCCTTGCTCGACCCTCCTCTGCCGCTGAGCGCCAAGGGCCGGATCAACAACTTTACCCCGGTCAAGGACGCTGACCTGATGGACTTCGGCTTCATCCGCAGCGACTTCTTCTAATGACAATCAAGCACGACGCTCCGGGAGCATCTCATGAAGACTCCAGCATGGCTCACCCTGATCTGTCTGGCAGCCGCCCTGCCCCTCCAGGCAGAAACGTTCAAGCCCATTGAACTGAAAGACCAGGAGCTGGCGAACCTGCGCGGGCGCTATGTAATGCCGGGGCGGATCATCAGTTTCGGCGTGGTCATGACCAGCACCTGGCAAAACGCCAGTGGCGATGTCATCGGCGCCAAGACCTCGATGCAGGTCCAGCAATCGACCATCAAACCGCAATTCTACGTGTCGATGATCGACAAGAAAGGCTCCGGCGCTGCCAACGCGCAAGGCGCCGGCAGCGTCACGGGCGGCGCGGGCCTGAACACGACCGACGGTGTCACCCAGGTAGTGCGCGCCGCCGGCGACAACAATACCGCTTACAACAACGTCGATATCAACGTCACCAAGGCCAACCAGGCACCCGATACGCCACAGCAGGGCCAGGTACTGGCAGCAGGCTCCACACTGGTTGGCAGCAACGGCGCCGGCTCGCTGAGCGTATCGGCCAGCGGCACCGGCGTGCAGCTCGACGTGGTGGCCAACAACAACCAGGGCAGTGCCCTGCAACGCATCGCCCAGGGCGGGTTGATGCAGAACGCGACATTGCTCGGCAATGGCAACCAGGTCAGCAACCTGACGGCCCTCAACGTCGTGCTGCGCGACAACGTGCCTGACGCCGCGCTGAACGGCAATCTTGACCAGCTCAAAGGCCTTCGCGCTCTCGGATACTGATCTACGCTGACTCTCATCGTATGTAGTCTGAAGGGACGGCTAACCCATGCACCGATCGTTGACGTTCAGAGCTGTAGTCTGTCTGAGTACCTTGGCACCCGCGACATTGCTCTACGCAGCTCCGGACCCTCAGGTCGAGGCACTGAAGCAGGAGCTGCGGGAGCTCAAGCAACGCTACGAAGCCCAACAGAACGCGCTGATGGTGCTCGAACAGCGCGTGCGGCAAGTAGAAGAGACCCCGGCGGCGCCGCCGCCCAGGCGCCTGACAAGGTCCCCCTCGGAACCGGCCAAAGGCGCCCAGACGGTTGCGTCAGGCACCCCTGGCAATGCAGGCAGCTCCTATGGTCAATCGCTAAAGGACGACTCCGAGCCTGCGCAAAGTGTTTCCAACCTGTATGACGAAGCCAGCGGCTTCTTCGGCGGCGGCAAGTTCAGCGTCGAGACCGGCGTGACCTATACCCACTACGACACCCGCGCCCTGACCCTCAACGGTTTCCTCGCCCTGGACTCGATCTTCCTTGGCAACATCAACCTCGACCGCATCAAGGCCGATAACTGGACACTGGACCTGACAGCCCGCTACAACCTGGACCAGCGCTGGCAGTTCGACATCAACGTGCCGATCGTCTACCGGGAGTCGACCTATTCTTCCGGCGGCGTAAGCGGTGTGGGCTCCACCGCCTCCGATGCCACGGTAACCCGAGACCCCGCCATCGGCGACATCAACGTGGGGGTCGCCTACAAGTTCCTCGACGAGTCGGAAAACTGGCCCGACGCGGTCGCGACTCTGCGGGTCAAGGCCCCCACCGGCAAGGACCCTTACGGTATCAAGCTCATCAGGGATACGGCCAACGACAACCTGGCGGTGCCTGAAAGCCTGCCCACCGGCAATGGTGTCTGGTCGATCACACCGGGGATTTCGCTGGTCAAGACGTTCGACCCGGCCGTTCTCTTCGCCAGCCTGTCCTACACCTACAACATGCAGGACTCGTTCAGCGACATCAGCCCGGAAGTCAACAGCAAGGTACCAGGCGACGTGAAACTCGGAGATTCCTGGCAGATCGGCGGGGGTATCGCCTTCGCCCTGAACGAGCGGATGAGCATGTCGTTCTCGGTCACCGACCAGTTCGCCAGCAAAAGCAAGATCAAACGCGATGGCGGCGACTGGCAGTCGATCACCAACAGCGACTACAACGCGGCAAACTTCAACGTCGGCCTGACGTTCGCCGCCACCGACAACCTGACCATCGTCCCCAACCTCTCCATCGGTTTGACCGAAGACTCGCCGGACTTCTCGTTCAGCCTGAAATTCCCCTACTACTTCTGACCGCACCGGGCCCGCGCACGGGCCCGGCATTTGGTTACCGGTTTTGTAGCATCCGACTTTCCCGGCACCAGCCTGTTATCATCCTGCACAATTTTGTGACGGTTTAATGGCATTAAGGAAAGTTTCGTGAACAACCTGCTCGGTCACCCTCGCGCCCGCCTTGCCGCCCTGGCAATCCTGGTGCTGGTGATACCCCTGACCGCGCGCGCCCTGCTGGGCTGGTCCAACCCCTTTGGCTATCTGTCCGACCTCGCCATCGGCAGCCTGTTGGTCCTGCTCCTGCTGCGACGTCCCTGGTGGCTGGCCCTGCCGCTGCTGTTGGCCTGGGTCGGCCTGTGGGTGGCATCCGCCGAGCTGGTCAGCGCCGTCGGCAGGCTGCCCACGGTCGACGACCTGAGCTACCTGATCGACCCGCAGTTCATGGAGAACTCCACCGGCGGCGGACTGGCCCATGCCTGGCTCCCCGCCCTGCTGGTCGCCGGCCTTGGCGCCTGGCTGGCGAGCGTATGGCGATCGCCCGCCAGCGCGTCATTGCCACGACGACTCTGGGCCGTGCCCCTGGCGCTGTTCGGCCTGCACTGGGGCGGCCAGCAACTGTCCCCCTCGGACGCCGACCAATGGCGCCAGTACGGCCTCACCCACCAGGCGCTGTCGACGGCAGTGGGCAAGGTGCAGCATCAGGCCTTGAGCCGTATGGGCCGGGTGCCGGCAGTCACGGCGCTGTCCAGCGCCGGCCTTACCCAGTCCGACCTCAATGGCGTCAAGCTGCTCGACGCAGCGGGCAAGGCACGCAACCTGCTGATCATCACCGTCGAGGGCATCCCCGGCGCTTACCTGCGCCCCAACCGCGAGGCACTGGGCAGCCACTACCAGCAGGACCTGATGCCCCGTCTCAGCCAGTGGGCCGAGCGCGGCATGAACACCCCCGACTATGTATTGCACACACACCAGACCATTCGCGGCCTGTACGCGATGCTCTGCGGTGACTACGACAAGCTGGCCAACGGCACGCCCAAGGGGGTCGAGCTGCTGACCCAGCAGCAACGCAACCAGGCCTGTCTGCCGGCCCAGCTGCGCGAGGCCGGCTTCGCCACCCATTACCTGCAAGGCGCCGGGCTGCGTTTCATGGCCAAGGACCGGATCATGCCCCACATCGGCTTCGACACGGTGCATGGGCTGGAGTGGTTCGCCAACGACAACTACCTGGAATTCCCCTGGGGCAAGGATGATCGCGCGTTCTTCGAAGGTGCGCTCGACTACGTCGGCGAGCTGCGCAAGCAACCAAAACCCTGGATGCTCACCCTGCTCACGGTCGGCACCCACCAGCCCTATTCGGCGCCGGAGGCCTATCTGCAACGCTTCGATACGCCCAAGCAGGCTGCGGTGGCCTACCTCGACGATGCCCTTGGCAGCTTCCTCGACGGTCTCGAGCGCCAGGGCGTACTGGAAGACACCCTGGTGATCGTCACCTCCGACGAATCCCACGGCATCGATGGCGTGCGCCTGGCCTCGGCCTGGGGCTTCAACCTCACGCTCGCACCGGAGCAGGCCCAACTGCCCAGGCTCAAGCAGGGCACCTACGGCCACGTCGACCTGAGCACCTCGCTGCTCGACTACTTTGCCCTGCCAATCCCTGCGGCCTTGGCCGGCCGCTCGCTGTACCGCGACTACGACAGTGGCCGCGAGATGATTTCCTACACCAATGGCATGCTGCGCTACCACGACGGCCAGGGCACCCTCAGCGAGTGCGATTTCCAGCAACGCTGCCGACGCTATGCAAGCCCCGGTTTCATTGCCGACCAGGCCAAATTCGTCGGCCGTGGGGACGACAGCCTCGGGCGGCAGATAGGCCTGCTGGCCGCCAGCCTCGACCAGTCGTTGCTGCAGACTCCGCTCAACCTGCGCTACCAGTTCGGCGGTCCCTCACCCATTGCCCTGGCTGAGCGCATCAAGGATGACTGGGCCGACAACCTGATCGGCGCGCAATACCTGGAGATGCCCGAAGGCACCCGCACCCGGGTACGTCTCAAGGTGCGGGCGCTGGACCCACGCCATGCCGCCTACATCCGGCTCAAGGCCAAGGAGCTTGAGCAGGACGTACAGCTTGGCTTGCCCGAGGAAATGCGGGTAACGGCCGACGAGCCGCTGGAAATGCAGTTCGACTTCGACAACCCCACCGTGCGCAAGGCATTTTCCTTCCACCTGTTGGGGTATGGGGGCGGCGAGGTGGAGGTCAGCGACTTCAGCGTGATCACCGAGCTGCCCGACGAGCCGGAGACGATGGAGGAACTGGCGGACGGGCATCTTGCCCAGTCGAGCTGAGGCCCCGCAATCGGGAGCGTGGTTGCTCAACGAATCTGGTGCTTGTGCAACAACCGGTAAAACGTCGGCCGCGACACACCCAGCACCTTGGCCGCGATACTCAGGTTGTCGCTGTGCCGGTTCAGCACATCGCACAACGCCTGCCGCTCGGCGCGGTGCTTGTAGTCCTCCAGCGTGCCCAGCGGCTGGTCCTGTTCCTGCAGGTCCTGCAGCCCCAGGTCCTGGGCCTCGATCTGCCGGCCTTCGGCCAGCACCAGGCCACGCCGAACCCGGTTGGCCAACTCGCGCACATTGCCCGGCCACTCGTGCCGGCCCATGGCCGCCAAGGCACCGTCGCTGAACGAACGTGGCCGCCTGCCCGTCTCGGCGCTGTAGAACTGCGAGAAATGGCTGGCCAGCATCGACAGGTCGCCATGCCGGTCACGCAGTGGCGCGGTCACCACTTGCAGCACATTCAGGCGGTAGTACAGGTCTTCGCGAAACCGCGCCAAGGCGATGGCCTTTTCCAGGTCCACATGGGTCGCCGCCAGAACCCTGACGTCGACGGCGATGGGTTGATTGCCGCCCACCCGTTCGATGTGTTTTTCCTGAAGAAAGCGCAGCAGGTTGGCCTGTAGCTCCAAAGGCAGGTCACCGATCTCGTCGAGAAACAGGGTGCCACCATTGGCCGCTTCGATGCGCCCCACCTTGCGCTGGTGGGCCCCGGTGAAGGCACCCTTTTCATGGCCAAACAGCTCGGACTGGATCAGGTGTTCCGGTATGGCCCCGCAATTGATGGCAATGAACGGTTTGTCCCAGCGTTGTGATTGCCGGTGCAGGGTGCGCGCCACCAGTTCCTTGCCGGTTCCGCTTTCGCCACGGATCAGCACTGGCGACTCGGTCGGCGCCAGCTTGCCGAGCAACTTGCGCAACTCGCGGATCGGCCGGCTTTCGCCCAGCAGTTCGTGTTCGGGCTCATCGACCCGCACCGCGCCCTTGCCGCGCAGGCGTGCCATGCCAAAGGCACGGCCCAGGGTGACCTGCACCCGGGAGACATCGAACGGCAACGTATGGAAGTCAAAAAACCACTCGCAGACGAAATCTCCGACATTCTGCAGGCGCAGTTCCTCGGCGCTGAGCACGGCGATCCACTCGGTATTGCTGCGCTTGATCAGGTCCTTGAGCGCTTCGGGGTGCAGCAGGTGCGAGGCTTGCAAGCGCACCAGGCCAACATCGCAGGGTTGCTCCAGCGCCGCCTCGAGCGTGCAACTTCGGACATCCCAGCCGACACTGCGCAAGCCCGGCAACAGGCGGTGGCAATCGTCGCAGGGGTCGACGATCAGCAGGCGGCGGTGGGATGCAGGTTCAAGCATGACCTTTCCTTGGCGCCAGTTATTGGTTTTTTACCTATAAACAGACAGTTGCGACGCCCGAATTAACAGTAGCAATGAACTTGACGCTCCCCACTACCGTTGGTCAGCCCGCCAGCCGTGTGCACGGCACACTCGGGAATTATCTCAACCCTTGCGCGTCTGAGGCGGGAGCGACAAGCACGGACGAATGAATCGTCAATAAAAAATTTCAAAACCTTGTGACTTGAACCCTGATCTGGAGCATCAGTACAAATAACCCCGCGCTGTAGAGTGTTCAGGAATAACACCGCGGAACAATATTTCGCTGTTTGGGACCATGAGAGAGACCGAACCATGAATGCCCCGCTCCGTGTCAACGAAGCACTGCTGATCGCCGACCACGCCTTCGAACCCTTCCAGTGCGTAGCCTGGGATGCACCCAACGGTACCGGTGAGCTGAGCCTGGCAGTGATCGACCGGACCAGCACCCGTATCGGCAGCAAGCAAGTGTCCTCGCGCGTCTATTCCGACCCTGCGCAATGGGCCAGTTTGATCGAGGAAGTGCGCGCCGAACTGTCCGGCAAAGGTTACGACCTGCAACCTTGGTCGATGCCAAAGTAACAAGACTGCCTGTTACAAAGTGCGTGGCCGCCACGCACTTTGGTAACTTTCCCCGAATACGGGGATAACTTTTTCAATTGCGACATCCTGTCGCAGCTACCTGCTTAACTGACCACGCTGAACTGCTCGATATGCCGATATTCGGCATGTAGTTGTTCGGCAATTTGTCGTGCACGACCCACACGCACCGCCGCCATTTCCATATCCACCAGCAACGTGTTGCACGGTAACGGCTGCAACTGTGCTTCCTGCTGCAGGCGACCATCGGTCAGCACCAGGCAACGCTGGGTCTCCAGGGGCAGGCGCTTGCTCCGCGCCAGCAGCCAGTGGCGCGCCTCCTCCAGCGCCGCCGGCAACGGCGTACCGCCGCCAGCCCCCAGCGCCTGCAACCAGGGCTGCAACGCCGCCGAGGCCTTCAGGCCATGCCGTTGCCATTGCGGCTTGTCGCCACTGGCCGTGAGCAAGGCCAGGCGGGCCCGTTGCCGATAGGCCTCATCGAACAATCCGGCCAGCAGGCCCTTGGCCTGGGACAGTGCCTGGTTGCGGCGGGTGGAAGCCGATGCATCCACGATCACCAGCCAGAGCTCCGGCGCCTGGGCCTGACGTTGTTGCCAGCACAGCTCACGGCGCAGGCGCGGCCGCCCCTTGAGCAAGGTCGCCAGCCAGGCGATGCGGCCAGTCTCGGCCGCACGCGGGCGGCCCCGGGTGCTACCTGTCAAATTGCCGGCACGGGGTCTGGCATCCGCCGCCTGGGCATGGCGCAAGCGGATGCTCAGGGCTTTTTTGCCCAGTTCGGTACCTCGCGGCGTACGCCCGTCGCCACCGCCTGGGGCGGCAACGCGCCCCAGGCGCCCTGCCCGCCTTGCGTTTGCGGCGGCCGAGGAGGCTCGCCCGCCGTGGCAGCCTGCGCTTGCGGTGCGTGGGCGCGACGGCGATGGCGCAAGGCAAACTCGGCAACCGCCTCCACATCCGCTTCCTCTATCACCGTACTGCCACGCCAGGCGGCGTGGGCCCGTGCCGCCCGCAGCCAGACCAGGTCGGCGCGCATGCCGTCCACCCCGGCGGCAAAGCAGCGCTCGGTGATCCAGGCCAAGGCCTGGTCGTCCAAGGGGATCGATGCCAATTGCTCGCGCGCGGCCTGGCAACGCTGGCGCAGCGCGGTCTGCTGGGGCGCCCACTGGGCACAGAACGCCTGTGGGTCGTTGTCGAAGGCCAGCCGACGGCGAATGATCTGCTGCCGTGCTTCGGGCGCGGGCAGGCCCTCCAAGGCCACGTTCAGGCCAAACCGGTCGAGCAGTTGCGGCCGCAGCTCGCCCTCCTCCGGGTTCATGGTACCGATCAGCACGAACCGGGCGGCGTGCCGATGGGAGATGCCATCGCGCTCGATGCGATTGGTCCCGCTGGCAGCTACATCCAGCAGCAGGTCCACCAAGGGATCGGGTAGCAGATTCACTTCATCGACGTACAGTACGCCACCGTCGGCATGGGCCAGCACACCCGGCGAGAACCGCGCCTGGCCCTGGCTCAAAGCGGCATCGAGGTCGAGGGTGCCGACCAGACGCTCTTCGGTCGCCCCCAGTGGCAGGGTCACGAACGGCCCGCCGCCCAGCAGGTCGGCCAGGCCCCGTGCCAGGGTGCTCTTGGCCATGCCCCGAGGGCCTTCGATCAGTACGCCACCGATTTTCGGGTCGATCGCGGTCAGGCACAGGGCCAGCTTGAGGTCGTCGGCGCCGACCACGGCGGCCAGGGGAAATTGTACGGGTTCGCTCATGTTCAGCTGTCTTCCTCGCCGGCGAGCAACTGCTGCTCGAGGCTCTCGCGATAGTCGCCCGGCTCCTGCCACAATCCGCGCTGCTGGGCTTCCAGCAAGCGCTCGGTAAGGTCGCGCAGGGCTTCGGGGTTGTGCTCGCGCATGAAATCACGGGTGGCCGGGTCGAGCACATAGGCGTCGGCCAGGCCCTGGTAATGATGGTCGTCGATCAGGTGGGTGGTGGCGTCGAAGGCAAACAGGTTGTCGACCGTCGCCGCCAGCTCGAATGCACCTTTATAGCCATGACGCTTGGCGCCGTCGATCCATTTCGGATTGAGCGCGCGGGCACGGATCACTCGGTTGAGTTCTTCCTTCAGGGTCCGCACCCGCGGCCGGTCGGCCTGGCTGTGATCGCCGTGGTAACTGGCCCGCGAGGTGCCGGCCAGGGTTTCGGCGGCCGCCAGCATGCCGCCCTGGAACTGGTAGTAGTCGTTGGAGTCGAGCAGGTCGTGCTCGTGGTTGTCCTGGTTCTGCAGCACCGCCTGTACCTGCGCCAGGCGCTGGGCGAATGCGGCGCGGGCCGGCGTGCCCTCGTCGCTGGCGCCGTAGGCGTAGCCACCATGGTTGAGGTAGACCTCGGCCAGGTCGTCGCGGCTGTGCCACAGGCGCCCGTCGATGGCGTTCTGCACGCCCGCTCCGTAAGCCCCCGGCTTGGCTCCGAACACCCGCCAGCCGGCCTGCCGCGCCGCCTGCTCCAGCGCCATGCCGGCGCCGAGCAACGCTTCACGCTCGGCGCGCACCCGGGCGGCCAGGGGGTTCAGGTCGTCCGGCTCGTCCAGCGCGGCCACTGCCTGCACCGCGGCGTCGAACAGGCGGATCAGGTTGCCGAAGGCGTCACGGAAGAAACCCGACACCCGCAGCGTCACATCCACCCGCGGCCGGTCTAGCAGGCTCAATGGCAGGATCTCGAAGTCGTCAACCCGCTGGCTGCCGGTGGCCCACACCGGACGCACGCCCATCAGCGCCAGGGCCTGGGCGATGTCGTCGCCACCGGTGCGCATGGTCGCCGTGCCCCACACCGACAGACCCAGCTGACGCAAGTGGTCGCCGTGGTCCTGCAGGTGGCGCTCGAGGATCAGGTTGGCCGAGGCGAACCCCAGGCGCCAGGCCGTGGTGGTCGGCAGGTTGCGCACATCGACGGTGTAGAAGTTGCGCCCGGTGGGCAACACGTCCAGGCGGCCACGGCTGGGCGCGCCACTGGGCCCGGCCGGGACGAAACGCCCGGCCAGCGCGGCCAGCAGGCCGTCGATCTCGGCGGCGCCACAGGCGTCCAGGTCCGGTGCGATCTGTTCGACCAGCGCCTGCAACACCTCGCGTACCGGTGCCCAGCCGTCTTCATCCGGCAACGCCGCAGCCCCTTGCAATGCCTGCTCGATCAATGTCAGCGCCAGCCACTCCAGGCGCTCACGGGTATCACCACAGGTACGCCATGCGCTGCTGTCGACTTGCAGCAGCAGGCCCGGGCGCGGCCCATCCCAGGGCTGTCCCAGGTCGCAGTCCAACGGATCGAAGCCCAACGCCAAGGCCTTGGCCAGCACGCGAATCAGGCTGGCGTTACCGCCCTTGCCATCTCCCCGCGCCACCCGCGCCAGGGCCAGCAGCGTGTCGCTGCGCAGGCGCCCCTGGGGCGACTGACCGAACACATGCAGGCCATCGCGGATCTGCGACTCCTTGAGGTCGCACAGGTAGGTATCCAGGCGCGGCAACCACACCGCAGCATCCTCCAGCTGCCCTTCAAGCTGCAGTTCACGGTCGATGTGGTTGGCCTTGACCAGTGCGAGGATGTCGCGCTGCAACTCATTGGCGCGACGTGGATCGAGCAGCTGCGCTTCGTAGTACTCGTCGGCCAGCTGCTCAAGGTGGCGCAGCGGGCCGTAGGTCTCGGCGCGGGTCAATGGCGGCATCAGGTGGTCGATGATTACCGCCTGGGTACGGCGCTTGGCCTGGGCGCCCTCGCCTGGGTCATTGACAATGAACGGATAGATGTTGGGCAGCGGCCCGAGCAACGCGTCCGGCCAGCATTCGGCGGACAGCCCCACGCCCTTGCCTGGCAGCCATTCCAGATTGCCGTGCTTGCCGACATGGATCAGCGCATCGGCGGCGTAGCCGTTGCGCAACCAGAAGTGGAACGCCAGGTAGCCGTGCGGCGGCACCAGGTCCGGGTCGTGGTACACGGCGCTGTGGTCCACCTGGTAGCCCCGCGCCGGCTGGATGCCGACGAAGGTCAGGCCGTAGCGCAAGCCGGCGACCATCATGCGCCCGCTGCGGAACATCGGGTCCTGCTCGGGCGGCCCCCAGCGCTCCAGCACGGCGCGCTGGTTGGCCTCGGGCAACGCGGCGAAGGCGCTGTGGTAGTCGGCCAGGGCCAGGCTCTGGGCACAGGGGCGCTGGTCAAGGTGATCGAGGTCGTTGGTGACACCGCCGAGCAACTGGTGGATCAACTCGGTGCCGCTGTCGGGCAGGCCGGCTACCGGATAACCCTGCGCCTGCAGGGCCTTGAGGATATTCAACGCGGCGCCTGGGGTGTCGAGGCCGACACCATTGCCGATGCGCCCGTCGCGGGTCGGGTAGTTGGCCAGCACCAGGGCCACACGCTTCTCCTGGTTGTCCAGGCGCGCCAGTGTCACCCAGCGTCGCGCCAGCTCGGCGACGAAATCCATGCGTTCGGGGTGGGCGCGGTAGCAGACCACGTCGGACTGGCTGCGCTCACTGCGCCAAGCCAGGTCCTTGAAGCTCACCGGCCGGGTGATGATGCGCCCGTCCAGCTCGGGCAAGGCGATGTGCATTGCCAGGTCGCGGGCGCCGAGGCCCTGCTCGCTCTGCTCCCAGCCGGGCTGGTTGTCCTGGGCGCAGATCGCCTGCAACACCGGCACATCGCGGCGCAATGGGCGCAGATTGGGCTGTTCGGGGCTGGACAGGGCAAAGCCGGTGGTGTTGATCACCACCTCGGCCTGCACTTCGTCGAGCCAGGCCTCGACCAGGTCCAGGCAGCCGCGTTCCTTGAGGCTGGCCACCGCGATCGGTAACGGATTCAAGCCGCAAGCCTGCAGGCGCTGGCAGAACACATCGATGAACGCGGTGTTGGCTGCCTGCAGGTGGGAGCGGTAGAACAGCAGCGGTGCCACCGGGTACTCCGGATGCCATTCGGTGTACCAGTCCTCGAGCCGTGCGGTGGCCTTGGCCGGGTGATAGACCACCGTGCGCGGCAAGGGCTGCGGCTCGGCCCAGGGGTAGGCGCGCCCCAGCCACTGGCTGGCCAGGCAGTTGAACAGGTTCAGTGCATTGGCCTTGCCACCCTGGCGCAGGAAATGCCAGAGGCGCTCGGCCTGTTCACCGCCCACCGTGCCCAGTCCGGTCAGCTCCGGGTCGGGACGGTCGTCGCCGGGTACCAGGATCAGCTGTACGCCACGGGCCGCCAACTCGACCAGTTGTTCGACACCATAGCGCCAGTAACCGACACCGCCATGCAGCGACACCAGGATCACCTTGGCATGGCGCAGCACCTCGTCGACATACAGGTCGACCGAGGCATGGTTCTGCACCTGCATCGGGTTGGCCAGGCGCACGCTGGGGAAATCCGCCGGCAACTGCTCGGCGGTTTCGGCAAGCAGCGCCAGGTGTGAATCACCGCTGCAGAGGATCACCAGTTCGGCGGGGGTCTGGCCGAGGTCGGCGATGCTGTCGTCCGGCACAAAGCCGCCGGGCTGGGTCCGCAGCAGGTGCATGGGTCAGGCGCCCAGGGCCTGGCGCAGGCGCGCTTCCAGCTGGGTCGCGTCCAGGTCCTGGCCGATCAGCACCAGGCGGGTGATCCGTGGCTCCTCGCTGCGCCATGCACGGTCGAAATGCTTGTCGAAACGGGTGCCCACGCCCTGGATCAGCAGGCGCATCGGCTTGCCGGGAATGGCGGCGAAACCCTTGGCGCGCAGGATGCCGAACTCGGTGACCAGTTGCGTCAAGGCATCGAGCAACAGGCTTTCGTCAGCCTCGGGCAGGTCGATGGAGATCGAGTCGAAGGCGTCGTGGTCATGGTCGTCATGGTCATCGCCGTCGTGATGGCTGTCGTGGTGGGTGCGGCGGCCGTCGATATGCGCCTCGGACTCGGCGCCCACGCCCAGCAGCACCTCCAGCGGCAGACGACCACTGCTTGCCTCGATCACCTTGACCGCCGGCGGCAGTTCCTCGGCCACTTCGGCACGGACCTTGGCCAGGCCCTCGGCATCGATCAGGTCGGCCTTGTTCAGTACCACCAGGTCGGCGCTGGCCAGTTGGTCGGCGAACAGTTCGTGCAGCGGCGACTCATGGTCGAGATTAGGGTCGAGCTTGCGCTGGGCGTCGACCTGGTCCGGGTAGGCGGCAAAGGTGCCGGCGGCCACGGCCGGGCTGTCGACCACGGTGATCACCGCGTCGACCGTGCAGGCGTTGCGGATTTCCGGCCACTGGAAGGCCTGTACCAGCGGCTTGGGCAAGGCCAGGCCGCTGGTTTCGATAAGGATATGGTCGAGGTCGCCGCGGCGCGCCACCAGCTCGCGCATCACCGGGAAGAACTCCTCCTGCACGGTGCAGCACAGGCAGCCATTGGCCAGCTCGTAGACGCGGCCGTTGGCCTCTTCCTCGGAGCAGCCGATGCTGCACTGCTTGAGGATCTCGCCATCGATGCCAAGCTCGCCGAACTCGTTGACGATCACCGCGATGCGGCGGCCCTGGGCGTTGTCGAGCATATGGCGCAGCAAGGTGGTCTTGCCCGAGCCGAGGAAGCCGGTAACGATGGTGACGGGAAGCTTGGCCAGTGTTTTCATGTCGCGATGCCCTTGGCAGCAATGGCGCGGGCATGCAGGACGACAGCCACGGCCCGTGTCGGCCTGGCGGGTTCGCCACCGGATCACCCCGCCCGGTTGAAAGTCGAAAACGTTGCGAGGCAGGTCTCCTGGCTTGCACCGCCGGCCGTCAAAGCCAGTGGGATGGCGCCTTCCCGCGCGTGCGCAGTGGCTGTGCCGATCCGTCATCAGTGCCTACAGTTGCGGGGGCAGCCGCGGCTTGTACCGCGTTCCCGTCTTAGCCCGGGCCAGCGCCCGGGAACCTCGAACCGGCAAGGCTACGCAGTGCCTGCCTGGCGGTCAACCGCCGCGGCGATTGACGCAGGCCCGGCCCCGTGATTTGCTAGCGCATTGCGTTCAGGTGCCCCCAACGGGGGTGAAACGGGAAACCGGTGCGTCGCGCCTCCTTGAAGAGGGCGACAAGGCCGGTGCTGCCCCCGCAACGGTAAGCGAGAGAAGCGTCCAGACCACTGTGCCCATCGTGCGGCATGGGAAGGTGGCGCTTGATCGATGGAGCCCCGCTCCACCTCGCCAGCCCGGAGACCGGCCTGACATGCTTGCAGAACACCCCGCGGTGGGCGGGCGCTGTCGTATCACCTGGGCCAGCCGTGCCCGGGGGCGTCGCGCCTGCCCGTTGCCACAACAAAAGCAGCAGAGGAACGCGTCATGCCCATCACCCACGCCAAACCCAGTATCGCCACCCCCGTCAGTCTCAGCCAGCGCCTGATCGTCGCGGTCGGCGCCAGCCTGCTGGGCCTGTGCCTGGTGTACTTCGCCGGTTTCTCGCACATCGAGGCGGTGCACAACGCCGCCCACGACACCCGCCACAGCGCCGCCTTCCCTTGCCACTGAGTACACCCGCATGATCACGCGCATCGCCCGTACCGCGGGTTTCAGCGGCCTGCTCGCCGCCCTGCTGCTGACCCTGCTGCAAAGCTTCTGGGTCGCCCCGCTGATTCTCCAGGCGGAAACCTATGAAACCGCCCCCCCCGCCGCCGAACATCATGAACATGGCGAGGCCGCCGCGCCCCATGAGCACAGCGCCGAGGCCTGGGCACCCGAAGATGGCTGGCAACGTATCCTGTCCACCACGGGCGGCAACCTCGTGGTCGCCGTCGGCTTCGCCCTGATCCTCGCCGCGCTGTACAGCCTGCGCGCCCCGGGCCGCGTGGCCACCGGCGCACTGTGGGGCCTGGCGGGCTTCGCCGTGTTCTGCCTGGCGCCGACCCTGGGCCTGCCACCGGAACTGCCTGGCACCGCCGCCGCCGACCTCGGCCAGCGCCAGACCTGGTGGATCGGCACCGCCGCCGCCACCGCCGCCGGCCTGGCGTTGCTGGTGTTCGCCCAGCACTGGCTGTTCAAGGTGCTCGGCGTCGCCCTGCTGGTGATCCCGCACCTGATCGGCGCGCCACAGCCAGCGGTTCATGAAAGCCTGGCCCCCGAGGCGCTGGAGACCCAGTTCAAGATCGCTTCGTGGCTGACCAACGCCGCGTTCTGGTTGGCCCTGGGCCTGCTCAGCGCCTGGTTGTTCCGCCGCTCCAGCCAGCACTGATGCGCGACCTTGTTCCCCAGCCGGCGTTGTATGCCGGCTTTGGTTGCCGCCGTGGCTGTCCGGTCGAAACGCTCGCGGTGCTGCTGCGCCAGACCCTGACCAACCACGCCCTGCCCCTGTCGGCGCTGAAGGCAATCGCCAGCATCGAACCCAAGGCGCGCGAGCCCGGCCTGCTGGCACTGGCCGAGCGGCTCGGGCTGCCGTTCATCTGCTTCGACAGCAGCCACTTGTCGACCTTCGAAGCGCTGCTCAGTCAGCGCTCGACAACGGTGTACGCCCAGACTGGCTGCTGGGGCGTCGCCGAAAGCGCAGCCCTGGCCCTGGCCGGCCGCACCGGCGTTGCGCCGCGCCTGCATGTGCCAAGGCAAGGGCTCGGCGGCGCTACCCTGGCCCTGGCCATCGGCGGATAATCCGCCTCTTTACCTGCAAGGAACCTCCATGACGGTCTATTTCATCGGTGCCGGCCCCGGCGATCCCGAGCTGATCACGGTCAAGGGCCAGCGCCTTGTCCGTCAGTGCCCGGTAATCATCTACGCAGGCTCGCTGGTTCCAGCTGCAGTGCTCGAGGGGCATCAGGCGCACACCGTCATCAACAGCGCCGAGCTGCACCTGGAGCAGATCATCGAGGCCATGCGCCAGGCCCATGCCAACGGCCAGGACGTGGCTCGCGTGCACAGCGGCGACCCTAGCCTGTACGGCGCCATCGGCGAACAGATCCGCCACCTGCGTGAGTCGGGCATCGATTACCAGATCATCCCCGGAGTCACCGCCACTGCCGCCAGCGCCGCGCTGCTGGGTTGCGAGCTGACACTGCCGGACGTGGCGCAGACGGTGATCCTCACCCGCTACGGCGACAACTCGCCGATGCCGGCCGGTGAACAGCTGGCCGATCTGGCCCGCCATGGCAGCACCCTGGCCATCCACCTGGGTGTACGCCACCTGCCGCGTATCGTCGAGCAACTGCTGCCCCACTATGGCGCCGACTGCCCCATTGCCGTGGTCCATCGTGCCACCTGGCCAGACCAGGATTGGGTCAAGGGCACCCTGGCGGACATCGTCGAGCGCCTGGCAGCCAAGGGCTTCCGGCGTACCGCGCTGATCCTCGTCGGTCATGTCCTGGGCGATGCCCCGTTCGCCGACTCGGCCCTGTACCGCGCCGGTCACGCCCATCTCTACCGCCCCGGCCCGTGAAGCGATTGCCGAGTGAGCGTGGGCG
Source organism: Pseudomonas sp. B21-023 (assembly GCF_024749165.1). Taxonomy (NCBI): domain Bacteria; kingdom Pseudomonadati; phylum Pseudomonadota; class Gammaproteobacteria; order Pseudomonadales; family Pseudomonadaceae; genus Pseudomonas; species Pseudomonas sp. B21-023. The sequence goes on along the minus strand of NZ_CP087190.1, from coordinate 2,468,233 downwards.
GCGCACACTGGGCCTTCCAACTGGATGGAAACCCTGCCCATGCTCGACCTGCGCCCCAACTGCGAATGCTGTGACACCGACCTCCCTCCCGAAAGTCCGGATGCGCTGATCTGTTCGTTCGAGTGCACCTTCTGTCGTGCCTGTAACGAGCGGCATTTCCATGACCGCTGCCCGAACTGCGGCGGCCAACTGGTGATGCGCCCCACTCGTGTGGGCAAGGTACTGGGCAACAACCCCGCCTCCACCCAGCGAGTGCTCAAGCCGCACGCCCCCTGCGGCTGAGCGCTTGTACCCAAACCTTGTTTGTAGGAATTTTCTACAGCTTGGTGCGGGATTTTCAACACACCTATACTCGCCTATTACCAAGGGTCCTGAATGTCCGTAAGGTGCGCGCTGCCCAGCAAGTCCGCGGCCCGCGCCTGAAATGCAACGCAGGAAGCGGGCTGCACTTTGACAGGAGTGACCTGAATGACATCCGTGCTGTTGGTCGATGACCACCACATTGTGCGACTCGCCGTACGCATGCTGCTTGAACGCGAACGCTTTACCGTCGTGGGTGAAACCGGCAAAGGCAAAGAGGCTGCCCGCCTGGCCGAGCAGACCAGGGCCGATGTGGTTATCCTCGACATCGGCCTGCCGGACCTCGACGGCATGGAAGTGATCAAGCGCCTCAAGCTGATCGACCCGCCCCCACGGATCATGGCCCTGACCGGCCAGCCCGCCGACCTCTACGTGCGCCGCTGCATGGACGCCGGCATCTCAGCCTTCGTCAACAAGGACGAGGACCTCGATGCCCTGGTCTTCGCCCTCAAAGCCCTGGTCAAGGGTTACTCGACCTTTCCGCAGATGGCGGTCAACAGCAATACCCTGGAAAGCGAGACCGAGCGCCTGGCACTGCTTTCCAACCGTGAAATGGAAGTGCTGCGCCGGCTCAGCGCCGGCCAGAGCAACAAACTGATCGGCGAGCAGATGAACCTCAGCGCCAAGACCATCAGCACCTACCGCGGCCGGATCATGGAAAAGCTCAAGGTCGAGTCACTGGTGGAAATGGTCGACCTGGCCAAACGCAACAACGTGGCCTGAATCATGATCAAGGGCGCCCTGCTGTGCCTGCTGCTGGCCACGCTGACGTCTTTGCCCGTACAGGGTGAGCCGCACAGCGAAACTCGCCACCTGCTGGCCCGCGCCCTGAGCGCGGCGCCTCCCTTGACGCTGGCGGCAACCGACCGACAGTGGCTTGCTGAGCGCGGAGGCCTGGTGCTGGGCAGCTCGCGCCCCGACTATCCCCCCTTCGACATCAACAACAGCCAGTCCGACTACGAGGGCCTGAGCGCGGACTACGCCGGCCTGATCAGCGAGCAGTTGGGCGTGCCGGTCAAAGTGCGTCGCTATCCAAGCCGCGAGCAGGCCCTGGATGCGCTGCGCGCTGGCGAAATCGATCTGCTGGGCAGTTCCAACGCTTTCGAGGCCAACGATGCACAACTGGCTCTCAGCCTGCCCTATGCCGATGACCTGCCAGTCATCGTATCGCGCAAGGACCAGCCCCTGCGCGACGGTGACGACCTGGCCGGCCTGCGCCTGGCCATGGTGGATCATTACCTGCCCATGCAGGCGGTGCGACGCCTCTATCCCGGCGTCCAGCTGAACCTCTATCGCTCGACCCTCGCAGGGGTCGCCGCCGTGGCCCTAGGTGAGGCCGACGCCTACCTGGGTGACGCCATCAGTACCGACTATGCAATTGCCAAAGGTTTCCAGGAAACGGTCAAGGTCGATCATTTCGTCAAGGCCCCGGCCAGCAGCTTCGCCTTTGCCCTGACCCAGGACAACCAGCGCCTGCTGCAACTGGTCGACCTGGCCCTGGGGCGCATCGCCGACAGCGAACGGCTGAACATCCTGCGCCGCTGGGCTGGCGGCGGCACCAGCCTGCTGCTTGACCGTCGCCTCGATGCCCTGACCCAGGAGGAGCGCGACTGGATCGCGCAACACCGGCAGATCACGGTGATGATCAACACCACCCTGGCGCCCCTGAGCTTCACCGACGCCCAGCAGCAACCACGGGGTATCGCCCTGAACCTGCTGGAGCGTATCGGCCTGAGCACCGGCCTGCGTTTCAAGGTGGTCGAGTCGGAGTCGTTCGAGGACATGATCGAGCAGGTCGCCCAGGGCAAGGCGGACATGATCGGCGCCATCGGTTACGGCGAGCACCGCGCCCAACGCCTGCGCTACACCCGCCCCTACATGATCAGCCCGCGGGTTCTGGTGGTCCGCCAGGATGCAGCGCCCCTCGATCCGCAGCAACCGCTGCGAGGACTACGGGTGGCCTTGCTGAGGGGATCGCCCTTGCGCGAAGGCCTCGAACGGCAGTACGGCGACCTGCGGACCGTCGAGGTGGAGAACCCCCTGCAGCTGATGGAGGCCGTGGCCAACGGCGATGCCGATGTCGCCCTTGGCTCGCACATCAATGCCAGCTATTTCATCAACCAGGTGTTCAAGCACCGCCTGCGCATTGCCGGCCTGCACGGTGACGAGCCGGCCCTGGCGACCTTCGCCGCAGGCCCCGCGCAGCCGCAATTGCAGGCGATCCTCGACAAGGCCTTGCTGAGCATCCCACCCGACGAGCTGGAGCAACGGGTCAATCGATGGCGAACCAACACCGCAGTCAGCGACAGCCCCTGGCGCAACTACCGCACCCTGGCGCTGCAAGTACTGGTGCTGGCCGCCCTGCTGCTGGCCGGCGTGGCGTTCTGGAACACCTACCTGCGCAAGCTGATCCACCAGCGTAGCGAGGCCCAACGCGCCCTGCAGGAACAACTGGCACTCAGCCGCGGATTGCTCGAACAGTTGCGCCAGGCCAAGGACGATGCCGAGCAGGCCAGCCGGGCGAAAAGCACCTTCCTGGCAGTCATGAGCCACGAAATCCGCACACCGATGAACGCAGTCATCGGCCTGCTCGAGATGGCACTGGAGGACAGCCAGCACGGCCATAGCGACAGCCAGGCGCTGGAGGCGGCCCACGGCTCGGCGATTGGCCTGCTCGACCTGATTGGCGATGTGCTCGACATCTCTCGCATCGAGTCCGGCCACATGACGCTGCAACCGGTAGCTTGCGATCTGGTCGAGCTGATCAGTGCGACCCTGCGGGTTTTCGAAGGCAACGCACGCCTCAAAGGGCTTGCGCTGGGTGCGCTGCTGCCCGCCTCGCCCACTTGGCTGCTGGTCGATCCGCTGCGTTTCAAGCAGGTGCTGTCAAACCTGCTGAGCAACGCGATCAAGTTCACTGACCACGGCCGGATCGACGTGTCGCTGGCTGTCGCCCCGATTGATACCGGCCTGCTTGAGGTCAGGCTGCAAATCAAGGACAGCGGCGTGGGGATCAGCAGTAGCGATCAGGCACGTCTGTTCACCAGTTTTTCCCAGGTCGATGGCCGGCAGGCACGCCAGGGGGCGGGCCTGGGCCTGGTGATCAGCCGCGAGCTGTGCGAGCTGATGGGGGGCGAGCTGCACCTGAACAGCATCGAGGGCCTGGGCACCCAGGTCGAAGTGCATCTGCGCCTGCCAGGCGCCGAGCCTCCTGCCACCGAGCCTGCCGGCAAGGCCTTGATCGAAGCCGGTGCTGGCCCGCTGCAAGTCCTGGTCGTGGATGACTACCCCGCCAACCTGTTGCTGCTCGACAAGCAACTGCGCTCGCTGGGTCACCAGGTGACCCTCGCCGACCAGGGCATGGCCGCGCTGTCGCTCTGGCTGGACGGCCATTTCGATGTGGTCATCACCGACTGCAGCATGCCGGTGATGGACGGCCATGAGTTGGCCCGCCAGATTCGTGCACGGGAGCGCGAAGAAAACCTGCCCGCGGTTCGAATCATCGGCGTGACGGCCAATGCCCAGGCCGAGGAACGCCAGCGCTGCCTGGACAACGGCATGGATGAATGCCTGTTCAAACCGATCGGCCTGCAGGCACTCAAGGCCTGCCTGCCGCGGGCCGCAGAGGCGCCCCGCGCCAGCGGCTTCGACCTGGCGCAACTGCGTCACCTCACCCAGGACGACGATCGGCTGGTCAAGCGCCTGCTGGAGCAACTGGCACAAAGCAGTGCCGAAGACCTCCAGGCATTGCATGCACTGGGCGCCAACCCGCCAGCCGAAGCCCTCGCCCCGGTAGTCCATCGAGTCAAGGGCGGTGCGCGGATGCTCAAGGTCAGGGGCGTGAGGCAGGATTGCGAAGCGCTGGAGCAGGCCATAGCCCTGGGGCAGCCGGTTGAGCAACGGCTCGCCCAGTTACGGTCGAGCCTGCACACCCTGGAGCTCGAACTGCGCCAGAGCCTCAGTGCAATTGAAGGGTCGAATTGATCTGGCTGATGGCGTCCACCACGTGCCGCGAACCCTGCTGGATCTCCATGATCACCGTACCGGCCTCGTTGGCCAGTTCCACACCCAGGCCAGTACGGGTCAGACTTGACTGCATGCTGGCCACGGCGGTCAACGACAGGTCATGGTTCTGCCGCACCACTTCGACGATCTCCAGGGTCGCCTTGCTGGTGCGCGCCGCCAGGTTGCGCACCTCATCGGCGACCACGGCGAAGCCACGGCCATGCTCGCCGGCCCGGGCCGCCTCGATGGCGGCATTGAGCGCCAGCAGGTTGGTCTGGTCGGCGATGCCGCGGATGGTCAGGACGATCTGCCCGATCACCTCGGACTGTTTGCTCACCGCGTCGATGGTGCGGGCGGCGTCGTTGAGTTCGCAAGAGATCTGCTCGATCACCTCGACCGCCTGCTGCACCACCTGTGTCCCCTTGCGCGCGCAGGCGTCGGTCTGCACCGAGCTGGCATGGGCAGCGCCGGCGGCAGTCTGCTGGGTGCTGACCTGGCGGGTGATGTCGCTGGCGAACTTCACCACTTTGTACAGGCGGCCCTTGTTGTCGAAGATGGGGTTGTAGGACGCCTCGAGGTACACGGTCTGGCCTTGCTTGTTGACCCGTTCAAAGCGATGGGAGTGGTACTCGCCGCGGTTGAGCGAGGCCCAGAAGTCGCGGTACTGGGCCGACTCGCGCTCGTGCGGCAGGCAGAACAGCCCGTGATGGCGCCCCACCACCTCCTCAAGGCGATAGCCCATGGTATCGAGGAAATTCTGGTTGGCCTTGATCACGCGGCCGGCCGGGGTGAACTCGATCACTGCCATGGAACGGCCGATTGCCTTGAGCAGGCTTTCGCTCTCGTGCTCCTCGATCACGTGGCGGGTGATGTCGGAGGCCACCTTGATCACGCTGGTCACCTGCTGGCGTTCATCGATCACCGGCATGTAGCTGGCCTCCAGCCACACCTCGCGGCCCGCCTTGTCCAGGCGCTCGAACGTACCGCTGATGGCCTTGCCCTCGCCAAGTTCGCGCCAGAGCTGCTGGTACTCGGCGCTCTTGGCGTAGGCCGGGTCGCAGAACAGCCGATGGTGCTTGCCGCGGATCTCGTCGGCGCTGTAGCCCATGGTCTTGCAGAAGTTCTCGTTCGCCTCGAGGATCGTGCCATCCGGCGCGAACTCGATCATCGCCATGGAACGGCTGATCGCTGCCAGCTTCGCCTCCATGCCCGCCAAGGCCTGCCGGCTGCGCTGAATCTCGATCAAGTCGGACTTGCGATGGTACTCGAACATGGACCGGGCCTCCTGTGCTCACGGAATGTCCTGAGCATAGATCGGCGCTGAAGCCATGCAAGCGATCTGATATCACTTTCGCATTAGGCATTTGCGCCGTCTGTCCGCTGGTCATTCGGTTTTGCGGAGATGCATCGATACAAACACCCAATGACAATTGCACTGCGTCTAGAACGAACAGGAACTCTCGATTTCACCGCCCCATCTTCAAACGCACTGTTTGAATACATCCTGAACAACAGATGGCCAGGGATGTGCTTTGCTAGAGAGAGGAATCAACGGAGCTAGTCTGATGAAGATCGTAGTCACCAGCATCCTCGTCGACGACCAGGCCAAGGCCCATGCCTTCTACCATCATGTCCTGGGCTTCGAGCCCAGGCACGACATCCCCATGGGCAAGTACCGCTGGCTCACCCTCACCTCCCCCAATGATCCCAATGGCGTCGAGTTGCTGCTCGAGCCCGATGCCCATCCTGCGGCGAAGGCCTACAAGGCGGCGCTCAAGCAGGACGGCATCCCTGCCACCTCGTTCGGGGTGCGCGATATCCATGCCGAATACGAGCGCCTGTGCAAGGCGAACGTGCAATTCACCCAGCCACCCACCGACATGGGCCCGGTCACCGTGGCGGTCTTCGATGACACCTGCGGCAACCTGATCCAGATCGCCCAGCGTCACTGATCAGGCCTGCGCCGCCGGCAACCGCAGGGTGGCGCACAATCCCCGCGGCGAGGCATTGTGCAATTGCACGCTACCGTCCAGGCGCTTGATGACGGTGCTCACGATCGACAATCCCAGACCGGCGCCATTGGGCGCGTCCTTGCTGTAGAAACGCTCGAATACCCGCTCCAGGTCGGCCGGCTCGATACCAGGGCCTTCGTCCTGCACTTCCAGCACCAATGCCTGTTGCTCGCGGTGTAGGCCCACCCGCACCCGCCCCCCAGAGGGCGAATGATCCACCGCGTTGGTCACCAGGTTCTGCAGGGCAATGCCCAGTGCGCCGGCATCGCTGTACAACCGGTAGTCAACCCCTTCGGCGATCTCCAGGGAGGGTTCCTGACCACGTTCGAGGATCCACGGGGTCAGCTCCGCCAGGGTCTCGGTGACCAACACAGCGAGGTCGACTTCAGTCCAGTTGCGCTGCGCCAGGCGGGGTTCCAGGCGGGCCAGGGTCAGCAGCTGGTTGACCACCCGGGTCAGGCGGTCGACACCGCCGATCAGATAACCCAGGGCCTTGTTGCGCTCCGCCTCGCCGGTGGCGGCCTGGGCGTTCTGCGCGTGCAGGCGCAGGATCGCCAGCGGCGTGCGCATCTCGTGGGCGGCATCGGCAATGAAACGGTGTTCTCGGCGCAGCAATTGCTCGATCTGCGCCAGCAGCCGATTGATCGCCGCCTGCATTGGTTCGAGCTCTTTGGGCAACGGCACCAGCTGCAGGGGGTCCAGGGACTCGGCGTGACGGCCACGGATCACCTGGGCCATGTTCTGCAACGGCTGCAGCCCCCAGCCGATGGCCACCCAGACCAGCAGCGCCAATGCCAGGCTGCCGAGCAGAAACGGCATCAAGGTGTGACGCACGATCCTGTCAATCAGGTCGTAGCGCACATCGTTGCGTTCCCCCACCCAGATCAGCCAGTGCTTCTCCGCCACCGGCAGCACAAAACCACGCCATCGCTGGCCCTGCACCAGCATGTCGGAAAACCCCGGCGTGCTCGGTGGCACCGCGAATGCGGGCGCGCTGGGGGTACGCACCAGCAAGGTAGCGCGGTCGTCCCACACCTGGAAGGCCAGTTTGCTTTCGTAAGGGTGGCCGACCCGGTGCCGCCCCGCCTTGCTCAGCGCCTCGTCGAATGCCTGGTACAGCGCCTGACGGTTCTGTTCCTGCACCGGCAGGCTCATCACCCCCTGCAGCAGGCGAGCGTTCTGCGCCAGATGGGCATCGTATACTTCGGTGATTTCATGCCGGCTGTCGTGGTAGTTGTACAGCGCCAACAGACCGCTGCCGAGCAGCAGCAACAGCATGACCCGCCACAGCGTGCGCTGGCGCAACGAACTCATGCGCGCCCCTCCACCAGGTAGCCGATACCGCGGACCGTGCGGATCAAGCCGTTGAACAGCTTCTTGCGCAACTGGTAGATGTTGACTTCAAGGGTGTTGCTCTCAGGCTCCTCGTCCCAGCCGTAGAGCAACTGGGTCAGGCGCTCGCGGGTAAAGACCTTGCCCGGCTGGGCAAGCAGCTCGTGCAGCAACAGGTACTCCTTGGGCGTGAGTACTACCGGCTGACCGTTGTAGCGCACCTGCTGGGTCGCCGGATCGAGGCTCACGCCGGCATGCTCGATCAGCACCCGGGCGCGCCCTGCGCTGCGCCGTAGCAGAGCGCGCAGGCGGGCCTTGAGTTCGTTGAGGTCGAAGGGTTTTACCAGGTAATCGTCGGCACCGGCATCGAGCCCGGCGATACGATCCTCCAGCCCATCGCGCGCGGTGAGGATCAGCACCGGCATGGCGTTTTCCGCTGCGCGCAGGCACCGCAACAGCGCCAGGCCATCCAGGCGCGGCAACCCCAGGTCCAGCACCAGCACGTCGAAGGTCTCGACGCTCAGCGCGTGCAACGCACTCTGGCCATCCTGCAGCCAGTCCAGGGTGTAGCCCTCCAGGCGCAGGCCATCGCAGATCCCCTCGCCCAACGCGGCGTCATCCTCAACCAGTAGCAGGCGCATGCTCAGTCCTGTTTGTCTTCGATGGCCTTGAGTAAAGCATCGATTTCCCCGCGCCGGCCCTGGTCTGCCAGCGCGCGGCCTGGCCGCGGCGCGGCGCGCAGGGCCTTGTCCAAGGCAGTGCGGGCTTCACCATAACGGTTCTGCCGGTACAGGTGGTCGGCCCAGAAGTAGTTGCTGTCGATACCATCGGGGTTGATCGCCAGGGCCTGGCGCAGCATCGCTTCGGCCTTGTCCTGGTCGCCGAACCCCAGGGGCCAGCCCGGTACCCGGTCGTACAACGCCCCCAGGCTGGTGTAGGCCGACCCTTGCAGGGCCTTGGGGTCCAGCGCCAGCGCCTTCTCCAGGCTGGCACGGGCGGCCTTGACTTTGCCCAGCGCGCCGAGCCCGCCGGTGGCACCGGCCCAGCTGCTGTTGACGATACCCTCCCAGATCAACGGCTCCGCCGAGCCCGGGTACTGACGGACAAACCCCGCCGCGTCCACGGCCAGCGCCTCGAAGGCTTTGGCGCGCTGCCCTTCGGGCAGTTGGTACTGAATCTGCGCCCAGCGCTGTTGCACCTCGCTCAGGCGTTGGTTGCCGGCCTGGTCGAGGGCCCAGACAAAGGGCGAAAAGGCCAGCACACTGGCCAATAGCAGACGTTTCATTTGCCTGACTCCTTGCCCGGATGGGCGCTAAAGCGGCGAATCAGCGGCAGTTGCTTGCGCAGGGCACGATCAACCAGCCCGGGCAGCATGCCGTTCAAGCGCACGAAGAGTTTTTCCGGCCAGCCCAGGTACAGCTCGCTGCGCTCGGCCTGGACCGCGTCGAGCACCGCGCGGGCCACATCCCGCGGCTGGTCCACGCCCACCTTCAGCGCCTGGTTGAGCGCCGTGGCGGCATTGCTGTTCATCGCCGTGCGCGTTGCCCGTGGCGCGGCGTACAGCACATTCACCGGGGTGTCGGCCAGTTCGCGGCGCAGCGCTTCGGAAAAGCCGCGCAGGGCGAACTTGCTGGCGCAGTAGGCGGCATAGCCGGGGTAGCCGATCGAGCCATAGGTGGAGCCAACATTGACCACCAGAGCCCTAGGCTGATCGCGTAGCAGTGGCAGGCAGGCACGGGTCAGTTGCAGCGCGGCCTTGAGGTTGATATCCAGCAGCTCGTCGAGCGCCGCCTCGTCAAGCTGGTCGAGCAAGGCGAAGCGATTGATCCCGGCGGCATTGATCAGCACGTTGACGCCCCCCATGGACCGCGCGGCTGCCAGCACGTCCTGGCGACTCTGGGCACAGCGCAGGTCGGCCGCTTGCCAACGCAATTGTTGCGGAAAACGGTTCATCAACTGCGCCAGCTGGCCCAGGTGCCGGCTCACGGCCAGCACCCGTGCGCCGGCGACACATAGCTGCTCGGCCAGTTCCAGGCCGATCCCGCCACTGGCCCCGGTCAGCACCACCACGCAATCAGGCAAGCGCATGCCGCACCTCGCTCTGGCCTGCCCGTGGCAGGTGCTGGAACATTTCACTGTACAGGCGGTACACCACCTTGGCGGCATGGATCACCGCCTGCTGATCGCCACTGTCGTCCAGGCGATCCATCAGGCTGCGGTAGGTCACCATATGGTCCTGGTCGAGAGCGCCATGGGAATTGAGGTAGCTGAACGCTTCGTCCGGGAGCCCCAGGCTACCCTGTATCCTGCCGGCGGCCTGGGTGGCCAGGGCGATACTGGTACCCTCGAGCACATTGACCATGCCGAACAGCCCCACCGGGTTGCCCCGGGCGATCAGGTCGTAGAGGAACGCGACCATCAGCTCGATCGACAACGCAGGACGACCGTCGCGGACCTTGTCCGGGTCACCGCCACAGGCGGCGATGTCGTTGAGGATCCAGCGTTCGTGACCGTACTCCTCGTCAATGTATTCACACACGGCGCCACGCAGCCACTCCAGACGCGACGGCAGACGGGCGCCACAGGCCATCATCAACGGAACGGTATGGCGCACATGGTGGTAGGCCTGGGCCAGGAAGGCCACATAACCCTCCACGCTCACCACCCCACCCAGGGCATCGCGGATCACCGGGACACCGAACAGCGCTTCGCGCTCGCGGGCGGTCTGTGCTTGCAGGTTTTCGAAAAAGGACATGGCGAACCTCATGCTTGTTGAAGAACGGACAACAGGGACTGGTAATGCAGCAGGATCGCCTCGCGGCGTGGGCGGCCATTGGGCGTGAGGGTCCCCGCCTCGGCATTCAACGGCTCAGACAAGCGTCGCCAGGCATGTACCCGGGCATAGTCCGGCAGGCCATCGTTGCACTGGCGAACCGCCCGCTCGATCTGTTCGTCGCTGGCCTGCGAGTCCAGCGGCCAGAGCAACGCCAGGTTGCCCGGCAGGCCCTCGCCGTGCACGAAGGCCTGGGCGATGACCCCTCCCTGGGTCAGCTCGGCCTCGACCCATTCAGGGTTGACGTTACGCCCGAAGCTGGTGATGAACTGGTGCTTCTTGCGCCCGGCCAGGTGCAGGTAGCCGTCGCGATCAAGCTGGCCGAGGTCGCCGGTCGGCCACCACTGGCCGTCGAACACAGGCTCGCCGAGGTAACCGAGCAAGGTCGAGCCGGCCACCAGCACCTCGCCGTCCTCGGCAATGCGCACCTGCACATGGGGCAACGGCCGGCCGGCACTGCCCGGGCGCAGCGCCCCGGGGCGGTTCAGGCACACTACCGATGCGCACTCGGACAAGCCGTAGCCTTCGTACACCGGCAGGCCCACCGCAGCAGCACGCGCCAGCAGGCTGGCGGCCACCCGGGCACCGCCCACGGCGACAAAACGCAACGGACCGACACGCATGACCCCGCGCTCGATGGCCGTGACCAGCCCCAGCAAAAGCTGCGGGACCAGGATCAGGCTCTCTGCGCCGCTCAGGGCGATCGCCCCGAGCAGACGCGCGAAGTCCACCTGGCTGGCGCCGCGGATGCCCAGTTGCGCCTGCGGATAGAGCATGACCACGGCGCCGGCCAGAAGCGCCGCGTACACCCCCAGGTTTTCCAGCAACACCGCCAGCGGCAGCACGGCCAGGTACTTGCCCGGCGCCGCCTCACGGCTGGCCGTTTCCAGCTCGCGGGCGACCTGCAGCATCGACGCGGCTGCCAGGCAAACGCCCTTGGGCGCACCGGTACTACCGGAGGTGTAGGTGATCTTGGCGGTGCCGTGCGGCAGTCGCGGTGACGCAAGCGGGTCACGGTGCCAGAACCGCGTGCCGCGAGTGAAACCACAGGCTTGCAGCTCATCGGCCAGCGCGCTGTCGGCCAGCACCAGTGACACGCCACCCTGCGTCAGGCAGTGGCGCCGCTGGGCCGCGCTGAAAAAGCCCGGCAGCAGCAGGATCGGGCGCTCGGCCAGTAACGCGGCAAGGTCCCACAGCAGGGCTTGCGGGCCGTTATCCACTGCCAGGGCGAAGGTGCCGGCAGGTTGTTCGCGCAGCCAGTGCACCCGCTGGCGAACCTCACCCAGCAACTGCGCATAGCTGAAACGTTCATCACTGCCCAGCAGCGCCGGTTGCTCGCCACGGTGGCGGGCATGGACCTGCAGCGTTTCGAAGAACGCCTCGATGTCATGCGGCATGACCGCTCTCCTGCTTCGCCACCGGCAGGCCCAGCCGTTCGAACACGCCCGCACGGGCCAGTGCCGCGTGGCCTAGCCCGATATTGCCGACGAATACCTGGGGTTGCTGTGCGTAGTAACTGCCCCAACTGCCGGACTCCTCGCCCAGACGGTGGGCAGCCGCCTGCGCCACGACAGTGGGCTCCAGCCCCAGTCGGCGAAAACTGTTGAGCAAGGTCGCCGCGCCAGTGAATGCCACCCACTGCAGGCCGCGTGCCGCCAGCAGCCAGGTCACCGCGACGATCATGATCCGCGCGCTGCCGGCACTGAGCGCCGCCAGGTTGCCCACTTCCACCAGCTGCTCTCGGGTGACCGGCCCCGCCGCCACGTTCGCCACGGCGCTTTCCAGCGGCACATCGAGGTAGCGCTCCAGGAACAACGGCGCACTGCCGGCCAGGCGTAAGCCGGCGGCGGCGATCAGCCGGTCATGGCGATCATGCAGCCCCAGCAGTTCGGGCAGGTAATGATGCACGTCAGCGTGATGCACACAGGCGAAGCGCGCGTGAATGAACCGCTCCAGTTCGAGTCGACCTGGCGTACCCGGCCCATGCAGCAGAAGTCGGGCCTGGTGTTGCGCATGGCAGCCAATGGCCACGGGAAACAGGGTGTTCCAATTCAGCTCGGTCATGACGGGCCCCCGCTCATTTCAGTGGAGGCAGTATCGAGGGCGAATCTGAAGCCAGTCTGAAGTGTCGCTATCGCGAGTGATGGCGCCCCTCGCTGGGGCTGCTACATTGCTGACTTCCCCCGGCGCAGCAAGAACCAAGGACACCCCATGCGCTACGAATTCAGCGAAGTGCTCAACGACCTGGTCGACTATTTCCTGCTGGGCGATATCCAGTTGCTCGAACAGTTCAAGGAAGACCAAGACCTGCCCGACGACCTGGCGCGCGCCTTCACCCGCGGCGACAGTGGCGACCTTGCGGTGCAGCAAGGCGTGATCCTGCCGCTGGCCGGCGTCGACAACCTGCCCTACCGCATCCTGTTCACCCTCGACGAACGCACCCCGGCACTGCTCGAGCCTGGCAGCCGCCTCAAGCATCGTCGCCAGGGCCATGTGCTAAGGGTCGAACACGGCGCGGTGATGCTCTTCACCTGGCGCATCCTGCAGCACTTCACCAACAAGACCCTGGGTGATCTGCTGGCGCGCTACCAGGAGCCGGGGCGGCCGATCATCGAACTGGACAACGGCTGGTACTCGGTGGAAGTGCTCGCGGGCGCCGTGGTGCGCGACGGATTGTACGAACCGGCGTTCGAATTCGTCATGAAAAAGGCCTATGCGCGCCCACAGGCCTCGGAGGTGGATGTCGGCTACCGGTATAGCTTGCGCGGTTACTTCGACTGACCAGGGCCGCTCCTGCAGCGAGGGCGTGAATCGGGCGACTTCTGCAGGAGCGGACCTTCATCCTTCAGGTGTGATGGATATCCCGGTCCTTGGTCTCAGGCAGGAAGAAGATGCCCAACACCGCGGTCATCACCGCAATGACGATCGGATACCACAGCCCGTAGTAGATGTCCCCGGTCGCCGCCACCATGGCGAAGGCCACCGTTGGCAGAAAACCACCGAACCAGCCGTTGCCGATGTGATACGGCAGCGACATCGAGGTGTAGCGGATCCGCGCCGGGAACAGCTCCACCAGCCAGGCGGCGATCGGCCCATAGACCATGGTCACGTATATCACCAGGATGGTCAGCAGCAGCAACACCATCGGGTAATGGATCTTCGCAGGGTCCGCCTTCTCGGGATAACCGGCCTCTTTCAGGGCGCCGGTCAGCGTGGCGGTGAAAGCGTCGGCCTGAGTCTTCAGTTCAGCCGCGGCCAGACCGGTCCCCTCGAAACTCGGGATCACCCGCTCGCCGATACGGATCTGCGCCACGCTGCCAGGCTCGGCCTTTTCGTTCTCGTACGGGATCGCCCGCTTGGCCAGCAGGCTCTTGGCGATGTCGCAGGAACTGGTGAACCGGGCCTTGCCCACCGGGTCGAACTGGAAGGCGCACTGCCCGGGGTCGGCCACCACCACGACCGGGTTCTGCTCCTGGGCGACGAACACATCCGGGTTGCCGTACTCGGTCAGCGCCTTGAAGATCGGGAAATAGGTCAACGCGGCAATGATGCAGCCGGCCATGATGATCTTCTTGCGCCCGATGCGGTCGGACAGGCTGCCGAAGACGATGAAGAACGGCGTGCCGATCAGCAGGGAACCTGCGATCAGCAGGTTGGCGGTCTGCGGGTCGATCTTCAGTGTCTGCAGCAGGAAGAACAGCGCGTAGAACTGCCCGGTGTACCACACCACCGCCTGGCCGGCGGTGCCACCGAGTAGCGCCATGATCACCACCTTGAGGTTGTCCCAACGGGCGAACGATTCGGTCAGCGGCGCCTTCGACGCCTTGCCCTCGGCCTTCATCTTCATGAACACCGGCGACTCGTTGAGTTGCAGGCGGATGTACACCGAGATTGCCAGCAGCAGGATCGACAGCAGGAATGGTATCCGCCAGCCCCAGTCCTCGAACGCCTCGGTGCCCATGGCCGTACGACAGGCCAGGATCACCAGCAGCGACAGGAACAGCCCGAGGGTGGCGGTGGTCTGGATCCACGCGGTGAAGAACCCGCGCTTGCCCTTGGGCGCGTGCTCGGCCACATAGGTGGCGGCCCCGCCGTATTCCCCCCCCAGCGCCAGCCCCTGCAACAGCCGCAGGGTGATCAGAATCACCGGTGCAGCCACGCCGATTGTTGCATAACTGGGCAGCAACCCGACCACCGCGGTGGACACGCCCATGATCACGATGGTGATGAGGAAGGTGTGCTTGCGCCCGATCATGTCGCCCAGGCGACCGAACACGATGGCGCCGAACGGCCGCACGGCAAAGCCGGCGGCGAAAGCCAGCAAGGCAAAGATGAACGAAGTGGTTTCGTTGACCCCGGCGAAAAAGTGCTTGGCGATGATTGCCGCCAGCGAGCCGTACAGGTAGAAGTCGTACCATTCGAACACGGTGCCCAGCGAAGAGGCGAAGATGACCTTGCGCTCCTCCCGGGTGATGCCACGTTGGGGCGCGCTACTGCCCGTGGATGCGCTGTCAAGGACCGCCATGGGTCGCCTCCGTCTGGTTGTGGTAGACCGGAGTGCTCCATCAGGTAGCCAAAGCACGCATCCAGGCCAAAAGGCATTGCAGGCTGCGCGAAGCACGACGAGGCATCGGCCCCGAATCGCGGCAAGTCACTTCAAGCATAATCGGCCTTTGAACGATATCCACTCGCATGAGTGAACGAGCGCCGAAACGGATAGGGAACCCGCAATGAACGAACCACAGCACAGCGCCTGGCGAGGTCGGCTCTGGCTGGCCGATGACCACGGCCTGCTGCTCGGCACGGCGGGCCACACCGGTGTCCATGCCCACTATGCCCACCAGGTACTGCTTGCCCTTGAGGGCGAAGCGTGCCTGCAGGTCAATGGCGAACAGCATCGCGGCGACATGCTGGCCATCGCCTCGTTGCAGCCCCACGCCATTCTCGCGCCCGGCACCGCCTGCATCACCTTGTTCGCCGAGCCCCTGGCGTTTTCCCTGGAGACCTTGCTCGACGTCTGCCGGCAAGCCCCCCGCGATATCACCAGCCTGGCCCAGGCGTTGCGCCAGGCACCGCGCCGTCCGTTGGATCCGCGCCTGGCGCGGGCCCTGGCACGAATTCGCGCGGTAGACGAGCAGCGCCTGCCGGCCACCGAGCTGGCACAGGCAGCGGCGCTGTCGGTCAGCCAGCTTGAGCGGCTGTTCAGTGGCCGCCTGGGGCTGTCGATACGGCGCATGGTGCTGTGGCAACGCCTGCGCGTGGCCCTGGGCGCGGCGCTGGCCGGCGCCAGCTTGACCGAGGCGGCCATGGCCGCCGGCTTCGCCGACTCGGCGCACCTGAGCCGCAGCCTGCGCCAGCAATTCGGCATCCGCGCCAGCGAAGCCCTGCGCCATCTGCGCTCAGACGTGCTGGCGTAGCGCCTGGCTCAGCCTTTTCGGCAAGGGTGCCGGTGGTTGCGCCGTGGCCACTGGGCGGAACGGCTCACGCAGTTGCGCAAGGTACGTTTGCGGGTAGTCCGGACGGTCGCCGATGCCCATGTCGTCATCGGCCAACCCATACTCCGGCAGGTGAAGGGCAGTGCCGAGCAAGCGATCCCATACGGGGAAGAACAGCGCGAAGTTGACGTCGCCCAGGGTGCCGTACTTCAGGTGGTGCAGCCGGTGCACGGGGGCCCAGGCGAAAAGGTGGCGCAGAACGCCGATGCGCATGTCGACATTGCTGTGTTGCAACAGCAGCTGGACCGCTATGCAGAACGCCAGCAACGCCGCCACGTCCTGCGGCAAACCCAGCAGCAGCAACGGAAGTACGCCGCCCAACCCCTCGGCCATCTGGTGCAGCGGGTGCTTCATCAAGCCATTGAAACCGTACAGCCGAGTCACACTGTGATGCACCGCGTGCAGGCGCCAGAGCAATGCGCTGCGATGACTGGCGTAGTGCACCAGGGTGATCCCCAGGTCGGCCAGGGGCAGCGCCAGCAACAGTTGCCCCAGCACGGGCCAGTGGCTGGGCCACAGGCTTGTGGCGGGCAGCCAGCCGGCGAACAGCGGGATGGCTGCGATGCTGGCGATATTGAGTGTTTCGTTGACCAGTGCGTGCAGTCCATCACGCCCGCCTTCGCCTGCCGCCTCGCTCCAGGCAGATTTGTAGGGGCACAGCGCTTCGCAGGTGAACGACAGCAGGATCGCCACGCCGAGCAAGGGCAGCAGCCAGAGAATGTCGGCGCCAAGATTGATCAGCCACACGGCGGTGGCGATGAAACCGAAGAAGAAACACGGGGCATAGAAGATGCGCATGGAGGGCTCCAGTCATGGTTGGAGCCGCCAGTGTTGCCTGGTGCCTGAGCGAGACACTTGAACAAACGGCGCATCTGTCGCGGCGATGTTCTACAGGGTCGATGTGTCCACTGCTCGGGCTGCCAGCTGTCGACGCATCTCGTCGTTGGCGCCCTGAGCCTGGGCCAGGATGGCGCGCAAGCCCTGCACCTGCGCGTCACGCTGCTGCAGTTGCTCATCCAGCAGCGTGCCATGGGCCGTGGCCTGGCGATGTTCGGCGAGCAGGCGCTCATTGTCGCGGTGCAGGCGCGTCAGCTCGTCCTGACGCGCCAAGGCGCCCTGCTGCAAGGTCTGCAACTGGCCTTGCAGCTGGCGCACCTGGGTCTCGTTGCGGCGTTGATCTTGCTGGCGCTGCTCGAGACTGGCGCGCAGTTGCCCGTCCTTGTCGGCCAGGCGCGTCTGCAACTCACCCTGCGACTGACTGAGGCTGGCACTGCGCAACTGCTCGGCCTGCAGGCTGGCCTGGGCAACCGTGAGCCGTTGGGTCTCGGCGTGCAGCGCAGCGGTCAGGGCCTCGACCTGACGCAGCGCGCCGGCCAGGTCGCGCTGGGTCAGTTGCAGCTCGGCCTGCATTGCCGCACAACGTGCCTGCGCCGCCTGCTCGGCGGCCGCGATCCGGCCCTGCCCTTCCTCCTGCAACTGGGCGGCCAGTTGCTCGACCAATCGCGCCAACGGTTCGCTCAAGGCCCCCTGGCTACCCAGCAACTCCAGCGGCTGCCGGTCGAGTTCCTTGAGGTAGCGGTGGATAGTGGTCTTCGAGCCGGTGTTGCCCAGCTCGATACGTACCGCATCGATACTGGGGTGTTCACCCCGGGCCATCAGCGCCTGCCGTGCCTGCTGCACGGAAGCCTTGTCTATGCCATTGCGGGCCATTGCTCATTCCACCTATGCGTACCATGGCATGTACCATGTAATGCGGCGCAATACTGCACGGCCCTGCCCCTCGTTTCAAGCGTGCGGGTGAAATGTCATTCAGCGGCCTGCTCGAGGAAATCCACCGGAGGCACGAAGAACAACCCACCGGTAACGGCGCGGCTGTAGTCCAGCAGACGATCGTAGTTGCCCGGCGGCTTGCCGACGAACATGTTCTCGAGCATCTGCTCGATCGGCGCGGGCGACCGTGCGTAACCGATGAAATAGGTACCGAACTCCCCGGCCCCGGGGCGGCCGAAGGGCATGTTGTCGCGCAGGATCTTGATCTCTTGCCCACCCTCTTCCAGGGTGGTCAGCGAACTGTGCGAGCAACTGGGCTTGCTCGCGGCATCCAGCTCAATGTCGGCCAGCTTGGTGCGTCCGATGATGCGCTCCTGCTCCTGGGTCGACAGCGCCTCCCAGCCGGCCATGTCATGCAGGTACTTCTGCACCAGCACATAGCTGCCGCCGGCAAACGCCGGGTCCTCGTCGCCTACCAGGGTGAAGCGCGCCACATCCCGCGGACCGGGGTTCTCGGTGCCATCGACGAAGCCGATGATGCTGCGCATGTCGAAATAGCGGAACCCCTGCACTTCATCGACCACCGTCACCGCCCCCGCCAGGCGCTTGACCAGCAATGCCGCCAGCTCGAAACACAGGTCCATGTGCTCGGCGCGGATATGCAGAAGAATGTCGCCCGGTGTGGCAAGCGCCTTGCGCGAACCACTGCCGCATTCCCGAAAGACATGCAGGCCGGCCGGTTGCGGCGCACCGAACAAACCCGCCCAGGCCACCGCGCCGAAGCCGATGACGCAAGACAAGTTACCGGCCGGCACCCGCTTGCCCACGGAACGCACCAGGCCGCCAAGGTCGGCGCACAGCGCCCGCACAGCGGCCACAGGTTGCTCTCCCGGATTGAGCGTGGCCACCAGAAACATCGCACTACGGGTGATCGGGCTGTCGACAGCCTGCGGCTCGATCTCGACTGTATTCACCAAGGCTTCCTCTCACGCTGGGTTTGATCGCTTGTGGTATAGCACAGCGCGGCTGAACAACCGCACCTCATAGATGCGCTCTATCAACTCATCCAGCCTATCGATTTGACCGCGTCAAATTGCCTCAGATAACGTGCCGCCCGCTTCGAAGTTGCCTGTTCCCTCCACCACGAGCCGAACCGCGCTGGCCTCGTCCCATCGTTACCAGATCCGCCCAATGGTACCGCCGTTATCCTTGCGTTCGAGTTGTTGAAATGTCTGTGAATACCCCCTCCCGGATCACCGAGCTGGTCATCGAAGCCGGCACCCGCAAAGCCCACCTGCCCACCCGCGCCACCTTGATTCTCGGCTTCCTGGCCGGCGCATTCATTTCCCTGGGCTTTCTGCTGGCGATCCACGTCAGCACCATGATTCCCCCGCAGTGGGCCTCGTTCGGCACACTGCTCGGCGCCGCGGTGTTTCCCATCGGCCTGATCCTGGTGATCCTGGCCGGTGGCGAACTGCTCACCGGCAACATGATGAGCCTGCCCCTGGCGATGTTCGCCGGGCGTATCCGCCTGCGGGCGGTGGCGCGCAACTGGACCCTGGTGACCCTGGCCAACCTGCTGGGCGCGCTGTTCGTCGCCTACTGCTTCGGCCATCTGCTGGGGCTGACCGAGGGCGCGTATCTGGGCAAGACCCTGGCCAGCGCCACCAGCAAGGTCAGCGCCGACTTCCTGCACGCGTTCGTCTCCGGTATCGGCTGCAACTGGCTGGTATGCCTGGCGGTGTGGCTGTCCTACGCCAGCCGCGAGATGAGCGGCAAGATCCTCGGCATCTGGTTCCCGATCATGGCCTTCGTCGCCATCGGCTTCCAGCATGTGGTGGCCAACATGTTCCTGATCCCGGCGGCGATCTTCGCCGGCTACCTGAGCTGGGGGCAGTTGGCGGAGAACCTGGCGGCGGTGTTCCTGGGCAACGCCGTGGGTGGGGCGATCTTTGTCGGCCTGGCCTACTATGTGTCGTTCGGCGTGCCTGCGCAGGAACAAGGCGCATTGCATTGATGCCACCCCACCGAAGCGGTGGGGTGTTTTTCGTCGATGTCCTGGTTGCGTGCGAGCTCAGCTGTCCTTGCCCAGCACATAGCGGTCGAAGTGCTGGATATGCTCGTCAAGGTTGTCTTCGAGCATCATCCGGTACTGCTCGCTGAAGTACTTCAGCAACTCCTCGCGCGCCGCAGCCATCTCCGCCGCGGACTTGAAACTGCGGGCCGCCATCCAGGCATTGAAGCGGCTGGCGGCGAAGGTCATCGAAGCGCTGACCTTGCCGAGGTCCTCGAGCTTTTCGATCTGCTGGTTGGCCAGTTCCACATGCGCATCGGCGCGGTCGTAGAAGGCCTGGTCGGTGGCTTGTGCCATGGAAATCTACCTATCGGAAAACGTTGGGCTCAGGCGGTCTTGGCCTGAACGGTGAACAGGCTGGCCCCCAGCGTCATGAACGACACGCCGAACAGGCGATTCATCAGGCGGGCGCGGTTCGGTGCCGCCAGCTTGCGCTTCAAGGCCTGGGCCAGGAGGACATAGAAAGCATGGGCCAGGATCGAGCACAGGGCGAAGGTGCCGACCAGCAGCCCGAGCTGACTATCGGCGCCGTTGCCCGTGCCCATGAACTGCGGCAGGAAGGCGGCAAAGAACAGGATGGCTTTCGGGTTGGTCAACGCCACCGTCACGCCGTTGAGCATCAGCCGGCGGTTGCTGACCAGGGCCTTGACCGGTTGCTCGAGCTGGTCGAAGGCACTGCTGCGGCTTTTCCACTGCTTGACGCCGAGGTAGATCAGGTAGCTCGCGCCCACCACCTTGAGCAGCAGGAAGGCACTGGCCGAGGTCTGCAGCAGTACCCCGAGGCCCGCACTGGTGGCGGTGGACACCACCAGCAGCCCGAGCGCATTGCCCAGCGAACCGAGCATCGCCCGCCTCGGCCCGTGCGACAGCGAGTTGGACAACGCCATGATGACACCCGGGCCTGGCGACAAGGTCACCACCATCGAGACAACGACAAATCCGAACCAATCGTGCAGCGACATCCTTGTACATCCTCGGGCCGATTACATGAGGCGGCGACTGTAACAGAATGCCGCCCCGCTCCGGAATTGGCGCTGCGCCTGATAGCCCCCCTGCTACATCAAGCCTGAGAATCCGCCAGCACCGTCCCCACCGGACGTTCTTGCGTCGGTGCACGGTTGCAGGCCACGAAGTCCTCCTGGCGCAGCACCACCAGCGCCAGCAGCGACGCCACGCCGGTGCCCACGTAGAAGTACCACGGCGCGGTGATATCCCCGGTCACCTTGATCAGCCAGGTGGAGATCAGCGGCGCGCTGCCGCCGAACACCGCCACCGGGATGTTGTAGGCCATGGCGATGCCGGTGGAGCGGATGCGCGTCGGCAGCAGCTCGCTCATCAGCGCGTAGGTCGACGACGCATACAGCCCGAACAGGATCGCCACCGCCATCAGCGGCCAGAACAGAGTGGCCGGTGTGGCGCCCGGCGCGGTCTTGAAGAACCAGTACATGGCCAGGGTCGCCAACGTACCAATCACCATCAGGAACGGCTTGCGCCCGTAGCGGTCGGTGAAGGCGCCGCCGAAAGGCATCACCAGCGCCGCCGACAGGCTGGCGACAAACACATAGAGCAAGGTGGTGCCGCTGTCGAACTTCAGCGTGTTGGACATGTAGGTCGAGGCGAAGGTCAGCACCAGGTAGAAGATCGAGCTGTGCAAGGTGATGATGAAAAACACCAGGGCAATCGAGCGCTTCCACTGCCACACCTCGCGCAGCGGCGCCTTGGAGGTCTGCCCGGCTTCCACCAGGGCGAGGAACTCCGGGCTGTCTTCGAGCTTCAGGCGGATATACAACGAGATGAAACCCAGGGGCCCGGCGATCAGGAACGGGATCCGCCAGCCCCAGTCCTGCATCAGCTCGGCGCCCAAGGCCCAGGTCATGCCATTGGCCACCGCGCCGCCCAACAGCAACCCGAGCACCGCCGTGACCATCAGCCAGCAGGTGGCGAAGCCTCGGCGGCCGGGCCCGGCGTATTCGGAGATGAAGCTGGTGATGGTGCCAATCTCGCCCCCGGCGGAGAAGCCCTGTACACAGCGGATCAGCACCAGCAGCACCGGCGCGGCGATGCCGATGCTGGCGTAGGTCGGCAGCAGGCCGAGCAGGAAGGTGGAGCCGGCCATCATCACCAGCACCGTGATCAGCGTGCGGCGGCGGCCGATCTTGTCCGCCAGCGGGCCGAAGAACAGCCCGCCCAAGGGCCGGATGAAAAAGCTCAGGGCAAAGGCCGCGAAGCTCGCCAGCAAGCTGCTGGTAGGGTCGTCGGAAACAAAGAAGGCCTTGCCGATATACAAGGCCAGGAAGCCGTAGACGCCGTAGTCGTACCACTCGATCAGATGGCCGGTGGTGGCGCCGATGAAAGCCCGGCGCCGCTGGCGCTGGGTGTTGGCGGGTGACATGCCCATGCGGGTAACTCCTGTCGTGTCGCTTTCCATGAAATGTCGCGGTTCAAGCGCTGCCGAACGACCCGTCCGGGTCCTGCAGCCATTGGCGCAACTGGGTCTTGAGAATCTTGCCATAGCTGTTTTTCGGCAGCTCGGCGCAGAACAGGTACTTCTTCGGTTTCTTGAACGAGGCCATACGCGCCAGGAACCACTCATTGAGGGTCCGCGCATCGAGGCTGCCTGCCGTGCGCGGCACAACGAAGGCCACCACCGACTCGCCCCACTCGGCGTCGACTTCGCCCACCACGCAGGCCTCGAACACTTCGGGGTGCTGGATCAGCACTTCCTCGACCTCGCGAGGATAGATGTTGCTGCCCCCGGAAATGATCACGTCCTTGCTGCGGTCGGTCAGCGACAGGTAGCCCTGGCCGTCGAGAAAGCCGATATCGCCGGTGTGCAGCCAGCCGTCCACCAGGGCCGCCGCGGTGGCCTGGGGATTTTCCCAGTAACCCTGCATCACCACCGGGCCGCGCACGACGATCTCCCCTGCCTCGCCAGCCGCCGTCGCTTGGCCCGCGTCATCGAGCACGCGCACCTCCACGCAGGCCTGGGCCCGGCCAACGGAAGCGGCGATGGCTGGCCAGCCCGGGTTGTCACGGTCGGCGATGGCCTCGCGGGACAACGCGCTGATGGTCATCGGGCATTCGCCCTGGCCGTAGATCTGCACCAGGCGCGGGCCGAAGGTATCCAGGGCATCCACCAGGTCCGCCAGGTACATCGGGCCGCCGCCGTAGACGATGGTCTTGATGCCTTCGCCGGCATAGCCTTGCTGGCGCGCCTGCTCGACCATGCGCTTGACCATGGTCGGCGCGGCGAACAGGCTGACCTGCCCGAGCGATCGCGCCAGGGTGAACAGCTCCGTCGCCTGGAAGCCCCGGGACAGGGGCACCACGTGCCGGGCGCCGCAACGCACGTGGATTAAGTTGTACAGCCCCGCGCCGTGGGACATCGGCGCGGCATAGACCACGGCGTCTTCGGCGGCTACCGGGTCGACGTCCAGCGGGTAGCACAGCGACATGGCCACCAGGTTGCCATGGGACAGCATCACGCCCTTGGAACGCCCGGTGGTGCCGGAGGTGTAGAACAGCCAGGCCAAGTCACAGTCCTGGCGTGGGTACGGCGCCTGCAGCTCATCGCCGGCCGACAGCCCCGGCATGCGCTGGACAGGCGCGGCCAGCTCGCGGCAGCCGTTCGGCAATGCCAGGTCGGCGAACAGCTGGCCCTCGTCGGTGAAGATAAGCCGCGCCCCGGCATTGCCGGCGATCCACGCGGCTTCCAGGGCGTGCAGCTTGTGGTTGATCGGCACCGCCACCGCACCGCACCACCAGATCGCGTAGAGCAGTTGCAGGTAGTCGCAGCTGTTCTTCATCAACAGCGCCACCCGCTCGCCCGGTTCGATGCCGTGCACGTGACGCAGCTCCAGTGCCCGTGTCCGCACCTGGGTGGCAAACATCCGGTAGTCGGCGATCTGCCGCGTCCCCTCGAACAACGCCGGCCGCTCAGGCCAGCGCTGGGCCGCATCCTGCAACCAATGGGCGATGTTCATGGCTCAGACCCTGACGGCTTGCAGCACGCTGGCGTAGTTGGCCACCGCCATCCCGCCCATGTTGAACAGCAGGCCGAACTCGGCATTGGGCACGCCCAGGCCGATGGGCTTGCCGGTCAGCTGGGCGAAGCCCAGGGCATGCATCGACACCCCGGTGGCCCCCACCGGATGACCCTTGGCCTTGAGCCCGCCGGACAGGTTCACCGGCAAGCGCCCACCCTGGCGCACGATGCCGTCGTCCAGGGCGCGGTGCCCCTCGCCACGCGGCGCCAGGCCCATGGCTTCGTAGATCAGCAGTTCGGCGATGGTGAAGCAGTCGTGCACCTCGGCGAAACTCAGGTCATTGAGGGTCACCCCCGCCTCGCGCAGCGCCCCGTGGATGGCCCGCTGCGGCCCCTCGAAGGCCAGCATGTCGCGGCGCGACAACGGCAGGAAGTCATTGACCTGGACCATCGAGCGGATCGCCACCTGGCGCCGCATCGAGCGGGCGCGGGCGGGCGAAGCCAGGATGATCGCCGCAGCACCGTCACTGATCAGCGAGCAGTCGGTCAGGCGCAGGGGCGCCGCGATCAGCGGGTTGCTCGGCGACACCTGGTTGCAGTGCTCGAAGTCCATCACCCGGTGCATCTGCGCCAGCGGGTTGGCCATGGCATTGGCGTGGTTCTTCACCGCGATCGCCGCCATCGATGCCAGTGGGCTGTGGTAACGCTCGGTGTATTGCTGGGCAACCTGGCCGAACAGCTGGGCAAAACTCAGGCCGGCCTCCTGCAAGGCGTTCTGGTAACCGGCGCCGGCCAACGCCCGGGTGACCTCGACCGTGCTGTTGCCAGTCATTTTCTCTGCACCGACCACCAGCACCAGCTCGGCGGCGCCGCTGCGGATCGCGTTGATCCCGGCCTGGATCGCCGCCGAGCCCGAGGCGCAGGCGTTCTCACAGCGGGTGGCGGGCTTGAAGCGCAGTTGCGGGTCGGCCTGTAGCATCAGCGAGGCGGGGAAGCCGTCGGCCACCAGGCCCGAGTTGAAGTGGCCGAGAAACAGCGCGTCGATCTCGGCGGCGTCGATACCTGCATCCTGCAAGGCATCGCGGGTGACCTGGACGATCAGGTCCTCGAGGTTCAGGCCATCCAGGCGACCGAAAGGGCTGTGCGCGGCGGCGACGATGGCGATGGAATCTTGGAACATGGTGTTTTCTTCTGTCCTTGAAGCGGGTATTGCATACAATGTGGCAGCACCCGAATCCCACGCTAGTTGGGGCAACTACGTACACGAGTAAGTAGTGATGCTTACGGGACATGACCCCAAGCACCGAGGCAGGAAGCCTGATGACCGTACCCACCCACGCCTCCCCGGACCTCGAGCGCCTGGCGTTCCAGGTGTCACCCGCGCCGCAACTGATCACCGGCCACCGGCGCATGCTCGACTGCAACGAGGCCTTTGCCCGGCTGTTCGGCTACACCCGCGAGGAGCTGCGCGGGCACCTGACCCTGCTGCTCTACCCTTCCCAGGCCGACTACCAGAGCATTGGCGAGCGCAGCGAGCACTGGCTGCGCAACGGTCTGGGCGCCTTCTATTCGGACGAGCGTTTCATGCAGCACCGCAACGGCGAGGTGTTCTGGGCCCGGGCCCAGGGCTTTACGCTAACGGCAGAGGATCCGTTCAAGCTGATGATCTGGCATTTCGAACGGCTCGACCGGCAGCCGGCACCCGCGGTGCAACTGACGCCGCGTGAACGGCAGATTTCATCGCATATCGTGAACGGGCTGACCTGCAAGGAAGTGGCGCGGCAGCTGGGGATATCGCATCGGACGGTGGAAGTGCATCGGGCGCGGCTGATGAAGAAGTTGCAGGCGAAGAACAGTGCGGAGTTGGTATCGAGGATAATTTTCATCAGTTGAGCTGGATGCGACAGGCCGGCCGGACCTTGCAATCCCCCCGCCACCCCGAGACAATGCGAGCAATTACCATTTACACCTTGGATCCCGCTCTATGTCGACGCTCGACCGCTCGGCGCTTCACCAGTTGTACTGCGAAAACAACGGCTGGCTGAAAAGCTGGCTGCGCGCACGCCTGGGCAATGCCGCCGATGCGTCCGACCTGGCCCACGACACCTTCCTGCGGGTGATGACTGCCCGCAACCAAGGCCCCATTCGCGAGGCGCGCAGCTACCTCAGCGCCATTGCCCGCGCGCTGCTGATCGACAAAGTCAGGCGCCGCGCCATCGAGCAGGCCTACCTGCAGGCCCTGGCCCTGCGCCCGGAGCCGGTCGAAGTGTCGCCGGAGACGCGCCTGTCGATCATCGAAATGCTGGTAGCGGTCGATGTACTGCTCGATGAACTGGGCCCCAGGACCCGTGACATCTTCCTCGCGGTGCAACTGGAAGGGCTGACCTACGCGGCGGTCGCCGAACGCTTCGATGTATCGATCACCACAGTCAAGAACCACCTGATCCGGGCCATGACCCGCTGCCTGCTGGTGGTCGACAATTGAGGGCCGGCCAGTGGACCTGAAAACCCTCGAGGCGGCCGCGACCTGGTACGTGCAACTCAATGACGGTGATGCCGACATAGCACGGACCCAGGCCTGGCGGGATTGGCTGGCCGCAAGCCCCGCGCATGCGGAAGCCTGGTCGCGGGTGGAGAAACTCCAACACCAGTGGTCAACGGTGCCGCGCCAGGCTGCGCTGTCAGGCCTGGGCGCGGCCCAGGCGCAGCGCCGCGAGGTGCTCAAGGTACTGGGCCTGCTACTGGCCGTCGGTGGCGGTACCTGGTTGGCCAGCGAGCAGGTGCCCTATCGCGCCCTGCTCGCCCAGCAGCGCACCGGCAGCAGTGAACGGCGCTCGCTGCGCCTGGACGACGGTTCGCAGCTGGAGCTGAACGTCGACACCGCCCTCGACGTGCGCTTCGACGCCCAGGTGCGGGCGATCCAGTTGTACCGCGGCGAGATCCTGATCAGCACCGCCAGCGACGCCGCCCGCCGCCCGTTCATCGTGCACACCGACAACGGCAGCGTGCGTGCGCTGGGCACGCAGTTCAGCGTGCGCCAAACAGCGCAGCAGACACAGGTCGGCGTATTGCAGTCCGCCGTCGAGATACGCCCGCAACGCCACCTCGACCAGGTGTTGCGCCTGGACGCCGGCCAACAGGCCGGCTTTGACCGCGACGCGATCGGCCGCGCACAAGCCCTGCCCGCCGATTCCGCGGCCTGGGTGCAGGGCATGCTCAGCGTGAACGACTGGCGCCTGGGCGATTTCATCGCCGAACTGGGCCGCTACCGTCCCGGCGTGCTGCGTTGCGCGCCGTCCGTCCAAGGCATGCGCATTTCTGGCTCGTTCGCCATCGATGACACCGATATCGCCTTGGCGAACCTGCCGAAATCCCTGCCCGTGAGGGTGCGCTACCTGAGCCGTTACTGGGTCAACGTCGAACCTGCCTGAGCCCGGTGCAAAAAAAATTTTCCGCAATCTTGCTGATTTCGATTCTCGTCCGTCCATGACACAAGCCGCGACGACAGCGACTTTCCGCCATGACACGCAAGGATCACCCAATGCCCCTGCTCCAGCCCAGCACCCGCCTGCGCCACGCCATCCACCGGTTCACCCTCGGCCTGTCCCTCGCCACCGCGCCTGGCCTGATGTTCGCGCCGGTCGACGCCCTGGCCGTCAGCCAGACCGCCTACCACATCGCAGCCGGCCCCCTGGGCAACGCCATCAGCCAGTTCGGCGTGCAGGCGGGGGTGACCATTTCGTTCGACACCGAGCAGACCCGCCATCTCTCCACCCCCGGGCTCGACGGCAGCTACAGCGTCGAGGAAGGTCTGCTGCGCCTGCTCGGCAGCAGCGGGCTGCAAGCCCAGCGGCAGGGCAATGGCGGCTATGTGCTGGTCCCGGCTGACAATGGCCCCGCGATCGAGCTGGGACCGTTGACCATCGACGCCAACCGCCTCGACGCCACCAGCGAGGGCACCCAGTCCTATGCAGCGCGGGCGGTGACCATCGGCAAAGGCGTGCATACGCTCAAGGAGACACCGCAGTCGGTCACGGTCATGACCCGCAAGATGCTCGACGACCAGAACCTCAACACCCTGGAACAGGTGCTCGACAAGACCCCCGGCATCACCGTCTACGACTCGCCCATGGGCGGCAAGTACTTCTACTCGCGCGGTTTCAACCTCGACGGCCAGTACCAGTACGACGGTGTGCCGCTGGACGTGGGCGGCAACTATGTCCAGGCCAACAGCTTCTCCAGCGACATGGCCTTCTACGACCGGGTCGAGATCCTCAAGGGCGCGGCCGGCATGATGAAAGGTTCCGGCTCATCGGCAGGCGGCGTCAACTTCGTGCGCAAACGTGGACAGGACAAGGCCCAGACCACACTGACCCTGTCCGCCGGCACCTGGGACAACTATCGCGGCCAGGTGGACGTTGGCGGCCCGCTGAACGAATCGGGTACCGTGCGCGGCCGCGCCGTGGCCACCCTGCAGGATCGCCAGTACTTCTACGACAATGCCAAGCGCCAGGACCAGGTGCTGTACGGTGCCCTGGACTGGGACGTGACGCCTGACACCACCCTGGGCGTCGGCCTGGCCTATGAAGACATCGATGCCTCGCCCTGCTACACCGGCCTGCCCCGCTATGCCAATGGCAGCGACCTGAAGCTGTCGCGCTCCACCTGCCTGGGTGCCAGCTGGAACGACCTGCAAAGCCAGCGCATCACCGGTTTCGCCGATCTCAAGCATCGCTTCAATGACGACTGGACGCTCAACTTCGCCTCGGTCTACACCCACAACAACCAGAACCTCGAGTACGGCTACTCCGAAGGCGCGGTACCGGTCGGCGCCAGCAGTGCCGGTATCCGCCGCCATGTCGGGCGTTTCGACTACGACCAGGACGACTACGGCTTCGATAGCTACGTCGACGGCAAGTTCGAGGCATTCGGTCTCGAGCACGAGTTGATCGTCGGCGCCAACGCCAGCCGCCAGAAGACCCACGATTACTTCGCGCTGATGCCGCTCAACGGTACCCAGAACCCCTTCGACCCGTCACCGGCCTTTCCACACCCCTCCAAGGACGAGTTTCTGGCCAACCCCAGCCGTGGCGGCAGCGAACCCACCGACTCAACCACCACCCAGTACGGCACCTATGCCACCCTGCGCCTGAAGCTGGCCGAGCCGCTGACCCTGGTGCTCGGCACGCGGGTTAGCTGGTACCGCAACGAAAGCGACTCCTACACCCAGGCCTGGGACTACTGGGTGCACAACCGCAGCCAGGAAAACGGCCAGGTCACACCTTTCGCCGCAGTGCTCTATGACCTCAATGATGAGTGGTCTGCCTACGCCAGCTACGCGGACATTTTCCAGCCGCAGAGCAACCTGGTGAACGCCCAGGGCCAGGCCCTGCAACCGAAGACCGGCGCCAACTACGAGCTGGGCATCAAGGGTGAACTGTTCGGCGGTGCGCTCAACACCGCCTTCAACCTGTTCCGCACCATTGAAGAGCACCGCGCCGAAACCGACTTCGTCGACACCTGCAAGGGTTCGGGCGACCAGTACTGCTACACCGACAGCGGCAAAGTGCGCGCCCAAGGCTTCGAGGCCGAGGTCAGCGGCTCGCCCATCGAGCGCCTGCAACTGCTGGCGGGCTACACCTACACCCAGACCAAGTACCTGAACACCATCAACCCGACCGACCCGACCGAGCTCAACTTCACGTCCAGCTTCATCCCGCGACACATGCTCAAGGTCTGGGGCGACTACCAGCTCGCCGGCGCGCTTGACCGCTGGACCGTGGGGGCCGGGGTATCCAGCCAGAGCGAGAACTTCCGCCGCCAGGGCAACCTGAGCATCGAGCAAGCGGGCTACACGCTGTGGAGCGGCCGCGTGCAGTACCGCCTGGACGAACACTGGAGCCTGGCGCTGAACGGCAACAACCTGCTGGACAAGCGCTATTACGCCACCGTGGGTGCGACAGGCTGGGGCAACCACTACGGCGAGCCGCGCAACTTCATGTTGACGCTCAAGGGGAGTTTCTGATGGGTGCTGGGATGTAAGCTCCGGGCCTTTCCAGGTGTTCGCCGCAAAGGCTTCTGCGCCTATGAGATCGAGCGCCGCCCGCGCGGCGCATCGCTGGCAAGCCAGCTCCCACATCTGTTTCGGGCCAGTCTGTCCTGTGAAGTTGTCGCTGTTCGCCTTGGTGCATGTCTTGAGACAGGTGGGACGCCAGTGGTGCACACACAGAAACCGCGTCGTACCCACAAGGCGTACAGCCGCGGCGGCGCAGGCATAACTGGCCAGAAATAAATGTGGGAGCTGGCTTGCCAGCGATGCGCCGCGCGGGCGGCGCTCGATCTCATAGGCGCTGCAAGGGTTGCGGCGTACACCTGGAGGCCCTCACTCGATCACCTTGAGAAGGCTGCCCACAAGCACGCCAACGACTCATTGCCCGCGCTCTGCTCCCGGCTTGAGAAAGGTCACCACGGCGCTGGCAAACCGCTCCCGTTGATCGAGCATGACGAAATGAAAACTGTCATCGATCCGGGTGAAATGGATATCAGGTGTCGAAGCATAGGCCCGACGGAACGTTGCATCGACGCTGGATGCAGGTACGCCGTAAAAAGCATCGTATGCATACACGACCTCAACCGGAGCACTGATACGACCAAGTTCAGGACGCAAGTCAGTGACCATTAACTCATACACCGCGTCGGCCACAGTCTTGCGATCAGAACTGATCCCCGCAGAAATCAGCCCTGGTCTTACCGCCTCGGTTTTGGCGAGTCGGGCGATGGATGCACTCTGCATCGCTTCGTTCTGCTCCGGCGATGCTGCCAACAGCGAACTGCGCATCGCTGCAGCCTGCACGGTAGCGGTTTCGCTGGTGGCGGAAGGATCGATCAGCAACGTATAGAACGGCAACGCATCGACGATCATCAAGCGACCGACCTGATCGGGATGGCGAGCCCCCAGCATGAGTGCAACCTCTCCCCCCAGCGAGTGACCGATGATCACGGGTGCCTCGATATGCTGGGTGCGGATGTAATCAGCAATGGCCTCGGCCACTGGAGCGACCACTTTCCCTTCGCTATCGGACACCGCAGGCAAACCGGCGAAGCCTGCAAGCTGCACGAGGTGAAGGCGGTGGTTCTCGCGTAACCGAGTAGCAAGGTCAGCCCATACCTCGCGGGACGATGCCAGCCCCGGAATCAGGATCACATCCCTGCCCGCGCCTTCGACCTGGACCGAGATACGCTGCTGGTCAGCGCGCCCTGTTGACGGAGACGGAGGTTGGCTGGGTGACGCCGATAGCGACGGCGACATCAACGACAAGGTGGTCCCGATTGTCGCGAGGATCATTGCAATACGCATCGGATTCCCCTCCCTATGCGATGTGCTGTTTGTTTCATGGCCACTCCTTTGACTGATGAGGCACTATACGGGCTTGTCGCCACGATAGGAGGTGTTGAGGACATTCGAGCACGGCCTGGGGGATGCGCTGCCCGCCCCAGCCCATCGGGCTCTGTTTCACACCTTCTTCAAAATCCCCATATGCGCATCATCCATCAATGCCTTGGCCATATCGCTCAGGTAATGCGAGGCCCAGACCAGCACCGGTTCGTTGTCCATCACGCCGATGAAAGACGCCCGACGGGCGCTGTCGAGCAGCACAGAGGCCTGCTCCATGGCGTGGTTCGCACAGTTCGGAACAGCCGCGTACCTTTGGTGGCGCCTTCCAGGCAGGTGCAGGTGCCGACGGTCCAGCCGAGCTGGCCGTGGTCTGCAGGGGTTTCGTTGTCCATTTGCGAAATCCTCGGGTGTCTTTGATGTAGCGGGCTCGAAGACCCGGTCGCGTGCCGACCGGTTATGCATCAAATGCGTGGGAGCGGGCTTGTCCCGCGATGAGGCAAATCCAGGTGATGACGGGAATCGCATCAGCAGTTTCACCGATCCGGGCGCCCACTCTCACCAGTCCGTGGCGCCTCTTTCAGTGCAAAGTGTATGACGGCGGTCGCGTACTCATGTGGAGCTGGGCAAGTGCCGACTCCAGCAATGTGCGGGTGGCGTCAAGCTCGTGCATCATCGTCAGCATCACGAGGGTGGCCGGTGATTTCGGCTGGTGATTGAACGATTGATGGGCGATGGCCAGCGCGCACATGACGTACTCGGTGGCCTGGACCAGGGTGTCTTCAAGGAGGTGGGGGGATTCGGTGGACGGTGGTGGATCCGGGACGATCTTGAGCATGATGAAAATCTCTAGTTGCGCTGATCGGACCGCACCCCATCGCTTGCAGGCGAAGGGGTGGCGGCTACGTACGGGCCTGCAAGACCGGGGCAACTAGAGTAAGCCCGGCTGACCCGAAGGCCACCCGTACGCAGCCACCATGACGCACGGCCAATGGCTTGAGACCAATGGCAATGAGTGGTGCTGATCTAGTTGTCCCGCTCAGGCTTGCAGACCCGGTCGCTACTTTTTTGTAGCGACCCAGCGAGACTAGACCTCGGTTGGATGGCGTAAAAGCGGGTAAAGCATGCTTCGGAAACGGACTACTCGAAATAGGGAAAATCTTATTCATGCCTGTAGGACGCACTATGAACGTGCTCCCCTACCCCGTTAGCCAGGTCTGCGGAAGAAAGCCTGCATCTACCCCAACTCGAGAGACCCACGCAGTACAGAAGTTTTTCAAGATGATCCAGAAGCAGCAGTTGCACCGCCTCTATTGCGGCAGTTTCGCGATCACCTTGATCTCGAAATCGAAGCCGGACAGCCAGGTCACGCCGATAGCGGTCACCGTGGGATAAGGCGCCTCGCCCCAATACTCGGCTGCCACCTCCCAGATGGTTTCGAATGTCGAGTCGGAGTCGACCATGAAGATGGTCGTATCAACCACATCCTCGAAACTACCACCGGCCTCGGCCAGGATCGCGTTTAGATTGGCAAAGGCCAGGCGAACCTGCGCCGCGAGGTCAGGCTCGGCCGAACCATCCTTGCGGCTGCCGACCTGACCGGATACGAACAGAAAACCATTGGAGCGAATCGCCGGCGAGTAGCGGTGCAACTCGTACAAAGCATGGCGATCTGGCGGGAAAACGACATCACGTTTGCTGGACATGGCCTACCTCGTTCTGGGCCATCGCGGCCCGCTGTTTACGGTGAGGCCACTATAAAAAACGCCACCTGCCTGGATAAACGGGCAGCGCTGGCCAGGACTGTTTGTATACTCCAAACAATCCAGGTGCGAACGAGGCGTGGAATGGACCGATTCGTTGCAATGCAGGCGTTTGCCCGGGTGGTGGAAACCGGCAGTTTCACCAAGGCGGCCGCCACCCTGCACATGAGCAAGACCACCGTGACGCAGCTCATTCAGCAGCTGGAAGCAAGGCTGCGCGTGCGCCTGCTCAACCGCACCACACGCAAGGTCAATGTCACCGCCGACGGCGCGGCCTACTACGAACGCGTCGTCCGGTTACTGGCAGACATGGACGACGCCGAGACCAGCTTGTCCAGCGCGTCGATGGCGCCGCGCGGTCGGCTGCGGGTGGATGTACCCAGCCCGCTGGCGCGAATGCTGCTCATACCCGCCTTGCCGGGGTTCTTTGCACGTTATCCGGAAATCCAGCTGACGGTGGGCGTGAGCGATCGCATCGTCGACATCATTGGTGAAAACGTTGACTGCGTGGTGCGTGGCGGCGACATCACCGACCAGTCCTTGGTGGCAAGGCATGTGGGCGATCTGAAACTCGGCATCTATGCCACGCCCGGTTATCTGCAGCGCTTCGGGACGCCGGTTCACCCCCTTGAGCTGGAGGAAGGCCAGCACAAAACCGTTGGCTTTCTCTGGTTTCGTACAGGCAAAACTTTGCCCTACGCGATGCACCGTGGTGATGAACGCTTGGAGGTCCAGGCGCGCCCGCAACTGACGGTCGATGACGGCAATGCGTACCTTGCCGCCGGCCTGGCTGGCCTCGGAATGCTCTGGCTGCCGCAGTACATGGCCAAACCCCACCTGATCAGCGGCGAACTGCTGCCACTGTTCGAAGACTGGCACATGTCGCCGATGCCGATGTACCTGGCCTTCCCGCCGAATCGCCATGTCAGCGCCAAGGTGCGGGTGTTTATCGAGTGGATAACCGAATTGATGGTCGAGCATGCGCCGGTGAGAGGCTGAAAACAGGAGCAAGGCCGCTCCAGAACCAGGCACTCCGAATTCCCGCTTTTGCCCGTTTTCTGACAGTGCGCTGGAGGCCAACTATGAGTCGTTAGCGGCATTTCGTGACTGGCCGCTTCCGACCCAAAGCGGTCGTAATGCAGCTTCCGAATTAGGGCTTGAATGGATCAATCCAGCCGGGCCGAAGTCCTGCCTCGAATTCTATACGTACGTAGGCGAGCGACTCTGCGCACCCCATTTCCGCCTCGATAGCACCTATGCATCCCCAGCAATCTCCGCCGGTATTGCCGGATAGTGGATCTTCCGGATTGTCGAGTAGGCATCCGCAGATCGTGCAGTATTCGGTTTTTTTGCTGTTCTTCACAATACGCTCCGTTTAGGCGGCTCACTGCCTGCCCCGAGGGGCAGCTATCGCCCCATTGCAGCCGTTTAGACAAAGCAGTGGATGCCACGACCTACGCTGCTCACTGATCGGCTAAGCATAGATACTGATGTAACTGCTCTCCAAGAACCTCGAACGCCTGAGCGATCCTGTTAATTTTGCGCAGGTCATTGTGCATTGCGATCCACACCTCAACCTCAAAGCCAAAATCGTGTGGTAGCACATGTACCAGTCCGAGCGATTTTGCGATTTGCGTCGGGCAGAGCCCGAAGCCTAAGCCCGCTCTCAGAGCGGCCAGCTGAGCAAGGTGAGAATCAGAGGCAATGGCGAAATGCTGGTCGGCATCGCACAGACCAGAGTCGATAAACCGACGCAAATCCGCTGAGCGTCTGTCTGGCCCGATCAGCGGTCGCTGGCGCAGCGACAGCAGGGAGGTTGGATTACCGTAGCGCTCCAGGCACCCGGCACTGGCATGGATGCCAATCTGCAAACTGCCGACACGCCGCACCGTGATATCCGCTTCATTGGGCCGCATCAGCCGCACCGCAATATCCGATTGCAGCCTGGCGATGTCTTCAAGGGCATCGCTTATGCTCAGCTCAAGTTTGAGTCCGACGTGTTCGTAATGGAAAGGGCGCAGCAGGTCGGGCAATACTTCGACGCCAAGCAACTCGCCACAGGTCAGCCGGACTGTACCGTGATCCATCGACGCTTCAGAGCTGGCCATGCGGTTGAAGGTTTGCGCGGCCAGATCCATGGCCTCCACATGTTCGATCAGGCGCTGCGCTCCGGCAGTAGGCGTCAGTCCTTGAGGTGTGCGGGTGAACAGACTCACACCGAGAGCGTGTTCAAGACAGTCGAGGCGCCGGCGCGCAGTGGCCTGGGCGATACCCAGCAGCTTCGCCGCGCCGCTCAGGCTACCAGAGCGCAACACGGCGAGAAATACACGCTGGCTTTCCCATTCAATACCGCTCATACATTCTTGGCCAACAGTTGCTCCTAATTTGATCTTCTGCCCGAGCCCGTGAAAAGCGATCATTCGCCCACATTTTTCCGGGCGTCATTGTAAGGAACTAACGCATGAGAATCACCGGTCAGTGCCGATGTGGGCAAGTCACCCTTGAGATCGTGGCGCGGCAATTGCCGCCGCTGTATGCCTGCCACTGTTTGAACTGCCAGCGCTGGAGCGGCAGTGCGTTTGGTCTGCACATGCTGAGCGCGGCTTCGGCTGTTCAGGTGTCTGGCGAAACGGCGATCTTTGAGCATGAACACCAAGGTCAAACGTCTACCCAACATGCCTGCGGTACATGTCATACCCGGCTGTTCAACGAGACGACGGCAGCACCCGGCATGCGAGTGGTACGGGCCGGCATCCTGGAAGGGGCTGAGCGCTTCGAGCCGGTTGCGCATATCTGGACTCGGCGCAAGCAGCCATGGCTGGTGCTGCCGGGAGCAATCGCACAATGGCAGGAGAGCCCCACGCCAGAAGCATTTGCCGCCGCATTAGGGTAAGAGCTTGCTCTTCCATAAGTGAAGATGTCGCTCGAAGAGGGCAGCTATGGGTCGAAAGCAGCCAGACGCGGATAACTGCTCTCGCCCTATAGCTGCCCCTGGCGGAGAGCAGATCACGGCCAGAAGCGGTCGACACAAACCAGCCCGGTACAGATAATCAAAATCTCACATGGATGCCCAGGAACGAATGTCATGGACTGTCTTCCGACGCTTATCACTGATCGGCTGGTTCTCACCCCCCTCCAGTTAGAGGATTCGCCCATCATCCAGGAGCTGTTCCCCTGCTGGGAGGTGGTTCGCTACCTGGACAGTCGTGTCCCATGGCCGTATCCAGAAGACGGGGCGCTGGTCTATGTCCAAGATATCGCCCTGCCCGCCATGGCAGCAGGTCGGGAATGGCACTGGATGATCCGCATGCGCGACGATGCCAGCTGCACCCTGGGTAGCATCAGTTTGTATGATCAGCCTGGAAACAACAGAGGCTTCTGGCTCGCCCCACAGTGGTGGGGAAAGGGCTACATGCGCGAGGCATGCCGGATCATCAATGCCTATTGGTTCGAGACACTGTCGCGTCCGGTCATGCAGGTCCCCAAAGCTGTTGCCAACGACGCATCTCGCAGGGTCTCGGAACATGAGGGTATGCGCTTGGTAGACGTGCGGGCAGGAGATTTTGTATCTGGACGGATGGATGTCGAAGTATGGGAGATGACTCGTGCTGACTGGTTAGAAAGGTCGACTGCCAGTCGCTAGTTCTTTTCGTCAGCGGTTGAAGCGCAGGCAGCCGCCCCCGCCCGAGGGGCGGCGTTGGCTTGCCTTTTTGGCTTTACCCGCGCAGTGCGGCGGGCAGATCAGCAAGGGAACAGCTTGCTCAAACAGCTGAGTTTTTTCTTGTAGGAACGTCGGGCTTGCAGCGCCTCTTCCAGCGTCACCGCGACGAAGCGGGCCTTCTGGTTGGGTTGCATCTGGCCGACCAGATCGAGGTCGGCGCTGATCACCGTGCCGATCATCGCGTAGCCGCCACCGGACACTGCATCGCGGTGCAGAATGATGGGCTCGAGCCCTGCCGGCACCTGAATAGAGCCGATCGGGTAGCAGCTGTCGACGATGTTCGAAGGATCGGAGCCGGCGCCGAACGGCTGCTCGCGAGGCTGGAAGCTCAGCGGGCTGCCACCCTTGAAGCGATAGCCGATGCGATCTGCCTCCGAGCCGACGGTCCAGGCTTCGGCGAAAAAGCTGTCCGCCGCCGCCAGGGTCAAGCGATCGTAGTACAGCCCCGGCACCACCCGCAGGGTGACCTCCCCTCCCAGCGACTGTCGCAACGCCATGGGCAGACTCGCCCCGACACGCCCCTTGCCGCTGGCGGCGCCTATCGGCAGTTCATCGCCAATCACCAGCCTGCGCCCCTGAAAACCACCCAGCGCCCCCAGCGCGTAGGTGGAACGACTGCCGAGCACCACCGGTACATCGATACCGCCGGCCACCGCCAGATAAGCCCGCGCGCCAGCCTTGGGAAAATCGAAACGCAGCACTTGTCCGGCCTTCACTTCGAAGGCGGTGTCCAAGTGCATGTCCACGCCATCGACTTTCGGCGTCATCTGCGCACCACAGACCGCCACCAGGGCATCCTGCTGAAACTCCAGCTCCGGCCCCAGTAACGTGCACTCCAGCGCCGCCGAATTGGCCGGGTTGCCCACCAACTGGTTGGCCGCGCTCAGGGCGTACTGGTCCAGTGCCCCGGAAGGCGGGATACCCAGATGGTAGTAGCCCTCGCGGCCGAGGTCCTGCACTGAGGTGGCCAGACCGGGTTTGAGTACCTTGATCATGCCAGCACCTCCTGCAGCGACTTGGGATAGCCGATCGGGTCGGCGAGGAACGCATCGAGCGAGAACGCCACTGGACGGATGCGCAGGTCGAAGCGCCCGGCTTCGACCTCGGCCACGGCGTGGTCATAGGCATCGCGATCCATCGACTTGAACTGCACGATGTCGCCGGGACGGAAGAACACCATGTGTTCCTTCAGGTACCCCAGGTTCTGCTGCGGGTCATAGATCGGTGCCGGAGTGACGCCAAACATCTGGTAGCCACCGGCGCCACGCACCGAGTAGATGCAACCGAAGCAGCCGCCATGGCCCAGGGTCAATTTCGGCGTGTCGGTACGCGGTCGCAGGTACTTGGGCACCTGCAACTGGCGTTCGCGCTCGACCATCTGGAACATGAACGGCAGGCCCGCCACGAAGCCCACCATCGAAACGAACCACGGCGCGCCACTGTGGGCGGCGATGAACGCCTCGACGTCGGCCAAGCCGTTGATGCGCGCGGCGTACTCCAGGTCCGTGGCGTTCGGGTCCTGGTGGCGGTCGCGAAAGCGCATCAGGGTTTCGTGGGTCCACGGATCGTTGTAGAGCACCGGGATTTCGATGATCCGGGTGTGCAGGGTGCGCTCGGCCACGGCCTCGGCTTCGGCGCCCTTCACCGCTTCGAGCAGATCGGCCGGGGCGATGCGGTCCGGGTCGAAACGGATCTGGAACGAGGCGTTGGCCAGGCACACGTCGAGCACGCCATCGAGGGCCAAGCGCTCCACCGCACGGGTGACGGCCATGCCCTTGAAGAAGGCTTCAAGGGACATGCTGTCGCTGACTTCGGCAAACAGATGCTCGTCGGCGCCAAAGCTGTAGCGAATCGGACTGCTCATGCTGCACCTCCGCTGCGGCGCTCGGCCAGCCAGGTTTCCAAAGTGCCGGTGTGGAAATCGGCGGTGTGCAGCCAGGGTTGCTCCAGCAACTCGCCGTGCAGAGACAAGGTGCTGGCCATGCCCGTGAGCGTGGTCTGCTCCACGGCCAGTCGCGCGCGGGCCAGGGCCTCGGCGCGATCGCTGCCATGGACGATCAGCTTGGCCAGCAGCGAGTCATAGTATGGCGGTACCCGGTAGCCTTCATACAGATGGCTGTCGACGCGCACGCCCTCGCCTTCCGGCCAGTTCAGCGCTTGCACAAGACCCGGGCTTGGGAAGAAATCCCGCGCCGGGTCTTCGGCGTTCAGGCGCATTTGCAGGGCCGCGCCGTTGAGCCGGATATCGCTTTGCTTGAGGCCCAGCGGTTCGCCGCCGGCGATGCGCAACATGGCCTGAACCAGGTCGATGCCGGTGATCAGCTCGCTGACCGGGTGTTCCACCTGGATCCGCGTGTTCATCTCGATGAAGAAAAACTCTCCGGTGGCGTCGTCGTACAGATACTCAAGGGTGCCCGCGCCCTGATAGCCCAGGGCCTCGGTCAGGCGCACGGCACTCGC
Organism: Pseudomonas sp. B21-023; assembly: GCF_024749165.1. Lineage (NCBI taxonomy): Bacteria > Pseudomonadati > Pseudomonadota > Gammaproteobacteria > Pseudomonadales > Pseudomonadaceae > Pseudomonas > Pseudomonas sp. B21-023. The sequence goes on along the minus strand of NZ_CP087190.1, from coordinate 2,429,030 downwards.
GCAAAGGGTCTCGCGCTGCTGCGCATCGAGGACCGGCGACGGCGCTTCTTCGAAGATCTTCTGGCGACGGCGTTGCAGCGAACACTCGCGTTCGAACAGGTGCACCGCATGCTTGCCATCGCCCAGCACCTGCACTTCGATATGCCGGGCCTTGCCGATGAAGCGCTCCAGATACACCGCGCCGTTGCCGAAGGCGGCCTGGGCTTCGCGCTGGGAACGGGGGAATTCTTCGCTCAGTTGCTGCGGGTTTTCCGCAAGGCGAATCCCACGCCCGCCGCCACCGGCCGAGGCCTTGATCAGCAGCGGGAAGCCGACGGATTCGGCGGCTTTGAGCGCCGACTCCACATCGAACAGTTCATCCGGGGAGCCGGGCACCACCGGCACACCCGCCGCTTGCGCAGTGCGCCGGGCTTCGGCCTTGTCGCCCATGCGCCGGATGGTCTCGGGGCTTGGGCCGACGAAAATCGCCCCGGCGGCTTGCACCGCTTCGGCAAATTCGGCGTTCTCCGAGAGAAAGCCGTAGCCTGGGTGCACCGCGTTGGCGCCGGTGGCCTTCAGGGCACCGAGCAGCGCTTCGACATTGAGGTAGCTTTTGTCGGCGCGGGCCGGGCCGAGGATGTGCACTTCGTCGGCCATGCGTGCGGCCTGGGAATCGACGTCTGCTTCGCTGCACGCCGCCACAGTGGGAATACCCAGCGCTTGCGCGGCGCGGATGATCCGCACGGCAATCTCGCCGCGGTTGGCGATCAGCAATTTACGAATGCCTTGGGTCATGGTTTTGCCCTCACGCATCTTCGAGTGTGGCGATGACCTGACCCGGCTCCACCGGATCACCGTCTTCGACCAGAAACGCGTCCAGACGCCCTGCCGTACCCGCGGTCAGTTCGGAAAACTGCTTCATGACCTCGATCAGGCCGATCACCGTGTCGGCGCTGACCTGGGCACCCGCCTCGACGTAGTTCGGCGAGTCCGGGGTAGCTTTGCGGTAGAAAGTCCCCGGCAACGGGGTGATGACTGTGTGCTGCGCCATGTCTGTTCCTCTTGGAATAGTTGTAGAAAGGCAGGCAAAAAATCTGTGTGTCGAGTAAGCCCTGGCGTCTGCGTGCCAGGTGTCTTCGGGTGCGTTATCGCGGTGCGCGCACCTGGATCCCCGCGCCATCGAGCGCATTACGGGTAGCCTCGACCAGCGCCAGGGCACCGGGTGTATCGCTGTGCAAGCAAATGGAGTCGAATTCGATCGCCAGGTCTTCACCCTCCACCGTGCGCACCACGCCTTCCTGGCAGGCACGCAGTACCCGCGCAGCTACTTGCGCAGGGTCGTAGGCACGCACACTGCGGGTGAAGACAATTGAGCCGCTGAGGTCGTATTCGCGGTCGGCGTAGAACTCGCGGATCACCGGTTGGCCCAGCTCCGTGGCGATACGCCAGATCGCCGAGTCGGGCATGCAATACAGCAGCAGCTCGGGCTCCAGGCGCTGCAGGTTTTCCACCAGCAAACGCGCCGTTTCTTCGTCCCGGGCCAAGTGCATGTACAGCGCGCCATGGGGTTTGATGTGTTGCAGGGCCACGCCTTGAACCCGGGCGAGTTCACGCAGGGCGCCCAGCTGATAGAGCATGTCGTCCACCAGCTCCTGGGCCGGTGCATTGATGTGACGGCGGCCGAAACCGACCAGGTCGCGAAAGCCCGGATGGGCACCGACGGCCACGCCCAGGCGCTTGGCCTGCTCGACGGTGCGACGCATGGTGCCGGGATCGCCGGCATGGAAACCGGTGGCGATGTTGGCCGAGCTGATGAAGCCCATCAGTTCGTTGTCGACTCCATCGCCGATAGTCCACGGACCGAAGCCTTCGCCCATGTCCGAATTGAAATCTACTGCCTGCATGACACTTGCTCCTGACCCTTGTGACTTCATGCAGAGCACGTTAAATTCCAGCCACCCCCTTGGGAAGATCTATTATCAGAGGGGATATCTTCTGAAAATCAGATGCCTCATCAAGCGGAGTGTTCATGTCACTGACCCTGCGCCAGGTTCGCTATTTCGTCGCCACGGCCGAGATCGGGCAAATCTCCCAAGCTGCGATTCATTTGAATATTTCCCAGTCGGCGGTGACCACAGCGATCAAGGAGCTGGAGGGCATGCTCGGCACGCTGCTGTTCCAGCGCTCGGCCCAGGGCATGAGCCTGACCGATGCCGGACGGCACTTTCTCAATCGGGCCTACGTGATCTTGCGCAGCGTCGACGACGCCCTTAACAGCCCGCTGCCGGACGTTCGCGCCACCGGCCTGTTGCGGGTAGCGGCCAGTTACACTGGTGATCGGCTACTTCCTGCCGCACCATCTGCAACGCCTGGAACACTGGCACCCGGACGTGGCCATCGAAGTGCACGAACGGGAGCGCCAGGCCATCGAGCAAGGCCTGCTGGAAGGCGAATTCGACATGGCGGTGGTGCTGACCTCGAACCTGACCCACCCGGACATCGTCTCGAAAACTTTGTTCAATTCCGAGCGCCGGCTGTGGCTGCCCAGCCATCACCCGCTGTGCGAACACTCGGCCGTGAGCCTTGCCGACGTCACACAGGAGCCCTTCATCCTGCTTACCGTCGACGAAGCCGAACAAAGCGCCATGCGCTACTGGGAACATGCCCGACAGCAGCCCAACGTGCGAATCCGCACCAGCTCTGTGGAAGCGGTGCGCAGCATGGTGGCCAACGGCAGCGGCGTGGCGATCCTCTCCGACCTGGTACACCGTCCGTGGTCGCTGGAGGGTAAACGCATCGAAACCGTGACCATCACCGACAAGGTCACCCCCATGAGCGTCGGCCTGGCCTGGCATCGCGAGCGGGAATTCAGCCCGGCGATGCACGCGTTCCACAATTACTTCCACGACGCATTCCTGGCGCCGCAACAACTGTCCGCGCGGCGCTGAAAGCAAATCGGTTTCAATCCAGAATCAATGGCCGCAAAACCACTTTGCCCACCTCGTACCGCTGCGGCCATTCAGGGTTGTAGATCGTGATTTTGCTGGTCAGCGCCATGCATGGGCCATCCTTGGGCAGGTTAAAACGTTGTAATACGCCTCAAAGGCATCTGCCGCCAAGCAAACGAGAACGGGCCTCTAATGACCTCGCGCCACCTGATCAGGCAATGTTCCCAGGCTCGCGAGAAAAACTTCGGTATCTCGATTGGACCGCAGGCAGACCACGCGACAACCCGACGGTGCCCTTGTCACGAGTTGCTTCATCTTCTCCCTGGCCGAGTTTTTCGTCCGCCACATGAACCTGAAGAACTCCGGCAGGTTGGCCAGCAGTTCCGGGCAGTCGTCCGGCAAGTCAGGCCGTGAACGACCGCGGTTGAGCGTCGTTCTGCAGAACACGCGCCAGAAGCGAAGCGCCGCCGACCGATCGATCCATATCAACATATCTGCGCGGGCCAGGCGGTTGCTCCAGGTGGTCGAATGCCCGCCTTCGAAGATCCAGCGCTCACGGGCCTCGACCTCACGGCAAAGACGCGTCTTCTCGTCAGGGCTTCGCTCAACCCACCCTGGCTGCCAGTGAATCGTGTCGATATGCACGACCGGCAAGCCTGTCTGCTCGCCAAGCTTGCGCGCCAAGGTACTTTTCCCAGACCCAGGCTGGCCAACGATCATCACCCGTTGCATTGAAGTTCCCTCTCGCCATGCCTGCTGATTTTTGGGGGCGCGATTGTACGGCAATGGCTGGTTCGGTCAACTGCAAGCGCACTCGTGCTTTCAGCGGCCGCAAAGATTAGCGAAAGCTGCTGGGGTATGACTGAACAGGGCATTCAGATCATGGAGCGTCACGAAGCGCGCCTGAACATTTTCTCGTCAAAGTCCAACGGTCCAGCCTCCCATCTTATACATGCCACACCTTGTCTGAGGTGGTTGCTTCAATGGGGCAAGTAATCTTTGACGTAGCGCACTGTCTTTTCCAAAGCTCGCGCCATGTCGGGATGTGTCAACCGATACTTCAGTTCCAATTGCCTGCTATGGCTCATATCAAAGCGTTGCGTCTGAATAAAATTCAATGACTCGGCGCTGATCGCGAATCGGGCCGCCAGTCCGGGAATTGTCAAAAGCCATCTCAGCAACCCTATCGCTACATGGCGGCGGGGTGCCTTGATCTTCAGCGTTCTCGCTATCTGCCCTAGCAGCCCCTGCAAGTTCGGTGTGTGCTCATAGAGTGCCAGGACCTGCTGGTTGGCCATCGAGGGGTCGAACGCCGCGCAAGTCATCATTGTCACCAGGTAATCGACGCTGACTAATGGCAACCAGTGCCTGGTGGAACCGGGAACAGCTTTGAACCGGCCTTGTGCCAGGTTTCGAATGAGTTCGGCCAAAGGTTGTCCTTCCAGAATGTGCCCACTCTCGCTGTGGCCACACACCGTAGCAGGATGAACGATTGTGTAATCCGCGCCCGCTTCCTGCATGTAACGGATGACCGCAAAATGGGACTCGAGCTTGCTGCCTTCGTAGCCACCTGCACGGCCGTAGACCGCGGGCCAGTTCGTGTTTTCAGGGCACTCATTGTCAACCCCGATACTGGCAAGGTGGCTAAGGTTTTGCAGCATGAAGCCACCCACCATCAGCAAGCGGATGCGCTGGCTCGCCGCAAGCCTGGCGACTCTCAGCGCCCCTTGCACATTGACTTCGCGGGCGCGCTCCATTGTCAGCCCCCAGGAAAATTGCGCCGCGAGGTGGAAGACCACAGAGGCCGAAGACACGCGCTGCTCGTCTGCCTCGCTGAGCCCAAGCCCCTCTCTGCTGATATCGCCCTCAACGGCATGGATACAGGCAGGGTTACCGCCCAGTCGGCCTACCTGCTCCCTGAGGCGCTCGATGTTTGCAGGGGTGCGCATAAGCACCCAGGTCTTGTGCCCTGTCGCGGTAAGATGGGCCAGTAAATGTTGACCTACAAACCCACTGCCGCCTGTGACGAAACATTCCACGCTCATGCCTGAATCCTTGTTTGGATGATGGGCCCAGGCTAAGGTGTAGAGCCTGCTCTACAGTCAAGGAATTTTTACTGTGAACATTGGAGAGTTGGAGCGCCGCAGTGGCATTGGCCGCCATGCATTGCGCTATTACGAACAACTCGGGCTTATCGTGGCCCATCGACAGGCCAACAACTATCGCAGCTACAGCGATCAGACCGTTGTTGATCTGGCCTTCATTCAGAGTGCCCAGGGCGTGGGCTTTTCACTCGCCGAGATTGGCGACATTCTTGCTGCCAGGCGGGGTAATACGATCAATTGCGCGCAAGGCGCGGCCTTGGTCGCCAGCAAGATGGCCGAAATTCAGACGAAAATCACCACCTTGCAAGCCACGTATGTTTTTCTGGAAGCAGAGCGTGTGAAGCTTGAAGCCAGTGCCATTGCCCTCGGACAGACCATTCCTCACCTTCCTGTACTTGGGCGTGCCGCAACGCAATAGTTCCCGGCTCAACCGTTCAGCGTGGCCCAGCACCCTGGTGGGCCTGCTGGCCGATTACTGCCGATGCAGAATGGCTGCCTGGGTCGGAAGCGGCCATCCACGGCCAGCAGCTTTCCAATCATAGCGGTCGGTCACGGTCTATCTTTTAAGGCTTGACTCAGATTGATCAGGTCCCTGATGCATGAACGCTCTCTGGATCGCACTGGCCATTTTTGGGTGCTTGGTTGCCGCCTCGCTGCTCATGATGCTGTGGTACCCAAAGCTGGCATCCCGCCACAGGGATGAAGACACAAATACAGTAATTCGCCTGGTAGCTAACATTTTTGTGGTTATGACATCACTGGTCTTTGGCTTGATGATCAATTCTGCCAAAAATACCTTCGAGTCCATTGATGCAAACTTCCATGGGTATGCAACCAGCATGATCATTTTTGATCGGACACTGCGGGGCTATGGCGATTCGGCCCAGGAGACTCGCAACCGACTGATCATCTATCTTGAGCACGCTATCGCGACGCCATACCGGGGGGACGAGGCGCTGCAACATCGTAACAGCGAAGCAGCTAAATACTTGGATGACATAGGAAAATCTTTGGCCGTTATTAAGCCGCCGGACCGTTACCATGAAACGATGCTGCAGGATATTCGTCAGCAATATCATTCGCTCATCGAGCAACGCTGGAGGATCGTCGAGCAGTCAGAGGGGGCAATTCCCGGCCCGCTTATCGGGATGCTTGCTGCTTGGTTGACGCTCATTTTCGCCAGTTTTGGATACCGCGCGCCCCATAATTCGATGGTAATAGCGATGTTCATCATTTCTTCATTGCTTATTTCGGCTTCCGTGTACCTCGTATTGGACATGGACGTGCCATTTCACGGCCCTATCCAGATATCCGACGAGCCTCTGCGCAGGGCGCTCGCCGTAATGCAGCTTTAACGGAGCGGGGGCGCTTGCGTTCTGGGTGGTGACCTCGTGGCGGCATAGCTTTTCGCGAGCCTGTCGAAGCGCGATACGATCCGGCGATTCTCTTTCAGCCAGCCCGGCGATGGGACGCAAAGCGGCCAATACCACTAAACAAAGGTGCGGTGGATAGCCGCAGGCATCTGCAATCCAGTACGCCAAGCACCGAAATACAAGGCCTCAACAAACTCACCTCTCATCTGATATGGTTTTTATCTCAATACCTGGGCCTGTGCTGAAAACAGATCGAGGGCCATAGTGCCCTGGCCTGATCGAGGCCTGATGAGCGACGAACCATGAGCGACAGAATCCCCTTCCGAGTCATCGAGATTGCCCCCACCACCCACAAGAGCAAAAGCCAGGTGGCCGGTGGCATTCATACACGCAGTTTCACCGGCTTCTACCGCAACCTACGGATCGCCTTCGCCGGGTTGCTGTTCGTGCTGTTCTTCGGCACCGCCTGGTTGCAATGGGGCGACCGCCAGGCCGTGCTCTGGGACCTGGCCGACAGCAAGTTCCATATCTTCGGCGCGACCTTCTGGCCGCAGGACTTCATCCTGCTGTCGGCGCTGCTGATCATCTGCGCCTTCGGCCTGTTCGCCATCACCGTGTTCGCCGGGCGCGTGTGGTGCGGCTACAGCTGCCCGCAAAGCACCTGGACCTGGCTGTTCATGTGGTGCGAGAAGATCGCCGAGGGCGACCGCAACCAGCGCATCAAGCTGGCCGCCGCGCCGTGGGGCGCGGAGAAGATCGCCCGTCGCGGCCTCAAGCATGGCCTGTGGCTGGCCATCGGCGTGCTCACCGGGCTGACCTTCGTCGGCTACTTCACGCCGATCCGCCCGCTGGCTGCCGAACTGTTCACCTTCGAGCTGGGTGGGGTAGCCTTGTTCTGGGTGCTGTTCTTCACCGCCGCCACCTATCTCAATGCCGGCTGGCTGCGCGAAGCGGTGTGCATGCACATGTGCCCCTATGCACGGTTCCAGAGCGTGATGTTCGACAAGGACACCCTGGCAGTGGCCTACGACCCCAGCCGCGGTGAAGCCCGTGGCCCGCGCAAGAAAGGCAGCGACGCGCGCAGCCAGGGCCTGGGCGACTGCATCGACTGCACCCTGTGTGTGCAGGTGTGCCCCACCGGCATCGATATCCGCGAAGGCCTGCAAATGGCCTGCATCGGCTGCGCCGCCTGCATCGACGCCTGCGATGGGGTGATGGACAAGATGGGCTATGCGCGCGGCCTGATCGGCTACAAGTCCGAACACAACCTGCAAGGCGGCAAGACCCACTGGCTGCGCCCTCGCCTGCTCGGCTACGCCGCCGCGCTGACGGTGATGATCGGCGCCCTGGTGGTCGCCCTGCAGATGCGCCCGATGGTATCGATGGACGTGATCAAGGACCGTGGCCTGTTCCGCGAGAACGCCTTGGGCCAGATCGAGAACATCTACCTGCTCAAGATCATCAACAAGACCCAGGAACCCCAGCACTATCGTCTGCGCCTGGTTGACGCCGACGGCTTCGAGCTGCACGGCCGCACCGAATTCACCCTGGCCTCCGGCGAGATGAGCGAACTGCCGGTGTCGGTGGCGATGCTTGCCGATCGCCCGACCAGCAGTTCCCAGGAACTGACCTTCGAGATCCAGGACAGCGACCAGCCGGGGATCCGCAGCACTGCGCACAGCCGTTTCGTCGCGCCGATGAATCGCTGACCCCTTACACTGACACTCACCTTGCCTGCCAAAAACACAATGAAACGCTACGAACGATTCGCCGACGACATTGCCGAACTGATCCGCTCCGGGGTGCTCGGCCCCGGCCAGCGGGTGCCCTCGGTGCGCTACGCCAGCCAGACCCACGGGGTCAGCCCGTCCACCGTGTTCCAGGCCTACTACCTGCTGGAGCGCCGCGGCCTGATCCGCGCGCGGCCGCGCTCTGGCTACTTCGTCAACGCCCACGCGCCGCGGCCGTTCTGCGAGCCGCAACCCCAGGCGCCGGCCAGCGAGTCCACCGATGTGGATGTGAGCGGCCTGGTGTTCTCGATCCTCGACTCGATCAAGGACCCGCACACCGTGCCGTTCGGCTCGGCCTTCCCCAGCCCGAGCCTGTTCCCGCTGCAGCGCCTGTCCCGTTCGCTGGCCAGCGCCAGCCGGGCCATGGACCCACGCATGGTGGTCACCGACCTGTCGCCGGGCAACCCGCAACTGCGTCGGCAGATCGCCCTGCGCTACATGGTCGGCGGGCTGATGCTGCCGATGGAAGAGCTGCTGATCACCAACGGCGCGCTGGAAGCCTTGAACCTGTGCCTGCAGGCCGTGACCCAGCCCGGTGACCTGGTGGCCATCGAGGCACCGGCCTTCTATGCCTGCCTGCAGGTGCTCGAGCGCCTCAAGCTCAAGGCGGTGGAAATCCCGGTGCACCCGCGCGAGGGCATGGACCTCGGCGTGCTGGCCCAGACCCTGGACAAGCACCCGGTCAAGGCCGTGTGGTGCATGACCAACTTCCAGAACCCGGTGGGCGCGAGCATGCCGGAGGCCAAGAAGCAGGAACTGGTCGAGCTGCTGCGCCGCCACCAGGTGCCGCTGATCGAGGATGACGTCTACGCCGAGCTGTACTACTCGCAGCAGGCGCCGAAGCCGGCCAAGGCCTTCGACACCGAAGGGCTGGTGATGCATTGCGGCTCGTTCGCCAAGAGCCTGGCCCCAGGCTATCGCATTGGCTGGGTCGCCGCTGGGCGCTTCGCGCAGAAGATCGAGCGGCTCAAGCTGATGACCTCGCTGTGCGCCTCGATGCCGGCCCAGGCGGCGATCGCCGATTACCTGCAGCACGGCGGCTACGATCGCCACCTGCGCAAGCTGCGCTACGCGCTGGAGGGCCAGCAGGCCAACATGCTCGCCGCCATCGCCCGCCACTTCCCGGCGCAGACCCGGGTCAGCCAGCCTTCCGGCGGCTACTTCCTGTGGCTGGAACTGCCCGAACAGATGGACGCGCTGAAGCTGTTCCACATGGCGTTGGCCCAGGGCATCAGCATCGCCCCTGGGCCGATCTTCTCGCCGACCCGGCGCTTCGGCAACTGCATCCGCCTGAACTATGGCAGCCCTTGGGGCGATGGCGCGGAGCAGGCCATGGAGACCCTCGGGCGGATCGTGCGTTCGTTCTAGCCGCCGATGGGCATGCAGGATACAGTTGGTTCACGCCCAACGCCGGACTCCGGACACCTGCATGCCCGAACGTGAAATCCAGGCATTGCGCCAGCGCAATGCCGAACTCGAAAGCCAGCTCGCCCAACGCAAGGACATCGACAACAGCCTTTATCGCTTCTTGTTCGACACCATGGACGAGGGCTTCTGCGTCATCGAGTTCTTCGACGGTCCCCATGGGCCGCTCAGCGACTACATCCATGTCGTCGCCAACGCCGCCTACGCCCGCCATGCCGGCATACCCAATGTAGTCGGACAGAAGCTGCGGGAGATGGTGCCCGACGAGGCCGACGACTGGGTGGCCCGCTACGGCCAGGTATTGCGCACTGGCCAACCATTGCAGTTCGAACAGGAACTGGTGGCCACCGGCAGGATCCTGGCGGTAACCACCTTCCGTATCGAGCCCGCCGAGCGCAATCAGGTGGCGGTGCTGTTCCAGGACGTTACCGAGCGACGTCGGGCGGAAACCGCACTGCAACAGCTCAACGACCATCTCGAACAACGCGTGGCTGACGCCCTGGCCGAACGCAGCCTGTTCGCCGAACTGGTCGAGCACAGCGTGGCGCGCGTCCAGGTGGTGGACACCTCGCTACGTTTTCTTGCTGTGAATACCCGTGCGGTCAAGGATTTCCAGTTTCTTTTCGGGCGCACGCTGAAGGCAGGTGATCGCCTGGCCGATTGCCTGGACGGTTTCCCCGATGAGTACCAGCGCTCGGTGGCGCTCTGGCACCGGGCGCTGGCGGGCGAAAGCTTCATCGAAGTGATCGAATATGGGCGCGGCAACTACCGGCGACATTTCGAACTGCGCTTCAACCCCCTGCGCAACGCCGACGGCGGTGTTGTCGGCGCCTACCTGTTCGTCTACGACATCAGCCGTCAGGCCAACGAGCAGAAGCGCCTGCTCGAGGCCGAGGAGGCCTTGCGTCAGGCGCAGAAGATGGAAGCCGTCGGCCAGCTTACCGGCGGGATCGCCCATGACTTCAACAACTTGCTCGGTGGCATACTCGGCGCCCAGGAGCTGATGCGCCAACGCCTGGGCCAGGCACGCCACGAAGAGATCCCTGCCTTGCTCGATACCGCCAGCGATTCGGCACGACGGGCTGCGGCACTGGTGCATCGCCTGCTGGCGTTCTCGCGACGCCAGACCTTGTTGCCACGGGCTACCGCAGTTGGCGCGCTGGTCCTCGACATGGAGGATCTGATCCGCCGTAGCGTGGGACCGGCCATTGATCTCAGTGTCGCTTGCGCACCGCAGCTCTGGCCGACCTTCATCGATCCCCCGCAACTGGAAAGCGCCCTGCTCAATCTGTGCATCAATGCCCGCGACGCCTTGCCCAATGGAGGACGAATCGAGATCAGCTGCGAGAACCGGCATCTGGACGAAACGAGCGCCGCAGCGCTCGACCTCCCGGCAGGCGACTACCTGCAACTCAATGTCGAGGACAATGGTCGCGGCATGACGCCGGAGGTGATCGAACGGGCAATCGACCCGTTCTTCACCACCAAGCCGCTCGGCCAAGGGACCGGGCTGGGGCTATCGATGGCTTTCGGCTTCGTACGCCAGTCCGGCGGCCAGTTGCGGATCCGCTCGACCGTGGGCGAAGGTACGCGGGTCGAACTCTACCTGCCACACCACCATGAGGCGCCTGCGCCACCGCAGGCGCTGCCGCAGGCCACACCGCTTGCGCACCTCGGGCAGGCACGCATCCTGCTGGTCGAGGACCAGGCTGCCCTGCGCCTGGTGATCGGTGAGCTGCTGGAGGAACTCGGGCATGAAGTGCATGGCGCAGGCGACGGTGCCGCGGCGCTGACTATGCTCGAAGGGGGGCTGGTTCCACAATTGTTGATCAGCGATATCGGCTTGCCTGGCAGCCTCAATGGTCGCCAGGTCGCTGAGGCGAGCCGTGCCTTGCATCCGACGTTGCCGGTGCTGTTCATCACCGGTTATGACGAAAGCGCGGCGCTCGCCGATGGGCAACTGCCCCCACGTACGCAGGTACTGCGCAAACCGTTCGAACTGACGGCCATTACCGACGCGGTGGCCCATTTGTTGAGCGCCGGATGACCCCGGTCAGCGCCCGCCGCCCAGGTCAATGAAACTGCCGGTCGAATAGGAGGCCTTGTCCGACAGCAGCCACATGATTGCCTCGGCCACTTCCTCAGGCTTGCCGCCACGCCCCATCGGCAGGCCGGGCTCGAGCTTGCCGACCCGGTCCGGATCGCCACTCAGGGCATGGAAGCCGGTGTGAATGTACCCCGGGCGCACGCCGTTGACCCGTACCCCCTCGCCCGCCACCTCCTTGGCCAGGCCGAGAGTGAAGGTATCCAGCGCGCCCTTGGACGCGGCGTAGTCGACATATTCGTTGGGCGAGCCCAGGCGCGCGGCCACCGACGACACATTGACGATCGCCCCGCCCTGCCCGCCATGCCGTCGGGCCATGCGCAGCAAGGCATGCTTGGCGCACAGCATCGGCCCGACCACATTGGTCTTCATCACCTTGAGCAGGCGAAACTCCGACATTTCCTCGACCCGGCTCTGCTGGCCGATGGTCCCGGCGTTGTTGACCAGCGCGGTGACCGGCCCGAGCTCCTGGTCGACGAAGTGGAACAGCCGTACCACTTCATCCTCGACGCTGGCGTCGGCGCGCACCGCGATGGCGTCCGCGCCCAGCGCGCGGACCTGCGCCAGCATCGCCTCGGCGGCCTGGTCATCGGCGTGGTAGTTGATGCAGATGCGGTAACCCTGTTGCGCCGCCAGCAACGCGGTAGCGGCGCCGATGCCCCGGCTGGCGCCGGTGATGACGATGACCTTGTCCATGAGCCTGCCAAGTAGTCCGGAAAAGACCTACAAGATTAGGGGAAATGCCATCATTTGAAAACCTGCGGCCCCACCGCAAAAGGGGGCTTGTCGGGCCGCCCCCGCAGGTTGCTCTCAATGCCCCGCCGACGCCGGCGCGGCCTTGGCCGTGAACGGTGGCTTGGCCAGCCACACCAGCAGGATCAACCCGGCGAATACCCAGGTCAGCAAGGTGAAGTAGTCCACCGTCGACATCATGTACGCCTGGCTGTTGAGGATCTGCTCCAGCTTCGCGTAGTTCTGCGGGCTGGCACCGCCCAGTTGTTCCAGGGTCTGGCGGGTGGCCGGCTCGAAGGTGCTGATGTGCTCGCTGAGGTAGGCATGATGCTGGTCGGCCCGGCGTATCCAGATCCAGGTGGTCAGCGACGCGGCGAAGCTGCCGCCCAGGGTGCGCAGGAACGTCGCCAGCCCCGAACCGTCGGCGATCTGGTGCGGTGGCAGGTCCGACAGCAGGATGCTCAGGGTCGGCATGAAGAACAACGCCACGCCGATGCCCATGAACAGCTGCACCAGGGCGATGTGCAGGAAGTCCACCTCGTTGGTGAAGCCGGCGCGCATGTAGCAGCTGGCGCCGATCGCCAGGAAGGCGATGCCGGCCAGCAGGCGCAGGTCGAAACGGTGCGCGTACTTGCCCACGAACGGAGACATCAGCACCGGCAACAGGCCAATCGGCGCCACCGCCAGGCCCGCCCAGGTGGCGGTGTAGCCCATCTGGGTCTGCAGCCATTGCGGCAGGATCAAATTGATGCCGAAGAACCCCGCGTAGCCGCCCACCAGCACCAGGGTGCCAATACGGAAGTTGCGGTGCACGAACAGGCGCAGGTTGACCACCGGGTGGCGGTCGGTCAGCTCCCAGATGACGAACACCGCCAGGAACACCACCGAGATCAGCGTGCCGATGACGATGAACGACGACTCGAACCAGTCCAGGTCGTTGCCCTTGTCCAGCACCACCTGCAAGGCGCCGACACCGACGATCAGGGTCAGCAGGCCGATGTAGTCCATCGGCTGGCGGCTGGTGACCACCGGGCGCGTGCGCATCTGCTGGCGCACCACGGCGGCGGCGAACAGGCCGATCGGCACGTTGATGAAGAAGATCCACGGCCAGCTATAGCTGTCGGTGATCCAGCCGCCAAGGATCGGCCCGGCAATCGGCGCGACCACCGTGACCATCGCTAGCAACGCCAGGGCCATCCCCCGTTTCGCCGGCGGATACACGGCAATCAGCAGAGTCTGGGTCATCGGGTACAGCGGGCCGGCCACCACCCCCTGCAGCACCCGGAAGAACACCAGCTCGGGCATCGACTGGGCGATACCGCACAGGAACGACGCCAGCACGAACAGCAGCGTGGCCCAGATGAACAGCTTCACTTCGCCGAAACGCCGGCTCAGCCAGCCGGTCAGCGGCAGCGCGATGGCGTTGCTCACCGCGAACGAGGTGATCACCCAGGTGCCCTGCTCCGAGCTCACCCCGAGGTTGCCGGAAATGGTCGGCAACGCCACGTTGGCGATGGTAGTGTCGAGCACCTGCATGAACGTCGCCAGGGACAGCCCGATCGTGGTCAACAGCAGGCTCGGCGGGGTGAACTGCGCGGGGGCCGCCTGGCTCATCGCTGGGCCGTCTTGCCGGTGGCGCTGTTTTCGTGGATCAGCCGGGCGATCAGGTCATCGGCCTCGACCAGCTGGCGGTCGTACACCTCGGTGGTGTAGCTGGCCTGCTGCGGCGGTTGCTGGGCCAGTGCCGGGCCACTCTGGTCGTGCAGGTCGACTTCGGCGACGGTGGACAGGCCGATGCGCAGCGGATGGGTCTTCAGCTGTTCAGGGTCCAGATGGATGCGTACCGGTACCCGCTGGACGATCTTGATCCAGTTACCGGTGGCATTTTGCGCCGGCAACAGTGCAAAGGCGCTGCCGGTACCGGCGCCGAGGCTGTCGACGGTGCCGGAGTAGGTCACTTCGCTGCCGTACAGGTCGGCGGTGATTTCCACCGGCTGGCCGATGCGCATGTCGCGCAGTTGGGTTTCCTTGAAGTTGGCGTCGACCCACACCTCGTCCAGCGGGATCACCGCCATGGTCGCGGTGCCCGGCTGCAGGCGCTGGCCCAGTTGTACGGTGCGCTTGGCGACATAGCCGGTGACCGGCGCCACCAGCGTGGTGCGGGCATGGTCCAGGTAGGCCTGGCGCAGGTCGGCGGCGGCGGCCATCACTTCCGGGTGCGACGAGACCACCGTGTCGTCGACCAGCGCGGTGCTGGTGTTGAGTTGCTGGCGGGCACTGTTGACGGCGGCCTGGGCCACGGTCAGGTCATCACGGGAGTGGGCGACTTCCTCGGCGGCGATGGCACCGCTGTCGGCCAGCACCTTGCGCCGGTTGTAGTCCTGCTGGGCCTTCTGCAGCTCGGCCTGGCGGGTCTGCAACTGCGCCTTGAGCGAGTCGACATTGCTGTACAGCCCGCGCACCTGGCGCACGGTACGCGCCAGCTTGGCCTCGGCAGCCTGCAGGGCAACCTCGCTGTCGGCCGGGTCGAAGCGCAGCAATACCTGGCCGGCATGCACCAGGTCGCCATCGTCGGCGCCGATGCTGGTGACGGTGCCGGTCACCAGCGGGGTGATTTCCACGACGTTGCCATTGACGTAGGCATCGTCGGTGCTTTCGTGCCAGCGCCCGACCAGGCTGTACCAGGCCCAGGTGCCGGCCCCGGCGAGGATCAGGATCAGCAACAGGGCGAGCAGCCAGGCCTTGCGCTTGCCCGAGTTGTCAGGCGCGGGTGCCGGGGTGGAGGTGTCAGCGGGAGTGGCCATGACAATACCTTGGAAAATGCGTGACTGGGATCAACGGTCGCCGAAACGGCGGATCGTCAGGGGGTCGCCGGCGCTGAGCAGGACTTTGGCGAGCAGTTGCTCAAGGGTCTTGAGCTCCTCGGGCTGCAGCACGCCGACCAGTTCGTTCATTGCCGCCGCGCCGACCTGGGGCAGGCGGTCGGCCAGGCGCTGACCGTCGGCGGTGAGGGCCAGGCGCACCTGGCGGCGGTCGTCGGGGCAGCGGTTGCGCAGGATCAAGCCCTTCTGCTCGAGGCGGTCGAGCATGCGGGTCATCGAACCGCTGTCCAAACCGAGGTAGCGGCACAGTTCGGCCGGGGTATCGACCTGGTACTGGGTGACGATGATCAGCACCTTGAACTGGGCGGCCGTGACGCCGTCGGCTTCGAGGTGCCAGTCGAGGATGCGGTCCTTGAGCAGCGCGGCGCGGCCGAGCAGCATGCCGATGGCGCAGGTCTGGAAGTTTTCCGGGGTGAAATGGGACATCGGCGGTCTGCTCGGGCAATTGTGTGAAAATATTACTGCTTAGGCAGTGAATGTCAAAGCTTTGATTAGGAGGCTAAATAAATATTTATCGGGAGGGGCTGAAAGCGTCAGCGCTTTGCTGCGTGAGGACAGGCAAGGAGCGCCGCCTGAGGCGGCGCATCGAGATGGGTGGCACCTGCTTGGCGGGCAAGCACCGTCCCTGTGGGAGCTGGCTTGCCAGCGATGAGGCCCTTGCAAGCAACCCAAGACAGCTGCGCCTACAGGGACCGGATCACCCTCATGGAGCCTGGTTGTCTTGTGACGTCGTCAGTGCTGGCGCGCCACCTGCCACAACCGCGCCACATCCGCGGCCCGCGCCTTGAGCAACGCCCCCGCCTCGGCACAAGCCTGCTCCAGGCTCATCGGCCCGCTGGCCAGGGCGAAGGCCGCATCGATGCCCTGCCCATACAGTTGCTCGTAGCCCGCACCGAGCGTGCCCGCCAGCACCACCACCGGCACGCCGTGGCGCTTGGCCACCCGCGCCACCCCGAGGGGCGTCTTGCCGCGCAGGGTCTGGGCATCGAAACGCCCTTCGCCGGTAATCACCAGATCCGCGCCCTGCACCAGGGCATCGAGCCCGGCCAGCTCGGCGACCACCTCGACCCCTGGGCGGAACTGCGCGCCCATGAATGCCTTGGCCGCAAAGCCCATGCCTCCGGCCGCGCCACTGCCTGGCTCATCACGCACATCCTTGCCGAGCACGTCCGCGCAATGATCGGCGAACCGCGCCAGGGCCTGGTCCAGGGCCTGCACCTGCTCGGGGTTGGCACCCTTCTGCGGGCCGAAGATCGCCGAGGCGCCATTGGCGCCGCACAGCGGATTGTCGACATCGGCGGCAACATCCACCTGCACCCGCGCCAAACGTGGGTCCAGGCCGCTGGCGTCGATGCGCGCCAGCTGCGCCAGGGCAAGGCCACCCTCGGCCAACGGCTCGCCCCGGGCATCCAGCAGGCGCAGGCCCAACGCACGCAGCATGCCGCTGCCGCCGTCATTGGTGGCGCTGCCGCCGATGGCCAGGACAATCCGCGAGGCGCCAGCCGCCAGCGCCGCGGCGATCAGCTCGCCGGTGCCCCAGGTGCTGCTGCGGCAAGCGTCGCGCTGTCCGTTGGGCACCAGCTGGATGCCACTGGCCTGGGCCATCTCGATCACCGCCGTGCGGCTCTCGGCCAGCCAGCCCCAGGCGGCCTCGACAGGCTCGCCCAGCGGGCCGCGCACCACCTGGCGGAGCAGCTCGCCCTGACTGGCGGCGACGATCGCCTCCATGGTGCCTTCACCGCCATCGGCCATCGGGCATTCGATGCGCTCGCAAGCCGGCCACACTTCGGCCAGCCCGCTGGCGATGGCGCGGGCGACACCGGCGGCGTCGAGGCTGTCCTTGAACGAATCGGGGGCGATGACGATTTTCATGGGGATTCTCCTGTCCTGTTCCGCGCATGCTGACAGGTGCGCGGTGCACTGGCCTCGGTCGGATGCACAAAACCCAGGGGCGGTTGTTTGGGCGAATGCCTTTGCCAGCCGTCAGTCCGCCGGCAACAGCTGCAACCCCAGGTACAAGCTCAGCATCCCCTCCATGCGCAACGGATCCACCTCCCCCACCTCGGCAATGCGCTCCAGCCGGTAGCGCAAACTGTTGCGGTGGATACCCAGCGCCTCGGCGCAGGCCTGGCTCTGCCCCTCATGGGCGCACCAGGCGCGCAAGGTGAGCAGCAATTGCCCGCTGGCATCCTTGGCGCGAATGCGCTGCAAGGGTTCGAGCAGCTCGTCCAGCGCATCGTCGTTGCGATGCCGCCACAGCAGCGCTGGCAGGCGATAGCGGGCCAGGCTCAGCAGGCGCTCGTCGGGCAGCACCTCACGACCGTAGGCCAACAAGTCGCGCACCCGCCGGTAACTGCGGCGCAGTTGCTCCAGGCTCTGCGCCGGGCTGCCCAGGGCCAGGCGCTCGACGTCCCAGCCGTGGCGCTGCAAGCGTTCGAGCAGACGCGGCTCGTCCAGCGGCACACCGGCCGGCCGGCACCACAGCAGCGACTGGCGCGCAGGGCTGACACACCAGCTGTCCGGGTAGCGGCTCATCAGCCAGGCCGAGAGCGCCTCGGCAGGCGGGCCGCCACGCAACTCGAACAGGCAGGCAATGCGTGGCAGGTTCGGTTTGAGCCCCAGTTGCCGGGCTTCATCGACCAGCCGCGGCGAGTCGCCGCTGCCGCCCAGCAACAGCGCCAGCAGGTCGTCGCAGCGCTGGCGACGCCACTGTTGCTCCACCTGTAGGTGACGCTGGGCCAGGAGCATCTCGGCGGTCATGCGCACCAGCTCGCCGTAGGTGCGAAGTTGCTGAGGATCGCCGGTGAGGCCGAGCACGCCGATCAGCCGGCCATCGAGCATCAATGGCAGGTTGACGCCAGGCTGCACGCCCTTGAGGCACTTGGCCGCCTCCACGTCCAGCTCGACGATGCGCCCATTGGCCAGCACCAGCTGCGCGCCTTCGTGGCGGGTGTTGATGCGCTCGGCCTCGCCACTGCCCAGGATCAGCCCCTGGCTGTCCATCACGTTGACGTTGCACGGCAGGATGGCCATCGCCCGGTCGACGATGTCCTGGGCCAGGTCGTGGTCCAGCTCGAACATTTAAGAATCCTCAGGCTCTGTACGAAATGTGTCTGCGCGAAGGCCAGACAAGGCGAAACGGGGGGGAGGAAGCGCAGTGTACTGGAGTACATGAGCATTCCGAGCCCCGTTTCAACGCAGTATGGGCGAGTGCAGATACCTTTCGTGCGGGGCCTGGGCTTTGGTCGGGGGCACAGCAGCCCATGCCTGAAGCTGTGCAAAAGCACAAAGACAGCCGCGCTACACTGCCCGAGACTTTTCCAGGCGAGCGCCGGCACAGGCGACGCGGTGACAACCATAACAACAGAGAACCCGATCATGGCACACAGCCCCGCCCCTGACCAAGGCAACGAGATCACCCGCAACGCGCTCTACCGGCGCATCACCCTGCGGCTGATCCCGTTCATTTTCATCTGCTACCTGTTCAACTACCTCGACCGCGTCAACGTCGGCTTCGCCAAGCTGCAGATGCTCGACGCACTGAAATTCAGCGAAACCGTGTACGGCCTCGGCGCCGGCATCTTCTTCATCGGCTACGTGCTCTGCGGCCTGCCCAGCAACCTGGCGCTCAACCGCTTCGGGCCGCGGCGCTGGATCGCGCTGATGATGATCGCCTGGGGCAGCCTGTCCACCTGCCTGCTGTTCGTCACCACCCCCACCGAGTTCTACACCCTGCGCCTGTTGACCGGCGCCGCCGAGGCGGGCTTCTTCCCGGGCGTGGTGCTGTACCTCTCGCGCTGGTTCCCGGCGGACCGGCGCGGCCGCATCATGGCCCTGTTCATGTCGGCGATCCCGGTGTCCGGGCTGCTGGGCGGTCCGTTCTCCGGCTGGATCCTCGACCACTTCGCCGCGGGCCAGCACGGCCTGGCCGGCTGGCAGTGGATGTTCCTGATCCAGGGCTTGCCCACCGTCGTGCTGGGCGCGCTGGCCATCGTGCTGCTCAGCGACGGCTACCAGAGCGCCCGCTGGCTGAGCCCGGCCGAACGCCAGCTGATCGAGGCGGACCTGAAAGCCGACGCCGCCGGCAAGCCGGCCACCCGCGGCGACAGCGTGATGTCGGTGCTGGGCAACCCGCTGATCTGGACCTTCGGTTTCGTCTACTTCTGCATCCAGAGCGGTGTCTATGCCATCAACTTCTGGCTACCGTCGATCATCAAGAACATGGGCTTCGACAGCCCCCTGCTGATCGGCTGGCTCAGCGCCATCCCATACCTGCTGGCCGGTGTGTTCATGATTGTCGTCGGCCGCTCGGCGGACCTGCGCAACGAACGCCGCTGGCACCTCGTGGTACCGATGCTGATGGGGGCGCTGGGTCTGTTGATCGCGGTGAACTTCGCCGCCCACCCGACCATCGCCATCCTCGGCCTGTCCATCGCCACCATGGGCGCGCTGACCGGCCTGCCGATGTTCTGGCCGATGCCGACCGCGCTGCTCACCGCCGGCACCGCCGTGGCGGGCCTGGCGATCATCAACTCGGTGGGACAGATGGCCGGCTTCCTCAGCCCCTACCTGGTGGGCTTCATCAAGGACCAGACCGGCTCGACCGATGCGGCGCTGTATGCGCTGGCCGGGTTGATCGTGGTCGGTAGCCTGGTGGCCTTGCGCGTTTCGCGAGGTGGTAGCGCTGCGTTGGCAGACGCCCGCTAGAGTTGACCGTATCGCGGGGCAAGCCCGCTCCCCCAAAGCCAGTCCACTTTGTGGGAGCGGGCTTGCCCCGCGATGGCCACCACGCTAGTCGCGAGGTTTCCAACCGGCTTCATGCAATGCCGTCAGCAAGGTATCCCCGTCCAGCGCCGGCACCACCACGCCTCCCTTGCCCTGCATCGTGCGTCCCGCCAGCAAGGCATTGACGATCGCCTCCTCCACCGCTTCCGCCGCCGCCATGAACAACGCCGAAATATGGTCGTTGTTGAGCATGCGCAACTCGGTGCATTGTTCCAGCCCCTTGCGTGCATAGTCCGCCGGCGGCAGATTTTGGTTACCGGTGGAGAACGCCAGGAAGATATCGCCGCTGGAGTCCTCGGTGCCGCCACCAGTACGGGCGATGCCGATCGACGCGCGCTGGGCCAGACGCTGGCACTGATGTGGCAGCAGCGGCGCGTCGGTGGCAATCACCACCACGATCGAGCCCATCCCCGGGGTGCCGGTCACAGGTTCGGCGAAAGGCGACGGCAAATGCCCCAGCTGACGCCCCACCGGGTAGCCATCCACCCGCAACTCGCGCCGCTGGCCATGGTTGGCCTGGACCAGGGCGCCTACGGTCCAGGCGCCCTGCCCGTCCTCCAGGCGCCGCGAGGCGGTGCCGATGCCGCCCTTGAACTCGTGGCAGATCATCCCCGTGCCACCGCCCACCGGCCCTTCCTGCACCGGCCCCGAGATGGCCGCTTCCTGTGCCTGGCGTACCTGCGCCGGGGTCACGTGCTGGCCCCAGATGTCATTGAGCAGGCCATCGTAGGTTTCCATCACCACCGGCATGCACCAGTACACTGAGGCATCCGGCAGACGTTCGCGTTCGGCGGCGATCAGCGCATCGCGCACCACGCCGACGCTGTGGGTATTGGTGATGGCGATCGGCGTGGTCAGCAAACCGGCCTCGCGGATCCACTCCAGGCCCGTGGCGTCGCCGTTGCCGTTGAGCACGTGGCAGCCGGCGAAACAGGGTTGCTGACGGGCCGCGCCTGCGCGGGGCTCGATCAGCGTCACCCCGGTGCGGATCGGCGCCGGGCGTTGTTCGTCGATCAGGGTGCTGTGGCCGACCCGCACCCCTGGTACGTCGGTGATGGCATTGAACGGGCCCGGGGTGCCGTGGCCGAGGGTGATGCCCAGTTGACGCGCACGCATGTGTACTCCTTGGATGCTCACAATTTCTGGAAGGTCGGGCTGAGCCGGCCGTGGGTGCTGTACAGCGTGACCGACACGGCCAGCAGCCCGAGGATGATCAACAGGTCGCGCAGGGACGCCTCGCGCAGCAGGGTCACCAGCAGCCAGCCGGCGCCGCTGACCGCCAGCAGCGCCGGCAACGGCCACAGCGGCATACGGTACGGATGCTCTCGGTCGCGGCGCAGTACCCGACTGCACAGGGCGCATGCGGCCACCACCAGGTAGATCAGCAGCAACAGCAGCACGGTGAACGAGGTCAGTTCCTCCAGGCTGCCGGACAGGCTCAGCAAGGCCGACGGCACGGCGAGGAACAGCGTGGCCAGCCACGGCGACTCCCAGCGCGGATGGATCAGGGTGAAGGCACGGTTGAGCGTGGGCGTCCAGATCGCGTCGCGCCCGCTGCTGTACACCACCCGGCCGACCTGGATGACAATGGCCACGATGGCGTTGAACACCGAGAGGAAGATCCCCGCGCTGACCAGCCGCGCCAGGGTCTCGTTGCCATGGGCGGTCAGCAGGTAGCCGATCGGATCGCCGCTGGCCAGCATCGCCTGCAGCGACGGCGCGCCGACCAGCAGCGCGGCCAGCGGGATCACCTCGATCGCCACCACCACCGCCAGTGACCACAGCACCGCCCGGTGCACAGTGCGGCCACGGTCCTTCATGTCTTCGGCCAGCAGCACAGCGCCACCATAGCCATTGAAGGCGAACAGCGCCATGCCCACCGCGCCCAGCACCAGTGCCCAGGGTGCCGCCGTCAGCACCCCTTGCTCGAGCATCTGCGGCTGCAACAGGCTCGCCGCCGGTTGGCTGGCATTGCCGAACCCCAGAATCACGATCACCAGCAGCGCGGCGACCTCGCAGAACAGGAACACCCCGGTGATCCAGGCATTCAGGCGGATGTTGAGAATACCCAGCGCATAGCTGGAGACGACGATCACCAGCGCCACGGTCTGGGTGTCGAAACGCGTGCCCAGGGCATTGTTCAGGTAGGTGGCGGCGCCACCTGCAAGCACTGGCGGAATGAACAGCATCGAGGCCAGCACGGTGAGAAAGGTGGCATAGCCCGCCAGCCCGCCGAACACGCGCTTGGCGTACACATACTCGCCGCCGGCAGAGCTGTGCGCGCGCCCCAGTTCGGCGTAGCACCAGGCGAACATCAACGCCAGCGCACCCGCCATGATGAAGGACAGAAACGCACCACTGCCGGCCTGTTGGATGGCGAACGGGGCAATGACGAACACGGAACTGGCCGGGGTCACCGCGGAAACAGTGATGGCGACCACGTCGAACACACCCAGGCGCTGCTTGAGCGCGCTTGCGGGCTCTTCGCTGGAGCTCATGGCGTTTTTCCTCTGATTGTTATTGGTTGTGAGGGGAAAACCGGTCGCGCGGCCGCTGGACCTGAGCCGGACTGTAGGCCTGGACAAGCCTTTGGCCAATTACCCTTAGGGGGTACGCCCCTTGACGGGGAGCGGGAAACCTCCCGAGACTGCGCAATCGCAGGTCGAAACTTGTGGGAGCGGGCTTGCCCCGCGATGACTCAGGGTTGCCTGATCCGACGCCATCGCGGGGCAAGCCCGCTCCCACGCACCCATTGCGATCGGGAAATCTGCGATATACCTGACCTGCAACTGGCGTAAGCCACGGGGGCCCATGCACCACCTGTTCACCGAAGCCAGCGCCCACGCGGGCCTTGCCCGCACCGTCGAGCAGATCGGCCAGCCGCGCTTCTGGCGCCAGTTGATCCTGCTGCTGCAGCAATGGCTGGCATTCGACAATGCCCTGGCGATGTTCTACCCCCGTACCGGGCTGCCCCGGGCACTGGAAATTTTCGACGCGCGGGGTGAAGGCAACCCCGAGGCCATGGCCCTGTACCTGAGTGGCCTGTATCAGCTCGACCCGTTCTACCAGGCCTGCCAGGAGCGCATCGGCGATGGCCTGCATCGCCTGGAAGAAGTGGCGCCGGACCAGTTCCGCCAGAGCGAGTACTACCTCAAGTACTTCCACGACCATGTCCTGGAGGACGAGGTGCAGTTCATCGTCCAGCTCGGCGACAGCGGCGCCCTGTCCCTGTCGCTGGGCCGGCGCGAACGGTTCGACAGCGCCAGCCACGGCCTGCTGGCGCTGGTATGTCCGTGGGTGGTCGCGCTGATGACCCAGCACTGGCAGCAGCACAGCCTGCGCCCGGCGCCAGCGGCGGGCATGGCCCACCAGGTGCGCGACGCCATGAGCCTGTTCGGTGCCAAGGTGCTGTCGGAGCGCGAGCTGGAGATCGCCCGGCTTATCCTGCGCGGTTATTCATCGAAAGCCATGGCCGAGCGGCTGGCCATTTCACCGGAGACCATCAAGGTGCACCGCCGGCACCTCTACGCCAAGCTGGACATCTCGTCGCAACCGGAGCTGTTCTCATTGTTTCTGCAATCGTTGGGGCACGATCCGCAGGACCCTTGAAAATGTCACTGGCGCAACCGCCCAAGTGCCTCCAGTACATGCCCGGTCGCCCGCTCCACCTCACCTTCGCGGCAGGCGATGCCCAGCTGGCGCCACAAACCTGGCCGCAGCGGCCGTTGGGCAATGCGCGCCTGCGGCTGACGCACCTCACCTTCCTGCGGCAGCAAGGTGGCGCCGTACCCGGCGGCCACCAGGCTCTTGATCGCATCGTTGTAGTTCAGCTCGATTCGCGGCTCGGGGTACAGCCCCGCCGTGGCGAACCACTCCGAGGTGACCCGCGACAGCTGGGTGGTGCTGTCGTTGAGAATCAGCGCCCTACCGGCCAGCCAAGCCGGGGTGACCCGCGCCGGCGGCTGCCAGTCGGCGGGCACGTAGGCCATGATCGGATCGCGCCGCCACGGCGTGATCCTCAAGCCCTTGCCCGCCACCTGCGGCAGCGCCACCAGGCCGATGTCCAGGGTGCCTTCGCGCAGACGCGCCAGGGAGGCCTGCGAGGTCAGCACCTGGACCTGCACGTCGATCCCGGGGTGGTCCACCCGCAGGGTTTCCAGGGCCTGGGGCAACAGGTGGGCGATGGCGCCGGTCGAGGCGCCGAGGCGCACCCGGCCGGTCAGGCCCTCGACCTGGCGGCGCACCTCGTCCAGCGCCTGGTCGGCATCGGCCAGCAGGCGCCGGGCGCGGGCCAGCAGCGTCGCGCCGACGGTCGTGGGGCGAACCTGGCCGCGCGTGCGGGTGAGCAATGGGGCACCGATGCGCGCCTCCAGTTCGGCCACATGCAGGCTGATGGTCGGGGGCGCCAGGTTGAGCTGGCGGGCAGCCTGCGCGAAGGACGCGCAGTCGGCGATCACCACCAGGGTGCGCAGGCGGTCGAGGCTGATTTCTCGCATGGGATCTCGCAGGAGCGGCTATCAATTCAGGATTACTGAACGTGGCCATCATGATATTCAAATTTTCTTTCGTCCAGTGAGCGGCGAGGATTAGCCATCACCCTCGTCACCGGATAATCGACATGCACCAACCCCTCGTCTTCATCGATGGCGACCAAGGCACCACCGGCCTGCAGATCCATGCCCGCCTGCAAGGCCGCGATGACTTGCGCCTGCTAACCCTGCCCGAGGCCGAGCGCAAGGACCCGGCCCGTCGCAGCGAGGCTATCAACAGCGCCGACATCGCCCTGCTCTGCCTGCCCGACGAAGCCGCCCGCGAGGCCGTGGCCACCCTGCGCAACCCGGCGGTGCGGGTGATCGACGCAAGCTCGGCGCACCGTACAGCTCCAGGCTGGGTCTACGGCCTGCCGGAGCTGAACGCCGAGCAGTCCGAGCGCATCGCCACGGCCACCCGGGTCAGCAACCCCGGCTGCTACCCCACCGGCGCCATCGCCCTGCTGCATCCGCTGGTCCAGGCCGGCCTGCTGCCCGCCGACTACCCGCTGAGCATCCATGCCATATCCGGCTACTCCGGCGGTGGCCGTGCCGCCGTCGAGCGCCATGAACGGCGCAGCGATGATTACCTGCCGACGCTGCAGCTGTACGGCCTGGAACTGGCCCACAAGCATGTGCCGGAGATCCAGCGACACGCCGGGCTCAGCGCAAGGCCGGTGTTCGTCCCTGGCTACGGCGACTACCGCCAGGGCATCGTGCTGAGCATCCCCCTGCAGTTGCGCCTGCTGCCCGGCGTCAGCGCCGAGCAGTTGCAAGCCTGCCTGGAACAACACTACCAGGGTGCCCGGCACGTGCAGGTCATGTCCCTGCACCAGCATGGCGCGGCCGCGGCGCTCGATCCGCAGGCGCTGAACGACAGCAATGACCTGCGCCTGGCCCTGTACGCCAACCCCGAGCACGGCCAGGTGCTGCTGACCGCGGTGTTCGACAACCTGGGCAAGGGCGCGTCGGGCGCCGCCGTGCAGAACCTCGACCTGATGCTGGCTGGGCTGCGCTAGCATCTGCGGGTAGAATGGACACCCGCCTCGTCCGGGGCGGGTGTTTCACACCTTGCCGGAGTTCCACCCGCGATGTTCATCCTCCGCCGCCTTGACGGCGTGCCGCCCGAATCCTTCCAGAACCAGATCCGCCAACTGGTGATCGACCATGTCGGTCAGCTCAGCAGCGTCGCCATCAGCCCGGACAACCCGCTGTACCCGCTGTACCAATATGGTGTCGGCCTGGAGGTGCACCAGTACCTGATGGCCCTGGACGGCAACCGCGGCCTGCGGGTCGAACTGACCCTCGCCCTGGATGCCGACGCGCCGGACCGGTTGCTCGGCTTTGCCCTGGTACTGCCGGCCCAGGACAACCCGCAAGCCTGCGCCCTCGCCTACCTCGCCGTGGACGCCAGCCACCGCCGCCAAGGCATCGCCCGTGGCCTGCTGGATGCCGTGCGTGGCCGCTATCCCTGTGTCGAGCTGAGCGCCTTTGCCCAGCAAGTGCCGTGGTTCGAGAACATGGGCCTGCAGGTAGTCGCCAGCGCCGGGCCGCAGGTATTGATGAGCAGTACCGGCAAGGCCAGCGACGCACTGATCGGGCGACTGGACATCGCGCCGATCTACCAGACCGTCGAGGTGCGGCAGATCCATGCCTACCTGCTCAAGCAGCAGGGCGAGGCGACGATGGTCGAGGCCGAACGGCTGCGCGACGCACGGTTGGATACGCTGGCCGAGCAAGCGAGGGCATGCGTCAGCGAACGCAAGCGCGTGCACTGAGGCGCCCCTCGGTTCAGCCCTTGATGGCTTTCTCGATGGCGGCGATATCGATCCTGCCCATCTGCAGCATCGCCTCGAACGCCCGCTTCGCCACGCCGCGATCGGCGCTGGCAACGGCCTCGGTGAGTATCCGTGGACTGATCTGCCAGGACAGGCCCCATTTGTCCTTGCACCAGCCACAGACACTTTCACTGCCACCATTGCCGACGATGGCGTTCCAGTAGCGGTCGGTCTCTTCCTGGCTGTCGGTCGCCACCTGGAACGAGAACGCCTCGCTGTGGCTGAACGCCTTGCCGCCGTTCAGGCCGATGCAGGGCACGCCCATCACGGTGAACTCGACGGTGATCACGTCGCCCGCCTTGCCCGAAGGGTAGTCGGCGGGCGCCTTGTGCACCGCGGTCACGCGGCTGTCGGGAAAGGTGCTGGCGTAGAAGTTCGCCGCGTCCTCGGCGTCGTTGTCGTACCACAGGCAAACGGTGTTCTTGGCGGTCATGGGCGCTCTCCCGGGCGGGTCTCACTGCCCACGAGTCTAGTCCCCGGATCCACCTGCCCTGGGCAAGCGCGATCAACGGCTGACCAGTCAGCTCCCCTGGCTCAGGAGGCGACCCGTGCGGCTTGCACGGCGTCAGCGTGGCGCTGGCTGAACGCCAGGTAGTAGCCGTTGCAATCGCGCACACCGAATTCACGCGAGCCATAGGCCGTGTCCTGCAATGGCCAGGCGATGTCCGCCTGCTCACGGACTTTGGCGTAGTAACCCTCGACGTCCTCGATCACCAGGTAGAAGGTGCCGGCGCAACCTGGCGCTTGCCGCCACAGGTCCTGCTCGGTGAAGAGCAGGCCTCCAGGTGCCCGCCGCAACCCTTACAGCGCCTATGAAATCGAGCGCCGCGCGGGCGGCGCTCGATTTCATAGGCGCAGAAGCCTTCGTGGCGAACACTTTGAAATAAACGCAGACAGCAACAAGGGTGCTGTATGCCGGGTTTGCTCGCCATCTGTGTCTAACGGCAATTGTCCGCCACGCCTAGGATCGAAGGCTGTAACCAAGGGAGCTGCCATGAACGAACTGCCCACCACCAGCGATTTTCCCGGGCTGGTCCTGCGCCGCTTGCTGCCGGGCGACCAGGCCATGGTCTGCGCCCAACGCGAGGCCATGTTCCTGGAGGCCGGTGGCGACCCTCTAAACCTGCAAACCATGACCGAACACTTCCGGCCCTGGCTGCAACCACGCCTGGCCGATGGTCGTTACTACGGGTTCGTGCTGCTGGATGACGAGCAGCCGGTGGCGGCCATCGGCCTGATGTCGATCGACTGGCCGCCGCACCCGGCGCATCCCTGTCACGACCAGCGCGGCTATGTGCTCAATGTCTACGTGGAACCTTCCCATCGCCGCCGGGGGCTGGCGTCGAAACTGATGCGTCTGGCCGAGGCAGAGTTCACCCGGCGCGGCCTGGGCTTTGCCGTCCTGCATGCCACCGAGGTGGGCCGCCCGGTCTACGCCGGCATGGGCTGGGCGCCTACCACGGAAATGGCCAAGCACCTCGGTTGAGCGCTCAAGTCAGCCGCGCAAGCGCCGATACCTCTCGTGCATCCGCCCTGATTGTGCGGTTACTCAAGGAAGATTCAAGTTGCGTTACAACCTCCCGGCCCTGCTGATCCTGTCGCTGTTCCTGTCACTCACAGGCTGCAATGGCCTGCCTCGCGCCACCACCGACAACGCCCCGCCACTGGGCCCGGTTCTGCCGGACAGCGAGGCGCGCAATGCCTGGATCGCCCAGGCGCTCGCCCGGGATCCGCTGGCCAGCCAGAACCGCCAACCAGCACCGCGCCAGAGCAATGCGCAGGTCGTCGCCAAGCTGCGCCAGAAGCGCGACCTTCAGCTGCCGGACGCCTACTGGACGCAATGGCAACGTAACCTCGATGCTTTCGATGCCGACACCCTGCGCCACAAGGAAGCGCAGCGTGCCCTTTACATCGCCACCTTCACCGATCAGCTCAAGCGCGTCGACGACCTCACTCTGCAACGCCTGGCCAACGCGCCCAACACATTGGACGCAGCCACTCGCGAGGACTGGAAGCTCCGCCTGATCGATCGTTACAGCCGCTACATCATCGACAGCGAAGTAAACCGCGACATCATCGACGCCCACCTGCAGCGCATGGCGCAGATGGACCGGCAGTACGGCGTCTGCGCCCTGGACAGCGACTGCTGGGACCGCCCACCCACGCCCTGATATTTGACGCTCGGTGGCCCAGCGTTCAAGGTTGTCGCACCCCATCGATCCGGAGTTCTCCATGCATTTCGACCTGATCCAGTCCCTGAGCCTGGCCGGCAAGACCGATGTGCCCAATGACGACCGCCTCGGCAGTGCCGACCGTCATGCCTGGGTGATCGACGGCGCCACCGACCTCGGCGCCCCAGGCCTGCTGGGTGAGCGCGGCGGCGCGGCCTGGCTCTCGGCCACGGCCCAGCGTGCCTTCGCCATGGCGTCGGGGCCGCTGCGGCAGGTCTGCGCGTCAGTCTTCGACTCGATCGCCCAGGCCTATCTGCAAGACCGCCAGCGTGAGCCCGTGGCCACCTGGGAGTTGCCACGTGCCGCCTTTGCCGCCGTGGCGCTGGAAGGCGAAGAGCTGGTCTGCGCGCACCTGGCCGACTGCGTGGTGCTGCACCGCAGCGCGCGCGGAATTCACTTCCTCACCCCGGAGCCCGACCGCGAGGCCGAGCGTGCCGAGGCTACGGCACTTGGCCCCGGCACCGGCGCCCATGGCGTGCGCACCCCAGCTGTGCTGGCTGACCGACGGGTAGCCCGTGAACGCCCCCGGGCCGTGCTAGGCATCGATGCCCAGTTGTCCCGGGAAGGGACGCTCTACAGTCGCGCTCCAGTGGCCCGAGGCGACGATATCCTGTTGATGAGCGACGGTTTCGCGGCGCTGTTCGACACCTACCGGGCCTACGACCCGGCCGGTTTCATCGAGCGCCTGCTGGCTCATGGCCTCGATGACCTGGCGCGCACGTTGCGCGGCATCGAGCACGACGATGCGGCCTGCCTGCGCTATCCGCGCTTCAAGATGAGCGACGACGCCTCGGCGATCTGGTTGCGGGTTGGTTAAGTCCCCGCGAGCCAGGCCAGGCGCTTGTGCAGAAAATAGCGGGTATGTCCAGGCGGGAAATCGGCAATCTCGCCAAAGACTTCGAACCCCAGCTTGCGGTAAAAGTCCGGCGCCTGGAAGCTGAAGGTGTCGAGCCAGATCCCGCCACAGCCCTTCTCCCTTGCCAGAGCCTCGGCCCTGGCCATCAGTTCACGCCCACAGCCCTGCCCGCGCATCCGCTCGGGCACCACCAGCAGTTCGACGAACATCCAACCCCCGCCGAGCCTGGCATAAAGGCCACCGACGATTTCATCGTTGGCAGGATCGCGTAGCGTCCAGGCGACAGTGGCCGCGCCGGGCGAGCCGATCACGCCATCGTTGAATGCGCGCAAGGGTTTTAGAATTGCATCGTGATGCAGGCTGGTCGCCTGGTCGGTGAAATCGATACCGAGTGTCATGGCAGGTCGTCCGGTTGACCATGGAGGGGCGGCGCCAAGCGCGCCGGGTTAAATTTGCTTGACGTTACATCAAGGCTTTACGTACAGAGCGTAACGCCAGAAACCTGTTTCCCTGCTATGGTAGCGCCCTTCTACCGGGCAGCAGGAAGCAAGTTGGGGATGGACCTCTTGAGAACTCTAGGCATGATTTTATTGGCCTGTGCTTGCGCTCCTACAATGGCGCACGAAACGAGTGATCCATTCGAAAGTGCGACGTATGGTACGACACTACTCCCCTTTATAATTGTTGGGGGGACCACGGCGCTGACGGTCTGGAATACCAATATGAAATCGGCAAAAGCCGACGCACTGGCGTTTATCGGTTCAGGTGGCGAGATACGGGGAGCTCAATTTGAGCAAGCTGTCCGGTACTACCATTCAGCCTACAGCCAACCTTATATGTCTGATGAGCAGCTGGCTCTTGCGATCGTAACTTCGATCTAGGCTCTGTATGAAAAGCCTTGAGACGAAGGTCAGGCAAGGCGAAAACAGCCGAGGAACGGTCGGAGTCGCGCCGACTTTACGGGTTGTAAATGAGCATTCCGACCGGGCTGGCGCACCAGGCTGTTTTCAACGCAGCATCACCGAGTATCAAGGCTTTTCATACAGAGCCTAAGAGCCCTGCGCCTTCACCTGGCAAATGCCGTTGGCCCGGTTCCTTCCGGTGTATGAGACGCTCGGGGAGCCGTCCGGGTTGATCGATAGCGAAATGGTCACTCCGCTGGCTTTGGCTTCGAAGTAGTTCTCGTTGAACTTCTTCAGTTTGCCCTCTTTGCCATTGATGTAGATCGGGCCGCCCTCGTCCGCGTGGACTTCAATTTTCCCAGGGCATGTTGCGTTCAGCAGTGGAATACCAGCCTGAGCCGCGCCTGACGCTACCAGCAAAGCCAACAGCAGTAATCGCTTCATCTCACGCGCCTTGAGTGGTTGATCAAGATCGAAGCAATAGCTCAAATCGGCGCTGCCCGCCAGCGTCTTCCCCACTTCAATGAATTCAGCGAGTGACTTGTCCGAGCTTGCCAAGGGGGAATCGGCAGTCATTGGTGCAGAATTGGTACCGGATTAAATTTCGTTCACGTTACGCCCTTTGGATATAAGGCATTCGACAGCCGTTCGGCCATACTCCAGAATGCAACGGTTTTTTGGGGGAAACCCTTGCACAGCCAACGACATACCAACATTTAGTGAGCCTCAACGTGAAAACTTCCCTGTCCATCCTCAGCCTGCTGCTGTTGCTCACAGGAACCGCGACCCTACCGTCGACCGCTGCTGCACAACCCCCGGCCCAGGTCCAGCGTGACCCGAGCAAACTGCACCTGGCGTCCGGCAGCGCCCTGTTGATCGACCTCAACACCAACAAGGAGCTGTATTCCAGCCACGCCGATCGCGTGCGCCCCATCGCCTCGGTCACCAAGTTGATGACCGCGATGGTCGTGCTCGACGCCAAGCTGCCCATGGACGAGATGCTCACCATGACCATCGCCAACAACCCGGAGATGAAAGGCGTGTATTCCCGGGTACGGCTGGGCAGCGAGCTGAACCGTCGCGAGACGTTGCTGATCACCCTGATGTCGTCGGAAAACCGTGCGGCCAACTCACTGGCCAACCACTACCCCGGTGGCTACGGCGCGTTTATCAAGGCGATGAACGCCAAGGCCCGCAGCCTGGGCATGAGCCACACCCGCTACGTCGAGCCGACCGGCCTGTCGACCTTGAACGTCTCCACCGCCCAGGACCTGGCCAAGCTGTTGATGGCCTCGCGCAAGTACCCGATGCTCAGCGAGCTGTCGGTCACCCGCGAAAAGACCGTGGCGTTCCGCAAGCCCAATTACACCCTGGGTTTCCGTAACACCGATCACCTGGTGAACAAGAGCAACTGGGACATCAAGCTGACCAAGACCGGCTTCACCAACGAGGCGGGGCACTGCCTGGTGCTGCTGACGAAGATGGACAACCGGCCGGTGGCCATGGTGATCCTCGACGCCTTCGGCAAGTACACCCACTTCGCCGACGCCAGCCGCATGCGCCAGTGGCTGGAAACCGGCAGTGCCAAGCCAGCGCCGGCGGTGGCCATGCAATACAAGAGCGAAAGACAGCGTGCGCGCCTGGCGCAGGACTGAAACGACAACGCCCCGCGCAAGCGGGGCGTTGTGGGATGAAACCGGGGGTTTTCAGGCCTGGGTGGATACCATGCCACCGGCACTGTTGCCGCCGGTCTTGGTCAGTGCATCAAGCAACTTCGCGGTCGCTGCCTGTATTTGCCCGCTCAAGGTGGCAATGCTCGACTGCTTGGCGAGAATCATCGTCGCTTTCGTGGTGTCGTCCATTTCCTGCGCGGCGATCTTCGCCAGCTGACGCTGCTCTTCGGCCATCTGCTTCTGCAATTGCCTGATCATCTCGCGCATTTGCTGAATGTACGACGGCTCGCCGCTACCCTCGTCATCCTCGGCCTTCTTTGCGCCGGCAGGCTTGCCTGATTCGCCGGTGCCTTTGAGGTCTACCGCGACAGTAGCCGGCGACTTCTCGTCTTCTTTGGCCTGCCCTTTGACCAGTTGCGTGGCGATGCCGCTGCTGACGTTGTTGATACCTACCATTCCTTTAATCCTCCACGGTGGGTCCTTTCAATGACTGGAGTATCGGCGCCACGCGCGCAAACTTGATGCTCGCCCACCGATAAATTTACCCGCCCGCCATTCGTCCACCTGATACCCGAGCCCTGCCCTAGCGCCCACCGCGCCGCCAGGCCGGAACCGATCAGCCCTGCAACGAGATGGCAATGACCAAGACCCGCTCCCGCAAAGCCTTGTACATCGGCCTGCCCCTGGCCCTGGTGGCCGCCCTGGGTGGAGCCGCCGGCTATTACTTCTGGAAACAGGACGGCGGCTACCCCCGTGCAATCGTGCAGCAGGCCAACGACCTGCATGAGCACATGCT
Organism: Pseudomonas sp. B21-023; assembly: GCF_024749165.1. Taxonomy (NCBI): domain Bacteria; kingdom Pseudomonadati; phylum Pseudomonadota; class Gammaproteobacteria; order Pseudomonadales; family Pseudomonadaceae; genus Pseudomonas; species Pseudomonas sp. B21-023. Next base: position 2,396,082 of record NZ_CP087190.1, on the reverse strand, counting down.
CTCCTTCGACAGCCATGTCACCGTGCCGTTGGGCTACGGTAGCACCGGTTACGAAGCAGACAAGGACGGCCGTGGCCAGTTCGACCTGGCCAAGGCGGCCAAGGGCCGGCTGTCCGGCGCGGCGCTGACCGTCTTCGGCTGGCCGGAGCTGTGGAACGGCCCGAACGCGCCACACCGCCCCACCCCTGGCTTCATCGACGAGGCCCGCAACCAGCAGGAAGTGCGCTACAAGATCATCAGCGGCATTGTGCGCGACTTCCCCAACCAGGTCGGCATCGCTTACACACCGGACGACTTCCGACGCCTGAACGGCGAAGGCAAATTCGCCATCTTCATCAGCATGCTCAACGCCTACCCACTGGGCAGCGACCTGTCACAGCTCGACCTGTGGACCAAGCGCGGCATGCGCATGTTCGGCTTCAGCTACACCGGCAACAACGCCTGGGCCGATTCCTCACGGCCACTGCCATTCTTCAACGACACCCCCGACGCCTTCGGCGGCCTCTCGCCACTGGGCGAGCAGGCGGTCAAGCGGCTCAACGACCTGGGCGTGATCATCGATGTGTCGCAGATGTCCACCCTGGCCCTGGAAGATGTCGCCCGCCTGAGCCGCGCGCCGTTCGTGGCCTCGCATTCGGCACCACGGGCGCTGGTGGACATTCCGCGCAACCTGTCCGACAAAGAAATGCAACTGATCAAGGACAGCGGCGGCGTGCTTCAGGTGGTGGCCTTCACCACTTACCTCAAGCCCCTGAGCAAGCCGACCCTGGAAAAACTCGAAGCCCTGCGCGCACGCTTCGACCTGCAGCCATTGCAAGGCCTGACCAACGCACTGATGCCGGGCGACCCGATCATCGCCATCTGGCCGGAGGCGCGCTTCGGCGAATACGCCAGCAGCCTGTACGCCATCGTCGACGAGGAGCCTCGCGCCGGCCTCAAGGAGTATGTCGACGCCATCGACTACGCCGTGAAGAAGATGGGCATCGACCACGTCGGTATCAGCTCCGACTTCAACGATGGCGGCGGCGTTACTGGCTTCATGAACGTCGGCGAGATCCGCAACGTGACCGCCGAACTGCTGACCCGTGGCTATTCCGAAACCGATATTGCCAAGCTCTGGGCAGGCAACTTCCTGCGCGTCTGGGGGCAGGTGCAGAAAGCCGCCAACCCCGTGGCCCAGCTCGCCAATACCGCCCAGGAAACCCGCCATGACTGATCGGCGCGCCTTCCTCAAGCAGGCCGCCGCCCTGGCGGCCAGCCTGCCGTTGCTGCCAAGCGCCCTGGCCGCCACCGCCACCCCGGCGTCATTGCAGGGCCCGGACAAATGGCGTCAGTTGCGCCAACTGTTCCCCCTGGCGCCGGATGTCGCGCACTTCGCCAACTTCCTGATCACCGCCCACCCGCGGCCGGTACAGGATGCGATCAACCGCCACCGCGCCACCCTCGACCACAACCCTGCGGTGTGCATGGACTGGGAGAGCCAGTACGAATGGCAGCGCGAGGATGAGGTCCGCGAGTGGGCAGGCCGCTATCTGGACGTGCGTCCCCGACAGGTCGCCCTTACCGGCAGCACCACCGAGGGCCTGGGCATGATCTATGGCGGCCTGCACGTGGCGTCGCACCAGGAGATCCTGACCACCGAGCACGAGCACTACTCGACCCACAACTGCCTGGCCTTCCGTCAGCGCCAGCATGGCACCCAGGTGCGCAAGCTGCGCCTGTTCGACAAACCGGGCGACGTGTCCACCGACCGGGTGCTGAGCGTGATCGACCGCAGCATTCGCCCTGAAACCCGGGTGCTGGGCATGACCTGGGTGCATTCGGGCAGCGGCGTCAAGCTGCCGGTGGGCGCTATCGGCGAGCTGGTGCGCCAGCACAACCGCAACCGCGACGAGGCCGAGCGCATTGTCTACGTGGTCGATGGCGTGCATGGCTTCGGCGTGGAAAACGCCCGCTTCGCCGACTTCAACTGCGACTACTTCATCGCCGGCACCCACAAGTGGATGTTCGGCCCACGCGGGACCGGGATCATCTGCGCGGCGTCCGAGAAGATGCAGCACCTGACACCGACCTTCGCCACCTTTTCGCGCAACGAGGACTTTGGCACCATCATGACCCCGGGCGGGTACCACGCCTTTGAGCACCGCTGGGCGCTGGGCGAGGCCTTCAAGCTGCACCTGGAGCTGGGCAAGGCCGATGTCCAGGCGCGTATCCACCAGCTCAACGACTACCTCAAAGCGCGGCTCGCCGAACACCGCGCCGTGGAGCTGGTAACTCCGGCCAGCCGCGAGTTCTCCGCAGGCTTCACCTTCTTCCGCATCAAGGATCGCGATCCCGATGCCGTCGCCGCCTACCTGAACGCCAACAAGGTCATGGTCGATGCCGTGGATCGCGACGCAGGACCGGTGATCCGCTTCGCACCGAGCCTGCTCAACGACGAACAGCAGGTTGACCGGGCCATGGCTTTGCTGCGTACGCAGATCGGGTAAGCCTCGTCGCAGGCTCCACAGGGCTGCGTGGGAGCGGGCTTGCCCCGCGATCACCGGCCCCGCCGGTGCCATCCTGCATGCGCGCCATCGCGGGGCAAGCCCGCTCCCACTTTAACCGGCCACGTGCTCGCAGCTAGCGCAGCAACGCCTGGATCTGCTCGTGCAGGGTATCCAGGTCGAACGGCTTGGCCAGGATCGGCGCCTTGCGCGCGATCGGGCTGCCGGACTCGAGAATCTCCGCCGGGTAGCCGCTGATGAAGATCACCTTCAGGTCAGGCCGCAGTTTCACGGCAGGCTCGGCGATCTCCACCCCGGAAATCCCGCCCGGCAGGCGGAAATCGGTGACCATCAGGTCCAGGTGCGGCTTGCTGGCCAGGATCGCGAACGCCTGCTCGCCATCCTCGGCCACCAGCACGTGGTAGCCCTCGCCTGCCAGGTAATCGCGCAGGATCATGCGGATCGCCGACTCGTCCTCGACCACCAGTACCACGTCTTGTGCATCTTCACTCATGACAACGCCTTCGAATTCAATAGGTTGGCTATCAGACCGCAGCTTTACGCAGAGGTTGCCCGGGTCTGGTCACAGGCGTGCGGCAACACCGATAGCGGCAGCTGGACGGTGAACGTCGACCCTGCTCCAACCTGGCTGTGGACCTGGATCCGCCCGCCATGGGCGAGGATGATCTGCTCGGAAATGTACAGCCCCAGGCCCAGGCCGCCACTGGCCTGCTGCGCGGCGACACGCTCGAACTGCTGGAAGATCCGCTGCTGGTTCTGCGCATCGATGCCGATACCCTGGTCCTGCACCTGCACGCAGGCCATGGCATCCTCTTCGAACACCCGCACCTGCACAGGCTTGCGATTGCCGTAGCGCAAGGCGTTGGACAACAGGTTGGCCACCACCTGTTCAATCCGGAATTCGTCCCACTCGCCCTGCAAGGCATCGCAACGCTGCAGCTCGATGACGGTATCCACCGCGCTGGCCTGGGCGGCGAAGTTCTCCACCAGCCCGCGTACCAGCTGGCCAAGGTCGAAGGCGCGCGGCCGGATCGACAGCTTGCCGGTGCGAATCCGCGAGACATCGAGCATGTCCTCGACCAGGCGGATCAGGCTGTTGATCTGACGCTCGTCGCGCTCGACCATGGCCTTGAGCTTGTCCTCGCTGAACGCCGCGAGGTTGCCGCGGGACAGGTGCATGCGGCGCAACTGGGTTTCCAGGATCAGCCCGTTGAGTGGCGTACGCACCTCATGGGAGACGATCGACATGAAGTCGTCGCGCATGCGCACCGCCCGCTCCAGCTCGCCACGGGCCAGCTGCAACTGGTTGAGCAACAGTTCCTGCTCCTGGCGGCCCTGCTCCAAGGCCTGCAACTGACGGTCCAGCGCCTTGCGCTGACGGAACAGGTCGACAAACACCGACACCTTGCTCTTCACCGCCAGGGTTTCCAGTGGTTTGTGCAAGAAATCCACCGCCCCGCTCTCGTAACCCTTGAAGGCATAGTTCATCTCGCGCCCGGCGGCGCTGACGAAGACGATGGGGATGTTGCGGGTCTTCTCCATGCCGCGCATCAGCTCGGCCAGCTCGAAACCGTTCATGCCCGGCATCTGCACATCGAGAATGGCCAGGGCGAACTCGTGCTCGAGCAGGAGCGACAACGCCTCGTCGGCGGACTGGGCCTGGTACACCTCGCGGTCATCGCCGTGGAGCAGGGCGTCCAGAGCCAGCAGGTTTTCCGGCAGGTCGTCGACGATCAGCAGTTTCGCGGTGATGTGGCTTAGCATGCGCTGGGTTCCAGGGTAGCGAGCAACTGCCCGATACCGCTCAGGGAAAGAATATGGTCCGGGTCGTGCAGGGCCAGGGCGGCCTCCGGCATCAACGCGACCTGTGCTTCGCGGGGGTCCTGGACGACCGTCCGGCCACCGCTTTGTCTGATGTGCAAAAGCCCTCGGGCACCGTCTTCATTGGCCCCGGTGAGCAATACGCCGAGCAGCTCCGGGCCATAGGCGTCGGCGGCCGACTCGAAAAGAAAATCAATGGCCGGTCGCGAGAAATGCACCGGTTCCTCCTGGCTCAACGACAAGGTGCAATCACGCTCCACCGACAGGTGATAGCCCGGCCCCGCCACATAGATCAGCCCCGGCTCTATCCGCGCCTTGTCGAAGGCCTCGCGAACCGGGCGGCGCAGGCGGCGTTGCAGCACCTCGGCCAGCTGGCTGTGGCGATCATCGGGCAGGTGCAGCACGCACAACACCGGGATGGCAAAATCGTCGGGCAGCGCGCCGAGCACGCTGAACAGTGCCGACACGCCACCCGCCGAGGCGCCAATGACAATCGCACGCACGCTGTTCATGTCTTGCGGTAGATCCGCTCGGGCCGCACCAACGGCTCGAAACGCTCGCCGTAGGCCGAGAAGTCCACCGACTCCTTGCTGCCCAGCACCAGGAAACCGCGGTGGCACAGCGACTCGTGGAACAGCCCCAGGGCACGGTCCTGCAGGCCCTTGTTGAAGTAGATCAACACATTGCGGCACGACACCAGTTGCGTCTCGGAGAACACGCTGTCAGTGGCCAGGCTGTGATCGGCGAAGGTCACGTTGTCACGCAGGCTGGCGTCCATGATGGCGTTGCCATAGGCGCTGGTGTAGTACTCGGAAAAGTCGCGCCGGCCTCCGGCCTTGCGGTAGTTCTCTTCGTACTCACGCATGCTCTGCATCGAGTAGATGCCCTGCTTGGCCCGCTCCAACGAGTGTGGATTGATGTCGGTGGCATAGAGGATGGTGCGCTCGAGCAGGCCTTCCTCGCGCAGCAGGATGGCCATGGAGTACACCTCCTCGCCGGTGCTGCAACCGGCGATCCAGATCTTCAGCGACGGCCAGGTGCGCAGCAGCGGCACCACTTCGTTGCGCAGTGCCAGGAAGTGCCCGGGGTCGCGGAACATCTCGCTGACCGGGATCGTCAGGTACTGCAGCAGCTCGAGGAACATGCCCGGGTCGTGCAGCACCCGCTCCTGCAACGACGATACCGTGCGGCAGTCGAACTGGCGCACGGCATGGAGGATCCGGCGCTTGATCGAGGCGCCGGAGTAATCGCGAAAATCGTAGCTGTACTTGAGGTAGATCGCCTCGATCAGCAGCCGGATCTCGATATCTGTATTGCGTTCACTGGTCAAGATTTCAGATTCGCTCCAATTGCGGCAGCCAGACCCGGATCAGCGAGAACAGGCGGTCCAGCTCGATCGGTTTGGCCAGGTAGTCGTTGGCCCCAGCCTGCAGGCAACGCTGCTGGTCGTCCTTCATCGCCTTGGCGGTCACGGCGATGATCGGCAGCTTGCGCCAGCGCGGTTGCTGGCGGATCAGCCGGGTCGCCTCGTAGCCGTCCATTTCCGGCATCATCACGTCCATCAGCACCAGGTCGATGTCGTCGTTGGCTTCCAGGCATTCTATGGCCTCACGCCCGTTGCGCCCGATCTCGACGATGGCGCCCTTGTGTTCCAGGGCGCTGGTCAGGGCGAAGATATTGCGCACGTCATCGTCCACCAGCAGGATCTTGCGCCCCTCGAACACCTTGTCGCGGCTGCGGGCGGTCTTGAGCATGCGCTGGCGTTCGTTGGACAGCTGCGACTCGACCTTGTGCAGGAACAGCGTCACCTCGTCGAGCAAGCGCTCGGGCGAACGCGCGCCCTTGATGATGATCGAACGCGAATACTTGAGCAGGTCGGCCTCCTCCTCGCGGGTGAGGTTGCGCCCGGTGTAGACGATCACCGGCGGGAAGCTGCGAATGTCTTCGGCAGTCATGCGCTTGAGCAGCTCATTGCCGAGCATGTCGGGCAGCTTGAGGTCGATGATCATGCAGTCGTAGATGTTCTCGCGCAGCAGCGCCAGGGCGTCCTGGGCCATGGCTACGGCAGTGATCTGGATATCGTCGTCGCCGATCAGGCGGGCGATGCTCTCGCGCTGCAGGTCGTCGTCCTCCACCAGCAGGATATGCTTGAGCTTCTGCGTGAGCTTGGCCTCCAGACGACCGAACACTGCCTTGAGTTCCTCGCGGCTGGTGGGCTTGACCGCGTAGCCCACCGCACCCATGTGCATGGCAGCCTCGACCCGGTCCTCGACCGAAATGATATGCACCGGAATGTGCCGGGTACTAGCCTGCTCCTTCAGGCGCTGCAGCACGGTGAGCCCGGAATGGTCAGGCAGGCGCATGTCCAGCAGGATAGCGTCGGGCAAGTACTGGGCGGCCAGCTCGAAGCCCTCGTCGGCGGCATGGGCAACCAGGCAGCTGTAACCCAGCTCGTGGGCCAGGTCGAAGAGAATGCGGGCGAAATTCGGCTCGTCCTCGATCACCAGGATGCAGCGGTTGCCGAACGGCGCCCTCTCGCGGTCATCGGCAAAGGCCGGGGTCGGACGCTCGCTGCGCACGGGTGTCGGCACTGGCGGTGGCGGCGGCAGTTCGTCGACCGCCGGGCGAAGGCTGTGCACCTCGACCTGCTGCGCGGAGGGCTCGAAGTGCTCGGGCAGGATCAGGCTGAACACGCTGCCCTGCCCCGGGCTGCTGTCGACATTGATCTGTCCGCCAAGCAGGTGGGCCAGGTCACGGGAGATGGACAAGCCCAGGCCCGTGCCGCCATAGCGCCGGTTGCTGGTGCCATCGACCTGGTGGAAGGCGCCGAAGATCGCCTGCTGCTGGTCGGCGGCAATGCCGATGCCGGTGTCGCGCACCGCGAAGACGATGCCCAGGCCCGTCTGGTGGCTGATGCGCAGGCTGACCTGGCCGCGCTCGGTGAACTTGATGGCGTTGGACAGCAGGTTCTTGAGAATCTGTTCCAGGCGCTGACGGTCGGTGAACAGGGACGCCGGCAACGGCTGCTCCAGCTGCACGGCGAAGGACAGGCCCTTGTCCTGCGCCAACGGCCGGAACATGCCCTGCAGGCCTTCGACCAGGCGCTCCAGCGGGGTGCTTTCGGCGCGCACTTCCAGCTTGCCGGCCTCGACCTTGGCGATGTCGAGAATATCGTTGATCAGGTTGAGCAAGTCGTTGCCAGCCGAATAGATCGACTCGGCGAATTTCACCTGCTCCTCGCTGAGATTGCCTTCGGCGTTCTCGGCCAGCAGCTTGGCCAGGATCAACGAGCTGTTGAGCGGCGTGCGCAGTTCATGGGACATGTTGGCAAGGAACTCGGACTTGTACTTGCTCGAGCGCTGCAGGTCGTCGGCGCGGGCCTGCAATTCGACCTGGGCCTGGTTCAGCTCGCTGTTCTTGCGGTCCAGGGCCTCGGTGCGCTCGGCCAGTTGCTCATTGGTCTGCTCAAGTTCGGCCTGCTGGGTCTCCAGGTGGGCCTGGGATTCCTTGAGCACCCGCGACTGCTCCTCGAGCTCCTCGTTGGCGGTCTTGAGCTCCTCCTGCTGCACCTGCAGTTCTTCGTTGAGCTGCTGGGTCTCGGCCAGCACTTCCTGCAGGCGCTGGCGATAGCGGGCGCTTTCGATGGAGATGCCCAGGTTTTCGGCGACTCGCTGCAGCAATTCCACGTCGCGCTCTTGCAGTGGACGCAGGAATCCCAGCTCCAGCACGCCGTTGACCCGCCCATCGTCCTGCGACGGCACCACCACGCCGCTGCGCGGCAAGCCACGGCCCAGGCCCGAGCTCAGGCGATAGTAGTCCTCCGGCAGTTCGTCCAGGCGCAACAGCCGCGCCTGGGCCACCGCCTCGCCCAGCAGGCCGGCATGATCGCCCACGCGCGGTTCGCTGCCCTGCTGTTCGGCATCCAGACCATAGGTGGCGACCCGCACCAGCTGGCCATGTTCATCGCGCACATACAGCGCACCGACCACACTGCCCAGGTAGCCGGCGAAAAAGCGCAGGATATTGTCGCCGAGCATTGGCAGCGTCAGTTGACCCAGCACCTGCTCGGCCAGCTGGGTCTGCCCGGCGCGCAGCCAGGCCTGTTGTTCCAGGCGCTCGGCGGCGCGTTGCTGGGCTTCCAGGTTCTCGACATAGCTCGATGACAAGGCCAGCAGGTCACGCCGCCCCAGGTAGGCGAGCAACGCGCTCAGGGCTACGATGAACAGCACGAACGCCGAGATCGCGGTCATGGTGACCGTGCTGACCGTCTCGTTGCGCGTCGTGCGCAGTTGCTGCTCGGTGTTGATGAAGGTCTCGAACTCCTTGCGGATCTCGTCGGTCAGGCGCTTGCCGCGGCCACGGCCAATCGACGACACCACATCACCCTGCTGGCTGCGCCGCTGGCTGATGACTTCGTTGCCGAAGGTGTTCCACTCGCGCTGCAGCGCCGCAATGCGGTCGATGCGGTCGACTTGCTGAGGGTTGTCGGCCACCATTCCCCGCAGGCTGTCCAGGCTGCCGAAGATGCGTGGCTTTGCCACTTCATAGGGGTCAAGGAAACGCTCTTCGCCTGTCAGCAGATAGCCGCGCATGCCGGTTTCCATGTCGATCGACAGCTTGATCGTCTCGTTGGCATTGCCGATCACCCGATCGGTGTGCTCGACCCACTGCATGGCCGAAAGCAGGTAGTAGATCACCGCGACAAAGGCAACGGCGCCCAGTAGCCCCACTCCCAGGGGCAGGCCGACGTTGCGGCTCAGCAGTTTGCGAAAACTGCGTTGGTCCATCGAGGCTGCTTGAATCATGTGAAAGTGCCCGAGCGAAATAAATCCATTGAACAGACCGGCGTCTACATCGTGTAAGGGTTGCCCTGCGCCAGACCGACCGCGAATACAGCGAGTCTAACCAGCTTTCGCGGAACTGGCAGGGCATTTAGCCAGTATTTGAAGCCTGTCTGTGGCAATCGTTCCATCTATTTGTCCATGCCGTTAAGCTTGGGAACTTCTGCCATGGCCCTGCGCACAGAGTAGAGACAATCCATCGAAACAGGATCCACACAATGCACCTTCTGGTAGTCGAAGACGACGACATCGTTCGCATGCTGATAGTCGAAGTGCTCGACGAACTGGGCTATGCCGCCATCGAGGCCGACAGCGCTGCCGCGGCCCTGAAGATCATCGAGGACCCCAGGCAACCGCTGGCGCTGTTGATGACCGACGTGGGGTTGCCCGACCTGCGCGGCGAGGAACTGGCGGCCAAGGCCCGGGAAAGCCGACCGGCATTACCGGTGCTGTTTGCCAGTGGCTACGCCGAGAGCTTCAACGTGCCCCCGGGCATGCACCTGATCGGCAAGCCGTTCAGCATCGACCAGTTGCGCGACAAAGTGCTGGAGATTCTCGGCGCACCGTTAACCCGCTGAAGGGGCCAGGCTAGCCCCGCCAGGCACCGACGCCATTGTGTCAGGGATAGAGTGGCCGCTTTGCGGCCCATCGCCGGCAAGCCGGCACCCACGGGAACCGTGCAATGCCAAGGCCAACTGAAATAATTTGAACGTCTCGCGCCTTTAGGCTTCAAATCTTCGAGGTATGCCTCTTTCGTCGGAAAGCCACCATGAAGATGCCCTGTCGTGCCCCTTGCGCTTGCCTGGAGCTGGATTTCGTCCGCGATACCCTGTTCGGCCCAGTGGCCCAGCGCGCCATGTGTCAGGTCCAGTTGGCCGCCCTCAGCCTGCAGGGCCGCCCCGCGCTGCGCCTGCATATCGAGCCACCGCTACCCGGCAAGGTGGAGAAGGCGCACAGCGTCGCCTTCGCCTGGGAGGGGCGCAATTATCGGGGCGTGGTCCGTGAACACGTCAAATGCGGCGACGGCGGCATCAATCTGCTGCTCGAGCTGCAATGACCTCAGGCAATCGCCTTGCGGCCCCCCGGCGGGGCATCACGTTGTGCCTTGACCCGACTCACAAGGCCCAGCAGGTCGTGGCAGGTATTGAGGCTGGCAATCGGCACGTCCGTCACGGTAAGGCAATCGTCCAGGCTCGAGCCCTGGCCCAGACGAATGGTGAGGTGCTCGCCGTCCGCACAGCTCACCTCGCAGCGGTCGGGCAGGCAGGCCTGTTCGATCATCTGCCGCATCTCAAGCATCGAAACGCCAATCAACGACATGGTACGACCCTCTCTTGTACTGGATGGCCTGTTGGGTGTGGTACGCCCTCGACGGGCAGGATGCCAATTGAGATTGCCCATGAAGAGGCGCAGGTCCATTCGCCCCAGTGATGACAACGCCTCAATGCCTCTAGCACCTTAGTGGAAGAAACCGCTGGCCGGGCAACGTTCGGTCGTCTTCACACTGCAGGCGACGGGCGGTCAGCACTACATCCTTGCCAGTTCCTCACGGCAGAATTCCACGAACAACTGCGCCGGTTTGGTCAGTTGCACACGCTTGAGGTGCGCCGCCGCCAACCCCGACAGCGTCACTGGCTCGGCAATCGCCAGCGTCACCAGGCGCTGCCCGTCGTAGGTGAATTCCGAGTGCGGCCGGGTGACCAGCAGCGAGAAACCGAAGCCCTGCCCCACCATGCCCCGGACCATCTCGATCGACGGCGAACTGAAGACGATGTTCGGCGTCAGCCCCAGTTCGTTGAACAGGCTGACGAAGTAGGTGCGACTGGGCGCCACGTCGAGCAGGATCATCGGCTCGGGACACAGGTCACGCAACGACACCTGGGCCTGGCCGGCGAAGCGGTGCTTTTCCGGCAGCAGCACATAGGGTTTCTGTGGCGGCATCAGCGGCTCGGTCTCGATGGTGCCGTCCAGGTCATGGTCATAGAGAAACGCCAGGTCGAAGGTACCGGCCGTCAGCCCCTGGATCAGGTCCTGTTGCTCGCCGTCACGCAGGCGGATGTCCACCCCTGGGTAGCGCTCGCGAAAGCCTGCGATCAGCCGCGGCAAATACAGCGGCGCCACGGTCTCGAAGCAGCCGATGTCGATCTGCCCGGCCACCGTGTCGTTATCGGCCAGGGCGTTCTGCTCGAACTCGTGGGCCATCTGCAACAGGGACCGGGTCTTGGCGTAGAAACGCTTGCCGCTGGGCGTCAGTGACACGCCCTGGGCGTGATGGCGTATGAACAGCTGCACGCCGAAGCTCTCTTCCAGGCTCTTGATCGCCGTGGAGATCGAAGGCTGGGCGATGTACAACTGGCGCGAGGCCTCGGCGACGCTGCCGGCCTCCACGGTGGTGACGAAGTACTTCAGTTGGCGCAAGGTGTAGGAAGCCACGCTGACCTCTCTGGCGCCGTGGGCGGCGCGCGGGATTTTCCTGTCAGCTTACCTCGCCTTGAGGCGCGCGGGCGGATCACCCAGGCAAGGATTTACCTGGGGGTTGAGCAGCATTTTCCGTGGCGGCCCTAGTGTGGTGTTTTGCAAATACGACCAATAAAAAGCGCCGCGAGTTATGGTCGTTATTTGTGAAACACCACACTAACCATGCAGGGTCAAACCGCCTGTAGCGGAATATCGCCACCACTGCCTTTCCCGTCGCGTCGCTCGCTCATCCAGTCATTGACCTTCTGCCCGAACTCGGCCGGCGCCTTGCGCCCGAACCGCCGCGCCAGGTCGAGGATGGTCTGCTGGGCCAGCGCCTCCTCCATGCGTTTCTGCGCCCCCAGCATCACCGCGTGGATCGCACAGGTGCCCTCGGTCGCCCAGCCCGGCGCCGAACCCTCGAACACCGCGCAGCGCTCGCGGATCTCCCGGCAATCGAAGAGCTTCTTCGGCCCATCGATGGCCGTGACGATATCCAGCACGGTGATTTCGTCGGAAGGCCGCGCCAGGTGAAACCCGCCGCGCACGCCTTCGGTCGCGGCCACCAGCCCGGCCCGGGCGAGCTTGGTAAAGACCTTGGCCAGGTACTCCTGGGGCACCCCCTGCAGCTCGGCCAGGTCGCGCACGCTGGACTCGCGGCTGTCGCCACGCTCGTCCACCAGGAACAGCAGGCAGTGGATGCCGTACTCGACGCCTGCACTGTAGAGGGACATATGAATCTCCGACTGACTTTGTCGCAAATAGTACGCCCTTCAGCGCTGGCAAGCAAAGCCGGGCGTAGCCGCCCGTCGTCGGACTGGCCGATCAAGACCCCGCTTTACGCCAGCAAACACAAGGTATCTGCGCGTTTCATGGCGGTTGGCGAACAACCCGATGCGTAAAAAACACTTGCCGGATTAAACTACGACCAATACAGTCGTAGTTATTCGGCAAGCAGCACATGCTTCGTCGAAGCCCTTTCCTACCTTGCGGAGCACCTTCATGACCTCTCGTATCCTGATCATCGGTGCCGGCTTTGCCGGTGTCTGGAGCGCCCTGAGCGCCGCCCGCCTGCTCGACCAGGCCCAGCGCGGCGACGTGCGCATCAGTGTGCTGGCCCCGCAGCCGCAATTGCGGATTCGCCCACGCTTCTACGAAGCCGACGTGCACAGCTTGCAGGCGCCATTGGAGGCGCTGTTCGACGTGGTGGGCGTGGAGTTCATCCACGGCATCGCCGATACCATCGACAGCGACGCCCGCCAGGTCAGCTATCGCGACACCGACGGCCGCCAGCACCAGCTCGCCTACGATCGCCTGATCCTCGCCGCCGGCAGCCAAGTGGCCCGCCCTGCCGTCCCAGGCCTGGCCGAGCACACCTTCGATGTCGACCAGATCGAGTCGGCCACTCGCCTGGAGCAGCACCTGCACAGTTTGGCCACCCTGCCCGCCTCCCCGGCGCGCAACACCGTGGTGGTGTGCGGCGGTGGCTTCACCGGTATCGAAACGGCCACCGAGCTGCCATCCCGGCTGCGCGCCATCCTCGGCGCAGGCCAGGCCCGTGTGGTGCTGATCGACCGTGGTCCCAGCATCGGCGCCGCACTCGGCGCCGGGATCACCCCGGCCATCGTCAGCGCCAGCGAGCAGGCCGGGGTGCAATGGCTGACGGGCACCTCGGTGGTGGCGGTGGATGCGGGAGGCGTGACCCTGGACAACGGCGAATACATCGCCAGCAAGACCGTGATCTGGACCGTGGGGGTCAAGGCCAGCCCGCTGACCGTCCAGATCGCAGGCGAGCGTGACAGCCTGGGCCGCCTGAAAGTCGACGGTCACCTGAAAGTCGTTGGCCAGGACTACATCTACGCCACCGGCGATGTCGCCTGCGCCGCCGTCGATGACAAGGGCAACCACGCGCTGATGACCTGCCAGCACGCCATTCCCATGGGCCGCCATTCTGGCAACAACGCCATGGCCGACCTGCTCGGTGTAGAGCCGGTGATCTATCGCCAGCCCAAGTACGTCACCTGCCTGGACCTGGGAGAATGGGGCGCGGCCTACAGCGAAGGCTGGGAACGCGAACTGCACCTGCAGGGCCAGGACGGCAAGCATCTCAAGCGCCAGATCAACACGGTGTGGATCTATCCCCCGGCAGCGGATCGCGCCCAGGCACTGGCGGCTGCCGACCCATCAATCCCGATCGTTGCATGATCATAAAAGGGCCGCTCTGCGGCCCTTTTTGCGACGGAATGAATACTAATGGTCAGCAAGTGACGACATACCGGGGGAGTCGAGCTTTGATTGAACGACTGGTCAAAAATAGTGGCACTGTGTCATCATCCTGAAAAAACAACATGAACCGTGAGGATATAACCCTTTCGCAGTGCATCGAGAGCCCTACCAGCCGAGCCCGGTCCGTCCGCGCTCTTGACGCCTGCAGCCACCGTCAAGGAGCGTCGCATGCAGTTACGGAACGTTAAGATCGGCATTCGGGCAGCAGGAATGTTCACCCTGCTCGGGATCCTGGTCCTGGCCATGGGCCTGGTCGCCCTCTACGAAACCCGCAGGATGGACAGCGCCACCGACGAAATTCGCATCACCTGGATGCCTGCGGTACTCGCCCTGGGCGAGGTCAGCAGCAACCTGGGCCGGGCCCGCGCCCTCACCTTGCGCAGTGTCCTGGAGGACAGCAGCAGCGCCCGCCACGCCACCCTGGACAAGATCGTCCAGGTCAACCAGCAACTCGAAAGCGATCTCAAGGCCTACGAGCACACCATCATCGAAGCCGACGATCGCGCCCTGTTCGATACCTTCATTGGCCTGAGCGAGCGTTACCACGGCCTGCAGAAAGCCATTCGCAACGCCGCCGGCAACGACCAGCTGGATGAGGCCCGCCGCCTGGTCAACGGCCCGCTGGCCGAATACGCCGATAGCATGATGAAGGCCCTCGCCGAGCTGATCGCCTACAACACCCAGGGCGCCGAGCAGGCCTCGCAGCGCAGCAGCGCGGCGTCCGACGAAGCCTTTACCCTGATCATCACCGCCATCGCCGTGATCCTGCTCGCGCTGGTCGGCATCGCCACCCTGCTCACCCGCAGCATCATCGTCCCGCTGGCCGACGCCGTCGCCGTGGCCGAGCGCGTCGCCACCGGCGACCTGACCCGCGAGATAACCGTGCTCGGCCGCGACGAGCCGGCCTTGCTGCTGCGCGCACTGAGCCGCATGCAGCACAGCCTGCGCGACACCTTGCGGCGGATCGCCGCCTCCTCCGACCAGTTGGCCTCGGCCTCCGAGGAACTGCACACGGTCACCGAGGACACCAGCCGCGGCCTGCACCAGCAAAGTGCCGAGATCGACCAGGCCGCCACCGCGGTCAACCAGATGACCGCCGCCGTCGAAGAAGTGGCCAGCAACGCCGTGAGCACCGCCGATGCCTCCCAGGGCGCCGACCGCACCACCCGCGATGGTCGCGACCAGGTCAACCAGGCGCTCGTGTCGATCCAGCACCTGGTCGATGACGTGACCGGCACCGCCGAAGAAATCGAGCAGTTGGCCAGCCACGCCAACCAGATCAGCCAGGTGCTCGACGTGATCGGCTCGATCGCCGGGCAGACCAACCTGCTGGCCCTCAACGCCGCCATCGAGGCCGCCCGTGCCGGCGAGGCGGGCCGCGGTTTCGCCGTGGTCGCCGACGAAGTGCGCGCCCTGGCCCACCGCACGCAGCAGTCCACGGCGGAAATCGAGCAGATGATCGACGGCATCCAGACCGGCACAGAACGGGCGGTCAACGCCATGCACAGCAGCCAGGGCCGCGCCGGCGGCACCCTGGAAGTGGCGCAATCGGCCGGCCAGGCCCTGGAGCTGATCGCCGAGGCAATCGCCACCATCAACCAGCGCAACCTGGTGATCGCCACGGCCTCGGAGCAGCAAGCCCAGGTCGCGCGGGAAGTGGACCGCAACCTGGTGAACATCCGCGACCTGGCGATGCAGACCTCGGCGGGCGCCAACCAGACCAGCGCGGCGGCCCAGGACCTGTCACGCCTGGCGGTGGAGCTCAATGGGATGGTGGCGCAGTTCAAGGTCTGAGGTACCGGCAGCACCCTCAGGGGCAAGCCCCTTTTGCAGAGCTACTGCAACGTTACTGTAGGAGCGGGCTTGCATTGCGGTACTGACGAATAGGAAAAACCGCTGTAGCGCGCGGGACCTTGCCACTACCTCGTGCCCGACCGTCGGACCATGCTCCTGACGTTAGCATTCATACGTCAAGGAACACCCATGCTGTTGAGAAACATTAAAATCGGCAAACGGGCGACTTGCCTGTTCACGCTTTTGGCGGCACTGGTACTGACACTGGGGTTCGTCTCGCTGTATGTCGCAAAGCACATGGACGAGGCGACGGACGAGATCCGTACCAACTGGTTACCCGCCCTGATCGCCCTCAACGAAATCACCGACACCCTCGCCCAGGAGCGCGCCGCGACGTTGCGCGTCGCCTTGGAGCATGACAGCGACGAACGTACCGGCCTTGCCTTGCTCGATCGTATCGATCAAGCAGTGCAGGAGGATCTCAAAGACTACGAGAAGACCATCCACGATGCACACGACCGTCGGCTGTTCGATGCCTTGCTGGCCGCACGCCAACAGTACACCGAGCAGCAACGGCAGGTGTTCGCCGCCATCGGCAGCGGGCGCATCAGCGATGCCAGGCGCCAGATCAACGGCCCACTGCTGCAGCGCGCCGAACGCATGGTGGAAGCCATGGGGGCATTGGTCACCTACAACTACAAGGCCGCACAGGCGGCCTCGCTACGCAGCAGCGAAGTCGGTGACCAGGCCATCACTTTGATCGGCACAGCCGTAACGCTGATCCTCCTGGCGCTGGCCGTGATCGCCAGCCTTTTCACCCACAGCATCGTCGCCCCGTTGTCCGGTGCGGTAAAAGTGGCCAAACGTATCGCCAGCGGCGACCTGACCCGCACGATCATCATCAAAGGCCACGACGAGCCTGCTCTGCTGCTGCATGCCATGGCGGACATGCAGCACAACCTGCGCGATACCCTGCGCAGGATCGCCGCGTCCTCCGAGCAACTGGCCTTGGCCTCGGAGCAACTGCACAGTGTCACCGAGGACACCAGCCGCAGCCTGCACCAGCAGAACACCGAGATCGACCAGGCCGCCACCGCGGTCAACCAGATGACCGCCGCCGTCGAGGAGGTGGCCAACAATGCCGCAAGTACCGCCGATGCCTCGCAAGGGGCAGACCACACCACCCGCGACGGTCGCGCGCAGGTCGACCTGGCACTCACCTCGATCCGCCACCTGGTTGACGATGTCACCGGCACCTCCGGGGATATGGAGCAGTTGGCCAGCCGCGCGAACGAGATTACCCATGTGCTTGAGGTGATTGGCGCGATTGCCGACCAGACCAACCTGCTGGCCCTCAACGCCGCCATCGAAGCCGCCCGTGCCGGTGAGGCCGGCCGTGGTTTTGCCGTGGTCGCCGACGAAGTGCGGGCACTGGCCCATCGCACCCAGCAGTCCACGGCGGAGATCGAGCAGATGATCGAGGGCATCCAGACCGGCACCGAACGTGCAGTCGGTGCCATGCGCAGCAGCCAGGATCGAGCCGGCGGCACGTTGAAGGTAGCGCAGTCGGCCGACCAGGCCCTGTCGCTGATTGCCACGGCGATCGCCGCGATCAACCAGCGCAACCTGGTGATCGCCAGCGCCTGCGAGCAACAGGTGCAGGTAGCCCGTGAAGTCGATCACAACCTGTTGAACATCCGTGACCTCGCGCTGCAGACAACCGCCGGGGCCAACCAGACCCGTGCGTCGGCCCAGGACCTGGCGCAATTGGCACAGGCGTTGAACGGGCTGGTGGCGCAGTTCAAGGTCTGAACCACTGGCTATTACGGCCTGGCGTCGACCACCCGTGCAGCCTTGGGCAGTTGGCCACGCGTCGCCAGGCAGTAATACAGCGGCACTGTCACCAACAGCCCGAACAGCCACGACAGGTCGGCCCCCTCGACGATGTTCGAGTACGGCCCGACATACAGCGACGTATTGGCGAACGGCAGCTGCACCAGGATGCCGCAGGCATAGGCGATGATCGCGTGGTGATTGAAACGCCCGTAAATGCCGCCGTCGGCGCGGAAGATCGAGGCGATGTCGTATGCGCCGCGCTTGATCAGGTAGAAATCCACCAGGTTGATCGACGCCCACGGCACCAGCACCAGCAACAGCGCCAGGATCAGCCCGATGAACTGGCCGATGAAGTCCGCCGAGGCGTTCAACGCCACCAGACCGCAGCCCACCAGGATCACCCCCGCCAGCAGCACCCGCAGCTTGATGCTCGGCGTCCAGTGGGCGGCGAAGGTCTGGATCGCAGTGACGATCGACAACACCGCACCGTAGAGGTTGAGGGCGTTGTGGCTGATGATGTTGAGCAGGAACAGCACCATCAGCACCGGTCCCAGCCAACCGGTGGCCTGCTTGACCGCCACCATGGCATCGGTGCCTTCCGGCACGCACAGCACCGCCACCGCACCGAAGCTGAAGCACAGGATGGTACCCAGCGTGGCCCCGAGGTAGGTGGCCCAGAACGGTTTGGCGATGCCGACTTCACGGGGCAGGTAGCGCGAGTAGTCCGAGGTATAGGGCGAGAAGCTGATTTGCCAGATGATGCCCAGCGACACCGTGGCGACGAAGCCGGACAGGTTGAACGCGCCACGGCTGAAGAAGTCGCCCGGCAGCTCCTGGGCGAACATCATGATGAAACCCGCCAGCAACGCCGAGCCCATCACCCAGGTGCCGACGCGGTTCAGCGTATGGATGAAGCGGTAGCCGATCACCCCGATGGCGGTGGCGCTCAGGGCGCCGATGACGATGGCGCCGGGCATCGGCACGCCAGGGGCGATGCCGTGGATCGACTTGCCGGCCAGGACGATGTTGGAAATGAAGAAACCGACGTAGATCAATGCGGTGAAGAACACGATCAGCAGCGCACCATAGCGCCCGAACTGGCCGCGGCTCTGCACCATCTGCGGAATGCCCAACTGCGGCCCCTGCGCCGAGGCCAGGGCGATCACCACCCCGCCCAGCAGATGCCCCAGCACGATGGCCAGCAGCCCCCACAGCAAGTTCAGGTGGAACACCTGGACCACCATGGCCCCGGTGACGATCGGCAGCGGCGCGATGTTGGTGCTGAACCACAGGGTGAAAAGGTCGCGCGCCTTCCCATGGCGCTCGGACGGTGGCACGTAATCGACCGTGTGTTGCTCGACGAGATGGTGTTGCGACGACGGTTGGGACATAGGATTCAGCTCGAAAGGTCGTTTTTATCGTTGTATGGAAACCGCTCGGGGCGGCCTCTCAGCTGAAGACCATATTATGGTATTCCAAGAGTTTGACAACACTGCGCCGCTCATTTTCACCACAACTGATCCGCTCCATACACTGACTTGCAGCCCGAAGGTTTACACCAAGACCCTTGATTACGGGGGCTTGCGCCGTTTATCGCGAACTCCAGCGCACGGAAAATTCCTCTTGCAATATAGGTATTACGGTATACCATCAGACACATCAACGATAAAAACCGCGGACCACCGCAGCCTTTTCAGAGGTACACGAGATGATCGACGCAACCGTCTACAAGCACGTCCTGGGCTCCTTCCCCTCCGGCGTGACCGTCATCACCACCCTGGACGACGACGGCTCGATCGTCGGCCTCACCGCCAGCGCCTTCTCCTCACTGTCAATGGACCCGCCACTGGTGCTGTTCTGCCCCAACTACAGCTCCGACTCCTACCCTGTACTGATGAAGAACAAGCGCTTCGCCATTCACCTGCTCTCCGGTGAACAGCAGGCCGAGGCGTATGCGTTCGCGAAAAAAGGCAAGGACAAGGCCGTCGGCATCGAGTGGACCCTGAGCGAACTGGGCAACCCGATCCTGGCTGGCGCCACCGCCGTGATCGAATGCGAACTGTGGCGTGAATACGAGGGCGGCGACCACGCCATCATGGTCGGCAAGGTACACAACCTGATCGTCCCGCAGGAGGCGCCCCGCCCGATGGTCTATTGCCGCGGCAAGATGGCCAGCCTGCCGGCCTTCGCCTGAGACTCTGACGACTGATTCCACTTAGAGCGCCTGCCACGGCGGGCGAAAACAACAAAGCTCCGAGGAAAAGCCCCATGAAATTTTCGCTGTTCGTACACATGGAACGTTGGGATGAGCAGGTCAGCCACCGCCAGCTGTTCGAAGACCTCACCGAACTGACCCTGATGGCCGAAGACGGCGGTTTCAGCACCGTGTGGATCGGCGAACACCACGCCATGGAGTACACCATCTCGCCGAGCCCGATGCCGCTGCTGGCCTACCTGGCCGCACGCACCGAGAAGATCCGCCTGGGCGCCGGCACCATCATCGCGCCCTTCTGGACCCCGATCCGCGTCGCCGGCGAATGCGCCCTGCTCGACGTGATCAGCAATGGTCGCATGGAAGTGGGCCTGGCCCGTGGCGCGTACCAGTTCGAGTTCGACCGCATGGCCGGCGGCATGCCGGCCACCGATGGCGGCAAGGCCCTGCGCGAGATGGTCCCGGCGGTGCGCCAGCTGTGGCAAGGCGACTATGCCCATGAAGGCGAGATCTACAACTTCCCCACCTCCACCAGCGTGCCCAAGCCGGTACAGCCGGGCATGCCGCCGATGTGGATCGCCGCCCGCGACCCTGACTCGCACAACTTCGCCGTGGCCAACGGCTGCAACGTCATGGTCACCCCGCTGATGAAGGGCGACGAGGAAGTGCTGGACCTGAAGAACAAGTTCCAGGCCGCGCTGGACAACAACCCGGACGTGCCGCGCCCACAACTGATGGTGCTGCGCCACACCCACGTGCACAGCCCGGCCGAGCCGGACGGCTGGAAGGTCGGTGCCCAGGCCATCTCACGCTTCTACCGCACCTTCGATGCCTGGTTTGGCAACAAGACCGTGCCGGTCAACGGCTTCCTCGAACCAAGCCCGGAATCGAAGTTCGCCGAGGTGCCAGCGTTCGCGCTGGAGAACATTCGCAAGAACACCATGATCGGCACACCGGAAGAAATCATTGCGCGCATCAAGTACTACCAGGCGCTCGGCGTCGACGAGTTCAGCTTCTGGTGCGACAACAGCCTGCCCCATGCCGAGAAACGCAAGTCGCTGGAGCTGTTCATCAAGGAAGTGGTGCCGGCCTTCGCCTGAATTCCCTTTGCCTGATCGATTGCGGGAACCAGCCCGCTCGCGTTGGCCCCAGTGGCCGGCGTGGGCGGGCTTTTTTACTCATCGCGGGGCAAGCCCGCCCACCCCAGACATGAATGCATCGTGGGAGCGGGCTTGCCCCGCGATGAGTCCAGTACGTACAGCAATCAAGGTAGCAACGGTCCTTTCGTCCCCTGACGAAAACAAATTTTCGGCCGACTCTTGCACATCAAATATTATGGTATACCATCAGACAACAAGAGCTGATAACCCTAACCAGGAGCCCCCATGAGTTTCGAAATCCGCAAGATCGTCACCTACTCCGAAGAAACCCGCATCGAAGGCGGCAAGGCCACCGACAAGCCGGTGACCATGGTCGGCCTGGCCGTGGTGATCAAGAACCCATGGGCCGGTCGCGGCTTCGTCGAAGACCTCAAGCCGGAAATCCGCGCCAACTGCTCCGCGCTGGGCGCGCTGATGGTCGAGCGCCTGACCGCCGCCATCGGCGGAGCCGACAAGATCGAGGCCTACGGCAAAGCTGCCGTGGTCGGCGCCGACGGCGAGATCGAGCACGCCTCGGCCGTAATCCACACCCTGCGTTTCGGCAACCACTACCGCGAAGCCGTGCAGGCCAAGAGCTACCTGAGCTTCACCAACAAACGCGGCGGCCCCGGCACCTCGATCCAGATCCCGATGATGCAGAAGGACGACGAAGGCCTGCGCTCGCACTACATCACCCTGGAAATGCAGATCGAAGATGCTCCACGTGCCGACGAGATCGTCGTGGTGCTGGGTGCCGCCGACGGTGGCCGCCTGCACCCACGCATCGGCAACCGCTACATCGACCTGGAAGAACTGGCTGCCGAAAAGGCCAACGCTCAATAACAACAACCAAGACGGGCCTGGGCGTGGCGTGCATACCCGCCGCGCCCGACCTTCAAGGAGCGCCCTCCATGATTCAGCCTGTCGCTGAACGTACACCGGCCGGGACCAGTTACCTGGACCTGGGCCAGGGCCAGCCCGTGGTACTGATCCACGGCGTGGGCCTGAACAAGGAAATGTGGGGCGGGCAGATCGTCGGCCTGGCCAACGACTACCGCGTCATCGCCTACGACATGCTCGGCCATGGCCAGAGCCGCGTGCCCAGCGCCGATACGCCGCTGGAGGGCTATGCCGAGCAGCTCGCCGAACTGCTCGACCACCTGCAGGTCACCCAGGCCTGCGTGATCGGCTTTTCCATGGGCGGCCTGGTGGCCCGCGCCTTCGCGCTCAGCTACCCGCAACGCCTGGCCGCGCTGGTGATACTCAACAGCGTGTTCAATCGCACCCCCGAGCAGAGCGCCGGGGTGATCGCACGCGCCGCGCAAGCCTTTGAACAGGGCCCCGACGCCAACGTCGACGCCGCGCTCGAGCGCTGGTTCAGCCGCGAGTACAAGGCCGCCAACCCGGCCCAGGTCGCCGCCATCCGCCAGATCCTGGCGAGCAACGACCCGCAGGGCTACCACACCACCTATTCGCTGTTCGCCACCCAGGACATGTACCGCGAAGCCGACCTGGGCAACATCCAGGTGCCGACGCTGATCGCCACGGGCGAGCTCGACAGCGGTTCCACTCCGGCCATGACCCGCCAACTCGCCGCACGGATTCCCGGCGCGCAGAGCGTGGTCCTCGCCGAGCAAAGGCATATGATGCCGGTGGAAGCACCGCGCGAAGTCAACAAGATGCTGCTGGACTTCCTCAGGCAGGCCCGCACCCTCTCCGAATCCGCCAAGGGGATAGTCGCATGACCCTCGTTCGTTTCCAGATGTGCATCGACGGCCAATGGCGCGATGCCCAGAGCGGCAAGACCTTCGACAGCCTCGACCCGGCCACCGCCAAGGCCTGGGCGCAACTGCCCGATGCCGGCGAAGCCGATGTCGAGCTTGCCGTGCAGGCCGCCCAGCGCGCCTTCGAAGGCAAGGCCTGGCGCGGCCTCACCGCCACCGCCCGAGGCAAGCTGCTGCGCCGCCTCGGCGACCTGATTGCCGAGAACAAGGAACACCTGGCCCAGCTGGAAAGCCGCGACAACGGCAAGCTGATCCGCGAAACCCGCGGCCAGGTCGGCTACCTGCCGGAGTTCTTCCACTACACCGCAGGCCTGGCCGACAAGCTCGAAGGCGGCACCCTGCCGCTGGACAAGCCGGACCTGTTTGCCTACACCGTGCACGAGCCGATCGGCGTGGTGGCCGGGATCATCCCGTGGAACAGCCCGCTGTACCTCACCGCGATCAAGCTGGCCCCGGCCCTGGCCGCCGGCAACACCATCGTGCTCAAGCCCTCGGAGCACGCCTCGGCGACCCTGCTCGAACTGGCCCGCCTGGCCCTGGAAGCCGGCTTCCCGGCTGGCGTGGTCAACGTGGTCACAGGTTACGGCCCAAGCACCGGCGCGGCGCTGACCCGCCACCCGCTGGTGCGCAAGATCGCCTTCACCGGCGGCGCCGCCACTGCCCGCCACGTGGTGCGCAGCAGCGCCGAGAACTTCGCCAAGCTGTCGCTTGAGCTGGGCGGCAAGTCGCCGAACATCATCTTCGCCGACGCCGACCTGGACAGCGCCATCAACGGCGCCGTAGCCGGCATCTATGCCGCCTCCGGGCAAAGCTGCGTGGCCGGTTCGCGGCTGCTGGTGCAGGACGAGATCTTCGACGAGTTCGTCGAACGCCTGATCGCCCGCGCCAAAAGCATCCGCATCGGCAACCCGCAAGACGACAGCAGCGAGATGGGCCCGATCGCCACCGCCCAGCAACTGGCGGTGATCGAAGGCCTGGTGGCCGCGGCCAAGGCCGAGGGCGCCACCCTGCGCATGGGCGGCAAACGTGCAGAGGTCGAAGGTGACGGCTGGTTCTACGAGCCGACCCTGTTCGAATGCGACAGCAACTCGATGACCATCATGCAGGAAGAAGTGTTCGGCCCGGTCGCCGCGGTGATCCGCTTCAAGACCGAGGAGCAGGCCCTGGCGATGGCCAACGACTCGCAGTTCGGCCTGGCCGCCGGTATCTGGACCCGCGACCTGGGCCGCGCCCATCGCCTGGCCCGTGACGTGCGCTCGGGGATCATCTGGGTCAACACCTACCGCGCCGTCTCGGCAATGGCCCCCATTGGCGGCTTCAAGAACAGCGGTTATGGCCGCGAGAGCGGCATCGACTCGGTGCTGGCCTATACCGAGCTGAAGACGGTGTGGATCAACCTGTCCACCGCGCCCATGCCCGACCCCTTCGTGATGCGCTAGGAGAACGCCACCATGATCGAACCCGGCATCTACAAAGACGTGATGGGCTCGTTCCCGTCCGGCGTCACCGTGGTCACCACCCTGGACGCCGACGGCGGCATCGTCGGCATCACCGCCAGCGCGTTCAGCGCGCTGTCGATCGAGCCGGCACTGGTGCTTTTCTGCCCCAACTACGCCTCCGACACCTACCCGATCCTGCGCGACAGCAAGCGGTTCGCCATCCACCTGCTGTCCGCCGACCAGACCGCCGAGGCCTATGCCTTCGCCGGCAAAGGCAAGGACAAGGCCAAGGGCATCGACTGGCAGTTGAGCGAACTGGGCAACCCGCTGCTGACCAAGGCCACGGCGATCATCGAGTGCGAACTGTGGCGCGAATACGATGGCGGCGACCACGCGATCATCGTTGGCCAGGTGAAGAACCTGGTGCTGCCCGAGCAGCCGGTAACGCCCATGGTGTACCACAAGGGCAAGCTCGGCGCACTGCCGCCGCTGGGCTGAGATCCGCTGGGGCCGCTTTGCGGCCCCAGCCCCCATTTTCCATTCAGTCACACAGGACCCTGGCCATGAACAACGAAAAGTACGAAAAAGGCCTGCAGATCCGCACCCAGGTGCTCGGCGAGGAATACGTCCAGCGCTCGCTCGAGAACGCCGACGCCTTCACCCAGCCACTCCAGGAGCTGGTCACCGAATACTGCTGGGGCCACGTGTGGGGCCGCGAAGGCTTGTCGCTCAAAGAGCGCAGCATGATAAACTTGGCAATGATTTCCGCGCTCAACCGGCCCCACGAACTCAAGCTGCACATCCGCGGCGCCTTGCGTAATGGCCTGAGCCGCGAACAGATTCGCGAGATCCTGCTTCAAGTCGGCATTTACTGCGGCGTACCTGCGGCGGTGGACAGTTTCCGCCTGGCCCGCGAGGCGTTCGCCGAAGCCGACGCGCAGGCAACCCGTTAACAGCGGGCTGTGTGAACCACCGCAAGGAATGCCCGGGTTCGAGGCATTCCGCGATGTTGGCGCAACAGCCGCATTAAGAGCGCCCCTGATGAAACGCCAGCCCCTCGACGACAGCTTCAAGGTCAACCGCAACCCCGTCACCCTGCGTGAAATCGTGCTCGACAAACTGCGCGGCGCGATCATGAACTTCCACCTGCTGCCGGGCGACCGCCTGGTCGAACGCGACCTTTGCGAGCGCCTTGGCGTCAGCCGCACCTCGGTGCGCGAGGCCTTGCGTCACCTGGAGTCCGAAGGCCTGGTGGAGTTCGCCGACGCCAAGGGGCCACGGGTGGCCATCATCACACTGGAGGACGCCCGCGACATCTATGAGCTGCGCTGCGTGCTCGAAGGCCTTATCGTGCAACTGTTCACCCTCAACGCCAAGGCCAAGGACATCCGTGCCCTGGAGCGCGCCCTGGAGGTCAACCGCGAGGCCCTGGAGGACGGTGAGCTGCAACAGGTGCTCGACTCGGTGCAAGGCTTCTACGACGTGCTGCTCGAAGGCTCGGGCAACCAGGTCGCCGCCCAGCAGCTGCGCCAGCTGCAGGCGCGCATCAGCTACCTGCGCGCCACCTCGGTGTCCCAGGAAAACCGCCGGGGCGCCAGCAACCTCGAGATGGAAAAGATCGTCGATGCGATCAAGGGCGGCGATCCCCAGGCCGCCCACCAGGCCTCGGTCGACCATGTACGCGCCGCTGCCAAGGTCGCCCTCGACTACCTGCGCCAGAAGCAGGACGACAACGCCAAGGTCCGCGATATCGTCGCCCCCCTGCCCCTCAAGGACCCTCGCATAGGCCGCTGACCATGCCCACCGCCCCGCGCTACTGCCCGCACTGCACCACGGAACTGGCCCGGGGCGTCCCCAACGGCGACACCCACGAACGTCTTCACTGCGCCGGTTGCGGCTACATCCACTACATCAACCCGAAGATCATCGCCGGCTGCATCATCGAGCGCGACGGCAAGTACCTGCTGTGCCAGCGCGCCATCCCGCCGCGCCCCGGCACCTGGACCCTGCCGGCCGGGTTCATGGAAGCTGGCGAGACCACCGAACAGGCGGCGCTGCGCGAGGTATGGGAAGAGAGCGGCGTGCGCGCCGACATCGTCTCGCCCTACTCGATCTTCAGCGTGCCGCGGATCAGCGAGGTGTACATCATCTTCCGCGCCGTGGTCACCGAGGAAACCGGCGAATACGGGCCCGAGACCCTGGACTATCGTTTCTTCGAACCGGACCAGATCCCCTGGGACGAAATCTACTACCCGGCGATCCGGCAGATCCTCGAGCGCTACATCCTCGAGCGCCAGGCCGGCGTGTACGGCATCTACATGGGCAATGACGATACCGGCAAGGTGCACTTCATCCGCTGACGATGGCGCACACAAATTCCTCGCCAAGCGTCGCGTCTCGGTGCACCCTGATGGTCTCACGCAAAAGGACCAGCAACGTTCATGGCGAAATGGCTAGACGGCGGCGGGCTGATGGCCGCGCGCATCCGCAACCACGACTGGGCATCCACGCCCCTCGGCCCGCTGGATAGCTGGCCCGACGTACTCAAGACCAGCGTCTCCCTGTGCCTGGCCTCGCGCTTTCCCCAGGCCGTGCTCTGGGGCGATGCGTTGATCACCCTGCACAACGACGCCTTCAGCGAGATCCTGGGCGGCAAGCCAACCGCCCTGGGCCGGCCCTTCAGCGATGTCTGGCAGGAAGCCTGGAGCAATATTCGCCACCTGGCCCAGCGCGCGCTCGCCGGCGAGGCGGTATACATCGAGGACTTCCCGCTGATGATCGAGCGTCATGGCAGCCCGGAGCGCGCCTATTTCACCTTCTGTTACAGCCCGGTGCGCGACCACGACGGCAAGGTAGTGGGCATGCTCGACACGGTCACCGAAACCACCGCGAGCGTGGTCGCCAACCGCCGTCTGAACTTCCTCGACAGCCTCGGCCGGGCTGCCGCCAATGCCACCGATCCGGAACGGATCATGGCCACCACCACTCGCCTGCTTGGCGAGCACCTGCAGTTGTCCAGCTGCGCCTATGCGGTGATGGCGCCCGACGAGGACGGCTTCACCATTTGCGGCGACTGGGTAGCACCGGGCTCGCCACGGCTGATCGGCCAGTACCGCCTGGCCGACTTCGGCGCGCTGGCCGTCAGCCGCCTGCGCGCAGGCCTGGCGCTGGTGATCGATGACAATCTCAGCCAGTTGCCGGCACCTGAGTCGGCGACCTTCCAGGCCATCGGCATCACCGCGACCATCTGCATGCCGTTGATCAAGGAGGGCCGCCTGACCGCGCTGATGGCCATCCACGACAAGCAGCCCAGGGCCTGGACCGATTACGAACAGACCTTGATCGGCGAAGTGACCGAACGCTGCTGGGCGCATATCCAGCGGGTCCAGGCCAACGCCGAGGTGCGCGAGGCACTGACCGCCCTGGAGGCCCTCAATACCACCCTCGAACAACGCGTGGAAGAGCGCACCAGCCAGTTGCTGCATACCGAGGCTGTCCTGCGCCAGACCCAGAAGCTCGAGGCCATCGGCCAGCTCACGGGGGGCGTGGCCCATGACTTCAACAACCTGCTGACCATCATCCGCTCCTCCATCCACTTCCTGCAGCGCCCGGACCTCGACGAGAACCGGCGCAGCCGCTATCTCAAGACCGTGTCCGACACCGTCGACCGCGGCGCCAAGCTGACCGGGCAACTGCTCGCCTTCGCCCGCCGCCAGGCGCTCAGCCCACAGGTATTCGACGCCGGCCCCAGGCTCGAGGCGATGGCCGAAATGCTCGATACCGCCACCGGCGCGCGCATCCAGGTGAGCCTGGAACTGCCCGACACGCCCTGCCACGTGCACGCAGACCTCGGCCAACTGGAAACCGCGGTGATCAACCTGATGATCAACGGCCGCGACGCCATGGCCGGCGCGGGCACCTTGCGCCTGCGCCTGGAAGCCAACCAGCAGCTGCCGGCGCTGCGTGGCCAGGCCCCCCAGGCCGGGCCATTCGCTGCCATCTCGGTGGTCGACAGCGGCGTGGGCATTGCCCCGCACCTGCTGGAGCGCATCTTCGACCCGTTCTTCACCACGAAGGCCGCCGGCCAGGGCACCGGGCTCGGCTTGTCGCAGGTGTTCGGCTTCGTCAAACAGTCGGGGGGCGATGTCCAGGTCAGCAGCCGCGAAGGCCTGGGCACCACCTTCACCCTGTACCTGCCCCAGGTGGCCCAGGCCGATGCCGAAGTCAGCACCGCTTTGCCGACGCTGGCGCCCAATGGCGAGCGCCGACATATCCTGGTGGTCGAGGACAACCCCGATGTCGGCAGTTTTACCGCGCAGATCCTGCGCGATCATGGCTACCGAATCAGTTGGGCGATCTCGGCAGAGGATGCGCTGAAGCAGATCGCTTCGACACAAGGCGGATTCGACGCGGTGTTTTCCGACGTGGTGATGCCTGGCATGGGCGGCCTGGCCCTGGCCAGGGAGCTGCGGCGCAGCCAACCCCATCTGCCGGTGATCCTGACCTCCGGCTACAGCGAGGCGATTGCCGAAGGTGGCCACCAGGGCTTCGCCTTCCTGGCCAAGCCCTATTCGGCCGAGCAGGTGTGCCGGATGCTGGGGGACGTGCTGGGAAGGCAGTGAGCGGCGCGTTGGGCAGGCGATTGGCAAAACGCCCTGACCAGTCGAATCACCCCCGCGCCGCCAGCAAGCGTGTCAGGCTGCGCCCCAGCTCATCCTGGCGGAACGGCTTGCGCAACACGCCGAACCCATGCAGTTCACGCGGTGTGAGGTTGGTGTAGCCGGTGATGATCAGCACCGGCAGCTGGGCCAGTTGCTCGCGCACCTGCTGGGCGAAGCGCACGCCGGTCATCTCGGCCATCACATGGTCGGTCAGCAACACGTCGGGCACCAGGCCCTTTTCCAGCAGCGCCAGGGCCTGGACAGGCCCGCTAGCCTCCGTTACTTCATACCCCAGCGCCTGTAGCTGCATCAGCGTTGCCTGGCGCACCAGGGGTTCGTCATCCACCAGCAACACCCGGGTCGGCCGTTGCGCACTGACCGCCTCGACAGGCTCGGTCATGCGCGCCGCCACGCTGCTCTCACTGGCCGGCAGCCACAAGGTCGCCTCGGTCCCCTGGCCCGGCCGGGAATGAATACCGAAGCCACCACCGGACTGCAATGCCAGCCCCTGCACCATCGGCAGGCCCAGGCCAGTGCCCCGGCCCACCCCTTTGGTCGAGTAGAATGGCTCGACGCAATGCGCCAATACCTCTTCACTCATGCCACAACCAGTGTCGCTGACCTGCAGCCATAGCTGCTGCCCGCCCTGCAACCCAGGCGGCCTGGGCATTCCGGCTTCCTCGGCGCCAGCGCGGATGGTCAGCTGGCCGCCTTCGCTCATTGCGTCACGGGCATTGACCACCAGGTTCAGCAGGGCCAGCTCCAACTGGTGCGGGTCCACCAGAACCCCTGGCAAAGCCTTGTCGATATTGACCTGTAGCGCGATGGTCGGCCCCAGGGAGCGCGCCATCAGTTCGTGCATGTCCTCCACCAGCACTGCCAGTGACACCGTAACCGGCTTTAGGGTCTGGCGCCGGGCGAAGCTGAGCAGGCGCCCGACCAGGTTGCGCGCCCGCTCCGCCGCCTGCAGGCCGCCGTCGATCAGGCGTTCGGCCCGTTCCGGCTGGGGGTGGCGGCGCAGCAATTCCAGCGAGGCGATGATCGGCGTGAGCATATTGTTGAGGTCATGGGCGATGCCACCGGTCAGCTGGCCGATCATCTCCATCTTGCGTGCCTCGTGCAGCTGCACCAGCGAGGCTTCGCGATGGGTCAGCATGTTCGCCACCCGCTCCTCGAGGTGTTCATTGAGCACATGCAAGGCGCGCTCGGAACGGGCATGGGTGATCGCCGCCCACACCTGGCCGGCGGCCTCCTCGACCAGCAGGCATTCGCTGCTGGTCCACGCATGGGGCGTGTGGAAATGCACCGCGAGCATCGCCTCCAGGCGCTCGGCGCGCAGCACCGGGGCATGCAGCGTGGCGCACAGGCCCTTGAAGCCCGCCGGGGCCAGATGGTTGGCTTCATAATTGCGCTGCACCACCTGGCCGGCGAGCAGCGCCTCGCGCAGTGCCGGGTCCAAGGCCGCGTACTGGTTGAGGCCGGTGATCGGCGGCACCTGCGCGGCGCACTCCTGGGCGACCCGATAACGGTGTCCATCGCCCAAGTCTTCACCAAAGCAGACCCGCGCCGCGCCCAATTCCTTGGCCAGGCGGCGTACCGCGTGGGCTTCGATGCGCTCGGCCTGACCCAGGCCGGGCAAGGCCTGGCGCAGTTCCTGGAGAAATGCCTGGCGCTGCTGGAAATGCACCCGCTCCGAGGTTTCGGTGACAATGCACAGCACGCCCCCCACGGAACCGTCAACTTCACGCACCGCGGAATAGGAGACATCGAAGTACGCCGTTTCGCCCGGCCCGTGGCGCACGATGTAGAACGGCCGATCCCTGGCAGAGAATGTCACGCCGGTTTCACGCACCCCGCGCAGCAAAGGCTCGAGGTCGTCCCAGAGCTCGCTCCAGTGCGCCTTGGCGGGTTGCCCCAGCGCGCCGGGATGCTTGTCACCGATGGTCGGCCAATACGCATCATTGTACAGCGCGATGTATAGCGGGCCCCAGAACAACACGATCTGCGCCTGGGCAGGCAGGAGCATGGCCACCATCGCCTGCAATGCCGGCGACCATTGGTCCGGCGCACCCAGCGGCGAGTGCCGCCAGTCCATCGCCTGCAACAGGCAGCTGACATCGCCACCGCCGCCCATGAATGCCGGCAATGGTTGCAGGTTGGCCTTCTTGCTCTCCTGGCGAGCTTTCATGTCTCGGTAGTCCCGGGCACGTGATCTTTCCTATGAGGGTAGGAAACCGCCCGGTGGCAAAACGTTCCATCGGATCGCCGGACGTGATCAACGGCGCCCTTCGGCCAGCATGCGCACGGCCAGGGCGGCCAGCACCGTGCCCATCAGCCAGCGTTGCACTTGCTGCCACACCGGCCGACCGGCCAGGAACACGGCGATCGACCCCGCCATGACCGCGATCAGCGCGTTGACCGTGACGCTGATGGCGATCTGTGTGCCGCCCAGTACCAGCGACTGCAGCAACACGCTGCCATGGCCCGGCTCGATGAACTGCGGCATCAGCGACAGGTACATGACCGCGATCTTGGGGTTCAGCAGGTTGGTCACAAAGCCCATCATGAACAGCCGCCTGGGGCTGTCCGCCGGCAGCTCGCGCACCTGGAACGGCGAGCGCCCGCCCGGGCGCAGCGCCTGCCAGGCCAGGTACAGCAGGTACAGCGCGCCGCCGATGCGCAGAGCGTCGTAGGCGAACGGCACGGCCATGACCAGCGCGGTGATCCCTAGCGCTGCGCAGAGCATGTAGAAGACAAAGCCCATGGCCACTCCGGCCAGCGAGATCAGCCCGGCGCCGCGCCCCTGGCAGATGGAGCGGGAGATCAGGTAGATCATGTTGGGGCCGGGGGTCAGCACCATGCCCAGGCTGATCAGGGCGAAGGCCAACAGGTTGGAGGGTTCGGGCATATCAAGTCCTATTTGGGTAGCGCCATACCTGGCATTTTTGCCAGTTTCACTGGCCAGGGGCGCACGTTAACGTGGAACGATCATGTCTGAACAGTACGCGCACCCATGAGCAAATCCTCGACCGCTTTGTTGGCGAGCGACCTGGCACGCTCGGTGTTACGAGGATCAAGCCGTGAGTTTGCCTATTCGGCCTATGGATACGATCCAACTCGCGACGCAACTGGTTCACAACTGGGATTCAATGGCGTGATTCGAGACCCGTGGACAGGCTGCTACCCGCTGGGCAACGGATATCGCACCTATAGCCCGGTACTGATGAGGTTTTGCTCACCGGACAGACTGAGTCCTTTTGCTGACGGGGGCATCAATAGCTACGGATATTGTTCCGCAGACCCAATAAATCATGCCGATCCTCGAGGAACCTTTAAACAGGTTCACCAACGTCGCGCTGTTGACTTAGGTCAGCTCAGTGACCTGCCCAAGGCAATTCAAGTCGAGCGTGTCGGATCCGTTCATCACACTGATATAGACACACTTAAATTACGCTACCCAGGCCATTCGGACCTCATCAGCGAGGTCACCACGCAGAACGCACTGTTCGCCGCCCTTACCCTACCCAATCCTGATCGCATCGCAGGTAACAGCGCCAGTTTCACTCTGCCTGATTTTGGTATCACTTTTGATGATCGTGATCTCTTGGAAGACGTCATCCGTCAGGGCCAAAGAGCAGTCGATGCGAGCCTTAGCTATGGCGCCGCTCCTGTTGCGGCAAACGCAGCGGCTATGCGAGAACATGTCGACGACTACTCCAAAGGCAAGGAAGCACTCGTAAACTATCTTGCACAAAAGATGGATCAACTTCGAGATACCAGTTGGCCAGATTAAACGACGTCAGTAAATCTATCACTTGCTTACATTTCCATCCTTGAAACCCCCGACCTGCCCCGGTAACCTTTGCGCGCTGCTGTAAGTCCAGCAGCCGGGTTTGGTAGCCCGCGATCAATCAAGGCGCACAAGCGCCCCCATTGCGATAGAGTCGGCGCTTTTTTGTGCCCGCTGTTTCGTTTTATGGCGGCTGTGCGTAGGGCGCACTCGTGCGCGCCGGTTTCCTTGATTCCCGGTCTACCAACCTGCGTACAGCCGTCACCACTTCGTTTGGTAGCGATCTGTGGCGGCTCCATTGAATCAAGGAGCGACACAATGACAAAAGGCTTACCTGATCCCCCGTCCCGCGCCACCACGGCGCATTCCAGCTTCGGCAACTGCGAATGCAGCCACCCTTCCTTGTTCGCCGTGCGCGAAGGCGTGGACTTCGAAGATGCGCTGGTGCACCTGTCCACCCTGCTAAAGGGCGCGTTCGCCACCAATCTCAAGGCGATGGAACTGGCGACCGGCACCTGCCATGACCTGTTGCTGGGCAATGATCATGGGCTGGATGCGGCCAAGGCGGTGGTCGAGGCATTGCTCGATGGGGTGGAGATGCAACAGGTGGAGAAAGCGCGCTTGCGCACGGTTTGATGGGCAGCAGTGCCGGGACCACAGCGCGGTCCCGGCTTGCTGCAACAGCAACCCTTACGCCTTGTCGACAAGCCGCTGCAACAGCCCGTCGATGAACGCGACGGCGTTGATCACACCCTCATGCCCATCGGCGATCACCGTCGAACTGGCCAGGCCATTGACCGAAGCCTGGGCCAGCAGCCCCGCCTCGCCCAGGCGTACCCGCTCGGCGCTGCGGCTTTCACTGGCCCACCAGCAGTCCACCTGGACCGCCAGCGGGCGCAGGCGGAATGCCTGGCTCAGTTCGGCGTTGCGGTCGAGCACGGCGAAACCATCGACGATCTCCCGCTGCAAGTGCACATCCTCGTGGATGCTGCGCAGGCGTTCGGCGCTGACATTCCCCGCGGCGGCCACCTGCTCGATGACCCACTCGGTCCTGTCGACCTCGGCCGGCAGACGCTCGGCCTCGTCGATGAAGCCAGCGATCCGCGCCTCGCCGACGCCCGGCGCAAAGGCCAGCAAGCCACGCAGCAGGCTCTCGTCCGCCCGCGCCACCTGCACCACTTCGACGGGCTCGGCGTCGAGACCGGATACCTCCTGCGGCAGCAGGGTGTCGACCAGGCCGACGAAACCGACCTGCTGGCCGGCCTGCTCAAGGGCGTGAGCCACCTCCAGCGCCAGCGCGCCACCCATGGACCAACCCAGCAGATGGTACGGGCCGCTGGCCTGGGTACGGCGGATCTGCTCGACGTAATAGCCGACCATCGCCGCCCAGGATTCGTCCACCCAGCCCGGCTCGGCATAGCAGCGGTTGACCAGGCCATACACCGGGCGCTCATCGGCCAGGCGGCTGGCCAGCGGGTAGTAGGCGTAGGCACCGCCGCCACCTGGCGGCAGGCAGAACAGCGCCGGGCGCTGGCGCTGGCAGCCGTTGAGGTTGATCACCGGCGATTTCAGGCGATCCTTGCCGCCACCGATGAAGTTGGCGAGTTCCTCGAAGCTGGCCATCAGCATGAACTCATGCAGGCTGATGTTGATGGCGAAGGCTTCGCGCACCTTGTTCACCAGGGTGATCACCAGCAACGAGTGGCCGCCGAGTTCGAAGAAGTTGTCGTGCAGGCCCACCTGCTCGACCTTCAGCACTTCGCTCCAGATCGCCGCCAGTTGCTGTTCCAGCGCCGTGCGCGGGGCCACGTAGCCCTGTTGCAGCTGGCTGGCATCCGGCTTGGGCAGGGCCTTGCGGTCCAGCTTGCCGTTGGCGGTCAATGGCCACTGGTCCAAGATCAGGAAGTGCGTCGGCACCATGTAGTCCGGCAGGTTGGCTTTCAGGTGCTGTCTCAGCGTGTCACGCAGGGTTGCCTGGTCTGCATTCGCGTCCTGAGCAATCAGGTAGGCGGCCAGTTGCTTGCCCCCTGCCCCGTCGATATCCAGCACCAGCACTTCGCGCACGGCGGCGTGCTCTTGCAGACGCGCTTCGATCTCGCCCAGTTCGATACGGAAGCCGCGGATCTTCACCTGGTGGTCGATCCGGCCCACGTACTCGATCACGCCCTGTTCGCGGTAACGCGCCAGGTCACCAGTGCGGTACAGGCGCCCGCCTTCGCTGGAGAACGGGTCCGGCACGAAACGTTCGGCGGTCAGCGAGGCGCGGTTGTGGTAACCGCGTGCCAGGCCGGCGTGGCCGACATGCAGCTCGCCCGTGCAACCCTTGGCCACCGGGTTGAAGTCGGCGTCCAGCACGTACATCGACAGGTCCGGAATCGCTGCACCGATCGGGCTGCCCGCCTGTTGCGTGTCGGCGAAGCGGATCGGCCGGTAGGTCACGTGCACCGTGGTCTCGGTGATGCCGTACATGTTGATCAGGTTGTCGCAGTCCTCGCCGAAGCGCTCGAACCATGGCTGCAGTGCAGCTACGTCCAGCGCTTCGCCGCCGAAGATCACATAGCGCAGCGCAAGGTCGGATGCACTGTCACAGGCCACGCGCATCAGCGGTTTGAATGCCGACGGGGTCTGGTTCAGCACCGTCACGCGCTGCTCCACCAGCAACTGGTGGAAGTCCTCCGGCGAACGGGTCACCTCACGCGGCACGATCACCAGACGACCACCGTGCAGCAGCGCACCGAAGATCTCCCACACCGAGAAATCGAAGGCGTACGAGTGGAACAGCGTCCACACATCCTGCGGGCCGAAGCCGAACCAGGCATCGGTGGCCTTGAACAGGCGCAGCAGATTGTGGTGCGGCAGCAAGGTGCCTTTCGGCTTGCCGGTCGAGCCCGAGGTGTAGATCACATAGGCCAGGTTGTCCGGCTGAGTCAGGTGCTCGGGGTTTTCGTCGCTGTAGCCGGTGAGATCATCTTCCAGCTTCAGGCTGCGCACGTGCGCCGGCACGGGCAGATCGGCCAGCAAATGGCCTTGAGTCAGCAGCAACTGAATGCCGCTGTCTTCCATCATGTAGCTCAGGCGATCCTGCGGATACTCCGGGTCCAGCGGCACATAGGCGCCACCGGCCTTGAGGATCGCCAGCAGGCCGACGATCATCTCGAAACCGCGCTCCACCGCGATGCCCACCAGCACATCCGGCCCCACGCCCTGCGCGCGCAGCTTGTGCGCCAGGCGGTTGGCGCGGCGGTTGAGCTGGTCGTAGCTCAGCGTCTGCCCAGCGAAGGTCACGGCGATCGCTTCAGGCGTACGCACCGCCTGCTGCTCAATCAACGCATGGGCGCAGGCCGAGCTCGGATAGCTGTCGATCACTTGTAGCGGCGCTGTGCTCAGCACCAGCTCACCCAAAGCCCGTTGCGACGAGTCCGCCAACCCTTCTAACAATTCGACGAAGTGTACCGCAATCTGCCCGACAGCCGATTCGGCGTAGCTGGCGCGGTCGAACTTGAAGCTGGCCGACAGTTTTTCGCCCACCTGAGCCACCAGCGTCAGCGGATAGTTGGTCTGCTCCTGGCTGGCTACCTCGCCGAACACCAATCCCTGGGGAGCGCCTTGCTGCAGCGCCTCCGACACCGGGTAGTTCTCGAACACCAGGATATTGTCGAACAGCGCCTCGCCGCTCCAGCCGGCCCAGCGCTGGATTTCGTAGAGCGGCGTGTGCTCGTGCTCGCGCAGGGCCAGGTTCAACCCTTGCACGTGCTGTACCCAGTCGCCCACGGTCTGCTCCGGGCGCGGGCTGGCGACCACCGGCAAGGTGTTGATGAACAGCCCCAACTGCTCCTCGACGCCCGGCAGTTCGGCCGGGCGGCCGGCCACGGTGGCGCCGAAGGTCACGCAGGCCTGCCCGGTGTAGCGCTGCAACAGCAACAACCACGCGGCCTGGACCAGGGTGTTGAGGGTGATCCGCTGGTCCCGGGCAAACTCGCCCAGGCGCTGGGTACGCTGTGCATCCAGGCTGATCTGATGCTCGGCCTGCCCGTGGCCCTGGGCTTCGGACCTGAAGGCCTGGGCCAGCCGCGTGGGCTCGTCCAGTTCCGCCGTGCGCTCGCGCCAGAAACGCTCGCTGGCGGCCTGGTCCTGGCGTTGCAGCCACTGGATATAGTCGCGGTAACGGCTGTTCTTGCCTGCCGGGGTGAAACCGGCGTAACGCTG
This sequence comes from Pseudomonas sp. B21-023, assembly GCF_024749165.1. Lineage (NCBI taxonomy): Bacteria > Pseudomonadati > Pseudomonadota > Gammaproteobacteria > Pseudomonadales > Pseudomonadaceae > Pseudomonas > Pseudomonas sp. B21-023. The sequence goes on along the minus strand of NZ_CP087190.1, from coordinate 2,359,309 downwards.
CAGCACCTCACCGAACAGGCGCGAGCTGCTCCAGCCATCGAGCAGGATATGGTGGTTGGTCAGCACCAGCTGGTACTGCTGTTCGGCGCTGCGGATCACCGCCAGGCGCAGCAGCGGACCGCTGGCCAGGTCGAAACCGGCACGCAGGTCGGCCTCGGCCCATTCCTGCAACGCCCTCGGCAGATCGGCCTGGTCACGCCAGTCGAGCTCGACCAGCGGCAGCCGCACCTGGCGCTGCACCACTTGCAGGGACTGGTCGTAGCCACTGAAGAAACTGCTGCGCAGCACTTCGTGGTTGTCCACGGTAGCCTGCAAGGCCGCGATGAAGCGCGGTACGTCCAGACCTTGCACTTCGACGCAAGTCTGGTTGATGTAGTTGCCCGTCTCCTGCTGGTACAGGCTGTGGAACAACATGCCCTGCTGCATCGGCGACAGCGGGTAGATGTCTTCGATGTTGCCCGCCGCCACCGGCAGCGCCGCCAGCTGGCGCTGGTCGAGGCTGGCCAGCGGGAAGTCCGAAGGCGTCACCCCCGCCACCCCTGGGGTGGTGCAGTGCCCGATCAACAGGCGCAGTTCCTCGGCGTACTCGTCGGCAAGGCGCTGGATCTGCCCACGTTCGAACACGGCGCTGCTGAAGCTCCAGTCCAGCGCCAGTTCACCGGCGTAGACCTGGCCATCGATGCTGAGCAGGCTGCCCAGCGGCGCCTCCGGGCTTTGCCCCTGCCCCGCACCTTCCGGCGCAGGGGTGAACAACCCTTGCTCGCTGTCGAAGCTGCCGTCGAACTGCCCCAGGTAGTTGAACACGATGCTGCCCTGGGCCAGGGCGCCGAGGGTTTCGCGGGCCTGCGCGTCACCCAGGTAACGTAGTACACCGTAGCCGATGCCCTTGGCCGGCACGGCGCGCAGTTGCTCCTTGACCGCCATGAGCGACGCGCCCAGGTCATCGGCGGGGGTCAGCTTCACCGGGTACAGGCTGCTGAACCAGCCGACCGTGCGGGTGATGTCGAGGTCGTCGAACAGGTCTTCGCGACCGTGACCTTCCAGGCGGATCAGCGCATGCGCCTCACCGGTCCAGCGGCGGATAACCCGTGCCAGCGCCGTCAGCAGCAAATCATTGACCTGGGTGCGGTAGGCAGCCGGCGCCTCCTGCAACAGTTGCCGGGTCAGTTCGGCGTTCAAGTGGGTGCGCACCGATATTTCATGCTTGCGCTGCTGGCCACCCTGCAGGTTCGCCCCAGGCAGGACGTCGCTGACACCCTGCAACTGCGCCTGCCAGTAGGCCAGCTCGGCCACCAGCGCGGGGCTGCGGGCATGCTCGCGCAGATGCTCGGCCCAGGCCTTGAGCGAGCTGCTCTTGGCCGGCAGCACCGGCGCCTTGCCGGCCAGCAGTGCCTGGCAGGCCAGCTGCAGGTCTTCGAGCAGGACACGCCAGGACACGCCATCGACCACCAGATGGTGGATCACCAGCAGCAGGCGCTGTTGCCCCTCGGGCAGGTCAATCAGTACCACGCGCAGCAGCGGGCCATTCTTCAGGTCCAGGCTGCGCTGGGCCTCATCGGCCAGCTCCGGCAGGCGTGCGGCATCGTCCAGCTGATGTACCCACAGCAACTGCTGCGCGTCGACCGGCGAGAACTGGCCTTGCCACTGCCCCTGGTCCTCGCTGAAACGCAGGCGCAGGGCGTCGTGCTGTTCCAGCAGCAGTTTGAGCGCAGGTTGCAGCAAGGCTGCCGTCAACGGCTGGCGCGGGGTCAGCAGCACCGCCTGGTTCCAGTGGTGGCGCTGGGGAATCACGGTGTCGAAGAAACGCGCCTGGATCGGCGACAGCAGCAGGCTGCCGCTGACCTGCTCGACCACCTCGGCCGCCGCTTTCTTCTCGATCAGCTTGGCCACCGCCGCCAACTGGCCGATGGTCTGCTTCTCGAACAGCTGCTTGGGGCTGAGCTTGATGCCCTGGCGCTTGGCGCGGGCAATGATCTGCAGGCTGAGGATCGAGTCGCCACCCAGTTCGAAGAAGTTGTCGGTGCTGCCCACTTGCTCACGCTTGAGCACCTCGCACCAGATCGCGGCGAGTTTCTCTTCGATTTCCCCCACCGGCGCGACAAAGCGCTGCTTGGCCACCACCCCCGGTCTGGGCAGGGCACGCTTGTCCAGCTTGCCGTTGGCGGTCAGCGGCAGGCGCTCGAGCAGCAGCACCTGCGCCGGCACCAGATACTCCGGCAGGCGCGCCAGCAAAGCCTGGCGCAGGGCCTCGGCCTGCAGCTCGACACCCGCCGCCGGCACGGCCCAGGCCACCAGTTGCAGACGCGCGGGGTCGCTGTCGAGGGGTAGCGCCAGCACCACGGCTTCGGCCACGCCGGGCAGGCCTTGCAGCACCTGGCCGACCTCGCCCGGCTCGACCCGGTAACCGCGGATCTTCACCTGGTCGTCGCCACGGCCCAGGTATTCCAGCACGCCCTGGTCCAGGCGCGCGCGGTCACCGGCACGGTACAGCCGCTCGCCGTTGTTACCGAACGGATCGGGGACAAAGCGCTCGGCGGTAAGGCCCGGCTGGTCGACATAACCCTGGGCCAGGCCCTGGCCGCCCAGGTACAGCTCGCCGGCCACGCGCTCGGGCAGCGGATTGAGGTAGGCGTCCAGCACCCGCGCCTGGCCGTTGTCCAGCGGCCGGCCCACCGGCACGCTGCGCCAGCCAGGCAGGCGCGCGCCGACTTCGTGGGTAAGGATGCCCACGGTGGTCTCGGTCGGGCCGTAGTGGTTGATGATCCGGCAGCCGGGCTTCAGGCGGCGGATCTGCTCGATCAAGGCCCAGGAACTGGCCTCGCCACCCAGGATCAGCAATTGCTCGGGCAACACCCGCTCCGGCTGCGCGGCCTGCAACAGGCCTTGCAGGTGGCTGGGCACGATCTTCAGCACATCGACGCGGTGCTCGGCCATGTAGCTGGCGAAGGCATCCGGATCGAAGCCCTGGTCGTGGCCCAGCAGGTGCAGTAGCCGGCCCGAGGCCAGCGCGCCGAACAGCACGGTATGGCCAAGGTCGGCGGCCACGGTGGATACCATCGCCAGGCTGGCACCGGGCTGCACGTCCAGGCGTTGCAACACGCCCTGCAGATAGTTGGCCAGCGCCCCGTGGCTGACCACCACGCCCTTGGGTTGCCCGGTGGAACCCGAGGTGTAGATGATGTAGGCCGCCTGCTGCGGCAAGATACGCACCGCCGGTGGCTGGTCGTCGCAGTCGCCATACAGTAAAGCGTCATAGGCCACGGCGCGGCACACGCCCAGCCCCGCCGCCTGGACGTCGCCCTGGGCATGCACCAAAAGCTGCGCGGCGCTGGCCTGCAGCAACTGCTGCAGGCGCTCGGCCGGCTGGCGGCTGTCCAGGGGCAGGTACACCGCGCCCAGCTTGAGCACCGCCAGCAGGCTGGTCACCCACTCGATGGAGCGCTCCTGGCACAGCGCCACGGTCATGCCCGGGGCGATACCCTGCGCCTTGAGGTAATGAGCGAAACGGTTGGCCTGCTGCTCCAGCTCGGCATAGGTGACCGTACGATCCCCCGCGCGCAATGCCGGCTGCCCGGCACCGGCTTGCAGGCCCTGACGCCACAGGGCGAGGAAGTCCTGCTGCGGCCAGCCTTGGGCAGCGGTTTCGACGTGCTCAGCCTGGGCGTCCGGGTGATCGAGCAACACCGCGTCGGGGTGCTCGACAAGCGTACGCAACACGGCCTGGAACGAAGCGGCCATGCGCTCGATGGTCGCGGCTTCGAACAGGTCGGTGCTGTAGGTGAAGTAGCCTTGCAGGCCGTCGGGGGTCTCGGTGAAGTCGTAGGCCAGGTCGAAGCGCGCATCGCTGCCCTCGACCGAAAAACCGCTGACACTCAGCTCACCCAGCGTCTGCCGGGCCTGGGCGCCGGCCTCGGTGTCGGCCATGTTCTGGTTGATCTTCACCTGGAACAGCGGGTTATGGCCCAGGTTGCGCTCCGGCGCCAGGGCGTCGACCAGGTGTTCGAACGGCAGTTCCTGGTGCGACTGTGCGCCACTGACCACCTGTTTCACCTGCTCCAGCAGCGCCGCGCCGCTCTGGCGCTCGTCCACCTGCACCCGCAGCACCTGGGTGTTGATGAAGAAGCCGATCAGGCCTTCGACTTCCTTGCGGTTGCGCCCGGCATTGGGCGCGCCGATGCGGATGTCGGCCTGGCCGCTGTAGCGCGACAGGGTCACGGCCAAGGCCGCGAGGGTCAGCATGAACACGGTATGGCCCTGGCTGCGCGCCTGGGCTTTGAGCTTGGCCGACAACGCCGCCGGCACATCGCTGCGCAGGGTCGCGCCACGGTAGCTGGGGTGCGCCGGGCGCTCGTGGTCCAGCGGCAGGTCCAGCACCGGGTGTTCATCGCCCAGCTGCTGCTTCCAGTACTGCAACTGGCGCTCGCCCTCGCCGGCCTCAAGCCACGCGCGTTGCCAGATCGCATAGTCGGCGTATTGCACCTCCAGGGGCGGCAGATTGGCGTCACGCCCTTGCGACAGCGCTTCGTACAGGTGCACGAACTCCTGCACCATCAGCTCGCCCGACCAGCCGTCGGAGACGATATGGTGCATGCACACCGTCAGCACGTGCTCGGTCGGTGCCAGGCGCAACAGGCGGACCCGCAGCAACGGGCCTTCGAGCAGGTCGAAGGGTTCATCCAGTGCCTCACGCACCGCAGTACGCAGGCACTGCTCGATATCCTCGCCCGGCCCGGCCTGCACCTCGCGCACCTCCAGGCCAACGCCCGGTTGTTCGAGGACCTGCTGGTGGAACTCGCCCTGCTCGGAGACGAACCGCGTGCGCAGGCTCTCATGGCGCCGCACCAGCGCCTCCAGGGCCTGGGCCAAGGCCTGCTGGTTCAGCGAACCGCTCAGGCGCACCGCCATCGGCACGTTGTAGAAGCTGCTGTGCGGCTCCAGCTGCCAGAGGAACAGCATGCGCTGCTGGGCATAGGACAGCGGGATGCGCGGGCTGTCGTGACGGGTCACGGCGATGGGCAGCAAGCGGAAGCTCTGCCCGGTCTCGCGCATCTTGTCGAGGATCTGCCGACGCTGCTCCAGGGCCAGGCCGACAAAGCGCTTGGCGATACGTTCTGCTGTGCTCTTGTCCATCTCAGACGCCCGCCATTTCATTCATCATTCTTTCGATATCGGACAAGCCGTCCTCGCTCAACGACAAGCCGGTGCTGGCACAGGCCTGGGCAAAATCATTCAATTGCGGTTTCTCGAATAGCAGGCGCAGGGGGATGTCGATGCCCAGGCCCGAGTTGATCTTGGAAATCAGCTGGGCCGCCAGCAGCGAGTGCCCGCCCAGCTCGAAGAAGTCATCGCCCAGGCCCACCCGCTCGACCTGCAGCACTTCGGCCCACAGCGCCGCCAGCTGTTGTTCCAGCTCACTGACCGGGGCCACGTAGGCCGGCTGCGACTGGCGGGTATCGGGGGCCGGCAGTGCCTTGCGGTCGAGCTTGCCGTTGGGCAGCAGCGGCATGCGCTCGAGCAACACCAGGTACATCGGCACCATGTAGTCCGGCAGGCTGGCGCCCAGGTGCGCCTTCAGCTCGGCGCGCAGGCCGTCCTCGGCCTCGGGCATGGCGTTGGGCACCAGGTAGGCGGCCAGTTGCTTGCCGCCCGGGCCATCGATATCGACCACCAGCACCTCGCGCACCGCCGGGTGCTCGCGCAGGCGCGCCTCGATCTCGCCCAGCTCGATGCGGAAGCCGCGGATCTTCACCTGGTGGTCGATGCGCCCGGCGTACTCCACCACGCCGTGCTCACGATAACGGGCCAGATCGCCGGTGCGGTACAAGCGCCCGCCCGGCGTTGTCGCGAACGGGTCGGGGATGAAGCGTTCGGCGGTCAGCCCCGGACGATTGTGATAGCCGCGGGCGAGCAGCTCGCCACCGACCAGCAGCTCGCCGATGGCGCCCGGCAGGGCCAGGTCGGCATCGGCGTCCACCAGGTGGATCGAGCGCCCGCCCAGGGCCTTGCCGATCGGGATCTGCACCGGCAGGGGTTGCGCGCCGGTGACATAGGCGCTGCAGTCGTGGCTCATGACGCTGACGGTGGCCTCGGTCGGCCCGTAGGTGTTGAGCAGGCGCACATGGCCGAGCCCGGCCTGTTGCCAGGCCAGCACGCCATCGGCGGCCATGGCCTCGCCTCCCATGTGGATGCGCCGCAGCGAACCATAGTCGCGCGGGCCCTTGGCCGCGAAGTCCTTGGCCAGCAGGTACCAGTAGGCGGTCGGCAGGTCGGCGAAGGTGATGCCCTGGGTCACCACTTCACGGTAGAAGGTCTCGCTGTCCCACAGCGTCGGGCCGCGCAGCACCACGCTGGCGCCGCAGATCAGCGCCGGGTACAGCTGCTCGACGAAGGCGTCGAAGTTGAAGGTGGAAAACTGCAGCACCCGGTCGGCCGCCGACAGGCCGCAGAAACCCTGGGCGACATGGGCATGTCGGCTCAGCGCCGCGGCGCTGATGCCGACGCCCTTGGGACGCCCGGTGGAACCGGAGGTGTACATGATGTACGCCAGGTTGTCGGGGTCGCCCAGCGCCGGCAGCGCATGGCTCGGCCAGGCATCGAGCGGCTCGCTGTCCAGACATAGGCTGCGTACCTGCGGTGCCACGGCCAGGTCTTGCAGCTGGGCGCTGTGGCAGAGCAACAGGGCGATGCCGCTGTCCTCCATCATGTAGGCCAGGCGCTCGTGCGGGTAGTCGGGGTCCAACGGCACGTAGGCGCCGCCGGCCTTGAGCACGCCCAGCAGGCCGACCACCATGTCCAGGCTGCGCGGCAGGGCGATGCCCACGCGCACGTCCGGGCCGATGCCCGCCTCGCGCAGGCGATGGGCCAGCTGGTTGGCGCGCAGGTCCAAGGCCTGGTAGGTGAGCTGCTGCCCTTCGCAGATCAGCGCCGTGGCGTGCGGGGTACGCGCGGCCTGGTCGGCGAACAGTTGCTGCACCGTGCGCGAGTCGGGGTAGACCACCTCGTGTCGGCTCCACTGCCCGAGGATGACCTGACGCTGTGCCTGATCGAGCAGCGGCAGCTCGACGATCCGCTGGGCAGGCTGGGTGCTGACTGCCTGCAACAGGTTGAGCCAGTGCGCGGCCATGCGCTCGATGGTGGCGTGCTCGAACAGGTCGCTGACGTAGGTCAGGGTCGCACCGAGGCCGTGTTCGCTTTCGAAAGTATCCAGGGCCAGGTCGAGGTGCGCCGTTGGGTTGCCCCAGCTCAGGCCTTCGATGCTCAGCCCAGGCAGTTCGCGCCCCTGGTCCGGGCGCTGGGCCTGGTGGTTGAACATCACCTGGAACAGCGGATTGTGGCTCAGGCTGCGCTCCGGCTGCAGCGCTTCGACCAGTTGCTCGAAGGGCAGGTCCTGGTGCGCCTGGGCCTGCAAGGCGGCGTGCTTGACCTGTTGCAGCAACGCGCTGAAGGTCGTGTGGAGCTCGAACTGCGCCTTGAGCACCTGGGTGTTGACGAAGAAGCCGATCAAGCCCTCGGTCTCGGTCCGGGTGCGGTTGGCGATCGGCACGCCGACACGGATGTCGGCCTGCCCGGTCTGGCGGTGCAGCAAGCTCTGGAACGAAGCCAGCAGCAGCATGAACAGCGTCACCCCTTGCTGGCGCGCCTGTGCCTTCAAAGCCTGAACCAGCGGCGCCGGCACCTCGATGGCGAGGCTGCGACCGGCGTGGTTTTGCACAGTGGGCCGTGGATGATCGGTGGGCAGTTGCAGCACATAGTGCTCGCCGCCCAGCTGTGCCATCCAGTAGTCGAGCTGGCGGGCCTGCTCGCCGGCTTCCATCCACTGGCGCTGCCAGACGGCATAGTCGGCGTACTGCACCGGCAAGGCCGGCTGTTCGGGTTGCCGGCCCTGGCTCAAGGCCAGGTAGGCGTCGACCACTTCATCGACCATGATCGGCATCGACCAGCCATCGGCGACGATGTGATGCAGGGTCAGCACCAGCACGTGATCGTCCTCGGCCAGGCGCAGCAGGCGCACCCGCAGCAGCGGCCCCTGGGTCAGGTCGAACGGGCGCTGGATCTCACGAGCCACGCGCTCGCGGACCGCCTCGGTCGAGGTATCCTGCAGCGATTCCATGACCAGGGTGAATGTCGCGGGCGCGTGGATACGCTGCTGCGCCTCGCCACCTTGCTGGTCGAAGGTGGTGCGCAGGCTCTCATGGCGAGCGATCAGGCTCTCGAAGGCCTGACGCAACGCTTCGGGGTTCAGACGCCCCTTCAGTTGCAAGGCTGCAGGGATGTGGTAGGCGGCGCTATCTGGCTCCAGTTGCCAGAGGAACCACTGGCGCTGCTGGGCGTACGACAGCACCAGCGGCTGGTTGCGGTCCGCCACGGTAATGGCAGGCGCCTGGCTGGCCGCACCTTGGCCGGCGGCCTGGGCGAAGGCTTGCAGGTCAGCGGATTCGAACAGGCTGCGCAGCGACACTTCCACATTCAGGCGCTGGCGGATCCGCGAGGTGACCTGGGTCGCCAGCAACGAGTGGCCGCCGAGTTCGAAGAAGTTGTCGTGCAAGCCCACCTGCTCGACCTTCAGCACCTCGGACCAGATCGCCGCCAGTTGCTGCTCGAGCGCCGTGCGCGGGGCCACGTAGCCCTGTTGCAGCTGGCTGGCATCCGGCTTGGGCAGGGCCTTGCGGTCCAGCTTGCCGTTGGCGGTCAATGGCCACTGGTCCAAGATCAGGAAGTGCGTCGGCACCATGTAGTCCGGCAGGTTGGCTTTCAGGTGCTGTCTCAGCGTGTCACGCAGGGTTGCCTGGTCTGCATTCGCGTCCTGAGCAATCAGGTAGGCGGCCAGTTGCTTGCCCCCTGCCCCGTCGATATCCAGCACCAGCACTTCGCGCACGGCGGCGTGCTCTTGCAGACGCGCTTCGATCTCGCCCAGTTCGATACGGAAGCCGCGGATCTTCACCTGGTGGTCGATCCGGCCCACGTACTCGATCACGCCCTGTTCGCGGTAACGCGCCAGGTCACCAGTGCGGTACAGGCGCCCGCCTTCGCTGGAGAACGGGTCCGGCACGAAACGTTCGGCGGTCAGCGAGGCGCGGTTGTGGTAACCGCGTGCCAGGCCGGCGTGGCCGACATGCAGCTCGCCCGTGCAACCCTTGGCCACCGGGTTGAAGTCGGCGTCCAGCACGTACATCGACAGGTCCGGAATCGCTGCACCGATCGGGCTGCCCGCCTGTTGCGTGTCGGCGAAGCGGATCGGCCGGTAGGTCACGTGCACCGTGGTCTCGGTGATGCCGTACATGTTGATCAGGTTGTCGCAGTCCTCGCCGAAGCGCTCGAACCATGGCTGCAGTGCAGCTACGTCCAGCGCTTCGCCGCCGAAGATCACATAGCGCAGCGCAAGGTCGGATGCACTGTCACAGGCCACGCGCATCAGCGGTTTGAATGCCGACGGGGTCTGGTTCAGCACCGTCACGCGCTGCTCCACCAGCAACTGGTGGAAGTCCTCCGGCGAACGGGTCACCTCACGCGGCACGATCACCAGACGACCACCGTGCAGCAGCGCACCGAAGATCTCCCACACCGAGAAATCGAAGGCGTACGAGTGGAACAGCGTCCACACATCCTGCGGGCCGAAGCCGAACCAGGCATCGGTGGCCTTGAACAGGCGCAGCAGATTGTGGTGCGGCAGCAAGGTGCCTTTCGGCTTGCCGGTCGAGCCCGAGGTGTAGATCACATAGGCCAGGTTGTCCGGCTGAGTCAGGTGCTCGGGGTTTTCGTCGCTGTAGCCGGTGAGATCATCTTCCAGCTTCAGGCTGCGCACGTGCGCCGGCACGGGCAGATCGGCCAGCAAATGGCCTTGAGTCAGCAGCAACTGAATGCCGCTGTCTTCCATCATGTAGCTCAGGCGATCCTGCGGATACTCCGGGTCCAGCGGCACATAGGCGCCACCGGCCTTGAGGATCGCCAGCAGGCCGACGATCATCTCGAAACCGCGCTCCACCGCGATGCCCACCAGCACATCCGGCCCCACGCCCTGCGCGCGCAGCTTGTGCGCCAGGCGGTTGGCACGGCGGTTGAGCTGGTCATAACTCAGCGCCTGGCCGGCAAAGCTCACGGCGATCGCTTCAGGCGTACGCGCCGCCTGCTGCTCGATCAGCGCGTGAGCGCACTCGGTGCTTGGGTAACGCCGCACATTCGCTTGCCACTCCTCCAACTCGAGAGCATCGAGCAATGGCAACTGCGCCACGCGTTGGGCGCTGTCCTGGCAGATGCCCTGCAACAGATTGCGCCAGTACCTACCCAGACGCTCGGCAGTGGCCGGATCGAACAATGCAGTGGCGTAGGTCAGGATGGCGTTCAACCCCGCGTCGTGCTCGACCGTGTTCAGGACCAGGTCGAACTGGGTGCTGCGGTCTTCCCAACCCAGCCCTTCGATCCGCAGCCCGGCCAGTTCCTGGGCCATGCCGGAGTTTTCCGCCTTGTGGTTGAACAGCACCTGGAACAGTGGGCTGTGGCTCAGGCTGCGTTCGGGCTGCAGCGCCTCGACCAGTTGCTCGAACGGCAGGTCCTGGTGCGCCTGGGCCTGCACGGCGGTGTGCCGGACCTGTTGCAGCAATCCGGCGAAGGTGGTCTGCGGCGCGAACTCAGCCTTGAGCACCTGGGTGTTGACGAAGAAGCCGATCAGGCCTTCGGTCTCGGCACGGTTGCGGTTGGCGACCGGGACGCCGACGCGCACCTGCGATTGACCACTGAGGCGGTGCAGCAGCACCTGGAACGAGGCCAGCAACAGCATGAACAGGGTCACGCCCTGTTGCCGTGCGGTGGCTTTCAGCGCCTCGGCGAGTTCCGGCTCCAGGCGGATATCCAGGCGTGCCCCGGCATGACTCAGCTGCAACGGGCGTGGGCGGTCGGCAGGCAACTCCAGCACCGGTTGCTCGTCGCCCAATTGCTGGCGCCAGTAGTCGAGCTGGCGTGCCTGCTCGCCCGCCGCCATCCACTGGCGCTGCCAGGCGGCATAATCCGCGTACTGGAACGCCAGGGCCGGCAGTTGCGCCTCGGCGCCCTGACGGTACCCGGCATACAGGCGCACCACTTCATCGACCATGATCGGCATCGACCAACCATCGGCGACGATATGGTGCAGGGTCAGGACCAGCACATGCTCGTCGGCGGCCAGGCGCAGCAGGCGGGCACGCAGCAACGGGCCGTGCTCCAGGTCGAACGGCTGCGCGGTCTCCTGCGCAACTCGCGCCTGAAGCGCCTCGCTCGCCACCGTCTCGACCGGCAGGTCGAAATCACCTGCGACATGGATCCGTTGCCAGGCCTGTTCACCTTCCTGATGGAAGGTAGTACGCAGGGTTTCGTGGCGGGCGATCAGCGCGGCGAAGCTGCTGCGCAGCGCCTCGATATCCAGCTCGCCCTTCAAGCGCAGGGCCGACGGGATGTTGTAGGCGGCACTGGCCGGCTCCAGTTGCCAGAGGAACCACTGGCGTTGCTGGGCGTAGGACAAGGCCAGCGGCTGGTTGCGGTCCACGACGCTGAACGCCGGCGCCTGGCTGGCCGCGCCTTCGCCAGCGGCCTGGGCGAAGGCCTGCAGGTCGGCGGATTCGAACAGGCTGCGCAGCGACACTTCCACATTCAGGCGCTGGCGGATCCGCGAGGTGACCTGGGTGGCCAGCAACGAGTGGCCGCCGAGCTCGAAGAAGTTGTCGTGCAGGCCCACCTGCTCGACCTTCAGCACCTCGCTCCAGATCGCCGCCAGTTGCTGCTCCAGCGCCGTGCGCGGGGCCACGTAGCCCTGTTGCAGTTGACTGGCGTCCGGTTTGGGCAGGGCCTTGCGGTCCAGCTTGCCGTTGGCGGTCAGTGGCCACTGGTCCAAGACCAGGAAGTGCGTCGGCACCATGTAGTCCGGCAGGTTGGCTTTCAGGTGCTGTTTCAACGTGTCGCGCAGGGTTGCGTGGTCTGCATTCGCATCCTGGGCGATCAGGTAGGCGGCCAGTTGCTTGCCCCCTGCCCCATCGATATCCAGCACCAGCACTTCACGCACCGCCGCATGCTCTTGAAGGCGCGCTTCGATCTCGCCCAGCTCGATACGGAAGCCGCGGATCTTCACCTGGTGGTCGATCCGGCCCACGTACTCGATCACGCCCTGTTCGCGGTAACGCGCCAGGTCGCCGGTGCGGTACAGGCGCCCGCCTTCGCTGGAGAACGGGTCCGGCACGAAGCGCTCGGCGGTCAGCGAGGCGCGGTTGTGGTAACCGCGTGCCAGGCCGGCGTGGCCGACATGCAGCTCGCCCGTGCAGCCTTTGGCCACCGGATTGAAGTCGGCGTCCAGCACGTACATCGACAGGTCCGGGATCGCCGCACCGATCGGGCTGCCCGCCTGTTGCGTGTCGGCGAAGCGGATCGGCCGGTAGGTCACATGCACCGTGGTCTCGGTGATGCCGTACATGTTGATCAGGTTTTCGCAGTCTTCACCGAAGCGCTCGAACCACGGTTGCAGTGCAGCCACATCCAGGGCTTCGCCGCCGAAGATCACGTAGCGCAGCGCCAGATCGGCAGTGCTGTCACAGGCCACACGCATCAGCGGTTTAAACGCCGATGGGGTCTGGTTGAGCACGGTCACGCCCTGCTCCACCAGCAACTGGTGGAAGTCTTCCGGCGAACGCGTGGTTTCACGCGGCACGATCACCAAACGACCGCCATGCAGCAGCGCACCGAAGATCTCCCACACCGAGAAGTCGAAGGCGTACGAGTGGAACAGCGTCCACACATCCTGCGGGCCGAAGCCGAACCAGGCATCGGTGGCCTTGAACAGGCGCAGCAGGTTGTGGTGCGGCAGCAAGGTGCCTTTCGGCTTGCCGGTCGAGCCCGAGGTGTAGATCACATAGGCCAGGTTGTCCGGCTGAGTCAGGTGCTCGGGGTTTTCGTCGCTGTAGCCGGTGAGATCATCTTCCAGCTTCAGGCTGCGCACGTGCGCCGGCACGGGCAGATCGGCCAGCAAATGGCCTTGAGTCAGCAGCAACTGAATGCCGCTGTCTTCCATCATGTAGCTCAGGCGATCCTGCGGATACTCCGGGTCCAGCGGCACATACGCGCCCCCGGCCTTGAGGATCGCCAGCAGGCCGACGATCATCTCGAAGCCGCGCTCCACCGCGATGCCCACCAGCACATCCGGCCCCACGCCCTGCGCGCGCAGCTTGTGCGCCAAGCGGTTGGCACGGCGGTTGAGCTGGTCATAACTCAGCGCCTGGCCGGCAAAGGTCACGGCGATCGCTTCAGGTGTGCGCGCCGCCTGCTGCTCGATCAGCGCATGGGCGCACTCGGTGCTCGGATAGCGCCGCACATCAGCCGTCCATGCCCCCAGCTCAGCCGCATCGAGCAACGGCAACTGCGCCACGCGCTGGGCGAGATCCGCGCAGATGCCCTGCAACAGGTTGCGCCAATGCCGGCCGATGCGCTCGACCGTGGCCGCATCGAACAGCGAGGTGGCGTAGGTGAACGCCGCAATCAGCCCACCCTCGTGCTCGGCCGTGTTGAGGATCAGGTCGAACTGGGTGGTCTGCCCTTCCCAGCTCAATCCCTCAACCTGCAAACCGCCCAGCTCACGGACCATGCCCGGGCTTTCGGCCTGGTGGTTGAACAACACCTGGAACAACGGGTTGTGGCTCATGCTGCGCTCGGGCTGCAGCGCCTCGACCAGTTGCTCGAACGGCAGGTCCTGGTGCGCCTGGGCCTGCAGCGAGGTTTCACGCACCTGCTGCAGCAACGCGGTGAAGGTGGTCTGCGGCGCGAACTCGGCCTTGAGCACCTGGGTGTTGACGAAGAAGCCGATCAGCCCCTGGGTTTCGGCGCGGGTACGGTTGGCCACCGGCACGCCGACACGGATGTCGGCTTGCCCGCTGTAGCGGTGCAGCAGGGTCTGGAAAGAGGCCAGCAACAGCATGAACAGGGTCACCCCCTGCTGGCGCGCCAGGGCCTTGAGCCCCTGCGCCAGGGAGGCATCGATATCGATGGCCAGGCGTGCGCCCTGGAAGCTCTGCACCGACGGCCGCGGGCGGTCGACAGGCAGCTCCAGCAGCGGCTGCTCGCCCGCCAGTTGCTCGCGCCAGTAACCGAGCTGGCGCTCCTGCTCGCCCGCCTCCATCCAGTCGCGCTGCCACAGGGCGTAGTCGGCGTACTGGATCGGCAGCTCGGCCAAGGTCACCGGCGAGCCCAGGCGCAAGCCCTCGTACAGGCGGATCAGCTCGTCCACCAGGATCGGCGTGGACCAGCCATCGGAAACGATATGGTGCACAGTCAGGATCAGCACATGCTCTTCAGGCCCCAGCACCAGCAGCCTGACCCGCAGCAACGGACCATGCTCCAGGTCGAACGGCAGCTGCACCTCGGCCTCCACGCGCGCGCGGATGGCTGCCTGCAAATCCGTCGAGTCCTGAGGCACGAAGGGCTCCACCGCCAGCGCCACAGGCATTGGCGGATGGACGATCTGCAGCGCGCCGTCACCTTCCTGGCGGAAGGTGGTGCGCAGGGTTTCGTGGCGCGCCACCAGGCTGTCGAAGCTGTGCTGCAACGCCTCGACATCCAGCGTGCCCTTGAGCCGCAGCGCCGCCGGGATGTTGTAGGCGGCGCTGTGCGGGTCGAGCTGCCAGAGGAACCACTGGCGCTGCTGTGCATAGGAAAGCGCTGCCCCGTCCGCCGAGTCCCTTCTGAAGATCGGGGTGACCCCGTAGAGGTTGACACCCTGGCGCTTGAGCAAGGCTGCCAATGCCTTGCGCTCCCTGGTGGACAGCGACTTTACGGAGTCGAGCAGCTCTTGCACTTTGAATGTCTCCCGCTAAGCGATCAGATTATCTATTTCCTGTGCAGTAAGACGTTTCAAGGCCTCCAAGGATTTAGTCAGCTCGTCATGGGCGTTGGCGACCTGCCCCGACTTGCGCTCCACTACCTGGCTGAAGTCGGCCAGCGTGGCCTGCTCGAACAGCTCGTTGAGACTCAGGTCGACGCCCAGTTGCTCGCGCACCCGGCCGATCACCTGGACGATCAGCAGCGAGTGCCCGCCGAGGTCGAAGAAGTTGTCCTGCAGGCCCACCCGCTCGACCTGCAGCACCTCGGCCCAGATCGCCGCCAGCTTGCGCTCCAGCTCCGTGACCGGTGCCACGTGGGCTGCCTGCAACTGGCTGGCATCCGGCAGTGGCAGGGCCTTGCGGTCGAGCTTGCCGTTGGGGGTCTGCGGCATGCGCGTCAGGCCGACCAGATGGCTCGGCACCATGTAGTCCGGCAGGCCGGCCTTCAGGTGCGCACGCAGCTCGCCGCGCAGCGCTTCCACGCTTTGCTGCGCATCGTGCAGCACCAGGTAGGCCGCCAATTGCTTGCCGGCCGGGCCATCGATATCGATCACCGCGGCCTCGCGGATCGCCGGGTGCAACAGCAGGCGCTCCTCGATTTCGCCCAGTTCGATACGGAAGCCACGGATCTTCACCTGGTGGTCCAGGCGCCCGACGTACTCGATCACCCCGTCCTCGCGGTAGCGGGTCAGGTCGCCGGTGCGATACAGGCGCGCGCCCGGCTCGCTGGCGAACGGGTCCGGCACGAAACGCTCGGCGGTCAGGCCCGGGCGGTTGTGGTAGCCCCGCGCCAAGCCGTCGCCGCCGATCAGCAACTCGCCACGCGCCCCTTGCGGCAGCACGTCGAGCTCGTCGCTGAGCACGTGCAGGCGGGTGTTGGCCAGCGGCCGTCCCAGCCACACGTCGTCGCTGTCGGTCAGGTAATGGCAGGCCGACCAGATGGTGGTCTCGGTCGGGCCGTAGACGTTCCACACATGCCCGGCCTGGGCGATCAGGCGCTGGGCCAGCTCGGCGCTCAGTGCCTCGCCGCCGCACAGCACCTTCTTGCCGGCAAAGGCGCCGGGCGCCGCGGCGTCCAGCAGCATGCGCCAGGTCGACGGGGTGGCCTGGACGACGCTGACCGCCCGGGCCTGGATCACCGCCAGCAACGCCTGCGGGTCCTTGTTCACCTGCTCGCCCAGCAGCACCACGCAGGCTCCGCGCAGCAACGGCAAGTACAGCTCAAGGCCGGCGATGTCGAACGACAGCGAGGTCAGCGACAGCACCTTGTCATGAGCATCGATACCCGGCTGGCGCGCCATGCTGCAGAGGAAGTTGACCAGCGCGTCGTGGCGGATGGTCACGCCCTTGGGCTTGCCGGTGGAGCCGGAGGTGTAGATCACATAGGCGAGGTTTTCCGGGTGCGCCAGCGGGCGCGGGTTGTCCTGGCTGTACTCGCCCGGCAGCGCCTGGTCCAGGCACAGGCTGTGCACCTGCGGCGGGATCGGCAGGCGTTGCAGCAGGGGGCTCTGGGTCAGCAGCAGCGCAATACCGCTGTCCTCCATCATGTAGGCCAGGCGGTCCTCGGGGAACTGCGGGTCCAGCGGCACGTAGGCGCCACCGGCCTTGAGCACCGCCAGCAGGCCGACAAGCATGTCGAGGCTCCGCTCCACCGCGATCCCCACCAGCACATCGGGGCCGACGCCCAAGCTGCGCAGGTGGTGGGCCAGGGCGTTGGCGCGCTGGTTCAGTTGCGCGTAGCTCAGCGACTGCTCGCCCAGCACCGCGGCGACGGCCTGCGGCGTGCGGGCAGCCTGTGCCTCGATCAGCTGCTGGACGGTCTGCCCGCGCGGGTAGTCGGCGGCGCTGTCGTTCCAGGCGTACAGGGTGCGCTCGCGCTCCTCGCGGCTCAGCAACGGCAGTTCGGCGACGCGCTGCCCGGCGTCCTGGCAGATGCCCTGCAACAGGTTGCGCCAGTGCTCGGCCATGCGCGCTACGGTCGCCGGCTCGAACAGGCTGGTAGCGTAGGTCAGGGTCGCGCTCAGGCCGCCTTCGTGTTCGGCAGTGTCCAGGGTCAGGTCGAACTGTGCGGTCTGCTTGTCCGACACCAGCCCCTGCAGGCTGAGGCCCGCAAGTACGCGGGATTCACCCAGCACCTGGGTCTGGTGGTTGAACATCACCTGGAACAGCGGGCTGTGGCTCAGGCTGCGCTCGGGCTGCAGGGCTTCGACCAATTGCTCGAAGGGCAGCTCCTGATGCGCCTGGGCGCCCAGGGCGGTGTGCTTGACCTGTTGCAGCAGTTCGTCGAAACGAATCTGCGGCTGGAAGCGCGCATCCAGCACCTGGGTGTTGACGAAGAAGCCGATCAGGCCTTCGGTCTCGGCCCGGGTGCGGTTGGCCACCGGCACGCCGACTCGGATGTCCGACTGGCCGCTGTGGCGATGCAGCAAGGCCTGGAACGAGGCCAGCAGGAGCATGAACAGGGTCACGTCATGCTGCCCGGCCAGTGTCTTGAGCTGGGCAACCAGGCTTGGCTCAAGGTCCACCGGCAGGCGCGCACCCTCATACTGCTGCACCACAGGGCGCGGGCGATCGGTGGCCAGTTCGAGGATCGGCTGGGTGCTGCCCAGGCGCGCCTGCCAGTAGTCGAGCTGGCGCTGTTGTTCGCCGGCTTCCATCCACTGACGCTGCCAGGCCGCGTAGTCGGCATACTGGAAGGCCAGCGCCGGCAGTTGCGGGGCCTGGCCTTGCAGGTGGCTTTCATAGCCGCGCACCAGTTCGTCGACCAGGATCGGCATCGACCAGCCGTCAGCAACGATATGGTGCAGCACCAGTACCAGCACATGCTCGTCGGCGCCCAGGCGCAGCAGGCGGGCGCGCAGCAACGGGCCGTGTTGCAGGTCGAACGGATGGCGCACCTGGGTCTCGACCCAGGCCTGCACGCCGGCTTCGTCCAGGGCCGCCGTGGTGATGTCCAGCGGCGTTTGCAGACGCGCATGCACCACCTGCTCGGCACTGTCGCCCTGCTGGCGGAAGGTGGTGCGCAGGGTTTCGTGGCGGGCGACCAGCGCGGCGAAGCTGCTGCGCAGTGCCTCGATATCCAGTTCGCCCTTCAAGCGCAGGGCCGACGGGATGTTGTAGGCGGCACTGCCCGGTTCCAGCTGCCAGAGGAACCACTGGCGTTGCTGGGCGTAGGACAAGGCCAGCGTCTGGTTGCGGTCCACGACGCTGAACGCCGGTGCCTGGCTGGCCGCACCTTGGCCGGCGGCCTGGGCGAAGGCTTGCAGGTCGGCGGATTCGAACAGGCTGCGCAGCGACACTTCCACATTCAGGCGCTGGCGGATCCGCGAGGTGACCTGGGTGGCCAGCAACGAGTGGCCGCCGAGTTCGAAGAAGTTATCGTGCAGGCCCACCTGCTCGACTTTCAGCACCTCGCTCCAGATCGCCGCCAGTTGCTGTTCCAGCGCCGTGCGTGGGGCCACGTAGCCCTGTTGCAGTTGGCTGGCGTCCGGTTTGGGCAGGGCCTTGCGGTCCAGCTTGCCGTTGGCGGTCAGTGGCCACTGGTCCAGTACCAGGAAATGCGTCGGCACCATGTAGTCCGGCAGGTTGGCTTTCAAGTGCTGTTTCAGCATGTCGCGCAGGGTTGCCTGGCCTGCATTCGCGTCCTGGGCGATCAGGTAGGCCGCCAGTTGCTTGCCCCCTGCCCCGTCGATATCCAGCACCAGCACTTCCCGCACTGCTGCATGTTCCTGCAGGCGTGCTTCGATCTCACCCAGCTCGATACGGAAGCCACGGATCTTCACCTGATGGTCGATACGGCCCACGTACTCGATCACGCCCTGTTCGCGGTAACGCGCCAGGTCGCCGGTGCGGTACAGGCGCCCGCCTTCGCTGGAGAACGGGTCCGGCACGAAGCGCTCGGCGGTCAGCGAGGCGCGGTTGTGGTAACCGCGTGCCAGGCCGGCGTGGCCGACATGCAGCTCGCCGGTGCAGCCCTTGGCCACCGGGTTGAAGTCGGCGTCCAGCACGTACATCGACAGGTCCGGAATCGCCGCACCGATCGGGCTGCCCGCCTGTTGCGTGTCGGCGAAGCGGATCGGCCGGTAGGTCACGTGCACCGTGGTCTCGGTGATGCCGTACATGTTGATCAGGTTGTCGCAGTCCTCGCCGAAGCGCTCGAACCATGGCTGCAGTGCAGCTACGTCCAGCGCTTCGCCGCCGAAGATCACATAGCGCAGCGCAAGGTCGGATGCACTGTCACAGGCCACGCGCATCAGCGGTTTGAATGCCGACGGGGTCTGGTTCAGCACCGTCACGCACTGCTCCACCAGCAACTGGTGGAAGTCCTCCGGCGAACGGGTCACCTCACGCGGCACGATCACCAGACGACCACCGTGCAGCAGCGCACCGAAGATCTCCCACACCGAGAAATCGAAGGCGTACGAGTGGAACAGCGTCCACACATCCTGCGGGCCGAAGCCGAACCAGGCATCGGTGGCCTTGAACAGGCGCAGCAGGTTGTGGTGCGGCAGCAAGGTCCCTTTCGGCTTGCCGGTCGAGCCCGAGGTGTAGATCACATAGGCCAGATTGTCTGGCCGGGTCAGGTGCTCCGGATTCTCGTCGCTGTAGCCGGTGAGATCATCTTCCAGCTTCAGGCTGCGCACGTGCGCCGGCACGGGCAGATCGGCCAGCAAATGGCCTTGAGTCAGCAGCAACTGAATGCCGCTGTCTTCCATCATGTAGCTCAGGCGATCCTGCGGATACTCCGGGTCCAGCGGCACATAGGCGCCACCGGCCTTGAGGATCGCCAGCAGGCCGACGATCATCTCGAAGCCGCGCTCCACCGCGATGCCCACCAGCACATCCGGCCCCACGCCCTGCGCGCGCAGCTTGTGCGCCAGGCGGTTGGCGCGGCGGTTGAGCTGGTCGTAGCTCAGCGCCTGGCCGGCAAAGGTCACGGCGATCGCTTCAGGCGTACGCGCCGCCTGCGCTTCGATCAGCTCCTGGGTGCAAGCCGTAGTTGGATAGCTGGCAACCATCTGCTGGTCTTCCACCGGCAGGCTAAGCGCACCCAGGGCACGCTGACCATCAGCCGCCAACTGCGAGAGCAGGTGCTGGAAGTGCCCCGCCAACTGGTCGATGGCCAGCTCGCTGAAGCACTGGCGATCAAAACTGAAGCTCGCCTCCAGGCGCTCACCCACCTGTACCACCAGGGTCAACGGGTAGTTGGTCTGTTCCTGGTTCTGCACCTCGCCGAACTGCAGGCCTTGCGGCGCGCCCTGTTGCAGCGCCTCGGCGACCGGGTAGTTCTCGAAAACCAGAATGTTGTCGAACAGTGCCTCGCCGCTCCAGCCGGCCCAGCGCTGGATCTCGTAGAGCGGCGTGTGCTCGTGCTCGCGCAGGGCCAGGTTCAACCCTTGCACGTGCTGTACCCAGTCGCCGACGGTCTGCTCCGGGCGCGGGCTGGCGACCACCGGCAAGGTGTTGATGAACAGCCCCAGCTGCTCCTCGACGCCCGCGAGCTCCGCCGGGCGGCCGGCCACGGTGGCGCCGAAGGTCACGCTGGCCTGGCCGGTGTAGCGTTGCAAGAGCAACAGCCACGCGGCCTGGACCAGGGTATTGAGGGTGACCCGCTGCTCCCGGGCGAAGTCCGCCAACTGCTGGGTCTGTTGCGGCTCGAAGCGCAGCGCCAGGCTGCCATGGCCTTGTCCCTGGGCCG
This sequence comes from Pseudomonas sp. B21-023, assembly GCF_024749165.1. NCBI lineage: Bacteria > Pseudomonadati > Pseudomonadota > Gammaproteobacteria > Pseudomonadales > Pseudomonadaceae > Pseudomonas > Pseudomonas sp. B21-023. The sequence continues at coordinate 2,338,783 of NZ_CP087190.1, read as the reverse complement.
AGGACTTGAACGCCTGTACCAGTCGCGTTGGCTCGTCCAGCTCGGCCACCTGGGCGCGCCAGAAGGTTTCGCTGGCCTGCTGGTCCTGGCCTTGCAGCCACTGGATATAGTCGCGGTAGCGGCTGGTCCTGGCGCTCGGGGCGACGCCGCTGTAACGCTGCAGCACCTCGCCGAGCAGGCGCGAGCTGCTCCAGCCGTCCATCAGGATATGGTGGCAGGTGTAGATCAGGTGATGGCCGCCGTCAGCCGTGCGGATCAATGTCAGGCGCAGCAGCGGGCCGCTGGCCAGGTCGAAGCCAGCCTGGCGCTCGGCCTGGGCCACTGCGTCCGGATCCTGAGCCTGGTCGAGCTCGACGAACGGCACCTGCACCTGGCGCCGTACCACTTGCACAGGCAACGGCAGGTCCTGCGGGAAGCAGCTGCGCAGCACTTCGTGATTGTCCACCACCGCCTGCCAGGCCGCGCGGAAGCGCGCCACGTTCAGGCCCCGCACGTTCACGCGCAGCTGGTTGATGTAGTTGCCTGCTTCCTGCTCATAAAGGCTATGGAACAACATACCCTGCTGCATCGGCGACAGCGGATAGAGGTCTTCGATTTCCCCGGCCGCCAGCGGCAGGCTGTCCAGTTGCGCCTGGGTCAGCTCGGCCAGCGGGAAGTCCGATGGCGTGACGCCCTGGTGCGGCGCCTGGGCGCAATGCTCGACCAATTCGGCAAGCACCTGCTCGTAGCGGCGCGCCAGGGCTTCGATGGTCTCTGGGTGGAACACCTCACGGCTGAAGCTCCAGTCCAGCTCCAGCTCGCCCTGGTAGACCTGGCCGTTGATGCCGAGCCAGTTGCCCAGTGGGCTGTCCAGGCCCTGTGTGGCGCCACTGCCCTCGCTGGCCGGGGTGAACAGGGCACCTTCAACCTCTGCGAAGCTGCCGTCGAACTGGCCCAGGTAGTTGAACGTCACCCGTGGCTGCGGCAATGCCGCCAGACGCTCGCGCAGATCGGGCTCGCCGAGATAGCGCAGCACACCATAGCCGATGCCTTTGTTCGGCACCGAACGCAGTTGTTCCTTGATTGCGCACAGCCCCTCGCCAAGCCCTTGGGCCGGCGTCAGGCGTACCGGGAACAGGCTGCTGAACCAGCCCAGGGTGCGGCTGAGGTCCAGCTCCGGGAACAGGTCTTCGCGGCCATGGCCTTCGAGCTGGATCAGTACCGAATCCTCTCGGGTCCAGTCGCACAGTACCCGTGACAAGGCCGCCAGCAGCAGGTCGTTGACCTGGGTGCGGTAGGCGGCGGGCGCCACTTGCAGTAGTTTGCGGGTCAGCGTGGCGTCCAGGCGTGACGAGGCATGGGCGACGTGACGATTGGTCTGGGCGCCCGCCGGGTTATCGCGGGGCAACTCGCCGCCAGCGGCTTCAAGGCCGCGCAGCCAGTGTTCGGCCTCGGCCAGCAGTTCCGGGCTGCGGGCATAGGCGCCAAGGCGCTCGGCCCAGGCCTTGAGCGAGCTGCTCTTGGCTGCCAGCGTCACGGCCTTGCCGGCGGCCAGGGCCGTGTAGGCCAGTTGCAGGTCTTCCAGCAGTACCCGCCAGGACACACCGTCGACCACCAGGTGGTGGATCACCAGCAGCAAGCGCTGCTGGCCCTCGGGCAGTTCTACCAGCAGCGCCCGCAGCAGCGGCCCCTGGGCCAGGTCGAGGCTGCGCTGGGCCTGCTCGGCCAACGCCGGCAGCTCGGCCAGGTCACTCAGTTGACGAACCCAGAGGATATCGTCGGCCTTGGTGGGCTGGAATTCGGCCTGCCAGGCCTCGCCCTGGGTGAAGCGCAGCCGCAAGGCATCGTGCTGAGCGACCAGCGCCTGCAATGCGCCTTGCAGGTGGTCAGCGCCAAGGGCCTGGGTCGGTTTGAGCAGCAGGGCCTGGTTCCAGTGCTGGCGCTCAGGGATAGCGGTTTCGAAGAAGCGTGCCTGGATCGGCAGCAATGGCATCGAACCACTGACCTGCTCGACCGCCACGGCCTTTTTCTCGATGCGCTTGGCCACCGCCGCCAGCTGGCCGATGGTCTGTTTCTCGAACAGCTGCTTGGGGCTGAGCTTGATGCCCTGGCGCTTGGCCCGAGCGATGATCTGCAGGCTCAGAATCGAGTCGCCGCCCAGCTCGAAGAAGTTGTCGGTGCTGCCGACCTGGTCGAGCTTGAGCACCTCGGCCCAGATGGCCGCCAGGGCCTCTTCGATCTCGCCGACCGGCGCGGTGTACTGACGCCGGGCGACGCCCGGCGCCGGCAAGGCGCGCTTGTCCAGCTTGCCGTTGGCGGTCAGCGGCAGGCGGTCCAGGACCAGGATCTGCGCCGGCACCATGTAGTCCGGCAGTCGATCCTGCAGTTGCTGGCGCAAGGCTTCACCCTGCAGCCCCTGGCCCACGCACCAGCCGACCAGCTGCAGACGGCTTTCGTCGCCTTCCACCGGCTGCGCCAAGACGACCGCCTCGGCGACCCCGTCCAGCCCCCGCAGCACTCGCGCCACCTCGGCCGGCTCGACGCGATAACCGCGCACCTTGACCTGGTCGTCGGCGCGGCCGATGAATTCCACTTGGCCCGAACGATTGCGCCGCACCCGGTCGCCACTGCGGTACAAGCGCTGGCCAGGCCGCGTCGGGTCCGGCAGGAAGCGTTCGGCGGTCAGGCCCGGCTGGCCCAGGTAACCCTGAGCCACGCTGGCGCCACCGATGTACAGCTCACCGGCGACCTGATCGGCCACCGGGTTGAGCACATCGTCGAGCAGCAGCACATGGGCGCCCGGCAAGGGCTCACCCACCGGCACGGCACGGGCGCCCTCAGCGAGCGCGGCCACTTCATGGGTCAGCACGCCGACCGTGGTCTCGCTCGGGCCATAGTGGTTGATCAGGCGGCAGCCCGGCTTGAGCCGGCGTACCTGCTCCACCAGGGCTGGCGTGCAGGCCTCGCCACCGACGATCAGTGCATGCTCGGGCAGCACATCGGCGGGGTTGCCGGCTTGCAGCAACGCCGCCAGGTGGCCGGGGACGATCTTCAGCACACCGACCTGGTGTTCGGCCATGTAGCGGGCGAAGGCGTCCGGGTCGAAGCCCAGCGCTTCGGGCAGTACATGCAGCAGGCGTCCGGAACACAGGGCACCGAACAGCACGGTGTGGCCCAGGTCGGCGGCGATGGTCGAGACCAGCGCCATGCTCGCCCCCGGCGCAGGCGCCAGGCGTTCGAGCAGGCCGGCGACGTAGCTGGCCAGGGCGCCATGGCTGACCAGTACGCCCTTCGGCTGACCAGTGGAGCCGGAGGTGTGGATCACATAGGCCGGCGATTCGGCCCACAGCGTGAGCGCCGGCGCGTTGGCCGGCAGGTCCTGCCATTGTTCGGGGACATAGGCCAAGGTCAGGCGATCGGCGGCGGCCAGGCTGGTCAGTCGCGCATCGCCGGCGGCACACAGCAGCACCTTGGCTTGCGCGGCGTCGAGCATCTGCCGCAGGCGCGTTTCAGGCGCCTTGGTGTCCAGCGGCATGTACACGGCGCCAGCCTTGAGGATACCGAGCATGCAGGTCAGCCAGTCCAGCGAACGCTCCATCAGCACCACGACCGGTTGGCCGCTGACCACACCCTGCTGTTGCAGGTGATGGGCCAGGCGGTTGGCGGCCTGGTCCAGAGCGGCGAAGCTCAGGCTCTGCTCCAGGCTGCAAGCGGCAAGCGCCTCGGGCTGCCGGTGCACCTGCTGCTGCCAGTGTTCCAGCACCAGCGCCGGCACCTCACGCTGCGGCGCCTGCTCGCTGCGCAGCGGCGCGGCCAGGCGGTGCAGCGGCAACTGCGGGGCGTCGAGCAGCTGGCCCAGCAACTCGATGAAGGCCGGAATGAAGGCCTCTACGGTCGAACGCTGGTAGAGGTCGCTGGCGAAGGTCATTTCGCCATGGATCAGCTGGCCGTCGTCGGTGATGTCCAGCGCCAGGTCGAAGTGGGTGCCGACCTTGTCCAGCGGGTACTCGGCGACACTCAGGCCCGGCAAGGCCAGCGAGCGTTGGCGCTGCATGCCGACGTTCTGGTTGAACTTGACCTGGAACAGCGGATTGTGGCCGAGGTTGCGCTCCGGCACCAATGCGTCCACCAGTTGCTCGAACGGCAGTTCCTGATGCGCCTGGGCGCCGAGTACCGCTTCGCGCACCTGGGCCAGCAGGTCATCGAAGCTCAGGCGCTCGTCCACCTGGCAGCGCAGCACCTGGGTGTTGACGAAGAAGCCAATCAACCCCTCGACCTCGGCACGGCCGCGGTTGGCGTTGGGTACGCCGATGCGGATATCGCGCTGCCCGGCCTGGCGCGACAGGAACAGCGAGAAACCGGTCAGCACCAACATGAACAGGGTCATGCCCTGCGCGCGGGCATAGCCGCCCAGGCGTCGGGACAGCTCGACGCCAAAGTCGAAGCCCAGGGTCTGGCCATCGAAGCTCTGGGCCAGTGGACGCGGGTAGTCTGCGGCGACCTCCAGCAGCGGTTGCTCCTCGCCCAGCTGCTGGCGCCAGTAGTCGAGCTGGCGCTCGCCCTCCCCGGCCTCCAGCCAGCTGCGCTGCCAGATGGCGTAGTCGGCGTACTGCACCGCCAGCGCCGGCAACTGCGGCGCCTGGCTCTGGCTGAACGCCTGGTAGCTGTGCACGAACTCCTTGACCATCACATCCATCGACCAGCCGTCGGAGACGATGTGGTGCATGCACACCAGCAGCACATAGTCCTCGGCCGCCAGCCGGTACAGGGTGGCACGCAGCAGCGGGCCGTGCAGCAGGTCGAACGACTGGTGACTGGCCTCGCGCACCCGCGTGGCCAGCTCGGCCTCACGCTGGTCAGTGGCGATGGCGGTGAGGTCGACCTGTTCCAGGGGCACGGCCAGATGATCGAGGATCACCTGGCGCGGCTGTTCGCCCTCGACCTGGAACACCGTGCGCAGCGCCTCGTGGCGCGTCGCCAGGTAGTCGAATGAGCGCTGCAGTGCTGACACATCGAGCCGGCCGCTCAGGCGCAGGCCAGCAGCCATGTTGTACGCCGCGCTGTGCGGCTCCAGCTGCCAGAGGAACAGCAGGCGCTGCTGGGCGAAGGACAAGGGGATGCTGGCGAACTCGTGCCGTGACTCGACCACCGGCAACAGGCTGAAGTCCTTGCCGTCCTCACGCAGCTTGGCGAGGAACTGCCGGCGCTGCTCCAGGGGCAGGCTGACGAACCGTTTCGCAATGCGTACCGCCATGTTGCCACTCATGCCTCAACCCCTTCCAAGGAACCCAGGAACGCGTCCATATCCGACCAGTCATCATCCGTATCGCCGCCCTGCAGCCGGGCCAGCTCGGCGGCCAGGTCACCCAGCGCCGGTTGTTCGAACAGGCTGCGCAACGGCAGCACCAGGCCCAGCTGATCCTTGATCCGCGCCAGCACCTGGGCGGCCAGCAACGAGTGCCCGCCGAGTTCAAAGAAGTGATCGTCCAGGCCAACCTTCGGCACGTTCAGCACCTGCATCCAGATCTGCGCCAGTTGTTGCTCGACGGCGCTCTGCGGCGCCCGGTACTCGGCCTGCAGCGCACTAGGGTCCGGCGCCGGCAGGGCTTTGCGGTCCAGCTTGCCGCTGGGCGTGAGGGGCAGGCGCGGCAACAGCAGCAGGTGGCCGGGCACCATGTACTCGGGCAGGCGGGCCTTGAGCAGGCTGCGTACCTGCTGGCGCAAGCGCGCCTGTTCGGCGGCATCCTGTTCGGCGGCGTCAGGCACCACATAGGCCACCAGTTGCAGGCCGCCGGTCATCGGCAGGGCCAGCACCACCGCTTCGCGAACCCCCGGGCACTGTTGCAGGCGCGCCTCGATCTCGCCGAGTTCAATGCGGAAACCGCGCACCTTGACCTGGTGATCGACGCGGCCGATGTATTCGATTGCGCCATCGCTGCCCAGGCGCGCGCGGTCGCCGGTGCGGTACAGGCGTTCGCCCTGGGCGAACGGATCGGCGACGAAGCGCTGGGCAGTCAGTGACGGCTGGCCGTGGTAGCCACGGGCCAGGCCCGGGCCGCCGATGTACAACTCGCCCACCGCGCCCTGGGGCAGCAGTTCGAGGTCATCATCGAGGATGTACAGGCGACGCTGCGCCAGACCCTGGCCAATGGGGATGCCACGCCAGGACACTGCCTCGTGGCCGAGCCCGGTGCAGTCGTGAATGGTCGAAACCACCGTGGCCTCGGTCGGACCATAGGTGTTGAGCAGCCGCACATGGCCCAGCCCTGCCAGTTGCCACAGGCGCAGCCCGTCCACCGCCATTGCCTCGCCGCCGACGTGGATCTGGCGCAGCGCGCCGTAGCTGGCCGGCGGACGCGCGGCGAAGTCCTGCACCAGCCAGTACCAGTAGGCGGCCGGCAGGTCGGCGAGAGTCACCCCGTGCTCGATCAGCACTTCGTGCAGGGCGGCGCTGTCCCACAGGCGGGTATCGCGCAGCACCACGCAGGCGCCATGGCACAGCGGCGGGAAGAACTGCTCGACGAAACCATCGAAGCTGCTGGTGGCGAACTGCAGCACCCGGTCGCCTTCGCGCAGGTCGCTGTAGTCGATGGCGCGGGCGATGAACTCGCTCAAGGCGCCGTGGCTGATCGCCACGCCCTTGGGCCGGCCGGTGGAGCCGGAGGTGTAGATCACATAGGCCAGGTTGTCGGGCACGACGGTCAGCGGCAGGTCAGCGGCCGGCTCGTCCGCCAGTGCCAGCTGGTCCAGGCACAGGCAACGCACTGCCTCCCGCGCCGGCAAGCCGGGCAACTGCCCGGAAGTGGTCAACAGCCACTGCAGGCCGCTGTCCTCGAGTACGTGGTCCAGGCGCTCGGATGGGGCCTGCAGGTCCAGCGGCACATAGGCGCCACCGGCCTTGAGCACGGCCAGCAGGGCCACGGCCAGGTCCAGCGAGCGATCCAGGGCCACGCCGACCAGGCTGTCGGGGCCAACGCCCTGGCGACGCAGGAAATGGGCCAGGCGATTGCTCCGGGTGTTGAGCTCGGCATAGCGCATCGACGGCGCCTCGGCGCCATTGGCCAGGATCAGCGCCAGGGCCTCGCCGCTGCGCGCGGCCTGGGTTTCGAACAGGCGCTGCACCGGCTCCCACGGCGCCACATCGGCCACCGGGCACAGCAACGCCTGGCGCTCGGCCTCGGCCAGCATCGGCAGCTCGCCCAGGGGCTGGCGCGGATCGTTGCACACCGCGCGCAGCAGGTTGCGCCAGTGCCCGGCCAGGGCACTGATGGTGGTTTCATCGAAGATATCGGTGGCATAGGTGAAGGCGGCGAACACCTGCTCGCCCTCCTCGCGGGTATCGAGCATCAGGTCACTGGTGGCCGCATGCTGGCGGCGGCTGCCGGCCAGTTGCTCGGCGCTCAGGTAGCCCACGCGCAGGCCGCAGTCCAGGCGCACGTCCTTGAGGTCGGTGACCAGCGGCTGGTGGTTGAACATCACCTGGAACAGCGGCGTGTGGCTTTGGCTGCGCTGGGGCTGCAGGGCTTCGATCAGCGCGTCGAACGGCAGGTCCTGGTGCGCCTGGGCACCGACCGAGGCCTGGTGCAGGCTGCGCAGCAGGTCGCTGAACGGCGTCTGCGCGCTGAACTGGCTGCGCAGCACCTGGGTATTGACGAAGAAGCCGACCAGCCCCTCGGTTTCGCTGCGGTTGCGGTTGGCGATCAGGCCGCCGACGCGGATGTCGGCCTGCCCGCTGTAGCGGTACAGCAGGGTCTTGAACACCGCCAGCAGCACCGTGGAGAGCGTCACGCCGTGCTGCTGGGCCAGTTGCTTGAGATCTTCGCGCAGGCCAACGTCGAGCACCAGCTCCAGGCGCTCGCCCAGGTGGCTGGGCTGGGCCGGATAAGGCCGGTCGGTCGGCAGCTCCAGCAACGGGTGCTCGTCGCCCAGTTGCTCGCGCCAGTAGTCCAGCTGGCGCTCGCGCTCACCAGCCTCCAGCCAGCTGCGCTGCCACAGTGCGTAGTCGCGGTAATGCACCTTGATTTCCGCCAGCGCAGGCTCGCGCCCCGCCACCAGGGCGTCGTAGCTGCGCATGAATTCGTCGATCAGGACGTTCATCGACCAGCCGTCGGCGATGATGTGATGCAGGGTCAGCAGCAGCACATGCTCCTGGGGCGCCAGGCGCAGCAGGGCGATGCCGAACAGCGGGCCGCGCTCGAGGTCGAAGGCCTGGGTCGCCTGGGCCGCCATCTGCTGGTGCGCGCGCTCCCAGCGCGTGGCTTCGGGCAGATCGGCCAGGTCGAACAGCTGGATGCCTACCGGCGTTGGCTCGGCTACCCGCTGCACGGCGCGCTCGCCGTCCTGGGCGAAGGTGGTGCGCAGGCATTCGTGGCGGCCGACCAGCAAGGTGAAGGCCCGCTCCAGTGCCTGGACCTGCAGCTCGCCTTCCAGGCGCACGGCCATCGGCAGGTTGTAGGCGGCACTGTGGGGTTCCAGCTGCCAGAGGAACCACATGCGCTGCTGGGCGTAGGACAGGCCGTCGCGCTCGCTCAGGCCGACACAGGACGACATGGGCAACTGCGCGAAATCGATACCCTCGCGTCGCATCCCCTCGAGGAACAAGCGACGCTTGTCCAGGGGCAACTCGATGAAACGGCGGGAAAGTTTCTGGGCGTCTGCGGCATTCATGTGTGGGGTCCTTGCTGATCGGCGGCGCGACCGGAAGGTCCGGGCGCATCAACAAGAACGAATGGGCGGGGGGATGATTTAGCTTGAGCGAGGCGGCGCCTGCGAGATCGAGCGCCGCCCGCGCGGCGCATCGCGGATGAATCCGCTCCTACATTTGTTGCAACGTGGCCATGCCTGATAGGCCATGGTTGTAAGCCTTGTACGCTAGACGCGATGTTTCGGTGGGCATTGCTGCCGCCCCACCTGTCTCAAGCCTTGCGCCAAGGCTGGCAACCATGGCCTGACAGGTTCGGCACGTTGCAACAAATGTAGGAGCGGATTCATCCGCGATGCGCCGCGCGGGCGGCGCTCGATCTCACAGGCGCTGCAACTCTCCCGCCCCCTCAACCCTGGCCCAGCGAGTGCCCCTCGGCCATCGCCACAATCACCTTGCGCGGGCCTTCGAATGGCGCGCGGGCATGGGCGGCGAGCATGTTGTCGAGCATCATCACGTCGCCTTCCTGCCAGAGGAAGCTGATCTTGCAGCCCTCGAGCACCGCACGGATCTCGTCGAGCACTTCATCCTCGATGGGCGAACCGTCACCGTAGTAGACGTTGCGCGGCAGGTCTTCCTCGTCGACGATGTCCAGCAGGCTTTCCCGCACCTCGGGCGGCAGGTTGGAAATATGGAACAGGTGCGCCTGGTTGAACCAGACCTTGTCGCCGGTGACCGGGTGCTCGGCCACCGCCTGGCATACCTGGCGCGTGCGCAGCTCACCGTCATCCTTCCATTCACAGGTGATGCCATGGGCCTTGCAGTAGGCCTCGACCTCCTGCGGATCCTCGGTATTGAACACATCCTCCCAGGACACATCCAGCCCGTTGCCAAAATTGCGCACGTACATCAGGCCCTTGCTGACGAAGCGCTCGCGAATGTGCGCCGGTACCCTGCGATAGACCTCGCGACTGTCGGCTATCGGCGTCTGGCCGCCGGACTTTGCCGCGATCATGCTGTAGAACCAGATCTTCATCGGCCAGTCGCGCGAGTACGCCTGCTCGTTGTGCAACGGGATGTGCTGGTGCGCCGGATACTCGGTGGAGGTGTAGACCCCCTGGGTGACGTTGGTGCGCGGCGTGGAGCCGAACTCGTAGTTGAGCAGCGGATGGCCGAAACTGGCGGCGAACTGACGGAATTGCTCGGCGCCCTCCAGGCGGAAACCACGGAACAGGATGCCGCCATCGCGCAACAGGTGCTCGTCCACCAGCACCTTGAGCTCATCGAACACATCCAGCAGGCTGGTGTCGTCGTCACCGGCCTCCACCAGCAATGGCAAACGTCCCTGCTCCGGCAAGAGCGGACGCACTGTAAATCCCACAGCAACACCCATGACGGGCCTCCTGTACACACCTAAGGAAAAGGGAGCGACGGCCCAGGGGCACGCTCGCATCCGGTGATAGGGGGACGTTTCGGGGCGCAGGCAAATTAGTCCCTGCGCAGGAACCCGCAGCAACAGGCAGGGCAACCTGGAAACACTTGCTTGCAATTACCCCATCAGGTTTTGCCCTGCTCATGCGTCTCTTTCTGATACGGCCGGGCAATCCGCCCCTTAATTCGCCATTGACACTGTGTACCCATGTCGAAAAAGTCACGCTCGAAAATCTGGTTCCTCGTGCACAGCTGGCTGGCGCTGCCCATCTGGTTCTTCGTGCTCATCGTCTGCGTCACCGGCACCCTGGCGGTGATCAGCAAGGAGATCGTCTGGCTGGCCAATCCGGAAACCCGCGCCAATCCGCCTTCGGATGACGCCCGGCGGTTGTCCTACGACGAGCTGCTGGTGGCCATGCAGCGCGACGAGCCCGGCATCGCCGTGGCCAGCCTGATGACCCTGAGCGAGTCGCACTTCGCCATGCTGTCGGATGTCACTTACCCTGACGGCCGCACGCTGAGGGTCTACGTCAACCCCTACACCGGGCATATCCAGGGCGTTCCCCCGCAGTTCAACTTCGAGGAATTCACCCGCGCCCTGCACGGCTGGTGGCTGGTGCCGCACACCAATGGCTACAGCTGGGGCTGGTACCTGGTGTCACTGCTCGGGCTGCCGATGCTGGCTTCGCTGGTCACCGGCCTGGTGATCTACAAACGTTTCTGGAAAGGTTTCTTCAAGCCAACCTTGCGGTTCAATCAGGGCGCGCGGATCTTCTGGGGCGATTTCCACCGCCTGAGCGGCATCTGGTCGATCTGGTTCATCGCGGTGATTTCCATCACCGGCACCTGGTTCCTGATCAAGGCCCTGCTCGCCGACAACCATATCGCCATCTCCAGCCAGCCCATCGTGCCGGTGGTGGCACGGGAGACGGTGCCACTGACCGCCGACGGCAGTCCGACGCCGATGATCAGCCCGGACGAGGCCGTCAGGATCACCCAGCGCGAAATCCCGGGTTTCACCGTCGACTACGTCGGCTTCCCCAGCAACGCCTATGCCCATCTGAGCATCGGTGGCATGAGCTGGTATCCACTGGTGTACCAGAAAGCCGAGATCAACCCTTATACCGGCAAGATGGAAGCCAGCCGCTTGCTGGGCGATCGCAAGGCGGTTGAAATCGTCACCGAGTCCATGCGCCCGTTGCACACCGGCGAGTTCGCCGGCCTGACCACCAAGCTGATCTGGTTCTTCTTCGGCCTGCTGCTGAGCATGATGGTGCTCAGCGGCCTGCTGATCTGGAGCAAACGTACCGCCCTGGCCACCGCCAACGCGCTCAAGCGCAGCCAAAAGCAGGCGCGCACGGCCAAGCAGCCGGTTGCAACGGAGGTCACGTCCAGTTCTTGAAACATTTTCTTTCATTTGCTTTGGCAGCTTTCTGATTCTCATTCGTCCTTACTTATGCAGCCCTCCAGGTTGAGCACAGACTCGACCGTATTTTTTTATGCAGAAGACCGACCGATGGCCCGACAATCGAGAAAGAAATCCAATTCCAAGCTGTGGTTTCTGGTGCACAGCTGGCTTGCCCTGCCGATCTGGTTCTTCGTCCTGATCGTCTGCTTCACCGGCATGCTCGCGGTGGTCAGCCAAGAAATCGTCTGGCTGGCCAACGCCGACGTGCGCGCCAGCAAGCCCGACGACGACAGCCAGCGCATGAGCTACCAGCAAGTGCTCGACGCGATGCACAAGGCCGAACCGGACCTGGCGGTGCGTTTCTTCAGCCAGCCGGACGGTTCGCACTTCGCCCTGCAGGCCTCGGTGACCCGCGCCGACGGCACCAACGCGCTGCTCTACGTCAACCCGTACAGCGGGGCCATCCAGGGCCAGCGCCCGGACTTCGACTTCGAAGCCTTCACCCGCGCCCTGCACGGCTGGTGGCTGGTGCCCTTCAGCAACGGCTACAGCTGGGGCTGGTACCTGGTGTCGCTGCTCGGGCTGCCGATGCTCGCCTCGCTGGTCACCGGGCTGGTGGTGTACAAGAAATTCTGGCGCGGCTTCTTCAAGCCCGTGCGCACCGGCCATGGCCGGCGGATCTTCTGGGGCGACCTGCACCGCCTGGCCGGCGTGTGGTCGATCTGGTTCATCGCGGTGATCTCCATCACCGGCACCTGGTTCCTGATCCAGGCGATCCTCGGCGACAATCACGTGACGATTTCCAGCGAGCCCGTCACGCCGGTGATCGCCCGCCAGCAGGTCCCGCAAACCCCCGACGGCAGCCCGGCGCCACGCATCGACCTGGACGAGGCGGCGCGCATCGCCACCCAGGCGGTCCCGGGCCTGGACGTCAGCTTCATCTCGCTGCCCGCCACCGCCTACAGCCACTACAGCATGGGCGGCCGCGGCTGGTACCCGCTGATGTTCCAGACCGCCGAGGTCAACCCCTACACGCGCAACGTCGACGCCCAGTTCCTGCTCGGCGACCGCTCGGCCCTGGAGTTCGTCACCGAATCCATGCGCCCCCTGCACACCGGTGACTTCGGTGGCCTGGCGATCAAGCTGATCTGGTTCTTCTTCGGCCTGGTGCTGACCTTGATGGTGTTCAGCGGCCTGCTGATCTGGACCAAACGCACCGCCCAGGCCACCCGCGCCGCCCTCAAGCGCGGCGAACGCCCGGCGCGCCCAATCACCCTGGAGGCCCACTCTTGAGCCAGACCGACACCCTGCCGCCCAGCGGCCTGAAGCAGCTGTGGCTGAAATGGCGCTTCCACCTGAACATCCTGCTGATCCTCGTGCCGCTGGGCTTCATGCCCAAGTACTTCGCCGACGCCAGCCTGTTCCGCGGCGACAGCGGCCTGGGCGCCAACATCATCCAGGACGTCCAGGTCGGGCGCTGGACACTGGACCTGGCCGAGCTGCGCGACGAAGCCCCGCGCGCCGAAGGCCCGGCCGGCTACTTCAAGGCTTTCAACGCCGCCTGCGGCAACTGCAACGACGGCGCCAAGGCCATCTACCTGCGGGTGGGCAAGCCGCGCAGCCTGCGCGCCGCCGGCACGATCTTCTTCGGCGCGCCGGCGCGCATGGGCACCTCGTTGCCGATCCCGCCACGCACCCGCCCCGACGCCGACATCTGGATCACCATCGAAGGCTGGGACGGCAAGATGTACCAGGCCTCGGTGCCGCTGGCCAAGGCATCCCCCGCCACCGCGGCCTGGCTTGAAAAACAAGGAGGCAACAAATGAAACAGCTGATGCGCAGGCTGGCCCTGCCCCTCTTGGCCCTGGCCGCCACCCCGGCGCTGGCGCACAACCCCATGTGCGAGTGCACCGAGCACGGCGAGCAGATCACCTGCAAGGGCGGTTTCTCCGACGGCAGCGGCGCACCGGGGGTGACCCTGGACGTGATCGGCTACGACGAACAAGTGCTGGTGGCGAGCAAGCTCGGCGATGACTCGACCCTGACCTTCAAGCGCCCCGACGGCGAGTTCTACGTGCTGTTCGACGCCGGCCCCGGCCACGTGGTGGAAGTCGACCACGCCGACATCGGTGCGCCATGAGCCGCGCCCAGGTGGTGCGCCCGGCCGGTGCCGGGCACGAGACCCTCTACGTGCTGCTGGCCGCCGTGCTGATCGTGGTGCTGGCCGCAAGCGTGGTGGCCGTGCGCGGCGAACGCGAGGATGAACAGGCCATCGCCGCCCACCAGCTTGACGCCCGCCGCGACCTCAATGCCGCCGAACAGGGCATCCACACCGACCTGTGGGTGGCCGTCGAGGAGATCCGCGCACTGCGCGAGGACAATGGCGTCGCCCCGGATGCCCAAGCCCTGGCCGACGAGGGGCTGCCACCCTTCGTCAGCGACGCCAGCAGCCAGAGCCGCGGCAGCCACCAGTGGTCGTTGTTGGCCAACGGTGCCTACCTTGGACGCAGCCAGGACGCCCAGGTGGCCGGCAGCTTCCTGGTGATCCTGCCAGCCGCCAGCGATGCCCAGCCGGATGTCTGGCTGCGCCGCGACAGCACCGCCCTGCCCCCGGACGCGCTGGACAGCGATGCGCTGATCGCCGCCGGCTGGCAGCAGATCGTCACCCACTACGACGCCGGGGTCACCCGCCAACACCGTCACTAAGGACCTGCCCATGCTCCGCTTCGCCCGCCACACCCTGGCGCTGCTCCTGGCCTGCGCCCTGCCCGCCCTGGCCCTCGCCGACAACGGCAAGCCCCTGCGCATCGGCATCACCCTGCATCCCTACTACAGCTACGTGAGCAACATTGTCGGCGACAAGGCCGAAGTGGTGCCGCTGATCCCGGCCGGTTTCAACCCGCATGCCTACGAGCCGCGCGCCGAGGACATCAAGCGTATCGGCAGCCTCGACGTGATCGTGCTCAACGGCGTCGGCCACGACGACTTCGCCGACCGCATGATCGCCGCCAGCGAAAAGCCCGACATCAGGACCATCGAGTCCAACGCCAACGTGCCGCTGCTGGCGGCCACCGGCATCGCCGCCCGCGGCGCCGGCAAGGTGGTCAACCCGCACACCTTCCTGTCGATCAGCGCCACCATCGCCCAGGTCAACAACATCGCCCGCGAACTGGGCAAGCTCGATCCGGACAACGCCAGGTTCTATACGCAAAATGCCCGTGCCTACGCCAAGCGCCTGCGTGGCTTGCGTGCCGAGGCCCTGGCCAAGGTCACCCAGGCGCCGGACGCGACCTTCCGCGTGGCCACCATCCACGCTGCCTACGACTACCTGGTGCGTGACTTTGGCCTGGAAGTCACCGCCGTGGTGGAGCCTGCCCATGGTATCGAGCCGAGCCCGGCGCAGTTGAAGAAGACCATCGACCAGCTCAAGGCGCTGGACGTGAAGGTGATCTTCTCGGAGATGGACTTCCCCTCGGCCTATGTCGACACCATCCACCGCGAGTCCGGCGTGCGCATATACCCGCTCACCCACATTTCCTACGGCGACTACACCAAGGAGAAGTACGAGGTGGAGATGAAGCGCAACCTCGACACCGTGGTCCAGGCCATCCAGGAGAACCGCACGTGACCGCCGCCGCCAACTTCACCAGCGCCTGCGGGCCGCGCATCGAGTTCGACGGCATCGACCTCACCCTCGGCCGCACGCGCATCCTCGAAAACGTGCGTTTCAGTGTCGCCCCGGGCAGCGTACACGCCATTGTCGGCCCCAACGGCGGCGGCAAGAGCTCGCTGATCAAGACCTTGCTCGGGCAGATGCCGCACCAGGGCCAGCTGACCCTGCACTGGCCCGGCGAGCGCGAGGTGATCGGCTACGTGCCCCAGGCCCTGGAGTTCGACCGCGGCCTGCCGATGACCGTGGACGACTTCATGGCCGCCATGTGCCAGCGCCGTCCGGCGTTCCTCGGCCTGTCGCGGCGCGTGCGCCCGGAAATCGACGCGGCGCTGCAACGGGTGGGCATGCTCGACAAGCGCAAGCGGCGCATGGGCGCCCTCTCCGGCGGCGAGCGCCAGCGCGTGCTGCTGGCCCAGGGGCTGATCCCCGAACCGCAGTTGCTGGTGCTGGACGAGCCGATGTCGGCCCTCGACGAGGCCGGTATCCAGGTGTTCGAGCAACTGCTGCACGGCTGGCGCCAGGCCGGCACCACCGTGCTGTGGATCGAGCACGACCTCGAAGCGGTGCTACGCCTGGCCGACCGCGTCACCGGGCTGAGCCGCCAGGTGCTGTTCGACGCCCCACCAGCCCAGGCCTTGACTCCCGAGCGCCTGCTCGGACTGTTCTCCGTCCACCCGCGCAGCGAGAGCCTTGCCTGATGAGTTTCGAAACCTTGCGCCAACTGGTCCAGGACTGGGCCACGGCTGGCTATCTGCCCGAGGCGCTGGCCTATGGCTTCGTGGTCAACGCCCTGCTGGCGGGCGTGATGATCGGCCCGGTACTCGGCGGCCTGGGCACCCTGGTGGTGGTCAAGCGCTTTGCCTTCTTCTCCGAGGCGGTCGGCCACGCGGCGCTCACCGGGGTGGCCATCGGCATCCTGCTCGGCGAGCCCTACACTGGCCCGTACGGCAGCCTGTTCGGCTACTGCCTGCTGTTCGGCATCCTCCTCAACTTCCTGCGCAACCGCACCGGTCTGTCGCCGGACACCCTGATCGGCGTGTTCCTCTCGGTGTCGCTGGCCCTGGGCGCAAGCTTGTTGTTGATGCTGGCCGGCAAGATCAACGTGCACATCCTCGAGAACGTGCTGTTCGGCTCGGTGCTTACCGTCAGCGCCCAGGACCTGCTGGTGCTGGGCATCGTCGCGGTGCTGGTGCTGGCGCTGGCACTGCCGTTGTACAACCGCATCATGCTGGCCAGTTTCAACCCGCAGCTGGCGGCGGTGCGCGGGGTGGCGGTGAAGACCCTGGACTACCTGTTCGTGGTGCTGGTGACCCTGGTCACCGTGGCCTCGGTCAAGGTAATCGGCGCGATCCTGGTCGGCGCCCTGCTGGTGATCCCGGCGGCGGCGGCACGGCTGGTCAGCCAGTCGCTCAAGGGCTTCTTCTTCGTCTCGGTGATCATCGCCACCCTCAGTACGTTGCTCGGCATCCTGCTGCCGATCGTCTTCGACCTGCCGGTGCCCTCGGGCGCGGCGATCATCCTGGTCGCCGGGATCTGCTTCGCCCTCGCCGCCCTGGCCCGCGCCCTCGTCCCACGCCTGCAAGGAAACCCGGCATGAACCTGAAAAAACTCACCCTGGCCCTGGCCCTGAGCGGCCTGCCGCTGCTGGCGGGCGCCACCGAAGTACTGACCACCCTGCCGGTGACCCACAGCCTGGCCAGCGCCTTGCTCGAGGGAACCTCGGTGCAGCTCAAGCGCGCCGCTCCGGCCAACCTGCCGGCCAGCCGTCAACCTTCGTATTTCAGCGGCCGTGGTGGCGCCAGCCTGCAGAAGGTGGCGCAACAGGCCGACGCGGTGATCGGCGTGCGCTCGATATGGCGCGACGACCCGCTCTACCCCATGGCCCGGCGCAGCAATATCCGTATCGTCGAGATCGACGCCGCGCGCCCGGTGGACGGCGCCCTGCCCGGCATCGCGGTCAAGGGCGACGAAGCCTTCGCCGCCTACCCCTGGCTCAACCCAACCAACCTGGGGCGCATGGCTGACGTGGTGGCCAATGACCTGGAGCGCCTTTCGCCAGCGGACAAAGCGAAGATCCAGGCCAACCTGGCCGGTATCAAGCGGCAGATGCTGGAGCTGACCGCCAACAGCCAGACGCGACTGGCCGAGGTCGACAACCTGACCGTGGTCAGCCTGTCCGAACGCCTGGGCTACCTGGCCAGCGGGCTGAACCTGGACGTGGTCGAGCAGGCGCTGCCGGCCGACGACAAGTGGGACGAAGCGGCGCTCAAGGCGCTTGGAGACAACCTCAAGGCGCAGGACGTGGCGCTGGTGCTGCACCATCGCCAGCCCGATGCCAAGGTGGCAGAAGTGATCGCCGCCGCCGGGGCGAAGCTGCTGGTGGTGGAGAGCGACGCGGACGATACCGTGGCCGGGCTCAAGGCCAGTGTCGAACAGGTGGTCAAGGCGCTCGGTCAGGGCTGATCGCCATGGGAGCGGGCTTGCACCCGCGATTGCAATGCCGGCCCTATCGGGGGGCAAGCCCGCTCCCACGCTGCGACAGCTTCAGCGCTTCATGCAACGCTGATAACGCTCATCCACCCTGCCGGCAAACCAGGCCGTGGTCAGCTTGCGGGTGATTTTCGGGCTCTTCAGCTCGATCCCCGGCAGCACCGCCCTTGGCAAGGGCTTGCCAGCCTTGGCTTCGGCCAGGGCGAAGACCTTGTGGTAGAGCTCGGTCTCCTCCAACGCCAGGTCATTCTCTTTCTCCAGCTGCGCCCTGATCTGCGGATTGCGCAGCCCCAGCTTCGCCCCCAGCTTGCGTGCCGCCTGCTCGGTGGTGCCGGGCATGATCGCGCCGGGGGCGATCAGGTCGCCGTCGAGCGCCAGCGGCACCCCACTGGCCCGGCTCAGCGCCGCCTGGAACGCGGCGTTGCGGCTGGCGTACCAACCCGCGTTGAAGTCGGCGAAGCGGTACAGCTGGCGCGGGTAATGGGTGGGGTAGCCCAGCAGATGGGCGATACCGAAGTACATCCCGCCACGGCGGCTGAACACTTCCTGGCGAATGCTGCCCGGGTGGTCGTAGGGATAGCCTTTGGCGTGTTGTTCGGCAAAATCCACGCTGACCTGCATCGGCCCGCCGGTGCGCACCGGGTTCAGCCCGCCCAGCAGCGAACGCCCCAGCGGCAGGCCACCGATCACCTCGTCGTACAGGGCGCTCAACTGCTTTTCACTGCGCACGGCGAGCAGGCGTTGCTGGTAGGTCTTGCCGTTGGCCGAAGGCGTGCTCAGGGCGCCATCGACCAGCAGCCGGGGCACATGCAGCCGAGCTGCCCGGCGGTCGATCTCTTCCCGGGCGATGCGGCCCAGGTTTGGCACTTGAGGGTCGGCATTGAAGGTGGACTCCTGCTCGGTCACCGCCAGCACGGCGCACAGGTTGCTCTTGCTCGGGCTGATGCCCTGGGCCTGAAAGGCCACCTGGATATCCTCGGCCCAACCCTGGCGGTCCTTGACCTGGGCCGGCAGCAGGCGCATGAGCTGGGCGCGGACCTTGGCCGGGTCGGCCTCCGGCGCCTCTTCGCGGCGCCCCGCGCAGCCCTGCAGCAGGCCCAGTGCCAGCAGCCCGAAGGCCAACAGACGCCCGTTCAGGGTTGCTCCCCCACCAGGTAGGTCTTGCTGATCTGGCGGAACAGCGGATGGCTGGAGCTGCGCAGCAATTCGAACAGCACCATCTCGCGGGTGACCACCTGCGCCCCGGCATCGCGCATGCGCGCCAGGCCCGCCGCCTTGCTGGCCGGGGTGCGGCTGTCGCAGGTATCCTCGACCACGAACACCTGCTTGCCCAGGGCCAGCAGGCCGAGCACGGTCTGCAGCACGCAGACATGGGTCTCCATGCCACAGACGATCACCTGCTCGCGCGCCAGCAGGCTGGGCGGCAGGCATTCGGCGGCGACGCAGGAGAAGTGCATTTTCTCGACAATCTCAGCGGCTGGCGCCGCGGCCTTGAGGGTGGCCAGGGTGTGGCCCAGACCCTTGGGATACTGCTCGGAGATCACGGTGGGCAGCTCGAGTTCGGCGGTTGCCGCCAGCAGCCAGCGGGCGCGGGCCGCCGTGCCCTCGGGATCGCTCATCGCGCCGATGAGCTTTTCCTGGATATCGACGACCAACAGCGTGGCCTTGCGAGGATCGATCAGCATTGTCAGCCTCATGCCTGGGAAAAAGGCTAGCCTTACCCAGGCGCGGGATGACGTCAATCAAAGCAGCACCTGGGCAAGTTGCCGTTGCCGTTGCCGTTGCCGTTGCCGTTGCCGTTGCCGTTGCCGATCAGGAGTCTAGCGCCCTACCCAGCTAGCGACAGCTGCGTCATCCCAGGCGCCGCCCGTAACTTCGCGACTTCAGGAGGCCGAACGGAGGTCTTGCGGAGGGAGGTGACGGGCATGGATGCCCGTCAAGCGCTGCGCCCCAGGATGGGGCGTTCAGCGCGGTCCTCCCGGGAGCAAGGCCGGAGTGAGGGAACCCGGAGCGAAGCGGAGGGCCGGATGAATGGAGCGCAGCGTTTTTTGGTTACTTTTTGTCGCGTTTGACAAAAAGTGACTCGCCGGGTGGCGAAAGGGTGAATATGCGTCATTATAGCAAATGAATGCGCTTACAACTGTAAAAACCCACGCCAATCGCATTTGACTTTGACTTTGACTTTGACTTTGACTTTGACTTACACAGCGTATGTTTTAAAAGTTATATACGCATTCATTTACGATGGTGACGCACAATCACCTTTCCGCCCTTACGGCGGGTCCCTTTTTGAAGGATCAAAAAGGAACCAAAAAATCCTCGCTCCATTCATCCGGCCCCTACGCTTCGCTCCGGGGTCCCCTCACTCCGGCCTTGCTCCCGGGAGGACCGCGCTGAACGCCCCATCCTGGGGCGCAGCGCTTGACGGGCATCCATGCCCGTCACCTCCCTCCGCAAGACCTGCGTTCGGCCTCCTGAAGTCGCAATTTGTGTCGCCTGAACTATCGCGCACTTAGAAGCAAGAGCAGAGCAAGAGCAAGAGCAAGAGCAAGAAAATAAGTTTTGGACTGGGAGTTGGAAGTTCTTATATGCAGTCAGGCCTCTCGCCGACAACCGGGCGTGAGGCCACTGCAGAATTATCAAACTGTAAGACGAATTCTATAAACCGCCCTGTCCATCACGCACAAAGCCGCAATGGCTCCAACGTCCTGCACAGCACATCAAGCACACGATCTTCATGCTCATGTATAAAGAAATGCCCTCCCGGAAACTTCGCCAGCGAATACTCGCCAACCGTCTCCCGCCCCCAGGCCTGCAATTGTTCATCATTGGCGCGATCGTTCTCGCCGGCGAATACATGCAAGGGACATTGCAATGGCAGGCGCTGCTCATACGCATAACGGCCGCAAAGCAGGAAATCCGCCTGCACGATCGGCAAGGCCAGGCTCATGAGCTCTTCGTTGGCCAGCACCTCCTCGGAGGTGCCACCGAGCTTGCGCAGTTCGGCGATCAATTCGGCATCGCCACGCGGTTCGGTCCATTTGCCACCGGCGTAATCCTCGCGCCGGGTCGGCGCCGCAGTGCCGCAGGCGAACAAGGCCACTGGCGGCGGGCAGCCGAGTGCACGCAACTCATGGGCCAGCTCGAAGGCGACCAGCGCCCCCAGGCTGTGCCCGAGCACGGCGTAAGGCGCATGGGTGACAGCGCGCTGCTCATGGGCCAACTGCCGGGCCAGGGCCCGCAGGTCGGTGTGCAGCGGATCGCCCATGCGCGCGCCGCGCCCGGGCAGCTCTACCGGGCGCACCTGCAGCCAGGCCGGCAGCTTGCGTCGCCAGCGGCTGTAGACCATCGCACTGGCACCGGAATACGGCAGGCACAGCAGGTTCAGGGTCGACACCGCCTTACTGCGCCACGGCTTCGGCCATCTTCTGGCGCAGGCTCAGTGGGCGCATGTCGGTCCAGACTTCGTCGATGTACGCCAGGCAGTCCTTCTTCAGGCCGCTCTTGCCCACCGCGCGCCAGCCATTGGGGATCGCCTTGTAGTCGGGCCAGATGGAATACTGCTCTTCGTGGTTGACCACTACCTGGAACTGGATATCGTCGCGGTCGAAAACGGAAGTCATTGCCTGTCTCCTTGAATGATGAGGGCCGAACGCGCCGGGCGCAGGGCGGCTTTCATGAAAACGAAAGGCGCGCGGGGAAAATTAGGCCATTGCTCGTGGTCTTGCCAAAGGAGGGAAGCCCGCATGTCTTGCCGGGCTGCCACAGCGTACCTGGCAACACAGGCTACATCGCCTCGCTCCCCCACCCCAAGGCTTTGTACAGCGCAATCGCATCCAGGTACGAGGCCGTCTCCGCCTCCGCCACCTCGCGCTTGATCGAGAACAGCGCACGCTGGTTCTCGAGCACCGCCAGGTAGGTGCCGGCCCCGCGCCGATAGCGCTTGTTGGCAATGTCGATGGCCTCGCTGCCGTGCCCGGCGGAGGCCACCAGGCTTTGCAGCCGCGCCTGGTTGCGCACCAGTTGCGTAACGGCGTTCTCCACTTCCTCGCGGGCCAGCAGCACCGCCTGCTGGTAGCGCGCCTGGCTGCCCTCGGCCAGCGCCTCGCGCACCCGCAGGCGGGCGCGGGCATTGCCCAGGCGCAAGGCCGGCCAGGTGACCATCGGCGCCAGCTCATAAGCGCGGGCCGCGCTGCCCAGGTCGCCGCTGCGCAAGGCGAAGAAACCGATGAAGCCGCCCAGGTCCAGACGCGGGTACAGCTCGGCCGTCGCCGCGCCGACATCCTCGGTGCTGGCCGCCAGCTCACGCTCGGCACTGACCACATCAGGTCGCTGGCCAATCAGCGCATCAACGTCACCCAGCGGCAACTGCCGCGCCAATGGCGGCAGGAACGGCGCGGCGCCCTGCTCCTGGCTGCCCGGCACCTGCCCGGTCAACACATCGAGGCGATAGCTCGCCTGCTCGATGGCCGCCTGCAACGGCGGTACCGCCGCCTCGCTGAGCAACAGGTTGGCATGGGCGTTCTGCTGGTCTTCGTACTGGCCACTGCCGGCGCGCACCTGGGCGCTGGTCAGTTGCAGGGTCTCGCGCCAGGCCTCGACCTGATCCTCGGCCACCACCAGGCTGCGTTTGAGCCCGAGCTTGAGGTAGTAATTGCGCGCCACCTCGGCGGCGATGCTCAAGCGCACCTGGCGAAGGTCAGCCGCCGCCGCGTCGGCACGCGCCTCGGCGGCGTCGGTCAGGCGCTGCAGGCGGCCGAACAGGTCGATCTCCCACTGCACGTCGAATCCGGCGCGGTACTGCTCGGTGCGCATGCGCCGCGGGTCGCTGCCATCGGCCGGTTGCTGCTGCTCCAGGCTCTGGTTGTAGCCAGCGCGGGCGGTGACCCAGGGGTAGCGGTCGAGGCTGCGGTCGTCGAACAGCGCCCGCGCCGCCAGCAGGTTGGCATGGGCCTGGCGGATATCGTGGTTGTTGACCAGGGCCTGGTCGACCAGACGCACCAGCTGCGGATCGTCGAAGAACCGCCACCACTGCTCCGGCATCTCGCCACGGGCGGCGAAGGCGGCGCGCTGCGGACTGTGCAGACCACTGGCAGGTGCCTCGGGCTTGCGGTAGTCGGGGCCGACGCTGCAGGCCGACAAGGCCAGGGCCAGCAGGGATACGACGAATACCGGCTTCATGGCTGCCCCTCCAGGGTTTCGGCCAACGATCGGGCCCGTGCCGAACGCGCCGTGCTGGCATGGTCACGGGCCAGCAGGCTGTAGATGGTCGGCAGCACGAACAGGGTGAACAAGGTGCCGACCAGCATCCCGGTGACAATCACCACGCCGAGCCCGAAGCGGCTGGCAGCACCGGCACCGGAGGCGAACAACAGCGGGATCAGCCCCACCACCATGGCCGCCGTGGTCATCAGGATCGGCCGCAAGCGGATCTGCGCTGCCTTGCCGATGGCCGTGCGCCGGTCCAGGTGCTGCTCGGCCTGCAAGGTGTTGGCAAATTCGACCATGAGGATGCCGTGCTTGCTGATCAGACCGATCAGCGTCACCAGGCCGATCTGCGTGTAGATGTTCACCGTGGCCACCCCCAGCGCCAGCGGTAGCAGGGCACCGCTGATCGACAGCGGCACGGTGATCAGGATGATCAGCGGATCGACCAGGCTTTCGTACTGCGCCGCCAGCACCAGGTAGATCACCACCACGGCGGCGAGGAAGGCCAGCATCAGGGCGTTGCCCTCCTGCTGGTACTGGCGCGCGTCGGACTGCCAGTCGATGCTGAAGCCCGCCGGCAGTTCGGCGGCGGCCTGCTCGAGGAAGGCCACGGTGTCGCCCAGGGTGACGCCGGCCGCCGGAATACCCTGGAAGGTCGCGGCGTTCTGCTGGTTGAACTGAGTCAGGCGGTTGGGCTCGACCTGCTCGCTGACCTGCACCACGGTGGACAGGGGCACCAGCCGGCCCTCCTCGCTGCGCACGTACTGCCGGGTCAGGGCCTGCGGGGTCAGGCGCTGGTCACGCGGGCTCTGCGCGATCACATCATAGGAGCGGCCATCCAGGCCGAAGCGGTTGAGGTAGTTCTCGCCCACCAGCACCGCCAGCGACTCGCCGATGTCCTGCATGCGGATACCCATGCTGTTGGCCTTGGCCCGGTCGACCCGCACCTGCACCACCGGGTTGTTGTAGTCCAGGTCGCTGTCGACCACGGCGAACAGGCCGCTCTGCCGCGCCTTGGCCTTGACCTGCTCCATGGTGTCGAACAGCACCCGGTAGTCCTGCGAGCTGCGCAGCACCATCTGCACCGGCAGGCCACCGGTGGAGCCCGGCAGCGCGGGCAGCTGGAAGGCGAAGATGCTGGTGCCCTCGACATCGTTCACCGCCGCCTGCAGGTCGAGCTGGATCTGCGAGGCATTGCGTTCGCGCTCGCCCCATGGTTGCAGGTTGATGCCGCCGATGCCCGAGGCGATGCCGTCGCTGCCGTTGATGATCCAGGTGCTGACGGTCTCTGGCAGGGTCCGGTAGACCGCGTCGAGCTTGTCGGCGAAGCGCTCCACATAGGCCAGGTTGGCGTGCTGTGGCGCCTTGATCGCGGTGAGCAGCCCGGCCTGGTCCTCGGTCGGCGCCAGTTCGCGCTGCGGCAAGGCGTACAACAGCGGCAGGCTGACCAGCACCAGCAAGGCGAAACCGACGCTGATCCAGCGGTGTTTCAGCGAGAAGCCCAGCACATGGGCGTAGCGCTCGGCCAGCCAGTCGAAGAAACGGTTGGCCGCATGGGCCATGCGCCCCTCGGACTGGCGGGCGTCGAGCAGGAACGAGCTCATCACTGGCGACAGGGTCAGGGCCACCACGCCGGAGACCACCACCGCCCCGGCCAGGGTCAGGGCAAACTCGCGGAACAACGCGCCGGTCAAGCCGCCCATCATGCCGATCGGCGCGTACACTGCAGCCAGGGTGATGGTCATGGCGATCACCGGCCCGGCCACCTCACGGGCGCCGATCAATGCCGCCGCCACCGGCGTGCGCCCTTCCTCGATATGGCGGTGGACGTTCTCCACCACGACAATGGCGTCGTCCACCACCAGCCCCACCGCAAGCACCATGGCCAGCAGGGTAAGCAGATTGACGCTGAAACCGAAGGCCAGCATCAGCGCCGCGGCCCCGAGCATCGACAGCGGGATGGTCACCACCGGAATCAGCACCGTGCGCAGCGAGCCCAGGCACAGGTAAATCACCACCACGACGATTGCCAAGGCCTCAAGCAAGGTCTTGGTTACCTCGTCGATGGAGGCCTGGATGAAACGCGCCGTCTCGAAGGCAAGCTCCGCCTTGACGTCCGGCGGCAGGGTCTGGCGAATCTGTGGCAGCAACTGGCGAATGCCGTCGACGATCACCAGCGGGTTGCCGCCCGGGGTGGCGAACAACCCCAGGTGCACCGCCGGCACGCCGTCCATGCTGGCGCTGGTCTCGGCCGAAGCCGCGCCCAGCTCGACCGTGCCGATGTCGCGGATGCGCACCAGGCCGTTGCCGTCGTTGCGGATCACCAGCTCACGGAAGTCGCCGACCGAGGTCAGGTCGGTGTCGACGCGGATATTGGCGATCACATACTGGCCCTTCACCTTGCCCGGCGCCGCCTGGTAGTTGTTGCGGCGCACCGCCTCGGCCACGTCGGCCGCGGTCAGGCCCCGGGCGGCCAGGCGCGCCGGGTCGATCCACAGGCGCATGGACAGGGTCTGGCCACCGAACACCTGGACCTTGGCCACACCCTCGATGGTACTGAGCAGCGGCTCGACCACCCGGGTGAGGTAGTCGGTCATGGCCGGGATCGGCAGGCTCGCGCTGGCAAAACCGATGTAGGCCACGGCCGTGGACTCGCCCGCCGAACGCTCGATCACCGGATCGTAGGCCCGCTCCGGCAGGCGGAAACGCACCTGGTTGACCTTGGCCATCACCTCGGTGAGGGCCTGGGTCGAGTCGCGGTTCAGCTCCATGCGCACGGTCACCAGGCTACGGCCCTGCACCGACGAGGACGACAGGTAGTCGATACCTTCCACCGACGACACCGCCTGGGCGATCGGCTGAGTGACGAAACCCTGCATCAGCTCGGCGGGGGCGCCGGGGTACTCGGTGGTCACGGTGATGGTCGAGCTTTCCAGCAAGGGGTACTGGCGGATCGGCAACTGCAGCAGCGACAGCAGCCCCAGCAGCAGGATCAAGGTGCTGACCACCAGCGCCAGCACAGGCCGGCGCACGAACAGGTCGGTGAATGTCATGGCGTTTTCTCGCTGGGGTCAGGCGCCGCTGGCCGGGGCCTGCAGGGTGTCTTCGGTGGCTTGCACGGCGGCGCCGTCGCTCAGGCGCAACTGCCCGGACACCACTACCTGGTCGTCCTCGCGCAAGCCCTGCTCGATCACCACCCGCCCGGCCTGGCGTTCACCGGTCCGCACCGCCACACGCTGCACCACCAGGGCATCGGCGGCGGCATCGTGGCGGGCGACGAACACCGTGTCGCCGTAAGCGGTATAGGCAACGGCGGTTTCCGGCACGGTCAGCACCTGGCCGTCATCGGGGCTGGCAACCTGCACGCTGGCATACATGCCGGCCGACAGGCGCGCATCGGGCTTGGCCAGGGTGGCCTGCACCTGCACCGTGCGCGAACGGCCGATCAAGGGGTCGATGGCGGTGATGTGCGCGGTGAAGGCCGTATCGGGGAAGGCATCCAACCGCACCTCGACCGCCTGGCCGGTGCGCAGCTGGGCGCTGAGCTGCTCCTCGAGGGAGAAGTTGACGTACAGGCGGCGGGTGTCGATCAGGCTGACCACCGGGTCGCCGACATTGAGGTACTGGCCCTGGTTCACCCGGCGGATACCCAGGCGCCCGTCGAAGGGTGCGCGCACCGCCTTCTGGGCGATCACCGCCTCGGTACGGGCCAGCTCGCCCTGGGCCATGTCGCGGGCCGCCAGGGCGTTGTCCAGCTGTTCCTGGGTGGCGGCGTTCTCGCGCAGCAGGTCCTTGACGCGCCGGTAGTTGGTCCGCGCATTGTCCAGCTGGGCCTTCAGGCGCAGGCGCTCGGCCTGCTCCGGGGCATCGTTGAGGGTGACCAGCACATCACCCTTGCGCACCTGCTGGCCGGAGCTGAAGTTGATCGCCGTCACCCGCCCGCCGATCTCGGCCGACACCAGCACCTGGTGCACCGCCTCCAGCTCGCCGACGCCGGCGAAGGCGCGTTTCTGCGGTGCTTTCTGTACCGTGGCCAGGGCCACCTTGACCAGGTGCCGCGGCGCGGCTGCCGTTGCCTGGGCCTCCCCGGTGTGGCGCCAGGCCAGGCCACCGGCGGTGGCCAGGGCCAGCACCAGGGCACTGCCAAGTATTGCCTTGCTATTCATTGCGCGTCCTCGCCTCAGGCCCAATCCAGGTTGAACAGGAAGAACGCCAGGGTCGCCCACAGCACCAGCACCAGGTGGGTGAGCTGCAGGCCTTCCTGGCGTATCCAGTAGCCGAACCACAGGCCCCCGAGCAGCATGGCGAAAGTGAAGGCGAGGAAGGCGCCAAGTGCCAGGTTCAACCAGGCCCGGGCCAGGAGCGGATCCTGGGCGACGATCAGCCCATAGGTGCCGACCCAGGCCGCCAGGCTGGCGACGATCTGCAGCAGCAGGATCACCAGCAGCGCGGCGCGGGCCAGGCCCGCCGAATGACAGGCCCTGCGCAGCAAGGGGAATTCGATGGCCGGCGGCTGGCGCAGTGGCGCCATGGCCAAGGTGGCGCCAATGGCGCCGACGGAGCTGGCGAAGGCCTGCAGGTTGTTCAATACCGCGATGCTCAGCCACAACGCCAGGCCCACGGCCTGGATGGCCTGGAACAGCCACAGGGAGGTGTGCAAATCCATATCAACGTCCGTATTGATGGCCTGGGCGGGACGCCAGGCAATTACACAAGAAAACGCTTGGATATTAGAGGCAGCCTTGCCGATACACAAGCGCCCCTATTACAGGGGCGCGTGTTGACAGGGAAGTTGATGCGGATCAGTCGGGAGACATTTCCAGGGCTGGAGGTGCCAGGAACCGGGATTCTTGGTCAATGGAAATCCTGCAAGAGCGGCTTTGACCGCTCCTGCAGAAGGCGTGGTTCACGCCTGCCCAGGCACCCGAGTTAGGGCTTCGCGAAAGCGCTGGGTACTGGCCAGCGCCAGCACCAGGCCGACAACCGCCACGCCGCCCCCCACCAGGCCGATATGCGCCACGCCCACCTGGCTGCTGACAATGCTGCCAAGCAACGCACCGCCACCGATACCGATGTTGTAGATACCGGAGAACAACGCCATGGCCACGTCGGTGGCATCCGAGGCAAGCTTGAGGGTCTTGGACTGCAAGGCCAGGCTGAAGCTCAGGATCGCCACGCCCCAGACCATGCTCAGGGCGGCGAACACCTGGAAATTGCCCGACAGCGGCAACAGCAGCAGCAGGCACGCGGCAAGCGCGCCGATGGCGCCCACCAGGAAGCCATGGGGGAAACGCTCGCTGTAGCGGCTGAACAACACCGAGCCGAACACGCCGGCACCGCCGTACAGCAACAGCAGCAACGTGGTGTGTTCGCCACTGATCCGTGCCACGTGCAGGGCGAAGGGTTCGATGTAGCTGTAGGCAGTGAACTGCGCGGTAATCACCAGGGTTACCAGCATGTAGGTGATCACCAGCGCCGGACGCTTGAACAGCACCGGCAGGCTGCGCAGCGAGCCGGAGTTCTGGCTCGGCAGCAGCGGCAGCGACTTCATCAGGCAGAGCATGGTCGCCAGCGCCACCCCGGCGATACACAGGAAGGTAATGCGCCAGCCCAGCGCCTCACCCACCACACGCCCCAGCGGGATGCCCATGACCATCGCCAGGGTGGTGCCGGTGGCCAGCAGGCCCAGCGCCTTGGCCTGCTGGCCGGGCGGCGCCACGCGCACCGCCAGCGACGCGGTGATGGCCCAGAACACAGCATGGGCCAGGGCGATGCCGATGCGGCTGACCAGCAGCATGGCGAAGCTCTGCGACAGCCACGACATCAAGTGGCTGACGATGAACACCAGGAACACCAGCAGCAGCAGGCGGCGGCGCTCGATGTTGCGGGTCACCAGCATCATCGGCAGCGAGGCCAGTGCCACCACCCAGGCGTAGATGGTCAGCATCAGGCCGACCTGTGCGGTAGTCATCTCGAAGCTGCGGCCGATATCGCTGAGCAGCGCCACCGGGACGAACTCGGTGGTATTGAAGATGAACGCCGCCAGCGCCAGGGCGATGACGCTCAGCCAACTGCCGCTGCCGGCGGTGGGAGGCATGGAGGTGGGGACGGGACCATTCATGTGAAGATGTTTTTCTCCGCGGACAAGGCAACAGGACGCGCATCGCCTGCCCAGGTTCCAGGCCGGTGACGCACGTTTTCTTATTGAAAGGATGTCCGGCATGGTACGCATCAAGGCCGAGCCTCACAACCGCGGGCGCGGACGGAGTACCATGCGCGCCTGCGTGCACCCTTTTGTCGCACATCACCTACCCTGCGGAACAAGGAGTTCGATCCGCCCATGGACAAGCAGCACCCCCAGCAGCAATGGCGCGAGGCGGTCATCGCCTATGCCGAGGCCATCAACCGCTATGTCGCGCAGGGCCGCGCGCAAGGCTGGGACGATCTGGAGGAACCACAGGCGCCGGCCACCGAGCACCTGCTTGACGCCTGGCAGGCGGCGCTGCTGGCCATAAACCGCCCGGGCACCGACGAACAGCAACGCCAGTTGTTCCGCGAAGCCTGGCCCCCGGCGCATCTGCCGCTGTTGCCATTGCTCGACGAACAGGCCCAGGGCATCGGCAACCTGCTGCTGCTCGACGACGGCAGCCTGCTGGTGCGCATCGGCATGCCGTTCGAGCGCGGCCAGGTGCTGCGCCTCGACGACCAGGGCGTCACCCCGGTGATCGGTGTCGAGCACTTCGGGCGCTGCCCAGGGCGGCGCTACTTCGCCCTGGGCAACGCCGAGGGGGTACGCGTGACCGATGGCTGGGGTGGCCCGCAAGTGGCGCGGCTGGCCTGGCCCCATGGTCTGGAAGGGTTACCGGCGGGTTACCCGTTCGACCCCTTCGACCTGCCGCCGACGCCCACTGCGCTGCTGCCCTTCCCCGATGGCCAGCGGGTCCTGCTGGTCAGCAGCGACGGCATCTTCGTGCTTGCCGCCGCTGGTGCCACGCGGCTGCTGCCACGCGAGGACGATATTCTCGAGGAGCTGCGCCAGGGCACTGACCCGGACGACATCGCCCTGGGCCTGACGATGGCACATGCCGCGCTGTCACCGGACGGCAGGCTGGTCGCCCTGGGCGAACAATGCGGCCGTCACCTGGTGCTCGACGAGCAGTTCAGGCGCATCGCAGAGGTCGGCCCGGCCAGCGAGTACCCGCACTTCGCGCTGTTCAACCGCCGGGGCGACCAGCTGATCCTCAATGCCTGCCACTTCTATCAGGGCGGCACCGTCGGCGTGCGGTTGGCCGACCTGCCGGGGCTGGATACCGGTTTCTACAGCAATGACCCGCGCACGCCACTGCTGCAGGACGGCGCAAGGGTCTACGCCGGGGTGGCCCGCGATGGCGAATACATCGTCGGTGACGCCCATGGCTACCTGCGCGCCTTCGGCGAGGACGGCCACGAGCACTGGCAGCACTATCTTGGTTCGACCATCAGCGCCATGGACATCAGCGCCGACGGCCGCACCCTGGTGGTGGCCAGCCATGCCGGGTTCATTTCGCAGATCGCCCTGGACCGTGGCCGACCGCAGTGGCAGATCGGCACGGGGGCGCATGGCGAGGTGCGCCGCTGGTTGTGCTGGAAAGGGTTCGACCGGCCGCTGGCCTGGTAGGTCGCTGGCGCGGGCCTGCGGCAACGAATCCGTCTCAGGAAGCCGCCGACGCCCGCGCGCCTTCCTCGACCCGCGCGGCATAACGCTGCGCCAGCACCGCGCAGACCATCAGCTGGATCTGGTGGAACAGCATCAACGGCAGGATCATCGCCCCAATGCCACCGCCGACGAACAGCACCTGGGCCATGGGCACGCCGGTTGCCAGGCTCTTCTTGGACCCTGCGAAGAGAATGGTGATGCGGTCCTCGACATTGAAGCCCAGCAGCCGCCCGAGCAGCCGCGTGCCGAGCAGCACCACCGCCAGCAGGATCCCGCACACGGCGAACAGGCCCGCCAGGTGCTGCGGCGACACCGTGTGCCACAACCCGGTCACCACCGCCTCGCTGAAGGCGGTGTACACCACCAGCAGGATCGAGCCCTGATCCACCAGTTTCAGCCAGCGCGCATTGCGCTGGACCCAGGCACCGATCCAGCGGCGGGCGACCTGTCCGGCGACGAAGGGCACCAACAACTGCAGGGTGATCTTCAGCACCGCGTCCAGCCCGGAGCCGGTGTCGCCCGAGGCGCCCAGCAACATCACCACCAGCAGCGGCGTGAGGAAGATCCCCAGCAGGCTCGAGGCCGCCGCGCTGCAGATCGCCGCAGGCACGTTGCCACGGGCCAGCGAGGTAAAGGCGATGGCCGACTGCACCGTGGCCGGCAAGGCGCACAGGTAGAGCACGCCCAGGTACAGCTCATTGCCCACCAGCGGCACGAACAGCGGCTTGAACGCCAGCCCCAGCAGCGGGAACAGCACGAAGGTGCAGGAGAACACCAGCAGGTGCAGGCGCCAGTGGCCGGCACCGGCGATGATCGCCTCGCGCGATAGCTTGGCGCCGTGCA
The DNA here is from genome assembly GCF_024749165.1 of Pseudomonas sp. B21-023. Taxonomy (NCBI): domain Bacteria; kingdom Pseudomonadati; phylum Pseudomonadota; class Gammaproteobacteria; order Pseudomonadales; family Pseudomonadaceae; genus Pseudomonas; species Pseudomonas sp. B21-023. The sequence continues at coordinate 2,307,414 of NZ_CP087190.1, read as the reverse complement.
GGAAGAACAGCAGGCCGATGGCCAGGTTGGTCAGCCAGCCGAACAGCACCGCGCCCTCGCCGGAACACGGCAGCACGGTGGCGATGAACACCACCCCGAGCAGGGCCAGGGTGAAGTTGTCGAACAGCATGCGCAAATATCTCATCACAGGTTCCGTCTTGTCTTTGTGCAAGCCTGGACGATAAGGTCTCGGCATTTCTGCCGCTAACGCCGGAACCCCTGCCAGTGTCGCCCAACGGACAACCCGGCGGCTGAATCACGAAAAGGAACCTTGCACCATGAAACGTCCCCCGCACCTGCTGCTGGCCACTGCCCTGACGCTGGCCGCGCCACCACTGTTGGCAGGCGACCTGCAGCACAGCGTCGATGGCGTCATCCAGCCGCTGATGCGCGAGCACGGCATCGCCGGCATGGCCGTGGCAGTGTATGCCAATGGCCAATCGCATTATTTCAACTACGGCCTGGCCGACAAGGCCCGCGGCCAGGCAGTGACCCGCGATACGTTGTTCGAGGTCGGCTCGGTGAGCAAGACCTACACCGCCACCCTCGCCGCCCTGGCCAGCGCCGAGGGCAAGCTCGACCTCGCGGCGCCCGCCAGCCGCTACCAGCCCGCCCTGGCCAAGGCGCCGATCGGCAGCGCCAGTGTGCTTGAGCTGGGCGCCTACAGCGGCGACTGCCTGCCGCTGCAGTTTCCCGACGAGGTGCAAACGCCTGAGCAGACCCTGGCCTGGTTGCAGCACTGGCAACGCCGCGCCGAACCCGGCACCCAGCGCTGCTACTCGAACCCCAGCCTGGGCCTGTTCGGCGACCTGGCGGCGCGTGCGCAACAGCGGCCATTCGCCGAGCTGATGACCCAGGGGCTGCTGCCTCGGTTGGGCCTCGAGCATACCTACCTGGAAGTACCGGCCAACCTCCGGGGCCTCTATGCCCAGGGCTACGACGCCAAGGACAAGCCTGTGCGAGTCAGCCCGGGCCCTTACGCCGAGCAGGCCTACGGCATCAAGACCAGCGCCAGCGACCTGTTGCGCTATGTCCAGTTGCAACTGCAACCGGCCGCGCTCGACCCTGCCCTACGCCAGGCCATCGCCATCACACAGGCCGGCTACTTCCAGGTCGGCGCCATGACCCAGGGCCTGGGCTGGGAGCGCTACCCCTACCCGGTCAACCTCGACACCCTGTTGGAATACAACGGCGCAAAGATCATCCGCGGAGAAAACCCGATAAAGGCGTTGAACCCGGCGCTGCCCGCCGAGCCTGCCGCCTGGTACAACAAAACCGGCGCAACCAGCGGTTTTGGCGCCTACGTGGCATTCGTGCCGTCGAAACAGATGGGCATCGTACTGCTGGCCAACCGCAACTACCCCAACGAGGAGCGGGTACGTGTCGCGCAACGCATCCTCTCAAGCCTGGAGCCATGACGGCCGATTCCCGACGCCGGCGAACGGACTCGACAGACACAACGAAGAGGATTGTCCGACAAGATGTAGTGACTAAAAATAATCACTACAAAACGGTTGACGCCCTTCCCGCGCCTTGGGCATGATGAGGCCGTCTCCCTGATCGGGAGCGGTGGCAAGGGTGTTCCAGACGGCCTGCGCGGTAACGCAGGCCGTCCGTGGAGAGGGAAACTGCCCAGAAGGCAGCGTGAGAAAGCCCCTGTTGCGAAGCTGCTGTAGCAGCCTTGGTTAGCGCGCTACATGGTGTGGCGCCAATGTGAACTTCAGACGAACTTCACCAACGAATGTGAGTAATGGGGGCTTTATGATGAACTTGAACAACAATCCAACCATCGACCAACTGGCCCAGCTGTTCGCCGCGCGCAAGGACAGCCTCGACGACCACCTGCTGTGGGTCAGCCAATCCGGCGAGGTCCGCCTGGATCGCCTGCCGCCGAACACGGTCGAAGACGAGTTCGAATCGCACATGCCCAGCATGCGCGCCCGTTTCAAGGTCTACCGCCGTGGCCAGGGCTACGTCGGCAAGAAGGCCGCCGCCGACACCTCCTTCGTCGGTCGCGTACTCGAGACCCTGCAACAAGAATGGCCGACCGCCCGTGAGCGGCAGGCAATCAAGGTGATCGACGCGTTGAATTGATCCCGCGGCTTTACACCGTTTCTTGAGCCCGGCCCGACAAAGGCCGGGCTTTTTCATGCCTGGCGCCTGCGCGGCATCGCTTCGGGCAGCGGCAAGGCGCCCGTGGCCAGGGCGCGGGCACGGTCAACGCCCCACACCAGGGCCCGTGTCATGGTTTCGCCCGGACGCGAGGGGTAGTACTCCTCCAGCAGTGCCTTGCCGTCGCGGGCGTACAGCCCGAGAAACAGCTGCGTGGCGCCAACCCTGGACAGGCGCACCTGCACATCGATGCTGGTGCCGTCGCTCAACTCCTCGTCATGGCTGCGGCTGTGCAACTGCGCATCGGCCCATTGCCAGTAGGTCTCTTCCCTGATTCGCATTGAAGTCGATACTCCGTGTCTGAAATGCCGCGCAAGAAAAGCACAGCCTCAAGCCGGCGGCGAGGGGGACGCACCGATACCATGAGCGGGATCAAGAAATGACGGAAAATGCGTGCCGTTGGGCGGTTTTGCAGTGTTCGGACAAACATGATCTCGGGGCAAGCCCGCCCCCACAGATTTCTAGCAAGGTCTGTGGGAGCAGGCTTGCCCCGCTAATGTGCTGTTTCACTTTTTCGACGGGACACGCGGCGTGAACCGCCCCTTCTTGGCCCGTTGCAGGTGCGCCGGCTGCAATTGCTCCGACTCGTCCAGGGTCATGTTGGCAAAGCCCAGGCGCAAGGCCGCTTGCCCGCAGCGCACCTGGCTGTTGATCGGAAACGCATCGTTCAGGTCTTCAAAAAAAGATTCGCTCATGCCCTGACTCCCTCCAATGGCGACCGTGCCGGCAGGCAATGCACCTGCCTAGTGAAGCAGCGGCCCGTTGAAGTGAGACTAGCCGGTCATTTGCAGACCAGCCGGGCAAAACCTCCTTGCCCGACCAGTGGCAACTGGCCTTACTTCAACCGCACCGCCGTACCGGTGGCGAATACCACGACCATGCCGCCCTGCACCGACGGCATGCTGATCTCGAAGTCCACGCCTACCACCGCATCGGCTTGCAACTGCCGTGCCCGCGCCACAAGCTCCTCGGTGGCCTGCTCGCGGGCCAGCTTCAGCGCGCTCTCCAGGGTCTGCGAACGGCCACCGAAGAAGTCGCGAAAGCGTGCGAAGAAATCGCGCACGAAGTTGATCCCCTGCACCGATTCGGCGCTGACCACACCGAGGTATTCGGCAACGGGGCGGCCTTCGAGCTGGCTGGTGGTGCTGATGATCATGGGTGAAGCTCCTGGAACAAGACAAAAAGAGCACGATCCTAACAAATCCACTGCAGCCAAATTACACAAGCAACTTCTTGAATAATGATTTTCCGGCTCCTAGACTCCCAACGCAGGATCACGCAAGGAGCCTTCATGACCGCCATCCCCGAACAGCCCCCCGCACGCTGGAGCGAACTGCTCAGCGGCGGCAACGCGCTGCGCTCGATCGCCCTGGCCGGCGGGGTCGCCCTGCACGCCGTCAATGTCTATATCGTCACCACGCTGCTGCCCACGGTGATCGACGAAATCGGCGGGTTGGCCTTCTATGCCTGGAACACCACCTTGTTCGTGGTGGCCTCAATCATCGGCTCCACCCTTTCCACCCGCCTGCTGGCCCGCGGTGGGCCACGGGTCGCCTACCTGCTGGCACTGCTGGTGTTCACCCTCGGTTCGGCAGTGTGCGCAATGGCCACCAGCATGCCGCTGCTGCTGATCGGGCGCAGCGTGCAAGGCCTGGGCGGTGGCATCCTGTTCGCCTTGAGCTATGCACTGATCCACCTGGTGTTCGAGAGCCGCCTGTGGCCCCGCGCCATGGCCCTGGTCTCGGCGATGTGGGGGGTGGCCACGCTGTGCGGCCCCGCCGTGGGCGGTGTGTTCGCCGAGGGCGGGCACTGGCGCTGGGCATTCTGGTCGCTACTGCCGGTGGCCGCCGCCCTGGCGCTGATCGTCTGCCTGCGCCTGCCGGCGCGCCAGGCGCTGGACGACAATGGCGCACGCCCGGCCTATGGCCTGATCGCCTGCCTGGTGGCCTCGGTGTTGGCGATCTGCGCGGCCAGCCTGGCCGACTCACTGTGGGTCAATCTGGCCGGGATCGTCGCCGGGCTGGCCATCGCCGCGCTGATCGCCCGCCTCGATCCCCGTGCCCGTCACCACCTGCTGCCCACCGGCGCCTACAGTCTCAGGCAACCGATGGGCGCGCTGTTCGCCATGATGTGCCTGCTGGTGGCGGCCATCACCACCGAGATCTATGTGCCCTATTTCCTGCAGCGCATCCATGGCTTCGGCCCCCTGGCCGCAGGCTACCTGACGGCCGTGATGGCCGCCGGCTGGACGGTCGGCGCCCTGGCCAGCGCCGGGCGTGACCGCGATGGCGGCGCCTGGCAGATCCGCTGCGGCCCGCTGCTGGTGGTCCTGGCGCTACTGGCCCTGGCTCTGCTGACACCCGCCGTGACGTGGGTGGCCAGCACGCCGGGCCTGGCCGTGTTTGCCCTGGCCCTGGCCGGCGTGGGCCTGGGCATCGGCCTGGGCTGGCCGCACTTGCTTACCCGCGTGCTGCAAGCGGCGCGCCCCGGCGAGGAAAACCTCGCTTCGGCCTCGATCACCACCGTGCAGCTGTATGCCACCGCGCTGGCCGCGGCCCTGGCCGGCCTGGTAGCCAACAGCGCCGGGCTGGTCGAGCCCGGTGGCGTCGAGGGCGCGCGCCGGGCGGCATTGTGGCTGTTCGCCGTATTCGCCTGCGCACCGCTGCTGGCCCTGCCATTGGCGCTGCGCCTCACCTCTGAACGCAAGGAGTGACCATGAAGGAATCCAAGGAAGTCTACGAGCGCATCAGCGAGCAGTTCGAAGACTTCACCAGCCACGCCAGCCAGCGCGGGGTCGAGGTCGACACCTTTCGCTACATGGCCGGCGAAGTGATCGGCGAGGAGATCCTCGACCTGGCCTGCGGCCATGGTTTCTTCAGCCGCCGCCTGAAGGACTGGGGCGCGGCGCGGGTGCATGGGGTGGACATCTCGCCGAGCATGATCTATCAGGCGCGCCAGGCCAACGACGGCATCGCCTACGAAGTGCGCGACGTGGCGCAGATGGGCCGCATCGGCCAGTACGACAAGGTCACCGCCGCCTGGTTGTTCAACTACGCCAGCAGCGTCGAGGAGCTGCGTCGCATGTTCGAAAGCGTCGCCCTCAACCTCAAGCCGTTCGGTCAGCTGATTGCCTACACTGCCAATCCGTCCTTCAACCTGGCCCGCGGCAACTTCACCGAGTACGGCATCCACGTACTGGACGAACAGCCGGTCGAAGGTGGCTTCCGCTGCCAGGGACAGTTCATGAGCACGCCGCCGGCGGATTTTACTTACTACCGCTGGCACAAGGCTGTCTACGAGCAAGCCGCCCATGACGTGGGGCTGCGCAATGTGCGCTGGATCGCCCCGCTGATCAGCGGCATCCGCAAGAAGGCGCATCCGCCGGGGTATTGGGACCTGTTCGAGCAGAACAGCCTGCAGGTCGGATTGATCTGCAGCCGCTGAGATCACTGGCGCCGCTAACGCGACGCATCGCCGGCAAGCCCACACCGATCGCGTCAACCTCAAGCCATGCGCCATCCTGTGGGAACGGGCTTGCCAGCGATGGGACGCACAAGGCGTCCCCGCTCAGACCTGTACCAGCCACTCATCCACCAGCCCTTGGCGCGCCAGAGCCTCGCACCACGCCGGCTGCGCCTCGACCTGGACTTCATTGCAGTCGAGCTCGTACAACGCTTGCAACACCCGCCGCGCATCGACATCCTCGATCACCTGGCAGCGCGCTCGGGCATAGCGCCCGTCACGTGTCGCCTGCGCCGCATGCAGCACCAGCGTCGGTGCAAGGCCATCCAGCACCTTGGCCGAGGCAGGGCAATCGAGCCCCTGATCGACCACCACCCGCAACGGAGTCACCGGCTCGACTCGCTGTGCCGGTACCTGCGCCAGCAACGACGGGTCGCAGGCCTTGACCCAGTCACAGGTGGTCAACAACGCCGACGCCCTGCCCCGCCAGTGCTCCAGCGGCGCCTGCTCGTCGCAATGGCTGAGCATCGCGCCCTCACCCATCGCGCCGATGGCCAGCGCCGCCGGCCGCAACACCCGCACCCAGGGGCGCTGGCGCTCGATGCGCGAGAAAAACCCGCGATTGAGTGCTCGCGCCGTGGGACAGGGCATGGCCTCGACCGCGATGCCCGCTTCGCGCAGCCGAACCGCACCGATGCTCTGCGACGCATCGGCACTGGCCGTGACCACCCGGCGCACCCCGGCGGCCACCAGGGCATCGGCACACGGCGGGGTGCGCCCATGGTGACCACAAGGTTCGAGCGTCACATAGGCGGTGGCCCCCCGCGCCGCCGGGCCTGCCTCCTGCAAGGCGTGTACCTCGGCATGGGCGTGGCCGGCGCGCTGGTGCCAGCCGCGCCCCACCACCTGGCCATCGTTGACGATCACGCAGCCGACGCGCGGGTTGGGCATGGTGCTGTACAGGCCCTGGCTGGCAAGCGCCAGGGCCATGTCCAGGTAATGGCGGTCGAGCGCACTCACGTGCGGACCAGCGCCAGCAGATAGCGGGCCTCGCCATGCTGACGCTCGATCACCTCCAGGCCCTGCCAGGTGAAGCCGTGGGCCTCCAGTGTCTGGCGGATGCCATCGTCGGTGAAGAAATAGCCCTGGCGCTGGTTGTCCATTTCCCGCCACCCCGCCTCGGGGTGGGCATCATCAACCCCGAACACGTTCAGCCCCACCAAGGCGCCGGGGCGCAGCAGCCGGCGCACATGGGCCAGGTAAGGGCCCCATTCATCCGGGTGCTGGTGGTGGAAGCAGCCGTTGTCCAGGGCCGCGTCGAACACCGTTCCCGGCGCCGGTTGCCAGTCCTGCATGGCCTTGTTCACCAGGTCCAGGCGATCGCCCCAACGCTTGCGCAGCAACGGCCAGCTGGAGTTCTCGACGATATCCAGCCCGGTGACGCGGTGCCCGGCGAGGATAAAGGTGGAGGCGTCGCGGCCGCGACCCACGCCGATATCCAGCACATGCTGGTCGCCCTGCGGGTCGAGCCGTTCAAGGAAGGCCTGGGCCGCCTGGATCATGCCGACATCCCACGACCACTCGTCCTCGCCATGGCTGTAGCGGTGCACGAACGAGGTGTCGAGGGCCTTGCGGTAGTCGCCCTGGGGCATGAAGTCGCTTGCTTGCTTGCTCATCGTGCTGCTCCTTCAGGATGCCAGGCGGGCGTCGATGCCGTAGATGCGCCCGTCATAGGAACTGGCCAGGAACGCATCGCTGGCCGCGTCATGGGTCAGGCAGGAAATGCCGCTGGCGGTGGGTCGCTGCACCGGCAGCCAGCGCCGCGAGGCCAGGTCGAACAGCGCCACGGTACCGTTGTAGGCGGCGGTGGCGATCACCCGGCCATCGCTGGAGGCAGCGATGCATTTGATCGAGTGCTGGTGCGGCGAATCGAACACCTCGTCGCCGGTCTCCAGCCACAGGCGCAACTTGAGGTCGCGGCCGATGCTGGCGAAACCGCCGGTGATCGGGCAGCAGCCGTTGGAAATGCGGGTGTGCGCCGCCTCGATGTGCCGCACGCAGCTGAAGTCGGCGATGCTGTGCAACGCGGCGTCGGCCGAGGCGCAGACGCTGAACAGGTGACGCTCGTCGGCGGCCACGCCCTTGATCGCGTTGTCGTGCATGGGGATCGACGCCACCAGGCGCAGGCCGCCCTTGCCGTCATGGCCGAACACCAGGCCTTCGCCGGTGTAGGTGCCGATCAGCGCCAGGTCCTCGCCCTGCTTGACGAAGGTGGCGCCACAGTTGAGCGGCGAACGGTGCTGGTAGAGCATGCGCCCGGACAGGCCATCGAACACCTGGCCCATCTGACCACCGGTCAGCAGCAGCGGCCCGAACGGCAGGAGGAAGTTGCACAGGCTGCCGACACAGGTCACCGGCTGGTCGTCACGGTGCAGGATACCGGCGTCGCCGATGCTGTACTGGCGCTCTTCGCTGCGCACCACGGCATTGATGCTCACCGCCGGCTCGATGCCCGATACCTGCCACTGGTCCTGCTCGTAGTTCCAGGTGGCGTAGCGCGAGCCGAAGGTGGCGAACACCAGTTGCTCGTCGCCGACGAAGGCGCAGCTGCGTGGCCAGACGATGCTCGGCAGCGCGGTGCTGCGGCGCTTGACCAGGTTGCGCCCGGCGTCGAAGGTCCAGAGTATCGCCGAGCGATCGTAGCTCAGGCTCACCAGCAGGCGTTTGTCGTCGTTCCAGACAATGCGCTTGATCCCTGCGGCATGGGCCGGCACGGTCTGCACCTGGCCGTCGGCGATGATCGAGATGCGCCCCTCGTCATCGCCGGCGAACACCACGCCTTCGCGGGTGATGGCGATGGTATCGGTTTCCACGCCGCCGATGTCCACCTCGTCGCATTGCTGGCCGCTGTGGGTGTCCCACTGGCGCACGGTGCCGTCATCGCTGCTGGAGATCAGGCGCTGGCCATCCGGCGACCAGACCACCGAGATCACGTCGGCCTGGTGGCCATGGAATGCCTGCAGCTGCACGCCATCGAGGTCGAAGATGCGCAGCACGTGGTCACGCGAGCAGGTCGCCACACGCTGGCTGTCAGGCGAGAACACCGCCATCTCGACGTCGTCGTTGTGCCCCTGCAACACGGCCTTCAGGCGCATGCTCGGCACTTCCCAGATACGCGCGGTGTAGTCGCTGCTGGCGCTGACCAGGTGCTTGCCGTCGCTGCTGAAGGCGCACTGGTTGGCCAGGTGGTCATGGTGCACACGGTGGATCGGCTCGCCGGTGGCGGCGTTCCACAGGATCACCTGATTGTCGTAGCCTGCGGTGGCGACGAAGTGCGCGGCATGGGCGGCGATACCGCTGATAGGGCCAATGTGTTTCATCGAAAGATCCTTTTTCGCTGGGGGTCAGAGCTTGATCGAATGGGCGGACTTGACGGCCTTCGCCTGCAGGTAGTTGCGGTTGTGGTTGGTCAGGAACACCCCGGTGGGTACCTGCTCGATCACATCGATGCCGCCGGCGCGTAACTGGGCGACCTTCTCCGGGTTGTTGGTCAGCAGCCGGCACTGGTCCACGCCCAGGGCGCGCAGGATCTGCACGGCAGGGTCGAAGGAGCGTGAGTCGGCCAGGTGGTTGAGGCGCAGGTTGGCTTCGTAGGTGTCCAGGCCCGAGTCCTGCAGCAGATAGGCCTCGAACTTCGAGTACAGGCCGATACCGCGCCCTTCCTGGCGCAGGTAGATCAGGTAGCCGCCGACCTCCTTGAGAGTGCGCAGGGCCTCCTGCAGCTGCGGGCCGCAATCGCAGCGCTGCGAGCCGAACACATCGCCGGTGATGCATTCGGAATGCACCCGCACCAGCGGCACGTCGCACTGATCGCGCCCGATACCCACGGCGAAATGCTCCTGGTCACGCTCGAAGCCGTGGAAGCCGAAGAAATGAGCATCGACATCGCCGCCGAGGATGGAAATCGGCACGATGGTGTGAAGCGAAACATCCTTGTTCATGTAATCAGACCTCTTGCACGGAAGACGGAAAAACTCAGTTGTGGTTTTCAACCAGGCGCAAACCCATAACGTAGATCGGTCGCGGGTAACGCCCGTGGCGGCGCGCGGTACGCGCCAGGTCGCGGAAACGGGTGAAGCTGCCACCACGGGCCACGCGGTGGGTGCCAACATCGAGCACCAGGTCGTCCTCGATGCGGGGGCCACCGGGGTAAGGCTGGTAGTCCTCGGCAACGTACTCCTCCACGTTGCCGGCCATGTCCAGCACGCCGAACGGCGAGGCCGCATCGATGAACACACCGACCGGCGTGCTGTCCAGGTAGCCCAGCTCGGCAGTGTTGGCGTGCTCGACCTGGTAGGCGTCGCCCCAGGGGAACTGGCGCCCTTCGGCACCGGCGGCGGCATACTCCCACTGCGCCTCCGTGGGCAGGGCGAAGCGCCGGCCGGTACGCTCGCTGAGCCAGCGGGCATAGGCATCGGCATCGCTGGCCGAGACGCTGTACACCGGGTGGTTGGCATGGTGTCGTGGGTAACGGCCGAAGGCCCAGCCGTCGGGGATGCCGGCATGACCGCTGTCGAGCAGGAACTGGCGATACTCCTGGTGCGTCACCGGGAAGCGGGCGATGCGGAACGCCGCCAGCTCGACCGCATGGCGCGGGGTCTCCTTTTCGATCCAGCTGCGGTCCAGGCCCAGCCCGTCGAACTGGTCCATCACCTGCGCCACCGCGCCTGGGTCCAGGCCGATGTGCACCCGCGCCGCGGGAATGTCGATCATGTCCGGGGCGAAGGTGTCGATGCGTGGATCACCGCGCAGCGCCAGCACCTCGCCGGCGCCGATGCGACGCGCCAAAGGCTGGCGCGGCTGTTCCAGGATGGCGAGCAGGACATCCAGCGGAGCCTGGAGCAGATCGGCGAACGCTTCGCCGACCTTGGCCTGCAGGGGATGCTCCTGGTACTGCTCGGAATAGCCCATCAACGCCCGGTCACTGACATCCTTGGGCAACGGGCTGGGCAGCCGTGGCCAATGCCACTGTTTGTAGCTGTTCATGCGAATACCTGCCTGGGCACACACCTGCGCGCGCAAAGGCACGGCAGGCGTGTGACGACGTGGGGTCAGAGACGGTCGAGGAGCAACCGCGGGTTGCTTTCGATCATCTCCACTTCGGCGCTGTACACCTCGATCACCAGCCCATCGGGGTCTTCGAAGTAGACGGCGCTGCGCACGTTGTCCGGCCCATGGTGATAACCCGGTGCCGGGCCGTTGCCCTTGACCAGCTTGATGGTGCCGGCGGCGGTGACCTGGTCGGCAATGCGCCTTACATCCTCGGGTAGTGCCCGTATGCCGATGTGGTAGCCGGCCGGGTAGCTGAACGACTCGCTCTGTTCGATGAAGAAGTCGAAGCCGTTAAGCTCCATGACTGCCTTGCGCGGGCCGAGGTTGTAGCAGTAGTTGGCGCCGAGTATGTCGCTGTAGAAGGCCTTGGACGCCTCCAGGTCGCGGGTCAGGATGTTCACGTGGTTCATTTCCGGACGCTGCCTGGCCCGCGCCGCCTCGTCCAGCTCCAGGCCGTCGAGGGAACGCCACAGTTTGGTTGCCGCGGCGAACTTGGCGAAGCCCGCCAGCCAGTCCTTGATCGCCACCCCGGGTACCTGCCCGCTGGCGATATCCAGCGGGTACGGGTAGAGGAAGCCCTGGCTGGCCTGCTGCCACTGGGCGATCACCCCCGTGGCGGACGGCAGCTGCGCCAGCGTGCCTTGCACCCGCACCAGCACCAGCGCGGTATTCCGGCACAGCCCGGCGGCCTCACTGAGCAGGGTGTTCAGCGCCGTGGCGGGCGTGGCGCTGTCGAGCAACAGGCAGACCGCGTCCACCGGACCCTGGCCGACCGGCTTCTGGCTGACCTGCAGGCTGAAACCCGCTGCGGCCGCGGCGCTGCCCAGGCTGTCCAGGGCCTGGGCAGCGGCGTCACCGAGCGGCGCGGCGTGCAATGCCAATAGACGCAACATCAGGCAGCCCTCCGCCCGATCAGCAGGGTGTAGCGGCCGATCGGTTCCTGCTCCACCGTGAGCCCCGCCGCTGCCATGCTGTCGATCAGGTAACGGCTGGGGTGCAGTTCACCGTTGACCGTGTTGAGCATCATGTGCAGGGAGAAGTCGGCCGACAGGGCCGGATGAATCTCATCGTCTTCCAGGGCCATGCTCAGCACCAGCAGCGCGCCGTCGCCCTCGACCATGCCAGCGGCGCCAGCGATCAGGGTGCGCACCTGCTCGCGGGTGAAGTAGTGCAGACAGTCGTTGAGCATCACCACATCGGCGCGCTCGCCCTGGTACTGGGCCAGGTCCAGCAGGTTGCGGGCATGGAAACCCAGGCGCTCGTCGAGTCGGTACTTGGCGAAGGTGGCCGCGGCCGCCTCGCGGGTGGGCTCCAGGTCCCAGACCTCCCCTTTGACCTGCGGATGGCGGCTGGCGATCTCGGCCAGGTAGGTGCCGTGGCCGCCGGCGAGGTCGATCACCCGACGGGCCTTGTCGAACAGCGGCAGGTCACGCAGCACGTCCACCATCGGCTGGCTGAAACGGACCATGGCGTCGTTGAAGGCATCGCGGGCCGCCAGGTCGTGCTTGAAGCGATTTTCCTGCTGGAAGTCCAGCGAATCGCGGCTGCGCAGGACTTCGTCCAGGCGTGGCCAGTTGTGCCACTGCAGGCGCTGATGGTCGATGATCGGGCCGATGAACTCGGCGCTGTCGCTAACCAGGAAACGCTGGCTCAGCGGCAGGTTCTCGAAGCCTTGTGCGGTGCGCTTGAGCAGGCCCATGGCCACCAGCGCGTTGAGGAAGATACGGCCCTTGTTCGGCACCCAACCCAGCGCATCGCTCAATGCCTCGGCACCGACTGGCTGGCGGGTGTGGTCGAACACGCGCTGGGCCAGCGCCGAATGCAGGATGGCGGACTGGCGGTACTGGTCGGAGAGCTTCACCAGGTCGACCACGCCCTGCAGGCTGCTCACTTCATCGGCGTGTTCATAGATGGTCACGGGTTTCTGGGCATTCATGCACTCACATCCCTGTCGAGTTGTTGTTTGATGGGCCCATGCCCGGCATTTGCCAGCAAGGTGTTGACGCACTTGCACGCACCCCTCCCTGGGACCGGCAAGCACAGGCTCCGCAGATCAGCCTAGACGCGGATCTAATAAATACAACTAATACCTTTTATATTTTTATCGCATATGAATTTTCTCATCGATAATCGTTCCCCCTTGCACAAATCACCGCGAATCCGGGCTATCCTTCGCCCACTTGCCTGCGCAAAGGATGGCCCAGGAGAGTGCCCGATCCGCTCATTCACGCCCGGTTTCCAGCGCTCCATGACCTCGACCACCGTAGATTCGAACTGCACCGCCGACCGCATCCTGTTCCTGCTCAAGACCCGCGGGCCGCTCAAGACCGCCGATCTTGCCCAATTGCTCGCCATCACCTTCGAAGCCGCCCGCCAGCAGGTGCAGAAACTGCAGGCGGCCGAGCTGATCAGCGGCATCAGCGTGCCGGCCCAGGGCGCCGGGCGGCCCTCGCAGAAATGGGCGTTGACCGCCACCGCCCAGCGCCGCTTCCCCGATTCCCACAGCGTGCTAACCCTGCAACTGATCGAGAGTGTCGAGCAGGTGTTCGGCAGCGATGGCGTCGACCGCCTGATCAGCCGCATGGAAGACAGCAACAGCCGCGAGTATCAGCAAGCTTGCGCAGGAGCCGAAAGCCTGGAAGACAAGGTGCGCATCCTTGTGCAATTGCGTGAACGCGCAGGCTACATGGCCGAGATCCAGGCCGACGGCGACAACTGGCTGATCGTCGAGAACCACTGCCCGATCTGCATTGCCGCCACCCGTTGCCAAGGGTTCTGCCGCAGCGAGCTGCAGGTGTTCCAGGCGGCAATCGGTGAGCAAGGGCTGGTGGAGCGCTGCGAGCACCTGATCTCGGGGGACCGGCGCTGCGTCTATCGCATCTCGCCGCGGTAGCCCGCCCCCAGGCAGTGCTCGTCACGCCGCTCCATCAGATCCGCCGCCTGCCCTTGAGCGCCGGGATGGTGGTCTGAGCGATCTCCACCTGTACCTGCTCGCGGCGGGTATTGGCCGCGAGGCCCGCCAAGGTCGGCTGGCTGAACAGCAACCGCGCATCGGCGTGCAAGCCGGCCTGGCGCATGCGTGCCACCAGGCTGACCGCCAGCAGTGAATGCCCGCCCAGCTCGAAGAAGTTGTCGTCGCGACCGACCTGCTCGATCTTCAGCACTTCGGTCCAGATCTGCGCCAAGGCCTGCTCCAGCTCATCACGCGGTGCCTGGTAGGCCCGGCTGATCACCGCCGCAGCGCCTGGCACCGGCAAGGCGTTGCGATCGACCTTGCCATTGGCGCTCAGCGGCAGCTCGGCCAGCAGCACGTAGGCCGACGGCACCATGTAGGCCGGCAGGCGCGCCAGCAGGTAGCCACGCAACGCCTCAGGTGTTGGCGCGTCGTGGTTATCGCGGCAACTGGCATAGGCCACCAGGCGATCCTCGCGCACCAGCACCACGGCCTGGCCAAGGGCCGGGTGGCTCGCCAGCAGAGCCTCGATCTCGCCTGGCTCGATACGCAGGCCATTGAGCTTGACCTGGAAATCGTTGCGCCCAAGGAACTCCAGTTCGCCATCGGCGCGGTAACGCACCAGGTCGCCGGTGCGATACAGCCGGTCACCGGCCACGAACGGGCTGGCGATGAAGCGCTCGGCCTGCAGTGCCGGCAAGCCCAGGTAACCACGGGCCACGCCGATACCGCCGATGTGCAGCTCGCCGGCGCACCCCATGGGCACCGGGCGGTCATGGGCGTCGAGCACATACAGGCGGGTGTTGCCGATTGGCCGCCCGATCGGTGGGGCGACGACGGGCAGTGGCTGCTGCGGTTCCAAGGTCCAGGCGGTGCTGTCGACGGTGGCCTCGGTGGGGCCATAGACATTGTGCAGGCGCACCCGGGGCAGTCGCTCGCGCACGCGCTGCGCCAGTGCCAGGGTCAGTTCGCCGCCCCCGCAGAACAGATCGCGCAGGCTGGTGCAGCGCTCTACGCCCGGGGTGTCGAGGAAGGCATGCAACAAGGCCGGCACGAACTTTACGGTGGTCACCTGGCGGGCCTGGATCAGTTGCACCAGGTAGGCCGGGTCACGGTGCCCGTCAGGGCGCGCCAGTACCAGGCGCAGCCCCGCGCACAATGGCCAGAACAGCTCCCATACCGAGCCATCGAAGCTGAACGGCGCCCGTTGCAGCAACGCGTCATCGGCCTGCGGCGGGCACAGGTCGCTGCCCCAGCGCATCAGGTTGCACAGCCCGCGGTGCTCGACCATCACGCCCTTCGGCGTGCCGGTGGTGCCTGAGGTATACATGACATAGGCCAGGTGCCCGCCGCCAAGCTCCGCCAGCGCGGGCTCCTGGTCGCTGTGCGCCTGCCAGGCGCCCTGGTCCAGGTCCACCAACGGTGCTTGCTGGCCATCGAACAGGCCGCGGGTGGCGCCCTGCACCAGCAGCGCCAGCGGTGCGCTGTCGGCGAGCAGGTAGTGCAGGCGCTCGTCGGGGTAGTCAGGATCCAGCGGCACATAGGCACCGCCGGCCTTGAGCACGCCCAGCAGGCCGACGATCAGCGCCACGCCACGCTCGAGGCATACGGCGACCCGCGTGTCGGGCCGCACGCCGAGGCCTATCAAGTGGTGCGCCAGGCGATTGGCCTGGGCATCGAGCTCGCGGTAGGTCAATTGCGTCTGCTCGGTCTGCAGCGCCACGGCATCCGGCGCGCGCCTCACCTGGGCGGCGAACATGGCTGGCAGATGCGGGTATCCAGGGTCCAGCGCCACCTCGGTGGCGTTGACGGTCTCCAGCAGGTAGCGGCGTTCATCCTCCGGCAAGGTCGACAGCGATTCGAGCGCCACCGGGGCTTGGCCGGCCAGCGCCTCGGCCAAGCCCCGCAGCGCGCACGACACATGCCCGAGCACGCGCTCGGCGCCCAGCTCACGGGGCGCACGCACACTCAGGCGCAAGGTGTCGCCCTCCTCGTCCACGGTCAGCACCAGGGCATGGCTGTGCACCTCGCTGGCCTCGAGCAGCGACACGCCCGGCAACGACACAGTCTGCGCCGCGCCATGCCGATAGTTGAGCAGGCTGTCGAACAGTGCCACGCCGGCTGGCAGGCCGCTGCAACGCTGGGCCAGGACCAATGGCGCGTCCTCGTGCCCGAGCAGCGCCGCCAGTTGGCTATGGGTACCGGCCAGGGCCTGGGCCACGCTGCGCCCGGCCAGCGACACGCGCAACGGCAGGCTGTTGATGAACATGCCCAGCGCCCGGTCGGCGCCCTCGCCGGCCATCACCCGGCCCAGCAGCACGGTGCCGAAGACCACCTCGTCACGGCCGCCCAGCGCCCCTAGTACCTGCGCCCAGGCCAGGTGCATCAGGCTGCCAAGGCCGACATCGTGCTGGCGCGCGCGCTGGCGCAGGGTGGCGGCCAGGGCCTCGGGCACGGTGATGGCGCAGGTCTCGACCTGCGCCCCCCCTTGCGGCCCTTCAGCCATGCCGGCCAGCCGGGGCGGCGCCAGCACCCCGGCCAGGGCCTCGCGCAGGTACCGTTCATGGCTGGCCTGCCGGCGCTCATCGCGGCTCAGCGCAACATAGTTGCGGTAAGCCACCGGAGCAGGCAGATCATGGCCTTCGCCTGCCATCAGCGTCGCCAGCTCGGCGAGCAGCACCTGCACCGAGACCGCGTCGTTGACCAGATGGTGGAAATGCAGCAGGCCCAGCCATCGTGCCTGCACGCTGTCCTCGACACAGGCCAGGGCCATCATCGGTGCCTGGCGCAGGTCAAGCCGCAGCCCCTGTTCGCGTAGCCGCGCGGCCGCATCGCCCGGGCCGGGCCCGAGCACGCTCAATGGCAGCCAAGCCTGGCGCCACACCACCTGCTGGGGCTGTGCCAGGCCTTCCCAGGCCAGGCTGGTGCGCAGGATGTCGTGGCGCTCGATGACCCGGGCCAGGGCCTGGTTGAACGCCTCCAGCGCCGCCCTGCTGTCGAAGGCGAAGAGCGCCTGCTGCAGGTAGGGATCGCGCTCGTCGGTGAGGTGATGGTACAGCAGCCCTTCCTGCAACGGCGCCAGGGGGTAGATCTCCTGCACATTGGCCGCGCCGCCCGGAACCGTACCGACGATCTGGTCGATGCTGGCCTGGTCGAGGTGGGTCAAGGCCAGCATCTCGGGGGTGACGCGCTGGCAACCCGGCGCCACGCGGTTGGCCGGTACCGCTTGCGCGGGGGCGCTGCCGAGCGACGCGGCGAGGCTGGCCAGGGTCGGCTGGCCGAACAGCACCTGGGCATCGGCGTGCAGCCCTGCCTGGCGCATGCGCTCGATCAGGCGTACCGCCAGCAGCGAATGTCCACCCAGTTCGAAGAAGTGATCATGCCGCCCGATCTGCTCTACCTCCAGCAGCTCGGCCCATAGCGCGGCCAGGCGCTGCTCGAGCTCGCCCTGCGGCGGCTCGTGGGTACGCCGCACCGAGGCTTCGCTGTCCGGTGCCGGCAAGGCGCGACGGTCGAGCTTGCCATTGGCGGTCAGCGGCCAGGCCGCCATCGCCACATAGGCCGAAGGCAGCAATGCCGCGGGCAAGCGGTCGCGCAGGTGCTCATGCAGGTCCAGCGGGGTCAGTACCTGCCCGGCGACATACCAGGCCACCAACTGCCCGTCACGCAGCAGTACCACGGCCTCACGCACGGCCGCGTGGTTCGCCAGCGCACTCTCGATCTCGCCCAGCTCCACCCGCACACCGCGGATCTTCACCTGATCGTCACTGCGGCCCAGATACTCCAGGGTGCCCTCGGGCAACCAGCGCACCAGATCCCCTGTGCGGTACATCCGCGCGCCGAGCTGCTGGGCGAAAGGGTCGTCAAGGAAGCGTTCGGCGGTGAGCTCGGGGCGGTTCAGGTAACCACGGGCGACCCCCGCGCCACCAATGTACAACTCGCCCACGGCGCCCACCGGCAGTTGTCGCCCCTGGGCATCCAGCACGTACAGGCGCGCATTGGCCACCGGCGCGCCGATATGCAGCACCTGCCCGGGGTGCACCTCGCCAGCGCTGGCGACCACCGTGGCCTCGGTCGGGCCGTAGTTGTTGATGATCCGGCAACCCCGCTCCCGGGCCAGGCGCCGCAGGCGGTCGCCGCCGACCAGCAAGGTCTGCAAGGTCGGGTGTGGCTCGCCCTGGGCGAAGGCGTGCTCGGCCACTGGCGTGGGCAGGAAGCTGACCTGCAACGGCTGGGCGCGCCACCAGCGCAACAGCACATCGATATCCTCGCCCCCTTCGCCCACCGGCGCCAGGTGCAGCGTCGCGCCGGCGCACAGGGCTGGCCAGACTTCCCAAGCCATCGCATCGAAGCCGAAGCCGGCCAGGCTGGAGGCATGGCTGCCCGCGTGCAGGTCAAAGGCGGCGCAGTGCCAGTCGACCAGATTGGCCAGCATGCGGTGCTCGACCATCACGCCCTTGGGTTGGCCGGTGGAGCCGGAAGTGTAGATCACGTAGACCAGGTTGGCGCCGGACAGCTGGGCTACCTGGGGGTTGGCCAGCCCTGCCCTGGCCGATGGCAAGCGGTCCAGCTCGATCACCGGCACGCTCGTGGCCGGCAGGCGGTCACGCAGGCCCGAGAGGGTCAGCACCACCTTCGGCGCGCAGTCATCGATCAGGTACTGCAGGCGCTCGCTCGGGTGCGCCGGGTCCACCGGCACATAGGCCGCGCCAGCCTTGAGCACCGCGAGCAAGCCGACCAGGGTGTCCAGGCCGCGCCGGGCGAGCACCGCCACCCGCTGCTCTGGCAGCACGCCCATGGCCAGCAGTTGCGCGGCCAGCTGGTTGGCGCGGTCGTTCAACTCTCCATAACTCAGGCTGCGCCCCTGATGCACGGCGGCCGTCGCCTCGGCGCGTGTTGCGGCCTGGGCCTCGATACGGCGGTGAACCAAGGCTGGGCCCTCGGGGCCTTGGGCGGTGGCGTTCCACCGACGCAGGCGCTGGTGTTCCTCGGCAAGCAACAGGTCGTAGCTGTCGATGCCCGCCTGCGGTTGCTCGAGCCCTTGGGCCAGTACATGAAGCAAGCGCGCGCTGAACACTTCGACCTCCTCGGACGCCAGCCAGGCCTGGTTGTACACCAGGTGCAACCAGGCCTTGCCATTGTGCGGATTGCTGCGCAGGTAAATCGACAACGGGGTGGGCTCGTGGTCGTTGCACACTTTGACGCTGTGTGCGCCGAGGCTGCCGTAACGCAAGTCGTGACCCTCTTCCTCGTAGGACACGGTGATCTCGAACAACTGCCCACGGGCCTCGCGGGACAGGCCCAGCGCACGGTTGAGCTCGCTCAGCGGCAAGCGCTGGTGGCGCAGGTCGCGCTTCAGGGTGTCGCCAATGCGCCGCACCAGATCGGCAAAACTCAAGGTCCTGCCGAAGTCCATGCGCAACGCATTGACCTGGGCGAACATCCCTTGCGTCGCCTTGGCCCGGGCATTGCCACGGTTGCGCACTGGCAAGCCGATTACCCAGTCGTCACGCTGCCAGGCCCGGGCGCAGCAGACATGCAGCGCCGCCAGCAACACATGCAGGGCCGACCCCTGCAACTCGGCGGCCAGCTGGTGCATGCGCGTCAGCAATCTGGTGTCGAAGCTGCACTCCAGCGCATTGCTCGGCGTGGCGGTGGCGGGCAGCCCCTGGTCACGTGGCCTGAGCAACGCATCGGGCAGCGTCCGGTACTTGTCCAGCCAGTAGGCGAGGTCACGCTGCTGGCGTGCCGAGCCCTGATACGCCAGGTCGTCCTCGATGAAGGCCTGGTAGGACGGCGCTGAGTCCGGCAACGCCAGGCCCTGCTCAAGCCAACCATAGTACTGGCCCAACTGGTAGACGAACTGCTCCAGGCCCCAACCATCGAAGATCAGGTGGTGACCTTGCAGGACCAACAGGCTGCGGCACTCGCTCAGGTGGAGCAGCGCCATGCGCACCAGTGGCCCGCGCTCGAGGGCGAAGCGCTGTTGCAGCAACGTCTTGATCAGCCCCTGCGCCGCCTCGAACGGTGCGCTGTGGTCGCGCAGGTCATGCTCGTCCAGCGCGACCCGCACGTCGCGGGCGAAGCGCTGGCGCGCCAGGCCATCGCCACCGGCATGGCGCACCAGCACCGTGCGCAACCCGTCGTGCACGCGGACCAGATGGTCAAGCGCCTGGCTCAACAGCCCGCAGTCCACACGGCCATCGAGCTCGACATAACCGCCGACATTGTAGAGCGGCGAATCGCCATGGCTGATCTGGTCGAGCCAGATGTCGCGCTGGGCGCAGGTCAGGGGAAAGGTGTCGGCGGCGGACATGGCGTGGATCTTCCTTGAAACGGGGTCGTTCGCGGATTCAAGCACCCACCCCGGCCCCTGTATGGCCCCCCAAACCCGGACAATGGCAGGGCCTTTTTGCTCAGCCTGAACCTGCGGAATCTTTTGTAGGACATTGACGCTAGCGGGCAGCCGGCAGCGGCCTACCCCTGTGAGCGAGCGTGGCAAACGCCGCCGATCTCGCCGCTTACTGGCGCCAATTGTCCGACAATCCTGCGATCCGCAAGGTACATCAGGGGAAAAACACCGACTTTTCTTGTCGGATTAATTGGCATTTCCTGTCCCCGCTTTCCGCTACAGACGCAGGCTTGGAGCCTGCTATTCAATAGCGCCAAGCCCCAGCACAGAGAGGACTCGACCGCGAGACCCCGCCGCGTTACCGGATCAAGGAAGACAAGCACATGAAGCTGATCGACAGCCTCGAACACTGCCACGACCCGCACCTGTACCTGCAACTGGGGGCACTGGTTGCCAGCACCGGCGATGGCACCTTCGCCGAACAGATGTTCCAGTTGATCGGTGACCAGGTGCCGCTCCATCGCCTCGACCTCAGCGAATGGACCCTCGACAGCGACCAGGCCAGCATCCGCCAGGTCAAGGCACTGGGCAGTGCCGGCCGCCCCGAAGAAACACCGGTTCAGGAGCCTCTGCGCCACCCCCTGCTGCAAAGCATCATGCGCATGGAAGACCCGCTGCTGATCCAGATAAACGCCCCCGTGCACCAGTGCAACCTGGTATCGCGCAGCGGCAACCGGCGCTGGGTCATCTGCTGCCAACGGCTGCGCAGCGAGGGAATGTTCTCGCTGGCCGAGCTGTCGCTGCTCAAGCGCCTGTCCGACACACTGCTGCCGTTGGTCGAGCATCACGCCCAGCTGTTCCTGCAGTCGGCCAGTCGCCGCCCGGGCGGCCTACTGCCCGATGAGGCCGGATCGCTGCGCCAGGTGTTCACCGAGCGCCTGGAGCAAGACGCAATCCGCCTGTCCAGCCGCGAGCAGGAGGTGTGCATCGGCCTGCTCACCGGTGGCACCGTGCCGCAGATGGCCCAGCGCCTGAACGTGAAGAGCAGCTCGATCGAGACCTACCTCAAACGCGCCACCGCCAAGCTCGGCGTCAGCGGACGCCACGGCCTGGCCCGCTGGATGGCCGGCACCTGAACCCAGAGACCCTGCCATGCGGCAAATCACACTACCCTTGCTTGCCCTCGTGCTGACCGGCTGCAGCCTGGCCCCCGACTACCAGCGCCCCCCCTCGCCCAGCGCCGAGCAATACCCCACCGGCCCCGCCTATCGGGGCGGGCCGCCCACCACGGCACTGCCCCGCGACTGGCAGGGGGTCTTCCGCGACCCGGTGCTGCGCCAACTGCTCGACACCGCGCTGGCCAACAACCGCGACCTGCGCGTGGCCGTGCTCAACGCCGAAGCCTACCGCGCCCAATACCGCATCCAGCGCGCCGAGTTACTGCCGAAGATCGCCGCCAATGCCCAAGGCACACGCCAGTACCTGCCACGGCGGCGTACCGGTGGCGAAGGCGTGATCAGCACACAGCAATCGGCCACCATCGGCATCAGCGCCTATGAGCTGGACCTGTTCGGCCGCCTGCGCAGCCTCAGCGACCAGGCCCTGCTCAGTTACCTGGCTACCGACGAGGCACGGCGTGGCGCCGAGCTCAGCCTGATCAGCAGCGTTGCCGGCGCCTACCTGACCTGGCGCGCCGACCAGGAACTGCTGGCCCTGTCGCGCCAGACCTTGCAGGCCGACGAGAAAAGCCTACGCCTGACCCAGCGCCAGCGCCGCACCGGCACGCTGTCGGCGCTCGACCAGATCCAGGCCACCACCCGGGTCGACAGCACCCGCGCCGCCGTCGCGCGCTATACCCGCCTGGCCGCCCAGGACCTCAACCAGTTACAGCGCCTGGTCGGCGCGCAGGTCGATGAACACCTGCCGCCCCTGCCCCTGGCCAACGAGCAGATCGCCCGGGTGCCGGCCGGCCTGCCCGCCGACCTGCTGCAGCGCCGGCCGGATATTCGCCAGGCCGAATACCAGTTGCAGGCCGCCAACGCCAACATCGGCGCGGCACGGGCGGCGTTCTTCCCAAGCATCAGCCTGACCGCCAACGCCGGCAGCAGCAGCCGCGAGTTGGCCGATCTGTTCGATGCCGGCACCGGTAGCTGGCTGTTCCAGCCGCAAGTGAACCTGCCGCTGTTCAACGCTGGCAGCCTGCGCGCGAGCCTCGATTACGCCAAGCTGCAAAAGGACATGCAGGTGGCGCGCTACGAGAAATCGATCCAGACCGCCTTTCAGGAGGTGGCCGACGGCCTGGCGGCGCGCACCACCTACCAGCAGCAGCTGCAGGCCCAACGCGACCTGGTCGAGGCCAGTCAGCGCTACCACGACCTGGCCGAGAATCGCTACCGCAACGGCATCGACAGCAGCCTGACGTTCCTCGATGCGCAGCGCTCGCTGTTCAGCGCCCAGCAAGGCCTGATCAGTGATCGCCTGGCGCAGTTGCTGGCCGAGGTGAACCTGTTCACCGCGCTGGGCGGCGGCTGGGACGAAGCAGCGGGGCTGGCCTACCAGCGCTCGGCGGTCCTGCCGAAGTAGACCGATGGCGACACCCCGAGGGTACGGCGGAACATCGCGCTGAACGCGCTGGGGCTGTCATAGCCCAGGTCCAGCGCCACCTCCAGCACCGACTGTCCGGCCGCCAGGGCATCCAGGCTGGCCAACAGGCGCATGCGCCGCAGCCATTGCACCAGGCTCAACCCGGTCTCGCGCTGGAAGGCGCGAGTCAGGGTGCGCGCATTCAAGCCGCTGTAGGCCGCGGCGCGGGCCAGGCTCCAGTCCTCGGACGGGGCCTGGCGCAGCGCTTCACACAGTCCTTGCAGGTGCGCCGAATGCGGGCTCGGCACATGCAGGGCGAACACCGGCAGCACGCGGATCTCGTCGAGGATAAGTTGCATGATCCGCGCCTCGCGGCCTTGCGCCGGATGATCGGGGGCGATGTCCATGGCGCGGATGATCAGTTCGCGCAGCAACGGCGAGATCTCGATCACCTGGCATTGACGCGGCAAGTCCGGGCGCGCGCCCGGGTCGACGAACAGGGTGCGCATGCGCACCACGCCGGCCATGCGCAGCTCATGTTCGACAGCCGCCGGTACCCACACACCTCGCCCAGGGGGAACCACCCAGTTGCCCTCGCGGGCACTGACCGTGACCACGCCGCTGATGGCATGGATCAGCTGGGCGCGGTCATGGCAATGCGGGGCGATGTGCTCGCCATGGCGGTAGTTCTCGGCGAGCGGCAGGATGATAGGGCGCGGCATTGATGCGAGCCTGGCAAGGGTGAATACGGATTATTGGCGATGCGCGATTCAAAGGGGAATCCCAGGGGCTTGTGCGAAAAGCCCCGATCAGCAGCCCTGCGCCGAGACTGGCACATCGAAAACCTTGTCGAAGCCCCACTGGAACACGAACGCATAGACGAAGAAGAACACGAACAACGCCAGGTTGGTGACCAGCGCCGCCCACAGGCCGATATCCAGCCAGTACGCCACCAGCGGCAGCAGGATCAGCACCAGCCCGCCCTCGAAACCCAAGGCATGCAGCAGGCGCCGCAGCAAGGTGCGGCTGCGCTTGTGCTGGCGCGCCTCCCAGCGCTCGAAGGCCCAGTTGTAGGCCATGTTCCAGCTCATCGCGATGCCCGACATGAGGACCGACAATACCGTCGACTGCGCCATGCCCGCGCCGAACGCCAGCTCCAGCGCCGGTGCCACGCAAGCCACGGCGATGGCCTCGTAAAGGATGGCCTGGACGACCTTGCGCGCCTTGCCTTGCATGTTCAACTCCTTGAATAAAAGACCCGCAAAGCTACAAGAAGTAAGCCTCAAGAAAAAGTCAGAAATACTTTATTGACTGACCGTTCAATCAAGAAAAATTAGCATAACCGTTTCCGCAACACCCATCCCTGGCGTCCGGCACCACCTTCCGCCGGCACGACCCATGCCTCGAAGCCTCTCGGCCAAGGCCTGCCCGGCACGTCTTGGGGCATGCCGCGCATTGGACAACCCTATGATCGACTGCTTGTATTCATGACTGGCAAGCGTCGACACGTCGTACACCTTCGTCCAGGGAATCGAACGAGGAACTACACGATGGCTTACACCGTGATGATGGTATTCGGTACCCGCCCCGAAGCGATCAAGATGGCCCCGCTGGCCCGCGTCCTGCGCGACTGGCCCGAGGTCGACCTGCAGATCTGCTCCACCGGCCAGCACCGCGAAATGCTCGAACAGGTCCTCACCGCCTTTGGCCTCGAGGTCGACCAGGACCTGCAGGTGATGACCCAGAACCAGACCCTCAACGGCCTGGCCCGCGACCTGCTGGACAAGCTCGACCAGGCCTATGAACAGGTCAGGCCCGATATCGTCCTGGTCCACGGCGACACCACCACCAGCTTCATCGCCTCGCTGGCCGCCTTCCACCGTCACATTCCTATCGGCCATGTCGAGGCCGGCTTGCGCACCGGCAACCTGCAGCAGCCCTGGCCCGAGGAGGCCAACCGACGCTTGACCGGCGTGCTCGCCGACCTGCACTTCACCCCCACCCGCGACTCCGACGCCAACCTGATCCGCGAAGGCGTGCCGCCCGAGCACATCGAGGTCACCGGCAACACGGTGATCGACGCCCTGCTGTGGATGCGCGACAAGCTGAACAAGGACAACTGGCGCCCCGCCGCCAACTCCCCGCTCAATGTGCTGCGCGACGACCAGCGCATGGTGCTGATCACCGGCCACCGCCGGGAAAATTTCGGCAGCGGCTTCGAACGCATCTGCCTGGCCCTGGCCGAACTGGCCCTGCGCTACCCCGACGTACAGTTCCTCTACCCGGTGCACCTCAACCCACAGGTGCAGCACGCGGTGTACAGCGTGCTCTCGGGGCGCGACAACATCCATCTGGTCGCGCCCCAGGACTACCCGCACTTCGTCTGGCTGATGAACCGCGCCCATATCATCCTCACCGACTCGGGCGGCGTGCAGGAAGAGGCCCCCGCGTTGGGCAAGCCGGTGCTGGTGCTGCGCAAGGTCACCGAGCGACCCGCCGTGCTCAAGGGCGGCACGGTCAAGCTGGTCGGCACGCTCACCGAGCGCATCGTCCAGGAGACCAGCCAGTTGCTCGATGACCCGTCGGCCTACGAGCGTATGGCCCAGGTCTACACCCCCTTCGGTGACGGCCATGCCAGCGAGCGCATCGCCGAACGCCTGAGCCGCTGGTTCGCCGAGCAATCCGCCGCACGGGACAACGCATGAGCCTGGCCTTCATCGATTTCCTCACCTATGTCCTGTTCGGCCTGAAGATCCTTGCCATCATCCTGGCGACACTGATGTTCCTGCTGGGCCTGGACGACCTGTTCATCGACCTGTGCTACTGGGGCCGCAAACTGATCCGGCGTTTCCGGATCTACGACAAGTTCGACAAGGCCGACGAAAAGCGCCTGTTCGAAGTGCCGGAGAAGCCCCTGGCGATCATGGTGCCGGCCTGGAACGAGGTCGGCGTGGTCGGCGAGATGGCGCGCCTGGCCGCCTCGACCATCGACTACGAGAACTACCAGATCTTCGTCGGCACCTACCCCAACGACCCGCAGACCCAGGCCGACGTCGA
The DNA here is from genome assembly GCF_024749165.1 of Pseudomonas sp. B21-023. Taxonomy (NCBI): domain Bacteria; kingdom Pseudomonadati; phylum Pseudomonadota; class Gammaproteobacteria; order Pseudomonadales; family Pseudomonadaceae; genus Pseudomonas; species Pseudomonas sp. B21-023. The sequence goes on along the minus strand of NZ_CP087190.1, from coordinate 2,281,723 downwards.
CGCCGTGTGCCTGCACTACCCCAACGTGCACAAGGTGGTCTGCGCCCGCCCCGGCCCCACCAGCAAGGCCGACTGCCTGAACAACATCATCGACGCCATCCTGCGTTTCCAGCAGGACGCGCGCATCGAGTTCGCCGGGTTCATCCTGCATGACGCCGAGGACGTCATCTCGCCCATGGAACTGCGCCTGTTCAACTACCTGCTGCCGAACAAGGACATGATCCAGATCCCGGTGTACCCCTACGCCCCGGAATGGAAGGGCTTCACCGCCGGCCACTACGTCGACGAGTTCGCCGAGAACCACGGCAAGGACGTCATCGTGCGCGAGGCGCTCACCGGCCAGGTGCCCAGCGCCGGCGTCGGCACCTGTTTCAGCCGCCGGGCGATCAGCGCGCTGCTGGAGGACGGCGACGGCATCGCCTTCGATGTGCAGAGCCTCACCGAAGACTACGACATCGGTTTTCGCCTCAAGCAAAAGGGCATGAAGTGCATCTTCGCCCGCTATTCCATCACCGACCCTGCGCTGGCCCTCAAGCAGGAGTGGCGCCCCGGCATGAGCCGCGAGTTTGCCCAGGTGATCTGCGTGCGCGAGCATTTTCCCCGTGACTGGCAGCACGCCATCCGCCAGAAATCGCGGTGGATCGTCGGCATCGTGTTCCAGGGCACCAGCAACCTCGGCTGGAGCCGCAAGGGCGCGCTCAACTACTTCCTCTGGCGCGACCGCCGCGGGCTGTTCGCCTATCTGTTGAGTTTTTTGGTCAACCTGTTGCTGCTGGTGCTGCTGGCCATGTGGCTGGTCACGGTGATCGCGCCGGAGTCGTGGCGGTTCATGTCGATCCTCAGCGACAGCACGCTGCTCAGCACCTTGCTGTGGCTCAACGGCCTGCTGCTGTTCAATCGCCTGTTCCAGCGGTTCTGGTTCGTCACCCGCTACTAAGGCGTCTTCGAAGGCTTGCTCTCGGCACCACGAATGATGTGGAGCAACTTCGTCAACTTCTTCGCCAACCTGCGCGCCCTGCGCCAGGTGATGGAGATGGGCGATTCGCGGCGGGTGGCCTGGGACAAGACCACCCACGAGTTCCCTGCCCTCGCCGCGCCGGCACGCACCCCGCTGGGCCATCGCCTGGTGGAGAAAGGCCTGATCAGCGAAGAACAGCTGGAGCAGGCCATCACCAGCCCGGTTCGGCGGCGGCTCGGACGCGAGCTGCTGCTGCGCGGCTGGCTCACCAGCGAACAGCTGGTCGAGACCCTGGCCGAGCAACTGGACCTGCCCTGGGCACCGCTCAATCCGTTCAAGATCGCCCCGGCGCTGATCGCCAAGCTGCCGCGCAAGCTCGCCACGCACTACGGCGTGCTGCCGGTGGACGAAGACGGCGACACCCTGGTGGTGGCCAGCGAAAGCCCGGTCAGCCAGGTCTCGCTGGGGGTCATCAGCCGCCAGCTCAAACGCCCGGTGCGTGCCCGCCTGGCGCCGCAGGGGCGCGTTACCCTGGGCCTGCGCTATCACTACCCGAGCCCTTGGCAGAAACCCGAGACCCGGGAAATGCTCGAGGTACTCGAACGCCACCAGGACGATGCCGCGCTGCTGGAGAGGGTCGGTACCCACCAGGTGATGCTCGGTTCGCTGCTGCAAGTGCGCGGCATGGTGCCGGTGACCCTGTTCAACCAGGCCCTGATCGACTTCAACCCTGAGCAGCAGAGCCTGGGCGAGCACCTGATCGCCCGCGGCATCATCACCGAGGAGGTGCTGCAGCAAGCCCTCGCCGAGCAGGCCAGCGAACAGCAGGCCGCCTACGACCTGACCCGGGAGGTGGCATGACGCCCCGTCTTTCCCTGACCATCGCCAGCCTGTTGCTGTGTTCTTCCGCCCTGGCCGCACCGACCAAGCCGATGACCGACTTCCAGCGCTTCACCAGCTACCCCTTCATGGAGCGTGGCTATCGGGAGGCGCAGAAAGACAACTGGGCCGAGGTCGAGCGCCTGACCCGCCATGTGCTGGGGCGCGTGCCGAACAACAACGAGGCCCGCGCCCTGCTGGCCGAGGCCCTGGCCCATCAACGTCGGTACAAGGAAGCCCAGGCCATTGCCGAAGACCTCGACGACAATCCCGAACACGCCGATGCCCTGCTGGAACTGCGCCTGACCTGGATCGAACAGGACCCGCCGGCCGCGAGCCAGGTGGAGGCCTGGCTCGCCGACAGCCAGGGCCAGCAGCGCGTGCGCCTGTGGCAGGCCTACAGCGTCAGCCTGGCCAAGTTCGGCGGCGCGGCCAAGGCCCTGGAGTGGCTCAACCATCTGCCGGTGCGCGACGATGGCATGGTGTTGCGCATGACCCGGGCCAACTTCGCCGAGCAGTTGCGCAACTGGGGAGAGACCATCGATCAGTTGCAGCCGCTGGCCGACCAGGGCCAACTGCCCCCGCAGGACTGGCAGCGCCTGGCCAATGCATATATCCAGCAAGTCGATGAAAAGGGCCTGAACTCACTCCTGGCCAGCGCACCTTCCCAGGAAGCGGCGACCCGCGCCCGCCTGGCCATGGCCAACCGCGCCATCGCCATGGGCTATAACCAGCAGGCCGAGCGCTGGCTGCAGAGCCTGCCCGCCGAGCAACTGCAGCACCCCGAGCAACGCCAGCAGCTGTGGGAGCTGGCCCGTGAAGGCGATGATGCGCCGCTGGTGCGCCAGCTGAGCAATGAACTGCAACGCCCGTGCCTGGAGACCGTCGACTGGCTGTCCCACAAGGACCTGAAGCTGGCCCGCGAGCAGCTCGGCCAATGCCAGGCCCGCGACAATCCGCGCAGCTATGCCATCCTCAGGCAACGCCTGTATGGCGAACCCGCGCAGCCTGCGCAACCGCGCACCGCGACGCAGTGGGAGCAACGCTACCGACAGACCGGCGATCTCGCCGCCCTGGAACAAGCCAGCTTCATGCTGCTCGAAAGCGGCCAGAGCGAGCGCGCCCGGCAGCTGCTCGACAACGCCTACGCGCGTCGCCAGGGCAGGCTGACGCCCTCGCTGCTGCAACGCCTGGGCAATCTCTATGCGCGTAACGACGGCCCGCTGGACGGGCCACGCATGCTCTCCCTGGTGCCACGGGTCGATGCCGTCACCCGTGGCCAGCTACTGGGCCGCCTGGCCGAAGCCGGCCAGTGCGACGCCGTGCGCAAGGCCATCCCGGCCACCCCGGTCGAAGCCGGGCAGTATCGCGCCCTGGGGCGCTGCGCCATGCCTGATCAGCCCGGCGAAGCTGTGGTCTATTACCAGGCCGCCGAACGCCTGGGCGATAGCGGTAGCCGCCTGCCCCTGGCCTACGCCCTGGAAGCCTCCGGCGACTCAGAGGCAGCGCTGCCGATCTGGAACAGCCTGCCGGCCAGCGCCTGGACCGACAATGCGCGCCTGACCGCCGCCCGTGGCGCACTGAACGCCGGTGACGCCGACGCCGCCCGCCGCCACTGGGATGCGGCGGCGCACCAGAGTGCCGACGACTGGGCGCTGGGCGCCGCCATTGCCCAGCGCCAGGGCAACCCGCAGCAGGCCCTGGCCTTCCAGCGCGAAGCGCTGCGTCATGCCCCGCGCGCCGATCACTACTACGCTGCCGCCGGCACCGCCCAGCAGGCCGGCGACAGCGCCCAGAGCAGCGCCTGGCTGGCCGAGGCCGTGCGCCTGGCGCCGGACCAGCCGCGTTACCGCGCCGACTACGGCATGCGCCTGGCGGGCTCGGCGGACAAGCAGCAACGCCGCCAGTCCATACCCTACCTGGAGCGCGCCAGCCGCGACTTCCCCGAGGACTACCGCCTGGGCGAAACCCTGGCCCTGCGCTACGACGAGGTCGAGGACAGTGCCTCGGCCCGCCGCGAGCTGCGCCGGGTACTGGAAGTGGAGCGCAACCTGGTCGACGGCGACGACGAGTACGGCAGCCTTGAGGCGCGCAAGTACCGCCAGCGCCGCGCCCATGAAGCTCTGTCGCGCCGCGACAGCATCACCCTGGCCAGCACCTGGTCGCCCGCCGGCACTTCGACCAACGACAAGTTCCTCGACAGCGGCGAACGCAGCGGCACCTCGCGCCGGGCCCGCTCGCAGAACGTGCAGCTGGCGATGTGGGACCACGCCCTGGGCGAGGAGCCCAGCCGCAATGGCAGCACCCTGTCGGTCTACGGCCGCGTGCTGTTCGGTGGCCAGAGCCGCACCGACTATGCGCAGAGCATGGGCACCGGTGTTGGCCTGCGCTACAAGCCGCTCGGTCAGGCCAACCTCAACCTGTACGCCGAGCTGTACCACCAGCGCCAGATCGACAGCACGCACTACAGCGGCCTGAGCCTGGGCGAACTGCTCAGCCCGGCCAAGGTCGGTGGCAACTGGGGCGACCTGCGTCACAACGCCGAATCGAGCAACGACCTGCTGCTGCGCACCACGGCTTCGTTCCTGGATCAGGGCAAGTACCGCAACGACTGGCGTATCGACGAGGACGACTGGGACGAGCGCTTCCTCTACCTCGACGCCGCCTGGTGGACCCGTGCCGGCGACCATGCCTGGCTGTCGCGCTTCCAGCAGGGCCATGCGTGGAAACTGGCCAGCCAGTCGCCGCAGACGATCATGCCCTACGGCTTTCTCGAATTTTCCAGCCAGGACCCGAGCAACGACTGGCGCCAGGACGCCCGCGCCGGGGTCGGCGTGCGCTGGCAGTGGTGGTTCGACGATGACCGCTACAACGCCTATCGCGGTTCGCTGAAAGTACGCGCCGAGTACCAGCAGGCACTGGGCGGCAACCTCTACGAGCGCGGCAACGGCGTACTGCTGGGTGTGGAGATGAACTTCTGATGCGTAGCTTCCTGGCTCTCTGCCTGCTGATCCTGTGGCTACCCGCCCAGGCCGACCAGCGCCTGTTCTACCAGCCGCTCAACCGTGACGCGGACGTCACCCCGGCGCAGTGGCAAAACCTGTGGCGAGCCACCGTGGCCCAGGGCGGCAAGACCCTGATCGTGCAGTGGAGCGCCTACGGCGACAGCGACTTTGGAGGCTCCGAGGGCTGGCTGGCCGGGAGCCTGCGCGAAGCGCGGGCCCAAGGCCTCGAGCTGGTGCTGGGCCTGTACATGGATCCGGCCTACTACCAGCGCCTCGAACAGCTCGACGACGAAGGCCTGAACAGTTACTTCAAGGCACAGCTGGGACGCTCGCTCACCCAGTATCAGCAGCTCAAGGCCGACTGGGCGCTGCCGGTGGCCGGCTGGTACCTGCCCATGGAACTGGACGACCTGCACTTTCGCGACCCGGCCAGGCGCGATGCGCTGCACACGCAATTGCAGGCTTTCAACCGGCAACTGGACAAGCCCCTGCATATCAGCGCGTTCAGCGCCGGCCAGCTATCGCCACGGGTCAATGGCGCGTGGCTGGAGCAGTTGGCCAGCCTTGGCCTGAACGTCTGGTGGCAGGACGGCGCCGGCACGGGGCGCCTGACGCCGCTGGTACGCCAAGGCTATGAACAGGCCCTGCCCTGCCGGGTGGGCATCGTGCGCGAGGCATTTCGCCAGGTCAGCAAGCCTGGCCAACCGTTCCACGCCGAACCTGCGCAGCCGGCGCTGAGCGGAGGTTGCCACGCCCAAGCCGTGTTCGCCCTGCGCTATCGGCCCTGGGCCAGAGGGACGCTTTCCAGGGATTGAAACCAGCCGCCTGAACGAATCTCATCGCGGGGCAAGCCCGCTCCCACGAATACCAGCACCCAACCTTTATGGGAGCGGGCTTGCCCGTGACAGGGCCGGCAAGACCCGCACAATAGCCGAGGGCATCCTCCAGCATGTACAAGACCCTCGAAGCCCACATCCGCCAGCAGGTCGCCCCCGCCGCCCTGCGCGCCGAGTTCCGCCAGCACGAATTCGAGGCCATGCGCCGTTTCTGCCTGCTGATCTTCTGCATCGGCATCGCCATCTGGCTGGTCTTCGACCTGATCGTAAGCTACCTCGGCGGCCAGGGCTTCACCTGGCTGTCCGGGATGTTCATCGCCCTGCTGTGCAGCCTCACCGTGGTCCTGGGCTTCACCCGCAGGAGCCAGCATTTCGACGTGCTCAACCTGCTGTTCGTGGCGGTGATTACCCTGGCCATGCGCCTGGTGATCGAGGGCATTCCCATCGCCCTGCGCCCGGTATGGCTGGTGCTCGGAGTCTCTACCGTGCTGTACACCGTGTCGGTGCTACCGGTGCGACGCTGGTCGTTCTTCTGCGCCATGGGCATCACCTGGATCATGCTCAATCCTTTCCTCCACACGCGTATCGAAGCCCTGGAGCTCGAAGGCGCGATGCTGATCAGCTACGCGGTATGCCTCAGCGGCCTGGTGATCTACAGCTACCTGCGCATCCGCCAGGCCAAGCTGCACAACTTCTACCTGACCAAGGTACTGCTGGAGCAAGCCTATATCGATGCGCTGACCAACATCCCCAACCGTCGCTCCTTCATGGCCAAGGCCGAAAAGCAGCTGCAACAGGCCGGCGAACAGTACCTGGCGATGATCGACATCGACAATTTCAAGCAGGTCAACGACCGCTTCGGTCACGACATCGGCGACGAGGTGCTCAAGCGCGTGGCGGCGCACATAAAGGCGGCGATGATCGGCCACGAGATCGCCCGGCTGGGCGGCGAGGAATTCGCGATCTTCTTCCAGGGGCTGGATGAAACAGGCGCCGAGCAGCAAGTTGCGAGGCTGTGCCAGCGGGTGCGCGAGGACCTCGGGGCACACCCGGTGACCATCAGTATCGGCCTGGCCCGGATCGATAGCGGCGATACCCTGAGCTCGGCGCTGATCCGGGCTGACCAGGCCCTGTACGAAGCCAAGCACACGGGCAAGGACCGCTTCGTGACCTGGTCGGCAAGCTTGTCAGGACAATGACCATCGCGGGACAAGCCCGCTCCCACACCAGTGTCCATCATCAGCGTGGGAGCGGGCTTGCCCCGCGATGAGGCCGGCCCAGGCGCTGCATCAACCGGCTGGCAAGCGAATCCTGAACTGCGCCCCACCCAACGCCGATTGCGCCACTGTGAGCGTGCCGCCCTGCCCTTCGATGGCCCGCCGGCTGATCGCCAAGCCCAAGCCGAAACCACCCGTGTTGCGATCGCGGCTGCGGTCCAGCCGGTAGAACGGCTGGAAGATCCGCTCACGCTCCTCGACTGGAATGCCGATGCCGTCGTCCTCGACCGTCACCAGGCAGGCGCCATCCTCTTCCAGGCGCAAGCGCAGCAGCAGGCTTTCGTCGCAGTAGCGCATGGCGTTGCGCACCAGGTTCTGTACCGCGCGAGCAGTCAGTCGCGGATCGAGGACGAAGCGTGGCAGGTCGGTGTCGCATTGCACCTCCCACTGGATGCCGCGATCGTCGAGCTCTTCGGCGAAACCACCGAGCACGCTGTCCACCAGCTCGAGCAACGACACCTCGACCCGCTCGCGGGCCTGGTCGGCGCTTTCCAGGCGGCTGTAGGACAGTAGCTCAAGCACCAGCTCGTCCAGCTCGCGCACATGGCCCACCAGCCCCAGCAGGCGTTTGCGGCTGGCCGGCGGCACCTCGTCGAACAGCAGCACCAGGCCGAAGTCCAGGCGGGTCAATGGCGTGCGCAGCTCGTGGGACACCGCGTTGAGCAGTTCACGCTGCTGATTGACGTGGCGCTCCAGGTCGCTGGCCATGGTGTCGAACACCCCGGCCAGCTCGCCGATGTTCGAGCGCGGCGAGATATGCGTGCGCTCGGACATCTCGCCGCGCCCCAGGCGCCGGGCGGTGTCCTTCAGGCGCTCGAGGTCGCGCCAGTGCGGCCATACCCACAGCAACAGGCAGCCGAGCATGGCCGCGCCGATCAGCACGGTCACGCCCCAGGACAGCACGTTGATGTCCAGCGGGTCGTCCGGCGAGTGCAGGCGTACCAGCCAGTCCTGGTCCAGCGGCGCCAGCGCCGTTTCGTAATAGCCCCAGTCGGCCATGCGCACCACATACAGGCCATGCTCGAGCCGGGCCTTTTCCTCGCTGCTCAGCTCGGCGTCGTCCATGCGTAGCAAGCGCACCTCCAACGGTTTGAACGCCGCGGCCAGTTCCTTTTCCACCGTCGGCCACTGCTCCCGCGGGGCCTGCTGGAACTGGCGCACGATCAGGGTCTGCACGCCCTTGGCCTGGTCGAGGTTGTAGGCCATGAAGCGATCGTGAAACAAACCGACGATGGTGTCGGGAATCAGCGCGATCGCCCCGGCATAGGCGACGATGATCACCAGGTACAACCGCACCAGGATCTTCAGCATGGCGTATCAGTACTCCCACTCGACGCGACTGAACAGGTAGCCCTTGCCCCATACGGTCTTGATCTTGCGCGCTTCACCTGCGCTGTCGTCGAAACGTCGGCGCAGCTTGGAGATGGCCACGTCCACCGAACGGTCGGTGCCGTTGAACTCGATGCCGCGCAATTGCTGGAGGATGCGGTCACGGCTCATCACCTCGCCGGCGTTGCGCGCCAGCACCACCAGCAGGTTGTACTCGCCGCTGGACAGTTCCACCTCTTCGCCGCGCCAGGTGACCGTGCGCTCGGCCAGGTCGATGCACAGCCCGCCGATCTGGATCAGGTCGCAGTCCAGGCGCGGCTCGTTGACGCTGCTGCGGCGCAGCAACGTGCGCACCCTGGCCAGCAGCACGCGGGGCTCGCACGGCTTGGTGACGTAGTCGTCGGCGCCCATCTCCAGCCCCAGCACCTGGTCGTGGCTGTCGTCGCGGGCGGTCAGCATGAGGATCGGCAGGCTCTGGCTCTCCTGGCGCAGCAGGCGGCATACCTGCAGGCCGTCCAGGCCCGGCAGCATCAGGTCGAGAATCACCAGGTCCGGTTTCTGCCGGCGGAATTCGTCCAGCACATGGTCGCCGCGGGCAATCACCCGGACATGGAAATCGTTGCGTTGCAGGTAGCTGGCGATCAGTTCGGACAACGCGCTGTCGTCTTCGACCAGGAGAATGTTCGGCATAAGGGGATTTGACGAAAGATTGAAGTAAGGCAGGATATAGAATCCCGGGCGGGCCACCGCCCATTGTTCACACTTTTTCACACACGCCCAACACAGCTTAACAGCCGTCACCCGAACGGCTGCTTTAGCATACGCTGGATCAAACCTGGAAGATCCGTATGTCCACGCTCCGTGCTTTGCGCCTGCGCCCTCTGGCGCTACTGGCGCTGATGACCCTTTCCCTGGCCGCTTGCAACGACGCCGCCGAGCAGGAAGAAAAGGCCCCGCCCTCCCAGGTCCGGGTCGAAACCCTTGCCGTGCAGCCGCTGGCCATCAGCACCGAACTCAGCGGCCGCATCCTTGCCCCCCGCACCGCCGAGGTGCGCGCCCGGGTGGCCGGCGTGGTGCTCAAGCGGGTGTACCGCGAAGGCAGCGACGTGAAACAAGGCGACGTGCTGTTCCTGATCGACCCGGCACCGTTCAAGGCCGACTTCGACAGCGCCCGCGCCACCCTGGCCAAGGCCGAGGCGACGCTGTACCAGGCGCGCCTGCAGGAGCAGCGCTACCGTGAACTGGTCGAGGACAAGGCCGTCAGCCGCCAGGAGTACGACAACGCCCGCGCCGCCTTCCTCCAGGCCGACGCTGCGGTCGGCGAAGCCAAGGCGGCGCTGGAACGCGCGCGCCTGAACCTGGGCTATGCCACCGTCACCGCACCGATCTCCGGGCGCATCGGCCGCGCCCTGGTAACCGAGGGCGCGCTGGTCGGCCAGAGCGAGACCACGCCGCTGGCCACCATCCAGCAGTTGAACCCGATCCACGCCGACGTCACCCAGTCGACCCGCGAACTCAACGCCCTGCGCCGCTCGCTGCGTGCCGGCGAGCTGCAGCAGGTGGGCCGCGACCAAGTCAAGGCCACGCTGATCCAGGACGATGGCAGCGCCTACCCGCTGGCCGGCAAGCTGCTGTTCTCCGATATCAGCGTCGACCCGAGCACCAACCAGATCACCCTGCGCAGCGAGTTCCCCAACCCGGACCTCGACCTGCTGCCCGGCAGCTATGTGCGCGTGCGCCTGGACCAGGCCGTGCAGCCTCAGGGCATCAGCGTGCCGCAACGCGCCATCCTGCGCGATAGCGCCGGTGTGCCCAAGGTGCTGCTGGTCGACCCGCAGGACCGTATCAGCGAACGCCAGGTGACCCTGGGCAGCGCCCAGGGCGACCGCTGGATCGTCAGCGAGGGCCTGGCCCCGGGTGACCGCGTGGTGGTCGAGGGCCTGCAACACGTCAAGGCCGGCGACCAGGTGCAAGTCGACGAACAACCAGGCGCCACCGCAGTCGCCCAACACAACGGCCAATGAGGGCCTGATCCATGCCGCAGTTCTTCATCGACCGCCCGGTGTTCGCCTGGGTGGTGGCCCTGTTCATCCTCCTGGTCGGCGCCCTGGCCATCCCGCAGTTGCCGGTGGCCCAGTATCCCGACGTGGCACCGCCGCAGGTGGAAATCTACGCCGTCTACCCCGGCGCCTCGGCGGCGACCATGGACGAGAGCGTGGTCAGCATCATCGAGCAGGAGCTCAACGGTGCCGACAACCTGCTTTATTTCGAATCCCAGAGCAGCCTGGGCAGCGCCACCATCACCGCCAGCTTCCAGCCCGGCACCAACCCGGACATGGCCCAGGTCGACGTGCAGAACCGCCTCAAGGTGATCGAGTCGCGCCTGCCGCGCCCGGTCACCCAGCAAGGCCTGCAGGTGGAGAAGGTGTCTACCGGCTTCCTGTTGCTGGCCACCCTCACCTCCGAGGACGGCAGCCTCGACGAGATCGCCCTGTCGGACATTCTCGCGCGCAACGTGATGAACGAGATCCGTCGCCTCAAGGGCGTCGGCAAGGCGCAGCTGTATGGCTCCGAACGGGCCATGCGCATCTGGATCGACCCGGCCAAGCTGGTCGGTTTCAACCTCACGCCCAACGACGTGGCCGAGGCCATCGCCGCGCAGAACGCCCAGGTCGCCCCCGGCAGCATCGGCGACCTGCCGAGCCGACCGACCCAGGAGATCACCGCCAACGTGGTGGTCAAGGGCCAGCTGAGCACCCCCGAGGAGTTCGCCGCCATCGTCCTGCGCGCCAACACCGACGGCTCCACGGTCACTGTCGGTGACGTGGCGCGGGTCGAGATCGGGGCCCAGGAATACCAGTACGGCACCCGCCTCAACGGCAAGGCCACCAGCGCCTTCAGCGTCAAGCTTTCGCCCGGCGCCAACGCCATGGAAACCGCGACCCTGGTCAAGCAGAAGCTCGACGAGCTGGCGCGCTACTTCCCGGCCGGGGTGAAGTACGACATCCCCTACGACACCTCGCCCTTCGTCAAGGTCTCGATCAAGCAGGTGATCAACACCCTGCTCGAGGCCATGGTGCTGGTGTTCGCGGTAATGTTCCTGTTCCTGCAGAACTTCCGTTACACGCTGATTCCGACCCTGGTGGTGCCGGTGGCGCTGATGGGCACCTTCGCAGCGATGAGCGTGCTGGGTTTCTCGGTCAACGTACTGACCCTGTTCGGCATGGTGCTGGCCATCGGCATCCTGGTGGACGACGCCATCGTCGTGGTGGAAAACGTCGAGCGGATCATGGCCGAGGAAGGCCTGCCGCCCAAGGAAGCCACGCGCAAGGCCATGGGCCAGATCAGCGGCGCCATCGTCGGCATCACCCTGGTGCTGGTGGCGGTGTTCCTGCCGATGGCCTTCATGCAAGGCTCGGTGGGGGTGATCTACCAGCAGTTCTCGGTGTCGATGGCGGTGTCGATCCTGTTCTCGGCGTTCCTCGCCCTGAGCCTGACCCCGGCCCTGTGCGCCACCCTGCTCAAGCCGCTGGAGAAAGGCGAGCACCATGAGCGCAAGGGCTTCTTCGGCTGGTTCAACCGCCGCTTCGAGGGCATGAGCAACGGCTACCAGCGCTGGGTGACCCACGCCCTGGCCCGCAGCGGTCGCTACCTGCTGGTGTACGCCGCACTGGTCGGCGTGCTGGTGTACGGTTTCAGCCAACTGCCCACCGCCTTCCTGCCCACCGAGGACCAGGGCTACACCATCACCGACATCCAGCTGCCGCCAGGCGCCAGCCAGGCGCGCACCATCGAGGTCGGGCAGCAGATCGAGGCGCACAACGCCGAAGAACCCGGCGTGGCCAACACCACGCTGATCCTCGGCTTCAGTTTCTCCGGCAGCGGGCAGAACGCGGCGCTGGCCTTCACCACGCTCAAGGACTGGTCCGAACGCGGTGGCGACGACAGCGCGCAGTCGATCGCCGAACGCGCCACCATGGCCTTCACCCAGCTCAAGGACGCCATCGCCTACGCGGTGCTGCCGCCGCCGGTGGACGGCCTGGGCGAGTCGACCGGTTTCGAGTTCCGCCTGCAGGACCGCGGCGGCATGGGCCACACCGGGCTGATGGAAGCTCGTGACCAACTGCTGGACGCGGCGCGCAAGAGCAAGGTGCTGGTCAACGTGCGCGAAGCATCGCTGGCGGAGAGCCCTCAGGTCGAGCTGGAAGTGGACCGCCGCCAGGCCAACGCCCTGGGCGTGTCGTTTGCCGATATCGGCGCGGTGCTCGACACCGCGGTGGGGTCGAACTACGTCAACGACTTCCCCAACCAGGGCCGCATGCAGCGGGTGGTGGTGCAGGCCGAAGGCGACCGGCGCAGCCAGGTCGAAGATCTGTTGAAAATCCACGTGCGCAACAGCAGCGGCAAGATGGTGCCCTTGGGCGCCTTCGTCAGCGCCCGCTGGCAGTCCGGCCCGGTGCAGCTGACCCGTTACAACGGCTACCCGGCGGTGTCGATTTCCGGCGAGCCGGCGGCCGGCTACAGCTCGGGCGAGGCCATGGCCGAGATCGAGCGCCTGGTGGCGCAGCTGCCGGCAGGTGCCGGCCTGGAGTGGACCGGCCTGTCGCTGCAGGAACGCCTGTCCGGTAGCCAGGCGCCACTGCTGATGGCACTGTCGCTGCTGGTGGTATTCCTGTGCCTGGCCGCGCTGTACGAAAGCTGGTCGATCCCCACCGCGGTGCTGCTGGTGGTGCCACTGGGCGTGCTCGGCGCGGTGCTCGCGGTGACCCTGCGCGGCCTGCCCAACGACGTGTTCTTCAAGGTCGGCCTGATCACCCTGATCGGCCTGTCGGCGAAGAACGCCATCCTGATCATCGAGTTCGCCAAGGACCTGGTGGACCAAGGCGTCGATGCGGCGGACGCGACGATCCAGGCCGCGCGTCTGCGTCTGCGCCCGATCGTGATGACCTCGCTGGCGTTCATCCTCGGCGTGGTGCCGCTGGCCATCGCCAGCGGCGCCAGCTCGGCCAGCCAGCAAGCCATCGGCACCGGGGTGATCGGCGGCATGCTCAGCGCCACCTTCGCCGTGGTGTTCGTGCCGGTGTTCTTCGTCGTGGTGATGCGCCTGGCCGGGCGCGGCAAGACCAAGGCGGCGCAGGTGGCCACCCACCAGGCCTGACTGGACAAGCCCTGCGGTAAATGGGAGGGTTCCCGGCATTGACTGCCCGGAACCCTTTTTCATGCCCGACGTTCTTCCCCCCTGCTCCATCCTTATTCTTGCCGGCGGCCGTGGCCAGCGCATGGGCGGGCGCGACAAGGGGCTGGTGCCCTGGTGTGGCGAGCCGTTGGTGGCGCATGTGCAACGCGCCGTGCGGGCACTGAGCGATGACCTGGTGATCTCCTGCAACCGCAACCAGGCGGCCTACGCGATCTACGCCGACCAGCTCGTCACGGACGCCGAAGCGGACTTTCCCGGCCCGCTGGCCGGCGTGATCAGCGGGCTCAGGGCAGCCCGGCACGAATGGGTGGTAGTGCTGGCCTGCGATGCGCCGCGCATCGACCGGGCGCTGGTCGAGGACCTGCTGCGCCTGGCCGTGGCGCATGACAGCGCGGCCATGGTGCGCCAGGGTGGGTATTGGCAGCCGATGTTCAGTGTGTTGCCCCGGCGCGTGTTGCCATTGCTGGAGCAAGCCTGGCAGGTGGGCGAACGGAGTTTGCAGAAGGCTTTGCTGCAGGCGAGTTTACAGGGGTTGGCGTGTGCCGAGGACGATGCGCGATTGAGTAACTTCAACAGTCCGGATCTGTTGCGCGATTAACGCTCGCCTGTTCGGCCCCTATCACTGGGCAAAAAAAGGCCCCAAGGCAGGGACACCTGGGGCCAAGCGGTTGGATTTCCCAACCAAAGGAGGCATTTCAACCTTGGGCCGGCCAGCCACCGCCCAAGGCACGGAACAGATCGACCAGTGCCAGCTGGCGCTGGGTGCTGGCCTCGATGAACGCCGCTTCGTTGACATAGCCGCTGCGCTGCGCGTCCAGGTAGCGCAGGTGGTTGTCCACCCCGCCCTCATAGCGCGCCTTGGCCAGCGTTACGGTCGCCCGGCTGGTGTCGGCCAGGGCACGCCGCGCGGCTTCCTCGCGGCGCAAGGTATCGGTGGCGGCCAGGGCGTCGGCCACTTCGCGGAAGGCGCTCTGGATCGTGCCTTCGTAAGCGGCCACCGCCGAGTCCTTGCGCGCCTCGGCCAGGTTCAGGCCGGCCTTGTTGCGCCCGGCGTCGAACAGCGGCAGCGACAGTTGCGGCATGAACGTCCAGCTACGCGAGCCACCGTCGAACAACCCGGACATCTGCGCGCTGGAGGTGCCGAAACTGCCGGTCAGGCTGATCCGCGGGAAGAACGCCGCCCGCGCCGCGCCGATATCGGCATTGCGCGCCCGCAGCCGGTGCTCGGCGGCGAGGATGTCCGGGCGGCGCTCGATCAGCGCCGACGGCGCGCCTGGGGCGATGTCCTGCAGGACCATCGGCGCCTGCGCCCGCTCGGCGGGAATCGACTTGGCCGCCTCGGCGCTGCCCAGCAGCAGCACCAGGGCGTTGTAGGCCTGGCGCTGCTCGCGCACGATGCCTTCCAATTCGGCCCGTGACTGCTCGACCAGCCCCAACGCCTCCTGATGGTCCAGTGCCGTGGCCGTGCCGGCGGCGCGCCGCTGGCCGACCAGGGCCAGCGAGTCCTCGCGGCTAGCCAGGGTCTGGCGGGTCAGCGCCAGGCGCCGTTCGGCACCGTCCAGGCTCAGGTAGGCCTGGCTGACATCGGCGATCAGCGCAATGCGGGCGGCGCGGCCGGCCTCCTCGGTGGACAGGTACTGTTCCAGGGCCGCATCGCTCAGGCTCTTGACCCGACCGAACAGGTCCACTTCGTACTCTGGCAGCGACAGCCCCACCTGGTAGCTGCTGCTGACCCCTTCCCTGCCGCTGTTCGACAGGTCCGCCGGCAAGTGCTGGCGATTGCCGGAAGCTCCGGCACTCAGGCCAGGCACCCGATCGGCCCGCTGGATGCGGTATTGCGCTCGGGCCTGCTCGATGTCGAGCAGGGTCTGACGCAGAGAGCGGTTGTTGTCGAGTGCCGTGGCGACCAGTTGGCGCAAGGCCGGATCGACGATGAACGCCTGCCAGTCCAGCTGCTCCACCGACTTGCCATGATGGCCGGCGGCATCGCCCCAGGCAGCCGCCACCGGCGCCTCCGGGCGCTGGTAGGTCGGCGCCAGGGAACAGCCGACCAGGGTCAAGGCCAGCACGAACGGTAGTGCACATTTACCCATGACCATCACTTCGCCACCTCGACAGCGTGTTGCACAGGGGCCGGCTTGCGCTTGAGCAGCTTCAGCACCCAGACGAAACAGATCGGCACGAACACTACGCCCAGCAAGGTGGCGCTGAGCATGCCGCCAATCACCCCGGTACCGATGGCGCGCTGGCTCGCCGCGCCGGCGCCGGTGGCGATGGCCAGGGGCACCACGCCGAGGATGAAGGCCATGGAGGTCATCACGATCGGGCGCAAACGCAGGCGCGCGGCCTCGATGGCGGCGTCGCTCAAGCTGTAACCCTTCTCCCACAGCTCCTTGGCGAACTCGACGATCAGGATGGCGTTCTTCGCCGCCAGGCCAATGATGGTGATCAGGCCGACCTTGAAGTACACGTCGTTGGGCATGCCGGTGAGCAGTACCGCCCAGACCGCGCCCAAGGCGCCGATCGGCACGATCAGCATCACCGTCAGCGGGATTGCCCAGCTCTCGTACAGCGCCACCAGCAGCAGGAACACCACCAGGATGGCCAGGGCGAACAGGCCGGCAGCCTGGCCGCTGGACACCTTTTCCTGGTACGAAAGGCCGGTCCAGGCATAACCAATGCCAGGTGGCAACTCGCTGACCAGACGCTCCATCTCGGCCATCGCCTGGCCAGTGCTGTAGCCGGGCGCGGCGTCACCGGCGATGCGGATCGACGGGTAACCGTTGTAGCGCACCAGTTGTACCGGCCCCTCCTCCCAGCGAGTGGAGACAAAGGCGCTGAACGGCACCTGCTCGCCGCTGACATTGGGTGCATACAGGCGTAGCACGCTTTCCGGGGACATGCGCTCGCCCTGCTCGGCCTGCACCACCACGCGCTGCTGGCGCCCGGCATTGCTGAAGTCGTTGATCACCGCCGAACCGAAGGCGGTGGCCAGGGTGCTGTTGATGGTCTCGAAGCTCACGCCCAGGGTGCGGGCTTTCTCGCGGTCGATCTGCACGCGTAGCTGCGGCGCCTCGGCCAGGCCCTCCATCATCGCGTAGAGGATCACCGGGTTGCCGTTGGCGCGGGCCAACAGCTGATCACGGGCCGCCAGCAGCGCATCGCGCCCCAGGCCGCCACGGTCCATCAGGCGCAGGGCGAAACCGCCGGAGTTGCCCAGGCCGTCGATCGGCGGAGGCATGACCGCGGTGATGGCACCATCGCCATTGGCCGCGAACTGGGCGTTGATGGCTGCGGTTTCCGCCTCTGCCGACTGCTCCTTGCCGCGCACGGACCAGTCCTTGTAGGTGGGGAACGCCAGCGCGGCGTTGTCGCCCTGGCCCGAGAAGCTGAAGCCGCTGACGATGAACGAGCTGGCCAACGCGTCGCGCGACATCAGGTACTTTTCCAGTGCCTCGGCGGTGTGGTCGGTGCGTACCCGGCTGGCGCCGGGCGGCAGTTGCACGTCGACGATGCTGTAGCCCAGGTCTTCTGCTGGCACGAAGGCCTCCGGCAGGCGCAGGTAGGAGTAGCCGAGCACCACCAGGATACCGACGTAGGCGAGCATCCAGCGCCCGGCACGGGCCACCAGGGCGCTGTTCATCACCGAGTAGCGCTCGGTGACGCGGGCAAAGGCGCGGTTGAAGGCACCGAAAAAACCACCCTTTTCATGGTGGCCATGGGGCACCGGCTTGAGCAGGGTGGCGCACAGCGCCGGGGTGAAGGTCAGGGCGAGGAAGCCGGAGAACAGGATCGACACCGCCAGCGAGACGGAAAACTGCTGATAGATCACCCCGACCGATCCGGACATGAACGCCAACGGCAGGAACACCGCGGCCAGCACCAAAGTGATGCCGATGATCGCCCCGGATACCTGCCCCATCGCCTTGATGGTGGCCTCCACCGGCGACAAGCCTTCCTCGGCCATCAACCGCTCGACGTTCTCCACCACCACGATGGCGTCATCTACCAGGATACCGATGGCCAGCACCATGCCGAACATGGTCATCATGTTCACCGAGAAACCGAGCAGCTTCATGACCATCAGCGTACCCAGCAGGCACACCGGCACCACGATCGACGGGATCAGGGTGTAGCGCACGTTCTGCAGGAACAGGAACATCACCAGGAACACCAGCACCATGGCTTCGATCAAGGTGTGGATGACCTTCTCGATGGCCACATCGACGAAGCGCGAGGTGTCGTACGGCACCGAGTATTCAACGCCTTCCGGGAAGAACTGCGACAGCTCGGCCAGGCGCTCCTTGACCAGCGTCGCGGTCTGGATGGCATTGGCGCCAGGTGCCAGCTGCACCGCGCCGGCCACGGCCGGTTTGCCATCCAGGCGCGAGGACAGGTTGTAGTTCTCGCTACCGATGGCCATGCGTGCCACATCGCCCAGGCGTACGCTGGAGCCGTCCGGGTTGGCGCGCAGGACGATGGCGGCGAACGCCTCCGGCGTTTCCAGGGTGCCTTGCACAGCCAGCGTCGCGGTCAGTTCCTGCTCGCTGGCCCCCGGCGTGCTGCCGAAGCTGCCGGCAGGCACCTGGACGTTCTGGCCACGGATGGCGTTGTTGATATCGTCGATGGACAGGCCATAGCCCACCAGTTTCTGCGGATCAACCCAGACCCGCATGGCCGCCTCCGAAGAGAAGAACTGCAGCTTGCCCACACCCGGCACGCGCAACAGCTCGTTATTGATGTTGCGTGCGGCATAATCGGCCAAGGCCGTGGTATCACCCTGATCACCGGCCGTGCTGGTCAAGGCGTAGATCAGCAGGAAGCCGGAACTGGCCTGCTCGACCTTGAGCCCCTGGATCAGCACCGCCTGGGGCATGCGCGCCTCGGCCTTCTTCAGGCGGTTCTGCACATCGACCTGGGCCATGTCCGGCTGGGTGCCGGGCTCGAACGTCACCAGCACTTCGGCCACGCCGTTGGAGTTGTTGGTGGACTCGTAGTAAAGCAGGCCCTTGGCGCCGTTCAACGACTCCTCGATGATGCTGGTCACCGACTCCACCAGCACCTTGGCCGAGGCGCCCGGGTAGGAGGCGGTGATGGAGATCTGTGGCGGTGCCACGCTGGGGTACTGGGCCACCGGCAGCGCCGGGATCACCAGCAGGCCGGCCAGGGAAATGAACAGCGCCACGACCCAGGCGAAGTTCGGCCGATTGATGAAGAACTTGGACATCTCGCTACCCTCGCCTTAGTGTGCCGCGGCCTGTTGCGCCTGGGCCGGCTGCACCGACATGCCAGGCGCAAGGCCGGCCGGGCCGCCGACGATGACCTGGTCACCGGCGCGCAGGCCCTCGGTGATCTGCCAGCGCGAGCCGTGCATCCCGCCGGTGCGCACGCTGCGCGCCTCGGCCAGGTTGCCGTTGCCGACCACCAGCACCCGCGCCTCGCCGTCGCTGCCGCGCTGCACCGCGCGCTGCGGCACCAGGATGGCCTGCTGGTCGGTGCCCTGTGGGGTACGCACGCGCACGTACATGCCCGGCAGCAGGATGCCGTCGGCATTGTCGAAGCGACCGCGCAAGGTGACCTGGCCGGTGCCACGGTCGACCGCCACGTCGGTGAACATCAGCGCGCCCTGGCGCTGGTAGTCGGTGCCTTCCACCTGGGCGGTCAGCGCCTTGTCGTCGCCACCACCGAGCGTGCCTTCCTTGAGGGCCTGACGCAGACGCAGGGCTTCGGCGGCGGACTGGGTGAAGTCGACGTAGATCGGATCGAGCTGCTGGATGCGCGCCATCAAGGTGGCGTCGCCCTGCCCGACCAGGGCGCCTTCGGTGGCCAGGGCGCGGCCGACGCGGCCGGAGATCGGCGCGGTGACCGTGGCATAGCCCAGGTTCAGGCGCGCGGTCTGCACGTCGGCCTGGGCCGAGCGCACGGCCGCCTGGGCGCTGCGCAGCTCGGCGCTGGCGGTGTCGAAGTCCTGCTGGCTGACCGCCTCGATCTTGACCAGCGGCTCATAGCGCTTGACCCGTGCCTGGGCCTCCTGCTGCACCGCCTGGGCCCGCGCAAGGTCGGCCTCGACACGCGCCAGGGCAGCCTTGAACGGTGCCGGGTCGATCTGGAACAGCACATCGCCGGCCTTGACGTCGGCGCCTTCCTCGAAACGTTTGTGCAGGACAATGCCGGCCACCCGGGCACGCACCTCGGCCACCCGCATCGGTTCGACCCGGCCCGGCAAGGTCGAGGTAAGGGCCAACTGTTCGCTGGCCAGCGTCACGGTCTCCACCGGAAATGCCGTTTCAGTCACGGCCTGCTGTTCTTCAGCCACTCCGCAACCGGCCAGCGCTACCGCCACTGCCAGCCAGCTGACCATCCCTATTGCACGCAAATTGCTCATGAACTCACCCGAGCCGTTAGCTAAAATTGGCGCGAATGGTACTTGCACATTGATTTTGAGTCAATTTGGTCTCATTTGAAGTTTTTGTGAAATGTTGTAATCACCCTTCCGATCGTCGGCTGAGCGCAGCCTGGGCCCATGGCAGGCGTCAAATGAACACTACCTGCTGAGGAGATCCCCATGACCTTCCATGCCGTGGCCAGCCTCGACCTGCTCGAAGAACACCGTCCCCTGCGCGTCCAGGCCGGCACCGAAGACATCGTCCTGGTGCGCCAGGGCGAGCGGGTGCGTGCCTACCAGGCCAACTGCCCGCATGAGGGCGCGCCACTGGAACAAGGCGCGGTCTGTGGGGGGTTGCTGATCTGCCCATGGCACAAGGCCGCCTTCGCCGTGGATGAGGGCGCGGTGTGCGAGCCCCCGGCGCTGGCCGGTCTGCGCCGTCATGCCGTGCAGGTCAGGAACGGCCAGCTATGGGTGGACGACCAGCCACTGCCCGAGGCCGAAGCGCCGCGCCACCGCGACGCGCGCACCTTCGTCGTGGTGGGTGCCGGCGCCGCCGGGGCGGCCGCCATCGCCACCTTGCTCGACCATGGCTTTGCCGGGCGCCTGCTGTGGATCGACCAGGAACAGCCGAACGCCTACGATCGCACCGCGCTGAGCAAGTTCGTCATCGCCGGGCAGATGCCGGTGGACGACGTATCCTCATTGCTCGCCCCAGTCGACCTGCGCCGAGGCCAGCTGCGGCGCATGCACGGCAAGGTACGCGCGCTGGATGCCGGCAAGCGCGTGATCAGCCTGGCCGACGGCCAGCAGTTGAAGTACGACGCCGCCCTGCTGGCCACCGGCGGCAAGCCCTACCGCCCCCAGCTCCCCGGCGTGCAACTGCCCGGCATCTGCGTACTGCGCTCGCGCACCGATGCCGCGCAGCTGCTCGACCTGGCCGAGCCGGGCCAGCCGGTGGTGATCATCGGCGACGGTTTCATCGGCCTGGAGGCCGCCAGCGCCCTGTGCAAGTACGGCCTGCAGGTGCATGTGGTCACGCGTCACGCCATCCCGCTGGCCCGGCAGTTGGGCGAGCGCGTCGGCCAGACCCTGCGCGAGCTGCATGAGCGCAAGGGTGTGCAGTTCCACGGGCCGACCGAGGTGATCGGCTTCGAGGGCCGCGAGCGCGTCGAGGCCGTGCTGCTGGCCAATGGCGAGCGCCTGGAGACCGCGCTGGTGCTGCTGGGTACCGGCGTCACCCCGGCCACCCGCTTCGTCCAGGGCCTGCCCCTGGCCGAAGACCATTCGCTCACGGTGGACGCGCACCTGCAGGCCGCCGACGGCCTGTGGGCGGCGGGCGATATCGCCACTTTCCCCCTGGCTGGCCGCCCGGTGCGCATCGAGCACTGGCGCCTGGCCCAGCAGCATGGCGTGATCGCCGCCGCCAACATGCTCGGCGAACGGCGCCGCTACGACGACGTGCCGTTTTTCTGGACCTACCAGCACGGGCGCACCTACGAGGTGCTCGGGCATGCCGCGGGTTGGAACCGGATCGAGTACGTCGGCACGCCGGAGCAAGGCGACTTCGTTGCCCTGCAATGCCTGGACGACCAGGTCGAGGCAGTGATTGCCAAGGGCTATTCACGGGCCATGGCGGTGCTGTCGCAGCGCCTGAAGCGGCCCCTGTCGAGCCGCGAGGCGCGTGAGCTGATCGATGCCTGGGCGGATGGATGAGCCTCGCGCCAGCGCCTTGAAACGGTGCCTGGCCTGCGCTTTCAATGCAGGGAGGAACTGTGTAAAAGAGGGAAACCCCTCTCATGGCATCAGAAAAGGATTATCTGTAATGATCTACCGCCCTCTCGGCCATTCTGGCCTGCAAGTCTCGGCCCTCACCCTCGGCAGCATGATGTTCGGCGAACAGACCAGCACCGAAGACTCGCTGCGCATCATCGACAAGGCCTGGGACCAGGGCATCAACTTCGTCGACACCGCCGATGTCTACAATGGCGGCCGCTCCGAGGAAATCGTCGGCGAGGCGGTGGCGCGCAACCGTCACGAGTGGATCATCGCCTCCAAGGCCGGCTATGGCCCGGTCGATGGCCTGCCGAACCGCAGCGGCCTGTCGCGCAAACACCTGTTCAATGCCATCGAGGCCACCCTCACGCGCATGGGCACCGACTACCTGGACATCTACTACCTGCACCGCGAGGACCATTCGGTACCGCTGGAAGAAACCGTGCGCGCCATCGGCGACCTGCTGGCGCAAGGCAAGATCCGCTACTGGGGCGTGTCCAACTTCCGCGGCTGGCGCATCGCCGAGATCTGCAACGTGGCGCAAAGGCTCGGCGTGGCCAAGCCGGTGGTCAGCCAGCCGCTGTACAACATCGTCAACCGCCAGGCCGAGCCCGAACAACTCACCGCCGCCGCCTACCATGGCCTGGGTGTGGTGCCGTTCAGCCCGCTGGCCCGTGGCGTGCTCAGCGGCAAGTACGCGCCAGGCTCCACTCCCGACGAAGGCAGCCGTGCCGGCCGCCAGGACAAGCGCATCATGGAAGTGGAATGGCGCCAGGAATCGCTGGCTATCGCCCAGAAGATCCATGCCTATACCGAGGCCAAGGGCGTGGGCATCGTCGAATTCGCCATCGCCTGGGTGCTGAACAACCGCCTGGTCAGCTCGGCCATCGTCGGGCCGCGCACCGAGGCGCAGTGGGACACCTATGCCGGTGCGCTGGAGGTCAAGGTCACGGCGGAGGACGAGGCCTTCATCGATTCGCTGGTGACGCCCGGCCATGCCTCGACGCCCGGTTTCAACGATGTCGCCCACTTCGTCAGCGGGCGCCTGGCGCGCTGACACCTGCTCCAGGGCGTGGAGTGAGGCGTGGGAGCGGGCTTGCCCCGCGATGAAGGTTGCGCAATGCCTGGCACCCGCTACGCGGGTGTTCGCGGAGCAACCCGCTCCCACGTTGTCCCCTGCAGATCGACAGTTCATGTGTCCGCAAGCCCAATGGCGGTCCGCGCCGATTACTGGCATTGTGTGTCTTTACCAGCGCAAAGGACGCGCTCCATGGCCCTGCACCTCTGGTTGACGTTCTCCTTCGCCTACCTGCTCACCTCGCTGCTGCCCGGCCCGAATGTCCTGCTCACCGTGCGCAATGCCTTGCGCTATGGCCCTTCCGGCATGGGCATGACCCTGTTCGGCAACCTCACCGCGCAACTGCTGACGATCACCGCCGTGGCCATGGGCGTGGGTGCCCTGCTGATCTCGTTGCCCACGGCGTTCCTGGTGCTGAAGCTGGCCGGCGCCGCTTACCTGATCTACCTCGGCCTGCGCCAGTTGCTGGGTAAAGGCGCCCCCACCGCGTCGACGGCGCAGGTGGTCGCGACGCCGCCCCAGACGCAATGGCGGATCGCCGTGGAAGCCTTCCTGGTCTCGGCGAGCAACCCCAAGACTCTGGTATTTTTCTGCGCCTTCCTGCCGCAGTTCCTCGAGCCTGGGCGGCCAATCTTCTGCCAGTTCGCGGCCATGTACCTGAGCGGCTCGCTGATCGTCTGCCTGGTGCACTCCTTCTACTGCTTCACCGCCTGGCGCTTCGGCCTGCGCCTGAAGGCTTCGCCCCTGGCGGCCTGGTTCAAGCGCGCCAGCGGCGCGCTGTTCATTGGCCTGGGCGTGCGTCTACTCAACACCCGGGCGGTGTAGGCCTCACTCGCTCGCCAGCATGGCCAGGGTGGCGATCATCGCCAGTGCAGCGAACCCACACGCCACGTAGCCCAGGGCGCCCAGACCCAGTACCTGGATCGTCGCGCCGCCCAACGCCGCACCCGCGGCGATACCGGCATTGGCCGCCGACACGTTCAAGGTCCCGGCCAGGGCCTGGGCCTTGGCGCCGGCCTGCATCACCCGCACCTGGCAGACCGGGAATAGCGCGGTGTAGGCGATGCCCCACAACACCAGCGCGCCGCCCAGCAGCCATGCAGTGCCGAGCAACGGGGTGACCGCGCCCATGCCCAACGCCAGCATCGCCAACAGCAGCAGTGTGGCCCGCAGTGGGCTGCGATCGACGATGCGCCCGGCCAGGCCGTTGCCGAGCATGCCGACCACGCCGAAGCCCATCAGCCACCAGCCCACTTCACCGGCCGGCACGGCGGCCAGCTGTTCGAGCGTCTCGGCCAGGTAGGTGTAAGCAGTGAACATGGCAGTGAATACCAGCGCCGAGAGCAGTACATGGGCGATGAAGCGACGGTCCTTGAGGATCACCGTCTGTCGCTCCCCCGCCGCACGGGCGGGTGCAGCCGGCACGCTCGGCAGCCACGCCCACATCAACAGCGCCACCAGCAGGCACAGCCCGGCGAGCAACGCGAAACTGCAACGCCAACCGACCAGCCCGGCGGCCAGCGTGCCCAATGGAATGCCGAAGACGAATGCGGCGGTAATGCCCAGGTACACCCGTGACACCGCCCAGCCCTCGCGCCCCGCCCCGGCCAATTGCCCGGCGCTTTCGCTGGCGGTGCCCCAATACACCGGCAAGGCCAACGCGGCGATGAAGCGTGCCAATGCCAGCACCCAGATGTTCGGCGCCAGCGCCGACAGCGCGTTGGAGGCAGCGAACACCAGCAGGATGGCGATGAACAGTCCCTTGCGCGGCATTGCCGACAACCAGGCAGTGAGCGGCGGCCCGAACAGCATCACGGTCACGGCGAACAGCGTGACCAACTGGCCCGCGCCCGCCACCGACAGGCCAAGGTCACGGGCCAGCGCCGGCAGGAGGCCGAGGATCAGAAATTCGGTGGTCAATACCGCAAAGCCGCCGATGGCGAACAGGCCGATGGACAACCCCGTACGCGGCGCTGGGCGCGTGAGGGTGGCGTGGGTCAGGCTGGAAGTGGGCATCGGCTGCGATCCTTGTTGAATGGCAGGCCAGCTTAATCTGGAAGTATGTTCCGATTACTGGTAGTTATTCCTTTATCAAGTGAATCAGATTCAGTAATAAAAGGCCTCGCCATGTCTGCCTCGGAACGCCTCAAGGACATCGACTTCTTCGTCAGCGTGGCCAACGCTGGCAGCTTCATCGCCGCCGCCGAACGCATGAGCCTCACCAGTTCCGCCGTGAGCAAGGGCGTCGCGCGCCTGGAGAAACGCCTGCAGGTGCGCCTGTTCGAACGCACCACCCGGCGCCTGGCCCTGACCGACAGCGGCGCCGACTACTACCGCGCCTGCACGCGCGTGCTGGCGGACATCGAGGAAGCCGAGCTGGCCCTCAACGATGAACACCAGACGCCCTGCGGCAAGCTGCGCATCGACCTGCCAGCCACCTTCGGCCGTCTGCACGGCCTCCCCGCCGTACTGGACTTCGCCGCGCGGCATCCACGGCTGCAACCGCACATCACCCTCTCCGATCGCTTCGTCGACCTGGTCGAGGACGCCATCGACATCGTCGTGCGCATCGGCGGACCACAAACCTGGCAGCCAGGCATCGAGCACCGTTACCTGGGCAGCCAGCGCCTGGTGTTCTGCGCCGCCCCCGCCTACCTGGCCCGCCACGGCACACCCCGCGACCTGCAGCAACTGCAGGCCCAGGGCTGCGTGCTCTATGCCTGCGCAGACGGCAGCACACCGGCCCTGCACTTTGCCGGCGCCCGCCCGGGCCTGACGCAGCTGCGCGGCATGCCCGGGCGCCTGGCCATCGGCGATGCCGAAGGCCAAGCGCTGGCTGTCAGCGCCGGGCACGGCATCGCCCAGCTGCCGACCTGGCTGGTGCAGCGTCAGCTCGATGACGGGACGCTGCAGCAGGTACTGCCGGCGTACGCCATGGAAGGATTGCCGATCAACCTGGCCTGGCGCCGCAACCGCGGACACCTGCCCAAGGTGAGCGCGATGGTCCAGGCCCTGGCCGAGCGCCTGGGGCCGCTGATTCAGGGCTGACCCAAGTCAGCGTCACTGCCGATACTCACAGGAAGGTAAATACCTGCCCCGCCGCCAACCTCGACTTGCTCAGCCCGGCATTGAAATCCTCCTCGCTGCGATAGCCCAGGCTGAGCAGCACCACGCTGGTGTAACCCTGCTCGCGCAGGCCCAGTTCGGAGTCCAGGGCCTTGGCGTCGAAGCCTTCGATCGGCGTGGCATCCAGGCCGTGTGCGGCGGCGCCCAGCAGCGCGGTGCCCAGGGCCAGGTAGACCTGCTTCTCCATCCAGTGCTGCAGGTCCTTGAAGTCATGGCGGTGCAGGTCGACATAACCGCGGCGGGTCTGGTCCTGAACTTCACGGGCCTGCTCGTTGCGGAAGCGGCCATCGGCGGCTTCCTGCCCCAGCACCGCCTGCAAGTGGGCTTCGGTCATGTTGGTACGGGCGGCGAACACGATCACATGGGAGGCATCGCGCAGCTTCGGGCTGTTGTATGCGAATCGCGCATCGGTGGCCTTGGCCAGGCGCGCCTTGCCTTCGGCGCTGTCGGCCACGACGAAGTGCCAGGGCTGCGAATTGACCGAGGACGGGCTGTGGCGCAACTGCTCGAGCAGCGCGTCGATGGTGGCCTGGGGGATTTTGCGGTTGGCGTCGTAGGCCTTGGTGGTGTAACGGCGTTTGGCGAGGGCAACGGTGTCCATCTACGGCAATTCCTCAAGGGTTCGTGAATGAATGGCATCTTATCTTCCCGACCGCAAAGAAAAACCAGCACAATGCAGCAACACTTTCATCCCTGGAGTGAAAATGCTGCGCATCAATGATCTCGAACTGTTCGCCCGTGCCAGCGCCCTGGGCAGCTTCACCGCCGCAGCCCACGAGGCCGACCTGCTGCCCGGCCAGGTGGCCGCGGCGATCAAGCGCCTGGAGCGCGAGCTCGATGTGCGCCTGTTCGCCCGCACCACCCGCAGCCTGCGCCTGACCGCCGAAGGCGAACTGTACCTGCCCACCGCCCAGCGCGTGATCGATGCCCTGCGCCAGGGCCGCGAGGACCTGCATGGCAGCCACAGCTGCCTGCGCGGTGTGTTGCAGGTGGCGGCGCCCTCGGACTTGGGTCGCAACCTGCTGCGGCCCTGGCTCAGTGCATTTCGCCGCGAGCACCCGGGGTTGGGCCTGCGCTTCTTCCTCTCCGACCAGTTGGCCGACCTGTACCGCGACCCGGTGGATGTCGCCATCCGCTACGGCCAGAACGAGGACGCCAACTACATCGCCCTGCCCCTGGCGCCGTGGAACCGCCGGGTGCTGGCGGCCTCTGCGGACTACCTGACGCGCCATGGTCGCCCGCTGACCCCCGAGGACCTGCAGCAACACGACTGCCTGCTGTACCTGCAGCAAAGCCGGGTGTACGACAAATGGCGCCTGGGCAACCGCACCGTGCAGGTGCGCGGGCCGCTGTTCAGTGACGATGCCGACGTGGTGCGGCGCTGGGCGCTGGAAGGCGAAGGCATCGTCTACAAGTCGTGGCTGGATGTCAGCGCCGATGTCGCCGCCGGCGAGCTGGAACTGCTGCTGCCCGAGTACCCCGGCGAGCTGACCCCGGTGACCCTGGTGTGCCCGCACCGCAAGCAGCTCACCCCCGCCGTGGCCCAGTTGCACCTTTGGCTGCGCGAGCGTTTCGCCGCGCTGCGCCCGGACGACATGTTGCAGCCGTTGTCGCCGGGCGTATAGTGCATCCACCCCCGACCGCAAGGAGCTGTCATTCATGCCGAGCCTGGAATTTCTCGTCACCGCGCTGATCATCGTGCTGATCCCCGGCAGCGGGGTCATCCTCACCGTGTCGAGCGCCCTGGTGGCCGGGCGACGGGCCTGCCTGTGGACCGCCACCGGTTGCACCCTGGGCATCGTCCCGCACCTGCTGGCGTCGGTACTGGGCCTCTCCGCCTTGCTGCACACCAGTGCCCTGGCCTTCCAGGGCCTCAAGTTCGCCGGCGTCGCCTACCTGCTGTACCTGGCCTACGCCACCTGGCGCGACCGTGCGGCCTTCGCCGTGGACGCGCATGCCACCCCCGCCGCCGCCAGCCAACTGGTGATCAAAGCCTGCCTGCTGAATATCCTCAATCCCAAGCTGACGCTGTTCTTCCTCGCCTTCCTGCCACAGTTCATCACCCCGCAGGCCGGCTCCGCGACCGTGCAGATGCTCAGCCTCAGCGCGGTGTTCATGGCCATGACCTTCATCGTCTTCGTGATCTATGGCCTGCTCGCCCACCTGTTCCGCCGCGCCGTGATCGAGTCGCCGAGGGTGCAAGCCTGGTTGCGCCGCGGCTTCGCCGCCTCATTCGCCGGGCTCGGCCTCAACCTGGCACTGGCGCAGCGCTGAAGGCTGCACAATCGTTCTAAACACCCGGGTCGTTTGTGCGTTAAGGTCATCCATCGACCCCCCACACGGCCCGCCCCATGAGCAACTGGATCGACCTCAGACAGGACGCCGACACCGGCATCGAGTCGGTCCGCGCCCATTTCACCGGCCACGCCTACGACCCGCACTGGCACGACAGCTTCCTGGTCGGGGTGACCGAACAGGGCGTGCAGCAGTTCAACTGCCGCCGCGAACGCCATTGCAGCACGCCCGGCCAGGTGTTCGTGCTCGAGCCTGGCGACCTGCATGACGGCCATGCACCGACCGTGGAAGGCTTCACCTATTCGACCCTGTACCTGGACGCCAACTGGCTGGAAACCGAGCTGCGCGCCCTGTTCGAGCACGCACCCTCAGGCGCCCTGCCCAGCTTCGGCACCCTGCTGCATCAGGATCCGCGCCTTGCCGGCGCCACCGCCCGGGCCTTCGAGACGGTGCACTACAACGACCTGCGCATTGTCCGCCAGACCGCCCTGGACGATCTGCTGAGCTGCCTCACCGGCCACCTGCACTGGCGCAAACGCCTGGACCCCGATCCACGCCTGCCGCTGTGCGCCCATGTCGCCCGCGATTATCTGCACGCGCACCTCGACCAGGACATCGGACTGGTCGAGCTGGCAAAGGTCTGCGGCATCGACCGCTTCCGCCTGACCCGGGCGTTCAAGGCGGCCTTCGGCCTGGCGCCGCATGCCTACCTGATCCAGCTGCGCCTGGCCCGTGCGCGGCGGCTGCTGGCCCTGGGCGAAACGCCGGCCAGCGTCGCCACCGCCCTGGGCTTTGCCGACCAGAGCCACCTGGGCCGCTGGTTCCGCCGCGCCTACCGGCTGACCCCGGCGGACTACCGCAAGCGCTGCTCAAACCTTCCAGACTGAAGCCGCGCAGGCCGCGACCATGGTGCTTCGATCACACGGAGCCATGACCATGTCGCACTCGCTGCTGCCCTTTATCCTGTTTGCCCTGGCCGCCAGCATCAGCCCTGGGCCGACCAACCTGTTGATCCTCGCCCACGGTGCCCGGCGCGGGCTACGCGCCAGCCTGGCACCGATCGTGGCGGCCTGCTGCGCGGCGGCGGCGGTGGTGTGGCTGGTGGGAATGGGGCTGGGCGCGTTGCTGCTGCGCTACCCCCTGGCGCAAATGGCCATGAGCTGGGCCGGCGCCCTGTGGCTCAGCTGGCTGGCCTGGAAGATGCTGCGCAGTGCCGGCGCCCCCTTGCTGGCGGGTCGCGACGGCGGCCTTGGCCCATTGAGCGCAGCGACCCTGCAGGTGGTCAACCCCAAGGTATGGGTGACGGCGGTGGCGATGGTCGGCCTGTTCGCCACCCCGGCACTGCCGATGGGCTGGCTGGCCCTGGTGTTCCTGCTGGTCGCCCTGCCCAGCATGACCGCCTGGGCTTTGATGGGCATCGGCAGCGTACGCTGGTTGCGCTCGTCGCGGGCCTTGCGCCTGTTCAACCAGGGTCTGGCGGGGTTGCTGCTGGTGTCGGCCTGGTCGGCCTTGCTGGTATGAGCGCCGCTCAGGTGCGCCCGGGGCTGGCGGTGCGCAGGCGCATTCCCAGGCGCGGCCCGAACACGTTGATCAACAGGCCCAGCATCACCAGCAGAGCCCCCCAGCCTTGTGCCTCGCTCAAGCGCTCGCCCAGCAGCAGCGCCGCGGAGCTCAGGCCCACCACCGGCACCAGCAGCGAGAACGGCGCCACCTTGCCTGCCGGGTGGCGCGACAACAGTTTGCTCCACAGGCTGTAGCCGACCATGGTGGCGACGAACGCCAGGTACGCCAGGGCCAGCACCGAACTCCAGCCGATGTTGGCCAGGGCATGGCCAATGCGCTCGGGGCCTTCCAGCCACCACGACAGCAGCAGAAACGGCAGCGGCGGAATCAGCCCGCCCCAGATCACCAGGGCGACCAGGTCCACCTGGCCGAAACGCCGGGTGATGATGTTGCCCATGCCCCACATGGCGCCGCCGCACAGGGTCAGCAGCAGCGCGACCAGCGGCACGTGGCCGCTGTCCTCGCTGCCGATCACCGCCAGGCCGCTCGCGGCCACCAGCAGGCCGAGCACGCTGGCCAGGCGCAGCCGCTCGCCGAGAAACATGGCGGCGAAGCCCAGGGTGAAGAACGCCTGGGACTGCAGCACCAGCGAGGCCAGCCCAGGCGGCATGCCACTGGCCATGGCCTGGAAGAGGAAGGCGAACTGGCCCAGGGAAATGGTCGCGCCATAGGCGATCAGCCAGCGCCACGGCAGGTTCGGGCGCTTGATCAGGAACACCGCCGGGAAGGCCACCAGCAGGAAACGCAGCGCCCCGAGCAGCATCGGCGGCAGGCCGTCGAGCCCCACCTTGATGACCACGAAGTTGACGCCCCAGGCGATGATCACCACCAGGGCGATCAGCAGGTCCTTGAGTGGCATTGCAGGCATTCCTTCTTCAGGCTTGTTGTAGACATATTTGGTTACAGCATACGGGCATCACGCCGCCGCGGACCAGCACAGTTGCGTACCAGCCTTGTGTAACAGTCGGCTGTGATGGCCGGCAAAAGCAGGCGATCACCCTGCGCAAGCTTCACTTGACCAGACTTGTATATACATGCTCATATCGGGCTTCGGCCATCCGCCCTGCGTCCCGCCGATAGCCGCCGCCTTTCACAAAAACAACGAAGCGGAGCCTCCCCGATGTCCAGCAAACCCGTGATCGAGCGCCGCTCGATCGACTACATCCCCGAGTCTGAGCGCCATGGACGCGTCTACAGCCAATTCACCCTGTGGCTGGGAGCCAACCTGCAGATTACCGCGATCGTCACCGGCGCCCTGGCCGTGGTGCTGGGCGGCGACGTGTTCTGGTCGTTGATCGGCCTTTTGCTCGGGCAACTGGTCGGCGGCGCGGTGATGGCCCTGCATGCCGCCCAGGGTCCGCGCCTGGGGCTGCCGCAGATGATTTCCAGCCGCGTGCAGTTCGGCGTGTACGGCGCGGCCATTCCCATGGCCCTGGTGTGCCTGATGTACCTGGGCTTTACCGCCACCGGCACGGTGCTGTCCGGCCAAGCCATCGGCCAGTTGCTGAGCATCAGCGACAGCGCCGGCATCCTGATCTTCGCCGGGGTGATCGTGCTCGCGACCCTGGCCGGCTACCGGGTGATTCACTGGATCGGCCGCGTGGCCAGCGTGCTGGGGATCATCGCCTTCGTCTACCTGTTCAGTCGCATCCTGATGCTGGCCGATATCGGCCAGTTGCTCGACAATCGCCACTTCAGCTGGGCCAGCTTCCTGCTCGCGGTGTCGCTGGCCGCCTCCTGGCAGATTGCCTTCGGCCCTTACGTGGCCGACTACTCGCGCTACCTGCCCAGCCATACCTCGCCACTCAAGACCTTCCTCGCCGCCGGCCTGGGCTCGGTGCTCGGCGCCCAGGCCTCGATGATCCTCGGCGTGTTCGCCGCAGCCATCGCCGGTGGCCAGTTCTCCGGCCGCGAGGTGGCCTACATCGTCGGCCTGGGGGGTGCCGGCACCACGGCGGCGCTGCTGTACTTCTGTATCGCCTTCGGCAAGGTGACCATCTCGACTCTCAACAGCTACGGCAGCTTCATGTGCATCGCCACGATCATCAGCGGCTTTCGTGGCCACCTGCAGATCAGCCGCATGCAGCGCCTGGTGTTCGTGCTCGGCATCGTCGGCGCGGCGACCCTGGTCGCGCTGCTCGGGCAACATTCGTTCCTCAGCGCGTTCAAGTCGTTCATCCTGTTCCTGCTGACCTTCTTCGTGCCCTGGAGCGCGGTGAACCTGGTGGACTACTACTTCATCACCAAGGAGCGCTATGACATTCCGGCACTGGCCGACCCGGATGGCCGCTACGGGCGCTGGAACTGGCCAGGCATCGGCGTGTACACCTTCGGCGTGCTGGTGCAGATGCCGTTCATCGACACCAAGCTGTACACCGGACCCATGGTCGCGCACCTGGGCGGTGTGGACGTGTCGTGGCTGATCGGTCTGGTGGTACCCAGCGTGCTGTACTACTGCGTGGCGCGCCGTCGGGCGGCCGAGGCGCCGGCGAGCATCATCGTGCCTGAAGCACGCTGAGCCTGGTCGCGGGTACAGATCCCGCAGCAGCGCGCTTGGCTGCTGCGGGAGCCAGACCTGTCATTTTTTGGTCAAACAACTGTCGTAATCTGCGGTGCAACTCTGTGCCACAGGTCTTCGGCATGCCTCGCCTGCTCCCCCTATTGCTGTGCCTGCTTGCCGGCCTGGCCTGCGCCGCGCCGGCGCAACTGCGCATCCAGGGCTCCAACACCATCGGCGCCGCGCTTGGCCCAGCCTTGGTGCGGGGCCTGTTGCAAGCGCAAGGCGCGAGCGCCATCGAGCGCCAGCCTGGTGCCTCCGCCAACGAGACCACGCTTCACGCTGTCGATCGCAACGGCCTGCCCCTTCGTGTCGACATCGCCGCCCACGGCACCAGCACGGGCTTCGCCGCACTGGCACGGGGCGAAGCGGACCTGGCCGCAGCCTCGCGACCGATCAGTGACAGCGAGGTACAACAGTTGCAGGCCCTGGGCAACCTGCGCGGCGCGGGCTCGGAGCAGGTCATCGCCCTGGATGGCGTGGCGGTGATCACCCACCCGGACAACCCCCTCGCGCAACTGACCACCGGGCAATTGGCGCAGGTGTTTTCCGGGCGGGTGCAGCGCTGGGAACAGCTGGGCGTGCCCGGCGGGGCGATCCACCTGTATGCCCGCGACGACCACTCCGGCACCTTCGAGACCTTCAAGGCCCTGGTGCTTGCCCCGCACAACCAGGCGCTGGCCACCCAGGCGCGTCGCTTCGAATCCGCCGATGCGCTGGCCGCCCAGGTCATGGCCGACCGCCAGGCCATCGGCTTCAGCGGCCTGGGCACGGTCCACCAGGCCAAGGTGCTGGCGGTGGCCGAGGGTGACGCGCCTGCCCTGCTCCCCAGCCGCGCCTTGGTGGCCAGCGAAGACTACCCGCTGTCGCGGCGCCTGTTCTTCTACCTGCCCGCCCACGCCACGCCCCAGGCCAGGGCCCTGGCAGAGTTCGCCCAAAGCCCCGCCGGACAGGCGATCGTCGCCGACCAGGGGTTCGTCTCCCAGCAGGTCAAGCCACAGCCGGTACCGGCCCAGGCCGACATGCCGCCGCGCTACCGGGCACTGGCCAGCGAAGCGCAACGCCTGAGCGTCAACTTCCGCTTCCAGGAAGGCAGCGCCAGCCTCGACAACAAGGCCCTGCGCGATGTGCAACGGGTCGGCGACTACCTGCGTCAGGCCGGCAAACTGCAGGGCAAGGTGGTGCTGGTGGGTTTCGGCGACCCCAAGGAGACACCAGGGCGCGCCGCCCTGCTGTCGCGGCTGCGGGCCATGGCGGTACGTCGCGAATTGGCCCGGACCGGGGTCCAGGCCAGGGACGTGACGGGGATGGGCGACGAACTGCCGGTAGCCGGTAACGATCTGCAACAGGGGCGCCTGCGCAATCGTCGCGTCGAAGTCTGGGTGTACTGACCCGCTCAGCGCCCATCGGGCAGTTCGACCCGGGCCACCAGCCCGCCGCCGCTGCGGTTGCGCAGGGTCAGCTCACCGCCTTGCTCGCGCACGCTGGCACGGGCCGCCGAAAGCCCCAGGCCCACGCCGCCGGTGTCGCGGTTGCGCGAGCCTTCCAGCCGGTAGAACGGGTCGAACACCCGCTGCAAGGCCTCTTCGGGGATGCCCGGCCCGCGGTCGCCTACTTCGATGACGATCAGGTGCCCGGCGTGACTCAGGATGATCTGCGGCTCGCGGGCATACTTCATGGCGTTTTCCAACAGGTTGACGATCACCCGTTTGGTCGCCAGTGGACGGCCGTCATGCACCAGGTGCGCCGGGCCCTTGAAGGCGACGGCAAGCTGCTGGTCGCGGTAGTCGTCGACCAGGGTCTGCAAAAGCTCCGACAGGTCGTAGGCCGTGCGCTGCTCAAGCTGCGTGCCTTCGCGAAAGAACGCCAGGGCCTCGTTGATCATGCTCTGCATCTCCTCCACATCGCGGATCAGCTTGTGCTTGTGGTCCAGGTCTTCCATGAACTCGCTGCGCAGGCGCATGCGTGTCAACGGGGCGCGCAGGTCGTGGGAGATGGCCGCCAGCATATGGGTACGCTCGCGAATGAAGTGCTGGATCTGCGCCTGCATGGTGTTGAAGGCGATGATCGCCTGGCGGATTTCCTCGGGGCCTTCGATGGCGATGGGCGGCGCCTGCAGATCGCCGCCGAAGCGCCGCGCCGCGTTCGCGAAGCGTTGCAGCGGCGCGGCCAGCTGACGGGTGGCAAGCCAGGCCACCAGCAGGGTCGCCACCAGCCCCAGCCCGATGACCACCACCAGCCGTGCCGGAGCGCTCATGCCCCAACTGCGCTCCGGCGGCACGAACAGCAGCCAACTGTCATCATCCAGCCCGACCAGCGCCACATAGTGCGCATCGGCGCTGCCATCAGGCCAGTCGCCCGGGTTGTATACCTCGATCGGGCGTGAAGGGCCCAGCAGTTGCGCCATCGCCGGCACCTGCCCGGAATTGAGCGGCACGCCCGGCCCCGGCAAGCCGAAGTCTGCGCGTCGTGTGCTCCACCTTACCCGCAACGTCGGCGTGCTCGCAGCCTCGGCCAGTTGCCCCCGCAACGCTGGCGGCGCGGTCTCGATCATATGGGCGGTCACGGCGATCTGATCGAGCAGGCCGGTGCGCTCGATGGGCGGACGCGCCCAGCTGCCGGCAAGCTGGACGAACAAGGCGTTGAACGCCAGCGAGGCCAGCAACGCGACGAAGATGGTCAGGGCAATCCGCTTGCGCAGGGTGTCGCGGCCCAGCAGACGACGGATCACGAGCGGGTCACCTTGGCGCTGAACAGGTAGCCGCCATTGCGCACGGTGCGGATGAGGTCCGGGCGCTTGCTGTCGGGCTCTATCTTGCGCCGCAGCCGGCTGACCTGCACATCGATGCTGCGGTCGTAGGCGTCGTGACCATGGCCACGGGTCAGATCGATCAGTTGTTCACGGGTGAGGATGCGCTGCGGGTGTTCAAGGAACACCACAAGCAGGTCGAACTCTGCGCCAGACAGCGGGATCATCACCTGCTCGGGCGAGCGCAGCTCGCGGCAAGTGACATCCAGGTGCCAACCAGCGAAGCCGATCACCGGCCTGGCCGCCTCGCCGCGCGGGGCCTGCTCGCCGCCACGGCGCTGCACGGCGCGCAGGCGGGCCAGCAGTTCGCGCGGGTCGAAAGGTTTGGTCAGGTAGTCGTCGGCGCCCAGCTCCAGGCCGATGATGCGATCGCTCAGCTCGGCCATGGCGGTGAGCATGATGATCGGCACCCCGACCTGCGCACGCAGTTTCTGGCACAGGCTCAGGCCGCCCTCGCCCGGCAGCATCAGGTCAAGGATGATCGCATCCGGGCGCTGGCGCTCGATGGCCGCCCACATCGCCTGGCCTTCGGCGGCCAGGTCCACCTCGTAACCCTGCTGGACGAAGAACTGCTTCAGCAGGGCGAGGATTTCCACATCGTCATCGACGATCAGCAGTCTGCTCACGGTGGTACAGGTCCGGAAAAAAGGCGTATCTAAAACCATTGCGCCGCCCGGGTCATTTATTTCAATCGGGCAACATTTCGTCACGAGTGACACGATTCGGACATCACCTGGCAAACATTACCCTGCACCCTGCGGGCCTTCCATTCGCCGAGGGCTCCCCATGAAGATAGCCGACAGCCGCAACAGCACCGATGTGCAAGAAGGTTGCGCCCCCCTGATCCTCAGCCAGCGCCACACCAGCCGCGGCCAGACGGGCTCCCTGATCGTGCAGCAGGAGAGCCTGGGCCTGGCGGACGACCTGGGCTACATCACCCTGCGGCGCTACTTCGAGCACTACGATCCAGGCTGTGGCGAATGGGTTGAATACAGCCATACCGTGCCCATCCGTGAACTGGTCCACTGGTTGATGGCACATGGCAAGTTGCAGATCCAGGCCTCACAGGACGCGCCCCCGACTCAAGCCTGGCAGGCCGCCGCGCAAGAGGAGCGCCGCCCATGAGCCGGCGGCATCTGCTGACGGTCATGCTGACCAGCACCCTGAGCCTCTCGGCATGCAGCAGCCACAAGCCGGCACCGGCCGGGTTTCTCAAGGACTATGGCCTGCTCACCGCGCACCAGGCGCCGTCTGGCGGTACCGTACTGAGCTGGGCCGACCCGAAGTGGCCACGGGGGCGCTATATCGAGGTCTACCTGGCGCCCAGCCGCTTCTACCCGACACCCGAACCGAGCCCGCGTATTCCCCAGGCTGCCCTCGCCTCGATCAGCCACTACTACGACGCGGTACTGCGCAAGGAAATAGGCAAGGTGATGAAGGTAGTGGATAGCCCTGGCCCGAACACGCTGGTTGTCAGACCGGCCATTACCCGCATCAGCGCCGACGCACAAAGCCTGCGGTACTACGAGTGGCTGCCGATCACCCTGGTCGCGGCTGGAGTAAGCAGTGCCGTGGGGATGCGCGACCGGGACAGCGAAATCGCCACCGAACTGTCGTTCGAAGCCGGCACAAGCGGGCGAGTGGTGGGCGAGGCGATGCTCGCAGGCACTGGCGTGCCGCTGGAGAACGACCGCCAGGTGATGACGGCCGACAACGTCAAGGCCGTGCTCGATGGTTGGGGCGTCGACCTGCGCCAGGCATATGCGGCCCCCCTCAGATAATGGGCCGTGCCGGTGTGTGGGCAGACTGCCTTCAAAGACCTCATCGCTGGCAAGCCAGCTCCCACAGGGATAGCGCAAGACTCAAGAACTGCGCGGGCGAGGTGGGAGCTGGCTTGCCAGCGGCGCCCTGTCGGCTCAGGCCTTCAACGTGGCCATGTCGATGACGAAACGGTATTTCACATCGCCCGCGATCATCCGCTCGTAGGCCTGGTTGATGTTGCGGATGTCGAGCATCTCGATATCACAGCTGATCCCGTGCTCGGCGCAGAAGTCGAGCACCTCCTGGGTTTCTGCGACACCACCGATCAGCGAGCCGGCCAGCACC
Organism: Pseudomonas sp. B21-023; assembly: GCF_024749165.1. Classification (NCBI taxonomy): domain Bacteria; kingdom Pseudomonadati; phylum Pseudomonadota; class Gammaproteobacteria; order Pseudomonadales; family Pseudomonadaceae; genus Pseudomonas; species Pseudomonas sp. B21-023. Next base: position 2,244,547 of record NZ_CP087190.1, on the reverse strand, counting down.
CGACGCTTCATCACCAGATTGGCCGCATGCAGCGGCGGGTCGACCGGCTCGATCAAGCCGACCAGGATATGCACGCCATCGAACCGCAGGGTTTCGAGGTAGGGGTTGAGGTCGTGCTGGACCGGGATGGTGTCGAGCAGGAAGTCGAAACGGCCGGCCGCGGCGCGCATCTGTTCGGCGTCGGTGGACACGATCACTTCATCAGCCCCCTGGCGCCGCGCCTCCTCGGCCTTGGCCGCGGAACGGGTGAACAGCGTGACATGCGCCCCCAGCGCCTTGGCGAGCTTGATGCCCATGTGGCCCAGCCCGCCCATGCCCAGCACGCCGACCTTGTGCCCCGGGCCAACACCATGGTGCTTGAGCGGCGAGTAGGTGGTGATGCCGGCGCAGAGGATCGGCGCCGCGCTGGCCAGGTCGAGGCCTTGGGGAATGCGCAGGACGAAATGCTCGCTGACCACGATGCTGCTGGAGTAGCCGCCCATGGTATTGCTGCCATCAACCCGGTCGGGGGTGGCGTAGGTCATGGTCGGGCCTTCCAGGCAGTATTGCTCCACGCCCTGGCGGCAGGCTTCGCAGTGACGGCAGGCGTCGACCATGCAGCCGACCCCGACCAGATCGCCCACCTGGTAGCGGCTGACCTGCGCACCAACCGCGGTGACCCGACCGACGATCTCGTGGCCCGGCATCAGCGGGTAGACGGCGATGCCCCACTCGTTGCGGGCCTGATGGATATCGGAGTGACACACGCCACAGTAGAGGATCTCGATGGCGACATCGTCGGCCCGTGGGCTGCGACGCTGGAAGGTCATGGGCGCCAGGGCGCTGGTGGGGGACTGGGCGGCGTAGCCGATGGCGGTGTACATGCGGACCTCTCTCAGGTGAAACGTTTCAGGCGGCGCATTGTGCGCAGCCTGTCCCGCCCCGGCCACGGCCGATTCTCCGGCATGCATGCCTGATTCTCCGGACCTGCCTGCTACCCTCTGGCGCAAGCCATCGAATCTGCGAAGATGGCAGTGTCCGATTCTCTGCCCGGTTTCGCCATGCACCTGACTTGCCACGTGGATGCCAATGCCACGCTCTGCTCACTGATCCGCACCCTCGCCACGCGCCCGGGGTTCGTGCCCACTGCCCTGCCCCAGGTCCAGGTCCTGACCTGGGACCACTACGTGGCCAGCAGCCCGCAGATCTACGAACCCAGCCTGATCATCGTCGCCCAGGGCAGCAAGCTTGCGCGCCTGGGCCCGCGCACCCTGGAGTACGGCGCCGGGCATTATCTGGTGCAGGCGCTGTCGGTGCCGTTCCTCTGCGAGACCTTCGCCACACCCGAGGCGCCGCTGCTGGGTGTGGCGGTGGACATCGATCGCGCCATGCTCGGCGAACTGGTGCAAGCCATGAACCTGGGGCCGGATGCCGCGGTTCAGGTACAGACTCCGCAGTCGATGACCTCGGCAGCCTTGGACACGGCCATGCGCGAGAGTGTCGAGCGCCTGCTGCAGTGCCTGCAGGACCCGCTGGACGCCAGGGTGCTGGGGCCGGCGCGGGTGCGAGAGGTGCTCTACACCGCGCTGCGCGGCCCTCAGGCCGGGGTGCTGCGGGCACTGGTCGAACAACAGGGGCATTTTGCCCGGATCGCCTCGGCCCTGGCCTACCTGCGCGAGCACTACGCCGAGCCGCTGGGGGTGGATGAACTGGCCGGCCGGGCGAACATGAGCGTGTCGACCTTCCATGAGCACTTCAAGCGCTGCACCGACCTGGCGCCGATGCAGTACCTCAAGCGCCTGCGCCTGCTCAAGGCGCAACAGATGCTGATCGGCGAAGGCCTGGGCGTGGCCCAGGTGGCGCATCGGGTGGGCTACCAGAGCACCTCGCAGTTCAGCCGCGAGTACAAGCGCCAGTTCGCCCGCAGCCCCGGCGAGGAGCAGACGTACCAGAGCCTGCCGGCTTGATCGCTGGTCCGCCTCGCACCGCCAGCTACTGACGCAGGACCATCGCCACGATGGTCGCCTGCAACTCGCGCTTGGCGGCCTCGGCGGCCAACTCGCCGGCCGCCGCCGCCAGGGACAGCGCATCCGCCGCCCCCACCAGCACCCACAGGCCGGCCACGCCGATATCGCCGCCCGCCGCGAAGGGCGCCAAGGCTTCCCGGCATTTGTCCATGAAAGGTCCTTCATAGCCCCGCTTGAGCGCCTCGAGCTCCGGCGAGCCTGCCAATGCGGCGCTGACACCGGGGATCTCGCGCCCTTGGGTCGCCACGCAGTCGACATAGGCCTCAGCGATCACCCAGGCCCGCCCCGGCAGGTCCGTCGGACAACCGGCCAGGGCCGTGTCGAGCATCGCCGTCTGTCGCGCGTCGTACTCCTGGTACAGCGCCAGCAACAATCCGTTGCGGGTTTCGAAGTGGTCATACACCACCGGCTTGGTCACCCCCGCCTGATCGGCCAAGCGCCCCAGGCTCAGGGCATCGGTGCCTTCCTCGCGTACCAGTTGCCAGGCCACATCGAGCAGTTGCCGGCGACGCTCCTCGCGGGACAGGCGTTTGCGCGGCGTGGTCTTTTCCTCGCTTGACATTGATTACCTACCAAAAGTAACTTACCAATCGTAACTTACTGGAAGTATATAACGCTCCCGACGCACTCGCATCCTGATTCTGGAGACTCCACCATGCATGCCCTGATCGTCATCGGTCACCACGACCCCGCCTCCCTCACTCATGCCCTTGCTGAGCAGCTCGCTGAAGGGCTGCGCGCGGCGGGCCACACCAGCGAGTTCGCCGACCTGGCCCGTGAAGGATTCGACCCCCGTTTCAGCCTGGCCGACCACGCCGTGCACCGCCGCCTGGGGCCGCCGCCGGCCGAGGTGCTGGCCGAGCAGGCGCGCATCGAACGCGCCGACACCGTGGTGCTGGTCTATCCCATCTACTGGTGGTCGCTCCCGGCCCTGCTCAAGGGCTGGGTCGAGCGTGTGTTCAGCAATGGCTGGGCCTTCTACCAGGCTGCGGACGGTAGTACCACAAAGCGCCTGCACGGTTTGACTGCGCACCTGATTGGCGTTGCCGGGGCCGATGCCGGCACTTTCGAGCGGCACGGCTACGGCGAGGCCATGCGCGTGCAGATCGAGCACGGCATCTTCGATTATTGCGGCGCTCGGGTGTTGAGTTCGACGTTGCTGGACGACAGCGAAGGGCAGGATCCGGCACGGCATCTGCGAACCGCCCGCGCATTGGGAGAGAGGATGTTCGCCAGCGAAGGACGGCGCAAACCGGCGACCGTGGCGTGAGCACAGGAAGGCGCGGGCCAGCCCGCGCCAGGTGACCGCGTGCGGGCAATCAGCCGCAGTTGACGCGAGTCACCACACCCTTGTCATCGACATTCAGGTTCAACCGCTCGGAGCGGTACTCCAGGGTGATCATATCGTGCGGCTTGAGGATGCGTGCCATCTGCGAGCCGCTGGCCTTGCGCGCCTGCTCGAGCAGCTCGGCGCTGCCCGGCTTGCCGACGGTGAAATCGGCACCACTGGCTTCGCAGCGGCCGTCATTGCCGGCCGGGGCGGCAGGGGCGCTAGCGCCCGAAGAGCCACCGGTGCTGCAACCTGCCAGGACGGTAGCCACCAGCAGGGTCGCCAGGGAAGCGCGGGTACGGAACATGAATCCTCCTAAATCGATCCGGGAACTGCCTTATGCGACAGTTTCACCAACGTTTTGTTGCAAAACCCGAGATTCTGCCTGACTCGGCCAGGGGATGCGAAACGCAATCGTCACCGGATTTTGCACCGAACCGCAGGTTCGGCCAGACGCGTGGCTTATGCCTAAGTCGCAGATCCGGTTGCGCAAAGGCATGATTTACTGCAAGAAGTGGAGCATGAAACACCTCCCCTTCGAACGCCAGGACGCGGTATTCGACCTATCACCCAGGCCCAAGCGAGAACCGCCCCATGAGCAGCCACAGCATCGACGCCGATATCAAGGTCAAGTGGGACGAGGGCCAGAGCGCCTACAGCCCGGGAACCCCCGAAGAGCTATTGCTGATCGCCATCGACCTGCTGGTACGCGATCGTGGCAGCGAGGCGGCGCGCAGCTTCATCGACCAGGTGTTCGAACGCTACGCGCACCACGACACTATTTCAATCGGGCCAGGCGGGCGCTGAGCAGGTCGAAGAAGCCCTGGGCATCGCCCTCCTCGATCCACATCACATTGGCCGGCTGCTTGAGCACGCCGTACCAGTCGGCGACGGTCTGGCCGAAGGTCGGGCCTTCTCGACTGTCGACCACCATGTGCACCTGACGGCCCTTGAACAGCTCAGGCTTGAGCAGGTAGGCGATGACGCTGGCGTCGTGCACCGGGCCGCCGGGCATGCCGTAGTTGTCCATGTCGAACTTGATGTAGGCGTTGAGGATGTCCACCACCAGCTTGCTGGCATTGTTGTTGACCGCGGCGAGCTGCTTGAGGCGCGCGTCGCTGGTGAGCACCTTGTGGGTGACGTCCAGTGGCAGGTAGGTGAGCTTCACGCCACTGGCCAGCACCACCTCGGCGGCGTGCGGGTCGGCGAACAGGTTGAATTCCGCCGCCGGCGTGATGTTGCCGCCGTTGAAATGGGCACCGCCCATCACCACCACTTCCTTGATGCCGTTGACGATCTCCGGCTTCTGGATCAGCGCCAGGGCCAGGTTGGTCTGCGGACCGAGCATGGCGACAGTGATGCTGTGAGGCTCGGCGGCGCTCAGGGTGTCGATCAGGTACTGCACCGCGTTGCCCTGGGCCAGCGGCTTTTTCGGCTCGTGCACCTGGACGCCGGTCAGGCCTTCCTCGCCGTGAACGTTGGCGGCGTAGATCGGCGTACGCACCATCGGCCGCCCTGCCCCGGCGTATACCGGGATCTCTTCGCGGCCAGCCCACTCACGGGCCAGGCGAGCATTGCGCGAGGTCTTCTCCAGGCGCACGTTGCCGGCCACGGTGGTGATGGCGCGGATCTTCAGTTCCTCGGGCGAGGCCATGGCCAGCAGCAGGGCCACGACGTCGTCGGCGCCGGGGTCGGTATCGATGATCAGGTCGCGGGGCGCGGCCATGAGGGAAGTCGCGGCCAGCGCGGACATGAGGACGGCTCCTTGGAGCAGGTTCTTGAGGGACATTCAGCACTCCTTGTTGCTAGGGGGATGGATTCACAGGGGCCGCATTGCGGCCCTTTCGCCGGCAAGCCGGCTCCCACAGAGGCAGCCCGAGGTTGCGCCTAACCTGTGGGAGCCGGCTTGCCGGCGATCGAGGGCGCAAGCCCTCGCATTCGGTCTAGAAAGTCACGCCAGCCACCAGGGCAATATTGCTGTAGGGTTTGCACTCCCCCGTGCGCACCACGGCCCGGGCCTGGCGACACAGGGTCTTGAAGTCGGCATGGCTCAGCACCTGGCGCTGGCCCAGCTCACCGCCCGCATGCAAACGCTCGACCTCGGCCAACCCCGGCGGCAGGGCCTGGAACACTTCATCAGCCAGCACATGCCGCTCCACCTGCATCTCGCTCAGTACCACACGCAACACGCTGGCAAAATCCGGGATACCCGGCGTCAGCGCCAGGTCGATCAGCTCCACCCCCGGCGGCACTGGCAGGCCGGCGTCGCCGATCACCAGGATGTCGCCATGGCCGAGCCCGGCAATGGTCCGCGACAGGGCGATGTTCAGCAGTGGCGTCTTCTTCATGGCGCCAACTCCTTCAACAGGGGAATGGACGGCTGCGCGCCGACCCGGGTTACCGACAATGCGGCGGCGCACTGGCCGAAGCCGATCGCCTCATCTTCCGACAACCCCCGCGCCAGGCCGGCGGCAAAGCCGCCCACAAAGGTATCGCCGGCCGCCGTGGTGTCCACCGGCTGCACCCGTGGGGCCGGGAAGTGCCGGCTGCCGGTGGCGTCGACCAGCAAGGCGCCATCGCCGCCAAGGGTGACGATCACCTTCCCTGCCCCCAACTGGCGTAGCCGCTCGGCCGCGCGGCGGGCACTTTCCTGGTCATTGACCCGCACCCCGGCCAGGGCCTCGGCTTCGCTCTCGTTGGGGATCAGGTAGTCGATGTAGGCGTACCACTCCGCTGGCAGTGGCCCGCTGGCCGGCGCCGGGTTGAGGATCACCGTGCGGCCCAGCTCGCGGCCGCGGGCCAGGGTCCAGGCCACGGTGGCCGTGGGCACCTCCAACTGACAGATGATCACTTCGGCGCGCTGCAGCAGTGCATCGAAACGGCTCACCGACTCGGGGCTGAGCAGGCCGTTGCCGCCGGGGATCACGACGATGGCGTTCTGGCTGGCGGCATCCACCACGATCAGCGCCACGCCGCTGGACACGCCCGGGCACACGCTCACCCCCCGGCAATCGATGCCCTCGGTGAGCAGCGCCTGGCGCAGTTGCTGACCATAGGCGTCGTCGCCGACGTTGCCGACCATCGCCACGCTGGCGCCCAGCCGGGCCACAGCCACGGCCTGGTTGGCGCCCTTGCCGCCAGGCGCGGTGAAGAAACTGTCGCCGGTCAGGGTCTCGCCTCCCCGGGGCAGGCGCTGGGCGCGGGCCACCAGGTCCATGTTGAGGCTGCCGACCACTACCACCTTGGCATCCATGGGTATTCCTTAACGGTAATCGTTGAACAGGTCCGGGCGTGGCCCGGTGGATTCGCGCAGCACGATGCGCGGGGCGACGATGCGCTGTTCGGCGGCGCCGTCGCGGCGTGGCGTGACGATGCGCGACAGCAACAGCCCGGCGGCGCTCTCACCCAGCTCGCGGATCGACTGGCCGACCGTGGTCAGCGCCGGGTACACATAGCGGCTCAGTTCGATGTCGTCGAAGCCGATCACCGACAGCTCGCCCGGCACGTCGATATTGCGTTCGGCGGCGGCACGCAGCACGCCGAAACCGATCATGTCGTTGCCGGCGAAGATCGCCGTGGGCCGCTCGCCATCGAGCAGGCGCGCCGCGGCGGCATGCCCGCCGAGGCTGGTGAAATCGCTGTGCAGCACATGGCCCGGGGCAACGCGCACGCCGCCCTCGGCCATTGCCCGGCGGAACCCGGCCAGGCGCAGCTGGCTGACCCCAGTGTCCACCGGCCCGCCGATGGTGGCGATCTCGCGGTGCCCGAGTTCAAGCAGATGGCGGGTGGCCAGGTAGGCGCCCTGCTCGTGGTCGATCCGCACCAGGTCGGCCTCGACGCCTTCCAGGGCCCGGTCGACGATGACCATCGGCGTGCGCACGCCGCTGAGGCTGTCGAGCAGGTCCTGGTCCTCGCCCACCGAGGCGACGATCAGGCCGTCGATGCGCTTTTCCAGCAGCACGCGCAGGTAGCTGCGCTGTTTCTGCGGGTTGTCATCGGAGTTGCACAGGATCACGCAATAGCCGTTGCGCTCGCAGGCATCCTCGATACCCCGGGCCAACTCGGCAAAGTAGGGGTTGACGCTATTGGGCACCAGCAGGCCGATGGTGGCGGTGCTGCGCGCCTTCAGCGAACGGGCCACGGCGCTGGGCACGTAGTCGAGTTCGGCGATCGCCGCCTCGACCTTCAGCCGCACGTGCTCGCTGACCGGACGGGTCTTGTTCAGTACATGAGACACGGTGGTGTAGGAAATACCCGCCAGTGCCGCGACATCTTTGATGGTTGCCATGGTTTCAGTTCCGCCGGCTCGCACGCCGGCTGCGGTAAGTGTCGAGTACCACGGCGATGACGATGACCGCCCCGGTGATGATGCGTTTGGTCGGTTCCGAGGCGCCGATCTGGGCCAGCCCGGCGGCCAGCACCGAGATGATCAGCACACCGAAGAAGGTGCTGATGACCGAGCCGCGCCCGCCCATCAGGCTGGTGCCGCCGATCACCACGGCGGCGATCACCTGCAGCTCCATGCCCGAGCCGGCATTGGGGTCGGCGGCCTCCAGGCGCGAGATCTGGAACAGCGCGGCGAGGCCCGCGAGCACGCCCATCAGGGCGAACACCAGGATCTTGAAGGGGCGTGGGTCGATGCCGGCCAGGCGCACAGCCTCTTCGTTGGTGCCGATACCGATCAGGTAGCGACCGAACACGGTACGGGTCAGCACCAGTTGGGCCAGCACGATCACCAGCAAGGCGATGATGAAAGCCGGGGAAATACCGAAGGCGATCGGGTTGGAGAACCAGGCGAAGGCATCGCCGATGTACGCGGTGCGCGAATCGGTGAACTGGTAGGCCAGGCCACGGGCCATCTCCAGCACGCCCAGTGAGACGATGAACGAAGGGATGCGCCAGGCCACGGTGATGCTGCCGGTGACGGTGCCGGCCAAGGCCGCCACGGCCATGCCGAGCAAGGCGGCGGGCAGCACGCTCCAGCCCCAGCCGAGGATCGCCACGCTGACGGTCGAAGCCGCCAGGGCCAGTACCGAGCCGACCGACAGATCGATGCCGCCGATGATCAGCACGAAGGTCATGCCCACCGCCAGCACCATCAGGTCGGGGATCTGGTTGGCCAGGGTGCTGAAGGTGGCGTAGGACAGGAAATGGCTGCTCAGCAACGAGAACAGCACGATCATCGCCAGCAAGGCCCCGGCCAGCCCCAGGTAGGTGCCCAGGCCGAAATAGGTGCCGCTGCGGCGCACTGGCGCGGCGTCCGAGGTGTTTGTTGTGGTTTTCATGCATCCATCCTGGGAGCTGCGTCGTGCAGCAGGGCGTCACGTTTCTGGTAGCCGGCGAAGGCGGCGGCGAGGAGTTGGTCCTGGGTCCAGTGGTCACGGTCGAAGGTGTCGATCAGGCGGCCCGCCGAGAGCACGGCGATGCGGTCGCAGATCAGCATCAGCTCGCGCAGGTCGCTGGACACCACCACCAGGGCCTTGCCCTGGCGGGCGAGCTCGGCAAGCAGGCCGTAGATGTCGAACTTGGCGCCGACATCGATGCCGCGGGTCGGCTCATCGAACAGCAGCACCTGGCAATCACGCTCCAGCCAGCGGCCAATCACCACCTTCTGTTGGTTGCCGCCGGACAGCTCGCCCACGGCCTGGGCGGGGCTGGCGCTGCGGATACGCATGGCGCCGATCTGGCGCTCGGCCAGCTCACGCTCGGCGTCCGCGTCGAGCACGCCGGCACGGGACACCGCGCCGAGGTTGCCCAGGGCAATATTGGCACTGATCGACTGGCTAAGCAGCAGGCCTTCGCCCTTGCGGTCCTCAGTAATCAGTGCAATGCCAGCCTTGACCGCGGCCTGGGGCGAGTCGATGGTCACCGGCACTGGCGGCTGGCCGAGAGCGACCTGGCCGCTGTCGGCGCGGTCGGCGCCGTAGATCAGGCGCAGCAGCTCGGTACGCCCGGCACCGATCAGGCCGGAGATACCGAAGATCTCCCCTGCCCTGACCTCGAACGACACCTCGCGTACCTTGTCGCCGCGGCTGAGCCCGTCGACCTTGAGCAGCGGCGCACCGATCGTGCGCTGGCCCAGGTCGATATGCTCGCCCAGCTCACGGCCGACCATCAGGTTGACCAGTTGCTCACTGTTGTAGCGCTGGATCGGCTCGGCGCACACCAGCTTGCCATCGCGCAGCACGGCGATACGCTGGGCCACTTGCTGCAGCTCTTCGAGGCGGTGGGAGATATACACGATGGCCACGCCGCGCTGGCGCAGGCGTTCGATCTGGGTGAACAGCAGATCCACCTCGCGGGCGGTGAGCATGGCCGTGGGTTCGTCGAAGATCAGCACATGGCAGTCGCCGATCAGGTTGCGGGCGATCTCGACCATCTGCTGGTGGCCGATGCCCAGCTCGCCGACAGGGGTGTCCGGGTCGATGGCATCCAGGCCGACCTGAGCCATGGCTGCGGTGGCCAGCTGGCGCAGGCGCTTCTGGCTGATCCAGCCGAGGCGGCTGGGCAGGTTGTCAAGGAACAGGTTCTCGGCCACGGTCAGCGTCGGCAGCAGGTTGAGCTCCTGCATCACCATGCGCACGCCGAGGCGTTCGGCCTCGGCGCGGCTGGCGGGGGCGTAGGGCTGGCCGCGGTAGAGCATCTGCCCGGTGGTGGGGATCTCCAAACCGCTGATCAGCTTGGACAGGGTCGACTTGCCCGCGCCGTTCTCGCCGGTCAGGGCCAGCACCTCGCCGCCGCGCAGCTCGAGGGTGACATCGCCGAGCACGGGCTGGGCGTAGGTCTTGCCCAGGCCGCTGACGGCTAGCACGGTTTCATTGGCCGGTACTGACATGGCCATTCTCCTAAATAGACATACCCCCCTGTAGGAGCGGCTTCAGCCGCGATCACCCGCGAAGCGGGTGCCAGGCACCGCAGTGCCTGCATCGCGGCTGAAGCCGCTCCTACAGAGATCACTTTGTCACTTGGTAATCAGCTTGACCGGGGTCTGGATGACATTGTCGGCATCCACGCCGGGCTGCTCGCCCTTGAGCATCTTCAGCGCCGCCTGGATGCCATACACCGCCTGCTGGCTGGCCGCCTGGTCGAGGGTGGCGAGCACACGGCCATCCTTGAGCATCGGCTCGATGGCCTTGATGTTGTCGTAGCCGACCACCTGCACCTGGCCGGTCTTGCCGGCGGCGCGCACGGCCGAGACAGCACCCAGGGCCATGCTGTCGTTGCCGGCCAGCAGCGCCTTCAAATCGGGATACTCGTTGAGCATCGAGGCGGCAACGGCGTTGCCCTTGTCGATCTCCCAGTTGCCGGATTGCACCGAGACGATCTTCATCTGCGCGGCTTCCATGGCGTCCTTGAAACCGGCGGTGCGCTGCTGGGCATTGGTGGTGGTCGGCACGCCTTCGATGATGCCGACCTGGTCACCGGCCTTGAGCTTTTGCTGGGCCAGGTAATCGCCGACCATGCGCGCGCCCTTGCGGTTGTCCGGGCCTACGAACGGCACGCTGATGCCTTTGCTCTTGAGGGTTTCGGGGTCGAGGCGATTATCGATGTTGATCACGATCACGCCTTTGTCCATGGCCTTCTTCACCGCCGATACCAGCGCCTTGGAGTCGGCCGGAGCGATGACCAGCGCCTTGGCGCCCGAGTTGACCATCTGCTCGACGATACGGATCTGCTCGCCGGTATCGGTCTCGTTCTTGATGCCGTTGGCGACCAGCTCGAATTCGCTGGCATGGGTTTTCTGATAATCCTTGGCGCCGTCTTCCATGGTGCGGAAGAACTCGTTGGCCAGGGATTTCATCACCAGGCCGACCTTGGGCGCCTCCTCGGTGTGGCGGCAGGCAGACAGGGAGAAAATCAGCGACGACAGAACGGCGAGGGCCAGCGGACGGCCGGAAAACGGCAGCTTCATGGAAATGACTCCGAATCTTGTGGTTTTTATCGGATCGCAAACGTTTGCGGTGGCTAACTATGTAAACAGGCCCCGCTTTTGTCAAATCCATTGCGTAGGCAGCCACAGCTACGCCGGTCGGATTATCCGCAATTTGTCCGAAAAACCGAACACATTTCCTTCGCTTGTTCGGCCAGCCGAACACCACGGATCGGCTTGACCCCATGGTCGCTTCGAGTACCCCCAGTCGCAACAGGGGTTTCCAGATGAAATTCGACGAACGGTAGTTGCTGGTACGAAATCTGCCTTTACCCAGTGCGACATAACGCACATCTCACCCAGGAAGAGAGAAGCAGTAATGATGAAATCCGCTATCAAGACCTTCGCACCGAGCGCCCTGGCGCTGCTGTTGGTACTGCCGACCGGCGTTTCCGCCAAGGAAGCCGCGCAACAACAGAAACTCGCCAACGTGGTCATCCTCGCCACCGGCGGCACCATCGCCGGCGCTGGCGCCAGCGCCGCCAACAGCGCCACCTACCAGGCCGCCAAGGTAGGCATCGACAAGCTGATCGCCGGCGTGCCAGAGCTGAAGGACCTGGCCAACGTGCGCGGCGAGCAGGTGATGCAGGTCGCCTCGGAAAGCATCGGCAACGACGACCTGCTCAAGCTGGGCAAGCGCGTCGCCGAACTGGCCGACAGCAAGGACGTCGATGGCATCGTCATCACCCACGGCACCGACACCCTCGAAGAAACCGCCTACTTCCTCAACCTGGTGGAGAAGACCGACAAGCCGATCATCGTGGTCGGCTCGATGCGCCCGGGCACCGCGATGTCCGCCGACGGCATGCTCAACCTGTACAACGCCGTGGCCGTGGCCAGCAGCAAGGACGCCCGCGGCAAGGGCGTGCTGGTAACCATGAACGACGAGATCCAGTCCGGCCGTGACGTGAGCAAGGCGGTCAATATCAAGACCGAAGCCTTCAAGAGCCAGTGGGGCCCGCTGGGCATGGTGGTCGAAGGCAAGTCGTACTTCTTCCGCCTGCCGGCCAAGCGCCACACCGTCAACTCCGAGTTCGACATCAAGACCATCAGCAAGCTGCCGGCCGTGGATATCGCCTACGGCTACGGCAACGTGACCGACACCGCCTACAAGGCGCTGGCCCAGGGTGGCGCGAAGGCGATCATCCACGCCGGTACCGGCAATGGCTCGGTGTCGTCGCGCGTGGTGCCGGCGCTGCAGGAGCTGCGCAAGGAAGGCGTGCAGATCATCCGTTCGTCCCACGTCAACCAGGGCGGCTTTGTGCTGCGCAATGCCGAACAGCCTGATGACAAGAACGACTGGGTCGTGGCCCATGACCTGAACCCGCAAAAGGCACGGATCCTGGCAATGGTCGCAATGACCAAGACCCAGGACAGCAAAGAGCTGCAGCGGATCTTCTGGGAATACTGATCGGCATGCACCTCGGGCTGGTGTGTTGAACATACCGGCCCATCGCGGGGCCAGCCCGCTCCCACAAGTCTGCGGCGATTGTGTGGGAGCGGGCTGGCCCCGCGATGCTTTCAATGGAACCAATCCCTCTACCACGGTCTTATACGGCTTTCATCCTACCTGCTGTTGCGAAACGGCTTACAGTGAAATACTGTATGCACATACAGCAAAACAAGGAACAGCCCCGTGGCCAAACCCGCCTCCGCGTCGCCAAGCAGTTATGAACTACTGGGTCAGCGCATCCAGAAGATCATCAACAGCCCCACCGCCCAGCGCAGCCGCGCCGCCTTGATCTTCCGCCTGGAGCACGAGTCGCCCGACGACTGGGAAACCCTGCTCGAGGAAATCGCCGAGAACGACAACGTCACCCTCGCCCACCGCGACGATGGCGGCGTACAGGTTTTCTGGACCGTGCCGAAGGAAGACTGACCGCGCATGAGAGTTTCGCTTTTCGCCGCCTGCCTGCTGCTGATTACCCCCCTCGCCCACGCCGACGCACCGCGCACCTTCCAGGAGGCCAAGAAGGTCGCCTGGAAGCTGTACGCGCCGCAGTCCACCGAGTTCTATTGCGGCTGCAAGTACAAGGGCAACAAGGTCGACCTGGCGTCCTGCGGCTATGCGCCGCGCAAGAACCTCAACCGTGCCTCGCGCATCGAGTGGGAGCACATTGTCCCGGCCTGGCAGATCGGCCATCAGCGCCAGTGCTGGCAGGATGGTGGGCGCAAGAACTGCTCGCGCAACGACAAGGTCTACCAGCGGGCCGAGGCCGACCTGCACAACCTGGTGCCGAGCATCGGCGAGGTCAACGGCGACCGCAGCAACTTCAGCTTCGGCTGGCTGCCCGAGCAGCATGGCCAGTACGGCAGTTGCCTGACCCAGGTCGACTTCAAGGCCAAGAAGGTCATGCCACGCCCGTCGATCCGCGGGATGATCGCGCGCACCTACTTCTACATGAGCAAACAGTACGACCTGCGCCTGTCCAAACAGGACCGCCAGTTGTTCGAGGCCTGGAACAAGACCTACCCGCCGCAGGCTTGGGAACTGCAGCGCAACCAGCAGGTGGCATGCGTGATGGGGCGCGGCAACGCCTTCGTCGGCCCGGTCAACCTCAAGGCCTGCGGCTGAAGGCCTCAGGCCAGCGTCTGCAGGTAGGCGCTGGCCTGCTGGTAACGGCAGAGCCGGGCCACATCTGCCGGGCCTGGGCAGGGGATGCGCGAAAGGTCGCTGTTATCGGCCAGGTCCGCCAGCTTCACCTGGCGCGCCAAGGGGTCCACACCCAGGCGAATGACGAACGCCTCGTAGCTCTCGCCCTGGCGCCGGCTCAGCGCCAGCAGCGCGGCGAGGATCTTCAGCGGAAAACCTTCTCGTGCGAGGTCGGCCAGGGTCAGCGGCGTGTCTTCCAGCACATCGTGCAACACCGCGACGATGCGCTGCTCGGGGGTGATCACCCGCCCCATCACCCGCAGCGGGTGAAGGATGTAAGCCGCCCCGCCTTTATCGAACTGCCCTTCGTGTGCCTTGATGGCCATCGCGATGGCCCGCTCCAGCGTCGCCATGAGGCGCCCCCCCACTCAACCCGCGCACTAGACAGCATAGCCGCTGCGCCACAGGCGTGTTCACGCCTGCGCATCATGGCGGCGGGCTTGTGCCTCCGCCGCCCAAGCTTTTGCCAGCCTTAGGTTTTTTAAGGCTCATGAGCACAAATTTACTAATTTCTCGATCCCCGCCCGCGCCGCATCATCGCGCCAACAAGAACGCGTCGCCCCTTGCCGGCACGCACCCGGGCAGCACCCGATGCCCCACCTTGCCTTGGAGTCAGTCATGACCAGTGCAGCCAATTCGGCCCCCCTCATCGAGAAACACACGATCGGCTACGTGCCGCCGCAAGACCGCCATGGAAAGGTAAGGGATCTGTTCACACTGTGGTTCGGCGGCAACATCGCGCCGCTGCCCATCGTCACCGGCGCGCTGGGCGTGCAGTTGTTCCACCTCAACCTGGTGTGGGGCATCGTCGCCATCCTGGTCGGCCATCTGCTCGGCGGCGTGCTCATGGCCCTGCATTCAGCGCAGGGCCCGCAGATGGGTATCCCGCAGATGATCCAGAGCCGCGCCCAGTTCGGTTCGCTCGGCGCCCTGCTGGTAGTGGTGATCGCCGGGGTGATGTACATCGGCTTCTTCGCCTCCAATATCGTCCTGGCCGGCAAGTCGCTGCATGGCGTGGTCGAGACGGTGCCGGTTTCCGTGGGCATCGTCATCGGCGCATTGGGCTCCGGCATCATCGGCATCATCGGCTACCGCTTCATCCACGTGCTCAACCGCATCGGTACCTGGGTACTGGGTGTTGGCATCGTGGTCGGCTTCGGCTACATCTTCAGCCATGTGCAGAGCGACGACTTCCTCACCCGTGGCGGCTTCAACCTGGCCGGCTGGCTGGCCACCGTGTCCCTGGCGGCGCTGTGGCAGATCGCCTTCGCGCCCTACGTGTCGGACTACTCGCGCTACCTGCCGGCCGACGTGAAGGTTTCCGCGACCTTCTGGACCACCTACCTGGGCTCGGCCCTGGGCTCGAGCCTGTCGTTCATCTTCGGCGCGGTGGCGGTGCTGGCGATCCCTGCCGGGATGGACACCATGGACGCGGTCAAGCTTGCCACCGGCACTCTCGGCCCGCTGATGCTGGTGCTGTTCCTGCTCAGCGTGATCAGCCACAACGCCCTCAACCTGTACGGCGCGGTGCTGTCGATCATCACCCTGGTGCAGACCTTCGCCTACCGCTGGATCCCCACTGCCAAGAGCCGCGCCGTGCTGTCGCTGCTCGTCCTGGCGGCCTGCTGCGTGGTGGCGGTGTTCGCCTCGGCGGACTTCATCGGCCACTTCGTCGATATGGTGCTGGTGTTGCTGGTGGTGCTGGTGCCGTGGACGGCGATCAACCTGATCGACTTCTATGTCATCCACAAGGGCGACTACGACATCGACTCGATCTTCAAGGTCGACGGCGGCATCTACGGCCGCTACAACCCCCAGGCGCTGATCGCATATGCGGTGGGTATCGTGGTGCAGATCCCGTTCATGAACACGCCGCTGTACGTCGGGCCGGTGTCCGAGCACATCAACGGCGCCGACCTGTCGTGGCTGGTGGGGCTGGCGATCACCTCGCCGCTGTACTGGTGGCTGGCCAGCCGCGACAGTGCGTATCGCCGTCGGCAGATGGGTGCAAAGCTGGCGGCGGGGGTTTGATCCTGCCAGGCCGAATGCCGATCAGAAGACCCGCCTAGGCGGGTCTTCTGTCGTCAATACCAGCCACCACGACTCAGGCGGCAAACCCTAGCGCTCGCTACGGAGCATTTCCTTCGGCACATACTTGCCAATCTCATACTTGCCAATCGCCGCCCGGTGCACCTCATCCGGCCCGTCGGCCAGGCGCAGGGTGCGCTGCATCGCGTACATGTAGGCCAGCGGGAAATCACCGCTCACCCCTGCCCCGCCATGGATCTGGATGGCCCGGTCGATCACCTTCAACGCCACGTTCGGCGCCACCACCTTGATCTGGGCGATCTCGCTGCGCGCCACCTTGTTGCCGACAGTATCCATCATGTACGCGGCCTTCAGGGTCAGCAGCCGGGCCATGTCGATCTCCATCCGCGAGTCGGCGATCTTGTCGACGTTGCCACCCAGCCGTGCCAGCGGCCGGCCGAAGGCAGTGCGTTCGACCGAGCGCTTGCACATCAGCTCCAGGGCGCGTTCGGCCATGCCGACCGAGCGCATGCAATGGTGGATGCGCCCAGGCCCGAGGCGGCCCTGGGCGATCTCGAAGCCACGGCCCTCGCCCAGGAGCACGTTCTCGTAAGGCACTCGCACGTTCTCGAACAACACTTCGGCGTGGCCGTGGGGCGCGTCGTCGTAGCCGAACACCGGCAGTGGGCGGACGATCTTCACGCCAGCTGCGTCGGTGGGCACCAGGATCATCGAGTGCTGTTGGTGACGCTGCCCGTCCGGGTTGGACAGGCCCATGAAGATCATCACCTTGCAGCGCGGGTCACAGGCGCCGGAGGTCCACCACTTGCGGCCGTTGATCACCCACTCGTCACCGTCCCGCACGGCGGTGGCAGCCATGTTGGTGGCATCCGATGAGGCCACGTCCGGCTCGGTCATGGCGAACGCCGAACGGATCTCGCCACGCAGCAGCGGCTCGAGCCACTGGCGTTTCTGCGCCTCGCTGCCGTAGCGCACCAGCACTTCCATGTTGCCGGTGTCCGGCGCCGAGCAATTGAACGGCTCGGGCCCCAGCAGCGAACGGCCCATGATCTCGGCCAGCGGCGCGTACTCAAGGTTGCTCAGCCCTGCGCCGTACTCGGACTCGGGCAGGAACAGGTTCCACAGTCCCTCGGCGCGGGCCTTGGCCTTTAGTTCCTCCATGATCGCGGTGGGCTGCCAGCGGTCGCCCTCGGCGACCTGGCGCTCGAACACCGGCTCGGCCGGATAGACGTATGCATCCATGAATGCGCTGACGCGCTCGCGCAGTGCCTGGACCTTGGGCGAATAGGCGAAATCCATCGGGGCTACCTTCCGTCAATGAAGAACATGGCCCTGAGCCTAGAACAGCCACCCTTCATCCATCTAGTCTATTTTCTTCGTGTATAAACATTCATAACCAATATATGATCGATCCATAACTCCAACAAAGAGCGGCGCCCATGAACCTCAGCAAGGTCGACCTCAACCTGTTCATCGTTTTCGACGCGATCTACACCGAAGCCAACCTGACCCGCGCCGGGCAGATCGTCGGCATCACCCAGCCGGCGGTGTCCAACGCCCTGTCACGCCTGCGCGAGACGTTCAACGACCCGCTGTTCGTGCGCACCGCCCAGGGCATGGTGCCCACGCCCATGGCGCAGAACATCATCGGCCCGGTGCGCAACGCGCTGTCGCTGCTGCGCACCTCGGTACAGGAAAGCCGCATCTTCACCCCGCTGCAGGCGAGCAAGACCTTCCGCATCAGCATGACCGACCTCACCGAGGCGGTGATCCTGCCACCGCTGTTCCAGCGCCTGCGGCGGCTCGCCCCGGCGCTGGTGATCGAGAGTTTCCTGTGCAAGCGCCGCGAGACCACCAAGGAACTGGCCGCCGGGCGCCTGGACTTCGCCGTCGACGCGCCACTGAACACCGACCCTCAGGTGCGTCACGTCAAGCTCATGCAGGACCGTTATGTCTGCGCCATGCGCCCCGGCCACCCACACGCCGACAGCAAGCTGAGCCTGGACAACTACCTGGCCATGACCCACATCCATATCTCCAGCCGCCGTAACGGCCTGGGCTACGTGGACCTGGCCCTGGGCAAGATGGGCGTGCAACGCCGTGTCGCCCTGCGTTCGCAGCACTACCTGATGGCCTCCCAGGTACTGCAGCAGACCGACATGGTCATGACCGTGCCCGAGCGTTTCGCCCGCCGCCACCAGTTGCGCCACCAGCCCCTGCCGGTGGAGGTACCGGCGCTGGAGACTCACCTGTACTGGCACGAAAGCACCGATCAGGACCCGGCCAACCGCTGGATGCGCGAGCAGATCATCGAGCTGTGCGAGCGGGTGGTGGCCCAGGATGAGCAGGAACAGGCAAGCCCGGCAATCGCATCGGCCTGAGTCGCCTACACTGTCGATGATTGCCTCTGAACCCAGGAGCCACTCATGGACGACAGCCAACATGGCAAGCCACCGACTTTCTGGCAAATGCTGCAAAGCATCCTTGCCGCGGCGTTTGGCGTGCAAAGCGGCAAGAACCGCGCCCGCGACTTCACCTATGGCAAGGCCAGCCATTTCATCGTGATGGGGACGGTGTTCACGCTGATCTTCATCTTCGTGCTGATCGGCCTGGTGCAGCTGGCAATGCACCTGACGGCGGGCTAGTCGCGCCGGGCAATACTGCTTGGCTAAACGCAATCCGCCCGCGGATATCCCTTCCGCGGGCGGTTCAGGTGTATCTCACGGTCTTGAGCAGTTATCCGCTATTGATGGCTGACCCAGTACACCGCGGTGACCACCACCAGCACGATCAGACACAGGATCGCCCAGGCATCGACACTGCTGTCAGCTTTGCGGACCTTGGTAGAGTTTCCCATTGCATTGCCTCTTGTAGTGGTTATGGGAATGCACTTCACAAGCAGCAGTTAAGTCCAGCAATGCCCTGCGCTCAAGCAGGGTCTTTCAATACTCGACGGGTGACGTGAGAAACGGGTAGCAGAAATCCGCCGGCCGCCCTTCGGCACTGAAACGGTGGAAGTCGATGCCGTGGTCATCCTGCTCCAGCAGCTTGAGCCAGCGCCGCGCCTTGGCCGGGTCGATCAGTTGCAGGGCGGGCGCGCTGTGCTCACGCTGGCCGTCGCGTTCCACTGCAAGCCCTTGGGCGTCGTCGTGCAACATGACCATGGCCCAGCCACCCAGGGTGAAGTGCCCGCCCATGAGCACGCTCAAACGCCCTTCGATTCGCGCGCGCAGTGCCTCGGGCGAGCTATTGACCGCACTGAACAGGGTGTCGCGCCCCGGTACCTTGCCCAACGCTTCGAAGGCCTGCATGGCACCGAACGCCATCTGGTCGTTGGCCGCCCACACCAGGCGGGTGTCGGGGTAGCGCTCGAGCAGCATCTGCGCCTGTTCGAAGGCGCGCTCGCGGCTCCAGCCGCCGTATACCACCTGGCGCAGGCGCACCCGGGGGAACTCGGCCAGTGCCCGGCGCATGCCCTGCACGCGCAGCTGCGAAGCCGGCGTGGTCTTGACCCCGGCGAAGGCCAGCAGGTCGACCGGCCCGGCTTCGGCAGGCAGTTGCGCCACCAGCGCCTTGAGCATCTGGTAGCCCGCCTCCTCGTCGTTGCTGACCAACGTGCCGAGTACTTCAGGATATTTGTCCGGCTGCGCCTGGACGCTGTGTGCCTGGCTGTCGGTGAGGCCGTTGTTGACCAGGAACAGCTTGACCCCGGTGCCCCGCGACAAGCGGATGATCTCCGGCGCGACGTACAGCTCGTTGACCAGCACCAGGTAATCCGGGCGCTGCGGCCCTTGTAGTACCTCGCGAGCCTGGTTCAGCGCAAGGTCGGCACGACGCTCGCTGTACTGCACGCGCAAGGTCATGCCCAGGTCGCTGGCGGCGGCCTGCATGAAACGTGAATAGTCAACCCAGAACGTTTCATCGGAGTAGCCCGGGTTGAGAAATACCACCGAAGCGGCCTGCGCGCTCGCTGCCAGTGGCAGGCTCAGGCACAGGCTCTGGCACAAGGCCTTGAGCATGCTGTTACTTCCCTGCGAAGCAAACCCCGGATTATAGCCCTGCGATGTACCGCAGCGGACAAATGCCAGTCAGTCTCACTTAGTCCAAATGGTTCTTTTCATATGCAAAAACATCACTTTAGCGCATAAACCCACTCTGCTATCGTTCCTCCGCTCCGCCCCGGAGTGCGCGGCCGTGCGCGCGATTAGCTGCATGCAGCCTGAGACAGGACTTATATGTACGTATACGACGAGTACGATCAGCGGATCATCGAGGACCGCGTCAAGCAGTTCCGTGATCAGACCCGCCGCTACCTGGCCGGTGAGCTGAGCGAAGAAGAATTCCGCCCTCTGCGCCTGCAGAACGGCCTGTATATCCAACGTTTCGCGCCGATGTTGCGAGTCGCCGTGCCCTATGGCCAGCTGAACGCACGTCAGACCCGCATGCTGGCGAAGATCGCCCGCGACTACGACAAGGGCTATGCGCATATCAGCACGCGCCAGAACGTGCAGTACAACTGGCCGGCGCTGGAAGACATCCCTGAAATTCTCGCAGAGCTGGCCACCGTGCAGATGCACGCGATCCAGACCAGCGGCAACTGCCTGCGCAACGTCACCACCGACCAGTTCGCCGGTGTCGCCGCCGACGAGCTGGTCGATCCGCGCCCGTGGTGCGAGATCGTCCGCCAGTGGACCACCTTCCACCCGGAATTCGCCTACCTGCCACGCAAGTTCAAGATCGCCGTCAACGGTTCGAGCGACGACCGCGCCGCCATCGAAGTGCACGACATCGGCCTGGAGCCGGTGCGCAACGCCGCAGGCGAACTGGGCTTCCGCGTATTGGTCGGAGGCGGCCTGGGCCGTACCCCGGTGATCGGCGCGTTCATCAACGAGTTCCTGCCCTGGCAGGACCTGCTCAGCTACCTGGACGCCATCCTGCGCGTGTACAACCGTTACGGTCGTCGTGACAACAAGTACAAGGCGCGGATCAAGATCCTGGTCAAGGCCCTCACCCCGGAAGTGTTCGCCGAGAAGGTCGAGGCCGAGATGGTCCACCTGCGTGGCGGCAACACCACCTTGACCGAGGCCGAAGTACAGCGCGTCGCCCGCCACTTCGTCGACCCCGAGTACCTGGCCCTGGACAACACCGACTTCAGCGCGCTGGACGCCGAGCACCCGGGCTTCGCCCGCTGGCGCTCGCGCAACACCCGTGCGCACAAGAAGCCGGGCTATGTCGCCGTGACCCTGTCGCTCAAGCCCACCGGCGTCGCCCCGGGCGACCTGACCGACAAGCAGCTCGACGCGGTCGCCGACCTGGCCGAGCGCTACAGCTTCGGCTACCTGCGCACCTCCCACGAGCAGAACATCATCCTCGCCGACGTCGAGCAGCGTCAGCTGCACGCGCTGTGGCTGGAGCTGCGCGAGCAAGGCTTCGCCACCCCGAACATCGGCCTGCTGACCGACATCATCTGCTGCCCGGGCGGTGATTTCTGCTCGCTGGCCAACGCCAAGTCGATCCCGATCGCCGAGTCCATCCAGCGCCGCTTCGACGACCTGGACTACCTGTTCGACATCGGCGAGCTCGACCTGAACATTTCCGGCTGCATGAACGCCTGCGGCCACCACCACGTCGGCCACATCGGCATCCTTGGCGTGGACAAGAAGGGCGAGGAGTTCTACCAGGTCTCGCTGGGCGGCAATGCCGCGCGCGACGCCAGCCTGGGCAAGATCCTCGGCCCTTCCTTCGCCCAGGACGACATGGCCGACGTGATCGAGAAGCTGATCAATGTGTACGTCGAGCGGCGCACTGAAGACGAGCGCTTCATCGACACCTACCAGCGGATCGGCATCGACCCCTTCAAGGAACGCGTCTATGCAGCGAATCATTAAGAACAACCAGATCGTCGACGAAACCTGGCACCTGCTGCCCAAGGACGTCTCGATCGACGAACTGACCAACTGCGACGACTACATCGTGCCGCTGCAGCTGTGGCGCGACCATCCGAGCCTGCTCAAGGCCCGCGACGGCGGCCTGGGCATCTGGCTGGACAGCGACGAAGAAGCCGAGGAAATCGGCGAGCACGTCGAGCACTTCCAGGTGATCGCCCTGAACTTCCCGGCCTTTACCGACGGGCGCAGCTATTCCAACGCGCGCCTGCTGCGTGACCGCTACAAGTTCAAGGGCGAGCTGCGCGCCATTGGCGACGTACTGCGTGACCAGCTGTTCTACATGGCCCGCTGCGGTTTCGACGCGTTCGCCATCCGTGCCGACAAGGACCCGGAAGACGCGCTGCAGAGCCTGAAGGACTTCTCGGTGACCTACCAGGGCGCCACCGACGAACCGCTGCCGCTGTTCCGCCGCCGCTGATCGTCGCTTGCAGTACTCCCGGCCCGCCTTATGGCGGGCCGATTCGTTTCTGCGCCGGCAAGACGACCAGTCCGGATAGGCCGAGGAAAAATCCGAACGTTCACTCAGGTTTGCTAATGGCATGCCGATATCAGGGCATATCCTTTTCACTCCGCAAGGAAAGCGACGATGAGCCCAATCACCTCGGCACTGCGATTCACGCCGATCCAAACTCCACCCGCTCCCGCGCCGAACCTGATCGTTCGCCAGCCCACGAGCGTCGCCAGCGCCCCAGGCACCCAGGTCATCCTGGGCCAGGACACCCGCATTCCCGACAGTGAGACCTACACCTCGCGAGGCACGCTGGACAGCGCGCAGCCCAACTACACCTGGGAACAGGACGGGCTGGACAAGCTGAGCATGTACATGTTCAGCGCGGTCAAGTCGTCCTCCACCGCCGCCCGCTTCCAGGGCCTGGGCAGCGCCCTGGTGGAGCAGCTGGCGGCCAGCGGTGGCCAGCGCGTCTCCCAGTCGGCCTTGCAGGTCAACGAGACCGACACCACCCCGCTGAGCCTGCAGCAGACACGCCTGCGCGAGTTCGCCAGCAATACCGTCACCCTCAGCCTCACCACCGCCTCCGGCGCCACGGTGAAACTGGGTTTGTTCAACGGTGAGCGGGGCCTGGCGGTCGACGCCGAAGTCCAGGGCGGCGAGCTCAACGCCAACGAGCTCAAGGGCCTGGCCGCCCTGGCCGACGGTTTCCAGTCGGCGATCAATGGCTTGACCCGGCAACCGCCGAGCCTGCAGCTCGGCTCGCTGGTCAAGCTCGATCCGAGCCTGTTCAGCGGCCTGCAAATGAATGCCAAGCTGGACTTGCCCAGTGGTGGGCAACAGACCTTCGACCTGCGCCTGGACGGCTCCACCCGCAGCCTGAAACTCGATGGCCCGAGTGGCCAGGTACAGCTGGACCTCGACTCCCAGGGCGGCGCGCTGCTCGGCGGCAAGGCCCAGCGCCAGGCCGCCCTGGACAACTACCTGACCCAGTTCGACGAGGCGCAGAAGCGCGGCAAGGGCGATGCTCAACTGACCTCGCTGCTCAAGGATGCCTTCAGCCAACTGAACAGCATCGACGACAACAGCCCGCGCCCGGCGGGCCATAACGACGCGGTGAACACCTACAGCCGCGCGTTGCTCAGCGGCCTGGCCGACTTCAAGGCCTCGATCGTGCAACCGTCCAGCCGCCCGAACGCGCGACGCCTGGATGAGGAAGACCGCTTCGCCTACCAGGTGTCGCAATCGACCTCGACCAGCGGCCAAGGCACCACCATCGCCCGTCAGCAACGCCAGGAGGCCAAGCTGGATGCCGCCTGGCATTCGAGCCTGTCGTCTGCTGCCAAGCTCACCGAAGCGGATCCGTTCGACGAGAAGAACTACCGTTACCACACGCTCAGCGAAACGGCGAGCAGCACCACCGAACTGTCGTTCGTCGACAATGTGCTCAAGGAAGCCAAGGCCACCCAGGAGGCCACCAGCACCAAGCGCGTGCTCACCTACGAGGGTGGCAAGCTTGAGTCCGATGTCAGCACGCCCGAGTCGGTGAGCCGCTCGCGCAACCTGCTGAACCTGCTCGACGATCTGTTCAAGACCGATGAGAAGGCCCGGCGCAACGGCAGCCAGTACGACCTCGACGCGCAACTGGCGGCCCATGCCGGGCTGTGGCAGTTGCAAACCGACCCGGCGAAGATCCACGACTGACCGAGGCGCCGCCGCGCAGATAAGCCCCCCCCTGCAAGGACTGCGGAAACGGGCTCATCTGCGCGCGGCCTTGGCGCTCAGCGTAATGGCACGTAGATATCCGTCTGCCATTGTTCCAGCGGCGTCTGCGGATAGATGCTCAGGTAGTGGAAGAACAGCGGATGATCGCGCAGCTCCTCGCCACTGCCGGGTAGCCAGTCGCGGTAGATCGGGTAGATCGTCTCGCCGATGTGGTCCGGAGAGCCGACATGGCGCACCACTGCGCAGCGCCCCGCGGGCAGGCTCGACTCACAGACGCCTTGAGCGTTCGGCGCCACGGCCTCATGGATTTCCCCGCAGATGGCAAAGCGGAAGTCTTCCGGCGCGGTAGTGTCCGGATTGTTGTAGGGAATGCCGAAGCTGCGGCTGCTGGCCACGGCCGATTGCCCGCTGCTCATGCGCCAATCGATGAACCGGCGCACGGTTTCGCTGACCTGGCTCGGCGGCCCCCGATGTTCGAGCGCGGCAAGGCGCACGGCGGCGAAATCGACGATTCGTACCTGCATGGTGATGCTCCTGGAAAAATGAGGAATGGCAAACACCGTATTCCATACCTGCCAGTCCGGCCGCCGGCGAAACGCGCTGGGCGCATGCCCGAAGGCCCGGCGAAACGCCCGGCTGAACGCTTCCGGACTTTCGAAGCCCGCCGCCAGCGCCGCGTCCAGCACCGAGTGTTCGGGCTGCCCGACCAACCGATGCGCGGCACGGCGCAGGCGCATCAGCTGCACATAACGGGCAACCGGGACGCCCACATAGGCACTGAACTGGCGGTGAAAATGAAACGCCGAAAAATGAGCCACGGCGCTCAAGGTTTCCACCGACAGGTCACCTTCGAGGTTGTCCTCGATATAGGTAAGTACGGTCTCGAACCGCTGCTGGTAAAGGGCATTGACTGACAAATCAGGTTGCTCCTGGAAATACGGCAGGCCACAGCTTCGTCGATCCAGCCATGGCCACGCCTAGCCGCACTTGCTCAATCACAACATCCTCCGGTAGCGCTGGCCTGACTGCGATTATCGGCCTGCCCGGTCTTATCCAGCGTATCCCTCCACGGGTGAGCGCCATTATTGTCACGCACCGATCACAACCCAACCCTCCATTCATGACTCCAGCTCAAAGGACCTTGGTTTGTCGAGGCCTTAATCAATTCCGCCGAACCCTGCACACTGCACTCATTCACTCGACAGGAGCACATCCATGAGCATTCCATCCTTTGGCCTTGGCACATTCCGCCTCACCGGCCAGGCCGTCATCGACTCGGTGAGTGCGGCGCTGGAGCTGGGCTACCGCGCCATCGACACCGCGCAGATCTACAAGAACGAGGCCGAGGTCGGCCAGGCTATCGCCGCAAGCGGCGTGCCGCGCGACGAGCTGTTCATCACCACCAAGATCTGGGTCGACAACTACGCCGCCGACAAACTGATCCCCAGCCTGCGCGAGAGCCTGACCAAACTGCGCACCGAGCATGTCGACCTGCTGCTGATCCACTGGCCGGCGCCCGGCAACGGCGTAGAACTGCCCGAATACATGCAGGCCCTGGCCGAGGCCAAGCGCCAGGGCCTCACCCGCCAGATCGGCATCTCCAACTTCAATATCGAGCTGACCCGCCAGGCCATCGCCGTGGTCGGCCAGGGGGAGATCGCCACCAACCAGATCGAGCTCAGCCCGTATCTGCAAAACCGCAAGCTCACCGCCTTCCTCGCGGAACAAGGCATCGCCACAACCTCCTACATGACCCTGGCCTATGGCAAGGTCCTGAAGGATCCGCTGCTGGCGCAAATCGCCGCCAAGCACAAGGCCACCGTGGCCCAGGTGGCCTTGGCCTGGGCATTGCAACTGGGCTACGCGGTGATCCCTTCATCGACCAAGCGTGAGAACCTGGCCAGCAACCTGCTCGCCCAGAGCCTGCGCCTGGACGCCGACGACATGGCGCGCATCGCCACCCTGGAGCGCGACGGCCGTGAAGTCAGCCCGGACGGCCTGGCGCCGGCCTGGGACTGATATCCTTCGGGCATGGAGGCCCACCTCCCTGATTTCAAACGCTTTTTCGGAGCTCCCAATGAGCACGCTTTCCCCCAAACGGGTGCTGTTCGCCCTGGCCATCGGCGCCTTCGGCATCGGCACCACCGAGTTCACCCCCATGGGCCTGCTGCCAGTGATCGCCGATGGCGTCGGCGCCAGCATTCCCAGCGCGGGCATGCTGATCACCGCCTATGCCATCGGCGTCATGGTCGGCGCGCCGATCATGACCTTGCTGTTCAGCCGCTTCGGCAAGCGTGCCGCGCTGATGATGCTGATGGGCATCTTCACCCTGGGCAACCTGCTGTCGGCGCTGTCGCCGGACTACTACACCCTGCTTGTCTCGCGCCTGATCACCAGCCTCAACCATGGCGCCTTCTTCGGCCTGGGCGCGGTGGTGGCCGCCAGCGTGGTGCCCCGGGACAAGCAGGCCAGCGCCGTGGCCACCATGTTCATGGGCCTGACTATCGCCAACATCGGCGGCGTGCCGGCCGCCACCTGGCTCGGCCAGCAGGTCGGCTGGCGCATGGCCTTTGCCGGCACCGCGGTGCTCGGCCTGCTGGCCATCGCCGCACTGTGGTACGCGCTGCCCAAGGGCGAGCGCGGCAACGTGCCCCATGTCCGCAAGGAGCTGGCGGTAATCGCCCGCCCCAACGTGCTGCTGGCCATGGCCACCACCGTGCTCGGCGCAGGCGCCATGTTCACCCTGTACACCTATGTCGCCCCGGTGCTCGCCGAACTGACCGGCGCCTCCGCCAGCTTCGTCACCCTCGGCCTGGTGCTGATCGGCGTCGGCTTTACCCTGGGCAACAGCCTGGGCGGCAAGCTGGCTGACTGGTCGCTGGACGGCGCCGCCAAGATATTCCTCGGTGCACTGGCAGCGATCATGTTGCTGATGCCGCTGGTGCTGGGCAGCCATGTCGGCGCTGCGCTGGCGCTGTTGGTCTGGGGGATGTTCACCTTCGCCGTGGTTCCGCCGCTGCAGATGCGGGTGATGATCGCCGCCGCCGAAGCGCCGGGGCTGGCGTCGTCGATCAACGTCGGCGCGTTCAACCTGGGCAATGCCGTGGGCGCGGCCCTGGGCGGCGCGGTGATCAGCCTGGATCTGGGCTACGCGGCGGTGCCGATGGCCGGCGGCCTGCTGGCGGCGGCCGGGTTGCTGCTGGTGTGGCTGGGCGGGCGTGGCAAGGCCACCGACGCGGTCTTGTGCAAACCGGCCTGAGACAGGCGACACCCACTAAAACGCTGCCATCCCCGAGGGATGGCGGCGTTTTTGCGTTGCACCCGCAGGCGGTCAGGCCGGGGCCGAAGTGCGGATCAGGTGATCGAAGGCGGCCAGCGACGCCTTGGCGCCCTCGCCCACTGCGATGACGATCTGCTTGTACGGCACCGTGGTCACGTCACCGGCAGCGAACACACCCGGGATGCTGGTCTGGCCCTTGGCGTCGACGATGATCTCGCCGCGCGGCGACAGCTCCACGGTGCCCTTGAGCCAGTCGGTGTTCGGCAGCAAGCCGATCTGCACGAAGATGCCTTCCAGTGCCAGGTCGTGCAACGCATCGGTGGCGCGGTCCTTGTAACGCAGGCCGGTGACCTTCTCGCCATCGCCGAGCACTTCGGTGGTCAGCGCGCTGGTGATCACCTTGACGTTCGGCAGGCTGTACAGCTTGCGCTGCAGCACGGCATCGGCACGCAGCTGGCTGTCGAACTCGATCAGGGTCACCTGGGCAACGACACCGGCCAGGTCGATGGCCGCTTCCACGCCGGAGTTGCCGCCACCGATCACCGCCACGCGCTTGCCCTTGAACAGCGGGCCGTCGCAGTGCGGGCAGTAGGCCACGCCGCGAGCGCGGTATTGCTGCTCGCCCGGCACGTTCATCTCACGCCAGCGGGCACCGGTAGCCAGGATCACCGTCTTGGCCTTGAGCGAGGCGCCGCCGGCCAGGCGCACTTCGTGCAGGCCGCCGTCGGTGGCCGGGATCAACGCTTCGCCGCGCTGCAGGTTCATGATGTCGACATCGTACTGCTTGACGTGCTCTTCCAGGGCCGTGGCCAGCTTCGGCCCTTCGGTCTCCTGCACCGAGATGAAGTTCTCGATGGCCAGGGTGTCGAGCACCTGCCCACCGAAACGCTCGGCAGCAACACCGGTACGGATGCCCTTGCGCGCAGCGTAGATGGCCGCGGCAGCACCGGCCGGGCCACCGCCGACCACCAGCACGTCGAAGGCGTCCTTGGCATTGATCTTCTCGGCCTGGCGGGCTCCGGCATTGGTGTCGATCTTGCCGAGGATCTCTTCCAGGCCCATACGCCCCTGGCCGAACACTTCGCCGTTCAGGTAGACGCTCGGCACCGCCATGATCTTGCGGCTTTCCACTTCATCCTGGAACAGCGCACCATCGATGGCCACATGGCGCACGTTGGGGTTGAGCACCGCCATCAGGTTCAGCGCCTGGACTACGTCCGGGCAGTTCTGGCACGACAGCGAGAAGTAGGTTTCGAAGGTGAACTCACCTTCAAGCGCCTGGATCTGCTCGATCACTTCGGCACTGGCCTTGGAGGGGTGGCCACCGACTTGCAGCAGCGCCAGCACCAGGGAAGTGAATTCGTGGCCCATGGGGATGCCGGCAAAGCGCAGGCTGATGTCGGCGCCCGGGCGGTTCAGCGAGAACGAAGGCCGACGGGCGTCGGTGCCGTCCGCGGCGAAGGTAATCAGGTTCGACAGGCCGGCGATTTCCACCAGCAGGTCGTGCAATTCGCGGGACTTCGCGCCGTCGTCGAGGGAAGCAACGATCTCGATCGGCTGGGTGACCCGCTCCAGGTAGGTTTTCAGTTGCGATTTAAGCGTGGCGTCCAACATACGGGCGATTCCTTTTTCAAAACTCGGATACAAAAACGCCCAGGCGAGATCGCCCGGGCGTTTTTACGGGGCGGTAACTGCTTCAGCTTTGGCGGCTGCCTACCGCCCGCGATTGGCGCATGATCAAAGGCTTCGCTTTAGATCTTGCCGACCAGGTCCAGGGACGGTGCCAGAGTAGCTTCGCCTTCTTTCCACTTGGCCGGGCAGACTTCGCCTGGGTGCGCGGCGACATACTGGGCAGCCTTCACTTTACGCAGCAGCTCGGCAGCATCGCGGCCTACACCACCGTCGTTCAGTTCGACGATCTTGATCTGGCCTTCCGGGTTGATCACGAAGGTACCGCGATCGGCCAGGCCGGCTTCCTCGATCAGCACGTCGAAGTTGCGCGAGATGACGTGGGTCGGGTCACCGATCAGCGGGTACTTGATCTTGCCGATGGTGTCCGAGGTGTCGTGCCAGGCTTTGTGGGTGAAGTGGGTGTCGGTGGACACGCCGTAGATTTCCACGCCCAGTTTCTGGAACTCGGCGTAGTTGTCGGCCAGGTCGCCCAGTTCGGTCGGGCAGACGAA
Organism: Pseudomonas sp. B21-023; assembly: GCF_024749165.1. Taxonomy (NCBI): domain Bacteria; kingdom Pseudomonadati; phylum Pseudomonadota; class Gammaproteobacteria; order Pseudomonadales; family Pseudomonadaceae; genus Pseudomonas; species Pseudomonas sp. B21-023. The sequence goes on along the minus strand of NZ_CP087190.1, from coordinate 2,214,995 downwards.
GGTGAAGTCGGCCGGGTAGAAGAATACGACGGACCACTTGCCTTTCAGGTCGGCTTCGCTGACCTGGACGAACTCGCCGTTGTGGTAGGCGGTGGCGTTGAACGGTTTGACCTGGCTGTTGATGATAGGCATGAGAGACGCTCCTTCATGGATTGAATTTCAATGGGTTGAAATCAGTTGACGGAGAGAATCCTAACCGTTGGTCCCGTTAAAGGCTCATTGGCAAAGCTCATGCTCGCGATTGGTTTTGGCTATAAGGCGTGATTATTAATAGAAGGGATTGGGCTGAGCAAAGGATTGCGCGGGGTCAAAAGCATCGCAGGGCAAGCCCGCTCCCACGCCCGGCGATAACTGGCGTGGGAGCGGGCTTGCCCCGCGATAAGGCGTATCAGCGAGTGACGGTACGCATGGTCACAAACTCTTCGGCGGCGGTCGGGTGCACGCCGATGGTCTCGTCGAACTGCTGCTTGGTCGCGCCGGCCTTCAGGGCGATCCCCAGCCCCTGGATGATTTCACCGGCATCCGGGCCGACCATGTGGCAGCCCAGCACCTTGTCGGTCTCGGCATCGACCACCAGCTTCATCAAGGTCTTCTCCTGGATGTCGGTGAGGGTCAGCTTCATCGCCCGGAAGCGGCTCTCGAAGATCTGCACCTTGTGCCCGGCGGCCAGCGCCTGCTCCTCGGTCAGGCCCACAGTACCGATCGGCGGCTGGCTGAACACTGCTGTCGGGATGTTCTGGTAATCGACAGGGCGGTACTGCTCAGGCTTGAACAGACGTCGGGCCACGGCCATGCCTTCGGCCAGGGCCACCGGTGTCAGCTGCACCCGGCCGATCACATCACCGATGGCAAGGATCGATGGCTCGGTGGTCTGGAGCTGCTCATCGACACGGATGAAACCACGCGGATCCAGCTCCACCCCGGTGTTTTCCAGGCCCAGGTTGTCCAGCATCGGCCGCCGCCCGGTGGCGTAGAAGATGCAATCGGCCACCAGCTCGCGACCATCCTTGAGGGTAGCCTTGAGGCTGCCGTCGTCGAGTTTGTCGATGCGCTGGATATCGGCGTTGAACTGAAGATCCATGCCGCGCTTTTCCAGCTCTTCCTTCAGGTGCGTGCGCACCGAACCGTCGAAACCGCGCAGGAACAGGTCGCCGCGATACAGCAGCGTGGTAGCGGCGCCCAGACCCTGGAAGATACCGGCGAACTCAACGGCGATATAGCCACCACCCACTACCAGCACGCGACGTGGCAATGCCTTGAGGTAGAAGGCTTCGTTGGAGGTGATCGCCAGCTCCTTGCCGGGGATGTCGGGCACCTGTGGCCAGCCACCGGTGGCGATCAGAATGGTGGCCGCCGTGTAGCGCTGGCCCTCGACCTCTACTTCATTGGCGCCGGTGATCCGGGCATGTCCCTGCAGCAGGGTGACGCCACTGTTGACCAGCAAGTTGCGATAGATGCCGTTGAGGCGCTCGATCTCGCGGTTCTTGTTGGCGATCAACGTACCCCAGTCGAAATGCCCCTCCTCGAGGGTCCAACCGAAGCCGGCGGCCTGTTCCAGCTCGTCGGCCACATGGGCGCCGTACACCAGCAGTTTCTTCGGCACACAGCCGACATTGACGCAGGTGCCCCCCAGGTAACGGCTCTCGGCCACCGCCACCTTGGCACCGAAGCCCGCGGCGAATCGCGCCGCGCGCACACCGCCGGAACCGGCGCCAATCACGAACAGATCAAAATCGTAGGCCACTTTCCAGACTCCACAAAAAAAGCCACCCGAGGGTGGCTCTTTTCGTGGCTAGCTGCAAGCGTCAAGCGACAAGTACAAGCAGACGCGCGCCGGTTCTTGCCGCTTGAAGCTTAAAGCTTGTGGCTTAGTACGCCTTGCCAGTCTTGTAGTAGTTCTCGAAGCAGAAGTTGGTCGCGTCGATGTAACCCTCGGCGCCACCGCAGTCGAAACGCTTGCCCTTGAACTTGTAGGCGATCACGCAGCCATCCTTGGCCTGTTGCAGCAGGGCGTCGGTGATCTGGATCTCGCCGCCCTTGCCAGGTTCGGTGTTGGCGATGATGTCGAAGATGTCCGGAGTCAGGATGTAGCGACCGATGATCGCCAGGTTCGACGGTGCATCTTCCGGCTTCGGCTTCTCGACCATGTTGGTCACGCGGTAGATGTCGTCACGGATCATTTCGCCGGCGATCACACCGTACTTGTTGGTTTCCTGCGGGTCGACTTCCTGGATGGCAACGATCGAGCAGCGGTACTGCTTGAACAGCTTGACCATCTGGGTCAATACGCCGTCACCTTCCGGGTTGACGCACAGGTCGTCGGCCAGCACCACGGCGAATGGCTCGTCGCCGATCAGCGGGCGGCCGGTCAGGATCGCGTGGCCCAGGCCTTTCATTTCGGTCTGGCGGGTGTAGGAGAACGAGCACTCGTCGAGCAGGCGACGGATGCCGACCAGGTACTTCTCCTTGTCGGTGCCCTTGATCTGGTTTTCCAGCTCGTAGCTGATGTCGAAGTGGTCTTCCAGGGCGCGCTTGCCACGGCCGGTGACGATGGAGATCTCGCTGAGGCCAGCGTCCAGCGCTTCTTCAACGCCATACTGGATCAGTGGCTTGTTGACCACCGGCAGCATTTCCTTGGGCATGGCTTTGGTAGCGGGCAGGAAGCGGGTGCCGTAACCGGCTGCCGGGAACAAGCATTTCTTGATCATATACGTCCTTAACAAGGGCTTTGCGTACGAAATTCGGCGCAGTCTAATCAGGCGGCGGTCACCTTACAATGCCCCCCGCGCTGGCCGATGCCATCATAGAGATATTCCAGTGTAGATAGTTCCTGAAGACCGTGAATTTTAAGCGCCTGGCGGCGTCATGGCGGGACGGGTCCGCCCCCACGATCGTCCCTTGCCGGGCGTGGGAACGGGCTTGCCCCGCGAGGGTTTCAGCTCAACCGCCGATCCCCTGCCCGATCAACACGCCATCGACTTTCTGCCCATACAGGTTGACCCCGTCATTGGCATGGAACTTCAGCCGGGTCTTCTCGATCGAGCCTTCGACCAGGCGCGGATCCTGCGGCCGCTCATGGCGATTGATCCAGGCTGCCACGTCCCAGGCCTGCTGGTCGCTCAGGCTGCCAGGCTTGCCCAACGGCATGTTGTACTTGATGAACGACGCCGCCGTGTTGATCCGGTGCATGCCGGCGCCCCAGTTGTACGAGTCCTTGCCCCACAGCGGCGGCATCACGTACTCCCCGGCCACCTTCTGCCCTTCGCCGTTGCCGCCGTGGCAGATCGCGCATTGTTCGTCATACACCTGCTTGCCGCGCTTGAAGTCGTAGCCATCCTTGGGCTTCGGCACTTCCGGATAGCCGCGACCGGCGATCTCCACCCCCGTCGGCGCCTGGGTCGACAACCAGTAGGCATACACACTCAGCGCGGTCATCTGCGGGCTGTCGGCCGCCGGCGGCTTGCCGTTCATGCTGAAGCTGAAACAGCCCTGGATACGTTCGGCGAAGGTGTTGACCTTGTCGTTTTTCTTGCGGTACGCGGGGTACATCGGATAGGCGCCCCAAAGCGGCGCGGAATGGAACAGGCGGCCCTGGTCGAGGTGGCAGTTGCTGCAGTTCAGGCCATTGCCGACGGCTTCGGGCATCAGCCTGCGAGTATCGACGAACAGCGCATGCCCTTCGCGGACCATCTTGCCGAAGGCGTTGTCCGGGATGGCGCTTTCCGCGGGCGGCACGAATTGCGGGGCGGCCTGCACGCCCAGCACCTTGAGCTGGGACTGGTCTTCCATGGCAATAGGGGCGGCCTGGGCAGTGCCCATGGCCAGCAGCAGCAGGGTTGGCATAAGGGTCTTCATGGCTTGACCTCCTGGCTTGCCGGCTGTGCGAAGTAGTCGGCAACTGCCTTGACCTCGGCATCGGTCATCGCTTTGGCGACATCGACCATCAGCTGGTTGGGGTCGTTGCTGCGGCTACCATCGCGCCAGGCGTTGAGCTGTGCCACCAGGTAGCTGGCCGGCTGCCCGGCCAACGGCGGGAAGTGCTCGCCGACACCGCTGCCACCCGGGCCATGGCACTGCACGCAACCGGGAATCTTGCGGCTCCAGTCGCCGTAGATGGCCAGGCGGGCCACCGGATCGGTGGTGATCTGCTGACGCCGCGTGTCAGGTGCGGCATCGGCCGGCAGCTTGGCCAAATAGGCGCTGATCGCTTCGATTTCCGTATCGTCCAGGGCCTTGGCCAGCGGCTCCATCACCGCCTGCTTGCGGCTGCCACTGCGAAAGTCCTGCAATTGCTTGCTCAGATAGCCGGCGGGCAGGCCGGCAAGGCGGGGAAAGCCGGCGGCGGCGATGCCTTTGCCGTCCGCGCCATGGCAGCCCAGGCAGGCCATGGCGGCGGGATTCTGCCCGCCCTGGTTGAAGATTTTCTGGCCGTCGGCAGCGTGCGCCGAGGGCCAGGCCAAGATCAGCAGGCTGCCGATCACGACATGGCTCAGGGGTTTCATCACGGAGGCTCCATTTCCTTGTTATAAGCTTAGGCTCAAACGATATAAGCCCAGAAATACTAGGCCTATTCCCCGGCCTGCGACAACGTGCCGCCGGGAAGGAAAATGGCAATACGCCAGCTAATTGCCGATTAACTGAGCTGGATCAAGAACCGGAGATGCATTGGGTGGCGGCCGTGCGCACATCGCCCAGGCGCAGCGGGAAGTTGTTCAACCGCTCGTAGACCTTGATCGCGCTGCCGCTGCCGCGCTTGTCGATATCGAGCAGCGCCGCCGGGCCCACGCCAACCGTCAGCTTCTGCGGCACGGTCAGGCGCAGGTTTTCTCCACGCACCTCCTCTTGCAACGGATCGCGCGTTTCAGCCAGCTTGCGCTTCACGCAGTCGGCGTATTCACGTGGCGTCTTGCCAGAGATCACGTCCAAGGTGGCGTGGGACTGCTCGAGTTCCGTCACGCTGACACAGCCTCCCAATGCCAGCACCGCTGCCGCTACTACCCATTTCATGCACACACTCTCCAACTTCAAAGTCATCCTCTGACCACGTCCAGGCGTTTTTGCTCCCACGTCTGGCGGAAATCTCCTTGGCTTGGTCAGCCCGGGCGCAAGTGTAACCTCACATCGTGATATCTTTCGCGTTTGCAGAAACAATCCTTGCGGAGCGCCCCATGAAATTCGTACACCAGCGCGAACACCTGAACGAGGACGACATCGTCGTCATCGAGTGTTCCCAGCGCTGCAACATCCGCCTGATGAACGACGCCAACTTCCGCAGTTTCAAGAATGGCGGCCGGCATACCTACCACGGCGGCCACTTCGAGAAATTCCCGGCAAAGATCACCGTACCCAGCACCGGTTTCTGGAACATCACCATCGACACCGTGACCACCCGCCCAATCTCCGTGACGCGCAAGCCAACCCTGACCCACAAGATCAAGATCATTCGTCGCTCGTCGTCGAAACTCGGATGAGACCAGCATGACCCAGACCATCAAGTACGTGATCAAGTACAAGCTCGACAGCGAACGCCGCTGGGATTTCGCCCTGATGACCGACGCTTCCATGGCGCAGGCGCAGGAAGCCCTGCGCAAGATCCATGGCGACGACGCCGACAAGATCAGCGACATCCAGGTCAGCAAGGCCCTGTAGCCACTCTGGATCCCACCGCACTCAAGGAGTCGCCCATGAGCACCTGGCCAGACCGCCGCATCCTCGACCTGCTGAACATCGAGCTGCCTATCCTCCAGGCGCCCATGGCCGGCGCCACCGGCTCAGCCATGGCCATTGCCGTCGGTCATGCCGGAGGCCTGGGCGCCCTGCCCTGCGCCATGCTCTCCAGCGAGCAGCTGCGTGGCGAGATCGAAGCCTTTCGCAGCGCCTGCCAGGGTCCGCTCAACCTGAACTTCTTCTGCCACCAACCGCCGGCGCCAGACCCCGAGCAAGACGCTCGCTGGAAACAGGCGCTAAAGCCCTTCTACGAGGAAGTCGGCGCGGACTTCGAGGCGCCGACGCCGGTGTCCAATCGCGCGCCCTTTGACGAACAAAGCTGCAAGCTGGTGGAGGAACTGCGCCCGGAAGTGGTCAGCTTCCACTTCGGCCTGCCAGCGCCGGCGCTGCTGGAGCGGGTCAAGGCGGCAGGTGCCAAGGTGCTGTCCAGCGCCACCACGGTGGAGGAAGCGATCTGGCTGGAACAGCATGGCTGCGACGCGATCATCGCCATGGGCTATGAAGCCGGCGGCCATCGCGGCATGTTCCTCAGCAGCGACATCACCAGCCAGATCGGCACCTTCGCCCTGGTGCCGCAGATCGTCGACGCGGTGAGCCTGCCGGTGATCGCGGCAGGCGGCGTGGCTGATCACCGCGGCCTGCTTGCCGCCCTGGCCCTGGGCGCCTCGGCGGTGCAGATCGGCACCGCCTACCTGTTCTGCCCCGAGGCCAAGGTCTCACCTGCGCACCGCCACGCCCTGGACAGCGCCTCCGCCAGCGATACCGCGCTGACCAACCTGTTCACCGGCCGCCCGGCCCGCGGCATCAACAACCGCCTCATGCGCGAGCTAGGCCCGATGAGCGCCCTGGCCCCACGCTTCCCGTTGGCCGGCGGCGCGCTCATGCCTCTGCGCGCAATCAGCGACCCGCAAGGCAACAGTGATTTCAGCAACCTGTGGGCCGGGCAGGCGTTACGCCTGGGAAGGCACCTGGGCGCAGAGAAACTGACCCGCGAAATTGCAGGTGAGGCCCTGAATCGGCTTGTCCGGTGAACGCGACACGTTCATAGAGAGCCCCTTGCCGCAAAAAACCGGCGTGCGGCGGTATACTCGCCAGCCTTCGAACCTCGCCCGGAAAGCCACCATGCAGCAAGTCCTGCTCATCGTCGATGTGCAATCCACCTTCAGCCCCTCCGAGAAACTGGTGGATGGCATCCGCGTGCTGTCGGCGCATATCCCCACCATCGCCTCGATCGAGCTGCACGACGAGCAGGTCACGCCTTTCCAGCGCCAGCTCGGTTGGCACCCGGCCAGCGAGGACGTGGCCCTGGTCGAGGCGGACAAGGTGTTCGTCAAGCATGGTTACGGCCAGACCGCCGAGACCCTCGACCACATCAAAAGCCTCGGCGTCGAGCGGGTGCTGGTCTGCGGGCTGCAGACCGAGACCTGCGTGCTGGCCGCAGGCTTCGCCCTGTTCGATGCGGGCCTTACCCCGACACTGGTCACCGACCTGACCATGGGCTCTTCGCTGGACCGCTCCGGGCAGTTGGGCATCGACCTGTGGAAGCACCATTTCGGCCACGTCACCACTGCCGCCGAGGTACTGGCCGGGCTGCACGATCATCGAGATGTTCCAAGCCCCTGAAACACGTAGTGATCGCTGCGCAACCAGCCCGGCCTGAGTTTCGCCCGTTATCCGTCGCGCAAGCTCGCGCCTGTCGTCTCAGACGGCCATGAGATCAAGGGCACTCGCAGGTAGAAGGCCCGAACACAGGCCCCGCGCAAGGGTCTTCGCCTGGGCCGAATACCGGGCACGACGCCTGGGCCGTCACGGAAAAGCCCCACAGCAGCAGTACAGCCAACATGACTTTCTTCATGGGTAAACTCCTGGTCAATGATTGATTCTTCCCTGCACCTTCGCGGTGATCAGCGCTCGCACACGCAGGTCGTCGGGCCCAGCACCGGGCCGGCACAAGGGTCCTCCCACGGCCCCAGCACCGCGCAATCGGCCTGCGCCGTCATCGAGCACATCCACAGCAGTATCGCGCCTGCCAGCATTTTCCTGTTCATCCAACTCTCCTTGGGTCTATCCCTGACAATCCTTCCCCGACGGGCGACAACCGCTCGCCGGGCCCGCAACAGCTAAGACCAACGCTGTTCAGTGCGCAACTGTGGTGCATCGTCGCAGCTGAAGGTCGGTAAAGCGGCAAGGATTAAACACGAACCGTGCAGGACGCTGATCGAAAAAGAAAGGGCCGCTTTGCGCGGCCCTTGCCATTCAAGACGTGATCAGTTGTACAACCCAGCCGCCCTCGCCCGTGCGGCATGCAGCTTCTTGTAGCTCTCGACCAGGCGCAGGTGGCGGTCCAGCCCCTCGAGCTTCATGCTGGTCGGGGTCAAGCCATGGAAACGCACGCTGCCATCCACCGAGCCCAGCACCGCGTCCATCCGCTCGTTGCCGAACATGCGACGGAAGTTGGCCTCGTAGTCGGCCATCTCCAGATCATCGTCCAGCACCACCTCCAGCACCACGTTCAGCGCCTGGTAGAACAGCCCGCGCTCGACGGTGTTGTCGTTGAACTGCAGGAACATCTCGACCAGTTCCTTGGCGTCCTCGAAGCGCTGCAGCACCAGGTGAATCAGCAGTTTCAGCTCGAGGATGGTCAGCTGGCCCCACACCGTGTTGTCGTCGAACTCGACACCGATCAGCGTGGTGATGGTGGTGTAGTCGTCCACCTCGGCATTGTCCAGACGCTTGAGCAGCAGCTTCAGCGAACGGTTGTCCAGCTTGTGCAGGTTGAGGATGTCGGCACGGAAACCCAGCGCCCGGTTGGTGTTGTCCCAGATCAGGTCCTCGACCGGGTAGATCTCCGAATAGCCCGGCACCAGGATGCGGCAGGCGGTGGCGCCGAGGTCGTCGTACACGGCCATGTACACCTCCTTGCCCAGGTCCTCGAGGATGCCGAACAGCGTCTGCGCCTCCTGCTGGTTGGAGTCCTCGCCGTGGCCCGAGAAGTCCCACTCGACGAACTCGAAGTCGGCCTTGGCGCTGAAGAAGCGCCACGACACCACGCCGCTGGAGTCGATGAAGTGCTCGACGAAGTTGTTCGGCTCGGTCAGCGCAAGGCTGTCGAAGGTCGGCTGCGGCAGATCGTTCAGGCCCTCGAAGCTGCGGCCCTGAAGCAGTTCGGTGAGGCTGCGTTCCAGCGCCACCTCGAAGCTGGGGTGGGCACCGAACGAAGCGAACACGCCGCCGGTGCGCGGGTTCATCAGGGTCACGCACATCACCGGGAACTCACCGCCCAGCGACGCGTCCTTGACCAGCACCGGGAAGCCCTGCTCCTCCAGCCCCTGGATGCCGGCGACGATGCCCGGGTACTTGGCCAGTACCTCCTGCGGCACGTCCGGCAGGCACAGCTCGCCTTCGAGGATCTCGCGCTTGACTGCCCGCTCGAAGATCTCCGACAGGCACTGCACCTGCGCCTCGGCCAGGGTGTTGCCGGCGCTCATGCCATTGCTCAGGTACAGGTTCTCGATCAGGTTGGACGGGAAGTACACCGTCTCGCCGTCCGACTGGCGCACGAACGGCAGCGAGCAGATACCGCGCTCCTTGTTGCCCGAATTGGTGTCGTACAGGTGCGAGCCGCGCAGCTCGCCGTCGGGGTTGAAGATCTCAAGGCAGTAATCATCGAGGATCTCGGCCGGCAGCGCGTCCTTGGGCCCAGGCTTGAACCACTGCTCGTTGGGGTAGTGCACGAACGCGGCGTTGGCGATGTCCTCGCCCCAGAACTGGTCGTTGTAGAAGAAGTTGCAGTTCAAGCGCTCGATGAACTCACCCAGCGCCGAGGCCAGCGCCGCTTCCTTGGTCGCGCCCTTGCCGTTGGTAAAGCACATCGGCGACTGCGCGTCGCGTACGTGCAGCGACCAGACGTTGGGCACGATGTTGCGCCACGAGGCAATCTCGATCTTCATCCCCAGCTCCGCCAGCAGGGCAGACATGTTGGCGATGGTCTGCTCCAGCGGCAGGTCCTTGCCGGGGATGTAGGTGGTGGTGTCCGACACCGGCATCAGCAATGCCTGGGCGTCGGCGTCGAGGTTGTCGACCTCCTCGATGATGAACTCGGGGCCGGTCTGCACCACTTTCTTCACGGTGCAGCGGTCGATGGAGCGCAGGATGCCCTGGCGGTCCTTCTCGGAGATGTCCTCGGGCAGCTCGACCTGGATCTTGAAGATCTGGTTGTAGCGGTTCTCGGGGTCGACGATGTTGTTCTGCGACAGGCGGATATTCTCGGTCGGAATGTCGCGGGTCTGGCAGTACAGCTTGACGAAGTACGCCGCGCACAGGGCCGACGAGGCCAGGAAGTAGTCGAACGGCCCCGGGGCCGAGCCGTCACCTTTGTAGCGGATCGGCTGGTCGGCGATCACCGTGAAGTCGTCGAACTTGGCTTCGAGACGGAGGTTGTCGAGAAAATTGACCTTGATTTCCATGCGAGGGGGTACCAGGAAGCGGGGCGGAAAATGGCGGGTATTATCCGGGATTCGCCGGTGAATGTCTTGGCATACCGCCGGACGAGCCGCAATGGGTCGCGCGGACCTCTTTCATGGCTTCGCCAGCCCCTACTCCGCCCGAAAGCTCCACACGATCTCGACCACCCGCGAAGCCAGCACCAGGTAAAGCAAACACAGGATCACCTGCAGCGCCGTGTGATAAGGCAGCTTGGCCAGCCGGTGCAAGGTATCGCTGACGTTCAGCAGCAACAACAGTGCCGATACCAGGATCAGCCCCCAGCCGGTAAAACTCGACACCCACAAGCCCAGCAGGATCTGCTGGTCACCGTGAATCGCCTCGGTGCCTGCGGCGAACAGCAGCGCGCACACCAGCAGGTTCTTCAAGTTGTCGAATACCTTGGCGCTGAGGTCGGCGTCGAGCAGTGCCAGGTACTTTTGCCAGAGTCTGCGCATGGGCCTCTCCCACGGATACAGGTGATGTACGCAAGTCTAGGCTCTGTACGAAATGTATCTGCACTCGCCCATACTGCGTTGAAACGGGGCTCGGAATGCTCATGTACTCCAGTACACTCCGCTTCCTCCCCCCGTTTCGCCTTGTCTGGCCTTCGCGCAGACACATTTCGTACAGACCCTAGAAGTGATTGGCCAAGTGCACGCTACCGTGGCGCTCGCAAAAGCCGACCAGGCTCACTACCCTTGGCCAACACACGACTGACAGGGAAAGCGGGAGTGCCATGCCCCATCACCAACAGCTCCACCAGGCGGGCTATGCCCTGCTCCGCCAAGCGATCCCGGCACAATGGCTGGACGAGCTGCGTCGGGTGTTCGAGGCCGGGGTGAAACCCTCGGAGCTCTGGCCGGTGCCCCGCGCGGGGGACTGGCGTCATGCGCAACTGGATGGCGCAGCAGCGGTGCAGGCCGTTTGCCGCTTGCCGCACGTGCTGGCAGCGGTTGGCGCGTTGATCGGCGAACGGTTCTTCCTCTACCAGGTCGAGGGGCGCACCCCCGTTGCCGGGGGTGGCCATCAGCGCCTGCACCGTGACCTGTCGGCGCAGCGCCCGGGCGACACGGTGGGGGTGATGGTCTACCTGGATGATTACGGCCCGGACAACGGTGCCACCCGTATCGTCCCCGGCAGCCATCGACCTGCCCCGCACGCGCCACCTTTCGACTTCAGTGATGAATCACGCAGCGTCCAGCTTGCCGGGCGAGCGGGCGACGCCCTGGTGTTCGATGTGGACCTGGTACATGCCGGCAGCCTGAACGTCAGCGGTGCACCGCGTCGCGCGCTGCTGATCGGTTATGCCGCCGACCCGCTGTATGCCGTATTTGAGGAAACCGCGCATCTGCGTGGCGTCCAAATGGACACGCACGAACGCTTCGAACCCTCGGACTACCCGTTCACGACGCCATGACCTGGCGCTTGGCGTTCTTCTTGACGATAGCCTTCATCCGCGCCGCCGCGCGCTGCACGGTCGCCATCTTCTCCGGGCGCTTCATGCCGCGCCATTTGCGGATCTCGTCCCGGGTCCGGCCACAGCTGACGCACAGTTCACTGTTGAGCTGGCATAGCGAAACGCAAGGGTTGTCGATGTCTTTGGCCATGAGGCACTCCGCTGGCGGGGGCGTATCATACCGGCTTCGACCTACAGGGTGCAGGCCAGGGCATGTGCAGGTGATCCACCCGTTGCGCGTGCAGGCGCCTTCGCCTGCCTGAACGCTATAGAATACCGCCCCACCGCCTGAACGGAATCAAGCCATGCCCGCTGCTCTGAAACGCCCCACCCCTGCGCCACTGCTCGCGCCAGGGGAAACCGTCCTGCTGTTCGACGGCGTATGCAAGCTGTGCAACGGCTGGGCGAAATTCGTGATCCGCCATGATCGCCATCAACACATACGCCTGGCCACGGTGCAGTCAGCGCAAGGCCAGGCGTTGCTCGCCTGGGCGGGCCTGCCGATAACGGCGTTCGACACCATGGCGGTGATCCGTGACCAGCACTGCTGGGTGCGCTCCGCGGCGTTTTTCGAAATCGTCCGGCAGCTGCCCGGCGCCTGGCCGCTGTTGCGGGTACTGCGCATCTGCCCGCAGGGACTACGGGACTGGCTGTACGATCGCGTGGCACTCAATCGCTATCGCCTGTTCGGCAAGCATGACCAATGCCTGCTGCCGAGCCCAGACCACCAGCGACGCTTTCTCCAGGGCCAGCCATGAACCGCCTGTGCCAGGTGCACTGGCTGGCGCGCGCCAGCCTGGCGTTCATCTTCGCCTACCACGGGCTGGTGCCCAAGCTGTTGCTCCTCAGCCCCGGTGAGCAACTGCTGCTGCAGGCGCACGGACTCGGGCATGCAGCCTGGTTGTCACAAGTTGCCGGCATAGCCGAACTGGTGCTCGCCGCACTGCTGTTGATGCCGAGCCTGGCCTGGCCGTTGCTGGTCGCCGCGGGCGTTCTGCTTGGGCTGCTGGTGGATGTGGCGGTGATGCAACCGTCGATGCTGGTGGATGCCTTCAACCCGGTCTCGCTGAACGTGGCGGGCATGACACTGTGCGCCGTGGCGTGGACCTCAAGGCAGGGCCATACCCCTGACCGCTGAACGAAGCGCCCTGCGCAGCAGTCGGAACTGGAGGCCCTCAACAAGGAAACCACCCATGGCCGCAGCGCTCGCCGCCTTCACCACCCTGTTCATGCTGCTCGCAGGCGCAATGGCACAGGCGTCGGAAGGCTTGCGTATCGAAAGCCTGAAACGTTGCGGTGACCTGCTGGACACCCGGCGCCAGGACTGGTGCCTGACCGTCCACGGGCTGAGCCCCCAGCCGCCGACACTGAAACTCGGCAACAAGGCGATCCCCTCCAGCGCGGTGGCGCGCGAAGGCGACCGGCTACGCCTGCGGCTGGACAGCAGCGAGCGGCAAAGCGGTCCGCTCTGGCTTGAATATGGCACGCGCACCAGCAACGCCGTATGGCTGACACTGCGCAACAGTCACGTACTGGCCGCAGGGCCAGACGAGGTGGCCAGGAACATGGACGGTCTGACCACGTATGTGAACCTGGTGAGCCTGTTGATCGAGGAGCACCATGATGGTCGTCAGGAGGCCGAACGCCTGGCAGGCAAATACGGGGCCAGCGTCGTCGGCAGCATTGCGCCGCTGAACCTCTATCAGTTGCGCCTGCCGGCACGCAATCTGGAGCAACGCGATGCCTTGGTGTTGCGCCTGGGCAGCGAGGCCAGCGTGGATGCGGTGGTGATCGAAGAGTCGGCGCCGGAACAGGCCGAACACGAACGCACGCACGCCCCGCCCGGGGACTCTGACGAGTGGGCGGCGAACCGCTTCCTCGACGCGGTCGATTTCTACCGCCGACGCCTGCCTGGGCAGCAGACTGTCCTCCAGCCACAGCCGTTGCGCATTGGGCTGATCGAGCGCGATGTCGACTTCGACAGCCCGGACTTTGTCGATTACCTCGGTGCCTGCGCCATTCCCCGCACATGCCTGTATGCCCGCGATGCCGAACAACCTGACTCTCATGGCAGCACGGTCGCCGGCATTCTTGCCGCCGGCTGGGACAATGGCGGCAACACCGGTTTCCTGCGCGGCCTGGAACCGGCCAGCGGCGGTTTCGAGGTCATCGTCGAGCGCAACTCCGATGCGGGTATCACCGCCAATATCGCGGCCTCGGTCAACCTCGTCGAGGACGGCGTGCGCGTGCTCAACTGGAGCTGGGGCATCCACCGTGTCGGTACTCGAAACGCCGAGGGTGACGAAGTCGACTCCCTGTTGCGCTCAGGCCTTGCCATGGGCGGCTATGAGGAATTGCTGGAAGAATTCTTCCTCTGGCTGCGCAAGTCGCACCCCGATGTGCTGGTGGTGAACTCCGCCGGCAATGGCTCGACCTTTGCCGGCACCGACGAATACCGCCTGCCCTCCTCGTTCATCACCGAGCAGTTGCTGGTGGTCGGCGGCCACCAGCGCGCCGAGGGTGTCGAGCGCGACGTGGACGACCCGGCCTTTGCCGTCAGGCGCAGCAGCTCGAACATGGACATGCGTGTGGACATCACCGCAGCCGCCTGCACCCACGCCTCGACCCTCGAAGCAGGGCAACCCGGCGCAGTGCATTGCGGTACCTCCTATGCCACGCCGATGGTCACGGGCCTGGTGGCGGCGATGTTGTCGATCAACCCGAACCTGCAGCCCGAACAGGTGCGCATGCTGTTGCGCCGCAGTGCCATGAGCATCGGTGACCAGCACGACTTCGAACGGATGGATGCCGAGGACCTCACCGCGCCCATCCTGCCGTCGGAGCGCAACTATCAGCTCGGTGACAAGGATGTCGGGCGGTCGGCGCGGCTGGACATGCGAAAGGCCCTCGACCTCGCGCTGAAAAGCCGTGAGCGGGTGCGCTGACAGGATTTCGATGGGCAGGTGCACAAGCATCATCAAGATAGCGGTGGTTCAAGCAGCATTGCCATCGGGTGATGGCCGATACCGCAGTGCCGTACCGTGACCTGGCAACATTTGGACGCAAAATGTTGAAGCACATCTTCGCCCGCATCGCTAGAATGGCCGCCTGGCGTGTGCTGCGTGCGCCCGGGAGCCTTCCCGAATACGGAGAACATTCATTTGTTTTCCGTGAGATCCGTCTATGTTGCACGCATGCCCCCATTCCCCATGGCCCTTCCTGCCCCGTGTCTTCACGGCGTGGGTTGCTGCGCCGCATTCCCTATCCTTCTTCTCGCCCTTCGCCGCAGTGGCCCGTACAGTCCGGAGCCAGCGTCTCGCCGTGCCCGTTGCCCGCCGCGCCACTGCCATTGCGAGGGTGATGCCATGAACGAGGACCGTTACATGACTGCATCCCTTCCAACCGTCAAGCCGCGCTCGATGCTGCGTCACCTGCTGGCCACCGAAGCGGCCGGCGGCGTATTGCTGATGTTCACCGCCGCGCTGGCCATCGTCATCGCCAACAGCCCCTGGGCCAGTGCCTACCAGCACCTGCTGCACCTGCCCGTCGGCCCGGTACTGACCGACAAACTCGGCCCGATGACCGTGCACATGTGGATCAACGATGGTTTGATGGCGATCTTCTTCCTGCTGGTGGGCCTGGAGATCAAGCGCGAGCTGGTCGACGGCCGCCTTGCCAGCTGGGAACAGCGCCGCCTGCCGGCACTGCCGGCACTGATGGGCATGGCCGTGCCGGCGCTCATCTACCTCGCGGTGGCTGGCGGTGAACCCGGGCTGTCCAACGGCTGGGCGATCCCCGCCGCCACCGACATTGCCTTCGCGGTCGGCGCCCTGGCCCTGCTCGGGCGGCATGCGCCGCTGTCGCTCAAGGTGATGCTGGTGTCGGTGGCGATCATCGACGACATGGGGGCAGTGGCGATCATCGCGGTGTTCTACACCTCGTCGCTGAACCTGCTGGCACTGGCCGCTGCCGCCGGCATCATCGCCATCCTGCTGGCCTGCAACCGCCTGCGCGTGGTCAGCCTGTGGCCCTACCTGATCGGCGTGGCCGCGCTGTGGTACGTGACCCTGCTGTCGGGCGTGCACGCCACCATCGCCGGCGTGGTCGGTGCCCTGCTGATCCCCTACAGCACAGGCAACAGCGAGGCCCGCGAGGCCAGCCCGCTGCTCAGGCTGGAGCATGGCCTGGCGCCGTGGGTCGGTTTCCTCATCGTGCCTGCTTTCGGCTTTGCCAACGCCGGCGTCTCGTTCGGCGACCTGGGCCTTGGCGACATCTTTGCCCCGCTGCCGCTGGCCATTGCCCTGGGCCTGCTGCTGGGCAAGCAGCTCGGCGTGTTCGGTGGTGTACTGCTGGCGGTCAAGACCGGCCTGGCCAGCAAACCCCAAGGCGCCAGCTGGCTGCAGATCTACGGCGTGGCGATGCTCTGTGGTATCGGCTTCACCATGAGCCTGTTCATCGGCGAACTGGCCTTCCCGGGCCAGGCCGAGAAGATCGATGCTGCCAAGATCGGCATCTTGTTGGGCTCGCTGCTATCGGCAGTGATTGCCTGCCTGATCCTGCGATTTGCGCCCAAGCAGGCCGATTGAAGTAACCCCGGGGCCCGCGCCTGCTCGACAGCTCAGTGGCTGTCGAGCAGGCGCAGAAAGGTGTCGCGGACCTTCACATTGTCACTGTGACCGACATTGAAACGCATGAACGCCCGGGCATCGGCCTGGGCGCTCAGCAAGGTGCCGGGTGACAGCACCAAACCATGTTGCAAGCCGCTCATGGCAATGGCCTCGCCATCGACACCGGCGGGTAGCCGGGCCCACAGGAACAGCCCCTCCCCTTGGCACGACGCCACCTCGCACCCTGCCTCGCGCAACCAGCCAACCACCCGCCCGCTGGCCTCATGCAGCCGGTCGACGACCCTGCGCGTATGCCGCTCATAGCTCCCTTCGGTCAGCAGGCGATGAATCACCTGCTCGGTCAGCTCGGACGTCACGCCGCCGCACTTCATCTTGAGCAGCGTCAGTTGCCCCGCCAATTCGGCGCCCACGGCCAGGTAACTGACGCGGCAATTGGCGGTGAGGGTCTTCGAGTAGCCGCAGACATAGCTGACGTTGTCCAGCCCACCCACCCCCGCCAGCCGGGGCGTTCGTTTATGCTGGATATCGCAGTACAGATCATCTTCGATGACGTGCACGCCATAGCGCTGGCATAGCTCCAGCAGGCGGTGGACCTGTGCTGCCGAAAAGGAATGCCCCGTTGGATTGTGCAAGGCACTGTTGGTCAGGTAGACCCGCGGGCGATGGGCAATCAGCAGTTGCTCGAAGGCCACGAAATCGATGCCCTCCACCGATCGCGCCACGCAAACTGGGTGGGCATCGTGGTAAGGCAGGTTGGCGCGGAAGTTGAAATAGCACGGGTCGTCGACCAAAACGCTGTCCCCGCTGCGCAGGATCAGGCGCAACAGCATGTCAACGCCTTGCATGGTGTTGGCAGTGGTGACGATCTGCTCGACCGGGACATCGATGCCCATGGTACCGAGCTTGAGGCGCAACCATTGACGCAGTGGCAGGTAGCCTGCCACCGAGCCGTACTCTCCCATGCGCAACTCGCTGGCCCGCAGGCACCCGCGCATGGCCTTGAGCAGGGTATCCACGGGCATCCATGAGGGCGGCAGGAAGCCGCAGCCGGGACGCAGCATGCCGTTGTCCGTCAGCAGTGCGTGACGGAGCACGCTCACCGGGTCCTGGGGCAGCAGATTGCGCACAGCCTCCGTGCCCATGGCCTGGGCATCGCGTGCCACATAGTGACCAGCGCCCTGGCGCGATACCACCAGCCCGCTGGCGCGCAGTCGGTCCAGGGCCTCGACCACCGTGGACTTGCTCACGCCCAACAGCTCGGTCAACTCACGAATGGGCGGCAACCGCCCCCCTGGAGCCAAAGCCCCATTGCCGATGGCTTCGGTAAAACCCTCGGCAATCTGCTGCACCAGCGGTTGCCCCGACTGGAGTTTGATCGCGGCGATCACGGCGCGCTGTTGCTGCATTGTACTGGTCGTCCCGGCAGTAAAGTTCAGAGGTTTCCATCCGAAGTTGCCCTGCCCCTGCGGCCAGCGCCCATCTACTATGCATCGGCATCCGGCTTACGCCTAGCGCATACCGCCCCGAGGCCATGAAGAGACCGAGAAGCGCCCTATGTCCCGTGAAGCACAGTTTGCCGCGATACTTGATCAGCTGGGTTACACCTTCGAAGCAGGGTTGAAACTCGGTGGCGACTACGCCGCCACCGTGCGCCATGAAGGCGTTGTGTACGTCAGCGGGCAGATCCCGCGCATTGACGAAGAGGTGATCCACCCCGGCCGGGTGGGGAGCGAAGTCAGCCTGAAGGATGCACGCACCGCGGCCATGGTCAGCGCCCTGCGCTGCCTGGCATTGGTGCGTGAACGGGTTGGCTCACTGGATAACATCCGCGCCATCCTGCGCATGACCGTGTTCGTGCAGTCGGCCGAAGCGTTCACCCGGCAGAGCGAGGTGGCCAACGGTGCTTCGCAGGTCTTGTACAGTGTGTTTGGCGAAGCCGGCGCTCATACACGAACTTCGGTCGGCGTGCTCAGGCTGCCGAAGAATGCCCCCGTGGAAATCGACCTGATCGCCGCGGTGACGTAATGATCCAGCCATGGCACGCTACCGTCCGCCTCAGCCGCGCACCACCGATACCCCGCCATCCACCACCATCGCCGACCCGGTCATGAAGCTTGATGCGTCCGAGGCCAGGAACAGTGCCGCCTCGGCGATTTCCTCCGGCCTGGCCAGGCGTTTGAGGGCGTGCAAGCCTTCGACATGGGTCTGGGCCTCGGGGCTGCTCATCACACTGCGACCCATCGGTGTGTCGGTACCGCCCGGCAGCAACGCATTGGCGCGTATACCCCGGGCGCCCTGCTCCGCCGCGATGACCTGGACCAGGCCGACCAGGCCTGCCTTGCTGGCCGCGTAAGCGGCCATGCCCGGCATGCCCACCGTGTGGCCGACGAAGGTCGAGGTGAAGATCAGCGAGCCACCGCCACGGGCCAGCAGCGCCGGGATCTGTGCCTGGGCGCAGAGGAAAGCGCTGGTCAGGTTGGTGTGCAAGGTATGTTGCCAGGCGTCCAGCGTCAGCTCGGGAACAGCAGCCAGCTCACCGAGGGTGCCTGCATTGTTGAGGGCGATATCCAGGCCACCGAAGCGAGACACCGCCGTGTCCACCAGTTCCCTGGCCAGCGCCGCATCGGTGATGTCACCGGCCACCGTAAAGACCCGACCGTGTCCGGCTGCCGTGATCTCCGCCGCCAACTGCTCGAGCTCGACCTGGCGCCGCGCTGTAAGCACCAGGTTGGCGCCGTGCCGGGCGAACAATTTCGCCGCCGCACGGCCGATGCCGGAGCTGGCACCGGTGACGATTGCCACTTTGCCTGCCAGTTGCATGATCTGTACCTCGTCCTGAAGGTGATTTGCAGGGTGCGCGGGTACTATCGGGTGCGGTACGGGGGGATGCTCTCCGTTTCTTGCGGACTGAGATCAGCCGGCAACAATGTCGGAAGATCGACGAGGCAGGGTGATCCACTGGCCGAGTGACAACCCAGGCTGCTGATTCGGGGGAAAATGGAATACGGCGAGCAGGAACGCTACTTGCTCCAAGCCAAATCCCAGGCACAAAAAAAGAGGCCTTTCGGCCTCTTCTTTGTGATCCCAGCGACGCACTGCGGATCGAATTTGGAGCGGGAAACGAGACTCGAACTCGCGACCCCGACCTTGGCAAGGTCGTGCTCTACCAACTGAGCTATTCCCGCGTCGTGATGGGTGCCATTCTAGCGATTTACAGAACGGCGTCAACCCCTTGATTCAAAAAAACTTTTACTTCTGCTCCGAACCTTCGCGCAGGTGCGGCCAGGCGGCCACCAGGTAGTGCACCATCGACACCAGGGTCAGCCCCGCCGCCACCAGCAGCAACCCGTAGCCCAGCACCACCCAGAAGGTCAGCAACGGCGGGTTGGCCAGCAGGATCACCAGCGCCAGCATCTGCGCGGCGGTCTTCCACTTGCCCAGGTTCGACACCGCCACATGGGCGCGGGCGCCGAGTTCGGCCATCCACTCGCGCAGCGCCGAGACCACGATCTCGCGGCCAATGATCACCGCCGCCGGCAGCGTCAGCCAGAAGTTGGCGTGCACCTGCACCAGCAGCACCAGGGCCACGGCGACCATCAATTTGTCGGCCACCGGGTCGAGGAAGGCGCCGAACGGGGTGCTCTGCTGCAGCCGACGCGCCAGGTAGCCGTCGAGCCAGTCGGTGGCGGCGGCGATGGCGAACACCGTGCTGGCGGCCATGTAGCTCCAGTGATAGGGCACATAGAACAGCAGGATGAAGATCGGGATGAGCAGGACGCGTAGAACGGTGAGCAGGTTTGGAATATTCATCGGTACGACTGGCTGCGAGTTGAACCCGGCATTCTACTCGCTATGCAGGCTGGCATAAATCGACTCGGCAAGCTTTTTACTGATGCCGGGGGCCTTGGCGATCTCGTCGACACTGGCGCGGTTGAGCTCCTGCAGGCCGCCGAAATGTTTCAGCAGGTCGCGGCGGCGCTTGGGCCCTACCCCGGCGACGTCCTCCAGGCTCGAGGTGCGCCGGGCCTTGCCGCGCCGGGCGCGGTGGCCGGTGATGGCGAAGCGGTGGGCTTCGTCGCGGATCTGCTGGATCAGGTGCAGGGCTGGCGAGTCGCCCTTGAGGGTGAACTCGTGGGCCACATCGTTCAGGTAGAGCGTCTCGAAACCGGCCTTGCGGGTCACGCCCTTGGCCACCCCGAGCAGGGTGAGATCGGTAAGGCCGAGCTCCTGCATTACCTCGCGGGCCATGTTCAACTGGCCCTTGCCGCCGTCCACCAGCAGTACGTCGGGCAGCTTGCCCTCGCCGTCCTTGATCCGCCCGTAACGGCGCATCAGCGCCTGGTGCATGGCGGCATAGTCGTCGCCGGCGGTGACGCCTTCGATGTTGAAGCGGCGGTAATCGGATTTGAGCGGGCCTTCCGGGCCGAACACCACGCAGCTGGCCACGGTGGCCTCGCCGCTGGAGTGGCTGATGTCGTAGCACTCCAGGCGCTGCGGCACTTCGTCCAGGCCCAGTACCTGGGCCAGCGCTTCGAAGCGGGCGGCCATGTGCTGGCGATTGGCCAGGCGGGCGTTGAGAGCCTGCTCGGCGTTGGTCACCGCCAGTTGCTGCCAGCGCGCCCGGGTGCCGCGCACCCGGTGGCTGATGCTCAGCTCGCGGCCGCGCAGGGTCTGCACCGCCTCGCTGATGGCGGCGAAGTCGTCATGCACCACGTTGACGATCAGCTCGCCCGGCAGCTCGCGCTCGGCGTTGCCGAGGTAGTACTGGGAAAGGAACGCGGCCATGACCTCGGCCACCTCCTCCTCGATGCCCACCTGGGGGAAGAAGTTCTTGCTGCCCAGCACCCGGCCGCCACGCACGCTGATCAGATGCACGCAGGCACCGCCCGGGTTGACGAAAGCCGCCACCACGTCGACATCACCGGAGCCGCCTTCCATGTACTGCTGGTCCTGGACCCGGCGCAACAGGGCGATCTGGTCGCGCAGCTCGGCGGCCTTCTCGAAATTCAGGGCCATGGCGGCCTTTTCCATCTCGGCGTTGAGCTCGTTGCCCAACTGCTGGCTGCGACCCTCGAGGAACATCACCGAGTGACGCACGTCCTCGGCGTATTCCTCGGGCGTCACCAGGCCCACGCACGGCCCCTTGCAGCGTTTGATCTGGTACTGCAGGCACGGGCGGGTGCGGTTGGCGTAGTAGCTGTCTTCGCACTGGCGCACCGAGAACGCCTTTTGCAGCAGGCTCAGGCTCTCGCGAATGGCGCCGGCGCTGGGGTACGGGCCGAAGTAGCGGCCCTTGGCTTTCTTCGCGCCGCGGTGGATACCCAGGCGTGGGAATTCCCCGTCGGACAGGAACACGTACGGGTAGGACTTATCGTCGCGCAGCAGGATGTTGTAGGGCGGCCGCCATTCCTTGATCAGCGTCTGCTCAAGCAGCAGCGCCTCGGTTTCGTTGGCGGTGATGGTGGTCTCGACCTGGGCGATGCGCCCCACCAGGGCAGCCGTCTTCGGCGCCAGCCCCGTCTTGCGGAAATAGCTGGCCAGGCGTTTCTTGAGGTTCTTGGCCTTGCCCACGTACAGCAGGCGAGCGTCGCCGTCGAACATCCGGTACACGCCCGGGCGACCACTGCAGGTCGCCAGGAACGCGCTTGCATCAAAAGGTTGTGACATGAGGTGTGCTTTACAGACTTGCGTCGACCATACCGTGGCGGACGGCCAGCAACGTCAGTTCGACGTCACTGGTGACCGAGAGTTTTTCGAAGATTCGATAACGGTAAGTATTGACGGTCTTGGGTGACAGACACAACTTGTCAGAGATGATCTGCACCTTCTGACAACCGACGATCATCAGCGCAATCTGTATTTCCCGTTCGGACAACGCATCGAACGGCGACCCCTGGGGCTGAAATGACTTGAGTGCCAGCTGCTGGGCAATCTGCGGGCTGATGTAGCGCTGGCCGGCGAAGGCCAGGCGGATGGCCTGGACCATCTCGTCGAGCCCGGCGCCCTTGGTCAGGTAGCCCGCGGCACCCGCCTGCAACAGGCGGGTGGGAAACGGATCTTCCTCGCACACGGTCACCGCGACCACTTTGGTGTCCGGATGACTGCGCAGCAGTTTGCGCGTTGCCTCCAGGCCGCCGATCCCTGGCATCTTCACGTCCATCAGCACCACGTCCGGCTTGAGCTCGCGTGCCAGTTTGAGGGCGGACTCGCCAGAGTCCGCCTCCCCCACCACCTGCAGCCCATCGATGTCGGCCAACATGCGTGTGATGCCGGTACGCACCAGATCGTGATCGTCGACCACCAGGACCCTAATCAAGCAGACACCTCGTCAGTGGGGCGATTGGATCCCGCCACCTTAACAAAATTTTTCACAACGAACCTAGCGCAAAGCGTCATGGAAATATGCCTGACGGTCAGGCCGGCGCATGCGCAGCCCTTCATGGCCACCTTCTTCACCCGCGAGGCGGTTGAGCAGGTGCCACACCGCAGCCTGGTCGGCCGACGGCAGGCGGCGAAAGGCGCCTAGCAGGCGGTTCTCATCCGAGGTGAGGCTGTCCAGGGGCGCAGGGGTGTGCACGCCGCTCAGCACATACAGCGCATCCACCCCCCGGCTGGCCACCGCCGCGAGGTAGTCCATGCGCGGCGTGCGTTCGCCGCTTTCGTACTTGCCCTGGGCGTTGGGCTCGACACCGCCGATATCGCCAAATATGCGCTGGGTCAGCCCCAGGCGTTCGCGCTCTTCTCTGAGTCGCGGCCCAAATCCGTTCATCTGCTTGCCTCCTTTGCATGAATGGAAGAAAGGTGCATCCCGCACCCGAGTGAATGTCTGCACAATCGACCGGCACTATGCCAATTGGATCCAATCGTTGCAAGCCATCATTGCGCCATGGGCCGAATTGAGGGGGGACAACCCCGGGCTCGCAACGTGACGCGTAAATACGTCCTAGAGCAGGGTTGCCCACGATGGCGCAAAGGAAAACCAAGCCATATTTAACTATCGAGCAGATGAACAAAGAGTCGAACAAGCACCTGCGAGAAAACCCTTCAGATCAGTTCAAGAGGACGAAAATCACCATTTTTGGCGTCATTTTATCGACACAAACAGGGATGTAAATTTTTTGACGCCCAACTTATATCAAACTTTAACTTATTGATTTAAAAGTAATTTTTAACTTTCACGCAAAGAAAAATCACTAAAAACAACACAGGAAGTGATAAAGCTTGCCGAACTTTCAGAAAACTCCTTAGGATGTAAAAAGACCACCACGAAACAGCCTGTACCGCTACCTATCTAGCGCGGCTTGATTCTGCGCGTCTGGCATTTGCGTAACTTCTTGAACTGAGTATCTCGGCCGGCCTTGCGCCGCGCCTGGGGAGAGGGATCTATGAACATCAGTATCTTCGGACTTGGCTATGTGGGGGCGGTTTGCGCCGGTTGCCTGTCGGCACGCGGACACCAGGTGCTGGGGGTGGACGTCGCCCAGGCAAAGATCGACATGATCAACCAGGGTCGCTCGCCCATCGTCGAGCCGGGCCTGGAGCAACTGCTGCTCGACGGTGTGCGCCAGGGGCGCCTGCGCGGCACCACCGATGTGCAAGCGGCGATCCTGGCCACCGAGCTGTCGCTGCTGTGCGTCGGTACCCCGAGCAAGGCCAATGGCGACCTCGACCTGGTGTACATGGAGGCGGTGTGCCGCGAGATCGGCGCGGCCCTGCGCGACAAGGCCAGCCGCCACACCGTGGTGGTGCGCAGCACGGTACTGCCGGGCACGGTGAAGAACGTGGTCATTCCGCTGCTCGAACAGGCCTCGGGCAAGCAGGCCGGGCGCGACTTTGGCGTGGCGGTCAACCCGGAGTTCCTGCGCGAGAGCACGGCGATCCAGGACTACGACTTCCCGGCCATGACCGTGATCGGCGAACTCGACAGCCGTTCCGGCGACCTGCTCGCCTCGCTGTACCAGGGCCTGGACGCCCCGGTGATCCGCAAGCCGATCGAGGTCGCCGAACTGATCAAGTACACCTGCAACGTCTGGCACGCCACCAAGGTCAGCTTCGCCAACGAGATCGGCAACATCGCCAAGGCCTCCGGGGTCGATGGCCGCGAAGTGATGGACGTGGTCTGCCAGGACTACAAGCTCAACCTGTCGCGCTACTACCTGCGCCCGGGCTTCGCCTTTGGCGGTTCGTGCCTGCCCAAGGACGTGCGCGCCCTCACCTACCGCGCCAGCCAGCTTGACGTGGCGCACCCGTTGCTCGCCTCGATCATGGCCAGCAACCGCAATCAGGTGCGACACGCCTTCGACCTGGTGACCCGGGCCGGCAAGCGCCGCATCGCCCTGCTGGGGCTCGCGTTCAAAGCCAACAGCGACGACCTGCGCGAAAGCCCGCTGGTGACATTGGCCGAGCAACTGATCGGAAAGGGCTATGACCTGCGCATCTTCGACGCCAACGTCGACCATGCCCGGCAGTTCGGCGCCAACCGCCAGTACATCGAACAGCAGATCCCCCACGTTAGCGCCCTGCTGCGCAGCGACCTGCAACAGGTGATCGACGAAGCCGAGCTGATCGTGCTGGGCAACAACGACGAGCGCTTCGTGCAGGCGCTCGACGCCGGCAAGCCGGTGATCGACTTGGTCGGCTTCATGGCCGGCGGCAGCGACGCCCGACACCACGGCATCTGCTGGTAAGGCACGCCGACGCCCGCCGTCGCGGCGGGCCCCGACCCCAAGGAGCTACAGCGCCATGGAACGACAGCAACAGCGGCCCTACGCGGCCCCGGGCTACCTGCGCGCGGCCGCTGCCTTCTGCGCCTGGGCGCTGCTCGCCGGACTGATCACACTGGCCGCACAGATGGTCGCGCCGCAGTACCTGGACCCAGGCCATCACCAGTTCATCTTCATCATCGGCACCTTGGGCATGTGGCGCTACGGCAACGCCATCGTCCATTACCTGCGCGGCATGTACTTCCTGCACTGGCGCTTCCCGCGCCTGCGCCGCCGGGTCGAGCGGCTGGGCGACGCGGCATTGCCATCGCACATGTTCATGGTGGTGACCAGCTTTCGCATCCCCACCCACACCACCTTCAAGGTGTACCAGTCGGTGTTCCAGGAGGTGCAACGACTCAAGGTGCCGTGCACGGTGATCGCCTCGATCGTCGAGAAAGGTGACGAGCAGTTCATCAAGGACATCATGCGCGACGAGGTGCAGGGCCGCGACGACATCCGCCTGGTCATCGTCCGCGCCCGCGGCACCGGCAAGCGCGATGGCCTGGCCCACGCCTTCCGTGCCCTGTCGCGGCAGATGCCGCTGGAAGATGCGGTAGTCGGCGTGGTCGACGGCGACACCATGATGCTGCCCGGCTGCGTCGAGCGGGCGGTCAAGCTGTTCGCCGTGCTGCCCGACGTCGGTGGCCTGACCACCAATGAGTTCTGCGAAGTCGAGGGCAGCCGCTGGATGCGCCAATGGCACTCGATGCGTTTCGTGCAGCGGCACATCAACATGTGCTCGATGGCCCTGTCGCATCGGGTGCTGACCCTGACCGGGCGGCTGTCGTTCTTCCGCGCCGGGGTGATGACCGACCCAGCCTTCATCCGCGACGTCGAGGCGGACTTTCTCGAGCACTGGCGCCTGGGACGCTTCCAGTTCCTCACCGGCGACGACAAGTCCAGCTGGTTGAGCCTGATGCGCGCCGGTTGGGACACCTTCTACGTGCCCGACAGCCACACCCTGACCGTCGAGCACCCACCCAGTGACAGCTTCTGGGTCGCCACCCGCCAGTTGATGTTCCGCTGGTACGGCAACTCGCTGCGGCAGAACTTCCGCGCCACTGCCCTGCTCGGCCGCGCGCGCCTGGGGCTGTTCACGCTGTACGTGCTGCTCGACCAGCGGGTGTCGATGTGGACCTGCCTGATGGGCCTGACCGCCTCGGTGGTGGCGGGCCTGGTGTTCGGTATCCAGTACCTGCTGGTGTACCTGTTCTGGGTGCTGCTCTCGCGCAGCCTGGTGACCGTGCTGTTCATCTTCGCCGGGCACCCGGTCAGCCCGATGTACCCCTTCGTTCTCTATTACAACCAGATCGTCGGCTCGCTGATGAAGGTCTACGCGATGTTCCACATGGACCAGCAACGCTGGACGCGGCAGAAGACCACCCTGGCCACCGGCAGCGTCGACTTCGACGCCAGCCTCAACCGCTGGTCCTCGAAGGCGATGCTGTGCTCCTCGATCGCCATCTTCTTCGGGGTCATCACCGTGCTTCTAGAACTCACGCAACGTTAAGGAAAGGCGCCTGCACATGAGTACTTCCAATACCCCCGCGGCCCCGGCCAACATTGTCCACGAAGCCATCGACGAGCGTCAGTACGTGCGCACCCGCATGAACGCCCGTGTACGCCTGCGCGGCGCCGTGGGCGAGCCATTCGAAGCGGACCTTGCCGACATCTCGCTCGGCGGCATCGGCCTGCTGCACGAAGCGCCGTTGACCATCGGCGCGCTGTACGACGCGTCGATCCAGCTGCGTCTGAACCAGGTCGACCTGGCGATCGAAGGCAAGGTGCGCATCGTCTCCCAGCGCGGCAAGGAGGTCGGCGCCCAGTTCGTCGACCTCGACGCACAAAAACGCGACATCCTGCGCTACCTGATCAGCGCCTACCTGTCGGGCGAGATTGCCGACATCAACGGCCTGTTCAACGTGATGCAGCGGGAAAACTACATCAAGGCGCGCAAGCACCAGCAAGCCCGCGCGCGCACGCCGGGCGAGCGCCTCAAGGCCATCGCCGGCACCGCGCTGTACACCGCCGCCGGCCTGGCCGCGCTGGGCTTCGTCGGCTACAAGGGCTACCTGCTGTTCTTCCGCATCCCGGCACTGCAGGCCACGGTGGCGAGCAACGCCCAGGTCATCAGCATGCCGGACAACGGCTACGTGAAGTACCTGCTGCCCGCCGGTGCGAGCGAAGTGCAGGCCGGCCAGCCACTGGCGAACATCTCCACCCAGCTGGCCACCAGCTTCACCAGCCCGGCGGACATGAAAGCCCTGGCCGACCTCGCCCCGGGCGACCTGCAGGCGTTGTTGGGCCGCGCCAGCGTCGAGACGGTGATCAACAGCCCGTGCGACTGCCAGGTCTGGTACCCATCGCAACCGCTGGATGGTTACGGCTACAAGGCCGCGCCGATGATGCACCTGCTGCCCAAGGGCGAGGCCATGTTCGTGC
Organism: Pseudomonas sp. B21-023; assembly: GCF_024749165.1. Lineage (NCBI taxonomy): Bacteria > Pseudomonadati > Pseudomonadota > Gammaproteobacteria > Pseudomonadales > Pseudomonadaceae > Pseudomonas > Pseudomonas sp. B21-023. Next base: position 2,187,492 of record NZ_CP087190.1, on the reverse strand, counting down.
GCGCCAACGTGCCGTTCGACAAGCTCGCCGATGTCAGCCGCGTGCGCTCGGTGGACATGCAGGTGTTCGGCCTCGACCAGCACTTCAGCGGCAAGGTGGTGGACGCCCGCTCCGACGAGCTGAACCACAACCTGGCGCTGACCATCCAGCCGGACAGCCCGCTGCCGGCGGCGGCCTACCAGAAGGCCGTGGCGGTCGACCTGTACCTGGGCCTGCCGTTCGGCAGCGCCAACTGAGGGCCGGTCATGAACGCCAAGAACGCCCCGCGCCTGCTGCTGGCCGGCTTCGGCCTGGTCTGGGCCGGCAGCGGCTGGGCCGGGCAGAGCCTGGAGCAGATCCGCTACGCGCTGTACAAGGACCCGGGCGCCGACGTCACGAGCGACCTGCGCGCCCTCGCCGAGCGTGGCGACCTGGCCTCCAAGCAGTTGCTCGGCGATGTGCTGGCCAACAGCGACAGTGCCAACCGCCAGGACATCGTGAGCCTGTACCAGGAGGCCTTCGCCGACGGTCACGGCCAGATCCCGGCGCTGGCCTCGCTGGCGCGCCTGCTCGACCGCACGCCGCGCCTGCAACGCAGTCACGAAGGATGGGTACGCCAGGCCCTGGCCCGCTACCCCAATGACCGTGACCCACGCAGCACCAGCACCAGCCTGGAGGTGTTCCTGGTCTATCCGCAGCTGTTCCCCGGCGAGCGCGCCGCCGAACTGCTGGCGCTGTACGAACAGAGCTGCCTGCTCAACTGCCGCCCGGAGCTGTACCACGCCGTGGTCGCCGAGCGCCGGGGCGACCGCGCCGCGGCCGAGCGCTGGTACCAGCAGGCGGCACGCATTGACCCGCGCGGCATCGAGCGCTACTACCGCTTCCTCGGCGAGCGCCAGGACCCGGCCTTCCTCGCCTTCGCCCGCAGCCTGGAGCCAGAGATGGCCAGCCTGCCGGTGGAGGTGGTGCAGCGCATCGGCGCGCTGCTGGACAGTATCCATGGCATCACCCGCGCCGAACTGGACGCCGAACGCGAACAGCGCCAGGGCCGCGCCATGGGCGCCAAGGTCGAGCCGACGGCCGAGCAACTGGCCCGCGACAAGGCCGACGACCAGCTGCGCGCCAACGGCATCGCCGAGGCCCAGCGCTGGCTGGACAACGCCGTCGCCCGTGGCTACCTGCCGGCGCTGGTGGCCAAGGCCAACTTCATGATCTCCAACCCCACCGAGCACAACGCCGAGCAGGCCCAGGCGCTGATCACCCAGGTAAGGGCCAAGGACCCGACCCGCGCCAAGGCATTGGATGCCCAGTTCTACATGGTCAATAACTGGCTGACCCTGGACCCGTACAAGGCCCATGTACTGATCAACGAGCTGATCGCCGCCCACTACCCGGACGCCCGCCTGCTCCTGGGTGACCTTTACAGCAAGGGCGGCCTCGACCAGCCCGACCAGGAGCGCGCCCTGGCCATCTGGCGGCAACAGGCAGAGCAGGGTTCGACCGCCGCCTGGTACCGCATGGCCACCGTGCACCTGCGCGGCCGTGCGATCTGCCACGACCCGGTCAAGGCCTACACCTACGCCCGCATCGCCCTCGACCTCGGCGAGACCCGCGCCCGTGGCCTGATCAAGCGGCTGGACAAGACCTTGCCCAAGGATGACATCGAGCGCGCCCTGGCCGTGCGCAACGATCTGTTGAAGGAGCCCACCCTGTGAAAGCGCACCCACCCCTGCTCGGCGCCCTGCTCGCCCTGGCGCCGCTGACGGTGCTGGCAGCCGAGGAAGTCACCGGCCCCGAGGCCGACAGCAGCGCGCCGATACGCGTCGCGACCGTTGACGGCAGCGAGCCGGTGATCACTTCAGAGTTCTTCAACAAGCTCACCCTGCAGACCGGCTACGGGCCGCAGGACTCCCAGGTCGGCCGCGACCGCGAGAGTTTCTACAGCCTGCGCTACGAGCCGTCGTTCGCCTGGTACTCGCCGGAAAAGCGCTGGGCCAGGTGGATGGTCTATGGCCGCTTGTGGCTGAACTACGACTCCAGCCAGTCGAGCAACCTGGCCAACGAGTCGACCAACAACAATGCCCGCGAACAACCCGAGGGCTGGTACGCCGAACTGCGCGAGCTGTACGTCAAGCGCAACCTCATCGGCGACGACCCGCGCTTCTCGCTGTCGTTCGGCCGCCAACGTTTCGCCGACGACTACGGCATCTGGTGGGACGACAGCCTGGAGTCGGTGCGCTTCGACTATCAGGACACCTTCTCCGACGCATTCGTCGCACTCGGGCAGAAATTCCACAACTACAACACCGACGTCAATTCGCTGGCCGCGAGCGAAGAGCGCACGCTGTATCTGATGGGCCAGTACGCCTATCGCTGGAGCCCGAACAACCAGGTCGGGGTGCGCCTGATGCAGGAGAACGACCGCAGCGACCACGACGTCGACGATCGCTACGACTTCAAGGGCTGGCGCTACGGACTGTTCTTCAAGGGCGACAACCTGCCCCTGGCCACCGACTACCACCTGGAACTGGCGGCCCTGGACGGCAAGATGGACAACACCGCCGGCAACGGCGTCACCCGCACCGGCCACACCAGCAAAGGCTGGGCGGCGCTGGGCGAGGTCGGCAAGCGCTTCGAGACGCTGCCCTGGACCCCGCGCCTGGCGTTGCGCGGCGGCCTGACCGACAAGCCGGACGACGACAACGACGGCTTCCGCCTCAACCCGATCCAGTCCGACCGCATCACCCGCCAGGGCTCGTACAGCACGCGCCTGACCAGTGCGTTCGTCGCCCTCGACCTGCGCAACCTGAGCTACTACGGCTTCGCCCTGGAAACCCGCCCCACCGCGCGCAGCGCCCTGGACCTGCGGGTGACCCAGCTCAACCTGCGCGACGAGAGCGGCGCGCTGCCGATCCGCATGGCCGCCGATGCCCGCGCCCGACGCCAGAGCGAACTGAACGCCGGGCTGCACGGCAAGGGCGACAACGTCGGCCAGATGATCGACCTCAACTACTACTGGAAGATGTTCCCGGTAGCCCTCGACGGCAAGCACCTGGACGTCAACACCCTGGTCAGCGCCAGCTACCTCAACGCAGGCAGCGCGCTGGACAGCGGTGACGACTACCAGCTGAGTGTCGGCGTGGTGATCAGCTACTAAGGACGAGCCAGCATGATCTTCGCCTCCAACGTATTCCTGTTCCTCTACCTGCCGCTGTTCCTGGCTATCTACTACCTGGCCCGGCCGCGGTGGCGATCGCTGGTGATCGTTGCCGCCAGCTACGTGTTCTACGCCTGGTGGCGCCCGGACTTCCTGCTGCTGTTCGTCGCCATCACCGCCTGGAACTACGCGTTCGGCCTGGGCATCAAGGCACGCCTGGACGCCGCGGACAAGCCTTGGGCCCTGCGCCTGCTGTGGCTGGGCGTGGCCGGCAACCTGGCGACGCTGGGCTACTTCAAGTACGCCAACTTCGGCGCCGAGATGCTGGCCCTGCTGCTGGCGCCGCTGGGCATCGACACCTGGACGTTGGAGAACATTTTCCTGCCGCTGGGCATCTCGTTCTATGTGTTCCATGCGCTGAGCTACATCGTCGACATCTACCGCAAGGACGCCACGCCGACCCGCAGCTTCATCGACTTTGCCGCCTTCGTCGCGCTGTTCCCGCACCTGGTGGCGGGACCGATCCTGCGCTACAGCCAGCTGGCCCCGCAGTTGCGCCAGCGCAGCCACTCGCTGGAGCTGTTCTCGCTGGGCGTGTGCCGGTTCATGCTCGGTTTCATCATGAAGGTGCTGATTGCCGACCGCCTGGCGCCGATCAACGTGCTGTTCATCGGCGAAGGCAGCCTGCAGTTCAGCGATGCCTGGTTCGGCCTGGTGGTGTCGACCCTGCAGCTGTATTTCGACTTCGCCGGCTACAGCCATATGGCCCTGGGCCTCGCGCTGATGATGGGCTTGCGCTTCCCGGAAAACTTCAACCAGCCTTATGTGTCGCAAAGCATCACCGAGTTCTGGTCGCGCTGGCACATGACCCTGGCGCATTTCCTGCGCGACTACGTCTACATGCCCCTGGTGCGCAAGCGCGTGGCCGGCGCCCTGCCGGCGCTGGTGTGGACCATGCTGCTGTCGGGCCTGTGGCACGGGGCGAGCTTCGCCTTCATCTGCTGGGGGCTGTTCTTCGGCATCGGCATGGTGCTGGAGCGCAAGTTCGGCCTGGCCACCAAGGTCAGCACGCCGTACCGCCTGGGCCGCAACCTGCGCACCGCGTTGCTGATCATCCTGAGCATGCCGCTGTTCTTCACCATGGACCTGCGCCACAGCCTCGACATCTACCGGGCGCTGCTGGGCCTGAACGGCTTCGGCTCGCTGGAGCTGTACGTGCTCGGCGCCTCGAAGATGGCCATGGCCTTCGCCCTGGTGGCAGTCGCCTGGCTGATCCTGGCCGGGATCAACAACGTGCGCTTCTACGCCGGCAACCAGGACGGCTACTTCATGCGTCATGTCGGGGTGCTGCACAGCCTGCTGCTGTGGGCGGGCTTTCTGCTGGCGCTGAGCAGCCTGGCGGCCAGTTCGTTTTCGCCGTTTCTGTATTTCCAGTTCTAGGAGAGTTGCCGTGTATCCGGTGATGAAGACGGCCAGCAAGGCCAACGGTGTGATCTTCGCCCTGGCGTTGGCGGCGATGTTCGTCTATTCGCTGCCGCCAGTGCTGAGCTTCGCCCGCGCCCAGACCGACAGCTGGAACCTGTTCGTCGACGGCAAGCTGTTGCGCAAGTTCGAGCAGGTCTACGACAAGCGTTTCTTCCTGCGCGAGCCCTCGGTGCAGCTATGGGCCGACGCACGCTTCCAGCTGTTCGGCGAGGGCACCCAAGGCGTGGTGCTGGGCAAGGACGGCTGGCTCTACACCAGCCAGGAGTACCGCGTGCCCAACGACCTGGACGCCAACCTGGCGAGTCAGCTGAAACAGATCGCCCAGGTCGAGCAACAACTGGCCGAGCACGGCAAGCACCTGATGCTGCTGCCCTTGCCGATGAAGCTGGATATCTATGCCAGCCATGCCGAGCGCGCCTTCGACCCACGGGTGGCCAGCCTCTACGACCGCTTCGTCGCCGACCTGCAACTGCGCCGCCTGGATGTAGTGCCGCTGCGTGACGCCTACCTGCGCAACCTGGCCGGCCCGCGCCTGTTCCTCAAGTCCGACACCCACTGGAGCCCGGACGGTGCGCGGCTGTCGGCCTATGAACTGGCACGCCAGCGCCCGCGCCTGCTCGGTGACCAGGTGTATGTCTCGCACAAGGCCGGCGACAAGACGGTCAAGGGCGACCTGATGAACTACCTGCAGTTCGACCATGCCCGCCTGGCGCCACAGTTCGGCGGCAATCCGATCGAACTGTACGAAACCCTCAAGGCCGCACAGGGCAGTGACGAGCTGTTCGCCGAACAGGCGCAGAGCCTGCTGCTGGTGGGCACCAGCTACAGCAAGATCGACGATTGGAACTTCGTCGGTTTCCTCAAGGAAGCGCTCAACCGCGACCTGTTGTCCGTCGCCGTAGAGGCCCGTGGGCCGTTCGAGGCGATGAACCAGTTCCTCGCCAGCGACCAGTTGCACAACCCGCAGATCGACACGGTGATCTGGGAGTTTCCCCTGCGCACCCTGCTTGCCCATCGCCCCGGCGCGCTTACCCGCGACGCCCAGCCCGCGCATTTCTGACGTCCCAAGGAGAACCTGATGAAGCTTTCGCCCCTGTTCACCGCCCTGGCCCTGACCACCGCCAGCCACACCGTTCTGGCCGCCGACGGCAATGCCGACCTGTACGACGCCGTGGCCCCGGCCGATTCGGCCTTCGTGCGCGTGCTCAACCTGTCCGACAACAGCATCGACGTGGCCCTCAGCGGCAAGCTCAATGCGCAGAAGGTCGCCCCCGGGCAGCTCAGCGGCTACCGCTTCGTGCCAGCCGGGGTACACCGGATCGGTATCGGCGCCACGGCCATCGAGCCGACCCTGGCGGCCAACGCCGCCAGCACCGTGGTGTACGACGGCAAGCAACTGCAGCTCATTGCCGACCAGTATGTGAACGAGCCGAAGAAGGCCCAGGTGGCCTTCTACAACCTGACCCCGGCCCAGGCCACGCTGCGCACCGCCGACGGCAAGCACGAGGTGGTCAAGGCCCTGACCAAGGGCCAGACCGGCACGCGCATGGTCAACGAGATCAAGATCGACTTCGCCGCCTATGTCGGCGGTCAGGAGGTGGCCAGCTTCGACGAGTTGTTTCTCAAGAAAGGCCGCTCCTACAGCTACGTGCTGCTGCCAGGCAATCGCAGCCTGAGCCTGGCCAACAGCATCGACCCGACCGAGTGACACATCGCCGCAAGGATGACTGGCCCATGAACACCTTCCTCCCCCTTGGCTTGGCGGCCACCCTGGCGCTGACGGCCCTGCCCGGCCAGGCCGCCGAGCCCGCCCGGACCGGCTGCGAGAACCTGCAGTGCATGGTCTGCCCAGCCCTGGCCGAACCGCAGCACTATGCCGAAGGGCGCATGAAGCTGATGCGCCAGATCGTCCCCGGCAAGGAGCGCTGGCTGTTCCGCTCGATGGTCGACCTGACCAACGACTTCGGCATTCCCGCGCCCATGCGCCCGGAGTTCGCCCGGCTGATGGACGCATTCCACCGCCAGGGTATCCAGGTGGCCATGGTGGTCCAGCCGACCCGCGGCTTGATGCACCGCGACAAGCTCTACGCCGACCAGCTGCATGGCTTCGACTTCGAACGCGCCAGCCGCAACCTCGACACCTACCTGGGGCAACTGCGCCAGGGCGGCGCGGTGGTGGCGCCGATGATGCAGCTGGTGCGCCAGCCGCCTCAGGGCGAATACTTCTTCCGCCGCGACCACCACTGGACGCCGGCCGGCGCCGAGGCCACGGCCAGGTTGATGGCCGAGGAGATCCGCCGCCAGCCGTTCTACAGTGGCTTGAGCAAGAAACGCTACAGCACCGAGCCCGGCGTGATGGTACCCAAGGACGGCACGCTGAACCTGGCCCTGAGCTACATCTGCGGCAACAACTACGGGTTCCAGTACGTACGCGGCTACCAGACCGTGCCTGTGGCCAATAGCAGCGATGCCCTGTTCGACGAAGCGCCCGACCCCGAGGTGATCCTGGTCGGCGACAGCAATGCCGCGGCTCGTGAGGACGAGAGCAAGCAGTTCAACTTCGACGGCTACCTGAAACAGTACCTGCAGACGGATGTGCTCAACTATGCACTGCCCGGCGTGGGCGAGGACGGCTCGCTCCTGGAATATCTGCTGTCCGCCGACTACAAGCCCGAGGCGCCGCCCAAGTTGATCGTCTGGGAACTGCCGGCCAACTACCGGCTGGACTCGCCCTTGATGTATCGCCAGTTGGTGCCCGCGATACACGGTGGCTGCAAGACGTCCAAAGAGCTACTGGGCACGAAACTGCAGCGTCCGGCACTGCAGGTCGGCGAGCGCATCGAACTGCTGAGCAATGCCGGAAGTGCCCGGCAGGCGGTGTCCAAGGGCTTTCTCGACATCCGCCTGAGCGACAGGAACGTCAAGGACTTCTACATCATCGTCTATTACGACAATGGCGCCCGCGACAAGGTGTGGTTCCGTCGCGAGGCGGCGGTCGGTGGCGGGCAGTACTACCTGGAACTGAGCCAGGCTCCAGAGTTCGCCGGCGCCAACCTGCTCTCGGTATTCCTCGAGCCGACCAAGGCCGGCACCGCCGCCACCGATGTGGAGACGCGCCTGTGCCTGTGAAATCGATAATAGGGGCTGCTGCGCAGCCCATCGCCGGCAAGCCGGCTCCCACAGGGGAATGCGCGGCACTTGTGGGAGCCGGCTTGCCGGCGATGGGCCGCAAAGCGGCCCCAGGGTTGCTCCTGCTACTTGCAATCGTCCTGCTGCCCCTCCCCGGCCATGCTGCGCAAACCATCTGGCCCGCCCGCGCCACCGCGCAGTCGGCCCTGATCGCCGACTACCAGAGCCTGACCTGCAGCAAGCAACCGCCACCACCCTATACCGGCAGCCTGCACCTGAAGAGCAAGTACGATCAACGCGATGCCAGCAAGTCGACCTTGCGCGCCGCGCCCGACGCCGACAGCGAGCGCATTGCCCGGCAGGTCAAACAGTTCATCGCAGGCGTGATCCAGGCCGGCAAGCGCTTCCAGAAGGCGGAGAAGCCCCAGGAGGCCAACATGGCCCTGGCCTGCCAGGAGCAGTGGCTGGAGCATTGGGCGCAAGCCGGTGCCCTGCTCGATCCGGATGCCAGCAACACCGGCATGGCGGCGCGCAAGTGGGCGCTGGCGGCCATGGCCGGCGCGGTGCTGCTGACCCAGGCGGCCGCCGACGGCAAGGTCCGCCTCAGCCCCGTGCAACACCGTTGGTTCAGCCAGCTTGGCGAACAGGTGATCCGCGAGTATGACCCGCGCCGCCTGTCCACCACCGTGTACTTCAACAACCACGACTACTGGGCCGCCTGGGCGGTGGCCGCCGCAGGCATGCTGGTGGGCCGCGACGATTTCATCCGCTGGGCCGACGGCAACCTGCGCCGGGGCCTGGCCCAGGCCGTGCGCAGGGGCGACCAGGCCTACCTGCCGCTGGAGGTGGCGCGCAGCAGGCTGGCTGCCAACTACAGCCAGTACGCCCTGGTGCCGCTGGTGCTGCTGAGCGAATCGGCGCGCGCCAATGGTCTGGCCTGGAGCGAAGACGACCAGCGCACCCTCGACCAACTGGCCAGTTTCGCCGCAAGCAGCGTGCTCGCCCCGGACACCCTGCCCGAGCTCAAGGGCCAACGCCAGGCAGACGTCGCGCCGTACAAGCTGGCCTGGCTGATCCCGTTCCTCGCCCGCCGACCCGGGCACGCCCTCGCCCGCCAGCTGTACGACAGCGAGGACGGCGAGGTGGACAACTACAGCCAGATCGGTGGCCTGCTCAAGCCGGCCTACCCCACCCAGCCTTGATCAAGGACGCTTCCATGGCACCGTTCAGCCGCTTTTCCCTCACCTGCCTGGCCGCCCTGCTGCTGGCGACGACCGCCCAGGCCGCGCCGGTGATGGACACCCTGCCCCAGGCGCAGCACCAGCAACAGCTGGACCAACTGCGTCGCCAGGTCCGCCAGGTCGTAAGCTTCGAACAGGCCCGTCGAGCGCCTCCCGCTGGCCGCGCCAGCGTGAGCCTGCAACCGATGTTCTCGTCCCAGGCCGGCAGCTGGCCGTTCGAGCCGTTCGTCAACAATGGCCTGTTCCGCGCCATCGCCGGCTACCAGGCGCACCACCCGCAGGCCGTGGTGCTGCGCGGTGGCAGCATCACCCTGGCGCAACTGCATGACGCGCTGCGCGATCCGCGGGTGCTCAGGCCCTACAAGGACGGCTACCTGCTCAGCTACCCGTTGATGATCGGAGCCGATGCCGGGCTGGTGCTCGAGGGCGCCCATCTCTACCTGTACAGTTTTTCCGGCACCGCGCTGATCAACCAGGGCTGGTTGGGGCTGGAGCGTTCGACACTGGAGAGCGTGGCCGGCGACAAACCGGGCAACACCGATCGCGCCTGGCGCCCCTTCGTGGTGGCCTGGGCCGGCAGCCACACCCAGGTGATCGGCTCGACGCTCCGGCGCCTGGGCTACAACGCCAACCTGTCCCGGGGCCTGAGCACCGCGCTGAGTACCCAGCAACCCGCCGGTACGCACCCCGCCACGCTGCTGGTCGAAAGCAGTCAGTTCAGCGAATTGTCCAGCGCGGTGGAGCTGCAACACAGCCAGGCGATCATCGCCGACAGCCGCTTCGAAGGTTCGCAGCAATACGCCATCGACGCCCGTGACAGCCAGTTGCACCTGCATGACAACCAGGTGCGGGGCATCGACAACAACAGCGGCGTGCGCTTGCGCGGCCAGACCCGGGCGCTGGTCGAGGGCAACCTGATCCTCGGCGCCGCCAAGGCCGCCATCGAAATCAGCGACCAGCGCGGCGCCGTGTGGCTGGCGGGCAACCGTATCGGCGACAGCCGGGGCAACGGCATCCAGTTGCGCAACCTGGCGCCCACGCCCGAGGCGCCGCTGCTGATCGACGACAACCTGCTGGCCAGCAGCCAGGGCAGCGCGGTGGACGCCAGCGAGGTGGCGGCCCTGGCCCTGGTCGGCAATCGCATCGGCAACACCCCGGAGTACGCGATCAGCCTGCGCAATGCCACGCTCATGCCGGGCCCGCTGCTGCTCAGCGGCAATCGCCTGGGGCAGGTGGGCAAGGCGGCGGTGCGGGTCGAGGGTGTGCGGGAGGTCGAGCTGGGGAGCAATACCTTCGACGGCAAGGCGCTGCTGCAGAACCTGCTGGTCGGTGACTTGCTGGCGCTGCAGGGGCAAGTGCTGGAGGCGACGCTGGTCCAGGGGCGGATGGTCAGGGTGCGCCAGCAATAGCAGGCCATGCCTGCTTGACCAAGCCCGCTCCCACGCAGCCCCCTCCCAGGCAGTCTGCTAAATGTGGTCGGCGACCGGGCGCTGCATCCGCACAAAACACTCGTCCATACCCACTTCGACGAAGCCTCGGCGCCGGTACAGGCGCCGCGCCGGGTTGCTGCCGAACACCATCAGCCGCAGCCATGGCAGCCGGCGTTGCGCCGCCCAGCCGGCCAGTTCCTCCAGCACCCAGCCACCGACGCCGCGGCCACGATACTCGGGCAACAGGTGCAACTCGCGAATGAACAACGCCTGGCGATCCTGGCTGAGGCTGCAGAACCCCAGTACCTGTTCGTCCTCGACCACCAGCCACTGCTCGCGCCAGCCCCAGGCCTCGTCGAAGGCTTCCTCGATCCACAGCAGGTCGAACTCGCGGTAATACGGCAGCATGGCGCGGCGGGTCAGGTCGCGGGCAAACGTCAGGTAGTCATCGCTGGCGGGAATCAGTTCAAGGGGCATAGCACACCGGTGAACTTGCCGGGCCACGACGCTCCAGTTCATCCTCCAGCCACCGGGCCAGGACCTGGGCGTTGTTGTGCTCGGTATCCTTGCCGGCGTACAACAATGTCAGGTCGCCTTTGCCGGCCAGGTCCAGCAGCGGGTACCAGTGCTCGGGGTGGGCGGCCAGTTCATGCTGGTAGCGTTGGGCAAAGCCGGCAAAGTCCAATGCACCGGCGTGAAACGCCTTGCGCAGTACATCGGAGGGCGCCACTTCGCGCAACCACTGCCCATGCAGATCTTCCTTGCGCTTGTTGCGTGGCCACAGGCGATCGACCAGCACGCGCTGGCCATCCTGCGCATCGATGCTTTCGTAGACGCGTTTGCAGCGGATCATCAGGCACTCCTGCGACATCGTTCCCCTACAAGCCTAGGGCCTTCATTGATCGAGGTCACGGCCCAGTAACGAATTGTTTCTATGCTGGACACCTTCGGCACCACCGCCCAACGCCAACCGGAGCCCTCATGGCAACCCCGTCACTGGCCAGCCAGCCAGACCTGAGCCTGCGCAGCCCAGGCACACCCCTTGCCCACAAACCCGGACGCGCCACCCTCACCCTGTTTTTCGGCCTGCTGCTCGCGGGCCTTGCCTACACCTTCTGGAGCCTCAAGCAGGATGTCAGCGCCAGCGGAACTGTCGTCACCACCGTCACCCCGTTCCTGCTGCTGGGCCTGGCCCTGCTGATCGCCCTGGGCTTCGAGTTCGTCAATGGCTTCCACGACACCGCCAACGCCGTGGCCACGGTGATCTACACCCATTCGCTGCCGGCACCGGTTGCGGTGGTGTGGTCTGGGTTGTGCAATTTCCTCGGGGTGCTGCTGTCCAGCGGCGCGGTTGCCTTCGGCATCATCGCCCTGCTGCCAGTGGAGCTGATCCTGCAGGTCGGCTCGACGGCCGGTTTCGCCATGGTCTTCGCCCTGCTGCTGGCGGCGATCATCTGGAACCTCGGCACCTGGTGGCTGGGGCTGCCGGCCTCGTCCTCGCATACCCTGATCGGCTCGATCATCGGCGTGGGGGTGGCCAACGCGCTGATGCACGGGCGCGATGGCACCAGCGGCGTTGACTGGGCCCAGGCCAGCAAGGTTGGCTACGCCCTGCTGCTCTCGCCCTTGATCGGCTTCGCCTGCGCCGCCTTGTTGCTGCTCGCCCTGCGTGCGCTGGTCAAGCGCCGCGAGCTGTACCAGGCACCAGAAAACCAGACACCGCCTCCCTGGTGGATCCGCGGCGTGCTGATCCTCACCTGTACCGGTGTTTCCTTCGCCCACGGCTCCAATGACGGGCAGAAAGGCATGGGCCTGATCATGCTGATCCTGGTCGGCACCCTGCCAATGGCCTATGCCCTGAACAAGACCATGCCCAACGAGCAGGCCCTGCAGTTCTCGGCCGTCGCCGAGGTCACCCGCCAGGCGTTGGTACGGGCCGCCCCCGCGCCCGCCCCGGCCGATCCGCGCCAAGTGCTGACCGCGTTCGTCGCCACCCCTGCGGCCAGCCCCGAGCTACTGCCGGCGCTGGCCGCGCTGAGCGGCATGATCGGCGAGGAGGTCAAGGGCTATGGCTCGCTCAAGCGCGTGCCGGCCGAGGCCATGGCCAACGTGCGCAACGACATGTACCTGGCCAGCGAAGCCATCCGCCAGATCGACAAGCACCAGCTGGCCCGCTACGACGCCGACACCGCCCGCCATGTGCAACTGTTCAAGCGCCAGCTGGACGACGCAACCCGCTATATCCCGCTGTGGGTCAAGGTGGCGGTGGCCATCGCCCTGGGCCTGGGCACCATGGTCGGCTGGCGACGCATCGTGGTGACAGTGGGCGAGAAGATCGGCAAGACCCACCTGAGCTATGCCCAGGGCGCCTCGGCCGAAGTGGTCGCCATGTGTACCATCGGTGCGGCGGACCTGTTCGGCCTGCCGGTGTCGACCACTCACGTACTGAGTTCGGGGGTGGCCGGGACCATGGTGGCCAATGGTTCGGGAATTCAACGCAAGACGCTGGTCAACCTGCTGATGGCCTGGGTGCTGACATTGCCGGCGGCGATGGTGCTGGCGGGGTGTCTGTACTGGCTGTTGAACCAGACCTTCTGAGGCGTTGCGACGGGGGCTGCCGCGCAGCCCCCGACGAGGTCATGCCGGGATCTTCAGGCCACGCTGCACGGCCGGGCGCTCGAGGAACCGCGCCAGCACCCGCTGCACTTCCTTGAACGTGTCGAATTCCACCAGCTCCCGCGCGTTGTAGCGTTCCACCAGGTTACGCACCCAGGGGAAGATGGCGATATCAGCGATGCTGTATGCATCGACCATCCACTGCCGCCCTTGCAGGTGGCGGTCGAGCACCGCCAGCAGTCGCTTGGACTCATTGACGTAGCGGTCACGGGGACGCTTGTCCTCATACTCTTTGCCCGCGAAGAAATGGAAGAACCCCACCTGGCCGAACATCGGCCCGATGCCGCCCATCTGGAACATCAGCCACTGCAGGGTCTGGTAGCGCTGGGCCGGGTCCTGGCTCAGCAACTGGCCGCTCTTCTCGGCCAGGTACTGCAGGATCGCCCCCGACTCGAACAAGGGCAACGGCTGGCCCCCCGGGCCATCGGGGTCGAGGATCGCCGGGATCTTGTTGTTGGCGCTCAGGGAGATGAACGCGGGGCTCAACTGGTCTTCGCTTTCGAAGCTGACCTTGTGCACCTCGTAGGGCAGGCCGATTTCCTCGAGCATGATCGAGACCTTGACCCCGTTGGGCGTGGCCAGCGAGTACAGTTGCAGACGCTCGGGGTGTCGCGCCGGCCATTTGCCGGTGATGGGGAATGCGGAAAGTTCGGTCATGGGGGTGCCTTCGCGTTGGGAGCCTTCAATCTAGATGATCTTCGGCCATCCTGAGCATCACCCAGTCGCGGTGCCGCTCGTCGCCACAAGGGAAGATCGCCTCTCCCACCTTGCGAAAGCCGTTGCGCTGATAGAAACGGATCGCCCGGGCGTTCAGTTCATTGACTGTCAGACGCGCCTGGCCATCGACCTGGGTCAGGGTGGTGGTGAGCAACAATTGCGCGGCGCCGGTGCCATGGGCGCAGGGTAGTACATAGCAGCGGGAGATTTCCGCCAGTTGATCGGCCTCGGCAATACCCAGCTTGCCGGGCGCCAGGTCGAGCATGCTGTAGCCCAGCACCTGGCCATCCCGCTCGACCACCAGCAACCGCTTGTGCGGGTGCTCCAGGTGCGCCTGGAAATGTTCGGGCTGGAGATGGTGGGCGATGTAGTGTTGCTGGGCGCTGACCGCGCTATCGGGCGGGCTGGCCAGGGCGAAAGTGGCTTGGCCCACGCGGCTCAAGTCAGCACAGTCGCTGCTGTGGGCGGCGCGGATTTGGTAGGGCATGGCAACGTCCTGAAAAGCAGCTGGATCGATAACGACAGTGCCAGTCTTGCCTTGTCCCTGCAAACCCCAGCACACCTAGCATTTTTACCAGTAGAGCCTTCATTGTCCTCAGCTTAACCTTGGGTTCGCCAGTAGAACCAAAGGAGCTCAGGCCGTGACGACAAACAGGATTTTAGTCAGTATCAACGAATCACAAGAGACGCTCTCAGTCACCGAGAAAAGCTGGAATCAATTCAATGACTTCGACTTCTGGGCATACGGTTCGGAAAACATCGAACCTCGTTATGTGATCCAGATAACCGGAACTCTGAGGCAGGACTACTCCATAGATCCCCAGGCGCAAGACGATGTAGGCCGTCCAGTTCAAATAGAGTTCGGACAGTTCGGCAACGAATCCACATCCGTGACAGACGGAAAACTCACCGTGATAAGCGCCGATTATAAAAATCATATACTGGAAGCAAAGTTCAGCTTCGCCCGACCTGATGGTAAAGGAGAAGTCGTGTGCGATTACATGAAAGTGAATTTTTGAACGTTTGACCGGCGCCCCACATCATTTCACTCTTTTCCGTGCGCCTGATCTCTTAGCTTTTGTGTATCGACCCGCACGAACACCGAATCGGCGGTGACAGTCAGTACATCCCCGGCCCAGACCTCGCAGATCACCCGGGTCTTGCGCCCCAGCTCACCCTCGACCCGGGCCTTGAGCAGCAGTTCGACGCCCATGGGCGTGGGCTTGAGGTAGGTCAGGCCAAGCTGGCCGGTGACGCAGTCGATACGTGGCAAGGTGCCAGGTTCGCGGCCTTCGGCACGGTAGTGACAGGCCATGGCGGTCCAGTTGGAATGGCAGTCGACCAGCATGGCCAGCAGGCCACCGTAGACCAGGCCGGGCCAGCCGGTGAAGGTCGGGTCGGGGGTATGCCGGCACCACAGGTGGATGCCGTCGGCGTCCCAGTGGCTCTGCACATGCAGGCCGCTGGGGTGGGAACAGCCGCAGCCGTAGCAGATGCCTTCGGGGGCGGCGAGTTGTTGCAGGGACAGGGCTTGCTCGGTCATACGCGTCCTTGGCTTGTTGGTGTTGGATAAGGAGGCTGGCTACCGATGGTAGCGCCCTGCGCGGCCTGCGCCAATGCACGAGGCCTGCCCGCAGACAACGCTGGCCTGACGGTAACCGCTCTGAACCGCGATTCAGCCACACTCAGCCCACCCATCCAGACGATTGACTCCCTGCCCGTTCGGTGGTCAGATGCGCGCCAGTTTCAGGTGCCCTGCGCCGCCGCGCGCAAGGTGAAACGGGAAGCCGGTGAGTCGATACCACGACAAGTCCGGCGCTGCCCCCGCAACGGTAAGCGAGCGAACCCTTCGACAGACCACTGTGCACACGCATGGGAAGGTGAAGGTTTCATGCCCCTCGCAAGCCCGGAGACCGGCCTGAGGCTTCACTTGGCAACCCGCGGTGGGCGGGCGCAGGCCGGTATTCGCGTGCGCGCCTGCGCGCGCTTCGCCGTTGCGTGTTTTCCACCGGGATCCATTCTTTCCTGCAGCAGTGGAACGACATGTCCCGTATCAACAAGCTTCACACCCTGGCGGCCTGCCTGGCCGTGTCCCTGCCGGCGCTGGCCGACGAGCAGCCCAGCCCTGCGCTCACCCTGCCCTCCACGGCGATCACCGACAGCCGCGACCCGCAGACCGTCGACCTGGCCACCCCCACCCAGGCCGGTTCACGCCTGAACCTCAGTGCCCTGGAAACCCCGGCGAGCACCAGCAGCATCACCGCCGCGCAGATTCAGCAGCGCAACAACACCACGGTGCAGGATGCCGTGACCCGCTCGCCGGGCATCACCTTCATCGGTACCCCTGGCGATGGCGGCACCGGCTTGTCGGCGCGCGGTTTCACGGGCCAGAGTTCGGTTATGACCCTGTTCGACGGGTCGCGCCTGTACGCCGGTGCCGGCACCCTCACCTACCCGGTCGATCCCTGGATGGTCGAGCGTATCGATGTGATCCGTGGGCCTGCCTCGGTGCTGTATGGCGAAGGCGCCACCGGGGCAACGGTCAACGTGATTCCGAAAAAGCCCTTCAGCGGTGATATCCGCAACCACCTGCGCCTGGGCTATGGCTCCTGGGACCGCCAGCAACTGGGGCTGGACAGCGGCGGCAGCCTGAGCGAGCGCCTGAGCTACCGCGCCACCCTGAACCAGCAGGCGGGCAACGGCTGGGTCGACCGCACCGATTCGCGCAGCCTGGCGTTTTCCGGCGCGCTGCGCTTCGATGCCAGTGACGACCTGAGTTTCACCTTGTCCCACGAACGCGGCGACGCGCAACCTGCCAACTACTACGGCACGCCGCTGATCGACGGCCATCTGCGCAGCAGCGTGCGCAACAAGAACTACAACGTCAGCAATGACGAACAGCGCTACCACGATGAGTGGACACGGCTGACCAGCGACTGGAACATCAGCGACAGCATCAGCGCCAGCAACCAGCTGTACTACATCAAGAGCCGTCGCCACTGGCGCAATGCCGAGGAATACGCCTGGGATGCCGGTGTGATCCAGCGCGGCAGTTTCCTGGAGATCAAGCACAACCAGGAGCAGATCGGCGACCGCCAGAGCTTCACCTTCGATCACTCGCTGTTCGGCCTGGCCAGCAAGACCGTGGTGGGCGCCGAGTACAACAAGATCCGCTTCAACATTGACAGCAACTCGCCCTACGAAGATGGCTACACCGACCCGCTCGACCCTTGGCGGCCGGCACCCGGCGGGTTCCACAGTGCCGATCCGACGCGCCCGCAGACGCTGTCGAAAACCAGCACCTTCTCGCTGTTCGCCGAAAACCGCACGCAACTGACCGAGCGCCTGTCGCTGGTCACCGGCATACGCCGCGACCAGAACCACATCGACCGCAACGACCTGGTGAAGGACACTCGCGAAGACCAGAGCCTGCGTGGCGGCAACTGGCGCGCCGGCCTGGTGTACGCGCTGACTGACGATCTGTCGGTGTACGGCCAGTACTCCACCAGCGAGGATGGTGTCGGTGACCTGCTGACCCTGCGCCCGGAGCAACGCCTTGAACTGACCGAAGCCAAGCAGACCGAATTCGGCCTCAAGCAACGGTTCTGGGACGGACGCGGCGAATGGACGTTGGCGGCCTACCACATCGTCAAGAAGAAGCTGCCGGTGTACGACGTGGTCTCCAAGCGCAGCCAGCAGGCAGGCCAACAGACCTCCGATGGCCTGGAGGCAAGCTTGGAGCTGGCTCTGGGTAATCAATGGCAACTGTCGGGCAACGCAGCCTTGGTGCGCGCCAAGTACGATGATTTCACTCAACTCAGCCGAGGCGTTTCCTACGACCGGTCTGGCAACCACCCGCAGGACGTCCCACGTCGTACCGCCAACCTGTGGCTGAGCAAAGGCTTCGGGCAAAGCGTCGACACCGGTATTGGCCTGCGCTACGTAGACGCCCGCTATACCAGCGCCGCCAATGACCAACGCGTGCCGGGCTACACCGTGGTCGATGCCAACATCGGCTGGCAGGTGCTGCCCGACGTGCGCCTGGGCCTGCAGGTGAACAACCTGTTCGATCGCGAGTACGCCCAGTCGAGCTACAGCGGCGAACAGTGGCTGCTGGGCGCGCCGCGCTCGTATTTCGCCACGGTGGACTACAGCTTCTAGATCGGCCAGGTAACAGCGTGAGAGCGGGCTTGCCCCGCTCCCACAAGAGCCCAGGTCTGACGGCCATCGCGTCGTGCTTGAACATCATCGCGCCAACTGCTCGACTAGGGCCTACGCCCCGTCCACAAGCAGCGCGCCATGACCGACATCCCGCAGATTCCCGCAGCGCCCGTGCACGCGCTTGACCAGCCGCGCACCTTGCTGTTCCTCGCCTACCCGCAGATGGGCCTGCTCGACCTCACCGGCGCGCAGACGGTGTTCTGGGCCGCGACCAAGGCCCGTGCTGCGCGCGGCCTACCCGGCTACCGGGTGGTCACCGCCAGCCTCGAAGGGGGCCTGGTCCCCACCGCTGAAGGCCTGGCCGTCGCCACCGAGCCACTGGCGCCCTGGCTGCACGAGCCCTTCGACACGCTGGTCGTGCCCGGAGCCCCGGAGATCGTCCGCACCCTCCCTGATCACGCCGAACTGGTCGCTTGGCTGGCCAAGGCCGCCCAACGCGCCCGACGTACCGCTTCGGTATGCAGCGGCACCTTCCTGCTGGCCGCCGCCGGCCTGCTCGATGGCCGCCGGGCCGCCACCCACTGGGCGATGTGCGATGCCCTGCACCGACGCTTCCCGGCCATCGAGGTGGATGCCGAATCGATCTTCGTGCAGCAGGATCAGGTGTGGACTTCGGCTGGCGTCAGCGCCGGCATCGACCTGGCGCTGGCCCTGGTCGAGGCCGACTGCGGCCGCGAGGTGGCCATGCAGGTGGCCCGCGAATTGGTGGTATTCCTCAAGCGCCCCGGCGGCCAGGCGCAGTTCAGCGAACTGCTCAAGGCCCAGGGCGAGGACAGCGACGCCTTCGAGACCCTGCACCTATGGCTCAGCGAGCACCTGGGCGACCCGCGCCTGACGGTCGAGCGGCTGGCCGAACAGGCGCGCATGAGCCTGCGCAACTTCACTCGGGTGTACAAGCACAAGACCGGCCGCACCCCGGCCAAGGCCATCGAGGTGTTCCGCCTGGAGGCGGCGCGCCGCTTGCTGGAAAACTCCGACCAGCATATCGAGCAGGTCGCCCGCCAGTGCGGGTTCGGCAGCGAGGAGCGCATGCGCCTGGCGTTCCAGCGTCACCTGGCGGTGACCCCGCGGGACTATCGGGCGCGCTTCGCCCGCAGCGTGCCGCTGGCCGAATTCCAGGGTTCTTTGGCCTAGGGGCAAACCGAGGGGGCGCTTAGCATCTGCACCACGCTTGTCGGGCCGCAATCCAGGCTCACCCACAAGGCGTACCCTTTTTCCACTGCCGCAGCGACAACATCGATAATCGCGGCATCCAGGAGCCCCTCATGAAACAGATCCTGATCATTGGCGCAGGCTTCGCCGGGCTGTGGAGCGCCCTCGGCGCCGCCCGCCTGCTCGACCTGCACAAACGCGACGACGTGCTGATCACCGTGCTCGCCCCCCAGGCTGAACTACACATCCGCCCGCGCTTCTACGAGCCGGACGTGCACACCATGGCCGCCCCCTTGCAGGCGGTGTTCGACGCGGTCAACGTGCGCTTCGTCAAAGGCACGGCCTACCACATCGACCAGGCCAGCCAGGAGGTGGCCTATCGTCAAGCGGGTGGTATCGAGGCCAAGCTGGGTTACGACCGCCTGATCATGGCCTGCGGCAGCCTGCTCAACCGCCCGGCGCTGGCAGGCTTCGACCAGCACGCCTTCGATGTCGACAAGATCGACTCGGCCACCCGCCTGGAGGAACACCTCAAGTCCCTGGCCGCCCGCCCAGACAGCCCGGCGCGCAACACCGTGGTGGTGGCCGGTGGCGGCTTCACCGGCATCGAGACCGCCACCGAGCTGCCCAGCCGGCTGCGGGCGATCCTTGGCGACAAGGTCAAGCCGCGCATCGTCGTGGTCGACCGCGGCGCGAAGATCGGCGCCGCCTTGGGCGACGGCATCCGCCCGGCCATCGAACAGGCATCGGCGGCGCTGGGGATCGAGTGGGTCTGTGGCGCCACGGTGGCGTCGGTGGATGGCGACGGCGTGCTGCTCGACAACGGCGAACGCATTGCCGCCAACACGGTGATCTGGACCGTGGGCTTCAAGGCCAACACGCTGACCGAGCAGATCAGCGGTGAACGCGACCGACAAGGTCGCCTGCATGTGGACGGCCACCTCAAGGTCATCGGTAACTCGTCGGTGTATGCCGCGGGCGATGTGGCCTACGCCGCCTGCGACGAGGTTGGCAACTTCGCAGTGATGTCCTGTCAGCATGCCATTCCGCTGGGTCGCTACGCCGGCAACAATGCCGCCGCCGAGCTGATCGGCGTGGCACCGATGACCTACAGCCAGCCCAAATACGTCACCTGCCTGGACCTCGGCGCCTGGGGCGCGGTGTACACCGAAGGCTGGGAGCGCACCGTCTCGCCGCCGACGGACAAGGCCGAGGCCAAGCAGCTCAAGCAGCAGATCAATTCGGTATGGATCTATCCGCCGGCAGCGGACCGCGCGGCAGCGCTGGCGGCCGCCGATCCGTTGATCCCGGTGGCCTGACGGTACATCTGCGCGCGCCTACAGGGCATCTCGAATACCGACGATGATGCCCTGCTCACGCAACTGTCGCAGCATCTGCAGCCCCTGCTGCAGGTGCTGATCCCCCAGCGCCCGCAAGCGCTCGCGCCCGGTACCGGGCAAGCCCACCAGCAGCTGCCAGGCCAAAGGCGCCAACCGGGCGAAGCGTACCTGCAGGTCGGCGTCGCGGTACACCAGCAACAAGGTGGGCTGCTCCGGCGCCTCGTCGGGTTGATACTCGGGACCGATGCGCTCCACCGGCCAGCGGTAGGCCAGAACCCGGGCCACGCACGACAGCAGCGGCTCGCCGACCAGCAGGTCGCCGTCCGGGTCGTGCGGCGGATCCTCGGCGTCGCTCAGGTACAGCTGCGCTTCGATCCATTCGTAGTGCGCCAGCTCCAGCTGCCAGGGAGCGTCCGGCGCGACGCCCTGCAGGTAGTCGATGAAGGCTTCGGCTACTTCGGTAAACAGCGGCGTCTGGCTACGGTAATGGGCGTAGAAGTCACGCACCCGCGCATGCCAGTGCTCATCGCCTAGGGTCCGGCGCATCACCGGAAAACTGCCGGCCAACAGCCCTTCGATGGCGCCATAGAACAATTCGCGGTAGACCTTCAGGCGCCGCGCCTCGATACCGGGCGGAGGCGGGTTGCCGACCGGGTCGCGCAGGTGGCGGGCCAGGGTGAACTGCTGGTTGCGCAGGGTTTCGATCATGGTCTTACGCTCCATGGGCGCGCTGCACATCGCGAATGCGTGCCGTCTCGGCCAGCAACTCAGCCAACGGCGGGTAGTTGAAGTCGCGCTCGAGCACGGTGGGTTGCGCGCCGAAGCGCTCGCAGGCGTCGGCGAACAAGGCCCAGACATCCTCCTTGACCGGCGCGCCGTGGGTGTCGACCTTCAGGTCCGGCGCCTCAGCATAGTGACCGGCCACGTGCATGCCCACCACCCGCTCGCGGGGAAGGCCGGCGAGGAAGGCCCGAGCGTCGTAACGGTGGTTGCAGGCGTTGACGAAGACGTTGTTGACGTCCAGCAGCAGGTCGCAGTCGGCCTCGTCGAGCACGGCGCGGACGAAATCCAGCTCGGCCATCGCCTGGTACGGCGCGGCGTAGTAGCTGATGTTCTCCACGGCGATGCGCCGGCCAAGGATGTCCTGGGCCTGGCGGATGCGGGCGGCCACATGGTGGACGGCCTCGTCGGTGAACGGAATCGGCAGCAGGTCGTAGAGGTGACCGTCATCGCAGCAATAGCTCAGGTGCTCGCTGTACATCCGCACCTGGTGGTGGTCGAGGAACTGCCGGGTGCGCTGGAGGAAGCCGAGGTCCAGCGGCGCGGTGCCGCCCAGTGACAACGACAGACCGTGGCAGGCGATGGCATAGCGTTCGGCCAGGCGCGCCAGACCCTGGCCGAAGGCGCCGCCGACACCGATCCAGTTCTCCGGGGCGCATTCGAGGAAGTCCACCGCGCCCGCCTCCATGGTCAGCAGGTCGGGCAGCAGGCCGCGGCGCAGGCCAAGACCGGTGTGCAAGGTGTGTTGGGGCATGATCGGAGGGTTCCGTATGGCAGGGATCGGCATCGCGGGGCCGCCCGCCCCCACAGGGCAGATTCCGGTGGGAGCGGACTGGCCCCGCGACAGGCTTCAGGACCTGGTCAGGTGGCTGAACAACCCGTCGGGCATCGCCTTGCCGTTGGCCTTGTAGATCGCCGCCAGATGATCGTGGGCCTCCTGCTCGGAGATGAAGCCATCGTGGTTGCGGTCGATCTTGTCGAAGTCGGCCGCGCGGTCCTTGGCCACCGCCAGGAACTCCTCGCGCGAGACCTTGCCATCATGGTTGCTGTCGGTGCGGGTGAACGAGGCGTCGCCGCACTTGCCCTCACCGCACTTGCCCTCGGCACCGGCCTTGGCGCTGGCGCCACACTTGCCCTCGCCACATTTGCCTTCGCTTTGCGTGACCTTGCCGCTGGCACCGCATTTGCCCTCGCCGCACTTGCCTTCGCCAGGGGTCTTGGCAGCGGCCAGCTGGTAGCCCTGGGCCAACGGTTCTACTGCGAAGGCACTGTTGCCCAGGACCATGCCGCCGAGCAGGGTGGCGCCGAGCAGGCCGAGGGTTTGACGGGTCGTATTCATGGTGTCGCTCCACTGTGGTTGGAAAGTGGAGCCATTGAGCCGCAGCGGTGTGTCGCCGGTGTATCGGACCGGGCGTGGTTTTGTATGGCAATGGGTCGGGGCGAGGCGCAGATACACAAAGATACACGAACGGCCCCCTGCTGGCACAGAAGGCCGTGACAGAGGGTTCAGTCCTCCAGTGGCTTGGGCGGCGCTGCGGGTTTGGCCGGCTTGCTCGGCTTGGCCTTGCTGTCCTTGGCCTTGGGCTCGGCTGGCGCCGCCGCCACGGGCTCCGGCGCGGTCACCGCCTGCTCGCTGGCCGGCAGCGCATCGACCGCCTTGAAGATCACCTGCGGGTCGAGCTTATCGCCACTGTCGTCGTCCTTGAGCACATGCCGCTCACCGTCCTTGCCAACCAGGATCACCTTTGTGCCCTTGCTGGCCCCCAGCTTGAGCTCTCGGATCAACGCCATGGTGGTCTGCTGCTCGAGGTTCTTGTCCTCACGCTTGCCCATCATGTTGGCGACGCTGTACAGCACCAGGCCACGCTCCTTGAATCCGGCTTGGGTCGCAGGCTCTTTCAGCGCCTCTTCCAGGCCACGCAGGGTCGGGTCGGCTGAACTCGGGGCAATGACCACCAACGGCCTGGCCTTGCCCAGTTCCTTGGCCAGCGGGGCATCGCTGTCGGCGGCGTACAGAGGGCCGGCTACGGCGAGCAAGGTGGCGAGGGTCAGTGACCGAACGAGCATGCGCATCTCCTTGTTTTCTCGATAAACCTAAAGACTATGGATCAGGGAGAAAGATCCGACGCGGGAGCCTAAACGAGTTGCCCCAGCCGTGCTCGGCGCAAAGGTAACCTCCGATTACCATGGCCGAGCTGCGATATTTTCCGATACATCGCAGCCCAGTTAGAGCATAGCCCAAAGCCGCGAGGGTTCAGGGGGTGTCCAGCGTGATCGTCCGCGCCCTGCCCATGGCCTCACGGGTCAATTGCAGCATCAGCTCATGCTCGCGCTGCTGATAGGTGATATGCAGATGCTCGATTTCCGACTCCCTGCCACCCAGATCCATGAGCTGTTGCAATGCTTCATGCATCTCTCGGGGTACCTTCAGCCGGTGGGCGTAATTTGCCCTCAGGTAGTCCTGCCAGAACGGTTGTCTGGCCAGGTACTGGGCCAGGCTGGTCGCTGACTGCGCGGCAAGCACCGTATGCCTAGCCCGTAGGATGTCCTGAGGCCTGAGGTTGGGAATCCCGAAATGCAGCATGTCATCCTGCTGGATGGGCAGGTCGAGCTCGCCGCGCAGCGCAATGCGATAGGCCAGGGCGAACTCGATCGACTCATTGCCTGCCCCTAGCCTGATGGCATGCTCCGCTGCCACCTGGTCCAGTACATTCAACCGCCATAGCTGCCCGCCCAGATGCAGCAGGGCGCGTTCAGGGTGACGCGCCAGCTCGCCGTGCCGTGCACGCCACACCAGTACACGCAGCTCAAGGTCGGAAAACCGAATGGTTGCATTGTCCTGGCAGTCGGTGACGGCCGCGTTATCGAACAGTTCGCGCTTGAGCACTGGGTCCTTGGCCATGTGCTCGAACATGTCCAGCAGGCGGATCGCGAAATCCCTGGCCAGCGGCGCAGACTTGAAGTTGCCCGAGGTTGTCAGTAACGACAGGGTATCGAACAAGTCCTTGGCGTCCTCATCCGTTACAAATCGCGTCCAAAAGGCGGACATCTCTTCACGCCTGTCATCTGGCGCGACATCCATCCAACGCAGGCGATACGGGACCCGGCTATCCTCCAGCCAATGCCAGCTACTCAGCGACTGCGATGACGCCTCTAACAGGTTGCCGCGCAGGTCTACCCGCCCTCCCCTCCACACCTGCGACCTGTGAAAGTCCTCGGGCACCCCGTGCAGGGCATTGTCTGCGAGATCCAGCGTGTTCAGCTCCGTGCTATCCATGATGCCATAAGGGAAGCTGTCCAGTTGACAGCCTTGAAGGTGCAGCGCATTGAGCCTCGGCATGCCAAAGACCGAAAAGCTCCTGCGCAATGGGTTGCCTGAAAGGTTGAGGTACACCAACGAACGACAACTGGCCAGGACCAAAGCCTGGCCTTCATCCAGGGCAATCTGGTTGCCTGACAAGTCGAGCACCTGCAGATGCGCAGTGAGCGTTTCCGGCAAGGGGAGACGCCTGAGCCGACAATTGGTGATCTCCAGGCTGCGCAAATTGGGAAACGCCCCAAGGAAGTCATCCGCAACCGTTTCCAGGCGCATGTTGCGCAGCTCGAGGACCGAGATATGGGGAAAGCTGATGGACGGAGGGATGCGCGGCAGATGCCGAAGACGACTATGAGCAAAAATCAGCATATAACGCCCCATCTGCGGCAGGCCACCGACCAGCTCGGGCACCAGGCAACGCCAACAGTCGATCAGGTCCTTGCGAAAGGCACGCCGGGCCAGCAATTCCAGCGAGGGGAATGCACCCCGCACCCACCGGTCCATGTTGTTGCGCAGCACGTTGTACTGCTCTTCCAGCGCATCCAGACGCACCTGCGCGTCCGCTGCCTCAAGCCAACGCCCCACCTGTTCGTCGCTGAACGCAGGATACAGGTCCCGCAGCCGTGCCCCGAGAGCCCGCGGCGCACGCACACCCAACGTGGCCCAGAACCTGCCACCGCTCAAGGGATAGCCGATCCGGCCATCCGCGAGCCGATGCGGGGCCAGGAAGGCGCCGCTTTGCCGGCCCCGGCCCAGCCAGTCGAGAATCATGCTCCGCTGGTCGATGGCCTGCGTCGCGAGTCTCGCCCGCAAGGTCAGTGCCAAAGGCTCGTCCAGGCCGAGCGCGGCACGCTGCTCGTCGTTGAAGGCCCTGCTCAGTACGTCGAACAATTCGCCCGAACCCGCAGGCGCCGCCTCGAGTGTACGACGGCTGAATACACCGTCGCGATGGACCAGGTCCAGAACTGCTCCATCACCTTGCGTGGCCAGCAACGGCTGGCTGGCATCGCCGTCGAACAAACGCCAAGCCGGGCCGGAGGATGCCCCCGGCAAGCGCGCCAGCAGATTCAGGACGACCTGCGCAAGATCCAGCGTTTGCGGCGTATCGAATGTCAGCGCCTCGTGCACGCGCACCGTGCGAATGCTCAGAACCTGGTCCCTGGCCGCCTCGGCCATGCATAGCGGTACCCGCCGCGTATCCAGCAGGGCTGCACGATCATCGTCACTGGCCGTGTGCCAGACCTCATCCGCTGCCAGGCGGTGCAGGCCGGCAAAATCCCGGCGCAGGATCGAACTGGCGTCAGTATCGGGAAAGGCCGCTTCGTACATCTGCTGCAACAGGTCGCGACGCTGAGCCAAAACCCGTTCGGCAAGGGCCTGGCCAGCCTTGCCCTGAGCGCCGGGCAAGGCCTGCGCCCTCTGCAACAGCGCCATGTCGGTGATCGGCAGTCCACCGCGCAGTTGGTCGCCCAGGTCCTGGATGCGACCCGCCAACAGGATCCGGTTGGCCGTGTCGGTTACCAATGCGTTGGCGCGCCTCCCATAGACATGCCATTCCCGCAGATGGTCCTCTTGTAGACCATGAATAGTCATGAGCTGATCGATCTGATGCCCGTCGAGGTCGCTGAAAGGTTTGCCCAGCCGGCGAACCATCATGTGCGAATCGTTCCACTCGGCCGGTTGCTCGTGCCAGAGCCGCCACGCCCCCGCGTCGTTGTGACGCAACTGCGGGCCATATCCCTGGTAGGGCAGCAGCCGGAACGGTTCGTCGGCGTGTTCCTGGGTGACTCGATACCAATGCCCTTGCATCTCGATCCAGCAACGCCCACCCTGTCGACGGATGCCCTGCCCATCCATCACCTCGCTGCCCGGCGGGACCTCGCTGCGGTAAGGCTGAAGATCGCCGTTCCACAATTTTTCACTGCCGTCGTCCAGCCGCGCGGTGACCAGGGCATCCACTTCGGACCAGGCGCGGCGTACCACGCCGACGGTGGCCGCAGTCGCAGCCACGGCCAGCGAGCGCTTGCCGACATTCAACCAGTGTTCCAAGGCGGCATCACGCTCGTCGTCACGCCAATCGCCGATGGCCTGGAACGCTTCCTGGAGCAGTTCATAGACCATCACCGCAGCCAACAAGGCGCCCAGCACCGGCACGAACAACCCGGCCACGGCAAGCAACCCCCAGCCCTCGGCGCGTAGACACTTGTCGTGCTCGGCCTGGACCTCGCGATCCAGCTGGGCCACGGGAGGCGCGATCATCGCCGCATCGTCCTTGATCTGCGCAATCCAGGCATCGGCAAGATGCTCGAACAGCGCCGGCGGATAGCCCGTGGTCTGCTCATCGAGATCGCGGGTCGCCCAGTCCGGCACATCGTCAAGGCGCTCGCTGATCGCAGTGAACACACGACGGCTGTCGCGTCGGCGCACAAAACGACTGAAGAAGCGGCGGTAGTCATTCTTGCGCAACCGCTTGCCCAGCACGCGGCGGGTATAGTCCTGCAGATCGTCATTGGCACTCCACGGCCCTTGGGGGTCGCCCGGCATATACACCAGCACCCGTTTGCTCGAGTTGTAGATCAATCCCTCGTCGATGACATCCAGCACGACGATACGCTGCACGGGGCAACCAAAGACCTTGAGTTGCCGAACATGGACCGGGGCGCCTTGAAGCCTGCCGGGCTGGTTGTCGCGACACAGCCCGATCACCCATTGCAGCTCGACCTCGCTGAGCACTCCCTGCGCCTTGGCCCGCAGAGCATCGGCCAGCATGCTGCTGCGCAGGAACTGCGCCAGCGACGCCCTGATGCCTTGCCCCCCTGCGTCGGCAAGTAGAATCGAGTCCAGGTGTTGCTGATACTGGCGCCCCAGGTCCAGCGTGCGACACACCGCAGCGAAGGACAACGCCGACAGTCCGATCTGAACCATACCCTTGCCGTCGACTACGGCATTGCGTCGCGGCTGCTGATACCGCTCCTCCTCGGTGAAATTGCGCAGTGCCGCCTCAAGCAATGGCACGTCGTAGTAGTCGCTGGCGGGAACGGGTACACGCC
Source organism: Pseudomonas sp. B21-023 (assembly GCF_024749165.1). Classification (NCBI taxonomy): domain Bacteria; kingdom Pseudomonadati; phylum Pseudomonadota; class Gammaproteobacteria; order Pseudomonadales; family Pseudomonadaceae; genus Pseudomonas; species Pseudomonas sp. B21-023. The sequence continues at coordinate 2,159,819 of NZ_CP087190.1, read as the reverse complement.
CGGTAAAGACGCTGACAGTATGTGCGTCGTAGACATACCAGCGGCGAAAATACAGGGCTCCGACATCCGGGCGGCCATAAGGCTGGAGCGCCAGCTGCAACAAAGGCCTGGCGAAGGCATCGATGTTGCGAATCCTCGCAAACGCGCTCGACAAGCGCCGGTTGCACTTCAGAAGCTGGCGCAGGGCATCGCCCAGCAAGGCGAACTCCAGCTCGCTCAAGCGTATTACCCAAGATGGCAGACGCTTTGCGATTACCTGGTCCTGGTATGCCTGCGCGACGGCAATGGAGTCGATAGCGTTCGGCTGCTGACGGGGACTTTCCTTCATGATTGCCTCCAGAATGCGTGGAGGCATCAAACTAGCCAACGCCAGGCACCGTCGATGCCTAGATATCTGACACCCGCTCAGAACAATGGCAACTGGCGGTCGGTCAAGCCCCTGAAATTATCGTTGACGAACGGCAAGATGGCATCCGCAACCGGCTGAAGTTGACGGCTGAGGTAGTGCTGGTAGTCGATCTGCGCCTGCAGATTCTCCAGTGGCTGCGGGCCCGCTGTGGTGATTACGTAGCTGATCCAGCCGCCGCGCTGATACTGACGTGGTCGCCCCATCCGGGTGTTGTACTCGTCAGCCAATCGTGCCGCGCGCACATGCGGCGGCACATTGCGCTGGTAGTCGGCCAGGGGGCGACGCAGGCGCTTGCGGTAGATCAACAGCTCATCTTGCTCGCCGGCCAGGGTTCGCCACACATAATCGCGTATGTAGTCGCGATAGGGCTGGCCGCGAAACACCCGCCCATAGAGCTCCTGCTGAAATTGCCGGGCCAGGGGCGACCAATCGGTACGCACCGACTCCAGGCCCTTGAACACCATCTCGTCACCACCGTCGGCGTGCTGCACCAAGCCGGCATAACGCTTCTTGCTGCCTTCTTCCGTGCCGCGGATGGTCGGCATCAAAAAACGCCGGTAATGGGTTTCGAACTGCAGTTCCAAGGCGCTTTCCAACCCCATCGTTTCGCTCAGGTGCTGGCGCCACCACTGGTTGACCTCGGCCACCAGTTCCCGGCCGATGCGCGCTGCGGACTGTTCGTCATGGGCGTGCTTGAGCCAGACGAAGGTAGAATCGGTATCCCCGTAGATCACATCGAAACCACGGGCCTCGACCAGCGCCCGGGTCTGGCGCATGATCTGGTGCCCGCGCAGGGTGATCGACGAGGCCAGACGCGGATCGAAGAAGCGACAGCCGCTTGAGCCGAGCACACCATAGAAGGCGTTCATGATGATCTTCAGGGCCTGCGACAGCGGCGCGTTGCCATCACGCTTGGCCGCCTCGCGGCCCTGCCACACACGTTCGACGATCGCCGGCAGACAATGCTGGCTGCGCGAGAAACGCCCACCGCGAAAGCCTTCCACCGAGCAGGTGTCGTCCGGCTGGCGCAGGCCTTCGACCAGGCCCACCGGGTCGATGAGGAAGGTGCGGATGATCGAGGGGTAAAGGCTCTTGTAGTCGAGCACCAGCACCGAATCGTACAGGCCTGGCCGCGAATCCATGACGAAGCCACCCGGGCTGGCCTCGCCCTCGACACTGCCCAGGTTGGGCGCGACATAACCAAGGCGGTGCATGTGCGGGATGTACAGGTGGCAGAACGCGGCCACCGAACCGCCACTACGGTCCACGGCAAGGCCGGTGATCGATGAGCGTTCGAGCAGAAACTCCAGCAGCCGGGTATGGGCGAAGATCCGCGTGACCAGTTCGCAATCCTTGAGGTTGTAGCGGGCCAGGGCCGGCTTGTCCTCGGCGAAGCGGCGGTTGATCTCGTCCATCCGCTGGTAGGGCGTGTCGATTGCCTTGCCCTCGCCCAGCAACTGTTGCGCGACGCTTTCCAGGCTGAACGAGGGGAAGCTCCAGGTCGCCGAACGCAAGGCCTCGATACCGTCGATCAACAACCGACCCGGCGCCTCGGCAAAAAAATGGCTGCGGCTGCCATGCTCGCGCAGGTGCATCGGTGCGCCGTCACGGCCCAGGCACAGCGGCACGTTCAGGCGCTGGGCATGCTCGTGCAGCAGGCGCAGGTCGAACTGCACCAGATTCCAGCCGATGATCGCATCGGGGTCGTGGCGGGCCAGCCACTGGTTGAGGCAGGTGATCATTTCGGCGCCGTCGCGGCAGTAATGCAGGTCGAAATTCACCTCGCCGGCGTCGCCGTTGGCCGGGCCCAGCATGTAGACCTGGCGTTGGCCACAGCCTTCCAGGGCGATGCTGTACAGCTCGCCACGCTCGCTGGTCTCGATATCCAGCGACACCAGGCGCAAGGCTGGGCGATAGCCGGGGTCGGGCTTGAGCTGGGCATCGAGCAGGGTGCCCTGGCCATCGGCGCGGCCATTGAAACGCACCGACGCGGTGATGAAGCGCTCCATCAGGTAGCGCTCCGGCGGGCGGATATCAGCTTCGAACACCTCGATGCCGGCACCGCGCAGGCGCTTTTCCAGGGCGATCAGCTGGCGGTGCTGGCGGCAGTACAGGCCCATGACCGGGCGCAGGTCGAAGCCGCGCAGTTGCAACGGCTTGAGTTCGACGCCCTGCTCATCTGCCAGCAGCAAGCGGGCGTGTTCGGCCTGGGCGGCGGGCAGGAAAGCCACCGAGGGCTGCGGGGCCAGGCGCACGCGCCGGGGCCCCTGGTCGGTGGCCAGCCAGAACTCCACGCAGGTGCCTTCGGGCGTGTCATGCCAGTGGCGGGTCAGGACGAAGCCTTGTTGCAATTGCACTGCGGGAGAACCTCGAATCGCTGCTTTGTTCGCACCTGCTGATTGTAACTGTCCTGTCGTCAGAAATGCTGCTTCGCGGATACAGACGTCGGGCTAGCGCGCGCCGGTGGCGAACCCGGCTCGGCGTCCGCCCAGCACCAGCAACCATGCCAGCACCACCAGTGTCAGCACCACCGCGCCAAACGCCCCTACCCCGGCGCCCACCAGCAACAGCCCGCCGATGATGCCACCCAGGGCGATGGCGCTGTTCCACACGGTCACCAGCATCGACTGCGCCACGTCGCCGCCCTCGCCCGCCGCATCGGCACAGGCCGTTTGCAGCAGCGTCGGCGCGCCGCCGTAGGTCAGCCCCCACAGTGCCACGCTGGCATGCACCAGCCAGGGTGTGCCTTGCACCTGCCCCAGGGCCAGGGTCGCCAGGGCGAAGCCGGCCAGGCACAACAGCACCAGCCCGCGCAGATGCCGATCGACCCCCAGGCCGACCAGGACGATGCCGGCCAGCGAGGCCAGGCCGAAGGTCATCAGCACCTGGCCCACCGCGTCAGCCATGCCCGCTGCGGCCAGCAGCGGCACGACATAGGTGTAGAGAATGTTATGCCCGAGGATCCACGCCAGGATCACCAGCAGCACTCGTGCCACGCCCGGGGTGCGCAACACCGCCAGGGCCGCGGGGCGCTTGCCGGTGGCCTGGCCGGGAAAGTCCGGCACCGCCCGCACCACCCAAGCGGCCAGCAGCAATGCGGCCAGGGTCACCATTACGAAGGTGGCCCGCCATCCCATCAATGCCCCTAGCCAGGTACCGATGGGCAAGCCCAGCGACAAGGCAATGGGCTGCCCCAGCATCGCCACCGCCATGGCCTTGCCCTGCTGGGCCGGCGCCACCATGCGCCGCGCATGACCGGCGATCAGGCCCCAGGCCAGGCCGGCGGCGGCACCGGTGCAAAAACGCAGGAGCAAGGTGAGCGTGTTGTCCGACGACACCGCGGTCAACCCGTTGAACAGGATGAATCCGCCAATGGCCAGCAGCAGTGCCCGGCGACGCCACCAGCCTTGGGTCAGGGTCACCAACGGGACGGCCGTAAGCAAAGACCCCAAGGCGTAGGCGGTGACCCATTGCCCGGCCATGGCCTGGCTGATCTGCATGCCGTCGGCGATCTGGTCGAGCAGGCCGGCCGGCAGGGTTTCGCTGAGGATGGCGATGAAGCCGGTCAGGGCTAGGGCCAGCAAGCCGCTCAGGGGCAGACGCGTGGCGCTGACGGGAGATGCGCTGGCGCACGCCGCCGGGGAAGGTGAATGCATGATTGTCTCCGGTTTGTCGAACAGGCAGGCATCTTGCGCCGCTGGGGTATTGCGGAAAAAGCCGGGTACAATTCCGTGCAGTAAGGACACCAAGGTCCGCAATCGGAGTGCAGCATGGACAGCCTCAGTGGCTTCATGGTCTTCATCCGGGTCGCCGAAGCCCGCAGCTTCGTCGCCGCCGGCCAATCGCTGGGGATCAGTGCGTCAGCCGTGGGCAAGCGTGTGGCCCGGCTGGAGGAGCGACTGGGAGTGCGTCTGTTCCACCGCAGCACGCGCAGCATAACGTTGACCGCCGAGGGCACGCTGTTCCTTGAACGCAGCCGGCGCATCCTGGCCGAGATCGAGGCCACCGAGCAGGCGCTGTCCCAGGCCAGCGGCGCGCCGCGCGGACGCCTGCGGGTGAGCCTGCCGCAGGTGACCGGGCTGGTGATGCCGGCGCTGGCCGAGTTCATGGCGCGCTACCCGGAGATCGAACTGGACCTGGACTTCAGCGACCGCATGGTGGATATCGTCGGCGAAGGCTTCGACGTGGTGATGCGCGGCGGCCAGCCGCTGGATTCACGGCTGAACGCCAAGTTCCTCGGGCACTTCCAGCACCGCCTGGTGGCGTCCCCCGAGTACCTGCGCGAACGCGGCACGCCACAGCACCCCCGCGAGCTTGGCGGGCACAGCTGCCTGCATTACCGCTTCCCCAGCAGCGGCAAGCTGGAAACCTGGCCGCTGCGCCGGGAGCACCCCGAACAGGACTACGCCATTCCCATCTCGATGGTCTGCAACCATGTAGAGACGCGCATCTGCTTCGCCCTCAACCACCGTGGCATCACCTGCCTGCCGGACTTCAGCGTGCGCCGGGAGCTGGCGGCCGGCAGCCTGGTCAGCGTGCTCGACCCCTTCATGGAGCGGCGCGGCAGCTTCTATTTGCTGTGGCCATCCGGCCGGCAGATGCCGCCCAAGCTGCGGGTGTTCATCGACTTCATGCTCGAGCGAGTGCTGCCAGCCACCGACCTCAGCCGTACAGGTAGCTGATGTCCTTGTGCGACAGCGGCGGCACCTGCGCCACCAGGTAGTCGCGCAACTTGTGCATCTGGTGGGCCTTGGGGCTGGACTTGAGCCAGGTCATGTAATAGCCGTCGCCGGTGGCCACAGCCTGGGGAAACGGCGTGGCCAGGTTACCGGCGGCGAGGTCGGCGCTGGCCAGCACCAGGTCGACCACCGAGATGCCCAGCCCCTGCTGGGCGGCTGAAATACCTTGGTCGAGAGTGTCGAACACCTGGCCCTGGTCGATGCTGATGTCCAGCGCGTCCATGCGCGCCAGCCAGCGCCGCCAATCGCGGCGGTCCGGCGACGGGTGGAGGAATTCGCAACTGGAGAGCACCGAGAGTTCCGGCCGCGCCTGCTCGAGGTAGTTCGGGTGGCATACCGGGATCAGCCATTCATCGAACAGCTTGAGGCTCTCCACATCCGCGGCAAAGCGCCCGTTACCCAACAGGATGGCGCAGTCATAGGGCTCGGAATAGAAATCCACCGCATCGATGTCCATCCACACGCTCGACAATTGCACCGAACAGCTGTTGTCGACCTTCTTGAAGCCGTCCAGGGCCCTCAGCAGCCAGCGCACGGTGAGCGTCGACGGCGCCTTGAGCCGCACGCCATAGCGGTCCTGGCGCAACAGCGCACAGGCATTCTCGATGATCTTGAAGCCGACCTTGAGCTCCTGGGCCAGCAGACGGCCGTGCTCGGTCAGGCGCAGCTTGGGCCCGCGACGCTCGAACAGGTCGCAGCCAAACAGGGCCTCAAGCGTCTTGATGTGATGGCTGACCGCGCCTTGGGTAAGGGCCAGTTCCTGGGCTGCGCGGGTGAAAGAGCCATAGCGCGAGGCCACTTCGAAGGCCCGCAGGGCGTGCAAGGCTTGAATCCGTTCCGACATGGCGCCTTCCGAGCATGAGTGAAGCTAATAGTAGGTCATAGATCCAGGCGTTTTACAACGCAAAGGCCATCTCCGAAAATGCCGGTAAATAACAATTATATATAACCAACCTGCACGGATATGACGAAAAAGTTTTATTAACGCTACCTTCGGATCTACCTGGGGAAATCATGTTTACGGGTTATGGAAACTGCTATCGCCTGGATGCGCTAGAGCTCGCCGACGAACATGTCCAGAACCGACACCACTGGACACACAAGACCATAGAACACTTCAAGGAAACCCTGGCCAACCCTGACTTCCCCTGCCTGTTCGGACGAAAGGCGGTCACGGCGCGCACCTGCCATATCGTCTTCGCTCGCGCCGCACGGCTGGCCGACGATATCGCCCTGGGCCTGGCCGACTACATCGCCACCATCGAGCCGATCCCGCTCAAGCAGCGCATCGGAAACCCGCTGCTGGTGTTTCTCGAAACGGCCCCTGACTCCTCGCTCGAGGCGCAGCAGGCGCTGGCCTGGGATGTGCTGCGCGAGGTCCACGCCCGCGACTCGCTGCCATGGCCCGAGGAGATCCCGCAGGACCCACATGACGCACGCTGGTCATTCTGCTTCGCCGGCATGCCGCTGTTCATCAACATGAGCTTTCCCGCCCATCGCCTGATGAAAAGCCGCAACCTGGGCCCGCACATTGCCTTCGTCATCAATCCGCGGGAGAGCTTCGACGAAGTGGCCAGCGCCAGCACCGAGAGCGGCCAGCGCATCCGTGCGCGCATCCGCGAGCGGGTGCGTCACTACAACGACGGCGTCATGCCCGAGACCCTTGGCTTCTTCGGCCAGGACGACAACTTCGAATGGAAGCAGTACCAACTGCAGGAGCCCGGTTCGCCGAGCCCGGCGCGCTGCCCGTTCCACACCCACGCAATGGCTGAACGCCCTACCGAGAACTGAACGTGAATACCGCACTGACCGCCACCTATGCCCTCACCGTCCTGCTGCTGATCGCCACGCCCGGCCCGGTGGTGGCGCTGATCGTCAATACCGCCGCCGCCTCGGGTTCGCGCAAAGCCCTGTTCACGGCGGTCGGCACCAACTGGGCATCACTGGTACTGATCGGCGCGGCCGCCTGGATCATCCTGACCAGCGCGGCCATCGACAAGACCTGGCTCAGCGGCATGAGCCTGCTGGGTTGCCTGTTCATCGGCTACATCGCCCTGGGCACCCTGCGCGAAGCGCTGCAGGTACCGGCCGAGAGCGCCGCGCAGGCCGCAACCGCTGTGCAACCGGGCCGTGGCGGCTTGCTGCAGGGCTTCATGGTCGGTATCTCCAACCCCAAGGACATCATCTTCTTCATCGCCTTCTTCCCGCAGTTCATCCAGATCACCGAGTCGTTCGGCAAGAGCATGGTGGTGCTGTCGCTGCTGTGGATCGCCATCGATTTCGCCGTGCTCAGCCTTTACATCTTCGCAATCGGCAAGATCGCCTCGCCGCGCAGCAACCGCCTGATCAGCTTGGCTTCGGGCGTCGCCCTGCTGCTGATCGCCGCCGTGGGCCTGGCCTACAACATCAGGGAACTGGCCGCCTGAGCCTGCCCCCACACCAAGGAGCGCCCATGACATCGACCGACAGCGCCAACCCCGGCAGCATGGGCACGCCCGACCCCCTGGCAGAGGACTACCAGCGCTTCCTGCAATTGGGCAGCCGCCGGGCGCCGCACACGTTGTACGTGCATGAACGCGGCTACCGTTCCGGCACCATCAACACCGACGCTTTGGGCATGCGCTACAGCCATTGCGCCGGCAAGCGCTTCTCGGTGGCCGAACGCGGCGGCGCGGCGCGGGTCAACCTGCTGGTAGGCGGTTCCACCGCCATGGGTATCGGCGCCAGCTCCGACGAGCACACCGTGGCCTCGTACCTGTCGATGCTGACCGGCGAGATCTGGCTGAACCTGACCGGTTGCGGGCTCAATGCCACGCAGGAACTGCTGATGTTCCTCACCCACCAGCACCGCTTTGGCCAGATCGGTCATGTGGTGGTGCTCAGTGGCCTCAACTCGCTGGCCCAGGAGGCCCTGGCCGAGGTACTGGCCGGCGCGCAGGATCCGCATCGGGCACAGGCCTATCAGGACTTTCTCAATCGCTTCAACGAAGGGGTGCAAGCTACCGGCGAGGCACGCCGCGAATCGCTCTGGCAACGCCTGGGCCAGGTTCTGGCGCCTGCGCGACAACCGCGCTGGCCGGACCTCGAGCCGCTGTCCAGTCCCGACAAGCGTCTGATCCGCGCCGCCGATTGCGTCGGCCGCACCCTGCGCCAATGGGATCGCCTGCTGGCCGACGGCCATACCACCCTCACCTTCATCCTCCAGCCGCTGCTGCCCTGGTGCCGCGAGGTCGTGCCCAGCGCCGAACAGGCCATGCTCGGCGAACTTGAGCGCCAGCCATCGAATTTTGATCGCCTGCTCGGCGACACCTTCGACAGCCAACTGCACATGGCCTTCTTTCGCCGTATCAAGAACCAGGCTGAGCCGGTGCCGTGCTATGACATGAACAGCATGCTCAGCAGCTCGCCGGTCTTCAGCGAACACCTGTTCGTCGACCGCCTGCACTTCAACGACCTGGGCAATAACGCGCTGGCCAAGGTGATCACCGCCAAGCTGGGGCTGGCCCAGGAAAGACAGGCCCTGCGCAAGGTCGCACCAATCAAGCTGGTCTGATGGCCGTACGCCGGGCTTTCGGGGAAGGGGCGCGGATGGATAGAATACGCTGTCGTCGCTCCTGATTTGCCCGAGGCAACCGCGTAACTGCCATGACCATCCCAGACGTTCCTTCGTTCCCGGCCCGCCCTCAGGGTCGCAGCCATCGCGCCAGCCTGGCCGTGGCGATGCCATTGCTGCTGGCCGCCGTCGGCACCCAGGCCCTGGAAGTGAACATCGACCCCCATGCCGACCTGCTTTACCGCCAGGCATTGCCCCTGCTGGAGCAGGCCGACAGCCAGGACGACAGCGCCAGCCCGCTGCGCACCGCCGTTGGCGACCCTGAGCTCAGCCGCCAGGGCCAGGCCATGGCGCACACACTGCCCACGGCCGTGGCGCTGCTGAAGAAATCCGTCGCCCTCGGCCACCCGGTGGCCCAGTACCGACTGGCGCTGTACTACACCACCTATCTGCCCGCCAACCAGATCGCCGAGGCTGCCTGCCCCTTGCTCGAGGCCAGCCTCAAGCAAGGTTTTGCCCCACCGGCGCTGGCTATCGCCCACTGGTGCGCACCCTACAATGCCAGCCCCGCCTACCGCGAGGCCCTGGAGGCAGTCCCGAGCATGGCCACCCTGTATGCCGCCTACTATCCGCAGCCGGCCACCCGCCTGGCGTGCAACCGCAGCAGGCCACAAGGCCTGCAGCTGCAGTGGGGGCGCCAGCGTGACTATCAGGCCGAGATCTACCGGCTGCTGGGCGAGCTGGACCCGCGCCAGCGCCAGGCCTACCTGCAAAAGGCAGTGGAGATCAACGGTTGCGCGGCGGCGCAGCAGCGCCTGACCAGTACCCGCTGAGCACCGCTACACAGCGATACATAACCCAGCCTCCCGCGACACACTGCCGATACGCCGCCCCCGCACACTTCCGGCCACACCGCGCGACGGCCCCCGCCGTCGCCAAGCACGCCGGGACCCTTGCCCATGAAAGTATTGCCATTGCCCACTGGCTGGAAGCTGTTCCACGCCCTCGCGGCATTGACCCTGCTGATGACCGCTCTGGTCATCGCCACCCATCCGTTCGGTGCCGACGGCTTGCGCAGCGCCATCCGCGCCACGGCACGCAGCTCCTTCGCACTGTTCCTGCTGACCTTCCTGGCTTCGACGCTGGTCACCCTGCTACCCGGCCAGGCCAGCCGCCAGCTGCTGCGCGAACGGCGCTACCTGGGCCTGGCCTTCGCCTTCTCGCACACCGTGCATGGCGTGCTGATCTACCTGTTTGCGCATCGCTACCCGGAGTTGTTCTGGGCCGGGCGCAGCGCCGTGGCGAACATCCCGGGCTCGGTGGGTTACCTGTTCATCCTGTTGCTGGCCCTGACCTCGTTCAAGGCACCGATGAGCGTGCTCGGTCCACGCCTGTGGAAGGGCCTGCACAGCACCGGCACCTGGGTGCTGGCGGCGGTGTTCTGCCTGTCGTTCTACAAGCGCGTCCCCATGGGCGGTTGGTACCCGCTGGCGTTCGCCCTGATGTTCGCCGCCATTACCCTCAAGCTCATCGCCAAGCAGGCCCAACGCTCACGCCGGGCCGCCACTGCCCTGTCGCACTGACACAAGGAGATCACCATGCTGACAAATACCCTGACTCGCCCGTTCATGGCCCTCGACCGGGCCGGTAGCTGGAGCGCCGACCTGCCGTTGCGCCTGTTCCTGGCCTGGGAGTTCTTCGAATCGGGCCTGGAGAAGTTCAATGGCGCCAACTGGTTCACCGACCTGCAAGGCAGTTTTCCGTTCCCGTTCGATTTGCTGCCAGCGGGCCTGAACTGGCAACTGTCGATGTGGGCCGAGCTGCTCTGCCCGCTGCTCCTGCTGCTCGGGCTCGGCACCCGCCTGGCCTCGGCGGTGCTGATGGTGGTGACCGTGGTGGCGATCGCGGCGGTACACTGGCCGAGCCAGTGGTCGAGCCTGGCGGAACTGGGGCGGGGGTATGCCATCACCGACCAGGGGTTTGGCAACTTCAAGCTGCCGCTGATCTACCTGGTGGCGTTGTTGCCACTGCTGTTGAAAGGTTCTGGAAGGTTGAGCCTGGACCACTGGCTGTGGCGTCGTCATTAAAGCATCGCGGGGCAAGCCCGCTCCCACGAAGTGAATGCCTTCGTGGGAGCGGGCTTGCCCAGCGACAGGGGTTCACGCAGTCTCGGCCTCATCGCGCCGATGGGCCCACTGGTACAACGCCGGCAGCACCAGCAAGGTCAGCGCCGTTGACGACAGGATGCCGCCGATCACCACCGTCGCCAGCGGTCGCTGCACCTCTGCACCGGTACCGGTGGCCAGGGCCATCGGGATGAACCCGAGCGATGCCACCAGCGCGGTCATCAGCACTGGCCGCAAGCGAGTCAGGGCGCCCTCTTCGACTGCGGCACGCAGGCCGCGCCCTTCCTCACGCAGGTTGCGGATGAAGGCGATCATCACCAGACCGTTGAGCACCGCCACGCCGGAAAGCGCGATAAAGCCCACGCCCGCCGAGATCGACAGCGGAATGTCGCGCAGCCACAGCGCCAGCACGCCACCGGTGAGGGCGAAAGGAATCCCGGTGAACACCAGCAGGCCATCCTTGAGGTTGTTGAACATCATCAGCAGCAAGGCCATGACCAGCAGCAGTGAGACCGGCACCACCACGCGCAAGCGCTCGGCCGCCGACTGCAACTGCTCGAACTGACCACCCCAGCGGGTCCAGTAGCCCGGTGGGATCTGCACCTGGTCGATCAAGGTCTGCGAAGCTTCCTCGACGAACGAGCCCAGGTCACGCCCGCGCACGTTGGCGCTGACCACCACCACGCGCTTGCCATCCTCTCGGCTGACCTGGTTGGGCCCCAACTGCAGGTTCAGCGTGGCCACCTGGGACAGCGGGATGAAGCCGATCTGCGCAGCGCCTGCGGCGGCACTGGCCGGCACCGGGATGAGCAGGCTCGCCAAGCCATCGACATCGGTGCGCAGCGCCTCGGACAGGCGCACCACCATGTCGAAACGACGGTCGCCTTCATAAAGGGTACCGGCAGTACGGCCCCCCACGGCAATGGCGATGGCGTCCTGCACATCGCCCACGTTCAGGCCGTGGCGGGCGGCCTTGTCGCGGTCGATATCGATGGTCAGCACCGGCAGGCCTGTGGTCTGCTCGACCTTCACCTCGGACGCCCCCGTCACTTGCTGCAAGCTGGTGGCGATCTGCGCGGCGGTGCGGTTGAGCACCTCCATGTCATCACCGAACACCTTCACCGCCACGTCGCTGCGCACCCCGGAAATCAGCTCGTTGAAGCGCAGCTGGATTGGCTGCGACAGCTCGTAGTTGCTGCCCGGCACGCTGGCCGCTGCCTGCTGCACCTCGGCGATCAGCGCGTCACGCGACTTGCCCTGGTCCGGCCACTGCTCGCGCGGCTTGAGCATCACATAGGCGTCGGAAATGTTCGGCGGCATCGGGTCGGAGGCGATCTCGGCGGTGCCCGTGCGGGCGAACACCCGCTCCACCTCCGGCACCCGCTCGATGATGGTCTTCTCCAGGCGCTGCTGCATGTCCACCGACTGCGACAGGCTGGTGCCTGGCACGCGCAGGGCCTGCAGGGCGAAGTCGCCTTCGCTGAGGCTGGGGATGAACTCGCTGCCCATGCGGCTGGCCAGCAAGCCGGACAGCAGCACCAGGGTCGCGGCGCCGGCAAAGGCCAGGTTGCGCCGGCCCAGCACCCACTCCAGCACCGGGGCGTAACGGCGGCGGGCAGCGCGCATGACCACGCCTTCTTCTTCCTTCACCTTGCCGGTGACGAACAGCGCGAGGGCCGCCGGGACAAAGGTCACCGAGAGGATCATCGCCCCCAGCAACGCCATCACCACGGTGAAAGCCATGGGGTGGAACATCTTGCCCTCGACCCCGGTCAGGGCAAAGATCGGCAGGTACACCACCATGATGATCAACTGCCCGTAGATCAGCGGCCGGCGCGCCTCGCGGGCGGCGGCAAACACTTCGTGGAAGCGCTCGGAACGGGTCAGCATGCGGCCATGATGCTGCTGGGCATGTGCCAGTCGGCGGATGGCGTTCTCGACGATCACCACCGCGCCGTCGACGATGATGCCGAAGTCCAGTGCCCCCAGGCTCATCAGGTTGGCGCTGACCTTGTTGCTGAACATGCCGGTGAAGGTGAACAGCATCGACAATGGGATGACCATGGCGGTGATCAGCGCCGCGCGGATGTTGCCCAGGAACAGGAACAACACCGCGATGACCAGGATCGCGCCTTCGATGAGGTTCTTCTTCACCGTGGCGATGGCCTTTTCCACCAGGTTGGTGCGATCGTACACGGTGATCGCCACCACCCCCTTGGGCAGGCTGCGGTTGATCTCCTCGAGCTTGGCCGCCACCGCCTGGGACACCGTGCGGCTGTTCTCGCCGATCAGCATGAATACCGTGCCCAGCACCACTTCCCGGCCGTTCTCGGTGGCGGCGCCGGAGCGCAGCTCCTGGCCCAGGCCGACCTGGGCCACGTGGCTGACGCGGATCGGCGTGCCGTCGACGCTGGAGATGACGATGCTGGCGATGTCCTCGGCCGAAGCCACCTGGCCCGGGGCACGGATCAGCAATTGCTCGCCGTTGCGTTCGATATAGCCGGCGCCGACGTTGGCGTTGTTGCGCTCCAGGGCGGCGACCAGATCGTTGAGGGTCAGCTTGTAGGCTGCCAGGCGCTTGGGTTCCGGGGCGATCAGGTACTGCTTGGCATGGCCGCCGATGCTGTTGACTTCGGCCACGCCCGGCACATTGCGCAGCTGCGGCTTGATGATCCAGTCCTGGATCACCCGCAGGTCGGTGGCGGTATAGGGCGTGCCGTCGTCCTTCACGGCGCCCTCCTTGGCCTCGACCGTCCACAGGAAGATCTCGCCAAGGCCGGTGGAGATCGGCCCCATGGCCGCCTCGATGCCCTCGGGCAACTGTTCGCGGGCCACCTGCAGGCGCTCGTTGACCAGTTGCCGGGCGAAGAAGATATCGGTGCCGTCATCGAAGATCACCGTCACCTGCGACAAGCCCGAGCGCGACAGCGAGCGGGTCTGCTTCAGGCCCGGCAACCCGGCCATGGCGGTCTCGATGGCGAAGGTGATGCGCTGCTCGGTCTCCAGGGGCGAATAGCCGGGCGCGGCGGTGTTGATCTGCACCTGCACGTTGGTGATGTCGGGCACGGCGTCGATGGGCAGCTTCTGGTAGCTGTGGATGCCCACGGCGGCCATCAGCACCACGGCGAGCATCACCACCAGGCGCTGCTCGATGGCGAATTGGATCAGGCGTTCGAACATGAAAAGCGTCCCCGGTCAGTGGCTGTGTTCGGCCGAGCCTTTGCCCAGCTCGGACTTGAGGACGAAGCTGCCGGCGGCGGCCACTTCGGTACCGGCGGCCAGGCCTTCACGGATCTCCACCTGGCCGGCATCACGCCGGCCCGGCTTGACCGGACGGGCCGCGAACCCTTCATAGGTGCGGGCGAACACCACGGTCTGCTCCTCCCAGGTCTGCAGGGCGCTTTCCGGCACCACCACCGCGGCGTCGAAGCGCTCAACGGTAACCGCGATATTGACGAACAACCCGGGGCGCCATGCGCCATTGGGGTTGGCCAGGGTGGCGCGCACGGTGGCGGCGCGGTTCTGCTCGCCGAGCAGGCTGCCGACGTAGTTGACCTTGCCCTCCACCTGGGCGCCGAGGTCCGGCGCGCTGACGCTGACGCCACGGCCACTGACCACCTTGTCCAGGTCGCGCGGGGCCACGGCGAAGGTGGCCCAGACCCGGCTCAGGTCGGATAGCGTGAAGGCATTGCTGGTCTCGTCCACCACCTCGCCCACGGTCAGGTGCTTTTCCACTACCATCGCGTCGAACGGTGCGCGCAGTTCGTAGCGGTTGCCCTTGCCGGCCGGCGCCACCGCGGCGACCTTCTGCCCGGCGTTGGCGGCGGCGATCTCGGCCTCCTGCAGCGCCTGTCGGGCCAGCAGGTAGTCCTGCTCGGCGCTGATGCGCTCCTGCCACAACTGTTTTTCACGCTCGAAGGTCAATCGCGCCAGCTCCAGGCGCCGTTGCGCAGCCTGCTGTTCGCTGCGCAGCTCAGAGATCTGCTGGCTGGCGATCACTGCCAGCACCTGGCCACGCTTGACCGCCTGGCCTAGCTCGGCCTGCACCGACTCGACCACGCCAGGAACCCGTGGTACTACATGGGCGGTGCGGTCTTCGTCGAAACGGATTTCGCCAGGGAAATTGATGGCAGTGCCCAAGGTGCGCGGGCCGGCGGTGGCCAGCTGCACACCGGCGGCCCGGATCTGCTCGGCAGTCAGGTGCAGTTGGCCCTCCTCCTCGCCATGCCCCTCGCCTGCGGACTCGCCGTGGCCGTGTCCGTCGTCCTTCTCTTCGTCATGGCCATGGCCGGCTTCGCCGTGGTCGTCGTGTTGGGCCTGGCCACCGCCGGCCTTGCCAAGGGTGCCGGTCCAGGCCGCGCCACCGAGGCCGATAACGGCCAGGGCGGCGGCGAGGATGGCGAGCTTGCGTGGGTTGGTCATTGTTGCTCCTGCTTGAAATGTCGTCTGTCAGATCGACGGTGAGCCGGCTCCCACAAGGGTTGACGCGGATCCGAGTGGGAGCCGGCTCGCCGGCGATAGGGCTGCGCAGCAGCCCCCGTTCACAGTCCTGTCGGAAGCTCGCCGTAGATGCGTTCCACCTGCGCTCGCGCATCGGTCGCCTGGGCCAGCGCGTCAAGGTAAAGCCCGCGCGCCTCGATCAACGTGCGCTGCGCATCGAGCACATCGAGGAAGGCGAACTTGCCCATCTCGAAGCCTCGGGTGGCGGTGTCCACCGCCTGCTGGGCGGCGGGCAGGATGGTGCGGTCATAAGCCTGCACCTCGCCCATGGCCGTGCCCCACTGGTCCAGGGCACTGCGGGTTTCACTGCGCAGGCGCAGTTCGACGGCGTTGCGCAGGTCACGGGCCTGGTCGGCGCGGCGCGCGGCGGCCAGTACGTTGCCCTGGTTGCGGTCGAACAGCGGCAGCGGCATGGACAACCCCACCACATTGACCCGCTCACGCGCCTCACGGCTGTACTGGCTGCCCAGGCTCACGGTCAGGTTGGGGATGCGCTGGGCCTTCTCGGAGCCCAGGCTGGCATCGCCACGCTCGATCTGCGCCGCGGCCAGGCGCCATTCGGCGGTCTGCTCGACCGTGGCCAGCAGGCGTTCGGCCTTGGGCGCCGGGCCTGGCGAGAGCGAGCTGGCGTCGAGTCGGTCGAAGCGGGCCTCGGCACTGCCCGTCAGACGCGCCAGGGTCTGGTTGGCCACGCCACGTTCGGTGCGCGCCCGACGCACCGCCGCCTCGGCCTGGGCCAGCTGGACCTGGGCGCGGGTGGCCTCCACCGGCGAGGACTGTCCGGCTCGCACCCGCCCTTCCACCACCCGCAGGCCACGCTCGGTCAGCGCCTGCGACTGTTGCGCCAACTCCAGCGCGGTCTGTGCCCGCAAAGCGGCATGGAAGGCCTGGATCACATCGGCACGCAGGCTGTTGCGCTGACGCTCGAGCTCCAGCCGGGCGATCGCCTGGCCGGTCTCGGCCACTTCGATCCGTGCACCGCGCTTGCCGCCCAGTTCCAGGGCCTGGCTGAGGGTCACGGTGGTGGTGCTGGTGTCGCGGCGGGTGTCCTCGACCTCCCAGGACAGCTCGGGGTTGGGGATCAGCCCGGCCTGGCGGCGCTCGCCTTCGGCGATGCCGATCTCACGGCCGATGGCGGCGAAGTCCGGGTTCTGGGCAAAGGCGGCGTCGAGCGCCTGGTCCAGGCTCAGGCCCTCGGCGCCGGCAGGGCCGGCCAGCAACAGGCAGAGCAAGGCGATCTTGCGGGGGATGGGCACGGCGGAAGTCCTCGTCGACAAGCGGCGGAATGCTTTGGCGAGGGACTTTAGGGAGCCTTGGTTATCTGGGGAGTGGCGTGAAGATTACAATTCTGTAATCGAGCGCTCGGGCGTTCCACGGGGGACTTGGCAGCGCCTGGCCGATCAGAAACCCTTGCCATCAGACCAATCCCGAAATACTGTATGAATATTCAGTATTCAGCGAACCACTCCATGCAACTCATCGCCAAACTCGGCATCCTTGCCGACGCCGCCAAGTACGACGCGTCCTGCGCCAGCAGCGGCGCGCCCAAGCGCAGCTCGCGCGGCCGCGACGGCCTCGGCGCCACCGATGGCATGGGCATCTGCCACAGCTACACCCCCGATGGCCGCTGCGTGTCGCTGCTCAAGGTGCTGCTGACCAACTTCTGCCTGTACGACTGCCAGTACTGCGTCAACCGCCGCTCCAGCAACGTGCCCCGGGCACGCTTCAGCCCCGAGGAGGTGGTGCGCCTGACCCTGGATTTCTACCGGCGCAACTGCATCAGCGGCCTGTTCCTCAGCTCAGGCATCATCCGCTCGGCCGACTACACCATGGAGCAACTGATCCGGGTGGCGCGCCTGCTGCGCGAAGAGCATGCCTTTCGCGGTTACATCCACCTCAAGACCATCCCCGACGCCGACCCGCTGCTGATCGAGGAGGCCGGGCGCCTGGCCGATCGGCTGAGCGTGAACATCGAACTGCCCACCGACGCCAGCCTTCAGCGCCTGGCCCCGGAAAAGCGCGCCAGCACCATCCGCCAGGCCATGGGCGTGATCCACCACGGCCAGCAGGCCGTCGCCGGCGAACCACGGGCACCACGCTTCACCCCCGCCGGGCAGAGCACTCAGGTCATCGTCGGCGCCGACGCCACCGACGACAGCACCTTGCTGCGCAACGCCGAGTCGCTGTACCAGGGCTATGGACTCAAACGGGTCTATTACTCCGCCTTCAGCCCGATCCCCGACAGCCCCTCCAGCGTGCCCCTGGCCGCGCCGCCGCTGCTGCGCGAACACCGCCTGTACCAGGCCGACTTCCTCCTGCGCGGTTACGGCTACAAGGCCGGCGAACTGCTGGGCGAGACCGGCAACCTGGCCCTGGACATCGACCCCAAGCTGGCCTGGGCGCTGGCCAACCGCGAGGTCTTCCCGCTGGACGTCAACCGCGCCGAACCGGCGTTGCTGGCGCGCATCCCCGGTATCGGCCTGCGCAGCGTGCAGCGCCTGGTCACCCTGCGCCGGGAGCGGCGCATCCGCTACGACGACCTGATCCAGTTGCGCTGCGTGCTGGAGAAGGCCCGCCCGTTCATCGTCACCAGTGACTACCGCCCGGCCCAGGCCGAGCTGCGCAGCGGCCTGCTTCGGGCCCGCCTGCGTGAACCTCAGGCGCCCGTGCAGATGGGGCTGTGGGGATGATCGCGCTGGAGTGCGGCGATGACTTCGCCACCTGGCGCGACCAGGCCCGCCAACTGCTCGGCCACGGCATCGACCCGGCCACGGTGACCTGGGGCCAGACCTGGATGGATGACTTGCTGGCCGTGCCCACGCCCCTGCCCGCAGGCCCCGGCCCGTTCCACGCCCGAGTGCCAGCGGCGCTGCTGGCCCAGCTGGAACAGGCCGGGCGCTACCGCGGCGAGCAGCGCTGGAACCTGTTGTACGAGGTGCTCTGGCGCGTCGCCCATGGCGATCGCACCGCGATGCTGGCCGGCGACCGCCTGGGCAGCGAGTTGCAACGGCGCATCCGCCAGGTCGGACGCGAGGCTCACCATCTGCATGCCTTCGTGCGCTTCGTGCCACTGCCCGAGACGCTGGCCGAGCAGCTGCAACTGGACCTGGTGGCCTACCACGAACCCGCGCATGACATCCTCGACAGCGCCAGCGCGCACTTCGCCGAACGCCTGGGCCGCCAGCGCTGGCTGATCGCCACGCCCCACGACGGCATCCGCTACGACGGCGCGCAACTGGACTACCGTCGCAAATGCCCGGAAGACTGGCGGCAATGGGCGCGCAACGCCGACGACCCCGGGGCCGAACTGTGGCTGGCCTACTACCGGCACACCTTCAACCCTGCCCGGCTCAACCCTGGCGCTCTACGCCAGCATCTGCCCGGACGCTTCTGGCGTCATCTGCCCGAGGGGCCGCTGATCCCCGAGCTGGTGGGCCAGGCACGGCACGGCAAGCAACGCGATGGCCAAGCGCTGGAAATAGGTCGACAACAAGGTAAACGGATTGGCCCAGGTAGCGCGGACCGGTAGCCACGAAAGCCGGAGAAACAATCCATTCGAATAGAAAATTGTGAAAATCTCATCATTTTCAATGCATCCACCCTGTTCTTGACCGGGCAATCCCGACATACTTATTGCTAATCGTTCTCATAAGCACTAGCAATAAGGATAAAGCTCGGCATGTCATCGCTTCCCTTGACCCACCGTTTCGCGCCAACCCGCAACCTGCTGGCCATGGCCATCTGCATGGCGACCGTCACGCCCGCGCTGGCAGCCGAACAGGCCCCTGCCGTGATCGAGCTGGGCGCCACGGCTATTGACGACAGCAGCCTGGGCAGCACCACCGAGGGATCGAAGTCGTACACCACCGGTGCCATGTCCACCGCCACCAAGTTGCCGCTGACCATGCGCGAAACGCCCCAGGCGGTAACGGTGATCACCCGCCAGCGCATGGACGACCAGGGCATGACCAGTATCAACGACGTGGCCAGGTACACCCCGGGCCTGTTCCTCAACCAGTCCAACGGCCCAGGCCGGCAGACCTACAAGGCCCGTGGCTTCGACGTCGACAACATCATGTACGACGGCATCCCCAGCGCCTACACCGGCTGGGTGGTCGGTGCGCAGCCGAACCTGGCGATGTTCGACCGGGTGGAAGTGGTACGCGGCGCCACCGGCCTGGTCACCGGTTCCGGCACGCCCTCGGCGGCGATCAACCTGGTGCGCAAGCGCCCGCTGGCGGAGCAGAAAGTCACCCTCACCGGCGCCGCCGGCAGCTGGGACAACTACCGCGGCGAACTGGACGCCTCCAGCCCGCTCAACGACAGCGGCACCCTGCGCGGCCGCGTGGTGGCCTCGTACCAGGACGCCAACGGTTTCCGTGACGGCCAGCAAGAGGACCACGGGCTGTTCTACGCGATCACCGAGGCCGACCTGAGCGAAGACACCACCCTCACCCTCGGCCTCTCCCACCAGAAGGACAAGACCAACGTGTTCTGGGGCGCGATCCCCACCGCCCTCGACGGCCATCACCTGGACCTGCCACGCTCCTACAACCCGGCCACCGACTGGGAGGTCAAGGACCAGGAGATCAATACCCTGTTCGCCGAAGTGCGCCAGCGCCTGGCCAATGACTGGAAGCTGCAGGTCAACGCCACCTACAGTGAGCAGAACGCGCTGTTCCGCGGCTCCTACCAGTCGCGCTGGGACCTGGCCAAGCCGCTGAGCCGAACGGTCTACCAGTCGGCCCACGACGAGAACCAGCTGGGCCTGGACACCTTTGCCAGCGGCCCGTTCGAGGCGTTCGGTCGTACCCACGAGCTGGTGGTCGGCGCCAGCAAGCGCATCTACGACATGAGCGAGCGCAACTACAGCCCCTACGACATGGACTACCCCATCGACGGCGGCAAGCCCGACTTCCTGCACACCAGCAGCAGCCGCTACCTGATCAACCAGGAAGGCGTGTACACCACCACTCGCCTGAGCCTGGCCGACCCGCTCAAGCTGATCCTCGGTGGGCGCCTGGACTGGTACGACTACGACAAGCGCGGCAGCAACGATGGCGACTACAAGGTGACCCGCAACGTCACCCGCTATGCCGGCCTGATCTACGAGCTGGACCAACACCACTCGGTCTACGCCAGCTATACCGATATCTTCCAGCCACAGGACAGCCAGGACAGCAGCGGCACGCCGGTACGGCCAATCGAAGGCAAGAACTACGAGGTAGGCATCAAGGGTGAATACTTCGATGGCGCGCTCAATGCCAGCCTTGCCGTGTTCCGCATCGACCAGGAAAACCGCGCGGTCGAGGTGGACGACAAGAGCGTCTGCCGAGCGGGCCAGTTCACTTGCTACGAAGCCTCCGGTGAGGTGCGCAGCCAGGGTATCGACTTCGAGGTGCAAGGCGCGCTGACCGAGCAATGGCAGATCGGTGCCGGCTACACCTACGCCCGCGTGCACACCATCAAGGACGCCAAGAACCCCGCCAACGTCAACAAGCCGCTGTCCTCCGACACCCCCGAGCATCAGCTAAAACTGTTCACCACCTACCGCTTCCAGGGCCCGCTGGAAAAACTGCGCGTCGGTGGCGGCGTCACCTGGCAGAGCCGCATGTACAACGACTTCAGCGTGGCCGATGGCGGCCGCTACCGCCTTGAGCAAAGTGCCTACGCGGTGACCGACCTGATGGCCGGCTACGCGGTCAACCAGCACCTGGACCTGCAGCTCAATGCCAACAACGTGTTCGACAGGAAGTACTACTCGTCGATTTCCAGCTCGGTGAACTATGGGGGCGACACCTTTGGCGATCCACGCAACCTGATGCTGACCGCCAAGTACAGTTTCTGACCTGCTCAGGCGCAGGGATGCGCTTGATACCAAGATTGAACGCGGACTTTGTGGGCGCTGCGCTACGCCGCCCCCACAGATCCGCGCCAGGATTCGCTATACGCCCCTTCTTTCTTCAGGCATGCACCCAACGTCGATGCAGCGCCCGCGCCAAGGCATCGAGCATGAACCCCAGTGCGCCGATCAGCAGCACCATCGCCATCAGCTCCGAATAGGCCAGCCGGTCGCGGGTGTCGAGGATGAAATAGCCAAGCCCGGCACTCACCCCGAGCATTTCGCACGGCACCAGCACTATCCACAGGATGCCGATGGCCAGGCGCACGCCGGTCAGCACATGGCCGATCACCCCGGGGATGATCACCTTGCACAACGTCTCCCAGCGCGTGGCGCTGAGGCTGCGGCTCAATTGCAGCCAGCGCGGGTCGAGCTGGCGTACCCCGGCGGCGGTGTTGAGCAAGATCGGCCACAGCGCGGCGAAGGCCAGCAGGAAGTAGATCGGCTGGTCGCCCACGCCCATCAGCATCACCACCACCGGCATCCACGACAGCGGCGAGATCATGCGCAGGAACTGGAATGCCGGCGTGGTCGCCGCCTCCAGGTGGCGATAGCTGCCCACCAGCAGGCCCAACGGCACACCAATCAGCAGCGCCAGCAGCAGGCCGATGAGGATACGCTCGAGGCTCACCCAGATATGCCCGTAGACCTCACCCTGCCCCAGCAGCTCGATCAGGCTTTGCAACGTGGCCTGGGGCGCGAAGCGCGCCGACAGGCCATCGGCGGCACCGAACAGGCGCACCCCCGCCCACCACAGCAACAGCAGCGCCGCCAGGCCCGCCAGGCCCAGGGCGCCATGCACGAAATGCCTGCGCATCAGACCGCGAACTCCTCGCTACGCTGGAAGTTCTCGGCAATGCCGAACGCCGCCGGGCCACCCACCGCGGCGATGGCGTTGCGCACGAAGCGATCGTCCACCAGGTCGCGGGCAGTCTGGGCCGGATCGAGGGCGGCAAGGAAATCGCTCTCGCCGACGATCAGGGTGTTCTTCAGGCGCTTGACCAACTCCTCGGTGTAGCTGGGGAACGGATAAGGCTGGAAGTCGATGCGTTTCTCGTCCCACTGCTGGTGCTGGATCGCGCCACTGGCGATGTAGCCGGCACGGTCATCGGCCGATGGCGCCAGCACCTTGGTCAGCACCGCCGGTTCGTGCGGGGTGTACTTGTTGGGGCCGGCCTTGGACAGCAACGCCGCGGCCTCGGCACGGTGCTCGCGGGTCCAGTGCTGGGCCTTGACGATGGCGTTGACCACCTTCTGCGACCACTCCGGGCGATTGTTCAGGTCGTGCTCGTGCATGAAGACCACGCAGCAGGCGTGGTTGCGCCAGACATCGCCGGTGAAGCGCTGCACGCGGCCGACCTTGAGGTTCTCGGCCAGGGCGTTGAACGGTTCGGCGACGATATAGCCGGCGATGCGCTTGCTGGCCAGGGCCGGCGGCATGTCCGAAGGCGGCAGCACCAGCAGGTTGACTTCGTTGTCCGCCAGCTGCGCGGTGGCAGGCTTGGACACAGGCTTCAGGCCGTTGTCGGTGAGCATCTGCTGCAGCACCACGTTGTGGATCGAGTACCAGAACGGAATGGCCACGGTCTTGCCGCCGAGCTGCTTCATATCGGTGATGTCCGGGGCCACGGTCAGGCCCGAGCCGCCGACGTGGTTCCAGGCCACGACCTTGGCTGGCACCTTGCTGCCGTAGCGCGCCCACACGGTCATCGGCGACAGCAGGTGGATGACGTTGACCTGCCCGGAGATGAATGCCTCGATCACCTGTGCCCAGCTGCGCAGCAACACCGGGCGCTCGGCCTTGATGCCCTCGGCCTCGAACAGGCCGTTGTTGTGCGCCACCAGCAGTGGCGTGGCATCGGTGATCGGCAGGTAGCCGATGCGCACCGGCGCGTCCGGCTCGGCGGCGGCGCGGGCCTGCAGGCTCGACAGCAACGGCACGGCGCCGGCGGCGGTGAGCATGGCGCTCAACTTGAGAAAATCGCGTCGGGACGTGGTGGAACAGCAGTCATCCATGCACATGGACAGCCTCCGAGGGCAAGGGGGATGGGGTGGGTTCGGCTGTGCGGCTTGCCCGCCGAAGGGTTTTGAGGATTTCGATACGCAGTGCGCCCAGCTCCTCGACCCGCTGCGCCCGCGGCTGCGGCAGGTCGATGTGCCACTGACCGAGGGTGCGCGCCGGGTGGTTGCCCAGTAGCAGCACGCGGTCGGACAACAGCAGGGCTTCGTCGATGTCGTGGGTGATCAGCACGGCGGCGGTGTTGTGGGTGGCGATCAGTTGCAGCAGCAGTTGCTGCATGTCGGCGCGGGTCACCTCGTCCAGCGCGCCGAACGGCTCGTCCAGCAACAGCACCTCGGGTTGGCGCGCCAGGCAGCGGGCCAGCGCGGTGCGTTGGGCCATGCCGCCGGACAGTTGCGCCGGGTACTGCCCACGGGCATGGGCCAGGCCCACCGCGTCGATGGCGTGGTCGATCCGTGCACGCCGCTCGGCCGCCGCCAGCTTGGGCTGGCGGGCGAAGTCGAGGCCGAAGGCGACGTTCTTTTCCAGGCTCAGCCAGGGCAGCAGGCTTGGGTCCTGGAACGCCACCGCAAGGCGCGGGTGCGGGCCCTGCAGTGGCTCGCCGCGCAGGTGCACGCTACCGCCACGGGGCTGTTGCAGCCCGGCCAGTACGCGCAACAGGCTGGACTTGCCGACCCCGCTTGGGCCAAGGATGGTTACCACCTCGCCGGGCGCCAGCGCCAGGTCGAACTGCTCCAGCACCGCCTGCCAGCCATCGTCGCGCGGGTAGCCCAGGCTGATCTCACAGGCTTCGAGCAGCACTTCGGTCATGCGCTGGCCGCCTGGCGTTGCAGTTCGGCGCGCAGCTGCACCAGGCTCGGGGTGACGATCGGCACGAACGCCGACTCGCGCCAACGCCGGGCGAAGCCTTCACCATAGGCCGTCAGGTAGGCCTTGCCACCGCTGGCCTGAAGCTCCAGCTGCACGGCATCGGCGGCGCATTCGGCGAGGGTGATGCGCAACTTGAACAAGGCGGCCGGTTGGCCCTGGAAGCGCCCGTCGAGCAGCCCCTGCTTGAGCTCGCCGACAGTATTCTCCAGGCGTTCCTTGAGCACCTGGCGGGCCTCTTCGAGGAACGAGCCACGGCCTTGCAGGTGTTCCTGCACTTCATCCAGCGCGCGCCGGGCCAGGCCCATGGCCATGCCGCACTGCAGCGCCAGGAACGCCGGGCGTACCTTGGGCAGGAACTCGCGGGCGTTGTCATGCAGCAGCCAGTCGCGGGCCAGTGGCACCTGGTGGAACGCCAGCGCCGCGGTGTTGCTCGACTGCAGGCCCATCAGTTGCAGATCGTCGGAACGCTCCAGGCCCGGCGCGTTGGAGGGTATGGCGACCACGAACGGCGCGCCGCCGGCGTCATCCTCGACAGCCGCCGCCACCACGAAACCGCGCTTGCGCAGGTTGGTCACCCAATGCAGCCGGCCTTCGAGGTTCCAGCCATCGGCCGCGAGGCGGCCACGCACCTGCAAGGCCTCGATGCCAGAGAGGAACTTCATGGCATTGGACAGGCCGGTGGCCCCGGCAAGTTCGCCCTTGAGCAGGTCGGGCATCAGCCGTTTGCACAGCTCTCGGTTGGGGCTTTGCAGCAGGTATTCGATGAAGGCGCGCTGGCCCCAGCAGACGAAGGCCGCGGCCAGCGACCGGCTGGCGATGGCGGCGATAGCCTCGACCGCCTCGCTGACGTCGCCACCCGTGCCACCCAGGGCCGGGTCGACGCCGATGCGCAGCAACTGCGACTCGGCGATCTGCGCCAGCACCAGGTGCGGATCGCACTGGCCCTGGTCAATGGCCTCGGCATTGGCATCCAGCCATTGTCGAAATGCATGGTCAAGCATGTCCCTAACTCCTTTTGAAACGCCGGGCGCGCCGGCATCAGGCCTCGGTCAAGCCGAAGGCTGCCAGCGGTATTTGCCGAGCTCGTCGTTGAGCGGCGTCTGGGCGAACACATTAGCAAAGTTGCACAGGGTTGCGAGGCTGATACCGAGAATCACTTCCAGCGCGTTGCCTTCGCTGAAACCGGCTTCACGGAAGGCCTGGTAGGTGGCGTCGCTGACGTTGCCACGGGTGGCGATCACTTCACGGGCGAACGCGGCCAGGGTCTCGTAGCGGGCGTCGGGCAGTTCGCCGCGGGCACGCAGGGCATCGACCACTTCCTGAGGCAGCTTGGCCTTGTTCAGGGCCACCGCGGTGTGGCCGGCGACACAAAAGTCGCAACCGTGCTGGGTGGCGGCGATCAGCTGCACCACTTCGCGCTCGGCCAGGGTCAGCTCGGACTTGCCGTTGAGCGCTGAAACGGTGACGTAGGTTTCCAGCGCCGCCGGGGCGTTGGCCAGGATGCCCAGCAGGTTGGGGATGAAGCCGGAGTTCTTCTGCGCGTTCTCGAGGAACGGGCGGGCGGCTTCCGGAGCGGTCTGCAGGCTGTGTAGAGTAATGCGAGCGGACATGGAGTGGTCTCCTTTGATGTAGGTCGCTACAGTCTGTTGGTTATAAGAAGTAGCATCCATATTCATCAGTCGCCTTTCCTTGCTCCAGAGTCCTTGCATTAGATGATTTCTTCCAGCCCCCTCGTCGATTGGTTATTAGAGAGCCTGGAGCTCGATGCCAGCCTGTTCCATGTGGGCCGCTACTGCGGCGGCTGGCACGCCAGCACCCAAGGCCTGGGCCGGGCCAGCTTCCACCTGGTGGTGCAGGGCCATTGCTGGCTGCACATCGACGGCCAGGCGCAGCCGCTGCGCCTGGAAAGCGGCGACGCGGTGTTCCTCTTGCGTGACCTGGCCTATCGGTTGTCCGGCGACGAGGATGCCGCCAACGCCTGTGCCCAGCCGCGCCGGAGCATGCGGGCGCTGGACCTGGAAGCCGGGGACGGCGTGGGGCTGGTATGCGGTTTCTTCCACTTCCAGTCGGGGTTGTCGTCATTGATCGTCGACGGGCTGGCGGACTGGATCCTGCTGCGCGCCAGCGATCCGGCCGGCAGCGCGGCGCGGGCGCTGTTCGGGCTGATCCTCGAGGAGTGCCGCCGCCCGCAACCCTCGCAGGCGCTGCTGGAGCGCCTGACCCACCTGCTGTTTCTCTACGTGCTGCGCCAGCAGGTGCATGACGGCCAGGCACTGGGAGGGCTGGTCGCCCTCGCCCGCCAGCCGGCCTTCGCCGGGTTGCTGGAGCGCTTGATCGAGGCGCCAGGCCAGGCCTGGACGCTGGAGGCCATGGCGGCCTGCGCGGGGCTGTCGCGCTCGGCGTTCTTCAAGCGCTTCAACGAACTGGCTGGGCAATCCCCCGGGCAAGTGCTGCTGGCGCTGCGCATGCGCCATGCCTGCCAGTTGCTCAAGGCTGGCAATACCGTCGAGCAGGTAGGCGCGCAGGCGGGGTATCAGTCGGTGGCGGCATTCACCCGGGCGTTCGCCAAGGCCATCGGGGTGCAGCCGGGGGCATACCGCAAACAGCACGAAGGACGCGCGGGTTAAGAGCCGTTCAACGCCGCCGCTGCATCCAGGCTGCCCCCAGCCCGCTGAGGCAGATCACCGCGATGCCCACCAGGCTCGTACCGTCCGGCACCTGCCCGAACACCACCAGGCCCAGCAACCCGGCGAACACGATCTGGCAATAGCTGAACGGCGCCAGCAACGCCGGCGCAGCGTGGCGGAACGCCTGGGTCAGCAGCAAGTGGGCGGTCATCCCGCAACCACCCAGCGCCAGCATCAGCGGTATATGCGGCCACTGCGGCGTCTGCCAGAAAAACGGCACCAGCGCTGTCATGATCAGGGTGTTACATAAGCCCGCGTAGAAGTTGCTGGTGGTCGGGCTGTCATGGGCCGCCAGCTTGCGCGTCAGCAACTGGTAGAAGCAAAAGCCCAGGGCCGAACCGAAGGGGAACAGGATTGCCGGGGTGAACATCGCCCCGCCCGGGTGCACCACCACCAGCACGCCGACGAAGCCCATGACCACCGCCAGCCACTGCCCCGCGCTCACCCGCTCCCCGAGCAGCGGCACCGACAATGCGGTGACCAGCACCGGAGCGAGGAAGTTGACCGAGGTCGCCTCCGCCAGCGGCAGGTATTGCAGCCCGGCGGTAAACAGCAGGCTGGTGCTGAGCAGGCTCAGCGCACGCAAGGTCTGCAACAACGGTCGGCGAGTGCGCAGTACCGCCAGGCCGGCCTTGGGCAGGAAGATCCCGGCCATCAGCAAGGTGTGCACCAGGTAACGGACCCACACCACCATGATGATCGGATAGATCCCGCCGAGGAATTTCGACAAAGCGTCGTGGCTGGCGAACAGGAAGGTGGCCACCACCACCAGGGCGATACCGCGCAGTGGCTGGTTGACTCCGGACAACGGTGTACTGGAACTCATGGGGCTCTCGGGCGATTGCCCCGGCATGACGCCCAGGCATGGGCGGATTCTAGAAGAGAAGCCACAGGGTGGACAAAGCATTGTGGTCCAATCAGTACATTCCGTTCGCTGATCGGCCACTTTCGCACATGTCCGTCAACGCCAGCGATCTTCGCTGGCAGCGAGAGCACAAAGCATGCTGGCGCTCGACCCGCAGTCCTTCAGTGCAATCGCGGGGTCACCAGGAAATTGCGCAGCGACGGCTCGTCATCCAGGGCAATCTCCTGCACTGGCCGTGGCAGGTCGGCCAGTACCGCCTGACAGAACGCCAGGGCCGGGGCATCCTCGCCGTAGCACCGCACCAACCAGTCGCCTTGACCCTCGCACAGCGTGCGCCGCGCTACCGCCAGGCCCACGCCCTGGCGGCGATATTTCTTGAGCACGAACAGGTCGGCCAGCTCCCAGGCGTCGATGCCGGGCAGTTCACTGCGCTCGATGAGCAGGAAGCCGGCGATGAAACCGTCCACCAGTATCAGGCTGGCGCTCCAGCCCGGGGTTTGCCAGTAGCGGGTGAAGTGTGGCTCATGGAGGTAGAAGCGCCCATCCGCCTCGACATCTTCCTGCTCCCAGCCAGAAGACTCGTAGGCGTAGAACTGGTAGAGGTTGCGCACCAGGTCGGCATGCTCGGGGCCGGTCTGGAGCAGTTCGACGGGGAGGGTCATGGTACAGGCTCGATGAATGCGGGAGCGCGAGTCTACCTGGGCGCTCAGGTGTTTGCAGCGGGGCGGCGTCGCATCCATCCTCGCGGCGCGTCGCCACGACGATGGATACGGGTTTTGTCACCCCTGCGGCAAGGCCGCCACCGCGTCCACTTCCACCAGCATGCCGTCCAGCGCCAGGCGCGGGACCGGGATCAAGGTGCAGGTCGGGGTCATCCTGCCGCCCCAGGCACGCTCGGCCTCAGCCACCCACTGGCGCAGCCGCGCCTCGGAATGGTCGACCACCAGCAGGGTGAGCTTGCACACGTGCTCAAGCGTTGCCCCACGGGAAGCCAGGGCGATCTTCAGGTTCACCAGGGCCTGGCGCGCCTGCTCATCGAAACGTGCCGACAACTTGCCCTGCAGGTCCTCGCCGCCCTGGCCGGCGATATACAGCAGGCGGCTGCCGGCGCGTACCTCGGCGACATGGGAATAGGCATTGCCGCTGGGGTCGTAGAGGCCTTCGGGGTTGCTCAGGGCAAAGGCGGCTGGCTGGGTCATGTTAGCGCTCCATCGATGGAAAGAGCGGCCGAGTATCAAACCTCAGGTTAAGTCGAGGTCAAGCCCCGCCTGCCACACCTTGATCGGCGCCTATTTTTCCTGCAACACCGCCCTGCCCTTCACCGCGCGCGGCCCACGCCAGGCCCAGAACAATAAGCCCGGAAACGGTGCATAAACGACGAACACCACCCACAGCATCTTGCGCTCGGCGCGCCGATCACTGCCGATGATGTGCCAGATGGCCCAGATTTCCAGGAGGATGACGACGAGCGCGACAACGAACCAGATTGTTCCGATTTCCATGAGTCTTCTCCTATTGGCTGTACTGGCTTGGGTTGCCACGCGCGCCGAGGGTTCACTCGGATCTTGTCCGGCCCGCGACCCACTGGCACAGTGACCGACCACCCTGCACCGCACCATGGGAGCCCTCATGCCATTCGATCCGATGCTGCTTGCCCAGGCCCGCCACGTGGTTGTGTTCACCGGTGCCGGGGTGTCCGCGGAAAGTGGCATAGCCACGTTTCGCGACAAGCTGACCGGCCTGTGGGCGCGCTTCGATCCGGCGCAGCTGGCCAGCGCCGAGGGCTTTCGCGCCGACCCGGCGCTGGTCTGGGGCTGGTACCAGATGCGCCGCGCCGGGATCGCCAAGGCCGAGCCCAACGCAGGCCACCTGGCCATCGCCGCGCTGGCCGCGCAAGTGCCGCAGCTGACCCTGATAACGCAGAACGTCGACGACCTGCACGAACGCGCCGGCAGCCGCGCCGTGCTGCACCTGCATGGGCGGCTGGATGCCTTTCGCTGCCTGGACTGCGCGCGCCCGGCGGATGAGCCCGTGGCACTGCCCGAGGAGGCCGCTCACGGCTGCCGTATGGAACCACCACGCTGCGCTTGCTGCGCCGGGCCTCTGCGCCCCGGTGTGGTGTGGTTTGGCGAGATGTTGCCCGACGCTGTACTGGAGCAGGCATTCGCCGCCGCGCAGCAGTGCGATGTACTGCTGTCGGTAGGCACCTCAGGCCTGGTACAGCCGGCGGCCTCGATACCTCGCATGGCACTGGCGGCGGGGGCAACGGTGGTGCATGTCAATCCGCAGCCCGTGCCCTGCGAGCACCCGCGGGCGTTCATGTTGCCCGGCAAGGCGGGTGAGGTACTGCCGCAACTGCTGCGCCAGGCCTTCGCCTGAGCTACCGGGCAGGCCGGTTCAGCGGCCAGCCTGGTCCAACGCAGCCTTCAAGGCATCGGCATCGGCGTAGCTGTTGCGCGCTGCCACCACGCCGTTATCCAGCGCCAGCCACAGCACCTTGCCTTCGTCCCCGGCATAGCGGCTGGCGACCCGGCCTTCGCGGTCGAGCAGCACGCGGTAGCTGTAGTCGCGCATGGCCGGGATGGCGAACAGCTTGCTGATCAGCGCCGGCATGCGCTGGATATCCGCGACGAACACCGCATGCCGCGCCTCCAGGTAGCCTTTGGGCTGTTCGGCCAGGGCCGCCTTGACCAGCTTGGCACCGTCCATGTCGCGGGCGACCAGCAGGACCCGGGTATCGGCCCCCAGGCTGTAGGGCTGGTCGTACTGATCGAGCAATGTCCAGGGCGCGAGGGTGTCGCCGGGTTGCGCGGCGTGGGCCACGAGCGCCAGCAGGCTGAGCAGAAGTACGGCGGCGTATTTCATGAGGGTCAGGTCCGAATCGTGAGGGCCGTCAGCATAGCCCAACCCGCCGTCCTTGACAGGCTCAACGCAACTGCCCGGCTATCAGCCCCACGGCAATCAGGATCATCACCCCGCCGGACAACCGTCCCACGGCCTGCGCCGCGGCAGGCCGGGTGCGCAACACGGCCTTGGCACCATAACCGACCATCAGGTAGATCACCAGCGAACTGCTCAGGTGCACCAACCCCAGCAGCAGGATCTGCAAGGGCAGCGGCCAGCTCGACTGCGGGTCGGTGAACTGCGGCAGCAACGCCAGGAACAGCAGGAACACCTTGGGGTTGAGGCCGCTGACGCACAGGCCCTTGAATGCCCAGCGCGACCCCGAGTCCTGCCCACCTCCGGCGCCGGCCTCGGGCACGGCCGGGCTCAGCAGCAGGTTGCCGCCCAGCCACAACAGGTACACGCAACCTGCAAGGGTCAGCAAGCTCAGCGCCAGCGGGTGCCCGGCAATCAGGCTGCCGACTCCGGCGGCCACCACCAGGGTGACGAGCAGATGGCCGGACAGCATGCCCGCCACCGCCGGCACTACCCAGCGCCCGCGCATGCCGGCCGAGATGGCGTAGGCCCAGTCGGCGCCGGGGGTGATCACGAACAGCAGGGAAACGGCCCAGAACGCCGTCAGTACACTCATGGCCATTTCGAGCCTTCCTTACACAGGTTTCGGTGAAAGAAAGACTACGGATATCGCCCAGGGATTTTCTTTCGTATATTCCCCGTACCAAGCCAAGTAATGGAATAATCTTCCCCATGGATCGAACAGATCGAAAGATCCTTGCCGAGCTACAAAAAGACGGGCGCCTGTCCGTGACCGAACTGGCCGACCGCGTCGGCTTGAGCCTGTCGCCCTGCCACCGGCGCCTCAAGGCGCTGGAGGACTCAGGCGCCATCCTCGGTTATCACGCCCGCCTGGCCCCGGCGGCCTTGGGTTTGAACTTCGCCGCGCTGGTGTTCGTGACCCTGCGCGAGGTGACCCGCCAGCCGGTGGCGGACTTCGAGGCGGCGCTGGGGGAGATCCCGCAGATCGTCGAGGCCCAGCGCCTGTTCGGCGACCCCGACTACCTGCTGCACGTGGTGGCCAGGGACCTGCCGGCCTTCCAGAAGCTGTATGACGAACAGCTGACCAGCATTCCCAATGTGAAGCGCCTGAGTTCGACGCTGGTGATGAAGGAGGTGATTCAGGACCGGCTGCTGCCGATGTGACATCGGGCCACTGACCGGGCGCGGCCTACAGGCAGGTCGCGGCTGCCGCCCGTCGGCGCAGGGCCATGCCGTCGTTCTTCTGCGCGTAGTAGTCCACCCGCGTCCCACCGGCCTGGGCGTAAACGTCGACGAACGACTCGGCTTCGCGGGTATAAACCGTGAAGCCACCTTGCTTGCGAGCCTCCAGGTAGCCGCTGGCGTCGACCCCGAAGGTGTTCTCTTCCTGCCAGCTGAACTGGATGCACTGTGCCACCAGATCCGGCGTCTTGTGTGAATCCAGCTGCGCGGTGGGTGCGCCGCCGCGCGCCGCTTCCATGGTCGACGATGCACAGCCCGCCAGCAGCAGCGCCACGGTGATCGGCAGAATTGCTCGCATGTTCCATCCTCGGGACAAAAAAGAAGGTGACTCTAGCACTGCCGGGGCAGCAGGTGAATCGCCGCTGCCGTTCATCGCCGCCGCAATAAAATCTTGCGCGCCGAAGAACCAAATCGATCGCCTTCGGTCTCAGGAGGTACCGCGTAAACCGTTGCGGATCAAGGACCTATATCGTGATGACACGCCTTGCAAGCCTTTCCATGGTCGCCACCTTGCTGCTGCTCGGCGGCTGCTACAGCAACCATTACCACGATGATGACGATGGCTGGCGCGATCGTGACCGCGGCCACCGTCACCACCATCGTCATGACCGTGACGATGACGATCGCCAGTACCGTGACCGCTACTACCGCTGAAGCGTCCTTGCAACCCTGACTTGCCGCGACCGTGCGGCAATCCCCCCCTGATGACTCCCCTGAGGTTCATAACATGCGTCTGACTCTGCCTTCCCTCGCCCTCGGCCTGCTGCTCTGCCAGGGCGCTTTCGCCGGTGACGGCACCGCGGCCATCGGCGGCGGCCTGGGTGGCGCCCTGGGCAACGTCGTGGGCAAACAGATCGGCGGCAGCACCGGTGCGGCCATCGGCGCCGGTCTCGGTGGCGCGGCCGGCAGCGCGGTCGGCGCGCGCAAGGGCAACCGTACCGAAGCGGCCATCGGCGGCGGCCTGGGCTCGGCGGGCGGTTCGCTGATCGGCGGCAAGCTTGGCGGCTCCAACGGTTCGACCATCGGTGCCGGCCTGGGCGGCGCGGCCGGTGGCGCCATCGGCAACCACATGGGTGACAGCAACCGCAAGCACAAGCGTCGCCACTGACCCCAACGGTCGAAGGCTCGAGGCGAAACAGCAAAAGGCGGCTGCCCCTTAAGGGACAGCCGCCTTTTATCTTGGCGCGATTCCAGCAAGCGGGCGGCGTAGGCAGGCCCCGCATAATTTCATGACTCAAAGGAATGACAGCAATCCAATAAATCGTTTGCGGATACCCCCGGCACGCTTCGATATTCACGCCATCGAATCACAGGCGCCGCGCACATGAATCAACCAAGCATCAGCCAGTCCATTGCCATCGTTCACCCGATCACGCTTTCCCATGGTCGCAATGCCGAAGTCTGGGATATCACCGGCAAGCGCTACATCGACTTCGTCGGCGGCATCGGCGTGCTCAACCTGGGCCACTGCAATCCCGCGGTAGTCGAAGCGATCCAGCAGCAGGCCACGCGCCTGACCCACTACGCCTTCAACGCGGCGCCCCACGGCCCCTATCTGGAGCTGATGGAGCGCCTGCGTGAATTCGTCCCGGTCAGCTACCCGTTGGCCGGCATGCTCACCAACAGCGGCGCGGAAGCGGCGGAAAACGCGCTTAAGGTCGCCCGCGGCGCCACCAGCAAGCGCGCTGTCATCGCCTTCGACGGCGGCTTCCATGGCCGCACCCTGGCCACCCTCAACCTCAATGGCAAGGTAGCCCCGTACAAGCAACGCGTGGGGGAACTGCCAGGCCCGGTCTATCATCTGCCCTACCCCAGCCCGGACACCGGAGTGAGCTGCGAACAGGCGCTCAAGGCCATGGAACGCCTATTCAACGTGGAGTTGGCGGTGGAGGACGTGGCGGCGTTCATCTTCGAGCCGGTGCAGGGTGAAGGTGGTTTCCTCGCCCTCGATCCGAGCTTTGCCCAGGCCTTGCGCCGCTTCTGCGACAGCCACGGGATACTGATCATCGTCGACGAGATCCAGTCCGGTTTCGGCCGCACCGGGCAGCGTTTCGCCTTCCCGCGACTGGGGATCGAGCCGGACCTGCTGCTGCTGGCCAAGAGCATCGCCGGTGGCATGCCCCTGGGCGCGGTGGTCGGCCGCCGGGAGATCATGGACTCGCTGCCCAAGGGCGGCCTGGGCGGCACCTACTCGGGCAATCCGATCGCCTGTGCGGCGGCCTTGGCGAGCCTTGCGCAGATGACCGACGCCAACCTCGCCACCTGGGGCGAACGCCAGGAACAGGCCATCGTCGCACGCCATGCACGCTGGAAAGCCGCAGGCTTGTCCAGTTCGCTCGGCCGCCTGACCGGCGTCGGCGCCATGCGCGGGCTGGAGTTCGTCAACGGCGATGGCAGCCCGGCACCGGCGCAACTGGCCAAGGTGTTGGAGGCGGCGCGTGCCAAGGGGTTGCTGCTGATGCCCAGTGGCAAGGCGCGGCATATCATCCGCCTGTTGGCGCCGCTGACCATCGAGGCCGAGGTGCTCGAGGAAGGGCTGGATATCCTCGAGCAGTGCCTGGCTGAACTGGGGTAAGGCTTACAGGCCCAGCTCTTCGGGGGTGGGCATGTCGCATTCGAAGGCGATCCAGCCGCCTTCGAGTTCGGCATGACCGTTGACGATCAGGCCGTAGTAAGTAAGGCCATTCTCCAGCGTGACGCAGATGTGCGTGGCGCCTTTTTCCGGTGCCGCGAGCGTACCGACAAAATGCACCTTCTTCAGCACTTCGGTTACCGCCTCGAGGCCCACGCGCATGTTGCTGTTTTCCGAAGCCTCGGTGTCGCCCCCACGGTCTTCGGCGCTGACGGTCACGGTGGCGATGTAGGGGTACTTGCTGCTCAAGCGGGGTTACCTCGGGGTAGGGTGCGAAAATTGGCGCTAGGGTACGGCAGACGGTGGTTGTTGTCTCTAGCGGCCTCATGGATGGTACGGCATGGCCTCCCCCGCCCCGATCTGTTAGGGTGCCCGCCGATGCACGCCACACCACGCGAGGATACCGAGTGAGCGCAGAACTTCCCCTGATCGCCGACCTGTTCGAGGTCGACAAACGCCTGACCCTCAAGCCCGTCGTGGACTTCAATGCCTACCTGCGCAACGCTTTCGGCGACGGCCCCTGCCGCTGCCACCGCTGCGTCGAGGACAATGGTGACGAGAGCACCTATAGCCACCGCCACAGCTTCGAACTGGAAGGCCGCACCTTGCACCGACGCTTCGCCAGCACCGCCGGCAGCGACGTGTTGATGGTGCTGAAGAAGGCGTGGCTGTCCTACACCAAGGCCGAACTGATCACCGTCGGCGCGCTGGACATGACCACCCTCAAGGCCTTCACCGACGCGGCCCTGCACGAACGCCTGCTGGCCCTGTTGCCGGCCAGCGGCCTGGCGCGTGAAGCCGAGGGCCAGTGGCAGCTGCAGGTGCTCGCCGACTGACGGTCGCCCCGGCAGGATTCTCCCGCTCTGCTACCTTGGGAGAATCCTCACCCGCAGGTGACCCGCCATGGCCCGCACGACTCCCATCGAGCTGTACCGCAATATCGGCATTGTCGCTCACGTGGATGCCGGCAAGACCACCACCACCGAACGGATCCTGTTCTACACCGGGGTCAACCACAAGATGGGCGAGGTGCACGACGGCGCCGCGACCATGGACTGGATGGCTCAGGAGCAGGAGCGTGGCATCACCATCACCTCGGCGGCCACCACGGCCTTCTGGCAGGGCTCGACCAAGCAGTTCGAGCACAAGTACCGCTTCAATATCATCGACACCCCAGGCCACGTCGACTTCACCATCGAGGTGGAGCGCTCGCTGCGCGTGCTCGATGGCGCGGTGGTGGTGTTCAGCGGCGCCGATGGGGTCGAGCCGCAGTCCGAGACCGTGTGGCGCCAGGCCAACAAGTATCATGTGCCGCGCCTGGCCTACATCAACAAGATGGACCGCCAGGGCGCGGACTTCCTGCGTGTGGTGAAACAGATCGACCAGCGCCTGGGCCACCACCCGGTGCCGATCCAGCTGGCCATCGGCAGCGAGGAGAACTTCATCGGCCAGATCGACCTGGTGAAGATGAAAGCCATCTACTGGAACGATGCCGACCAGGGCACCAGCTACCGCGAGGAAGCGATCCCCGCTGAACTGCAGGCCCTGGCCGACGAGTGGCGTGCCCATATGCTGGAAGCGGCGGCGGATGCCAGCGAAGCACTGACCCTGAAGTACCTTGAAGGTGAGGAATTCACCACCGAGGAAATCAAGGCCGCCCTGCGCCAACGCACCATCGCCAACGAAATCGTCCCGACCATCCTCGGCTCGTCATTCAAGAACAAGGGCGTGCCGCTGATGCTCGACGCGGTGATCGACTACCTGCCCGCCCCGTCCGAAATCCCGGCGATCAAGGGCACTGACCCGGACGATGAAGACAAGCACCTGGAACGCCACGCCGACGACAAGGAGCCGTTCTCGGCCCTGGCCTTCAAGATCGCCACCGACCCGTTCGTCGGCACCCTGACCTTCGCCCGGGTATATTCGGGAGTGCTCAGCTCGGGCAATGCGGTGCTCAACTCGGTGAAGGGCAAGAAGGAGCGCATCGGCCGCATGGTGCAGATGCACGCCAACCAGCGCGCCGAGATCAAGGACGTGTGCGCCGGCGATATCGCCGCACTGATCGGCATGAAGGACGTGACCACCGGCGACACTCTGTGCGACATGGACAAGCCGATCATCCTTGAACGCATGGATTTCCCCGACCCGGTGATCTCGGTGGCGGTGGAGCCGAAGACCAAGGGCGACCAGGAGAAGATGGGCATCGCCCTGGGCAAGCTGGCCCAGGAGGACCCGTCGTTCCGGGTCAAGACCGACGAGGAAACCGGCCAGACCATCATCTCCGGCATGGGCGAGTTGCACCTGGACATCATCGTCGACCGCATGCGCCGCGAGTTCAACGTCGAAGCCAATATCGGCAAGCCGCAGGTGGCCTACCGCGAGAAGATCCGCAACACCTGCGAAATCGAAGGGCGTTTCGTGCGCCAATCGGGCGGACGCGGCCAGTATGGCCATTGCTGGATCCGCTTCGCCCCCGGCGACGAAGGCAAGGAAGGGCTGGAGTTCGTCAACGAGATTGTCGGCGGCGTGGTGCCGCGCGAATACATCCCGGCGATCCAGAAAGGCATCGAGGAGCAAATGAAGAACGGCGTGCTTGCCGGCTACCCGCTGATCAACCTCAAGGCGGCGGTGTTCGACGGCTCGTACCATGACGTCGATTCCAACGAGATGGCCTACAAGATTGCCGCCTCCATGGCCACCAAGCAGCTGTCGCAGAAAGGCGGCGCGGTGCTGCTGGAGCCGGTGATGAAGGTCGAGGTGGTGACGCCCGAGGAGTACCAGGGCGATATCCTCGGCGACCTGAGCCGGCGCCGGGGCATGATCCAGGATGGCGACGAAACCCCGGCCGGCAAAGTGATCCGTGCCGAGGTGCCTTTGGGCGAGATGTTCGGCTACGCCACCTCGATGCGCTCGATGACCCAGGGCCGGGCGAGTTTCTCGATGGAGTTCACCCGCTACGCCGAGGCGCCGGCGAGCATTGCCGACACCATCGTCAAGAAAAACCGCGGGGAGTAAGCCTTTCTCCTATAACGGCCCTATCGCCGGCAAGCCGGCTCCCACAGGTACTGCACAGTGACAATCCTGTGGGAGCCGGCTTGCCGGCGATAGGGCGGTGCAGGCAACCATTGCCTTCAATGCTGCTCCCCCGCCCGCTTGAGCAGCTTCTTGCAGCGTTCGGAAAGATGCACCACCCGCAACTGCTTGCCCGCCTTGGCATAGCGCTCGCGCAGGGTCTTGAGCGCCGCGATCGCCGAATAATCGACAAAGCTCAGGTGCTGGCAATCCAGCGTCACCTTGGCCGGGTCGTTGGCCGGGTCGAACTGGTTGAGAAACGGCGTGGTCGAGGCGAAGAACAGCGTGCCGTGCACCTGGTAATGCTTGCCCCCCTCGGCGTCCTCATGACTGTCGGCATACAGCTCGCGCGCGTGCTGCCAGGCAAAATTGATGGCCGCGATGACGATACCGAACAGCACCGCCGTGGCCAGGTCGGTGAACACCGTGACCACGGTCACGGCGATGATCGCCAGCACATCGCTCACCGGCACCTTGTGCAGCACCCGCAGCGATGCCCAGGCGAAGGTCTGCTGGGCCACCACGAACATCACCCCGACCAGCGCCGCCAGCGGAATACGCTCGATCAACGGCGACAGGAACAGCACGAACAGCAGGATCATCACCCCCGCCACCACGCCCGACAGTCGGCCACGGCCATTGGAGCTGAGGTTGATCACGGTCTGGCCGATCATCGCGCAGCCGCCCATGCCGCCGCACAGGCCCGAGACCATGTTGGCCGCGCCCAAGGCCACGCACTCGCGGTCCGGGTAACCGCGACTCTCGGTGACCTCGTCGGTGAGGTTGAGGGTCAGCAGGGTTTCCAGCAGGCCGACCATGGCCATCAGCACCGCGTAAGGCGCGATGATCTTCAAGGTCTCAAGGTTCCAGGGGATGTCCGGCAGCGCCAGTCTCGGCAGGCCGCCGGCGATGTGCGCCATATCGCCGAGGGTGCGGGTTGGAAGGCCAAGCAGATAGACCAGCAGGCCGACGCCGAGGATCGCCACCAGCGCTGGCGGCACGGCGCGGGTCAGCCTGGGAAGCACGTAGACCACCAGCATGGTCAACGCCACCAGGCCGATCATCAGGTACAGCGGCGCGCCGCTGAGCCAGTGCTCGCCTTCCTTGAAGTGCTCCAGCTGGGCCAGGGCGATGACGATAGCCAGGCCGTTGACGAAGCCGAGCATCACCGGGTACGGCACCAGGCGCACCAGCTTGCCCAGGCGCAGGGCGCCGAACAGGATCATCACCAGCCCGCCCAGCAGCACCGTGGCCAGCAGGTACTGGACGCCGTGCTGCACCACCAGGGCGACGATGACCACCGCCATCGAACCGGCGGCGCCGGAGATCATCCCCGGCCGGCCGCCGAACAGCGCGGTCAGGGTGCAGATGATGAAGGCGCCGTACAGGCCCATCAGCGGGTTGAGGTGGGCCACCAGGGCGAAAGCGATGCACTCCGGTACCAGGGCGAACGAAGTGGTGAGGCCGGCGAGCAGGTCGGCGCGTAGGCGTGCGGGTTTCATGGAGTTCCTGTAAACAACCCCGGCAATACGCTGCGTGGGAGCGTAATGCCGAGGGAATGAGCTCGAAATCGAGGATCGGGATGTTACGGAATTTGCCTGACTGCAACCACTGAAAAGCCGACCTGTGCATGACGCTGTGATCCACAACCAGCAAGATGCCGACAAATTTGCCATCATGTCCATTCCACCCGCGGAGATCATGGACATGCCGCTACGCCCCCTCCTCGCCTCGCTGCTGCTGGCCGCCAGCCTTACGGCCCAGGCCGCCACCGAGGTCATTCCCTTGCAACACCGCAGCAGCGCCGAACTGCTGCCCGCCGCCCAGTCCTTCCTGGGCAAGGACGGCAGCGTCAGCACCTTCGAGGACAAGCTGATCGTCAACGCCAGCCAGGAACGCATTGACGATCTGCGCGCCCTGCTGCAACAGCTCGACACCGCGCCCAAACGCCTGCTGATTAGCGTCGACAACAACGACAGCAACTTCCAGGACAACCGCGGCAATGCCCGCGTGATCCGCTACGGCACCGCCAACCGCGAAGGCGGCATGCAGCAGGTACAGGCCAGCGACGGCCAGCCGGCACTGATCCAGGTGGGCCAGAGCATCCCCGTCACCAGTACTTCCACCGACGGTTACGGGCGCATCCAGAGCAACACCGAATACCGCAACGTTACCCAGGGCTTCTACGTCACGCCACGCCTGAGCGGTGATAACGTTCGCCTGCAAATCAGCACCAATAACGACCGAATGAGCCAGGAACGTGCCGATGTAGTGAAAGTGCAGAGCACCGACACGACCGTCACCGGCAAGCTCGGCGAGTGGATCACCCTGGCCGGATTCAACCAGCAGAGTCAGTCCGATCGCAGCGCGTCAAGCCTCAGTTACAGCACCCAGCGCGGTGAAAACATGACTTTGCGGGTCAAAGTCGAGCTTCTCGACTGAACCCAGGCAATTCAAGGGCTCGACCAAGGGCCTTGAAACTGACCGCCAAGTCGCATTAGACCAAAGATGTAGTAAGCCGAAAAAAGCACTACAAAATGTTTGACAGGCTCTTTTCGCCAAGGGCATGATGGCCTCGCTCCCGCTAATCAGAGGCCCTGGCAAGGGTCTTCGAGGTGCGCTCCTCCCACCGTGGAGGCACCTCGTGTCCATACGGCCCACAAGGCGGTTCGACGGGATTGCGACTGCAACGAAGAAGTTGTCCCGAGGGACGGAAGCGCATCACCGCAGTTCTGGCAATCGCGTCGCACCGCAGCAAGGCATCCACGAGCCAACCTGCAGGGCACACCTTCGCCTGGCCTGCCCACCCTTCCCCTTCGCACTTCCCCGTTCGCCGTCGCACTCCCCCGGACAGCACAGCCTGGCCCTCTGACCCGCGTATCCGAGCATCAGCACAATTACACTCAAGATCGATGCGACGAGGTTTATTTCCATGGCACTGACACGCGAACAGCAAATTGCAGCCCTCGAGAAAGACTGGGCCGAAAACCCGCGCTGGAAAGGCGTGACCCGTACCTACACCGCCGCCGATGTCGTTCGCCTGCGTGGCTCGCTGCAACCAGAGCACACTCTGGCTCGCCAGGGCGCGGAAAAACTGTGGAAGCTGGTCACCCAAGGTGCCCACCCGTCCTTCC
The DNA here is from genome assembly GCF_024749165.1 of Pseudomonas sp. B21-023. Classification (NCBI taxonomy): domain Bacteria; kingdom Pseudomonadati; phylum Pseudomonadota; class Gammaproteobacteria; order Pseudomonadales; family Pseudomonadaceae; genus Pseudomonas; species Pseudomonas sp. B21-023. The sequence goes on along the minus strand of NZ_CP087190.1, from coordinate 2,119,128 downwards.
GCCCAGAAAAAGATTTCGTCAACTGCATGGGCGCCCTGACCGGCGGCCAGGCAGTGCAACAGGTCAAGGCCGGCATCCAGGCCATCTACCTGTCCGGCTGGCAGGTTGCCGCCGACAACAACTCGGCCGAGTCGATGTACCCCGACCAGTCGCTGTACCCGGTGGATTCGGTACCGACCGTGGTCAAGCGCATCAACAACTCGTTCCGCCGCGCCGACCAGATCCAATGGAAAGCTGGCAAGAACCCAGGTGACGAAGGCTACATCGACTACTTCGCACCAATTGTGGCTGACGCCGAAGCCGGTTTCGGCGGCGTACTGAACGCCTACGAACTGATGAAGAACATGATTGAAGCGGGCGCCGCCGGCGTGCACTTCGAAGACCAGCTGGCCTCGGTGAAAAAATGCGGCCACATGGGCGGCAAGGTACTGGTACCGACCCAGGAAGCCGTACAGAAGCTGGTGGCTGCCCGTCTGGCCGCCGACGTTGCCGGTGTACCGACCATCATCCTGGCCCGTACCGACGCCAACGCCGCTGACCTGCTGACCAGCGACTGCGACCCGTACGACCAGCCGTTCGTGATCGGCGACCGCACCCGTGAAGGCTTCTACAAAGTCCGCGCCGGCCTCGACCAGGCGATCTCCCGCGGCCTGGCCTACGCGCCGTATGCCGACCTGATCTGGTGCGAAACCGCCAAGCCGGACCTGGACGAAGCCCGTCGCTTCGCCGAAGCGATCAAGAAGGAATACCCGGACCAACTGCTGTCGTACAACTGCTCGCCTTCCTTCAACTGGAAGAAGAACCTGGACGACGCCACCATCGCCAAGTTCCAGCGCGAACTGTCGGCCATGGGCTACAAGCACCAGTTCATTACCCTGGCCGGCATCCACAACATGTGGCACGGCATGTTCAACCTGGCGCACGACTACGCCCGCAACGACATGACCGCCTACGTGAAGCTGCAAGAGCAGGAATTCGCCGACGCCAGTAAAGGCTACACCTTCGTGGCGCACCAGCAGGAAGTCGGCACTGGCTACTTCGACGACATGACCACCGTGATCCAGGGTGGTGCATCGTCGGTAACCGCACTGACCGGTTCGACCGAGGAAGAGCAGTTCCACTGAGTCTGGTGAACTGAACAGAAAGCCCAGGTTCCGCAAGGTTCCTGGGCTTTCCGCTTTTTTTAGGCTTTAGCCGCGATGCAGGCAACGCGGTATCTGGCACCCGCTTCGCGGGTGATCGCGGCTGAAGCCGCTCCTACAGCAATCGCGTCGCACCAGCAAAGTTGCAGATCAGGTCTAAGCTTGTGGCTACCCCATAGCAAGGACTGCCCATGCCCCGCCCTGGCCACCTGCTTACCATCGCCGTCGCAGCCGCCACCTGCTATCTATATGCACTGGCAAGCGACAATGCCCTGCTTGGCCTGCTGGTCAAACCCATTCCGGTACTGGCCCTGATCGCCTGGCTTAGGACCATGCCCACCACGCCCTACCGTCGCTGGATCATGATCGGCTTGGCCTTCTCGGTACTGGGCGACATCCTCCTGGCCATCCCCCGCGATCTGTTCGTGTTCGGCCTGGCCGCATTCCTTTGCGCCCACCTGGCGTACCTTCGCGGTTACTGCAGCCTGATCCAGCGCCCGGCCTACCCGTCACTGGCCCTCGCACTGCTGGTGGGCGCCTCGCTGTTCGGCCTGCTCGCCAGCCACGGCCTGGGCCCACTGCTGATCCCGGTGGCGCTGTATGCCCTGGCGATCGGCTGCATGCTCTGGCGCGCCTTGGCCTGCGGCGGTGTCGCCGCACTGGGTGCCTGCGCCTTCGTCTTCTCCGACAGCCTGATCGGCATCGACCGCTTCGTCAGCCCGTTTGCCGCTGCCGAGTACCTGATCATCCTGTCCTACTGGCTCGGCCAGTGGCTCATTGCCGCGTCGGTCAGCCGCAGCACAAACGACAAAGCATTGATCCAGAGCGGTACGCGCTGCGCCGGAAGCTGCTAGAACAAGAGTTTTTCGCATTTGCAAGTGGGCAGATCGGCTGATGAACTTTGCAAGGCCCAGAACAGCTAAAACAATACAGCTCAGGTTAAATGATATTAATTATCATTACGCAACTAGCCAGTCATTACGCGAGGTAAGAAACATAATTAACAAATCCACGTGCAATGCCCGAAACTCAAGGCTTTCAGCCAGTTACGAAAGATTTTTGTTCTTAAACCTACGAATAAATTTGCAACGGAAATTTTACTTGCACTGGGTTTACCCATAAAATCAGCGCGATTGATTCAGCTGCGACATTTGGTCACTGCGTCTGCGACACCACGTCGCCGCTCTACTTATTTCAGACTGCAGAGCTGGGTCTCTGTATAAGGATTTCTAGCATGTCCGATTCGGCAGGACTCATCGCCCACAACTGGGGCTTTGCCATCTTCCTCCTGGGTGTCGTCGGCCTGTGTGCCTTCATGCTCGGCCTGTCCAGCCTGCTCGGTAGCAAGGCCTGGGGTCGCGCCAAGAACGAACCCTTCGAATCCGGCATGCTGCCCGTCGGCAGCGCCCGCCTGCGCCTGTCCGCCAAATTCTATCTGGTCGCGATGCTGTTCGTGATCTTCGATATCGAAGCCCTCTTCCTGTATGCATGGTCTGTGTCCGTCCGCGAAAGCGGCTGGACCGGATTCGTCGAAGCACTCGTTTTCATAGCAATTCTGTTGGCAGGTCTTGTCTACCTATGGCGCGTCGGGGCGCTCGATTGGGCTCCCGAAGGTCGCCGCAAGCGGCAAGCGAAGCTGAAACAATGAGGCTTTGGCATGCAATACAATCTCACCAGAATCGATCCGGACGCACCTAACGAGCAGTATCCGGTCGGTGAACGGGAAACCGTCACCGATCAACTGCTGGAAGACCAGGTCCACAAGAACATCTACATGGGGAAACTCGAAGATGTGCTGCGTGGCGCGGTCAACTGGGGTCGCAAGAACTCCCTCTGGCCGTACAACTTCGGCCTTTCCTGCTGCTACGTGGAAATGACCACGGCCTTCACGGCGCCCCACGACATCGCCCGCTTCGGCGCCGAAGTCATCCGGGCCTCGCCGCGTCAGGCCGACTTCATGGTCATCGCCGGTACCTGCTTCGTGAAGATGGCGCCGATCATTCAGCGCCTGTACGAGCAGATGCTCGAACCCAAGTGGGTCATCTCCATGGGCTCGTGCGCCAACTCCGGCGGCATGTACGACATTTACTCGGTCGTTCAGGGGGTCGACAAGTTCCTCCCCGTGGACGTGTACGTGCCTGGCTGCCCACCGCGCCCCGAGGCGTTCCTGCAAGGCTTGATGCTGCTGCAGGAGTCGATCGGCCAGGAGCGACGCCCGCTTTCCTGGGTGGTTGGCGATCAAGGCATCTACCGTGCCGAGATGCCCGCCCAGAAAGACCTGCGTCGCGAACAGCGTATCGCGGTAACCAACCTGCGCAGCCCCGACGAAGTCTGATCCAGCGACCTGCCGCCCGCTCCCCCAGGAGCCGGCGGCCTGGCTTCATTCTTAACGTTGACCCAAAGCGACCGAGACCATGACAGCGGACAACGCTATTTATATTCCGCCTTACAAGGCTGACGACCAGGATGTGGTCGTCGAACTGCACAACCGATTCGGCGCCGACGCTTTCGTCGCCCAGGAAACCCGTACCGGCATGCCGGTACTGTGGGTAAAGCGTGCCCAGCTCAAGGAAATCCTCACCTTCCTGCGCAACGTCGCCAAGCCGTACAGCATGCTGTACGACCTGCACGGCGTCGACGAGCGCCTGCGCACTCAGCGCCGCGGCCTGCCGGCCGCCGACTTCAGCGTGTTCTACCACCTGCTGTCGGTCGAGCGTAACAGCGACGTGATGATCAAGGTGTCGCTGAGCGAAGGCGACCTGAACCTGCCCACCGTGACCGGCATCTGGCCCAACGCCAACTGGTACGAGCGTGAAGTCTGGGACATGTTCGGCATCGACTTCGCCGGCCACCCGCACCTGAGCCGCATCATGATGCCGCCGACCTGGGAAGGTCACCCGCTGCGCAAGGACTACCCGGCCCGCGCCACCGAATTCGACCCCTACAGCCTGACCCTGGCCAAGCAGCAGCTTGAAGAGGAATCGGCACGTTTCAACCCGGAAGCCTGGGGCATGAAGCGTTCGGGCGCCAACGAGGACTACATGTTCCTCAACCTCGGCCCCAACCACCCTTCGGCCCACGGTGCCTTCCGTATCGTCCTGCAGCTGGACGGCGAAGAGATCGTCGACTGCGTCCCGGACATCGGCTACCACCACCGTGGCGCCGAGAAGATGGCCGAGCGTCAGTCGTGGCACAGCTTCATCCCCTACACCGACCGTATCGACTACCTCGGCGGGGTGATGAACAACCTGCCGTACGTACTGGCGGTGGAAAAGCTGGCCGGCATCCAGGTGCCGCAGAAGGTCGACGTGATCCGCATCATGCTCGCCGAATTCTTCCGCATCACCAGCCACCTGCTGTTCCTGGGTACCTACATCCAGGACGTCGGCGCCATGACCCCGGTGTTCTTCACCTTCACCGACCGCCAGCGCGCCTACACCGTGATCGAGGCGATCACCGGTTTCCGCCTGCACCCGGCCTGGTACCGCATCGGTGGCGTCGCCCACGACCTGCCGCGCGGCTGGGACAAGCTGGTCAAGGACTTCGTCGAATGGCTGCCCAAGCGCCTCGACGAATACACCAAGGCTGCCCTGCAGAACAGCATCCTCAAGGGCCGTACCATCGGCGTTGCCGCGTACAACACCAAGGAAGCCCTGGCCTGGGGCACCACCGGTGCCGGCCTGCGCTCCACTGGTTGCGACTTCGACCTGCGCAAGGCGCGCCCCTACTCCGGCTACGAGAACTTCGAATTCGAAGTACCGCTGGCCCACAACGGCGATGCCTACGATCGCTGCATGGTCCGTGTCGAGGAGATGCGCCAGAGCATCCGCATCATCGACCAGTGCCTGCGCAACATGCCGGAAGGCCCGTACAAGGCGGATCACCCGCTGACCACGCCGCCGCCGAAAGAGCGCACCCTGCAGCACATCGAGACCCTGATCACCCACTTCCTGCAAGTCTCGTGGGGCCCGGTCATGCCGGCCAACGAGTCGTTCCAGATGATCGAGGCGACCAAGGGCATCAACAGTTACTACCTGACGAGCGATGGCGGCACCATGAGCTACCGCACCCGGATCCGTACCCCGAGCTACCCGCACCTGCAGCAGATCCCTTCGGTGATCAAAGGCAGCATGGTCGCGGACCTGATCGCGTACCTGGGCAGTATCGACTTCGTTATGGCTGACGTGGACCGCTAAGCATGAACAGCACGCTTATCCAAACCGACCGTTTCGCCCTGAGCGAAACCGAGCGCTCGGCCATCGAGCACGAGATGCACCACTACGAGGACCCGCGCGCGGCGTCCATCGAAGCCCTGAAGATCGTGCAGAAAGAGCGCGGCTGGGTGCCGGATGGCGCCATCTACGCCATCGGCGAAGTGCTGGGCATCCCCGCCAGCGACGTCGAGGGAGTGGCCACCTTCTACAGCCAGATCTTCCGCCAGCCGGTCGGCCGCCACATCATCCGCGTATGCGACAGCATGGTCTGCTACATCGGCGGCCATGAGTCGGTGGTCAGCCAGATCCAGAGCGAGCTGGGCATCGGCCTCGGCCAGACCACCGCGGACGGGCGTTTCACCCTGCTGCCGGTGTGCTGCCTGGGCAACTGCGACAAGGCCCCGGCGCTGATGATCGACGACGACACCTTTGGCGACGTGCAACCTGCCGGCGTCTCCAAGCTGCTGGAGGGTTACGTATGACCATCACTTCCTTCGGCCCGGCCAACCGCATCGCGCGCTCGGCCGAAACCCACCCGCTGACCTGGCGCCTGCGCGACGACGGCGAGCCGGTCTGGCTGGCCGAGTACGAGTCGAAGAACGGCTATGCCGCCGCGCGCAAGGCGCTGGCCGACATGTCCGCCGACGACATCGTGCAGAGCGTCAAGGACTCCGGCCTCAAGGGCCGTGGCGGCGCGGGCTTCCCCACTGGCGTGAAGTGGGGCCTGATGCCCAAAGACGAATCCATGAACATCCGCTACCTGCTGTGCAACGCGGACGAAATGGAGCCCAACACCTGGAAAGACCGCATGCTGATGGAGCAACAGCCCCATCTGCTGGTCGAGGGCATGCTGATCAGCGCCCGCGCGCTGAAGGCCTACCGTGGCTACATCTTCCTGCGTGGCGAATACACCACCGCGGCGAAGAACCTCAACCGCGCCATCGATGAAGCCAAGGCCGCCGGCCTGCTGGGCAAGAACATCCTCGGTTCGGGCTTCGACTTCGAGCTGTTCGTGCACACTGGTGCCGGGCGTTACATCTGCGGTGAAGAAACCGCGTTGATCAACTCCCTCGAAGGCCGTCGCGCCAACCCGCGCTCCAAGCCGCCCTTCCCGGCCGCCGTCGGCGTGTGGGGCAAGCCGACCTGCGTGAACAACGTCGAGACCCTGTGCAACGTGCCGGCCATCGTCGCCAACGGCAACGACTGGTACAAGTCGCTGGCCCGCGAAGGCAGCGAAGACCACGGCACCAAGCTGATGGGCTTCTCCGGCAAGGTGAAGAACCCGGGCCTGTGGGAGCTGCCGTTCGGCGTCACCGCCCGCGAGCTGTTCGAGGACTACGCCGGCGGCATGCGCGACGGCTTCAAGCTCAAGTGCTGGCAGCCTGGTGGCGCCGGTACCGGCTTCCTGTTGCCCGAGCACCTCGATGCGCAGATGTATGCGGGTGGCATCGCCAAGGTCGGCACCCGTATGGGTACCGGCCTGGCCATGGCGGTCGACGACAGCGTCAACATGGTGTCTTTGCTGCGCAACATGGAAGAGTTCTTCGCCCGCGAATCGTGCGGCTGGTGCACCCCTTGCCGTGACGGCCTGCCGTGGAGCGTGAAGATGCTGCGCGCACTGGAAAACGGCCAGGGCCGCGCCGAAGACATCGAGACGCTGCTGGGGCTGGTCAACTTCCTCGGCCCAGGCCGTACCTTCTGTGCTCACGCACCAGGTGCCGTCGAGCCGTTGGGCAGTGCCATCAAATACTTCAGGTCCGAGTTCGAGGCCGGTGTCGCGCCAGCAACTGCTACCGACACTCTGCGCCCGAACCTGGCGAAGCCGATTGTGGTCGGCGCATAAAAAGATAGAACGCGGGTGGTCCGTGCCACCCGCCAGCCTGCAGGCCGGCCCGCATGAAGCGTGGCGTGCCACAGGCGTACAGATTTCCATTAGCCACGCCCGCTCATGCGGGCCAACGAAGAACTTTGAACAATGGCCACTATCCACGTAGACGGCAAAGCGCTCGAAGTCAACGGTGCGGACAACCTGTTACAGGCCTGTCTGTCACTCGGCCTCGACATCCCCTATTTCTGCTGGCACCCGGCGCTCGGTAGCGTCGGTGCCTGCCGGCAGTGTGCGGTCAAGCAGTACACCGACGAGAACGACACCCGTGGTCGTATCGTCATGTCCTGCATGACCCCTGCCTCCGACGGCACCTGGATCTCCATCGAAGACGAAGAGTCCAAGGCGTTCCGCGCCAGCGTCGTCGAATGGCTGATGACCAACCACCCGCACGACTGCCCGGTGTGCGAGGAAGGCGGTCACTGCCACCTGCAAGACATGACGGTAATGACCGGCCACAACGAGCGCCGCTACCGTTTCACCAAGCGTACCCACCAGAACCAGGACCTCGGCCCGTTCATCGCCCACGAGATGAACCGCTGCATCGCCTGCTACCGCTGCGTGCGCTACTACAAGGACTACGCCGGCGGCACCGACCTGGGCGTGTACGGCGCCCACGACAACGTGTACTTCGGTCGCGTCGAAGACGGCGTGCTGGAAAGCGAGTTCTCCGGCAACCTCACCGAGGTCTGCCCGACCGGTGTGTTCACCGACAAGACCCACTCCGAGCGCTACAACCGCAAGTGGGACATGCAGTTCGCCCCGAGCATCTGCCATGGCTGCTCCAGCGGTTGCAACATCAGCCCCGGCGAGCGCTACGGCGAACTGCGCCGCATCGAGAACCGCTTCAACGGCTCGGTGAACCAGTACTTCCTGTGCGACCGCGGCCGCTTCGGCTACGGCTACGTCAACCGCAAGGACCGCCCACGCCAGCCACACCTGGCCGATGGCACCAAGCTGTCCCTCGACGCCGCGCTGGACAAGGCCGCCGACCTGCTGCGCGGCCGCACCATCGTCGGTATCGGCTCGCCACGCGCCAGCCTCGAGAGCAACTACGGCCTGCGCGAGCTGGTCGGTGCCGAATACTTCTACTCCGGTATGGAAGCTGGCGAACTGGCCCGCGTGCGCCTGGCGCTGAACGTGCTGAACGACAGCCCGCTGCCGGTGCCGACCCTGCGCGACATCGAAGACCACGACGCCGTGTTCGTGCTCGGCGAAGACCTCACCCAGACCGCCGCCCGTGTTGCCCTGGCCGTGCGCCAGGCCACCAAGGGCAAGGCCGAGGCCATGGCCGACGCCATGCGCGTGCAGCCTTGGCTGGACGCCGCGGTGAAGAACATCGGCCAGCACGCGCTGTACCCGCTGTTCATCGCTTCGCTGGCTGAAACCAAGCTGGACGACGTGGCCGAAGAGTGTGTACACGCCGCACCTGCGGACCTCGCCCGCATCGGTTTCGCCGTAGCCCACGCCATCGACCCAAGCGCCCCTGCCGTCGAAGGCCTGGACACTGAAGCCAAGGCCCTGGCCCAGCGCATCGCCGACGCCCTGGTCGCTGCCAACCGCCCGCTGGTGGTCGCCGGTACCTCGCTGGCGGATCCTGCGCTGATCGAAGCCGCCGCCAACATCGCCAAGGCCCTCAAGCTGCGCGAGAAGAACGGTTCGCTGAGCCTGGTCGTGCCTGAGGCCAACAGCCTGGGCATGGCGATGATGGGCGGTGAGTCCGTCGACGCGGCGCTGGACGCCGTGATCAGCGGCAAGGCCGACGCCATCGTCGTGCTGGAAAACGACCTGTACGCCCGCGTACCGGCCGCCAAGGTCGACGCAGCCATGGCCGCGGCCAAGGTGGTGATCGTCGCCGACCACTCGAAAACCCCAACAGTCGACCGCGCCCACCTGGTGCTGCCAGCCGCCTCGTTCGCCGAAGGCGACGGCACCCTGGTCAGCCAGGAAGGCCGTGCCCAGCGCTTCTTCCAGGTGTTCGACCCACAGTACCTGGACAGCAGCATCCAGATCCACGAAGGCTGGCGCTGGATGCACGCCCTGCGTGCGACCCTGCTGAACAAGCCGGTGGACTGGACCCAACTGGACCACGTCACCAGCGCCTGCGCCGAGGCCGCCCCGCAACTGGCCGGCATTGTCAACGCAGCGCCAAGCGCCGCATTCCGCATCAAGGGCATGAAACTGGCCCGCGAGCCGCTGCGCTACTCTGGCCGTACCGCCATGCGCGCCAACATCAGCGTGCACGAGCCGCGTACCCCACAGGACAAGGACACCGCGTTCGCCTTCTCCATGGAAGGCTACTCGGGCTCGGCCGAACCGCGCCAGCAGGTGCCGTTCGCCTGGTCGCCGGGCTGGAACTCGCCGCAAGCCTGGAACAAGTTCCAGGACGAAGTCGGTGGCCATCTGCGTGCCGGTGACCCGGGCGTGCGCCTGATCGAGTCGCAAGGCGATCGCCTGAGCTGGTTCAGCGCCATCCCGGGCGCGTTCAACCCGGCTCGCGGCACCTGGACCGCGGTACCGTTCTTCCACCTGTTCGGCAGCGAAGAGTCCTCCTCCCGCGCCGCCCCGGTGCAGGAGCGCATTCCGGCCGCCTACGTCGGCCTGGCCAAGTCCGAAGCCGACCGCCTGGGCGTCAACGACGGTGCGATGCTGAGCCTGAACGTGGCCGGCGTGTCACTGCGCCTGCCGCTGCGTATCAATGAAGAACTGGGCGCTGGCCTGGTTGCGTTGCCCAAAGGCCTGGCCGGCATTCCGCCCGCCATCTTCGGTGCAGCCGTCGAAGGCCTGCAGGAGGCAGCACAATGAGCTGGTTCACCCCCGAAGTGATCGATGTGATCATTCAGGTCGTCAAGGCCATCGTGGTGCTGCTGGCCGTGGTGGTCTGCGGCGCGCTGCTCAGCTTCGTCGAGCGTCGCCTGCTGGGCTGGTGGCAGGACCGCTACGGCCCGAACCGCGTCGGCCCGTTCGGCATGTTCCAGATCGCCGCCGACATGCTGAAGATGTTCTTCAAGGAAGACTGGAACCCGCCCTTCGTCGACAAGATGATCTTCACCCTGGCGCCTGTGGTGGCCATGAGTGCGCTGCTGATCGCCTTCTCGATCATCCCGATCACCCCGGGCTGGGGCGTGGCCGACCTGAACATCGGCCTGCTGTTCTTCTTCGCCATGGCCGGCCTGTCGGTCTACGCCGTGCTGTTCGCCGGCTGGTCGTCGAACAACAAGTACGCCCTGCTCGGCAGCCTGCGGGCCTCGGCGCAGACCGTGTCGTACGAAGTGTTCCTGGGCCTGGCGCTGATGGGCGTGGTAGTGCAGGTGGGTTCGTTCAACATGCGCGACATCGTTGACTACCAGGCCCAGAACCTGTGGTTCATCATTCCGCAGTTCTTCGGCTTCTGCACCTTCTTCATCGCTGGCGTCGCCGTGACCCACCGTCACCCGTTCGACCAGCCGGAAGCGGAACAGGAACTGGCCGACGGCTACCACATCGAATACGCCGGCATGAAATGGGGCATGTTCTTCGTCGGTGAGTACATCGGCATCATCCTCATCTCGGCGCTGCTGGTGACCCTGTTCTTCGGTGGCTGGCACGGCCCGTTCGGCCTGCTGCCGCAGGTACCGTTCCTGTGGTTCGCCCTGAAGACCGCGTTCTTCATCATGCTGTTCATCCTGCTGCGCGCCTCGATCCCGCGCCCACGCTATGACCAGGTGATGGACTTCAGCTGGAAGTTCTGCCTGCCGCTGACCCTGATCAATTTGCTGGTGACCGCTGCGATCGTGCTTTACAACACGCCAGCCGTCGCGGCCCAGTGAGGATTTGACCCATGTTCAAGTATATCGGCGACATCGTTAAGGGCACCGGCACCCAGCTGCGCAGCCTGGCAATGGTGTTCTCCCACGGGTTCCGCAAGCGCGACACCCTGCAGTACCCCGAAGAACCCGTGTACCTGCCGCCGCGCTACCGTGGCCGCATCGTCCTCACCCGCGACCCCGACGGCGAGGAGCGCTGCGTGGCGTGCAACCTCTGCGCGGTGGCCTGCCCGGTCGGCTGTATCTCGCTGCAGAAGGCCGAGACCGAGGACGGCCGTTGGTACCCCGAGTTCTTCCGCATCAACTTCTCGCGCTGCATCTTCTGCGGCCTGTGCGAAGAGGCGTGCCCGACCACCGCGATCCAGCTGACTCCGGATTTCGAAATGGCCGAGTTCAAGCGTCAGGACCTGGTGTACGAGAAAGAAGATCTGCTGATCTCCGGCCCCGGCAAGAACCCTGACTACAACTTCTACCGTGTTGCGGGTATGGCGATCGCTGGCAAGCCGAAGGGCTCTGCACAGAACGAAGCCGAGCCGATCAACGTGAAGAGCTTGCTCCCATAAGGACAGAAAGATGGAATTCGCTTTCTACTTCGCATCCGGTGTCGCCGTTGTCTCCACGCTGCGCGTGGTGACCGGCACCAACCCGGTGCACGCCCTGCTCTACCTGATCATCTCGCTGATTTCCGTGGCGATGATCTTCTTCTCCCTCGGCGCCCCCTTCGCCGGTGCCCTGGAAGTGATCGCCTACGCCGGTGCCATCATGGTGCTGTTCGTCTTCGTGGTGATGATGCTCAACCTCGGGCCGGCCTCGGTCGCCCAAGAGCGTGGCTGGCTCAAGCCGGGCATCTGGGCGGGGCCTGTGATCCTCGCCGCCCTGCTGCTGCTGGAGCTGCTCTACGTGCTGTTCGTCACCCCGTCGGGCGCCGCCATCAGCGGTACCACCGTCAGCGCCAAAGAGGTCGGCATCAGCCTGTTCGGGCCGTACCTGCTGGTGGTCGAACTGGCGTCGATGCTGCTGCTCGCGGCAGCCGTCACCGCCTTCCACCTGGGCCGCAACGAGGCGAAGGAGTAAATCATGGGTGCTATCCCTCTCGAGCATGGTCTGGCGGTCGCCGGCATCCTGTTCTGCTTAGGTCTGGTTGGCCTGATGGTCCGCCGCAACATCCTCTTCGTGCTCATGAGCCTGGAAGTCATGATGAACGCCGCTGCCCTGGCGTTCATCGTCGCCGGTGCCCGTTGGGTCCAGCCCGACGGCCAGGTGATGTTCATTCTGGTGATCAGCCTGGCAGCCGCCGAGGCCAGCATTGGCCTGGCGATCCTGCTGCAGCTGTATCGCCGCTTCCACACTCTCGACATCGATGCTGCCAGTGAGATGCGCGGATGAACCTTATCTTCCTGACGTTCGTATTCCCCCTGATCGGCTTCCTGCTGCTGTCGTTCTCGCGCGGCCGCTGGTCCGAGAACCTGTCGGCGCTGATCGGCGTCGGCTCGGTCGGTCTGTCGGCGGCCACCGCCGCCTACGTGATCTGGCAGTTCAACGTCGCCCCGCCTGAAGGCGGCGCTTACAGCCAGCTGCTATGGCAGTGGATGTCGGTGGACGGCTTCGCGCCGAACTTCACCCTGTACGTGGATGGCCTGTCGGTCACCATGCTGGGCGTGGTCACCGGCGTGGGCTTCCTGATCCACCTGTTCGCCTCCTGGTATATGCGTGGCGAAGCCGGCTACTCGCGCTTCTTCTCGTACACCAACCTGTTCATCGCCAGCATGCTGTTCCTGGTGCTGGGCGACAACCTGCTGTTCATCTACTTCGGCTGGGAAGGCGTGGGCCTGTGCTCGTACCTGTTGATCGGTTTCTACTACAGCAACCGCAACAACGGTAACGCGGCACTGAAGGCATTCATCGTCACCCGCATCGGCGACGTGTTCATGGCCATCGGCCTGTTCATCCTGTTTGTCCAGCTGGGTACCCTGAACGTGCAGGAACTGCTGGTACTGGCGCCGCAGAAGTTCCAGGCCGGTGACACCTGGATGGTCCTGGCGACCCTGATGCTGCTGGGTGGCGCGGTCGGTAAATCGGCCCAGCTGCCGCTGCAGACCTGGCTGGCCGACGCGATGGCCGGCCCGACCCCGGTTTCGGCACTGATCCACGCCGCCACCATGGTGACCGCCGGCGTGTACCTGATCGCCCGTACCAACGGCCTGTTCCTGCTGGCGCCGGACGTGCTGCACCTGGTTGGCGTCGTGGGCGGCGTGACCCTGGTCCTGGCCGGCTTCGCCGCCCTGGTGCAAACCGACATCAAGCGTATCCTCGCCTACTCGACCATGAGCCAGATCGGCTACATGTTCCTGGCCCTGGGCGTCGGCGCCTGGGACGCGGCGATCTTCCACCTGATGACCCACGCCTTCTTCAAGGCCCTGCTGTTCCTTGCCTCCGGTGCGGTGATCGTCGCCTGCCACCACGAGCAGAACATCTTCAAGATGGGCGGCCTGTGGAAGAAGCTGCCGCTGGCCTATGCCAGTTTCGTGGTCGGTGGCGCCGCCCTGGCCGCCCTGCCGATCCTGACCGTGGGCTTCTACTCCAAGGACGAGATCCTCTGGGAAGCCTTCGCCAGCGGCAACAGCGGCCTGCTGTACGCCGGCCTGGTCGGCGCATTCATGACCTCGCTGTACACCTTCCGCCTGATCTTCATCGCCTTCCACGGCGAAGCCAAGACCGAAGCCCATGCCGGCCACGGCATCAGCCACTGGCTGCCGCTGGGCGTGCTGATCGTGCTGTCGACCTTCGTCGGCGCCTGGATCCACCCGCCACTGGCAGGCGTGCTGCCTGAAAGCGCCGGCCACGCCGGTGGCGAAGCCAAGCACTCGCTGGAAATCGCCTCGGGCGCCATCGCCATCGCCGGTATCCTGCTGTCGGCCCTGCTGTTCCTGGGCAAGCGTCGCCTGGTCACCGCGATCGCCAACAGTGGTATCGGTCGCGTCCTGTCGGCCTGGTGGTTCGCCGCCTGGGGCTTCGACTGGATCTACGACAAGCTCTTCGTCAAACCTTACCTGCTGATCAGCCACATCCTGCGCAAGGATCCGGTTGACCGCAGCATCGGCCTCATTCCTCGCCTGGCTCGCGGCGGTCACGTCGCCATGAGCAAGACCGAGACCGGCCAGCTGCGCTGGTACACCGCTTCGATCGCCGTCGGTGCCGTACTGGTACTCGGTGCCGTGGTAGTGGCCGCGGTATGACCATGAATCTTGCGACTTTGCCAAAGGAAACCAACCCGTCATGATTTTGCCTTGGCTGATCCTGATCCCCTTCATCGGCGGCTTCCTGTGCTGGCTGGGTGAGCGCTTCGGCTCCACCCTGCCGCGCTGGATCGCGCTGCTGACCATGTCCCTGCTGCTCGGCATCGGCCTGTGGCTATGGGCGAACGGTAACTACACACTGGCCCCGGCGCCGGGTGCCGAACCGGCCTGGGCCCTCGAATACAAGGTCGAGTGGATCAAGCGCTTCGGCATCAGCATCCACCTGGCCCTCGACGGCCTGTCGCTGCTGATGATCCTGCTCACCGGCCTGCTCGGCGTGCTGTCGGTGCTGTGTTCGTGGAAAGAGATCCAGCGCCACGTCGGCTTCTTCCACCTCAACCTGATGTGGATTCTCGGCGGCGTGGTCGGTGTGTTCCTGGCCCTGGACCTGTTCCTGTTCTTCTTCTTCTGGGAAATGATGCTGGTGCCGATGTACTTCCTCATCGCGCTCTGGGGTCACAGCTCGTCGGACGGCAAGAAGACGCGGATCTACGCGGCGACCAAGTTCTTCATCTTCACCCAGGCCAGCGGCCTGATCATGCTGGTGGCGATCCTCGGTCTGGTGCTGGTCAACTACAACAGCACTGGCATAATCACCTTCAATTACAGCGACCTGCTCAAGGCCGAACTGCCGGCCGGCGTCGAGTACATCCTGATGCTGGGCTTCTTCATCGCCTTCGCGGTGAAACTGCCGGTGGTGCCGTTCCACTCCTGGCTGCCGGACGCCCACGCCCAGGCGCCGACCGCCGGTTCCGTGGACCTGGCCGGTATCCTGCTGAAGACTGCGGCCTACGGCCTGCTGCGCTTCGCCCTGCCGCTGTTCCCGAACGCTTCGGCCGAGTTCGCGCCGATCGCCATGACCTTGGGCCTGATCGGTATCTTCTACGGGGCCTTCCTGGCCTTCGCGCAAACCGACATCAAGCGCCTGGTGGCCTTCTCCAGCGTCTCGCACATGGGCTTCGTGCTGATCGGCATCTACTCCGGCAGCCAGCAGGCCCTGCAGGGCGCGGTGATCCAGATGCTGGCCCACGGCCTGTCGGCCGCCGCGCTGTTCATCCTGGCCGGCCAGCTGTACGAGCGCCTGCACACCCGTGACATGCGCGAGATGGGTGGCCTGTGGCACCGCATCGCTTATCTGCCAGCCATCAGCCTGTTCTTCGCCGCCGCCTCACTGGGCCTGCCGGGTACCGGCAACTTCGTCGGCGAGTTCCTGATCCTGATCGGCAGCTTCGCCCACGTCCCATGGATCACCGTGATCGCCACCACCGGCCTTGTGTTCGGCTCGGTGTACTCGCTGATCATGATCCACCGCGCCTACTTCGGCCCGGCCAAGGCCGACACCGTGCTGGCCGGCATGGACAGTCGCGAGCTGATCATGGTGCTGGGCCTGGCTGGCCTCTTGATCCTGCTGGGCGTGTATCCGCAGCCGTTCCTCGACACCTCTGCCGCCACC
This sequence comes from Pseudomonas sp. B21-023, assembly GCF_024749165.1. NCBI lineage: Bacteria > Pseudomonadati > Pseudomonadota > Gammaproteobacteria > Pseudomonadales > Pseudomonadaceae > Pseudomonas > Pseudomonas sp. B21-023. The sequence continues at coordinate 2,103,332 of NZ_CP087190.1, read as the reverse complement.
ATGAGCGGTGTGCAGCAGTGGCTCGGTTCCGCTTTCACTCAACTCGCTTCGGCCCGGTAAGAGCGCTATGGAATTCACCACTCAACACTTCATCGCATTGGCGCCGATGCTGATCACCACCATCACCACGGTGGTGGTGATGCTGGCGATCGCCTGGAAGCGCAACCACTCGCAGACCTTCCTGCTGTCCACCGTGGGCCTGAACCTGGCCCTGCTGTCGATCCTGCCGGCGCTGAAGGTCGCGCCCCTGGCGGTGACCTCGCTGGTGACCATCGACAAGTTCGCCTGCCTGTACATGGCGATCATCCTGGTGGCCACCCTGGCCTGCGTCACCCTCGCCCACGCCTACCTCGGCGAAGGCTCCAAAGGCTTCCCAGGCAACCGTGAAGAGCTGTACCTGCTGCTGCTGATGTCGGCACTGGGTGGCCTGGTGCTGGTCAGCGCCAACCACCTGGCCGGCCTGTTCATCGGCCTGGAGCTGCTGTCGGTGCCGGTCTACGGCCTGGTGGCGTATGCGTTCTTCAACAAGCGCTCGCTGGAAGCCGGCATCAAGTACATGGTGCTGTCGGCCGCCGGCTCCGCCTTCCTGCTGTTCGGCATGGCGCTGCTGTATGCCGACGCCGGCGCCCTGACCTTCGACCAGCTGGGCAAGGCCCTGGCCGCTACCAGCATGCCGAGCCTGCTGGCGCAGCTGGGCCTGGGCATGATGCTGGTGGGCCTGGCCTTCAAGCTGTCGCTGGTACCGTTCCACCTGTGGACCCCGGACGTGTACGAAGGCGCCCCGGCGCCGGTCGCCGCGTTCCTGGCCACCGCCAGCAAGGTCGCGGTATTCGCCGTGGTCGTGCGCCTGTTCATGCTCTCCCCCGCCGCCAGCAGCGGCGTACTGAGCACCGTACTGGCAGTCATCGCCGTGGCGTCGATCATCATCGGCAACCTGCTGGCGCTGACCCAGAGCAACCTCAAGCGCCTGCTGGGTTACTCGTCCATCGCCCACTTCGGCTACCTGGTCATCGCCCTGGTCGCCAGCAAGGGCCTGGCCCTGGAAGCCATGGGCGTGTATCTGGTCACCTACGTGATCACCAGCCTCGGCGCCTTCGGCGTGATCACCCTGATGTCCTCGCCATACGCCGGCCGTGACGCCGACGCCCTGTACGAGTACCGCGGCCTGTTCTGGCGCCGTCCGTACCTGACCGCGGTACTGACCGTGATGATGCTGTCGCTGGCAGGTATCCCGCTGACCGCAGGCTTCATCGGCAAGTTCTACATCATCGCCACCGGCGTCGAGTCGCACCTGTGGTGGCTGGTCGGCGCCCTGGTGATCGGTAGCGCCATCGGCGTGTACTACTACCTGCGTGTCATGGTCACCCTGTACCTGGTCGAGCCGAACCTGCGTCGCCACGACGCCCCGCTGAAGTGGGAACAGCGCACCGGCGGCGTGATGCTGCTGGCCATCGCGATCCTTGCCTTCGTGCTGGGCGTGTACCCGCAGCCGCTGCTGGAGATGGTGCAGCAGGCTGGATTGCAACTGATCGGTTGATCGGCTGACAGCAACACAAGACACCCCGCCTCGGCGGGGTGTTCTTTTTTGGGGCCGCTTTGCGGCCCTTTCGCCGGCAAGCCAGCGCCCACAGAACAACAGCGATCCCTGTGGGAGCCGGCTTGCCGGCGAAAGGGCTGCAACGCAGCCCCATGGCTATTACAGATCGACCACTGTGCTTCGTCTGCCCTTTGCAGCGTCAGACTCCCGCACCCGATCTGGAACCTCGTCCCCATGCGCCCCACCCTGCCCTACTCCCTGCTGGCCCTGTTCGTCGCCAGCTCCGCCCAGGCCGCCAACCGCGTCGAACTCGACCAGGTGCTGATCCAGGACCATCAACAGTCCGAGCTGGAAGCCGCCGCCGATCACCTGCGTGAAATCCCCGGCGCCAGCAACCTGGTGGACATGGACAAGGTGGGCCAGGGCCGGGTGGCGACCAATCAGGATGTGCTGGCCTACCAGCCGGGAGTGTTCGCCCAGTCGGCGGGCAACGACGGCATCAAGCTGTCGATCCGTGGTTCGGGCATCAACCGCGCGCCGGGTGCCCACGGTTCGGGGGTCTACACGATGTTCGACGGCCTGCCGCTGACAGGTCCCGGCGGCACGCCCTATGAGCTGTTCGAACCGCTGTGGCTGAGCCGCGCCGAAGTGCTGCGCGGTGCCAACGGCTTCGACCAGGGCTCGCTGGCGCTGGGCGGCGCGATCAACTACGTGACCCACACCGGCTACGATGCCGCGCCCTTGCAGGTGCGCTACGAAGTCGGCAGCCGTGGCTACCAGCGCCGGCACATCAGCTCCGGGCAGGTGCTGGGCAACCTCGACTATTACGTAGCGCTTACCGACGCCGAGTACGACGGCTTCCAGCGGCACAGCAGTGGCAGCGCCAAGGGCATCGCCGCCAACGTCGGTTACCGCTTCAACCCGAACCTGGAGACGCGCTTCTACCTGCGCTACCGCGAGACCGAGAACGACCTGGCCGGGCGCCTGACCAAGGACCAGATCAAGCACGATCCGCGCGCGGCAAACCCGGCCTACCTGGCCCGCGATGACAGCCGCCCGCAACCGGGCAGCACCTGGGTCGGCAACAAGACCACCTTCTTCCTGGATGACGACTCGCGCCTGGAGGCGGGGCTGGTCTATCACGACTACCCGATGGACCTGCGTGAAGGCCCGATGCGCCTGAAGGTCGCCTACACCGATGTCAGCGGCACGCTGAACTACTTGCGTCGTGACACCCTGTTTGGCCATGAGAGCAAGACCACGCTAGGCTGGCGCACCACCAAGCACCTGCCCAACAGCGGCGCCTCGCAGTTCGCCCGCCCCGGCGGCGACAACTTTGGCGCCCGCACCCGCGACTTCAGCTACCAGGGCTCGGACACTGTGTTGCATGCAGGCAACGATCTGGAGCTGATTCCGAACCTGTGGCTGACCACGGGCCTGGCGATGATCTACACCCGCCGTGAAAGCGATGTGACCTACCCTACTGTTGGCGGCAAGGTCAGCCAGCATGACTGGGACTATGCTCCTCGGGTCGGACTGCGCTACGACATCCGACCTGACTTGCAGGTCTACGGCAATCTGAGTCGTTCGGTCGAACCACCTCATCCCTGGGCGCTCATCTGGAGTTCGCCAAAGGTAAAAGGCCAACAGTTCCAGACGCAGCCAATTGAAATGCAGAATCAGACTGCCACAACGCTTGAACTTGGCGCGCGTGGCGACTCGGTAATCGGCCGTTGGGACTTGGCTTGGTACTACTCTCAGGTACGGCACGAATTGCTGACTGTCGAGATCGAACCGACCGTCACGGGCGAATTCAATGCCAGCCCCACCGTGCACCAAGGCATCGAAGCCGGCCTGGACAGCCTTCTCTGGGAACAACCCGGCACCGGCAAGCTCAGCCTGCGCCAGGCCTACACCTTCAGCGATTTCCACTACCGCGACGACGACAAGTTCGGCGACAACCGCCTGCCCGGCATCCCCATGCACTACTACCAGGCAGAACTGCGCTACGACTGGCCGAGTGGTTTCTACGCCGGAATCAACACGCAGATGGCGTCCAAGGTGCAGGTGGACTACGCCAACAGCTACCACGCCGACGCCTACGCACTGCTCGGCGCACGCCTGGGCTGGGATTCGCCCAAGCGCGACTGGCAGACCTGGCTCGACCTGCGCAACCTGACCAACAAGCGTTACGCGGCGACGGTGACGCCGGGGTACAACGATGCCGGGCAGGACATCGCCCGCTCGACGCCGGGGGAAGGGTTCGGGGTTTATACCGGGGTTTCCTACAGCTTCCGTTGACCCCGGGGGGCGCCTTGCGCCCCATTCAAGACGGCAACTGCACCTGCGGCTTGGTCGAGGCAAAGATCGCCCAGCTGGAAATGAACAGCGCCGCGATCAACGGCCCGATCACAAACCCATTGAGCCCGAACACCGCCAACCCGCCCAGGGTCGAAACCAATACCAGGTAATCCGGCATGCGCGTGTCCTTGCCCACCAGGATCGGCCGCAGCAGATTGTCCACCAGGCCGATCACCAGCACACCGAACGCGGTCAGCACGATCCCCTGCCAGATCGCCCCGGTCAGCAGGAAGTACAGCGCCACCGGCCCCCAGACGATCCCCGCGCCCACTGCCGGCAGCAATGACAGGAACGCCATCAGCACCGCCCACACCAGCACGCTGGGAATGCCCAGTATCCAGAAGATCAGCCCGCCCAGCGCACCCTGGGTGATCGCCACCAGCAGGTTGCCCTTGACCGTGGCCCGCACCACGCGCTTGAACTTCAGCTGCAGACGGCGTTTCTGCTGCTCGGGCAGTGGCACCGCCTGGCGCACCTTGCGCGCCAGCTCCGCCCCCTCGCGCAGGAAGAAGAACAGCAGGTAGAGCATGATGCCGAAGCTCACCAGGAACTCGAAGGTGCCCTGGCCGAAGCTGAACGCCTGGCCGGCGAGGAACTGGCTGCCCTGGGTCGCCCACTTGGTGATCTTGTCGCGCAGGCCATCAAGGTTGCCCATGCCCATGCGGTCGAGGAAATGCTGGGCATAGGCCGGCAACATGTCCTTGCCCCGTTCGATATAGCCGGCGATATCCAGCTGGCCACTCTCGATGCGCTGGTACAACGCAGCCCCCTCCTGCACCAGCAGGGCGCTGATGATGATCACCGGCAGCACCGCCACCAGCAAGCAGGTGGCCAGGGCCACCGCCGTCGCCAGGTTGCGTCGCCCGCCACAGCGCAGCAACAGGTGGCGTTGCAGCGGTGCGAAGAGGATGCCGAGGATCACCGCCCAGAAGATCGCGCCGGAATACGGCAACATGATCCAGATGAAGGCGATGGTCACCAGGGCCAACAACACGGTCAGGGCTTTGTTCTGCAGTACGGTTTCGTTCATCGGCGTTCCTCGAGGGCTCAACCATTTAGTGCGCTGCGCATCGGTAAAAGTGCCGTTGACCCAGATCAATACTTGCAAGGCGCCGCCGCCTTAGCATCCGCGCCTTTTGCCCCGGTGCGCACCATGACCTCTCCCGCCAAGCCCGAACTGCTCGCCCCCGCCGGTACTCTCAAGACCATGCGCTATGCCTTCGCCTACGGCGCCGACGCGGTCTACGCCGGCCAGCCGCGCTACAGCCTGCGGGTGCGCAACAACGAATTCGACCATGCCAACCTGGCCCTCGGCATCCAGGAGGCGCAGGCCCTGGGCAAGCGCTTCTACGTGGTGGTCAACATCGCCCCGCACAATGCCAAGCTCAAGACCTTCCTCAAGGACCTGGCGCCGGTGATCGAGATGGGCCCGGATGCGCTGATCATGTCCGACCCTGGGCTGATCCTGCTGGTGCGCCAGCATTTCCCGCAGATGCCCATCCACCTCTCGGTGCAAGCCAACACGGTGAACTGGGCCAGCGTGAAGTTCTGGCAGGGCATGGGCCTGACCCGGGTGATCCTGTCGCGGGAGCTGTCGCTGGAAGAGATCGAGGAGATCCGCCAGCAGGTGCCAGAGATGGAACTGGAGGTGTTCGTGCATGGCGCGCTGTGCATGGCCTACTCCGGGCGTTGCCTGCTGTCAGGCTACCTGAACAAGCGCGATGCCAACCAGGGCACCTGCACCAATGCCTGCCGCTGGAAGTATGAGGCGACCCCGGCCACCGAGAACGCTACCGGCGACATCGTCCGCGAATTCGAACCCACGCTGGGCATAGGCGCCCCCACTGACCAGGTGTTCCTGTTGCAGGAGTCCAACCGCCCGGGCGAAGAAATGCCGGCGTTCGAGGACGAGCACGGCACCTACATCATGAACGCCAAGGACCTGCGCGCCATCCAGCACGTCGAGCGCCTGGCACATATGGGCGTGCATTCGTTGAAGATCGAGGGCCGTACCAAATCGCACTTCTACTGCGCCCGCGCCGTGCAGTCCTACCGCCAGGCCATCGATGACGCCGTGGCCGGACGGCCGTTCGACCGCGGCTTGATGGCCAGCCTCGAATCCCTCGCCCAGCGCGGTTACACCGAAGGCTTCCTGCGCCGCCATGTGCACGACGAGTACCAGAACTACCAGCGCGGCAACTCGGTGTCCGAGCGCCAGCAGTTCGTCGGCGAGCTGACCGGGGCGCGGGTCGATGGCCTGGCCGAGGTCAAGGTGAAGAACCGTTTCGCCGTGGGCGATCACTTGGAACTGATGACTCCGCGTGGCAACTACCATTTCGACCTGCACCGCCTGCGCAACCGTCAGCAGCAGGCCATCGAAGTGGCGCCGGGCGATGGCCATGTGGTCTACCTGCCGATCCCCGAGCAGGTATCCCTGGAGTTCGGCTTGCTGATGCGCGACCTGGAAAGCGCCGAGACGGCTGCCTGACAAATCTGTAATCCGCGCCTCAGCCAGCTGACAGGCACTGGCGGCGAGGATGGTGGCAGTTTCGTAGCGAGAGCACGCCATGCCACCGACTCCAACCCGCCGCACCTTCGTCAAGGGCCTGGGCGCCGCCACCGCCCTGGCCGGCCTCGGCCTGTGGCGCCCGCTGGCCCAGGCAGCAGAGGGGCGCTTGCCGCTGCACGACCTGAGTGGCCAGCAGTTCGAACTGTTCATCGGCCAGACCCCGGTCAATATCACCGGCCGCCCACGCACCGCGCAGACCATCAACGCCAGCCTGCCCGGCCCGCAGCTGCGCTGGCGCGAAGGCGACACCGTGACCCTGCGCGTGCGCAACCGCCTGGACCAGCCCACCTCGATCCACTGGCACGGCATCATCCTGCCGGCCAACATGGACGGCGTGCCGGGGCTGAGCTTCGCCGGCATCGAACCGGGCGGCGACTACCTCTACCAGTTCACCCTGCGCCAGAGCGGCACCTACTGGTACCACAGCCACTCCGGCTTGCAGGAGCAGGCCGGCGTGTACGGCGCCATCGTCATCGAACCCCGCGAGCCTGAGCCGCACAGGTACCAGCGCGACCATGTACTGCTGTTCAGCGATTGGTCGGACCAGGCGCCGGAAGCGCTGATGGCTACGCTAAAGAAACAGTCCGACGCCTTCAACTACCACAAGCGCACGGTGGGTGACTTCATAAACGATGTCGCCGAAAGCGGCTGGCGCAACACCCTCGACAACCGCTGGGCCTGGGCGAAGATGCGCATGAGCCCCACCGACCTCGCCGACATCAGCGCTGCCGGCTACACCTACCTGCTCAACGGCCAGCCACCGGACGGCAACTTCACCTGCCTGTTCCAGCCCGGCGAAACCGTGCGCCTGCGCCTTATCAACGCTTCGGCGATGACCTATTTCGACTTTCGCATCCCCGGCCTGAAGCTCACGGTGATCGCCGCCGACGGCCTGCCGGTGACCCCGGTTACCGTGGACGAACTACGCATCGCCGTGGCCGAAACCTATGACGTGCTGGTCACCGTGGGCGACCTGCCCGCCTACACCTTGTTCGCCCAGAGCATGGACCGTACCGGCTTCGCCCGTGGCACCCTGGCCCGCGCCGCTGGATTGCAGGCTCCAGTACCCGAGCCGGACCCACGCCCGGTGCTGAACATGGACGACATGGGGCATGGCGGCATGGGCCAGATGGACCATTCGAACATGCCGGCGATGGACCACGGCAGCATGGCGGGCATGGACCACTCGGCCATGGCTGGCATGCCCATGATGCAAAGCCACCCCACCAGCGAGACCGACAACCCGCTGGTGGACATGCAGACCATGGCCCCCCGCGCCAACCTCGCCGACCCCGGCATCGGCCTGCGCGGCAATGGCCGCCGGGTATTGACCTACGCCGACCTGCGCAGTCCCTATCCCGACCCGGACGGGCGCGAACCGTCACGGGACATCGAACTGCACCTGACCGGACACATGGAACGCTTCGCCTGGTCGTTCGACGGCATCAAGTTCAGCGATGCCGAGCCGCTGCGTCTGAAGTATGGCGAGCGGGTGCGCATCACCCTGGTCAACGACACCATGATGACCCACCCCATCCACCTGCATGGCATGTGGAGCGACCTGGAAGATGAACAAGGGCGCTTCCTGGTACGCAAGCACACCCTCGACATCCCTCCCGGCAGCCGGCGCAGCTACCGTGTGACCGCCGACGCCCTGGGCCGCTGGGCCTACCACTGCCACCTGCTCTACCACATGGAGACCGGCATGTTCCGCGAGGTACGGGTCGATGAATGAGAACTGCAACCGCCGTATCGTCACCGGTGTCGCACTGATGGCCTTGCTGGCCAGCGAACGGGCCCTGGCTGCGGGCATGGACCATAAGAACCACGGCGCCATGCCAATGGACCACGGCCAGATGAACCATGGCAGCATGCCCATGGACCACAGCCTGATGAACCACGCGGCGACGCCCCCCGACCAACCACGCACACCCTTGCCGGTAGTCACCGACGCCGACCGCCGCGCCGCCTTCCCGCTCCTGCCAGGGCATCAGGTGCACGACCGGGCAACCAACTGGGCAGTGATCGTCGACCAGCTGGAGTACCAGAACTTCGAAAACAGAGGCGCCCTGAACTGGAACGCTACCGCCTGGGTCGGCGGCGATATAGACCGCCTGTGGCTGCGCAGCGAGGGTGAGCGTGAACAGGGCAAGACCCACAAAGCTGAGCTGCAGGCGCTCTGGGGCCATGCCATCAGCCCCTGGTGGGAACTGGTCGGCGGTGTGCGCCAGGACTTCAAGCCCGCCAGCGGCCAAAGCTGGGCAGCCTTCGGCATCCAGGGCACGCCGCTCTACGGCCTGGAGCTGGAAGCCACCGCCTATGCCGGCGAGCGGCAGCAGACCGCGCTGCGCCTGGAGGCCGGTTACGCTATGCTGCTGACCAATCGCTGGATCCTCGAACCGACCGTCGAAGCCAACTTCTTCGGGCGCAACGACGGCGGGCGCGAACAAGGCGCGGGGCTGGCCGAAAGCGAGGTGGGCCTGCGCCTGCGCTACGAGATCACGCGCGCGTTCGCGCCCTACGTCGGGGTCAGCTTCAACCGCCTGCACGGCAACCGCGCCGACCAGGCCCGAGAAAATGACGAGGACATCGGCCAGACCCGGTTGGTGGCCGGGGTCCGCCTGCGTTTCTGAAATTTGACGCCGGTCCTTTATGAGCTGCCAGTGTCCCTGTAGGAGCGGCGCTGATCAACCAGATATGTTTAGTTTCACAGGAGCTTCACCATGCTGCGCAAACACCTGCTCACCCTTGGCCTGCTGGCCATCACCGGCCTGGCCCAGGCCGCCGAGACCATCGACGTCTACCGCGACCCCAACTGCGGCTGCTGCAAGGCGTGGATCAAGCACCTGGGCGATAGCGGCTTCACCGTCAACGACCATGTCGAGCCGAACATGAGCGCGGTCAAGCAGCGCCTGGGCGTGGCGCCACGCCTGGCGTCGTGCCATACCGGCGTGATCAACGGCAAGTTCGTCGAAGGCCATGTGCCGGCCGAGCAGGTGCGCCTGCTGGCCAGCCGCGCCGACCTCAAGGGCCTGGCCGTGCCCGGCATGCCCATGGGCTCGCCGGGCATGGAGATGGGTGACCACAAGGACGCCTACCAGGTCATCGGCGTGACCTTGGACGACCGCGACACCGTGGTCGCCAACTACTGATGCTCAGCCTCTGGGCGCTGTTCCTCAGCGCCTTCGGCGCCGCCACCCTGCTGCCACTGCAATCGGAGGCGGTGCTGGTCGGCCTGCTGCTGCGCGACCCGCAAGCCTGGGCAACCCTGCTGCTGGTCGCCACGCTCGGCAATGTGCTGGGGTCCATCGTCAACTGGCTGCTGGGCCGGGCCATCGAGCACCTGCGCGACAAACGCTGGTTCCCGTTCAGCGCCCGCCAGCTGGAGCGCGCCCAGCAGCGCTACCAACGCTGGGGGCAATGGTCGTTGCTGCTGAGCTGGATGCCGGTGATCGGCGACCCACTGACCTTGATCGCTGGGATCATGCGCGAGCCTTTCTGGCGCTTCGTGCTGCTGGTCACCGTGGCCAAGGGCGGGCGCTATCTCGTGGTGACGATAATCACCCTGGGCTGGTTTCACACGGGGTGAGCGGGCGGGAATTCGAAGAGCTGGCTGAAGCCCGAAGCCCCCAGCCAGCGTTGCACTCAAGCCGCGTGGGCGGCTTGCAGGTCACCTAGCAGGCGTGCTGCCATGTCCAGCTTCTTCTGCAGCGTGTCCACGAACGAGTGCGCGGAGTGGGCCTGCAGCAGATTGGGCTCCAGCTTGCGCTGCCCGAAGAGATCGCCGTAAGAGTGGGACTGCCCTATTGCCTGGTGGTCCAGGACCATTGAAGCGATTGCCTTCTCGGCAGCACTGCCATGTTCGGCAAGATGCTCCAGATGCTCAAACGACTCGGAGAGCGGACTGGTCGGCCGCTGCAGCGAATTCATGGTCGCGTAGAAGTCATTGCGCGTTGGCAACGCGACCTCGTCGTCAATCTTGACAAAGCCGAGCTTGATGGCTTTCAACGACGTTACCGGATCAGGCTGACTGACAGTCGTCGTGTCGTAAACTTCTTCAGGTTTCACACGTTGAGCATCGCTCGCTCCGCCCAAAGTGTCGGCCCTCACCGAAGGGTCATCTTCGCGTGCATCCACCACGACGGCTGGTACCTGCACCCCAGGCTTCTGGGCAAACAACTCAATGAACTCGGCATCAACCTCTTTGACGAACGCCACCATCGCTTCAGGTCCCACCTGCTCGGGGTCCGGAAACTCGGCAAATCGCGAGGCCAGGAACATTACCGCATCGAGCACCCTGGCGGCAGCCTTCGGGTCGCTCTGCATCAGTGCGATATTGTCCGGGAACTGGGCTTCCTTCAAAGAATATCCGCCGACGATATCGACCTCGTTGATGCTCGTCGCAACCTTCAGCGCAGGTACAAGCTCGCCCAACTTGACGACATTCGACAACAGGCAGTTGGCGTTACGCATGATGTTGCTGCCCGTGAGCTGCTCCGTATAGCTGGCCATGAACTGCTCGGTTGGCAGGCTTTCCTGCTTGGCCAGTATTCCGCTTGCCTGCGACCTCATGACATCCGGGAGTCCCTTGGCCATCTGTTCGTTGAGTGAGCGCATCACGTCCGGCGCCGAGGCCGTGGCCTGCGTCCCACCCGCCAGGCCACCGGTGCGAAAGCCGAAGAACGCGGCAATCGTAATGAACAGCCGCATCAGGATGCCATGTTTCTGCGGCTCCTCGTGACGGGCCAAGCGCTGCGCGGACTCGCTGGTCTTGACCTGTGCGCAGTCACTGCGCTCATTGACTGGATTCAGGCTGGCACCAAATACCCAAGCCGTGGAAACCGATTCAATCATTCTGCAAACCTCTATCAAAATACCGGAAGAAAAGACCGCGGCCTCTGTCGATGTTCATGCTGCGCGACGCGCTCATACCATCACGCCCGCGGCCCTGAATCCTTGGTTGTCGTTACGCAGGATCTCCTGAATGAGCTGGCGAAGCTGGTCGATCACTTTCGCCAGGTCATCGGTGTTGCGCTGGAACAGCTCCTTCTGGTTGCCAGCAACCGTTGCTTCAAGTTCCTGCTCCTTGGCCCACACATCCTGCAACGACTTGATGGCGTGGGCGATGCCGGTGCCGAATGCAGCCCCGCTTTGTGCCACCCCATTGAGCGTGTGCAAGGTGGTGTTGCGGGTATCGATGCCGTTCTGCAGATGCTTGACCTCGATACGATTCGAGTCGATCTGTTTTTTCGAGGCCATTGTCACCTCGCCAGGCTGATCATATCTGGCGGTATGGTTGGCTTGTTCCAGGCTTTTGATCGTGCTCGCATCATCCAGGTTTCGGCGCATGCCGATGGTGCCACTGGCCAACGTGAAAACACTCAAAGCACCACTGACAACCGCCGAGGCGAACAGCGCGTTGCTGGCGGTTCTCATCCAGCCGATCTGTTCCTTGCTGGCCTGCACGCTGACCTCAGCCTGGGTTCTGCGCCCTTGCGCGTTACCGTCGCGCACCTGCATGGCAGCGCGGAGAATGGCCAGCAGGCTCTGAAGATCCTGGCTGCAAGGCATCGCCTGTGGCGCATCCAGGTCGACTTGCCCTGGCCGCGCGCAGATCTTCGCTCTCGCTGCCGGACACGGCATTGCCAGCATCGCCCACAACGGCTTCGCGGCATTGTGTCCCTCGCTCAGCGGTGATGGGGAATCCAGGGCGGGCATATGATCGATGTTGGTAATAGACAGATTCATGATTGCTCCTTGATCAAGCGATGACGTTTCGACAGGCGATGTCCGCGCAGGCTTTGTGGCGTACGCTCAACATTTCCAGCAGTTGCTCGAAGCGTTGCTGCTTCTTTGCGAGTAGTTGTTCAAGTTCCTTGGCCAGTTGCTCGAGATAGCCATGGCCCTGCTCCAGCACCAGGCGCATTTCGGCCAGTTGGGCCTCGCTGCGCAGCGCCAGCCCTTGCATCACCGAACTGGCAGCCTCACCTGCGCCCGACAGCGTGGCGGTCGCCATGCCGGCACCGGTCAAGGTCATCTGCAGCTTGGCCTGGGTGCCCGCGCTGGCAACCGAGGAGCCCCCGCTGGAGGCCACACTCTGGATTTTCTGGCCCACCGACAGGGCAACCTGCGCAGCCTTGCCACTCACCCTGCCGGCCACTTTGGCCGCGACCACCGCAAGGCTGCCGCCACAGGTGAGCACCACCGAGGCAAGGGCCAGGGCGACTTCCACCGCCATCAGCGCAGGCCCGAGGTACTTCATCACTTCTTTGGAGATATGCCCGTCCTCGGCTGCCTGGTTCAACGACATGGACACGACCCCCATGACGCCACCGGCGATCATCAGGGCGCCCGCCACGGCGCCCAGGCCCGTCGCAACCATCACCGTGCCGACCACGATGGACACGATGGCCGCTGCCCAGCCGAAGACCTTGGCAAAAACACTCGCCGTGCCGGCGTCCTGATGGCGCTGGCTCACCTCTGCCATTTTCTGCGCGTTGAGCGCCATCTGCTGGCGGTTCTGCTCGGTCATCTGCCGAACTTGCTGCAGGTTGAGTTCGGTCTGGCGGGCGCCCAACCGGCTCAGCAGTTCAGTGAGGCGGATATCCAGCTCGGCATCGGAAATCTCTCCGGCGAGCTGCCCGAGTATCAACGCTCCGACATCGGGTAGCGTGGCCAATGCCGGCTGCATGAAGCGCCCGGGGTCGACACTTTTATCGAGCAGGCCGTGAAGGTCGCGTCCGGTTGCCAGAGACTCCTGAATCACCGGAGGGTCCAACCTGACATTACGATCAGGCCGGGATGGCGTGGCTACCGAGGCCATACCGGTATCGCCTGGCAAGCGGACGGCCGTGCCCGTCATTGGCGTTTCAATCTCGCTTGCAGCCGCGATCACCCGCGCTTCAGTGACGAAGTGTTCAGTTCGCATGGCTCGCAGCCTCCTTCTGTCGCAATGCCTCAAGTAGCCCCTGTGCCCTGCTCGCCAAACCACCCTGTTCACCGTTCTCTGCCAACGCCTGCGCGTGTTCGTAGCCGCTGCGGGCCGAAACCAGGTCACCCAGATGCTGTTGACATTCAGCGGCATGCAAGCAGAAACGTGGGTCGTGCGGTGCAAGCATTGCGCCGTAGGCGTAGGCCGGTAACGCCTCCTGATAACGCTGCAACGCCTGGTAGCAGGCTGCCACCCCGAGAAATGCCCGGGCGTCGTAGTGGTCGAGCGCCGCCAGCCCCTTGAACATCGTCAAGGCATCCTCCAACCGCCCCCCCTGGTAGAAGCCGAATGCCTGGGCATAGAGCGTTTCAAGCTGTGCCGCGCCAATCCCGCGCAACATGGCGAACGTGCCGCCCTCAGCGAAGAAACCTTCGATCGCCTCGGCCTCGATGGCATCGGCGCCTATCTGTTGTGCTGCAGTCATCAATCACCTCAGTTCTGCATAATCTTCGACAGCATCGAGAACCACGTCTCGACGAACTTCATCATCACCTCGGTGGAGGTGGTGTACCGCGACCCCACGTCATTGAGCAGGGTGGTCTGCTCGGTCACCTTGTCGTTGACGATGCGGGTGCGATCGCTCAAGGCCTGGGAGAAGTTGGCCAGCGGGTTGTTGTCCTTGTGCCAGCTATATTGCGATTCCAGGCCATCCATCGGTCCGCTGACCCTGTGTGGACGACGATCACTGCCGTTGGGCGAAATGCCAGTGGGCGTGTCTGCCAGGAACTGCCGCACCGTCACGACTGCATTGCCGTACGACGCAAGCAATCGGCGTTCAGGGCTGGTTTCCCAGGCAGCCGCATCCAGGTCGTACAACTTCGGGTCGAAGAGGTTGAAGCCCGGGTCCTGAAGATCGAAGGTGCCCTTGGCTGCCATGACCACGTTGACCTTGGACTGGATCACGCTGAAGATCTTCAGCTCCGCGGTGAGGCTCTTCAGTTGCTCGCTGAGCTCGGTACGCTCGGCTTTCTGCTTGCGCATGCGCAAACCCATCGCCGCCATTACCAGCTCGTCCATGCGTAGCCGTTCGCCCAGGTTCACCAGCTGCACGGGTGCGCCCGGCAACCACGCCGCATAGGCTTCCAGCAACTGGATCAGCGCATCGACAGGCTGGTCGGGCAGCGGATGCGGCAGCAGGCTGTCGAAGTAGGGTCGGCTCTGCGCCAATCGCGCCTGCCCCTCGGGGCCCAGCAAGGTCTCTATGACCTGGCGCCGGTACTCGCGGCTCAAAGGCAGGCCTTGACCATCCGCTGCCGTGATCGCGTTTTGGTCGAGAAACCGCTCCACCCTCTGAATGTCCACCCAGATCGGCGGGGGGGCCACGCGATCGACAGGCGACAAGGGCGCAGGGCGATTCAATACATCGATAGAACTGCTCATCATCTGCTTCCGATTGGCTGGTTACCCCGTCTCGAGGTGAGCCTGGCCATGACCAGGTCGAGGTACCGACAGATGCAGTCTAATGAGGCGGTGGCGGTCGTTCCGTCAGGCCCGGCCGCGATTTTGTAGTTCAGGGGTACGGTTTCTGACGCCAGAATGGCGTCAGCCAATGCGCCCCAGTGGCTGGATGTTGATCTGCGTGGTGAGTTCCTGAAAGGACAGCACAGGCAAGTCGGAATAAACGCCTTCGACCAACTTGCGCACATAGCGCCGGATGTCCATGGACACCACGAGCACGGGCCTTGCCTGGGCTTCATGCAGGTTGCCCACCGCAGCTTTGACCTGGGCGAGAAAGGCATCGCTCTGCGCAGGTTCCAGGGCCAGGTAGCTGCCGGCGCTGGTCTGGCGGATGCCGTTGCGGATCATCTCCTCGACCGCCGGGTCGAGCAGGTAGGCCGGCAGCAGGTTGTGGCCACTGGCGTACTTGTAGCAGATGTAGCGCTTGAGGCTGCTGCGCACATATTCGGCCAACTGCACCACGTCCTTTTCCTTCTGCCCCCATTCGACCAGGGCCTCGAGGATCGAACGCATGTTGCGGATCGAGATGCCCTCGCCCACCAACCGCTGAAAGACCTCGTTGATTCGCTGCAACGGCAGGATCCGCTGTACCTCCTTGACCAGCTCACCATAGCCCTGCTCCATCTGCTCCAGCAGGTAGCGGGTCTCCTGGATGCCGATGAAATCCCCGGCGTATTCGCACAAGACATGGGACAGGTGCCAGGCAAGTACCTGGTCGACTGCCAGGAAGGCACAGCCGGCACGCTCCAGGCAATCACGCAGGTCCTGCTCCACCCAAAGGCTGGCACGCCCAGACAACAGCGCTTGGCCCTCTACGTAGGGCACGCCGACAAGCGCCAGCTGAGCTGGCTGCTCCTGAACCAGCAGATACCCAGGCATCAGTTCGCCTCGCGCCACCGGCACTTCCTGCAACAGGATGCGGTACTCCCCAGGGCCAAGCGCGCTGTTGAAACGCAGGCGGATACCAGGGAACGGCACGCCATGGTCCAGGTAGAGCGCCTGGCGGACCCGTGCCAGTTCATCGTTCAACGAGGCGGCCTCCAGGGCGGCTTGCAACTCGCTGTCCACATCGATGAGCAAGGGCACCGTCAGGGCAAAGGCCTGCGGGTCGGCGCCCATCTTCGCCTTGCCTGCGGGTTTCAGCGCTGGCGCACCGGCACCATTGGCCAGCAACGCCGGCAGACCGCCACTGTGCTGCTGGTCAGCCTCTTCGACACGCCGCTGGCGGAGCGCCCACCAGCCACCGCCCCCGACCATCAATGCGAGAATGAAGAACGTGACTGTCGGGAAGCCCGGGATGAGACCGAACAACCCCAGCAAGGCGCCACCGATCAGCAGCGCCTTGGGCTGCGCCATGACCTGGCTGCCGATATTCGCCCCCAAGTCATGGGCGCCTTGACCGTCACGGGTGACGATGATTCCCGCCGTGATGGCGATCAACAACGCCGGCACCTGGCTGACCATACCGTCACCGACGGTGAGTACCGCGTAGAGCTGCAGCGCGTCACCCGCGCTCATGCCCTTCTGCATCACGCCGATGGCCAGCCCTGCCAGCAGGTTGACGATGATGATCAGCAACCCGGCGATAGCGTCGCCCTTGACGAACTTCATCGCGCCATCCATGGCACCGAACATCTGGCTGGCCTTCTCCACCTCGCCGCGGCGCTCACGGGCTTCGTTGACGTCGATGACGCCGGCGCGCAGGTCGCCGTCGATGCTCATCTGCTTGCCCGGCATGGCGTCGAGGGAAAACCGCGCGCTGACTTCCGCCACCCGCTCGGCGCCCTTGGTGATGACCAGGAACTGCACGATGGTGATGATCAGGAACAGGATGCAGCCCACCACCAGGTTGCCGCCCACCACGAAGTCGCCGAAGGTCTGCACGATCTGCCCGGCATCGGCCTCCAGCAGGATCATCCGCGTGGTACTGATCGACAGCGCCAGGCGGAACAGCGTGGTGACCAGCAGCACCGAGGGGAACACCGAGAAATGCAGCGGCGAGACCACGTACACCGACATCATCAGCAGCACTACGGCGATGGTGATGTTCAGGGCGATCAGCAAGTCCAGCAGCAGGGGCGGCAGCGGCAGGATCATCATGAACACCACCGCCAGCAACATCACGGCCAGCATCAGGTCCTTGCGTGCGCCGATCTGGCCAAGTATTCGGGGCAGCTGATTCATGGGCATGCCTTGCGCCGCTGGTACTCGGCATAGGTGGCCTGGGCCTGCTCCAATCGGCCGGCCATTTGCTGTGCCTGGCTCAGGCACAGCCACAAGGGCGGCTGCAGCTCGCCCGCGTCACGCAGCGCCAGGCACTGACGTTCGGCCCCCGCCCAATCGCCCAGCTCCAGCGCCACCACCACTGCGGCTCGACACCCGGCGCGATGCTGGGGATCGGCGCGCAACAGCACCTCCAGCAACACCCGCGCCCGTTCGGGCCAACCGCATTGCAGATGCAACCAGGCCAACAACTGCAAGACATCCTGCTGTTCGTTCGACAATTTCATGTATTCACACCTTGAGCAGGACGTTAACGCAGCACTCCAGCGTACGGCGGTCGGCCAGTAGCGCTTGCACCAGTGCCGCCGCCTCTGGGCACCCGGGGGCCTGCGAGGCAAGCAGCTGTTCCACCAGCGAGCCCAGTGCTCGGGTGAAATGCTG
Source organism: Pseudomonas sp. B21-023 (assembly GCF_024749165.1). Classification (NCBI taxonomy): domain Bacteria; kingdom Pseudomonadati; phylum Pseudomonadota; class Gammaproteobacteria; order Pseudomonadales; family Pseudomonadaceae; genus Pseudomonas; species Pseudomonas sp. B21-023. The sequence continues at coordinate 2,085,752 of NZ_CP087190.1, read as the reverse complement.
CGGGTTGTAAAGGCTGCGCAGTTCATGTTCGGGCCTGGCGTACGCCAGACGCAGGCGTGCCGCCTGATGCTGCGGGTACAGCTCACGCAAGTGCGCCTGCACCGGCTGCCCCGGCATAGGCAGAGCGTCGCATTCTGGCTGGGCAAGCGCCGCGTCGGCTGGCGCCCACGGCAGCGAGAAATCATGGGCCTGCCCGGCCAGCTCGATAACGCTCATGCTGCCAACACCTCGGTGCGTACCCGCGTCAGCAAGCGATAGGCCCGATGCAAGGCCTGCTCGGTCAAACCGTGTTCGTCGAGGCCTGCCAGCAGCACCAGATGATCGTTGGCAAGCAGACCACAGCGCAGCAGGCAACCACAGGCCTGGTGTTCGTACACCTGCCTGAGCGCACACCGCATGGCGCGCTCGAACATCGCCCCGTGCACGGAAAAATCCAGCCACAGCGTCAACTGCCCTGCTAGCCGTTCGAGCTGCAAAACGCCTGCACCTGGCAACTCCAGGCGCAGCAAAGGTTCCTGCGGTTGCGCTGGCGCCACACCCAAGTCGCGACAGAACTGGGCCACGGCTGCCGTGCAAAAGCCCATGCTCATGCCTCCCGCGCGCCGCACAGCATCGCCTCCTCATCGTCGACGGCCTGGTCCATGGCCAACTGCCAGACTGCCAACAGATGCTCGCGTTGCGCCTCGTCGCTGAATACTTGCACGGGCAGCAGACGGAAGATCCGCTGTAACTCCCGCAGGCACTGGATACGTTGCACCTGCGGGCCAAGCGGCAACGCCGCGAGCAGGCGCTGGATGTCCTGCACCGTTGCCCAGCGTTTGTCGATCAACGCCAGCAAGTCGCTGACCAGGTCAGAAGGTCCGTACGCCACTGGGCTCTCCGGCAAGCTGGCGGAACAGCGCGACAGTGTCGCCTTCCAGTTTCTTGAGCGCCTGCACCAGCTTCATGTCGCTGATGACCTGTTGCAGCCGGTTACTGTCCAGGCTCGAGGACGGCCCATTGATATGGCTGGCCAGGCCGTTGAGCATGAACTGCGCGATGTCGTCGATGGCGGCATCGCCAAAGCGCGCACGCAGCTCATCCCAGGCATGCCTGAGCCCGCGATAGTCGCACAGGAAATCGCAGTACACGCCGCGCAACGCTACCACTTCGGCCACCCCCTGCGCCTGCGTTGCCTGGGCCAGCGGACCGATCTCGATGCCCAGCTCGATCGCCTGGCCATGGGTCTGCGTCAAGGCTGCCATGGCCTGGTCCAGCTTGCCGGCCAAGCCATGCGCATCAACCGTCGTGCCCAACGCGTCGCGGGCATAGGCCAACGCCAGGTAGCGATGACAGGCCTCAGCAGAAAATCCATCCAGGCGGGCCTGCAGCTCACCCGGAGTCAGCTGAGGGTGCTGGCGCAACCAGGCCACCAGCTCATCCAGTGATCGACGCTGCACATCCGGCACCTTGGCCAGCATGGCCTCGGCCTCCTGGCCCGCGCGCAAACCCAGCTGGCGCGCATCGGTGACGCGGCTGCGGGTACTGAGCCGCGCGTTGGCCAGTGACGAGAACGCCATGGACACCTCCTCCGCCATGCTGGCCTGCTGCGCCATCGGCGCCACCTGCCGCGCTTGCAGGACCGACTGCCCCTGCGCCTCCCAACCGGGCAGCATGGCCAGTCCCGGTTCACTGCGTAAAAAGCCGACGCCTTCGCTCATCCCCACCTCGTCGTCGCATCAAAGAATGAGCGCCATGCTAGAGGTAAGCCCTGCGCCCCTCTGTTGCCACTGGCCGCTTCTTTTTAGCCTGTCGCCAAGCGCGACAGCGTCCGACCGAAAACTAAAAACATGCGCCTCACAGTGAAATCCGCTGCGCGGCAGGCTACCTAGAATGGCGCCCATCATTCGCGCTGCAACCTTTCCCATGCCGCCATCGCTGCTCCAGACTCCCCAGGCCCTGCTGGCCGCCGTGAACAACGCCACACTGGTGCAAGCCAACGGCAAGGTCACCCAGGTCACCGGCACCTTGATCCGTGCACTGGCGCCCGGCGTGCAGGTCGGCGAACTGTGCCGGCTGCGCAGGCCGGGCGGCCTGCCTGAACTGTTGGCCGAAGTCATCGGCCTGCAGCAGGACCAGGCGCTGCTCGCTCCGCTGGGCGACATGCAGGGGCTGTGCACGCGCACCGAGGTATGCCCCACCGGCGGCATGCACCGCGTGGGTGTAGGCGAGCATTTGCTGGGGACGGTGCTGGATGGCCTGGGCAACCCGCTCGACGGCAGCCCGCCGGCTGCACCACAAGCCTGGTACCCCGTGCATAGGGACGCGCCATCGCCACTGAGCCGCAAGCTGGTCGATACCCCCTTGAGCCTGGGTGTGCGCTGTATCGATGGCCTGCTCACCTGTGCCGAAGGGCAACGCACAGGCATCTTCGCCCCCGCCGGTGGCGGCAAGAGCACCCTGCTGGCCACGCTGCTGCGCAACGCCGAGGCAGACGTGATCGTGCTCGCCCTGATCGGCGAGCGCGGTCGCGAGGTACGTGAATTCATTCACCACGAACTCGGCGAGCACGGCCTGCGGCGTGCGGTGCTGGTGGTCGCGACCTCCGACCGCCCGGCCATGGAGCGCGCCCGGGCGGCCTTCGTCGCCACCAGCGTCGCCGAATATTTCCGCGACCAGGGCAACAAGGTCCTGTTGCTGATGGATTCCCTGACCCGCTTCGCCCGGGCCCAGCGGGAGATCGGCCTGGCCGCGGGCGAACCGCCGACCCGGCGCGGCTTTCCGCCTTCGGTGTTCGCCCAGTTGCCGCGCCTGCTGGAACGCGCCGGGCAATCGGCCAAGGGCTCGATCACCGCACTCTACACGGTGCTGGTGGAAGGCGATGACCTGAACGAACCGATCGCCGAGGAAACCCGCTCGATCCTCGATGGCCATATCGTCCTGTCACAGGCCCTGGCAGCCGCCAACCACTACCCGGCCATCGACGTGCTGCGCTCGGTCAGCCGGGTCATGCACCAGGTCGTCAGCCCGGAACACCGTGCCGCCGCCGGACTACTGCGCGAATGGATGGCCCGGTATGAGGAAGTCGAACTGCTGCTCAGGATCGGTGAGTACACGCAGGGCCAGGATCCACTCGCGGACCAGGCCATCGGCAAACGCGAAGCCATCCGCGCCTGGCTGTGCCAGCCCCCCAACGAAAACGTCTCGCTGCGGCAGAGCCTCGACCAACTACTGGAGATCACCCGGTGCCCCTGACCGCCCTTGCGAAAATCAAGCAACGCAGACTTCAGCGGGCCGAGCGTGAAGCGCGAAGCCAGCTGGCCCTTCTACAGGCGACAGAGCAAGCCGAGGCACAGGCCGTCGATGCGCACCTGGCGTTTTGCCGCGGGTCCCGCGAAGAACAACAACGCCTGTTCGCCGCGCATGTCGGCCAGTTGACCGACTGTCGTGCCTTGGAGCACTGGCGCCGGCAGGTCGGCCTGCTCGGTGAGCGCGAAGCGAGCCTGCATGGGCAAGTCGTTGCCTGCAAGGCTGCACTGGCGCGCCAGTACACGGCACATCAGCAGGCCCAAGCGCAGCTCGCCCAGACCCGAAAAAAAAGGGACAGTTTCGTCCAACTGCGGGACCAGGCACACCTGCGTGCCACTCGATTGGCGGAGCGCAGGCAGGAGTTCGAGTTGGAGGAGCACTGTTTACACGGTGGCTTGCAACCATGAAGACCCTGCCTGTGCCTGCCTTACTACCCCCCTCGACTGACACGCCTCGCTCGCCTCCCCGGAACAGCCAGCGGCTGTTGTTCGAACAGCTGCTGCTACCCCCGCCAGACAGGCAGGGCATCCCTCGGGAGCCAGACCATCTGGGCCTTGGCTATCCATTGGCGCCCGCCCTGGCCCGGGCAGACCACTACCCACCTGTGCTCGAACCACCCGCGCTCACCGAGGACTCGGTCAGTCATCCGTTCACCTCGACGAAGCCCGAGGAGACCGAGACGCACCAGCCGACCGGCCCAAATTTGCCCGAGGCCAGGCATCAAGATGTTCGCGAGCACACCGACAGCCTGCCGGGTCGTCTGCAACCCCATGAAAGCGCCATGCCGGCCCCGGTTCATGCCATGACCTGTGAACGTGCAGTGGTTGAGAGGGTACTGTCCTGCCCAGGCGTATCACCCACCCAAGATCTGCAGGCACTGGTGGATCGTCTGCAGCTGCAAGTGCTCGGTTGCAAAGCCGACAACCGCGAACTGACCCTGCTGCGTGCTCGGCTGCCGCAGTTGGGCCCTGTCGAGGTGCAGATGCGCCATGTCGGCTCAGGTTTGCAGGTAGAGGTCCAGGCCGCGCCAGCGAGTCTGCGACAGTTGCAGGTGGCCTGCGCGGACCTGCTTGATCGTCTGCAACGGCTGGATCCTGCGCAGCAGGTCAGCCTCGGTTTTGCCGCCAATGGCGGCGGTGAGCAGGGCTCACGCAACCGGCGCCACGTGCTCGACGAGTGGTGGCCCGAACCATGAACCCTGCGAATTTCCCATCCGCTGCCCAACAGGAGCTGCACCTGCAGCGACTGCTGAGCCATCGCCAACGCAACTATGGCGACGCAGAGCGCCAGGCCTTGCTGGACATCGCCGCTTGCGAGGGCGACCCCGACCTGGCCGTGCTGGTCGATTGGCAGGGCGTGCCGGTGCGCCTGCTTTGCCGGCGGCAGCATCTGGCGCAATGGCTGGCGCCGCATTTGCAGGAAGCCGACTTCGCCAGCCTGCCGGCGCCAGTGCAACTGGCGTTGCTGCAACGGGACAGCCCTTGGCTTCCTGGCCTGCAATGCCTGGGTATAGAACCGGCAGGTGTCTGCCGGGGCACGCCCTGCCTGCAAGTATCGCTGAAGCATGCCGCCAGCACGCTGACCTGCTGGCTGCAGGGCGATTCTGAGCGCCTGCTGGCCACCTTGCCGAGACGCCCAATGCGCGAACGTCTGAACATCGCGCTGAACCTCTCGTTGCAATGGCGCCCCCTCGAACTGTCGCTGCACGAGCTGCGTGGCCTCGGCACCGGCGACATCCTGCTGCTACCCGCCGCCGCGCCAGTATCACCCCGGTTGCTCGGCGTGCTCGACGGCCACCCCTGGGCAGAACTGCTGCTCGACGACACACATCTGGAGCTAGTCCGCATGCACGATTCGTTACCGCTGCCCGATACCGCACTGGGGGAACTGGAGCAATTGCCCATTGCGGTCAGTTTCGAAGTCGGTCGCCAGACCCTGGACCTGCACACACTGTCGACCCTGGGGCCAGGCGCCCTGATCGAGCTGCACAGCCCGCTGGCGGCCGAGGTGCGCATTCTTGCCAATCAGCGCTGTATCGGCAGCGGCCTGCTGGTGCGCATCGACGGTCGTCTCGGGGTGCGTGTGACCCGGCTGCTGGAAAACGACCCGACATGATCCAGCTGCCCGACGAACTGAGCCTGATCCTTGGCCTGGCGCTGCTGTCGCTGGCCCCTTTCATCGCAGTCATGGCTACCTCGTTCCTGAAGATGACCGTGGTCTTCTCGCTACTGCGCAACGCCCTGGGTGTGCAGCAGATCCCACCCAACATGGCCTTGTATGGCCTGGCGATCATCCTCAGTATCTACGTCATGGCGCCGGTAGGCATGGCCACCTACGACTACCTGAATGCCCATGAGACGACCCTCGGTGACGCACCCTCGATCGAACGTTTTCTCGACGAGGGCCTGGCACCGTTTCGCGCGTTTCTCGACAAGCATGTCAATGAACGCGAACGCGCCTTCTTTCTCGACAGCACCCGCCAGTTGTGGCCCAGCCGCTACGCCGAACAGGTCGATGGCAACAGCCTGCTGGTCCTGCTGCCCGCGTTCACCATCAGCGAATTGACCCGGGCCTTCGAGATCGGCTTCCTGATCTACCTGCCGTTCATCGCCATCGACCTGATCATTTCCAACATCCTGTTGGCCATGGGCATGATGATGGTCTCGCCAGTGACCATCTCGCTGCCGTTCAAACTGCTGCTGTTCGTCCTGCTCGATGGCTGGGGGCGCCTCTCCCACAGCTTGGTGCTGAGCTACGGGGGCTGAGATGAGCAGTACCGAAGTCCTGCACTTCGCCAGCCAGGCGCTGTGGCTGATATTGATCCTGTCCCTGCCGACAGTGCTGATGGCCGCGCTGGTGGGCACCCTGGTGTCGCTGGTCCAGGCGCTGACCCAGGTGCAGGAACAGACCCTGGGCTTCGTCGCCAAGCTGGTCGCGGTGGTCGTTACCCTGTTCGTCACGGCCGACTGGATGGGCAGCGAGCTCTACCGCTACACCGACCTTGTGCTCGAGCGGGTCCTGTGGGTGCGATGACTGCCCAGGCCCTAGAACAGGCCCTGCTGAACTTCAGCCTGATCCTGCCCAGGCTGTTCAGCTGCTTCATCGTGCTGCCGATCCTCGGCAAGCAGGTACTGGGCGGCGCATTGGTACGCAATGGCGTGGCATGCTCATTGGCACTATTCATCTACCCCAGCGTGGCGGGCACGCTGCCGCCAGGCCTGGATGGGCTGCAACTGGGGCTGCTCATCGGCAAGGAAGTGCTGCTCGGCTTACTGCTCGGTTTCATCGTGTGCATCCCGTTCTGGGCGCTGGAGGCCTGCGGCTTTCTCATCGACAACCAGCGCGGCGCGACCCTGGCGTCCACCCTCAACCCGTTGCTGGGCAGCCAGACCAGCCCCACCGGAGCACTGCTGCTGCAGACCCTGGTCACTCTGTTCTTCACTGGCGGCGCCTTTCTGGGACTGCTCGGCGCATTGCTGGGCAGCTACGCCAGCTGGCCGGTGGCAAGCTATTACCCACAGATCAGCGGACAGTGGAACGCGTTCTTCCTGGCCCAGTTCGGCTACCTGATGACCCTGTGCATGCTATTCGCCGCCCCCTTGCTGATCGCCATGTTCCTCGCCGAGTTCGGCCTGGCGCTGGTCAGCCGCTTCGCTCCGTCGCTGAATGTGTTCATCCTGTCCATGCCAATCAAGAGCCTGGTCTGCAGCGCATTGCTGGTGCCTTACCTGTACCTGCTGATGGAGCAGGCCCAGGATCAGCTGTTCAGCGCGCTGCACGCGGTGCGCCTGCTCGGTCCCTTGCTGGAGCAGCCATGAGCACGGAGAAGACCGAACATCCCACTCGGGCCAAATTGCGCGATGCACGGCATAACGGCCAGGTGGTCAAGAGCAAGGAACTGGTATCCAGCATGCTGATCCTGAGCCTGGCCGTGCTGCCCCTGGGCTTTCCCAACTACTTCCTCGGCCACCTGCAAGCGCTGATGCTGCTACCCGATCCCCTGCTTCACCTACCTTTTAGCCAGGCATTGGAGCTGATGCTGCAGCAGTTGCTGCACGAACTGCTGTGGCTCACCCTGCCGTTCCTGCTGACCACGTTGATTGCCGCCAGCGCGGGCAATCTGCTGCAGACCGGCTGGGTGTTCAGCACGCAATCGCTCTCACCCGACCTCAAGAAGGTCAGCCCGGTGGAGGGGATGAAACGAATCTTCTCGGTCAGGAACCTGCTCGACTTTTTCAAGTCTTTGCTCAAGGTGCTGTTGCTCGGCGCACTGGTGCTCGGCCTGCTCAGCGACAACCTGCACGCGTTGCTGAGGGTCCCACTGTGCGGCATCGGCTGCATCCTGCCTGTGCTGGGTAGCCTGCTGGGCCAACTGATCGGCGTCTGTGCCATTGGCCTCATGGCGATTTCAGCGGCCGACTACGGCCTGGAGCGCAGGCAGCATCACCGGCAGTTGCGCATGAGCAAGGATGAGGTCAAGCGTGAGCACAAGGAGATGGAAGGCGCGCCGGAGCTCAAGCGCGAGCGCCGCAAACGCCACCGTGAACTGCAGCAGGGGACGTTGCGTGCGGACGTCAGGCGTTCATCGGTCATCGTCACCAACCCGACCCACATCGCCGTGGGCCTGCGCTACAAGGCCGGGGAAACCCCGTTGCCGCTGGTCACCCTGAAGTACACCGACGAGCAGGCCCTGCGGGTGCGCCGGATCGCCGAGGAAGAAGGCGTGCCGGTGCTGGAACGCATCCCCCTGGCGCGGGCGCTGTTCGCGGACAGCCTGGAGGAGCAATACATCCCCGGCGAGCTGATCCAGCCGGTCGCCGAGGTGATCCGCTGGTTGCAGGCGCAAGAGCAGGCGCCGCCGGTCTGAGCAGGATTTGCCCGTTCCCGCAGGCTTTGGGGCCAGGTGCTATACCAAGATCCCACGCTGCGGCAATGGCCGGCGCACGGGCAAGATGTCCTCCCGCACAGACGGTCGAGCAGGCTGACGAAGCTGCGCCCAGAATACCTGGAGCAGCGCATCACGCTCCTGGTCATCGCGGATAGCCCGCGCAGCGGCGGCCAGCACCGCCCCATTGCCATGTTCGAGCGGGTTCATGCGTATGCAGCCTCATTTTCAGGAACTCCTTGCAACAACGCCCGCTGCAAAGCGCTCAGTTGCCCCTCGATGCTGGCGTCGATGACGCAACCTTCGGTTTCCAGTCGGCAACCACCGCGTGCAAGCCGAGCATCACCGCAGATTTCCAGGGGGCCCGTGTCGGGAAACTGCGCGAGTATTTCATCGATACGCAGGCGAACCTCGGGCACCTGGTCAGGGCGCACGTGCAGGATCAGCTCCTCCCGTGGGCGAACCTGAGCCAACGCCTGACGTGTGGCCGCGAGCGTCAGCTCGATGTCCGGGTATGCCCCCAGCACCTTGGCCACCGCCTGGTACACCACCTCGCTCAGCTGCCGGTCGGCCCGGCGATAGAACTCGGCACAGCGCAATCGCACAGTGTGCATCAGCGCCGCCTGCTCGACCGCGGCCATTTCCAGCCCGACCTCCCGCCCAAGCCGTTGCTGTGCCTCAAGCACTGCATCGGCCTGGGCATCGATGTCGCTGGCCCGCTGGTGGGCGCTTTCGGTCAATGCGCCGGCGTCGAGAAAGCGCTGGTAGTCGGCGCCGCGCAACACGGTACAGCCTGGTTCGACCATCGGCCGGCAATCATTCAGTTCAATAAATGGCAACATTCCGGGCTCCTGTCTCGGGCCACTTTCAGGCAAAGGGTGCGCGCCAGGACGCGCTGATCGTCGCTCATCGGCCAGGTCGGCAATGCCCCGGTGCCAGGCAGTCGCAGGGCCAGGCGCCGGGCAAAACCGGGATCGGTACACCCGCAGGCCTGTAGCCAGAACGCCAGGCCCTGCACGGGCAGCTCCACGTCCAGGGCGCCGCTTGGCAGCGCCTGCTGCCAGCCTGGCGGCCATGGGCCGATGATCAGCCGCCATTTCTCCAGGCAATAGCGCTGGCCTTGATCGTCGAGCACCTGGCGCAAGCGCATCTGGCCGGCTCGGTCGAGAAGGCGCACAATGGCCTGGCCATGCAACAAGCCGCCAACAGTGGCCAGAACACGTTCGAATGCTGGCTGCGGATAGAGGGCCAGCCCACCCAGCCGTTCCGGTATTTCAAAGGGTTCGGCCAGGTCCAGCGTCGACAGCAACCAACCATTGATCGAGCTGTCCCGACGCCAATGTGGCAAGACCTGGGCCACCTGCCGCAACGGTTCCGGGCAATGAGCCTGGTGCAGGTAACGCGCCGGGCAGTAGCGAAGCTGAAACGGGGTCATGCTCATGCCCGCTGGCGCCACCACAGGTACTGCGCGAGATTGCTCAGTACCAGCACCCCCAGCAATGTCCCAATCAGCGCAAGAAGACGCAGGCGCGAACCCTCCATCACATGAATCGACAACAGCGTCGCATGACGCTCCCCCGGCCACAGCTGGCGAGCCTGCGTGGAAGGCACCAGCACCACACTGATGCGGTCGTAGTCGAGGCCTTCGATGCTGTTGCTCAGCAGCTGCTTCATCTGCCCGATGTACAGGTCCAGCGCCGCGTCCGCCGCATGCTTGATGAAGATCGACGCCGAGGCCGCACGGGCCGTTGCACGCAGGCTGTCGCGGGGCTCCGGCAATACCACATGCACCCGCGCCACCAGCACGCCATCGATTTCCGACAGGGTGCGTGACAACTCCTGGGACTTCACATAGGCCAACCGCGCGTGCTCCTCCAGCGGCGACGAGATCAGGCTATCCCGGGGGAACACATCACTGACCGTGGAGAACATCTCCCGTGGGTAGCCCTGGCGCTTGAGCGCGGCTACCGCATGGCCGATGTCAGCCTCATCGATCAGGATCTTCACCTTGCCGTCCTTGTCCTGCGCCTTCACCGCATCGATGCCCTCGGCATCCAGCACCGCGAGCATTTCGTTGGCTTCGCGCTGGCCGAGGCCCAGGTACAGCTCGACCTTGCACCCGCCCAGCAGCAGTACCGTCACAAGCAGCAAGCACTGCCATGGATTCTTCACAGTGCACCTACTGGGCTTTCATCAGGGTTTCGATGTTCTGCGTGGTGCGTCCCACGCCCTTGGCAATCAGCTCGACCTGCAGGTTGGTGCGTATCAGTGCCCAATGGGCATCCATCAATGCCACCGGATCACCCACCCCCGAGACCAGGCTGGCATGCGCGCCCTGCCTGGCTTCGGCATGCTGCTGGCCGAGCTGTGCGACTTTGTGCAACACCCCCTCCTCAGGGCTGCCGGCACTGCTGGATAGCGCCTGCTCGAACTCGGCCACTTGGCGGGAATCGACGGACGGTGCCGCCAGGGACTGCAGATCGGTGACCACTCGGGTCACTTCAGCAATGCCATTCATGAGTCGCCCTCCACCTTGAAGGAATCGTTGAGCAGGTCCATTGCCATGGCGAGCACTTGCAAGCGCTGTTGCTGTGCCAGTGCCGGCACCTGCACGAACTCCAGAGCACCTGCGCCCTGCTCGACCAGGCATGCCTGGAATACAGCAGCGTCCCGAGCGACATGGACGGGCTGCGGGATCGGCGCTATTGGCTCACTCGTCAACAATGAGGTGGTCAACCCGTTCATGCCACCACCTGGGCGCGCATACCCTCGGCAAACCGGATCAGATCGCAATCCTCGCTCTGCGCCATACGCTCAAGGCGCCTTTCCAGCGCCGCCATGTAGCCCAGCTGGCGCTCGCACAGCGCCAGCCACGGGCCGAGGGATGGCCAGGAGGCCTGATTGCCTTCTGCCAGGGCCTCCTCGCAGCGTCCCGCCCCCATCAGGCCGGCGATACGTATCGCACAGGCGGCTTCCCTGGTTTCCGGCTGCCGGGCCAGCCAACGCGCAATCGCCATCGCTTCGTCATGGTGATGGTGCTCGACACCCAGCAAGCCCAGGCGCGCCATCAGATTGTTCACCGAGCACTCCATGCTCAGAACTTCTGCAGGATGCTGCTGATGGTGTTCTTGAAGGTCTGGCCCAAGGTCGCATCGACCTGGAACACGTTGGACCAGATGTTCGAACGGTGGCGCATGTCGGCCAGCAACGCGGGGTCGTCGCTTTTCTCGTTGAGTTTACTGAGCGACTCGAGGACGGCCTTGTTGGCCTCTCGCGCCTGCTTGACCATGCCTTCGTGGACCATGTCCATGGTGTTGCTGGTACCATCGTGGAATCCGCTGCTGATGCCTGTCATTTCAATGTTCCTTCAGTTTTTTCAGGATGTTCAAGGCCGCTTCAAGGGCCGTTCGCTCGTCGTGCGCTGCCTGGAATGCTGTGGGCGGCAAAGGGCGCGACATCTGCTCGGCGCGGGCTTGCCGCGCTTGCTCCAGCACCCTGTACATCCAGGCGCGTGTTTGTGGGTCACGTGTTTCCTGCAACAGTTCATCCATCATTAATGGGGCGCTCCTTGAGATTGATCGAGTAGTCCTGCCCCCCCTTGCGCAAAGTGATCGCCTGACCATCGATCGCCAGGATGCGGATACCGGAAGGCATCAGCGCGCCTACCGGATAACGGCGGTTGTCCGTGAGCGTCACATAGGGCACGCGCCCCAGCGACACCGCGCGCACCGGGAAATCGAGTTTCCCGGGCACAGCGGCCCTGCCCTCATCGACCAGCTTCAACAGCGGATGCTCGGCGAATGCCTTGCGGAACTGGCGTTGCAGGTTGAGAAAGTCCTGATGCTGGCGGTCATGCAGTGCCCCACGCAGCACCAGGGTGTCACCGCGGTCCTCCAGGGTCAGGGCATCTTCCAGGCGCCATTCGCGCAGCAGTTGGGCCAGGCGCGTCCGGGCCTGTGGAACGGGCAGGCTGTGTGGCATGACCTGGGGATCGGCTGTGTCCGCTTTGCCCTGTGCTTCGGCCTCTGGACTCAGCAATCGAGTGAGCAACGCCAGCAACAGCAGCACCCCGGCGCCGGGGACCATGAACCAGCCGGCCCGCAATCCGGGCCGGGGGATCGACTCGGGAAGCCGCTCGGCAAAGACCTCGCCCTCTGTACAGAATGCCCAGCACAACGGACCACAACGCTGGATGGCAAGTGCCTGCAACTCGACGTCTGCCGCTAACGTCACCCCGGCCTGTGTCGGTGGTTCGCTGGCGCCCCACTCCAGCAGGCGTACCCCGCCAGGCCCGACCATCAGCACCAGGTGGATAGCGGCGATCCCTGCGTCCACCAGCACCAGATCCGCTTGCACCGGGTCGGCGCCGATGACTACCCGGCCAGGTGCCAGGGACACCTCGGCCCCCGCATTCAGGCCACTGTAGACCCGCAGTTTCCAAGTCATTTCAAGAGCGCTCATCACGGACAGGACCTGACTTCAAGCCATTGCCGACACTTGCGAGCCCCGGGTCAATCAGCTTCGGCTCGATCAGGAACAGCCGAACCGATCGGCGCGTGCTGCTGGACTGATAACGAAACAAGGCGCCCAGGAACGGAATGTCCCCCAACAGCGGGACCTTGCGCAGGCTCTCGCTCGACTCGTCGCGGTGGATGCCACCAATCATCAGGCTCTGCCCCAGGTCGACCCGGGCCAGCGTGTCGATGACCGTGCGACTGATGGTGGGTATACCATCGGGCCCTGTACTGTTGGGTTTCTGGCTGCCGTCCTCGATATGCAGGCTCAGGCTGATTTCCGGCCGGTCCGCACTGCGGATCAGACGTGGGGTCATCTTCAACAGGGTGCCGTAGGTGATCGCCTTGAGCTCGGCGACGCGTTCTCCCAGCACTCGCACATAATAGGTTTCGCTGTGGTCTATCACCGCCAGGGTGTTCTCCTGGGTCAGCAAGGTCGGCCGCGACACCACCTGGGCGCGCCCCTCGCCCTGCATCAACGTGACCTTGGCCAGCAGCCGGTCCACGCCCCGGCTGTCGACCAGGCTGCCGGCAAGCGTGCCCTGCGCCTGGCCTGCGCTGGTGCGAATGTCGATCAACTGGTGCTTGCCGGTACCTATGCCAACCTGCCACTCCACCCCCAGCTCCGCCAGGTGCTCGGCGTTGATGTCGAGGATCGTCAGCCCCACCTCGATGCGCGCCGCCGGACGGTCCAGCGCCGCCACCAAACGCCGGTACATGGGCATGCGCTCTGGGTGGTCACGCACGATGATGGCATTGAGCGACGCTTCGGCCTGGACAACGGCTTGACTGGAGCGAACGGGCGCCCCCTGTGCCACAGCCTGACCTTCGACCGCGCGTACATCGGCGTTCGTCAGTACCCGAGAGAGGAGCGTGGCCACCCCGGGTACCGCCACCTTCTGGTCGCGATAATCGATTTCACGGTCTTCGGCTACCGCATGCCTGAGCGCGATCACCTCGACGCTCAGGCCGCCACCGCGTTCGTCCTGCAACACAGCCTGCTGCTCCAGGACCTTGGCGGTCTGCTCGACGCGATCAAGGTAACGCGGCGGGCCCGAGACATACACCAGCTGCCCACCCGCCGCGGCGCGCCAGGCGAAGCGCGACGTCCAGCCGCCAGCCTCCTGCAGGGCGGCGCGCAATTGTGGCTCGCGCACTTTGTCCAGGTGAACAAGGCGGGTCTGTAGTTCGCTGGACTTGCCGACATGCAGCACTGCGCCGTCGTAGTACCAGGCCAGGTTGAACAGTGCGGCGACCTGCTCCAGAAACGCCTCCGGATCCGGCTGCTCGAACGTGGCGCTCACCTGGTCCCTGACCTTGTCGCTGACCACCACCGCCCCCTGGTAGTTGGCGGCGAAGTTGCCCAGCAGGTCACGCAGGCTCTCGCCCTGGGCAACGTAGTGGAAAGGCTCCTGGGGCCAATCCAGTGACTCGCCCTGGGCCGCAAGGCTGGCCAACAGCGCCGTCAAACCGGCGGCAAGCGACCTCAAGGCAGCCATACGCGAGCTCCCCGGTGGGTCGCAGGCACTGGATCGGCATGTTGCTCGCACAGGAGAGCGAGCAGGTCGACCTGAGCACCCAGCACGTGATCCACGATGTCGAGATCGCCCTGGGCCAGGTCTACCTGCGCTTCAAGCAGCGGCTCTCCCGCGGGTGTCAGCGCCAGTCGCTGCGGACAGTGCTGCGCCCACACTGTCAGCATGCTCATCAAGCGGCGCAAGGCTTGCGGGTCGAGGCTGGCGCCATGGCCCGCCAGTGACGACAGCGAGCTGCGAACAACCAGTTGCGTGCCTTGCGGCTCGAGCGAAAGGGCACGTCCCTCGATGCACAACTGGTAGCCACCGCGCTCATTGGCCAACCAGGGAGGCATGCCCAACCGTCGGGCCATTTGCTGCAAAAGTGTGTTCATACGGGCATCGTCCGTGCAACGGAGGGAACAGAAGAGTTTGTCAGCCACGGCGAGCATCGCTGGGGGTGCGGCCGAACCGTCGGCGGTAGCTCTGGCTGAAATACGACTGGCTGGAAAAGCCGCTTTCCATGGCGATGTCGACAATGCTCATGCGCGTGTTAAGCAGCAGATGGTGCGCATGGACGATCCTGCGCTCGGTGATCCAGGCCCGGGGCGAGCAGTTGTAGAAGGTGTTGAACAAACTCTTGAATGCCGTCAGGCCCAAGCCGAAGGCCTGGGCGTACTGGTCCAGGCGCCAATCGCGCAGATAGTGCTGTTCCATGAATGCGTGCAGGCGATCGACATGGCGATTGCCCTGTTGCCGCAGTGCCGCCAGCAAGGTCCGCCCCTGCGCTCCGAAAATGAGCAGCAGCAACAGCTCCTCCAGGCGCAACATCGCCAGCATCGACGAGGTACCTTCGCCCCCGAGCGCCGCCAGGCGGCTCACGCATTCCTGCGCCATCGTGCAGGGTCGCAGCCGGAGGGTACCCACACCTGGCTCGTCACGGCGTTCGAGGTGGGCAAGGTCATTGCCATGACGTTTAACGAACGCCTGCACGAAATTCACATCCAGCGGCAGCCAGAGCACTTCGCATGCCTGCCATTGGCTCGCCACCAGATAGGTGCCGCGCTTGACGAACAGCAGCTCGCCTGCCTGTAGGTGAATGATGTCGTCCTTTTCGCGAAGCGTCAGCTCCCCCACCATCACCGCGTAGAAGCCTTCCTGCCCCTGGGACGCGAACCCCGCCCCGACAACATCCAACTGCCGACCTTGCACACACCAGCCCTCAACTGGAGAAATCCCTTCCACGCGAGGCCATACTTCCCGTAGGACCCTTTACGCACCATCGAGCAGCAGATCGTGCAAGATTCGAATGACCTTGCAGCCCTTGCCCCCGCGATGCAGCCAGGACCACAGACTACGGCGCCTTCCCACGAATGAACGCAGGGATTGTCCTTGCCGAGAGGGAGGCTATTCGCCATCACTTGTAGGAAATTTATCGACTCTGTAAGGCAATGCGAAGCAAGCCTTCGCCGAACCGCAGGAAGCCCAGCAGTTAAAAAATGGCGACTACACCCAGTATCTTGCAGGGTATGCACTGACTACCGTGGCAAGCCCTTTGATCGAGAGCTCGCCATGTCAGGCACGAACTATGACTATGCATTGACCCAGCTGTACGCTGCCCTGAAGCTGGAGCCCCCAACGACCTTCGAGCCGGTGATCAGCCTGCGGGCAGGGCCTTATGTGTGCAACGTCACCGAGCACCCGGCGGACCACTTGCTGATGTTCATCGAACTTCCCGCAATCGACGACATACGCTGGGGCGAACAAAACCTGTTCTGCCAGGACACCTGCAAGCCTGTGATCGGTGTCGACCCGCTCACCGACATGCAAATACTGTGGAATCGCCAGCCCCTGGCGCAGCTGGACCGCGCCATGGTGCATCACCAGCTGGAGCAACTGGTGCAGGCCGCCCACGATCTGGTGGGTGACGAAACAGCCTGAACGCCGCTCAGTGCTGCCCCCAGACCTGCGCCTCGCTCCAACCCAGCGCGGCAAAATCCTCGGATCGCAGTGAGGCCTCCTCTTCACAGAAGAATTCGTCCAACTGCGGTGGCCTGATCGCCGTATCGCTGAGCATTGCGTGCACCTGGCCGCGATGGTGGATCTGGTGCTCGAACAGGTGTGACAGCAAGCGCAAACGTTGCTCCTGTTGCACCCGGTCCGGTCGCACGATGCTCACATAGCGCCGCAACTGGTCGTCGCGCAATTGCCGGCAATAGGTGATCAGGCGCTGGTCGGCCTGGGCCTGCTGGGCCTGCAGGTCGGTGCAGGTGGCGAAGGGCTGCTCGGGTTGGAAGAAGCGCTCGCCGTCCGGATCCGGCATTTGGCCGCGTTGCTCGCACTCCAGTGCATCCAGATAGAACCAGTCCACCGTCAACAGGTGGTTGAGGGTGGCCTTGATCGACGGGAAGAAACTGCAGCGCGGGGCGACGAACTCGTCCTGGGTCAATTGCAGACAAGCCTTGTACAGGCGGTGGTTGGCCCAGCCATTGTTGTAGGCCTGGGTCAGCAGATGATGCGACAGCGGCTCCATGGTCGGCTCCTTCAGGCGAAGCGTTGCAGTTGCATCTCCCGTAGCCGGCTCAGGGTCCGTTGGTACGGGAACGCCAGATACCCTTGAGTGTAGAGCGCTTCCAGCGGGACCTCGGCCTCCAGGTACAACAACACCCGACGGTCGTAGCATTCGTCCACCAGGGCGATGAAGCGCCGAACGCTGTCATCCTTCGGCGCCAGTGTCGGCAACTGGCGGTCCCCGGCCTCGACGCGGGTGGCCCCATCCTCGGTACCGCGGGCAATTCGCCCGGCCTGCTGGACACCGCCCAGGGCCGGAATGCCGCTGACCAGGATCGCCGGAAAGCGGTCGCACAAGGCCATGAAGTCCATGGCTGCCAGGGGCTGCTCGCACAATGCGCTGAAGTGGCACCAGAGGGCCTGCGTGCTTCGGCGCAGCACGCCGATCCGTCGGGAGCCAAGCTGCAGCGGCTTGTCGTTGCCTGGGTCGTCCGGGCTCAACTGGCCGAACACCGCCTCGAGCGCGCTCGACCGCCCCGGCTGGCCGACCCAGTAGCGCTGCTGTTGCAGGCCGGGGTGCAAGCGGTGATCCTGCTCCCCCGCCACCGCCAGCACGCGCATGTGCCGCTCGATGGCGGCGATGGCCGGCAGGAACCGCTCGCGGTTGAAGCCATCGCGGTACAACTGGCCGGGCGGCTGGTTGGAGGTGGCGACGATCACCACACCGTGATCGAACAACACCTGGAACAGACGGCCAAGGATAATCGCATCGCCGATATCGCTGACGAACAGTTCGTCGAAACACAACACCCGTATCTCCTCGGCCAACGCCCGGGCCAGGGCCGCGAGCGGGTCAGCGGTGCCATTGAGCTGGAACAGGCGCTGATGAACCCATGCCATGAAATGGTGGAAATGCTGGCGCCGGGCCGGCAATTGCAGGCTGCGATGGAACAGGTCCATCAACCAGGTCTTGCCACGGCCGACCGGGCCCCAGAGGTACAGGCCTTGCGTCGGCTGGCCCTGACGCAGGGCGTCGAAGCAGTCCTGCAACGCAGCCACAGCCGCTGCCTGGGCGGGATCGGCGACGTAGCCACGCTCGGCCAGCGCCTTGTGATAAAGGGATTCAGGGGTCATGCCGCGCATGGTACGCCATCGCGGGGCAAGCCCGCTGCCACAACCTTGCTCCAGGCGAGGGACGATCAGCCCCCTGTCAGCCCCACCCTCAGCAAGGCACCATCCTTGGCATCGGTCAGCACGTACAGATAGCCATCCGGCCCTACCCGAACATCGCGAATCCTCGCCTTCAGGTCACCCAACAGTCTTTCTTCATGCACGACCTTGTCGCCATCGAGCTTCAGCCGGATCAACTCCTGTGTCGCCAGCGCGCCGATGAACAGGCTGTGGTCCCAGGCCTTGAACGTGGGGCTGTCGTAGAACGCCATGCCGCTGATGCCCGGCGACTTTTCCCACACATGATGCGGGTCGGCCATGCCAGCGACATGCTTGCCCTTGGCTTCGGGAATCGGCAGCAACGAATAGTTGATGCCGTGGGTAGCGATCGGCCAGCCATAGTTCTTGCCCGCCTTGGGGATGTTGATCTCGTCGCCGCCACGCGGGCCATGCTCGTGGGTCCAGAGCTTGCCGGTCCAGGGATTCAGCGCCGCGCCCTGCTGGTTGCGGTGGCCGAACGACCAGATCTCCGGGCGTACGTTGTCGCGCCCGACGAAAGGGTTGTCCTTGGGCACCTCGCCGTCGGGCAGGATGCGCACGACCTTGCCCTGTAGCTTGTCCAGGTCCTGCGACGTGGCGCGCTGGTTGTTCTCGCCCAGGGCGATGAACAGGTAGCCGTCACGGTCGAACACCAGCCGCGAGCCGAAATGGTTGCCTTCGGACAGCTTGGGCTGCTGGCGGAAGATCACCGTGAAGTTCTCCAGGCGCGACCGGTCCTGGGTCAGCTGGCCACGGCCGACGGCGGTACCAGCCTTGCCATCGTTGCCCTCCTCGGCATAGGACAGGTAAACGGTTCGATCCTTGGCGAACTCAGGCGAGAGCACCACATCGAGCAGGCCACCCTGGCCCTCGGCCCAGACCTTGGGCACGCCGGACAGCGGCGGCCCGACCTTGCCTTCAGCGTTGACGATGCGCAGGTTGCCGGGGCGTTCGGTGACCAGCATGTCCTTGCCGCCGGGCAGGAATGCCAGCGCCCAGGGATTGCGCAAGCCGTCAGCGACAGTACTGACGGTCAGTCGGCCCTCCTCGCTGGGGTACTGCTGTTCTGCGGCGGCCTGCGCCAGCAGGGGGAACAGGCTGGCGGCGGCCAGGGTGGTCAACCAGATGCGTGGCGTCATGCTCGCTTCCTTCGCAAGGGCTCACGGCACGCGCGGTGAATCGCGTGGTGGGCGGGTGGGTTCCAGGTTCGGGGTCTGCTGTTCGCGGCGCAGGTTTTCGCCGTTGCCGATGCCGCGATTATCGAGTGTGGGAGGTCGCGGGTTGGGTTGCGTGGACGGGCCGCGCACAGGCGGCATTGCCGGCACGCTGCCCTGACGGCTGTTGGGATTGGCGCGCATGATCGGGCTGTTGTACGGGTTGTTGCTGTCGTTGGCGGCAATCAGCGGCGGCGCCAAGGGAGCGGCCTGGAGTGGCAAGGCCAGCAACAGGCCGAGGCCCAGGATTGGCAGTGTGGGATTCATGCTTCACCTCCGGTACGAAAAGGCGCGCTCGAAGGTTGGATAGCCTACGGCGCGCAGGGTTCGACGCAAAAGGATGAATTTGGGTCCTGATGTTTCAGTATGCGCCCCCTGGGGCTGCCATGCAGCCCAATCGCCGGCAAGCCAGCTCCCACACCGTGCGCACCAGCCTTGAGCCCTACGCCTTCCTGTGGTAGTTGGCGTGCCGGCAATTGCCGCAGCGCGGCCCTGGCGTTACCCGGCCCTATCAACCTTGTGCCGCGCCGCATACAGGCACAGCATCTCCATCGCCAGGGTCGCGCCTGCCAGCGCAGTGATATCGGCATGGTCATAGGCCGGCGCCACCTCCACCAGGTCCATGCCCACCAGGTTGATCCCACGCAACCCGCCGAGTATCTCCAGCGCCTGTACCGTGCTCAGGCCGCCACATACCGGCGTGCCGGTGCCGGGTGCGAAGGCCGGGTCCAGGCAGTCGATATCGAAGGTCAGGTACACGGGCCGGTCGCCTACCCGCTGGCGGATGGCAGCGATGATCGCCTCGGTGCCCTGGCGATGCACCTGGCGAGCGTCGAGAATGGCAAAGCCCTGGCTATCGTCGTTGGTGGTGCGCAGGCCGATCTGCACCGAGCGCGACGGGTCCACCAGCCCTTCCCGCGCCGCGTGCCAGAACATCGTGCCATGGTCGATGCGCTGGCCCTCCTCGTCCGGCCAGGTGTCGCTGTGCGCGTCGAAGTGCACCAGCGCCAGCGGGCCATGCCGACGGGCATGGGCCTTGAGCAGCGGATAGCTGATGAAATGGTCTCCGCCCAAGGTGAGCATGGCGCAGCCGGCCTCGAGAATGTGCTCGGCATGCGCCTCGATGCTCTGCGGCACCGAGCGCGGCGTACCGCTATCGAACGCACAGTCGCCGTAGTCGATCACCGCCAGGTGGTCGAACGGATCGAACGCCCAGGGCCAGTGCCTGGCCCAGGCCTGTTGCACCGAGGCGGCGCGGATCGCACGCGGACCGAAGCGCGCGCCGGGCCGATTGCTGGTCGCGGTGTCGAACGGCACGCCGCTGACCACCACGTCGACACCCCGCAAATCGCGGCTGTAGCGACGCCGGGAGAAGCTGGTGATGCCGGCGTAGGTGCTCTCGGCGGCAGTGCCGTAGAGGCTGTCACGGGTGATGGCCTGGTCGTTGTCCTGGGCGAGGTCCACGGTATATCTCCTGTCGTTGTCATTCACTGCCGGCTGCGGAAGGCGGTCCACAGGCGGTTGCGCTGGCGCAGGTCGGCCAGCGCCATGCTGCGGTCGGCGAACAGGCGCTGGCGCACCGCGGCCGGGGGATAGATGTCCGGGTCGTCGCGGATCGCCTCGTCCACCAGCGGCGTGGCGGCCTGGTTGGCGTTGGCGAAGAACAGCGTGTTGGTCAGCGCCGCCACTGAGTCGGGGCGCAGCATGAAGGTGATGAAGGCGCGTGCAGCCTCGGGATGCGGTGCGTCCTTGGGGATTACCAGGTTGTCCTGCCACACCAGTGTGCCCTCACGGGGGATGCGGTAGATCAGCTCGAATGGCTTGCCGGCGCGGCGCGCCTGGTCGGCGGCCATGGCGGCGTCGCCGTTGTAGGTGAGCGCCAGGCACACACTGCCATTGGCCAGGTCATTGATCTGGCGGCCGTTGGCCACGTAGCTGATCGACGGCTGCAGTTGCTGCAACAGCGCCTGGGCTGCGTCCAGGTCGGCCTTGTCCTGGCTGTAAGGGTCCTTGCCCAGGTAGTTGAGGGTCACGCCGATCACTTCCTGTGGCGAGTCCGGCATGGCGATGCCGCAGTCCTTCAGGCGGCTGGCGTACTCAGGCTTGAACAGCAGGTCGAGGCTGTCCAGGGGCACATCGCCCAGGCGCTGGCGCACGGCCTCGACATTCACCCCCAGCCCCAGCGTGCCCCAGGTGTAAGGCACGGCATGGCGGTTGCCGGGGTCGGCCTCGGCCAGCTTGGCCAGCAGGTCCGGGTCGAGGTTGGCATAGCCGGGCATCGCCTGCGCCTCCAGCGGCTGCAGGGCGCCGGCCTTGAGGGCTCGGGCCAACACCGTGGCCGACGGCACCACCACGTCGTAGCCGCTGCCACCGGTGAGCAGCTTGGTCTCCAGCACCTCGGTGGTGTCGAAGGTGTCGTAGCGGACCTTGTAGCCGGTCTCCTTCTCGAAACGCTCCAGGGTCTGCGGGGCGACATAGTCGGCCCAGCTGTACAGGTTGACGACCTTCTCTTCGGCCTGCAGCGGCAGGGCGATCAGCAATGAAAGCAGGCACAACGTCGAACGCATGGCGGACACCTCGGCATAGGGGTGG
Source organism: Pseudomonas sp. B21-023 (assembly GCF_024749165.1). Classification (NCBI taxonomy): domain Bacteria; kingdom Pseudomonadati; phylum Pseudomonadota; class Gammaproteobacteria; order Pseudomonadales; family Pseudomonadaceae; genus Pseudomonas; species Pseudomonas sp. B21-023. Next base: position 2,064,025 of record NZ_CP087190.1, on the reverse strand, counting down.
ATGCCGCCAGCATGCCTGTCGGGTTACATTGCAAAAATGGCAACTTTGCGAAGCTGACATTCACCAGGAGCAATGTGATGCTCGGACAATTGCACGACCCGGACCTACACCTGCTGCGGCTGTTCGTCACTGTAGTCGAGGCCGGCGGTTTCAGCGCCGCCCAAGGTGTGCTGGGGCTCAGCCAGCCCAGCATCAGCCAGCAGATGGCGAAACTGGAGACCCGCCTGGGTTATCGCCTATGCAGCCGGGGCAAGGGCGGCTTCCGGCTGACCGAGAAAGGCGAGTTGCTGTTGCAGGCCACCCGCGGCCTGCTGCTGCAGATCGAGCAGTTCCGCCAGCAGGCCAACGGTGTTGCCGGGCGCTTGCTGGGCAGCGTGCGCATCGGCCTGGCCGAGAACCAGGACCGTGACGTCAGCCTGCGCCTGGCCCAGGCCATCGCGCGGTTTCGCCAGCGTGACGAGAGCGTGCGCCTGGAACTGACCAGCGCGCCACCGGCCGAACTCGAACGCTTGCTGCTGGAGCAACGCCTGGACTGCGCCATCAGCTACTTCTCCGGCAACCAGGCGGCGTTCGACTACCTGCCGCTGTTCGAGGAGCGCCAGAGGCTTTACTGCGGCAAGGGGCACGTCTTGTTCACCCAGGCCCAGGTAACCCGCGAGCAGTTGCTCGAGGCCGACCAAGTGAGCCACCCCTATCGTTTTCTCAAACAGGGCGAACTCTTCCAGAGCCGCCACAGCATGGCGGTGGCAGAGCAGATCGACAGCGCCTTGACGTTCATCCTTTCAGGACGACACATCGGCTTTCTACCGTGCCACTGCGCCGCGCCCTGGGAAGCCCAAGGCCTGTTGCGGGCGTTGGATACCGCGCTGGATTTCGTGGTGCCGTTCACCCTGGCCAGGCATCGCGGGCAAACACCCGGCGAGGCGCAGCAAGCCTTCATGGAAGACCTGCGCATGACATTCGGCTCGCGCTAGGCCCGGAACGTCGGCAGGCCCCGCTTTCATCACCACCGCGCATTTGCGACACTGCCGACTCGCCCGCGCCACGAGGCCTTGATCACCATGTATGCCCGCGTCTGCCTGATCCTGCTGCTGACCCTTGGCCTGAATGCCTGCGCCCTGTTCCAGGGTCGCGACCCGCTGAACATCAGCGTGATCGGCATCGATACCCTGCCCGGCCAGGACCTGGAGCTGCGCATGGCCGTGAAGATCCGCGTGCAGAACCCCAACGAAACCCCGGTGGATTTCAACGGCATCGCCCTCAACCTGGAGGTCAACGACCAGCCCCTGGCGGCCGGGGTGAGCGACCAGCGCGGGCATATCGGCCGCTACGACGAAGCGGTGCTGGTGGTGCCGGTGAGCGTCACCGCCTTCGCCTTCCTGCGCCAGGCCTACGGCCTGAGCCGGGTGGACTCGCTGCAGGGCCTGCCCTATGTATTGCGCGGCAAGCTGGCGGGAGGGCCGCTCGGTACCGTGCGCTTTACCGACAAAGGCAAGCTCGACCTGCCAACGGCCGCAGGCACTGCCTGGTAATCAGCTTTACCGGCAGGCTGGCAGATCACTCACCTGCGCCGGATGAACCGACGAAACGTACTCCGGGCCGCGGACGCTCGTCCACGCTGAGCTCGAACACATCCGGCCGCGCATAGTGGCCGACCACGTCGAAGTCGTAGCGCGCACGCACCAGTTCATCGGTATCGACCTCGGCGCAAAGCAGGCCACGCTCGCCCACCAGCGGCCCGGCCAGTACCTCCCCAAGTGGGCCGACGATCACGCTGCCGCCGTTGATCAATGGCCGTTCGGCCGGCCAGTTGGCCACCTCCAGGCCCAGTGCGGCGGGCGAATCCTGCACCTGGCAGGCGCTGATGACAAAGCAGCGCCCCTCGGCGGCGATATGGCGCATGCTCACCTGCCAAAGCTCGCGCTCGTCCACTGTCGGCGCGCACCACAGTTGCACACCCTTGGCGTACATCGCAGTGCGAAGCAGCGGCATGTAGTTCTCCCAGCACACTGCCGCGCCGATGCGCCCGGCACGGCTTTCGATTACCGGCAGTGTGGAGCCGTCGCCCTTGCCCCAGATCAGCCGCTCGGTACCGGTGGGCATCAGCTTGCGGTGCTTGGCCACCAGGCCGGTGTGCGGCTCGAAGAACAGCACCGTGCAATACAGGGTATTGCCGCTGCGCTCGATCACGCCGATCACCAGGCTCGCTCCGGTACGCGCCGACAAGCCGGCCAAGGTGTCGGTCTCGGGCCCCGGTACATCAATGGCATTGGCGAAATAGCGGGCGAAGGCTTCACGCCCCTCGGGCAGGCGATAGCCGAGCTGGGTGCCGAACCCTTCGCCTTTCGGATAGCCACCGAGCAAAGCCTCGGGCATCACCACCAGGCTGGCGCCGAAATCATGGATGGCCTGCTCGTAGTCGAGGATCTGCGCCAGGGTGGCGGCCTTGCCGCCAGGCAGGGAACCGATCTGCAGGGCGGCGACGATGGACTTGGGCATCGAGGGAACTCCAGTCTGGAAGGTCTGTTGGATTCTCCAGCGCAGGCGTTCGGGGTGTTCGCCTGGCTCAGCGGTTGGCGCTGGCGGCGGCCATCATCTTGTTCACTTCGCTGCGCACCAGCTGGTTGAACTCCGGCGGCGACATGCCGTCGAGTTCGGCACGTACCCATTCCGCCCACTTGCCCTTGCGCCGCGGCTTCTCTGCGATCAGTCGCGCCGCCTCGCCCTTGGCCTTGCCCAGGTTGTTCTGCCAGTAGTCGAACAAGCGGGCCTTTTCTGCCTCGATCTGCGCCCGTTCCTGGAAGCTCATGTTGGCCAGATTGAAACTCATCGGGTATTACCTGCCGCTGGAAAATGGGCGCTATCTTACACTGCGTCGACGCGCCACCGGTACGCCACTGCAACTTTCCCGTCACCGTGGCATCCACTGTTCAACGCCCAACCCTTCACGAGGATGTGTACATGGCCAGGAAAACCGCTGCGCAAGGCAACAACGACCAGATCAAGGATCAGGTGTTCAGCGAACTGCAGGCATTGATCGAGGAATCCGAGAAGCTGCTCAGCGACAGCGCGTCGCTGGTCGGCGAGGAAGCCGAAGGCATGCGCGCGCAGTTGGGGCTCAAGTTGCGCCAGGCGCGCGATGCCACCAGCCGCCTGGGCCAGAAGGCGCAGCCGGTGGTCGAGGCGACACAGGAGTATATCGGAGGCCACCCCTGGCAGACCGTGGCGATTTCCGCAGGCTTCGGCCTGGTGGTCGGGTTGCTGCTCGGTCGCCGGCAATAACTCAGGCGGCTTGCGCCTGGGGAATGCCGCTGTGGAAGCGCAGTTCCTGGTCGGGCGAGGTGATCAGCCCGACCTCCGCTTCGCGCACCTGCTCCACAACCCTGGCAATGTCCGCTTCGTCGCCATACTGGTGAGCCAGCTTCAGATAACCTTGATAGTGTCGCGCCTCGCTTTTGAGCAGGCCGTGATAGAAGGTGCCCAGCTCCTCGTCCAGGTGCGGCACCAGGGCGGCGAAGCGTTCGCAGCTGCGCGCCTCGATGAAAGCCCCCACTACCAGGGTGTCCACCAGCTTCACCGGCTCGTGCGCCCGCACCAGCCGCCGCAGCCCAGAGGCATAGCGCCCTGCCGACACCGGCCGTAGCGGCACGCCGCGGCGCTTCATCAGACGCAGCACTTGCTCGTGGTGCACCAGTTCCTCGCGGGCCAGGCGCGACATCATGTTGATCAGGTCGAGATGGGTGTTGTACTTGGCGATCAGGCTCAGCGCCGTGCTGGCGGCCTTGAACTCGCAATTCTTGTGATCGATCAGCAGGGTTTCCTGGTCGGCCAGTGCCGCCTCGATCCAGGCGTCAGGGGTGCGGCAACCCAGGAAGGCATCGATTTCAGGAATCAGGGACATGGTACTCACAATCACACGGGACATCGGCGGGACCGGCGATTATACCGGCGGCGGTGGCGAGCGCCAGTGACTATGCTTGATGCAGATCAACCGGCAACAGCCGCCGCGCCGTCTATAGTCAGGCATTGGTCGCCATCCGCGAAAGGAGTTCACGTCCATGCAAGCCGTGCGCAGCATCCTCGTCGTCCTCGACCCCGAGCACGCCCATAGCCGGGCCCTGACCCGGGCCAAACTGATTGCCGGGGTGACCGGTGCGCGCCTGCACCTGCTGATGTGCGACAAGAAGCAGGACCACAGCGCGCTGTTGAGCCTGCTAAGTAGCCAGTTGCATGATGATGGCTACGACAATGTCACCCATGAACAGAAGTGGAAGGACAACCTGCACCAGTCGATCATCCATGTGCAGCAAGCGGAAGGCTGTGAACTGGTGATCAAGGAGCACCGCCCGGAAAACCCCTTGCGCAAGGCATTGCTGACCCCCAGTGACTGGAAGCTGCTGCGCGCGTGCCCCTGCGCGGTGCTGATGGTCAAGAGCGAACGCCCCTGGACCGGCGGCGTGATCCTGGCGGCGGTGGATGTGGGCAACCAGGACGAGGCCCATCGTCTGTTGCACGCCAGCATCATCGATCACGGCTATGACATCGCCAGCCTGGCCAAAGGCCAACTGCACGTGATCAGCGCCCATCCATCGCCGATGCTGTCGGCTTCCGACCCGGTCTATCAGCTCACGGAGACCATCGAGAAACGCTATCGCGAGGCGTGCACGGCGTTCCAGGCGGAATTCGATATTACCGATGACAGGCTGCATATCGCCGAAGGACCGGCCGACGTACTGATTCCCTATACCGAGAAGAAACTTGACGCTGTGGTGACCATCCTCGGCACCGTGGCCCGCACCGGCATCTCCGGGGCGCTGATCGGCAACACGGCGGAAGTGGTCCTGGATGCGCTGGAAGGCGATGTGCTGGTACTCAAGAGCGAAGAGGCCACGGCACACCTGGCTGAGCTGGCACGTGGCTGAACCAGCGCCCCAAACAGGTGCAATAGATCTAGTGTGGTGTTTCACAAATAACGACCATAACTCGCGGCGCTTTTTGCGCTCATGCAGCGTTGTCGCTCCTCGCCGTAGCTGGGCTACGACTCGTCGCGACGCCTTGCCTGAGCGCAAAAGTCGCTCGCGATTTATTGGTCGTATTTGCAAAACACCACACTAGAATAGGCCGCCTCTCCAGCCACAGAAGCAGCACCATGGACATCGATCAGGCCCGCACCTTCCTGGAAATCGTCCGCTGCGGCAGCCTGGTCGCCGCGGCTGAACGGCTGTTCGTCTCGCAGACGGCAATCAGCGCCCGTGTGCAGCGCCTGGAGCAGCAACTGGGCTGCCAGCTGTTGGTACGCAGCCGCAACGGCGCCAGCCTGACCGCTGACGGCGAGGCCTTCGTCAGCTATGCCAACCAGCTGGTGCAGACCTGGGAGGCGGCGCGCCGTGACCTGCCGCTGCCCCAGGGCTGCCAGCTGGTGCTGCATGTGGGCGCCGAAGTGAGCCTGGGCAATCCGATGCTGCTCGACTGGGTCAGCGCCTTGCACAAGGGCCTGCCCAGCCATGCCATCCGCAGCGAGGTCAGCGATGGCGAAGCACTGCTGCGCAAGGTGGAGATGGGCTTGCTCGACGCCGCGCTGGTCTACCAGCCGACCTATGGTCCTGGCCTGCAAGTCGAGCAATTGATGGAAGAGAAGCTGATCCGTGTGCGCCGGGTCGATGCGCCCGATCCGTACATCTACATCGACTGGGGCGAAGCTTTCCGCCGCAAGCACGACGCCGCCCTGCCCGAGCTGTCGCGCCCGGCCCTGAGCTTCAACCTCGGGCCCCTGGCCCTGCAGTTCATTCTCGAGCACGGCGGCAGCGGCTATTTCCGCACCCGGGTGGTCCAGGCCTACCTGCAAAGCGGGGTGTTCGAGCGCGTGCCCCAGGCGCCGGAGTTCACCTACCCGACCTTCCTGGTGCATGCCCGCGAGCGCGACAGCGAGGCGTTGCAGCAGGCCTTCAGCGTGTTGCGCCGGCTGGTGGCCGCTGGCGAAAGCGACTGGTCACAGCGCTGGGACCCGGTGATCTGAGCCCTGCGCCGCGGCAGTGAGCAGGTGCCGCTTGAGGCCGGCGATCAGGTCGGTCTGGGTGATCACCCCCACCAGCTTTTCATCGTCGAGCACCGGCAGGCAGTGCAGCCCCTGCTCACTGAGTAACGGCAACAGGCGCTCCAGCGGATGCTGGCTGCCGACGCTGACCACCCGACGGCTCATCACCTGTTCCAAGCGCACCACCTTGCGCCGGAACAGGCCACGCCAGCTGAAACGCCCACGCGCCATGGCCGGGCCGACCAGGTCGCTGAGGCTGACGATCCCCACCAAGCGCCCCTCTTCCAGTACCGGCAGGGTCTTGAGGTGATGGCCGGACAGCAGCTTCCAGGCCTGTTCGAGGGTGGTGCGCGGCGTTGCCCACTGCACGTCGCGGGACATCACCGAGCTGGCGGTGATACCGCCCAGGCTACGGTGCAGGGCGTGTTGCTCGGTGGCCAGGATGATCCGCTCCAGCTCGTCACGGGTGACATCGACGAACTCGCCGATCTCCTCCAGGGCCTGGTCCAGGTCTGCGGCGCAGATGCCGACCCGATCGCCCGGCAGCGCGTCGTGGGTGTGGTGCAGGTCGCGGCGCGGGGTCGCGCCCTTGGGGTAGCGCACGCCGGTCAGGCGGTTGTAGAGCACGGCCACGCCGACCAGGATCAGCGCATTGAGCAATACCGGCTCGAGCAGGTGGTCACCCATGGCCACCAACCCTGGGTCGGCCAGCACGGCGCTGGCCGCCACGCCGCCACCGGGCGGGTGCAGGCAGCGCAGCAGGCACATCGCCAGGATGGCGATGCCCAACGCCGCGGCCGCGACCCACAACCCATCGCCGTATGCGTGACGCATGGCCAGGCCCACGGCAGCCGCCAACGCATAACTGCCCAGTACGGGCCAGGGCTGGGCCAACGGGCCCGAGTGCACGGCGAACACCAGCACCGCCGAGGCTGCCAGCGGCCCCAGCAAATGCAGGGCGATCGATGGCCCATAGGCCAGGCTGCACAGGTAACCCGCAAGAAACAGTCCAAGCAGCGCGCCTAGGCCTGCTCGCAACCATTCTCGGGGAGGGATGTTCAGGGGCGCCGGCAGCAGGCGCTGCAGGCGGGATTCGGGACGCGAGGCAGACATCGAGGTGATTTTGATCGTGTTCTTCTGATTGTAAAAAGAAAGCCCAGCGCGACCGGCCTGGGCCCTGTGTTGCGCAATGCAGTGGCGCAAGGGGCTCCGTCCTTGGAGAGATGGAAACCGCAAGGTTTCGTGGCCGGCATTGTGCCGGGCGCGGGTGGCGCTGGGCCAATTCAAAAAACTGCGGCTGTACTGCAATTTTTTTGCAGGCTTGATCCGGTTCCTCGGCAGGAACGGATTGATTCAGCGGACCTTGCGGGGCAGCTCGATACTCACTCGCAACCCGCCCAGTGGGCTTTCCAGCAGCGCAATGCGCCCACCCCAGGCCTCGACGATGTCGCGCACGATGCCTAGCCCCAGGCCATGGCCATCGACCTGCTCGTCCAACCGCGAGCCGCGCTCGAGCACTTGCAGGCGTTGCGCCTCAGGGATGCCCGGGCCATCGTCATCGACCATCAACTGGTAGCCCTCGGTGGTGGGCGCGATGCCCAGTCGCACCTCGCTGTCGGCCCATTTGCAGGCGTTGTCCAGCAGGTTGCCGAGCAGCTCCAGTAAATCCTCGCGGTCCCAGGGCAGCAACAGGCCGGGCGGCGCGTCGCGTTCGAGCAGCAAGCCTTCACCATGGATCATCCCCAGCGTCGCCAGCAGCCCGGGCAGTTCAGCGTCGCAATCGAACTGCGCGCCAGGCAAGGCATCGCCGGCCAAGCGCGCGCGGTTGAGTTCGCGGGCGAGGCGTTGCTGGATCTGCTCCAGTTGCTCGCGCATCTGCGCGCGCACCTCGGGCAGCGCCTGCAGGCGTTCGCTGGCAGCCAGGCTGATCAGCACCGCCAGCGGCGTTTTCAAGGCATGACCGAGGTTGCCCAAGGCATTGCGCGAACGACGCAGGCTGTCTTCGGTATGAGTCAGCAGGTGGTTGATCTGGTCCACCAGCGGTTGCAGTTCGCTGGGCACTTCGGCGTCCAGTTGCGAGCGCTGGCCCTGCTGCAACTGGGCGATCTGCTGGCGCGCCCGCTCCAGCGGGCGCAACGAGCGGGTCACGGTGAGGCGTTGCAGCACCAGTACCAATATCAACGCTACCAGCCCCAGGCCCAGGCCGATCTGTTGCATGCGTCGAAAGCCCTCACGCACCGGTGAGTAGTCCTGGGCCACGCTGATTGAGATGTCCTGGCCGAGCCGCCGGTAGTCCCCGCGATAGGCCAGCAGTTGCTGGCCGTCGGGACCGAGTTCGTGGCCATCGTCCAGGCCGGGCTTGCCAGGCTTGGGCATGTCCATGTCCCATAACGATCGGGAGCGCCAGGTACCCTGGTCGAAATCAATGCGGAAGTAGTAGCCCGAGAACGGCTGCTGGTAGGCTGCCGACAGCCGTCGCTCGTCCAACTGCAGGCCGGACGGACCACGCACCAGCGCCACCAGCAGGTTTTCGCTTTCCTTGCGCAGGCCAGCTTCCAGGTAACGCTGCAGGCCCGCCTCGAACAGCCACAGGGTCAACTGCGCCAGGGCCAGCCCAACCACTACCAGTACCGCCACCAGGCCCAGGCTCAGTCGCGCCTGGATCGACTTCACGCGGCGCTCCCGGCATACACGTAGCCCTGGCCGCGGCGGGTCTCGATCACGCTGCGCCCCAGTTTGCGCCGCAGGTGGTTGACGTGCACTTCCAGCACATTGGAATCACGCTCGGTTTCCCCGTCGTAAAGGTGCTCGGCCAGGTGGCTCTTGGACAGCACCTGCCCCGGATGCAGCATGAAATAGCGCAACAGGCGGAACTCGGCGGCGGTGAGCTGGACATCGACACCCTCACGGCTCACGCACTGGCGCGACTCGTCCAGATGCAGGCCGGCCGCTTCCAGTTTCGGCTGGTTGGCCAGCCCCTTGGCCCGGCGCAACAGGGCCTGGATGCGCAGTTGCAGCTCCTCGGGGTGGAAAGGCTTGCTCAGGTAGTCGTCGGCCCCGGCCTTGAGTCCCTCGATACGCTCGGCCCAGGAGCCACGGGCGGTGAGGATCAGCACCGGGGTGGCCAGACCGCTCGCGCGCCATTGCCCCAGTACTTCGAGCCCCGGCAGCCCAGGCAGGCCCAGATCGAGGATGATCAGGTCGTAGGGTTCGCTCTGGCCCTGGTACACCGCATCGCGGCCATCGGCCAGCCAGTCCACGGCATAACCCTGGCGCTGCAGGGTGGCGGTCAGTTCATCGGCCAGGGGGACATTGTCCTCGACAAGCAGCAGGCGCATTCAGTCGTCTTCCTCGTCTTTGAGCAGCGCGCCGGTGCGGGCGTCGAGCTTGATCTCGCGCACCACGCCTGCCGGGGTCAGCAGTTCGACCTCGTACTCGTAGCGCTCGTGCTTCTCTTCCAGTTCCGCCTCCAGCAGCCGTGCCCCGGGGTAACGCCCCAGGGCGGCTTCGAGCAATTGCTCCAGTGGCAGGATGATGCCCTTTTGCCGAAGCTCCAGGGCTTCATCCTGGTCCAGGTCGCGCGCGGCGGCCAGCGAACAGACGGTCAACAGGGCCAAGGCCAGGTAGCGTGCCGTTCGCGGTAGTGCAGGCATCAGTTGTCTCGCTCGTCCTTCAGGACTTCACCGGTCTTGGCGTCCAGGGCCACGTCCCATTCGACGTTCTGGGCATCACGCAGGTCGACCTTGTAGATGTAGCGGCCGTACTCATCCTCGAGCTCCGAGTCGGTCACGGTGGCGCCGGGGTGCTTGGCCACGGCGGCGGCCTTCAGATCGTCCAGCGACTTGATGGTCTTGGCGTTCACCAGCTTGACCACTTCATCGGGCTGCACATCCTTGGCGAAGGCGGCATTGGCACCGAAAGCGAGGGCGGCGGCGGTGAACAGGGCAGTCAAAGTTTTCATGAGGTTCTCTCCTGCGAGATGTGCAATTTGTCTACGGGGTTAAGATTAACCACCGGTCCTTAACTCAACCTGAAAACAGCTGGCCGCATGATAGCGCAGCTTGCGGCCTTGTCGCGGCCACGTGGGGCGGTGATGGCATCGCCGCCTCGCGATAAAGCCCTATACTGCCCGCCTGCCCTGCCCGAGACCCCGCCATGAGCGCCATCCACATCAAGTACCCCGCCCTGACCTTCAAGGCCGGCCAGCGCGCCTTGCGGCAGATTCGCGAGCGCGGCCTGCTGGCCGCCGATGTCGGCGTGCTGCCGGGCGCCGCCGGTGGCCCCAAGCCCTTGGGAATCCAGGGCCTGGACCTGGCGCTGTTCGGTGAATGGCTGCCGACGGCACCACGGCAACGGGCATTGATCGGCGCCTCGATCGGCTCCTGGCGTTTCGCCAGTGCCTGCCTCGACGACCCGGTGGCCGGCATCCGCCGCCTGGGCGAGCTGTATACCGAGCAGGATTTCGCCAAGGGCGTGACCCCCAGGGAAATCAGCCAGAGCTGCCAACGCATGCTCGACGACCTGCTGCAGGGCCGCGATGGGCAGATCCTCGCCAACCCGCACTATCGCCTGAACATCCTGGTGGTGAAGAGCCACGGCCAACTCGCCCACGACCACCGCGCACGCCTGGGGGTGGGGCTGGGCTCGGTGATCGCCAGCAACCTGCTGGGCCGCTCGCGCCTGGCGCGGCACTTCGAGCGGGTGATCCTGCACGATGAACGTGCCGCGCCGCCGCTGGAGGCGCTCACCGACTTCCCCTCGCGCAGCCTGCCGCTGGACCTGGCCAACCTGCGCCACGCCCTGCTCGCCTCGGGCTCGATCCCGATGGTCATGGAGGGTGTGCGCGACATCCCCGGCGCGGGTGCCGGCACCTACCGCGACGGCGGCTTGCTCGACTACCATCTGGACCTGCCCTACCGGGGCGACGACCTGGTGCTCTACCCGCACTTCACCGACAAGGTGGTGCCCGGCTGGTTCGACAAGGCCCTGCCCTGGCGCAAGGGCAATGCCACACGCCTGCAGAATGTGTTGCTGATGACCCCGTCGCCGCAGTACCTCGCCGCCCTGCCCTACGGCAAGCTGCCGGATCGCAACGACTTCAAGCGTTTCATGGGCGATGCGCCGAGCCGCAAGCGCTACTGGTACAAGGCCATCGCCGAAAGCCGGCGCCTGGGCGACGAACTGCTGGAGCTGATCGCCACCGGGCGGTTGCAGGATCAGTTGCAAGCCTTGTAGCGGGCATGCTGGTAGACTGCGCGCATCGTTGATTCACACAGAGTTATGCCAGCGTGGAAATCTTTAAGGAATTTACCTTCGAATCGGCTCACCGCCTGCCCAACGTCCCGGCCGGGCACAAGTGCGGCCGCCTGCATGGCCATTCGTTCAAGGTCGCCCTGCACCTGACCGGCCCGCTCGATCCGCACACCGGCTGGATCCGCGACTTCTCCGAGATCAAGGCGATCTTCAAGCCGATCTACGAGCAACTGGACCATAACTACCTGAACGATATTCCCGGGCTGGAAAACCCCACCAGCGAAGTGATCGCCAAGTGGATCTGGGATCAGGTCAAGCCGCTGCTGCCGGAACTGTCGAAGGTGCGCATTCACGAGACCTGCACCAGCGGGTGCGAGTACACCGGCGACTGATCGAGCATCTGCATGGGCCCTATCGCTGGCAAGCCAGCTCCCACAGGTCTTGCGCACGTTCTTAAGACAGCGCGGAACCTGTGGGAGCTGGCTTGCCAGCGATGAGGGCAACGCTTATTTCTGATCTGCCGCCAAAGCATCACGCAAGAAGCTCGGGGCGATATAGCGCTGGTAATGCGCCTCGGAAAGCAAAAAGAATTCCCGGTCGATGGCGTCGCGCAGCTGTGGCAGCTCCCAGTCGCGGAACTCCGGCAGCAAGGCCATCCCGTAGGCCTCCAGGTCGCGAATCATCCGCGCCCCGCGGGCGATCAGCTGGTAGGCCCAGCAATATTCCGACTGCTGTGCCACATAGCGGATCGAACGCTGTTCAAGCTGCTCGCGCAAGCGCGCTTTGTCGAACACTTCCAGCTTGGCCATCATCACCTGCACCAGCAATTGCTCCAGGCGCAGCCACACGGCGCGCTTCTGCTCGTCGTCGTAGCCGTTCCAGTGGATCACTTCGTGGTGGAAGCGCTTGCAGCCGCGGCACACCAGGTCTCCATACACGGTGGAGCAGAGGCCGACGCAAGGCGTCTTGATGGATTGGTTGGACATGTAAAAACAACGACTTGGCGGTGGAACACGGCCCCATGTTAGCCCTTTGTCTAACCAGGGTCACCCGTTAAAGTCTTCTTCGCCGCCTTACTTTCGGCTAATTTTTGCCGTAGAATCACTCCGCCTTTTCAAGGCAACCATGTCCGTTGGAAGCTGTTTTCAAAGCGTCACGAGCACAGTTCATCCGGTAGAACGGCGTTGGCCCTGTCCATGCGAGCGCATGGCCACGGCCAACCCCTCATCAGCCTTCCGTTCTACAGGCGTAAAACTTTGAAAACAGCTTCTGTAAGGATTCTCTGCGACCCTGGCTTGCCGGCTCAAAAAGCCGTCTTCAGCGCATGGGTGCAGGAGAATGCTGGATGAGCGTCCCGGACTCCCTTTAGGGACCACTGATGAGGGTAATAACTGTGCTTGAAGCCTACCGCAAACATATCGAAGAGCGTGCCGCTCTGGGTATCGTGCCCCAGCCGCTGAACGCCGAACAAACTGCAGGCCTGGTCGAGCTGCTGAAAAACCCGCCGGCCGGCGAAGAAGCCTTCCTCGTAGACCTGATCACCAACCGCGTTCCGCCAGGAGTCGACGAAGCCGCCTACGTCAAGGCCGCTTTCCTCTCCGCTGTCGCCAAGGGTGAAGCCAAGTCGCCACTGATCGACCGCAAGCACGCCACCGAGCTGCTGGGTACCATGCAGGGCGGCTACAACATCGAAACGCTGGTCGCGCTGCTGGACGACGCCGAACTGGGCGCCGTCGCGGCCGAACAGCTCAAGCACACCCTGCTGATGTTCGATGCCTTCCACGACGTGGCCGAAAAAGCCAAGGCGGGCAATGCCCACGCCAAGGCCGTGCTGGAATCCTGGGCTGCCGGCGAGTGGTTCACCTCGCGCCCGGCGATCGCCGACAAGTACACCCTGACCGTGTTCAAGGTGCCTGGCGAAACCAACACCGACGACCTGTCCCCTGCCCCGGACGCCTGGTCGCGCCCAGACATCCCGCTGCATGCCCTGGCCATGCTGAAAATGGCCCGCGACGGCATCGAGCCTTCGCAGCCTGGTTCGGTCGGCCCGCTGGCGCAGATCGAAGCGGTCAAGGCCAAGGGCTTCCCGGTCGCCTACGTCGGTGACGTGGTCGGTACCGGTTCCTCGCGTAAATCGGCCACCAACTCGGTGCTGTGGTTCTTCGGCGACGACATCCCGTACGTGCCGAACAAGCGCGCGGGTGGCTTCTGCTTCGGCACCAAGATCGCTCCGATCTTCTACAACACCATGGAAGACGCCGGCGCCCTGCCGATCGAATTCGACTGCACCAACCTGGGCATGGGCGACGTCATCGACGTTTACCCTTACAAAGGTGAAGTACGCCGTCACGGCAGCGACGAACTGGTCACCAACTTCGAGCTGAAAACCGAAGTGCTGCTGGACGAAGTCCGCGCTGGCGGTCGTATCCCGTTGATCGTCGGCCGTGGCCTGACCGAGAAAGCGCGTGCCGAGCTGGGCCTGGCCCCTTCCGACCTGTTCAAGAAGCCTGAGCAACCTGCTGCTTCGACCAAAGGCTTCACCCTGGCGCAGAAGATGGTCGGCCGCGCCTGCGGTCTGCCGGAAGGCCAGGGCGTGCGCCCAGGTGCCTACTGCGAGCCGAAGATGACCACCGTCGGCTCCCAGGACACCACTGGCCCGATGACTCGCGACGAGCTGAAAGACCTGGCGTGCCTGGGCTTCTCCGCCGACCTGGTGATGCAGTCGTTCTGCCACACCGCGGCCTATCCGAAGCCGATCGACGTCACCACCCACCACACCCTGCCAGACTTCATCCGCACCCGTGGCGGCGTGTCGCTGCGCCCGGGCGACGGCATCATCCACAGCTGGCTGAACCGCATGCTGATGCCTGACACCGTCGGCACCGGTGGCGACTCGCACACCCGCTTCCCGATCGGTATCTCGTTCCCGGCAGGCTCGGGCCTGGTGGCCTTCGCCGCCGCCACCGGCGTCATGCCGCTGGACATGCCGGAGTCGATCCTGGTGCGCTTCAAGGGCAAGCTGCAGCCTGGCATCACCCTGCGTGACCTGGTCCATGCCATCCCTTACTACGCCATCCAGAAAGGCCTGCTGACCGTCGAGAAGAAAGGCAAGAAGAACGCCTTCTCCGGCCGCATCCTGGAGATCGAAGGCCTCAACGACCTGACCGTCGAGCAAGCCTTCGAGCTGTCCGACGCCTCGGCCGAACGCTCCGCCGCCGGTTGCACCATCAAGCTGCCGGAGAAGGCCATCGCCGAGTACCTGCAGTCCAACATCACCCTGCTGCGCTGGATGATCGGCGAAGGCTACGGCGATGCCCGTACCCTGGAGCGCCGCGCCCAGGCCATGGAAGCCTGGCTGGCCAAGCCTGAGCTGCTGTCGGCCGACGCCGATGCCGAATACGCCGAAATCATCGAAATCGACCTGGCCGACGTCAAGGAGCCTGTGCTCTGCGCGCCGAACGACCCGGACGACGCCCGCCTGCTGTCCTCGGTACAGGGCGAGAAGATCGACGAAGTGTTCATCGGTTCGTGCATGACCAACATTGGTCACTTCCGCGCCGCCGGCAAGCTGCTGGACAAGGTCAAGGGCGGTATCCCGACCCGTCTGTGGCTGGCCCCGCCAACGAAGATGGACGCCCACCAGCTGACCGAAGAAGGCTACTACGGCATCTACGGCAAGGCCGGCGCGCGCATGGAAATGCCAGGCTGCTCGCTGTGCATGGGTAACCAGGCACGTGTACAGACCGGTTCGACCGTGGTCTCCACCTCGACCCGTAACTTCCCGAACCGTCTGGGCGACGCCACCAACGTGTACCTGGCCTCGGCCGAGCTGGCTGCTGTCGCTTCGATCATCGGCAAGCTGCCGACCGTTGAAGAGTACATGCAGTACGCCAAGGACATCGACAGCATGGCTGCCGACGTCTACCGCTACCTGAGCTTCGACCAGATCGCCGAGTTCCGCGAAGCCGCGGCCAACGCCAAGATCCCGGTGGTTCAGGCGTAAGCAGCTGCAAGTGGTAAGTTACAAGCGGTAAGAAGAAGCCCCGGTAGCGATACTGGGGCTTTTTTGTTAGAGCCGCCGGCCTCATCGCTGGCAAGCCAGCTCACACAGGATCGCGCAGTGCTCAAGGTCTGCGCCAAACCTGTGGGAGCTGGCTTGTCAGCGATGAGGCCGCAACAGACAACATCAAATCACGAACAGATCGACAAACCTGTGCACGGGCATGGCCTCCAGCCTCGCCTGGTCCTTGCACAACGCCACGATTTCCTCACAGCGCTGGCGCACGTAGCGCGTCGCCAGGTTCTCCTTGAACTTCGCCTCCAGCAACGGCATCCCCTCCTTCCGCCGGCGTCGATGCCCGATCGGGTACTCCACCACCACCTGCGGCGTGTGACTGCCATCCTTGAAGAACACCTGCACGCCATTGGCAATGGAACGCTTGTCGGCCTCCAGGTACTCGCGGCTGAAGCGCGGTTCCTCGACGATCACCATCTTCTCGCGCAGGCGGTCGATGCTCGGGTGCGCGGCATGGAAGGCATCTTCGTAGTGCTCGGCCACCAGGTCACCGAATATCAACGGCACCGCCGTCATGTATTGCAGGCAGTGGTCGCGGTCCGCGGCATTGGCCAGCGGCCCTTCCTTGGAAATGATGCGGATCGCCGATTCGTGGGTGGTGATGACGATGCGGTCTATCTCGTGCAGGCGGTTGCGCACCTGCGGGTGCAGGATCACCGCAGCTTCGCAGGCCGTCTGGGCATGAAATTCGGCGGGGAAGCTGATCTTGAACAGCACGTTTTCCATCACATAGCTGCCCAGCGGCTGCGGCAGGCGCAGTTCACGCCGCGCCTCGGGCTTGAGCGCCAGGTCCTTGTTGGTGTGGCTGAACGACACGTCGTAGAACCCCCACTGCCTGGCGGTCAGCGCACCGGGCACACCCATCTCGCCGCGCAGCGCGATATCGGCCAGGCGCACGCCACGACTGGAGGCATCCCCCGCCGCCCACGACTTGCGCGAGCCGGCGTTGGGCGCATGACGGTAGGTGCGCAGGGCCTGGCCATCGACGAAGGCGTGAGAGAGTGCCGAAAGCAATTGTTCGCGGCTGGCGCCCATGAGCTTGGCACACACTGCTGTCGAGGCGACCTTGACCAACAGCACATGGTCCAGGCCAACCCGGTTGAAGGAGTTCTCCAGCGCCAGCACGCCCTGGATCTCGTGGGCCATGACCATGGCATCGAGCACCTCGCGCATGGCCAGGGGCGCCTCGCCATTGGCCACGCGTTTTTGCGACAGGTGATCGGTGACCGCCAGGATGCCGCCAAGGTTGTCCGAAGGATGGCCCCACTCCGCCGCCAGCCAGGTGTCGTTGTAGTCCAGCCAGCGGACGATGCAGCCGATGTCCCAGGCCGCCTTGACCGGATCGAGGCGGTAGCTGGTGCCTGGCACGCGGGCGCCGTGGGGGACAATCGTGCCTTCGACCAACGGCCCCAGGTGCTTGGTGCATTCGGGAAAGCGCAGGGCCAAAAGGCCGCAGCCCAGGGTGTCCATCAGGCAGTGGCGGGCGGTGTTCAGCGCCTCGGAGGACTCGACGCGGTAGCCGAGCACATAGTCGGCGAGGGTCTGCAGGACCTGGTCGTAGTCGGGACGGGTGTTGAGGTCTACGTTTGCGCTCATTCGTGGCTCCTTGATAACAGGGGCCGCAAAGCGGCCCCGCTCAACGAATGCCGAGCACTACTGATGCCTTAGAAACTATCACCGGGCACGCGCACCCAGCCCTCCATCAGCACCCGAGCGCTTCGGCTCATGATTGCCTTGGTCACGGTCCATTGCCCGTCCACCTGACGCGCCTCGGCCCCGACCCGCAGTGTCCCGGACGGATGGCCGAAACGCACGGCACTTCGTTCTCCGCCACCGGCAGCCAGGTTGACCAGCGTCCCGGGAATCGCCGCGGCGGTACCGATGGCCACCGCTGCGGTGCCCATCATCGCGTGGTGCAGCTTGCCCATCGACAGCGCACGCACCAGCAAGTCGATCTCTTCGGCAGGCACGGCTTTGCCACTGGAGGCAGTGTAGGTGCTCGGCGCCGCGACGAACGCCACTTTCGGCGTGTGCTGGCGCCCGGCGGCCTGGTCGATATGTTCGATCAGCCCCATGCGCACGGCACCATGGGCACGGATGGTCTCGAAACGCTGCAACGCGGCGGCATCGCCGTTGATGGCGTCCTGCAACTCGCTGCCGGTATAGCCGATATCAGCGGCATCGACGAAGATGGTCGGGATACCGGCATTGATCAAGGTCGCCTTGAAGGTACCGACGCCCGGCACCTCAAGGTCGTCGACCAGGTTGCCGGTGGGGAACATCGCCCCGCCCCCGCCCTCCTCGTCGGCGGCCGGGTCAAGGAACTCCAGCTGCACCTCGGCGGCCGGGAAGGTCACGCCGTCGAGCTCGAAATCGCCGGTTTCCTGCACCTCACCCTCGGTGACCGGCACATGGGCGATGATGGTCTTGCCAATGTTGGCCTGCCAGATCCGCACGGTAGCGATGCCATTGCGCGGAATGCGGCTCGCATCGACCAGCCCGCCGCTGATGGCGAACGAGCCGACCGCGGCGGACAGGTTGCCGCAGTTGCCGCTCCAGTCGACGAAGGCCTTGTCGATCGAGACCTGGCCGAACAGGTAGTCGACGTCGTGGTCGGGCTTGATGCTTTTAGACAGGATCACCGTCTTGCTGGTGCTGGAGGTGGCGCCACCCATGCCGTCGATCTGCTTGCCGTACGGGTCGGGGCTGCCGATCACCCGCAGCAGCAGGGCGTCGCGAGCTGGGCCCGGGACCTGCGCGCGCTCGGGCAAGTCTTGCAGCCGGAAGAACACGCCTTTGCTGGTACCACCACGGATGTAGGTGGCGGGGATTTTTACCTGTGGTGCATGTGCCATTGCAGTGTTTCCTGATCTTTTCATTGCGACGCAAAGACTGGGGCTGCTGCGCAGCCCATTCGCCGCGGTTCGTCGTCACGACAAGCCGGCTCCCACATGAGCATGCCGCACCTACTGTGGGAGCCGGCTTGCCAGCGAAAGGGCCGCTCAGCGGCCCCGCTTATTCAGGCCGTGCCTTCCAGGAAGTCCTGGGCAAAGCGCTGCAACACCCCACCCGCCTCATAGATCGATACCTCTTCGGCGGTATCCAGGCGGCAGGTCACCGGCACCTCGACGCGCTCGCCGTTGCGCCGCGTGACCACCAGGGTCAGCGTCGCGCGCGGCTTGCGCTCGCCCAGCACGTCGTAGGTTTCGCTGCCGTCCAGGCCCAAGGTCTTGCGGTCGGTACCCGCCTTGAACTCCAGCGGCAGCACGCCCATGCCCACCAGGTTGGTACGGTGGATGCGCTCGAAGCCCTCGGCGACAATCGCCTCGACTCCCGCCAGACGCACGCCCTTGGCCGCCCAGTCACGGGACGAACCCTGGCCGTAGTCGGCACCAGCAACAATAATCAGCGGCTGCTTGCGCTGCATATAGGTCTCGATGGCCTCCCACATGCGGGTCACCTTGCCTTCCGGCTCGATGCGCGCCAGCGAACCCTGCTTCACGCTACCGTCGTCGTTGCGCACCATCTCGTTGTACAGCTTGGGGTTGGCGAAGGTGGCGCGCTGCGCGGTCAGGTGGTCGCCACGGTGGGTGGCGTAGGAGTTGAAGTCTTCCTCCGGCAGGCCCATCTTCGCCAGGTATTCACCGGCGGCGCTATCCAGCAGGATGGCGTTGGACGGCGACAGGTGGTCGGTGGTGATGTTGTCCGGCAGCACCGCCAGCGGGCGCATGCCGCGCAGGGTACGCTCACCGGCCAGGGCGCCTTCCCAGTATGGCGGGCGGCGGATGTAGGTGCTCATCGGACGCCAGTCGTACAGCGGCGCGACCTTCGGCCCCTTGTCTTCCTCGATGGCGAACATCGGGATGTACACCTGGCGGAACTGCTCGGGCTTGACCGAGGCGCGCACCACGGCGTCGATTTCCTCGTCGCTCGGCCAGATGTCCTTGAGGCGGATTTCCTTGCCGTCGACCAGGCCCAGCACGTCCTTCTCGATGTCGAAACGGATGGTACCGGCGATGGCGTAGGCCACCACCAGCGGCGGCGACGCGAGGAACGCCTGCTTGGCGTAGGGGTGGATACGCCCGTCGAAGTTGCGGTTGCCCGACAGCACGGCGGTGGCGTACAGGTCGCGATCGATGATCTCCTGCTGGATCACCGGGTCGAGCGCGCCGGACATGCCGTTGCAGGTGGTGCAGGCGAAGGCGACGATGCCGAAGCCCAGTTGCTCCAGCTCCTGCTCCAGGCCGGCTTCCTTCAGGTACAGCTGCACCGCCTTGGAGCCCGGCGCGAGCGACGACTTGACCCACGGTTTGCGCACCAGGCCAAGCTTGTTGGCGTTGCGTGCGATAAGGCCAGCGGCGATCACGTTGCGCGGGTTGCTGGTGTTGGTGCAGCTGGTGATGGCGGCAATGATCACCGCGCCATCCGGCATCTGCCCCGGCACCTCTTGCCATTGTCCAGCAATGCCCTTGGCTGCCAGGTCGCTGGTGGCCACGCGGGCATGCGGGTTGGACGGGCCTGCCATGTTACGCACCACGCTCGACAGGTCGAAGCTCAGGGTGCGCTCATACTCGGCCTTGGCCAGGCTGTCGGCCCACAGGCCGGTGACCTTGGCGTAGGTTTCCACCAACTGCACCTGCTGGTCATCGCGGCCGGTCAGCTTGAGGTAGTCGATGGTCTGCTGGTCGATGGCGAACATCGCCGCGGTGGCGCCGTACTCCGGGGCCATGTTGGAGATGGTGGCACGGTCGCCCAGGGTCAGCGCGCTGGCGCCAGCACCGTGGAATTCGAGGTAGGCGCCGACCACCTTCTGCTTGCGCAGGAACTCGGTCAAGGCCAGTACCAGGTCGGTAGCGGTGATGTTCGGCGCCAGGCGCCCGGTCAGCTCGACGCCGACGATCTCCGGCAGGCGCATCCACGAGGCGCGGCCGAGCATGACGTTTTCGGCCTCCAGGCCACCGACACCGATGGCGATCACGCCCAGGGCGTCGACATGCGGGGTGTGGCTGTCGGTGCCGACGCAGGTGTCGGGGTAGGCCACGCCGCGGTCGTTGTGGATCACCGGCGACATCTTCTCCAGGTTGATCTGGTGCATGATGCCGTTGCCCGGCTGGATCACATCGACGTTCTTGAACGCCTGCTTGGTCCAGTTGATGAAGTGGAAACGGTCCTCATTGCGGCGGTCTTCGATGGCGCGGTTCTTGTCGAACGCCTGCGGGTCGAAGCCCCCGCATTCCACGGCAAGCGAATGGTCGACGATCAGTTGCACCGGCACCACCGGATTGACCGCGGCCGGATCGCCGCCTTTTTCAGCGATGGCGTCGCGCAGCCCGGCGAGGTCGACCAGGGCGGTCTGGCCAAGGATGTCGTGGCACACCACGCGTGCCGGGAACCAGGGGAAGTCGAGGTCGCGCTTGCGCTCGATCAGTTGCTCGAGCGATGCATCGAGGGTGGCCGGATCGCAGCGGCGCACCAGGTTTTCGGCCAGTACGCGGGAGGTATAAGGCAAGCCGTCGTAAGCGCCGGGCTTGATCGCCTCGACCGCGGCACGGGCGTCGAAGTAGTCCAGGGCGGTGCCTGGCAGGTTCTTGCGGAATGCGGTGTTCATATCGTTATCAGGCTCACGGTATTCGGTTTGCAGGTCAGGCCTTGGGGGCGCTGCGCACCCCATCGCCGGCAAGCCGGCTCCCACAGCAACGCATGGACATTGTGGGAGCCGGCTTGCCGGCGAAAGGGCTGCATGGCAGCCCCAGCGGTCGTTGCCTCAGCGCTGCTCGATCGGCACGAACTGGCGCTGCTCGACGCCGACGTACTCGGCACTCGGGCGGATGATGCGGTTGTTGGCGCGCTGCTCGAACACGTGCGCGGCCCAGCCGGTCAGGCGCGAGCAGACGAAGATCGGGGTGAACAGCTTGGTCGGGATGCCCATGAAGTGGTACGCCGAAGCATGGTAGAAGTCGGCATTGGGGAACAGGCGCTTCTGCTCCCACATGGTCTTGTCGATGGCTTCGGAGACCGGGTACAGGACCTTGTCGCCCACCTCGTCGGCCAACTGCTTCGCCCAGCCCTTGATCACTTCGTTGCGCGGGTCGGACTCTTTGTAGATGGCATGACCGAAGCCCATGATCTTGTCCTTGCGCTCAAGCATGCGCAGCAGCTCGACAGTGGCTTCCTGCGGGCTCTGGAAGCGCTCGATCAGCTCCATGGCGGCTTCGTTGGCGCCACCGTGCAGCGGGCCGCGCAGCGAGCCGATGGCGGCGGTGACGCAGGAGTACAGGTCGGACAGGGTCGAGGCACAGACCCGGGCGGTGAAGGTCGAGGCGTTGAATTCGTGCTCGGCGTAGAGGATCAGCGAGACGTTCATCACCTTGACGTGCAGCTCGCTCGGTTTCTTGCCGTGCAGCAGGTGCAGGAAGTGGCCGCCGAGGGTATCTTCGTCGCTGCTGCAGTCGATACGCACGCCGTGGTGGGTGTAGCGGTACCAGTAGCACATCACCGCCGGGAACAACGCCAGCAGGCGGTCGGTCTTGTCGCGCTGGGCGTCGAAGGTCAGCTCCGGCTCCAGAGTGCCGAGCACCGAGCAGCCGGTGCGCATCACGTCCATCGGGTGGGCATCGCGCGGAATGCGCTCGAGCACTTCCTTCAAGGCTTGCGGCAGGTCGCGCAGGCCCTTGAGCTTGTGCTTGTAATCGGCCAGCTCGGCCTTGCTCGGCAGCTCGCCGTAGAGCAGCAGGTAGGCCACTTCCTCGAACTCGGCGCCTGCGGCCAGGTCGCGCACGTCATAGCCGCGGTAGGTCAGGCCGGCACCGGCCTGGCCGACGGTCGACAGCGCGGTCTGGCCGGCCACCTGGCCACGCAGGCCCGCGCCACTGAGTACTTTTGCTTCGGCCATGGTGTTTCTCCTTTCTTGAATTTGTTATCGAAGTCTTTCTGGCTAATCCGGGTGGCTGTACCGGCCTATCGCCGGCAAGCCGGCTCCCACAAAAAGCAGGCTTGCGCAATCCTGTGGGAGCTGGCTTGCCAGCGATGAGGCCCTCACGGCCTCAACCTTTTTTCTGGGCGAACAACGCATCGAGGCTCTGCTCGAAGGCGTGATAGCCGATGGCATCGTAGAGCTCCATGCGGGTCTGCATGGTGTCGATCACGTTCTTCTGCGTGCCGTCGCGGCGCAGCGCGGTGTAGACGTTCTCTGCCGCCTTGTTCATGGCGCGGAAGGCCGACAGCGGGTAGAGCACCAGCGACACGTCGACCGACGCCAATTCCTCGGTGGTGTACAGCGGCGTGGCGCCGAACTCGGTGATATTGGCCAGGATCGGCGCCTTCACCCGGTCGGCGAAGGTCTTGTACATGTGCAACTCGGTGATCGCCTCGGGGAAGATCATGTCGGCGCCGGCCTCGATGCAGGCGGCGGCGCGATCCAGCGCGGCGTTCAGGCCTTCCACCGCCAGGGCGTCGGTACGGGCCATGATCACGAAGCTGTCGTCGCTGCGTGCATCCACGGCCGCCTTGATGCGGTCGACCATCTCCTGCTGCGAGACGATCTCCTTGTTCGGGCGGTGACCGCAGCGCTTGGCGCCGACCTGGTCCTCGATATGGATGGCGGCGGCGCCGAACTTGCTCATCGACTTGACAGTGCGGGCGACGTTGAAGGCCGAAGCGCCAAAGCCGGTGTCGACATCCACCAGCAGCGGCAGGTCGCACACATCGGTGATGCGCCGCACGTCGGTAAGCACGTCGTCCAGGCCACTGATGCCCAGGTCCGGCAGCCCCAGGGAGCCGGCGGCGACACCACCACCGGAGAGGTAGATGGCCTTGAAGCCGGCGCGCTTGGCCAGCAGGGCGTGGTTGGCGTTGATGGTCCCGACCACCTGCAGCGGATGTTCGGCGGCGACCGCGTCACGGAAACGCTGGCCGGGCGTGCTCTTCACTGTCATGACTCACCTCGTGGGCTATTGTTGTCGGCACCCTGGTAGTGGCGCTCGATATTGCGTTTGGACGCGCCGATGTGGCGGCGCATCAGGAGTTCTGCAAGTTCACCGTCGCGGGCTTCGATCGCATCGAGGATACGGTGGTGCTCGGCGAAGGCCTGGCGCGGGCGGTTGGGCATGGAGGAGAACTGGATGCGGTACATGCGCACCAGCTGGTACAGCTCGCCGCAGAGCATCTTGTACAAGGTCTGGTTGCCGCTGCCCTGGATGATCCGGTAGTGGAAGTCGTAGTCGCCTTCCTGCTGGTAATAGCCCTGCCCGGCCTGGAACGCGGCATCGCGCTCATGGGTATCGAGCACATGGCGCAGCTCGTCGATGGCGGCCTGGCTCATGCGCTCGGCGGCCAGGCGGCAGGCCATGCCTTCGAGCGATTCGCGGATTTCGTACAGCTCGATCAGCTCGGCGTGGCTTAGCGACACCACTCGAGCGCCGACATGGGGCACGCGCACCAGCAGGCGTTGGCCTTCGAGGCGGTGAATGGCTTCGCGCAGCGGGCCACGGCTGATGCCGTAGGTACGCGCAAGCTCAGGCTCGGAAATCTTGCTGCCGGGGGCGATCTCGCCCTTGACGATGGCGGCCTGGATACGCCGGAAGACATGCTCCGAGAGGGTCTCGGTCTCGTCCTGCGGCAGTGCCACGGCCTGGGATGCATCCAGCATGATTGTCGACACCTTTAAAATCAATGACGGCAAAACTAGCTAAACAGAGAGCCACAGTCAAAGACAAAAAGAACATTGTCGACAATCGTCTAATAACGAACTAACCAAGCCCACCCGCGGTCAGATCGCGGGCGCGCTGGCGTCAAGGCACCGGCGTGATAGAATGCCGCGCTCCTTCGGGAGCATGGATAGTGTGTCTGTCATCCTTTCATGCCCATGACAGATCAATGAGGACGCTTGGCCAGTCGCCTTGCCCTGAACTTTGCACAGCACCGCGCCAGGATTATGAGACTCAAACCCGCTTCATTGCTGCTCTGCCTGACCCTGCTGCCGGCACTCGCGCCCGCGGCCGAAAAGACCGTGTACGGTCTCAATGAATACGCCCGCCTGGGCGACCTTGACCTGGAAGTGGCAGCCAAGCTCGACACCGGCGCCAAGACCGCCTCGCTCAGCGCCCGCGACATCAAGCGCTTCAAGCGCAACGGCGAGAGCTGGGTGCGCTTCTACCTGGCCATCGACGCCGCGCACAAGCACCCCATCGAACGCCCTCTGGCCCGCGTCAGCAAGATCAAGCGCCGCGCCGGGGACTATGACGCCGATTCGGGCAAGGCCTACACTGCCCGCCCGGTCATCGAACTCGACATCTGCATGGGCCAGACGCGACGCACCATCGAGGTCAACCTCACCGACCGCAGCGCCTTCCAGTTCCCGCTGCTGATCGGCTCCGAGGCCCTCAAGCACTTCGGTGCGCTGGTCGACCCAAGCCTTAAATACGCGGCCGGCAAACCTGCCTGTGCCACCGAAGCTACCAAAGCAGAGTAATTCCGATGCGCTCTCTTACCCTCCACCTGAAAGTCCTGATCACCATCCTGGTGGTGCTGGGCATCGCGATCACGGCCTACCAGATCTTCGCCCTCGGCATCCCGGTGACCGAGGACGAGACCGATGACCTGTGGAACATCGACGCCAAGGTCGAGTTCGTTGCCAGCGCCAAGGACCCGGTCAAGGTGCAGATGTTCGTGCCCCCGCTGAACCGTGACTACGTGAGCCTCAACGAGAGCTTCATCTCCAACAACTACGGGGTCAGCGTCAACCGCGCCGACGGCAACCGCAAGGTGACCTGGTCGGCCCGTCGCGCCAGCGGCAACCAGACCCTCTACTACCGCCTGGTGCTGACCAAGCGCTACAGCACCGAGAAGGCCAAGATCAAGGGCCCGACCTTCCGCGACAGCCTGGCCGTCGAAGGTCCGGAGAAGATTGCCGCCGAGGCGCTGATGGCACCGATTCGCCAGCATTCGGCTGACGTCGAGACCTTCGTCAGCGAGACCATCAAGCGGGTCAACAACGCCAACGACGACAACGCCAAGCTGCTGCTGGCCGGCGACAACTCGCCGCTGAAGAAAGCCCAGGTCATCGACCTGCTGCTGTCTATCGCCCACGTTCCGCTGGAGAAGGTCCACACCATCCGCCTGGTGGCCGACACCCCGCAGAGCCCTGAGCTGTGGCTGCGCAGCTTCAACGGCAACGACTGGCTGTACTTCAACCCGGAGACCGGCGAACAGGGCCTGCCCAGCGACCGCCTGCTGTGGTGGACCGGCGACGACAACCTGATCACCGTCGATGGCGGCAAGAAGGCCACCGTCACCTTCAGCATGAACAACAGCGAGATGAACGCCATCCGCCTGGCCAAGCTGACCGACGAGAACACCGACGCCGACTTCCTCGAGTACTCACTGTACGGCCTGCCGCTACAGACCCAGCAGACCTTCATGATCATGGTGATGATCCCGATCGGCGTGCTGGTGATCCTGGTGCTGCGCAACCTGATCGGCATCCAGACCCTGGGCACCTTCACCCCGGTACTGATCGCCCTGGCCTTCCGCGAGACGCAACTGGGCTTCGGCATCATCCTGTTCACGGTAATCACCGCCCTGGGCCTGTCGCTGCGCTCGTACCTGGAACACCTCAAGTTGCAGATGCTGCCGCGTCTGTCGGTGGTACTGACCTTCGTCGTGGTGCTGATCGCCGCCATCAGCCTGTTCAGCCACAAGCTGGGCCTGGAGCGCGGGCTGTCGGTGGCGTTGTTCCCGATGGTAATCCTGACCATGACCATCGAACGCCTGTCGATCACCTGGGAAGAGCGTGGCGGCGGCCATGCCATGAAAGTGGCCGTCGGCACACTGTTCGCCGCCTCCATCGCGCACCTGCTGATGACCGTGCCGGAAGCCGTGTACTTCGTCTTCACCTTCCCGGCGGTGCTGCTGATCCTGGTGGGCTTCATGCTGGCGATGGGTCGCTATCGCGGCTACCGCCTGACCGAGCTCGTGCGCTTCAAGGCATTCCTGAAGAAGGCTGACGCCTGATGTTCGGCCTGATCAAGACGTGGAAAGCCCTGGAGGCCCGGGGCATCATGGGTATCAATCGGCGCAACGCGGACTACGTGTTGAAGTACAACAAGCGCCACCTGTACCCGATCGTCGACGACAAGATCATCACCAAGGAGCGCGCCTTGGCGGCCGGGATCCATGTGCCGGAGATGTACGGCATCATCGAGACCGAGAAGCAGATCGAGAAGCTCGACGAGATCATCGGCGGGCGCAGCGACTTCGTCATCAAGCCGGCCCAGGGCGCCGGTGGTGACGGCATCCTGGTGATCGCCGACCGCTTCGAGGACCGCTACCGCACGGTCTCGGGCAAGATCATCAGCCATGAGGAGATCGAGCACCAGATCTCCAGCATCCTTACCGGCCTGTATTCGCTGGGCGGGCACCGCGACCGGGCGCTGATCGAGTACCGGGTCACTCCGGACCAGATCTTCAAGAGCATCAGCTACGAGGGGGTGCCCGACATCCGCATCATCGTGCTGATGGGCTATCCGGTGATGGCCATGCTGCGTCTGCCGACCCGCCAGTCCGGCGGCAAGGCCAACCTGCACCAGGGCGCCATCGGCGTCGGTGTGGACCTGGCCACCGGCCTGACACTGCGCGGCACCTGGCTGAACAAGATCATCAGCAAGCACCCCGACACCACCAACGCAGTGGACGGCGTGCAACTGCCGAACTGGGACGGTTTCATGAAGCTTGCGGCCAGCTGCTACGAGCTGTGCGGCCTGGGCTATATCGGCGTGGACATGGTGCTGGACCAGGACAAGGGCCCGCTGATCCTCGAACTCAACGCCCGCCCCGGCCTGAACATCCAGATCGCCAACGACTGCGGACTCACGCAACGCACCCACGCCATCGAGGCGCACCTGGAGATGCTGGCCAAGGAAGGTCGCAGCGAGGATGCCGAGCAGCGCGTGAAGGTCTCGCAAGGCCTGTTCGGACACGTTCATCCAGGCTGAAACCTCGTAGGAGCGGGCTTGCCCCGCGATTGGCATAAAGGCAGCCTGCGCTATCGCGGGGCAAGCCCGCTCCCACGACCCCGTCTTTGCGCAACATCTAAATGTCGCTGCCAGCGCTAGGCGCATCCCCCCCACAGGTCTACAATCGCCCTCCTCGCTTTTTCATCGCCGTCCACTCTGATGCCGACCTGTACGCTGCACCCCCTGCCCTACCAGCCCGACCCCGCCTTCTACTTCGAACGCCTGCGCCGCGCGCCCGGCGCGATCCTGCTCGACAGCGCCCGCCCAAGCGCCGAACGGGGTCGCTACGACCTGCTCAGCGCCTGGCCCCTGCAACAGCTGCAGGCACGCACCGATGAAAACGGCCAGGCTTATCTGCAACGCCTGCGCCAGTCATTGGTGGACCTGGGGGAAGCCCAACTGCCCGACGGCATCGAACTGCCCTTCGCCGGCGGCTTGATCGGCTACCTGAGCTACGATTTCGGCCGGCGCCTGGAGCATCTGCCCGCCTTGGCGGCCGACGACCTCAAGCTGCCTGATGCGCAGCTCGGGCTGTATGCGTGGGCATTGGTGACCGACCATCGACTGGGCAGCAGCCAACTGGTGTTCCACCCCAGCCTGCCCCAAGCCGAACGGCAGCGCCTGATCGCGATCTTCGAAGCCAGCCCCTCGGCCGAATCGACTGACTTTCAGTTGCTCGCGCCGATGACCGGCGATCTTCACGCCGCGCAGTACCGGGCAGCGTTCGACCAGGTCCAGCGCTACATCCAGGCCGGCGACTGCTATCAGATCAACCTTACCCAACGCTTCCGCGCCCCATGCCAGGGCGACCCGTGGCACGCCTACCAGGCCCTGCGCGCCGCCTGCCCAACGCCTTTCTCCGGCTACCAGCAGCTGGATGAAGGCACGGCGCTGCTGAGCTTCTCACCCGAGCGCTTCATCCGTGTCAGCCAGGGCGAGGTCGAGACCCGCCCGATCAAGGGCACTCGGCCGCGCTCCGCCGACCCGCGCGAGGACGCCCGCAACGCCGCCGAATTGCTGGCCAGCGCCAAGGACCGCTCGGAAAACCTGATGATCGTCGACCTGCTGCGCAACGATATCGGTCGCACCTGCCAGACCGGCTCGGTGAAGGTCCCGGAACTGTTCAGCCTGGAGAGCTACCCCAACGTCCATCACCTGGTCAGCAGCGTGGTCGGCCAGCTGGCCGCCGACAAGGACGCCCTGGACCTGATCGCTGGCAGCTTCCCCGGCGGCTCGATCACCGGCGCCCCGAAGATCCGCGCCATGCAGATCATCGACGAGCTGGAGCCGACGCGCCGGGCGCTGTACTGCGGCTCGCTGCTGTACCTCGACGTGCGCGGCGAGATGGACAGCTCGATCGCCATCCGCAGCCTGTTGGTCAAGGACGGCCAGGTCAGTTGCTGGGGCGGTGGCGCGGTGGTGGCCGATTCGGATTGGCAGGCCGAATACGAAGAGTCGATCGCCAAGGTGCGCGTGCTGATGGAAACGCTGCAAGCCTTGTAGAACTCCGTTGGAGCGGGCTTGCCCCGCGATCGCAAGGCGTCTGCCCCGCCATTTTTTGTTACCATCTGACCACTACGAGCGCACAGCGCCACTCACCCGATGGAAACCGCCTGATGAGCCAACCCTTCGACGTCGCCGCCCTGGCCGCGACCTACGCCAGCAAGTCCCCGCAGGAGATCCTCAAGCTCGCCTTCGAACACTTCGGCGACGACCTGTGGATCTCCTTCAGCGGTGCCGAGGATGTGGTGCTGGTGGACATGGCCTGGAAACTGAACAAGCAGGTCAAGGTGTTCAGCCTCGATACCGGTCGCCTGCACCCGGAAACCTACCGCTTCATCGACCAGGTGCGCGAGCAGTACAACCTGCCGATCGAAATCCTCAGCCCGGACCGCACCAAGCTCGACCCGTTCGTCAAGGAAAAGGGCCTGTTCAGCTTCTACAAGGACGGCCACGGCGAGTGCTGCGGCATCCGCAAGATCGAGCCGCTGCGCCGCAAGCTGGCCACCGTCAGCGCCTGGGCCACCGGCCAGCGCCGCGACCAGAGCCCGGGCACCCGCAGCCAAGTGGCTGCGTTGGAGATCGACAGCGCTTTCTCCACCCCCGAACACCCCCTGTACAAGTTCAACCCCCTGGCGCAGATGACCAGCGAGGAAGTCTGGGGCTACATCCGCATGCTCGAGCTGCCCTACAACAGCCTGCATGAGCGCGGCTTCATCAGCATTGGTTGCGAGCCGTGCACCCGCCCGGTGCTGCCGAACCAGCATGAGCGCGAAGGACGTTGGTGGTGGGAGGAGTCGACCCAGAAGGAATGCGGGCTGCACGCCGGCAACCTGATCAGCAAGGCATAAACGACTGGGGCCGCAAAGCGGCCCCAGTTATTTCAGGTCAGTGCACCGGCAACTCGACGCCCTCGAACAGCTCTTCGAGCTCCTGCTTGTTATGACACTGGATCGCCTTGGCCATCACCTCACGGGTCAGGTGCGGGGCGAACTTCTCGATGAAGTCGCACATGAAACCACGCAGGAAGGTGCCGCGACGGAAACCGATCTTGGTGATGCTGGCTTCGAACAGTTCGCTGGCATCCAGGCACACCAGGTCGCTGTCGAGCTTCGGGTCCACCGCCATCTTGGCCACGATACCCACGCCCAGGCCCAGGCGCACATACGTCTTGATCACGTCGGCGTCGGCCGCGGTGAACACCACCTTCGGTGTCAGGCCACGGTGGTTGAACGCCTCGTCGAGCTTGGAGCGACCAGTGAAGCCGAATACATAGGTGACGATCGGGTACTCAGCCACCGCCTCCAGGGTCAGCTTAGGCAGCTTGGTCAGCGGGTGCCCCTGAGGCACTACCACGCAACGGTTCCACTTGTAGCACGGCATCATGATCAGGTCGCCGAACAGCTCCAGCGCCTCGGTGGCGATGGCAAAATCGACGGTGCCGTCAGCCGCCATCTCGGCGATCTGCATGGGCGAGCCCTGGTGCATGTGCAGGGCGACTTCCGGGTATTGCTTGATGAAATTGCTGATCACCGGCGGCAGCGCATAGCGCGCCTGGGTGTGGGTGGTGGCGATCGACAGGGTGCCCTTTTTCTCGTTGGAGAATTCCTGGGCGATCTGCTTGATGCTCTCGACCTTGCGCAGGATCTCGCCGGCAGTATTGATGATGCGCTCGCCCGCCGGGGTGACACGGGTCAGGTGCTTGCCGCTGCGGGCGAAGACTTCGACGCCCAGCTCATCCTCGAGCAGGCGGATCTGCTTGCTGATCCCGGGCTGGGAGGTATAGAGGCTCTGCGCCGTCGCGGAAACGTTGAGGTCATGGTGCGCCACTTCCCAGATGTAGCGCAGTTGCTGAAGCTTCATAGATATCCCTCAAAGGCGGTAGGTCACCGGCGCGCCGGCAGCAACGAGTTATAACTATATTAGTGGCTAGAGAAATAAATCTAGAACTATTTTGTTACGTTCGCAGGAAAAAACCTACCGCCACACTCACACCTTCCTACGCCCAAGATGCTGGGCCAACGGCACCATGTACACCGGCACCGGCGACAGCTGCAGCAGCCGCACCGCCGTGCGACCGATCGGCACGTCCACCCCGGCCCCTGCGCTGTGGCTGCCAAAGATCAGCAAGTCGACCGCCAGGCGCTGGGCCTGTTCAAGGATCACCTGCGCCGGGTCGCCTTGACGCACCCGTACCGCACGGATCAGCGCCAGATCGGCGACCTCGCCCAGTTCCTCGCGAAAGTTTTCCAGCACCCGCTGCTCGATATTGGCCATGACCGTAGTCACGCCCTCACTGTGCAATGCATCGAGAGTCTGCTCATCGAGGTAGCTCTGCAGCAAGGATTCGGCGAACTGGCCCATGGGCTCCACGGCATGGATCACATACAGCTCCGCGTTGAAGGTCCGCGCCAGGACCAAGGCGTGCTGCATGACGAAGGGCGCGTAAACACCGAGGTCTGTAGCGAACAGCATGGAACGGATCATTCGACCTCCTCGACTGCCGCTTCGGCAGAGCAAGCTTGAGCTTAGCAGCGCCATGGGCCGTCGCCTGGCCGTCCGGCGCACAGCCGCTGCGGCTTTCAGGCCTGCCGGTTACGCCGGTCGAGAAACGCCAGTGCCTGGTACAACGCCTCCATGCGCGGCAACTCGCACCCCGCCGCGCGTGCGCGGGCCAAGGGCTCGGCGTAGATCGCCTGCAGCTCCAGCGGCCGCTGCAAGGCATGGTCGTGATACATGCTTGGCCAATAGTCCGGCATCTTTTCGGTAACCCGGAACAGGTGTTCGGCATAGCCTTGCGGCAACTCAAGGCCACAGGCCCTGGCGCCGGCCACCACTTCCGCCATCAGAGCCTGGATCAGCGCACGGCTGTCGGCATCGCCCATCAGGGGTGTGGTGCTGGCCTGCAGCAGCACCGAAAGGCCGTTGTAGGGCACATTCCACACCAGCTTCTGCCAACGCGCCTGGTCGAGGTCGGCCATGGCCTGGGAGTCGATGCCCGCGGCCCGGAACAGGGCCGCGCCCTCCTCCACCACTACCGCTGCGTCACCCTCACCCTGTGCGGGGCCACTGTGATAGCCCAGGTTCACCGCGCCCAACGACTGGTGACGAATCACCCCGGGGCGCTCGCGGTTGACACAGATGAAGCACAGCCCACCCAGCAGGTGCATGTCCGGACGCAAGGCCGGGCGCAGTTGCTCCTCGACCCCAAGGCCATTCTGCAGCAAGACCACTCTGGCCTGCGGCGCTGCGGCTTGCACGATCAAGGGCGCCAGCTCGGCATTGTTGGTGGCCTTGGCCCCCACCAGCAGCCAGTCGCAAGGCGGCATGTCGGCGGCAGAGGCGTAGGCCTGCACGGGCATGCGCACCTGACCATGCACGGCGCTGTCGAGCTGCAGCCCCTGCTTATGCACGGCCTGGTACTCACTGCGCAACAGAAAGTGCACGTCGAAGCCGGCGCGGGCGAGCATCAGGCCATAGAAGCCACCGATTGCGCCGCTGCCAATGATGCCGATACGGGGATTGCCAACCTGAGGGTCGAGGGACGCCATGCCGTGCTCCTGGTCAAGAGTCATTGTTATGGGTCAGCACTATACGCAGGTGTTGCTGCCACGGTGAAATCGTCCCGCCAGGCCGCAAGCTCGCGCCCAAATGCCGCTTGGCGGGCAAAAACCCCGTATCGACGGGGCCCAGCCCATTGTCGCGCCCCCGCTAACGCGCTAAGGTTCGGCCTCCCCGCTGCGAACAATCTGCTGCTGGGCCGCACGGGGATTGCTGGCGGCCGGCACCCGTGACCTGACGAGTAACACGATGGCTGATTTACCGATCGATGACCTTAACGTTGCCTCCAACGAGACCTTGATCACCCCTGATCAGCTCAAGAAGGAAATCCCCCTCAGCGCCAAGGCCCTGCAGACCGTGACTGCCGGCCGTGAAGTGGTGCGCAATATCCTCGACGGCAAGGACCATCGCCTGTTCGTCGTGGTCGGCCCGTGCTCGATCCACGACATCAAGGCCGCCCACGAGTACGCCGAGCGCCTGAAGGTATTGGCCGAGGAAGTTTCCGATACCCTGTACCTGGTCATGCGCGTGTACTTCGAGAAGCCACGCACCACCGTCGGCTGGAAAGGCCTGATCAACGACCCGTACCTCGATGACTCGTTCAAGATCCAGGATGGCCTGCACATCGGCCGCCAGCTGCTGCTGGACCTGGCCGAGAAGGGCCTGCCCACCGCCACCGAAGCGCTCGACCCGATCTCCCCGCAGTACCTGCAGGACTTGATCAGCTGGTCGGCCATCGGCGCACGCACCACCGAATCCCAGACCCACCGCGAGATGGCCTCCGGCCTGTCCTCGGCGGTCGGCTTCAAGAACGGTACCGATGGCGGCCTGACCGTGGCGATCAACGCCCTGCAGTCGGTGTCCAAGCCGCACCGCTTCCTGGGCATCAACCAGGAAGGTGGCGTGTCCATCGTCACCACCAAGGGCAACGCCTACGGCCACGTGGTGCTGCGCGGCGGCAACGGCAAGCCCAACTATGACTCGGTGAGTGTCGCCCTGTGCGAACAGGACCTGGCCAAGGCGAAGATCAAGCCGAACATCATGGTCGACTGCAGCCACGCCAACTCCAACAAGGATCCGGCCCTGCAGCCGCTGGTCATGGAGAACGTGGCCAACCAGATCCTCGAAGGCAACCAGTCGATCATCGGCCTGATGGTCGAGAGCCACCTGAACTGGGGCTGCCAGGCCATTCCGAAGAACCTCGACGAGCTGCAGTATGGCGTGTCGGTCACCGACGCCTGCATCGACTGGGCCGCCACCGAGAAGACCCTGCGCAGCATGCACGCCAAGCTCAAGGATGTGCTGCCCAAGCGTCAGCGCGGCTGAGAAATCGCGCAAACGAAAACGCCGGGCAATGCCCGGCGTTTTCATGTGTGCGTGCTGCCAGGTCAGGCCTTGCTCGAATGACGTTGCTGGCGCTCCATGTAGCGCTCCACATAAGAGCACGACGGGATGACCGTATAGCCCATCTGCTCGGCGTACTCCAGGGCCTTTTCGGTCAGCGCGGCGGCAATCCCGCGCCCGCGCAGGGCGTTGGGAACGAAGGTGCGATAGATGTCCAGCGTCTGCTTGCCCAGGTCCATGTACGTCAGGTACGCCCGGTGACCGTCCACGGTGGTCTCGAACTGATGACCGGCCTGGTCATGGTGGATGGTCAGCGTTTCGCTCATCACTACTCCTCGCAGGTCTTGTCGGCAGACCCATACCTTACCGATGTGGTTTATCCGGCGGAGGAACCTCCACGCCACCTGTGCCCCTTGGACAGCAGCACGATTTGGATCGTTCTGCGTCGATGGCACCCTCAAATAGTAGGCGGCGCCAGCAAGAATGCTCAAGCTGCCCTGAATGAAAATGCTGACAGCAACGCCTGCACCGCCTGGCAACAGCATCCGGATGTTGTAGGGCTAAGACGCTGACAGACAGTTAAAGTCACCCTTAGTTCAACAAAAAAGTTCCTGTACTACAATCGCTTGCGAACGCTGCCCATGGTTTTCACACTTTGTTTACAAACCCTGTCGCCAGAGCCCTCGGCAGCATTTTTTTTGCAGTTCTTGCGCTCAGTCAGTTTACTTACTACAAGTAATGGGTACTATGTACGCCGGCCAGTTTCTCTTTTCCGAGAGATGGCTATTTAATAGAAAGTCCTTGAAGGGGAACACGATGAACAACGTTCTGAAATTCTCTGCTCTGGCTCTGGCCGCAGTTCTGGCTACCGGTTGCAGCAGCGTATCCAAAGAAACCGAAGCTCGCCTGACTGCTACCGAAGACGCAGCAGCTCGCGCCCAGGCTCGTGCAGACGAAGCCTACCGCAAAGCTGACGACGCTCTGGCAGCTGCTCAGAAGGCTCAGCAGACCGCTGACGAAGCCAACGAGCGCGCTCTGCGTATGCTGGACAAAGCCAGCCGCAAGTAATAATCCTCACGGATTGTTATGGAGCCGACCCACTTGTGGGTCGGCTTTTTTATTGCCTCGAAGAAAGCCTGTTGCTGCAAGGCCAAACAACAGGGGCCGCCTTGCGTCCCATCGCGGGGCAGGCCCACTCCTACAGCGCAGCGCACGCCTACCTGTAGGAGCGGGCTTGCCCCGCGATGGGCCGCAAGGCGACCCCTAAGTGCCCCGCTAGTTAACGGCGGGTAATCGCTTACTGCAATTCCGGTGGAATGCTCGACACCATCGGCGCGCTTGCACCATTGGCAGGCACGGCGATCTCGACCGGCATGCCATCTTCGGCGGCGACCACATCGCGAACCATGTCCCAATTCATGCGCAAGTTGTTGGCCAGGTCTTCACGCTTGAGCAGCGCGTTGATGACGGCGGTGTGCTTGTCGACCACCGACGGATTGCCTTGATCGTCCAGCGGCGTGTGGGCTTCCAGATAGACTTTGCCAGCACTGATACCGAACTTGTACGGCTCGTTGATGATACGTACCGGGGTGCCCACCGGGACCATCTTCGACAGCGTCAGCACATTGTTGTTGAGCATGCGGAAGCAACCGTGACTGGTGCGCATGCCGATACCGAACTTCTTGTTCGAGCCATGGATCAGGTAGCCCGGCACCCCAAGGGTGAACTTGAACGGCCCCAACGGGTTGTCCGGCCCGGCCGGCACCACGGACGGCAGGATGTCGCCATCGGCGGCGTGCTCGGCACGGATCGAGGCCGGCGGGGTCCAGGTCGGATTAGGTGTCTTGGCGGTGATCTTGGTGTTCGCGATCGGCGACCCCCAACCCTCGCGACCAATACCCAGCGGGAAGGTATGCACCACGTTCTGCCCTTTCGGGTAGTAGTAGAGGCGGTACTCGGCCAGGTTGATGACAATGCCTTCGCGCGGCCCCGGCGGCAGGATGTAGCGGGTCGGCAGGATGATCTCGGTACCGGCGCCCGGCAGCCACGGGTCGACGCCGGGGTTGGCGGCGATCATCTCCAGGTAGCCAAGGTCGTTGGCGGTGCCGATATCGGCGAAAGTGTCTTCGTACTTGGCCTGGATGGTGTGGACCTGACCGACGACGTCCTCACCGGGGGGTGGCAACGGCAGTTCCAGCGCAACAGCGGGGCCTGTCGCCAGCAAGGCGGCCAGGGTCAGGCTACGGGTGACGGCGGGAAAGCGCGGCAACATCCGGGAAATCCTTCGAAAGGTCAGTCAAGGGAATCGATTGTACACCCGCGCCGAAACAAGCGGGAGGCGCAAGCATTTCAGATGATGAAAGGCGCTCAGAGTTCCGGCCACACCGGGCGCATGCCACGCCGCTGAGCATCGAGGATTGCCTTGCACAACTCACACAGGCGCTCGTCACGGTAGATGGCCCGCTCGACACTCGACCAGCGCGGCTGCGCGGGCAGCAGGCCACCGCACAAGGTGCGGTCGACAGGCACGCCGAGCTCGAGCTGGCGGGCGGCGAGGTGGATGCGCACTTCCTGGCAGGCAAACAGGTCGAGCTGCTCGTCGGGCTCGATCAGTTGGTAGGCGTACAGGGACCAGGCAGGGCGCGGCATCGGGGGCACTCGAAACGGGGGGCGCAACATTAGCCGAAAGCGGCCCCCGATAAAAGCATCACAGCAAGGGTTTTATCGCCGGCCAGGCATTTTCCAGCAAGCGCTGCTGGGCGGCGGCTGCAGGGTGGATGCCATCGGCCTGCATCAGCTCCGGCACCCCGCCCACGCCTTCCAGGAAAAACGGCACCAGCGGCACCTTTTTCTCCGTGGCCAGTTGCTCGTAGACCTGGGCGAACGCCGTGGTGTAGCGCACACCGTAGTTGGGGGGCAGGCGCATGCCCAGCAGCACGACCTTGGCCCCCGCATCGCGGGACTGGTCGATCATTGCCGCAAGATTCTGTTGCAATTGCTGCGGTGGCTGCCCGCGCAGGCCATCGTTGCCACCTAACTCCAGCACCACCAGGTCCGGCTTGTGCGCTGCAAGCAGCGCCGACAGCCGCGCCTGGCCGCCCGCGCTGGTGTCGCCGCTGATGGAGGCATTGACCACCTGGTCGTCAAAACCCTCCTTGCGCAGTTGCTGTTGCAGCAGGTTGACCCAACCCTGACGGGTATCCAGGCCAAAACCGGCGCTGATACTATCGCCCACGACCAGCAATGTTCCCGCTGCCGCGCCCTGGGCCAGGCAACACAGGGCCAGACCGGCACTCAACCACCACATTCGCATCGGATTCTCCATGAGCCCCAGCATTCTCGTTGCGCAGAACCTTAGCAAAGTGGTCCCCAGCACGGAAGGCGACCTGACCATCCTCCACGCCCTCTCCCTCGACCTCGCCCAAGGCGACAGCCTGGCCATCGTCGGTGCCTCCGGTTCCGGCAAGTCCACGCTGTTGGGCCTGCTCGCCGGGCTCGACCGGCCGAGTGCCGGCAAGGTGATACTGGCCGGACACGACCTCGGCCCCCTCGACGAGGACCAGCGCGCCCGGGTGCGCGCCGAGCACGTCGGCTTCGTGTTCCAGTCGTTCCAACTGCTCGACAGCCTCAACGCCCTGGAGAACGTCATGCTGCCGCTGGAGCTCGACGGTCGCCGCGATGCCCGCGAGCACGCTCGCGATCTGCTCGAGCGGGTCGGCCTGGGCAAACGCCTGAGCCACACGCCGCGCCAGCTCTCCGGCGGCGAGCAGCAGCGGGTGGCGATCGCCCGCGCCTTCGCCGCGCAACCGGCCGTGCTGTTCGCCGACGAGCCCACCGGCAACCTCGACAGCCACACCGGCGAGCGCATCAGCGACCTTTTGTTCGAACTGAACCAGGAGCGCGGCACGACACTGGTGCTGGTAACCCACGACGAACGCCTGGCCAAGCGCTGCCGCCGCCTGATCCGCCTGGATGCCGGACGCCTGGTGACGCCCCTGGAGCCCTGATGACCCGCCTATCGTTCCCACGCCTGTGCACCCTTGCTCTGCGCCAGTTGCTGCGTGACGCGCGTGCCAGCGAAGTCCGCGTGCTGTTCTTCGCCCTGCTGGTTGCGGTGGCGGCCAGCACCGCCATCGGCTACTTCGGCGCTCGCCTGAACGGCGCCATGCAGTTGCGCGCCAGCGAGTTCCTCGGCGCCGACCTGGTCCTGCAGGGCAGTGCCCCACCCGCCGCGCAGCAGATCGCCAGCGGCACCGCGCTGGGCCTGCGTCATGCGCGGGTGGTGGAGTTCACCAGCGTGGTTGGCGGCGACAGCGGCATCCAGCTTTCCAGCATCAAGGCGGCCGACTCCGCCTACCCGCTGCGCGGCCAATTACGCAGCGCCCCGGCGCCCTATACCGCAGAGACGCCCGGTGGCGGCCCGGCGCCGGGAGAGGCCTGGGTCGAACCGCGCCTGCTCGCGGCGCTCGGCCTGGCCATCGGCGACAGCATCGACGTCGGCATGAAGACCCTGCGCATGAGCCGCGTGCTGACCTACGAGCCCGACCGCGCCGGCAACTTCTACAGCCTGACCCCTCGGGTGCTGATGAACCTCGCCGACCTGGACGCCACCGGCGTCATCCAGCCGGGCAGCCGGGTCAGCTACCGCGACCTGTGGCGCGGTGATATCGACGCCTTGCAAACGTACCGGCAGGCGGCGGAAAAAAGCCTGGCCGCCAACCAGCGCCTGCTCGACACTCGCGACGGTAACCGGCAGATCGGCGGCGCACTGGGCAAGGCCGAGCGTTACCTGAACATGGCGAGCCTGGTGGCGGTGCTGCTGGCCGGCGTCGCCGTGGCCTTGTCGGCCAGCCGCTACGCCGCGCGGCGCCTGGATGCCAGTGCCCTGCTGCGCTGCCTGGGCCTGTCCCGGCATCAGGCCCTTGGCCTTTACAGCCTGCAACTGGCAATGCTCGGTGTCGCCGCCGCAGTCATCGGCGCACTGCTCGGCTGGCTCGCCCAGCTGGGGTTGTTCCGCCTGCTCGAAGGGCTGCTACCCAGCCAGGTGCCGCCCGGTGGCCTCACCCCGGCGCTGGCCGGCATCGGCACCGGATTGGTAGCCCTGGCCGGCTTCGCCTTGCCGCCCCTGGCAGCCCTGGGTCGCGTGCCGCCGCTACGGGTCCTGCGCCGCGACCTATTGCCACTGCCACCGAGCAGCTGGTTGGTGTACGGCGCCGCACTGCTCGCCCTGGGCCTGATCATGTGGCGCCTGAGCCTGGACTTGCTGCTGACCTTCGCCCTGCTCGGCGGCGGGCTGATCGCCGCCTTGCTGCTGGGGGGTTTACTGTTGCTCGGCCTGCGCAGCCTGCGCCGGTTGCTGGCCGGCGCGCCGCTGGCCTGGCGGCTGGGGCTCGGGCAGTTGCTGCGTCACCCGCTGGCCGCCGCCGGCCAGGCCCTGGCCTTCGGCCTGATCCTCCTGGCAATGGGCCTGGTCGCCCTGCTGCGGGCGGAACTGCTCGACACCTGGCAGGCGCAGTTGCCCAAGGACGCGCCGAATCATTTCGCCCTGAACATCCTGCCCGATGAGCGCCAGCCGTTCGCCGAGCGCCTGGCCCAGATCAACGCCACCGCCGCGCCGCTGTACCCGGTGATTCCCGGCCGCCTGACCCATATCAACGAGCAGCCAGTGCGCCAGCTGGTCAGCAAGGAGTCCACTGGCGAGCGCGCCATCCAGCGTGACCTCAGCCTGACCTGGGCCGCCGAGCTGCCCCAGGGCAATGCCCTGAGCGCCGGCCAATGGTGGCAGCAGGCACCCGCCAACGATGAAGCCCCTGGGGTTTCCGTGGAGGCGGAGCTGGCGCAGAGCCTGCACCTGCAACTGGGCGACCTGCTGACCTTCGATATCGGCGGCCAGCAACGCCAGGCCCGGGTCAGCAGCCTGCGCAGCGTGCATTGGGACAGCTTCCAGCCAAACTTCTACATGATCTTCCAGCCGGGCACCTTGCAAGGCCTGCCCACCACCTACCTCACCAGCTTCTACCTGGCGCCGGGCCACGACCAGGAAATCGTCGCGCTGTCCCGGGCGTTCCCGGCGGTGACCGTGCTGCAGGTCGATGCGCTGCTCGCCCAGCTGCGCAGCATCCTCGCCCAAGTCACCCTGGCGGTGGAGTACGTGCTGTTGTTCGTGCTGGCTGCGGGGCTGGCGGTACTGTTTGCCGGCCTGCAGGCGACCCTCGACGAACGCATCCGCCAAGGTGCCCTGCTGCGGGCCCTGGGAGCGGCA
The DNA here is from genome assembly GCF_024749165.1 of Pseudomonas sp. B21-023. Lineage (NCBI taxonomy): Bacteria > Pseudomonadati > Pseudomonadota > Gammaproteobacteria > Pseudomonadales > Pseudomonadaceae > Pseudomonas > Pseudomonas sp. B21-023. The sequence continues at coordinate 2,023,985 of NZ_CP087190.1, read as the reverse complement.
CGCCCGCTGCTGGTAAAGGCACGACGCATCGAGTTCGGCCTGCTCGGCGCCGCCAGTGGCCTGCTCGCGGCACTCGGCTGCGAGCTGATCACCTTCGGCCTGTACCGCCATGCCTTCGACCTGGCCTGGGCGCCGCACCCGGCGCTGCTCCTGTTGCCGCTGCTGGGCGCGCTGCTAATCGGCGCCGCCGGTGGCTATGGCACTCGGCGGGCACTGAACAGCAGCCCGCTGACCGTGCTGCGCGAAGGTTGAGCCCTGTGCAGGCCAGGGTTCAGGGCTGGCTGGCCTGTAGGCGGCCGCGCAGGCGCAGCCGGCCCACCACCCCCGCCATGAGTACTATCGGGGCAGCGACGGCGATCGCCAGATGGTTCAGGTCCAGCGGCGGGATGCAACTGAGGAACAGTGAGTACAGGGCGCCGGCCATCATCTGCAGAAAGAAGAACTGCCCCGACGACATGCCGACGTCCTGGCTGACGCAACGCAACAACCCTGCCTGCGTGATCGGAATGACCATACCGGTACAGACCAGCAGCGCGATTATCGGCAGCAGGAACACCAGCGTCCCCGGCCCCACCAGCAGCAGCCCCAGTGACAGGCTGATGCAACCTCCCAAGCCGATCATCGCGGCGAGCGCCAGCAGCGCGTCCAGGTCGTGGGTCTGGCTCAGGCGCCGCGCGATGGTGCTGCCCGCCACATAGCCACAGGCACAGGCGCCGATCAGCGCGCCATACTCCAGCTCACTGAAACCCAGCACCTGCTGGAAGGCATGGGACGACGACGACAGCAGCGCGAAGTAGCTCATCCACACCAGGCTGATGCAGGCCGCATTGCGCCGATAGCCAGGGTTGCCCATATTGCGCCGGTACACGCGCCAGATGGCGCCAACCGAGCCGATCGGCTGCCCGCCGCCTGCCGTGGGCCGGGTAAGTCCGACGAACACCAGCAACACCAGCAGGTTGAATGCGCCGGCACACACCAGCACCCCGCGCCACCCCAGCTCAGGCAGCACAGCACCGGCCAGCAATGGCACCACGCAAGGCGTGACGGCAGTGGCCGAGGCCAGGGTGCTCAGAACCGGCAGACATTGCGCTTCGGGGTACACCTCCCTGACGACCAGGCGTGTGGTCACGGTACTGACGCAGCCGCCCAGCGATTGCAGCAATCGGCCGAGGATGAACAGAGTGAAGCCCTCGGCGCTGGCCGCCAGCAAGGCGCCGACCAACGCCAGCGCCAGCCCGCCCAACTGCACGGCCCTGGGGCCGAACCGATCGGAAAGCAGTCCGGCCATGATCACCGATACGGCGTAGCCGACCATATACACCACAAGCGTGTTCTGCACGCTCGCCACCCCCACATGAAGGTCCTGAGCCAACCGCGCCGATGCCGGCACCATCACGCCCAGCCCCACCTGGGGCACCATCACGGCGCTCAAAAGCGCCAGGGTCAACCAGGGACTCGCGCTCGACGCACTCATGCCAGCATCACCTGTTCGTGGTGCGGGGCCAGCAACATGGGCAACAACTGCAGAACCGTCATGACTCGTTGACTCCTGACAAAGAATGAATACCGGTTCCGTCTGTGCCTGAACGCACAATGGAATCGGGCGCGCTTCTTTGCGCACCGCAACAAACTGTTACGTGGATTGAGCTTAGGGATTGCGCTGGCTACCATGAAGGTCCATTAAGCCTTCCTGCATGTGGACCACTTATGGCCAGAGGCAAACAACCGCTTGCCCTTGACCTTGCCCTGCCGTTCGAGCTGTCCGCCAAACCTTCGGCCCGCAAGCACCAGCTGCTCTATGCCTTCCTGCAAGATCTGCTCGCCGGTGGCCATCTGGCGCCCGGCACACGCTTGCCCTCCACCCGCACCCTCGCCCAGCGGTGGGGAGTGGCGCGGGGCACCGTCGAGCTGGTTTTCGAACAACTCGCCCTGGAAGGTTGCATCCTGCGCCGACAAGGCGCGGGCTCAGTGGTCGCACCGCTGCGTCCCGATGCGCTGATCGCGGCCAACGACCAGCCCCTGGCCACGCTCGCTTGCCCCCGCGAGCCCGCGCCTTGCGCCAGCCCTGCCGCCCTGCCAGAAGCCTGGCTGCAGACGGGCGTGCCCTTCGTCGCCCGGCTGGCAGACCCGACGCTGCTTGAACAGCGTCATCTGCAACTGGCCGCCGATGCCCTTGCGGCGATCACCGAGAGCGTTCCGCACGCGGGTGACAGGTTGCTGCGCAAGGCTATCGCAACTCACATCCGCCTTTATCGGGGCATAGAGTGCGACGTCGAGGATATCGTCGTGACCCAGGGCATTCGCCACACACTGCACTTCATCAGCCAGTGGCTGGATAAGGACAACGCCATCGCCCTGGAGGATCCGGGCTACTCCTGGGCCGCACGCATGTTCGAACAGACCGGCAGGCGGGTGATCTGCGTCGCCGTGGACCAGGCTGGCCTGGACGTAGAACAACTGGCCAGGCACGACAACGTCCGCGCAGTGCACACCACCCCCGCGCACCAGGCTCCGCTGGGCATCTGCATGAGCGTCCAGCGACGCCAGGCGCTGCTGGACTGGGCACAGACCCGAGATGCCTACATCGTCGAGGATGATTACGACAGCGAATACAACTATGCCTGCGCGCCACTGCCGGCGATCAAGGCGCTCGACCAGCATGACCGGGTGCTGTTCTGCGGCAGCTTCAACAAGACATTGTTCAGCGGGCTGAGGGTGGGCTTCGCGGTTGTACCGCGAACCTTGCGCGCACGGCTCATCGACTGGCTGGCGGCAACGGGGCAGACGCCGGGGATCATCGCCCAGCGGACGGTGTGCCAGTATCTGCTGCGCGGTCACTATGAACGGCACCTGCGCATCGCAAGGCAGACCTACCAACGCCGCCGGGACCTGCTGCTCGAGCGTCTCGCGGCAGAGCCAGGCATGACCGTCAGCGGCGAGCAATCCGGCCTGCACTTCGTCCTCTGGTTGCCCAACGGCGTCGGTGAGCAGGCGTTCTGCGAGCGGGCCCGGCAATGCGGGCTGGTGTTGCAGCCGATCGGTCTGTTCTGCCGCAAACACACCTGGCCCGCCGGCGTGCTGATCGGTTATGCAGCGCTCACCGATGAGCAGATCGCAGCAGCGGCACAAGTGCTGGTAGAGGTCTATCGGGCATCGCTACCCGGGTAGCTGATGCGGTTGACGTACCAGGTTGCCTCACCCGGGGTGGTGTGCACCACCACCTCGTCGCCCTCCTCCTTCTTGAGCAACGCCCGGGCCATGGGCGAGTCGATGGAGATATAGTCGTTGCGCCCGTGGATCTCGTCATAGCCGACGATGCGAAAGCGCAACGAGTACTCGACCACCTTGACGTCTTCCAGGCGCTTGCGCAGGTAACGCACGCGGCGGTCGATCTCGCGCAGCAGCTTCTTGTTGTACTGGTATTATCACCCCAACCCCAGAACAGCATTAGCGATCCAACCAAGCAGCACTTCCACACTGGACGTACCCCGCACCTGCCGAATCCATCCAAGCAGCCTGAGGCGGCTTCACCCTGCCCGCATATTCTGGTGCACCAGAGAGATCAAGGAGGGAGAACTGTTAAGCCCACCTTTGCAGCAACAGACGAACACCCATTCAGCAGCTCCGTTCGCCCCAAACAACCGGTCTCATGGCAAAGCCGCTGCGTCACTCAAGAAGCGGCGCCTCAGAAGCCACCCGGAAAGTCCTAGGCATAGGCCCTAAGTACTGCCCTATCGGAAGCTGTTCAAACAGCAATCCAAGGCGTGGTAGTCTCGCTTGGATTTGACTTGGATCATCATCTCGGCGGCGATTGCCTAAGGACATCTCCTGGCGGCCGTCCCCATTGATCCAGGTGCCACCGTATCTGTATCAGGAGTAGAGGTTGCCGACCAACATCATCACCAGAGAAGGGCACGCTGCTCTGAAGGCTGAACTAGACCACCTCTGGCACACCTACCGTCCCGAAATCACTCAGAAGGTTACCTGGGCCGCCTCTCTAGGGGATCGGAGTGAGAACGCGGATTACCAATACAACAAAAAGCTTCTTCGAGAGATTGATCGTCGGATCAGATACCTCCGGAAGCGGTTGGAGGACATCCGGGTTGTCAACTATGCCCCCGAGCAAGAGGGCAAAGTCTTCTTTGGCGCCTGGGTTGAGATCGACAATGAAGATGGTGAGAGCAAGCGATTCCGAATCGTCGGGTACGATGAGATCTACGGTCGGAAGGACTACATCTCGATTGATTCCCCCATGGCCCGCGCCCTACTGAAGAAAGAGGAAGGGGACGAGGTCGTGGTGCAGACTCCGACGGGCGAAGCGACTTGGTTCATCGCTAGCATTTCCTACGAACAGCCTGCCCACGGGTAGCCCCTTCCACCAGGATTCGGCAGCCTTGCTTGCACCACGGGGGAGCCAGCGCCTACAAACAGGCCGGACAGGATCGGTTGTCAGCAAAGATCGATCCTCGAAGGCAATTTGGCCCGCCTGAAGCGCGCTCAACAACGCTTGCTGATCAACCAAACCACTGCGGGCGGTATTGATCAACCACGCATGGGGCTTCATTCGCTGCAGCTCAGCACGCCCCACGATGTTTCTGGAGCGCTCGCTGAGCACCCTATGGAGGGTAGCGATATCCGCCTGCTCAAAGAGGGTGTCCTTGCTGACCCGCGCCCCCAATGATCTGCCCGTCCAGGACGCCATCGAGCAGATCAGGCGCCTGGAAAATGGTTATGGCGCCTGAGAAATCTTCGTTCCAACAGATGAAGCAGAGAGAGACGATGGCTAATCGACCAGACTGAGCCGCCCCCAGCTTTGCGCCCCAAGGCTCTGGTCACACGCTGTTGGCCCGACCACCGCTTGATCGCTTAAGATCTATCAGGGCATCAAAGCCTCTTTGCTCGACAGGCCGTCTTTCAGCAGTGTTACTAACAACTCTGCGTCAAGCGGTTATAGAACCAACGCATATATATTTTGATCAAGAAACTCATCCCCTATACGCTCTGCTTTTTTAAGTGTGCCCTCATAACTGAAACCACAGCGCAATGCCAGCGCATTGCTTTTTCCATTTTTTACGGCAGCCTTGATAACGAAGCGGCATATCTGGCTTTTTTCCACATAAGTTTCAATCAGTTTTTTTACCGCAGCTGATAGAACGCCCTTCCCTTGCATATCAACATCCAACCAGTAACCTAAATAAGCGGTTTTATTCACGAGATCCATCGAATTAAAAGACAGAACACCGCAGGACTTACCTGACTCACAAAGTATATAAGTTTTGGAGATATCTTCTTGATGTTCCTTTGAGCATGAAATTAAAAATTCCTCTACGTCTTTCGGACATCTTGTGTTTCTAGGCCAGCGCATATAACTTTCAAAGTTTTTTTATTTTTTGTTATGAGTTCGAACAAGTCCTTAGCGTATGAAGGCTTAGCGTTGACCGAAGATAGAGCTTCTGTAATTTTAATGTCTTCGGATACGCAATAAATGTCGTCAAGCACCAGACAATTGGGCTTGGATGGCGACCGACATAAACCAAGACGTCTGTCGTCGTATTTATAAACCACAGGCTTACACCTGACCCACTGAGTCATAGTTTGAAGGTCATACGCTCCACACCCTTTTATAAGGAAATGATCATTTTCCTTGAGAGAAAACGTTTCCCCGAGAGCTGTAATATAATCCGCTTCGAAGCAATTAAAACCCACTAAGTACTGAGCGTGACGCGTCGGTGCTTCTGGAAAATTTGATACAGGTACGATCGAATGAGCCCACTGATGGATTGAGGGAACCCAGTTTGAAGCCACGTTTGTTTGGAGAAGCTCTATGCCATTACGCCACTTAGTACTAAAAACCCTACCGCAGAGATAGCCATAATCCTCACTGAGGCATCTACCCGGCTCAAAGATGTAACGCCAATGCTGATTTACTTGCCCAAACAATGCTTGAGCTTTTTGAGCGATTTCTTTAAAAAAAATATCAGCAGAGGGTGTTTTGATGTTGATATCTTTTGAGAATGAGTCTGCTGGAAAACCGCTTCCCAAGTCTAGTATTCCTCGCTCCGGCATATGTTTGACTAGGAAAGAAGCCCATAGCGCCAGCGTGTCAGTTATGGCTGTCGTCGCCGGCAGATTTGACCCAGCATTAAGATGAAATCCGACATGCTCTATGCACTCGTACCTGCGAAGGCAGGGCAAGAGAATTTCTTCAAACTCATTTGATTTACAGCCGAAGCGGGAATATCCAGTGTCTCGATAAAGATGCGATAAGCGAATTATGATCTGGCATTTCTTTCTGATGCTCGAACATATAGACCCTAGCCTCTCGACTTCACTAATGCTATCAACCTGCACCAGCACCTCGTGCTTAACAGCGAACAACAGTTCGTCATCGAGCTTAAGCGGGCCATCAAAAATTATTTGGTTGCTTTCAAAGCCTGCTTGTAACGCTAAATTGATTTCCTCTATTGAACAGGCCTCCACCCAGTAATGGTTATCTTTGAGCATTTGACAAAATGCCCCTAAATTACACGATTTCAACGAAGCCGCGAGCACGACCCCATCAAAGTGCTTTTTTGCAGAACGCATAAAGCTTTCCGCTTTCGCTCGGGCACTTTCAAGATCAAAAATGAAAAAAGGCCGATCAGGGCTGGCCTCCTCTAAGATATGATTCCGGACAGTCTCCATGAATCTTTCCGGGGGAGCTATTTGTGCCATGCCTGGAAAGCCACTCCTTGAAAATCTTTCTGAGCGTTCAAGCTTTTTCGAATTTCAAAAAAGTGACTATATAAAGCTTCTTGTTGATCCGTCGCCATAGCTCTAGTTCCAGGATTTTCTTGACATAAATAACGCCTTACACGCATTGCCAGTGCATCCTCACTTTCAGCAAACAGTTCGTACGTAAATTCGGAGCCGAGGGTAAATCCATGCCCCGTAAAAAATTCCTTCCAATAATCGTATGTCCAAGAGGGTTCTGGACGCCAGCCTAGTGCTTTCTCGACCGCATTTAGTATAAATTCCGGGGGCGTCAACCTGAAAAAAAAGTTTGAGATGCACAAGATTCCAGTATGCTTTAGAACTCGATGGCATTCTGACAATGCGCGCTGGCGATCCTGGATGAAACCAAAGTTACAACCACCTAGCACATGAGTGAATGACTCATTTTCGAATGGCAATGCGCAAGCATCGGCCACTAAGTATTGTAATTTATCGGTCGCATTTAGTTCGTTTGTTTTTTCATTAGCAACGCTGACTGCAGCACTACTTGTATCAATACCTACGGCCCGGCTTCCTACCTGCTCATAACAATACCTTGAACTAAATCCTGTAGAGCAAGCTAAATCTAGAAGATAAGAGCCAGAGGTAACAGTCGACGCTTCGATCAAATAGTCGAGCGCATGACTTGCACCAGGAGGTGTATTCTCTTGCTGCATGAATGCTACAAGATCAGGATAGGTCATAGAACTGAAGTCTACGCGTTTGGTGTTCACGAGATAATCTTCCGAGAAAGCATGATTAGAGATAGATGCGAAGACAAGCTTCGCATCTATTTAGAGTCAAGCTGGTGCAGATCCGCTTAAAGACCTACAGCTTTAGACGAGCTCTAATTGCACATCGAATGCTGGCGAGCACTCGGAAGTGTGCAGACGCTGGCAAGAGACTCCTTGAGTTGTTCATGTTTAGTAAAGGGTGCGACTGGTTGGCCCGCTGCATTGACTTGAAGCTGCGCCTCAGTCTCAACCGGTGCCGGTGGCAAAGCAGTAGCCTGTACGGCAGGCGAACTTGCCAAGATAACTGAAGCGATACCGAGCAATTTCTTATCCATGTTACATTCCTTTGTTTTCCGTGAGAACGATTATCGTTCCTGGTTGTGGTTGCGACTTATAGCTCTTTTGTCAAGCATCTTTTTAAAGTCGCGTAATAATTCTACCTCTTCCATGCAGACAGCTTAAAATGTTAACTCACTTCGCTTACTTGCCACTCCCTAAACACCGGATGGATAGTCAACCTTACAAGCTTACAGGATCATTCTAGAGCTATCCCAGCGCTCTATTCTGGATTCAAATCCTTTGAATGTGTGTGTTGCCAGTGCAGAAATCAAATTGCTGCTTAGCATCGACGCAAGACTGAAATTTACTGGGCCGTAGCTCGGCATTATGCCGCTTGGCAACCTTGTGAGTGGTGCCGATACGTCACGCCTGACGCTGGGCGCACGGTTTTTCGCATCGCCTGGATTAAATAGGAGCGATGTACTGAAGCAATGAAGATATCCACCAGATACAACGGGTATATCGAACTCCTCTGCGATAAAAACACCATCTCTCGCGAGAGCAGGAGGATCGTCAGCAGTTATAACAGCGCCTTGAACATCTGAAATAAGTTCCCTCAGCAACTCAAGTGAGCATGGTTTCACGTGAGTTACTACGCTCAGATTTTCAAACCTTGCAGTCAGCGCCTTCTTGAGCACGTCCACTTTATAGTTTCCTACATCTGCAAGCATCCAAAAGAGCTGGCGATTCAAGTTACTCTTTTCTACCACGCCATGATCGGTTAGTATTAGATTTCGTATACCCGCACCTGCTAACAGCATCGCCACTGAACTTCAGATTCCTCCACAACCAGCAATTATAATTTTGGAGTTTTTCAGTATTTCCATGTCGGCTATTACATCTGCACACTGGCGTGCAACACTCAAGAAGTAGCTCGTCGTTCTGCTGGTTACAGGATCTTGAAGAAGCTGCTTCACTTGTTCAATTTCATCGTGCGCACCCTGGATTAAAGCTCCACATTCCTTCAGGGCCTGCTCCAGCGATTGTTCGTCTCCACTTCTGAAACTCGAAATTCCTTTAGGGCCATTTATAATGGTCTCATCGGATTCCCGGGAAAACAGTACGGAGGGCGCAATAATGGCAACCGGCTTGCCGTGTTTGTAGTAAACTAAATCGTCCATGACTACCTCTTATCTCCGCATGACGCTTTTGAAATAAACGATTAGGAATGGGAAAATTTTAAGGCTGGTTCAGCTTTCATCTTTTTCCGGTAGTGGAGGCTTTCAAGGCCTGAGAAATCACTGGGAAGCTGGGTGAAGGGCTAATCAAGCGCACGCGGGACAAACCCAGCAGCTCTGATCTAGTTCGCGCCGTGCTGGAGCTGAAGGCCAGCGGCATGTCGAAAACAGAGGTGAGTCGAGCGCTTGATTTACCGGAAGCGACTGTCAGTTGTTATAGGCTCAAGAACTGCCTGGCTAGAAAGGGGTTTGTGGTCTTAGCGGTTCATTTCCAGCACACTTCACAAGAAGCGATGGTGCTGGCTGACAACATTCGCCAGTGGATCGAAGTGGGAGTTCCACCGCGGTAAATCGCAGTATTGATGCCTCGTCAGTTAGACGACTATGGCTCGGCCCTGATGGCGGAGCTTGTCAGGCGGGGCATTACTTCAAGGAATGACAGCGAGCTGCAGGACTTGCCAAAAGAGCCTGCAGGCCGGCTGATGATCGATTATCTCACCTGCCTGTATGGCAAAGGCCTGTCGGATGCCTGGGCGCGTCTGATGGACTTGTTCACGCCCTATGAGGAGGCCAGCGCATTCGCAGCAGGCGCAAGGCGCCCACCGAGAGACCGAGCTTAACGAAAAACGCCTGGCCGCGACACGCCGCTCAACGGCGGGTGATCAGGCCCTGGCGGGCGATGCGGGTGAGCTGGCCGATGACCTCGTCGGCATCCTGCGCCGCGGGGGCCTGGATCACGGCCAGGTCGAAGCGGTCGTTGCCATACTGATCGAGCTGGTCACAGCTGTCGGAGAACTGGATGAGGAAGGCACAAGCCTGGCCCTTGCGCCGGGAGAAGCCATCGAGATTGCGCAAAAGCGTGGGTTGATGCTGGCCGCCGAGCAGGATGCGCGGGGTACGGGAAGCCTGGTTCTTGGCCAGAGGGGTCAAACAGACACTGGTACGTGGGCAACTCATGGAGTCTCTCTCCGCCTCGCTGATCCCGCTGGGCAGCGGTGGGAGGCGTCACCGAACCAGCGCTTTAGCGGTATTTCGGATGACCCACCGGGGCCTCTCCTGCGCCCCGCAAGTAGCTGTTTAAATCGGCGCAATCGGTATGCTAGAGGGACACGCCGCAAGTTACAAGCTGCAAGTTGATCGCTTTGACCACTTGCAGCTTGAGGCTTGAAGCTTGCAGCTTTATTTCAGCGTGCGATCACATGGTCCAGCGACAGGCGGCCCGCGCCTTCGATCAGCACCGCCACGGTGCCGGCCAGCAGCGCCAGGGCGAACTCATAACCGTTGTTGGACATGAACAACCCGTTGCCGATATGCACCGAGAAGATCGCCACTACCAGGGTCACGCTTAGCGCCAGCGCAGCCGGGCGGGCCAAAAGGCCGACCACCAGCGCCAGGCCGCCAAAGAACTCGGCGCTACCGGACAGCAGGGCCATGAGGTAGCCCGGAGCCAGGCCGATGCTTTCCATCCACTGGCCGGTGCCTTCCAGGCCGTAGCCACCGAACAGGCCGAAGAGTTTCTGCGCGCCGTGGGCCATGAAGATGACACCGACCAGGATGCGCACGACGCTCAGGCCGTAGCCGGCGCGGGTGTTGAAAAGGGCTTTCAGGGAGTTGTTCATGAGGCGCTTCCTTGTTTGAGCGGGTGTGTGTTGGATGGGCGCCATCATAATCAAATCATCGAATAATAAAATCGCAAAAAACGCGCAATTAATATCGAATAATTTGATTTGATCAGCGCTTGGCCACCCGCTCCAGGGAGGCACGCTCGCGGTTGAACGCGAGGTAGTACTTGTTGACGCTGTTGACGAAACTCACCGGCCCCATGCCCACCTGCTCCATGGCGATACGCTCGGTCTGGAAGAACCACTGGTTGCCATTGAGTCCCCGTCGCCGGGCTTCGGCGCGCATGGCCTGGACCCGCTCCGGCCCGAGGTTGTAGGCGGCCAGGATGAACGCCATGCGCTCGCGCTCGTTGAGCTGGGGGCTGGCGAAGAACTTGCGGCGGATCAGCGCCAGGTAGCGGGCACTGGCCTGGACATTGCCATCCACCGTGGCGGTGTTGCTCACGCCTACCCGCTGGGCCGCCGACGGCGTGATCTGCATCAGCCCGTGGGCACCGCCGGTGCCACGCGCCTTGGGATCGAGGGTGGACTCCTTGAACGCCAGGGCGGCCAGGTTGAGCCAGTCGAACTGCTGGTCGCCGCCATGTTTCTGCAGCACCGGGCGCAACGCGGCCAAGCGTTGGCGGTCCTGGCGAGCCAAGGGGTTATGCACCCGGTACTGGCGCCGGTAGATGCGCTCGAACGCCGCGTCCTGGTTGCCGGGCGCACGGTAGGTGGCCAGGAAGCGGTCCACCGCCGCACGCAACATCGGCGCATCCTTGCGCAGATACCAGCGCATGGCCTGGGGCGGAGCCAGCTGCAGCTTGCTGTCGACCCGCAGGCGCGGCATCACCCGCGCCCAGCGCTGGGCGATGGGACGCTCCACCACGGTCAGCGGGTAGATGCCCGCCTGGACCATCTCCAGCACATCCTCCACCGCCAACGTCGGGTCGACCCACTCCACCTTGATCGGTGCCCGCTTGCGCAGCCCCAACTGCTGGTTGATCGCCTCGATCGCCGGCCCTGCGGCACTGGCGGTGGTCAGGGCGATGGTGCGGCCGGACAGCTGTTCGGCACGGTTGTAGCCGCGCTCGCCCTTGCGCCCGACCAGTTGCAAGGGAACCTGGTCGAGCACTGGCGCGCTGGCATCGACGCCGCGCACCACGCCAGGGTCGAGCAGTTCACCGGGCGCGGCAAGATCGCCCTCGCCGCGCTGCAGCGCACCAAGCAACTGTTCCTTGGCGCGGGGGATGATCTTCAGGGTGATTTCCTGGCCGTCGGCGACCCGGGCATTGAGGGCGTGCTCCAGGGCACGCAGGCGGTAGTACTCGATCCCGACCGGTTCACCCTTTACCTCGCCAGAGCTGTTGCGGCTCTGGTTGACCAACACCCGCAGCACCTTGCTCGAGCGGATCTGCGTCAGGTCACGGGCCTGGCTGGCAGGCACATGCTGCTGCGGCCCCGCCTCGCCGGCAGCGACCGGCCCGGCGGCCAGCAACCCGGACAGCAACAGGCTGGTGAAAAAGGTTCGCACCATGGCGGTAAGGGTCCGAGGGCGGTTGGCAGGCACCATGCGCTGTGATCGATCCGTGATAAATGACCGCAACAGACCACGGCAAACGTTTGAAGTTCTTGGCTTTTTCGCGATATCTGGGTTTTTGCTATGCTGGCCGCCCCGCGGCAAGAGGTAGCACCATGCAACTGATCGATATCGGCGTCAACCTGACCAACAGCAGTTTCCGCGACCAGCAGGCCGCTATCGTCGAGCGTGCCGTGGAAGCCGGCGTGGCACAGATGGTCCTCACCGGCACCAGCCTGGATGTCAGCGCCGAGGCGCTTGAACTGTGCCAGCGCCTGGACGAGCCCGGCCAGCGTCTGTTCGGTACTGCCGGCGTGCACCCCCACGATGCCAGCCACTGGAGCGCCGACAGCGAACGCCAGCTGCGCGAACTGCTCGCTCAGCCACGGGTCGTGGCCGTGGGCGAATGCGGCCTGGACTTCAACCGCGACTTCTCCCCACGCCCCGCCCAGGAAAAGGCCCTGGAGGCGCAGCTGGCGCTGGCGGTCGAGCTGCGCCTGCCGGTGTTCCTCCACGAGCGCGAGGCAAGCGAACGCCTGCTGGCGATCCTCAAAGGCTACCGCGACCACCTGAGCGCGGCGGTTGTGCACTGCTTCACCGGTGAACGCCAGGCACTGTTCGCCTACCTCGACATGGACCTGCATATCGGCATCACCGGCTGGATCTGCGACGAGCGTCGTGGCACCCACCTGCACCCACTGGTCGGCAGCATCCCGCAAGGCCGCCTGATGCTGGAAAGCGACGCGCCCTACCTGCTGCCCCGAAGCCTCAGGCCCAAGCCGAAGAACGGTCGCAACGAGCCTGCGTTCCTTCCCGAAGTGCTGCGCGAGGTGGCACAGCACCGCGGCGAAGCGATGGAGCACACCGCCGCCCATACCAGCACCTGCGCCCGCGCGTTCTTCGGCCTGCCTGAGGTTTCTTGACGCATATCAACGAGGCTTCTGGCCTTGGCGGGCACAATGATGGCACCTTGCCAATAATGTTTCCGCCAACTCAGAGAAGACCTACCATGGGTGCCTGGCTTAGCAACGTTTCCCTCAAATACAAGTTCTGGGCCGTCAACGCAGTGGCCTTCGTCACCACGCTGATGCTGGTGCTCTACGCGGTGCACCTGGAGCAACAAGCCCGCGCCAGCGGCGCCCGGGCGCAAGCGCAGGCCCAGGCCGAACTGCTGGCAGCCTGGCCCGCCGGACAGGCACTGCCCACGCAGGCCAACCTGATCACCTGGCGCAACGGCCAGACGCCGCAATTTGCCGGCGAACCACTCGAGGCCCTGCGCGATGCCCAAGGCTGGGTCGATCTGCCCGGGGCCTGGATCCTCGGCGACAACCCGCTGCGCGGCGCCCAGGTATTGCGCCGGGGCGAGCAGCACATCGCCGTGCTTGCCCAGTCCCCCAGCCTGCGTCAGGTCTATTTCGACCGCTTCAGCAACTATGCCGTGTGCGTGCTGATCCTGATGCTGGCGATGCTGTGCGCCTCGCAGTTGCTGATCCGCTTCCTGCTCAGCCAGCTCAACACCCTCAAGGATGTGATGCTGCATGTGGAGAAGACTGGCGACCTCTCGGCCCGGGTGCCGCTGGCCTGCGGCGACGAGGTCGGGCAGATGGCCGGTGCCTTCAACGCCATGCAGACCACTTACCACCGCGTGGTCAGCACCGTCGCGCGCACCGCCGCGCAGCTGGATTCGGGGGCCGCGCGCCTGGCCGGCAGCATGGACGAGGTGCGCCACGGCATGATCGGCCAGCAGAGCGAGACCGACCAGGCGGCCACCGCAATCAACGAGATGACCGCCACGGTGCACCATATCGCCCAGCACGCCGGCGCCACCCGCGACCTGTCGCAGACCGCCGACACCCTGGCCGGCAGCGGCCAGGCCGTGGTCAGCCGCGTGCAGGATTCGATTGCCGGGCTGTCCAGTGGTGTGCAGCAGACCGCCGAAATGATCCGCCAGCTGGCCGACGACAGCCAGAAGATCAATGGCGTGGTGGGGGTCATCCACAGCATCGCCGAACAGACCAACCTGCTTGCCCTCAACGCCGCCATCGAGGCCGCCCGGGCCGGCGACCTGGGCCGGGGCTTCGCCGTGGTCGCCGACGAGGTGCGCAACCTGGCCAAGCGCGTGCAGACCTCCACCGACGAGATCACCAGCATGGTCGCCGACCTGCAGGCCGGCACCCGCGACGCGGTGGATTTCATGCAGGAAAGCTCGTATAAGGCCGACGATTGCGTCAAGCAGGCGCGCGAAGCCGGCGAGGCCCTGGCCGAGATCACCAGCGCGGTGGCACAGATGCGCGAAAGCAACACCCAGATCGCCGTGGCCGCCGAGCAGCAGAGCCAAGTGGCCGAGGAAATGAACCGCGCCGTCGTCAGCATCCGCGACGTGACCGAAGAGACCGTGCAGCAGACCGTGGGCTCGGCCACCACCAGCAGCGAACTGGCGACCCTCGCCGGCGAACTGAACAAGGCCATCGGCCAGCTCAAGCTTTGACCAGCACTGGCTATGGTCACCATAGCCAGCCTCGATTGGCCCCCCTGCGGGGGCCGCACTAAGCTTTGGACAGACCCCTGAGGATCCGTCCATGAGCAAACGACTGCCCAACCTGCCCGCCTGGCAATGGCGCGGCTACCACCACAATCACCGCCACCCCACCAACCTGGTGCTGCATCTGATCGCAGTGCCGCTGTTCATTCTGGGCGCGCTGCTGGTGCTGTCGGGGCTGTTCGCGCTGGACCTGTCGCAGATCGCCGTGGGCGTCATTGCGTTGGCCGCCGGGTTGGGCCTGCAACGCCATGGGCACCGCCTGGAAGCCGAGCAGCCCGAGCCTTTCGCCAATCGCCAGGATGCCCTGCAGCGGCTGCTCACCGAGCAATTCATCACCTTCCCGCGCTTCGTGCTCAGCGGCGCCTGGTGGCGAGCGTGGCGCGAGCGGCACAAGCACGGTAAATGACAAGATCGAGCACACAGCGCCGCTGACGCGGCGCATCGCCGGCAAGCCGGCTCCCACAGGAATGGTGTATGACCCAGCGTTAACACGATCGGAGTGGGAGCCGGCTTGCCGGCGATGGGGCGCAAAGCGGCCCCTGTCCAGTGGCCTGCCAGACTCAGGCGAACACGGTCACCGTCTGCCGACTCAATGCCAACAGTTCCCCTTCAGCCGTCCACAACGCCGCGGCTGCATGCCCATAGCCATCACGGGCATACTCGGTCTCGACCACATAGCGACACCAGTCGAGGGTCGATAGTTGCGGCGTGGGCTGCACGAATTCGATGGTCCAGGTCAGCGTGCTGCCGGCGGCGGGCTGCTTGAGATATGGCAGCAGGCTGGGCGGCCAGGCATCGACCAGCGCCAGCAGGTGCGCCACCTCGACAGGCCCCTCGGCGATATCGCGCAAGCGCACCCACCCACCCATATGTCGTGAGTCATTGCCACTGAACGGCAGGCCACCGACTGCCCAGCGGAACGCCACGTGCTGCATGAAATCAGGTGTGACGCCCTTGATGAAAGGCAGCTCGGGCGCGGCCTCGTGCAAGGGTTTCATCGGCATGGCCGGCGGCGCGTCGACCGCCACCACGGAAGGACGACCGGCACCGAAACTGCCCTGCACCAGGGTCACCACCTGGCCATCCTGCACGGCGCGCCCCAGCAAGGTGCTGACTGCCTTGCCCTCGCGCAGCACCTCCACCTCCAGGCTGATCGGCACATCCGGCGCCGCCGGGCCGACGAAGGTGATGGCAAGCGAACGCACCGGGCGGTTGTCGCCGAGCTTCTGGCGCATCGCTTCGTGCACCATCGCCGCCATCAGGCCGCCGAACACCGCGCGCCCCTGGGCCCAGCCAGCCGGCACGCTAACCGCCTCGGGGTGAGCGCGCGCGGCTGTCAGCAATTCTGTGAAGTTCATGTGCCAGGGCTCCTGCGCGAAAAGAACCGATAGTAACCAGCGATCAAGCCAGCCACAGCCCGCATTTCGGTCATTTGCCGGGACTAACGGCGCGCCAGGGCTTTTTGCAATGCCTCGAGAGTCAGATCCGAGCGCCCCTCGGCAGCATGCAGCTCATGCTCCCAGGCCACCTTGCAGCCTGCCAGGTCACTGTGCTCGTGCACTTGCAGCAGCCACTGCACGCGGTCATGCCAGTCGCCAAGATCACCTTGCGCCTTTTTCAACAGACGCTGCAGCCTCTTGCCGGCATGCTCGAGTTGGGGGTACGCCTCGTCCCCGTAGCGAACGCGCTTGATCAGCAGGCGCAGACGATGCCGATCATGGGTCGGGTCGTCCAGCGCCCTGGCCAGCTTGCGCCATTGCTTCTCCAGGCGCTTGTCGATGCGCCTGCGCATGCCTTGCATCAAGCCTTCGCGGTCGGCAGCACGCAAGAACAGCGGGAAGGCGTCGAGGATCGCCAGCACCCGAGTAAGCAGGGCACTGGACGCGACGCCGGCAAAGGTCCGTGTCCTCCCCTCCTGGCGGCGCTCGCCGGCCTGCACATGACCGCGCCCGACCAGTTGCGCGGCCAGCACTTCACGGTCACGCAACGGTGTGGTGAGCGCGCCCAGTGCCCCCGCCGCTTCCTCCAACTGCTCGACACCCGGCAAGCCACGCAAAGGCCGCAACAAACTGCGCAGCCGCCGTAGGGTGGTGCGCAGGTCGTGCAGCGCCTCGCTGTCGGTATCGGCGGCGAGGCGCTCGCGACAGGCCAGCATTCCCACCTGCAGGGCCAGGACCCTGGAAACCACATGGTCGATCATGCTCGGCATGTGACGCTCCTCACTCAACGCCCGGCGCGGGACTCACGAATGTAGAAACGCGCTTTCTCGGCCTTGTGGGTACAACCTTCAAAGCCTTCGAACTGCTGCTGGGTCTTGGCACCGGTCAGCAGCGACAACGCCTTGGAATAGCTCACGGTGCCGGCAAAGCCTTCGGCCTTGGCCAGGTCAAGTTCCTTCCAGGCGGCATCGAGCTGGGTCGCGCAACTGTCACGGTAGGCCGTCTTGCCCGCGCAGCCGGCCAAGGCCAGGGCAATCAGAGGAAGGGTGATCCAGGCTTTCATCGGTAATACCTCGAGGGTGGAAACTGAAGTGGCCGTTCGACGGCAAAGCAAACAAAAAGTGCCCTGCTCAGCGTAGTCCAGCACGGACTACATTGAAGCACAGGCGGCATGGGTGCATTGTTGGACCATGGTTGCACAGGCACAGGGGGAAAAATCATGGGCAAACGCGTGGCGTTGGTGCTGGGCTCCGGCGGGGCCCGAGGGTACGCGCACATCGGTGTGATCGAGGAGATCGAACGCCGCGGCTACGAGATCGCATGCATCGCCGGTTGCTCCATGGGCGCGGTGATCGGCGGCATCTACGCCGCCGGCAAACTCGACGAGTACCGCAGCTGGATCGAGAGCCTGGACTACCTCGACGTGCTGCGCCTGGTCGATGTCAGCTTTCGCCTGGGCGCCATTCGTGGCGACAAGGTGTTCGGGCAGATCCGCAAGATCGTCGGCGAGATCAACATCGAACAGTTGCGCATTCCCTACACGGCAGTCGCCACCGACCTGACCAACCAGCAGGAAATATGGTTCCAGGAGGGCTGCCTGCACCAGGCCATGCGCGCCTCGGCGGCCATTCCCAGCCTGTTCACCCCGGTGGTGCAAGGTAATCGCATGCTGGTCGATGGCGGTATTCTCAATCCGTTGCCGATCGTCCCGGTGGTGTCCAGCCACTGCGACCTGATCATCGCCGTCAACCTCAACGCCACCAACCAGAAGCAGTATCAGTTGCCGGTGATCGAGCGCCCGGCGGCGTTCAAGATGCGTTTCGACGCCTTGATCAGCTCGCTGGGGTCGCGCCTGCCGTTCCGGCGCAAGCCGGCCGAACAGCTGATCCGCCTGGAGCAGGAGATCGTCGCCGAAGGGCTGGCCTCATCCAACCCCTGGCTGGGCGAGAGCGCCGAACCGCAGGGCCAGCAGCCGGCGGCGGCGCCACAGAGCGAAGGCGCGCCCAAGTCGGCCACTGGCTCGTTCATCGTCGACAACGTCGGCCCCGCGTCCTTGCTGGACCTGATCAACCAGAGTTTCGAAGTGATGCAGACGTCGTTGGCGCAGTACAAGATCGCCGGGTATCCGCCGGATGTGCTGATCAACGTACCCAAGCGGGTGTGCCGGTTCTTCGAGTTCTACAAGGCGCCGGAGTTGATCGCCCTGGGGCGGGAGATCGCCCGGGACACGCTGGACAACCATGAGGGAATCCGGCGTCCCTGAAACAAGTCCGTGCACACCTGCCGCAGGTCGTCATGCAGGAGCGGGCTTGCCCCGCGATGAACCAAAGCCAGAAACGAAACAGGCCGCATAAGCGGCCTGTTTCGCGATCAGCACACGACTCAGTAGCGGGTGATGTCGGCACTGCCTTCAAGCAGCTTGCGATAAGCCGCGAAGTCTTGCGAACCGGCACGCGATGCGAGATAGCGACGGATCTGCGCCTTCTCTTCATCGGTGGCGGCAGCACCTTCGTTGACGCCCTTCAGCTGCAGGACCACCAGGCTGCCATCGCCCAGCACCACGCTGCCGTAGACTGGCTTGTCCTTGGCCGCTGGCTTGCCGAGGCGGAACACCGCCTGCAGCTCGGCCGGGTCGATGCCATCCTGGCCACGGGTGACCGCTTCATGGAGCTTCCAGCCCTGACCTTCGGCCTTGACCGAGCCATCCCGCAGGCCGGCGATCAGTTTGTCGGCCTTGGCCTTGAGTTCGGCAATCGCCTTCTCCTTGGCCAGGTGCTCGCTGATGTTCTTGGCCACGGCCTCCAACGGCAGCTGCTCGGGCTTGCGGTGCTCCTTGACGCGCACGACCACCACGGTTTCCGGGTCGAGTTCGATGGCGTTGCTGTTGGCGCCCTCTTCGAGCACCTGCTCGCTGAACGCGGCCTGGATCACCGCACGGTTGGCAGTGATGCCTTCACCACCCTCGCGACCGAAGGCGGCAGAGGTGTGTACCTTCAGGCCCAGGTCCTGGGCCGGCTGGGCCAGGTCGGAAGCTTCGAAGGCGGTGTCTTCGAGCTGCTTGGTGGCCTCGACGAAGCGCTGCTCCACCTGCTGGGTCTTCAGCTCGTGGGTCAGTTTGTCCTTCAGGCTGGCGAAGCTCGGTACGTCCGGCGCCTGCACGCCCAGCAGCTTGATCAGGTGGTAACCGAACTCAGTGCGCACGGGTGCCGATACCTGGTCATTGTTCAGCTTGTACAGCGCGTCCTCGAAGGCCGGGTCGTACACACCAGGGCCGGCGAAGCCGAGGTCACCACCGGTGCTGGCCGAGCCTGGATCCTGGGAGAACTCCTTGGCCAGTTTGGCGAAGTCCTCGCCTTTGCCCAGGCGCTGCTGGATCTCATCGATGCGGGCCTTGGCCTTGGCATCGTCGGTCTTGTCGTTGACCTCGATCAGAATGTGCGCGGCATGGCGCTGCTCGCCCAGATTGGCGATTTCCTTCTCGTACAGGGCCTTGAGCTCGCCGTCGTCGACCTTGACCTGATCGAAGAAGGCCGACTTCTTCAGCTCGAGGTAATCGATGACCACTTGATCCGGGGTCATGAATTCCTTGGCGTGCTGGTCGTAGTGCGCCTTGACCTCGTCATCGCTCACCTTGACCGCGGCCGGATCGGCCTTGAAGGTCTGCGAAGCGAAATCACGGGTCTGCTTCTCGAGGCGGGCGAAGGCTTCAACCTGCTTGTCGGTGACGAAGCTGCTGCCGGCAAGGCCGGTGCGCAGTTGGCCGATGAGCATTTCCTGGGCGAGCATCTCGCGGAACTGCATGCGCCCGTAGCCCATCTGGCGGATGACCGAATCGAAGCGCTCGGCGCTGAACTTGCCATCGACCTGGAATTCAGGCGTCTGCAGGATCAGCTGATCCAGCGCGGCCTCGGAAAAAGCGAACTTGGCATCTTCGGCACCCTGCAACAGCAGCTTGCGATCGATCAGCCCCTTGAGCGCGGCTTCGCGCAGCATCTTCTCGTCCAGCAGCGCAGGGTCGAAATCCTTGCCCAACTGTTGCATCAGCTGGCGGCGCTGCATGTCCACGGCCTGGCTCAGCTCGTTCTGGCTGATGGTCTGGCCGTTCACCTTGGCGGCGTCCTGGCTATGGCTGGCGGCCTGGAAAATGGCCTCGAAACCGGTCAACGCCATCAGTACGACGATGAGGCCGATGATGGTCTTGGCAATCCAACCTTGTGAATTGTCCCTGATATTCTGCAGCATGCGTCCCCCAGAAACGGCTGTACCACTGCGTCGACAACCGCGGAGCGTGGGTAGAATCCTGATAGAAGAAAGGCGCATCCAGTGGATGCGCCTTTTCGAAGCGAGCGTGCCAGCGGGAACGTTTGCGACCCGCCGTCACGCGGTCGGCCCTGGCGACGCCCGGGCCGGCTGAAAGACGACTTAGTTGACGGCGTCTTTCAGGCCCTTGCCAGCTTTGAAGCCAGGAACCTTGGCGGCAGCGATCTTGATCGCCTTGCCGGTTTGCGGGTTACGGCCGGTGCGCTCAGCGCGCTCCTTGACCGAGAAGGTGCCGAAGCCAACCAGGACAACATCGTCACCGGCTTTCAGGGCGCCTTGAACGGATTCGATCACTGCGTCCAGCGCACGGCCGGCTACAGCTTTCGGGATGTCAGCGGATGCGGCGATAGCGTCAATCAGTTCCGACTTGTTCACTCTAAGTCCCCTTATTTCTCTATTGAGTTTGTTTCTAAGTATGTAATGAAAAGCTTATGAAACGAGCGCTGGGTGGCCTGTTGACACTGGCGTGCCGCTTTATAGCAAGGGGCCGAAAATGCTGTCAACCAAAGCCCCCCAGCGAAATACGTACTAGTGCGTGCTGATTCTTTCCTTAGCATCGCCGTCGCGCTTCTCATCTTTCGCGACAATCTCCGGAGCCACATCTGGCAAGGGCTCCGGGGCGTATTGCAGCGCAATTTGGAGGACTTCGTCAATCCATTTGACCGGTTTGATCTGAAGATCCTGTTTGATGTTTTCCGGAATCTCCTTCAAGTCGCGAACATTCTCTTCCGGAATGATCACCGTCTTGATCCCGCCACGGTGTGCCGCCAGGAGTTTTTCCTTGAGCCCGCCAATGGCCAGGACCTGGCCACGCAAGGTGATCTCACCGGTCATCGCCACATCGGCGCGAACCGGGATCTGGGTCAGGGCCGACACCAGTGCGGTGCACATGCCGATACCGGCGCTAGGGCCATCCTTGGGCGTGGCACCTTCGGGCATGTGGATGTGAACGTCGCGCTTCTCGTGGAAGTCTGCAGCGATCCCCAGGCTTTGAGCGCGGCTGCGCACCACCGTCTGCGCGGCGGTGATCGACTCGACCATGACGTCGCCGAGCGAACCGGTCTTGATCAATTGCCCCTTGCCGGGAATAACCACCGCCTCGATGGTCAGCAGCTCACCACCCACCTGAGTCCAGGCCAGGCCCGTGACCTGGCCGATTTGATCCTGCTGCTCGGCCAGGCCGTAGCGGAACTTGCGCACGCCCAGCAACTGCTCGAGCTGCTCGCCGGTTACCTTGACCTTCACCTGCTTGGCACCGGTGTGCTCCTTGACCACTTTGCGGCAGACCTTGGCGATCTGGCGCTCCAGGCCACGCACGCCGGCCTCGCGGGTGTAGTAGCGAATGATGTCGCGAATGGCCGAAACGTCGACCTCCAGCTCATCCTTCTTCAACCCATTGGCCTTGACCTGCTTGGGCACCAGGTACTTGACCGCAATGTTGATCTTTTCGTCCTCGGTGTAGCCCGGCAGGCGGATGACTTCCATGCGATCAAGCAGCGCCGGCGGGATGTTCATCGAGTTCGAGGTGCACAGGAACATCACGTCCGAGAGGTCGTAGTCGACCTCCAGGTAGTGATCGTTGAAGTTGTGGTTCTGCTCGGGGTCGAGCACCTCCAGCAACGCCGAGGCCGGGTCACCGCGCATGTCGCTGCCCATCTTGTCGATCTCGTCGAGCAGGAACAGCGGGTTGCGTACACCGACCTTGGTCATTTTCTGAATCAGACGACCGGGCATCGAGCCGATGTAGGTACGACGGTGGCCACGGATCTCGGCCTCGTCACGCACGCCGCCCAACGCCATGCGCACGAACTTGCGATTGGTGGCGGCGGCGATCGACTCGGCCAGCGAGGTCTTGCCCACGCCAGGTGGCCCGACCAGGCACAGCACCGGGCCACGGATCTTCTTCACCCGCTTCTGCACGGCGAGGTACTCGAGGATGCGTTCCTTGACCTCTTCCAGACCGTAGTGGTCCGCGTCGAGGATCTCCTCGGCCTTGGTCAGGTCCAGGCGCACCTTGCTCTGGGCTTTCCATGGCACCTGCACCAGCCAGTCGAGGTACGAGCGCACCACGGTAGCTTCAGCCGACATCGGCGACATCTGCTTGAGCTTGTTCAGCTCGGCCTGGGCCTTGGCCAGGGCGTCCTTGGGCAAGCCTGCGGCGTCGATGCGCTTCTTCAGCTCCTCGACTTCGTTGTGGCCTTCGTCGCCATCGCCAAGCTCCTTCTGAATGGCCTTCATCTGCTCATTCAGGTAGTACTCGCGCTGGCTGCGCTCCATCTGCTTCTTCACGCGACCGCGAATGCGTTTCTCGACCTGCAGCAGGTCGATCTCGGCATCGAGCAGCGCCAGCACGTGTTCGACACGCGCCTGCAGGTCGACGATCTCGAGGATTTCCTGCTTCTGCTCGATCTTCAACGCCATGTGCGCGGCCATGGTATCGACCAGGCGCCCAGGCTCCTCGATGCTGTTGAGCGAGGACAACACTTCGGCCGGGACTTTCTTGCCCAGTTGCACGTATTGCTCGAACTGAGACAGCAGGGTGCGCACGAAGACCTCGGACTCGCGCTCGGCGGTCTCGACTTCGTCGATCAGGCTGACTTCGGCACGGATATGGCCATCGACTTCATTGAAGCGCTCGACAGCACCACGCTGCTCACCCTCGACCAGCACCTTGACGGTGCCATCGGGCAGCTTGAGCAGTTGCAGCACGGTGGCGACAGTGCCCACGCGATACAGGGCGTCTTCACCCGGATCGTCGTCGGCAGGATTCTTCTGGGCCAGCAGGAGGATCTGCTTCTCGCCCGTCATCGCGGCCTCGAGGGCCTCGATGGACTTCTCACGCCCCACGAACAGTGGGATGACCATGTGCGGATAGACGACTACGTCGCGCAATGGCAAAAGAGGCAAGTCGAGGGTGGTCTTCATGATTTCGCCTCTACAGCGGCCATGTGGCCGGAAACCGTTGGAAATGGTGCTTGGGGCTAATGTGGGGGCAGCCCTGGGAAATTACAAGCGCCCAGGCCATGAAATGCAAAAAGGGGCCAAAAAGGCCCCTTCCTGTTGCTACCCCGTTCCCGATCAGGCGTCGGGAGCGGCCTTGGCTTGCGGCTCGCTGTTCTCGTAGATCAGCAGCGGCTGCGAAGAGCCTTCGATAACGCTTTCGTCGATCACCACCTTGCTGACATCCTTCTGCGAAGGAATCTCGTACATGGTGTCGAGCAGCACGCCCTCGAGGATCGAACGCAGGCCACGGGCGCCGGTCTTGCGCTCCAGCGCCTTGCGCGCAACGGCCTTGAGCGCATCGCTGCGGAACTCGAGGTCGACGCTTTCCATCTCGAACAGCTTGGCGTATTGCTTGGTCAGCGCGTTCTTCGGCTCGGTGAGGATCTGCATCAGAGCAGCCTCATCCAGCTCGTCCAGCGTCGCCAGAACCGGCAGACGGCCGACGAACTCCGGAATCAGGCCGAACTTGACCAGATCGTCCGGCTCGACCTCACGCAGCGACTCGCCGACCTTCTTGCCCTCTTCCTTGCTGCGCACTTCGGCACTGAAGCCGATGCCGCCCTTGGTGGAGCGGTTCTGGATGACCTTTTCCAGGCCAGAGAACGCGCCACCGCAGATGAACAGGATGTTGCGGGTATCAACCTGCAGGAACTCCTGTTGCGGATGCTTGCGACCGCCTTGCGGCGGCACCGAGGCAACGGTGCCCTCGATCAGCTTCAACAGCGCCTGCTGCACGCCCTCGCCCGAGACGTCACGGGTGATGGACGGGTTGTCCGACTTGCGCGAGATCTTGTCGATCTCGTCGATGTAGACAATGCCCATCTGGGCCTTTTCCACGTCGTAGTCGCACTTCTGCAGCAGTTTCTGAATGATGTTCTCGACGTCCTCACCGACATAACCGGCTTCGGTCAGGGTGGTGGCGTCGGCAATGGTGAACGGTACGTTCAGCAGGCGCGCGAGTGTCTCGGCCAGCAGCGTCTTGCCCGAGCCGGTCGGCCCGATCAGCAGGATGTTGCTCTTGCCCAGTTCGACTTCGTCGCCCTTCTTGTCACGCTGGTTCAGGCGCTTGTAGTGGTTGTACACCGCTACCGCCAGCACCTTTTTCGCGCGTTCCTGACCAATGACGTACTGGTCCAGGATACCGCTGATTTCTTTCGGCGAGGGTAGCTTGTGCGCGTTGCTCTCGGCCTGGGCTTCCTGCACCTCCTCACGGATGATGTCGTTGCACAGGTCGACGCACTCGTCGCAGATAAATACCGAGGGGCCGGCAATCAACTTGCGCACTTCGTGCTGGCTTTTGCCGCAGAAGGAGCAATAGAGCAATTTGCCGTTGTCCTCGCCGTTACGGGTGTCAGTCATTCGATCGATCCAATCCGGTAGGCTTGAAACACAAGATGAAGGCAATCGCTGGCTTTTTCAAGTCCGCGGGTAGGCGCAATCTGCACCCACCCGCTCTGGCGCATTGCTTCAGGATGCCAGTTGCCGCTTGTCGTAGACCGAGTCGATCAGGCCGTACTCGGCCGCGCGCGCAGCGCTCATGAAGTTGTCACGCTCGGTGTCGCGCTTGATGGTTTCCAGCGGCTGGCCGGTGTGATGGGCCAGCAGCTCGTTCAGACGCGCCTTGATGTTGAGGATTTCCTGGGCGTGGATCTCGATATCGGTCGCCTGGCCCTGGAAGCCGCCCAGCGGCTGGTGAATCATCACCCGCGAGTTGGGCAGGCAGTGGCGCTTGCCGGCGGCACCAGCCGCGAGCAGGAAGGCGCCCATGCTGCAGGCCTGGCCGATACAGATGGTCGAGACGTCCGGCTTGATGAACTGCATGGTGTCGTAGATCGACATGCCAGCTGTCACGGAGCCGCCTGGGGAGTTGATGTAAAGATGGATATCCTTGTCCGGGTTTTCCGCCTCAAGGAACAGCAGTTGCGCCACTACCAGGTTGGCCATGTAGTCCTCTACAGGGCCGACCAGGAAGATCACGCGCTCCTTCAGGAGGCGCGAATAGATGTCGTAGGCGCGTTCGCCACGGGCGGACTGCTCGATAACCATCGGGACCAGGCCGCCCGCGGCCTGGATGTCAGAGCTCTGCTGAATATAAGAATTGCGGGACATGTCCTGCACTCACTCCCAAATAGTCATGGCTTGAATACGCACAAGCCAGCGCGAAGGCTGGCTTGTGGGGGTTTCCTACGAGAGTAGCCTGTTACTCAGCGTCGGCAGATGCCTGGGCTGGTTTCACCGCTTCTTCGTACGAGACCGATTTGTCGGTCACAGTCGCTTTCTGCAGGACAGTATCTACAACTTGTTCTTCCAGTACAACCGAACGCACTTCGTTCAGTTGCTGGTCGTTCTTGTAGTACCAGGCGATGACCTGCTCAGGCTCCTGGTAGGCCGAGGCCATCTCTTCGATGACTTCGCGAACCTTGGCTTCGTCCGGCTTCAGGTCGAACTGCTTGACCACTTCGGCAACGATCAGGCCCAGGACCACGCGGCGCTTGGCCTGCTCTTCGAACATCTCGGCTGGCAGCTGCTCAGGCTTGATGTTGCCACCGAACTGCTGAACGGCCTGCACGCGCAGACGGTTGACTTCGTTTTCCAGCAGGGCTTTCGGCACGTCGACCGGGTTGGCGGCCAGCAGACCGTCCATGACCTGGTTCTTGACCTTGGTCTTGATGGCCTGGCGCAGTTCACGCTCCATGTTCTTGCGAACTTCGGCGCGGAAGCCTTCCAGGGTCGATTCCTTGATACCGAACTGGGCGAAGAAGGCTTCGTTCAGTTCTGGCAGCACAGGAGCCGAAACGCTGTTGACGGTAATGGTGAACTCGGCGGCCTTGCCTGCCAGGTCCAGGTTCTGGTAGTCCTCTGGGAAGGTCACGTTGACCACGCGCTCTTCGCCAGCCTTGGCGCCAACCAGACCTTCTTCGAAGCCCGGGATCATGCGGCCGGAGCCCAGCACCAGTTGGGTGCCCTTGGCCGAACCACCGGCGAAGGCTTCACCGTCGATCTTGCCGACGAAGTCGATGTTGACCTGGTCGTCGTTCTGCGCGGCGCGCTCGACGGCCTCGAAGCGGGTGTTCTGCTTGCGCAGGACTTCCAGCATGTTGTCCAGGTCGGCGTCAGCCACTTCGGCGCTCAGGCGCTCGACGGCGATCGAGTCGAAACCGGCAACGGTGAACTCAGGGAAGACTTCGAAGATGGCGACGAACTCGAGGTCCTTGCCTTTTTCGAACGATTTTGGCTCGACGGCAGGAGCGCCGGCCGGGTTCAGCTTCTGCTCGACGATGGCTTCGTAGAAGGAAGCCTGGACCAGATCACCGAAGGCTTCCTGACGGGCATCGGCCTCGAAACGCTGGCGGATCACGCTCATTGGCACCTTGCCCGGGCGGAAGCCCGCGATCTTGGCGCGCTTGGCAGTCTGCTGCAGACGCTTGTTGACTTCGTTCTCGACGCGCTCGGCCGGAACGGCGATGGTCATGCGGCGCTCGAGAGCGGAAGTGTTTTCAACAGAAACTTGCATGGATATTCCTCGTTGCACAGACGTTAGCCGGCGATAACCCGACTCCAGAATCAAGGGCAAACATTCTAGTGACTCGCGCACCAGAAGTCACCCCACCCGGATTGTCGGCGAAACACGCCGGTCGATTTCCCTGGAAGGCCCGCACGACGGGGCGTCGAGCCTATTCATATAACGACCGCGCGCCACCTCGAATGCCGCGCAGTTGTAAAACCTTGTCAAACAAACAACAGCCTGGGCGATCGCCAGTTTTATTGCGGCTCGATCTCGTTGAACTGGCAGTATTCTTCCCAAGCCAGGCCCAACGCCTCGGCCACCTCGCGGTGCACTTCCAGGCGCATGGCCTGCAACTGCTCCGGCGACTCGGCGACCAACTGCAACGCGTACTCCCAAGGCTGGACGCCCTGCTCCTGGGCTGCATCCTCGAACGCCCATTCGATCTGCTGGGCCTGCTCACGGGCATCCAGCTCACGGATTTCTTCGAGCAACTGCGGATTTGCCTCGGCAAAACGCTGCAGCGCCAGGGCCTGACGCGCCTCTTTTGCAATCATTTGCGCTACTCCTCTGCCAGTCTGTTCAGCCAGGCATTCAACCGGCTGAAATCTAACAGCTTTTATCGCCTGACCACCAGTAGCCACAGGCACCGGATGGCAGAAACAAAAAAGGCGCCCGATCATTCGATCCGGGCGCCTTCTGAAAATATGGGGTGGACGATGGGAATCGAACCCACGACAACCGGAATCACAATCCGGCGCTCTACCAACTGAGCTACGCCCACCATAATGCAGTGTTGCGGTACAGCCTTACAGAAACATGGTGCGGACGAAGAGACTCGAACTCTTACAGCTTGCGCCGCTGGAACCTAAATCCAGTGTGTCTACCAATTTCACCACGTCCGCATGAAACGCTTAGAACAAGGGCGCCGGATCATTCAATCGAGGCGCCCCTGAAAAATCTGGGGTGGACGATGGGAATCGAACCCACGACAACCGGAATCACAATCCGGCGCTCTACCAACTGAGCTACGCCCACCATAACGCGTTACTGCTTACTTGCCCGAGCCTAAATGGCGCACCCGGCAGGACTCGAACCTGCGACCATCCGCTTAGAAGGCGGATGCTCTATCCAGCTGAGCTACGGGCGCTTAAGCTTCCAGCCAAACCGAACAAGCGAACCACTTGCCCTGCTCGACTTTGCCAACCCGTGCCAGGCAGTGCCCGACAAGTGCGGCGAATCTTATAGGCGACCCTGAGGGGCGTCAACACCTTTCGCAAAAAATTTAAATTATTGAAGGGGTTAGGGGATTTGCCCGACCACCCGCCTTTGCCCTTGGGCCATGTCGTGCGAGAATGTGCCCTTCTTATATATGTTCCCTTCTCGATGGTTAATCACGCGTCTATGACTGCACACCTTATCGATGGCAAGGCGATCGCCGCCAACCTGCGCCAGCAGATCGCCCAACGTGTCGCCGAGCGCCGCCAGCAGGGCCTGCGCACGCCAGGCCTGGCGGTGATCCTGGTCGGCAGCGACCCGGCCTCCCAAGTCTATGTCTCGCACAAGCGCAAGGACTGTGAAGAGGTCGGCTTCATTTCCCAGGCGTTCGACCTGCCCAGCGATACCACGCAGCAAACCCTGGCCGATCTGATCGACCGGCTCAACGACGACCCGGCAGTCGACGGCATTCTCCTGCAACTGCCGCTGCCGGAGCATCTGGACGCCTCGCTGCTGCTCGAGCGCATCCGCCCGGACAAGGACGTGGACGGTTTCCACCCCTACAACATCGGCCGCCTGGCCCAGCGCATCCCGCTGCTGCGTCCGTGCACTCCGAAAGGCATCATGACCCTGCTGCACAGCACCGGCCAGGATCTGTACGGCATGAACGCGGTGATCGTCGGCGCATCCAACATCGTCGGCCGACCGATGGCCATGGAGCTGCTGCTGGCCGGCTGCACCGTCACCGTCTGCCACCGTTTCACCAAGGACCTGCCCGGCCATGTCGGCCGGGCCGACCTGGTGGTGGTTGCTGCCGGCAAGCCGGGGCTGGTCAAGGGTGAGTGGGTCAAGGAAGGCGCCATCGTCATCGACGTCGGCATCAACCGCCAGGAAGACGGCAAGCTGGTCGGCGACGTGGTCTACGAGACCGCCCTGCCCCGCGCCGGCTGGATCACCCCGGTGCCGGGCGGCGTGGGTCCGATGACCCGGGCATGCCTGCTGGAGAACACCCTGTATGCGGCTGAAGAGCTGCACAAGTAATACGGTGTTCCGGCAATAAAGAAAACGGCGCCCTTCGAGGCGCCGTTTTCAGTTGTACAGCTCATCCTTGTGGGAGCGGCGACCTTTTTCTGTGACACCAGCCGATTCCGCTGCCAAACAAGCCATTTCAGCTGGACCCGCTGCCCGCCCCGCCCGCTTCAGCCGGGATCTCACCGCAAACCATCACACAATGGTCACACAGCCCACCTGTGGATGCGTGCCCAATGCAAACAACAAATACCGTCCTCATGATTCGCCCGGCGCGGTTCGCCTTCAACCCCGACACCGCCGCCAACAACCGCTTCCAGCAAGCGCCGCTGGACCCTGAGACCGCCAGCGCAAAGGCCCTGGAAGAGTTCGACGGCTACGTCGACAGCCTGCGCCAGCACGGCGTCGACGTACTGGTGGTGCAGGACACCCCGGAGCCCCATACCCCTGACTCGATCTTCCCCAACAACTGCTGGAGCAGCCATGCCGACGGTAGCCTGGTGCTCTACCCGATGGAGGGCAAGAACCGCCGCCTGGAACGCAGCAAGGGCGTACTGGGCGTGCTGAGCGAGCGCTTCGCCATCCAGCGCACCGTCGACCTGAGCCCGCTGGAACAGCAGAATCTGTTCCTCGAAGGCACCGGCAGCATGGTCCTGGACCGCGAGCACCGTATCAGCTACGCCTGTCACTCCGGGCGCACCCACGAACGCGCCCTGCGCCAGTTCGCCGAGCACCTGGACTACCGCCTGTGCCTGTTCCACGCGGTGGACCGCCAGCAGGCGCCGATCTACCACAGCAACGTGATGATGAATGTCGGCCGCCAGCTCGCCGTGGCCTGCCTCGATGCCCTGCCCCACCCAGACGAACGCCGCGCACTGGAACATTCGCTGCGCGACACCGACAAGCAGGTGCTGGCGCTGAACTTCGATCAGCTGGAGAACTTCGCCGGCAACATGCTCGAGGTCCACGACCGCGACGGCCGCTCGCTGCTGGTGATGTCGCGCAGCGCCTGGCGCTCGCTCGATGCGCAGCAGCGCCGCCAGGTCGAACGCCACAGCCATCCGCTGGTGGTGAACATCGACCATATCGAACGTATAGGCGGCGGCAGCGCCCGCTGCATGCTCGCCGAAATCCACCTGCCCTCGCGCCACTGACCCGTCAAGGAGAACCATCATGACCCGCTACATCGACGTAAATGACCTCGCCCGCCTGGTCAACCGCAAGGGCCTGCCCACCTGCCTGGCCGAGGTGGCCGAGTACATCCGCCAGGACTACCTGCGCTGGCACGACTTCGAGAAATGCGCGCGCCTGGCCAACCACTCGCCGGACGGGGTGATCGAGCTGATGCCGGTGTCCGACGCGAACCTGTACGCCTTCAAGTACGTCAACGGCCACCCGAAGAACACCCACAACGGCCTGCTCACCGTGATGGCCTTCGGCGCCCTGGGCGATGTCGATACCGGCGCGCCAGTGCTGCTCAGCGAGATGACCCTGACCACCGCCATCCGTACCGCCGCCACCTCGGCCCTGGCCGCCCGCTACCTGGCGCGTCCTGGCAGCAAGCGCATGGCGCTGATCGGCAACGGCTCGCAAAGCGAGTTCCAGGCCATCGCCTTCCACACCCTGCTGGGCATCGAGGAGATCCGCCTGTTCGACATTGACCGCAAGGCTTCGGAGAAACTGGCAGCCAACCTGGCCGGCTACCCGCAACTGAAGCTGGCCATCGCCGGCAGCGTGGCCGAGGCGGTACGCGGCGCCGATATCGTCACCACGGTCACCGCCGACAAGGCCTACGCCACCATTCTCACCCCGGAGCTGATCGAGCCGGGCATGCACCTCAATGCCGTGGGCGGCGACTGCCCGGGCAAGACCGAACTGCACCGCGACATCGTCGAGCGTGCCCGAGTGATCGTCGAGTACGAACCGCAGAGCCGGATCGAGGGCGAGATCCAGCAGATGCCGGCCGACTCGCCGACCACCGAGTTCTGGCAGGTGGTCGAGGGCAGCGCCGCAGGCCGCGAGAACGCCGGGCAGGTCACGTTGTTCGACTCGGTCGGCTTCGCCCTGGAGGACTACTCGGCGCTGCGCTATGTGCTCGACGTGGCCCGCACCCTGGACATCGGGCATGACATTGCGCTGGTGCCTGAACTCGAGAACCCGAAGGACCTGTTTGCCTTGCTGCAGCCAAAAGGGCGTGAGCGCAAGGCCAGTGCTGCCTGACCGAACACGCGGGGCCGCTTGGCGGTCCCATTGACCGAAACGGCTGTCGCACATCCATAAATCTTTGTCGAAACAGCCGTTTCGGCTGCAAGTAGCCCACTAACAGCCGAATCCGGCCTCCCACGCGCTGGCAAACGACACAAAAAACCTGTCTATCTCGCGCATCCTGAGCGCGACCCATGAGTCACTGACGGACCTACGCGCATCAACCGCCCTACTACCAATAACAACACCCAGGGACCCAAGACCATGTTCTCCATGCGAAAACGCCTCGGCGTGCTGCTGTTCTCGTTATGTGCCACCAGCGTTGCCCAGGCCAAGGAGTGGACCGAGATCCGCTTCGGCGTCTTCCCCGAATACCCACCTTTCGAATCCGTTGCCGCCGATGGCAGCCTGCAAGGCTTCGACATCGACCTGGGCAACGCCATCTGCGCCAAGCTGCAGGTCAAGTGCACCTGGGTGCACAACGAGTTCGACGGCATGATCCCGGCTCTGCGCGCCCGCAAGTTCGACGCCATCATGTCCTCGATGGCCGTCACTCCGGCACGCCTGAAGCAGATCGACTTCACCAGCCGCCTGTTCCTCAGCCCCACCTCGGTGATCGTGCGCAAGTCAGCCGACTTCGGCGACACCACCGAATCGCTCAAGGGCAAGCAGGTCGGCGTGCTCCAGGGTTCGCTGCAGGAAGCCTACGCCCGCACCGTGCTGGCGCCTCAGGGCGCGCAGGTCAAGGCCTACCAGAGCCAGGACCAGAACTACGCCGACCTGATCAATGGCCGCCTCGACGCCACCGTCACCGACAAGCTCGAAGCCCAGCTCAACTTACTCTCCAAGCCCGAAGGCGCCGACTTCAGGAGCGGCCCGGCGATCAAGGACCCGACCTTGCCGCTGGACATCGCCATGGGCCTGCGCAAGAGCGATCCCGAACTCAAGGCCCTGCTCGACAAGGGCATCGCCATGATCCATGCCGACGGCACCTACGCCGAGATCCAGAAGAAATACGTCGGCGACGTGGACATCTACAACGAGTGACCTACAGCGCCGATCGCGGGGCAAACCCGCTCCCACGGGCTTACCTCTGCTTGGGAGCAGGCTTGCCCCGCGACGGCCTACCCGCGAGATCCCTGCCATGAACGACTTCCTCTCCCACGGCCTGCAAGGCTTCGGCCCGCTGCTGGCCCAGGGCACCTGGATGACCCTCAAGCTGGCCCTGCTGTCACTGGCGCTCAGCCTCGCACTGGGCCTGATCGGCGCCAGCGCCAAGCTGTCGCGATCAAGGCTGCTGCGCCTCCCGGCCACCCTCTACACCACGCTGATCCGCAGCGTTCCCGACCTCGTGCTGATCCTGCTGATCTTCTACAGCATGCAAATCTGGCTCAACGACCTGACCGAGATGCTGGGCTGGGACTATGTCGAAATCGACCCGTTCAGCGCCGGGGTAGTCACCTTGGGCTTCATCTACGGCGCCTACTTCACCGAGAACTTCCGCGGCGCCATCCTCAGCGTACCCGCCGGACAGCTGGAGGCCGCCACCGCCTATGGCCTGAGCAGGACGCAGCGGTTTCGGCTGGTGCTGTTCCCGCAGCTGATGCGCTTCGCCCTGCCAGGGCTGGGCAACAACTGGCTGGTGTTGCTCAAGTCCACCGCACTGGTGTCGATCATCGGCCTGGCCGACCTGGTCAAGGCCGCGCAGAACGCCGGCAAGACCACCAATGACATGCTGTTCTTCCTGTGCCTGGCGGGCCTGCTCTACCTGGTCATCACCACCTTGTCCAACCGCCTGCTCAAGCACCTCGAGCGGCGCTACAACACCGGCATCAAGGAGCTGGCGCGATGATCGAACTCCTTCAGGAATACGGCCTGGCCTATCTCTACAACGATGGCACCGGCCTCTCGGGCCTGGCCATGACTCTCTGGCTGTTCCTGGCCAGCATGGTGCTGGGCTTCGCCTTGTCGCTGCCACTGGCCTTGGCGCGCACCTCGCATCATGCCTGGCTGCGCCTGCCGGTGCAGCTGTACACCTTCGTGTTCCGCGGCACGCCGCTCTATATCCAGCTGCTGATCTGCTACACCGGGCTCTACAGCCTGCAGGTGGTGCGCGACCACGCCCTGCTCGACCAGTTTTTCCGCAACGCGCTCAACTGTACCTTGCTGGCGTTCGTGCTCAACACCTGCGCCTACACCGTGGAAATCTTTGCCGGCGCCATCCGCAATCTGCCCGCTGGCGAGCTGGAGGCGGCCCAGGCCTATGGCCTGCGTGGCTGGAAGCTCAACCTGTTCCTGGTGCTGCCCGCCGCCCTGCGCCGCTCGCTGCCGGCTTACAGCAACGAACTGATCCTGATGTTGCATGCCACCTCGCTGGCCTTCACCGCCACCGTCGCCGACATCCTCAAGGTGGCCCGCGACGCCAACGCCGCAACCTTCCTGACCTTCCAGGCCTTCGGCGTGGCCGCCTTGCTGTACATGCTGCTGTCCTTCGCCCTGGTCGGCCTGTTCCGCGTGGCCGAACGGCGCTGGATGCGCTTCCTTGACCCTGCCCGAGGCTGAAAACATGACTGCTACCGCACTGCCACTTTCCACCTTCGCCCAGGCCCCGAAGGCACACGCCCATGCCGGCGCGATCAAGCTCAGCGTCGAGGGGCTGCACAAGCACTACGGCGAGCACCAGGTGCTCAAGGGCGTCTCGCTGCAGGCGCGCAAGGGCGATGTGATCAGCCTGATCGGCGCCAGCGGCTCGGGCAAGAGCACCTTCCTGCGCTGCATCAACTTTCTCGAGCAGCCCAACGCCGGCAGCATCACCCTCGACGGCCAGACCCTGGAGATCCACCCCGGCACCCGCACCCCGCCGCCGGCCCAACTGCAGAACCTGCGCACACGCCTGGCCATGGTGTTCCAGCACTTCAACCTGTGGAGCCACCTGACCGTGCTTGAGAACATCTGCCTGGCGCCGCGCAAGGTGCTGGGGATCAGCGCCAGCGAAGCCGAGGCACGGGCGCGCAAGTACCTGGACAAGGTCGGCCTGCCGGCCCGCGCCGCCGAGCAGTATCCGGCGTTTCTCTCCGGCGGCCAGCAACAGCGCGTGGCCATCGCCCGGGCGCTGGCCATGGAGCCGGAAATCATCCTGTTCGACGAGCCCACCTCGGCACTCGACCCGGAATTGGTCGGCGAAGTGCTCAAGGTGATACAGACGCTCGCCGAGGAAGGACGTACCATGCTCATGGTCACCCATGAAATGGGGTTTGCCCGCCAGGTGTCGAGCCAGGTGCTGTTCCTGCACCAGGGCCTGGTCGAGGAAAGCGGCAGCGCCGAGATCCTCGACCGGCCACAGAGCGAGCGTCTGCGCCAGTTCCTCTCCAACCGCCTCAAGTGAAGTCAAGCCGTATATGGATAGCAAGGCCATCAGCTCCACCTCGGCACCGCTGGATCGCATCGACGAAGCGATCATCGACGTGCTGCGCCACCACGGAAGGATCACCTACGAAAAGCTCTCCACCCTCGTGCACCTGACCCCCAGGCCCTGCCTGGAGCGTGTGCGCAAGCTGGAGCGGCGCGGAGTGATCCGCGGATATGGAGCAATCATCGACCTGCAGCAGGTCTCCCCGGGGTTGTCGCTGCTGGTGCTGGTGGCCTTGTCCAACCAGAGCGGGCGCTCGGCGCAGCGGGCCTTCGAAGCCACCGTGCGCGCCTGCCCGCAGGTCTACGAGTGCCAGCTGATCAGCGGGCACTTCGACTACAGCCTGCGCATGCGCTGCCGCGACATGGAGCATTACCGGGTGCTGACCGAGACCTGGATGAACGACGACGAGCTGCATATCGACAAACTGGTGGCGCATCCGGAACTGGCGGCGGTCAAGAGCACGGCGCCGCAGGCTTGAGCCAAGGTAGCGCTTGTGGCGCAAGATAGTGGCTTAGTAACATTACTGGATCCAATGACCACGCCTCGCGGATGAATCCGCGGGGCGTTTCCACATTTCCAGGGATGTACAGCCGTGGCCAGCAATCAATCCAACGATTCGCGTATTCGTTTTCCCATCGAGCAGAAGGAGCAGGCGGCGCAGCGGGAGCACAGTACGTTGCTGGCGCGGGATATTTACAAGGACCTGGCGGACCTGCTCGAGGATGGCCTCAGGAGCCAACCTGACCGGGACGATCTGGACCAACACCGTTCGCACAATGCGATTCTGATCGATGGCAAGCGCGGCACAGGCAAAAGCTCGGTACTGGTCAACCTCAACCTGTATCTCGAGAACGAAAGAACTGACCTCGCCAAAGCCATTCATGTGCTCAAGCCTGTGGACCCGACGCTGTTGGAGGACACCGACGATCTGTTCCTGAACGTGATCGTCGCCGCGATCATCCGGGACAAGTCGGTCGCCGAAGCGCTCAGCCGTGCAGACCACAAGGCCGAGGAGTTCCACCACCAGTTGCAGGTACTCGGCAATACCCTGGAGCAGCTGCAGTCCCAGCGCAACAAGTACGGCCTGGACAAGGTCAGGGCCTTCATGGGCAGCCATGATCTGAACAAGCAGGTTCATGAGCTTTTCAAGAAATCGCTTGAGTTGATCGGCAAGAAGCTCCTGGTCCTGCCGATCGACGATGTCGACACTTCCCTCAATCGAGCCTTCGAAAACCTTGAGGTGGTAAGGCGCTACCTGACCTCACCTTACGTCCAGCCCATCATCAGTGGTGACCTGGCGCTCTACCATGAAGTGACCTGGCGCGACTTCTATAGCAAGCTGACGCAGAACAGCAAGATCAAGACCCGAGATGCACTGGAAACCGCCAGGAGCCTGGCGACCGAGTATCAACGCAAGATCATGCCCCTGCAGCTTCGCAGGGACATGCCCACGGCGGCAAACTACCTGGCGAACGAGGAAATCCTGCTCTGCAAGGACACCGAGGAGTATTTCTCCCTGCCCGTGTTCTGGCGCTGGATCGACGCCCTGCTCAATGAACGGCTGAACACTCCCACTGAACGACGCCTTTCGATCAAGCTGGAGACCGTCCGCGAGCTCACGCAGCTGATTTTCGCGTTCAGGCAGAACATTCCCGATCTCAGTGGCCTGCTCAAGCGCTGGGGCCCATCCATTACCAATGAGTGGACGCTGCACCGCGCGATGATCATGCCCATTGGCATCATCCCGGCACTGAACGAGTTTTCCCGGGAATACCATCGTGCGCAACGTCTTGAGGAAAAGACGCAGCGCGAAACCGCCAGCAATCATGCCTACCAGAATTTCTTCAATGCCAAGCATGAGGCAGATCCACTCTCGATGGATGAGTGGCGACACTGCATCACCGAGGCAAAAAAGGTCCTGCTCAACTATCTGCATCATGAGCATGCGTCTTCGGCTGCCAGCCTCGCGCTTGAGGCGGACGCTCATATTTTGAACATTCAGACAATACCCACTAGCCGGCTCTCGCTACTGTTCAAGAGCCCACTTTTCCAACCAGATACATTGCCAGAGGAAAGCACCCGTTCGTTCCCAGCTCCGCTCGTCCGCTCCAATGTAAGCGAGTGGGTGAAGCATGTGCCTGATGAGCTCCTAAACACCGCTAGCCTGGATGAGCGTCATCCCTATGCGCTGGCCGAAGTAGGGCATGCAATGAAGCGCTTTAACACGTCGGACCTGCCGCTTGAAGCTCAATTTCTAGCTGAACTCATGCTGCACCGAAGCTTCTTCAGCGAAAGTCGAAAAACCAACAAGATTTTCACTGGCCGACTCTTCGAGCTTGTGATTGCCAGCCTGGTCAGGAACCTGGAGCCGCATGATCTGAGCGAAATGATCAACCGGGCGCCGTTCTATTCTGTGCCCGCCTTGAGCGACGACGACCTCGACCCTCAGGACCTCGCCCCCGAAGACAGCGCCCCTGCAACGGACATCGATATACTGATTATTTCGCTAGCAAAAGACATTAACGACTGGCGCAAAGAACATCATATCCATGAGCAGGCAATCTCTGGCTGGCTGATTTTCAACGTCATGAACAGCTACTTTGCAAAATCATGGGAGTTCAACAAACCACTGAAACCCAATCAGAACCCCGCCGACCCCAGCTTGAATGCGCTGATCATGACCGCACGCCGGGCTTACCGGGCGCTGTGGAATGCCTTTGCCAGCCTGGAGAAAGGTGAAATTTTTGGCATGCCCTCGATCGTCACAAGCTTCAGCATGGGTGACAAGGATAGAGTCGAGCAGGGGCTGGCATATCGGCAGAACATTCTGCCGTTTCTCCGTCGCCACGGCGAGCAGTCATTCGGAGGAGAGACCCGTGCCTTCACCAGTGCGCTGGCGAACCATCCGGTCTTCAAGATGATCGAAAACCTTCAGCAAGGTACAAACCAAACCGCCGAATCACTGGAAACAGGTGATTCCTCCGAGTACCCGCCGACAAGCCGCTCTGTGACCGCCCTTATAAAAGCCCACTTCAATCTTGACTCAATCAATGATCTCTACTTGCTGGAATACTCTGCTGACGATGTCGCTGCAATCCATGCCATGTGCCTCAGAGAAGGTATTCCCGAGAATGTAATCCGTAACAACACCCACTACTATTATTTGAACAGTTGAGCAGGCAAGGAAGCTCGTCATGCTCACGCCATCCCTACTCGAACTCACCACCGGCGCATTCTTCTCATGCCCGGTCTTCGCCGCACGCCTGAAAAGCGACCTCCTGACCAAGGACCTCGGCCTGCGCATCCGTGAATCCAAGGCGGTCATAGAAGAGTACCGAAGCTGTATCCGCAACGCCGTGGATCAGCGTTACCCTGGGCGCTTCAGGCTCAACGACCTTGCCCGGGCAGCGGAAGAGCTCTGCCCGCTTGACCTCTTCCGCACCCCGCAGCAGAAAGCCCTGGACACCTTGTTCCAGACGTTCTTCCTGTGCAACGGCGACCATATCCACTACCGCCCCGAGTGCCTGACGGACTACGCCCACCTGTGCGCCATGGTCGATCCGACCGTCATCGTCGCCTGGCACCTGGCGCAACGTTTCAGGCAGAACCCGCACCTGTCGGCAGCCGACGCCCAGCGTATCGTGCTGGCCCAGCAACCACTGTTCAGTCCGCCTTCGATCGCCAACAAAGCCTTCGCTGAAGGCCATGTGCACCTGGGCGGTGCGCATTTCGAAGGCATCATCCTGATGAACCAGATCACCCACCAGCCGGGCCTGGAAGCCTTCGCACCGCTGCACCGCCTGTGCCACGGCCTGCTCGGTGAATGGCCGGGGCGTCTGGGTAACGGCACGCCGGACAAGATCCTCAAGCTGTACCAGCGCACCCTGGGCAAGGCGCACCTGACCGACGGGCCGCTGATCCTCAGCTGGCCGGGCTTCAGCACCCTGCAGCCGCACACCGATGACCGCCGCCACCCGAGCTGGATGAAACTGCAGCTGGCCCAGGCCATAAACGCGGGCGACCTGAGCAAAGCCTGGCTGTGGCTGCTGATCTGGCTGTGGACGCAATACCAGGATGCCGAAGCGCCTCCCGTGCTGCGCATGGGCATCTTCTACCTGGTTCTGGCGCTGATG
Organism: Pseudomonas sp. B21-023; assembly: GCF_024749165.1. Classification (NCBI taxonomy): domain Bacteria; kingdom Pseudomonadati; phylum Pseudomonadota; class Gammaproteobacteria; order Pseudomonadales; family Pseudomonadaceae; genus Pseudomonas; species Pseudomonas sp. B21-023. The sequence continues at coordinate 1,984,995 of NZ_CP087190.1, read as the reverse complement.
GCCGAACGGCGCAAGCTTTTGATGGACGGCCAGGGTTTGACGCGCTTCACGGCGGTTTATGGCGGGTTCAGCAAAGCCTCCAGGCACAATCCGCAAGAACACCTGCTGACCTACGGACGCGCCTGCGCGCGCCAGTTGTTCCAGAACCCCGAGGATTGCGCGGAACTGAAAATTACCGAAAGCGTCTTCACCAGCGACTTCATGGCCGGCTGGGTCAGCGCCCTCGAACAGCACAACGGCCAGCCGCCGATTGCCCCTCTCAAGCCCGTCAGCGCCCATCAGGCCAAGCACTTCCGCTCACGCATGGAGCGCTGGCACCTGTGCGTACACTTCCTGCGCCGTGAAGAGCACCTGCACAAGCGCGGCAAGATCTGGTCCGATGGCGAGAAGCTCTACCGCAAGCTGCGCGAGCACTCTGGCTGGTCGGCGCCGGCGTTTCTGCACGGCAAGGTCAGCGAGCACTTTCGTTTCGACCCGAGCGCCTGGGTACGCGGCCTGGATGTCGCAGGCGACGAGAACAAGACCCGTAACGAGCTCTATGCGCCGATGCTGCGCTGGCTGCGTGCCGGCCTGCAGCCGGCCGGCCATGGCGATGGCTTCCAGGGCGGCCTGCACCTGAGCATTCACACCGGCGAGGACTATGCCCACCCCCTGTCGGGCATGCGCCATATCGACGAGACCGTGCACTTTTGCGAGATGCGCCACGGTGATCGCATCGGCCATGCGCTGGCGGTCGGCGTGTCGCCGCTGCAGTGGTGCCAGAACCAGGGCGACATGCTGCTGCCGGTGGACGAGCACCTGGACAACCTGGTGTGGCTCTGGCACCACGCCACGCAACTGGCAGCCTGCGTCCCCCTGGCGAATCAGATCCTGCCGCGGCTGGAACGCCGTATCGCCCAGTTCGTGCCCCATGTCGCCTGGACCAGCCCTCATTACCTCAATGCGTTCTATCCTCGGCAGGAGCTCGGCAAAGGCCAGGCGCAATCCCAGCCCGAGGAGTCGCGGCGCTACATCAACCCGCACACCCTGCATGAAGCCTGGCGTCTGCGCCGTAACTGTTTCCACATGCTGGAGCAGTATCGCCCTAACGAACCCCTCGACGACAAGATGCGCGCCGCCTTGCCCGACCGGGATATTCTGGGCACGGTCAACTTCCTTAGGCTCAACGGTCAGCATAACGACCCAGGCGCCGCGCTGTTGTTCTGGCGCCGCGCCACCCTGCAGACCCACGCCGATTACACACCGCGCATGGTGCATGTGCGCATCCAGCGCCACGCCCTGGTCGAAACCCCGCCGATGCCAGGCGAGCAAGGCCTGCTGCTGGACTACGAGACCCCGGAGGAGCTGGAATTCATGGAGGCGCTGCAGGACCACCTGATCGAATCGTGCGACCAGCGCGGAATCATCTTCGAGACCAATCCCAGTTCGAATGTATACATCGCCCGGATCGGCAAGCACGCCGATCACCCGATCTTCCGCTGGAACCCTCCGGACGAGAGCACGCTGGAGCGCGGCGCGATACACAATCGTTTCGGGCTGCGACGCGGCCCGATCCGGGTCACGATCAACACCGATGATCCTGGCGTGATTCCGACGACCTTGCGCACCGAGTATGCGCTGCTCCAGGAAGCGGCCAAGTCGATGGGCATATCCAGGACCCGAACCGAGGAATGGTTGGAGCGACTGCGGATCTATGCCAATGACCAGTTCCAGCGCAACCATCGGCCGGTGTTCAGGGACCGGTGACATCGCGCAGGGAACAAAGACGCAAGCATCACCAGCGTGGGAACGGGCTTGCCCCGCGATGAGGCCCGGCACAGGCCTCTCCTGTGATCGCGGTGCAGGCCCGCTCCAACAGGTTTTCCCACCAGCAGGCCCTCAGCGCCACGCCTGTGGCTGCCGATAGTCAAGCACCCACTGCTCCACCGCCTCCACCGACATCGGCCGGGCGATGCCGTAGCCCTGGGCCAGCTCGCAGCCCAGCTCCATCAGCAGCCGCCCGTGCTCGACACTCTCAACGCCCTCGGCCACCACCTCCCGGCCAAACGCCCGCGCAAGCCCGATCACCGCACCGGTCAGGGCCAGGTCGTCATGGTCATGCAGGATGTCGCGCACGAAGGACTTGTCGATCTTGATGGTCTGCGCCGGTAAGCGCTTGAGGTAGCTCAGCGAGGAATAGCCGGTACCGAAGTCATCCAGGGAGAAACGCACGCCCAGTGCTCGGCAGGCATCCAGGCAGCGGCCGACTCGCGGCAGGTTGTCGATTGCCACCGACTCGACGATCTCCAGGTCCAGGCGCCCTGGCGACACTCCGGGATGGCGCGCCAGCAACCGCTCCAGCCGTTGGGCGAAGTCGCCGCGCTGCAACTGGCGGGCGGCGATGTTGACGCTCAGTGACCAATCGCGCCCGGACAGCTGCCACTGCTGCAGCTGGGTCAACGCCTGGTCGATGACCCATTCGCCCAGCTCGACGATCAGGTCGGTCTGCTCCACGAAGGGCAGGAACTCCCCCGGCGGCACCGGCCCCTTGGAGGGGTGCATCCAGCGCAGCAACGCCTCGAAACCGATCACCTGACCGCTGCGCATGTTCACCTTCGGCTGGTAGTACAGGCACAGCTCACCCTGGCGCAGGGCCTGGCGCACCCGTGCCACGGTCTGGTGGGTGGCCTTGAGCTCGAGCTCCTGGGACACGTCGAACAGGTGGTAGCGGTTGCGCCCGCGCTGCTTGGCCACGTACATCGCCTGGTCGGCGTGGCGCACCAGGGTGTCGGCATCCTCGTCGTCCTGCGGGAACAGGGTGACGCCAATGCTCGCGCTCAGGCTCAACGGGTGCTCGCGAACCGTGTAAGGCGCAGCCAGCGCCTGGAGGATGCGTCGTAACGCGGCGTCGAGCTGCTGCGGGCCTTCGATATGCCGCAGGATCAGCACGAACTCGTCCCCCGACAGCCGCGCCACCGCATCACCGCCACGCAGGATGTTCTGCAGGCGCTGGGCGACCTCCACCAGCAGCAGGTCGCCAGTGGCATGGCCATAGCCATCGTTGACCGCCTTGAAGCCATCGAGGTCGAGCATGCAGACAGCCAGGGGGATGCTTTCGCGCCGGGAGAACGCCAGGGCCTGGTTGAGCAGGTCGGACAGATAGGCACGGTTGGGCAGGCCGGTCAGCACGTCGTGCCCCACACGCCACTGCAGGGTGTGCAGCAACTGGCGCTTCTCGGTGACGTCGAAGCGGATCGACACGTACTTGCGCACCTTGCCGGTGTGCGGGTCGATCAGCGGCACCATGGTGCTGTCCACCCAGTACAGCGAGCCGTCCTTGGCACGGTTGCAGATCTCGCCCTTCCACACCCGGCCAGCGGCCAGGGCGCGCCACATCTCGAGGAAGAAGGTCGGTTCGTGCAGCCCGGAATTGAGGATGCGGTGGTTGGCCCCCAGCAGTTCCTCGCGGCTGTAGCCGGAAATGCTACAGAACTGCTGGTTGACGTAGGTGATGCAACCGCGCAGGTCGGTTTCGGAAAAGATCGCGGCCGCATCGACGGCCGCGCGGTAATTGTCGTCCATAAGCATCGCAACCTAGCGGTTGAAGCGCTCCACCAAGGCACGCAACCCAGCGCACACCTGCTCGAGCTCCGCGCCACGCACGGCAGCGGCATTGGCGCGGCGCGCGCTCTGCTGGACCGTGCCAGCCACCCCGTTGATCTGCCGCGAGACATCCTCGGCGACACTGGATTGCTCGTGCGAGGCTGCGGCCATCTGCTGGCTCATATCGCTGATGCGCTGCACGGCGTGGCGGATGCCTTGCAAAGCTTCCTGGGTCAGGGCGACCTGGGTCACACCCTGTTGCGCACCCTCGATACCCTCGCTGGCGATGCTCACCGCCTGCTCGGCGCCACCGCGCAAACTGTCGATGATCGACTGGATATGCAGCGTGGATTGGCGGGTCTTGTCGGCCAGGGCACGTACTTCATCGGCGACCACCGCAAAGCCGCGGCCCTGCTCGCCGGCACGGGCGGCTTCGATGGCGGCGTTGAGCGCCAGCAGGTTGGTCTGCTCGGCGATGGCACGGATCATCCCGGCCGCCTCGGCGATGGCACCGGTCTGACCGGCGAGGTCGTTGACCGCCTGGTTGATCTGCCCGACCGTGCCGGCCAGGCTCTGGATCGCCGCCCCCGTGGCGTCGGCCACCTGGCTGCCCTGCCCGGCCAGCAGGTGCGCGGTCTGCGCCTGCTCGGCGGTGAGTTGCACGTGGCCCGCGACTTCGCCGATCGAGGCGGCCATCTGAGTCATGGCGGTGGCGGTCAGGTCGGTCTCGGCGCGCTGTTCGAGTAACGCCGATTCGGTGCTGCGCGATAGCCGCCCGGCATCCTGGGCGGCGCCGGCCATCTGCGCGGCGAGGTCGCTCAGGCGAGTCAGCGCGGTCTTCAGGCGCGCCTCCTCGCTGATCAGGATCAGCTCCAGCTGCCCGGCAGCGCCCGGCAGATCACTGTAGGTCAAGGCCGCGACCGGGTCGCTGAAGGTGCTGTCCGCCACCTGGACGATACGCCGCAAGTGGCGCCTCATGCGGCTTTGCGCCCACAGGCCGACGCCAGCGAACAGCGCCAGGGTCAAGCCTTGGGCAGGCAGGTCGGGCAGCAGCTGGTTGCCGGCGATGGCCGCGGCTCCGGCCAGCAGTGGCAGCGCCATGGCCCGGCCCAGCAAGGCCAGGCGCCGGGCCGGCGACAGCGCCGCCTTGCTCTCGCGCAACCGGGCATACACAGCTTCGGCACGGGCCACCTGCTCACGGGTCGGGCGCACGCGCACCGACTCGTAGCCGATCACCTGGCCATTCTCGAGCATCGGTGTGACGTAGGCGTTGACCCAATAGAAGTTGCCGTTACGGCAGCGGTTCTTGACGATACCCATCCAGCTGCGGCCGGCCTTGAGGTACTGCCACATCAGCTCGAACACCGCCTCGGGCATGTCTGGATGGCGTACCAGGTTGTGCGGGCTGCCGATCAGCTCGTCCTGACTGAAGCCGCTGATGGCCGCGAACTCGGCGTTGCAGTAGGTGATCAGGCTGGCCGTATCGGTGGCCGAAATGAGCCGCTGGTGCTCGGGAAAGCTTTGCTCGACCGGATTGACCGGCAGGTTCTGACGCACGATGAGACTCCATTCATACACGGCCCGACACGCGGCCTGACAGGAGGCCAGGGGTGCCGGAACCGTTCATCCTGGATCAGTTCCAATGTCCGACAACGCTTGCACACGGGCCGGTGGATGACCGGATCGCCCTGGACGACTACTTGAATGACTGATCAATCAAAGCAACGAATTCTACGAATTCCATCACATTTTGCAAATAAAGGTGATGGATCATGGCGTTGCGCTATATCGACATATATCGTTAAGTGCTTGATTCTAAATGGGAATTAAGCGATGACGAGAACAGGTCTAGGTCCTGCCCTGCGCCGCTACCGCAAACTGGCAGGCTTCACTCAGGCACAACTGGGCGAGCGAACCGGCTTTGACCCCAAGACCATCAGCCGCTTCGAAACCGGCACCTACACCCCCAGCATCGAGTCGTTGGTGAGCTTTGCCGAGGCGCTGGGGGTCAAGCCAAAAGCGTTTTTCACCGACCCCGATGACGTCGAAGAACAACGCGCCTACCTATTCGGCGTCATCCACAACGCCCCCCCCAAGGACCTCGGCAAGCTGATCGCCGCCGTCGATCAGGTGCTCGCCAAACTGTGAAATCCCCCGCGCACCATGCTAGAGCAGACTGCCCGTCAGTGCACCGCAACTGGTCAGACCGGTAAGGCCAAAAAACCTTGCATTGTCGGAACAATCGGCGTTTTATAGCCCTCGCAGTGAACAAACCGGTAAGACCACAATAATTAAGTCCTGCACTCTTTCGCTCCGTGTGGCTTGGGGGGCAAGGACACCGACCAGAGACTCCTCCCATGCTCAAATGGTGTTCGCGTTCGATTTTCCTCCAGGTTGTGCTCGGCCTCGCCCTCGGCGTGATCTGCGGCCTGAGCTTCCCCGACCTGTCCCTGCAACTCAAACCCCTGGGTGACGGCTTCATCAAGCTGATCAAGATGCTCATCGGCCTGATCGTGTTCTGCGTGGTGGTCAGCGGCATTTCCGGCGCCGGCGACCTGAAGAAGGTCGGGCGCATCGGCCTGAAGTCGGTGATCTACTTCGAGGTGCTGACCACTCTGGCCTTGGTCATCGGCCTGGTGTTCGCCTTCTCCACCGGCATCGGCAGCGGCGCCAACATCCACCTCGACCAGCTGTCCAGCGCGGATGCCGGCGCCCTGGCCGACCGTGGCGCGCATATCCACAGCACCACCACCTTCCTCATGGACCTGATCCCCACTTCGGTGGTGGGCGCCTTCGCCGACAACAACATCCTCCAGGTGCTGCTGTTCTCGGTATTGTTCGGCAGCGCGCTGAACCTGGTCGGTGAGTCGGCCTCGGGCATTTCGCGGCTGATCAACGAGCTCAGCCATGTAATCTTCCGCATCATGGGCATGATCGTGCGCCTGGCCCCCATCGGCGTGTTCGGCGCCATCGCCTTCACCACCAGCAAATACGGCCTGAGCTCGCTGCAGCACCTGGGCGGCCTGGTGGCACTGTTCTACCTGACCTGCGCCGGCTTCGTGCTGATCATCCTCGGCACGGTGATGCGTCTGTCCGGGCTCAAGCTGCTGCCGTTCATCAAATACCTGCGCGAAGAACTGTCCATCGTCCTCGGCACTGCCTCCTCTGACGCCGTGCTGCCCCAGGTGATGCGCAAGCTCGAGCACCTCGGTATCGGCAGCTCCACCGTCGGCCTGGTGATCCCCACGGGCTACTCGTTCAACCTCGATGGTTTCTCGATCTACCTGACCCTGGCCATCGTGTTCATCGCCAACGCCACCGGCACGCCGCTGGCCATGACCGACCTGCTGACCATTCTTCTGGTGTCGCTGGTGACTTCCAAGGGCGCCCACGGCATCCCAGGGTCGGCCCTGGTGATCCTCGCCGCCACCCTGACCGCGGTCCCGGCGATCCCGGTGGTCGGCCTGGTGCTGGTGCTGGCAGTCGACTGGTTCATGGGTATCGGCCGGGCGCTGACCAACCTGATCGGCAACTGCGTCGCCACCGTGGCCATCGCCCGCTGGGAGAAGGACATCGACCTGGAACGCGCCAACAATGTGCTGGCCAACAAACCCGGCTTCGCCCCGGTCACCCGCAAGCAGGGCCAACCCCATCAACAGGAATTCTAAGCCCAAGGCCGCCGGCGCCCCGCGCCGGCCCGCCAAGGGCAAAGATGCAGCGTCAACCAAGGAGCGAACCGTGATCAGCTCTTCGACCGTAGTCAATTCAGTGGTGGAGAAACTCCGCCAGGCCCTGGCCCGTGGCCAGTGGCGCAGCGGTGACATGCTGCCCGGCCAGCGCGAGCTGGCCGAACAGCTGGGCATCAGCCGGCCCAGCCTGCGCGAGGCGGTGATCGTGCTGGAAACCCTGGGCCTGGTGCGCTCGATGCCGGGCAAGGGCGTGCTGGTGCTCGATGCCGACGCCAGCCAGGCGCAAGAGCCGGACACCATCGCCGAGGCCAGCCTGGCCGACGTGCTCGAGCTGCGCTACACCCTTGAGCCTTTCATTGCCGGCCTGGTGGCGCAATCGGCCGGCAGCCAGGACATCGGCCAGTTGCGCCTGACCCTGATGGACATGCGCGAAGCCCTCGACGTCGGCGACAGCGAGGCTGGCATCAATGCCTACATCGCCTTCCACGAGGCGCTGTTCGCGCTGACCACCAACCCGATCTTCCAGAGCGTCGTGCAGCAGACCGGCAACGCCCTCAAGCAGAGCGCCGACATGCTGCGCAACTCGCCGGAGCACCTGGCCGCGCGCCTGAGCGAGAACGAGGCGGTGGTGCGCGCCATCCGCGAGCGCAACAGCGCCAAGGCCAGCCAGCAGATGCGCCAGCACATCCTCGCCGAAGGCCGGCGTATGGGCATCGCCCTGAACATCCCGGACGACCAACCAGGCAACTGAACAAAGAAGGAGAGCGACAATGACCGCCTGTGCCCAAGCCGCCCCCCGCCTGCCTGCCCTGCTCGGTGCCGGCGAGACCCGCCTGTCGGCGGAACAAATCTATCCCCGGCTGTTCGATGCCATCCTCGAACAACGCCTGCCACCCGGCAGCGCCCTGCCCGAGCAGGCGCTGGGCAATGCTTTCGGCGTCAGCCGCACAGTGATCCGCCGGGTGCTCGGGCGCCTGTCCGACCAGCAGGTGGTAGTGCAGCGCCCCAGCCACACCGCGCACCTGGCCGCCCCCGACCCTGAACAGGCGCGCCAGGTGCTCAGCGCCCGGCGCCTGGCCGAGACCACGCTGATCGGCCTGGCCACCCAGCGCGCGCGCCCGGCACAGATCCGCCAACTACGCCAACTGGTCGAACGCGAACGCCAGCACCATGAACGCGGCGAACGCTGCACGGCCATTCGCCTGGGCGGCGAGTTCCACATGAAGCTGGCGCAGATGGCCGCCAACGCGCCGCTGGCGCGTTTTCTCAATGGCCTGGTACCCATGACTTCGCTGATCATCGCCCGCTACGAAGCGCCCTGCTGCGAGCACTGCGCCTGGCAGGAACATGCGGCGATCATCGACGCGGTTGAAAACGGCGACGGCCAGGCAGCGCTGGGCCTGATGCATGAACATCTGGACCGCCTCGAGGCCAAACTCGATCTGGATCAGGCCGGCTGAATCAAGCGAACGCCACGGCCTCGACGCCGGGCAGGATCTGCACTTCGTCCCCCAGCGACCACTCCGCCGCCCGGGCTGCCAGGGCGGCGGGCACACCCGGCGAGCCGCCAGGGCCGGGGGGCACGTCGTAGGTGGCGTGGGCATCGTGGGGCAGCAACACATCGAAGCCCCTTTGCAGCGCGGCACGGGCAGTGGCAGCCAGGCACATTTCCGAGAGCACGCCACACAGGGCCAGGCGCCGGGCCCCGAGGTCGTTGAGCAGGGTTTGCAAAGCGGTTTCGAGAAAGCCATCGTCCTCGGTCTTGAACAGCACGTGCTCGCCCCGTGCAGGCGGAAAATACAGCTGCCAGCCGGCACTGTGCGGGGCATCCGGGCTGCCCGGCGCACCGTCGTTCTGCAGGAAGATCACCGGCACCCCGGCCTGGCGGGCGCGGCCAAGCAAACGGGCGATGCTCTGCTGCAAGGCCAGGTGGCCAGGCACCGCATCGGCGCCCTCCATGAAAGCGCACTGCACATCCACCAGCAGCAAGGCGTCGGCCTTGGCAACATTCATCAGCGGCTCTCCCGTTCGCGGACGCAATGCCGAGCATAGCGCAATGCCGTACCCTAAAACCGATTACCAAAATGCCTGGGAGGGCCTATGAACTTCACTATCGCGCCAGTCGGCGCGCAACACTACGATCGGCTGGCCGATCTGTGGGAAGCCTCGGTGCGGGCGACCCACAACTTCCTGCCCGCGGGCTACATCGAGCGCCTGCGCCCGCTGGTGCGCGAGCAGTACCTGGGTTTTGTCCAGCTGCGTGCCTGGGCGGACGGCGCCGGCCATATACAGGGGTTTGCCGGGGTGCATGATGGCAAGCTGGAAATGCTCTTCGTCGACCCGGCCTGCCGTGGCCAAGGCGTCGGCAAAGCCTTGCTGGCCCACGTGGTCGATGAGCTGGGCGTACGAGAAGTCGATGTCAACGAACAGAACCCACAGGCCGTGGGGTTCTACCTCAAGCAGGGTTTCGTCCAGGTCGGACGCAGCGAGGTGGATGGACAAGGCGATCCGTTCCCGTTGCTGCACCTGAAACGGGTGGGCTGACGCGCTCGCCGTGGAAGCGGGCTTGCCCCGCGATGAGACCCTCAAGACAAACCTATACTTCGGTTAATCACCCAGCCTCTCGCCAAGGGGGCAATCCGCGTGAAATCGATCCTCGCGATGGTTCCACTCTGCCTCTTGCTGGCCCTCGCCGGCTGCGCCGGCAAACGCCCACCCGCCCCGCCCCCGCCGCAGAACCTGCCACCGGCCGTCTGGCAGCGCATCGACCAGGACATCATCGAGGCCTCGGTCGCCGCTGCGGGCTCGGCCAACGACTACGCCCGGCGTTCCATGCGCGTGTGGAAGGAGCAAGTGCAGCAACGCACCGAGAACGACTTCATCCCCTGGTTCACCGGTTACTGGACCCAGCAGTGGCTCACGCTCAAGGTCGCCTGGTACAAGATGAACAGTGGCAATGGCCAGGAGCCAGCTGAAAAGCGCCTGGGCCTTTATCTGCAGGAACAGTACCGCGAACGGGTCATCGACCCGGTGGCCGAACAGATCAACCCCGAGGGCATTCGCGACCGCGCCAGCGAACTGTACCTGCAACTGCTCGGCCAGCAACTGCCGACCATCATCCAGCGCTACAACGCCCCGCCCGAGCAGTTCAGCCAGCGCCTCAACCGCATCCCGATCATCGCCCTGGGCCCGCCGGATGCACGCAATGCCTCGCTTTACCAACTGCTGCGGGCCAAGTCGCTGGACCAACAGCTGGCCTGGCAGTCCCTGCGCCAGCACCTGCACCAACAGGCCGCCAAGGCCCCCGGGCAGACCGAGGCAGGATTGTCGTCGGTGGCCACCCAGGCCAGCGAGAAACTTGGCGCCACACTGGCGCCACGCGGTGCCGCCAGTGCCATCGCGGCGGCCGTGGGCAAGGCGGCAGGGGCGTTGATCTCGGTGGCGGCAACCGGCTACGGCATCATCACCCACGACCGTGAACAGCCGCAGATGGTCGAGCAACTGCGGGTGATCCTCAATGTGGCGCTGAACCAGGAATGGCAGGAGCTGATGGAGAATCGCCAGAGCGGCGCCATGGCCGGGGTGTATTACCTGTCGGGGCAGGTGGAGGACAGCTTGCTCGGGAGCCGGTCACAGGAACCGTTGCTGATTCGCCTGCCGCCATGACCCCGCGCAGGTGGCACGTTCAGGCAGTCGCCAGCGCCGAAGTCGGCAGCCCGAAGATGCGGTCGAACGCCCAGTTGTAGACGAAGGTGTAGCACGGCACCAGGATGATGAATGCCAGATCCACCATCAACGCCTCCAGAAGGGTCATGTTAAGCCACCAGGCGATCAGCGGGATCAGGTACACCACCAGGGTCAACTGGAAGCCGATGGCATGCGCCACCCGCCGCCCGAGGCTGCGCCCGCGGGTGGCCTGGTGGCTCTCCCACCACTCGAACAGGCTGTTGTAGATGAGGTTCCAGGCCATGGCGATGGTGGTGATCATCACTGCCAGGGGGCCGGTGTGCGAAGCCTGGGTGTCGGATAGGTAGGCCAGGCCCAGGGTCGACATGCACAGGCCAATCAGTTCATAGAAGGTCACGTAGACCAGTTTGCGTTTGAGTCCTTGCACGGGATTACCTTGTTGCGGATATGACGAAGGCGCGCAGAATGCATCAACAGGCTTGACAGAAAAAGTCGGCAGCTTTCAGATTTGCTGAAAGGAGACTGCCATGAACTTTTCCAGCGATACCATCCTGCTGTTCCTCGCCGTACTCGACCGCGGCTCGTTCTCGGCTGCCGCGCGAGCGCTAGGGCGCGTACCCTCGGCGGTGAGCATGGCCATCGGCAACCTCGAGGCCGAGCTTGGCTACCCGCTGTTCGAGCGTGGGTCGCGGGAGGCACGCCCGACCGCCCAGGCCCAGGCCCTGGAGCCCCATGCCCGGCTGATCGCCGAACAACTGGGGCTGTTGGAAGTGCATGCGCTGGAGCTGTCGCGTGGGCTGGAAAGCAGCCTGGCCATCGCCGTGGTGCCGGATATCGACCAGCGCCCGTTGCTCGGGGCCATCACCCGCCTGGGCGAGCGCTACCCGCTGCTGGATATCGAACTGCTCGCCGCCCCGCAGGAAGAGGCCCTGCAACTGCTCGACAGTGGCCGGGTGCGCCTGTGCCTGGCCTTCGCCGGGCTGCAGGTGGACCCGCGACGCAGCTTCCAGCACATCGCCCTGGAATCGCTGGTGGCCACCCTGTCGCCACGCCACCCCGCGCTGCGCGAGGGGCGCATCCGCAACCTCGAAGACCTGGTCAACCTGCGCCAGATCCTGGTGTGCAGCCGCGACCTGCCGTTGAGCGATCCCCGCTCGCTGATCGGCACCTCGCACTGGCGCACCGACAGCCTGGACCTGGCCCTGCAGATGGTCGAGGCCGGCCTGGGCTGGGGCGACCTGCCGCTGGCGCGGGTAGCGCCGCTGCTTGCGGACGGACGCCTGGTCCGCCTGCAATTTCAGAATACCCGCAACGAATTGCAACTGCCGGTGAACGCCTTCTGGCTCAAACAGCAACCCCTCGGCCAGGCGGCCAGGACGTTGGTGAGCCTGTTGGCTTCGAAATGATTTGTCACCTTGGCAGGTCGATTCGGCCAACTACTGCGACATTTAGTCTTTCAACATTTTTCAGATTCGGCCGATAGCGTTGCAACAGGCTCCGCCACTCGTGCCACAAGCACGCGGCGCCCTCCTTTCACTGGCTCAAGGTCTCGAAACATGAACCTGAAATTCCGCCACAAGATCCTGCTCAGTGCCTGCGCCGTCGTGGTACTGGCCTTCGCCCTGTTCACCCTCTACAACGACTACCTGCAACGCAACACCATCCGCCAGAACATCGAGTCGTCGGTGCGCCAAGCCGGCGCGCAGACCGCCAGCAGCGTGCAGAACTGGATGAGCGGACGCATCCTGGTCCTGGAAAACCTGGCCCAGGACATCGCCCAGCAAGGCGCCGGCAGCAACGTGCCGGGCCTGGTCGACCAGCCGTCGTACACCAGCAACTTCCAGTTCACCTATTTTGGCCAGAACACCGGCCTGTTCACCCAGCGCCCCGACGCCAGGATGCCTGACGGCTACGACCCGCGCCAGCGCCCCTGGTACACCCAGGCCGTGGCCGCCAACCAGACAATGCTGACCCCGCCCTACATGGCCGCAGTGGGTGGCCTGGTGGTGACCATCGCCATGCCGGTCAAGGCCAAGTCCAGCGGCGAGCTGATCGGCGTGGTCGGCGGCGACCTGAGCCTGAACACCCTGGTCGACATCATCAACGCCGTGGACTTCGGCGGCCTTGGCCACGCTTTCCTGGTCGACCGCAATGGCCAGGTAATCGTCAGCCCGGACAAGGACCGGGTGATGAAGAACCTCAAGGACATCTACCCAGGCTCGCCGCTGCGTGTCGAATCCGGCATCCAGGAAGTCAGCCTCGATGGCAAGGACCGCATCATCTCCTTCGCTCCGGTGGACGGCCTGCCATCGGCGCAGTGGTACATCGGCCTGTCGATCGATAAAGAAAAAGCCTACGCCCCGCTGAGCCAGTTCCGTACCTCGGCCATCATCGCCATGCTCATCGCCGTGGCCGTCATCGCCGGCCTGCTCGGCCTGCTGATCCCGGTGCTGATGCGCCCGCTGACCACCATGGGCCGCGCCATGCAGGACATCGCCGAAGGCGAAGGCGACCTGACCCGCCGCCTGACCGTCGAGCAGAAGGACGAGTTCGGCGAGCTGGCCACCTCGTTCAACCGTTTCGTCGAGCGTATCCACGCCTCGATCAGCGAAGTGTCCTCGGCCACCCGCCTGGTGCATGACCTGTCGGAAAAGGTCGTGGTCGCCTCCAATGCCTCGCTCACCGGCTCCGAAGAGCAGAGCATGCGCACCAACAGTGTCGCCGCGGCGATCAACGAACTGGGCGCCGCCACCCAGGAAATCGCCCGCAACGCCGCCGACGCCTCGCAGCACGCCAGCGGCGCCAGCGAACAGGCCAACGGTGGCCGCCAGGTGGTCGAAGAGGCGATCAGCGCCATGACCGCCCTGTCCGAGCGCATCAGCGAGTCCTGCGAGCAGATTGAGACCCTCAACGCCAGCACCGACGAAATCGGCAAGATCCTCGACGTGATCAAGGGCATCTCCCAGCAGACCAACCTGCTGGCGCTCAACGCCGCCATCGAGGCCGCCCGTGCCGGTGAAGCCGGGCGTGGTTTCGCCGTGGTTGCCGACGAAGTGCGCAACCTGGCCCACCGCACCCAGGAATCGGCCGAAGAGATCCACCGCATGATCACCAGCCTGCAGGTCGGCTCGCGTGAGGCGGTGCACACCATGAACACCAGCCAGGTCTCCAGCGAAGAGACTGTTCAGGTGGCCAACGAGGCCGGTGAGCGCCTGGCCAGTGTCACCCAGCGTATCGGCGAGATCGACGGCATGAACCAATCGGTGGCCACCGCCACCGAAGAGCAGACCGCCGTGGTCGAGAGCCTGAACCTGGACATCACCCAGATCAACGCGCTGAACCAGCAAGGGGTGGAGAACCTCAACGACACCCTGCGCCACTGCGACGCCCTGAGCCAGCAGGCCGGGCGCCTGAAGCAACTGGTGGGCAGCTTCCGCATCTGACCTGCCGCCCGCTCCTGTGCGTGTGCAGGAGCGGGCTCACCCCACGATCACGATCTTCGATCACATCGGCGAATGCGCAGGTATTCTTCAGCTACTCCTTACTCGCCGACGAACGCCTGCACCTCGATCTCCACATCGACCCCCAATGCCAGCGCCGATGCCACCGTCGAACGTACCGGTAGCGCTGCGCCAAAGAACTCTTTGTAGACCTCGTTGAAGCCGGCGAAATGGCTCATGTCCGATAGCCAGACCGTGCATTTCACTACCTGGTCGAAACGCGCCCCACTCACTGCCAGGCTCTCGGCGATTCGTTCGCAGGCCGCTCGTGTCTGTGTCTGGATATCACCGCGTACCACTTCGCCACTGGCGCTCATCGGCACCTGGCCGGACAGGAACAGGAAGCCCCCGGCCTTCACTGCACGGGAAAAAGGAAACGGCAGGCTGCTGGGAAAACGCTGGATGTCATTGCTCATGGAACGCTCCTTTCATGGTTGGCTGAATCGTACCCGGGACAGTCGAGCGGGCCAGCTCCCGGTAAACCCACTCTGGTTAACCGTGGATTTTCAGGAGCGTACCGCCACAGCGTGGTTATAACCTAATAACGAACAAGTCTATTTGGCTATAAAAAAATCTATATGCTGGCACTCATCCGATCACGGGCAAGCTGGGCGTCGAGTAGCGTATGGATGTAGGTTCTTTCGGTTTCACCCTTGCGGGCCTGATCGTAGGCTTCATCGTCGGCATGACCGGCGTCGGCGGCGGTTCGCTGATGACCCCGATCCTGCTGTGGTTCGGCATCAACCCGGCCACCGCCGTGGGCACCGACCTGCTCTATGCCGCCATCACCAAAGCCAGCGGCGTCTGGGTGCATGGCCGCAACAAGAACATCGACTGGAAGATCACCGGCTGGTTGAGCCTGGGCAGCGTCCCGGCCGCCGCGCTGACCCTGTGGTTCCTCAGCACCCTGCACACCGACACCTCGGCGCTCAACGCCATCATCAAGCAGGGCCTGGCGGTGGTGCTGATCCTCACCGCCCTGGCGATCCTGTTCAAATCGCGCCTGCAGGCCTTCGCCAGCAAGCATGCCGGTGACCACTACCACCTCAGTGACCGTACCCTGAACATCCTCACCGTGATCACCGGCGTGGTACTGGGCGTGATGGTCACCCTCACCTCCATCGGCGCCGGAGCGCTGGGCACCGTGGCGCTGTTCCTGCTCTACCCGTTCCTGGTCACCCGCCGCCTGGTCGGCACCGAGATCGCCCACGCCGTGCCGCTGACTCTGGTGGCCGGCCTGGGTCATGCCGGCATGGGCAACATGGATTGGTCACTGCTGGGCTACCTGCTGCTGGGTTCGTTGCCGGGGATCTACCTGGGCAGCCACCTGACCGGGCGTATTTCCGACCGCGTGCTGCGGCCTTGCCTGGCGACCATGCTGCTATTGATCGGCTACAAGCTGGCGTTCTGAGCCACACCTCACTGATAGAGGGCGCTACGCGCCCATCGCCGGCAAGCCGGCTCCCACAGGTACTGCGCATGATTTGCAGCCAACGCTGAACTGTGGGAGCCGGCTTGCCGGCGATGCGGCGCGTCAGCGGCGCCTATGGGCACTCGGCTCGCCTCGACCTGCTCCTGCGCACGCCATAGCACCGGCCAGAACTGCGGTTTCACATACCCGCAGCGATCGAGCCGGGCCACGCGCTCGGGGCGCATGCGCTCACCGTCGTAACGCCACTGCTGGATCAGCCCGCAACCACGTTCTACCTGGCTTTTGTCAGCGGCAAACAATTGACCGCTCTGCGCATCGAACGCTACATAGCCACTCAGACGCGGCGCCAGCAACGGCGTCGGCGCCTCGAAGGCCATTTCGCTGATCTGGTAGGGTGCGGTGCGGGACACCCGATACAGGTAATTGGCGCAGAACTCGCCACTGCACCCCACGTTGAGAATGACCAGGACATTGGCTGCGTCCAGCGGGTGCACCTCGTAATGGCTGTTGCTCATGCCTGGCACATCGCCTTCGACATTCGCCTGGCCTTTTACCACCCTGCCGATTTCATGGGCCTGCTCGTCGCTCATGCGCGGCGCGGCAACGAACTGTGGCAGCACCACGGTATCGGGAGCGCCAGGCACATCGGCAGCGGGCGCATCTCCCACTTTCACCAGGGCATCGGCATGCCCGACCCGGCCCTGCACGGCATCAATGGCCAGCAGCGCGCCATTGAGCCCATGCAAGGACGCAACCAGCTCGCCATCCTCGGTCAACGAACTCAGGCGTGTACCGTTGCGCAACCGGCGTATGAGCGCCAGCGCCTCATCGTCCTTCAGCAGCAGGTCGAAGTCATATTCAAGCTGGATGCGCTGCCAGTTGGCCGACAGTGCCTGCCCATCGAGCAGCACCTGTTCCGCAAACGCCGGACCCACGCGCAGGGTCAGTTCGAGCGCACCCTGTGGCCCCGCCTCGCGCCTTATGATGGTCTGCAGCCCGGCCATCAGGTCGTCGTCGATGGCCATTACCGCGGTGCAGGCACGGGTGTTGTCGCAGCCAACCGCCCAGTCCTTGATCTGCCGGTACATCGGCACCGCTTCGAGCGGTGCCTGGGCGCTCTCGGCCTGCCCGACCGATGGCGTCATGAGCGTCAGCAGCAATGCCGCACGCGGGTGTTTCATCCATTGCCATGGCGTTATCCCTGAAGTGCGCTTCACGCGTTCAACCTTCACTGCGCCAGAGTACCGGCCAACTGTCGGTGCCCACTTCCGCACAGCGATCCATCCGTGACAGCCTGAGCAAGCGCATGCGCATGCCATCGTAGCGCCAGCTTTCCTCCACCCCGCAACTGCCGGGGTAGTCGTCCTTGGCATAGCTGTGAAGCTCGCCTTTGCCAGGGTAGAACTCGATGGCGTCGCGCATCCGGCTGATCACCACCGGGCTCGATGGCGCCTCGAACTCCAGCGGCCCAAGGGTGTAAGGCGCTTCACGCGACACCTTGTACAGCGCGTAGAGGCAATGGAAGTCGTTGCAGTTGTAGCTGAGCAATGCCAGCGCATGCTGGTCGTCCAGGGCATGCAGCTCAAGCTTGGGAGCGACATCGTATTCGTTCTTCAACTGGTCCTCGGCGGCCGCCTTGGCCATCACCACTTGGGTGATGCCCGCTTGCTCCTGCGCGCCAAGGGCCGTAGCTGCCACAAAGGCCGGCACCTGGGGTTTGGCCGGAGTTGGCAACTGCACATCGGCAACGCTGTCGCCGGGGCGTATCAGCGCACTGTAGTGGCCGATTCGGCCCTGCACCGCATCCATCAGCAGCAAGGCGGCGCTCAGCCCCTGCAGCGAACTCACCCGCTCCCCTGGCCGGGTGTCGTCCACCAGGCGCTGGCCATTGCGCAATTGCCGCAACACGGCATAGGCATCGGCGCCCTCCAGTTCCAGGGTGGTCTCGACACCGCGGGTCATGCGCCAGGGGGCGACCAGCAGTTGGCCGTCGAGCATGGGCTCGCCCGACCAGTCGGTACTCCCTACCAGGGTCAGGTGCAGGTTGCCCCAGGCGCCCGCCTCACGCTGCACCAGCATGCCCACTCGCATCCGCTCCGGATGATCGGCCAGGACCGCGGTGCAGAAGCGCGTGTTGTCGCAGCCAACAATCCAGTCCTTGATCTCCCGGTATACCGGCACCGGCTCTGGTTCCGCCGCGGCGGCCAGGCCCGGCAGCAACGCCAGCCCCAGGGCCAGCCAGTTCCATGTTGTTGCGCGCATCGTGCTGCATTCCTGTCTTGGCTGTGAAAGCCTCGTTCCAGAGGCGGCACAATGATTCCACAGTTCAAGGGCCAGGTGCGCAAAATCGGCAGTGGTGATTGCGCCACCTGATCTGGCAGTATCGAATGCCCTAACACCAGAGCCGCCGTCATGTCCGCTACCGTCAGCCCGTTGCTGCTTGCCCTGCGCGAAGGTACCCGCGCCTGCCACCAGAGGCTGGAAGCGCGGCTGCCTTTCTTCAGCGAGGGCTTCGACCGCGCGGCCTACGCCGACCTGCTCGGGGCCTACCATGGCTTTCATGCGCCGCTGGATTTACTGCTGGGCGCCTACCAGAGCGCCGAACGCCACAAGACGCCCACCCTGTCACGCGACCTGGGCGCCCTGGCCATCGATATCGAAGCGCTGCCCTGGTGCCACGCCCTGCCTCGCATCAATGACGAAGCCAGCGCGCTTGGGGTGATGTATGTACTGGAAGGCTCCACGCTCGGTGGCCAAGTGCTCAAGCGGGCCATGGCCGAACGCCTGGGTATCGACGCCGACAACGGCGGCGCGTTCCTCGACGTCTACGGCCCGCTGACCGGCGCACGCTGGCGCAGCTTCCTCGAGCGACTGGCTGCCGCCACCCCGGAGCCGACCGCCCAGGCCCGGACGGTAGAAGCCGCTGTAGACACCTTCATCTGCTTCGAACAGTGGCTCGAAGAACGACAGGTGCTGGCCTGCTGAACTCCCTCACCGACGGCACTGGTGCAACAGCGACGTTACCAGTGGCGTCATCCCGATGGCCACCACGCACAAGCCACCGCACAACAACGCAAATCCCAGTGCCCGCAACGGGTGCAAGGTATTGAAGAACGCCAGCACCAGCAGCACCAGCAACAGCGCCAGCCAGTAGCGAACTGCCGCCCTTGGAATGGCCACCATCAACAGGTTGAAGAGCACGAAGGCGTAGAACACCAGCATCGTCGCCAAGCCGACGCTGACACCTCGCGCCATCGGCGGGCCGACATGCTGCCGGTAGAGATCGAAGCCAAGGCTCAAGATAAAGGGAAAAGCCACACACACCAGTGCGTGCAGCAGGAAGCGGGAAAGCAGCGGCAACATTCGTCCTTGATCCTGGAGTCGGCCAAAGGTTGCGCATGGCCGTGAGTGAGGAAAGCGGATGCTAATGCCATGAATAGACGCCAGCAAGCCGCAGCCCCCTTGGTCGGCAAACACTCGTGACAAAGACCTGCTTTTCCGGCTTTGCGGCGCGCAGCAGAATCCCTACGTCTGTGTTTCATGAATCCTGCAGGATCGCCCCCACAGCAAAGGCGCTGGACAACCTGATAGCGAGCCCCGACATGAACGTCATTGCCTGTGATCTGCACCACCTGGACGCCACCGCGGACCTCTTCAACCAGTACCGGATGTTCTACCAGGAGGCGGATGACCTCCCCGCTTCCCGTGCATTCCTCAAGGCCAACCTCGAAACCGACAACTCACGGATCTACCTGCTGCTGGACGACGAGGGTCAGGCCATCGCCTTTGCCCAGCTGTACCCGGCCACTTGCTCGCTGGCGATGAAGCGCTTCTATTGGCTGTATGACCTGTTCGTCGTCCCCCGTGCCCGCAGGGGCGGTCATGCCCGTTACCTGATGCAGCAACTGATCGGGATCTTCCAGGCCGAGGGCGCGCAGCGGTTGAGCCTGGACACCGCCAGGAGCAACCTTGCCGCCCAGGCGCTGTATGAATCGCTGGGGTATGAGGCCGAGCAAGAATTCGTGACCTATCACAAGGTGCTCGATCACTGAAGGTAGCCATGGGAGCTTTCGATATCCGCTTTCGCTCAGCGCGAGGGAGGCAGCTATACGCGGGTGTGCAAGACCGTGGAGTAGGAACCCGGCTGGCCCGAAGGCCTCCCACGTATAGCCGCCATTGAGCGACTTGGACCACATCCTCGGGCTTGCACACCCGGTCGTTGAATTGGCAACGACAGGGCGAGATTAGGGAATGCGGCTGGCCAGAACAACAGCTGAAAGGCCGTGAAAGCATGGTTGGGAAACGTCCTACATGAAATAGGGAAAGTCTTAGTAATCGTCCTGAATCAACAGCTCAGACCTCTTTGTGGGGCAAACCCGCTCCTACGCATCTTTGCTACTTTCCCGCCAAGTCAGGACAATTTCTGAATTTTCTGTACACGAAATATCTACTAAAGGTTTATATTCCGCCCGCCGAAACAGAAAAGGTAGCAAGTGGCCACCACCCTAGCGAAGCGGCCATGTACACCCTTCACACTCACGGATGGGCGTCACGATGAAAATAAAAAACAAACTGATCCTGGCCTTCGTACTGGTAGCCTTTATCCCGGTCGCCTTGGTTGGCGGGATTTCGGTGCTGAACATCCGCAGCGAGGCGGTCGATCAGTTCCTCGACGGCAGTACCCGGGAAATTCGCCAGATCGACGGCAACATGCGCCAGTTCTTTGATGGCACGCTGCAGAACGTCGATCAGATGGCCAAGGATCCTGTATACACCTCGGTCACCTCGCTCAAGGACTACACCGGCGCCGATGCCGCCAGCCAACCGATGCCCGAGGCTGCGCAACGGGTCATCGACGCCTTCGCCCGCTACGGCACCACTCACCCGGCAGCGGCAATCCTTTCAATCGGCCTGGAAGACGGCAGCTACGCCAAATGGCCGGATGACCCACAGCTGGCCAAGTACGACCCGCGCACCCGCCCCTGGTACAAGGCCGCCATGGCCAGCCCGGACAAGACGGTGCGCACCGCCGCGTACTACTACGACAAGGACGACGTGGCCCTGGTCGGCACCGCCCGCGCGCTGCTCGACGCGGCCGGCAAGGCCAAGGGCGTGTTCGTGGTCAGCGTGTCGCTGAAGAACCTCACCGAGCTGGTCAAGAGCATCAAGCTGGGCGACAGCGGCTACGTGATGCTGATCGAGGACGGCACCGTGCTGGTCGACCCGCGCAACGCCGGGCACAGCTTCAAGCAGCTCAAGGACCTCGGCGCGCCGTACGCGGCGTTGGCCGCCACCGAGCAAGGCGCCACCGAGGTGGTGATCGATGGCGTGCGCTACATGGCAAATGTATGGACATCTCCAGGCCTGGGCTGGCGCTTCGTCGGGCTGATCGAGTACGACGAGGTCATGGCCGCGGCCACACGCATGACCTATGTCACGGCGGTGATCGTGGTGCTGCTGGCGCTGATCTTCGCCGGGGTGGCGGCAGCGTTCTCGCGGGTGATCGTCAAGCCCATCGGCCAGGTGAGCACCGGCCTGCAGTCGATCGCCGAGGGTGAAGGCGACCTGCGCCGCGACCTGCAGGTCCAGGGCAAAGATGAAACCGCCGAGCTGGCCGGCTGGTTCAACAAGTTCCTCGCCGCCATCCGCCAGCTGATCCAGCGCATCGGCGCGGCCTCGACCAACCTGCACGAAGCCTCGCGCAGCAACAGCGAGATGGCCGGTAACATGAACGAGGCCGCCGGGCGTCAGCGCGAGGCGGTGGAGCTGGTGTCCACTGCGTTCAACGAAATGGTCGCCACCGCCAACGAAGTGGCGCGCTCATGCAGCAGCGCCGCAGATGCCGCCGAACATGGGCACCGGCGGGTGGCCGAGGGCAAGCAGCAGATCGAGGCGACCACCGACAACGTCAATCGCCTGGGCCGGCGCCTGAGCGAGTCGTCCCAGGCCATGGTCGAGTTGGAAGAAGGCAGCCGCAGCATCAACCAGATCCTCGGCACCATCCGCGCCATCGCCGAGCAGACCAACCTGCTGGCGCTCAACGCCGCGATCGAGGCCGCCCGGGCCGGCGACCAGGGCCGTGGTTTCGCGGTGGTGGCCGACGAGGTACGGGCACTGGCCAAGCGCACCGCCGATTCCACCGGCGAGATCGACCAATTGCTCAACACCCTCGGCGGCAAGACCCATGAGGTCTCGCAAAAGATGGAAAGCTGCCTGGACCTGTCGCGGGCCAGCGTGACGTCAATCGAAAGCGCGCGTGACAGTTTCGAGGGTATCCAGCTGTCGGTGAACGAGATCCGCGACCAGAACCTGCAGATCTCGGCGGCCGCCGAGGAGCAGCACAGCGTCGCCGAGGAGATCAACCGGCACATCCAGCAGATCTACGACGAGGCGCGACTGGTGGAGGGGCTGGCCAGCTCTGCGCAGGCCGACTCTGGCAGGCTGGCACAGTTGTCGGATGAGCTGAACGGGTTGGTGGGGCGCTTCAAGTCGTAAGGCATCCAGCAGTTGGGGCCGCCAGGCGGCCCTTTTGCCACGGTTCGTCGCCACGACAAGCCGACTCTCCACAGGCGATGCTGCACCGCGATGGCATCACCCCGCCCTGGGCAAGTCGGCCAACACCCCTTCAATCTCCCCTAGCACCGCCGGATCATCCAGCGTCGATGGCGCCGTGTAGGCCTGGCCATCGGCGATCTTGCGCAGCACCGCCCGCAGGATCTTGCCAGAGCGGGTCTTGGGCAGGCGCTTGACCAGGCGCACGCGGTTGAAGCAGGCCAGTGCGCCGATCTGTTCGCGCACATCCGCCACCAACTCACCCTGCAGTTGCGCCTCGCCAATGCCCTGCCCGTCCTTGAGCACCACCAGCGCCAATGGCACCTGGCCTTTGATCTCGTCGTGCACACCAATCACCGCGCACTCGGCCACCGCCGGATGACGCGCCACCAGGTCCTCCATTTCCCCGGTCGACAAGCGATGCCCCGAGACATTGATCACGTCATCGGTGCGCCCCATGATGTAGACGAAGCCGTCTTCATCCAGGTAGCCGCCGTCGCCGGTGTGGTAGTAACCGGGGTAGCTCTGCAGGTAGGCCTGCAGGTAGCGTTGGTGATCGCCCCAGAGCGTCTGGCTGCAACCCGGTGGCAATGGCAGGGCGATCACGATAGCGCCCTGTTGATTGGGCCCCAACGGCTTGCCTTCGTCATCCAGCACCTGCACGTGGTACCCCGGCACCGCCCGGTTGCTCGAGCCCGGCCGCGCTGCGCTGCCTTCGAGCCCGACACAGGGCGCAGTCACCGGCCAGCCGGTCTCGGTCTGCCACCAATGGTCGTGCACCGGCTTGCCGCTGACCCGCTCGAGCCATTCATGGGTACTGGAGTCGAGTTTCTCCCCGGCCAGGAACAGCTGGCGCAACGAATCGAGATTGTGACGGCGGATCAGCGCGCCTTCCGGATCTTCCTTGCGGATGGCGCGCATGGCGGTGGGCGCGCAGAACAAGCCATTGACCTGATATTGTTCCACCACCCGCCAGTAGGCCGAGGCGTCCGGCGTGCGGATCGGCTTGCCCTCGTAGAACACCGTGGTGCACCCGCTCATCAGTGGCCCGTACACGATCAGCGAATGGCCCACCACCCAGCCGACGTCCGAGATCCCCCACCATACGTCTCCAGCCCGCATGCCGTAGACATGACGCATGGCATAACACAACGCCACTGCGTTGCCGCCATTTTCGCGGACGATACCCTTGGGTTTGCCGGTGGTGCCGGAGGTGTACATGATGTACAGCGGATCGCCGGTGTCCAGCTCAACGGGGGCGACCGGCGCGGCCCCGAGCAAGGCCTGCTGCCAGTCCAGATCACGCCCGGGCTGCAGTTCGGCGCTCGCCTGCGGGCGCTGCAACACCAGCACATGCCGCGGTTGGTGGCGAGCCAGCTGCAGGGCGCGATCGACCAGCGGCTTGTACTCGATCACGCGGTCGAACTCCAGGCCGCAGGAAGCCGTCAGCAGCAGGGCCGGCCGGGCATCGTCGATGCGCAGGGCCAGCTCGTTCGCGGCGAAGCCGCCGAATACTACGGAATGCACCGCACCAATGCGGGCGCAGGCGAGCATGGCCATGGCGGCCTGGGGCACCATCGGCATGTAGATGATCACGCCATCGCCCTTGCGCACCCCCAACGAACGCAACAGACCCGCCAAGCAAGCCACTTCATCACGCAGCTGGTGATAGGTGAATGCCTGTTGCACGCCAGTCACTGGCGAGTCGTAGATCAGCGCCAGTTGTTCACCGCGCCCCTGCTCGATCTGATGGTCAAGGGCCAGGTAGCAACTGTTGAGGCGGCCATCGGCGAACCAACGGTGGGTACCATCGGCGTTCTGCTGCAAGGTTACGGTCGGCTTGCGCTGCCAGGCGAGCTGCTCGGCCTGGGCCTGCCAGAAGCTGGCGGGGTCGGAGATGGAATGGGCGTAACTGTGCTGATAGGTCATTGGTTCGCAACCCGGTACTTGTTGTTATTGAAGGGCGAACCCTGAGTATGGACCGAGGGCGGCGGCCCGCCATCGGACTTAAGTCGCAACCCATATGCAGATTTGCCGCACCCGAGCGCCTACAATGGCCAGCCACGTCTAGCGAACAGTCCCATGCACACCCTCGAAGACCTGCGTGCCGGTCGCCTGCACGGCATCACACGCCTGAATCTCTGCCAGAACCTGACCCATTTTCCCAGGGAGATCTTCGCACTTGGCGACAGCCTCGAAGTGCTCGACCTGAGCGGCAACAGGCTGAGCGAACTGCCCGAGGACCTGCACCGCCTGAACCGGCTCAAGGTGCTGTTCTGCTCCAACAATCAGTTCACCCACCTGCCCCACGCCATTGGCAGCTGCCAGGCCCTGGAAACCGTAGGCTTCAGAAGCAACCGCATCAGCCGGGTCGATGCCCAGGCCCTGCCACCTTCGCTACGCTCACTGGTGCTCACCGACAACGTATTGGAGCAGCTGCCCGAGGCACTGGGGGACTGCGCACACCTGCAAAAGCTCATGCTTGCCGGCAATCGCCTCACCGATCTGCCGGCAAGCCTGGCGCACTGCCACCGCCTGGAACTGCTGCGCATCGCCAGCAACCGCCTGGGCGCCCTACCCGACTGGTTGCTGCTCATGCCACGCCTGGCCTGGCTGGCCTATGCGGACAATCCATTGCCCTATGGCTTTGTTGCACCTGCCACCGATGGCCATTGCCCCGCCCTGCACTGGCACGACATCCAACTGGAAGAAGAGCTCGGCCGTGGTGCCTCAGGAGTGATTCACCGCGCCCACTGGCGCGGCCAGGAAGCACCGGTTGCGGTCAAGCTGTACAAGGGCGCGATCACCAGCGACGGTTCGCCACTGGCGGAGATGAGCGCCTGTATCGCCGCCGGCCACCATCCACAGCTGGTGCGCCTGGCTGGGCGCATTGACGATCACCCAGATCAACTGCCCGCCTTGGTGATGCAACTGATCGACGCGCACTGGTCGAACCTGGGCGGCCCGCCTAGCCTCGGCAGCTGCACCCGCGACCGCTATCCAGCCGACCGCCAGTTGACCAAGCCGGCTCTGCGTCGCCTTGTCAGCGGTATTGCCTCGGTCTGTGCCCACCTGCATGGGCGTGGCTTGAGCCATGGTGATCTGTATGCCCACAACATCCTGTTCGACGATAATGGCCAGTGCCTGCTGGGCGACTTCGGTGCCGCCTCGTTCCACCCTCAGGGGCAAAGTCTTGCGGCATCGGCACTCGAACGACTGGAAACGAGGGCGTTTGGCATTCTTGTCGAGGAGTTGCTGGCGTGTTGCGACGAGCAGGACACATCACTGAAGCAACTTGCTGAGCGCTGCCAGCAGGCCGACGTATTGGCCCGTCCTGCCTTCAATGAGTTGGTAGCGCTGCTTGGCGAGCGCCACTGACGCAGTGATGAAGCCTGGCCTGAACATTCGTGGGAGCGGCGTTCCGATACGCCCGCTCCCACGCCAGATTT
Source organism: Pseudomonas sp. B21-023 (assembly GCF_024749165.1). NCBI lineage: Bacteria > Pseudomonadati > Pseudomonadota > Gammaproteobacteria > Pseudomonadales > Pseudomonadaceae > Pseudomonas > Pseudomonas sp. B21-023. Next base: position 1,959,104 of record NZ_CP087190.1, on the reverse strand, counting down.
CTTTACCACGGAAGAAAAGACAAAACCCCTACCTGCTCGCGCAGATAGGGGTTTTGCGAAATGAATCTTGACGATGACCTACTCTCACATGGGGAAACCCCACACTACCATCGGCGATGCATCGTTTCACTGCTGAGTTCGGGATGGGATCAGGTGGTTCCAATGCTCTATGGTCGTCAAGAAATTCGGTTGCCAGTACGTCCTTGCAGACATGCCAGCCAATTCGGATATGCGATATTTGTGGTTCGTCGCGAACTTTCGGTTCGTTTCGTCTTCACCACCACAATTTGGCCTCAGCGCAAATTGCTTGGGTGTTATATGGTCAAGCCTCACGGGCAATTAGTATTGGTTAGCTCAACGCCTCACAGCGCTTACACACCCAACCTATCAACGTCGTAGTCTTCGACGGCCCTTCAGGGAGCTCAAGGCTCCAGTGAGATCTCATCTTGAGGCAAGTTTCCCGCTTAGATGCTTTCAGCGGTTATCTCTTCCGAACATAGCTACCCGGCAATGCCACTGGCGTGACAACCGGAACACCAGAGGTTCGTCCACTCCGGTCCTCTCGTACTAGGAGCAGCCCCTCTCAAATCTCAAACGTCCACGGCAGATAGGGACCGAACTGTCTCACGACGTTCTAAACCCAGCTCGCGTACCACTTTAAATGGCGAACAGCCATACCCTTGGGACCGGCTTCAGCCCCAGGATGTGATGAGCCGACATCGAGGTGCCAAACACCGCCGTCGATATGAACTCTTGGGCGGTATCAGCCTGTTATCCCCGGAGTACCTTTTATCCGTTGAGCGATGGCCCTTCCATACAGAACCACCGGATCACTAAGACCTACTTTCGTACCTGCTCGACGTGTGTGTCTCGCAGTCAAGCGCGCTTTTGCCTTTATACTCTACGACCGATTTCCGACCGGTCTGAGCGCACCTTCGTACTCCTCCGTTACTCTTTGGGAGGAGACCGCCCCAGTCAAACTACCCACCATACACTGTCCTCGATCCGGATAACGGACCTGAGTTAGAACCTCAAGGTTGCCAGGGTGGTATTTCAAGGATGGCTCCATGAGAACTGGCGTCCCCACTTCAAAGCCTCCCACCTATCCTACACAAGCAAGCTCAAAGTCCAGTGCAAAGCTATAGTAAAGGTTCACGGGGTCTTTCCGTCTAGCCGCGGATACACTGCATCTTCACAGCGATTTCAATTTCACTGAGTCTCGGGTGGAGACAGCGCCGCCATCGTTACGCCATTCGTGCAGGTCGGAACTTACCCGACAAGGAATTTCGCTACCTTAGGACCGTTATAGTTACGGCCGCCGTTTACCGGGGCTTCGATCAAGAGCTTCGCTTGCGCTAACCCCATCAATTAACCTTCCGGCACCGGGCAGGCGTCACACCCTATACGTCCACTTTCGTGTTTGCAGAGTGCTGTGTTTTTAATAAACAGTCGCAGCGGCCTGGTATCTTCGACCGGCGTGGGCTTACGCAGCAAGTGCTTCACCCTCACCGGCGCACCTTCTCCCGAAGTTACGGTGCCATTTTGCCTAGTTCCTTCACCCGAGTTCTCTCAAGCGCCTTGGTATTCTCTACCTAACCACCTGT